>AP017424.1:0-2400000 GCA_002355495.1 Streptomyces laurentii
GGTCAAGGTCAGGCCGGGTCAATCTGGTTGACCAGCAGGCTTGTCCTGCCGTCTCGAATATCCACTCGCCGAATTCTCTCCGAGGAATCCTCCAAGACCCCGTTGCGCGCCATGATCTCGCCGGCCCCGGCCACCCGCACAACGCCCGGATCCCGCCACGCCCTGCCTCAGCGCCCATCTCTAGTCGCTCCCCCCAGTCCCGGCGCTCTGCCGGGGTCTCTCCACTCGCTGACGGCGTTACGGATTGGTCGAGTTGGCGGAGACGAGCTAGCATCTCTCGTTCCGTGATCAAGGTATCTTCGGGGGGAACGAACCGATGCTGAAGCGAGCAATGCGGGTGGGCACCACTGTTGTGCTGGCCACCGCCGCCACACTCACCCTTGGTGGTCCGGCCGAGGCCGGCACCGGCCAAGAGATCTGCTACCAGGCCCATGTCCAGGACCGGGGTTGGCTGCCTTGGGTGTGCAATGGAGCCTGGGCAGGCACGCGAGGCGAGGGCAAGAACCTGGAAGCCCTGCGCGTCACGACGAACTACGGGGAGATCTGCCTGCGCGCACACCGGTCACGCTACGGCTGGGACTCTACAGAGCAGTGCGCCAAGCCGGGGAAGACGGTACAGATCGGCACCGAGGGCATGAACGTTCCGATCGAGGCGATCGAGTACGTCGAGCGACCCGGCGGCTCGGGCGGCTATGTGTTCTCGACCGCCCATCTCCGGGACAAGGGCGACGTTCCGCACTACCGGACCTCCACCTACCACACCGGCTGGAATTACTACGCACGCCTCGGCACCACCGGTGAAGCGCGCCCCATGGAAGCCGTCCGGTTCAACTGGTCGTAGTCGGTTTCCGTCAACGCCTTCTTTCGATTCACAGAGGTCGTTGACAGCAGTGTGTACCAGCGCCTCGGCCCTCGTCATGCAGGGCCGAGGCGCTTCCTGTTCCAGCGAATACCTGAGCGTCATGCCTGGACCGACTCGTCTGATCGGGCCTTGATCCCACCAGATCAAACGCTCAGTCACAGCGACTGCAACGGTCACCTTGTCCGGGTGGCGATACGAGTGCAGGTCCGTGCGATCGATGACGGCGAAGGGCGGCGTCTGCTGCGGATCGTCCGCAGGGGCCCCGGGCCGGTGGTGACCTGGCGGCGGGCCCAGATGGCACTGTTGTCCGCGCGTGGCATGCCGATGGCCTAGATCGCCGAGGCGTCGCTCCCCCGGCGATGACCGGGTCTGGGCGGTGATCCACAGCTCCTGGCCCTCGCCGTCCGGTCGCAGGGCGCGGTCGAGGCGGTGCCGGGTCAGGGGGTCGGGCTGGGCTGCGGGGGTTTCTGACTCTGTCGGTGGGGTCTGGTTCCGCTGTCTTGTCAGGGACGCCGTGAGGCGGGCTCGGTTGCGTAGCGGTTCATCGTGTCGATGGTGGCCTGTGGCGTCAGTGGGTGGTCGGCGGTGAGTGATTCCTGGAGGTCTCGGAAGTACTGCACGTACAGGTCGGGGGTGAAGGTGCTGAGGATGACGGCGGGTTGGTCGGTCGGGTTGGCGAAGGTGTGCGGGGTGCCGGGCGGGGCCACCACGAGCGTGCCCGGGGTGGCGTCGTACTCCTCGCCCCGACGGTGAAGCGCACGGTGCCGGACAGGACGTAGAAGCCCTCGTCGTGTCGGGCGTGGCGGTGCTGCGGCGGTCCCTGGGTGTGCGGGGCGAGGACGGACTCGGCGATCGCGAGGCGGTGCCCGGTGTGGCTGCCGTCCTCCAGGATCCGTATGCGGGTGGTGCCCAGGACGATCGTCTCGCCGTCGCCGGGTCCCACCACGGAGGGAGGCCGAGGTCGGGGCCCTGTTGTTCGCCCGCTCGCCCGCGGGGTCGCGCTGACGCCGGTGGGCAGGGTGCTGCTCGACGAGGCGCGGGCCCTGCTGGAGCATGCCGACCGTCTCCGGGTACGGGTGAGCGCGGCGGCCGGTGTCGCGACCCTCACCGTCGGCATTCTGGGGGACGGCACGGACCCGGGGGTGTCCCGGCTGGCCGCCGCCTGCCGCCGGCGCCATCCCGGCGTCGGCATCCGTATCCGCGGCACGGATCTGACCGACCCCACGTGTGGGCTGCGCGCCGGACTGGTCGATGTCGCTCTGACCCGTGCGCCGTTCGACGAGTCCGCCCTGACGGTGCGTACGCTGCGGAGCGATCCGGTCGGTGTGGTCGTGCGGGCCGACGATCCGCTGGCCTGTCGTGGCCGGGTGCGGCCGGCCGAGCTGGGCGATCGGCGCTGGTTCCGGTTCCCGCAGGGCACCGACCCTCTCTGGCAGTCGTACTGGAACGGTGGCAGACCGCGCGAGGGCCCCATGGTGCGCGGTGTTCAGGAGTGCCTGCAGGCCGTGTTGTGGAACGGCACGGTCGGTCGGCTTGGCCCCGCTCGGACACGACGTGCCCGCGGAGCCGGCCGTGGTGCCGCTGACGGACATGCCGCCGAGCCGGGTGGTGGCGGTGTGGAACGAGGGTGACGCCAATCCGTTGGTCCGGTCCTTCGTCGAGCTCGCGACGGCCGCGTACCGTCGCTGAGTACGGGCTGCCGGTGTTCACCGCGACGCGTGAGCGGTTCGAGCGCCGCGGTCCCAGCGGCCTCCTCCCCTCCCCCAGGGCTCGCCGGTGGGGGTTCGGGCGATATCCGGGTGCGAGGCGGTCGGGGCTGCCGATAGCTTCGCCCGAATGACACCCATGCTGAGCGAATCCGTCCGGGCACTGCTGGACAGGCCGGTTCCCGCCGTCCTCGCCACCGTCAATCCCGACGGAAGCCCGCAGACGTCCGTGGTCTGGGTCGGCCGTGACGGAGACGACCTGCTCGTCTCCACCGCTGCCGGCCGCCGTAAGGAGCGCAACCTGCGCCGCGAGCCGCGTGCCAGCCTGACCGTCTACGATCCGGCCGACCCGCTGCGGTACGTCGAGATACGCGGCCTCGCGACCATCAGGGAGGACGTCGGCCGGTCTTTGGCGGTGGGTCTCGCCGAGCAGTACGAGGGTCCCGGCGCCGGTCAGGAGTACCTGGACCTCCCGGCGGAGGTTGTTCGTGTCGTCGTCCGTATCAGCCCGACCAAGGTGGTCGGTACCGCGACGGTCTGACCGGTCGTCGCCGGGCCGCCTTGTGGCAGCGGAGCCGTGGGTTTTGCAGGGTGGTCGACCACCTGGCCGGGGTTGAGGGGGTGCAGGGGTGTGATCCTCTCGTGTGCCCGGGCCGGGGGCGGTGCGGTTCCGGTGGAGGGGTGGAATCCCGGGCGTCCGGGATTCCACCCCTCAGGGGGTTGGGCGGGGAGGTCAGGCGAGGGCGAGGGTCCTGGTGAACCGTCTCGGCGTGTGTGCCGTTCCCGTCGGCGGCCGGATTGCCGCCGGGTCGGGTTCTTCGTCGCTCCGCAGCAGGCGGATCAGGGATGTCCGGGCGCGGGCGACGCGTGAGCGGACTGTGCCGACCGGGCAGCCGATGGCTTTGGCCGCCTCGGCGTAGGGCAGGCCCAGGAGTTGGGTCAGGACGAAGGCGTCGCGCCGTTCGGCCGGGATCGAGGCGATCAGTGCGGCGAGGGCCACGCCGTCGTCGATTCCGGGCAGGCCCAGGGGCTGGGTGTGTTCCGCCTGTGTCTGCCAGTCGTCGCGGTTGGAGAGTCTGGGGCGGGTGGCCGCGTGGCGCAGGCTGTCGGCCACGGTCCGGCGGGCGATGGACAGCAGCCAGGTGCGGGCGGAGGACCGTGCTTGGAAGCGGGGCAGCGCGCCGATCGCGCGGAGGAAGACTTCCTGGGTGAGGTCGTCGGCTGCCTGGTGGTCGGCGCTCAGGTAGGTGACGTAGCGCCGTACGTCGCGGTGCAGGGCCCGGACGAACAGGTCGGCCTTGTCCGGGTCTCCGTCCCGTGCGGCCAGGGCGAGCCGGGTGGTCGCCGTGTCGGTGTCGGTGTCGGTGTCCGGCATGTACGTCGGGGGGTTCGTCGGGCGCCGTTTGGGGGTGTCATGGGCAGGTGTCATCGCCACAAGTCCTTGTGAGGCAGGGAATCCGGCGGCGCGCGCGGGTGCGCGGGTGCGCCGGTGAAAGGGGTCGCGGCCTGCCGTGGCGGCGGCATGGCCGATGCCCGAGCGGCAGCGGCGGGGTTCGTGTGCTGTTCGCGCTCGGGGAGCCGGCTGTCAGGAGACAGCGAAGGCCGGTGGAGGGCCCCGGGAGATGACGGAGTGGGCGAGGAGGAGCTGCCGGGGCGTGCGTTCGTCACCGGCGTGAGCGGGCCGGGCCTGAGGGCGCGGCGGGGGTACGGGGACGATGGCGGCGAGCAGGTGCCATAGCGGCCACAGCGGTGAGCGGAAGCGCCGCAGGGGCAGGGATCGTACGAGGCGGAAGGCGGCGCGTTCGCCGTGCGCCATCCACAGGCCGCTCAGGAGGGCGGCGAGGAGGTGCGCGGAGAGCATTCCGAGGGACGAGGACATGGCGGTCATGTCGTGGGCGGCGGCCTCGGGGGGTGGGAGTGGGTGCCCCATGGCCTCGTGGGACATGCCCATGTGCCCGGTGGCCATGTGGGTTGTGCCTGTGTGGGGTGTCGCCATCGGGTCGGTCGCGGGCGGGGACGGTGGCATGGCCTCGTGCTGCTGAGCCCGTGAGAAGACCTCGTGCAGCACGCTCTGGACCGCCACGGTCGCCGCCGTCACACCGAGGAGGCCGCGCTCGCGGCCGGCCAGTGCCCAGGCGGCGGCGAACGTCCCCGCGTATGCCAGGGCGAGCGTCGGCGCGGGCAGGTCCCGGCCCGACATCAGCACGTGTCCGGTGGCCGCGAGCAGCACGCAGACGGCCGCGAACATCGCGGCCCGGGCTCCTCGCGTACATCGGCCTGGTGCCATGGCGCGCTCATCCTCGCACCGGTGCGCGGAGGCGTGAGGGCGGGTGCGGCAGTCGCGGCCGTTCTCTCGGTCTGGCGGGTCGTGGAGACATACGGGGCGTCAGGTTTCCGCGTGTCGGCGGGAACTCGGGGCCGTCGCCGTCCGACTCCTGTCCTGTCGTCACCTGACGTTCCAGGAACAGGAGCCCCCATGAACCGCAGGCAGATACTCCGTGCCGGCACCGTCCTCGGTGCCACGGGAGCCCTGGCCGCCACCGCGGCCTCTCCGGCGTTCGCATCCGAGTCCGGGTCCGGGTCCGGCCGGGAGGCGGGCCGTTCCTTCCGGGTCCACATCGCGATGTTCGACGGTGTCGAGGAGCTCGACTTCACGGCCCCGTACGAGGTGTTCTCGGCTGCCGGGTTCTTCACCCCGCGCCCGGTGGAGGTCCGGTACGTCTCCGCCACCGGGGCGCGCGGCGTCACCGGCGCGTACGGCATGGCCGTCCGCGGCATCCGTCCCTGGGCTCCTGAAGAAGCGGACCTGCTCGTCGTCCCGGGCGGTGGCTACACCCGTCGCGACAGCCCGGGGGTGTGGGCCGAGATCGACCGCGGCATCCTGCCCCGTGCTCTGGCGGCCGCGCCGCGGCCGGGCCTGACCGTCGCGGCTCTGTGCTCCGGCGTGGTGCTCCTTTCGGCCGCCGGGCTCACGAAGGGCCGCCCCTGTACGACCCATCACAAGGTCAAGGCGGACCTGGAGCAGCAGGGTGGCCTGGTGAAGAACGCCCGTGTGGTCGACGATGGCGATCTCGTCACCGCCGCCGGCATCACCTCCGGTCTCGAGCTCGCGCTCTGGCTGGTCCGCCGCGAACTCGGCGCGGACCCGGCGGTGAACCTGGAGCAGATGCTGGAGTACGAGGCGCGCGGCACGGTCTGGAGCTCGAGCCGGGGTCGCTGAGGCCGGTCCCGGGCGTGCTTGTTCGTCCGCGGAGACGAGTTCCTCCCTGGCGCCACGGCCCGGCGCCGCGCGGGGCGGGGATCGTGCTCGTCCGGTGGCCCGATGCCCCCGCGCCTGGTTCCGGTCCGTTACGGACATGAGGCCTGCGGCACCCCTCCCAGGGGGCACGCCTCATCCGCCGCTGGAGGGCTGCCGGTTGGCGTAGTAGTAGAGGGCGAGGTCCGTCGGGGTGGTGGACGCGTTCCTCGGTGCCGCCGATCTCCTTGAGGACGAGGTGGATCTTGTCGTGCGGGTGACGGGTGACGAGCCAGGGATTGTTGTCGCGCTCCAGCCAGACCTTGGCCCACACCTTGTCTCCGACGCGGACTTCGCTGCCGTCCTTCGTGCGGAACTTCGATGCCATGGACCGTACTTACCCGTCCTTCACTCGCCCGGACCGTCAGGTCTGCCTGGCAGGCGCGGCTGTGGGTGTGCGTTCCGGCAGGGGTGGCCGGAGTGGGGGTTCGTCCGGCCGGTGCCTGTCCGCGGTCGCACCGTCCGGCACCTCGGCTTGTCCCGGCCGTGCGCACACTCGCGTCACGGGAGGTGGCGGGTCTGAGGTGACCGGCGGATGGGATATGATCATTACACGCAAGCGGGCGAACGCAGCCTCGCAAGCGGTGCGTTGGTGGTCCAAGGAAAGACGCCCCACTTCCTGTGGGGAGATGCAGGTGCAAGGCCGGCCCAGCGCTCGACCGAAAACCCGCTTCCGGAATCCCGGGGGCGGGTTTTCTGCTGATTCCCGGCGTTTCCGCCAAGGACCGCCAGGACGTGCAGCTACTCGAATTCCTCGCGGGGATATCTGCCGCAGTCGAACCCTGCGCCGTAGGGCTTCAGTTGAGAGAGGTTCGCTGAACCGGTCCGAGTTCGAAGCGGACGGCGAGGCGGTCGGCTGGGGCGGGTGCGGGGACGGTTCCGTCGATCACGATGGGGGCGAGGCCGTGGAGGGGGCCTGCTTGCGGACTTCGTCGTCCCGGAGTGCGTCGCGGGCCAGGCGTTTGGTGAGTGCGTCCGTCGGGTCCTCGTTTCCCCGGTTGGCCCGGGCGCGGGCGGGATCCGCGTAGCGGTGGGCACGTGCGTTCTCCCGGAATGCGGGGTGGGAAGGAGGACGGCGGCCTGTCGGGTCGATACAGTGCGCGCCGTGGAGATATCTGGCTGGTACGTCTGGATCGCGCTTGGCCTGGCCGTCTTTCAGGCTCTCGGCATTGTCCTGCTCTTCCGGCGGATGAGCGGGCCGGACCCCGTGGTTCGTTCCCAGGCGCGTTTCGACCTGCTGGAGGCTGTCGGCGGGCTGCTGATTCTCGGCGGCCTGTCGCTGGGCCTGCTGGTGGCGGGTGCGTGGTTCGGGCTCACTCTCGCGGGCATCGTGCTCCTTGCTGCCGTCTACGCGGTGAAGGGTGTTCGTCTGCTTCGTGCCCGCCGTCGCTCGGCATCCCGGTCCTGAGGGGCCCTTGGGTCGTCTCGCGTAGAGCTGGGGCGGGGCGGGTTCTGGTGTCGGACGACTTCGAGGTTGGCCATCATGCCCATGTCGTCGTGTTCGGCGTTGTGGCAGTGGAAGAGGTCACGGCCGCGGTAGCCGTCGAAGTGGGTGATGATCTCCGCGGATTCGCCCGGGCGCGGGGAGGCGGTGTCCTTGAGGCCGGCGTCGTGGGGCGTGGGAGTTTGCCGCCGCGGGTGAGGACGCGGAAGCCGGCGAGGTGCGGGTGGATGGGGTGGTAGACGTCGGCGATGAAGCGCCACGCTTCCACGTCGCCCGGGCCGACGGTGACGTCGGTGCGGGCGGGGTCGAAGGGGCGGCCGCCGATGAGCCGGCCGTGGCCGCCGTTCATGCGTCCGGCGCGGAAGGCGAAGTCCCGTACGCGGACGGCGTCTTGGCGGCTCCAGGGCGGGTGGCAGGGGCAGGTCGCTGCGCAGTTCGGCTCCGGTGGCGGCGGGGCGGCGGGCACGTGCTGCGCGGCTACGTCGAACGCGCTCTCGGTGAACTGGAGGCGGGACGGCGGGCGGTGGCCGAGGCCGTCGGGGACGGGGCGGGGACCGTGCGGCTCGCCTCGGGGACCTTCATGGCCTTCGGCGGTCCGCCGGCCGCGTTCGAACAGTGCTGCCCCGCAGTGGAGATCGAGCTGCACCAGCTGCCGGTCGCCGAGATGGCCCGGCGGCTGCGGGCCCGGGACGTCGACTTGGCCGTCGCCTCGCAGCCGATCACCACCGAGGGACCGGACTCGGTCCGGCTCCTCGACGAGGAGGTCGCGTTGGCCCTGCCGGTGGGTCATCCGCCGGCGGGCCGTGCCTCGGTCGGCGTCGAGGAACTCGTCGGCCTGCCCCTCATCGCGCCCCGTCCCGGGCACTGGCAGCGCCGGCTGCCGGACCAGCTGTTCGCCGGACGCGGCCTGACGACCAGGATCGTCTGCGAGGGCGACGAGGCCGGCGCGATCGCCGGACTGATCAGCGCGCGCCTGGGCGTCGGCCTGGTGCCCGTCATCGCCCGCCGTACCATCAGCCGCGTCCCGCCGGCCTGGGCCGGTGTCGACAGCCCCGACTGCCGCCGCGTCCTGACGCTGCGCTGGGCGCAGGGCGGACGCTTGCCCGCCCCCGCCCGGCTGCTGCGCGACGCGGTCGCCGTGTGGGGCTGGGAGGCGGGCGGGGCCGGCGGCTGAGAGCCGGCCTGTCTTCCCGGATGGGTCGGGGTGCGGTGCCGGATTCGGGTCCTGTCGGCCGTGTTCCTCCCTCACGCGGCGGGGGCTCACGAGAACACTCTGCGGCAGGAAGGCGCGCCGGCGAGAGGTGAGATGATGGCCCGTCAGGATCGGCGGCAGGGAGGCTCCGGGGTGGACCGACTGGAAGCCGATACGGACAGCACGGACGAACCGGCCGAAGATCAGGACGACTTGGAAGGTCACCGCGGGGACACCACGGCCGAGCCCCAAAGCCGTAAGTGGCGGCCCTTCCTGGCTCTCGGCACGGCGGCATGCGTTCTGGTCGCCTCCGAACTGACCTGGCTGTTCTGGGACGACCTGATGTACCCCTTGGGCGACCCTCGCGCCTGTGCCGGAAGCGACACCGCGCTGCCGGATGTCATCGTCGCCGGTGGTGCGCGGCTGCCTTCCAACGCCACCCAGGTCCGGTACTACACCTACGAAGGACAAGCCGTCGTTTCCTTCGTCAGCGATCAGGTGCCCGGCTACCTCGTGCGCGCGCACCTGATACCCGACACGGCTCCGCCAGTCCTCGACCGGGAACACGGTTCGGCCTACGGCCTGGGCCCCGACGACTCCGACCTGCCCGAAGGACTGTGCGGGGAAGGCATCCGCGGGCCTGCCTGGATCTTCGACCTGCCCATGCCGCCCGACACGGCCGGCCTGCCCGGTGTGCCCAGCCCGGGCACCGTCCTCGTCGAAGTGTCGGCAGACGGCCATGACGCGCTACGCACCCCGGCCCGGGTCCAGTTGACCTTCCCGCTGGTGACAGCCGAGGACTGAACAGGGCGCCACGGCTCCGAGCCCTTCTACGGGGTGAGCGGCGACGACTCCCCCGGCGCCGAGTGCGGCAAGGCGAACAGCCCCACCGACCGGTGCATGACCTCACCGGTAATCGACCAGTCAGGGAAGTCCGCGCAGGATGGTCGGCGAGCCGCTTCGCAACCGCGGCGGGCAACCGACCCTTGAGGAGAATCCTTCCAGTGAGCGCTTTCGAAACTGCGGTCGGCCGCTACCTCGCGGCCTGGAACGCCCCTGACGCGGACACCCTCGCCAAAGCCGTCGCCGACGCCTGGACGGAAGACGGCACCTACACCGACCCGCTGATGGACGTCCGCGGTCACGAGCAGCTCGTCGCCGGCATCACCGCGGCGCAGCGGCAGTTCCCCGGCTACGAGTTCAAGCTGACCGGCACGGTGGACGGCCATCACGACGTGGCCCGCTTCACCTGGGATCTCGTCTCCAGCACCGACGGGTCCTCCCCCGCCGCCGGATTCGACGTCATCACCCTGTCCGAGACCGGCCGGATCATCTCGGTGCACGGCTTCCTGGACCGGATTCCCGGCGCCTGACGCCCTCCTGCCTCCTGCGCCCGGCAAGCACCCACCGGGCGCAAGAGGACGAACGCGGGCCGCGGCGCAGGGGCGGGGCGCGCGGCGGGAGGGGATTCGAGGGGAAGTGCCGTACGAGGGGTGGTGGGCGTGGCACACTGCGCGCGTCCAGGCTCGTCCGGGCCGCGTCCGCGAACAGCGCGGTGTGGCCGGCGTGCCGGGCCCGGGTGCCGACGGAGCTCGCTGTCGGGTCTGCCGGCCGTGCCGCTCTCAAGGAGGATTCCATGCCCTCGTCCGCCGCCAGGAGGCGAACGGTCGCGGCGGTCCATGCCGCGCCGGTGTTCATGGACACGGAGGCGACGGTCGACAAGGCCGTCGGCTTCATCGAGCAGGCCGGCCGGGAAGGCATCGACCTGCTGGTGTTCCCGGAGACCTTCGTGCCCGGCTACCCGTACTGGATCGAGGCGTACGCGCCGCTGGACCAGCAGGCCGTCGACGCCGTTTACGCCGGGGCGTCCGTCGAGGTGCCGGGGCCTGGGATCGACCGGGTCCGGTCGGCCTGCCGGCGGGCCGGCGTCGGAATCGTCCTCGGTGTCAGCGAACGCCTCGCGGGCACCCGTACCTGCTTCAACAGTCAGGTCTTCGTCGACCCCGACGGGGCCTTGCTCGGGGTGCACCGCAAGCTCCAGCCCACGTACGCGGAGCGGATGGTGTGGGCTCAGGGCGGCGGCGCCACGCTCGGCGTGTTCGACAGCGTGCTCGGCCGGGTCGGCGGGCTGGTCTGCTGGGAGCACACCATGAACCTGGCCCGGCAGGCCCTGATCGTCCAGGGGCAGGAGATCCACGCGGCGGCCTGGCCCGGGCTGTCGACCATGGCCGGCTTCGAGACCGTCGCCGACACACAGATCGACGCGATGATGAAGACCCACGCCCTCACCGCCCAGGCGTTCGTCGTCTCCGCGGGCAACCCGGTCGACCAGACCTGTCTGGACTGGATGGAATCCGCCCTCGGCCCGCAGAAGCACATCACCGCGGGCGGCGGCTGGTCGACGGTGATCCACCCCTTCACCCAGTACCTCGCGGGCCCGCACACCGGCCCGGAGGAGCGGCTCGTCACCGCCACGATCGACCTCGCCGACCTCGACGCCGTCAAGGTCTGGGTCGACTCGCGCGGCCACTACGCCCGCCCGGAGATCCTGGGGCTACGGGTCGACCAGCGGCCGCTGTGGCACGACGAGGGCGAGCACCGATGGCCCGCTCCCGCGGGCGGCCGCGAGTCCGAGAACCCGGACAGGACGGACTGACACCGCGGGCCCGGGAACAGACATGGACACGGGGACCGGTGACCGGTGACCGGGCGGCGGGGTGTGACGTGTCGGCCGGGGGCCGTTCGACGGTGTCAGGCTCCGATGCCGACGGAGGAGACGTAGGCGTAGGCGCTGTAATCGGAGTCGAGGTCGGAGATGACGTCGTCCCAGACCTCGTCGACGAGGCCGGTGTCCTTGCGGGCCCAGGCGTCGAGAAGGTCGGCCCAGATGTAGCGGACGGTGATGGAGCGCGGGGAGAGGTTGGGGCGCCTGCGGGCCTCGGGAACGTGGGCCTGGTCGACGGGGTGGATCTCCATCCGGCGGCCTCGGCCGTCGTTGTCGAGGTGACGGGTGAGCCAGCCGGAGCGGATCAGGTTCTCCCGGCGCCGCTCCCAGTACGCGGCGTCGATCCTGCGGCGGTTGGCCGGTGTCGGGGAGATCGCGCCCTTGTTCCTCATCCAGGTACGGATGGTGCGCGGGGCGGCGCCCTGCGCGGCGAGGGCCGCGCGGCCGGCTTTGCTGTCGAGGTAGCGCAGGCGGGCGGTGAGCCCGCGCCGGGAGGCGACGGGCGAGGAGATGCCGGACGAGCGGAAGATCCGGTTGATCTCCAGGACGAGGGCTTCGCCGCCCTTCATTCCGCGCGCTTCGAACTTTCCGAGCTCGCCCCACCGGGACCACAGGTCCGGCGATCCGTCCATTACCGCCTGCCCCCGAGGATGTACGTGTCCTTCGCCTTGACCTGGTTCAGCTCCCGGCCCTCTTCGAAGACCGTCCGCCAGTCCCCCACCACGTGGAGTTCGTCGGTGCCGGAGATCTGCACCACCTGAAGTCCGGACTTTTGTGCCTTGTGCGCTTTCAGCCACAGGTTCGTGAATGCCTTCGAGCGGATGTTGTGCATCCAGTCGGGTCGGCGGATTTCCCGGTTCGAGCTGGACTCTCCGATAGTGGAGACGAACTTAGAATACATGGACTTGACGTAGTCCACGGTCAGTTCGTCGCCTTCGGCGAGCGCGTTCTTGCGGACTTCCGCCAGCGCACGGCGCATCTTCTCCAACAGGCCTTCGGTGGCGCCCGAGACCAGGGAGCGGTGGATGACAGGGGCGTCACTCAGGCCTTGGCGGGCGCAGTCGAGGAGCTGGCGCAGCAGGGAGTCGGGGACCCACAGCTCCCCCGGTTCCTGCCGGTTGCCCAGGGGGTTGGGCAGGCCGGGGTGGTCCCAGGCGGGCGGGGTGATCAGATGGACGCCCGACTTCTTCGGATCGTGCGCGCTGCCGGTTTCCTCGCGGAGCCGTCCGATCGGCAGCCAGCATTTCAGTGCGGACAGGTAGGCCGCGTTCATGTCGAGCGTGGTCACCTCGAATCGTGTTCCCTTTTTCGCCGCTGCGTGGATCTCCGGGTTGCGCCATTTCGGGCGGCCTTCCCAGATCTGGTCGGCGCCCTTTTGTGACTTCTTCTGGAGGATGTCGGCCGACGGCGGGAATTCCGAGTGCTCGTAACGGCCGCCGACCCGGGACAGCTTGAGCAGCGCCATGACGTCCGGGATCGCCGCCTTGACGAGTTCGGCCTGGGCGGTCTCTGTGTCGCCCTCGCAGTCGGCCAGCACCTCGCGTACGCGGTCGGTGATCCGGTCCGTGAGCGTGCTGGAGGCGTATCCGGGTGCGCTGCGGCGGGGCGCGGACGTGACAGTGGCGGTGGTGGTGGGCGCCTGGACCGCGAGGGCTGCGGCGACTGGGGTGGGTGGGGTGGGTGGGGTGGGTGGGGTGGGTGGGGTGGGTGGGGTGGGTGGGGTGGGTGGGGTGGGTGGGGTGGGTGGGGTGGGTGGGGTGGGTGGGGGTGTCGGCGGAACGGCGGTCGGAGCGGCCGGGGTTGCCGGGGGCGCAGGGGGCGCAGGGGGCGCAGGGGGCGCAGGGGCGGGGTCGGCCGGGGGCGCCGCGGGGGGCTGGGGCGGCGGGCTCGCGGCGGCGACGGCCGCGGCGCATTCCTCGGCGCTCAAGTGCTGGGGGAAGCCGTCGAGTTCGTCCATGGCGGGCTGCCCGCACAGCACGCACGGACCGGCCGGCACCGGCGGCAGCGGCTGCGGCACGGGGGCTTCGGCGGACGCCGGGGCCGGGGCCGGCGTCTCGGGGGGCGCAGGCGGTTGCGCCTGGGCGGCGGCGGGCCGGGCGCCGGCCGTCGGCGCGGTGGCCGGGGAGGGGGTGGTGGCCGCGGGCGGGGTGCCGGGGAGGGAAGCGTGGGCCGGTGGCAGGACGGCGGTCTGCTGGAGGCTGGGTACGGCGCCGAGGAGTACGCCGAGCGCGTGGGCCGGGCCTGCCAGCAGGTCGAGTACGTGCAGGCGGTAGTGCGCGGCGAGGGCGTCGGCGTCGGCGAGCGTCCAGTGCGCCCGGCCCGCCTGCTTGCGGGACACCTGGGCCTGGCCCTGTCCGAGGCCGGCCGCGAGGTCTCCCTGTCGTTGTCCGGTCGACGCCATGAGCGCCGCGACGGTGAGCCTCAGCGTGTCCTCGGAACCCATCATGATGCCACCGTAGCATTCTGTATGCCGATTTCGCATACGGAATGCGGGAGTTGACGTGCTCGACGGGCCTCCGGGCACGCCGCCATCCGGGTGAAGTGCCGTCACCCGCCCGCCGCCGTCACCCGTGGCGGGGAGGGTGAAGACCGGTACGCCGGCCGATCCGGGGAACAGTAGGGGCCGAGAGCCGTCCGTACGCGCCCGGGTTCCGCGCCCGAGCGCGTACGCCCCTTTTGGAAAGGATGTCGTCACGTCCTCCCCCGAGAACGCCCAGGCCCCTGATTCCCCGGCCACCGGATGGCGGCGAAGTCCCGGGCCGCGCCGGTGCGACATCACGGTGACGGACGGGGCCGCGGTCCGGCGCGCCGTGAAGGCGGCCGCGCTGGGCAATGCCATGGAGTGGTTCGACTTCGGCATCTACGCCTATCTGGCCGGCACCCTCGGCCGGGTGTTCTTCCCGTCCGGCAGCGACACCGCCCGGCTGCTGTCCTCGTTCGCCGCCTTCGCCGTCGCGTTCCTGGTGCGGCCGATGGGAGGGATGGTCTTCGGGCCGATGGGCGACCGGATCGGCCGCAAGAAGGTGCTGACGCTGACCATGATCCTCATGGCGACCGGCACCTGCGCCATCGGTCTCGTCCCCGGGTACGCCGCCATCGGCTTCTGGTCCCCCGTCCTGCTCGTCGTCTTCCGCCTGCTCCAGGGCTTCTCCACCGGCGGCGAGTACGGCGGGGCCGCCACCTTCATCGCCGAGTACGCGCCCGACAAACGCCGCGGATACTTCGGCAGCTTCCTGGAACTGGGCACCCTGGCCGGTTACGCCGCCGCGGCCTTGCTGGTCACCGGCCTGACCGCCTGGCTGGGCGAGTCCGGCATGGACGCCTGGGGCTGGCGGGTGCCGTTCCTCGCGGCGGCCCCGCTCGGCATGATCGGCATCTACCTGCGGCTGCGGCTGGACGACACGCCCGCGTACCTCAGGCTGGAGAACACCACCGGCCGTACCGCAAAGGAAGCAAAGGCGCAAGACACCGCGGAGAGCACCACACGGGGCGCTCTGGGTACGGTCTTGCGTGCCCACTGGCGGCCGCTGGTGCTGTGTGTCGTCCTGGTGGGCGCGTACAACATCACCGACTACATGCTGCTGTCGTACATGCCGGCGTATCTGTCGGACGAGCTGGGCTACAGCGTGACGCACGGTCTGCTGATCCTGGTGGCCACGATGGTGCTGCTCATGCTGGTCGTCAATCAGGCGGGCCGGCTGTCCGACCGCTTCGGCCGCAAGCCCCTGCTGACGGCGGGCATGCTCGGCTTCCTCGTCCTGCCCGCACCGGCCTTCGTGCTGGTACGCCGCGGCGGCCTGCTCGCGGTCTCGGGCGGCATGCTGATGCTGGGGATGTCCCTGGTGTGTCTGCTGGGCACGATGTCGGCGGCGCTGCCGGCGATGTTCCCGACCAGGGTCCGCTACGGGGCCCTGTCGGTCGGCTACAACGTCTCGGCGTCCCTGTTCGGCGGCACCACCCCGCTGGTGATCACCGCGCTGATCGGCGCGACGGGCTCCGGCATGATGCCCGCCTACTACACGATGGCCGCGGCCGGTGCCGGTGTGGTGGCGGTGTCCCTGATGAAGGAGACCGCCCGCCTCCCGCTGGAGGGCTCCCCGCCCTCCGTACAGACCGAGGAGGAAGCAGCCGCCCTCGCCCGGGCGCGGGCCCCGGCGAGGGACCGCTGACGCCCCGGTTCCCGGCGGGGCCGTTTACCGGGGAGGCGGACGGTGCCTGTGGGCGGGGGTCAGCCTTGCCGGACGGGGCCGATGAGGGTTCCGGCGGCAACGCGCAGGCGGCCGTCGGCGAAGGACGTGCCGGGGACCTGGCCGCCGGGGGCCTGGAGGGTGAAGGAGGCTTCGTCGGCGGGGAGTTGCCGGGCCTCGCCGGGGACCTGGATGTCGAAGTGGACCGGGTGGCCGGGGGCGAGGGTCGCGGTGGTGTGCTGGTCGCCGTACGAACCGGTGGCGACCGGTACCGGGGTGCCGGTCGCCACCGGTTCCCCGGTACCGGGGTGCCGCGGTCGGTGAAGCGTACGCCGGACGGTGAGCCGGCCAGGTCGCAGGGGGCGTAGCCGCGCGGGGTGGTCAGGGTGACGCGGTAGTGGTGGTGTCCCGCGCTGGCGGGCGCGTCGGTGATCCGGGCGGTGTGGTCGGCCGGGCGGCACGCGGAGGGTGCGGGGTCGCGGCCGGGGGCCGGGGGGGCCAGCGCCGTGGCGGAGGCGGTGGCGGTGGCGGTCAGCGGGACGGCGGCGAGGGTGACGGCGGTGGTGCGGTCGAGGTGCATGGGCACTCCTTGCCTTGCGCGAGGGTCGCTGCGATCCGTGCCCGCACACCGTGTCCGGGAATGTCCCGGGATCGTCACAACCCGCCCTGCCAGGGGATGGTTGTGGTGGGGTGTCCGGCCGGGCACCCCACCACAGCCGTCCCCGGCAGGGCGGAGGGTCAGCTCAGCCGGACCGGCAGTTCGTGCAGGTCGTTCTGGGTGACGATCGGCTTGTTGCGCAGCTCGGACGCCGGGACGGCCAGGCGAAGGTCCGGGAAGCGCGCGTACAGGGCGGGCAGGGCGATGCCGGCCTCCAGACGGGAGAGCGCGGCGCCGGGGCAGACGTGCGGGCCGTGGCCGAAGGCGATGTGGCGGTTGGGGCTGCGGGTGACGTCGAACTCGCCGGCGGTAGGACCGTACTGGGTCTCGTCGCGGCCCAGCGCGCCGTAGGAGACGATCAGCGCCGCGCCCTTCGGCAGAATCCTGTCCCCGACTTCGACGTCCTCGGTGGCGAAGCGGAACAGGACGTGGGAGGTGGGGGTCGACCAGCGCAGGGTCTCCTCGATCACGCTCTCCCAGGGCACTTCCCCACTCAGGACCCGCGCGCGCTGCTCGGGGTGGGTTTCCAGGGCGACGACCGCGTTGACGATGAGGCTGATGGTGGTCTCGTGGCCGGCGGCGATGATCAGCTGGAGGGTGTTGACGATCTCCTCGCCGGTGAGGCGGTCGCCGTCCTCGGAGGCGGCGATCAGGGCGCTGGTGAGGTCGTCGCCCGGGTGGTCGCGCTTGGCGTCGACGATCTTCGTGAACAGTTCGCCGAGGTCCGCCATCATCTGCGGGACCTCCTCGGGCGGGGTCTGGGTCGAGAAGAACTTCTCGAACAGTTCCTTCAGCCGCGGGTGGTCGGCGCGGTCCACGCCCATCAGTTCGCTGATCACGTTCATCGGCAGCGGGTAGGCGAACTCGGCCTTCAGGTCGACCGTTTCGCCCTCGGGGGCGGTGGCCAGCCGGTCCAGGCTCGCGTCGGTGAGGGCCCGTATGCCCTCGCGGAGGTGTTCGACCCGCTTGACGGTCAGGGCCTGGGCGACCAGGTTGCGCAGCCGGCGGTGGTCGGCGCCGTCGACGGTGAGCATGGAGCGGCCGGGGTTGGCCAGGCCGATCAGCGGCCAGTCCAGGGGGATCTCGCCGCGCTGCCAGGCGCCCCAGACGTTGATGTCCTTCACCAGGCGGGGGTCGGTGAGCAGCCGGCGGGCCTCGGCGTGGTGGGTGACGGCGTGGCAGGCGACGCCGCCGGGCAGTTCGACGTCGACGAGCGGTCCGGCCGCGCGCAGGGCCGCGGACTCGCCGTCGAGGTCGGTGACGAAGGGGTCGAGCACGATCGGGGTCATCTCGGGCCTCCGGGGGCCGATCCGGTGTCGGGGCCCGGGCCGGGCCCCAGGGCGGGGGTGGGGGTGAAGGAGACGGGCATGTCCGTCAGGCCGCGCAGCCAGGGCGAGGGGCGGCGGGTGAGCCGCTCGGCTCGGACGGCGAGGTCGATGTCGGGGAGTCGGTCGAGCAGGACCTCGATGCCGGTGCGGGCGATGACCTCGGCGGTCTCCTGGGCGGGGAAGGGGCAGCGGTGTTCGCCGTGGCCGAAGGAGAGGAAGGCGTTGTTGCCGCCGGTCAGGGTGGAGCCGTCGGTGCGTACCTGGGGGTCGTAGTTGGCGGCGGCGATGCCCAGGAGGAGCAGGTCGCCGGCCTTGATGTGACGGCCGCCCAGGTGGGTGTCGCGTGAGGCCCAGCGGCCGGCGACGTTCTGGGTGGGGGTGTCTTCCCACAGGACTTCGTTCATGGCTTCGGCGACGCTGTGCCGGCCGCCGGCCAGGGAGGCGGCGAAGCGGTCGTCGGTGAGCATGAGGCGCAGGGAGTTGCCGATCCAGTCGGCGGTCGGCTGGTGGCCGGCGGCCATCATGACCATGAGGTCCTGGGCGATCTCCTCGTCGGTGAAGCCGCCCGGGTCGGCGATCATGCGGGTGACGACGTCGTCGCCGGGCTCGGCCCTTTTGTCGGCGAGCAGCTGGAACATGGAGGTGGCCAGGTGCTGCTGTCCGGCGAGGGCGCGTTCGCGGCCGTCGATCATGTCGTTGAGGGAGCCGACGAGTGCTTCACCGAGGGTGTCGGCGAAGCCGTAGATCTTGGCCAGGACGAGCGCGGGCAGCAGCATCGCGTACTGGGCGATGACGTCGGCGGTGCCGACGGTGCAGAAGCGGTCGACGAGCGCGTCGGCGAACTCCTCGGCGTGGCGCTTGAGCGCGAAGGGGTCGACGCCTTCGAGGGCGCCCGCGATCATCGCGGCGCGCTGGGTGTGGCGGGGGCCGACGGTGTAGAGGATGGAGGGCTGTTTGCGGCCGATCATGGGCAGCAGGGGCCAGTCGGCGGGGATGTGGTCCCACTGGTTCCACAGGTCGGAGTCGCGGCTGAAGAGTACGGGGTCGGCGGTGACCTGGTGGAGTTCGCGGTAGCCCAGGACGAGCCAGGCGGGGATGTCGCCGTCCAGGACGACGGGGGCGACGGCGCCGTGGTCGCGGCGCATTTCCCGGTACAGGCGGGTGGGTTCGGTCTGGAAGCGGGGGCCGGACAGCGGCATCCGGTCCTGGGACGCGGGGCAGCCGGCAGTGGGGGCCGGGGGCTGGGTCACGACAGGGGCTCCGGGGTCTTGTCCGCGGTGAGGGCAAAGACGCTCTGGGCGTCGGGGCCGGCGGCCTGCCGGCGCCGGGACATGGCGTACAGGTGCTCGACGAGGGTGATCAGCACGTGCTTGCTGGACGCCCGGTCGCGGGCGTCGCACATGACCAGGGGGACGTGGTCGGCCAGGGCGAGCGCCTCGCGGATCTGTGTCTCGGTGTGGGGCGGGCCGCCGAAGTCGTTGCAGGCCACGATGAACGGCGCCTTGTGGTGTTCCAGGCGGTCGATGGCGTACCAGGAGTCGGACAGGCGGCGGGTGTCGACGAGGACGACGGCGCCGAGGGTGCCGTAGAACAGGCGGTCCCACAGGAACCAGAAACGTTCCTGCCCGGGGGCGCCGAAGAGGTACAGCACGTTGCGTTCGTCGAGGCTGATGCGGCCGAAGTCGAAGGCGACGGTGGTGGCGGTCTTCGACTGGACGCCGTCGAGGTGGTCGACGGCCTCGCCCGCGCTGGTCATGGTCTCTTCGGTGTTCAGCGGGCGGATCTCGCTGACGGAGCGGACCATGGTGGTCTTGCCGACCCCGAAGCCGCCGACGATGGCGATCTTCAGTCCGTTGTCGGCCGTCGCCTTGAGGGCGGGACGGTCAGAGGTTGCGGAGTCCAACGAGCACCTGTTCCAGGATGTCGGGGGCGGGCAGCCGGTCCGCGACCCGGGCGACGCGCGGGTGGCGGGCGCTGATCCGGCCGGTGGCCAGCAGATCGGACAGCAGGATGCGGACGATGCCGACGGGCAGTCCGAGGCAGGCGGCGATCTCCACGACGGCGGTGGGCAGGGTGCACATCCGCAGGATCGTGGCGTGTTCGGACTGCATGCCGAGGGTCGGCTCGCACTCGGACACCACCAGGGTCACCAGGTCGAAGGCGTCCGAGTCGGACCGGCTGCGCCCCTGGGTGAGGGTGTACAGCCGGTCCGGAGCGTCGTCCCGGCCGGGGCGGGGGCGGGGGCGGTTCATCCGTTCTCGGCCGGGTCGGCGGCGGGTGTGCGCGGCGGGGCGCTGAGGTGTTCGCCGAGCTGTTCGACCAGTTCGCTCATGTTGTGGCCGACGAGGCCGACGTCGGCCTGGTCGGAGGCGATGACCGCGAGGTGGGCGCCCGCTCCGGCCTCGACGATGAACAGCACGCCGCCGTAGAACTCGGTCATGGCGGAGCGTACGCCGCCGGTGCCGTCGCCGAACTCGGCGGACGCGCCCTGCGACAGGCTCTGGATGCCGGCCGAGATCGCGGCCAGCTGGTCGGCCTGGTCGACGGTGAGCTCGGGAGTACGGCACAGCTTGAGGCCGTCGCGGGACAGGACCAGGGCGTGGCGGGCGCCGGGGGTGCGCTCCAGGAGTCCTTCCAGGAGCCAGTTGAGCTTCTCGTCGGTGGTCGCGGTCATCGGGTGTTGCCTTCTTCCGGGTGTGGGGTCTGGGGCCGGACAGCCTGTCGGAAGCTGTTGAAGCGGGCTGCCTGTTCCTTGGCGTCGGCCGGGCGGGGCCGGCTCTCGCCGGCCGGGGAGGTGGTGGAGTCGGTCTTCTCGGCCCTGCGGCGGGCTTCGGCGGCGGCGAGGGTACGGCCGCGGGGGCGGCGGGGCAGTCCGCTCTCGCCGAACAGCGGCAGGCCGGCGGTCGATTCGGACGCGGGCTGGTCGCGGGCCGGGGTGGGGTCCGGTACGGCGGGGTGCGTGGAGGGCGCGGGGTGCGCGGGTACGCCGGGGGCCGTGGTGGGCTCGGGGGCGGGGCGCGGGTCGCGGGCCGGGGCCTGGGCCTGGGGGGCGGTGCCGTGCGCGGGTTCCGGTTCGGGGACCGGGGCGGCGGCGGGCCGGGCGGCGGGTGCCGGGGCCTTGGCCTGGGCCGGGATGGAGGTGCGGGCGGCCGGGACCGGGGCGGGGGCGGGTGTGGTGACGCGGGTGAGGATCTCCTGCGGGAGCATCATCAGCGCGCCGGTGCCGCCGCGGGCGGAGGGGCGGAAGGACACGGTCAGGCCGTGCTTGCGGGCCAGCCGGCCGACGACGGCGAGGCCGAGGCGGGTGCCGGACAGGCCGGTGAGGCTCTGGTCGGTGGCGGCGACGGCGCGTTCGGCGCGGCGCAGCTGGACGTCGCTCATGACCAGGCCGCTGTCCTCGACGGTGATGACGACGCCGGCCGGGACCTCTTCGACGTACACGTGGACTTCGGCCGTGGGCGGCGAGAAGTTGGCGGCGTTGTCGAGGAGTTCGGCGAGCGCGTGCATCACGCCTTCGGCGGCGTGGCCGGCGATGGCGACGTCGCTGGTGGAGTGCAGGCGGACGCGCTGGTAGCCGCTGATGCGGCCCATGGCGCCGCGCAGGATCGACTCCATCACGATCGGCTTGGCCCAGCGCCGGCCGGAGCGGGCGCCGGTCAGGACGGCGACGGAGTCGGCGAGGCGGCCGGCCTGGGCGGTGCGGTGGTCCAGGTGGAGCAGGTCGGCCAGGACGTCCTCGGCCGCGTGACGGTGTTCCATCTCGCGCAGGTCGGCGAGCATGCTGGTGGCCAGGGCCTGCATCCGGCCGGCGGCGTTGGCGCAGGCGGCGAGGGCGGCGGACCGCTCGCTCTCGCTGCGGGCCATACGGGCGGTCAGCCGGGTGATCTCGGTGTGGTGCTGGGCGGTGTCGGCGGCGGCCTGGGCGGCGAGCCGGGTGGTCTCGCTGTCGGAGGCGGCCTGGAGGCGGGCCGATTCGGCGGCGGCCGCGGCCTGGATACGGGCGGACTCGGCGGCGTGGCGGCGGTCTTCGGCGGCGGAGGCGGTCACCAGCTTGCCGATCTCCGCGGCGGAGCGCTGGGTCTCCGCGGCGAGCCGGGCGCGCAGCCGGGTCGCGGTGGCGCGGGCGTGGACGGCGGCTGCCACGGCGGCGGACAGCAGTACAGCGCAGGTGCTCGCGCCCCAGGCCAGCGGGGCCTGTACCGAGCCGGGGGCGGCCAGGACCGCCCACAGGCACAGGGAGCCGGTGACGGCCAGTGAGGTCAGCAGGGCCAGTACGGCCGGCCGGGATGAGGGGCTCAAGTGCGGTCCTTGGGGGCGGACGGGACAGGCGGAACGCCGGAACGACGGAATGACGGAACGGTGGAACGGTGGAACGGTGGAACTGCGGGAGGGCGGAACGGGTACGGGGGTGGTGCGAGGGTGGTGCAGGGGGGCGGTGCGGCAGGGGACGGAGCCGGCCGGACGACGCCTACCGGATGAAAACGGGCCTATCGGGACGGCTCAGGGCATCAGCGGAGAACGAAGCAAGCGGACTTGATCATTCTTGGGCAAGTCTTGGTCATCATACGAGAATTGACGTCGCCTTCGGTAAGGACCTCGTGACTCCTTTCCGGGCGCGGGCGGGGAGGCCCGGACGGCCCGGTCGCCACACGTCCGTGACCCCGTCGTCCCCGTGCCGGCCGCGCCCCGGAAGCGGGACGGCCCGGGGCCGCGTGTACGCGGTCCCGGGCCGTCCCGGTCAGGGGGTGAGGGGTACGGGTCAGCCGCCGCAGCAGCCCTTGCCGCTCCCGGTGCCGGTGCCGGTGCCGGTGCCGTGGTGGGTCCCGGGCGGCTTGGGGTGGTGGCCGTCGTGGCCGCAGGGGGCGTGGGGGTCGCAGGGGTCGTGGGGCGGGCGGGGCGGCTGGGTGAGGCAGTGGCACAGGGTGCGCAGGAGGGTGGTGAGGGCGCCGCCGCAGCACGGCTCGCAGGGGGTGCCGCCCGGGGGCAGGGGGGTGCCGTTGACGAGGACGGGCGGGCGGCCGGGCTGGGAGACGATGACCGCCGGGGCGCCGGGGGTGCCCGCGGTCCAGGTGACGGGCACGGTGTAGCTGCCGTCGCCGTTGTCGGTGACCGGGCCGGTCAGGGTGGTGCCCGGGGCGGCGGTGAGGGGGAGGCCGTCGGTGCGGCCGGGGCCGAGCCGGTTGCCGTAGCGGTCGCGCGGGACCAGGGTGAGGGTGCCGCCGGTGGGGCCGCCGGTGACGGTGGTGGTGGTGTGGGCGGGGTCGACGGAGACGTCGACGTGGACGGTCCACTGGGTCTCGCGGCTGGACGCGCAGCCTTCGCCGTAGACCGCGCGGGCGTGGAAGGTGTAGTCGCCTTCGACAGTAAGCAGTTCGGGCAGCGGGTTGCCGAACAGGCCGGCCGGCTCGAAGGTGCCGTCGGTGTGGGCGGGGTCGTCGAAGAGGGGGAAGGTGTCGGTGGTGTAGGTGAACAGGGGGTGGCCCGCGGCCTTTTCCAGGGTGCGCAGGGTCGACTGGCGCGGTGGGAGGGTGTCGCCGCCGACGGTCACGGGGGCGCCGAGGCCGGCTTGGGACAGGATGTTGCCGGCGCCGGCGGCGGGCCGGGTGACGGTGAGGTCGGCGCGGGCGGCGGGCGGGCTGCCGCCCTGGCCGTAGTGGAGGAAGACCATCGGGTTGACGGTGTCGCCGGTGTAGTGGCGGCGGGGTGCGGTCACCGGGTCGAGGCGGGGTCCGCCGGAGGCGACGACCTGGACGAAGTAGCGCAGGTCTACGCCCGGCGGGGGGAACTCGCCGCCGCCGGGCCGGTAGACCTGGACGGTCCACTGGCCGTCGCGCTGCTGGGCGTAGGGCAGCGGGACGCGGACGAAGGACCAGGTCGCGCCGGAGGTGGAGGCGGTGGAGACGTAGTCGCCGGCCGGGGTGCGCAGGGCGATCAGGAGGTCGCCGTCGGGGTTGTCCCAGCCGATGATCACGGTCAGCGCCTCTTCCCCGCAGACCTGGAAGGGGATGGGGTCGCCGCGGCGGATCGCGGCGGGCATGTCGTACTCGGGGTCCATCAGCGCGCCGGCTTCGAAGATGTTGCCGAAGGCGAGGCCGAAGAACTTCTTCAGCGCCAGTCCGTTGCCGGCCCGCGTGTACAGGCCGTCGTGGTCCTGGGTGAGGCGGGTGAGCAGGGCGCCGTCGAGGCTGGTCTCGGTGCCGAAGCCGACGGCGTCGACATCGATGCCGCCGAGGGTGTTCTCGATGTCGGCGACCATGGGGGGTGTGTTCTGCAGGCCGTCGGTGAGCAGCAGGACCGAGCGCGGGTTGGTGGCGGGGGGCAGTTGGTCGCGGGCGGCCGCGAGCGCGCCGCCGATGGTGGTCGCGCCGCCGGGGTCGAGGGCGCCGATGATGCCGCCGGTGTAGGGCGGGGGGCCGGTGAGGGTGTTCTTGGTGGTGTCGGAGACCGGGGCGAGGGCGAAGTCGACGGGTGAGGTCGCGGTGGTGGAGAACGACACCAGGCCGAGGCGGTTGCCGCTGCCGGCGCGGACCAGGCGGACGAACAGGGAGGCGGCGTCGCGGGCTTCCTCGATCTTGGTGCGGTCGCGGCCGGTTCCGGCAGTGTCCTGCATGCTGCCGGAGCGGTCGAGGACGACCATCACGTCGCGGCTGGTCTGCGGTCCGGGCGGGTTGGCGAGCTGGCCGAGCATGCTCGCGGTCGGGTAGTAGTGCAGCAGGCATTTGCCGCCGTTGGACAGGATGCCGACGATCCGGCCGGCGGAGTCGAACAGTCCGGAGCCCGAGCTGCCACCCGACACGTCGACGTTGACGTCGAGGGCGCGGGCCGAGCTCGCCAGGGTGGCGGCGAACGCGGTGTGCGGGGGCGACAGTTTCTTCACCGCCCCGTTGGGGTGGTGGATGCCGAAGACCTGCTCACCCGCGCCCGGCAGGTCGGGGCGGACGGGAACGGGGGTCAGACCGAGGCCCGCCGCCGGTACTTTCAGCTGGAGCAGGGTGTAGTCGACGCCGCTGTTCGGGTCCCACTGGTGGCCGAGGACCTTGACGACTTTGTGGAAGCGGGCCGCGTATCCGGGCGGGCGGTTGCCGGCGCAGTCGGTGGCGTAGTCGAAGGTGACCGAGGCGGAGGCGGCTTCCGCGGCGACGTCTTCCAGGCAGTGGCCGGCGGTCAGGACCACGTTGGGTTCGATCAGGGTCACCGAGCAGGTCGACAGGATGCCCTGGCTGACCATGACGATCATTCCGACGCTTTTCGCCACGCGGGCGCGCACGTCCGTCGCGGGGGTGGCGCAGGCGGCGTTCTCCCAGTTCGGCGGGGTGTTGCAGAACCAGAACGGGTCGTACTTCGGTTCCGTGTAGAGCGCGTCGCCCAGGAACGGGTCGCTGTTGGAGAAGGCGGTCGGGTCCTGCTGGCCGGCGTGGCGTTCCCCGCGCGCGTAGCGGTCGAGGGTGGCGCCGCCGGTGGTCGAGCCGTTGGTGATGTAGCGGATCGGGACGCGGCCGGCCGGGAAGGCGTACACGTTGACGGGGCGGGTCCAGAAGTCGGGGCCGTCTGCGGAGGTGAACACGTCCGTGCCGTAGCCGAGGTCGACCTCGAGGCGGTTGGCGGCGGGCAGGCTGACCCCGGTGAAGTGCAGGATGACGAGTTTGGTGCCGGAGGGCGCGGGGACCCAGGGAAAGTCGTAGGACCACGTGCCCGGTGAGGTCGGCGGGGCTCCTGACGCGGGGCCGACGGTGACCGGGGGCGACAGCGTCTGCACCGTTCCGGTGATGTGGGACATGGCGTCTCCTGTGGTGGTGGCCGCCCGCTGTGGCCTGGAGCGGGTAAGCCGACACCTACCCCCGCAACTACTCTTTGTAATCGTTGCTGGTGGGGGTGTGAAGAGGCAGGGGAAGCGCCCGAGGAGCGCGCCGTGTCGTGTCGCCGGGTGGTGAGGGGATGCGCCCCTTCCCCGCTCCTTGCCCGCCGGTTCGGCGCCGGTGGGGCGGCGGGTGTGGGGCACTGGTGGCGCCGGCAAAGCGCCGGTACGCCGGCGGTGGCGCGGGCGAAAGGGGCCTGGGGGGGTGCGCCGGTGGTACGCGCCGGGGGTACGCGCCCGGGGAGGGCGGTGCGGCGGGAGGGCCTGCTGCGGCCGGCGTCGTCGACGGTTGTTCCCCCGCGCGCGACTGCGGCGAGCGCGGCCCCGTACCCCTGCAGGCGTGGCGAGAAGGCCAAGGGAGGGGTGGCGGGGTGGTGGTGACGCCGTGGGGTGTCCGTTCGGGCGGGCTGTTCGCGTGCCGGGGGTTGCTCAGCGCGCCCGTCCGCTGGGTGCTTCGGGCGGACGGGCGCGGTGGCAGGACGGGCGCGGTGGGCCGGAGGCCGGGCGCGGTGGGCCGGAGGCCGGGCGGTCAGGAGACGCGCTTGAGGGTCCAGGCGTTGTTGTTGAAGCCGCCGTTGGGGAAGGCGACGCAGCCGCTGCTGTAGTACGAGGCGGTCGCCACCCAGCCGGCCGGGTAGTAGGTGGAGCCGCACGCCTCGACGACGGTGCCCACGGGCAGGCCGGTCAGCTGCTTGATCTGCTTGATGTTCGGGGCGAAGTTCTGGGTGCCGCAGCTCGGGCTGTAACCCCAGTTGACGTCGACGTAGCCGGCGGGGGTGGCGCTGCTCGCGCAGGTCGTGGTCACGTCTCCGGGCGCGGCCTGGGCGGGAGCGGCACTGAGCGCGAACATCGCCGCGGTACCGGCGAGGGCCATGGCGGTGGTGCGCAGACGGGTCACAGCGGTCTCCTTGGATACGAAAAGGGTGCCGGTCGGACATGGCAGGCCATTCCTACGGCACGCTTCCGGACGCGTGACAGCTGGTTTTCGGCCGGGACGATCACGCCACGCGGTCGGCTGGGGCCGGGTCCGGGGCCGGTAGGGGGTGGGGGCGGTCCGGCAGGGGTCCGGGCCGGTGGCGGCAGGGGCCGCAAGGGGCGGGGCGGGGCGGGAAAGGCGGGTCGGGGAAGCGGGCCGGGCCGGCTCCGGGGGCGGGGGTCGCCCCGGCCGGAAGCGGGGGGTGGCGGGCCCGCGGCCTGGGTGGCCGCGCGCCCGCTCCCCTGTCAGACGACCGCGCCTGTCGGGTCGGTGGTCTTCTCGCGGACCGCGCGGACGGGCGCGGGGCTGCGGCTTTCCAGGGTGACCGCGAGGGGCAGGGCGGTGAAGACGGTCGAGGCCATGCCGAGGACGACACCGGCCAGCAGGGCCACGGAGAAGTCCGCGAGGGTGTCGCCGCCGAGGACCGCGAGGGCCATGAGGACGAACAGCGCGCCCATGCCGGTGTTGACCGTGCGGGGCAGGGTCTGGGCGACGGCCCGGTCGGCGAGGTCCGCGAGCGGGATCCGGCCGCCCTTGCGGCGCAGTTCGCGCAGCCGGTCCAGGACCACGACGGAGTCGTTGACCGAGTAGCCGACGACGGTCAGCAGCGCGGCCAGGAAGACGCTGTCCACCGGTTTGCCGAGCCAGGCGAACAGTCCGATGACCAGCAGGACGTCCTGGGCCATGGCGGCGACCGCGGCCGCGGCGTAGGTCCAGCGGAAGCGGATGGACAGGTAGAGGAGCTGGGCGGCGACGGCGAGCCCGAGGGCGAGGAGGGCGTGGGTGCGCAGTTCGCCGCCGAGGCTGGGGCCGATCAGGTCGTCGCGTTCGACGGTCAAGGGGCCGGCGGCCTTGGTGAGGGCCTCGGTGATGCGGGTCTGGGCCGTGTCGGCGGTGTCCCCCACCCGTACGGTGATGTCCCGGCCGCCGTCGCCGGTGGTCTGGACGACGGCGTCCGCGAAGCCCGCGGCGGTGACGGCCGCGCGGGCCGTGTCGGCGTCGACCGGGCGGGTGGCGGTGTAGCGGACGTCGCGGCCGCCGGTGAACTCCACGCCGAACTCCACGCCCCGTACGCCGATTCCGGCGAGGGCGAGCAGCAGCAGGGCGGTGCCGGCGGTGTACCAGGTGCGCCGGCGGCGCATCAGGCGCGGGGGGCGGCGGTTCAGCCGGGTGCGCAGCCGGCCGAGGCCGGCCATGCCGGTGAGGGCGGGCCTGCGCCGGACGGCGCCGATACGCAGGGCCGCGTCGGCGAGGAGCCGGGTGATGATCATGGCGGTGATCATCGAGGCGAGGACGCCGATGGCCAGGGTCACACCGAAGCCCTTGACGGGGCCGGTGGCGAAGGCGAAGAGCAGGCCGGCGGCGAGGAGGGTGGTGATGTTGGAGTCGGCCACCGCGCTCCACGCCTTGCCGAACGCGGTGTGCAGGGGGCGGCGCGGGTCACGGGCCAGTGCGTCGGGGCCGAGCGTCGCGCGGGTGAGCGGGGTGGTGGCGCCCTTGCGGCGGGTACCGCCGGTGCCGGTACGGCCCGTGGTGCCGGTACGGCGGGTGGTGCGGGTGGGGTCGCCGAGGGCCGCGTATTCCTCTCTGGCCCGTTCGAAGACGAGGACGTTGGCGTCGACGGCGATGCCGACGGCGAGGACGAAGCCGGCGAGCCCCGGCAGGGTGAGGGTGGCGCCGAGCGCGACGACGGCCGCGTAGGAGATCAGTCCGTACAGGGCGAGGGCGATCGTGGCGAGGAAGCCGAGGAGCCGGTAGACGGCGATGACGAAGACGCCGGTGCAGGCGAGGCCG
The DNA here is from genome assembly GCA_002355495.1 of Streptomyces laurentii. GTDB lineage: Bacteria > Actinomycetota > Actinomycetes > Streptomycetales > Streptomycetaceae > Streptomyces > Streptomyces laurentii. The sequence goes on from AP017424.1 coordinate 28,023, forward strand.
ATGACGGCGGCCAGGGCGCTGGCGCGGATGGCGTCGGCGCCGAGGGTCGGGCCGACGGTGCTCTGTTCGACGGTGGTGACGGGCAGGGGCAGCGCGCCGCCCTCGACGAGCGCGGCCAGGTCGCGGGCCTCGGCGGCGGAGAAGCCGCCGGTGATCTGGGTGGAGCCGCCGGTGATGCCGCTGCCGCAGGGCACGCCGGTCTGCATCGCGGGGGCGGAGACGATCCGGTCGTCGAGCACGATCGCGACCCGGCGGGCGGGGTCGGTGCCCGGGGCGCAGGCGGCCTGACCGGTGAGGCGGGCCCAGGCGTCGGCGGCGTCGCCGCGGAAGGTGAGGTCGACCGTCCAGCCGCGGGCGCCGGTGGTGTCGAAGGCCGCCTCGGCGCTCTTGACGCCGTCGCCGGTCAGGGCGGGGGCGGCGAGTGCGAGGAACCCGCCCGAACCCGCGGCGGGGGCCTTGTCGGGACTGGGACTGGGGTTGGGGTTGGGGTTGGGGGCGGCGTCGGGGTCGGCCAGGACCCGGCTGCCGTCGGCGGCGGGCGGGCCGGCCGGACCGTCGGCGGCGGAGACGACGGGGTGGAAGGTCAGCTGGGCGGTGCGGCCGATGACTTCGGCGGCCTCGCGCGGGTCGCGCAGGCCGGGGAGTTCGACGACGATCCGCTTCTCTCCGGAGCGGGCGAGCGAGGGTTCGGCGACGCCGAGGCCGTCGACCCGTTTGCGCAGCACTTCCAGGGCGCGGTCGGTGGCCGCGGCGTCGGCGCGGAGCTGGGGGGTGTCCTGGGTCTCCAGGACGATACGGGTGCCGCCGCGCAGATCGAGTCCGAGGCGGGGCGGGGTGGTCAGGGCGGTCCACAGGGCGAGCGCGACGACGGCGAGCGCGAGCAGCGCACGCCGGAGCGCGGCGGACGAAGACATGGGTCCTCCACGGGCGGGGCACGGAACGCGCGCGGGGCGGGTGCCGTGCCGGGCGAGCTGGGGTTACGCGCGCGGCCGGACCGGAGGGCATGGCATGGGCAAACCCGCGTACGAGCAAGCCCGCGTACGGACATGCCCGTCTGCGGGCATTCCTGCCTGCGGGCATTCCTGCCTGCGGGCTCGCCGGCTTGGGCTTGCGGTACGGGCTTCGGCTTGCGGGCATGCCTCGGGACCGGACGGCGGCGCGGTGAAAAGGCGTCAGCTGTGCCGGGTGGAGGGAGGACCCCGGGGGGCCTGGGGGTCGTACGGGAGGCCGGGCGGGGCGCGCTCGCGGCGCGGGTCCGCTTCGACGCGCCCGCGTACGGGTTCGCCGCCGGCCGTCCGCAGGAGCGGGGGCGCGGCGGGCGGTGCCGGGAACCGTACGGTGTGCTCGACGGCGGCCGGGAGTTCGGCGGCCTCGGCGGCCGAAGCCGCCGAGGTGGGGCCGGTGGTGTGGGGGTGGGGGTCGTCGGCGGGCGCCGCCGAAACACCGTCCGCGACCGCGGCCGCGGCTGCCGAAGCCGGCAGGGGCGCGGGCAGGGATGCGGCCGCGTGGGCCGATGCCGATGCCGATGCCGATGCCGGTGCCGGTGCCGGTGCCGGTGCCGCGAGGAAGACGCACAGCGCGTACAGCAGCGCCGGGAGGAACCGGGCCAGGGCCCTGCCGCCGTACGGGCGCGGGGTGTGGTGGGTCCGGGCGCGGGCGGGCAGGCGTGTCGTGTGCACCGCCCACCCCCGTCGTCCGGCCGTGTCCTTCGTCGTGACACCGTGTCGGCCCAGCGTAGACGGGTGGCGGCGGGCGCGGGACACCACCAGGGGGTCCGGGCCCGGGCCTGGGGGCTGCCTGGGGCTGCCTGGGTGCTTCGTGCCGCTCCCCCGGTCCGGGCGCGGGGCGGGGTTATCGCGGTGCCGGTGTGGTGCGCCGGTCGTGGCGGGCGCGGGCGAGGCGGTGGGCCGTGCGCAGCAGGTCGCGGGTGGCGGCTTCGGTGCGCTCGCCCGGGTTCACCACGGCCAGCCAGGCGGCCGCGGCGTAGACGGGGTGGGCCGTCACGGTGTCGGTGGCGCCGGGGTCGGACGTGGCGGGGGCGGGTTCGTGGGGTGTGTGGCCGGTGTGCCGGCGGAACGCTTCCTTTCCGGCGGCGATGTTCACGCGGAAGGTGCCGGGGCGGTCCAGGCGCGAGGTCTCGTCGCCGGGGTGGTTCTTGGTCACGATCGTCGCGAACGGCTGCCCGGCCGGCGGGGCGGTGCCGTCGGGCGCGTAGGAGAAGAAGGTGTCGCCCCAGCTGATCTCCGGTGTGCCGTCGCCGGGTGCGGGGGTGAGGGTCAGGACGCCGTCGAGGCCGCTGACGAAGCTGATGATCTCGTCCTTGGTCATGTGCTCTAGCGTGGCATTGAGGTGCTGGTGGAGACTTCGAGACCAAGGGGCGGGGGTGTGGGGGTGCCTAGTCTCAAATCGGGTGGTTTGCGTCCTGCTGATGTCGCGCGGCAGGCCGGGTACAGCGTGCAGCAGGTACGCAATCTCGAGCGTGACGGTGTGCTTCCGCCCGCGGCGCGTACGGCCGCGGGCTACCGGGTCTACGGGGAGATCCATCTGCGGTCCGCGCTGGCCTACCGGGCGCTGGCCGCGGGGACGGGGCCCGTCGAGGCCAAAAGAATCGTGCGGGCCTTCCACCGGCCGTCCGCCGCGCACGCGCTCGCGCTCCTCGACAGCGCGCACGCCCGGCTCGCCGCCGAACGCGCCGCACTGCACGAGGCCGAACAGGCCGCCCGGACCATCGCCGTCGAGCCGGTCGGCCAGGTCCGCGCGTCGGACTCGATGGGCGTGAGCGAACTCGCCGACGCCCTCGGGGTGCGGCCGTCGACGCTGCGGCACTGGCACGCGGAGGGTCTTGTCGTCCCGGACCGCGACCCGGTGCGCGCCGCCCGCCGCTACACGCCGTCCCAGGTGCGCGACGCGCGGATCGTGCACCAGCTGCGCCTGGCCGGATACCGCATCACTCCCCTGCGCGCGCTGATGCCGCGGCTGCGCGGCCACCGCCGTATGGAGGAGGTCGCCGCGGCGCTGGCCGGCAGGGACACCGCCCTGACCGCCCGCTCGCTCGCGCTCCTCGAGGGCGCCGCCGCGCTCAATGCCGTACTCCGCCTTCACGGGCAGGCCGGCTGATCACCGGGACGGGCCCTCACGGAGGGGGCCGGCGGGCCGGGGCGATTGCCGGCTCGCACGGGGGTGGTGGCAGCAGGCCGCGCTAGGGTCGGTCCGCATGATCGTATGGCTCAACGGCACCCACGGTGTGGGCAAGACGACGACGAGTGCGCTCGTGCAGCAGCTGATCTTGGATGCGCGGGTGCTGGACGCCGAGAAAGTCGGCGAGACGCTCATGGACATCACGCCGGGACTGCCCGGGACGGACAACTTCCAGCACTGGCCGCCATGGCGGCCGCTGGTCGTGGAGACCGCCCGGCGCGTACTCGACTACACCGGCGGCACGCTGGTGATGCCCATGACCGTCCTGTTCGAGCCGTACTGGCGCGAGATCAGCGCGGGGCTCGCCCGACACGCCATCGAGGTACGGCACTTCGTCCTGCACGCCGACCCGGACACGCTGCGCCGGCGGATCGCGGGCGACACGGTCACCGGCCCCGACTCGCCGTTCCGGCTGCGGCACCTGGAGCCGTACGCCCAGGCGGCCCGTACGTGGCTGCACGCCGAGGCCGAGGTCGTCGACACCACGCACCTGACGCCCGGCCAGGCCGCCCGGCACATCGCCGAGGCCGTCGGCGTCCGGGCCGGGGAACCGCTGCTCTGAAGCGTGCGGGAGCACCGGCCGGCGAAGGAGAAGGCCGCGGCGGCAAGGGGGCGGGGGCGGGGCGGGGTTTCTCCGCCGGCCGCGGCCGGGGTACTGAGGAGGCCGGCCGACCTGCGGCTTGCGGCTTGCGGCTTGCGGCTTGCGGCTTGCGGCTTGCGGCTTGCGGCTTGCGGCTTGCGGCTTGCGGCTTGCGGCTTGCGGCTTGCGGGAGGATCTTTCCCTGCGGTGCCGTCGCGCAGCGTGTGTGGGGCGTCGACGAGGTCTTCCGGCGGCAGTCGCGGCCCGGCACGAAGCGCTCGCGCGCGGCCTCGGCTACGGCCTCGCGCACGGCCACCGGCCGGTTGCGGTACATCGCGGCCGCCCTCCCGCAGTGCCTCGCCCGCCCGGCCCCGGGAACAGGAGCGGGAGCGGGGTGCAGGAGCGGGAGCGGGCTGATGCGGTGGTGCCCCCGGTTGGTCGCGGTTGCGGTGCCGCCCTTGTGCGACGGGGTCAGGCCGGGGTGAGGGTGGTGCGGCTGATGTCGTCGGCGAGCTGGGCCTGGTAGGCGGTGATGCGGGCGGCGCGGTTGGCGGTGAGGGCGCCGATGAGGCGGTCGTCGCGGTAGTAGGCGATGTCGAGGCGGCGGCGTTCGGGGTCGAGTTCGCGTACCTCGGTGCGGTCGGCGTACCGGGGCAGGCCGACGGCGCGCAGGCGGACGCCGTACTGGGTGGACCAGAAGGAGGCGACCGGGTGGTAGGGGACGGGGGTGTGGGGGTGGAGCAGGTTGTGGGCGGCGGCGCGGGCCTGTTCGGCGGCGTTGCTCCAGTGGCCGAGGTTGATGAGGCCGGGGGTGTGGGGGTGGGGGAAGCGGGTGATGTCGCCGGCGGCGGTGATGCGGGGCTGGGGGCGTCCGTGGACGTCCAGGACGCGGGTGTAGGCGTCGGTGACCAGACCGCCGTCGAGGCGCAGGCCGGAGGTGGCCAGCCAGTCGGTGTGCGGGAGTGCGCCGAGGGCGAGCAGGACGGTGTCGGCGCTCAGGGTGCGGGTGCCGTCGGGGCCGGTGAGGGTGGCGTGGGTGGGGTGGTCGGTGCCGGTGAGGGCGGTGACGGTGTGGCCGGTGAGGATCTCGACGCCGGCGTCCTGGTGCAGGCGGGTGAGGAAGGCGGCGGCTTCGGGGCCGACCGCGCTGTGCAGCGCGAGGGGTTCGGGGGTGACGAGGGTGACGGTGTGGCCGAGTTCGCGGGCGACGGAGGCGATTTCGCAGCCGATGAATCCGCCGCCGGCGATCAGCAGGTGCCGGGGGGTGGCGGGGTCGAGGTCGGTCTTGAGGGCGCGGGCGTCGTCGAGGGTGCGCAGGGTGTGGACGCCGCGGGCCGGCAGCGGGCCGGGCCAGCTGCGGGCGGTGGCTCCGGTGGCGATGACCAGGGCGTCGTAGGGGTGGGTGGTGTCGTCGTCGAGGTGGACGAGGCGGGCGGCGGTGTCGAGGTGGACGGCGCGGCGCCCGTAGTACTCGTTCAGGGCGAGGGGGGCGGTGTCCTCCAGCGCGAGACCGGCGGGGGTGGTGCGGCCCTGCAGGAGTTCCTTGGACAGCGGCGGCCGGTCGTAGGGCGCGTGGGGTTCGGCGCCGATGAGGGTGAGCGGGCCGTGGTGGCCGGCCTCGCGCAGGGCCTGGGCGGCGCGCAGGCCGGCCAGGGACGCGCCGACGACGACGATCCTCTCCGGCACCCCCGACACCTCCCGTGTGTCGGACGCCTCGGGTACCTCGCTCGGGCCGGGGGTCCCCTGGGCCTGGGGGGTGTGGGGGGTCACGGGGTTCCTTCGACGAGGATGGCGCGGACGGGGCAGACGGCGGCGGCCTTGACGACCTTGTCGTACAGGGCGGGGTCGGGGGTGGCGTCGTAGACGAGGTAGTCGTCGTCGTCGAAGGAGAAGACCTCGGGGGCGGCGAAGACGCACTGGCCGTGGCTCTCGCACAGGTTCATGTCGACAGTGATCTTCACGCTCATGCTGGTGCTCCTTGGACAAGCTGGGGTGCGGGCGGGTTGAAGCGGGAGTACTGCGGGGCACTCCAGCGCAGCGGGGAGGCGTGCTCGGTCTGCACGACGCGGTCGATGGTGAACTCGACGACGCGCTGGGCTCCGGGGAGTCCGTCGGTGTGGTCGGGGTTCCAGTCGACGGTGGCGGTGCCGGTGAGCTGGAGCAGGGTGCCGGTGCTCCAGTCGGGCAGCAGCAGGCCGGCGCGGGGGTTGAGTTCGATGTTGCCGAGCGTGCCGAACATGGCGTTGCCGACGTAGTCGGGCCAGCGCAGCCGGGTGGGGCCGAGGGCCTGGAGGAAGCCGGGGTTGCCGCCGCGGTGGGAGGCGTCGGCGTTGCCGCCGGCGTCGGCGGTGGCGATGAAGAAGGTGTCCGTCGCGGCGATGAACTCGAGCTGTTCGGCGCCGAGTTCGTGACTGTGCCGGGGGGTGGCGGGCTGGTCGGCCACGTGGGACGGCTGGCGTTTTTGAATGTACTTGGGGCAGTTGGCGTAGATCTGGTCGAGTGCGATGTCCAGGCCGCCGTCGGGGGTGGGGCGGGAGCGGCCGTTCATACGCATCCGGCGCCGGGTGGCGGGCTCGATGGCGATCATGCCGAGGTGGGCGGGCGCGGCAAGGGTGTCGTGGAGGGGGTCGCCGGCCGCGGGGGTGGTGGTGACGGCCAGGCCGGCGGGGCCGGTGGCGGTGACGAAGCCGGGCTCGCCGGTGAGCAGGGAGGCCCAGACGTCGCCGTGGGCGTCGGTGGCGCCGATGACGAGCATGGGCTGTTCGGCGAGGAATCCCCGGGCGATGTCGGGGATCTCGCTCTTGATGGCGGCGGAGGAGAAGTCGGCGTGGTCGAGCAGGCCGGCGCGCTCCTGCACGGTGCGTTCGCCCGAGTGGTAGACGCCCATGTCCGGCTCCTTCCGGTTGGTACGCGTGCGGTGCGAGTGCCGAGCGTGGTGCTGGTGCGTGGTGCTGGTGCGGGGTGTGTGGCGCGGGGTGTGTGGCGCGGGGTGTGGCGTGTGGTGCTGGTGCTGGTGCGGGGTGGGGCGTGTGATGCGGGGTGACGCCGAGGGGGTGCGGGGGCCGCGGGTGCGGGCTTTCGGGGCGGGGTGGGGTGCGGGTCGGGGGCGGGCTGCCCGGGGGTGGCAGCCCACCGCCTGCCCGGTTTAGAAGAAGCCGCAGGTGGGCGCGGCGCCGGTCGGGGCCGGGGCGTTCTCGGCGCCCGACGGGGCGTAGATCTCCAGGCGGATGCCGTCGGGGTCGGTGAAGAAGATGCCGCCGGAGCCGGCGCCCTCACCGTGGGAGACGACGCCCTCGTGGGCGAAGTCCGCGCCGAGCTCGCGCAGGACACCCTCGGCGATCTTGACGTCCTCGATGGTGTCGACCTGGAAGGACAGGTGGTGCAGGCCGGCCGCTCCGGCGGAGAAGGCGGCGTCGCTCTGCTGCCACAGGGTGAGCACCAGGCGGCCGTCACGGGCGAGGAACGCCCAGCGCTGGGTGTCGTCCTTGCCCTCGGCCAGGATCTCGAAGCCGAAGACCCGGATGTAGAAGGGCAGCGACTTCTCGATGTTGGTCACGTTCAGGCCGATGTGGCCGGTCTGCAGGGACTTGTCGGCGAGGGACTGCGACATGGAAGTGCCTTCCTTAAAGGGGTGGGGGGCCGGGCTTTTCCGTCCGGCCCAACCGGTGAAAAGAACGTTAGTGGTTGACTCACGGATGGTCAACCGGTGAAATTGGCTTTGCTGGTTGAATCTGGCCATGTGGTCGCATGGACCACGAAACGAAAGGGGCTCCCCGATGAGCACAGACCCGCAGCCGACCCCCGGCGCCGACCCCCGGCCCCTGACCACCGAGCCACTGCCGCTGGACCTGGTCAACACCGTCTGGATCGACGAGGGGGTACGCCATGACCTGCTGCAATACCCTGGAGGGGTATCCATCTGGCTGGCTGCCGCCGGGTTCGCCGGCACGGTTCCCGACACCCCGGAGACCCGCGACGCGCTCCTCGTCACCCGCGCCGCGATCGGCCGGCTCCTCGACGAGCACGGCGAGCACGACGATCACGAGCAGGCGGCCAACGGCCTGAATGAGACCCTCCGGCACGGTCGGATCCAGCGCCTGCTGGGCCCCGAAGGCCCCGAGAGCGTCATCGACACCGACTCCCCCGCCTGGCTCGCGGCCTGGAGCGCCGCCGAGGCCTACCTGCGGCTGCTGGAAGAACACCCCGACCGCATCCGCAAATGCGCCAACCCCGAGTGCGTCCTGCACTTCTACGACGTCTCCAAGAACGGCGGCCGGCGCTGGTGCTCCATGGCCGGCTGCGGCAACCGCGCCAAGACCCAGCGCCACTACACCCGCCACCGCAAGAACACCGCCCCGGCCAACCCGTAGAAACACCACACCCGCCCCGTAGACCCGCGGAAGACCCGCCAAGCCCCGCCGGACCCACGGAGATACGCGGGGACACGCGGGGACACGTGGGGACACGTGGCGGCCAGCGGAGGTACGTGGGGTACGTGGCGGCCTGCGGGATCGATACGCGGGAACGGCGCGCCGCGCGGCCGCGCGGACACACAGCGGCGGTGGCCGCCGGCCCCCTTTCGAAAGGGGGCCGGCGGCCACCGCCGCTGCCCTGTATCCCCTCGCGCCCCGCACCCCGCCCGTGACATCCGCGCGCCGGCGCGACAGCGCGGCAACGTGCGGCGGGAGGCGTACGGGGTGCCCCGGCCCGGGCAGGCCGCGGGGGCCGCCCGGGCCGTGGGGTCGGGGGCGAAGTCGGGGGCGGAGCCAGGTCAGTCTCCGGGGACGTACTCGCTGCCGGGCTCGCGTTCCCGCAGTGCCGCCCGGCGGACCTTGCCCGACGCCGTACGCGGCAGCGGGCCGGTGAACTCCACGACCCGTACCTGCTTTTCCGGCGGCAGGTCGCGCGCCACGGCCTTGAAGACCAGGGCCGCGGTCCGCGCGTCGGGCTCCCAGCCCTCGGCGGGCACGAGGTAGGCCTTGGCCTTCCACAGTCCCACCGGGTCGGGCACGGGAACGACCGCCGCGTCGGCGACCTGCGGCTGTGCCAGCAGGACCTGTTCGAGTTCGAGCGGGGAGATGCGGTGGTCGAACGACTTGAACATGTCGTCCGCCCGGCTCAGATAGCTCACATGCCCGTGCTCGTCGCCGACCGCGAGATCACCGGTGTGGTAGAGGCCGGAGGCGAAGGCGCGGGCGGTGCGTTCGGCGTCCCCGGTGTAGCCGGCCATCAGGCCGGCCGGACGGTCCGTCAGGTCGACGCACAGCTCGCCGGGGTGGCCGGCGGGCACCGGCCGGTGGGTCTCGGGATCCACCAGCACCAGCCGGTAGCCGGGCAGCGCCCGCCCGATCCGCCCGGCCACCGCCCGCTGCCCCGGTGTGGTGCCGGCCTGCGCGGTGGTCTCGGTCTGCCCGAACCCGTCGCGCAGCTCGATGCCCCACGCGTCGCGTACGGCCTCGATCAGCGGCTGTTCCAGCGGCTCGCCGGCCGACGCCGCTTCCCGCAGCCGCGGCGGACGCGGCCCGAGCCCCTGGGCCACCAGCGCCCGCCACACCGTCGGCGGCGCGCAGAAGGTGGTGGGCGCGCGGGAGGTCAGGACGTCCAGGACGCGCTGGGGGGCGGCGTCCTCGGCGGGCAGGGCCAGGACGGTGGCCTCGGCGTTGAAGGGGACGAAGAAGCTGCTCCAGGCGTGCTTGGCCCAGCCCGGCAGCGAGATGTTCAGGTGGAGATCGCCCGGGGTGACGCCGTTCCAGTACATGCCGGTGAGATGACCGACGGGATAGCTGGTGTGGGTGTGCTCGACCATCTTCGGCGCGGAGGTGGTGCCGGAGGTGAAGTAACGGAAGAGCGGGGCGTCGGCGGCGGTGGGCGCGGCGGGGGTGAATCCTTCGGGTGCGGTGTGGGAGGCGGCGTAGTCGGTCCAGCCGGCCGTGGGGGCGCCGACGCTGATCCGGGTGAACGCGCCCGTGGCCGGGAAGCGGCCGGTGACGGCCGCCTCGGCGATGACGTGGCGGACCTTGCCGCGGGTCATGCGGTCGGCGAGTTCGGCGGGGGTGGCGGTGGTGTACGTGGGGATGACGACCGCGCCGAGTTTGATCGCGGCCAGCGTCGTCTCCCACACCGCGGCCCGGTTGCCGAGCGCGAGCAGGACCGCGTCGCCGCGCTCCACGCCCAGGGCGCGCAGCCAGGAAGCGACCTGGTCGCTGCGGGCGGCGAGCCGCCCGTAGGTGACGCTCTCGTCGGTGTCGGGGCCGGCCGGGCCGACCAGGCGCAGGGCGGGGCGCGGGGCGGTGGCCGGGGAGCGGGCGATCTCGTCGAACCAGTCCAGTGCCCAGTTGAAGTGGGTGAACTTCGGCCAGCGGAATGCCTCGTGGGCGGCGTCCAGGTCCTCGCGGTGGGTCAGGAGCGTGTCGCGGGCGGCGCGGAACACCTCGTACGGCGACTCCCCCACGCCCGGCACGGGAAGGGAGGCGGGCGTGGATGCGGGGCCGGGTGCGGGGTGGGGGTGGGTGCGGGTGCGGGGGTGGTCATGAGGTGCTCCGGGCGGTGCCGGCGGCGGCGAGCGGACGGCCCGCGCCTGTAGCGGTGCCGGCCGGGGCGGTGTCCGCGTCCGCGGTCACGGCGGTGGTGGTGGGGGCGAGGAGGGCTTCGGCGATCGTGTCGGCGTCGCGGTAGAACAGGGTCCGGCCGGTGCCCGGGCGGCTGGAGCCGACCTGGGTGAACCAGCGGGTGTGCTCGGTGGGGATGCCGAGGGCGAACAGGCCCTCGTGGGGGCGGCCGGAGGCGTCCAGGACCCGGAAGGGCGCCGGGGTGATGTCGAGACCGCCGGTGGCGTGCGCGCCGTCGGGGCCCTGGATGGTGAAGGTGCGCACCAGGCCGTCGGCGCGCAGGCGGCGGATCAGGGGTGAGGTGTCGCGGGCCAGGTCGGGGGTGGGGATGCGGGCGTCGATCAGGGCGGTGGCCCGGGCGAAGGATCCGGGGACCTGTTCGGAGGCGACGGTGAAGGTGCCGGTGGTCTCGTCGGTGGCGAACCGGGTGAGCGGGCCGGTGACGTCGACGATGCCCTGGGCGATCAGCGCGTACAGCTGCTCGACGCGCTCGAGCGGCGGGCCGGCCGACAGCAGGGCGTTCATCGGCAGGTAGTCGCGGTCGAAGTCCCGCACGTGGGAGGCGGGCAGCAGGCCGCCGAAGTCGACGGCGTCGCGCACGACGTTGCGTATGTCGCGCAGGACGTCGAGGGCGGCCTTGAGCGGGCCGTCGGCGTTGCCGAGCCGGGCCTGGTCGAGGTCCTCGCGCATGACCGTCAGCAGGTGCTCGCGGAACGCCCCGGCGCTGTCGAACCGCATCCCGGCGAACGGCCGGGCCAGCGCCTTGAGATCCACCGGCGCAACGTCCCCCAGGCCCGCGCCGTCCAGCAGGACGCTCAGGTCACGGCCCCGGTGCAGATGGTCCGCCAGCTCGCGGGCGAACCGCTCGTGGACCCCCACACCCGCACTGGTGCCGGTGACGGTGCCGGTGGTGGTGGTGGTGTCGGTGGTGGTGTTTTCGGCGGCTTCGGCGGCTTCGGTGCGGGTGCGGTGGGCGGTGGTGTAGTAGACGTAGGCGATCTCGTCCAGCAGGAGCGGCAGGACGTCCTCGGCGAAGTCCAGCTGGGCGCTGCCGGCCTGGGCGGCGCGGGCCGTACGGGCGGCGGTGAGCGCGGCGCGGGTGAGGAACTTCGGCTGGTGGCTGTGGTGGGCGGACTTCTGGTTGCGGCCGCGGGCCGGAATGGGCAGACCGCTGCGGGAGCCGGCCACGATCCGCGGCTCACGGCCCGAGGGAATGTAGGCGTAGGTGCCGTCGTCGGCGGCCTTGAACTCGCCGCCGCGTCCGATGGTCAACGAGAGCATGACGTCGTAGAACGACAGGCCCAGCCCGCGGATGGCGACGGTGCTGCCGGCTGGGATGGTCGTCTCGTCCAGCGGCATGTCGGCGGCCGAGTCACCGCGCAGGTAGTGCGCCTGGTGGCCGGCGGCGAAGGACTCCATGGCCGCGTCGAAGGTGTCGGCCTCGTTGCGCGGGTGGCCGGTGGCCAGGATGACCCGCTCGGCGCTCAGCCGGTGCGGGGCCGTATCCAGGGCGAGGTCCCAGGTGCCGTCCGGGCGCGGGGACAGGGCGGTGACACCGGCGACATGCGCCTCCAGGGCGGCGTGCGGGGGCAGCGCGCGGACGATCGAGCGGTAGACGTCGGCGAGGTAGCGGCCGTACTCGGCGCGGGTGGCGTAGTCGTTGGGGCCGGCCGGCTCCTGGCCCGCGGGCGTGTGGGCGGTCAGCCACTGGTGCAGCGAGGGGCCGGCGCCGGGGCGGGCCGGGCCGGTATCACTGTCGCCGGAGTACATGGTGATCTGGCTGGCGACGGTGTTCATCGTGAACCACGGATCCTGATCCGTACGCCAGACCCGGCCCGCGCCGATCTCGGTGTTGTCGACGAGATGGACGACGACCGGCCGGGGCGCGGGTCCGCCGTGTCCGGCGGCCTGGTCGTACTCGGCGGTCAGCCGGCAGACGAGGCGCTCGAGAACCGACAGGCCACGCGGGCCGCTGCCGATCACGGCGAGGTGCAAAGGGCGGTTGAGGCTGGTGAGCACGGCGATTCCCTAAGGGTGTCGGGCAAGCAGGGCGGACGGACAGGCGGCCGGCCGGCGGCGGCGGACCGGAAACGGACAACAGACGCGAGAACAACCACAAGCACCGCAAGACCGCGGTACTACACAGCTTCGGGACTGCGGGACTGCGGACTTCGGGACTGCGGTCTGTACAGGGCTGCGAGGGTGGAGGGTTGTGGACCTGGCAGCGCTGCGGGTGGGGCTACGTGTGTGGGGGGTGGCGGGGCCGGTGGGGTGGAGCAGCACACCGGCAGGCGCCGAAGACGGGCGCGGACCGGGCGGGCCGGGCGGGTCGTTCACACGATGCGTGGCGGGCGGGTCGTACCGGCAGGCGGTCGGAACAGGCGGGTGAGGCCGGGTGGGGGGTCAGTGGGTGGGCAGGGCGGTGGGGCCGGTGGTGGTGAGGGCGGCGCGGTCGTAGTGGTCCTGGACGTGGCCGAGCATCCGCAGCAGGTCCTCGGCGCGCAGGCCGGTCTCGCCGGCCGGGCGGGTGGTGGTGACGGGCATGGCCCCGGCCCGCAGCCACTGCAGGCTGCCGCGGGCGTCGATGAAACTGCGGGCGCTTTGCGCGTTGTCGGCGTGCAGGCAGTACGGGACGTCGAGGATGCCGCGCTCGAATGCCAGGATCAGCGCCTGCCCGATGTCCGGGTGCAGTCCGAGAACCGCCTCCACGAGCGTGCGGGCCTCGGCCAGCACCCCGAACTCCTCCTCGACCGCCGCACCGACCCGCTGCTGCGCCGGCCCGCCTGTGGCGGTGGCCTCGCGGGCGGCGCGGGCGGCCTCCTCCAGCGCGGTGATGTTGTCCGCGATGGTCGGGATGCGGTGGGCCTCGGCCGGAGTCTTCACGATCATCCGCTCGGTCCCCGTCAGCGCCGCCAGGCGGGCCGAGTCCCGCAGCAGTTCGAGCGCGCCGCCCACCGTGCGGGGGAAGACACCCATGTAGCTGTAGAGAACGACGTGCCAGTCGATGCCGTCGAGATGCTCGGCGGCCAGCGTACGCAGCGCGTGCAGCGCCTCGACGTCCTGCGCGCGGCTGGTCTGCTGGGCGTAGCTCAGCGACACACTGGTCAGACCGTGACGGCGGAAGAAGATGCACTCCAGGACGGACAGGGCCACCAGGAGACCGGGCGGGCACAACTGGCCGAGCATGCAGCCGCCGAACGACTCCAGATGCGTCCCCGGACGGGAAGCCAGCAGATCACAGCTACGGGCCCAGGCATCGACGGACTCCGCGATCGGCGTACGGCTGTAGGGCAGGCAGTAGGAGATCGGCCCGCCCTCGGTCGCGTCGAGACCGGCGTCCAGGAGCGTGGCGATGATGTCGTACGGCTTGGCCGAGCCATGCCGGATCTGCACCGCGAAGTCACCGCCCTGCGCGACCCGGCCGACCAGCGCACGGGTGACATCAGGGCCATGGGCCACGAGCGGATAACCGTTGAGGTCCGCGCCCGCCGCCAGCGCCGACCGGGCCGAATCGTGGTCACCGACCCGGGTGTAGCTGTCGAGGGTGATGGTGCCCACCACCCTCGCCCGGGCGTGCTTGACCGCTTCCAGACCCAGCGCCATCTCCGTGGTCGTCGCCATCCCCATCCGCGGCTGCACGACAAGCTCACCCTCGGCACGGGCCCTGGCCACAGCCGACGCGAACACCCCGAGCTCGTACTGCCCCGAACCCACCACACCGCCATGGCAGGCGCAGGGAGCTGCGGAAGCACTGGAAGCGGTGGAGGCCGTGAACGTGGCGGGAGTGGTGGAGACACCGGAACCACCGGGGGGCCCGGAGGCACTGGAAGTGCTGGAGGCACCGGGGGGCCCGGAGGTTTCGGCAGCTGCTGCGGTACGGGGGGTGGGGGTCGGGGCGGTCATCGTGCCGCTCCCTCGAGCGCGGGCGTCGCAGCCGCGAGGTAGCGGCGGAAGGGAGCGATCCCCGCGGCGTCCTCGAAGACCGCGTCGAAGCCGGCCTCCAGCAGGTTCTGGCTGTGGGAGTCCCCGTCGGCACCGCGGATACCGAGCTTGCCGCCGATGACGACCTTGAGATCACTCAGATCGGGCTCCTGGCGCAGCCGGCGGATCAGACGGCTGCCGTCGAGCGCACCGTGTCCGTTGACACTGGAGATGACCATCATGTCCGGGCGGTGACGCCGGCACTCGGCGATCAGCAACTCGTCAGGCACACACGCGCCGATGTTGGTGACCTCGTGGCCGAGGTCCTCGAGAAGGAGCTGGAGGAAGACCAGGTTCCAGGTGTGGGAATCGGAAGAGACGCTGGAGACCAGGACACGCCGACCCGAAAAAGCCGTCGGGGCGGCATCGTGACTGGACGCGGGCACAGACATGGGCATGTTCTTTCCGTGGCATCGGCCGGCGAGACGACCGGGAACGAGGGAGGGAGGAAGACGAAAACAAGCAGCAGACAGGCAGGCAGTCGGGCGGACGGGCGGAGGACGAACGGCGGGCGGACGGGCGGGCCGGGAAACGCACCTGCCACCGCAGGCGGACAGGACGGACAGGCCGGGCAGCGCGCCCACCCCGGCGGACAGGCCGGCCGGGCAGCAGACCCACCAGGACGAACGGACCGAAGCACCACCCGGAAAGCCCCGCCCGGAGACAGGACCGGACCGAAAGACCTGCACCTGGGCCCGAGAGAAACAAATCCCAGGCCGTGAACCGGAGTTCACAAAACAGGCGACCGACACGAGCTGCGGGGAGCCCGGCCGGCCCCAGGAGGCCGGCGGACCGGACAGCACACACCCCGGGAACACCAGGACCCCGCTCCCCAGAGGAAGTTCCCGACGGCCACGCGGCCAACGACCGACGGCCGGGTGGCGTACCCGAGAACCACGCACCGGCTGCCGGCATGGCCGGACGCCTGTGGGAGACCGGTCACCGCGGACCAGGCCGGGAGCCTGCCCCGGGATGCGTGTCCCCGACTCCCCAAGAACCGGCAAAGAGGTGGTCGGAGGACCGCCGGCCCGAGGGCCGGAGGACACACTCCGAGGACCGCGCACCCGGGCCGGACCCGATGCCCCGGGCAGGCGCATCTCCTTGGAAGGCCACGCGACCGCGGTCTTCGCCGGGCCTGGAGTGGTCTTCCTGGAGAGTGCGTGTCCGCGACGTCGGAAAAGGTCCGGCAGGCGCGCTCCCTTTGAAGGACCGCCGGCCCGAGGGGCCGATGACCGAGAAACCAGGTGACCAGGAAACCAGGTGACATGTCGCCCCCTTCCATCTGCCCGAAGGGTTCGAGACCGGCGGCGCACCGGTGCCGCACCCGACGGCCGGCCGCGTACCGGACGGCCAGGCGGTGGCGTCCCAGGATCGTGTATCCGGCCACCGACTCCCTGGAGGACGGGGCCTCTTGGGTGCCGGGCGACGTGACCGGGACGACGTGTCCCCGAAAAGCCCCAGGAACCCTTGGGGCCACGTGCCCGAGCCCGGCGGCTTCGGGAGTTGCGGTCCAAGGCGGTGTCCGGGACCCCGTTTCCGAGCCGGGAGCCGGGAGCCGGGAGCCGAGTGCCGGAAGGCATCCACCCGGTGGGGCCGGGCGTGACGGCCGGTGGCCGGTAGCCGGTAGCCGAGTGCCGGCGGGTGCTGCCCTGACAGGGGTGCTGTCCTGGCGGCGGGTTCCCGGCCGGCAGGTGCCGCCCTGCCGGCCGGGTCAGGGGGCGGCGGTGACGCCGACGGGGCGGATGGGCTTGGCGGGGGTGCGGGCCTGGGCGGGGTGGGTGCGGATGGCGAGCACGGTGCAGCCGGTGCGGCTGGACATCTGGTGCTCGGTGCCCGGGCCTTCGACGACGAGGTCGCCCTTGACGTAGGAGGGGCCGTCGCTGTGGTCGAGGACGCCGTCGAGGACGAGCATGAGCTCGTAGCCGAGGTGCTCGTGGAAGTCGCCGTGGGCGCCGGGCGGGAAGCGCAGCAGCAGGCCGATGGAGTCCTCGTCCTTCTCGGCGTCGGGCGCCCACAGGACGGCGTGTTCGACGCTCACCCGGCCCGGTTCCTGCCAGGCGGTCCATTCCAGGCCGTCCAGGTCGAATCCGCTGCGGAACACGTTCTGTACGTAGAGGACGTTTTCCATGTTCTCCCTCGCGTGCTTTCCGGGACGGGACGTGATGCCCTGTCACATGAAAAGTCTAAGGTTCGGAAAAGTGTTCCATCCGAATGTTTCCGATGGCTGGTATCCGGGTATCCGATGGGCTTTCGGAAAATGTGATTCCGGACAGCACGAACGGCACGGCCACCCCCGGGAATTCACGAAATGTTTCGTGAATTCCCGGGGTACGGGCCGTGCCGGTCGGAAGTGTTTTTCGCGGTTTTCGGTTTCAGGAGACGAGCATGTCGCCCAGGGCCGCGCCGCCGGGCACGCCGGCGGTGGTGGCGGGCTGGGGCATGCGGCGGATCAGCTCGGCGATCGAGCGGGCCGCGCGGCCCAGGTGGTCGGGGCGGGAGTAGACCAGGCGGACGTCGAGTTCGGCGTGCGGCATACCGGGGACGACCTGCAGGCCCTGGGCGGCCAGCGAGTCGTCGGGCGCCGGGAGCATGGCCAGGCCGTAGCCGGCGCGGGCCAGTTCCCGCACACCGCCGACCGAACCGGCCTCGATCACCGAGACGTCGACGCCGTAACGGCTGCGCAGGGCCGCGACCAGCGGCAGATGACAGGTGCAGTCCGCGCTGACGGTCAGCACCCGCAGCGGGCGCGCGCTGTCGGTCACCGGCGTCGCGGCCAGCGTGGGAGAAGCGACCGGCGCCAGCGTCAGGGGGGGCAGTTTCTCGGCGACCAGGCCGTCGGGAAACACGCCCGTGCCGTCCTCGAACGCCACCACGGCCAGCTGCGTCTCCCCGCGCGTCACCGACTCGGCCGCGTCATGGACACTGACCTGCCGCGGCGAGACGGTCACCTTCGGATAGCGGTAACGGGCCTCCCTGATCAGCCGGCCCAAACGCTGTTCCATGAGCACCGGGTCCGCGCCGACCGCGACACGGCCCTCGGCCTCGCCCTGCGGCTGCAACGCCCCGTTCATCTCCTGAATGGTCAGCATGATGCGTTCCGCGTAATCCCGCACGATCTCACCGTGCTGCGTCAGCCGCACCCCGTGCGGAAGTCTTTTCAACAGCGGATAACCAAGCTTCGTCTCCAGGGACTTGATATGCCCGGTGATACTTGACTGGGCGTATCCGAGATTACGTGCCGCCCTGGTGACGCTCCCCTGGCGTGCGACTTCGCGAAAGGTGCGCAACTGATGGATGGAAAGGTCCAAAACCATTGCTGTCCCCAAGAGTGAGAGATCTGGCCTCGGCGAAATCACACACCCGCGCTGTCACGTGACGCTCGAACACGGTGGCGCGAATTCGCCTACTGTCCTGCGAGAACGCTCCTCCGGGTCGCGCCGGCGCCTCACTCGTACTCGCGTTGGAGCGCCGTCACGTCGTACCCTGCCGCTACAGCGATGCTTCTAACGCACCTCTGCGGATACCCCCGTTAGGTATGCGATCGTTGCATGCCGTTGCCCCCCTCGGCAAGTCGGCCCGTGAACCCGCTTCCCCCCGAAGGACGCCGATGACCCCCCACACCCTCACCTGTCCCCACGCCGCCACCGAAGCCCCGCCCCTGCTCGGCGAACCCCTCGCCCTGGAATTCGCCAACACCCACTACGCCGTCCGCGGCTCCCTGCGCGACGGCCTGGGCCGCCCCGACCACCTCGCCTGGTGGCTGTGGACCTGCCGCGACCGCTTCACCACCGACCTCACCGACACCGCCCTCGCCAACGTCAACGAAGCCGACGTCGTCCACTTCCGCGAACTACGCGACGCCTCCCGCCGCCTGATCGACGCCCGCGTCCAAGGCTGGGAACCCGACAGCCGCGACGTCGCCCAGCTCAACCGCGCCGGCGGCCTCGGCCGCTCCTGGCCCATCCTCCTGTGGAACCCCGACACCACCCCCACCACCGCCCGCATGGGCGCCCAAGGCCCCCTCCTCGAAGCCCAAGCCGAACTCGCCCACGCCGTCGTCACCCTCCTCACCACCCCCGACAACCCCCTCGCCTCCTGCCCCGCCCCCGGCTGCGTCCTCTTCTTCGAACGCACCCCACCCCGCCGCGCCTGGTGCTCCCCCGGCTGCGGCAACCGCGCCCGCGCCGCCCGCCACTACCACCGCCACCGCCCCACCGACTAGGGCCTTTCTTTTGGGTCAGGCTGGATCAGGGAGCGGGGTCCGGTGCGGGTGATCGCAAGGCGGAGGAGGGAGACAACGCGGTGGGGGCACCTCCCGTGCCCGAAGGGCTACGGGGGAGTTGGTGACCGACGACAACGCGGCGTGGGGGTACCTCCCGTGCCCGAAGGGCTACGGGGGAGCGCGTGCCGGGGCACGCGAGCCCAGCAAGATCCAAAAGAAAGGCCCTAACCCCCACCACCAGCCACAACACCCGCACCACCAACCAACACCCAACGGGGACACCACCACCAAGCCGACCAGCAACGAGCCGACAGCCCAGAGGCCGGAAGACCAACAAGCGCCAGACCGACGGACCACAGGCCAACAGGCACCAGACCGACGAGCCACAGGCCAACAGACCAACAGGCCAACAGGCACCGGACCGACGAGCCGACGGGCGACGGGCAAACAGGCCGAGGGGCCGACAGCCAACAAGCCCAAAGACGACCGGCGGCAGGCGGCAAGCCACGGGCGGACAGGCGGCAGGCGGCAGGCGGCGAGCCACGGACGGACAGGCGGCCGGCAGCCGGCGGTGACAACGGCGGGCAGCCGGGAACACCCGCTCCCCACCCGGCCCCGCCACCGACGAACCCCGCCCGGCACCGGCAAACCAAACCGGCGGACAGCACCGCACGGCCGGCCCGACAACCCCGGCCAACCCCACACCCCCCGCAGGCATCTGCCACCCGGCCCGTGCGCGCGCCTGCGCCACCGCCCCGCACCGGCAACAGCCCGGCCACCCACCAGCCCGGCCACCCACCAGCCCGGACCCCCGCCCGCCCCCCGGGTCCGACACCCCCCACACGACACCGCCCCAGCCACCCACACCGGCCAGGACAACCACCAGACCCCACCCCTGGAACCGCCCACCGGGACAACACCCCCACCAAAACACCCCCCGTCACCCCAGGCCGGGCCGGGCAGGCCGGACCCGGACGTGTCGCCGACACCCCGACACCCGTCGTCCACCGCACTCAGTGCCTCAAGACGACCACACGACCAGAGCGACCAGGGACCGGCCAGGCAGAGCCGGGTCCGCAACGGCGGGAGACGGGCCCGGCAGGGCGCGGTGCACGACCGGCCCAAGGCCAGCGACCACCGGCCCCGGCGATGACCACGATGGCGGCTTCGACCGCGCCGGCAACACCGACGGCCCGGCCGGCGGGCGCCCGACCACTCCATGCCCCCGGACAGCAAACCAGCCCCCTGCCCCGCTCCTGCCCGGCCGGACACCCACCGGTCAGGCAGCCCACCAGGCGACCGCCCACCGACTCCGTACGACTCCCCCAGCGCACCCTCTCCCCCGGACGGCCGACCGGGCAGACGACGGGCCGTCCGACAGCTCCACAGGCCGAACGGCAACCGCAGACCGCAGACCGCAGACCAAGGAAAGCCGCTGCCCGGCCACCGCCCCCTGAACAGCCACCAGCCCCCGGCCCGCCGTCGCGCCGGTCCGCGCTGGTCCGTGCCGGGTGAACGGCCACCGCTCCGGCCGGCTCCCTCACCCCCGAGCCCTCAGCCCTCGGCCTCGGCAGGCGGGTTGGGGTGACTCGAACGGGTCTAACGGGATCATGCTTGGTTGCCGTTAGAGGTGGTCTGACGAGCAGATATCGGCAAACGCCATGACAGCCATCTGAGACATCAACAGAACACGCCCTGCCCGCGGCCTACCTTCAATACCGGAACAGCAACGCCGCGCCCAGCGTCTCCCGCTCCACCACCTCCCTCCCGCGTGCCGCACACCTCACCGGGAACAGGTGACGACCTGCCGACAGACACACCAAAAGGACCCAGATGCTCTCCATACGTCCGAGCCGCCGCCTCGCCAAGGCCACCGCCGGTCTCGCCTTGATCACCGCCGCCGTCACCGCGACCCCGGCCGTCGCCGGGCCCCTCGACACGGACACGCCGACCACCCCCGACCGCGTCCTGTACTGGAACAACGCCATCCTCGACGCGTTCCGCCAGGTCGGCGGCACCCCGGGCCCCCTCACCCGCGGCGGCGCGATGATGAACCTCGCCATCTACGACGCGGTCAACTCCATCCAGACCATCGGCAACACGTACCTGACCAAGGACACCACCGCCGCCGGCCAGTACGACTCCGTCGACGCCGCCGTCGACTACGCCGCCTACACCACACTGAAGAACGCCTTCCCCAGCGTCGACTTCACCCCCGCGTTCAACGCCGCCCGCGCCCTGCCCGACCGCGGCAACACAGCCGAACAGCTGACCGGCGCCCTCCTCGGCATCAAGACCGCCAACGCCGTCATCGCCAACCGCACCGGCGACGGCTCCACCGACACCACCCCCTACGTCGCCGTCAACGCCCCCGGACACTGGATCCCCGCCCCCGGCAAGCCCGTCGGCAACCCCAACTGGGGCAGCGTCAAGCCCTTCGCCCTGACCAGCGGCAACGAATTCCGCCCCGCCAAGCCCGCCGGCTTCACCACCCCCCAGCAGATGCTCGCCAGCCCCGAATACGCCGCCCAGGTCAACGAGATCAAGGCCGTCGGAGGCAAGAACTCCACCCTGCGCACCGCCGACCAGACCCAGCAGGCCCACTACTGGGCCAACGACGTCGACGGCACCTACAAGCCCGTCGGCCAGCAGTACGACCACACCCTGGTCATCTACAAGAAGTACCGCCCCCGCGGCAGCACCTTCGACTCCACCAAGCTCTTCACCAAGATGTCCGTCTCCCTCGCCGACGCGGCCATCGCCATCTGGGACTCCAAGTTCAACTCCGACTGGGACCTGTGGCGCCCCCAGCACGCCATCAACAACGCCGACCAGATCTACAACAAGGACATCACCCCCGACCCCGCCTGGCAGCCCCTCGAATCCGACACCGCCGGCAACAGCTTCAGCCCCAACTTCCCCACCTACGTCTCCGGCCACTCCGGCATCGCCGCCGCCTGGGCCGGCGCCCTCAAGAACTTCTTCGGCCGCGACGACCTCTCCTTCACCGCCGGAACCGACGACCCCTACGCCCAGAACATCACCCGCACCTTCCCCTCCTTCACCGCCGCAGCCAAGGAAAAAGCCGACAGCCGCAAGTACATCGGCGTCCACTTCGAATGGGACAACGCCGCCGCCCTCACCCTCGGCTACCAAGTCGCCACCAAAGCCACCAACCGCTTCTAACCCCCACCCCCGACAAACCCACACCTGACAACACCACCCACGCACCACCCCGGCAGGTCGGCAACCCCACCCACAAAAAAAAGGGGGGGAGAACACGCCGACCTGCCACCCCCATGCCCACACCCGAACACCACCCCCACCAACAACCCGCAACCACCAAACCCCCCGGACGCGACCCCGACCCCGACGCGGCCCCCACCCACTCAACCCCCCACCCACACCACCCCAAGGAACACCATGACCAACACCACCACCCCACCCACCCCACCACCCCCCACCCAACCCCCCACCCGACGCCCCACCCGACGCCTCACCCAACGCCTCACCAGCAAAGCCCCACCCCGCCCCAAACCCACCACCATCCTCACCAACACCCTCACCGCCACCCTCGCCCTCACCACCCTCGCCACCCTCGGCACCCTCCTCCACCAACCCCTCCTCATCCCCCCACTCGCCGCCACCGCCGCCCTCCTCTACGGAGCCCCCCAACTCCCCCTCTCCCAACCCCGCAACGTCATCGGCGGCCAACTCATCTCCGCCCTCACCGGCTACACCACCCTCACCCTCACCGGCACCCCCACCCCCTACACCGCAGCACTCGCCGGCGCACTCGCCCTCACCACCATGACCCTCACCCGCACCAACCACTCCCCCGCCGCCGCCACCGCCATCATCACCACCACCACCCAACCCCCCACCCTCCCCTTCCTCACCACCCTCACCCTCTCCACCCTCACCCTCACCCTCATCACCACCCTCCGCCCCAAAATCGACCCCACCACCCCCACCTACCCCCAATACTGGTGGTAACCAGGCTCCGCGGCGTCTGCCAGACTGCGCCCCGTGGAGCTTCTCGACATCCTGACCGCCATGGCGAAGACGGGCCGTCTGGGACCGGTGTCCATCGGCACCGACTGGGACGAGGTGACCGCGGCACTCGGCGAGCCGTGGGACATCGGAACGCTGGGCCATGACGCAGAGTGGCCGCGGCTCTTCGCCTACGGAGACCTCGAGCTGAGTGTCTGTCAGTGCCGCAGGGTCGCCTTCGTCTTCGTCCAGACCTGGCGTGACACCGTCGAGCTCCCGCCGTCAGTCGCCGGAGGGGCCGGCGTGTTCCCCGGGCTCGTCTCGTACGCGGATGTCACGTCCGCCCTGGGCCAAGCCGACTGCCCCTGGCAACCCAACCCCGCCCTGACTTTCGCCGACCAGTGCTCGCTCACTGTCACCTCGTCAGGAGCGGGCTTCACCTTCGAGATTCCCGAGGGCGCAGATCCCCTGCTGAACATCGTGGATCTCCCCTGCGACGGCCACGACTGCGCCGGATAGCCCTCGTGCTCCCGCCCCTGACACACTCCCCCGTCCCCACCCCATCCCCACCCCATCCCAACCCCCAGTTCCCTGCGGCAAGGTCGATTGTCAGTGGTGGGTGAGACGGTAGGGGTGTCGAAACGGAATGAGGGGGAGTTCTCATGTCGGGGAACCAGAACTACATCAATCACGTCGCTCTCGTGCTGGACGCCAGTTCGTCCATGTCGCACCTGCGGAGCAAGGTCATCGAAGTCGCCGATCAGCAGATCGCCTATCTGGCGCGGCGTTCGGGAGAACTCGATCAGGAAACCCGCGTGACGGTGTACGTCTTCTCGGACAAGGTGGAATGCGTCGTCTACGACAAGGACGTCCTGCGGATGCCGTCGCTGAAGCAGTTGTACCGCGTCGGCGGAATGACGGCTCTTCTGGCGGCCACACTGAAGTCGCAGCGGGAACTGGCGCAGACGGCTCAGCTGTACGGTGACCACAGTTTCCTGACGTTCGTTCTCACCGACGGGCAGGAGAACGCGAGTCACCGCGGCCCGGACGCCCCCGCCAAGGATCCGCGGAAGCTGGTCGAGGCCGTCGCCGGGATGATCGAGACCCAGGAGGACAACTGGACGCTGGCCGTCCTGGTGCCCGACCAAATGGGCAAGCGCGAGGCCATGCGGTGCGGTTTCCCGAAGGACAACATCGCCATCTGGGACGCCACGAGCACCCAGGGTCTCGAAGAGGCCGGGCAGGTCATCCGGGCGGCCACCGAGAAGTTCATGGTGGGCCGCGCCCAGGGCATCCGGGGGTCGCGGGCCGTGTTCTCCACGGGCGGGGACGCGGTGAACAAGGACACCATCAAGGCGGCGGGCCTCACGCCGGCGAAGCCGTCGGAGTACGAGCTGATCCCGGTCACGCGGGACGCGGGGATCCGGGACTGGGTCATCGAATCCGGGCACACGTACCGTACGGGCGGTGCGTTCTACCAGCTGAGCAAGTCGGAGAAGATACAGGCGCGCAAGCAGATCGCGGTCCTGGAGAAGAAGACGGACCGGGTGTTCACCGGCCCGGAGGCCCGGGCCCTGCTCGGCCTGCCGGACGCGGAGGTCCGCATCAAGCCGGACCACAACGACGACTTCACCGTCTTCGTCCAGAGCACGAGCGTGAACCGGAAGCTCGTCGCGAACACCAGGCTGCTGCTCATGATCTGACCATTCGTGGCGGACCCGTGCCGGGCGGCTCGACGCCGTCCGGCACGGGTCCGCAGGGGTGTCACGGCGCCGCGTTCCCCGTACTCCGTCCCCGGTCAGTCCTCGTACGCCTCGGACAGAGCCGTGGCGATCAGCCGGGTGGCGAAGTCGGGGTCCTCGGTGATGTTGTTGATGTGCTCCGCGAGCAGGAAAGCGGTCGCTTCCAAGGGGGTCATCTCCTCCTTGGTCCAGTAGCCGTACTGCTTCCGCCACAGGTTGGGACTCAGACCGGTGCCCGCCGCGATGACCAGGCCCGCCATGGTCGGAATGACCTCGCGCGGAATACTCATGGTCATCATGCGCATCGTCGCCACGAGGTTGGGCACCACGTATTCGATGACGTCCTTGTCGTGATCTTCGTACGCCATCCGCAGCCATTTCATGTACATGTAGATCAGCGTGCAGGCGCCGTCCAGGAGTTCGTCGATTCCCCCGGGGCCGAGAGACGCGGCGAACTGTTCGACCATCTTCTGCTGCTCACGATCGGGTTCCGTCTTACCGCCGTGAACGGCTCGGAGACGGGAATCGATCATCATGAGGGCCGCGCCGACATCACCAGTCGGAGCGTGTTCGGGACCGCAAGGCGATGACACGGAAAGATGCCTCCTCACGCGCCCCCTGACGGGGCGTCACGACATATTCCGTAACAGTAGACCGCCGATCCGGACGCCGGACCCGGAATGCGTTTCCTCCCCGAAGCCGGCAAACACGCACATTCGTTCAGGCCGCCACACCCGCCCCACCCCCTCACCCCCCTCACCCGAGAGTCCTCGCGCGGGGGCGAGCCGGTCCTGGGCCCCTTGGCGGCACGATCAACGCCGGCGGTCCGCCGATGAGTGGACCGACCGGCCCTTCCCTTCCGCTGGATGGACCCACTCGTTTCGGCGGTTTGGCCGAAGTGTGTGTAGACCGGATAGATGCCTGGGGCATGTAGTGGGGACGGCACCACGACCAAGACCGACGATCGCCTTCTGCGAGGTCCCCATGACCGAAGCCGTGGCTTTTCCCCAGAGTCGAACCTGCCCCTACCACCCGCCGGCCGCCTACGACACGTTGCGCGAGGAGCGCCCGCTGTCGCGGGTGACCCTGTGGAACGGGCGTGAGGTGTGGGTCGTCACCGGGCACCAGGCCGCACGCGCCCTGCTCGCCGACCAGCGGCTGTCCACCGATTCCACACAGGAGGGGTTCCCGCTGCTGGCCGAGCGGGCCGAAGCCGCGGCACGGCGGCGCAGAGCGGCGCTGCTGGGCTGGGACGACCCGGAGCACAACGTGCAACGGCGCATGCTGATCCCGAGTTTCACGCTACGCCGGGCCGAGGGCCTGCGTCCGCGGATCGAGGCGATCGTCGAGCGGCTGCTGGACGAGCTGGAGGCCGCAGGGTCGTCGGCGGAGCTGGTGAGCGCGTTCGCGCTGCCAGTGCCGTCCATGGTGATCTGTGAGCTGCTGGGCGTCCCGTACGAGGATCACGAGTTCTTCGAGGAGCAGTCGCGGCGCTTGCTCCGTGGCCCCAAGGCCGCGGACATAGAGGCCGCGCGGCTCCGTCTCGAGGGCTATCTCGGCGAACTGATCGACGGCAAGCAGACGAAGCCGGGTGAGGGCGTCATCGACGATCTGATGACCCGGCAGCGCGAGGAGGGCCGGCCCGACCGCGACGAGCTGATCCAGCTGGCCCTGATACTGCTGGTCGCGGGGCACGAGACCACGGCGAACATGATCTCGCTGGGCACGTTCACCTTGCTGCGGCAGCCCGAGCGGCTGGTGGAGCTGCGGGCCGATCCGTCGCTGCTGCCCGCGGCCGTGGAGGAACTGCTGCGCTTCCTGTCGATCGCGGACGGGATGGTGCGGGTGGCCCGGGAGGACATCGAGGTCGGGGACGTCGTGATCCGGGCGGGCGAGGGCGTGGTGTTCTCGACGTCGGTGATCAACCGGGACGGCTCGGTGTTCGCGGATCCGGACTCGCTGGATTGGTCGCGTTCCGCCCGCCACCATCTGGCGTTCGGGTTCGGCATCCATCAGTGTCTGGGGCAGAACCTGGCGCGGATGGAACTGGAGATCGCGCTGGGGGCGCTGCTGCGCAGGCTGCCGGGGCTGCGGCTGGCCGCGCCGGCCGAGGAGATCCCTTTCAAGCCGGGGGACACGATCCAGGGGATGCTCGAGCTCCCCGTCGCTTGGTGAGAGGAAGCTGCCGGATGCGTATTTCCGTCGACACGGGTGTGTGTATCGGCGCGGGCCAGTGCGCGCTGGTCGCCCCCGAGGTGTTCACGCAGGACGAGGACGGCTTCAGCATGGTCCTGCCGGGGCGCGAGGACGGGCCGGTCGGGCCGCTCGTGCGGGAGGCGGTGCGGGCCTGTCCCGTGCAGGCGATCACGGTGAACGAGTAGCTTCCCCGCGCACCGCTCCACGGGTCCGGCCGGGTCGATCACATCGACCCGGCCGGACCCGTGTCACCGCTTCACCGCGCCACCGCTCTCAGGTATGCGTCGAGTCCGCCGTGTCCGCGGGGTGCACCGGGCGCAGGACCGTCATGGTGTCCTCTTGTCGTGCCACCATCGCGTACGGGAATCGGTCCAGCTCCAGGCAGAGGGCGGCGTCGTCCTGGTGGATGCCCCGATGCCCGCGCCGCACGCCGTCGGCGAGTCGGGCGGCCCCGCGGGAGGTGCGGGCGCGGTGGAGATACGGCTCCGCGTGCTCGATCTCGCCGGGTTCCGCGTCGCCGCCCACCGGGCCGGCGAGGGCGCGGCGGCTGATGTACTGAGCGCAGGCCAGATCCTCCTCCGCCTGGCCGTCGTCGCCGGTGACCACGAAGGTCACCGGCCGGGTGCCTCCTTCGGCGCGCAGCAGGCGGGCCGTCGCGCCGGCCACCACGAAACTCGCGCACAGGACGAGCGGGGCGCCGGCGACCGCAAGTGCGCCGCGCGTACCGGCCGTCGTCCGCTGGATGAGGGTGCGACCGGTCAGGTCGGCGGAGCGGACGAGTCCGGGCGAGTTCACGAGGTCGAATCCGGGGGCCGGGGCACCGTCTTTCAGCGCGAGCCAGTCGGGATGCGCTTCCTTCCATTCCAGGGCGGACCGATCGGTCCCGGCCAGGACGATCCGTTCGGCGCCGCGCGCGAAGGCCCAGGCGGCGACCGTGAACGCGCGCATCACGTCGATGACGACGGCGACGCTCCCGGTGGTGGCCGTTCCCGGGGACTCGGCGGGGTCGGGGATGCCGGTGAAACGGTGCTTCATGCCGTCATCCTGCCGGTCACCTGCCGCTCGGCTCCAGAGGCCGTCGCTATCCTGCTCGAAAAGCACATAAGCGTACGGGGAGAGGGACCTCTGATGGGGAACTGGGTTTGGATACCGCTTGTCCTGTTCTGGACCGGCGGGTTCGCCTGGGCCGCGGACAACGTCCGTACGGCACTGAGGAACCGGCACGAGCGCAAGATGGAAATGCTGGAGGCCCACCGCCAGGAGCGGCTGGCGCTGGACGCCTCGAACCGGACGCCCGAGCCGGTGTGCGGATGCACGCATCATCTGGCCAAGCACGACAAGCAGGGCCGGTGCCACGAGCGGGTGGAGATCCCGGTCGCCTGGGACGAGAACAAGAAGCCGCTGCGGTTCGAGGCCGGGCAGTGCAACTGTCAGCAGTACGTGGGGCCGCAGCCGTTGTCCACGGTCTACGCGGATGAGCTGACCGATCTCTAGACGGCCCCGGGCGACGGTAGCCCTGGCGACGGGACTGCGGGCAGGACTGCTGGGGTGCTCCTCGGCTGACGAGCACCCCATCGCCGTGGAGGACTCCGCGACGGAGGCACGCGTGGTCTCCTCCTGTTGGAGTGTCGAGGTCGGAAGTCCGACCCGCTGCCCCCTCACCTTCGAATGATCTTGTGATGCAGAATGGCCGGCATGAGACTCCCGGCCCCTCTGCATGTGCTCAACGAGGGCATCGCGTTCCTTTTGGAGCTCGCGGCACTCGCGTGCCTTGCCTGGTGGGGCTGGCACAGTGCGGAGAGCATCGCGCTACGGCTGGTTCTCGCCATCGCGGCACCCGTGGCGGCGGCTGTCGTGTGGGGGTTGTTCGCCTCCCCCAAGGCGACGTTCACGCTGCCACTGGCCGGTGTCCTCGCGGTGAAGGCGCTGGTGTTCGGCGCCGCGGTGGCCACCCTGTGGGCGGTCGAACGCCCCACGTGGGCCCTGGTGTTCGGAATCATCGCCGTTGTGAACACGGGCCTCGCGGCCCTGGACTCCCAGGCCGCGATGCACCGCTGAACCCTGAGGCCTGCTGTACGGAGCGGACGTGACCGTGACCGCGTTCGCGACCGAACAGCAGGCCCTCGGTACGCCGCCCAGTCGGCGGGCCGGACGGAAGACGGCGTATCTCCGGCGATTCGCTACTCCCGCCCGCCGGACGCTCCCTCCCACCTGGCGCGCGCCCCGGTGACGTACGCACGGCCGGTCAGCGCCGCCGCCAGCGCCGACAGCACCACGCTGGTCCACAAAGCGCCACGTGGGTCGCCCGCATTGGCGGTCACGGCGGCCGCCAGCAACGGGCCGGCGAATGCTCCGATGTTGAGCGACACCGTTGCGAAGGCGCCCGAGAGGGACGGTGCTTCGGTCGCGAGTCGCAGCACGCGGTTGACGAGTGTCGTGCCGAGCGCGAAGGACAGTGTGCCCTGGACGGCCGCGAGGACGAACAGGGCCACGGGGTGCGCCGCGACCAGGGCGAACAAGGTCCACGCGGCGACGAGGACACCGAGAGCGAGGGGCACTCTGAGGGTGGTGCGGCCCGCGAGGGTGACGCCGGCGAACGCCCCCAGTCCGAAGGTCGCGAGCAGCGCGGGGACGATGCCGGACGGTAGGCGGGTGACGTCGGTGGCGACGAGGGCCAGGAACGCGAAGCCGGCGAAGGTGGCGCCGTTGACAAGGGCGCCGGAGACGAGGGCGGCCCGCAGCGGCCGCGAGCGGAGGGTCCTCAGTTCGTTCCTGAGAACGTGGTGGGCTGGACGCGAGCCGTCGCCGGATGAGGCAGCGGGCGGTGGGGTGGCCGGCACTTCCCCGGCTCCGGGCACGGGGTCGCCTTCCCGGTCGGCGAAGGTGGCGCGGGCCGGGCGCAGGAGCAGGGCGAGCGCCGGCAGGCACAGGGCGGCAACGGCCCGGAACACCCAGCGCCAGCCGAGGTGTTCGCCCAGCGCCGCGCCCGCCGGGACGCCGACGACGCAGGCCAGGGTGACGCCCGACAGGAGGACGGCGGTCGCGCGGGCCTGCCGCGCCGGGCCGGCCAGGGCGGCCGCATAGGGCAGGGCCACCGCGAGGAATCCGGCGTTCGCCATCGCGGCGGCGACCCGGGTCGCGTACAGGACGGCGACGTCCGTCGTCAGCGCCCCGACGACGTGGACGACGACGAAGGCCGTCAGGAATCCGGCCAGTGCGGGGCGCGGGCGTCCGCGCGCTCCGAGCACCGCCATGAGCGGTGCGCCGACGATCATTCCGATCGCGTACGCCGAGGTCAGACCGGCGGCGGTCGAAGGGGACACGGACAGGTCGCGGGCGAGGCCGGGGACCAGTCCGGAGAGCATGAACTCGGAGGTGCCCTGGGCGAAGACGGCGAGACCCAGGACATGGACGAAGAAGGGCACGGGTGTCGGCTCCGGTGACGAGAGTGCGGACCAGATGGATCCGTGGGCCGCGCGCCGCATCGTGCGCAGGTGCCCGTTCGGATCCGGGACGCGTCTGTGGTCACGCGTGGCGGAGCCGGCCGGGAACCTGGCGGTTCCGGCTCAGCTCGGGCTCCGCCGCCGGGTGACCGGCGGCTGGATTCTCTCCGACTCGGGGCTCGTCACGCCGCGAACGGTATCCGTCGTCCGGACGGCGGGACAACCGGTTTTCCGTGCGGAGCGTCCGGGCCGCGCCAAGGGGCCTCGGGCGCGCTCGCCCGTACCCCCGCGACACGGGC
The DNA here is from genome assembly GCA_002355495.1 of Streptomyces laurentii. Taxonomy (GTDB): domain Bacteria; phylum Actinomycetota; class Actinomycetes; order Streptomycetales; family Streptomycetaceae; genus Streptomyces; species Streptomyces laurentii. The sequence goes on from AP017424.1 coordinate 58,285, forward strand.
CTCAGCGGACGGCTTCCTCCCGTAGCGCCTGCTCCACGGAGGCCAGTTCCTTCAGCGCCCCCGTCACCGACTCCTCCGACGCGGCGACGTGCGGCAGCCGGACGTCCGGCGTGGGGATCCGCCCCTGGGCGTGGAGGACGCCCTTGATCACGGTCGGGTTCGGCTCGGCGAACAGGCGGGCCGACAGGCGCGCCAGGTGATGGCCGAGGGTGCGGGCACGGGGTACGTCGCCGGTACGCCAGGCGTCGACGAGTTCGACGAACCGGCCGGTGGCCAGGTGGGCGGAGGCGAGGATCCCACCGGCCGCGCCGAGCGCGAGCAGCGGCGAGGTGAACACGTCGTCGCCGGCCAGGACGGCGAAGCCGGGCGGCAGGTCGCCGAGGAGGTCGACGGTGTCCTGGTCGACGCCGCCGACGGCGTGCTTGACGCCGACGACGCCGGGGATCCGGCCGAGGGCGCGCAGGGTGGCGGCGTCGACCGGAAGCCCGGTGCGGTACGGGATGTGGTAGACGATCAGCGGTACGGGACTGTCGGCGGCGAGCCGCGTGAAGTGGGCGATCACGCCGTCCCGGGCCGGGCGGACGAACGCGGGGACGGTCACCAGGGCCGCTCGGATCTCCGGTACGCGGGCCAGGGCGGCGAGTTCCCGGGCCGCCGCGGCCGTGGCGCCGTGGCCTGCGCCGACGACGAGCTGGGCGTCGCGTTCCCGGCAGACCCGGGCGCACGTGTCGACGACGGCCCGCCGTTCGTCGGGGTCGAGGGCGGCGGTCTCGCCGGTGGTGCCGAGCGCGACGAGTCCGGCGGCGCCGTCGTCGAGGGCGGTGTGCGCGAGTCCCGCCAGCGCGTCGAGGTCGAGGCGCCCGTCGGAGGCGAAGGGGGTGACGAGGGGTACGTGGATCCCGTACGGGAGGAAGTCCTGTGCCATGCCGTCGAGCCTGCGGGCGCGGCACCCTCCAGGTCCAGTTCGCATTTTCGACGGGAAGCGTAAGCTGAGCTGATGCTTGATGTACGACGTCTGCGGCTGCTGCGCGAACTGGCCCTGCGCGGAACCATCGCCGCCGTGGCCGAGGCCCTGGCGTTCACTCCGTCGGCGGTGTCGCAGCAGCTCGGCACTCTGGAGCGGGAGGCGGGAGTGGCGCTTCTGGAACGTTCCGGGCGCGGGGTACGGCTGACGCCGGCCGGGCGGAATCTCGTCCGTCACGCGGAGGCGGTCCTGGAGCGTCTCGAACAGGCGGAGGCCGAACTCGCCGAGGCGCGGCACGGCCCGGCGGGGCCGCTGCGGATCGGGGCCTTCCCGACGGCGACGCGGGCGCTCGTGCCGGAGGCGCTCGTGCTGCTCGCGGCCCGGTTTCCGGCGCTGGAGCCGATGGTGAGCGAGATGGATCCGGCCGGAGTGGCGCACGCGTTGCGCGCGGGGGACCTGGATGTGGCCCTCGTCCACGACTACGACCTGGTGCCGGCGCCGCCGGAGCCGGGGCTCGCCGCCGTGCCGCTGTGCGAGGAGGCGATGTACCTGGCCTGCCCCGGCGACGGGGGCGACGCCGATGACGCGGCGGTCGGCTCTGGCGGCCTGGAGTTGCTCGCGCCGCACCGGAGCGTGCCGTGGATCATGGCGGCGCCGGACACGCTGTGCCGGGCGGCGACCGAGCAGATGTGCCGGGCCGCGGGGTTCGTGCCGCGGGTACGGCACCAGGTGGACGAGTTCGCGACGGTGCTGGCGTTCGTGGCGGCGGGCCACGGCATCGCGGTCGTACCCCAGTTGGGAGCGGCGGACCCGCCCGCGGGGGTGCGTCTGACGGCTCTTCCGGTCCGGCGCAGGACCCGGGTCGCGTTCCGTGGCGGCGCCGGCGCCCACCCGGCGGTCGCCGCGCTCACCCGGGCCCTGCGGGACGCCGTACCGGAGTCTCTGCGGATGATCTCCTCCCCCGGCGCGGAGGTCCCCATGCCGTCCCCGCTCCCATCCCCGTCCGCACCCTGACGCGAGATATTGCAACGAGCGATCCAAAACATCTAGGGTGAGGCCATGGCGCGACCGAGGATGTTCGACGAGGAGCGCGCCCTGGGCGCGGCGATGCGCACGTTCTGGGAGAAGGGCTACGAGGCCACCTCCACCCAGGACCTGTGCGACGCCACCGGACTGGGGCGCAGCAGCATCTACAACACCTTCAAGAGCAAGCACGATCTGTTCGCGCGCGCGTTGACCCACTACATCGACACGACGACGGCCACCCAGCTGGTGATCCTGGGGGACAGCCGGCTCAGCGGGGCGGACCGGTTGCGCGCCCTGCTCGCCGTGATCGTGGACGCCGAGACCGAACACCGGACGGGCGGACGCAGTATGGGCTGCCTGACCGTGAACACCACGGTCGAGCTGGCCGGCCGGGACCCGATGGCCGCGAGCCTGCTGGAGCGGGACACGGCCCGCCGACTGGCGGCCCTGCGCGCGGTGATCGAGGAAGGTCGCCGCGACGGCAGCATCACCTCGCCCCGGGAGGCCGGGGCGCTGGCACGGTTCGTCAACGCGGCCATCGGCGGCATGCGCGTGTCCGGGCAGGGCGGCGCCGACCGGGCCACGCTGGAATCGATCGCCGAGGTCACGCTGGACGCGCTGACGCGCTGACGCGCTGACCCGCTCCCCCGCCCTCTCCTCCTTCCCTCTCGTCCGACTCCCCCGCGCTCCGCGCCCGCATCGCGCGATGCATCCGCATGCCCACTTTTTGAACTGATCGATCCAAAACTATCCGACAGCGTCGCCGGCCCGTCCCCGGCCGGCGACGCGTTCCTTTACAAGGAGACCGACCGTGCCCCGTGCCGTATACGTCCTGGCGCTCGGCATCTTCGCCATGGTGACCAGCGAGTTCGTGGTCGCCGGACTGATGCCGCAGATGGCCGACGGACTGAACGTGACTGTCGGTCAAGTCGGCTATCTCATCAGCGCGTTCACCGTCGCGATGTCGGCGGGTGGGCCGTTCCTGACCGTCGCGTTGATGAGATTCTCGCCGCGTACGGCCCTGATGGTGCTGTTCGCGGTGTTCCTGGCGGGCAACGTGCTGGCCGCCACCGCGACCGGATACGCCACGATGATGGCCGCGCGTATCGTCACGGGCATCGCCTCCCAGGCCTTCTTCGGCGTGGCCGTCTCGCTGTGCGCCACGCTCACCCGCCCCGAGGTGCGCGGCCGCGCCATCGCCGTGGCGATGAACGGCCTCATGCTGGGCACCTTGCTCGGACTGCCGATGTCCACCCTGATCGGCGACCGCTTCGGCTGGCGCGCCGCCTTCTGGACCATCAACCTGATCACCGTGATCGCCGCGCCGGCCACGGCCTTCGGCATCCCGCGCACCGCACGCCCCGAGGCGGGCGTCGGCTTCCGCCGCGAACTGGTCGTCTTCCGCAAACCCCGGCTGTGGCTGACGCTGTCCACGAGCACCCTCGTCATCGGCGCCACGTTCTCCGCCTTCAGCTACGTCAACCCGATCCTCACCGAGGTCACCGGCTTCTCGACCGGCACCGTGCCCCTCCTGCTCATCGCCTACGGCGCCGCCACCCTCGTGGGCAACACCGTCGTCGGCCGGCTCGCCGACCGCCACACAGCGGTGGTCCTCACCGCCGGACTCGCCCTCAACGCGGTCTTCCTCACCGGCTTCGCCCTCTTCACCGACCTTCCCGGCCCGGCGGTGGCCTGCCTGATGGGCATCGGCCTGGTCGGCGTCACCATGAACCCGGCGATGGCGACCCGCGTCCAGCGCGCGGGCAGCCCCGGGCCGCTGGTCAACACGGTCCACTCCTCGTTCATCACACTCGGCGTCATCATCGGCTCCTCCGTCGGCGCCGCCCTGATCGGCCGGTGGGGTCTGCGTGCCCCGCTGTGGCTCGGTGCCGTCCTGGCCCTGACCGGACTGGCCACCGTCCTGCCCGACCTGCTCCGCCGTCCCGCCTCCCCCGTACGACCGCTCCCCGCGCCCCGGCCTGAGGAGCACGCGCCGCGCGTCGACGCCTGAACCAGTGCCGGGCGGCTGCCCGCGTCCGCCAACACGCCGTCCCCGGCGCCGCGTTCGGAGCCGGGAACGGTGCCCACGCGGCCGACCGCGCCGGCGCCGCGGCGGGCGTTCCGGCTCAGGAAGCGGTCAGAAGCGGTCAGGAGGGGAGACCCAGTCGCGGGCCGCCCTGGTCGCGCAGTCGCCGAAAGAAGGCCAGCACACCCGCGGAACCGCCGGCCCACGTGGCACTCGGCCGGGCGAGACCGGGGTCCGGGAACACGGGCCGGGACCACGGGCCGCCGCTGCGGCTCAGGATGAGCAGGGCGACGGTCTCGGCGGCGGCCCGGAACTCCTCGGCCGAGGTCGCCTCCGCCGCGTCCACCATCAACTCGCCCACCCCGGCCAGGCCGCAGCACTGGGTGACCAGCGGCATCCGGGGCGCCAGCGCGGTGCAGGCGCGCGCGGCCCGCAGGCCGAGGTCAAGATACCCAGGCTCGTCCAGGAGGCCGCCGGCCCGGACGAGTACGGATCCGATCCCGGCCAGGCCACGGCACCACGAGCCGTAGCGACGCGTCGCCCCCGGCGCGGAGGCCGCCGCGATGATGCCCGGTGTCACGGCGGCCAGCCGGGCGACGGCCTTCCCGGAGCGGCTGATCGCGTCCGGGTCCCCGACCGCCCCGCCGTACTCCAGCAGGAAGCAGACGACACCCGCCTCGCCGTGCGCGATGCCCTCACGGAGCGCGGCGTCGCCGGCCGATTCCCCGCCGGTCGGGGTGAGTCGGGCGGTTCCCGACGCCAGCATCCGGTCGCAGTCGGCGGCGACGGCGAGGTGCCGGTCCGCGGCGTGCGGGTGACCGGACCGGAGGGCGTGGCGGGCGAGCAGCAGCCGGCCGAGGCCGATTCCGGCGGCGCCCGCGATCAGGTCCGCCTCCGGCGGGCCGCCGTCCGGTGCGCGGTCCGGCAGGACGGGGTAGCCGAAGCCGGCGTCCGGGCCCGTGTCCGTATCCGCGTCCAGGCCCGTTCTCGTATCCGCGTCCGGTCCCGCGTCCCACCCCGCCTCCGCGAGGAAGAGTTCGACGCCGGTGCGTCCGGTGTAGAAGCCGGGTGGCAGGTTCCTGGACTGTTCCGCCGTCCACCGCGCCAACGCGGCGACGGTCGCCCGCACCCGAGGCCGGTCCGCGTGATGAAGGAGTTCCAGTCCGAGCCCCGCGCTCCCGCCGTACACGTCGATCGGCGTCGGGACGTTCAGCCGCGCGGCCCGGACCGGGTCCATGATCGCGTGTGCTTCCCGCACGCAGTACGCGACCGTGTGCTCGACGATCTCGTCCAGCAGGTCGCTGTCGATCCGGGGACGCGCGGGCCGGAGTACGGGCCCGGGCACCGTGGTGGCCGCCGCACCGGTGCGCAGGCGGTCGGCGGCGGCATTCCGTACGGTCGGGTCGAAGCTCAGGAGGCCGGCGATCGACGACCGGATCCCCCGGTGGGCGCGCCCGGGCAGGGCCCATTCCAGGCAGGCCAGGGTCCGGTCCCGGTTGACCTCGTGGTCGGAGTCGACGATCACCGGGTCCAGGCCGGTGGCGGCGAAGAAGAGAGTGGCGCCGAGGGCGTAGTGGTCGTCGGCGGGGGTGGCCGGGCCCGTCGCGCGCAGCACCGGCTCGCTGTATCCGGGGGTCGCGCCTCCCGGGCCGACGCCGTCTCGCTCGCTGATCCCGAAGTCGATCACATGGCAGTGGCCGGGGCCGGAGGCGTCGAGCACGACGTTGTCGGGCTTGAGGTCGCGGACGACCACGCCCCGGTCGTGGATCGCGTCCAGTACCCGCACGAGCCGGGTGGCGAGGACGGACAGGGCGCCCGCCTGCCGGGGGTCGTCGTCTCGGAAAGGCCCATTCCGCAGGACCTCCTTGCGCAGGTCCCGGTCGCCGCAGCTGCTCGTCACCAGGTACTCGTCCGACCGGTGGGCGAAGTAGTCCAGTACGTGGGGCACGCCCATGACGCCGTCGAGCGCGGTGAGGACCGCGTGCTCGTTGCGGAGCCGGTGGCGGGCGTCCGCACCGGACGCGTCCTCGCCCACGTAGGCCCTCGCCTGTTTGACGACCACCGACTGCCCGAGCGTGCGGTCGACCGCGCGGTAGACATTGCCTCCGGGGGCGCGGGTGATGCCGGCCGTGACCGCGTAGCGTCCACCGCCGAGACCGGGCGCGGACGGCTCGTCCCGGTGTCCGGGGCCGGTCGTGAAGGGGTCCTCGGCCCAGGGCGGGCACCGGTAGCGGCCGACGGCCAAGCCGTCGAAGATCCGGCCGTCCGGCCCGGTCATGACGGATTCGAGCCGCCCGCTCCGGCCGGTCCGGTAGTCGCCCGTGAAGGGGCCGTAGCGGTAGTAGACCGGGGCCCTCGGGTCGACCCGCCGGTCGCTGACGATCCGTGGGCCCTCCCGGTCGCGGAGCGCGGCGGCGAGTTCCCGGGCGACCTCGACCACGGTGCCGGGCGGAGGGTAGACGGTGATCGCCTTGCCGACGGCTCCGGCGCTCACCACACCGGAGTTGAGGCGGTGCAGGATCTCCGGATCGCGGGCGAACTTCGCGTGGCAGACGTGCCGGGACAACACCGCCGCGACGAGCCGGATCACATCGTCGAGGTCTCCGGCACGCGCCGAGACATGCAGTTTCCAGCCGTGTTCCATCGCCGGCATCCGCGGATCGTTCTGGTAGACCCACGTGTCGTCCGACCAACCGCTGCGGCCGGCGATGGAGACGGCCACCGCTACGAGTTCAGGTCGCAGGCGAAGCGGGTGGTGGCGGTCACCCAGGGGTCGGCGAGACACGCCGTGTGCTCACGGTCGGCGCGGTCGTCGTCCTCGAACGCGATCGCGTCGTCGTCGATCTCCAGCGGACCCGCGTCGCGGAATCCGTCGGTTCTCGGAAGATCCTGCACGGCTACGGGCATGGGGTGCCTCCTTGGTCGGTCGTGCGCTGGGGGGTAGGCAGAAGCCGGCCCCGGGAGTGGTGAACCCACTCGGCCGGGGACTCGCTGCACAAAAGGTAGGGAGGGGTGCGGTCGCTGACAAGAGGGCCGGAGCCGCCACTCTCGGACACCGTCGTCACACTGGCCCCTGACCCCGACCTCGTACGCGGCCGGAGTCGGGGTCCAGGTCGACCGCGACGACGAACTGTGCGGTCACCTTCGGCCGACGAGTCCCGACCCCGTCTGTCCGCCTGGCCACGAGGAGGGGGAACGGGGCGCGGCCAGGGCCTTGTCCGCTTCGTCCGACACCACGAGCCGGTCGCCGCCGAGCAGCGCCACGCCGACGAGCGCGGCGACGAATCCCGCGGGCGCGCGGCCGTCGTGCGCGCCGCCCGCAGTGAGCGGCACGCCGAAGGACACTCCCAGGACCGAGACCTTGGACAAGCTCCGTATGCGGCCGCCGAGTTGCCCCGCTTCGACCTCTGGTGGCCGGGTGGTTCCGCCGGGCCCCCGAGACTGCGTGCGGCCGCTGCACCGGGTGGGTGCGGTGGCTGTGGGTGGGGTCGGCTCGTGGTTCGAGTCGGTCATCGGAGCGGCGGATCAGCCCGGCGTCACCGCACCCTCTGGCACGCCGAACCACTCGTCCAGCGCCTCCGCCAGCCCGGCCGTCGACATCGGCGCCCCCGCGTCGGCCGCCCAGGCCGTGAAGCCGTCCGGCCGGACGAGGACCGCCGCCAGGTCCGGGCGGTCCGGGCAGCCGGCCGTCAGGGTGTCGACGCGGCCCGCATACCCCGCGGCGAGGGCCCGGAGCTCCGGGTCGTCGGTGAGGTCGAGCAGGAGCGCCCGGCCGCCGTGGAGGTGGTCCGCGAGGCGGCTGCCGTCGGTGAGTTCGAGGTCCGGGACGCTGCGGCCGGTCAGAGGGTGCTCGCCCGGCAGTCCGTACCGCACCCCGCCACCGTTGAGCCGCGCGGTGAGGTACGTGGTGCCCACCACCGTCCCCGCCAGGTCGCTGACGATCCCGCGCAGGGCCCGGGACTGCGGGTCCGGGCGCATGGCCGCGACCTGGGAGCGGGTCCAGTCCAGGACCCACGCACCGACCGGGTGCCGTTCGGAGGTGTACGTGTCCAGCAGCCCTTGCGGCGCCCGGCCGCCGATCACCGCGGCGAGCTTCCAGCCGAGGTTCATCGCGTCCCCGATACCCAGGCTCAGACCCTGACTCCCGAACGCGGAGTGCACGTGCGCCGCGTCGCCGGCCAGCAGAACCCGGCCCTTGCGGTACTCGGTGACCTGGCGGGCGTGGTCGGTGAAGCGGGTCGCGGTCAGCACCCCGGTGATCGTGACGTCCACGCCGGATACGCGGCGCAGCCGAGCCTGGAGGTCCTCGGCGGTGACCGGAGCGTCCCGGTCGGCCGGCGGGCCGTCGAACTCCACGGTGACGACGCGGCCCGGCATCGGCCCGTAGGCGTACACCCCGGTGTCCGTGGCGGTCCAGCCGATCTTCAGGTCCTCGGCGCCGGTCATCTCCACGACCGCCTGGTGACAGGTGATCTCCGGGTCCGTACCGGGAAATTCGAACCCCGCGAGCTTGCGGACCGCACTGCGGCCACCGTCACAGCCGACGAGCCAGCCGGCACGTAAGGTCCCGTGGCTGGTCCGCACGGTGACGGCCCCGTCGTCCGCGGTGAAGCCTGTCAGCTCCACCCCCCGGCGCACGTCGACGCCGAGCTCGTCCGCCCTCCCGCCGAGCAGCCGCTCGATGTCCTGCTGCGCCACGAAGGCGACCTCGGCGGCGGGTCCGGCGTCGCCGAGGCCCGGTTCCGTATGGTCGACCAGGTCGGCGCGCAGCATGATTCCGGCGAAGTGCCCGACGATGCCGAGCCCTTGGCCCGCGGCCCCGCCTCCGTCCCCGCCGTTCCGCTCGCGCACGAATGCCTGGAAGCGGTCCGTCGCCTGCCGCTGCAGCTCGGCCAGGGCGGGCAGCATGCCCCTGCGGTAGAGCGCCTCGGCGCTGGGCGTGGTGATCGCCCCGCCCTTGATCGTCGGGTTCACTTCGGTGAGGCGCTCCAGGACGGCCACCCGCGCGCCTCCGAGCCGGAGCTCGCAGGCCAGCATCAGTCCGACCGGGCCGCCTCCGGCCACCACTACGTCCACGTCATAGTCCATGGCGCCGACTATGACCGAGGGCCGCAGAAGCCAAAAAGGCGCTGAGGTGTCAAGGGACCAGTCCCGCACGGAGAATGGGGCCGGCAACGACCCGAGCGGCGGGTGACTGTCCGGACGCGGAGCACGCAGGCACGGGCCCCGCCGCATCCGGGCCGGAAGGCCGACGAATGCCCGGCACCGCGCCCGGCTCGCACGGACCGGGGCAGGCCGAGGACGGACGGCCTGTCGGATCGGCGTTCCCGCAGGCCGCGGCCGTGACAGTTTCGGGCTTCGCGAGCAGCTGCATGAGGGCGGAGGCCGCCTCGTCCCGGTGGAGCACCCCGCGCGGCACCGGGGCGACGGTCTCGGTGTGCGCAGCCGCTGCCGCGATCAGGTCAGGGAATAGTCAGCACCTGGCCGACGTCCACCAGATCCGGGTTGTCGATGCCGCTGGCAGCAGCGATGTCGTGGTAACGGTTCCCGTCGCCGTAGAAGCGTTCGGCGATGTCCCACAGGGTGTCGCCGGGTTCCACGGCGTACGTGCGCGGCTCCGGCATGAACACCGATACCTCTTCATCGGCAGACGCAGCGGGCGGTTCCTCTACGTAGACGGGTGTGTCGGTGTTGGTGTCCGAGGCCCACAGTGCACTGCCGTCGCTGGCGTACAGCACCACATTGCGGTCAGCCTGTACGACGAGGTGGCTGACATCACTGCCGTCGGTATCGGTGGCCCACACGGGTCCGTCGTCGGTGTAGAGCACGAAGTTGCCGTCGTGCTGGAGTACGGCTCGCTGGACTCCCTGCTCGTGGGTGTCGGTCGCCCACACGACGCCGGTCGGCTCGGAGAGCACCAGGTTCCCATCGCTCTGCAGCGTCAGGATGTAGGCGCCGCCCTGCAGGGATTGGCCGAGACCGATTTCGTCACCCGGGTACAGGGTGTCACTCATGGACGTTCCTCTCGATGAAGGGGGGCCGATTCGCTGTGGACAGCGCAAAGGGGCCCTGACCAGCAGGCGCCCGAGGCGCCCCGACTTCTACAGTTCTGTAGAAGTTACCAGCAGGGGTGGGGAGTTGAGAAATTCGGCGAGGGCACACTCGCCGGGCGTCACAGTGCCGCTCTTGGCGCAAACCTTGCGTGCGACCCGCTCCCCGTCGCAGCCCCATGGCGGGGCCGCATCGACGGCGAGGGGCGGGTCCGAGGGCGGAGCCGGGAGCGGCCGGGCGGAGTACAGGCATGGCGGCGCCCGCGTGGCGGTGTTCGCTCCGGCGGCGGCCAAGACGCCGCCGATCCAGTTCGGGTGCGCCCCATCGGTGGCCCGCGAGGTGGGATGCCGGGGCTTGTGAGCTCTGGTGCGTGACCTCGCTTCCGAGGGTATGGCCGCCGACTTTTCTGGGGGCGGGCGAGTTCGGGGAGATCCCGGGCCCGGAGCGCCAGGATGACGGGATCTCACTGATGCCTGTCGCGCGGTCCCTCTCGCCGGCTTGGCCGGGATTGGCGCCCGGCGCCGTGAATCCACGCCACTGCAGAAGAGGTTGCGGTCAGTACGATGCGCTTGTTGTGAACAGGAGGTTGACGACGGCGAGAGACTACGTAAACGGCGGTGCCGGGCAGGCGTCCCGCCGTCGAGGCCAGGGCGAGCTGGAGGCTCGCGTGCTGGCCGCCCTGGTGCAGGAGGCAGGTCCGGTCACAGCCGGCTGTGTGCAGGAGCGCATCGGTGGCGGGATCACCTATACAACGGTGATGACGATCCTGACGCGGTTGCACGCCAAGGGCGCTGTGGCGAGGGAGCGAGTGGGACGTTCGTTCGCGTGGACGGCTGTCGCGGACGAATCGGGGCTGGCGGCGCTGCGGATGCGCAAGGTGCTGGACGCGGAGTCGGACCGGCAGGCCGTTCTGGCGAGCTTCGTGACGGCGCTGTCGCCGGGGGACGAGCAACTGTTGCGGGATCTGCTGGCGCAGGCGGCCGAAACGGGTGAAGGCTGACGGCATGGGGGTTTTCGTCTTCCTGCCGCTGGTGCTGCCGTTGACCGCCTGGCCTATTGCCCGGCTGCCCGAGCACCGGCTCCACCCGCGGACGGCCACCTGGCTGCTGACGTGGACGGCCGCGCTGCTCGCGGTGTGCAGCACGCTGTGCCTGGCTCTGCTGATGGTCGTGGGGACCGCGCAGTTGCCGGGCAATCCGCTGCCGGACGGCTGGTCGGATCCGGAGGTCCGCGAGGCGGTCCCGTACGACGAGGTCGCCGGGCGGGCGGCGATCCCCGCTCTGCTGTCCGTGCTGGTGTCGTGCCTGGCGGCGGGGTGGCGGCACTACCGGGTGCGCAAACAGGCCACACGTGCTGTGGCGGGGCTGGCCGGCAGGTCGGTTGCGGTGCTGCCCGATGAGGTTCCCTACGCGTACGCGCTGCCCGGCCGGCCAGACGGGGGGCAGGTCGTGGTCAGTACCGGCATGCTGTCCGGACTTACCCCGGGTGAGAGGCGGGCGCTGTTCGCCCACGAGCGGGCTCATCTGTCCTGCCGACACCACCGGTTTCTCCTGGCGGTGCAGTTCGCGGCGCGGGCGAACCCGTTCCTGCGTCCGTTGCGGACAGCGGTGGGGTTTACCACGGAGCGGTGGGCGGACGAGGAGGCGGCGGTCCGGACCGTCGACCGCCGCACCGTCGCTCTGGCAGTGGGCAGGGCTGCCCTGATTTCCAGGGGAGCTCCCGTCGCGTCCTTGGCGCACTTCGCCGCCGGGCCGGTGCCGCGCCGGGTGGCGGCCCTGCTGGGCCCGGCTCCTGTCGCCAGGAACTGGCTGTCGGTGTTCACGACATTGGGCCTTGCCATGTGGACTGCGACCGCCGGGATGACGGTGTCGGCCCTGTCGTCGGCCAACTCGGCCGTGACGCTGTTCTTCATCCTCCATGCCGCGCTCGACTCGTAGCCGAAGAGCACAGCTCCCGCCTGCGCATGGGCGGGTGAGGCGCACCCGCGCGCTGGGCGGATGCGCCTTCCGGGCCCGGGGCCGGGATCCACACCGCGGTAGAGGTCGGACACTTCGGCCGGAACGGACAGCGGGCGCACGGCCAGGGCATCGAGATCGCCCTTGTCCCCGGCACCCGCCACTCCGAGCTCGTCCCGCCACTCCGAGCTCGTCCCGCACTCCGAGCTCGGCCCGCACCCCGAGCACGGCCCGCACCCCGAGCACGATGCCCAGCGGCTGTCCGTACAGCTCGATGATCGGGGTCTCCCACGGCAGAGCGACCGTGAAGGGCACGCTGCGATTCTCGCCCTCATGGAGGCGGAAGTCGCCGCCGATGGTGAAGCGTTCGAAGGCGATGGTGCCGTCGTGCTCTCCGTGCTCGGTCTCGGCCTCGACGCGGGCGACGAGTTCGAGCGTGATGTGCTCGATGCCGAAGTCCGCGCGCCCTCCGGTCAGGCGGACCTCGCCGGTCAGGCTGCCACCGGGGGTGACGCCCGCGGGGTCAAGGACCGAGTCCACGGCCGGGCCACCGACCTCCATCGAGCCGAGCAGTCACTTGAACACCGTCGTGGCGCTCACCCCTTCGGCCATGGTTCACAAAGGCAGTCGCCCCGGCGGTCCGCCGCCGGGGCGAAAGAGGCGCGCCAGCGGCGCGGGTTACTACTTCGCGGCGTCCAGCGCAGCGAGCGCCTGGGCCCAGCGGGCGAACTTCAGGTCGGCCAGGTCGGCGACGGTCTTGATCCCGAACGCCTCGTTCAGCAGCGCCCCCTGCCGCTCACTGACGCCCTTGAGCGCGTCCACGGGAGCCGCCAGGACCTCCGCCACACTCTTGTCCGCCCACGCCTTGTCCAGCACCTTGTCGAGATCGATCGAAGCCATGGAACAGTCCCTCCCAGAAGAACAAGCAACCAACACGCAGTCCGCCAACAGGTAGGACTCCACGCCCCGTTACAGGCATGCGGGCATACATGAGAACGGGCGCGTGAAGATCACCACTAGCGAAATCTACACACGCGTAGAAGTATAGGAGTAGCCGGGCTGCCTCGAAGTGTCGTCACCGAAACGGCACATAAGGCTCCTCCGGCCGCCTCGCGCCGCCCCGCCAAGCGGGGGGGCGACAAGCGAAGATTTACTTGCCGCTCGCCGAAGAGCGCGGACACTGTCCGTAGTCAAAGAACGTGTGCGAACTCGGACTCGCGGGTTCGCCAAGAAGGAAACGGAGCAGCAGACCCGCAAGGGGTGAACCCCCCAGTCCCTGCCGTGCCACGCCCTGCCCGAAGACGCTTGAGCCGGGAGCGGGGTGGCACGGTGACCGAGGTCCTGTTGCTGATCCTGGCGCCCGCCCTCACCTTGGCGTGCGCGGTGTTCGTCGCCGCCGGAGCGGGCCGCCTCCGAACACGGCTTCTCGCGCCTGGTCGTCACCGGCGTCGGCGGCGAGATCCTGGGCTTCCTGCACGTCAAGGACGCCCTTGCCGCCACCGACCGCACCTCTCCGTTCCCGCGTACGGGCTTCCATACGGTCACCAGGGTCGGCAAGGACACGCCCCCGGACGACACGATGACCGCCATGCGTACCGCCGGCACCCACTTGGCCGCCGTCACCGGCGACAACGCTGCTGTCGTCCGCTTCGTCACCATGGAGGACGTACTCGAGGAACTCGTCGGCGAGGCCGCCGCCCCCGGCGCCTGACCAGCGGGCCCCGATCAACACCGCCGTGACGGCCGCGCACGGCAGCGCGGGAGCCAGATACCGCAGTCCTCGCGCGCCGCAGGGATCGGCCGCGTGACCTTCTACAAACATGTAAAATCATTGGGATGGGATGCGCGGGCGGAACATGCGCGGCGCCGGTCGAACGTATCCGGACAGCGGGCTGTGTTCGAAGAGGGATGAGCGGGTGGCGAGCACGGACGACCTCAACGATGCGGCCGACGACTCTCTGGACGAAGCGGCCCTGGCCTTCGGCTTGCTGGCTTCCCCAGTGCGTCTGCGCATCCTCCGAGTCCTGACACGGGGCGAGAGTAGCGTGGCGAGCATCGCGGACGAGGTGGGCGGAGCGCTGTCCACGATCAGTCAGCACCTGTCCGTCCTCAAGCGCTCCGGGCTGGTCGGCTCACGCAGGGACGGACGGCGACAGATGTACTTCGTCAAAGACCGTGACGCTGTCTCCGCGGTAAGCGTCATGATCGGAGCGCTCACCGCACGGACGAGAGCGTGGCCCGCGCGTTCGCACGGGCCGATCCAGGACGACCGCTGACCGCGCGGCGAGCGATGCCTGGCGCCGAACGATGCGTCAGCGGTCGGTGGCTTCCAACCCGACGAAGCGGATGTGCTCGCCCGCGGTGCGGAAGGCGGGGGTGAGGCCGTCGACCGTGAAGCCCATGAAGCGGCACGATGCTCGTGCGGAGCAGGGGTACCAGCGGGCGTAGTCGACCATGAGCCGCACGCCTTCCACCGGTGTGAGAAACCATGCGTGACCGCGTGGTATCGGCGGCCCCACTGGACCGTTGCCGGAGGAGTGCTGCGGAGGTTCCGGTACCACTGGGAATCCGGGCCGAAGCCGTGCGCGACGATCCAGGCGTCGCGGGGCGGGTGCGCCGTTCCGGGCAGGAGGACCGCGCGCTGAAGGCTGATCCCGGGATCAGGCGCTGTGGCGCACTCATGTCCGCTCCGGGCCGTGAGCACCCGCTCCAAGACGAAGCCGAACCCCCTGCCTCCGAACATGCCGCGCTACTGTCGAACAACCCTGCCGTCGCGGCGCCTTGGACCGCCCAGCTCCGCGTCCGTCTCCTCTCACGGTGTGAAATGATCTCCAAAGCCGCAGGGACGGCAGCCCCAACACCACGTAGAAGTCGCTGGTCAGAGGATCGAGTCGGTGGGCCGCGGCCGACAAGGCCGGTGGTCTCGGTGCGCGAGACGGCGAACCAGCGGCTGTGGGACACCCTGTAAGGGCTGCTGAACGCCGGGCAGCGGGCGGTGCATTCTCGAAAGATCGGTGCCTGGCTGACAGGAGGGCATCCCCCGCCAGGTGACCGTCGGCCCCGTATCCGTACGGCGGGGGCTTTGGCAGACTGGCGCGGTCCGGTCCCGTACCGGCCGCGCGCGCCGAAGGGACATTGTGCCCGAATCCTCCCGAGGAGTCGCTCCGTTGAGCGTCATCGTCCCAGGACACATCGACATTGCGGGTCCGGTGGGCAAGCTGCTCCACCGGCGCCCGCTCCACAACATCACCGTCATGCAGTCGTTCGGCCTCGACCCGGTCGGCGGCGACATCTTCGTGCTGCAGATCATGGGCGGCGGCATCCGGCTCGGCGGCGAGGCCGCCGCCTTGGACTACCTCACTCGCAAGGCCCACGGCGATCTGTGCCTGACCCGGCTCAACGAGGCCGGGACGATCACCGGGCACATGTATCTACGCGGATTCGGACACGGCGTCAACCTCGGGGTGGAAAACCGCGCCGGGAAGATCTGGCTGTGGACCGAGACCGCCTCCAGGCCCAACGGCAGCAACCAGGGCTATGGCACCGCGGTGACCAGCTTCACGTACGCCGACGGCGATGTCGTCGACTACGGCACCACGCGCCACACCCCGCCCCACACCCCGGACAAGGACGCCCTCTTCGTCACCCCCACCATCGACCAGGGTGCCGGCGAGCTCATCGTGCGCTTCTACTTGAACGGCGCCACGCACTGGGAGCGATACGACCTGGCCAAGGCAACGGCCGGGGTGTGGGAGCCGATCCAGCGGATGACCCCCGCCCTGCCGGCCGCCACCTTCCAGGGGTACGCCTCGCACGCCGGGGTGCTGTACACGCTCCAGGGCGACGCCTACGGCCCCACCAACCCCGAGCCCGGCAACACGTACATCACCGCCATCTCGTGGGAAACCGGTGAGCTGCTGGACCGCCGGCTGATCACCGCCGCTCCCGGCCTGGCCTGGCGCGAGCCCGAGGGCATGACCGTCTCCGTCCGCTCCGGCGTGCCGTCCCTGCACTTCGGCTTCGCCTGCGAGGAACCCGGTCCCCGGACCTGCACCCTCATGACGCTGCCCGGGGATCCGGAGACCGACGGCGTGAAGGTCCTCACCGACTGGCGGGCCATCACGCTCGCCGCCGGGGTGAGCGCGGATCAGAACGCCCCGCGCGGCCGTCTGATCAGCCTCGCCGGCACCACATTTCTCCAGCTCTCCGGCGGCGTCGCCGGCCCTTTCACCGCGGACGCCGTGCTCGGCACCCTGCCCGACGCGCTCACCCCGAGCATCCCGGCCCGCGCCACCGTCCCCCGCGACACCGCCGGTGGCGGACCCGCCGTCGCCCGGGTCGAGGTGGGCAGCGACCGTGTCCTACGGCTCTTCGGCGCGCGTACCACCAGCCCGATCGCCTGGGCGCAGCTCGACAACTTCAGCGCGGTCTGGCGCTGACCACCGCCGCCGGACCCGGACCTCGCTCTCCCCGGCCCCCGGGACCCTTCTCCGAGTCCCCACGAATCCGCCCCTGACCCAAGGAGCCGACCGCCCATGTCCCACGACCGCCGCAGCGTCCTCGGCGCAGCCCTCGCCCTGCCCGCCGCCCTCACCGTCGGCGGCCTCGCCGCCGCCACCCGGGCGTCCGCCGCCGCCGGCGCTGCCACCGTCGACGCCGGCGCCTGGACCGCGCTCGTCCTGGAGCCCGGGATCACCCCGCTCGCGGGCGCGACCCCCGAGGTCCGGCTCGTGACCATCGCCGGCACCGTCTTCCTCCAGGGCCGCGGTCTGGTCTCCTGCGATCTCACCGCCGACAGCAGGATCGGCCGACTGCCCGACGGCTTCCCGCTGCCGACCGGCTATGTGCGGGCCGCCGCTCCCCGTAACAACAGCCAGGGCATCAACGCCTGCCGCTTCGAGATCAACCCCAGTGGCGCCGTCAGCGTCTACGGCGGCAACGCCGGCAACCCGATCACCTGGTTGCAGTTCGACCCGGTCCAGACGATCTGGCGCTGAACGTTTCCCCCGGGCAGGACGGCTACTGGCCTGTGAGGCATGCGGACCCCGGACGGCGGTGCGACGGGTCACCAGCCCGGCGATCCGGGGCTCTTCGGCCCCGGATCCGTCACCTGGCAGCTCCACGGCGACCCCGTCATGTGGATCGGCGGGGTGCGCGCCCTGTACCTCCAGGCGCTGCACCCCGCCGCCGACCGCAATGTCGTGATCAACAGCGACTTCCGCCGGGACGCGTGGAGCCGTCTGATGCGCACCGCGCGCCTCGTCGGCACCCTCACCTACGGCACTGCCGAGGCCGCCGGCGCCCGGGTCCGCCGGATCCACCGGCTGCTCGGCATCGACGACCCCGTGCTGCTGTGGGCGCACTGCGCCGAGATCGGCTCCCCCACTGTGTACGGCTTCGACGCGGCGAAGCTGCGGGCCGCCCGCACGGCCGCCGGTGCCTCGGTCGCCCACATGGCCCGCGAGGTCCGCGTCGCGGAGCGGGCGGTGAGCCTCTACCTGGCCGGGACGCGCGTGCCGAAGCCGGAGGTGCTACCGCGCCTGGCGAAGGCGGTCGGCGTCTCCCCGGCGGATCTGTGCACCGTCGAGCACGAGCGCCTGGTCCGCCTGCGAGTGTTCGCCGCCGCAGCCGCGCCGAGATGGCACAGCGGCTCGGCATCGCCGAAAAAACGTACCGGCAGCTGGAGACCACCGGGCGCCGCGGAACCCTCGCCCACTACGACCGTGCGCGCGATGAGTGGATCGCCTGGGACGACTGGGCCGCGTCCTCCGCCGCCGGCTGACCGGGGCCGGGCGCCAGGATCCGTCTGTGCCACCGCGATCCGCCGCGCCCGCGCCGAACGCCGCGCTGCCCAGACCGTGGCAGCTCCAGCGCTTGCCGTGCCCGGGCCCACCGGGCAGGTCCGGGCACGGGGTTCGGCCCGGAGTCCAGGAACGTCGGCGTCTGTCGAACGCCCTGTCACACCACGAGGGTGCGGCGGATCGGGGTGGACCCGGTGTCAGGCTCGTCCGGAGCGGCGGCGGGCCGCGATGACGAGGCCGGCGCCTGCGGCGAGGACCACGACGGTGCCGATCACCAGCGGGACGGTGCCGCTGCTGCCGGTGGAGGCGAGATCTCCGTCCTTCTTGCCGGGCGGGGTGCTGTCGGCGGGGGCGGGGGTGCCCGGCGCGGCGGGGGTGGAGGTGCTCGTGTCCGGGGTGTCGCTCGCCGACGGCGTCGCGGGGGTGGAGGGCGTGGCGGTGGTGGGAGGCGGGGTCGTGGGGGTGCTGGACGGCGTGGTGGGAGGCGGGGTGGGAGGCGGGGTCTCGCCGGTCTCCGGGAGGCAGCCGGTGAACGGGAAGTGGTGCGTCTCGGCGCCGCCCGAGCCGCGCAGCGAGGCGACCCACACCGATCCGTTGACCGGGGCGCCAGTGCCCAGGTCCAGATGCGCCTTGGGGGCCAGCACGCTGCCGGGCCAGG
The DNA here is from genome assembly GCA_002355495.1 of Streptomyces laurentii. Lineage (GTDB taxonomy): Bacteria > Actinomycetota > Actinomycetes > Streptomycetales > Streptomycetaceae > Streptomyces > Streptomyces laurentii. The sequence goes on from AP017424.1 coordinate 76,766, forward strand.
CGGCCTTGCTGCTCTTGGTGACCGTGGTGGCCTCGGGGAAGTTCCACAGCAGGCGGGCGCGGACCTTGCCGTCGGAGGCACTCTGGAGTTTGTCGTCGAGTACGTAGTCCTGGCCGCCGGAGAGGAAGAAGCCGGTGGTGCCGGCCTTGGCCATGTCGTACGTCGTGCCGCTGACGTTGACGATCGCGGTGGCGCCGGCGGGGACCTTGAGGTAGATGTCCTTGGCCTTCTCCAGTTGGTCGGCCGTCACCTTGAAGACGTTGCGGGTGGTGTTCCCGCCCTCCAGGGTGAGTTTGCTGCCGCTCGGGGTCACTTCGGTGCCGGCAGACGCCGGTTGCTTCGCCAGTGCGGCGGAGTAGGACCGGAGCTTGCGGAACTCGGCGTCGAAGTCGATCAGGTCGGCGTTCTTGCCGAAGGTGCCGGAGTGCATTTCGAGGGCTCGGTCCTTGACCCTGCCGCCGACGACCGCGTTGCCCTTCATCACCGCGGTGACCGAGTCGTCGTTGAGCAGTTCGCCCCGGACGACGAGTGACGCCCGGCCGGGCAGGGCGTCGACCTCTGCGGTCGTCAGTTCGTTGGCGACGCTGAAGCCGCCGCGGAAGTCGGCGTTGCCGCCTACGGCCACCGCGCCTTCCGCGTCGGGGGTGTGGGCGTTGTCACCGAGGACGAACTCGCCGTACTTTCCGGCGATCCCGAAGACGTCGGTGGTGCAGCCCGCCGTGTCGGCGGCGGGTGTGGCCTGTGCGGCGGGGACGGCCGCGAGGCCGAGGACGAGGGCTCCGCCGAGCGCTGCGGACGCGGCAGCGGCGGTTGCGGATATGCGCATAGGGGGTGTCTCTCCAACGGAGGCGCTTACGAAGATTCCGTGGTAATTCCGGTCATAGTCTTCACGAAATCACGCATTGGTCAAGACCAATCCGCAGGGTAATCCTTTGTCCCGTTGTCGGTACCTGCCCGCGCGGTGTCGCCACGGGCGCGGTCGTGACGGTCCGGCAGCATCGTGGACCACGCCGCGAACACGTGTGCCGCGCATCCCGTGCCGAAGAAGCAGACCACCGTCTCGAAGAAGGCCCGGACCGACGCCCGCGAGGGCGAGAAGTTCACCACGGCCTACCGCCGCCACGACCGGCCCCAGCTGTCTCCTGCCGAGCTCCTTGCGCTCGGAGTCGCCAACGAGCGCAAGCACGCTGCGAAGTACGCCGACGATGAACGGAGCCGGGAGGCCCGCACCGCCCAGAACCGGATGCAGGAGCTGCACATCGACCCGCATGTCACCGAGGCCACCCGCGAGCGGCTGTCGACCCTCGGCTTCCGGCCGGCCGTGGTGACCGGGGACGGCACCACCGGGTGGTCCGACGCGGGCCCGTACGACCGGAACTTCGTCTCCTTCGCCGTCCGCCACGTGCCGCAGGCCCTGGTGAAGCAGCCGGCGCCGGGCGGGCGCGCGCTGATGACGCTCGGGACGTCGTCGCCGTCGTGGCCGGGCCTCGCCGTGCTCGAAAGACGGCCGGACGGGAGCGTGGAAGCGGAGCTGCGCGCAGTCGAGTTCGGCCACCGCGCCGGTGCCGGCTTCTCCCGGCCGCCACCCAGCACGGTGTGCCCGCCCCCGTCCTCCTGGACCTGGGGACCGGCACCGGCCAGGCCCCCCGCGCACTGCTGCCCGTACTGCACCGCATGGTGCACATCGACCTGGTCGACGTGCACAAGTCGACGCTGGAGGCGGCCCGCGCCGCGCTCGTACCGGTCCGCAGAGCATGCACGGTCGACGTCTTCACCGGCTCCGCCCACCTCTTCGCCCCCGGCGCGCCCGGCCGGGCGCCCACGCTGATCACCAGCTGTAGGTCGTTCCACCGGATGTCCCGCTCGGAGGTCCTGTCGATGGCCGGCCGAGTGGCCGCGCCGCACGCCGTCGTGGCGATCATGGGCGACGGCAGCCTCTGGACCCGCCAGGCCGACTGGACGGCCGCCCTGCGGGAGCTGATGCAGTGTGACGTTGATCGGTAGTTGGCGGGTTTGATCGATAGTTGGCGAGCCGTGGTTTGGTGACTGTGAGTTGGTGGTGGTGACGGAGATACGCGGCGGCTCGGGCTAGCCCCGGTCCCGGGGCAAGCCATGCGTGGCCCGTGGCGAACGGTCAGCCGCTGCGGACCACGCATGCGACCCCGCCGGTCGCGCCAGGCTCGCCGTACGTCAGCGCCGTGCGTCCTCCGAGGCGTCCAGGAGCGGCAGGCCGGCCGCGTACCGGCGGAGGTATCCGGCGGTGGGAGTGTCCGCGCCGGCGACGGTGTCGGGGGTGCCCTGCGCGACCACCGCGCCTCCGTTGGGGCCGGCTCCCGGTCCGAGGTCGATCACCCAGTCCGCGGACGCGGCGACGGGGATGTCGTGTTCGGCCACGACGACGGTGTTGCCGGAGTCGAGCAGCATGTCGAGCGCCTCGACGACCCGTTGGATGTCGGACGGGTGCAGGCCCGAGACGGGTTCGTCGAGGACGACGAGGCCGGCCTTGCGGCTCGCCGCGCCGCGCTGGATCGCGGACGCGAGTTTGAGGCGCTGGGCCTCGCCGCCGGATAGCTCGGTGGCGCTCTGGCCGAGTCGGAGGTAGCCGAGCCCGACCCGGTCGAGCGCAGCGAGGGTCTCCGTGAGCTGCCGGGGTTCGGTGAAGACCTCCCCGGCCTCGGCGACGGTCAGGTCCAGCACCTGGTCGATGGACAGCCCCCGGTAGGTGACCTTCAGGGCCTCGGGCCCGTAGCGCCGGCCGTCGCACGTGTCGCACACCACCCACATGTCGGGGAGGAAGTGCATGTCGACGAGCCTGCGGCCGTAGCCGGTGCAGGTATCGCAGCGGCCGCCGGTGGTGTTGAAGCTGAACCAGGAGGCGTCGACGCCGCGCGCGCGTGCCGTGTCGGTGGCGGCGAACAGTTTGCGGACGATGTCGAACGCCTTGCTGTACGTGGCCGGGTTGGACCGCGGCGTGCGCCCGAGGGGTTCCTGGTCGACCACGGCGACCCAGCCGAATCCGTCGAGTCCGGTCACCTCGCGCACGGTGTCGGCGGCCGTGCCTCTGAGGGCGGCCGCCGCGCCCGCGGCGAGTGCGCCCAGGACGCTGCTCTTGCCGCTGCCGCTGACCCCGGTCAGGCAGGTGAGTCGCCCGGCAGGGAGGCGCAGCAGCTCCGCGGCCGCGTTGTGGGCGTGGAGGCCGTGCAGTTCCACCCAGTCGGCGTCATCGCGGACCGGGCGGGGGGTACGGCGCAGTCGCGGCCCGTTGCCGGCCAGGTAGCGGCCGGTGACCGAGGCGGGGTTGGCGGCGGCCAGGGCGGGTGAGCCAGAGACCAGGACCTCGCCGCCGAGGCGGCCCGCGCCGGGTCCCATATCGACGATCCAGTCGGCGCGGGCGATCAGTTCGGGGTCGTGTTCGACGAGGAGGACGGTGTTGCCGGCTTCGCGCAACTCCAGGGCGATGTCGAGGAGGTGTTTCTTGTCCGCCGGGTGCAGCCCGGCGGAGGGTTCGTCCAGGACGAAGATGATGTCGCTCAGCTCGGTGCCGAGCTGAGCGACGAGCCGGGTGCGCTGCAACTCACCGCCGGACAGAGTGGCGGCGCTGCGGGACAGCTGCAGGTGGGCCAGGCCGAGCCGGTCCAGGAGGCGGAGCCGGCGTCCGAGGTCTTGCAGCAGGGGCTCGCCGACGGTGCGCTGCCGGGTGTCAAGGGAGTCGGCGACGTGCCCGGCCCAGCGGCGGACTTCGCGTACGTCCACGTCCAGCAGATCGGGGTAGGTCAGGCCGCCGAGACGTACGGACCGGGCGACCCGATCGAATCCGCTGCCGTGGCAGGTGTCGCAGGGCTGCTTGCGCATGTACGGCAGGTAACGCTGCTTGGCGTCGGCCGTCTGGGCGTTGACGAACACCCGTTCCACCTCGGCAAGCGCGCCGCGCAGCGGTTGGCTGGAGGTGTAGGTCATGCGGGCCGTCTCGTTCTTGTTCGGGATGTCGACGGTGGCCTCGACCGCCTCGTCGCCGGTGCCGTACAGGACGTCGTGCCGGAACGCCGCGGGCAGCGACTGCCAGGGCCCGCCGAGGTCCACGCCGCGTTTGGCGGCGAGTGCGGGGACGAACACGTGCTCTCCGGACCTCCATTTGGCATACCAGGGGGAGGCGCCTTCGAAGAGGGGGAGGTCCGGGCGGGTGATGACGAGCTCTTCCTGGGCTTGCCAGCGTCCGCCGGCGCCGTGGCAGTCCGGGCAGCTGCCTTCCGGGGTGTGGCGGTCGAAGTGCGCGGTGGTCAGGGGCCCGGCGCCGGTGTCCGCGGCCGGGCCCGTGCTCGTGTCCGGGCCGATCCGCGGGAGGCGCGAGTAGAGCAGGCCGAGGTGCCCGTCGATCCCGGTGATGGTGGCGACAGTGGAGCGGGGGTTGCGGTTCAGGCGACGCTGGTCGACCGCGAGCGTGGCGCCGAGGCCGAGGATGCGGTCGACCTTGGGGCGGTTGCGCTGGGTGATGTACTGGCGTACGAACGGCGAAAGGCCCTCCAGATACCGCAGTTGGGCCTCGCTGTGCAGGGTGTCGATGGCGAGTGAAGTCTTGCCGCTGCCGCTGACGCCGGTGAAGGCGACGAGCCGGCCTTTGGGGATGCTGACGGACACGTCGCGCAGGTTGTTGGTGCGGGCGCCCACGACGTCGATGGTGTCGCGCGTCTTGCCGGCCCCGGCAGCGTGTGGGGCCGGCATGCGCGTGTCCGGTACGGGTGGGGTCACGCCTCGGCCGCCTTCCCGCCGAGCTTGGCGAGGTCGGGGGCGAACACGGTCATCCACTGCGGGTGCAGCCGGTAGAAGACCACGTCGTTGTCCCAGTCGAAGGCGTCGTCGCCGTAGAAGTCCCGGAAGTACGCGAGCAGGTCCGGCCAGTCGGCGGCCGGCTCGCCGCGGTGGGGGTTGAGGACCTCCGCGGTGCCGTGTGTGAACACGCCCAGGTCTTCCCCGCGCATGTGCGCGGCGCTGACGGCGGGACGGGCGGCGAGGTGCCGGGCTTTGGCGGCGCCGCGCGAGGTGCCGAAGTGCCACTTTCCGTGCAGGAAGTGCCCGTCCACGCCGCTGATCCGCGGCTCGCCCTTCGCCGTCACGGTGGACAACGCAAGCGTGCACATGCCGGTGAGCACGCGAGTGAGCTGCTCGGCGGTGAGCGTGCGCTCGCTGCTGATGATCGACCGCAGGTGCGCCGTGGAGCGGGAGAGCGAGGCGTCGAGAAGGGCTTGGAGCCGGTGGAGATCGTCGGGTGTTTCGCGCATGAGGGTCCTTGTCTGTCCGTCGTCCCGGCCCGCGCCACCACGACACCGACCGGCGCCCCCACTGTCTCCACAAAACCCGACATCCTCTGTCGTATTTCTTGCGGTGTCCTCCGCACCCTGCCATCGGGGTGTGGGCAGGCGTACAGGCGACGACCGGCTGCGGACACGCCGCGACCCTGCGCCGCGCCCGCGGCTGGGCGGTGCCGGAATGTTCCGGACGGGTTGTGGGAGACCGCCAAGCTGTTCATGACGCTGTTCGCGGCGATCATCTACGTGCTGGTCAGCGGCTGTGCCTGGCGGGCTCTGCCGCCCTGCTTCGGCGTCTCCAAGTCATGCCCGTCGTCGGTTCCGCAGGTTCACCACGGAACGTGCACCCGCTTCGAGGCTGTTTGTGGCTCGATCGAACACATCGAGGGGCATCGCGAGGCAGAAGCCCGTCAACTCGCCTGCGCGTCGCTCACGCGCTCGACCTCACCCTCATTCGGGCGAGATTCCATATCCTTTGCGCATTTTATCGGGATTCCGTAAATAGGCTCCCTGTACACCCGAACGGCTTTCCTTTTCGAAGGAGAATTCGACATCACCGCGGCATACGAAATCGAGCGTTACGGAGAAAAGCTCTTCTCGGCTTCCCACAGCAACGAGGGCGAACGGCTGGAATGCCTGGCCGGCGCGCTCGACCCGGTCAGCCGGCGGAACCTGCTCGCGCTGGGCCTCGAAGCCCAGTGGACATGCCTGGACGTCGGCCCGGGCGCGGGCACGTTAAGTGAGTGGCTGGCGTCCGTCGCCGGATCGGCCGGGCAGATCGCGGCTGTCGACCGCGACACCCGGCTCCTCGGCCACCTCGCCGCCAAGGGCGTGAAGGTCATCGAGGCGGACATCACCGACCCGGCCTTCCATCCGGCGGGCCGGTTCGACCTCGTACACGCCCGGTTGGTCCTGATGCATCTGCGGGACCGGGAAGAGGTGTTGCGCCGCCTGGTCTCCTGGCTCAAGCCCGGCGGTCTGCTGGTGGTCTCCGACGCCCTCGCGGTCGGCGGTGAAACCTCCCCTCACGAGGCGTACCGACGCACGATGACCGCCTATTGGCGCTTGCTGGCCGAGACAATCGGCAGCGACAGGCACTGCGTCGCGCATTACCCCAGGATGTTCACCGAGCTCGGGCTACGGGACATCGGCATGGACACGCACCTGCCGGCCGTGGGCCTCGACACCAGGTTCGGCCGCTTCCTCGCACTGTCGTTGGAGCAGACCAGGGAGCGGCTCATGGCGGCCGGGCTGCCCGCGGCCGTCTACAACGCGGCGATCCAGCACCTGGACAACCCCATGACCAGGGAGATGTTCTTCGCCATGGCCACCTGCTGGGGCCGGACCCCGACCGTCCCATAACGGCCTACCGGGGGCAGGCACAGGCCGGCCCCCTTCCCACGCTTTCCTGATAATTCACTCCTCAGAGTGAAGAAGCGTTAACCCGGCCAATGGCCGACGGAATTCCCCAAGAATGCCTCCAAGTCCGGGTGCGGATCCTGGACTCGGCACCCTATAAAGAGAGACGGAATCATGCGAAACGAAGCCGTTCAGCGTGCCGCGCTGATTTTCCAGCTGCTCGACGCCAACGGGAACGGGGTGCTCGACGCCAAGGACTTCGAACTCAACGCCGACCGGGTGCTGGCCGTCGCGACGGACTCGCGGCCGGAGGCCAGGAATGCGCTGGCCGACAGCATGCGCCGCTGGTGGGAGGTGCTGGTGGGGGCGCTGGACACGAACGGTGACGGCGTGATCAGCCCACAGGAGTTCGAGGCATCCGTGCTCAATCCCGAGCTGTTCGGCCCGGCCGCCGACGACTTCGCCAACGCGCTCGCCGCACTCGGCGACCCGGACGATGACGGCCTGATCGAGCGGACCCGCTTCCTCGCCCTGATGACCGCATGGGGCTTCGCCGCACCGAACATCGACTCGCTGTTCGACGCATTCCGACCGGACCCCGACGACCGGATCACGGTGACCTCCTGGGCCGATGGCATCCGCGACTACTACACACCCGGCCTGGCCGGAATCCCCGGCGACCGCCTGGTCTCGATCCCGGCCTGACCCACCGATCGACGCTCTGATGGCCCGGCCCAGCAGCCGCTACGAATCGCACGGTGCGGCCCGTCGAGGACATCGTCACGCAGGGCCCCAGGGGCCGGGCCCGCAGGCCGACAGCGTCTGTGCCATCTGAGCGCACGCGCTTTGTCCACGCGGCCCGCGTTCGTGCTTCGACACGGACGCGGGCCGTTGCCGTGTGCTGGTGGCGGCGGCTCAGCTCGCCCGGCGGGCGCGCAGTACCCGGTCGTCGGCGTGGTGGGCTGCGCCGGCCGAGCCCGGGGGACGGGGGCGCTTGTCGTCGACCTCGATGGTCCAGCCGGCTGTGGCCTTGATCGCGGTCACGAAGTCGTCGATGTGCAGGTAGGCGTCGGGGTCGAACGGGCGATGCCCGTGCTGTGGGTCGCGCATCGCGTCGAGGTCGTGGCCGAGGATGACCAGGGAACCGCCGGGGGCGACGGCGTCGAGCACATTGTGGACGCCGCGCAGGTCGGGCGTACGAGGGATCGACGCGTACGCCGCCGAGACAAGGTCGAACCCGCCCTGTGCCGACCTCTGGGTAAACGGCTCCCAGGCGTTGGCATCGGCCGGCTCGCACGTGACAGTCAGGTCGCGCCGCTCGGCCTCGACCCGGATCCGGTCGAGCGCGCGCGAGGAGATGTCACTCGCGGTCACCTCCCAGCCCTGTTCGGCCAGCCAGAGCGCGTCACCGCCCTCGCCGGCGCCGACGTCGAGCGCACGGCCGACGGGCAAGCCGGTCACTTCCGCGACCAGCGAGCCGTTCGGGTTGCCGCTCCAGAGCGGGTCGCCGGAGTAGCGGTGATCCCAGTCGGCGACGGAGCCGGACAGGCGGGCCGCGGTGCGCACGTCCTCGGCGGCGAGACTCATCGCGACGGCGCCACCGACGCGGCCGCCGTGGGCGGCGGCCTGGAGCACCTGCTGACTGGGATCCGTGACGCTGCCGACCGCGTAGACCCCGTCGATGGCGGTGGCGCCCATCGCGTCGGCCTCGATCACCTCGCCCATGCCGGTCGGGTGGGGCGAGGGCCGCAGGCCGAGTCCGGTGAACGGCTCGGCGCGTGGCGAGAAGCGCGGGTTGATCAGGATCGCGTCGGCACCGATCGTCGAGCCATCGATCAGCCCGATCCCGGTGAGGCGGCCGTCCGCACCAGTGAGGACACGGTGCGCGGTGGTGGCGAGGCGTACGTCGACACCCGCGGAGACGAGGGTGGGGATCTCGGACTCGTCGACCTCCACACCGTCCGCGACGAGCACGGTCAGACGCGCGGACAGCTGGCGCAGCAGTGGCGTGACGTGCAGCCCCATCGGATGGGCGACGAGCTGGACGAGTCGCTGGTCGCGGGCCTCGTAGCCGTGGCAGAACGGGCAGTGGATCACCGCCCCGCCCCAGTGGTCCGCCAGCCCCTCGACCTCGGGGAGGTCGTCGACCAAGCCGGTCGCGACGACGATCCGGCGGGCGACGACGGAGGTGCCCTCGGCGAGCTCGACGACGAAGAGTTCGCCGTCCCCGGCCACCCGCACGGCGCGGCCGGACAGCACTTCGCCCCCGTAGCGGCGCACCTCCGTGCGACCGGTGGCGAGCAGCTCCGCCGGGTCGGTGCCGTCGCGTCCCAGGAAGCTGTGCATGTGCGCCGCGGGCGCGTTGCGCGGCTCGCCCGAGTCGACCACGATCATCGACCGGCGCTGCCGGCCGAGCTGCAGGGCGGTGGCGAGGCCGGCGGCCGATCCGCCGATGACGGCGACGTCGCAGTGGCGGATGACGGCCGGAGCGGCAGATGTGTGGGAGGGGGCGGTGTGGTGATGGCTCATGTCCGCCACCGTAGAAACCTCTGGCGTTATGTGCCAGACTCCTTGCGGAATTCGCAAGGAGGAACCGTGAGCCGACTCGCCGACATCGAGCACGTCGTCCGGACCCGGCTGCGCAGCCTGCGCACCACGCTCGGACTTTCCCTCGACGAACTCGCCGCGCGCACCAACCTGAGCCCGTCGACGATCAGTCGCGTCGAAACCGGGAAGCGCACCATCAGCCTCGACGTACTGCTTCCGCTCGCCGCCGGCCTCCAGGTCGGCCTGGACGCACTGCTCGATGTGAGCGGCGACGACGACGTGGTCATCCGCCCCACGTCGAGCCGGATCGAGGGGCGCACGACGTGGGCACTGAGCAGGCCGGACAGCAGCACGGTCGCGGTGAAGGCGCTGATCGAGCCCACCGCGGCCCGGCCACAACAGCGGGTCCACCCCGGCCACGACTGGCTGTTCGTGCTCAGCGGGCGACTCCTGCTCCTGCTCGGCGATCGCGAGATCGCCGTCGAGGCCGGCGAGGCGGCCGAGTTCGCCACCATGACCCCGCACGCGTTCGCCGCGGTCGACGGTCCGGCCGAGCTGTTGATGATCTTCGACCGCGACGGGCAGCGCGCGCACGTGCATCGCGGGAAGGAGTGAGCGGCGGGCCCACCACGGTCCGATGCGGGTAGCGCTGCACCGCAGGAACAGCCAGCGCCGTATTCGCGGTGCACGGACTTCGGCTCCACCCCGGACGGACGAGGCCGTACGGAGCGCGCTGCTGTCGCTGCCGGAGCTGATGGAGCTGATGGAGCGGCCGTACCGGATGCTGCGAAGCCGGCAGGTGTTCGCGAGGAACTCCTCAAGTGAGGTGACCCGCGGGCGAAGCTGCCGGCCGGCCAGGAGTGGCGGCCGACCGTGCCGGCCTCGCTGAACCTGCCCGGAGAGGCGGGCGGGTACCTGGCGGCGCGGGCCGCGCTACTGGACGGCACCTACCGTGAGGGCGCCGGCCGGGTCACGGACAACGTGCAGGTCGTCTTCGACGGCGGCCGGCTGCACTTCGCCGCCATGGAGCCGGAGCCCGAGCCGGCCTCCAGCGGCACGGGCGTGTACGAGGCATGTCGAATCAGGTACCGAGCGCGTGTCCGGTCGTTGCGTCGACGTGCTCTGGGATCTCGTCGTGGCGATCGCCCACAGTCGGTGTCCCTGTGGGCTCGAACATGAGGATCGCGGCGCCGGAGGGAGCATGTGGCTTGTGCTCTGTGCCCCGGGGGACGGTGAAGACCGCCCCCCGCGGGAGCAGGACCGTGCGCTCCCCGTCGGGCTCGCGCAGGGAGATGCTCAGCTCGCCGTCGAGTACCAGGAAGAACTCGTCGGTGTCGTCGTGAACGTGCCAGATGTGTTCACCCTCGACCTTGGCGATGCGGACGTCGTAGTCATTGACGCGCGTGACGATGCGGGGGCTCCACAAGGCATCGAAGGAGGCCAGAGCCTTGCCAAGGGGGATGGGTTCGCTGCTCATGGGCTCATACTGAGCCGTTTCGCATGGCCGCCGTGAGTGCTAGGAATCGCATATGCCGAAAGAATCCTCGCAAGCAGCTCACGTGGCGGGCGTACACCGGGTCGTCGTGATCGTGGACGAGAACTCGAACCCCTTCGAGCTCGGCTGCGCGACCGAGGTCTTCGGTCTGCGCAGACCGGAAATCGGCCGTGATCTCTACGACTTCAGGCTCTGCTCCCCCGAGCCCCGCACCCTGATGAGAGACGGATTCTTCACGCTCACGGGAGTCGCCGATCTCGAAGCGGCCGACACAGCGGACACCTTGATCGTCCCCAACCGCCCGGACACCGAAGTGCCCCGACGTCCCGCGGTGCTCGCTGCCATCCGTCGGGCACACTCCCGGGGTGCGCGCCTGGTCGGCTTCTGCAGCGGCGCCTTCACGCTGGCCGAGGCCGGTGTCCTCGACGGGCGCCGGGCCACGGCGCACTGGCGGTGGGCAGATGCCTTCCGGGCCCGCTTTCCCTCTGTGCGGCTCGAAGCAGACGTGCTGTTCGTGGATGACGGTGACATCCTCACCGCGGCAGGCAGTGCAGCCGCGCTCGATCTCGGACTGCATGTGGTCCGCCGCGACTACGGCGCGGAGGTCGCCAACTCGGTGAGCCGACGGCTGGTCTTCGCGGCGCACCGGGATGGTGGGCAGCGGCAGTTCGTGGAGCGTCCCATGCCTGATCTGCCAGACGAGTCCTTGGCACCTGTCCTGGCCTGGGCTCAGGAACGGTTGGACTCACCGCTCACTGTGTCTGGCCTTGCGGCGCGCGCGGCGGTCAGTCCGGCGACTCTGCATCGCCGCTTCCAGGCGCAGCTGGGAACGACGCCGCTGGCGTGGCTGACGGGGGAGCGGCTCGCCCTGGCGTGCCGGTTGATCGAGCGAGGTGAGTCCCGGTTCGAGGTGGTCGCGCGACGCAGCGGGCTTGGCACCGCCGCCAATCTGCGCACGCTGATGCGCCGGGAGACCGGCATCACACCATCTGCGTACAAGCGTCGGTTCGGGCCGGAGGCACACTGACGACGGGATCCCGCACCCTCACGTGCCGGCCCTGGCCGATCCCCGAAGGTGTCGCACTGCGTCGTTCCGGATCAGGTTGCCGGACAGATCATCTCCGTGAGCCGAAGGGATGCCGGCGACGGCCGGCGGTGCCCGATGCCCGCTTACTCCCCAGGAGCGGAGGGGGCATGAGGCCCGGGCCCCCGAGCCGCCCTCATAGGAGGCGACGAGGGTGTGGAATGCCGATGCAACACTCCAGTGCTGCCCTATCGCCGGTCTCTACATGCACCTCTGACCTGCAACGATGCCATCACGAAACCTTCAACTCGCGGAGTCTTCGGGGCGGTTGGCGCGTCAGGGCAGGTCGGGTGCGGTGAACAGCTCGTCGAGCCAGGCGGCGCTCGCCTCGTGGCAGTCGTCCGCCGGGCTGCCGGGGAAGAGCCGGCCCCAGGAGACGGCGCGGCTGAGGGCACCGAGCCGGACGGCGAGTGTGGCGGCGCGGCGCAGGGCCGGCAACGGGGTTCCCTGCTCGGCCCAGGGTTCCAGGTACGCGTCGCGGGCGCGGGCCATGGCCTCGGGCCCGTACTGCTCGTGTACGGCCCGGGCGGGGACGAGCAGGCTGGTGAAGGGGTGCGCCACGGCGGCGTCGCCCCAATCGAAGAAGGTGTAGCGGCCGGGCGCGGGAGCGAGGATCTGGCCGTCGTGCAGGTCGCTGTGGTCGAGCGTGTCGGGGATCGCGTACGTGTCGAGTTCGGCGCACCAGTCGAGGAGTCGGGGGCGGCGCGCCAGCAGCGCGCGGCGGGTGTCCGGGGCCAGGGTGGGATGGTCCTCGACGAGGCGGTCGAAGATCCCGGGCAGGTCGGCGGTGCGGGCGCCGGGGACGCCGAGGCGCGTCATCCGCTCCGCGTGCGGGGTCAGGGCGCGCTGCATACGGGCGTACTGGCCGAGGGCCACCGTCCAGTCGTCGGGTCCGGCGACACCGTCGTCGAGGGCATTCCGGAACAGTGGGCCGCCGTCGGGGAACAGGATCCAGCCGCGGTCGGCGTCCACCGCCAGCGGGGTCATGACATGGCCGGGGGTCCACTCGGCGAGCGCCTGGCCGAGCGCCGCCTCGAAGGCGGCGGCCGGGGCACTCGCCTTGAACCAGACGGCGTCGCGCGCGCCCGGGCCGGTCCGGAAACGGATGAGCACCGACCAGGGCCGGATGCGCGCCTCGCGCGGCCCGGTCTCCCGCAGACCGTGTTCCGCGATCGCCCGCTCGGCCCAGTGCAGCGCGGCGGCGCGCCAGGCGGCGTCCTCCCAGGGGGTGACGGCGCCGGCGAACCGGCCGCGGTCGACGATCGTGCGTATCCCGTGGCCGCTCGCCGCCCCGGTGTCCACCTGGGTCCCGCTCTCGTGTCGCATGCGGCGATCAGATCATCGCGGGCGAGGGGCGGGCACGTGATTTACCGGCCGGCCGGATACCGCCGGGGCGGGTGCGTCCCCCGCACCGGACGCCCGCGGGGGCGTCCGGCACACAGGACGCGACGAGGACGCGACGGTCAGTCGCGCTGGTCGTTCGTGTCGGCGCGGGCGGCCTTCTCGGCCTGCGCCTCCTTGATGCGGACGGCTTCCTTGCGCACCTCGGCCTGGGTCGCCCGCTCCTTCTGCAGCCACTCGGGGTTCTCGGTCTTGAGGGCCTCGATCTGCTCGGTGGTGAGGGCCTCGGTGACGCCGCCGCGGGCGAGACCGGAGATCGAGACACCGAGCTTGGCCGCCACGACGGGGCGGGGGTGCGGGCCGTCGCGGCGCAGGTCGCGCAGCCACTCCGGCGGGTCGGTCTGGAGGGCGTTCAGCTCGGCGCGGGAGACGGCACCCGCACGGAACTCGTCAGGGGTGGCGTCGAGGTACACGCCCAGCTTCTTCGCCGCCGTGGCGGGCTTCATCGTCTGGGCGCTCTGGTGCTGGGTCATGCCGACAAGAATATCGGCCAAGGCCGCCCTCGCCGACCACGGCCGGTAATCTGGCCTGGTGACAGGCTCGGACGCATCTTCCCCCAGCTCCCCCGCCCCTTCCCCGGCCTCGGCAGCCGCCGCGGAGCCCGCCGATTCCCCGGCGCCCGCGACGTCTTCGGAGCCCTCGGCTGCCCCGGAGCCCTCGGCGGCCCCGGCAGCCCCGGTCTCCTTCCGGCTGGCGTACGTGCCCGGGGTGACGCCCGCGAAGTGGGTGCGGATCTGGCGGGAGCGGCTGCCCGGCGTGGTCCTCGAGCTGGTGCAGGTCACGGCCGGCGAGGCGGACGGGCTGCTGCGGGAGCGCGGCGCCGACGCCGGTCTCGTCCGCCTTCCGGTGGACCGTTCGGTACTCAGCGCGATCCCCCTCTACGAGGAGACGACCGTCGTCGTCTGCCCCAAGGACCACCTGGTGGCCGCGACGGACGAAGCGGACGAGGTGCGCGTCGAGGACATCGCCGACGAGATCGTGCTGCATCCGCTGGACGACACGCTGGACTGGGCGGCCGAGGGGCGCGAGGGCCCGCCGGGACTGCCCGCGTTCGAGCGGCCGGCGACGACGGGGGACGCGATCGAGCTGGTGGCCGCCGGGATCGGGCTGCTCGTCGTACCGCAGTCGCTGGCCCGGCTGCACCATCGCAAGGACCTCACGTACCGGACGATCACCGGCACGCCGCAGTCGCGGGTGGCGCTGGCATGGCCGGAGGACGCCACCACCGATCTGGTGGAGGACTTCATCGGGATCGTGCGCGGGCGCACCGTGAACAGCTCGCGCGGCCGGCGGCCGGAGGAGCGGGCGAAGGACGGGGCCAAGGGCGGCGCGCAGGGCTCGGCCAAGGGTGCGAAGGCCGGGAGCGCGAAGGCCGGGGGCACCGGCCAGCGCAAGAGCCGGCAGCAGCCGCAGCCCGGCCGTCAGGGCCAGAAGGCGGGCGGCGGGCGGCGGACCGGAGGCGGCGCCCCGAAGAGCGGCGGCCGCTCCGGGAAGCCGCGCCGCCACTCCTGACCGCACGGACCGCACGAACCGCACGAACCGCACGGAGGAACGTCGCCGTCGTCCGCACTGGACGACGGCGACGGCTCCCCCGGTCCCTTCGCGTACCGGCCCGTGTGCGCGGGACGGTCAGGCCGTGGTCTCCCGCACCGCCGGGGCGGGCTCGGCGCCGGTCGGCTCCGGGGCGGCGGCGAGCGGTCGTACGGGGATGAACGCCGCGACGACGGAGGCCAGCAGCGCGACGCCGCAGCCGATCATCAGGGCCACCTTGAAGCCGTCCTCGGAGGGCAGGACGTGGCCGCCGAGGTCGATGGTCAGCTGGGCGAGGACGACACCGATGACGGCGGCGGACACGGAGCTGCCGATGGAACGCATCAGGGTGTTGAAGCTGTTCGCGGAGGCCGTCTCGTGCTGCGGCACGGCGCCCATGATGAGGGCGGGCATCGCGCCGTACGCGAGGCCGACACCGGTGTTGCAGACGAGGGTGACCACGAGCAGACCCCAGGTGGAGCCCATGAGGAACATCGAGGAGCCGTAGCCGAGGGCGATGACGAGGCTGCCGACGGACAGGGTCACCTTGGGGCCGCGGGCGGCGGAGAGCTTCGCGCCGAGCGGGGCGAGGGCCATCATCATGAGGCCGGCCGGGGCCATCCACAGGCCCATCCCCATCATCGACTGGCCGAGGCCGTAGCCGGTCGCCTCGGGAAGCTGCAGCAGCTGCGGGACGACCAGGGACTGCGCGTACATCGCGAAGCCGACCAGGATCGACGCGAGGTTGGTCACCAGGACCTGCGGGCGGGCGGTGGTGCGCAGGTCGACCAGCGGGTCGCGGGTGCGCAGTTCCCAGACGCCCCAGGCGAGCAGGATCACGGCCGCGGCGGCGAACAGGCCGAGGGTGGTGGCGCTGCCCCAGCCCCAGCCGGAGCCCTTGGAGACGGCGAGGAGCAGGGCGACGAGTCCGCCGCCGAGGCCGACGGCGCCGAGCACGTCGAAGCGGCCCGCCTTGGCGCTGGTCACACCCGCCGGGACGAGCAGGAAGACGAGGACGCCGACGAGCAGGCTGAGGCCGGCGGCGACCCAGAACAGCACGCGCCAGCTGGCGTGTTCGGCGACGGCAGCCGAGAACGGCAGGCCGAGCGCGCCGCCGACGCCCATGGAGGCGCTCATCAGGGCGATGGACGAGCCGAGCCTCTCGGGCGGCAGGACATCGCGCAGCAGGCTGATGCCGAGCGGGACGATGCCCATGCCGAGGCCCTGCAGACCGCGTCCGACGATCATCGGGACGACGGCGGAGGACAGGGCGCAGACGACCGAGCCGACGACGAGCGGGGCGGTGGAGGCGAGCAGCAGGCGGCGCTTGCCGAGCATGTCGCCGAGCCGTCCGGCGACGGGGGTGGCGACGGCCGCGGCGAGGAGCGTCGCGGTGATCACCCAGGAGGCGTTGGAGGCGGAGGTGTGCAGAAGGGTGGGCAGGTCGCCGATGAGGGGGACGACGAGCGTCTGCATGAGGGCGGCGACGATGCCCGCGAGGGCGAGGACGCCGACGATGCCGCCGCCCCCTTGGGGGCGAACGGCGGGGGCGCTGGCGGACATGAAGTCTCCTGGGTCGGGACAAGGCCGGATCGGCCGGTCGGGTGGTGCCGTGATCACGCGGTACGAGCCGTCGCCCGGCGGACGGGCGGGCCGGCGGGCGAGACGTCGGAGGGCGACGCGGCGGCACGAGCGTTGTGTAACGTACACAGAATGTGCATCATGCACAAGTGTGCTCGAGTCATGGCGGAGCCACGGACGGGGCTGCCTATGCTGAGCAGGACCTCTGTTCCTCCGCCCGGCGGTTCCCCTCCGCCCCGACGACCCCACCCGCTGCGACAGGATCCCGATGGACAAGCCCACGCATCTGATCGAGTTCGAGACCATGCTCCTGGCGCGGCACTCCCTCCTGCACACACCGCGCGCCCGGTCGGCGGGCTGGCAGCTCGACCGCAGCGCGTATCTGCTGCTGAGCCGGATCAGCATGGACGGGCCGATGTCCATCAGCCAGCTGAGCGAGGCCTTCGGCCTGGACGCCTCGACGCTGAACCGGCAGACGGCGGCGATGCTGCGCGCCGGGCTCGTCGAGCGGATCCCCGACCCTGACGGCGGCATCGCGCGCAAGTTCCGGATCACCGAGGAGGGGCTGCTACGGCTGGACACCGACCGGGCGTACAACATCGAGGGACTGGAGCGGGTGCTCTCCGCCTGGACGCCCGAAGAGGTGGCCGATTTCGCCGCCGTGCTGGAACGTTTCAACCGGGACATCGAACGACTCGACGGGCGGCCCTGGCCCCGCCCCTGACCCCGGCCCGGTCCCGGCCCAGGCACCCGGCCCCGGCGGCCCCGCCCCTGGACCGGCCGGAGAAGCGGAGGAAGCGCGCACATGCGTGTCGCCCTGTTCGTCACCTGCGTCAACGACGCCCTGTATCCGGCGACGGGGGTGGCGACCGTCCGGCTGCTCGAACGTCTCGGCGTCACCGTCGACTTCCCGGCCGCGCAGACCTGCTGCGGGCAGCCCCAGTTCAACACCGGCTACCGGGCCGAGACCGCCCCGCTCGTCCGGCGCACGGTGCGCGCCTTCGAGGGGTACGAGTACGTGGTCACCCCCTCCGGTTCCTGCGCCGCGATGCTCCGCCGCCACTACGGGCAGTTCGGCCCCGAGGCGGCCGAACTCGGGCCACGCACATACGAGTTGACCGAGTTCCTGGTGGACGTGCTGGGCGTGACCGATGTCGGCGCGTACTACCCGCACCGGGTGACGTACCACCCCTCCTGCCACGGACTGCGGCTCCTCGGCCTCGGCGACCGGCCGCGCCGGCTCCTGGAGGCGGTCAAGGGCCTGGAGCTGGTGGAACTGCCCGGCGCGGAGGAGTGCTGTGGCTTCGGCGGCACCTTCGCGGTGAAGAACCCCGACGTGTCGGCGGCGATGGGCACCGACAAGGTGCGGAACGCGCTCGCGTCCTGGGCCGGGGTGCTGTGCGGCGCGGACAACTCCTGTCTGATGCACCTGGGCGGCACGATGAGCCGGATGGGGGTGCTGCCGCGGCTGCGGCCGGTGCACCTCGCGGAGATCCTGGCGAGCACGGAAGAGGAGCCCCTGACATGAGCGGTACGTTCCTGGGCATGCCCGGGTTCGCGTCGGGCGCCCGCCGCCGCGGCGCGGCGGAGAACGGGAACACGGGGGCGGACCCCGGCTTCCCCGCCTTCCCGGAGGCCGCGCACACGTCCGTGCACGACGAGCGGCTGCGCGGCAATCTGCGGCACGCCACCCACACCATCCGCGACAAGCGGGCGCGGGCGGTCGCCGAGCTGGCCGACTGGGCGGAGCTGCGGGAAGCGGGCCGGCGGATCAAGGACCGGACACTGCGTCATCTCGACCGCTATCTGCTGCAGTTGGAGGAGGCGGTGACGGCGGCGGGCGGCACGGTGCACTGGGCGGCGGACGCCGCCGAGGCCAACCGGATCGTCACGGACCTGATCCGGGAGACCGGCGAGACCGAGGTCGTGAAGATCAAGTCGATGGCCACCCAGGAGATCGGCCTCAACGAGGCCCTGGAGGCCGAGGGCATCCGCGCCTACGAGACCGATCTCGCCGAGCTCATCGTCCAGTTGGGCGACGACCGGCCCTCGCACATCCTCGTCCCGGCGATCCACCGCAACCGGGGCGAGATCCGCGACATCTTCCGGGACCGGATGGGTGATTGGGGGCGGGCGGCGCCCGAGGGACTCACCGACACGCCCGCCGATCTCGCCGAGGCCGCCCGGCTCCATCTGCGCGAGAAGTTCCTGCGGGCCAAAGTCGCCGTCTCCGGCGCCAACTTCATGGTGGCGGAGACCGGCACGCTCGTCGTGGTCGAGTCCGAGGGCAACGGGCGGATGTGCCTCACCCTCCCCGAGACCCTGATCTCGGTCGTCGGCATCGAGAAGGTCGTGCCGACCTGGCGGGACCTGGAGGTGTTCCTGCAGACCCTGCCGCGCTCCTCGACCGCCGAGCGGATGAACCCGTACACCTCGATGTGGACCGGCACCACCGACGGCGACGGGCCGTCCCGCTTCCATCTGGTGCTGCTCGACGCGGGGCGCACCGACACCCTCGCCGACGCGACCGGCCGGCAGGCGCTGCGCTGCATCCGCTGCTCGGCCTGCCTGAACGTGTGCCCGGTGTACGAGCGGGCCGGCGGGCACGCGTACGGCTCGGTGTACCCGGGGCCGATCGGCGCCATCCTCACGCCCCAACTGCGGGGTACGGAAAGCGAGATCGACGCGTCGCTGCCGTACGCCTCCTCGCTGTGCGGTGCCTGCTACGAGGTGTGTCCGGTCGCCATCGACATCCCCGAGGTGCTGGTCCATCTGCGCGAGCGGGTCGCCGCGCGGGGCGGCCCGGGGCACCGGCTCGAACGCGCGGCGATCAAGGCGGCGGGCTGGGTGCTCGACCGGCCCGGGGTGCTCGCCGCGGGCGAGCGGCTCGCGCACCGGACGCGCGCGCTGCACCCGGGGAACGTGCCGGGCGCCGGGGCCTGGACCGACAGCCGCGACCTGCCCGAGATGCCGGCGGAGTCGTTCCGCGACTGGTGGAGGAAGAACCGCACATGACCGCCTCACCCACCCCCGCCTCCGCCGCCGCGTCCGGTTCCCGGGAGCGGATCCTGGCCCGGATCCGGGCCGCCGTCGCCGGCGCGCCGGAGGCTCCCGAGCCGGACCGCGGCTATCTGCGGCAGCACGCGCCCGACGACCCGGCGGCGCTCACCGCTCTGCTGCACGAGAACCTCGCCGACTACCGGGCCGTCGTCCACCGCACCGCGCCCGGCGGGCTGCCGGAGCTCGTCGCACGGCTGCTCGCCGCGCACGGGGCCCGCAGTGTCGCCGTACCGCCCGGGCTGGACGATCAGTGGCTCTCCGCCACACCCGACGAGGTCGAACGGCGGCCGGACGACGGCTCCCTGACGGCCCGTCGGCTGGACGCGACGGACGCGGTGCTCACCGGCTGCGCCGTGGCCGTCGCCGAGACCGGCACGCTCGTGCTGGACGCCGGGCCGGGCCAGGGGCGGCGCGCGCTGACCCTCGTACCCGATCTGCATCTGTGCGTCGTACGGGTTCCGGACCAGGTGGTGGCCTCGGTGCCGCTGGCCCTGCCCCGGCTGGACCCGGCCCGCCCGCTCACCTGGATCTCCGGGCCGTCCGCGACCAGCGACATCGAACTCGACCGGGTGGAGGGCGTGCACGGCCCGCGCCGCCTGGAGGTGATCCTGCTGGAGGAGCCCGCCGTCAGCTGAGGAGGGCCGGTGTCGCCCGGTCCAGGACGTCCGCGACGCGCCGCCAGGTCGCCTCGTCCCGCTCGACGGGCTCCAGGGTCTCCCCCGCGCCGGTCCCCCAGGCGCCGGCGATCGCGACCGGGTCGGCCCCGTCGTGCGAGGTGTCGCCGGACGCGGCCGCGGCGGCGAGGGCGGCGGCGCCGAGGGCGACGAGTTCGGTGGCGGCGGGGACGATCAGCGGGCGGCCGGAGAGCCGGCGCACGGTCTTCGTCCAGAGCTTCCCGCGCGCGCCGCCGCCGATCAGCCGCAGCGGCCGGTCCCGTACGGCCGGGTCGGCGGGGTCGAGGCCGCAGGTGGCGAGGAGTTCGTCGAGGGCGCGCAGGACGGTGAAGACGGCGCCTTCGTAGGCGGCGCCGAGCAGTGCCTGCGGGGTGCTGGCGTGCCGCAGGCCGGTGAGCAGTCCGGCGGCGTGTGGCAGATCGGGGGTGCGTTCGCCGTCGAGGTACGGCAGGAGGACGAGGCCGTCGCCGGGGGTGGCGTCCTCGCGGTCGAGGCCGAGCAGGGCGGCCACCTTGTCGACGGCGAGGGTGCAGTTCAGGGTGCAGCCGAGGGGCAGGTAGGTGCCGTCGGTGGCGGCGAAGCCGGCGATGCCGGGGCTCGCGGGGCGGGTGCGGGTGGCGGCGAAGACGGTGCCGGAGGTGCCGAGGCTGACCACCGGGTGGTCGAGGAGGCCCGGGCGCCGAGGCCGAGGCCGACGGCGGCGGCCATGTTGTCGCCGGTGCCGGCGGCGACGGCGATGCCGGCGGGCAGTCCGAGGACGTCGGCGGCGGCGCGGGTGAGGGTGCCGGCCCGGGTGCCGCCGGTGGGGGCGACAGCCGGGAGCAGGGCGGGGTCGAGGCCGAGGAGCGCGAGCAGGTCGGGGTCGTGGGCGGCGCGGCCGGTGTCGTACCAGCCGGTTCCGGAGGCGTCGCCGGGGTCGGTGACGGCTTCGCCGCAGAGCCGTTCGGTGAGGAAGTCGTGCGGGAGGCGGACGGCGCCCGTGCGGGAGGCGACGGCGGGTTCGTGTTCACGCAGCCACTGCCATTTCGCGGCGGTGACGGAGGCGACGGGGACCGATCCGGTGCGTTCCAGCCAGGCGTCGGGGCCGCCGAACGCGCCGGTGAGGGCGGCGGCTTGGGGCGCGGAGCGGGTGTCGTTCCAGAGCAGGGCGGGGCGCAGGGGCCGGCCGCCCGGGGTGTCGAGGGTGACGAGGCCGTGCTGCTGGCCGGCGACGGCGATGCCGGTGACGGCGCGGGCGGGGACGTCCGCCTGGGCGAGGGCGTCGGCGACGGCGTGGGCGAGGGCGGTCCACCAGGTCTCGGGGTCGCTCTCGCGGGCGCCGTGCGTGCCGGTGACGGTGTGCGGGGCGCGGCCGAGGCCGAGGAGCGCGCCGGTGGCGGTGTCGACGACGACGGCCTTGGCGGACTGGGTGGAGCTGTCCACGCCGACGACCACGGGACGGTGAGGGCGGGCGGTGCCGCGGGGGTGCGGGGCCGCCCCGCGCTGGGGGGCCGTCGCGTGTCGCGGGTGGTGCGGCGCGGGCTCCGGGTGGTCGGCCATGGGTGGGCACCTCTCCTTCCCCGGGTGCGGGCTCTGGCGCCCGACGGCACCCCGGGGGTATTAGTTATCGCAGAAAACAAATCCGGCGGCCAGCCTCGCCGCCGGATCTGGCACCCCCGTGCGAAGGAGCCGGACATGCCCCAGCATCTCCTCCCCACCCCCGACGACCGTTTCACCTTCGGTCTGTGGACGGTCGGCTGGCAGGGCCGCGACCCGTTCGGCGACGCCACCCGGCCGGCGCTCGACCCGGTCGAGTCGGTCGAGCGGCTGGCCGCCCTCGGCGCGTACGGCGTCACCTTCCACGACGACGACCTCATCCCGTTCGGGGCGTCGGAGGCCGAGCGGGAGACGGCCGTCAAGCGGTTCCGGGCCGCGCTCGACCGCACGGGCCTGAAGGTGCCGATGGCCACCACCAACCTCTTCACCCACCCGGTGTTCAAGGACGGCGCGTTCACCGCCAACGACCGGGACGTGCGCCGGTTCGCGCTGCGCAAGGCGATCCGCAACATCGACCTGGCGGTGGAGCTGGGCGCCTCGGTGTACGTGGCCTGGGGCGGGCGCGAGGGCGCCGAGTCGGGTGCGGCGAAGGACGTACGGCTGGCGCTCGACCGGATGAAGGAGGCGTTCGATCTGCTCGGCCAGTACGTGACCGAGCAGGGGTACGAGCTCCGCTTCGCCATCGAGCCGAAGCCGAACGAGCCGCGCGGCGACATCCTGCTGCCGACGATCGGGCACGCACTGGCTTTCATCGAGCGCCTGGAGCGGCCGGAACTGGTCGGCGTGAACCCGGAGACGGGGCACGAGCAGATGGCCGGGCTCAACTTCCCGCACGGCATCGCGCAGGCGCTGTGGGCGGGCAAGCTGTTCCACATCGACCTCAACGGCCAGTCGGGCATCAAGTACGACCAGGACTTCCGCTTCGGCGCGGGCGATCTGCGCCAGGCGTTCTGGCTGGTCGACCTGCTGGAGTCGGCCGGGTACACGGGCCCGCGCCACTTCGACTTCAAGCCGGTGCGCACCGACGGCTTCGACGGGGTGTGGGAGTCGGCCAAGAACTGCATGCGCAACTACCTGATCCTCAAGGAGCGGGCGGCCGCCTTCCGGGCCGACCCCGAGGTCGCCGCCGCGCTCGCCGTGTCCCGGCTGGACGAGCTGGCACTGCCGACGGCCCCGCACGGTCTCGCGGAACTGCTCGCCGACCCGACGGCGTACGAGAGCTTCGACGCGGACGCGGCGGCGGAGCGTTCGATGGCCTTCGAGCGACTGGACCAGCTCGCGCTCGAACATCTGCTCGCGGTGCGCTGAGCCGGCCGGCGGACAGGGTTCCGCCCGGCCACTGCCCCCGGCCGGCGGCCGTGACCGGCGTCGGTCACGGCCGGGTGCCGCGGGCGCGGCGGAAGCGTCCCAGTCCGTCGGCGAGGTCGACGACCGGGGCCGGGTAGCCGAGTCCGGCGCGGTCGGCTTCGGGAAGCCGCCAGGGCACGTGCACCAACGGGGCCTCAAGCTCGGCGAGTTCGGGAACCCACCGGCGTACGTAGGCGCCCCGCGGGTCGTACTTCCGGGCCTGCGTCACCGGGTTGAGGACCCGATTGGGCCGAGTGTCGTTGCCGGTGCCGGCCATCCACTGCCAGTTGAGCTGGTTGTTGGCGAGGTCGCCGTCGACCAGCCAGTGCAGGAAGTGGGCCGCGCCGATCCGCCAGTCGACGTAGAGGGACTTGGTCAGGAAACTGGCGGTGAGGAGCCGGGCGCGGTTGTGCATCCAGCCCTCGTGCCGCAGTTGCCGCATGGCGGCGTCGACGACCGGATAGCCGGTGCGGCCCTCGCGCCAGGCGTCGATGTCGCCGCTCGCGGTGTCCTCGGTACGCCACCGGTCGTGCCGGGTGCGGTAGTCGGCGTGCGCGGCGGCCGGGCGCGCGGCGAGCACCTGGCGGTGGAAGTCGCGCCAGGCGAGCTGCCGTACGAACGCCTCGGCGCCCGGACCGCCGTGCCGGCGGGCCCGGTGCACCACCTCCACCGGTGACAGGGTGCCGAAGTGGAGGTGGGCGGAGAGGCGCGAGGTGGCGTCGGCGGACAGGTCGTCGTGCGTCGTGTCGTAGGAATCCAGTCCATGGCGCCCGTACGCGGTCAGGGCCGCGCGGGCCCGGGTCTCGCCGCCGGGCGGGAGGCCGGGCGACGTCCCGTCGGTCCCCCGGTGCGCGGGGAGCGGTTCGCCGCGCGCCTCTTCCGGCACGGGTACGGTGCGCGGCGCGCCGTACACCTGCCGCAGCGGCACGCGCGCCCACTGCCGGTGATACGGGGTGAAGACGGCGTAGTGGTCGGAGGCGGCGGGGGTCACCAGACCAGGCGGGACGACGACGGTGACCGCGTCGTGCACGACCAGCCAGCGACCGGACCGTTCCAGGGCGGTGCGCAGCCGCCGTTCCCTGCGGGTGGCGAACGCGCTGCCGTCGGCCGCCATGTGCACGCTGTCGGCGCCCGTCTCGGTCGCCACCCGGCACACCTCCTCGACCAGGTCGCCGGAGCGGACCACGAGCCGGCCGCCCCGCTTCCGCAGCCCGGCGTCGAGGTCGGCCAGGCAGTCGTCGAGGAAGGCGCGGCGGTTGGGCGCGGCAAAACCGGCCGCCTCGACGCCCCGGTCCCGTACGAACAGCGGCACCACCGCGTCGGCCGACGCCAGGGCGGCCCGCAGCGGCGGATGGTCGTGCAGGCGCAGGTCGGCGGTGAACAGAACGACGGACACGTGCATGCGGGTCAGCTTCCTCCGGGTGCGCGGCGCGGGCCGGTGCCGGCGTCGCCGTCCGCGGCGGGGGTCCGGGCGTCGGGCGCGCCCGCGCCCCGCCGGTCCCGCTGCTCGGCGGCACGCACGATGTTGCGGGCCATGCCGCCGAAGACGACGGCGTGGAACGGGGAGACGCTCCACCAGTACAGGTGGCCGAGCAGCCCGTGCGGATGGAACAGGGCGCGCTGCCGGTAGCGAACGGGCCCGTGCGCGCCCAGGGCGCGGTCGCGAGCGCCGGCGTCGTCCTCGGCGGCGTCGTCCTCGGCGGCGTCGTCACCCTCCTCGTCGCAGACGCGCAGCTCCAGCCAGGCGAGGCCGGGCAGGCGCATCTCGGCCCGTAGCCGGAGCAGACGGCCGCGTTCGATCTCCTCCACCCGCCAGAAGTCGAGCGAGTCGCCCACTCTCAGCCGCCGGGCGTCCCGGCGTCCCCGGCGCAGGCCGACGCCGCCGGCGAAACGGTCGAGCAGCCCGCGGACCACCCAGGCGGACGGGAAGGAGTACCAGCCGTTCTCCCCGCCGACCCCTTCGATGACCTCCCACAAAGCCTCGGGCGCGGCGTGGGCCTCGCGTTCGCGCACATCGGTGTAGAGGCTGCCGCCTGCCCAGTCGGGGTCGGTGGGGAGCGGGTCGCTCGGTGCGCCGGGGACGGCGGCCGACGACCAGCGGGTGGCGACCTGGGCGTCGCGGACGCGGCGCAGGGCGAGGGCGACGGCCCGGTCGAAGCGGATGGGGTGGCCGGGCGGGCTCGGCACGTACCGCTCGATGTCGTTCTCGCGGCACACCACCTCGTAGCGCAGGGACTCGGTGAGGGGACGCGCGAGGGAGGCCGGCACCGGGGTCACCAGACCGACCCAGTGGCTGGACAGACCAGGGGTCAGGACGGGCACGGGCAGGATCATCCGGCGGGGCAGGCCGGCCACCGCGGCGTAACGGAGCATCATGTCCCGGTAGGTCAGCACCTCCGGTCCGCCGATGTCGAAGGCGCGGTTCACCTCGGGGGGCAGGTGCGCGCAGCCGACGAGCAGCCGCAGGACGTCCCGTACGGCGATCGGCTGGATCCGGGTGTGCACCCAGCGGGGAGTGACCATCACCGGAAGCCGCTCGGTGAGGTAGCGCAGCATCTCGAAACTCGCGGAGCCGGAGCCGATGATCACCGCGGCGCGCAGGACCGCCGTCGGTACCCCCGAGGCGAGGAGGATCCGGCCGACCTCGGCACGGGAACGCAGGTGGGGCGACAGATCCCGCTCAGGCACGGATCCGGGGGTGAGTCCGCCCAGGTAGACGATGCGGCCGACGCCGGCCCGGCGGGCCTCCTCGCCGAAGACGCGGGCGGCCATGCGGTCGGTGCGCTCGAAGTCGCGCCCGCTGCCGAGCGCGTGGACAAGGTAGTAGGCCACGTCCACGCCGTCCATCGCCCGGGCGACGGACGCGGCGTCGGTCACGTCGCCTCGGACCGTCTCCACCCGGTCGGCCCACGGCTGGTCGCGCAGCTTTTCCGGGCTGCGGACGAGGCAGCGCACCCGGTGTCCCCGGTCCAGCAGCTCCGGCACCAGACGGCCGCCGATGTATCCGGTCGCGCCGGTGACCAGGCAGGCCGGCGGGGTGTCCGCGGGCCGTGAGGCCCTCGTGGTGCCGTCCGTGTCCATGCTCGTCTCCGTCCTCCACCGCTCGTCACCGGACGTCTTCGTCCGGCCGTGCCGCGGCCGCGCGTCCCCCCGCGGCCGTCCCCGGGTCGAGGCTGTCCCGCAGGCGGTCCAGACCCCGTCGGGTGTGACTCTTCACCGTACCCAGGGGCCAGCCGGTGACCTGGGAGATCTGGGTCTGTGTCAGGTCCTGGTAGAAGGCCAGTGTCAGCACCCGGCGCTGAGGTGCGCTGAGGAGGTCCAGGGCGCGGCCGACGTCGAGCCGGTCGAGCACCGTCCCTTCCTGGTCCTCGTCCGGGCAGGGCTCCAGCAGGGTGGGCAACCCCGCGGCGGCCGCGGCCAGTTCGGCCCGCAGCGCGTGTGCGGCCAGCGCGTCGGCGATCTTCCGGCGGGTGATGCCGGCCAGCCACGCGGGGAGGGTCACCCGTTCGGGGGAGAATCCGCTCCACTCCCGCCACGCTTCGGCGAACACCTGTTGGACGACGTCCTCGGCGTCTCCCGGATCCCCGAGCGCCTGCCGGGCCAGTGCGTGCACGAGCCCGCTCCACCGGGTGTGCAGGTCCGTCCAGTCGGCGGGGGACGTGAGAGGCGCGGGGGCGGCGGTGTCCCCGGCGGCGGGCATCCGCCGCGGTGCGGTGCCGGGTCGCACGCTCCCGGTGACGGGCTCGTCACCGGCAACGGAGCCCGGAGAGGCCGGTCCGTCCGGCACCGCCGTGAAGGGGTTCACCGTCTCGCCTCCTCGCTCGGCACGGGTGGGGGCGAGCGCCGCCGGGCCGTCACGCCGGGCGGCTCGCCCCGCGTGATCCAGCCTCGGGTCCGCTGGACTCGGCGACAACTCGCATCGGTTGCGCATCGAGTAGCCTCCGGACGAGGGCCGCGGAACCGGCCTCCGCACACACGTGCCGTGTCCCGCCGGAGGGTTGGCAGCCATGACCGAACCGACCCCGGGGGCGACGGCTCCGGGACTCACCACGGGTGCCGTCGCCCGTCGTCTGGGGGTCTCGCCCACGACCCTGCGTTCCTGGGACCGGCGCTACGGCCTTGGGCCCACGGCGCGCTCCCCCGGCCGGCACCGGCGCTGGAGTCCGGCGGACATCGCGCGGGTGGAGCGGATGTGCCGCCTGACGGCCGGGGGCGTGCCGCCGGCCGAGGCGGCCCGGGTGGCCCTCACGACGCGCGGGGAGGACACCGGCCTCACCACGGCGGACCGGCCGGCCCCGGCGGCGACGCGCCGTGGCGGAGCCGGCGGCGGCCTCCCTCTGGGTGACGTACGGCGGGAATGCCGGGGTCTGGCCCGGGCCGCGGTGCGGCTGGACTCCGCCGAACTGGAGTCCAGGCTGTCGGCGGCGATCCGGGACCACGGACTGGTCGTGGCCTGGGAGGAGGTCGTGGTGCCGACCCTGCGCGCGGTGGGCCGCAAGTGGGCGTCCTCCGCCGACCGTTACGTGGAGGTGGAGCATCTGCTGTCCTGGCACGTCTCCACGGCGCTGCGCCGCGCGCCTCTGCTCCTGCCCCGCGCGGCGTCGCCGGCCGGGGCGCCGCCGGTCGTCCTGGCCTGTGCGCCCGGTGAGCAGCACGCGCTCCCCCTCGAGGCCCTGCACGCCGCGCTGGACGAGCGGGGTGTGCCGTGTCTGATGCTCGGGGCGGCGGTTCCCCCGGAGGCACTCCTGGCCGCTGTGCGGCGGACCGGTCCGGCGGCCGTGGTGGTCTGGTCGCAGGCCCGCACCACGGCGGCGTCCGCCCTGGCGCGGCGGATCGACGGCCTGCGGTGGGGCGCGGCGGGCGCGCGGGGACGTCCCTTCGTCCTGCCCGCGGGGCCGGGCTGGGACCGGCGGGCGCTCCGCGGTTTCCCCCGCTGCTCAGGGCTCGGCGACGCCGTCGGGCTGCTCCGGGCGCTGTACGCGCCGGACGGCACGGTCCGCCGTATGCCCCACGTACAGGAGGCCGGGGGCGGCCCGTCGGCGCCCCGTACCCGTTCCTGACACACGGCCGGGAACCACCTCCGGGCAGCGTGCGGCCGGGCGGCCCCCGTCGCGGGGCCGCCCGGCCGGTTCGTACGGACAGCGGATGCTCGCGGCGGGGCGGGCTATTCGAGCAACTGTGCGTACGAGCCCATGGCCAGGGCGATGTCCGCCTGGGCCCAGAACCGGTGGTAGGTGAAGACGGGGGCGGCGCCGCCCGCCAGGTAGGCCTCGACCTTCGGCCAGGCCGGGTCGTTCTTGTAGAAGGAACGGATGGAGGCGAAGGTGGACGCGGAGTCGACCTTGTCGCCGTTGGGCATGGTGCCGGTCCAGCCGCTCGGCACGTACACGGGGTCGTCGAAGCGGTTGTAGTCGGCGCGGGTCTCCGGGACTGCGATGCCCAGCGCGTCCTGGTCGTGCGTCCACATGCCGTCGAGGAGGGCCTTGGCGACCCGCTTGGCGTCGGCGTTGCCGGACTTGGCCGCGTAGTAGGTCAGGGTCTTGGCGTACGCGGCGGCCACGCCGACGTCGTCGGTGTAGTCGGCGACGCTGACGTGCAGGCTCTTGTTGGCGCCGGGGCTGGTCGCGTTCCAGGTGTCGGGGGCGCCGCTCCACTGGAGGGTGGAGGGGATGCGGTAGGTGCCGTCGGGGTTGACCGTGGTCTTCGACAGCGCCCACGACACCCACTTGTCGAGGACGGTCTTGGCCTGGGCGTCACCGGTCTGCTGGTAGTACTCGGCGACGCGCTCCATGGACCACGCCTGGAAGCCGAACCACTGGTTGGACGGCGGGTCGTGGTAGACGGGCTTCTCGTCGTAGAAGAGGCCGTGGAAGGTGGGGGTGCCGGCCGGCGGGGTGGCGTAGCGGCCCTGCCAGCTGTTGGTGGCGCCGCCCGCGATGGCGCCCTCGTCGGACTGCAGCCAGCGGTAGAACTCCAGCTGCCGGGTCAGGCTGGTCGCCCAGTCGGCCGCGCCCGTCGTGGACTTGGGCTTGAGCGGGGCGTAGCTGCTCAGCGCGTACGCGGCGAGCGGGTTCTGGTAGCCGCCGTGGGCGTGGCTGGAGCCGATGCGCCAGGCCCAGCCCGCGGAGGTGTCGGTGGCGCCGCCCCAGGCGTAGTACCAGGACAGCAGGTAGTGGGAGCTGTTCTTGCCGCTGCCGGCGGGGCAGGCGGCCGGGCCCACGCAGTCGCCGGCCTTCTTGAAGTACTTGTCGAACAGGGCGTAGCGCAGGTAGTCGCCCATCTTGGCGGCCTTGCCCACGGTGCCGGCGACCTGGGCGCCCTTGCCCTGTTCCTTGGCCCAGACGTCGGCCCAGTAGGCGGCCTGGACGGCGCGGGCGTCGGCGTCCGGCGCGTTGGTGAACTTCCACTGCTTGGCGTACGAGCTGTCGCCGGTGAACAGGTCGAGGTAGCCGTTCTTGCCGCCGTAGGTGAACGCGTCGCAGGTGGGGTGGGTGACGGTCTCCCAGACGGACTCCTGGGGGCCGCGCTGGAAGGTGTTGATGTACGAGGGGCCGGGCTTGGCGGGGCCGGCGGTACAGCTGCCGGGCGCGTTGCCGTAGCCGTAGGTGTTGTCGACGTCCTGGATCCAGTGCATCCCGTAGATGTCGTCGGTGCCGTACGCGCTCTTCAGTTCGGCGGCGAGCGGGTCGGAGCCGGCGGTCGCGGAGGAGTCGAGGCGCGCCGGGTACTGGGACGGCTCGTCCCATTCGGGCGCGTAGGTGGCGGGCTTGGAGGCGTTGTAGAAGGAGTTGGTGGGCTGGTCGGCGTGGGTCGGGATCATGTACTTCTCAAGGGTGTCCCAGGCGCCGTTGAACTTGGTCCAGTCGCCGGTGACCTTGCCGTACATGGCCTGGAGCCAGACCAGGTAGCTGTACGCCTCCGAGGTCGTCTCGTGGCCGTAGTCGGGGGCCTCGACGATCAGGGTCTCGACGGAGTGGTACGGGATGCCCTGGGGCGAGAAGTAGCCGTTGGCCGGGTTGGTGATCTTCCCGTAGAGGTCGAGGAAGCGGGCCTCGTACGTGGAGTCCGCGGCCAGCTGGGTGGCGGTGACCTCGGCCTTCGTGTGGCCGGGGGCGGTCGCGGTGAACACGGCGGTGCCGGTGCCGGTCTGCGCGGCGGTGACGGTCACCTTCTGGGCGGTGTTCCAGTTCGCCGGGGTGAAGGTGAGGCTCGCGGGGCTCGCGGTGAGACCGGTGACACCGGAGGTGCGGGCGACGCTCACCGTGACGTTCGCGGCCGGCTGCGTGGACAGTTTCAGGTCGAAGGTGCTGCTCGTGCCCTGCCGTACGGAGAGCTGGGCCGGACTGGCGACGAGCGCGGGGCCGGCCGCCACGGTGATGCCCACGGGGGCGGACTCTCCGGTGGCGCCGAGGGAGTCGGACGCCTTGGCGTAGAGGGAGTGGGCGCCGGCCGGCAGGGAGCTCGCGTCGTAGGTGAAGGGGGCGGTGGTGTCGGTGCCGAGCAGGGTCGTGTCGCTGTAGAACTCGACCTTGCTCACGGTGGCGCCGTCGGCGGCGGCCGCGGTGGCGGCGAGCGGGACCGGGTCGCCCACGGTGTAGACGGCGCCGGCGGCCGGGCTGGTGAGGACGGTGACCGGGGCTGGTGGGCACCGGTGCAGGGGGTGCCGTTGACGCTGAAGGAGGTCGGCGCCGTGTTGGTGCCGGTGTACGCGAACTGGGCGCCGGCGGTGACGGCGGCGCCCGCGGCCACGGTGCGGTTCCAGTCGGCGGCTGTGACCGTGACGGTCTTGCCGGACTGGCTCCAGGTGCCGTTCCAGCCGTTGCTCAGGCGCTGGTCGCCCGCGTACGCGTAGCTCAGGGTCCAGCCGTCGAGCGCGGTGGTGGAGCGGTTGGTGAGGGTGACCTCGGCGGTGAAGCCGGAGCCCCAGTCGTTGGTGCTCTTGTAGTCGACGCTGCACTGCACGGCGGCAGCCGCCGTGGCGGGTGGTCCCGTGGCCAACAGGGCTGCGGGCAGGGCGAGTACGGCACTGAGCGCGGCGGTGAGCGCACCGCGCGACCGACGTGGTCGTGGTGGCATGGCGTGGTTCTCCTCGCGGCTCGGATAGCGGGGGGGGGTGGGGCCGGCGCCGGCCGGTCGTACGGGCGGCACGGTCAAGCTCTGAACCAGTGGGAGCGCTCCCACTGTGCAGAACGGGGAACAGCCCGTCAAGACAGCCGAAGAGTCGAAGACAGCCTCGGTGAAAATTCACCAACTCCCTTTTGCTTCAGTGGTGTTGGCGCTACGGTCACCGGACCAGTGGGAGCGATTCCATCCCGTCGGCACCCCGTCTCGGGGTGTCCTCGCCGTGAGGATCGCTCATGCGACATCCCCCACGTCTGCCGGCGCTGCTCGCGGGAGCGGCGCTCACGGCGGCGAGCACCGCTCTCGTTCTCTCGGGTGTGGCCTCAGGAGCCGCGGCCGCACCCACCTGCACCGTGGCGTACCGCGTCGTCGGCGAGTGGGCCGACGGCTTCCAGGGCGAGGTCACCCTCACCAACGACAGCACGGCGCTGGACGGCTGGCGCCTCGGCTTCGACTTTCCGGCCGGCCAGCACGTGAACCAGGGCTGGGGCGGAAAGTGGTCCCAGTCCGCGGCGTCCGTGACCGTCGTGAACGAGAGCTGGAACGGCGCGCTCGCCACCGGGGCGAGTGTGACCGCCGGGTTCGTCGCGTCCTGGTCCGGGAGCAATCCGGCGCCCGGCGCCTTCACGCTCGACGGTTCGGCCTGCGCGACGACGCCAGGTCCGACCCCCACCCCTGCCCCCACGCCCACACCCACCGCCCCGACCACCCCTCCCACGAACCCGCCGACCACACCCCCGACGACTCCCCCGACCACACCGCCCACCACACCGCCCCCGGCCGGCGGCGCGCCCGAGCTGGGCGTCACCGGCAACCGGCTGACCGACCAGAAGGGCGCCACCCGCCGGCTGCTCGGCGTGAACCGCTCCGGCGGCGAGTTCATGTGCGTACAGGGACGCGGCATCTTCGACGGTCCCGTCGACGACGCCTCGATCCGCGCCATCGCCGACTGGAAGGCCGATGCCGTCCGCATTCCGCTGAACGAGGAGTGCTGGCTGGGCCTGGACAACGTCAAGCCCGAGTACGGCGGGACGGTGTACGTCTCGGCGGTCAAGGACCTGGTGAGCCGGGTGCTCGCTCAGGGCATGACCCCGATCGTCGAACTGCACTGGACGTACGGCCAGTACACCGGCAACTCCGCGGGCTGCTCCGACGTCCACGCGAGCTGCCAGAAGCCGATGCCGGACGCCCGGTACACCCCGGCGTTCTGGACCTCGGTCGCCGACACCTTCAAGAACGACCGGCGGGTGGTCTTCGACCTGTTCAACGAGCCGTACCCGGACCGGGCCACGCCCACCACCGCCCAGGCATGGACCTGCTGGCGCGACGGCGGGACCTGCCCCGGCATCGGCTACGAGGTCGCCGGCATGCAGGACCTGGTGGACGCGGTCCGCGCGACCGGGGCACGCAATGTGCTCCTGGTGCCCGGGCTCGCCTACTCCAACGACCTGAGCCAGTGGCTCACGTACGCCCCCACCGACCCGGCGGGCAGCATCGCCGCCGCCTGGCACGTCTACAACTTCAACTCCTGTGTGAACGAGACGTGCTGGGACTCCCAGCTCGCCCCGGTCGCCGCCCGTGTCCCCCTGATCGCGGGCGAGATCGGCGAGAACACTTGCGGGCACGGCTTCACCGACCGCGTCATGGCGTGGTTCGACGAGCACGGCCTGTCCTACCTGGGCTGGACCTGGAACACCTGGGACTGCTCCTCCGGGCCCGCCCTGATCACCTCGTACGACGGAACCCCCACCGCATTCGGCACCGGGCTGCGCGACCACCTGCGCGGCCTGAACGGACAATGAAAGGGACACTCACCCCCATGAGCCGCACAACCAGCCGCACCGCACTGCTCGCGGCCCTCGGCCTGATCACGGCGACCGGCGCGACAGCGACCGTGATCGGCGCGACCACCGCGGGCGCCGCGACCCCGGGCTGCCGGGTCGACTACCAGATCGCCAGCCAGTGGGACGCCGGCTTCGGCGCCAACGTGACCGTCACCAACACCGGCGACCCGCTCTCCTCCTGGAACCTGGAGTGGACCTTCGCCGGGAACCAGAAGGTCACCCAGAGCTGGAGCACCACCCTCACCCAGTCCGGCGCGAACGTGAGCGCGAAGAACGCCTCGTACAACGGGTCGCTCGGCACGGGCGGCTCGACGTCCTTCGGCTTCAACGCGTCGTACTCCGGGACCAACGCGATACCGACGAGCTTCACGCTGAACGGTGTCGCCTGCAACGGCGCGACCCCGCCCACCACTCCCCCGACGACCCCGCCGACCACCACCCCGCCGCCCGCGGGCAGCAAGGCCGACAACCCGTACGCCGGGGCGAAGGTGTACGTGAACCCGGAGTGGTCCGCCCACGCGGCGGCCGAGCCCGGCGGCAGCCGGGTGTCGAACCAGCCCACCGGCGTGTGGCTGGACCGGATCGCGGCCATCGAGGGCTCGTCGTCCTCCATGGGCCTGCGGGCCCACCTCGACGAGGCGCTGAAGCAGAAGGGCAGCGGCGAGCTGGTCGTCCAGCTGGTCATCTACGACCTGCCCGGCCGGGACTGCTCCGCGCTCGCCTCCAACGGCGAACTCGGCCCGACGGAGATCGACAAGTACAAGACGCAGTACATCGACCCGATCGCGGCGATCCTCGGCGACGCGAAGTACGCGGGTCTGCGGATCGTCACCACGGTCGAGATCGACTCGCTGCCGAACCTCGTCACCAACGTCTCGGGCCGCGACACGGCGGTCGCGAACTGCGACACGATGAAGGCGAACGGCAACTACGTCAAGGGCGTCGGCTACGCGCTGGCCAAGTTCGGCGCGATCAAGAACGTCTACAACTACATCGACGCCGGTCACCACGGCTGGCTGGGCTGGGACGACAACCTGGGGCCGTCGGCGGAGATGTTCAAGACCGCGGCGACCGCCGAGGGTTCGACCCTCGCCAACGTCCACGGCTTCATCGTGAACACGGCCAACTACAACACCCTGAAGGAGGACAACTTCAAGATCGACGACACGGTGAACGGGGTCTCCGTGCGCCAGTCGAAGTGGGTGGACTGGAACCGCTACGTCGACGAGCTGTCGTACGCCCAGGGGATGCGCGACAAGCTGGTCTCGATCGGCTTCGACTCGAAGATCGGCATGCTGATCGACACCTCCCGCAACGGCTGGGGCGGCACCGCGCGCCCGACCGGCCCCGGGGCGACCACCAGTGTCGACACGTACGTGAACGGCGGGAAGTACGACCGGCGGATCCACACCGGCAACTGGTGCAATCAGTCCGGGGCGGGCCTCGGCGAGCGGCCCAAGGCGGCGCCGGCCGCGGGCATCGACGCCTACGTGTGGATGAAGCCCCCGGGCGAGTCCGACGGCTCCAGCAAGGAGATCCCCAACAACGAGGGGAAGGGCTTCGACCGGATGTGCGACCCGACGTACACCGGCAACGTCCGCAACGGCAACAACCCGTCGGGGGCGCTCCCGGACGCGCCGGTCTCGGGCAAGTGGTTCTCGGCCCAGTTCCAGGAGCTGATGAAGAACGCCTACCCGGCGCTGTGACGCGCCGCTGACCGGGCCTTCGGGTCCGAGGGGGACGGGCGGGCCGGAGCCGTACGCGCTCCGGCCCGCCCGGGCCGTAGACGCACCGGGTGTACGGGTCGGTCACGGCCGGGTGCGTACGGTCGGCCCGTTCACCGGGTCCGGCCCGCCCGGGCACGCCCGGCCCCATACGCCACACCCGTCCCGTACGTAACGTTTCCTCAGGAAGACTCCCGGACCACCAGCTCCGTCGGCAGCACCCGGTTCCCCTCGGGGCCGGCCGCACCCGGAGCACCCAGCTCCGCCAGCAGCATCCGGGCCATGGTGCGACCCATCTCGGCGATGGGCTGGCGCACGCTGGTGAGCGGCGGATCCATCAGCCGGGCGACGGCCGAGTCGTCGACGCCGACGAGCGCGACGTCCTCGGGGACGCGCCGGCCGCACTCGCGCAGCACACCGCGCGCACCGGCGGCCATGACGTCGGAGGCGGCGAAGACGGCGTCCAGGTCGGGCGCCCGCTCCAGCAGGACGCGCATCGCGCGCCGGCCGCCCTCCTCGGTGAAGTCGCCAGTGGCGACGAGGAGTTCGTCGGCCTCCAGACCGGCTGCGGCGATGCCCTCGCGATAGCCGTCGAGCCGGGCCCGGGCCACGTACATGTCGAGGGGGCCGCTGATGGTCGCTATCCGGCGGCGGCCGCGGCCGGCGAGATGGGCGACGGCGGCCCGGCCGGCGCCCGCGTTGTCGGAGTCGACCCAGGCGGCGGGCTCGTCGGCGCTGCGCCGGCCGTTGAGGACGACGGGCAGGCCGAGTTCACGCACGCGCTCGGGCAGCGGGTCGTCGGCGTGCACCGAGGCGAGCAGCACCCCGTCCACCCGCTGGGCGGCCAGGTACTGCTCGAAGCGCTGCCGCTCCCGTTCGGTCCGGACCAGCGTCAGCAGCAACTGTTTGTCGGACTCGCCGAGTTCGGCGCTGATGCCGCGGATGATGTCCAGGAAGTAGGGCTCGGCGAACAGCCGGGCCTCGGTCTCGGGGATGACCAGGGCTACGGCGTCGGTCCGGCTGCCCGCGAGCGCGCGGGCCGCCTGGTTGGGTACGTAGCCCAGCTCCGCTATCGCCCGGCCGACGGCCTCGCGGGCCTGTTCGCTCACCCGGGGCGAGCCGTTGATGACCCGGGACACCGTCCCCCGGCCGACGCCGGCCCGGGCCGCGACCTGCTCCAGCGTGGGCCTGCTCCTGTGCCGTCCGCTCACGACTTCGTACTCCCCTCGTGCGGCATCACCCCCCGGGATCCGAGCGGCGATTCAGGTCAAGATAGGCCACACCCCTGAACCCGTCGCACACGGTGCCGGTCGGCGACCGAGACAATGGGAGCGCTCCCACACCCGTTCCGTCAAGCCGGGAACCGGCCCTGGCGATCCGTCACGACGAATCCGTGTGCACATCTTGACACTGCCGCCCGACAGGCAGGAACCTTCCGGCTACGGCGATGTGGGAGCGCTCCCACCAGCGTACGACGAGCACCACCCCTGGCATCGGGACGAGGAGAGTGGCATGCGCACAACCAGCGGCAGACGGGCTTTGGCGGCCCTGGCCGCCCTGGCGGCCGGTACGGCCCTGCTCACGGGCTGCGGAGGCGACGACGGCGGCGAGTCCGCCGACGGAAAGATCGAACTGCGGGTCGGGACCTACGGCTCGTTCGGCTTCGACGACAAGACCGGCGCCAAGCTCTACGCCGAGTACATGAAGTCGCATCCGAACATCAAGATCGTCGAGTCGAACGTCTCCGACGGTCAGAAGTACTGGGACACCCTGAAGCTGCGGCTCTCGCGCGGCAGCGGGCTGGCCGACATCCAGGCGGTCGAGGTGGGCTACATCGCCGAGGCGACCAGCCCCACGATGGCGAGCAAGTGGGTCGACCTGTCCAAGAACGGCGGGGCCGACATCGGCTCCTTCCTGGACTGGAAGGTCAAGCAGGCCACCACGCCCGACGGCGCGGTGATCGGACTCGGCACCGACATAGGGCCGATGGCGATCTGCTACAACAAGGACCTCTTCGCCAAGGCCGGGCTGCCCACCGACCGGGAGCAGGTCGGCAAGCTGTGGGCGGGCGACTGGGGCAAGTTCCTGCAGACCGGGAAGGACTACCAGAAGAAGGCGCCCAAGGGCACCGCCTTCCACGACTCGGCGAGCGGCCTGTTCAACGCCGTCGTCAACAGCGAGCCGGAGCAGTACGCGGACGCGAACGGCAAGTTGATCTGGGAGACCAGCTCCGGCGTGAAGAAGGCCTGGGACACCGCCGTCGGGGCGGCGCAGAGCGGCATCACCGCCAAGCTGCGCCAGTTCGACGAGAAGGGCACCTGGAACGCGGGCTTCAAGAACTCCAAGTTCGCGACGATCGCCTGCCCGAGCTGGATGACCGGCATCATCAAGGACCAGGCCGGCGCCGCCAACCAGGGCAAGTGGGACATCGCCGCGCCGCCGGTCGCGGGCAACTGGGGCGGTTCCTTCCTCGCCGTGCCGAAGGCGGGCAAGCACACCAAGGAGGCCGCCGAGCTGGCCGCCTGGCTGACCGCCCCCGCGCAGGCGGCCAAGGTGTTCAAGGTCAACGGAAACATCCCGTCCGCCAAGGACGCGCTCACCTCACCCGAAGTGACCGGCGCGAAGATGCCGTACTTCGGTGACACCCCGGTCGGGCAGATCTACGCGTCCGCCGCGGCGGGCATCCGGCCCGCGCCGATCAGCCGCTACGACGGCCAGGTGAAGACCTTCCTCACCGACAACGGCATCCTCGACATCGAACAGCGCGGCACCGACCCGGCGAAGGCCTGGGACAACGTGCGGAACCTGGTCGACGACAAGATCGACCAGTAGGAGCGGGCGGCGGGGCTCCCCCGCACCCGGCCGGAGCCCCGCCCCCGCTCCCCTTGGTCCCCTACGCACCGACCCGGAAGGACGCCCCCGTGGCCACCTCCGTATCCGCGCGGGACGGCGGCCCCCCGTCGCCCGACGCGCCGCCCTCCCGGCCCCGGCCGGCCCGGTCCGAGGACGCCGCCCGGCGCCGCGGCCGGCTGCACCGCTGGGACGTGAAGGCGGCCCCGTACCTCTTCGTCTCCCCCTTCTTCCTCACCTTCGCCGCGTTCGGTCTCTTCCCCCTGCTCTACACCGGATGGCTCTCGCTCAACCGGGTGGAACTGGGCGGCGATCCGCAGTGGAAGGGCCTGGAGAACTACACCGACCTGGCGACCAGCGAGTTCTTCTGGAACGCACTGCTCAACACCTTCACCATCGGCGTCATCTCGACCGTGCCGCAGCTGATGATGGCGCTCGGCCTGGCGCAGCTGCTCAACACCAAGCTGCGGGGCCGCGGTTTCTTCCGGGTCGCGGTCCTCGCCCCGTACGCGACCTCCATCGCCGCCGCCACCCTGGTCTTCGCCCAGCTCTTCAACACCGACTACGGCCTGATCAACTCGGCGCTCGGCTGGGCGGGTCTCGGCCCGGTCGACTGGGAGTCGTCCAAGTGGCCCGCCCAGATAGCCATTTCGGTGATCGTGATCTGGCGCTGGACCGGCTACAACGCGCTCATCTACCTGGCCGCGATGCAGGCCGTGCCGCACGATCTGTACGAGGCGGCCGCCCTCGACGGGGCCACGCGCTGGCGCCAGTTCGTGAGCGTGACGATCCCCTCGATCCGGCCCACGATCCTGTTCACCATCGTCGTGTCCACCATCGGCTCCACCCAGCTGTTCGGTGAACCGATGCTGTACGGCGGCAGCCTGGGCATCTCGGGCGGCAGCGGCAACCAGTACCAGACACTGAGCCTGCTCATGTACGAGAAGGGCTGGGTGACCGGCGCCCTCGGCCAGGCCTCGGCGATCGCCTGGGTGATGCTGCTGCTCCTGCTGCTCCTCGGCGCCGGGCGCGTGCTCGTCGCCCGCGCCCGCGCCCGCCGTACGAAGCTGGAGGGCTGACCCGTGCGCACGAAAACCCGTCCGTCCTCGGCCGGCCGTCCGCTGCACGCGGGCCCGCTCACCTATGTGCTGCTCGGGGTGGCCACGCTCGTCTCGCTCTTCCCGCTCTACTGGAACGTCGTCGCCGCCTCGCATTCCGGCAAGCGGGTCGTCACGGCGCCCGCGCCCCTGCTGCCCGGGCCGAAGCTCCTCGACAACCTGTCCTACGCCTGGAACCAGGTCGACATGGGCGAGGCGCTGATCAACACCACGATCGTGGCGAGCCTGGTCGCCGTGTCCACCGTCCTGTTCGCCACGCTCGCCGGATTCGCCTTCGCCAAGCTGCCGTTCAAGGGCCGGTCGATGCTGCTGGCCCTGGTGGTGGCGACCATGACGATCCCGCCCCAGCTCAGCGTCATCCCGCTCTACCAGATCGTCACCGACCTCGGCTGGGTCGACCAGCTCCAGTCGGTCGTCCTGCCGTCGCTGGTCGCCGCGTTCGGCGTGTTCTTCATGCGCCAGTTCCTCGTCGAGGCACTGCCGGTGGAGCTGGTGGAGGCGGCCCGGGTGGACGGCGCCCACTCGCTGCGGATCGTGTGGCACGTGGTCTTCCCCGTGGCCCGGCCCGCGATGGCCGTCCTCGGCATGCTGGTCTTCGTACAGGCCTGGAACGACTTCTTCTGGCCGTTCATCGCCCTCACCCCCGAGGGCAGCCCCACGCTCCAGGTCGCGCTTGCCGGTCTCGGAGCGGGCAACCACACCGTGGATCACGCGGTGGTGCTCACCGGCGCGCTCCTTTCGACCGTGCCGCTGCTGCTGGTGTTCGCCTTCCTCGGCAAGCACATCGTCGGCGGGATCACCGCCGGTGCCGTCAAGAACTGACGGTCCGCGCCCTTCCGGCGCCCGCGGCGACCCGCCGCGTGTCTTCTCGTCTTCGTTTCACATCTTCTGAGTTGGGAGCGTTCCATGACCGCGTCCGAAACCCGGCCGCTCACCGCCCCGCTGCGATTCCCGGCCGGCTTCCTGTGGGGAGCCGCGACCGCCGCCTATCAGATCGAGGGCGCGGCGGCGGAGGACGGCCGTACGCCGTCGATCTGGGACACCTTCTCGCACACCCCGGGGAAGACCTTCGAGGGCCACACCGGCGATGTCGCCGTGGACCACTACCACCGGGTCCGCGAGGACGTCCGGCTGATGTCCGAACTGGGCCTGAACGCCTACCGGTTCTCGGTCTCCTGGTCCCGGGTCCAGCCGACCGGGCGGGGGCCGGCGTCGCAGCGCGGCCTGGACTTCTACCGGCGCCTGGTCGACGACCTGCTGGCGGCCGGGATCGAGCCCGCCCTCACCCTCTACCACTGGGACCTGCCGCAGGAGCTGGAGGACGCGGGCGGCTGGCCGGAGCGGGAGACCGCCGAGCGGTTCGCCGCGTACGCGGGCCTGATGGCCGACGCGCTCGGTGACCGGGTCGGCCGCTGGACCACCCTCAACGAGCCCTGGTGCTCGGCGTTCCTGGGGTACGGCTCCGGCGTGCACGCCCCGGGCCGGACGGACCCGGTGGACGCGCTGCGGGCCGCGCACCATCTGAACCTCGGGCACGGCCTCGCCGTCCAGGCGCTGCGCGCGGCGCTGCCGGCGACCGCCAAGCTGGCGGTCTCGCTCAATGTGCACGAGGTCCGTCCGCTGACCTCGTCGCCCGAGGACCGGGAGGCGGCCCGCCGGATCGACACCGTCGGCAACGGCGTGTGGCTGGGGCCGATGCTGGAGGGCGGCTACCCGCGGGAGCTGTTCCAGGACACGGCCCACCTGACGGACTGGGGCTTCGTCCAGGACGGCGACGAGGCGGCGGCCGGTCAGGCGCTGGACTGGCTGGGCGTCAACTACTACACGCCGACGGTGGTGTCGCGGGTCGCCGAGGGCACGAAGCGGTCCCAGGACGACGGGCACGGCGACAGCCCGTACTCCCCGTGGCCGGGCGCCGACGACGTGGCCTTCCACCAGGCGGACGGGGAGCGGACGGCGATGGGCTGGCCGGTCGACCCTTCCGGGCTGCACTCCCTGCTGACCCGGCTCTCCGCCCGTTTCCCGGGTCTCGAACTGGTCGTCAGCGAGAACGGCGCGGCCTACGAGGACGAGCCGGCCGCGGACGGTTCGGTGCACGACCCGCGGCGCGCGG
This sequence comes from Streptomyces laurentii, assembly GCA_002355495.1. GTDB lineage: Bacteria > Actinomycetota > Actinomycetes > Streptomycetales > Streptomycetaceae > Streptomyces > Streptomyces laurentii. Next base: position 117,453 of record AP017424.1, read on the forward strand.
CGTACGTCCACGCGCATCTGGAGGCGGTGCACCGGGCGGTCGCGGACGGAGCCTCCGTGGGCGGCTACTTCCTGTGGTCGCTGATGGACAACTTCGAGTGGGCGTACGGGTACGCGAAGCGGTTCGGCGTCGTGCACGTCGACTACGACACGCTGCGGCGGACCCCGAAGTCCAGCGCCCGCTGGTACGCGCGGGTGGCCCGCTCGGGTGAACTCCGTTCTCCCGACGAGGCGTTGTGACCGTGAAGTGAATCGGAGCGCCGACGTCGGGGCGAGCGGGTTACGGTGACCGGGCGGCCCGCCGGACCGGCGGCCGTACCGTCACCGAGGAGGAACCGGCACGATGTCCGTCATCCACAAGACCACGATGGCCCCGACCAAGGTGGAGCTGCTCGCGGCCTGGCTGCCCACCCGCTCCTGGTACACCGCGACCGGCGGCGCGCCGGAGCTGGAGCGCACCGGGGGCTTCCGGCTCGACGACCCGGAGGACGAGGTGGGCATCGAGTTCCTGGTGGTGACGGACTCCTCCGGGACGGCGGCCGGAAGCGGGCCGCGCGGCTATCTGGTGCCGATGACCTACCGCGCGGCGCCCCTCGCGGGCGCCGAGGACGCGCTGATCGGCACCTCGGAGCACGGGGTGCTCGGGACGCGGTGGCTGTACGACGGCACCCACGACCCGGTGCTGGTCGGCCAGTTGGCGGCGCTGCTGCGCGGGAAGGCGGAGCCGCAGATGCAGAGCGTCTCCCACACGCCCGACCCGTCGGTGACGGCGGTGCTCGACGGCACGGTGGCGGACGGCACGTGGGCGGCGGACCCGGCGGTGTCGGTGACGGACGGCGCGGACGCGACGCACATCGCCTTCGGCGCGGGTGACCCGGTGCTGTGTCTGTGCCGGGTCATGGGTGGCGGCGCGCAGCCGCCGGCGGGCGCGCTCGGCGCGGTGACGGCCGAGTGGCGGTCCGGGGACGGGGCGCGGCGCGAGCCGTTCGCCGTGGTGCTGCCGGCCACGTGCTGAGGCGGCAGACGAGGACGAGCGGGGGCCGGTGCGTACCGGCCCCCGCTTCGCCATTCCCGGGAGGTCCGGGGGGTCCGGGGAGGTCCCGGGGGTGCTCAGAAGACGGACAGGCCGGTGAGGGTGGTGAAGCGGTCGAGGGCGGTGACGCCCGCGACCGAGTTGCCGCGGGCGTCGAGGCCGGGCCCCCAGACGCACAGGGTGCAGCGCCCGGGCACGACGGCGATGATGCCGCCGCCGACACCGCTCTTGCCGGGCAGCCCGACCCGGTGGGCGAAGTCGCCGGCCGCGTCGTACGCGCCGCAGGTGAGCATGACGGCGTTGATCTGCTTGGCCTGGCTGCTCGTGAGCAGGCGGGAGCCGTCGGCGCGCAGACCGTGCCGGGCGAGGAAGGCGGTGGCGAGGGCGAGGTCGGCGCAGGACGCCCGGATCGCGCACTGGCGGAAGTACTCGCGCAGCAGGGTGGGCACCGGGTTGGCGATGTTGTCGCAGGAGGCCATGAAGTAGGCGAGGGCCGCGTTGCGGTCGCCGTGCGCGGTCTCGGACTCCGCGACCTCCCGGTCGATGACGAGGTCCCGGTTGCCGCTCTCGGCGCGCAGGAAGTCGAGCGTCACGCCGGAGGCGTCGCCGGTGATCCGGTGGAGCTGGTCGGTGACGACGAGGGCGCCCGCGTTGATGAAGGGATTGCGCGGGATGCCGTTCTCGTACTCCAGTTGGACGAGCGAGTTGAACGGGTTGCCGGACGGCTCGCGGCCGACGTGGTCCCACAGCGCGTCGCCCTTGCGGGCCAGCGCGAGGGCGAGCGAGAAGACCTTGGTGACGGACTGGGTGGAGAACGGCTGCCGCCACTCCCCCACCCCGTACACCGTGCCGTCGAGTTCGGCGACCGCCATGCCGAAGCGGGCGGGGTCGGCGCCGGCGAGGGCCGGGATGTAGTCGGCGGGCAGGCCGCGGTCCGTGAGCCCCTCGATCTCCTCGGCGATCCGGGCGAGGACGGGTTCGAACGTGAGCAGCACGGTCCCATGATGCCGTCGCCGGGGCCGGGCGGCAGGCGCGGCACCGCCCGCCGTCCGTCGTGGGGCCGGGCGGCGGGACGGGAACGGGGACGAGTGGCGGAGGCGGACGGTCCGGGTGAGGGTGACCTTCGGGGGTCCGTACGGGTGCCGCGGCGTGAGTCGTGTGTCGTGAGTGTGAGGAGAGCCGGGTGCCGTTGAGCGCGGATGAGCCGGGTGCGCCCTGCTGGCTGAGTCTGGCGACGCACGATCTCGGCGCGGCGGAGGACTTCTACGGGGCCGTGCTCGGCTGGACCTTCCGGCACGGACCGCTGGGCGCGGGTTTCTCGGTCGGCGAGCGGGACGGGGTCCCGGTGGCCGGGATCGGCGACGTGGCCCGGCGCATGGGGGTGCCGGTGGCGTGGATGGCGTACTGGGCGGTCGGCGACGCCGACGCGGCGGTGGCCCGGATCCGGGAACGCGGTGGCACCGTCGGGGTCGGCCCGGTGGCCTTCCCGCCGCGCGGCCGGGCGGCGCTGGCCACGGATCTGGAGGGCGCGGCCTTCGGGGTGTGGGAGGGCCGGGTGAGTTCGCGCTGGCAGCTCGGCGAGCGCCACGCGCCAGTGTGGCTGGAGCTGCACGCGCGCAACGCGTTCGACGCCGCCGTCTTCTACGGGGGTGTCTTCCAGTGGGTCGACGGGGACGCGGTCGAGCGCTTCGAGTTGTCGTACGAGGACGAGCAGGTGGTGCTGCGCCGGCACGGCGAGGCGGTGGCACGGCTGAACAGCGGGCCGGTGGAGGCGTCCTCGGCCAAACCGCAGCTGCGGCCGCGCTGGCTGGTGCACTTCCGGGTGCCGGACCTGGACCGGGCGACGGCGGCCGTCCTCGACCACGGCGGCTCGCTGGTGCCGGAGGCGGACGACGGCTGGCAGGCCCTGGCGGGGCGGTGGGCGACGGTACGCGATCCGCAGGGCGGGCTGTTCACGCTGGACGAGTGGCGGGGCGAGGGCGACGGAGGCTGAGCGGCCGGGACCGGCACGCCCCCGTGGCGCCGCCGGGGCGGCGGATCAGGGGTCGACGAGCTGTCCGACGACCTTGGCCAGGACGAAGCCCGCGGTGTTGGCGTCGACGCTGACGGTGATCACGGCGCCGCCCGCCACGTACAGGCGCACCGGCGAGCCGAACTGGTGGTTGCGCGCGACCCCGAGTCCGCCGCCGTAGTTCAGCGGCCGCGACGCGAAATGGACCGGGAGCTGCACCTGCTGCGTACCGCCGTCGGAGGCCCAGATCTCGTCCACGACGTCGTCCTGCCCGATGGCCGCGTACCCGGACAGGTGCTCGACGATCAGCAGCCTCCCGGCCGGTACGGGATCCATCACCACGGACACCCGGGTGCTGGGAGCCTCTCTGTTGTCCTGGTACTTCACCGACGACCACGGCTGGATGCCCATGCGGAGCGCCTTCCCGTCTCGGCGCGGAGCCGCCTCCGGGCCCGCTGCGCGCATGCTCGCATCCGCGGTCGCCGCGCAGCGCCGCGCCTGGTGCGCGGGGCCCGGAAACCACCCGAACGACTCCGGCGCGGCCTGATACGCGGGCCGTGCTCAGCCCTTCCCGTCGCCGTCCGGCGGGGACAGGCGCAGTTCGCGCGCGCCGAGCGGCGCGAACCAGCGGGCGACGTCCTCGTCCGTGACCCCGGCGAGGGTCTGCGGGGACCAGTGCGGGTCGCGGTCCTTGTCGACGACCTGGGCGCGGATGCCCTCGACGAGGTCGGGTGCGGCGAAGGCGGCGCAGGAGAGGCGGAACTCGATGGTGAGCGCCGCTTCGAGGGAGTCGAGGCGCCGGGCCCCTCGGACGGCCGCGAGGGTGGCCTTGAGCGCCATGGGCGAGCGGCCGAGCAGGACGGTCGCGGTCTCCTTGGCCTCGGGGATCCCGGAGTCGGTGAGCCGCTGGACGGTCTCCTCGACGGTGTCACCGGAGTAGCAGGCGTCGATCCAGTCGCGCCGGGCGGCGAGCTCTCCGGGCGGGGCCGGGCGGGCGAAGCGGGCGACGGCCTCGGCGGCGGGCCGGCGGGTCAGCTCGGCGGTCAGGGCGGGCAGCTCGGCGCTGGGTACGTAGTGGTCGGCCAGGCCGGCCAGGATCGCGTCGGCGGCCCCGGCCTGGGCGCCGGTGAGGGCGAGGTGGGTGCCGAGTTCGCCGGGCGCGCGGCCGAGCAGCCAGGTGCCGCCGACGTCGGGGACGAGGCCGATGCCGGTCTCGGGCATGGCGACCCGGGAGCGTTCGGTGACGACGCGGACGGAGCCGTGGCCGGAGAGGCCGACGCCGCCGCCCATGACTATGCCGTCCATCAGGGCGACGTACGGCTTGGGGTAGCGGGCGATCCGGGCGTTGAGCCGGTATTCGTCGCGCCAGAAGGCGAACGAAGCGGTGCCGCCGGCGCGCGCGTCGGCGTGGATGGCGCGGATGTCGCCGCCCGCGCACAGTCCCCGCTCCCCCGCGCCCCGTATGACGACGGTCGTCACGGCCGGGTCGTCCTCCCATGCGGTGAGCGCGTCGTCGATGCGGCGGGCCATGGCATGGGTGAGGGCGTTGATGGCCCGGGGGCGGTTGAGGGTGAGGATGCCGGCGCGTCCTTCGGTGTGGACGAGGACGTCGGGCTCGGCGGGAAGGTCGGTGGTGACCGACATGCGGGGTCCTTCCGGCGTACGGGGCGTGCGGGGGTGTGCGGGGCGGCCTGCGAAAAACGATCTTCTGTCCACCGTAGCCAACGGAAGGCCGCGCGCACAGGCCCTCCGGTCGGCTACCGTACCCGCGGGTAACCCAGTGGACCGAGGGGAGCGGACGTGGCGGGCACGGTACGGCAGCGGAGTCTGACGGAGTCGATACGGGTGCCGGGGGCCGATCCCGGCGCGCTGTACGGCCTGGTGGCCGAGGTGCGGAACATGGGCCGGTGGAGCCCCGAGTGCCGCGGGGTCTGGGCGCCGGGGGGCGCGCCGCGCGCGGGCAGCCGGTTCGTCGGCTTCAACCGGCGCGGGCCGTTCGTCTGGTTCACCACCTGCCGGGTCGTCGAGGCGGTGCCGGGTGAGGCGTTCGTCTTCGACGTCGGGGTGTTCGGGCTGCCGGTCGCACGCTGGGGGTACCGCTTCGACGCGTACGAAGAGTCCGATGGGACCGATGGGACCGATGGGACCGATGGCCGGAAGGCGGACGGCACCGGGACGGGCAGCGGCGAGCCGGGCGGCGACAAGGCGGGCGGGGCCGGAACGAGCGGCGCGGGGGCCCGGTCCGGGACGCGGGTCACGGAGACCTGGCGGGATCTGCGGACGGGCCGCGGCTCGGGCTTCGCCGTCCTGCTGGGCCGGGTCTTCACCGGCGCGTCCCCCGAGCGGCGCATCGCGCTCAACCGGGCCGGGATGCGCACCACGCTCGCCCGTCTCGCGCGCGAGGCCGCCCTCCGCGCCTGACCCGCCCGGCCCGGACCTCGTTCCGCCCCTGCTCAGGCCCCGCTCCGGTCTCCTGCGGCCGTGTCCCGCCAGGCCCGGTGCCCGCCCACGGGCCCTCGCTGCGTTTCCCGTGCGTGCGGCGACGGGGCAGCATGGAAGGAGCCCCGGCGGGACCCGGTACGGGTCGGCAGGGCGGGAAGGAGCGCACCGTGACGCGACGCGTGGACCGGTCCGCCGGCGGAACGCGGCGGCCCACCGGGCTGCGGAGCGTGGCGGGCCAGGTCTTCCTGTTCCAGGTGCTCATCGCCCTGCTGATCGTCGTTGCGGCCGCGCTGGCGCTGGTGATCCAGGGCCAGCGCGACGCCGAGCGCGACGCCCGCAACCGCACCCTCGCCGTCGCCACGTCCCTCGCGCACGCGCCCGGGATGGCCGCCGCCCTGCGCTCGCCCGATCCGACGACGGCGCTCCAGCCGCTCGCCAAGGGGGCCCGGCACGGCTCCGGCGTCGACTTCATCGCCATTCTCGCCCCGGACGGCGTCCGCGTCGCGGACACCGATCCGACCCTGATCGGCCTGCGCGCCCCTGGCGACATCACGCGGGCCCGGGCCGGCGAGTCGTTCACCGAGAACTTCCACGGCGCGCCGCGTGACTCCGTGCGCGCGCTGGCCCCGGTGCGGGACGCGCACGGAGCGGTCATCGGGGTGGTGACCAGCGGCATCGAGGTCCAGACGGTCGGGAAGTCGGTCGAGGGCCGGATGCCGCTGCTGCTGACGGCGGCGGCGGGCGGCGTGGTCCTGGCGGTGGGCGGCGCCGGTCTGGTGAGCACCCGGCTGCGACGGCAGACCCACGGCCTCGGCCCGGCGGAGATGACCCGGCTCAAGGAGCACCACGAGGCGGTGCTGCACGCCGTGAAGGAGGGGGTGCTCATCGTCGCGGCCGACGGACGGCTGCTGCTCGTCAACGACGAGGCACGCCGACTGCTGAAGCTGCCGGCGGACGCGGAGCGGCGGCATGTCCGCGAGCTGGGCCTGGAGCCCGGTACGGCCGCGCTGCTGCTGTCCGGGCGGACGGCGACGGACGAGGTGCATCCGGCCGGCGACCGGCTGATCGCCGTGAACGTCCGGCCGACCGGGGACGACGCGCCCGACGGCGGCTGTGTGATGACGATGCGCGACACCACCGAGCTGACGGCGCTGACCGGGCGGGCCGAGGTGGCGCGGGGCCGGCTGCGGCTGCTGTACGAGGCGGGCACCCGGATCGGGACCACGCTGGACGTCGTACGGACGGCGGAGGAGCTGGCGGACGTGGTGGTGCCGCGGTTCAGCGACCATGTGACGGTCGAGCTGCTGGATCCCGTGGTGCGGGGCGAGGAGCCGTCGGGCGCGTACACGCGGATGCGGCGGGTGGCGGTGAGCGGGCGGGGGCAGGGGTCGCCGTTCCAGCCGGTGGGCGACGTCATCCGGTTCGTCGTGCCCGGTACGCCGATGGCGGCGGCGCTCGACGCGGGCCGTGCGGTGCTTCGCGCGGACCTCTCCGAGACGCGCGACTGGCGGGCCCAGGACCCGGACGGCGGGGAGCTGGTGCTCTCGCAGGGGATGCACTCGCTGCTCACGGCGCCGCTGCTGGCCCGCGGGGTGGTGCTGGGGCTGGTGAACTTCTGGCGCGGGCCGGATTCCCCGGAGCCGTTCGGGGAGGAGGACCTGTCGTTCGCGGAGGAGCTGGCGGCCCGGGCGGCGCTGGCGATCGACAACGCGCGGCGGTTCACCCGGGAACACTCGATGGCGGTGTCGCTCCAGCGCAGTCTGCTGCCGCAGGTGCTGCCGGAGCAGAACGCGGTGAGCGTCTCGTACCGCTATCTGCCGGCGCAGGCGGGGGTCGGCGGCGACTGGTTCGACGTGATCCCGCTGCCCGGCGCGCGGGTGGCGCTGGTGGTCGGGGACGTGGTGGGGCACGGCGTGCACGCGGCGGCGACGATGGGGCGGCTGCGGACAGCGGTCGGGAACTTCTCCGCGCTCGATCTGCCGCCGGACGAGCTGCTGGGACATCTGGACGAGTTGCTCGACCGGCTCGGCGAGGAGAACGAGCCGGCGCCGGCCGCGCCGGAGGGCGGACCGGCGGCCGGGGGTACGGGTGAGGGGGGCGCGGGTGACGGGGGCTCGGCCGGGGCGGGGGCCGGGGGCACGCAGCGGGTGACCGGCGCGACCTGCCTCTACGTGATCTACGACCCGGCCTCCGGTGTCTGCACGATGTCGAGCGCCGGCCATCCGGGGCCCGCGCTGGTGCGGCCCGACGGGAGCGTGGAGTTCCCGTCCGTGCCGCCGGGGCTGCCCCTCGGGTACGGGCTGGGCACCCGGCCGTTCGCCTCGGTGCGGATGAAGCTGGAGCCGGGCAGCAAGCTGGTGCTGTTCACGGACGGGCTGGTGGAGGACCGGACGCGGGACTTCGACACCGGCCTCGCGCTGCTGCGCACGGCGCTGGCCCGGCCGGACCGCACGCCGGAGCAGACCTGCACGGACGTGCTGGCCGAGCTGCTGTTCCCGGTGCCGTCCGACGACATCGCGCTGCTGGTGGCCCGTACCCGCCGGATCGATCCGGAGCGGATCGCGGAGTGGGAGGTGCCCGACGATCCCGCCGAGGTGTCCCGGGTCCGCAACGCGGCAGCGGAGCGGCTGGCGGACTGGGGCTTGGAGGAGATCGGGTTCACGGCGGAACTGGTCCTCAGCGAGCTGATCACGAACGCGATCCGGTACGGGCGGCCGCCGGTGCGGGTCCGGCTGATCCACGACCGCGTGCTGATCTGCGAGGTGTCCGACGGCAGCAGCACCTCCCCGCACCTGCGGCACGCGGCGGACACCGACGAGGGTGGCCGCGGCCTGTTCCTGGTGGCCCAGTTCGCCGAGCGCTGGGGCACCCGCTACGCGCGCCGCGGGAAGACCATCTGGGCCGAGCTTCCCGTCTCCCCGGGCGGGCCCGGCGGGCCTGGGGAGACCGGCGGGATCGAGGCCTCGGGCGTCACCCCCGGCCTCGATCCCGACACCCTGGACGACCTCGCGGGGTGACTCCGTGTGACTCCCCGGAGGGCGCCACGCCGCCACTCGGTCGAATCGGGACGTACTCTAGTACCCCAGGGGGTATTTTCGAGAGACTCAGAGACTCAAGGAGTGATCGTGGAACTGGAGCTCGAGGGCACGGACCTGAAGGCCGTGCTGAACCGTCTGCGCCGGGCGCAGGGCCAGATCTCCGGCGTGATCAAGATGATCGAGGAGGGCCGCGACTGCGAGGACGTGGTCACCCAGCTGTCCGCCGCGTCGCGCGCCCTGGACCGGGCCGGCTTCGCCATCATCGCCACCGGACTGCAGCAGTGCGTGACCGACCTCGACGGCGCCCGGGCGAACGGCGAGACCGGCGAGCAGATGCGCACCCGCCTGGAACGGCTCTTCCTGTCGCTGGCCTGAGTACACGGGCACGACGCGGAAGCGACGCGAGAACGGCGCGAGAACGGCGTCGCAGGCGGGACAGGAATACCCCGGGGGGTATTAAAGTTGACCGGGGTACACACACCCGGGGGCAGCTTGCGAAAGGGAACATCACCGTGTTCTTCATCGACACCATCGAGCTCCAGGGCCTCGGCAACCGTCACTACCTGGCCGGCGGCCGGAACACGGCCGTGGCCGTCGACCCGCCGCGCGACGTGGACCAGGTCCTGGCGGCGGCCGCCCGGCGGGGCGTGCGGATCACGCATGTCGTGGAGACACACGTCCACAACGACTACATCACCGGCGGTCTGGAGCTGGCCCGGCTGACGGGCGCCGCCTACCTGGTGCCGGCCGGCGCGCACGTGTCGTTCACGCGGGTCCCGGTGGCCGACGGCGACACGGTCACCGTCGACGACGGACTGACGCTGCGGGCGGTCGCCACCCCCGGGCACACCCCGCACCACACCGCGTACGTGCTCCAGGAGAACGACGTCCCGGTGGCCGCCTTCACCGGCGGATCGCTGCTGATCGGCACGGTGGGCCGCCCCGACCTGGTGGAACCGCGGCTGACCGAGCGGCTCGCCCGCGCCCAGCACGCCTCCGCGCACCGGCTGGCGGCGGAGCTGCCCGACGAGACCTCCGTCCTGCCCACCCACGGCTTCGGCAGCTTCTGCTCCTCCGCGCAGGCCGAGGGCGACGCCACCACCATCGGCCGGGAGAAGACCGTCAACGTGGCACTGACGACGGACGTCGACTCCTTCGTGGCCGACCTGCTGGCCGGGCTCGACGACATCCCCGCCTACTACGCGCACATGGGACCGGCCAACGCGGGCGGCCCCGCCCCGGTGGACCTGACGCCCCCGGCCGTCGCCGACTCCGCCGCGATCGCCGCGCGGCTCGCGGCCGGCGAGTGGGTGGTGGACCTGCGCAACCGGGTCGCGTTCGCCGAGGGCCACGTCGCCGGCACGTTCAACTTCGAGGTGGACGGCCAGCTCGCCACGTACCTCGCCTGGATGATCCCGTGGGGCAAGCCGGTGACGCTGCTCGCCGAATCCCCCGAACAGCTGGCCGCCGCCCAGCGCGAACTGGTCCGGGTCGGCATCGACCGGCCGGCGGCCGCCGCGACCGGCACCCCCCGCGCGTGGGCGGCGGACGGCGGCGCCCTCGCCTCCTTCCCCCGGTCCACGTTCGAAGGCCTGGCCGAGAACGGTACGGACGGGGTCGTCGTGCTCGACGTGCGCCGCGCTTCCGAGCGCGCCGCCGGGTACATCGACGGCTCCGCGCACATTCCGATCCACGAGCTGCACAAGCGGATCGGCGAGGTCCCGGCGGGCCGGGTCTGGGTGCACTGCGGCGGCGGGATGCGGGCCGGCATCGGCGCGTCGCTGCTGGACGCGGCGGGCCGGGACGTGGTGGCCGTGGACGACGGCTTCGACTCCGCCGTCGCCGCCGGCCTGCCCGTCGTCACCGCCTGAGTCGGGGAGCGCTCGGGGGCGCTCAGGAGGCGCTCCCGTCGCCGGGCGGTGGCGCCTTCTCGCCATCCCGTATCGGCCGCACCGCACCGGCCGCCACACTCGTGTCCCGGGCAGAGACGCCCGTCACCAGGACAGGAGTGCGCATGAACAGGCTCAAGAAGGCGGCGATTCTGACCTCCACCGTCACGGCTCTGGCCCTCCCGCTGGGCCTGGCGTCCGCGACGGCGGCCCCCGCGACGGTCCGCGCCTGCGAACAGAACTGGGACCTGTCCGGCAGCGAGGGCTACGCCAACGGCTGCTACGAGAACGGTCTCACCAAGGTCAGCGGTACGGTCCACGACACCAAGGCCGACGGCCGCTGCCCCTTCGTCCGCGCCCACTTCACCAACGGCGGTGTCGGCGACAGCAACTGGGCCACCGGCAAGGGCACCAAGGCCAACGTCAGCATCGTCGCCCCCTCCGGGTCCTCCGTGAAGTCCTTGTCCTGGGAGTACATCAGCTGCTGACCGGACCTCGGCCCGCCGCCGCGGGCCTTGCAGGTCCCCGCACGAAGTCACAGAGGGTGACGACACTCCCCTTCCGAGGCAACCGTCATGCCAGGAAGGCGGATCACGACCGTCACAGCCAGGCCGAGCCGTCATAGTAGGCCCGCAAGGAGCTGCAGTTGAAGTCCGCACCGTCTGCGCCGTCGCGCAGACAAACCTTGATCGTGTAGTACCCCTCCAAGGGCTGGGGCAGGATACTGCTGGTGCTGTCTTCAGAGCCACCGACACAGGTGTCGGTCCCGTTTGCGGCGTGTCGCGTCACGCTCCAGGAAGTTCCGTCTTTGGACAAGCGGCCGACGGTGCGGTACCCGTCCGCCGTCCCCCTGTCACATATCTTGAACCAGTAGTCCCCACCGGTCAGAGACGCGTTTGCGGTGCCATACCCGTCTTTCGCCGACGGAACCGTGGAGACGGTCCGGCTCGCGTACGCACTCGCCGGGCCCGCGGCGAGGAGAGTCAGGGCCACTCCGGTTGCCGCAGCACCAGCAGAGACGGCCACACGTGAAGCGCGCATGATCACTCCTGGCTGATGAGGGAAATGGGCACAAAGAGCGTGGCCGATCGATACACGCCGAGGAAGGCGAGTTTCGGTCTCCATTCTGTCGGCCCTCGGCACTGAAGGCGGGGGTGTCGGGCGCCGCGGGGGCTACGTGAAGACGGTGGCCGCGGCCTCGTAGTCGTCGGCCTGGTTCGGGGTGAGGTAGTGGCTGACGCGGACGAGGACAGTACCGCTGACGTAGTCGTACTCGGCGAGCATCGGCATGCTCTTCGTGACGTTCTTGAGGTTGTGGCGACGACGGCACTATTGCACCGCCAGGTCACGGGTGGTGCGGTGATCGGCATATCCGACGGCGGGCCGTTCTTCGCGGCGGAGGGCACCTCCGGCTCCTTCACCCTCACCCCCGTCAGCCCGGCGGCGGACCACATCCGCGGCCGGCGCGGGAGCCCTCTCCGTCCGCGATCCCATTCGGCGGGGTCCGAAAGAGAAGGGCCAGGCCGGGAGGGCGGGAGAGCACGGTTAGTCTCAGGGCCGAATCGTCCCGAGCCCGTCCCGAGGAGAAGTGTGACCAACCCCGCCGGTACCGGTGTCCTGCACCATGTGGAGATCTGGGTGCCCGACATCGGGCGCGCCGCCGCGTCGTTCGGGCCGCTGCTCGACGCGCTCGGCTACACGCCGTTCCAGCGCTGGGACCAGGGGCGCAGCTGGCGGCTCGGGGCCACGTATCTGGTGTTCGAGGAGTCGCCGGCGCTCAGCACGGACAGCCATGACCGGCTGCGGCCGGGGCTCAATCATCTGGCGTTCCATGTGGCGACGCGGGCGGAGTTCGACCGGCTGGTCGAGGAAGCCGTACGGATCGGGTGGCGGCTGCTGTTCCCCGACCGGCATCCGCACGCCGGCGGGGAACAGAGCTGTGCCGCCTATCTGGAGGACGCCGACGGGTTCGAGGTCGAGCTCGTCGTGTCCGGGGAGTGAGCCGGGCCGGTCGACCGGGAACGGTCAGCCGAGGCCGGTGCGCAGGGCGTTCATCAGGGTGCCGCCGGCGGTGTCGCCTGACATCTCCCAGATGAAGACGCCGAGCAGGCCCTTGGATTTCAGGTAGTCGGTCTTGCGGCCGATGGACCAGGCGTCGTCGAAGCTCCACCACTGGCCGCCCGGTCCGGTGTAGCCGTAGGTGGCGCCGGACTGTTCGTCGTGGTGGACGGTGAGACCCGGCACCGAGGCGAGCAGGTTGGAGTAGCCGCGTACGCCCGCCTCCTCGGCGAACTGGCCGGGCGCGGCGCCGGTCGCGCTCTGCCATTCGCCGGCCGCGCCGCCGTCGGTGACGCCCTGCCAGCCCCGTCCGTAGAACGGGATGCCGATGGTGATCTTGCGCGGGCTGACCCCGGCGTCCAGGTACGGCTTGACGGCGTCGTCGACGCTGAAGTGGAAGTTGTACGGGTCCTGGGCGTCGGTGGTGAGGTTGGCCTGGTGCCCGGTGCGGTTGGGCTCCCAGGAGTTGTCACTGCCCGCGCCGTGGAAGTCGTAGCCCTGGACCATGGCGTAGTCGAGGTCGGCGCGGACGGTGCCGAGGTCCCAGCCCTGCCCGATCTTGACCGGGTCGGCGGGGGTGAAGGCGGTCAGCAGCCGGTGCTCGCCGCCGAGTTCGTCGAGCTGCTTGCGGAACTCGGCGACCAGGGCGGCGTTGTTCGCCTTGTCCTGGGCGCTGTAGTGGTTGCCGGGGTGGCCGTCGGGCGAGCCGGGCCATTCCCAGTCGAGGTCGATGCCGTCGAAGATGCCGGCGGCGACGCCCTCGCCGCCCGCGCCGTTGTAGACGGGCAGGTTGCCCTTGATCCACAGGTCGACGCAGGAGCGGACGAGCCTCTGCCGGGACGCCGGGGTGGCGGCGGCGTCGGAGAAGTACTTGGAGTAGGTCCAGCCGCCGAGGGAGACGACGACCTTCAGCTTGGGGTACTTGGCCTTGAGCTTCTTCAGCTGGTTGAGGTTGCCGCGCAGCTTGCCCCAGCCGTCGTCGGCGACCCCGTCGACGGACTGGGCGGCGCTGAACGGGCGGGCGTAGTCGGCGTCGGCGTCGCCCGCGCCGGTGCCCTGGTCGGGATCCTGCGGGTCGGTGCCGACGCCCTTGGTGACCCCGCTGAGGCAGGTGAGGTTGACCGGGTCGATGTTCTCGAAGGCGTAGTTGACGACATCGAGGGAGGCGGCGGCGCCGGAGGTGTCGAGGTTCTTGACGAAGTACTGGCGGCCGTAGATGCCCCACTGGGCGAAGTAGCCGACCTTCAGATGGCGTCCCTGGGCCAGGTCGGCGGTGGTGACGGTGAGCGCGTTCGAGGGCGGCGAGGCGTTGTCGGCGGCGTCGCGGGCACGCACGGTGAAGGTGTAGGGGTTGGCCGGGCCGAGGCCGCTGACGGTGACGCTCGTGGTGTCGCCCGGCACGGTGCGGGTCAGCGCGCCGGCCTTGTAGACGTCGTAGGCGACCACGCCCTTGTCGTCGGTGGCGGCGTTCCAGGCCAGGCTCACGCTGGAGGAGGTGACGCCGGTGGAGCGCAGATTCCCGGGCGCGGTGGGCGGGTTGGGGTCGCTGGCCGGGTCGACCGTGGTGACGGTGACGGGCGGGCTCTCGGGTCCGGTGTTGCCGCGGGTGTCCTTGGCGCGGACGGTGAAGGTGTACGCGGTGGCCGGGGCGAGTCCGGTGACGGTGCCCGAGGTCGAGGACGCGGTGCCGACGACGGCGCCCCGGGAGAGGATCTCGTACCCGGTCACGGGGTGGTCGCCGGCCGTGGCGGGCGTCCAGTCGAGAGTGGCGGTGCGCACGGTGACGGCGGTGGCGCGCGGGGTGCCGGGCGCGGTGGGCGGGACGTCGGGGCTGCCGTCGCACTTGCCGCCCTCGATGGTGCAGCCGGTGGGAGCGCCGACCGGGCCGGTGGCGAGGAACCAGTAACTGTACGGATCGGTGGAGCCGCCGGCCGCGACGGTGCCGTTGTAGTGGGCGTTGCGGACGGTGACGTGCCGGCCGGTGACGGTGGCGTCGCCGTTGTAGTGGGAGGTGACGCTGACGCCGGCGGGCAGGTCGAACTCCAGGGTCCAGCCGTTCAGCGCGGTGGCGGTGCCGTTGCGGACCACGAGGACGCCGCGCCACCAGCTGCCGTTGTCCTCGGCGTGGAACTCCGCGGTGAGTACGCCGACGGCGCGGGCGGGGGCGGCGGCCGGGCCGGTGAGCGCGGCGAGCGGAAGGAGCAGGGCGGCGAGCAGGACGAGCAGGGCCCTGCCGCCGGGGTGCCGTCGGGGGCGGGATCCGGGGCGTGCGCGGAACCGGCTTCCGGAGAGCGGAGTTCCGGAGAGCGAGGTTCTGAGTAACGGGGATCTGTGGAGCAGGGGTCTGCGGAACGGGGATCTGCGGACGGTTCTGCCGGTGTCCATGGGGCTCCCTGGGACGCGTGTGAGGGGTACGGGACGCGTCGCGGGACCGTGTGGGGGCGGCCCGGGTCCGGAACCGCGGCTGTGGGACCGCCGAACGAGGGCCATCCGCAAGGTAGTTGGTCCAGACCTTTCCGTCAACGCCGCGCACGGCGCTTGACGCTTCCGAGTGGTCTACTCCACCGTGAGGGACGGGTCCGGACGGGGCCGGTGTGGGCCGGTACCGCGTCGGGCTGAACCACCGTTCATGCAGGACCGTGTGTGCACGCCCGGCCGCCCCGTTCACCGGGGCGGCCGGTTCCGGCACGCCCCCTTCGTCCCCCGTAATCGCCCCTCTCGCACCCCTCTCGCCCCGATCATCCACTCCGCCCGTAGTACTCTGGGCGGGACAACGCCCGCACGTCCGGCCGACGGGAGCGATGACGATGGCGCGCAGGAATCCGGAGCGCCGGGCGGCGCTCGTCGACGCGGCGATCGAGGTGCTCGCCCGGGAGGGCGCGCGCGGCCTCACCTTCCGCGCCGTGGACACCGAGGCGGCCGTACCGCCCGGAACCGCCTCGAACTACTTCGCCAACCGCGACGACCTGCTCACCCAGGCGGGCGGGCGCGTCTACGAACGGCTGCAGCCGGACGAGGAGACCATCGCGCGGCAGCGGGCGGCGACCCCGGACCGGGAGACGTACACGGAGCTGATGCGCGAACTCGTCGACCGGGTCAGCGCTTTCCGTACCGGCTATCTGGCCCTGCTCGAACTGCGCCTGGAGGCCACCCGGCGCCCCGCGCTGCGCGCGGTCCTGACCGAGCGGGTCCGCGCGGACGTCGACGCCAACGTCGCGTACCACGAGGGCTCCGGGCTGCCCGGCGACGCGACCGCCGTCAAACTGCTGATCCTCGCCTTCAACTGGCTGATCGTCGAGCAGCTCACGCTGCCGGAGGTCTTCACGGAGGAGGAGCGGGACGCCCTGATCGCGGCGGCGGTGGACCGGATCGTCGGCGGCAGCCCCGTGCCCGATCCCGACCCGGCCTGACCCCGGCCCGCGCCCGCGCCCGCGCCCGGATGAGGGTTCGCCGGCTCCCGGCCGGGACGGTCACAACCGGGCTGGTTCACAGCCGGGCTGTTCACAACCGGGCCGCGAACCAGTCGGCCGCCAGCTCGCCCACCCTCTCCAGGGTGCCGGGCTCCTCGAAGAGGTGTCCGGCGCCCGGCACGGTGACCAGCCGGTGCTCGCAGCGCAGCATCGCCTCGGCCCGCCGGTTGAGGTCGAGGACCTGCGGGTCGGCGCCGCCGACGATGAGCAGGGTCGGGGCGGCGACCTCGGGCAGCCGCTCCCCGGCGAGGTCGGGCCGGCCGCCCCGGGAGACCACCGCGGCCACCCGGTCCCCGGACTCGGCGGCCGCCCACAGCGCGGCGGCGGCGCCCGTACTGGCCCCGAAGTAGCCGGTGTTCAGCCCGTCGGTGCCGGGCCGGCCGGCGAGCCAGTCGGTCGCCCGGCGCAACCGCAGGGCGAGCAGCGGGGTGTCGAAGACGTTGTTCCGGTCGGCGGCCTCGTCCTCGGTCAGCAGGTCGAACAGGAGCGTGCCGAGTCCGGCCCGGTTGAGGGTGGCGGCGACGGCCCGGTTGCGCGGGCTGTGCCGGCTGCTGCCGCTGCCGTGCGCGAACAGGACGACGCCGGTGGCCCCGGCGGGCACGGTGAGGTGCCCGCCGACCTCGGGTTCGCCGGCGCCGCCGGCGCCGAGCGGGATCCGTACCTCGGTGTCCGTGTCCGGGACCCCGCGGCGCGGCCGCAACGCCGCGACGACCTCCTCGTCCGTGGTCTGTCCGAAGTCGCGGTAGAACTGGCCGATGGCGTAGAAGAGTTCCGGTTCGTGGACGCAGTACGTGTCGTCCGCCACGCCGGAGACCCGGGCGGTCCAGCCGGCCGGCGCGACGGGTACGGCCAGCACGATCCGGTCCGCGCCCCGGGCCCGTACCACCTGGCAGGCGGCGAGCGCGGTCGCGCCGGTGGCGAAGCCGTCGTCGACGACGACCGCGGTACGGCCGGTCAGGTCGGCGGGGGCCTGGTCGCCGCGGTAGCGGCGGGCCCGCTCGGCGAGGACGGTCCGCTCGCGGTCCTCGACGAGGGCGAGGTCGCGTGCGGTGATGCCGGCCTGGGCGATCACCTGGTCGTTGAGGACACGCACTCCGTTCTCGCCGATCGCGCCCATGGCCAGCTCGGGCTGGTAGGGCACACCCAGTTTCCGGACGAGACAGATGTCGAGAGGCGCGCCGAGCGCGTCGGCGACCTCGGCGGCGACGGGCACTCCCCCGCGCGGCAGTCCGAGGACCACCGCGTCCGGGGCCCGGAGGCCGGTGAGCCGTGCGGCGAGCTGCCTGCCGGCGTCGATGCGGTCGGTGAAGTACATGGTCCGCTCGCCTTCCTGTCCGTGGTCGGTGGTCTGTCGTTCGTCCTTCGCCTCCGTGATCTCTCGTCCGTGGCCCGTGGTCCGCGGCCCGCGGCCCGTGGTCCGTGGTCCGCGCGGTCAGCCCGGTTGATGCCGGTCAGCCGGCGGGCCGGGCCGTCAGGGCCGGGGGGCCGCCGTCCTCCGCGGGCGCGGGGGTGATCCGTATCCCGTAGGGGCGGCTGATCCGGCCGAGTGTGTCGTGGAGCCATCGCGTGTCGCGTTCCCCGGCCGGTTCGAGGCGCAGCCGGTGGCTGCGCAGCGGGACGAGCCGTACCTCCGCCAGGGTGCCGTCCTCGTCGTGCACGGTGACGAAGTAGAGGAGCCGCAGGTCGTCACGGTAGCCCTCCTGTCCGGTGATGCCCTCGTAGTCGTTGACGAGGTCGCCGCAGCCGTGCAAGACGAGCCGGCCGCGGTACGTCTCCAGGGGCCGCGGGTGGTGCGAGGAGTGGCCGTGGACGAGGTCGGCGCCGGCGTCGACGAGGGCGTGCCCGAAGGCGACTTCGTCGTGGGCGAGGGCGTACCCCCAGTTGGAGCCCCAGTGGACCGACACGACGACGAGATCGCCGGGGCGGCGGTCGGCCCGCAGCCGGGCCAGGAGCCGGGTCGCGGCGCCACCGTGCGGCCCCGCGCCGTAGTGGACTCCGCCGAGCCGGGCCGTGGCGGCCCAGTCGCGGGGCACTCCGCTGGACGCGAGACCGAGCGCGTGGACGACCAGGCGGCGTCCGCCGGGCAGCGGAACGGTCGCGGGCCGGC
Organism: Streptomyces laurentii; assembly: GCA_002355495.1. GTDB lineage: Bacteria > Actinomycetota > Actinomycetes > Streptomycetales > Streptomycetaceae > Streptomyces > Streptomyces laurentii. The sequence goes on from AP017424.1 coordinate 135,500, forward strand.
GGGCCGCCCCGGCGTCCGCGCCCGCGCCCGCGGTGCGCAGCCCGGCGGCGCCGAGCGCTGCGAGGGTGTCGTCGAGTCCGCGCCGGCCGTAGTCGAGGACGTGGTTGTTGGCGAGGCCGACCACGTCGGGGCGTACGGCGGTCAGCGCGGGCAGGTTGGCCGGATCCATGCGGTAGTGGACGGCCTTGCCGGGGAACGGCACGGCGTGGCGGGTCACCGAGGTCTCCAGGTTGACCACGCGGGCGGCGGGCCGGGCGGCGTCGATCAGGGCCAGGGCATCGCCCCAGGGGTAGCCGGGGGCGACCGGCCGGGGCACGGGGCCGGAGACCGCCTCGGCGAGGGCCACGTAGTCGCGGGCGTCGTGCACGTACCGCTCGGTGAGGACGGGGTCGAGGGGGTGGGGAAGGATCTGGTCGATCCCCCGGCCGAGCATCACGTCTCCGCACAGGAACACCCCGGTCAGACCACCGCTGCCCATACCCTCAGGCTAGTCCGGTGGCCGAAAAGGTTCTCCCCGGAATCCGCCGGACATCGGCCGCACCCAGGCCGTGGTGATCTCGGCGTCGGGCAGGCCGGTGCGGGGCCGGCGGGGCCACTGGAGGGAATCCGATGGCGGACACGGCGGTGCCGATCACGCGATTCGACAAACCCGCGGGCCGCTTCGAGTCCACTGTCCTCATCGCCACCGTCGGCGAACGGCGGTGACCTGCCGAGACCGCCGTTTCCTCACACCGGGGCCCGCACATGGAGTCATCTCACCTCCCACCCGGACGGCATAACACGCTGCCGGACAGGCCGCGCCCTCACGCTGGGCCGGGCTCGCGTGCATGCGATTCGCCGGTCTGTGCCCGGTCTGTCACGTTCCGACAAGTGGAACACCGGGCAGTCGTTCACCTTTGGTCCAGACCTATTGACCGGTCCGGCCACCCCTTCTACGATCCCGTCGATCGCCGCACTGCATCTCTCCCGTTGCATCCGGGGCCGTGCGTCCACGCCCCCCTCACGCACGCTCACACCCACGGCACGTGGCGAGAATGGAGCACAGCATGTTCCGTCGGAGGATTCGCACTCTGCCCGAGGTGGATGACGGGCATTCGGCCGCCGTCCGGACTCGGCGCGGCTCGACCGTCCTGACCCGTACGCTCGCCGGGGTGAGCGCCGCCGGCGTCATCGGCGCCTGCGTCACCCTGGTCGGTTCCGCCCCGGCCGGCGCCGCCGGCACCAACCTGATAGCCAACTCCGGCTTCGAGAGCGGTCTTTCCGGCTGGTCCTGCGCCAATGACTCCGGCGCGGTCGTCAGCAGCCCGGCACACTCCGGCTCGTCCGCGCTGGAGGCCACACCGTCCGGCCTGGGCAACGCTCAGTGCACCCAGACGGTCAGCGTGCAGCCCAACTCGAAGTACACGCTGAGCGCCTTCGTCCAGGGCAGCTACGTCTACCTCGGCGCCAGCGGTACCGGTGCCACCAGCGAGCCGCAGACCTGGACGCCCGACTCCTCGTCGTACAGCGAGCTCAGCGTCGACTTCACCACCGGTGCGAACACCACATCGGTGACGGTCTACCTGCACGGCTGGTACGGGACGCCCGCGTACTTCGCGGACGACGTGTCGCTCACCGGCCCCGGTGGCACGACGCTCCCGCCGACCACGCCGCCACCCACGACTCCACCGCCCACCACACCCCCGCCGACCACGCCACCGCCCACCACACCTCCGCCCACCGACCCTCCGGGCGACGCCACCTGTGCCACGAAGCCCAAGCCGGCCGGCAAGGTGCTGCAGGGGTACTGGGAGAACTGGGACGGCGCCGCGAACGGCGTCCACCCCGGTATGGGCTGGGTTCCCATCACCGACAGCCGGATCGCCCAGCACGGCTACAACGTCGTCAACGCCGCCTTCCCGGTGATTCTCTCGGACGGAACCGTCCTGTGGGAGAACGGCATGGACGCGGGTGTGAAGGTGTCGACGCCGACGGAGATGTGCGAGGCCAAGGCGAAGGGCGCCACGATCCTGATGTCCATCGGCGGCGCGGCCGCGGGCATCGACCTGTCGTCGAGCAAAGTCGCCGACCGCTTCGTGGAGACGGTCGTCCCGATCCTCAAGAAGTACAACTTCGACGGGATCGACATCGACATCGAGACCGGTCTGTCCGGCAGTGGGAACATCAACACCCTGTCCGCCTCCCAGTCCAACCTGATCCGCATCATCGACGGCGTGCTCGCCAAGATGCCGGCGGGCTTCGGTCTGACGATGGCGCCCGAGACCGCGTACGTCACCGGCGGCAGCGTCACCTACGGGTCCATCTGGGGCTCGTACCTGCCGATCGTGAAGAAGTACGTGGACAACGGCCGGCTGTGGTGGCTCAACATGCAGTACTACAACGGCAGCATGTACGGCTGCTCGGGCGACTCGTACCAGGCCGGCACTGTGGAGGGCTTCGCCGCTCAGACGACCTGCCTCGACAAAGGCCTGACCATCCAGGGCACCACGATCAAGGTGCCGTACGACAAGCAGGTGCCCGGCCTGCCGGCGCAGCCCGGCGCGGGCGGCGGCTACATGGCGCCCAGCCAGGTCGGCCAGGCGTGGAACACGTTCAACGGCTCGCTCAAGGGCCTCATGACGTGGTCCATCAACTGGGACGGCTCGAAGGGCTGGTCCTTCGGCGACAACGTCAAGGCCCTGCAGAACCGTTGATCCCGACGCGTCCGGCCCGCCGGGGCCGGGCGCGTCCACCTGACGCACCCTGTCCGGAGTCGTCCGTCGCCGCGAGGCGGCCGGGCGACTCCGGACGCACGTCCGGGCCACCGCGGTCGCAGCCCTCCCCGTTACCTAATGGGGGATGAAGCCGGTGGACTGCTACCCGTTACCCGGTCCAGGAGACCTCGAAAAAGATCGCGGCCACCGGCTTCACCTCGGTGGCGATCAGCCAGCATCCGGTGAGCCATACACACCCCCGGAGCCCTTGAGCACTCGGTCAAGACTTGGCCCTGGGTGCTGGCCGATTGCCACCGAGGGCCCGCGGTAGTGAGGGCGGCGTCAAGGCCAACCCGCTCTGCTGCGCGCTTCTCTCGGCCGGAACCAATCGGATGATCAGGCCGTTGACGTTCGTGGTCCGAGCCCTCTGCCGGGTGAACCTCTCACTTCGCCGGGACGCCTTCGAGCTCCTGCACAGACCGAGGCCCCTGCGGTCAGCTGGGGTCACGAACGACCAATCGGATGACGGGCCCAGAGCCCTTCCATTGGGGAGTCGCGTGCCTCCGCACTGGCCTTGACCAGCGGATATACACATCGGACAGAAGGACGTGAGAGACACGCATGAAGGCGTTCTGCGGGATCGACTGGGCCAGCGACCACCACGACGTCGCCCTCGTCGACGGCGACGGCAAGCTCCTCGGACGGGCCCGGATCGGCGATGACGCAGCCGGCCTGCAACAGCTGCTCGACCTCCTGGCCGAACACGGCGACAACCCCGGTGATCAGATACCAGTGGCGATCGAGACCTCCCGCGGCCTGCTGGTCGCCTGTCTCAGGTCCACCGGCCGCCCCGTCTACGCCGTCAACCCGATGGCGGCCGCCCGCTATCGCGAGCGCCACACAGTTTCGCGCAAGAAGTCCGACCACCTCGACGCGATGGTGCTGGCAAACATCTTGCGCACTGACGCAGACGCGCACCGCCAGCTCCCGGCCGACAGCGAGCTCGCCCAGGCCGTCGCAGTCCTGGCCCGCGCCCAGCAGGATGCCGTCTGGGACCGCACGCGGGCCGGTAACAAGCTCCGCTCTCACCTGCGTGAGTACTTCCCCGGCTACCTCGCCGCCGTCCAGCCGATCACAGGGGGCCTCAACGCGCCGCTGGCCCGCACTCTGCTGGCCGCTGCACCGACTCCCCGGCAAGCCGCCCGGCTCAGCCGAATCCAGCTGAAGGCGGTACTCAAGCGTGCCGGCCGCCAGCGCGGCATCGAGGCCGAGGTCGAGCGCCTGCACGCCATGCTGCGTGTTCCGCAGATGCGCCAGCTCCCGCTCGTCGAGACCGCGATGGGCCGCCAGGCCCTGGCCCTGCTGGGGAAGTTCGAGGCCGCCTGCGCCGCTGCGGACAGCCTCGCCGAAGCCTCGGTCGAGCTGTTCGAGCAGCACCCGGACGCGGCGGTCATCACCAGCTTCCCGGGCCTCGGCGCGCTCAGCGGAGCCCGGGTCCTGGCCGAGATCGGCGACGAGCGCAGCCGCTTCGCCGATGCCAAGGCGCTCAAGGCCTATGCCGGATCAGCACCCGTCACTCGCGCCTCAGGCAAGAGCCACACGGTGATGGTCCGCCGGGTCAAGAACCAGCGCCTGGCCGCGGTCGGCTACGTCTGGGCCTTCGCCTCCCTCACCGCCTCACCTGGCGCCAGAGCTCACTACGATCGCCGACGCAAGACCGGCGACCGCCACACCTCGGCCCAGCGCAACCTCTACAACCGGCTCCTGGGCTGCCTCCACCACTGCCTCGCCAACGGCACGCCCTACAGCGAGACCACCGCCTTCCCCACGGCACCGAAGCTCGAACTAAGTAGGTGTTTTTGATCCCTGGCGGTAAGGTGCGTGCGCCTGGATGATCTGAGTTGTGGGGGCTGGCGGGACGGCTCGGCGGTACTGCCGGGAGTGCGGTGATCCGCTGCCGCAGACGATGGTGGCGGAGGCGGTGTTCTGCTCGGGTCGGTGCAGGTCACGGCGGTGGCGGAGGCTTCAGCAGACACGGCAGCGGGTGGCTGCGATGCAGCGGGGAGAGCAAGTTGAGTGCCCGGTCTGCGGGCGGTCGTGGACGGTGGGAGTGGAGCGGTCGAAGGCGGCGGTGTACTGCTCGGACCGTTGCCGGGTGCGGGCCTGCCGTCAGCGGCGGGCGTCACGGAACGGCGTTACGGACACGCCGTAGCCGAACGCCTCGCGAACACCTTGAACAACCCTTGTTTTACAGGGTAGTTGGGAGCGACTACCGAGCGCTTCGAGCGCCCCTGGTTCACGCCCTGCCCCGGCGTGTCGCGCGCGCGTCACGGTGGACGGTGACCGGGGCCGGCGCCCCTTTGACCGGTCCCGTCGTGGTGACCGGGCCTGACCCGGGCGAGGACGGTGGTCATCATGACCGACGTGACCGACCGGATCGGGAACGTCACCCGGCAGCGTTATGAACAGCTCGTCAGCCAGGCGAAGGAACTGATCGCGCAGGTCGCCCGCGCGCAGTTCGCCCTGGGTGACATGGCGTTGGAGATCGAGCCGATGAGGGCGGTGGGCGGGTCGATGCCGAACGGCACGGACGACCTGTTCACCGTGACGGAGTCGTTGCAGATGTTCGCGGACGACATCGGGGTGGAGCGCCGGACGGTGGAGGACTGGCGTTACACCGCCAACCGCTGGCCGGAAAAGCGCCGCAAGGAGGGCGTGTCGTTCACGGTTCACCGCATCCTCGCGTCGGTCGTGGACGATGACGAGCGGTGGGCGGCGATCGAGGACGCGCCGTTCAATCCGCGCACTGGCGCTCGGCAGTGGACACCGGACGGCGCGAAGCGGGTCGTCGGCCAGCGGGTCGACCGGCCGGTCACGGTCGATGAGAAGGTCCAGGCCGTGGCCGACCTGACCCGGGACGACGAGGTTGCCGCCCAGGTCGCCACCGGCCTGCTGAAGCGGCCGACGGTGACCGAGCACGTCACCCCGGCCGAACGGGTGCGGGTCGTCACGGAGCTGACCAGGGACGACACCGTCGCCCAGCAGGTGACCACGGACCTGCTGCGCCGCCCGGCCGTCGCCCGGAAGGCGATGCGCGACGACACCACCCGGATGCTCGTCAACCGTGCCCAGTTCGACAACTCCAACGAGACGCGGGACCGGATCCGGGAGCGCACCCCGGCCGTTCGCGCGATCGAGCACACCATCGAGTACCTCGACCTGGTCGGCTCCTGCCACAGCTTCGTGGCCACCCTGGGACGGCTGGTCCCGCAGCTGCGCGGGCAGGAGTTCACCGAGGACGAGCGCGAGACCGTGAGGCGTCAGAGCGGCCGGGTCCGCGCGGCGGCGGACTGGCTCGAAGGGGCGCTCGACAACGGCGAGTTCACCCTGGACGAGCAGCTGGTCCAGCTCCTCAAGGGCGAGTAGGCCATGCCACGTCGCAGGGAGGCGCTGCCGCTGGCCGAGCACTACGGCGACCTAGTCCGCGTCGCCCTGATGGAAGCACGCCCTGCGGGTCTGCACACCTACCAGCTCATGTCCGCCACCCGTCTGACCCGCTCGCAGGTCGGCCGCGGCATCCGGCACGTCCGCGACGTCGTCGCCGCGGAGAACCCGACACCGATCACATGGACCCGCCGGGACGGGTTCATGTTCTCCGACGACCCCGCGGACTGGATCGAGTACGACAAGCGGCAGTTCCGGCAGATCCTCGGCCGCCTCACCCGGGTGATCACGGGCACGCTCGACCCCCACCTGGCCCGCTACCCAGACGACGAATGGGCCCAGCTCGCCACCGCCCAGCTCACCGGCGTCCGCGCCACCCTCGCCCAGCTCTCCAAATAGCCCCCGTCCACAGCCGATCGCCTCTGCCGAGCCCGCCATGCCCGCTGCTTCCCGTCGCCGCCGCTACCCGTCCGACACCTCCGTTGCCGAATGGGCTCTTCTGGAACCCCTGCTGCCCATCCCTGCCTGCCAGACCATGACCGGCGGGCATCCGGAGAAGTGGCCGCGGCGGGAGATCGTCGACGGCATCCGCTACATCGTCGACAACGGTGCGAAGTGGCGGGCTCTGCCTGCGGATTTCCCCCCGTGGGAGACGGTTTACGGGTTTTTCTGGAGGTGGAACCGGGCCGGGGTTGTCACCTACATCCGTGATCAGCTCCGCCGGAGGATCCGTACCGGCAAGGGCCGCTGCCCGCACCCGGTGACGCTGATCGTGGACTCCCAGTCGGTCAAGGGCGCCTCCACCGTGGGCCGCAACAGCCGGGGCTATGACGCCGCGAAGAAGATCAACGGTCGCAAGCGACATGTCACGGTGGACACGCTCGGCCTGCCGGTGATGATCACGGTGACGCCCGCCGACATCCAGGACCGTGACGCCGCCCGCGACGTGTTCTGGCGGCTCCGTCTCACCCAACCGCAGATCACCCAGGTCTGGACAGATCGCGGCTATGCCGGCGAACTCGTGGACTGGGCCCGCGAACGCCTCTGGCTCACCTTGCGCATCGTCTCCAGGCCCAAGGGCACCAAGGGCTTCGTCGTCCTTCCTCGCCGTTGGAAAGTCGAGCGGACGATCGGCTGGTGCATGAACGCCCGCCGCAACGCACGCGACTACGAACGCCTGCCCCAGCACTCCGAAGCACACCTGAACTGGGCACTCATCACCATGATGACCCGACGCCTGACCCGCAAGAGCCCCCGCACCGACAACTGGACGAGGAAAGCCAAGCGCACCAGCTGATCTACTCTCAGGACAGCATTGGGATCGATGCCGCGCTTGGGCGGTGCTCGGCCAACCAGACCTGGGCATATGCGACGGCGTCAGTCAGGGAGAACAGCCGAGCTTCGGCTGCGGCCACCGTACCTCGTGTTATGGGGCGTTCCTGCTCGAAGGCCGCGCCCAGGTCATCGAAGCCGTCATCGGTGATCGCCGTATCTCGCACGGTGCTCCAGCGGCGGCCCTGTGGGGTCATGATGGCGAAGGAGTTGTCGACCTGCGGTGCGGGAATCCGGTACTCGGCCAGGTGAAACGCCGTGCAGGATTCGAAGCCCGCGCCCAGCAGGAGGATCCGCGCCCGGACGTCTTCCAAACGGGCAAGCGGACTGCGTTCGCCAAGCCGGCAGTCCAGAGCGTGGCCGTCCAGGATCGTGGAGGCGCGCGGGCCTATGGCCGCGAATGAGGTCTGCGGATGCGCACTGCGGGCAGCCCCTGGCCAGTTACGGACGGTCTCGGGGATCGCGCCCACACCGCGCGTGGGCGTGGTGCGCGGGTCGTAAGGCAGCATCGATGCCCTGATGTCCGCCCACCATGCCTCAGGCACGGACGGACTGTTCCAGTTCGCCGGATCCGAGTTGTCCCCGGAATGCGTCGGCACCACCAACGTCCCGTCGTCGCCGAGGACGTCGAGCAGTGCCAACACAACAGCGCCGGGGCCGCCGCAGACCCAGCCGAGCGAGCTGAGGGAGGAGTGCACGAGGAGGGTCTCACCAGGGCGTAGGCCGATGTCACGCAGCTCCGAGGCGAGTGAATCACGCGTACACAGCGGGCCGGGCGGTGGCGTCGTCGACATAGCTGGTGAGTGTCTCCCGTCCGAGGACCGCGTACCACCGGTTTTTCGGCACCTACCTCCAGCCTCGGTAGCCCCACGGTCGTGGCAATCCCTGCCAGGGCCTGCTGCAGGATCAAAAACACCTACTAAGCATCGCGGCTTGACCTACTAACCCCATCGGATGTCTTTTTCGTGGCTCCGCATGGGGCCACCGGCCTTCGGGTCCCGGCATGACTTCCCCCCCTTGTTGTTCATGATCCGGGGGGTGGTGTCACCGGGCCCGAAGGCATCGACGGACCGCTGATGAGGGGCTTGAGCACCGGCTTCACCCAAGGCCGGAAGAGCTCTCCGTAACGTGGATGTGGCAGCTCGGTGCCGAGGCAAGGCCGGACGAAAGCGTGATGGAGGGGCCTGCACGTGATCGACACCGGCGACATCGACGTCTTCCTCGGCCTGGACGTCGGCAAGGGCGAACACCACGCCACCGCCGTCACCCCGGCCGGGAAGACTTCTACGAGCCCCAACCCGCTGCGGCCGGGTGAGGAGTCCAGACTGCCCGATCAGCCCTCCGGCCGAAGCCGCTGACGAGCCGCCTCAAGCCGCTGGTCATAGTCAGGCGCGAACAGCTCAGGAAGCGCCTTGTCGAGCGTTCCGGCGATCCGATGGATCGGTGCCCAGACCGCCGGATCGTCGACAACGCGGCTGAGGTCCGTCATCTGGAGCTTCTCCAGCCAGTGCGACAGCACCAGTGCCTCGTCACTCGTGAGCTTGATCGTCACCTGTCTATCACTCATGCACACCCCTACAGCCCGGCCCGCCCTTGACCGCACGAACCTACTGGCCTTCGGCCTTGACCAAACACATAGGGGGCCCCGGCGCCTGATCCGGACGAAAGGCCCTAGTCGAAGGCCTGGGCGACGGCGAGGCTGTCCTCGTAGACGTGGTGCCGGGTGACGAGGCCGTCCTCGACCGTGACGTGCAGAGCGAATCGCGCACGGTAGGCGCGCCCGGTGGAACGGGCGGTCTGGCGGATCTCGCCCATCACGACCGCGTCGGGGCCGTCGACCAGGACGCGCTCGATCGCGGTGGCGGCCTGTCCGGGCACATGGTGCGCGGCGAGTTCGCGGTAGTGGGCGACGACATCGGCGCGGGTGGAACGGTGCCGGATCCAGGGGGTCGCGGCGCGGCCGTGCTCGGCCTCGGGCCAGTCCAGCTTCCAGTCGCTCCGCTCGGCGTACAGCGCGGCGATCTCCTCCGGGTCGCCCGCACCGATCCGGCGCAGCAACTCCTCCACGACAGCGCGGGTGGTCGCGGTGGCGGCCATGGACACGACGCATCACTCCGATCCGGCATCCGCGTCGTCCGTTCGACGCGGCGGGATCGACATTCTCACCGACACCGGCCGGTGCGATTACCTCCCGGGTAATCGCACCACAGCACGCACCCTGTCGCCGCGGGTTCAGCGCCCGGCGCGGGCCGCCCGCCGGATGGTGGCGTCGACGAGGGCGAGGGCGTCGGCGGCGGTGCGGCCAGGGGCGCGGTTCCAGGGGCCGACCAGTCCGTTCCAGCCACGGGAGCGCAGTTCTTCGAGCATCCAGGACCCGGCCTCGTCGAGGGTGGCGGCGCTGCCGTAGCCGAGCCGGTGGGCGGTGACCATGGCGCCGCAGACGCAGCGCGCGCCGCGGGCGTCGCGGAGTCTGTACGGGGTGTTCTGCCAGCCCCACTCGGTCAGGACGCACCGGGCGTGCGCCAGGTGGACCGAGGGGAGTACGTCGGGGCTGCCGATGCGGCGCCAGAGGTGGAGCCGGTCGGGGAGGATCGCGCCGAGGCGGCCCGGGAGGGGCCGTGCGGCGGGCTGGGGCGCGGGCCGGGCCACGGACGGTTCGTCGACGGCGGCGAGGGCGTCGGCCACCAGGCGGTCGACGGGGACGGACAGCAGCCGGCGCCAGTCGGGGGCCGGGGGCTCGTCCCGTACGGGGGCGGGCGGCGCGGGCGGTTCGGCCCAGCGGGTCACCGTCTCCTGCCAGGCCGCCGCGTCGAACAGGGCGGCCGCCTCCCGGTCCAGCGTGTCGGGCGCGTCAGGGGTGACGGGGGTGGCGGGTGCGGGGGCCGTGGGGGCGAGGGCGGTCGGCGTCATGAGGGTGGCTCCGTAATCGATTCATCCCACTTTCGGAATGAATATCGGATTAACCCACCGCAGCCTTGAGCCCGAACGGCCCCGCACCCCCGACACGCCCCTGAGGGACGGGCAAGGGGTGCGGGACCGCCCGGACTCGGCGCCTACGCGGCGGCGGCTGCCACCGCGACCGCCGGATCAGGGTTCTCAGGGCCCCCGAGGAGGGTCCGGAGCAGAGCCGTCCGGTGTTCCGTCGACGGCATGTCGGCGAGCAGGGCCGCCAGCAGGGCGATCCGGGCCTGGCCGGGCCGCAGCGTGCCGGCCAGGACCGCTCCGGCGGCGGCCAGGTCGACGGCGCCGCCGCCCGTGTAGACCTCGGCGACGGGACCGGCGGAGACCCGGGTGGACAGGACGACATGGACGCCCTGATCGACGGCACGGGCGACGGCCGCGGCGATCTCCGGGGTGGCGTTGCCCGCGCCGGTGCCGACGAGGACGACGCCGCGCGCGCCGGCGGCGACGGCCGCGTCGAAGAGGACCGGATCGCCGTCGGAGTGGTGCATGACGATGTCGACGCGCGGAGCGGGGCGGCCGTCGGCGGGCAGCGGGATCGACGCGGGCCGCACGGGCTCGCGGTCGATGTCGACCCGCCCGAAGCCGAGGCGGCCGACGCGCTCGCCGGACGGGTCGGCGAAGGGGTCGGAGGCGAGCGTCTTGGTCTTGACGGTGCCGCGCGCCGCGTGCACGAGTCCGTCGAAGACGACGAGGACGCCGAGGCCGCGCACGGTGGCGGCGACCTGGAGGGCGTCGTAGAGGTTGGCCGGACCGTCGCCGTCCCCCGCGCCGAAGGGGCGCTGGGCGCCGGTGAAGACCACCGGGCGGGGGTCCGTGTGGTGCAGGTCCACGAAGAAGGCCGACTCCTCCAGGGTGTCGGTGCCGTGGGTGACGACGACGCCGTCGACGCCCGGGTCGGCCAGCGTCTCGTGGACGGCGCGCAGCAGGGCCAGCTGGCGGTCGGTGGTCATCCGCGAGCTGTTGACGTTGAAGAGGTCGACGACCTCGACGGTCACGTGGTCGGGGACGGCGGCGGTGGCCACGACGTCGTCGCCGGAGGCGTCGGCGGCGTACCCGCTGCCGGTCCAGCGGCTGGCGATGGTGCCGCCGGTGCTGATGACCACGACGCGGCGCGGCCGGTCGTCGCGCGACCACTTCATGGGGATACGTCCTTCCGTGGGGGGTGCGCGGCAACGATAGGTCAAGAGGCGCGCAATGCGATTGCGATCTCACCCCGGATGCCTGCCGTCCGTGGTGGACAATTGCGTCATGGACCGGATTGATCTCCACATCTTGCGCGAACTCCAGCAGGACGGCCGGCTGAGCAACCAGGAGCTGGCCCAGCGCGTGGGCCTCAGCGCCTCCCCCTGTCTGCGCCGGGTGCGCCAGCTGGAACAGGACGGCGTGATCCAGGGCTATCGCGCGGTCATCGACCCGGAGGCGGTGGGCCGGGGCTTCGAGGTGCTGGTGTCCGTCGAGGTGCGGCGGGACCGGGAGACGGTGGAGGCGTTCGAGGAGGCGCTCCAGGACATCCCGGACGTGATCGAGGCGTACCGCCTCTTCGGCAGCCCCGGGTGTCTGCTGCGGATCGCGGTCGCCGATCTCGCGGCGTACGAGCGGCTGTGGATCGAGCGGCTGACCACGCTGGCGGGAGTCACCGAGGTCAACTCGCAGATCATCATGAAGCGCGTCAAGGAGCCGCGGGGCCTGCCGGTCGACCGCTGAGCCCCGGCGCGCCGGCTCCGCACCGCCGGCGCGCCTCCGTACGCCCGCCCGGCGTCGCGTGCGCCGTGCGCGCCGGGGCCGTACGAGAGGGCGGGGCTCACCGCCGTACGCCACCCCCGCCCGCCATGCCAGCAGCACACAAGAATCCCCCAACCTCCCCACGGAGTATGGCGTTCCACCAACCCCTTCTGGTCATGTACCGTTCAATCGCGCGAGTGCGGGGCGTCCTGGAATCGATGTTCTACGCGCGAAGAATGGCCGTCCGCACCGCTGTTGCCCCTCACCCCCCTCACGGAGGTCTGACGGATGCCCGGACTCGGAAGGTCCACCCGCCGCTTCGCCACCCTGACCGCCTGCGGCGCCCTGCTCGCCGCCGCCGCGGCGCCCGCGCTCGGCTCGTCCGCCGTCGCCGCGCCGCGCGCCACCACACCCGGCGCCTCGGCCGGCGCCTCGGCCGGTGCCGCGGTCGCCGCCGCGGCGCCGCTGCGCCTCCTCTTCGACAACTCCAAGGCGGAAACCGCCGGAAACGCCGACTGGATCATCGGCACCGGCCAGCCCGATCCGCTCACCCAGAACCCCTCGCCGCAGACCGAGAAGGACTGGACCGGAGCCCTGTCCGCCTGGGGCGTGGCGCTCCAGAAGACCGGGCGCTACGCGCTCAAGACCCTGCCGTCGGGCGGCACCATCACCTACGGCACCTCCGCCGCGACCGACCTCGCGAACTTCGACACCTTCGTGCTGCCCGAGCCCAACATCCGGCTCAGCGCGAGCGAGAAGACCGCGGTCATGAAGTTCGTGCAGAACGGCGGCGGACTCTTCCTCGTCTCCGACCACACCAACGCCGACCGCAACAACGACGGCTGGGACGCGCTGGCGATCATCAACGACCTGATGACGGACAACGGGGTCGACAACACCGACCCGTTCGGCTTCAGCGTCGATGTCGCCAACATCCAGACCGACAACCCGCGCGCCATCGCCGACACCACCGACCCGGTACTGAACGGCGCGTTCGGCAAGGTCACCGGCAGCATCATCCGCAGCGGCACCACGGCCACCCTCAAGCCGGCCGACAACCCGTCCGTCAAGGGCCTCGTCTACCGCACCGGCTCCTCCGGAAACACCGGGGCCTTCTTCGCCACCAGCTCCTTCGGCAGCGGCCGGGTCGCGTTCTGGGGCGACAGCTCGCCGATCGACGACGGCACCGGCCAGAGCGGCAACACGCTGTACGACGGCTGGAACGACCCCGCCGGCACCAACGCGGCGCTCGCCCTGAACGCCACCGAGTGGCTCTCCCAGGGCACCACGGGTGGCGGCGGTGGCGGAGGCGGCGGCACGACCTGCACCGCCGGCCAGCTGCTCGCCAACCCGGGCTTCGAGTCCGGCGCCACCGGCTGGACCGGCTCGACCGACGTCGTCACCAACGACGCCACGCGCCCGGCGCGCACCGGCTCGTACAAGGCATGGCTGAGCGGCTACGGCGCCGCCCACACCGACACGCTCTCCCAGAACGTGACGATCCCGGCCGGCTGCACCAAGGCCACCTTCGGCTTCTACACCCGGATCGACACCGCCGAGACCACCACGACCACCGCGTACGACACCCTCAAGGTCGAGGTCGTGAACAGCGCCGGCACGGTCCTGTCCACCCTTGCCACGTACTCCAACCTCAACGCGTCGAGCGGCTACGTGCAGCGCGGCTTCAGCCTCGCCGCCTACGCGGGGCAGACGGTGACGGTGCGGTTCACCGGCACGGAGGGGTCCAAGCTCCAGACCTCCTTCGTCGTCGACGACACCTCGCTGACCGTCGGCTGACCGTCGGCTGGCCCTCGCCGCACCGGCTCGGACCGGTCCGCGCCACCGCACCACCGCGCCGGCCCGCCGGGACCCTCGGGTCCGGGCGGGCCGGCGTCCGTGTGCGGCCCGCCTCCCCGTCTCGCCCATCCCGGGCCGGCCCTCTCCCCCGCGGTCTCACGCGTTCGGGCGCGCCGCGCTGGCCCGCCCGGCGCGCGCCTCGCAGGCTGGGAGGGTCCCCCTGCCAGCCCGCGAGGAGTCGGCCGATGCCCACCAGCCCGTACCGCTACGACGACCTCAGCGCGCTGTACGTCAACTGCACCCTCAAACGCTCCCCCGAGGTGAGCAACACCGACGGCCTGATCGAACGCAGCCGGGCGGTGATGACCGAGCAGGGCGTCGTGACCTCGCTCGTCCGGGCGGCGGACCACGACATCGCGACCGGGGTCTGGCCCGACATGACCGAGCACGGCTGGGCGTCGGACGCCTGGCCGGGACTGTACGAGCGGGTGATGGCCGCCGACATCCTGGTGCTGTGCGGGCCGATCTGGCTCGGTGACAACAGCTCGGAGATGAAGCGGGTGATCGAGCGACTGTACGCCTGCTCCGGAATCCTCAACGAGGAGGGGCAGTACGCGTATTACGGCCGGGTCGCGGGCTGTCTGATCACCGGCAACGAGGACGGCGTCAAGCACTGCGCGATGAACGTGCTCTACAGCCTCCAGCACCTCGGGTTCGCGATCCCGCCGCAGGCCGACGCGGGCTGGATCGGCGAGGCCGGCCCCGGGCCCTCCTACCTCGACCCGGGCTCCGGCGGCCCGGAGAACGACTTCACCAACCGCAACACCTCCTTCATGGCATGGAACCTGATGCATCTGGGCGCCCTGATCAAGCGGGCCGGCGGAATCCCCGCGCACGGCAACCAGCGCGCCCAGTGGGACGCGGGCTGCCGGCCGGACTTCGCCAACCCCGAGCACCGCTGAGCCCCGGTCCCTGTCCGTCGCATGAATCGGGGAGCCCTCAGGCGTCGAACAGCACCCGGAGGGCCACCCGCCGACTGGCCCGCACCCGCGCCAGAGCGATCCGGGCGGCACCCTCCGCGTCACCCGCGCCGATCGCCTCGTAGAGCAGGCGCTGTCCCTCTCCCCGCGGCCCCGGCTCCTCGACCTGCCGGAACAACCAGCGCAGCCGTCCCTCCAGCGTGTCCAGGGTGTCCACCAGCAGCTCGTTGCGCGACATGCGCACGATCCGGGCGTGGAAGGCGGCGTCGGCGCGGGCGAGGCGTTCGGGGTCGCCCGCCGCCGCGGCGGTGCGGGAGGCGACGAGCAGCCGGGAGAGGGTACGCAGTTCGATGTCCGTGCGGTGTTCGGCGGCGCGGCGGACGGCCAGCACCTCCAGGGCCTCGCGCATGTCGAAGAGGTTCTCGACGTCCCGCCGGGTCAGCTCGCGGACGACGATCCGGCGCGGGGAGACCGCTTGGAGGAGGCCCTCGCCGAGGAGCATGCGGATGGCCTCACGGACCGGGACGCGGGAGACGCCGAATTCCGCGGCGAGTTCGCGTTCGACCAGCCGGTCCCCCGGCCGGAGCCGGCCCGTGACGATCCGTTCGCGCAGTCCGTCGCACACCAGGTCGCACAGCCGGCCACCCCCGGGTTCACCGGCCGCCGCGCCGGCCGGCACCGGCGGCCGGGTTCCCGTACGCCCGCTCCCCGCCGCGCCCGGAGCCGTCTCCGCACCGGGTCCCGCCCCCGCCATGCGTCCTCCCCCTGTCGCTCACCTCACGGTATCCATCCGGGCGGGCGGACCGGTCGGCGGGGCAGGGCGCGAGGACAGGGGTGACGAGCCCGCTTCCGGGCGGGCGGGCTCTGACCGGCATTCATCTGACCGGCATTCAAGAGACGGAGATCACCCCCGTTTTGGATTGTCGGACGATCCTCCCTACGATCCTCCGATGATCACGAGAAAACGGCTGGCGACCGGGGCCTGCGCGCTGCTCGCCGCCCTGACCGTCGGACTCCTCCCGACCGGCGCGGCCGCCGACGACGGCCCGGCGGGCTCGGACGCCGACTCCCCCAAGGAATCACCCAAGGTCGAGCTGGTGCTCGACGTCAGCGGCTCGATGCGTACGCGCGACATCGACGGACAGTCCCGGATGAGCGCGGCCAAGCAGGCGTTCAACGACGTCCTGGACGCGGTCCCGCAGGAGGTGCGGCTCGGCATCCGCACCCTCGGGGCCGACTACCCCGGCCAGGACCGCCAGCGCGGCTGCAAGGACACCCGGCAGCTCTACCCGGTCGGCCCGCTCGACCGGACCGAGGCCAAGACCGCCGTCGCCACCCTCGCCCCCACCGGCTGGACCCCCATCGGCCCGGCGCTCCTCGGCGCGGCCGAGGACCTCAAGGGCGGCGAGGCGACCAAGCGGATCGTGCTCATCACGGACGGCGAGGACACCTGCGCCCCACTCGACCCGTGCGAGGTGGCGCGCGACATCGCCGCCCAGGGCATCCACCTGGTCATCGACACCCTCGGCCTGGTCCCGGACGCCAAGACCCGCCGTCAGCTGACCTGCATCGCCGAGGCCACCGGCGGCACGTACACCTCCGTGCACCGCACCGAGGAACTGTCCGGCCGTGTGCAGCAGTTGGTGGACCGTGCGGCCGACCCGGTCGTCACGCCGGTCGCCACCGAGGGCTCCGGGCGCTGCATGGACGCGCCCCAGCTCAAGCCGGGCCTGTACACCGACCGCCAGGAGTTCGGGAAGCACCGCTGGTACCGGGTGGACGTGCTGCCGGGCCAGGAGCTGCGCGCCTCGGTGAGCATCTCCGCCGACCGCGCGGTGAACAACGACTACGGCGTGCTGCTGCGGGCCGTCACCGCGCACGGCCGGGAGATCGTCCGCGGCGCCGAGGCGGGCGACGGGCGCACGGACGTGATCTCGACGGGCCTGCGCTACCCGAAGAAGGACGACCAGGACGCGCTCGACGACGACAGCAAGCCGGCCGCCGAGACGGTCTGCCTCCAGGTCAGCAACTCGTTCTCCGCTCCCGCGTCGGTCAAGACCACCCCGGGCATGCCGGTGGAGCTCGCCATCGACGTCGTCGACGGTCCCGACGCGGCCTCCGACGTCGCCTCCTTCGGCCTGGGCCGCGGCTGGTGGCTGCTCGGCACGCTCGTGCTCGCCGGCTTCCTCGGCGGCCTGATCTGGGGCTGGCTGTCCCGCTGGCGCTTCGCCGTCTGGAGGACGAACTGATGCGCACCACGTACGGCAGGAATCCCCGCGCGCGGATCCGCGAGGACCGTCGCACCCATGCCTCCACCGCACTGCGCCGGCTGACGGCCGGTCTGGTGCTCGCGGGCGCCGCCCTGCTCGGCCCGGCCGCCCCGGCGGGCCTCGCCGACAGCGCGACCCCGAACCCCGTCCCGAGCGGCAGCGCGAGCGGCGCGGCGGCGGAGGGCGGGCCGACCGAGGCCGGCACCTCGTTCCGTACCGCGGCCTTCTTCCGGCAGGGACAGCAGGCCACGGCGCAGGGGTCCACGGGTGACTACCTGTACTGGTCGTTCCCCGCCGACACCGGCGAGCGGCCCACCGTCGCCGCCACCGTCACGCTGCCCGGCGCCGCGCTGCGGCACGGCGCGTCCACCTGGCGCATCGACGTGTACGACGGACTGCGCCGGCGCCAGCCGTGCATGTACGGCACCCAGGCCCGGTCCGCGGCCAAGGACGCCGGGACGGTGGAGCTGGCCTGCACCCTGCGCCCGGTACGGGCCGCGGCCGACACCTGGTCCAACGACCCGCTGCCCGGCAGCTACTTCGTCCGGCTGACCGTGACCGGCCTGCCCGAGGACGACCTCGGCCAGCCGTTCTCGGCGCGGGTCGGCGCGGCCTCGCACTCCACGGGCGGGGCGTACGCCACGGACGGCGCGCTCGCCGTACCGCTGGTGCCCGGTGCCGCCACGCCGGAGGCGGCAGAGGCCCGGGGGCCGGAGGGCGGCTGGGCCTCCACCTGGTGGTCCGACCGCTGGATCTGGACCGCGGTGGGCGGTGTGCTCGCGGCCCTCGCGGGCGTCGGCGGCTACGTCCTGACGCGCGGCTCGGGCCGCCCGTCCCGGGTCCCGCCGGGCGTCTGACGCCCGCGCCCCGCGCTCTCCCTCTCGCGACGGTCCCCGTCGCCGTGCCCGGTCCGCCGGGTCACGGTGACGGGGACCGTCCCGTTTTCCGGAGCGTGGGTCCGGATTCGGCGGGCCGAATTCCGGTGGTCCGGGTTCCGGCGGTCCGGGTTCTTCGGGGCGGTTCTTCGCGATCCGGGTCAGATTCCGCCCGGTCGGACGAGGCCGGTCTCGTACGCGTGGACGGCGGCCTGGGTGCGGTCGCGCAGCGACAGCTTGGCGAGGATCCGGCTCACGAAGGTCTTCACGGTCTGTTCGGCGAGGACGAGCCGGACGGCGATCTCGGCGTTGGACAGGCCCTGCGCGATCAGGGTCAGGACCTCGGTCTCCCGCTCGGTGAGCGCGCCGAGGCGGTCCTTCAGCGGGGCGCGCGGAACGGGGCTGAGCCGGGAGAACTCGGCGATGAGCCGCTTGGTGACGTTGGGGGCGAGCAGCGCGTCGCCGCGCGCCACGACCCGTACGGCCTGGGCGAGTTCCTCGGCCGACGCGTCCTTGAGGAGGAAGCCGGAGGCGCCGGCGCGCAGCGCCTCGTACACGTACTCGTCCAGGTCGAAGGTGGTGAGGATCAGCACCTTCACCGTGGCGTCGGCGGGCTCGGTGAGCAGCCGGGTGGCCTCGATGCCGCCGGTGCCGGGCATCCGGACGTCCATGAGGACGACGTCGGGGGTGAGCGCGCCGGCCTGGGCGACGGCGTCGGCGCCGTCGACGGCCTGGCCGACGACCTCGATGCCGGGCTCGGCGTTCAACAGGACGGTGAAGCCCTGCCGGACCATGCTCTGGTCGTCGGCGATCAGGACCCTGATGTCGTCGCTGCTCATGAACCGTCCTTCAGGCGGGGTGGGGCGGCCGGGTGCGGCCCGGCGAGCGGGGCGGGGAGGACGGCGGTGACCTCCCAGCCGCCGTCGGGGGTGGGGCCGGCGGCGAGTTCGCCGCCCAGCATGGCCGTGCGCTCGCGCATGCCGAGCAGTCCGTGCCCGGGTTCCCGCCCCCGGTCCGCCGAGGGCGGGCCGGCCGGGGCGGTGTTGGCGACCCGTACGGTCAGGCCCTCGCGGTGGTAGTGGGTCTCCACGGTGGCGCGCGCTCCGGGGGCGTGCCGCATCACGTTGCTGAGAGCTTCCTGCACGATGCGGTACGCGGAGAGTTCGGTGCCCGGGGACAGCGGCCTCGGCTCGCCGTGCGACCGTACGGTCGCGTCGAGGCCGGCGGCGCGGACGCCCGCGAGGAGTTCACCGAGCCGGTCGAGGGTGGGCTGCGGGGCGTGCCGTACGCCCGCTGCGGCGTCGCCCGGGTCGCCGTCGCCCCGCAACACCCCGAGGACGCGCCGGAGTTCGGTGAGGGCGTCGACGGCGTTCTGCCGGATGCCGGCCAGGTTCTCGCGCAGCTCCGGGGACGGGTCGGCGACCAGATGCGGGGCGACCTGGGCCTGGATGGAGATGACGGACATGTGGTGGGCGACCACGTCGTGCAGCTCGCGGGCGATCCGGCCGCGCTCCTCCAGGAGGGCGCGCCGGGCGCGTTCCTCGGCGGTGAGCACCTCCTGTTCGACGAGGCGGGTGCGGGAGAGGCGGACGGCGCGCAGGGAGGAGCCGATGACGGTCGCCGCGGTGGTGACGAGGACACCGGCGGACAGGAGCGACTGATGCCCCATGGCAGGCGCGTGGCCGGCGGCCCCGCCCATGGTGACGAGGACCGTGAGGACGAGGGCCGTGGCGGCGGTGAACGGCCGTACGCGCAGGGCGAGCAGCAGCTGGACGAGCGTGTGGAGGACGACGGCGGGAGCGCTCCAGGGCCAGGGGGTGCCCCAGAAGGGTGCCGCGGCGAAGCCGGTGAGCACGAGCGAGGCGGTGGAGAGCCACCAGGCGGCGGCGGGCCGGGTGAGGGCGAGGACGGGGGCGACGGCCTGGAGCCCGATGAGCAGGGTGAGGATGCTGGACATCGGGAACGGGTCACGCTCGTACAGGTTGAGCTGCCACACGCCCATGATGGCGCTGAGCAGGATCAGATGGCCGTGCGGCAGGCGGCCGAGATGGGCGTGCCGGGGCAACGGGTCGCGGCGGCCGAAGGCGAGGTCGGCTCTCAGCACGCCGGGTGCGGCACGGAGCGCGGCCCGCCACCGTGTCGAGTCCTCCATCATGCCTTCCTCGCTTGCGTGTTCGGTATTCGGGGACAGCCTAGTGCGGCCGCGGTACTAAGCATTCCGGGCCGCCGCAGGGGTGTCGGAGTGCCGCCTGGGAGCGGGCACGGTGGGGGCGGATGCGGTGGGGGCGGACACGGCGGGGGCGGGCTTGCGGCCGGCGCCGCGGGTGGCGCGTTCGTACGTGTGGAAGGCGGCGAGACAGAGCAGCAGCGCGCCCGCGAAGAGGGGCAGCCAGCCGAGCCGGGCGAGGATCCAGGTGGGGTCGTCGGGCACGGTGTGCAGCCCGGTGAGCGGGCCGTGGCCGAGGAGACCGGCGACGAACAGGCCGCCGGTGGTGACGGCGATCATGGCCGTCTGGTGCCAGAGGAAGACGGTCAGGGCGCAGAGGTTGAGCAGGGCGACGGCCGCCCAGGCGGCCGGCCGGCGCAGGACGCGGCGCAGCGGCCCGAGGAGCAGCAGGGCGCCTCCGCACTGGGCGAGGCCGAAGGTGACGGCGGCGAGGGTGGGCGGGTTGAGGTTGGAGACCGGGGCGCCAGGCACGCCGACCATGGAGCCGGGGTAGCCGGCGAAGGCGACGAGGAGGCCGGTCGCGGTGGCGCCGCCGAGGAGCAGGGTCCAGGAGGCGGCCGGGGCGAGCGGGCCGCGGCGGGCGACGAGGGCGCCCAGGCAGTACGGGACGAGCCAGCCGGCGGGCAGGTTGAGCCAGCCGAGCGTGTCGGAGCCGTCGAATCCGAAGCGTATGAGGTCGACGTGGACGACGACGGCGAGCGGCCACAGCGGATGGATGCGGGCGACGAGCGGGGTGGCGGCGGTGAGGGCGGCGAGCATCAGCAGGAACCACAGCGGGGACAGGACGAGCTTGCCGAGGGTGTGCACGGTCTGCCAGGGCACTCCGGCGGCGAGCATGCCGGCCGTGGCGACCAGCCAGACCGCGAGCAGCGGGACGACGGGCCGGAACAGCCGGCGGAGCCGGGCGGCGATCCAGCGGCTGTCGCGCTCGCCCCGGGCCCGGGCGGCGGCGTGACCGCGGGCGGCGACGTATCCGCCGACCAGGAAGAACACGGCAAGGGTCTGGAACACCCAGGAGACCGGGGTGAGTTCGGGCAGATGGCCGAGGGGACTCTCGACGTGCAGGGTGCCGCTGTCGGCGACGAGCGCGGTGACCAGCCAGTGGCCGAGGATCACGCCGAGGATGGCGAGGGCGCGCAGCGCGTCGAGGGCGCGGTCGCGGTCGGGCGGGGTGGCGGCATCGATGCGGTGGGCGAGGCGGCGCAGGGTGTCAGGCACGGTCGGGCTCCTGTCCGTCGACGATCCGGGCGAGGTTGCGCAGGGGTACGGAGCCGGGGGCGAGGTAGTCGCTGTGGCCGCCGTCGCCGGCGGCGAAGCGGCGGGCGCCGAAGGCGGGGTCCACCGGGTCGGTGCCGAAGCCGAGGCGGCTGCCGGCCGGCAGCGGGACGCTGACGTGCGGGACCTCGGCGACCCAGTCGCCACTGGCCCGGCCGGCCCAGACGGTGGCGCGGGTGCGCAGGTCGGCGGCGCGGTCGAGGCTGGTGCCGGGGCTGCCGTAGAGGACGATGCCGGCGACGGGCAGGCCGGGGGCGGCGAGCGCGCAGACGACGGAGCCGTAGGAGTGGCCGAGGAGGGTGAGCCGGGCGTCGGGCCGGACGCGGTGCAGTTCGTCGACGAAGGAGTGCAGGGTGCGGGCGGCCTGGTCGGCGCGGCCGGGGGTGACGGAGGCGGCGCTGCCGGTGGCGGGGGTGCGGTAGTCGAGCCAGGCGACGACGGCGGCGCGCGGGCCCAGCTCCTTCTGGAGGGCCACCGCACCGCGCTGGAGACGGCCGTAGCTGTCGATCGTCGTGTCGACACCGGGCACGAGCACGGCGATCCGGTCGGCGCGGGCCAGGTCGCCGACGACCTCGATCCCGCGCCCGCCGTCCCGTCCGTCGAAGGAGAGGAAGCTGCGTTCGGCCGTCGCCATCGCGGTCAGGGCCTCGGCCCGGTGCCGGGCCCCGTGGGCGCGGGCCGTCCGCGCCGCGTCCCGCAGGGCCGCCCGCTCGGCGCCGTACCGCTCGGCCAGCTCCGCGGCCAGCTCCGTCGTCCCGGCCGGGGTCAGCGGTGCGACCGCGGGCGGCACGGGCGCGGGTACGTCCACGGGCCGGGCGGCTCCCACCACCGACGCCGCCACGGCGGCGCTGACGAGCCCGGCGAGCACGGTGCGGCGCAGCCGCCCGGGCAGTCGGCCGGACGGTCGGGCGGGTGCGCGGCGCTCGCCGCGCGGGTGGGTGGCCATGGGAGTCCTTCCGTAACCGGGTGGTGTTACGGAAGGTAGGAATCGCGCGCTGTGGTCGGCGTCCCACCGGAGAGCCAACCTGGCGGGTAGCTCTCAGGTATGACGGGGAGACAAAGGTGGGATCCCGGTGTGAGGCCGCCTCCGGTCTCCCGTGGCGGCGGCCGGGGACGCACTCGTCCGGCGTCGGCCGTGCTCGGGTGCTCCGGGGTGCTCCGGGGTGATCAGTCGGTGCGGGGCGCGGCCGGGGTGGCGACGCGCTCGTAGCGCAGCATGACGACGCCGTTCGAGAAGGCGCGGGTCCGGTCGAGGCGCAGATCGGAGGTGGTGTCGGTGGGCGGGAAGAGGCGGGTGCCGCGGCCGATGAGGGTCGGGTGGACGTACAGCTGGTAGACGTCGACGAGGTCGCGTGCGCGGAAGGCGGCGGCGAGGGTGGGGCCGCCGAGGGCGAGGTCGCCGGTGGCGGTCGCGGCGAGCGCGCGCACCTCCGTGGTATCCACCCTGGGGACCACGGTGGTGTTCCAGTCGGCCCGCCACAGGGTGGTGGAGTAGACCGTCTTGGGGGCGTCGCGCCAGATTCCGGCGAACTCGCGCATCGCGGGAGTGCTGTCCGGGTCGGTATCGGCGGTCGGCCAGAACTCCGCCATCATCTGATGGGTGCGGCGCCCGCTGAGGAAGCCGCCCATGGCGGCCAGTTCCTCGTTGAAGTGCCGGTGCAGTTCCTCGTCGACCCGGTGCCAGCTCAGGTCGTGGTCCACTCCCTCGGCGTAGCCGTCGAGGGAGACGGAGAGGAACAGGACGATCTTTCCCGGCATCGGCGGCGCTCCTGTCGTCGGTGCGGAGGGCCGCCGGGCCGGCGGGGTCACGGGGTCGGGGACCTCGGGATCACGGCATGCGGCGGGCGCCCTCCTTGATGGCCTCGCGAATACGGTTATAGGTGCCGCAGCGGCAGATGTTGCGGATCTGGTCGAGGTCGGCCTCGTCGACCTCCCGGCCGGCCTCGCGGGCGCGCCGGACGGCGTCGACGGCGGCCATGATCTGGCCGGGCTGGCAGTAGCCGCACTGGGCGACGTCGATGTCGAGCCAGGCCTCCTGCATGGGGTGCAGGTCCTGGCCGACGGTGGCGGGCAGGCCCTCGATGGTGGTGACCTCGTCGGTGGCCTCGAGGTCCTTCACCGGGACGGTGCAGGGGTTGAACGCCTTGCCGTTGAGGTGGCTGGTGCAGGCCTGGCAGACGCCGAGGCCGCAGCCGTACTTGGGGCCGGTGACGCCGAGGACGTCCCGGAGCACCCAGAGCAGGCGGACGTCGTCCTCGACCTCGGCGGTGACGGCCTTGCCGTTGAGGATGAAGGTGTGCTGGGGCACGAAGGCTCCTGGTGGTGGTGTGCCGGTCGGATACGCGGAGCTCAGCGGGTGCGGGAGCGGCCGTCGGTCGGGGAGGCGGGGATGGGCGGGGTGGTGGGCAGCGGGGTGAAGGCGAGCGGCTCGCCGTGGTTGACCGGGAAGGTGGTCGGCATGGTGCCGGTGACCCGGCCGTACGCGCAGGCGACGGCGGCCATGGAGGCGCCGACGGCGAGTTCGCCGGCGCCGCCGGGCTTGCCGGTGGTCGGCGGCATGACGATGATCTGCAGCTCGGGCGGGGTGTTCCACTGCCGGGAGTAGAAGTAGTTGTCCCAGCTGCCCTCCAGGAAGTGCCCGTCCTTCAAATGCAGGCTGGAGGTGAGGGTGGTGGCGATGCCGTCGATGATGCCGCCCATCATCTGGGCTTCCAGGCCGCGCGGGTTGACGGCGAGGCCGACGTCGACGGCGCACACGATCTTGGTGACGCGCGGGCCGGTGTAGGCGTCGGGGATCTCGCGCCCGGTGGTCTCCGGGCGGCAGTCGATCTCGGCGAGGACGGCGACGAAGGCGTGGTACTCGGGATGGAGGGCGATGCCCTGCGCGGTGCCGGGGGCCATCTTCCGTCCCCAGTTCCCCGCTTCGGCGACCTTGTCGAGGACGGCGCGGGCCCGCTCGTCCTTGAGGTGGCGGCGGCGGAACGCGAGCGGGTCCTCGCCCATCTTGCCGGCGAGCGCGTCGACGACGAGTTCCTGGGCGCAGCGCACGTTCGGCGAGTAGATGCCGCGCATGGAGCCGGTGTTGAAGCCGTGGTCGACCTCGTTGAGCAGCTGGGTGGTCAGCCCGAAGTGGTAGGGGGTCGACTGGGTGAGCTGGTACATCGTCTCGGAGAACGTCAGGTCCGCGACCGGGAGTCGAGCGACCTCGGAGGTGATGATCTCGCCGAGGCCGTGCCCGAAGTCGGTGGCGACGGAGGTGTGCCGCTGCTCGTAGCTGAGGACCTGGCCGAGGGCGTACGTGGCGCGGACCCGGGAGGTGGCCATCGGGTGCGTACGGCCCTGGCGGAAGTCGTCGGTGCGGTGCCACATGAGGCGGACCGGCTTGCCCATGGCACGGGAGATCGCGGCGGCCTCGCCGGCCGCGTCGTGGAACAGCTTGCGGCCGAACGAGCCGCCGCCCTCGGTGACATGGACCTTCACGGCACCGACCGGCAGGCCGAGCTGGAGGGCGATCTTCTCCTGGGCGACGATCGGCGACTTCAGACTGGCCCAGATCTCGGCGGATCCGGGGCGGACGTCGGCGACGGCGCAGTTGGTCTCCAAGGCGCTGTTGCTGGCGAAGTGGAAGGTGAAGCGGGTGTCGACGGCCTTGGTGATCAGGTCCAGCGGCGGCACGACGAGCGGAAGTTCGGCCTTGCGGAGTTCGGCGAGCACGGTGGCGTCCGAGGCGCCTTCGGCGGTGCCGGGGCCCCAGGTGACCCGCAGGGCCCGCACGGCGTCGATGCACTGGCCGAAGGTGCGGCCGCGGACGGCGACGCCGGTGGGAACGGTGACGACGTCGGTGATGCCGGGCATGGCCCGTACCTCGGCGAGGTTCGCGACGGAGCGGACCGTGCCGTTGATCGTGGGCGGCCGGCAGACCATCGTGGGCAGGGCGTCGGGGACCTGGACGTCCATGGCGAACTTCTTGCGTCCGGTGACGGCTTCGAGGGCGTCGAGGCGGCGCTGGGCGGTGCCGATGACCCGGAACTGCTCGGGCTCCTTCAGCGCGACCGAGACCTGAGTGTCCGTCAAGGCGGCTGCCTTGACGGCCAGTTCGCCGTAGGTGAGGCGGACACCGGCCGCCGAGGTGATCACCCCGGCCTTGGCGGTCAGGGTTCCGACGGCCGCGCCCAGTTCCAGCGCGGCGGCGCGCAGCAGCCGGCCGCGGGCGACGGCGGCGGCGACGCGGACCGGGGTGTAGGTGGAGATGGTGCTGTTGGAGCCGCCGGTGAGCTGGTTGAACAGCAGCTCCGGGCGGGCGTCGGCCAGGGTGACCTTGATCCGGTCGAGCGGCAGGTCCATCTCCTCGGCGATCAGCATCGCGGTGGAGGTGGTGATGCCCTGTCCGACCTCGGCGCGCGGCAGCGCGAAGTGGGCGGTGCCGTCCGGGTCGAGGCGGATGGTGATGAGGTTCGCGGTGGGCAGCGCGGCATGCGTGAGCATGTCGTTGAGGTCGTAGATGTCGGCGGGGCCGGGCAGCGACGGCACCACGGCGGGCACGACGGCCGTCTCGGCGGCGGCCGCGGGGGTGGGGGCCAGGACCTGCTCGCCGAGTTCCGCGGCGACGGTGAGGGTCGGCGCGGCAAGGACGTAGCCGAGGAACCGGCGCCGGCCGATGCCGCGCGACGACGGGGCGCCGTCGTCCCCTTCCCCTCGCCGCTGTCGCTCCGGCCGCTGTCGCGGTCCCTCTTCGTGGTGCGCGGCGCGGTCCTGCGCGTCCATCGGCGCTGCCCTTTCGACGTGTGCGGCGGTGGCCCGGAAGTGTGCCCCGTGAGTGTGACCAGTGGATCATCACTCGAACGGGCGGTTCATGGGGCCGGAACGCGGCAGCTTTTCACGGCGGGAACGCCAAGCCCTCACGTTCGAAGCCGGTCGCGCGGCCGGGCAGCGGTCGGCCCACCTCGCGCGCGGTGTACGGGCACGAGGTGGGCCGGGACGGGGAGTTCAGCGCCGGGTCGTGTGCGGGGTCACGCCTGAGGCGTCCGCCGGGTGCGCGGAGCCCGGTCGTCCCAGGCGCCGCGGGCCCGGGCGACGGCCCGGCCGCCGCAGCCGCGCAGAGGGACGCGGGACAGCCGGGCGCGCTGGCCGCCGCCCGCGATCAGCGCGTTGACGGAAGCCATCGGGTCGCCGCCGGCGGAGCGGGTGAGGAGGGCGCCGATCACGACCGGCAGCAGGGCCACGGCGAGTGCCGAACCGGTCGCGGTGGCGGTCGCGGTGACCGTGGCGGCCGCCGCCCGGCGCCGGGGGTGCGTACCCGGGCGCGGGCGGGGCCGGGTGTCCGGGCGCCGGAGCGGACGACGGCGGACCGGACGGGTGCGGGGGGACTCGAAGCTCATGGGGACAAGTCCAGCAGCGTGGCCGGGGGCGGGACATGGGACCACGTACTCAGCCGTGCGTGCCCCGGGTACTCAGTCGAGGGGTCGGCGTACCCGGGTCCGCCCTGGGTTCTCTGGGTGCGTACAGGGAATCGGGGGGATCGTTCAGCGCCGGGCCAGCACGGTGAACAGGGTGAAGGACGCCTGGAACGGCCCTTCCGACAGCCCGGCGAACCAGCGCCGGGCCCGCTCCGCCTCGATATGGCCCGCGGCGACGGCCCGTTCCAGGTTGCGGCCGAGGCCGAGCGTGTAGTCGGCGGTCTCGGCGTCGCGCAGGACGGGCGTGGTGGCGTGCACCGTGTCCACGGTGAAGCCCGCCTGAGCGGCGAGCCGCCCGAGGGCGCGGCCGACGGTGGGGTTGCGGACCGTGTCCTCGACGACGAAGCGGGTGAACGCGCGGCTCGTGCCGATGTCCGGCGCGTCGACGATCAGCGTCTCCCAGTCGGGTTCGACGAGGCCGACGACGGCGCCCGGCCGGGTCGCGGTGTGCAGGGAGGCGAGGGCGGCCGCCGGGTCGTCGACGTGCAGGAGGACACGGTCGGTCTTGGCGAGGTCGACCGAGCCGGGCGTCACGGGCAGAGCGTGCGCGTCGCCCCGCCGTACCTCCACCCGGGGCAGTCCCTCGGCGCGCCGGCGGGCCTCGGCCAGCATCGCGGGGTCGCGGTCGACCCCGATCACCAGCCCCTCGGGGCCCACGCGTTCGGCGAGCGCGGGCAGATCGGTGCCGGGGCCGCAGCCGACGTCGAGGACGGTCTGGCCGGGCCGTGGATCGAGCAGCCGGAGCAGTTCCTCCTTGTACGCGCGTCCCGCGTCCATCGCCGCGGTCCGCAGCAGGTAGGCACCCTGGTCGGGGCGGGCCACGCCCATCGTCGTCATGCCCGCAGTCAACACCCCGCCGCCACCCGCCGCCAGGGACCGGCTGCGCGCACGGGGCGTGCCCGATCGCGTCGGCGGCCCCGGGAATGATGGGATGGCTCGGGCACGCGCGCGCGTGCCCGAGCCGATCGCGAGGAGTGCATGCCGTCATGGCCGACGAGTACCGGATCGAGACCGTCCGTACCGGATACCGCACCTGGACCGCCCGCAACGACCGGGGCGCGGAGGTGCGGATCGCCGCCGACGACGACGCGGCAGCGCAGCCGTCGTTCACGCCGGTCGAGCTGCTGCTCGCGGCGATGGGCGGCTGCGGCGGGCTGGTGATCGACCGTACGGCGCGGGCCGTCGAGCACGACGGGCTGCGGATCGTGGTGGAGGGCACGTCGGGGCCCGAGGACGACGGCCGGATCGGGCGGATCAAGGTGAGCTACGAGTTCGAGCTGCCGGACAGCAACCCGCGGGCGGCGGAGGTGTTCGCGCGGGGCGTGCGGCTCACGCACGAGAAGTACTGCACGGTGAGCCGCACCGTGGAGCACGGCGCGGAGGTCGAGGCGTTCCTCCCGGACGGCAGCACCGGCTTCCGGTCCGACGACTGACGGCCGAACGGACGTGGGGATGGCGAAGGATCTTGAATTCCGGTGCGTGCCGCCCGGGTTCGGCGTGGCGCGGGCGGGGGAAGGGGAGGCGGTGTGAACGTGAGCGCCGACACCGTACTGGGTGCCCTGGTCGTCCTGGCCGGCACCGGCCTCATCGCGGCGGGCGCCCGCTGGACGGGGCGGGCGGCCCGCCCGATCGCGCCGCGACGGGCCCGGGCCCACGCCTGGCGGGCGTACGTCCGGGCGGTGAACCGCTCCGCCGAACTGGCCCTGACCACCGCGCGGCACACGGCGGGGCGGGGCGAGCCGGCGATCGTGACCGTCGAGGACGTCGTCCGGCTCGCGGAGGAACGGTTCGGTTACGAGGAGGTCGACCGCGCGCACGCGGCGGCGGCCCTGAGGGCGGTGTACGAGCGCGAGGGCTGCGCGGCGGACACCGTGACGGACGCCTGGGAGTGCGGGTGCCCCTGACGAGGAACCCGCGGGTGATCCAGAATGGCGGGATGGTCACTCTGGAGACTCCCCGGCTGATCCTGCGCCGCTGGCGCGAGGAGGACGTCGCGCCCCTGGCCGCCATCCATGCCGACCCCGAGGTCATGCGGTGGATCCGGGACGGCGGCGTCCGTGACGAGCGGCAGACCCGCGACGGGATCCGGGCGTGGGAGGGCGAGTGGGAGTCGCGGGGCTTCGGCCTGTTCGCCGTGGAGGTCCGGGCCACCGGCGAACTGGCCGGGTTCACCGGTCTCTCGGTGCCCCACTTCCTGCCGGAGGTGCTGCCGGCGGTCGAGGTCGGCTGGCGGCTCGGGCGTGCCCACTGGGGGCAGGGTCTGGCCACCGAGGCCGCCGCGGCCGCCGTCCGGTTCGGGTTCGAGGAGCGAGGTCTTGAGCGGATCGTCAGCATCGCCCAGGTGGGCAATGACGCCTCGGAACGGATCATGACCAAGCTCGGGATGCGGCCGGTCCGGGAGACCGTCAATCCCACCTGCGATCGGCGCGTGCGGGTGTTCGCGTTGCGGGCGGACGAGTACGAGCCGTCCCCACGCAGGCCCTCGTAGGGCCGGGGCACGGCGGACGGGTGGTCACACGCTCCACGGTTCCAGGACACTCCATGTGCCCTCGACCGCCTCGAAGACCCACTCCGAGCCCTCGAAGACCTCCTGTCCGCTGCGGGGACGGAGGCTGCCGAAACGCTCGGCGCACAGGTCGACCTGTATCAGCCCGTCGAACCGGGTGAACCGCGGGGCGTCGACGAGCACCCCCGCGGGAGCCCCCGGGCTCTCGTCGATCCGGAAGCGCCGCACGCCGGCCAGGTCCAGGCACACGGGCTCCCACCGATGGCCCTCGTCCCTCACCCGAGCGTCGATCACCAGCCTCACGACCCGCCCCCGCGGTTCCCACCCGAACTCCTGGTCGATGATCACCCGGCGGATGCCGGCATCGTGAAACTCGTAGTGGGCCAGCAGCACCGCGATCCCGTCATCGGTCAACGCGTACGGCCCAAGCCTCCGCGACGGTACGGGTGCTCTGAGATCCACGGTGCTCCTTTTGCCGGGTGCTCATCGTAGAAGGAGCACCCGACCGAGCCTCCCGTAGGCCTCCATGCCTACAGGTCTATCCAGTAACGGTTCTTCACGCCGTGTCGGGTCGTACGGACGTCCTCCAGGACTCCCCCGTTGCGGACGATGACGCGCGCCGAGGCGGTGTTCGCGGCGTCGCAGACGAGCAGCAGGCGGTCGAGGCCGAGGAGGCGAGCCTCGGGGAGGACGGTGCCGAGGGCCCAGGTGGCGAGGCCACGGCGGCGGGCGGAGGGACGGACGCTGTAGCCGACATGTCCGCCGGCTTCGCTCAGGAAGGCGTCGAGCGCGTGGCGCAGGTCGATGGCGCCGAGGACGATGCCGTGCTCGGCGATCCACCAGTGGGCGGTGGGGACCCGGCCGCCGGGCAGGGGCCGGGCGTGGCCGGCCTGGTCGCGCAGCAGCGCGACCCAGCCGGCGAAGACCTCAGGGTCGGTGAAGTCGTCGCCTTCGGCGGCGAGCCAGAGGCCGGCGCGGCCGGGGTCGCCGCCGGGCGCCCATTCGGCATGGGCCGCCAGCCAGGAGGCGTGCAGGCGCGGGGTCGGGGCGATCAGCTGCGGCATGCGTCGACGGTAACGGGGGCCTCGTTCCAGGGGGTTGGAATTCTTTTCGGGGAGGCCGCCCGGATCCGGGCGCGTGCGCACCGACCAGGCGCGCTCCCTTGTCGATCCCGGCCGGAACCGTGTTGCCGGGGGCGTTCGGCGCGGGCTAGCGTGGCGGTATGACTGCCGGGTCGGCCTTGCGCCGTGATCGAGAGAGGCGCCCGGCCGTGGCGTGAGCGCCGCGCGCCCTCGGGCGCGGGAGCCGCCTGGGTCGGCTGTCCCGCCGTCGCGTTCACGCGGCCGGCGGGGGATGCCTTCCGTACGCGCGGCTTCCTCGATTTCCCGTGAAAGGACCTTTCATGGCCGTCCAGCTCGACCACACCATCGTCCACGCGCACGACCGGCGCGTCTCCGCCGAATTCCTCGCCGAGGTACTCGGCTTGGCGGTCGGCTCGCCCATGGGCCCGTTCCTGCCCGTCGACACCGGCAACGGCGTCACGCTCGACTACTACCAGACGGACGGGGACTTCACCCCCGGCCACTACGCGTTCCTCGTGCCGGACGAGGAGTTCGACACGATGATCGGCCGTCTGGAGCGGATGCGCGTCACGTACTTCGCCGATCCCGGCCACACCGAGCCGGGGCGGATCAACACCCTCTTCGGCGGCCGGGGCGCCTACTTCGACGACCCGTCCGGGCACAACATGGAGATCATCACCCGCCCGTACGCCCGCTGACGCCCCGGGCGGCGGACTCCCGGAGACGACGGCCGTGCCGCGCCGTCGCGCACAGTGACCTGTGCGCGGCGGTGCGGCACGTCGCGCGTCCCCGTCCTTCCTCACTCCCCCGCCGATTCCTTTCCACCCAGAACTACACATAAAGGTCAGATAAGAGCACAATGGAATCGCGGTATCCCTCGCCGCACGCTCGGTCGGACACGCACGACGCCGAAGGAGGCGAGTCACATGGCCGACGTCCATCACCGTCCAGGTGACCTCAGGGGACATCCGGACGCTCCGGAAATGCGGGAACGCTACGCCCGCATGCTCGAGACAAGAGGCGTGGCGGCCGTCGAGGAACTGGTGATCGTCGGCGGGATCTACGCCGCGGTCTCCGCCTGGACGGTGCACTTCGCGGCCACGAGGCCGGAACTCGCCATCAGCAACCTGATCGCGGGCATCGCCATCGCGGTCCTCGGCCTGTGCATGTCGATGGCCCCCGAGCGGGCGCAGGACCTCAACTTCGTGGTGCTGCTCCTCGGCGCCTGGCTGATCGTCTCGCCGTGGGTGGTCGCCCGGACCCCGGACACCGGCGTGGTCCTCAGCAATGTGCTCACCGGTGCCTGTGTCTGTCTGTTCGCCCTCGTCGCGGGCGGCATGCTCATGAGCAAGCGGAGGACGTGACGGATCCGGCCCCGGCCGGTCCCCCTTCGGCGGCGTCCGCTCCCCGTGCTTTTCCGGTACGGGAAGCGGACGCCGCTCACCGCTTTCCGGGCGCGGTGCGGCGGTACAGCACCTGGTGGGCGTCCCACTCCACGAAGGACTCGGCATGCGCCATCCCGACCGCCTCCAGCAGGCGCCGGGAGCGGACGTTGGCCTCCTGGGTGACGGCGACGACGCTCGGCACGTCCTCCAGGGCCCGGGCGACGGCCGCCGCGACGGCCTCGCGCGCGTAGCCCTGCCCCCAGTACTCGGGGAGGAACTGGTACGAGACCTCGGTCTCGCCCCCGCGCCCGTCCGGCTCCACCGTGACGAGACCGATGACGGCGCCGTCCCGGGTCCGCTCGACAGCGCGGCACTGCGACGCGCCGACGATCCGGCGCTGTCGGATGCGGACCACGGCGTCCGCCACCGGCCCGCCCAGGTGACGCCGTACCTCCGGGTCGGTCCACAGCCGGGTCACCGCCGGCACGTCCCGGGTCCGTACGGGACGCAGGACCAGCCGCTCCGTGACGAGCGGGGCGGGGACGGGGACCGAGGGGGCCGGCGGGGTGGGCATACACCGATGATGTCAGGCCCCGGGACCGTACGGCCGGGGCCATCACCTGAGGCCGGGGACCTCAGGTCATCTTGCGCTGGAGCGCGGCCAGCGCGCCCGCGCGGCGGCCCGGGACGCGGCGGCGCAGCTCGATGAGGGCGGGCCCGAGGGCGCGGGCCCGTACGGGGTCCGTGATCTGTTCCCACTGGTGGTGCGCGCGGTCGACCGCGCCCTCGACGTCCGGCTCGTCCGGGCCCTGGCACAGCCCCAGGCGGGCCTGCGCCGCGGCGATCCACAGCTCGCAGCTCCGGGCCGGCTCGTCCGCGAGCCGCGCCAGGTCGGCCCGTACCTCCACCCAGTGCACGGCCTCGCCCGACCGCGGTCCGTGGCGCCGCAGGGCGTCGCTCTCCCAGGCGGCGGCCATGCCGGCCGCCTCGCCGTGCCGGCCGGCCCGCGCGGCGGCCAGGATCGCGGGGTGCGGATCGATCCCGCTCCCGGGCCGGGGCGGGCCGTCCACCGGCGGGGCGGCGGGCACGGGCGGCCGGGGCGGCACGACACCCTGGCCTGGAGCAGGGACGGCTGCTGGGGGCTGCGGCGCCGGGGCCGCCACGCCGGGCTCCGGCGGTGCCGCCGGGCTCGCGCTCTCGGCATTCTGCGGCTGCTCGGGGGCCTGCGCGCGCGGTCCGTTCACCGGCGCGCTCGTACGGCCGGAAGCGGAAGGAGCCTCCGCCGCCCCCGTCTGAGAAGGGAGGGCCACCGGAGCCGGGGCGGCCGGCGGTGAGGTGGGCGCGGTCCGCGCGCCGGGGGCCGAAGGATGCGACACGCCGGACGGGCCCGCGGCTTCCGCCGGAGCGCGGGTGTGGGTGGCCTCGGCGGGTTCCGCCGCCGGCTCAGGGGTAGGGGGCTCGGCTCCGGCAGGCATCGGGGCGGGTCCGGCCACCGGCTCCGCGGCCCGGCCGTGGGCGTCGCCCTTCGCGGGCGACACGCCGGGCACGCCGCCCGGGCTTCCGGCACTCGCACCCGCACCCGACACGCCGGGCCCGGCGGGGGGCCGTACCTCCGGCGCTCCCTGCACGTACCCGCCGCCTATCGCCCCGGCCGTGCCCGTCCCCGCCACCGTCGGCGCGGCGCCGAACGCTCCGCCCGGCGTCCCCGGGCTCAGCAGGATCGCGTCCTCCCGCCCCGCCTCCCGGGCGGCGGCCGCCGCCTCCTCGTGGAGCTGCGGCAGCGGGGGCCGCGCGCCCGAGCGCCAGATCGTGGCGAAGTGGCGGAGGTAGTCGGGGGTCGCGAGGACGCCACGCCGGGGAAAAGGCGTGAGATGGGCGAAAAGGGCGACGGACGGACCGAGTTGGAGCGCGTCGGGCGTGTCCGTGAGGCGCTGCCACAGTTCGGGGTCGGCGGCCAGGTCGGCGACGACCGTGGTCGTTCCCGGCCTGCGCGGGGCGAGTTCGCCGGCGAGCCAGTGCCAGGGCAGACCTGTGTAGCGCAGGGTGGCCGGCGTGCTGCGGGCCAGGGCCAGGTGCGCCAGCCGCTGGCGGCGGTCGAGTTGGAGCTGGCCCGCGAGGTAGAGGGCGAGCGGCCCCGGCGTGGCGGCTGCGGCGCGCAGCCGGGTGAGGACGCTCTGCGGGTCGAGCGGGTCCGCCAGTTCGACGACCGTCGCCATGTGCGTTCCGGCCAGCACTCCCGCCGGTACCGCCGCGAGGACGGGCAGTACCGACGCCGCGTCCATCGCCCGACCCCGCCCGGCGGGTGCCGCCGCGAGCAGCACCGCCGTACCCACTGTGTTCGTCACGTCGTTCCTCGCCACCCCTGCACCGTAACCCGTGTCGGTGTGGCCGAAATGCCGTCGGCGCATGTCCGGAACCCCCCTGGGCCCTTGGCATATGCCATAAGCACCACCGTATCGAGTGTTGCCAAATCACTTACGGGGGCTACCGGGCTGTGCGAAAGTCGTCTTCGGGCCTCCCCCACCAGACTTGGCCGAGCCACGTCGCCTGCATCGGAGTACGACATGCCCTCCCCTCTGTTCGCGGACCGTTCCGCCCAGCCGCCCGAGCCGGGCGCGGTGGACGCTCTCATCACGCAGACACGCCGTCTGCGCGGAGGCGTGGACGCGGTTCGCCGGGACGCCGTCGTGAACGAGGACGACCCGCAGATCCGGTGGCAGCGCGCCCTGTTCGATCTGGCCGTCCATCAACTCGACGATCTGCGCGAGCACTTGGATCAGATCAAGGAAGGGCTCCCGGATCAGCGGGCGGTCGACTCCCCCGCCGCCTACGCCCCCTCCCCCGGACCCGACACGCCCCGCCTCCCCGGCTCGCTTCTGTCCCGGGTCGGCAGTGCCGAGTGGGATCTGCTCACCGACGACGTGCACTGGTCCCAGGAACTGTTCCAGATCTTCGGCCGCCCCCGGGAGACCGGGGCGATGTCCCTCGACGAACTGCCGTCCCTGGTCTTCGCCGAGGACCAGGGCGCCCTTCAGGCGATGGTGACGGACTGTCTCATCGACGGACGGCCGATCGACGGCGAGTTCCGCATCGTCCGCGGCGACGGCCGGGTCCGCACCGTGCACATGAGCGGCGAGCCGGTGCTCGACGAGAGCGGCTGCACCGCGTCGATGTGGGCGGTGTTACGGGACGTCAGCGAGCTGCGCCGCAGCGAGCGGGCGGTCCGCGAGAGCCGCGACAGTCTGCGGCAGCACCAGCAGATCGCGCACACCGAGCGGCGGGTCGCCGTCGAACTGCAGGAAGCCGTGCTGCCGCCGTGGCGCGGCTCGCTGCGATTCGCCCACGAGGGCCCGGCCCCCCTGGACGTGGCCGGGCTCTACCTGCCGGCCGCGTCGACCGGGCTCATCGGCGGCGACTGGTACGACGCCCTGACACTCCCGGACGGGGACGCGCTGCTCACCGTCGGCGATCTGACCGGCCACGGTGTCGCCGCCACCTCCTCCATGGCGATGCTCCTGGGCGCGCTGCGCGGCATGGCGGTCGCCGGGATCCGGCCCGGTGCCCTCATGGGGCATCTCGACCAGCTCCTGGAGACCGCCGCCCAGCCCGCCCTCGGCAGCGCGCTCTGCTGCCGCTACGACCCCGCCGCCCGCACCCTCGTCTGGGCGCAGGCGGGCCACCCCGCCCCGCTGCTGTTCCGCGCCGGGGAAGGACGTGCCCTGAGCCGCCCGGAGGGGGCGCTGCTCGGCGCCACCAGCGGCACCGCGTACGGGGAAGCGAAGACGCCACTGCTCCCCGGCGACCTGCTCCTGCTGCACACCGACGGGCTGGCCCGGTCCGGTGACCCGCGGGACGACGACGGGCAGGACCGTCTGCTGGCCCTGGCCCCACGGCTGGCCGCCGCACGGGACGCGCAGGAGTGCGTCAGGGAGGTGGTGGCGGAGTTCGGCGAGGGTCCGCGCGCGGACGACGCCTGTGTGATGGCCGTACGCGTGGGAGCCGGCAGCTGAATTCCGGGCCGGCCGACGGCCCGGCGGGAACACCGTCTCCGTACCCGTGTCTCCTGAGGTGTGCCGCGGCAGGCGGCCGCGTCACCCGGCGCCCTTGTCCCCGTACGGCGGGTCCGCGCGGTCACACGTCCCCGGTCCGGAGCGTGTCCGAGGGCGCCTTCGGCAGCGCGACCTCGATCTCCTCCCGCAGCTCGGCGATCTTGCTGTAGCTCGCGTACTGGCCGGTCAGCCGGTACATCTCGTGCAGCCGCTGCCAGGTCCGGTGCGAGGAGGTGTCGCCCATCGAGAGCAGGGCGAGACGCGCGTAGCTGTCCGCCTGGTCGGGGTCGTCACCGATGAAATAGGCCGAGGCCAGCGAGATGTTGTCGAAGAGCCGCGACCGGTCGTGACCCTTGCTGCGCAGTTCGAGCGCCTTCCGGGCATGCCGCTGCGCCGGCACCGCGGCCGCGGGATCGTGGTCCGCGAGGGTGCGGTACGCGAGCGCCTGCATGCCGTGCAGGTCGGCCGCGTCGAAGTTCTGCATCCAGCCCGGCTTCTCGTCGCCGCGGTCGGAGACGAAGAGTTCCTCGGCCTCGCCGAGGGTACGGCGCATCTCCTGTCCCTGGCCCATGGCCGCCTGCGCCCACGCCTCGATGGTGTGGAACATGGCGCGGGTGCGCGGCAGCAGCCGCTCCCCCGCGCCCGAGGTGGCGAGCTTCATGAGGTCCAGCGCCTCGTCGGGCCGGCCGAGATGGACCATCTGGCGGGCGGCCCGGGACAGTGCCTCGCCCGCGCGCGGCCGGTCGCCTCCCTCGCGTGCCGCGTGCGCGGCGATCACGAAGTACTTCTGGGCGGTGGGTTCGAGCCCGACGTCGTGGGACATCCAGCCGGCCAGGACGGCCAGGTTGGCGGCGACGCCCCACAGCCGGCGCTGGAGCGCGTCGGGATGGTGGTACGCGAGCATGCCGCCCACTTCGTTGAGCTGACCCACCACGGCCTTGCGCTGGAGGCCGCCGCCGCGTGAGGCGTCCCAGGCGCGGAAGACCTGGACCGAGTGTTCCAGCGCCTCGATCTCCTCCGATCCGATGGGAGCGGCCTCGTAGCGGTCGTATCCGGCGGGATCGGCGTGCAGGGGGTCGACGGCGCGGGGGACGGCGCCGGGTCGGGCAGGATTGCTGTGGAGCCAGTCGTGCATGGCGTGGGTAAGCGTGGAGCCGGCCACAAGCGCGGCGCCCGCGCCCACCAGGCCGCGTCGGTTGAGCATGAGGTCCATTCCCGTGAATTCGGTGAGGACCGCCGCCGTACGCTCGGGCGCCCAGGGCAGCCCGTCGGGGTTGTCGTTGCTCTTGACGTCCCGCCGGGTTCCGGCGCGCCCGCGTCGTACCAGACCGAGGTCCTCGATGGTCACGACACGGCCGAGTCGCTCGGTGAACAGCGCCGCCAGCACCCGCGGTACGGGATCACGGGGGATCTCCCCCTTGTCGATCCAGCGCCGCACTCGCGAGGTGTCGGTCGCCAGCTGCGGGTGGCCCATGGCCGCCGACTGCCGGTTCACGAGTCGCGCGAGTTCGCCCTTGGACCAGCCGGCCAGGCCGAAGAGGTCCGCCAGGCGGGTGTTGGTCTGCCCTGTCACGTCCAAGCCCCCAGGTTCTCGGCTGAGTTGACAGTAGCCCTCCGGTTTGGGCCTGGCGAACATTCGCCAGGGTTCGCCAGGGTCCGCCCGATGTTCCGCCACCCGCGCCCGGGTGTCGGGTAGGAACGCGCCACCCCGTCCCGTCGCCCGGCCCTCATTCCCCAGGGTGCGGTCCGGTCGGGCGGGCGGGGCGACGCACGCAACTCGTCGGCGCACGAAGGGATCTGTCTCCTCCATGTTCACAGCATCGTCCTCCGTGACCGCCCCGCCCCGGCCGCTCGTGCGCACCGTCGCGGCGGCCGGTTCCGGACCGTATCCCGTTCCGGTGCAGGGATCCGCGCGGCCGCCGAGGCGCTGGGCGGGGAGCACCATCCAGGCACCGAGCGGGAGGATCGATCTGTCCGGCCCCCACGGCGCCCAACTGCGCAAGGCGATCGGTTCCGTCCAGCGGATCTGCCCGGATTTCAACGCGGTGCAGGTGCTGCGCCGCAGCGGCCGCTCCGCCCTGATCGTGGGCACCACGGGCCGGGCGACCGCCGTAGCCAAGTGCTTATTGGACCATTCACCGTCCTGGGTCGAACGGTTCCGGCACGAGATAGCGTCCTACCGCTCGTTCGTCCGGCACCGCCCTCCGGTCCGCGCGCCGCGGCTGCTCGCGGCGGACCCGGAGAGCTGCGCGCTGGTCATCGAGCGAATGCCCGGGCGGGCCGCGGCGCTGACCCGTCACCCGGTCGAGGCGCCACCCCGCGCGGATCTGCGGGCCGCGCTCAGCGCCGTGGTCCGGCTGAACGCCTGGCGTCCGCCGGCCGGCACGTTCGACGCGCCGCTCGACTACGGGGCGCGCATCGCCCGCTATCACGAGCTGGGGTTCTTCACCGACCGGGACCGGGACGACCTGCAGAAGCTGCTGCTCGGCCTGGCGCAGGCGGGCGGCCGGCAGGGCATGGGCCAGTTCTGCCACGGTGACGCCCTGCTCTCCAACATTCTTCTGTCCCCCGCCGGTCCGGTGTTCGTGGACTGGGAGCACGCGGGCTGGTACCTGCCGGGCTACGACCTGGCGACGCTGTGGTCGGTACTCGGGGACGCGCCGCTCGCCCGGCGGCAGATCAGCCAGCTGGCGCAGCAGGCGGGGACGGCCTCCCGGGACGCGTTCCTGGTGAACCTGATGATCGTGCTGACCCGTGAGATCCGTACGTACGAGACGGCGGTGCAGCGCACGATCCGGGACGCGCCGCCGGCCGGGTCGGTCCCGATGCCCGCGGGCGAGCTGTCCCCCGGCGAGGAACAGCGGCTGCTGCTGCGGCGGCTCCACGACGACTGCGCGATGGCACGGCGGGCCGTGCGCGCGGCGGTCGGCACGCGCTGAGCGGGCCGACGGGAGCGGTCCGCGACAGCGCGGTCCGGCTCCTGTACGGGGGAGGCGGCGCCGCGCTCCCGGTGCCGACACACCGGGAGCGCGGCGCCGCTGTTCTCCCCTGGCCTCACTCGCTCCTCATCGCCCTCTCATTGGTCCACTCCACTGACGCGGCGCAGGCGGGCGCGCCACCCGCGCGAAACTCCTGCCGCCTCGCCCTTCAAACCCCTCTGACGTGGCACATCGCCGCCAGGAACGGATGATTGACGGATCGTTCGGAAGCCGCTACCCCTGTACGGGTTCGGTTCCGCACGCCCCCGTCCTCTCCCCCATCCCTGGAGGCTGCCTTGCTCCGTTCCACGTCACTGAGACGTGTCGCGCCGGCCGTCCTGCTCCTTCCGCTGCTGTCCCTGTCCGGTACGCCGTCCGCCACCGCCGACGTGCCCGTGCCGGGCTCGCTGCAGCAGCAGTTCGCGGTGGCGGCCGAGCACCACGGTGTGCCGCAAAGCGTGCTGCTCGCCGTGTCGTACCTCCAGTCCCGCTGGGACACGCACGGCGGCGCGCCGAGTGTGACCGGCGGCTACGGCCCCATGCATCTGACCGACGCCGCGACGGCGCTCGCCGAGGCGCCGCATCACTCGGACGCCACGGAGGACGCGCGGGGCGACGAGTCCCGGCCGGCCCGGACCGGGGCCGGCGCGCGGCTGCCGGAGCCGAAGACGCTGCCGGCGAGTCTGCGGACCCTGGAGCGGGCCGCCGCGCTGTCGGGGCTGCCGGCCGAGGAACTGCGTACGAGTACGGCGGCGAACATCGAGGGCGGTGCGGCGCTCCTTGCCGCGGCGCAGCGCGACGCGGGGCTGCCGGCGAGTCCGGATCCCGCGGACTGGTACGGGGCGGTGGCGCGCTACTCGGGCGCGGACGACAGCGAGACGGCGGCGCGCTACGCCGACGACGTCTTCGACGTGATCCGCACCGGCGAGTCGCGGACCACGGACAGCGGGCAGTCGGTCGGCCTCGCGGCCGATCCGGCGGTCGCGCCGGCCACCGGGCAGGTGGCGCGGCTGGGGCTGCGGGCGCCCGCGAAGGGTCCGGTGGAGTGCCCGCCGACGGTGGCGTGCTCGTGGATCCCTGCCCCGTACGAGGAGTTCGGGGACGGCGACTACGGCAATCACGACAAGGGGGACCGGCCGGAGTCGCAGTCGGTCGACTACATCGTGATCCACGACACCGAGGCGAGCTGGGACACCACCCTGCAGCTGGTGCAGGATCCGACGTACGTGTCGTGGCAGTACTCGCTGCGTTCCTCGGACGGCAAGATCGCGCAGCACCTGGCGCTGAAGGACGTGGGGTGGCACGCGGGCAACTGGTATGTGAACGCCAAGTCGGTGGGTCTGGAGCACGAGGGGTTCCTGACCTCGCCGGACTCCTGGTACACGGAGGCGATGTACCGTTCGTCGGCGCGTCTGGTGCGGTATCTGGCGAAGCGGTTCGACATCCCGCTGGACCGTCAGCACATCCTCGGGCACGACACGGTGCCGGCGACGACCACGTCCGGCATCCCGGGCATGCACACGGACCCGGGCCCGTACTGGGACTGGGCGCATTACTTCCGGTTGCTCGGCCGGCCGATCACGCCGAGCGCGGGCCCGCACGCGGGTGTGGTGACGATCCGTCCGGACTACGCGGCGAACCAGCCGGTCTACACGGGGTGCGAGAAGGCCGGCCAGGCCTGCGCGCCGCACGGGAGCGGGGCGGTGCGGCTGTACACGGCGCCGAGCGCCGACGCGCCGCTGGTGAAGGACATTGGTCTGCGGCCGGGCGGTCAGCCGTCGACCATCGACGTGAACGACGTGGGTGCGCGGGCCTCCACCGGCCAGAGCTTCGCGGTGGCGGAGCGGCGGGGCGACTGGACGGCGGTCTGGTACCTCGGCCAGAAGGCGTGGTTCCACAACCCCGCGGCGGAGCCGACGGCGGTGAACGCGCGCGGCCGGGTGCTGACCCCGCGGGAGGGTCTGGCCTCGCTGCCGGTGTACGGGCGGGCCTATCCGGAGGCCGCGGCCTATCCGGCGGGGGTGCCGGTGCAGGCGGTCTCGCCGCTGCCGTACAAGCTGCTCGCCGGGCAGCGGTACGTGGTGGGCGGGCGTACCCCGGGCGAGTACTTCTTCGCTCCGACGTTCGACACCACGGGTCACACAGTGGTGCGCGGCCAGGAGGAGTACTACGAGATCCAGTTCGGCCACCGAGTGGCCTATGTGAAGGCCGCTGACGTGCGGGTTTCCGAGTCCTGAGTCAGGGCTCGCCGCAGGACGGAAGGTGTCGCGGGACCGGGGCGCGGGCCCTGACTCGACGACACCTTTCGTCGTTCATATGACTATTCCGGTGCCTCCGTGGATTCCGGGCTTGACGGGTCATGCTGGCCGGACGACCGCCGCCCCCGCTCACCGAGAGGCCACCCTGGCATGGCTCAGCCCTTCGTTCTGCCGGAGTTCTACGTTCCGTACCCGGCACGGCTCAATCCCCATGTGGAGGCGGCCCGCACGCACACCCGCGACTGGGCGCGGGCCATGGGCATGCTGGAGGGCTCCGGCATCTGGGAGGAGGCGGACCTCCAGGCGCACGACTACGCGCTGCTGTGCGCGTACACCCACCCGGACTGCGACGCGGAGACGCTGTCCCTGGTCACCGACTGGTACACCTGGGTGTTCTTCTTCGACGACCACTTCCTGGAGGTCTTCAAGCGGTCCCGGGACCGGGCGGGCGGGAAGGCCTACCTGGACCGGCTGCCGGCGTTCATGCCGGCCGATCCGGCGGCCGGGATGCCCGAGCCGGTCCAGCCGGTCGAAGCGGGGCTCGCCGACCTGTGGCGGCGGACCGTGCCCGCGATGTCGCCGGCGTGGCGGGCGCGGTTCGCCGAGGCGACCGGACATCTGCTGTACGCGTCGCTGTGGGAGCTGGACAACATCGACGAGGGCCGGATCGCGAATCCGGTCGAGTACATCGAGATGCGCCGCAAGGTGGGCGGCGCGCCCTGGTCGGCCGGGCTCGTCGAGTACGCGGCGGGCGCCGAGGTGCCGGAGCGGGTGGCGGCGACGCGGCCGCTGCGCGTGCTGCGGGACTCCTTCTCCGACGCCGTCCATCTGCGCAACGACCTCTTCTCGTACCAGCGCGAGGTGGAGGAGGAGGGCGAGCACAGCAACGGCGTGCTGGTCCTGGAGACCTTCCTCCGCTGCTCCACACAGGAGGCGGCGGAGGCCGTCAACGACCTGCTGACCTCACGGCTCCAGCAGTTCGAGAACACGGCACTGACCGAGGTGCCCGGCATCTGCCTGGAGCAGGGGCTCGGCCCGGCCGAGGCGGCGGCCGTCGCCGCCTACACCAAGGGCCTGCAGGACTGGCAGTCCGGCGGCCACGAGTGGCATCTGCGCTCCAGCCGCTACATGAACGAGGGCCTGGTGAGCGGGACTTCACGGCCTGGTGGGTTCGGGGCCCCCGCCCTCGGCGTCCGCGGCCTGTTCGGGCGCGCCGCCACGGGCCGGCTGCGCACGCTCACCCACGTCCCGCGCGAGCCGGTGGCCCCGTCGCCGCTGCCGGAGTTCGACCTGCCCTATCCGCTGACACTCAACCCCCACCACGCGGAGGCCAAGCGCCGTTCGGAGGAGTGGGCGGAGCGGATGGGCCTGCTCGACGGCCTCTGGGACCGGCCGCTGCTGGACGGGTTCGACCTGGCGCTGCTCTCCGCGGGGACCGACCCGGACGCCTCCCTGGAGGAACTGGAGACGAGTGCCCGGTGGACACTCTGGGGCACCTACGCGGACGACTACTATCCGGCCTTCTTCGGGCGGCCGCGCGATCTGATCGGCGCGAAGGCGCAGACCGACCGGCTCAAGTCCCTCATGTCACCTGACGATCCGGCCGCGAGCACACCGCGGCCCGCGGGCAATCCGCTGGAGCGGGGCCTCGCCGACCTGTGGGCGCGTACGGCGGGTCCGCTGACCGGCGAGGCCCGGCAGGAGCTGCGGCAGGCCGTCGACGCGCTCCTCGACGCCTGGCTGTGGGAGCTGCACGGCACCGTCCAGCACCGGGTGCCCGACCCGGTCGACTACCTCGAGATGCGCCGCGGCACCTACGGCTCCGAGCTGACCATGCTGCTGCCCCGGCTGGGCCGCGACACGGGGTTGCCGCCCGAGCT
Source organism: Streptomyces laurentii (assembly GCA_002355495.1). Lineage (GTDB taxonomy): Bacteria > Actinomycetota > Actinomycetes > Streptomycetales > Streptomycetaceae > Streptomyces > Streptomyces laurentii. The sequence goes on from AP017424.1 coordinate 178,673, forward strand.
GTTCCACAGCGAGACGGTGCGGGCGCTCCAGGGCACACTGGCGGACTTCGCCGGTCTGCTCAACGACCTGTTCTCGCACCGCAAGGAGGTCGAAGTCGACGGCGAGCTGCACAACGGGCTGCTGGTGCTGCGGACGTTCTTCGACTGCGACCATCCGACGGCGGTGTCGCTGGCCGAGGGGCTGATGCGCAGTCGGCTGCGCCAGTACGAGCATCTGAAGAAGCACGAAGTGCCGCTGCTGTACGCGGACTTCGGGCTCGGCCCGCGGGGCCGGGCGGCCTTCGCGCGGTATCTGCGGGAGCTGGAGGACTGGCTCGCGAGCACCCTCAACTGGCACCGGAGCACGCGGCGTTACGGGGCGGAGGACCTGCCCGCGGGGACGGGGGCGGCCGTGTGGCGGCGGGGGCCGAGGGGCCTGGGCACCTCGGCGGCGCGGCTCGCGGCGGCCTACGGCCCGTCGGCCGGATAAAGGCGACCGCCCCCGGAGCCTCGGCTCCGGGGGCGGTCGGTGCGGTCGTCGTTCCGTCGTCAGGCGCGGGGCCCGCGCAGGGCGTCCAGTTCGCGGCGGTCGCGTTTGGTGGGACGGCCCGTGCCCCGGTCGCGGATCGCGGCGACGGCGACGTGCTCCTGCGGCGGCGGGGGCGGGCTGTTGTCGACGTACGCCTCGGCGGCGGCCGGCGGTCCGACGCGCTTGACGAGCAGCTGCTTCACCTCGACGATCCGCTGCCGGCCGCCGTGGAAGACGCGCACCTCGTCGCCGGCCTTCACGGGCTGGGCGGGCTTGGCCCGCTCACCGTTGACCTTGACGTGCCCGGCCCGGCAGGCCGCGGCGGCCTGGGAGCGGGTCTTGGTGAGCCGCACGGCCCAGATCCAGCTGTCGACGCGTACCGCGCTCATCGGCCCCGCCTCTCCCCGCTCAGCCCTGCTGGAACAGCTCGGCGGGCAGCGGCTTCAGCAGCGCGTACAGATCGTCGGTGATGGGCCGGTCCCAACTGGCGATGGTCACCAGGACGTTGTCGCTGCGGTCGAACTGCACGCAGGAGATCCGGCTCTCGGAGAGCTTGAGGCGGCGCACGATCAGCAGGTTGTCACCCTGCATCACGGGCACGTCCTCGCGGTCCCGCACCTCGACCGGCTCGTCATTGCCGAGAGCGGCGAGCAGCTGCGCCACCTCGAAGGGGACCTGGCCGTCGGCCAGCTCGCGGGCCGGGGAGCCCTCCGGCAGATTGCCGATGATCATCGCGGGGCCGCGGCCGCCGAACAGGTCGTAGCGCAGGAACACGCCCTGACAGCTGCCGTCGGGAGCCGGGAGGAGGCCGGCGCCGAGATTGCCGGGCCAGTCCCCGGGGTCCATGGCCAGGACGTCGAAGTCCGGGCCCGCGGGTGTGGCGGCGCTGCGGCGGCGGAGGAAGGACATACCGCCATGGTACGTGCCCCGGCGCACGCGGCGGCGCGCCGGGGCAGCTGTGGGCCGTGCGCTCCGGAGCGTGTCAGGACCGAGCGCCGGTGAGGGCCTCGGCGAGTCCGGCGGGGTCGGTGCCGAGCTTGCGGTACGCGGCGGACAGCAGCCGGGTGACGGTGGCCTGGTCGGTGCCGAGGACCTCGGCCGGGTCCGCGCCGCGGACGGTCAGCTCGGCGGCGGCCCGCTCACGCGCGGTGAGCGTGTCGGAGCCGGCCGGGGTCAGCGTACGGGGGCGCAGACCGGCGGTGGCGAGTTCGGCCCGGGCCTCCTCGACGAGTCGGTCGGCACCGCAGTCCTGGGCGGTCTCCAGGCCCCGGTAGAGATGCGCCGCGGCCTCGTCGGTGCGGCCGGTGCGGCGCAGCTCGGCCCCGAGGGCGACCAGGGAGCGGGCCAGCTCGTAGGCGGCGGGCGAGCGGTCGAGCCAGTCGACGGACTCTTCCAGAAGCTTCACCCGATCGGTATCGCCGCCGACCTCGGCGGTGACGCGGAGCGCCTGGCCGATCGCGGAGGGCGCACCGTACTGCCGGGCGCGGGCGACGGCTTCCAGGGCGGTGTCGCGGGCCCGCTCCGGGGCCGTGCGGGACTCGGCGAGGGCGAGATGGACCTGCCAGGGGCACCAGGCGGGATTGCGGATGCCGCGCGGGTCGAGCCGGCGTCCGACGGCCGCGAGCTCGGCGGCGGCCTCGTCGGCGCGGCCGAGCGCGAGGAGCAGTTCGGCGTGGACGGTCTGCGAGTCGGGGAAGGTGACGGCGGCGGGGAAGGGCTCACCGAAGTCGTGGGCGAGGGCGACCCGCTCGGCCTCCTCGGTGCGGCCCCGGGCCAGCAGCACCTCGATCATCACGCTGACGGCGTACCACTGGGCGGGGGCGCGCGGCCCGAGGCGTTCGGCGAGCCGGAACCCGGCCCGGACGAAGTCCTCGGCCTCGACCAGCCGGCCGCGGCGGTAGCGGATGTAGCCGAGCAGGGTGTACGCGAACGAGAGGTGGCCGCCCCGCCAGCCCTGGGTCTCGAACTCGGCGGTTCCGGCGGCGAACAGTTCCTCGGCGCGGCCGGGCCGGTCGGCATAGAGGAAGGTGAGCGCGGTCAGCACCGGGACCTCGAAGCCGCGGCTCTCGTCGGCCCAGCTCAGACCGCCGCGCAGGGCTTGTTCGGCGTGGCCGACGGCGATGCCGGAGGGTTCGCCGCGCAGGGTGGCGTCCCAGGCGCGCAGGCCGATGATGTAGCGCTCGGTGAGGTCGCGGCCGGTGAGGCGGTCGGCGAGCCGGGCGAGGCGCCGGGAGCGGGCGGGCGATTCGGGTTCGTCGGCGCGGAAGGCGTCCCACATGAACTTCTCGGACTGCATGCGGAGCCGGCTGCGGGCGTCGGTGGTGAGCCGGGCCTCGCGGGCGAGGAGTTCGGACGCCTCGACGAGGCGGTCGCTGTGCGCGAGGACCTGGGAGAGCCGGTAGACGATGCCGTGCCGCAGGGCCGGGTCGGCGATCGGCTCCTCCAGGGCGGCCCGCAGGTGGTTGACGGTGGTGGCGGGTTCGGTGAGCAGGGAGGCACTGCCGAGTTCGAAGAGGACGGCGGCGCGTTCGTCCTGGTTCGGGGGTTCGCGCAGGGCGCGCGCGAGATAGCTGCGGGCGGCGTCGGGGGCGCCGGCCCGCAGGGTCTGCCGGGCGGCGGCCCGCAGCTGCTGGACGACCCAGGGGTCGCCCTCGGGGTGGGTCTCGACGAGGTGCCGGGCCGCGACGGTGGGGCCGAGGCCCGCGTCGACGACGCACCAGGCGGCCTGGCCGTGCAGGGCGACACGGGTGGCGGCGGGGATGGCGTCGTAGACGGCGGTGGCGATGAGCGGGTGGACGAACTCCAGGGTATCCACGGCGGGTTCGGAGCCGGAGGAGCCGTCGCGGCGGGAGGAGCCTTCGGAGCCGGGCTCGGCCAGGACCCGGGCGCGGCGCAGCAGGGCGGCGCTGCGGGCGACGTCCTCGCCGCCGAGTCCGGCGACGGCGCCCGCGAGCTGCGGGGAGATCTCGGTGCCGAGGACGGCGCAGGCCCAGGCGAGACGGACGGTGGCGGGGCCGAGGCGTTCGATCCGGGAGATGAGGCCGCTGCCCTTGACGGCGGCCGCCAGGTCGCGCAGGGCGGGGGCGCGGGCGGCGGTGGGTTCGAGGCCGCGGTCGTGGATCCGGGCGGCGAGTTCGACGGCTTCGAAGGGGTTGCCGGAGGTGACGGTCCAGCAGGCGTGGCAGAAGGCGTCGTCGGCGTGGGCGCCGACGCGGTCGCGGACGAGGCGGGCGATGGCGTCGGAGGTGAGGGGCTCCAGGCCGAGCGGGCGCTGCCCGGACCTGCGTCCGGTGAACTCCTCGCCGTCGCGGGGCAGTTCGTCGGGCCGGTAGGCGACGACGAGCAGCATGGGGAGGTCCTCGGCGCGGGGTGCGAACGCGGAGAGCCAGCCGAGGGATTCGGGGTCGGCCCAGTGGGCGTCGTCGAGGACGACGACGAGCGGGGCACGGCGGACGGCGAGGTGGGTGAGGACCCAGTCGAGGCCGTCGCGCAGTCCCTGGGGGTCGGGCGGCGAGCCTTCGGCGGCGGTGCACAGACCGAGGGCGGGGGCGACGATGTCGTACCAGCCGCCGAGCCGTTCGCGCAGTTCGGCCGGGGACGCGCCGGCCAGCTGGGGCTGGAGGAGCTGGCGGGCCACGTGGAAGGCGACGCGCTGTTCCTGGTCGCCGCCGCGGGCCGACAGCACGGTGCATCCCTTGAGGGCGGCGCGGCGGCGGATCTCGGCGAGGAGGGTGGTCTTGCCGAGCCCGGCGGGGGCGGCGAACGCCAGCACCCCGCCGCGCAGGGGCGGGGGTCCGGGGTGGCGGGGCGCGACGGCGGGTATGCGGTCGGCGGACCGTCCGGGGATGGAGACGAGGCGCAGCCGCCGGGCGTTGCGCGGTTCGGGGACGCGGTCGGGGCGGCCGGGCCGGGTGGCCGTGGCGCGCGCGGCGCCCGGGGTGTCGGGGTCCGCCGCGGCCGTGGCCGTCTCGTCGGGCTGGGGCGGCTTGGTGAGGCCGGCCCGCTCGTGGCCGAAGGCGTGGACCGGGCCGGTGGGGGCGGCGTGGTCGGGCTCCGGAGCGGAGGCGGGGGCGTCGGTGGGCGTGGCGCTGACGGCGGGGGCGAGGGTGGAGGGCACGTCGGGGACGGCCGGGTCGAGGCCGGCGAGGAGGTTCAGGGCCTCCTCGGCCGCCGCGAGCTCGGCCTCGCGTTCGAAGAGGCCGAAGCCTCGTCCGGCTGGTGTGCCGGCGCGCGGTGCTGCCATCGTCTACCCCCACAACGGGGGCGCACGCCCGGCGCACAGGGTGGTGCACCGGGGCGGTCGCCCCGCGAAAACCTCAGCGTACGCCGGGACGCGCCCTCAGGGAGTAGCTTCGCGTCCACCGTGTGAGAGCGCTTCGAGAACGGCCAACGCCCGCTCCGCCTCATCGCGTTCCACGAAGAGGTGATCATGGTGGAATCCGGCGACGACGTTGCAGCTCAGCCCGGCGTCGGCCAGCGCGGTCGCGACCGCCGCCGTCAGTCCGACCGCGTCGAGCGCGGAGTGCACGCGCAGGGTGATCCAGCCCGCCACGTAGTCGTAGGCGAGCGAGGCCGCGTCGGCGTCCTCCTGCCGTACGACCAGGGTCAGGCCCTCGGGCTCGGCGACCGTGACGACCGGCTCGATCCCGGCGGGCGGCGTGCCGGGGCCGGGCAGGGTGGTGAAGACGTAGCGGCCGGGGTGCAGTTCCGGCCGCATGCCGGCGAGCAGCCGGGACAGATTCCGTTCGGGCACCGGGTTTCCGGCTGTCGTCGTGGCGGGCTTCTCGGACGTCATGGCAGGTCGGGCTCCCCATCGCGGGTGGATCACGGAACCCCGCCGGTCGGCGGCGGTCCCACGGGGGACGGTACCTTCGGCCGCCGACGGCCTCACGTTCCGGGCGGGCGGTCGCCGACCAGCCACATGGAGAAGAACTGCGCGCCCCCGCCGTACGCGTGCCCGAGCGCCGTGCGCGCCCCCTCGATCTGATGCTCGCCGGCCTGGCCGCGGACCTGCAGCGCCGCCTCCGCGAACCGCAGCATGCCGGACGCGCCGATGGGGTTGCTGGACAGCACTCCCCCGGACGGGTTCACGGGCAGGTCTCCGCCGATCTCGGTGACCCCGGCCTCGGTGAGCTTCCAGCCCTCGCCCTCCTCGGCGAAGCCCAGGTTCTCCAGCCACATCGGCTCGTACCAGGAGAACGGCACGTACATCTCGACGGCGTCGATCTGGCGGCGCGGATCCGTGATCCCGGCCTGCCGGTAGACGTCGGCGGCGCAGTCCCGGCCGGCGCGCGGGGACACGAAGTCCTTGCCCGCGAAGAGCGTCGGCTCGCTGCGCATCGCGCCGCCGAGCATCCAGGCCGGCGGGCGGGGCGCGCGGGAGGCTCCCGTCCGGCCGGTGAGGACCATCGCGCAGGCGCCGTCGGAGGACGGGCAGGTCTCCGAGTAGCGGATCGGGTCCCACAGCATCGGCGACGACCGCACCTTCTCCAGGGTGAGGTCGTGCTCGTGGAGGTGGGCGAAGGGGTTCCGCAGCGCGTTGCGCCGGTCCTTGTACGCGACGAGCGAGCCGATCGTGTCGGGCGCGCCGGTGCGCCGCATGTAGGCGCGTACATGCGGGGCGAAGAAGCCGCCGGCCCCGGCGAGCAGCGGCTGCTGGAAGGGCACCGGCAGCGACAGGCCCCACATGGCGTTGGACTCGGACTGCTTCTCGAACGCGACGGTGAGCACGGTGCCGTGGACCCGGGCCGCCACCAGCTGGGCGGCGACCAGCGCCGTCGAGCCGCCGACCGAGCCCGCTGTGTGCACCCGCAGCATCGGTTTTCCGACCGCGCCGAGCGCGTCGGCCAGATACAGCTCCGGCATCATCACGCCCTCGAAGAAGTCGGGCGCCTTGCCGATCACCACCGCGTCGATGTCCGCCCATGTCAGCTCGGCGTCGTCCAGGGCGCGCCGGGCCGCCTCGCGGACCAGTCCGGCGATCGAGACGTCGCGGCGGGCGGCGGCGTGCCGGGTCTGGCCGATGCCGACGACGGCGACGGGTTCCTTGCTCACGTCGACTCCTTTGGTTCGCTTCTCCGGCCGGGCGGCGCACCGCCACGGATCCGCGGGCACGGGTACACGGTCACGGGCTCGGGTTCAGGGGCACGGGCCAGGGGCACGGGCCAGGGGCACGGGCGCGGCTTCACGCGCGCGGGTCGGCTTCGAGGACGGCGACCAGGTTCTGCTGGAGGCAGGGCCCGGACGTGGCGTGGGCGAGGGCGCGGTGGGACTCGCCGCGGTGGATGCGGGCGGCCGCCTCGCCGAGCCGGATCAGGCCGGCGGCCATCAGCGGGTTGGCGGCCAGCGCGCCGCCCGACGGGTTGATCCGGACGTCGTCGCCGAGGCCGAGCGCCTTGCGGAGTACGACCTCCTGGGAGGTGAACGGCGCGTGCAGTTCGGCGGTGTCGAGCGGCCGGGCGGCGGTGGGGTCGAAGGCGCCGGCGCGTTCGGCGGCGAGCCGGGTGGAGGGCGAGTCGGTGAGGTCGCGCACGCCCAGCGCGTGGGCTTCGACACGGTGGTCCATGCCGGTGATCCAGGCGGGCCGGGCGCACAGTTCACGGGCCCGGTCGCCCGCGGCGAGGACCACGGCCGCGGCGCCGTCGCCGATCGGCGGGCAGTCGCCGGTGCGCAGGGGCGCGACGACGTGGTCGCCCTGCGGGCGCGCGCCCGGGAGCTGGGCGTGCGGGTTGGCGGCGGCGTCCTTCCGGCTGCGGCCGGCGATGGCCGCGAGGGCGGTCTCGTCGGTGTCGCCCGCGTCGATCAGGGCCTGGGCCTGCAGGGCGGCGAGCGCGACGGAGTCGGGCCACAGGGGGGCCGTGTAGTACGGGTCGAGCTGGCGGGTGAGCACGTCGCGTACGGAGCCGGGCGAGGACTTCCCGTACGCGTAGACGAGCGCCGTGTCCACCTCGCCGGTGAGGAGCTTGACCCACGCCTCGTACAGCGCCCAGGCGCCGTCCGTCTCGACATGGGACTCGGAGATCGGCGGCCAGGCGCCGACGCCGTCCAGGGTCATGGTGAAGGAGAAGGCCCGCCCGGCGAGATAGTCGGAGGAGCCGGAGCAGGTGAAGCCGATGTCCGCCGTCGTGAGGCCCGCCGCGTCCAGCACCTCGTGCAGGACCGGCATCACCATCTCGACCTCGGACAGTTCGTCGGTGCGGCGGCGGTGGTCGCTCTGCGCGAAGGCGACGATCGCGACGTCCCGGGGGCCTTCGCTCACAGCAGCTCCTTGTACGTGTCGTAGTCGGCGTCCGGTTCGCCGCTGGGCCGGTAGTGGTCGGGGTAGCGGGCGCCGTCGGTCCACACCGGCTCGACCCGCAGGCCCATGCGGACCTGGTCGTACGGGATGCCGGCGATCCGGCCGTGCAGCGCGAGCCCGGCGCCGTCGAGGGCGATGTGGGCGTAGACGTACGGCACGTCGATGTCGAGGTTCTTCGCCTTGATGTTCACGACGCAGTACGTGGTGACGGTGCCGCGCGGGCCGACCTCGACGCGTTCGGTCGTCGCGACCCCGCAGGTGGGGCAGGCGCCGCGGGGCGGCACGTACACCTGTGTGCAGGAGGGGCAGCGTTCGCCGACGGTGCGGCGTTCGGCGAGGGCGTCCAGCCAGGCGGTCTGGGCCCGTCCGGGGGTGTACGTGTAGTCGAGGCGGGCGGGGGCGACGATGCCGGTGACGGGATCGGTGAACACCCCGTCGTGCGCGCGGGGCTCAGGGTTCTCCGCGCCGTCCGCCGTGTCGTCGCAGGGTTCGAAGCAGGCGATGTCGGTGATGGCGCCGTGCCGTTCGGCGGCCCAGCGGATCCGGACGCGCAGGCCCGTGCGGACGTGGTCCGGTCCGGGGGCGTCGAGGGCGTGCAGCAGGGCGGTGCCGGCGCCGTCGAGGCGGACCAGGACCCAGGCGAACGGGGTGGTCAGCGGCTGTCCGGGGCGGGGCTCCGGATTCCAGGCCCAGGTCGTGACGGTGCCGGTGGTGCCGACCTCGACGAGGCCGCGCAGTTCGGCCGCGGTCTCGGGGTCGTACTCGACGGGCGGGACGAGCACCGTCCCGGCCTCGGTGCGCACCCCGAGCACGGTGCGTTCGCGCAGTCCGGTGAGGAACGCGGACTGGACGGGGCCGAGGGAGCGGGTGAAGGGGAAGGAGACGACGAGGGGGGCGCGCAGCACGTCGGGGTCGGCGGGCATAAGGGCTCCTTGGCGTGGGAGGGGCGGTGCCGCTTCGCTCACCGGCGGCGGTAGTCCGGGGCGCGTTTCTCCGCGAAGGCGCGGGCTCCCTCCTTCGCGTCCTCGGTCGCGAACACGGGCCAGCCGCGCTTGAGTTCGGCGGCGAGGCCGTCCTCCTCGGTCATGGCGGCGGTCTCGTAGACGGACGCCTTGACGGCCTCGACGGCGAGCGGGCCGCAGGCGTTGATCCGGTCGGCGATCTCCAGGGCCGTCTCCAGGGCCGTTCCGTCGGGGACGACGCGGCCGACGAGCCCGATGCGGGCGGCTTCCTCGGCGGGGTAGGGGCGGCCGGTGAGGAGCATTTCGAGGGCGTGGGTGCGGGGGATCTGGCGGGGCAGCCGGACGGTGGAGCCGCCGATGGGGAACAGGCCGCGGCGGACCTCGTACAGGCCGAAGGTGGCGGACGCGCCGGCCACGCGGATGTCGGTGCCCTGCAGGATCTCGGTGCCGCCCGCCACGCAGTGGCCCTCGACCGCCGCGATGACCGGTTTGCGGGGCGATAGTGGCGCAGCATGGCCTTCCAATGCAGGTCGGGGTCGGCGGCCATCCGGTCGCGGTACTCCTGTCCGGCCATGCCGTCGCCGGCGAGCGCCTTGAGGTCCATGCCCGCGCAGAAGGTGCCGCCGGCGCCGGTGAGGACGACGGACCGGATGCCGTCGTCGGCGTCGGCGGCGACCCAGCCGTCGTACAGGCCGACCAGCATCGGCAGCGAGAGGGCGTTCTTGGCCTCGGGCCGGTCGAGGGTGAGGACGAGTGTGGCGCCTTCGCGCCGTACGGTGAGGTGTTCGGTGCCGCTCATCGGCGTCTCCCGTCTCCGTGTCCGGAACAGGTTGCAGCAGTCCCGTGGGCACTTCAAGGGTTTTCTGACTCTCAGTCAGATTCTTCTGTACGATCCCTTCCGACCTCCCCCCATCGGTGCTCTGATGGCCGCCGAGTCCGTGGCGGGCCACAGGATCAGGAGGAACGGTGGAGTTCAACCTTGCCGACCTTTTCGAATCGGTCGTCGACGCGGTCCCCGGCCGCGAGGCACTGGTGTACGTCGACCATCCCGGCACCGGAGCCGAGCGCCGGCTCACCTACGCGGACCTCGACACGGCCGCCAACCGGATCGCCCACCATCTGATCGACGCGGGTCTCGGCCCGGGCGACCATGTCGGGCTCCAGTTGTACAACGGCGTGGAGTATCTGCAGACGGTGCTCGCCTGCCTCAAGTCCCGGACCGTGCCCGTCAACGTCAACTACCGGTACGTCGAGGACGAGTTGGTCTACCTCTACCGGGACGCCGACCTGGCCGCGCTGGTCTTCGACGCCGAGTTCACCGAGCGGGTCGCGGCCGCGGCACCGCAGGCGAAGACCCTGCGGCATCTGGTACGGGTCGGGACACCGCCCGCCGGCCATCCGACCGCGCCGCCGCACTGCGTGGAGTTCGCGGAGGCCGAGGCGGCGGGCTCTCCCGAGCGCGGTTTCGCGCCGCGTACGGCCGACGATCTGTTCATCATCTACACCGGCGGCACCACGGGCATGCCGAAGGGGGTGCTGTGGCGGCAGGAGGACCTGTTCTTCGCCGGACTGTTCGGCGGCGACCCGAGCGGCACCCCCGTCACCCGTCCGGAGGAGCTGGCGGAGCGGGTGGCCGCGGGCGGCGCGGGGCTCACCTTCTTCCCCGCTCCCCCGCTGATGCACGGCACGTCCACGCTCACCGCGTTCATCGCCCTCAACTACGGGCAGCGGGTGGCGCTCCACCGCAAGTACGTGCCCGAGGAAGTGCTGCGCACCATCGAGAAGGAGAAGGTGTCCAGCGTGTCGCTGGTCGGCGACGCGATGCTGCGCCCTCTCGTGGACGCGCTGCGCGGCCCGTTACAGGGCACCAACCTGTCGTCCCTGTTCACCCTGTCGTCCTCCGGCGCGATCATGTCGGACACCGTGCGCGCGGATCTGCGCGACCTGATGCCGAACGTCGTGCTGCTGAACAACTTCGGCTCGTCCGAGTCCGGCTCCAACGGCCGGGCGACCGACGACTCGGGCCCGGCGAAGGGCTTTCGGCTGCACGTCAACTCCCGTACGCAGGTGGTCGATCCGGGCACCCTGGAGCCCGTGACCGTCGGGACCATCGGCCGTCTCGCGCAGTGCGGCCATGTGCCGCTCGGCTACTACAACGACCCGGCGAAGACCGCCGAGACCTTCTTCCAGCGCGGCGGTCAACGCTGGGTGCTGCTCGGCGACATGGCGACCGTCGACGACGAGGGCATCGTGACCGTCCTCGGGCGCGGCTCGCAGTGCATCAACACCGGGGGCGAGAAGGTCTATCCGGAGGAGGTCGAGCAGGCGCTCAAGTCCCACCCGGACGTGTACGACGCGCTGGTCGCCGGGGTGCCCGACCCGACCTGGGGCAGCCATGTGGCGGCCGTCCTCCAACTCCGCGAGGGAGCCGAGCCGTTGGACCTGGAGGCCGTGCAGGCGCACTGCCGGAGCCGGCTCGCCGGCTACAAGGTGCCGCGCCAGCTCGTCCTCGCCGACCGGATCCAGCGCTCTCCCACGGGCAAGGCGGACTATCGCTGGGCCAAGTCGGTGGCGGTGGAAGCCGACGCCGGAACGCGCAAGCCCTTGTCCTAAGACGTCGGCGGTGGCAGATGAGGGCCGCGGAGATTCCCGCGAAGGCGAGGAAGTGCTCAGCCTTGCGCCTCTCCCACCCCACCCGACGGTCAGCCGGCTCCAGTACCAGGGGCTCGTCCGCCACCTCCGCGATCCATGTCAACAGCACCACAGCAGTATCCCCGCACAGCCCGTGACCCCAGGAGCCGCCATGAGAAGCGACGCCCAAGGTCCGGTTCGTCGCCGGGCGCGAACGCGGCGATAATCGACCGATGAGCGCCCTCGAACGCCCCATGCCGCCCCTGAACGCCGACGAACGCACCACGCTCGAAAGCTGGCTGGACTTCCACCGCACCACGCTCGCCATGAAGTGCGAGGGCCTGGACGACGCGCAGGCCGCCGTCGCGTCCGTGCCGCCGTCCGGCTTCACTCTGACCGGCCTCGTCCAGCACATGGCGGAGGTGGAGCGGAACTGGTTCCGCCGCGTGCTCGCCGGAGAACAGGCCCCGCCGATCCACGACCCGGAGGCCGACCCGGACGGCCCCGACGGCGGCTTCGACCTGGCCGAGGGCGCCACCCTGCGCACCGCCCTCGCCATCTGGCAGGCGGAGATCACCCACGCCCGCGCCCGCTGCGCCGACCGCGCCCTGACCGATACCGGTCTGTTCATGGGGCAGGACGTCAACCTCCGCTGGATCTATGTCCACATGATCGAGGAGTACGCCCGCCACAACGGCCACGCCGACCTGCTCCGCGAACGGATCGACGGCACGACGGGCGTGTGACAGCGGTTCGGGAGGTGCCCGCCTGCCCTGCTGGGGAAGGGAGGGCGCCTCGGCCTGGTCGACGGTGCCGTGGCGCTACGCCTTCCGGCACGCCTTGGCCTTGAACTCCTCCACAGGGACGGTGGTCGCGTAGAGCGGTCGGCGGTCCACGAGCCGACAGCCACCCGCTTGTCGACATCGTCGCTGTCCACGTAGAGGGTCACGCCGTCGATCCGGTGCCCGCAGACCATCATGACGCCCACCAGACGACCGTCGGAGGTCACCGAGACACCGCCGACGGCGTCGATGGGCACCGTGCATCCCGGAGGGTAGGGGTGGGGACCGGCCGGCTCCCACGTCGTCGCCTCATCGTCGCGCGCTCGTTGCCGTCTGCGGCGGTCTGTCCGGCGACGACGGCCGTCGTGGCCCACGGGCAGATCACTACACGCCGAACTCCCGTATCAGTGCCAGGAACTCAGTGGGCCTCTCGGTGTGGATCAGATGTCCGGTGTCGATCGTGACGTGGCGGGCGCCGGGGATCCGCCCCGTCATCCACGCCACTTGGTCCTGCGGCAGATGGCTGCGCTCCCCGCCGCCGACGAGGAGGGTGGGCGCGGTGATCGACGGCAGGTCGTCGCGCCAGGCCGGATCGGGGTCGTTCAGCTCGGCGTTGACCGCGCCGACCAGCCTCCAGTCGAAGCCGGGCGGTTCCTCGGGCGGTGCGACCGGGCCGCGGGGCGGGTCGAGGGGGAAGAAGACGGGGGTGTCCTCCAGGACGAGCCGGCCGATCAGGTCCGGCTCGCGCTGCGCGAGCAGGTACACCGCCGCACCGCCCATCGAGTGGCCGACGACCGTGGCGCCCGCCAGCCCGAGGGCCTTGAGGAATCCGCCGATGTCGTCGCGGAACAGGCCGAAGCCGTACCGCCCGGGGTGGTCGCTCAGTCCGTGGCCGCGCAGGTCGAGCGCGTACACCCGGCGGTCCGTGGCGAGTTCCGCCGCGACCTCTGCCCAGGTGGTGCCGTCCTCGCCCCGGCCGTGCACCAGTACCACCGGCGGCGCGTCCTCGGGCCCGGTGACCCGGTAGGCGAGACGCACCCCGTCCACCGTGACCGTGCGGACCGCCGGATCGAGGAAGGCGGCGACGGGGCGGCGGAAGGCCCCGACGTCGTCGACCCATGGGAAGTGCCCGGCCTCGGACTGCACGACGAGTTCGGCGTGCGGGAAGCAGGCGGCGATGGCGGCCGCCTTCGCAGGGGTCGGGCCGCCGTCGTACTCGCCCGCGAGCACGAGGACCGGCGCGTCGAGGTCCCGCAGGGCCGCCCGGGTCGCCTCGGGGTCGAAGGCACCCGGTGCGTAAAAGGCCGCGGCCGCCTCCCAGTCGGTCTGTTCGTCCGCGGCCGCGGCGTGCGCCCGCGCGGCCTCGTCCCACCGCCCGTACGCGAACGGCAGGACGACCGGGGCGGCGTCACGCGCCGGGGTGTCGGAGTCGAGGGCGTCCAGGGCGGCGCGCGCCTCGGCGTACCAGGGCCGGCCGGCGAAGACCTCGGCGGCCTTGTCCCACTCCTCGTCCGTGACGCCGCAGCCGACGGCCCGCCCGCCGGGCGTGACCAGCACCAGGGACCGGACCCGGGCGGGGTGCGCGGCGGCGTAGAGGGTGGCGAGGTTGGCGCTGCCGGAGTGGCCGAGCAGATCGATGCGCTCCAGGCCGAGATGGGCGCGCAGGGCCTCGACGTCGGCGACCTGCCGGTCGCAGCGGTAGCTGTGCGGATCGGCGGGGACGGCACTGTCCCCGGTGCCGCGCGGGTCGAGCACGATCAGGGTGCGGTGGGCGGTCAGTCCCCCGAGGTCGCCGAGGTAGGCCTGGTCCCGCATGGGGCCACCGGGCAGCACGACCAGCGGCTCGCCCTCACCTCGTATCCGGTAGGCGAGCCGGGTTCCGTCGTACGTCGTGAACTGAGGCATGCCGTTGATCATCTCCGCCCCGGGCGGACGGGGCAACGAGGTTTCCGGGGGCCGGGGTACGGTGGGCAGCCCTCCCCCAGCAGCGAAGGAATCGTTTCACTGTGTCGGAAAACCGTCAGGCAGCGCCGCACCACGACGAGTTGCGCGGCGACTGCGCGAACTGCTTCGGCCTGTGCTGTGTGGCCCTGCCGTTCGCCAAGTCCTCCGGTTTCGCGGTGAACAAGTCCGCGGGTGACCCGTGCCGCAACCTGCGAGACGACTTCCGCTGTGGCATCCACGCCCGGCTGCGGGGCAGCGGCTTCTCCGGCTGCACGGTGTACGACTGTTTCGGCGCGGGACAGAAGGTCTCGCAGGTGACCTTCGGCGGCGTGTCGTGGCGCGAGGCCCCGGACACGGCGCGCCGGATGTACGAGGTGTTCCCGGTGATGCGCCAGCTGCACGAGCTGCTGCGCTACCTCGCCGAGGCCCGCGCGCTCGACGCCACCCGCTCTCTGCGCCGCGATCTCGACCGGGCGCTGGCCCGGGTGGAGCGGCTGACCGAGGGCACGCCGGCCGAGCTGGAGACGCTGGACGTGGGTCCGGTCCGGGCGGAGATCAATCCGCTGCTCCTGAAGAGCAGTTCGCTGGTTCGGGCGGCGGCCGGCGGCAAGCCGAAGAGCCGGCGCGGCGCGGATCTGTTCGGCGCCCGGCTGCGCGGGGCGAAGCTGCGGGGCGCGGATCTGCGCGGGGCGCTGCTGATAGCGGCGGACCTGTCCGGGGCGGATCTGTCGCTGGCCGATCTGATCGGCGCCGACCTGCGGGACGCCGACCTGTCGGGCGCGGACCTGACCGGCGCGCTCTTCCTCACCCAGCCGCAGCTGAACGCGGCCCGCGGTGACGCGGCGACCCGGCTGCCGGAGGGTTTCGAGCGCCCGGCGCACTGGACCCGCTGACCTCCGGACACCGGACGCCCCTCAACGGTCAGGCCGCCGGGCCGGCACCGACCTCGTACACGTACGGCGTGGTCGTGGTCAGGGCCTCGAAGCCGAGGCGTCGCAGGATCGGGCGGCTGGTGTCGGCGGCGTCGACCTGGACGTAGCGGTAGCCGCGCGCGGCGGCGATGCGGGCCCGATAGGCGACGAGGGCGCGGTAGAGGCCGCGGCCCCGCCACTCCTCGACGGTGCCGCCCCCGTAGAGACCGGCGAAGTCGCTGTCCGGCGGGAGGTCCAGGCGGGCGGCGCTGACGGGTTCGCCGTCGTGGAAGGCGACGACGGCCACGACGGTGTCCGGCGCGTCGGCCAACTGGTCGAGCACGCGGCGGCCGAGATCCGCGCTGTCCTTGCCGAAGGCCAGGTCGTGGACCCGGACCAGCAGCGCCACGCCGGCCGCGTCGGTGACCTCGCGCAGCTCGACGCCGTCGGGCAGGTCCTCGGGTCCGGACGGCGCGGCCGTCTCCCGCACCATCAGGGTCTCCGTGTCCTCCGGGACGAATCCGGCGGACACCAGCCGCGCGCCGAGGTCGGCGGGGTGGTCGTGGCCGTACGTCTTCCATTCGAAGGTGCGGCCGGCGGAGGTGAAGTGCCGGATCTGCGCGGCGATGACGGCGTCGGCGTCGTCCGGGCCGAGCCCGGACCACAGGACGCCGTTCCAGCCGTGGACGGGTCCGGTCTGGCGGACGACGGGCCCGTCGTGCTCGACACGTGCGCCGGGCCCGTCGGGGCGGGCGCCGAGGCGGAGCTGACGGTCGTACTGGTCGCGGATCGCGGTGAGGTCCATGGCCGTACCTCAGCATCCGCCGGAACGGGAGCGCCACCGGATTTCCTCCCCCGTGCCCGCCGGTCCCGGCCCCGTCGCGGCCTGGTCGTCGGACGACCGGGCCGCGACGGACCGCCGAGGTCACACGGCGGGCGGTCTCTCGGGCCGCGGCCCGGTGTCGTCGCGCCGTACCTTCGCACCGTCCAGCCCTGGCACCGCGCCATCCCTCCCGGCTTCCGTGCCGTCCAGCCCCGGCACCGCGCCGTCAAGCGCCGCCTCCGTGTCGTCCGGCCGTGGTTCGCCGTCGTGCCGGAGCGGGGTGATCTGCTCGATGTCGTAGCGCAGGCGCAGCGCCTCGATGGCGTCGTGGTCGGGCGGGCCGCCGGAGCCGAGGATGTCCATCAGTTCCTCGAAGTAGCGCTCATGGTCGGGTGGCGGGGACGCCTGGAACAGCATGCGGACGGGGTCGCCGGTGGGGTTGGCGAAGGCGTGCGGACAGCCGGGCGGGACCAGGATGAGGGTGCCCGCGGTGGCGCGGACGACCCGCTGCCCGGACGGGGATTCCCACCCGTGCCAGCTGTCGCGGGTGCGGACCAGCGGCTCGAAGGCGAGGACGTCGAGTTCGCCCTCCAGGACGTAGAACAGCTCCTCGCTGCGGACGTGGGCGTGCGCGCCGACGTCGAAGCCGGGAGGCACGACGACCTCGAACGTGGAGGAGGTCGGGGTGTGTTCGCCGGTCACCTTGAAGGTGACGCGCTGGGCGGCGGTGACGAGGGTCTTGCCCAGTCCGGGCGGGACGACCAGGCCGCCGCCCGGTCCGATGGCTGTGGCGGTCACGGGATGGCTCCTCCTCTCACCAGGTCACGGGCAGCGTCTCGGGGCCGCGGATCAGCGCGCCACGCTGCCAGCGGATCTCCTCGTCGGGGACGGCGATCCGGAGGTCCGGGAAGCGGGTCCACAGGGTGGAGAGGAGGATCTCGGACTCGATGCGGGCGAGGGCGGATCCGGGACAGAAGTGCGGCCCGTGGCCGAAGGCGACGTGCGGGTTGTAGCCGCGGTCGAAGTCAAGGGTCCCGGGGTCGGCGAAGACGTCCGGATCGCGGTTGGCGGTGAGGTACGAGACGTAGACGGCGTCGCCCGCGGGGATGCGGACGCCGCCGACCTCGACGTCCTCCAGCGCGATGCGGGACAGACCGACGGCGTTGCGGTGCGGGATGTAGCGCAGCAGTTCGTCGACGGCCTGCGGCAGCAGGGCGGGATCGGCGCGCAGCCTGGCCAGGTGCTCGGGGTGGGTGAGCAGCGCGTACACCATGTTGGCGCTGTTGTTGCGGACGGCGTGGGCGCCGCCGATCTGGATGAGGACGGCGAGCCCGACGGCCTCCTGCTCGTCGAGGGTGTCCTCGTCGATGGCGTCGGCGAGGACGGCGGCGAGGAACTCCTTGCCGGTGCCGTGGCTGCGGCCGATGAGTTCGGTGAAGTAGCGGGCCATCTCGCCCTTGGCCCGCTCGCTGGAGTCGCGGCCGGCGCCCGCGGAGATGATGGTGTCGGACCACTGGGCCATGAGCGGCTGGTCGCCTTCGGGGACGCCCATGAGTTCGCTGACCATGGCGAGCGGGAAGGGCCGGTTGACGAGGGCCATCAGGTCGGCGGGCGGGCCGTGCTGTTCGAGCCGGTCGAGCAGCCGGTCCATGACGTCCTGGGCGTGGTCGCGCAGCGCGCGCAGGGCGCGGGCGGAGAAGGCGCGGGCGACGACGCGGCGCATCCGGGTGTGGTCGGGCGGATCGGCGAAGCCGACGGCGCCCTCCATGGGGATGAAGTGGGGGCGAGCCGGGTGATGGAGCGTCCGTAGACGGCCTGCCGGCTGAACCGGGGGTCCATGGAGACGAACTTGACGTCCTCGTAGCGGGTGACGAGCCACGCGTGGCCCTCGCCGTGCGGCAGCCGGACGCGGCTGACCGGATCCTCGTGGAGCAGCCTGGCGAGGAGCGGGTCGAAGTCGAGGCCGGTGAGGTCGGGGACGGCCCAGAAGTGGACGTGGGGGTCCTCGGTGGTGTCGGAGGTCGTGGTCGACGTCATCGCGCCACCGCCTCGGCCAGGGCGGAGACGGTGTCACAAGAGGGCGCTACGGCTGGTGCGGGGGCGACGGGGCGGTGCAGGCGGTGCAGGCAGTGCAGGCAGTGCATGGTGGTCCCAGGGTCCGAGGGCGGGGCGGAAGCCGGACGGCTTCCTCTTTCGTTCCCTTTTCCCGGGTACGGACCGGTTCGCGCGCCGGGCCGGACGAACGCACCCGAACGTGTGATCGCCCCCGGGGTCCGCTGACGCCGCCGGGCGAAGGGAGACCGCCGGCCGGCCGTGCCGCCCCGCGCGCCTGACCACGCCGCCCCCGCGCGTCCGGCCGGCCCGATCCCCGTACCAGCGAAAAAACATGCCCCCACCTCTTGCCAAACCCCCGGGGCGGGCGGTTTTACTGACCCCGAAAAGATCTACCGAATGATCGGTCGTCCGTTTTACGACGGGTGCGACCGCGGTGGTACGGACGTGAGGCGAGGGAGTGGCGCATGACTGACCTGCTGGACGCGGGCGAGCGGCTCGGACGCGACGAGCTGGAGGCGCTCCAGCTGGAGCGGATGCGCGCGAGTCTGCGGCACGCCTATGACAACGTGGCGTTCTACCGGCAGTCCTTCGACCAGGCGGGAGTACGGCCCGAGGACTGCCGCACCCTCGCCGACCTGGCCCGTTTCCCCTTCACCACCAAGATCGACCTGCGCGAGCACTATCCGTACGGGATGTTCGCGGTCGACCAGTCCGAGATCCGCAGGCTGCACGCCTCCAGCGGTACGACCGGACGTCCCACGGTGGTCGGTTACACCCGGCGGGACCTGGACACCTGGGCCGACATGGTGGCGCGCTCGCTGCGCGCGGCCGGCGCCCGGCCCGGTCACAAAGTGCACGTGGCGTACGGCTACGGCCTGTTCACCGGCGGACTCGGCGCGCACTACGGGGCCGAGCGGCTGGGCTGTACCGTCATCCCGGCCTCCGGCGGCATGACCGCCCGCCAGGTCCAGCTGATCTCGGACCTGCGGCCCGAGATCATCATGGTGACGCCCTCGTACATGCTCACCCTGCTCGACGAGTTCGAGCGCCAGGGCGTCGACCCGCGCGGCACCTCCCTCAAGGTCGGGGTCTTCGGCGCCGAGCCGTGGACCGAGGAGATGCGCCGGGAGATCGAGGAGCGCTTCGCGATCGACGCGGTCGACATATACGGCCTGTCCGAGGTGATGGGCCCGGGCGTGGCGCAGGAGTGCGTGGAGACCAAGGACGGCCTGCACATCTGGGAGGACCACTTCTACCCGGAGATCGTGGACCCGATCACCGGCGAGGTGCTGCCGGACGGGGAGCAGGGCGAGCTGGTCTTCACCTCCCTGACCAAGGAGGCGATGCCGGTGATCCGGTACCGCACCCGCGACCTGACCCGGCTGCTGCCCGGCACCGCGCGCGCCTTCCGCCGGATGGAGAAGGTCACCGGCCGCAGCGACGACATGATCATCCTGCGCGGGGTGAACCTCTTCCCGACCGCGGTCGAGGAGATCGTGCTCCGTACCCCCGCCGTCGCCCCGCACTTCCAGCTCCGCCTCACCCGCGAGGACCGGCTCGACGCCCTGACCGTACGCGTCGAGGCGCGCCCCGAGGCGACGCCCGACCAGCGCGCGGAGGCGGCCCGGGTCATCACCGCGGCGGTCAAGGACGGCATCGGGGTCTCGGTGCGGGTCGAGGTGGTCGACCCGGAGACCCTGGAGCGGAGCGTGGGCAAGATCAAGCGGATCGTGGATCTGCGCGGGAAGGGATGACCGTACGGCCCTGCCGGTGCGCCCCGCATCGGCAGGGCCTCGCGCCCCTCGGCCGCCGACGCGTCGCGGCATATGCCAAGCGAGCGGGACTCGTCGTCATCGCCGTCCGCCATGTCGTCGGGCCGGCCTTCGAGCCGGTGAAGGTGTCCCTCGGCTCGTGGAGTCACCCGGAGCCGGCGGTACTGAAGTTCGCCGGCGTCCCGCTCTACGGCGGTTTCCTCTACGCGGCCGCCGGCAGCTACGTCTGCCGGGCCTGGCATCTGCTCGGCCTCGAACCGGTCCGCTACCGGCCCCGGGCGATGGCGCTGGTGGCCGCGGCCGTCTACGCCGACTTCTTCACCCACCACTGGCTGCCCGACATGCGCTGGCCGCTGGTGCCGCCCTGATCAGCGTCACCTTCGTGCTCGCGGCGATCTCCTTCAACGGTCGCCGAACCGCTCCCGCAGCTCGCGCTTGAGGATCTTGCCGCTGGCGTTGCGGGGCAGCCCGTCGACCAGGATCACCCGCTTCGGCGCCTTGAAGCCCGCGAGCCTCTCGCGGGCGTGGGCGAGGAGTTCGGCCTCGGTGACCTCGGCGCACGGGACGACGAAGGCGGTGACGGCCTCGATCCAGCGCTCGTCGGGCAGGCCGACGACGGCGGTCTCGGCGACCGCCGGGTGGGTGTAGAGGGCGTCCTCGACCTGACGGGAAGCGACCAGCACGCCACCGGAGTTGATGACGTCCTTCACCCGGTCGACGACCGTGAAGTAGCCGTCGGCGTCGCGCACCGCGAGGTCGCCGGAGCGGAACCAGCCGCCCCGGAACGCCTCCTTGGTCTCCTCCCGCTTTTCCCAGTAGCCGGCGCACAACTGCGGGCTGCGGTAGACGACTTCACCGGCGGTTCCGTCCGGGACGTCCTCGCCGTTCTCGTCGACGACCTTCGCCTCGACATGGCGGACGGGACGGCCGCAGGAGTCCATCCGTCCCTCGTGCTCGTCGGGCCCGAGGACGGTGGCCAGCGGCCCGATCTCCGACTGGCCGAAGCAGTTGTAGAAGCGCAGCTCCGGCAGCCGGTCGCGCAGTTGCTCCAGGACCGGGACGGGCATGATCGAGGCGCCGTAGTACGCCTTGCGCAGCGCCGACAGGTCGCGGGTGGCGAACTCGGGGTGCCGGGAGAGACCGATCCACACCGTCGGCGGCGCGAACAGGCTGTCGCAGCGCCCGGAGGCGACGAGGTCGAGGAGGACGGCCGGGTCGGGCCCGTCGACGATGGTGTTCTCGGCGCCCACCGCGAGGTAGGGCAGCAGGAAGACGTGCATCTGCGCCGAGTGGTAGAGCGGCAGCGAGTGCACCGGACGGTCGTCCTCGCGCAGGTCGAGGGCGTCGATCGCGCTGGCGTACTCGTGCACGAGGGCGCGGTGGGTCATCATCGCGCCCTTGGGCAGGGCGGTGGTGCCCGAGGTGTAGAGCAGCTGAACGAGGTCGCGGGCGTCGCGCTCCGCCTGGTACGGGTCGGGCTCGGCGAGCGCCGTGAGGAACGAGTCCTCGGTGTCCCGCAGGGCCCGTACGGGGATGTCGTCCGGGACCCGGCCGGCCAGGTCCGGGTCGGCGAGGACCAGCGCGGTACCCGACTGGCGCAGGATGTAGTCGAGGTCCTCGCCGGTGAGGTGATGATTGACCGGCACGTGCACCAGGCCCGCGCGGGCACAGGCCAGGAACGCGATCAGGTAGGCGTCGGAGTTGTGGGCGTATGTCGCGACCCGGTCGCCCTCCTGGAGCCCCGTCCACTGCCCGGCCTCGTACAGCAGCGACGCCCCGGTCGAGACGGCGGCGTCCAGCTCGGCGTAGGTCCAGGTCCGGTCGCCGTAACGGACGGCGATCCGGTCGGGGACGCGCTGGGCGCTGCGGCGCAGCACGCCGTCGACGGTGCGGGACAGCAGCTCTCGTTCCATGGCTGGAGATCTTGGGCGGGGACCGGAGCGCTGGTCAAGTACCCGGCACGAGCCCGTTCCGCCGGTCCGTGCGCGAGTCGTGCCGCGAGTCCGTGCCGTCATCCCCTCGCGCGGTCCGAGGATGACCTGTCCCCGTGGTCCGGCATCGACAGGACAAGCGCCCGCCTGTCTCGATAGGCCGACTTCCCCCTTCCCTGATACTTGTTGCCCCTCGCCTGCCGGGAGACACGTTGCATCCGCGTACTTCCTCACCCACCCGCCTGAAACGCCTCGCACTGGTCGCCGCGGCCCTCGCCACCGTCGCCGCCTCGCTGCCCGCCGCCGCGGCCGCCGGCCCGGACGACCGGACGCGGCGCCCGTCGGACGGCGGTCTGTCGGCGGTCATCCGGACCACCGAGTACGGCATCCCGCACATCGTCGCCAAGGACTACGCGAGCCCGGGCTTCGGAACGGGCTGGGCGCAGGCCGCCGACGAGGTCTGCACGCCGGCCGGCGGATTCGTGACCGTGAACGGCGAACGTTCCCGCTGGTTCGGTGCCGACGCGCCGGCCGACAACTCGATGCCGTCGGCCACGGAGAACCTCTCCAGCGACCTGTTCTTCCAGGGCGTCAAGGACGCCGGGACGGTCGAGGCGCTGCTCGCCACGCCCGCGCCGGCCGGGCCGGGTACGCGGGTGAAGGAGCTGATGCGCGGCTACGCGGCCGGTTACCACGGCTGGCTGCGCCGAAACCGGATCACCCGACCCGGCCCGCGCGGGCGCCGGGTGGGCGCGCCCGGTCACCGCCCTCGATATGGCGCGCCACGGTTGGGCGGGGGCCGTGCTCCTCGGCCAGGGGCGCGCCCCCGGTGTGCCGATGAACCCGCACCGGCTCACCCTCGACCCGGCCGACCCGACCACGTATCTGGTGGACGGCGAACGAGAGCGGATGACCCCGCACCCGGTGACGGTCGCGGTCAAGGGCGGCGCCCCGGTGACCCGGACCCAGTGGTGGACCCGGTACGGCCCGGTGGTCGACGGGCTCGACCCCACCCTGACGCTCCCGTGGACGGCGACGATGGCCTACGCGCTCGGCGACCCGAACGCCGTCAACCTGCGGATGTCCGACACCGCGCTGGGCTTCGCGCGGTCCCGCTCCACCCGCGAGCTCGCCGAGACGCCGCGCCGCACCCAGGGCCTGCCGTGGGTGAACACGATCGCCGCCGACTCGGCCGGGCACACCCCACTCGGCGTCTGGAACTGCACGAACGCCCGGTGGGACCCGGCGGGCGGCGGCTATACGGAGGTCGTGGCGGGGTCGAGCCACATCCAGGCGGTCGGCTGGGACGGGAGCGGCTGCCCGGTGGCCCGCACCCTGCTGACGTACTCCCAGTCCGACGACCCGGGCTCGGCGCACTTCAGCGACCAGACCAGGCTGTTCTCGGACGGGCGCTGGGTGACCTCCCGGTACTGCGAGAAGGAAATCCTGAGCTCGCCCGCGCTGAAGGTCGTGACGGTGGGGGAGTGACCGCGGGGCCGCGGCGGGCCCGGGGACCGGGCCGCGGCCCCGCCGCCCGGTCACAACCGTCTTGTCACGGCCGTCCGGTCACGGGCTGAACGACAGGAACACGAAGGCCGCGAAGATCGAGAGGTGGACGCTGCCCTGGAGCAGGGTGGCCCGGCCGGGCACCACCGTCAGGGCGCTCACCACGGCCGTGAGCACGAACAGCACCATATGGAGGGGTCCCAGACCGAGGATCAGGGGCCCGTCCAGCCAGATCGAGGCCAGCGCGATCACCGGGATGGTGAGGCCGATGCTGGCGATGGCGGAGCCGTAGGCCAGGTTCATGCTGGTCTGCATCCGGTCGCGGCGGGCCGCCCGCACGGCGGCGAGGGTCTCGGGGAGCAGCACCATCATGGCGATGACGACGCCGACGACGGCCTTGGGCAGTCCCGCCGAGGCGACGGCGTCCTCGATGGTGGGCGAGACGAGCTTGGCGTTGCCGACGACGGCGACGAGGGCGAGCAGGAGCAGACCGAGGCTGATCCACGCCATCCGGAAACTCGGCGGCTGGGCGTGCTCGTCGTCGATCTGCTGGCCCGGGCGGGTCACGGGCAGGAAGTAGTCGCGGTGCCGGACGGTCTGGACGGCGACGAACACCCCGTACAGACAGAGCGA
Organism: Streptomyces laurentii; assembly: GCA_002355495.1. GTDB lineage: Bacteria > Actinomycetota > Actinomycetes > Streptomycetales > Streptomycetaceae > Streptomyces > Streptomyces laurentii. The sequence continues at coordinate 202,428 of AP017424.1, forward strand.
GGCGACGGCGGCGAAGCCCAGCTGCGCGGCGGAGAACTCGGGGCCGGGGTGGCTGGTGGTGAAGGTCGGCAGGACCAGGGTCATGGTGGTGAGGGTGCAGACGACGGCGAGTTCGCCGCCGGTGCCCTCGGCATGGAAGACGGCGGTCCGGTTGCGCAGGGCGGCGACCAGGAGGGCGAGGCCGACGATGCCGTTGCAGGTGATCATGACGGCGGCGAAGACGGTGTCCCGGGCGTAGCTGGTGGCCTTGTCGCCGCCGCCGATCATGAGGGTGACGATCAGTCCGACCTCGATGACGGTGACGGCCACGGCGAGCACGAGTGAGCCGTAGGGTTCGCCGACCCGCAGCGCGATGACCTCGGCGTGGTGGACGGCCGAGAGGACGGCGGCGATGAGACAGAGCACGATGAGCGCCACGGCGAAGCCGGGAAGGTGGTCGCGCCCCCATCCGAGGGCGAGGCCGATGGCCGCGACGACCGGTCCCCAGGTGGTCCACTGTCGTGTCAGTCCTGCGGTAGTCGAACTCATGCCCTGAATCCTGCCACAAAGGGGAGGATTGCCCTCCGCTTGTGGCGTGCGCGCCGGAGGTGACGCTCACTCAAGTACCGGACCCCGTAAGGGATCACGCGCGATCGAGTGCATCGACATCCGGACGGGCGTTCGACGTCCGGCGTCCCCCTCGGGTACGTTCGAGGGGACGGCGCCACCGTGTGCGTACGGCCCCCAGGGGCCGTTCCCGGGCGTTCCCGTCGCCGGTCTCATCCCTTCCCTTCGCGGGCCTCCCCGTACGACGCGCGCAGACGTCGCTTGTACAACTTGCCGTTGGGGTCACGGGGCATCACGGCGATGAAGTCGACCGATCGCGGATGCTTGTACGAGGCCAGCCGGCCCGTGCAGTGGTCGAGGAGCGCGGCGGCGAGGTCCGGACCCGGGGCATGCCCCTCGGCCGGTTCGACGACTGCCTTGACCTCCTCACCCCAGTCGGGGTGCGGGATACCGAAGACGGCGGCGTCGGCGACGGCGGGATGGGCGAGGAGCGCGGCCTCGATCTCGGCGGGGTAGATGTTGACGCCCCCGGAGATGATCATGTCGATCTTCCGGTCGCGCAGGAAGAGGAAGCCGTCCTCGTCCAGGACGCCGAGGTCGCCGACGGTGAAGAAGTCGCCGATGCGGCTGCGCGCGGTCTTGGCCTCGTCCTTGTGATAGCGGAAGCCGCCGCTGCGCATCGTCATGTAGACGGTGCCGAGCCGGCCGGGCGGCAGCCGGTTCCCGTCGTCGTCGAAGACGGCGAGTTCACTGATGGGCCAGGCGCGGCCGACCGTGCCGGGCTTCTTCAGCCAGTCCTCGGCGGTGGCGAACGTCCCGCCGCCCTCGCTCGCCGCGTAGTACTCCTCGACGCACGGCCCCCACCACTCGATCATGGCCCGCTTGACATGCTCGGGGCAGGGCGCGGCACCGTGCAGGGCATGGCGCATCGAGGAGACGTCGTACCGCCGGCGGATCTCCTCGGGCAGTGCGAGCAGCCGGTGGAACTGGGTGGGGACCATGTGGGTGTGAGTGCAGCCATGGCTGTCGATGAGCCGCAGCATCTCCTCCGGGGTCCACTTGTCCATGACGACAAGCGGATGGCCGAGGTGCAGGGCGGCGGCCGCGAACTGGAGGACGGCGGTGTGGTAGAGCGGCGAGCACACCAGATGGACGTTGCCGTCGAAGGGCCGGATGCCGAACATGCCGAGGAATCCGCCCAGATGGGTCTCCTCGGGCGGCACGCCGGGCAGCGGGCGGCGGATGCCGCGGGGGCGGCCGGTGGTACCGGAGGTGTAGTTCATGACCCAGCCGAGGGTGCGGTCCGCGGGAGTGTCCGCGGAGTACCCGTCGAGGAGTTCGGCGTACGGGCGGAAGCCGGGGATCCCGCCGACCGCGAACCGCCCGGCGGGCGCGAGGCCCGCCTCGTCGGCGGCGCCGGTGGCGGCCTCGGCGAAGCGCTCGTGGGCGAGCAGCACCCGGGCGCCGGAGTCGGCGACGATCCAGGCGATCTCGGGGCCGACCAGATGGTGGTTGACCGGCACCAGATAGAACCCGGCCTCGGCGGCGGCCAGATAGGCGGTGAGGAAGGCGGGGCCGTTGGGCAGCACGACGGCGAAGGCGTCGCCGCGCTCCAGTCCGGCGGCACGCAGTCCGTGCACCAGCCGGTGGGCGTCGGCGAGCAGCCGGCCGGCGGACCACCGCGTACCGTCGGGCGCGACGAGGACGATACGGCCGGGGTCGGCGGCGGCCTGGGCCCAGAACCCCGGGAGTCCTTCGATGTCCGGACGCGTCGGACCCTGGTTCATCGTGCGCTCCTTCCGGCGATGCGGTCGATCCGGTCGACGGCCTGCTCGAAGCCGCGGGTGAGGTCGTCGACGACCTGCTGGACAGAGCGTTCGGAGGTCATGCGGCCGACGATCTGGCCGACCGGGGTGCCGAGCAGTGGGGCGACCTCGTACTTCTGGATCCGGGAGACGGCCTCGGCGACGAGCAGACCCTGGAGCGGCATGGGCAGCGGGCCGGGGCCGGCCGGGTCGTCCCAGGCGTCGGTCCACGCGGTGCGCAGCTGACGGGCGGGTTTGCCGGTCAGGGCGCGGGAGCGGACGGTGTCGCCGGAGCCGGCGGCGAGGAGCTTGGCGGTGAGGGCGCGGGAGTGGAGTTCGGCCTCGGTGGTGGTGAGCCAGAGCGAGCCGAGCCAGACGCCCTGGGCGCCGAGGGCGAGGCCGGCGGCGATCTGCGCGCCGCTGCCGATGCCGCCGGCGGCGAGGACGGGCAGCGGGGCGACGGCGTCGACGACCTCGGGGGTGAGGACCATGGTGGCGATCTCGCCCGTGTGGCCGCCGGCCTCGTAGCCCTGGGCGACGACGATGTCGATGCCCGCCGCCGCGTGATGGCGGGCGTGCCGGGCGCTGCCGGCCAGGGCGGCGACGAGGACGCCGTGCTCGTGGGCGCGGGCGACGACGTCGGGGGGCGGCGAGCCGAGGGCGTTGGCGAGGAGCTTGATGGGGTAGTGGAAGGCGACGTCGAGCTGGCCGCGGGCCACCTGTTCCATCCAGCCGGTGATCCGCCAGCCGGAGGCCTCGCCCTCGGGCAGGTCGGGGACGTCGTGCTTCGCGAGGGTGTCGCGGACGAACGCGCGATGCCCCTCGGGGATCATCGCCTCGACGTCGGCCTCGGTCACCCCGTCGACCTTCTTGGCGGGCATGACGACGTCGAGTCCGTAGGGCAGCCCGTCGGTGTGCGCCTGCATCCAGTCGAGGTCGCGGGCCAGGTCGTCGGGTGCGGTGTAGCGGACCGCGCCGAGGACGCCGAGTCCGCCGGCTCTGGTGATCGCCGCGGCCACCGCGGGGAACGGCGTGAAGCCGAAGAGGGCGTGCTCGATCCCGAGGGTCCGGCTCAGCTCCGTCTGCATGGGCGGCATGGTGCCGCAGCCGGGGTGCCGAGGGAAGAGATTTCCTGATGCTGTGTCAGATTGTTTCGACGCGGGGCGGGGTGTGGGAGAGGGTGGGCATGACGGAACCGATGAGAGAGTCGAGAGCGACGGGAACGACCGGATCCACGGGGCCTGCGGGGCAGGCGGGACACGAGAGCCGGGGGCCGAGCCGACGGGCGTTCGGCGGTGGGGTCCTGGCGCTGGGAGGTGCGCTGATGATCGGTACGGTGCCGGGGGCGGCCGCGGCCGAACCGGGGCCCGGGTCCGCGGCGGGAGCGGACGGCGGGACCGCGGACGGGGCCCCGGAGCCGGGCTTCGGCAGCGGGCGGCGGACCACGCTGCGGCGCGGCACGGCCGGGCAGGCCGGACTGCTGCCGGAACACCTGGACCGGCTCGTCACGAATGCCGAATCCTTCCTGCGCCCCTCCCCCACCCATCCCTGGTACGCCGGCGCGGTGCTGCTCGCCGGGCGGGGCGGTACCGTCGCGCTGCACCGGCCGATCGGCATGGCGGCGCGCTACTCCGCGTACGACGAGAAGACCGACACCGGTGTCGAGCTGCCGCCCGGCGAGCGGGTCCCGATGCGCGAGGACACCGTCTTCGATCTGGCGTCCGTCTCCAAGCTGTTCACCTCGATCCTGGCCGTGCGCCACATCGAGCACGGCACGCTGGAGCTGGAGGAGAAGGTCACGGCGTATCTGCCGGAGTTCGGGGGCGGCGGCAAGCAGGACGTCACGGTCCGCCAGCTGCTCACCCACACCTCGGGGTTCCGCGCCTGGATCCCGCTCTTCAAGGAGCCGACCCGCGAGGGACGACTGCGGCTGCTGTGGAACGAGGTGCCCGCGAACCCTCCGGGCACGGTCTACCTCTACTCCGACCTCAACCTGATCACGCTCCAGCTGATCCTGGAGCGGCTCACCGGCCGCCCCCTCGACGAGCTGCTGCGCACCGAGATCACCGGCCCGCTCGGGATGAACCGCACCCGGTACAACCCGCCGCCGTCCTGGCGGCCGGGCATCGCCGCGACGGAGGACGCGCGCCTGCCGTGGTCCGGCCTTGACCGGGGCTTGGTGTGGGGCGAGGTGCACGACGAGAACGCGTACGCCATGGGCGGGGTGGCCGGGCACGCCGGGGTGTTCTCCTGCGCCTGGGACCTCGCGATCCTGGCCCGGACGCTGCTCAACGGCGGCGCCTACGGCGACACCCGGATCCTCTCCCCCGCCTCCGTGGAGCTGATGTTCAGCGACTTCAACACGGCGTTCCCGGGCGACGCGCACGGCCTCGGCTTCGAGCTGTACCAGCACTGGTACATGGGCGCGATGGCCACCCCGCGCACGGCCGGGCACACCGGATTCACCGGCACCAGTCTCGTCCTCGACCCGTCGACCGACGCGTTCCTGATCGTCCTGGGCAACTCCGTGCACCCGGTACGGAACTGGCGCTCGGGCTCCGCGCCGCGCGTCGCCGCCGCCGACGCCCTGGCCCGTGCCGTACCGGTGCGCCCGGCCCGGGGCCGTACCGCCTGGTTCTCCGGGATGGCGAACGGCACCACCGCCACCCTCACCCTGCCGGACGTCACGGGCGCGGCGCGGATCGAGTGCGCGCTGTGGTGGGACACCGAGCCGGGCGCGGACGCCGCCGTCCTGGAGGCCTCGGCCGACGGCGGCGCGCACTGGGCGCCCGTCCCCTTCCGTACGTCCACTCGTGGCGCCGGCCGTCCCCGTGCCACGGATCATCCGGCGGGCTCGGCCGACGGCTGGTCGGGGCGCGCGTGGCACGACCTCTCCGCCGACCTGTCGGCCTGGTCGGCGGCGCCGGTACGGCTGCGCTGGCGGTACACCACCGACCGGCTGTACGCCGGGCGCGGGGTGTACGTGGACGGCCTGCGGCTCCTCGACGCCGCCGGCACCCCGCTCTTCGACGAGGCCCGGCCGGCGGACGGGGCGCGGATCGAGGCGCGGGGGTGGTCGGCCTCCGCCGACTGACCGGGGCGGGCCGCAACTTGCCAACGCCATCGCCGGTCCGGGTGAGCACGAGTGCCTTGTGTCGTGGAGCTTCCGGCGGCACCGCCGGCAGATCGTGGCCGCGCTCCGCCTCGCACGCGGCTGGTGCGGTGACCCGTGTGATCACAGACACCACCATTCCCCCACGGCGCGGGAGGCCGACCATTCCCGGTGATCCCGGCCGAAGGTGTGGCCGGCCTCCGGTCGACGACGATCGCGGCCGGCGTGGCGCACGCGCCGGCCGCGGAATCGGCTGCCGCCGACACGGCGGCGAGCCGGGCCGCCGCCCCTTTCTTGCCATGCCGCAGGGTGAGGCCCGATCCTGATCGGGATAGCGAACGATACTGCTGGACGCCCGTACGTTATATCGAACGGCGACAGAGGGAAAGGAGGGGAACGTGAGCGTCCCCGAGGGCTCGGTTCGACACATGCTGGCCGCCAATCTCAGACGGGCGAGGACGCGGCGGGGCTTGTCGATCTCCGAGTTGTCCCGGCGCTCGAAGATCGGCAAGGCGACGCTGTCGCAGCTGGAGTCGGGAGCGGGCAACCCCACCATCGAGACGGTGTTCAGTCTGTCGCGCGTGCTGGAGGTGCCCATCTCCGACCTGTTGGACACCCCGCCCGCCAGCGGGCTCACCGTGGTGCGCGCCAAGGAGGCGGAGGTGCTGAGCGGCGAGGGGGTGAATCTGCGCCCGCTACAGCGGATCGAGTCCGGCGACGCCGTCTTCGAGGTCTTTGACCAGCAGGTACGAGCTGGCGGGCGGCAGGAGTCGCTCGGCCATGTCGGGACCGAGCACACGATCGTGCAGGCCGGCCGGCTCGGTGTGCGGGTGGAGGGGCACGAGGTCGAACTGGGCCCCGGCGACTACGTCGGCTTCGACGCCGCGGCGCCGCACAGCTACACGGCGCTCGACGGCGAGGTGCGCTCGGTGCTGCTGCTCCAGTACCGCGCCGATCAGCTGCTGCACCTGTCGGACACGACACCCGATGGCCCCTGCGCGACAGAAGGGTGACCGCCCGCGCCGCGGCGGCGAGAGGAATTCGGTCCGGCTGGACCGTTGACACGCTCCGCGCCGCGCCATAACTTTCCATTGTTCGGTTTAACGAACGAGGAGGGTTCGATGTACGGAACGCGGGTGGCGGTGCTGGGCGCCGGGATCGTCGGCGCCGCCTGCGCTCGCGAGCTGGCCCTGGCCGGGATCGAGGTCGTCGTCGTCGATCGCGGGGCAGCCGCTTCGGCGACCACCTCCCACGGCGAGGGCAATGTGCTCGTTTCCGACAAGGGGCCGGGCCCCGAGCTGGAACTCGCCCGGATCTCCCGGACGTTGTGGCCGCAGGTGCTCGCCGGGATCGCCGAGCGGTCCGCGCACGCGGCGCACACCGTGGAGTGGGAGCCCAAGGGCGGCATCGTCGTGGCGACAACCGGCGCCGGAGCCCAGGGGCTGGCCCGGTTCGCCGCCGGCCAGCGCGCGGCGGGGGTGCGCGCCGAGGTGCTGGACGCCGAGGCGCTCGCCGAGGCCGAGCCTTACGTCACCCGTGAGCACACCGCGGCCCTGTACTACCCCGAGGACGCGCAGGTGCAGCCGGCCGGAGCGGCCGCCGCCCTGCTCGGCGACGCGCTCGCGGCCGGTGCGAGCTTGCGGACGGGCTGCGAGGTGCTCGGCGCCGTCACCCGCGGCGGGAGGATCACCGGGGTACGCACCTCGGCCGGCCTGCTGGAGGCCGATGGGTTCGTCAACGCCGCGGGCCCCTGGTCCGGTGAGCTGTCCACCCGCCTCGGCGCACCGGTGGATGTCCGGCCCCGCCGCGGTGACGTCCTGGTGACCACGCCGCTGCCGCCGATGGTCTTCCACAAGGTCTACGACGCGGACTACGTGGGCGCGGTCGGCAGCAGCGCCGAGGATCTGCAGACCTCCGCGGTCGTGGAGTCCACCCGCGGCGGCAGCGTGCTCATCGGCTCGTCGCGCCGCCGGGTCGGCTTCGACGACCGGCTGCGCCCGGAGGTGCTGTCGGCCGTCGCCGCGAAGGCGCTGCGGCTGTTCCCGGCCCTGGCCAAGGTCCCGGTGATGCGTGCGTACGGCGGATTCCGGCCGTATGTCCCCGACCATCTGCCGGTCATCGGAGCCGATCCGCGGCTGGCAGGTCTCTGGCACGCGGGCGGTCACGAGGGCGCCGGGATCGGTCTGTCGGTGGGCACCGGACGGCTTCTGCGGAATCTGATCCTCGGTGAGCCGACGGTCATGGACACCACCCCGTTCCGGGTGGACCGTCCGGCCGTGCTGGGCGAGAGCGCGCAGCCTGTCAGCGAGGAGACGGCATGAGCCCCAGGTGTGTCCGCGCCGAGTCCGACATCGTCGGGCGGCAGGACCGGCCGCTGCGGATCACTGTCGACGGCGAGCCCGTCGACGGCATCGCGGGCCAGACGATCGCGGGCGTGCTGCTCGCCGCCGGCCGGCTGGCCTGGCGACGGGGACGCTCCGGCGCGCCCCGCGGGGTGTTCTGCGGGATCGGGGTCTGCTTCGACTGTCTGGTGACGGTGGGCGACGAGCGCGACGTACGCGCCTGCCGCCGCCGGGCCCGCGACGGCGATGTGGTGACCACCCAGACCCGGCAGCCGGTGCCGGACCCGCTGCGGGATCCGGAGACCGTGTCGTCTCCGCGGCCGGAGACCGTCCAGGATCCGGCCCCGGAGACCCGGGAGAACGCCACGTCACCCGGAACGGAGGAGCGATGACGTGCCGTCATGTCGCGGTCGTCGGCGCGGGGCCCGCGGGCCTCGCAGCCGCGGAGGCCGCGCTGAGCGCCGGCGCCCGGGTGACGCTGATCGAATCGGCGGACCAGCCGGGCGGCCAGTACCACCGGATGCTGCCCGAGGCGTACGGCGCCACCCGCCCGGAGGCGCTGCAGCACGGCTGGCAGGCCTTCGACCGGCGCCGCCGCCGGATGCTCGCCCACCCCCGGTGCGCCTGGTGGTCCGAGACCTCGGTATGGGCGCTGGAGCGCCCGGCCCCGGACCACCCCGGAGTGCCGCGGGTGCATGTGCTGCGCGGCCCGGCCGACGGCGGCGGGCGGCGGCGTCTGACACTCGACCCCGATGCGCTGGTGCTCGCCGTAGGCGCCCATGATCGCGTCCTGCCCTTCCCTGGCTGGGAGTTGCCCGGTGTCTTCACCGCCGGTGCGGCGCAGGCGTTGGCCAAGGGTGAGCGGGTCGTGATCGGTGATCGGGTGGTGGTCGCCGGCACCGGACCGTTCCTGCTTCCGGTGGCGGCCTCGCTCCTGGAGGCCGGTTCCCGGGTGCTGGAGGTACTGGAGGCCAACACCCCGAGCACCGTGGCCCGCGGCTGGTCGCAGCGTCCGTGGCGGCTGGCCGCGCAGGCCGGAAAGTCCCGTGAACTCGCCGAGTACACCGCTTCGTTGCTCCGTCACCGGGTGCCCTACCGGCTGGGCCGCACCATCGTCGAGGCCCGCGGCGACGGCCGGGTCGAAGAGGTCGTCACGGCACGGCTGCGCGCGGATTGGTCAGTGGTGCCGGGCACCGAGCGCACGGTCGCGGTCGACGCGGCGTGCGTCACGCACGGCTTCAGCCCGCAGCTGGAGCTGCCGGTGGCGGCCGGATGTGCCCTGCGCGGCACGCCGGGCGGCGAGTTCGTGGACGTCGACGACGACCAGGCCACCAGTTGTCCCGGCGTGTACGCGGCCGGCGAGATCACCGGCATCGCGGGCGCACCGGCCGCGCGGGCGGAGGGCGCGCTCGCCGGCTGGCTCGCCGCCGGCGGCGACCCGGACGCGTCCGCGCTGCGTCATCTGCGCCGCGGCCGGGATCAGGGTCGCGCGTTCGCCGAGCGGCTGGCCCGGGCGCACCCGATCGGTGCGGCCTGGCCGAAATGGCTGCGGTCCGAGACCGTCGTCTGCCGCTGCGAGGAGACCGACTACGCCTCGCTGTGCCGGGCCGCCTCGGACAAGGCGAGCGCCGCCGCGCGGGTCGCCAAGCTGGAGACCCGGGCCGGGCTCGGCCCCTGCCAGGCCCGGATCTGCGGGCCCACGGTCGCCGAGCTGAACGCCAGGCTGTCCCGTGAGCCCGCCGACCGGCCGGTCGAGGGTCTGCCGGCGCCCGCACCACACCGGCGTCCGATCGCCCAGCCCATCCGGATCGGCGAACTGGCCACCGCCCCTGATCCGTCCCCCCAGGACCCCACCGCTCATCACCCCTGAGATCTCGACTGTCCGCGAAGGTCGACCCCCCTTTCCAAGGAGCAGCGTTCATGAGTGACACCAAGAAGCAGGCCCTGTCTCTCGGAGGCGTGGTCGTGGCCACCGCCCTTCCCTACTCCGAGAACGCGTCCGCCCCGGGCGGTCTGGCTGTGGACTACGACCGATACGCCGAGCACTGCCGCTGGCTGGTGGAGAACGGCTGCCACGGCGTCGGCCCGAACGGCTCGCTGGGCGAGTACTCCTCCCTGACGGACGACGAGCGCCGCAAGGTCGCACAGACGGCGATCGAGGCAGTCGGCGACTCGGGCATCGTGGTCGTCGGCGTGCACGGCGCCGGCTCGCACCAGGCCAAGCACTGGGCCGAGGTCGCGGCCGAGGACGGGGCCGACGGGCTGCTGTGCCTGCCGCCGACCATGTACCGCGCCAACCGCGGTGAGGTCCTCGCCCACTTCGAGGCCGTGGCCTCCGTCGGCCTGCCGGTCATGGTCTACAACAACCCGATCGACACCAAGGTCGACCTGACCCCGGACCTGGTCGCCGAGATCGCCCGGATCGACAACGTCGTCGCGATCAAGGAGTTCTCCGGCGACGTCCGGCGCGTCCTGGAGATCAAGGAGCAGGCGCCCGGCCTCGAGGTCATCAGCGGCGCCGACGACGTGGTTCTGGAAAGCCTTCTGATGGGAGCCACCGGCTGGTTCGCCGGCTTCCCGAACGTCTTCCCCGCGGAGTCGGCGCGCCTGTACGACCTCGCCGTCGCCGGCGAACTCGAAGCGGCGCGGGCCCTGTACGAACCGCTCGTCGCTGCCTTCCGCTGGGACTCGCGCACCGAGTTCGTCCAGGCCATCAAGCTCGGCATGGAACAGGTCGGCCGGTACGGCGGCCCCTGCCGCCCGCCGCGCGGCCCGCTCACCCCGCAGATGCGCGAGCAGATCCAGGCCGACATGTCCCGCGCCATCGCCGCCCTCGAGAAGCAGTCCGCCTGATGCGTACCATCCGTACGCTCAGCGCCGTCGACTCGCACACCGAGGGCATGCCCACCCGCGTCGTCACCGGCGGGGTGGGCCCCATCCCTGGCGACACCATGGCCGAGCGCCGCCGCTACGCCATGGAGAACCTGGAGGGATTGCGTCGGTTCCTGGTCGACGAGCCGCGCGGGCACTCCGCGATGAGCGGTGCGATCCTGCAGCCGCCCACCCGCCCGGACGCCGACTGGGGCGTGCTCTACATCGAGGTCAGTGGCTTTCTGCCGATGTGCGGTCACGGCACCATCGGTGTGGCCACCGTCCTGGTGGAGACCGGGATGGTCGAGGTCACCGAGCCGGAGACCACGGTCCGTCTCGACACGCCGGCCGGGCTGGTCGAGGCTCGGGTGACGGTCACCGACGGCCGCGCCGAGAAGGTCACCCTGCGCAACGTGGACGCCTTCGCGCTCGAACTCGACGCGATGGCCGAGGTCCCGGGCCTCGGCGAGGTCCGCTACGACATGGCGTACGGCGGCAACTTCTACGCCATCGTCGAACTCGACCGGCTCAGGCTGCCGTTCGACCGGGCACGCAAGGACGAGATCCTCTCCGCCGGGCTGTCGATCATGCGGTCCATCAACGAGCGGAACCGGCCGGTGCACCCGGTCGACACACTCATCCACGGCTGCAAGCACGTGCAGTTCCTGGCTCCGGACTCCACCGCCCGGCACTCGCGCAACGCCATGGCCATCGACCCCGGCTGGTTCGACCGCTCCCCCTGTGGCACCGGCACCTCCGCCCGGATGGCCCAGTTGTACGCGCGCGGTGAACTGCCGCTGAACACCGATTTCATCAACGAGTCGTTCATCGGAACCCAGTTCACCGGCCGGCTGGTCGGCACGGCCGAGGTAGGTGGACTGCCCGCGGTCGTTCCCGAGTTCTCCGGCCGGGCCTGGATCACCGCCACCGCGAACTACCTGCTCGACCCGAGCGACCCCTTCCCGCACGGATTCGTGCTCTAGAGCACCCCGCACGGTTGCGTTCCCCGGAGCACGCGACCGTGCGCCCCTCACCCCCGTACGTATTCACCGGAGGGACCGTCATGTCCCGTTCGATTCCAGCAATACCCAGGGAAGGAAAGGCCCCCGGCGGGAGGCTGCTCTCCCGGCAGGGAATCTTCCGCCTCAAGCCCGTCGACTCCTCCGAGGAGGAGACCACGGGTGGGCTGCGCCGGACCATGGGACTGTGGCAGCTCGTCGCCCTCAGCCTCGGCGGCCTGGTCGGCGCGGGAGTCTTCTCGCTCGCCGGCGTCGTAGCCCACGAGGACGCCGGGCCCGGCGTGATGATCTCCTTCCTCGTCGCCATCATCGCCAGCACCGCCGCCGCACTGTGCTACGCCGAGTTCGCCGGCGCCATCCCCAAGGCCGGATCCGCCTACACGTACTCCTACGCCGCGCTCGGCGAGATCGTCGGCTGGGCGATCGGCTGGGACCTGCTCCTCGAATACACCGCCATCGTGGCGGTGGTGGCCATCGCCGTGTCCGGCTACTTCTCCTACATCCTGGAGCGCATCGGGATCGACTTGCCCTCGTGGATGCTCGGCGCGCCCGGCACCGGAGCCGGCCACAAGGTCGACCTGTTCGCCGCCCTGCTGTGCGTGTTCCTGGCCTTCGTGCTTTCCCGCGGCACCAAGGAGTCGGCCCGCTTCGAGACCATCCTGGTGGTGGTCAAGCTCGGCATCGTCGCACTGGTGATCATCGCCGGCGCCTTCCACATCTCCTCGGGCAACTACAGCCCGTTCCTTCCCTTCGGCATCGGCGGCGCGTTCACCGGCGCCGCGACCGCGTTCTTCGCCGTCTACGGGTACGACGCGATGAGCGCCGCGGCGGAGGAGAGCGCCGAGGCGAAGAAGGTGCTGCCGAAGGCGATCGTGATCTCGCTGGCCATCGCCGCGGTCGTCTATCTGCTGGTCTGTGTCGTGCTGCTGGGCATGCAGGACTACCGGGACATCGACACGAAGAGCCCGTTCTCCAGCGCGCTCGCCTCGGTGGGCCTGGGCGGGCTCGGCATCGTGGTCGCGGTCGGCGCCATCATCGGCATCACCACCTCCGCGTTCGCCAACATGCTGGCGGTCTCCCGGGTCTGGTTCTCCATGAGCCGCGACGGGCTGCTGCCGCGCTGCTTCGCGAAGAACCACCCCAAGCGGCACGTGCCGACCCGGGTGATCTGGCCGGTCGGCATCGGCTCGGCGCTGATCGCCGGGTTCCTGCCCATCCGGGAGGCCGCCGACCTCACCAACATCGGCATCCTGGCGGCCTTCACCGTCGTCGCCATCGCCGTCGTGGTCCTGCGCAGGACCCGGCCCGATCTGCCCCGATCGTTCCGCACCCCGCTGGTACCGCTGGTCCCGGCCATCGGCGTGGCCTTCTCCGTCTGGCTCATCGCCAACCTGGACTGGATCACCTGGGTCCGGTTCGCGGGCTGGATGGCCCTCGGCCTGATCGTCTACTTCGTGTTCGGCGTCCGTCACTCGGAGGAGAACAAGCTCCGCACATCAGCCGAGCACAAGCCTTCCGGGCAGAGCGAAGGAGGCCCCGTATGACCGGCAAGCCGGCCGCGGTCCGCTCTGCCCTCCTCGGCGAGGCGGACGGCGGGCACGACCCGCGGACCGTCGGACGGGTGATGACGGATGAACGGGTTGTTCGCCGTGCCCGCCCATCTGCCGGCCGGCCAGGGAAGCCTGGCCGGCGCGGTCACCGGCCAAGGGCTGCTCGCGCTGAGCCTGGGCATGCTCTTCGGCCTGGCCGGTGCGGCCTTCGTTGAGCCGTTCCCCGCCCGCACCCGCTACACGGGCGCCTCCCTCGGCTCCAACCTGGCGTTCACGATCCTCGGTGGCACCGCGCCGCTCCTGCCGATCCTCCTGATCGAGCAGACCGGAGACACCATCGCACCGGCGTGGTACGTCGTCGCCGGCTCTGTCGCGGCCCTGCCGGTCGTCGCCCGCATGACGAAGACCAGCCGGCACTCGATGCTCCCCGACACCCACCGCTCCATGGAAAGAGAGAAGGAAACACCTTGAACACCGTCGCACTCGAACCCGACCGGGCGGTGACCGCGGCCGCCGCCGCATCCCGGGAATGGGCAGAGGCGGCGCCGACAGCCCGGGCACATGCCCTGGAAGCCGTCGCCGATGCCCTGGAGACCGAGCGGACGGAGCTGGTCGCGCTGGCCGACGCCGAAACCCACCTGGGCGTGCCCCGGCTGAACGGCGAGCTGTCACGCACCACCTTCCAACTGCGGCTCTTCGCCGACCAGGTGCGGACAGGCGAGTTCCTCGACGTCCGCATCGACCGCCCCGACCAGCAGTGGCCCACCGGGCCGCGGCCCGAACTGCGCCGCTACCGCACCGCGATCGGCCCGATCCTGGTGTTCACGGCCAGCAACTTCCCCTTCGCCTTCAGCGTGGCCGGCGGCGACACCGCCTCGGCCTGGGCCGCCGGCTGCCCCGTGGTCGTCAAGGCGCACCCGGGCCACCCCGAGCTGTCCCGCCGCACCGCCGAGATCATCCAGAAGGCGTTGGCTCAGGTCGACGCACCGGCAGGCGTGTTCGCCATGATCGAGGGGCAGCAGGCCGGGATCGACGCGCTGCGCCACCCGGCCCTGCGCGCCGCCACGTTCACCGGCTCCGAGCGTGGCGGTCTGGCGCTCGCCCGCATCGCCGGCGAACGCCCCCAGCCGATCCCGTTCTACGGGGAGATGGGCAGTGTCAACCCCGTCGTGGTGACCCCGGCCGCCGCCCACGCTCGTGGCGCGGAGATCGCCGCGGGATACGTCGGCTCGCTCACGCAGGGCGCGGGCCAGTTCTGCACCAACCCTGGTCTGTTGTTCGTCCCGGTCGGCGACGGCCTGGTGGACGAGATCGTCCGTGTGCTGAGCGAGGTCCCGGCCGCTCCGATGCTCGGCGACTGGATCTCCGACGCGTACGTCGACGGCGCGCGCCGGCTGGCAGGACGCCCTGGAACGCGCACCCTGGTGTGGCCCGATGACGAAGCGTCAGCGGCACCGAGGCTGCTGACAACGGACCTGGCGTCGTTCGCCGCCGACATCGAGACCGCGGCCGAGGAGTGCTTCGGCCCGCTCGGCCTGGTGGTGACATATGAACGTCTGGAGGACCTGGCCGAGGCGGTGGCGGCGCTGCCGGGCCAGCTCACCGCGTCACTGCACGGCGAGCCCGGCGAGACCGCCGGCCTCGCCGTCCTGACCGCGGCGTTGGCCGAACGCAGCGGCCGGGTGCTGTGGAATGAGTGGCCCACGGGCGTGGCGGTCACCCACGCGATGCAGCACGGCGGCCCCTTCCCCGCCACCACCGCGCCCACCACGACGTCCGTCGGTACCGCCGCGATCGAGCGGTTCCTCCGGCCGGTGGCCTACCAGTCGTGGCCGCAGCCGCTGCTGCCCCCGCCGCTGCGTGACGACAATCCCTGGGGCGTGCCCCAGCGGGTACGCGAGTAGCGGAGCGGCTGCGGGCGGCCTTCGTGCGGCGAACCGGCCGCCGCCGTGACATCCGGGGGGGTGCACCACGGAAGGAACCCCCACGGAGACCCGCACCAGCGCGATCGACACCCGGGTCCACGACCTCTGTTCGTGGCTCACGCTGGCGACGGGGCCCGCTGGGGCCGGCTGGCGAAAGCGCCGGCACCTCCCAGGAGCTTGCCGGCGACTTCGACGGCGACGGCAGGACCGACACCGCGGTCCTGCACAAGTACGCCCCGCCACGACCGGATCGCGCCGCTCCTGTCGGCCGATCCGGTCCGCGGGGGCGACGGTCGCCCGCTGCATCCGGACGTCCTCTCCGCACGCGTGCAGCCGACCCGTGGGCCGATCGCTCTCTTGATCTCGACTGTGCTTGAGGTTGCAGCCTGGTCGGCATGACCACGGAATCCACGGCGCGCGCCGCAGACATCGACGCCCTCAAGCGGGTCGTCGCCACCGTCGAGCACTCCCAGCAGCACAAGGACCCCGAGGCGTTCCTCGCGCTCTTCCACCCCGACGCGATCTGGACGACGGCCCATGGCAAGGTGCTCATCGGCCTCGACGCGATCGCGGAGTTCACCCGTGCGGTGCTCCCCTCGGCCGACTGGGACGGCAAGGTCAGCTACGAGGTGGTCCACGTGCTCTTCCTCCGCCCCGACGTCGCGGCGGTCAAGGTGCGGCAGCGCTACCTGAGCCCGGACGACGAGAGCGAGGGGGCCCCGCTGTACGTGATGACCAAGCAGGACGACGGCCGTTGGCTGCTGACCGCCTGCCAGAACACGGGGGTCGTCGTCGGCTGATCGACGCGGCCGGACCGCCCCGGGAGCCGGCTCCCGGGGCCCGCCCTCTCATACGGTGAGCAGGGCCTCCACCGTCGAGACCGGGTCCCACGCGGTGTCGAGGCCGGTCAGCCGCTCGGCGACCCGGCGCCAGGCCGCCGGGTCCGTGGCGAGCCGGGTGCGTACGAGGTCCGCGAGGACGGCGCGGGCTTCGGCGGCCTCGGGCGGGGCATCCGTGCGGCGGCCGGCGGCGTCCAGGTAGGCGAGCATGAGGGCAGCCGGGGCGGCGAGGCGTACCACGTCCGCTGCGTCGAGGAGTCCCTCCGTGAGCAGCCAGTCCAGTTGGGTGGACAGCGCGCAGTGGTACAGACCGCCGAGCCCGTGCCGGGCCCGCTCCCGGGTGAGCCGCGGGCTGCCGGGCGCGTCTTCGGGGCCGGGCTCGGGCAGCAGCGCCGCGTGCCGCAACCGTACGTCCTCGGGGATGCCGTCCAGCCGGACGAGGTCCTCCCAGTACGGGAGTGGTTCCCGGGCGTGGAAGGCTTCGAGCGCGGCCCAGTCCACGGGCTCCCCCGGGGGGAGGGACTCGACGACGTCACGTGCCTGATGGCTGTAGCGGGCCCGCCGAAGCTTTCGGACGAGCTTCTCCGGTGCCAGTTCGCGATCCAGCCGGGCACGGAGGACGGCGGCGGGGTCGGCGGATGCCAGGGCCTTCACGCAGAGGGTGGTGGCGGAGCGGCCCAGCGCGTCCCGCCCCACGAGCCGCGCAAGCCGGTCGGCTCCGCCGTGCTCGAACAGACCGATGCAGCCGAGGATTTGATGCGCGAAGCCGAGCTTGGAGCCGTGCTTGTCGAGAAGTTCCTCCACCAGGTCGGGTTCGGCGGAGCACAGCCACATCAGGCCGCCGGCCGGCCACGCGGACCCCTCGGCACGCCAGTCGGCGAGCACCCGTGCGCCGAGGGACAGCCGTCCGGCGCCGGGGCGCGACCGGGTCACGATCCGGTGGGCGACGGGGCGCGGGGCCCACTCTCGCAGCAGGGTACGGTCGGTCTCGGGGTCGTCGAGATCGACGAGGCGCTCCACCGCGCCGCTCCGCCTCATCCAGCGGGACTGGGCGGCGAGGACGCGCAGCGCGTCAGGGTCGCGGTCCGCGAGCAGCCGGTCGAGGGCGACGCGCGGGGTGCGGTCGTGGCGCAGCAGGTACGCGGCGAGCAGCCAGGGCCCGTCGGGGCCGAGCCGGGGCAGTACGGCCTCGACCACGTCGGCGTCGGCGAGGCAGAGCAGGGTGCCCTCCGGCCAGCCCCACAGATGGTCGCCGTGCTCCAGCAGCCCGATCGCCTCGGCGGGCGTGCCCGGCCGGGCTCGGCCGAGGACGGCTCGGGTACTTGACGCCGGGCCGACCCCCGACTGGGCGCGCCGCACCAACTCGTCCCAGGTCAGGCCCTCTTCCGCGGCTTCGGACGCCGTCACGGCCGCGGCCAGGCGGAGCCAGGCGTCGGGGTCGGCGCCGAGTGCGGCGCGCAGCCGGCGGGCGAGCGCGGCCCGCCACGCGTCGGCGAAGGCGAGCCGCCGCCAGTCGTGGGGCAGCAGGAGCAGCCGCCGGGCGGGCAGCAGGGTGAGCAGTTCCTCGGCGGGCAGCATGCCCTGCGCGTAGGCGCGCTCGATGTGCTGTGCGCTGGATCCGTAGGACTCGGGGAGCCGTGCGCGGACCTGCGCGAGGCTGGGTGCCTCGTGGACGTGGCCGCACTCGGACGGGGGGATGTCGTGGACGGAGCAGGCGGCGGCGAACCAGTGCGGGGTGGCGAGGCCGGGCAGGGTCGCCGCCTCGTTCACGGCCAGCGCACGCAGCACCTCGGGCCCCTCGGGCCGGGGCGCGCCGTCCGGGGCCAGGGAGTACAGCAGGTCGAGCGCCGCCAGGGCGTGCACATGGTCGCGTCGCATCAGCCGGGAGGAGGCCGGTGGTTCGGGCTCGGACGATGGCTCGGGGCCGGCGGGCTCCTCCGGTTCTTCGTCCACGGCCTTCCCCGCCTCGGCGATCAACTCCGCGACGGTGCCCCGGTGTTCGGGAAGCAGGGCGTCGAGCGCCGCCCAGCTCGCCGTCCTCTCCCCCAGGTGCTCGTCCGTCAGCGCGCGCAGTCGGTCGGCCGCCACCGCGCCCAGCAGATCACGTTCGGCAAGGCGGTCGAGCGCGGCCAGGGCGTGGGCGGCGGGGCGCGCGGTGCCGATCAGCCCGACCGGGTCGAGAAGGCCCGCCACCGCCATGCCCTCCGCCCAGACGGCGGCGCTGTCGTCGAGTTCCTCCTCCGCGAGGCGCTGTGCGGGCGGGGTGGGGTTGCCCGCGCGGCGGCCGCCGGCCCGCCACGGCTCGTTGAGGGCGCTCAGCCGGAACGCGTGGCGCTGCGCGTCGCTCGCCGCCTCGTGGCGGGCCAGCTCCTCGCACGCCTTGGGCATGAACGGGCTCTCCGCGTGGGCCGCGGCGAGGGCGTCGAGATCGTGGGCGTACGGCTCGGACAGCAGGTCGCGCAGGGTGCTGGTGCCCCGGGCGGCGGCGAGCAGCGCGGGGAGCCGGGCGGGGTCCTCGTAGGGTTCGCCCTGCGCGCGCAGGAGGCCCGGCCCGTCACCGTCCGGGGCCGCCAGGGCCTCGGTGACCGCGTCCACGGTGGCCCGGCCCAGCCAGGGCGCCGCGGCCGGCTCGTCGAGCAGGGCACGTACGGCGTCCGGCCCGAACCGCTCCCATATCTTCGACAGGGCGTATTGCTGGGCGACTTGGCGCACTCCCCACCTCAGGGCGGGCAGGACGAGCCCGGGGTCGCCCGAGCCGAGCAGCGGGGCGAGCCAGACGCGCGGGACGTCACGGCGCGAGGCCGTCAGCTCGGCGCGCAGCGTGTCGTCGAGCGGCACCGTGTCGAGGCGTTCCGCGATGGTGCGGCGCAGGGACGGGGTGGTGCGGGGGTTGCGGTAGACGGCCGCGGAGACCTGCTCGTCACCGACCTCGACCAGCCGGGCGAGGACCCGGGTGTCGAGCCGGGCGTGGCGGGCCAGGGCCGTCCGGGTCCGGGTGTCGCCGTGCTCGACGACCGCGGCGGCGAGGGCGGGGGCCGGCAGCGGCCCGCCCGCCAGCAGTTCCGTCGTCACCCGCTCGGGCAGGGCGGCGAGCGCGGCCGCGGCATGCCGCGGCTCCGCGTGCGTGAGGAGCAGGCCGAGCGTGCGGTCGACGCTGCGGGGCGCGGGCGGGCGGAGCGCGTCGTCGGAGGCAGGCGGCACCAGCGGCTCGGCGAGCAGGTCGGGCAGACCGCCTCGGCAGGTGACCAGTGCGTCGTACAGCGCGCACCAGCGGGCCGCGTCCGCACCGAGGTGGCACTCCGTCAACTCCCTGAGGAGAGCGGCCGCTTCGCCGTCGACTCCGCCCGCGGCGGTGACCTTGGCCGCCACTGAACGTGCGGGCCGCGCCCGTTGCACCGCGTGCAGCGCTGCACTGCTCGGCGGCTCCGCGTCCGGCTTGCCCCGGCCGGCCCCGGCTATCGCGCGCAACAGCCGTTCCGCCGCCCCCACCTGCGTCTTCGTCATGGCCGTCATGCTAGAGACGGGCACTGACAATCCCGCTTGGCGCGGGCGCGAGAACCCGCACCGATGTGTGCCTCGCCTGCCGCCCTGGCAGCAGGCCGGCGCCGGCCGGGCCATCGAGACGGTTCACGAGGTGTACGGCCCCCGCCCCTACGGGCCCCGGTCGCCCGCACCTGGCGGATCGGCCTTCAGGTGCCCTGCCAGGGCCCCCTCCTTTATCGCTCCTATCAGCTGATTGTTAGCATCGAAGGGAATTCGGGCAATAAGCGAAGGAGCCAGCACAAAATGAAGGCTGCACGCTACTACGACCGCGGCGACATCCGTATCGAGGACATCCCCGAGCCCACCGTCCGCCCGGGCACCGTCGGCATCGATGTCGCGTTCTGCGGCATCTGCGGTACCGACCTGCACGAATACCTCGACGGACCGATCTTCGTCCCACCGGCCGGCCACCCGCACCCCGTCTCCGGCGAGGCCGCCCCCGTCACGCTCGGCCACGAGATGTCCGGCGTGGTGTACGCGGTGGGCGAGGGCGTCGAGGACCTGAAGCCGGGCGACCGGGTCGTCGTCGAGCCCTACATCCTGCGCCCCGACGTCGACACCAGCGAGAACAACCCGACCTACCACCTCTCCCCCGACATGAACTTCATCGGGCTCGGAGGCCGGGGCGGCGGTCTCGCCGAGAAGATCGTCGTCGAGCGCCGGTGGGTGCACCCGGTCGGTGACGTCCCCCTGGACCAGGCGGCCCTCATCGAGCCGCTGTCCGTGGGCTACCACGCCTTCGACCGCTCGGGCGCGAAGGCGGGCGACTTCGCCCTGGTCGGCGGTGCGGGCCCCATCGGGCTGCTGACCTGCGCGGTGCTCAAGGCGATGGGCGTCGAGGTCGCGGTCAGCGAGCTCAGCCCGCTGCGCCGCCAGAAGGCCCTGGACGCCAAGGTCGCCGACCATGTCATCGACCCGGCCACCACCGATGTCACCTCCGAGGTCCAGCGCCTCACGGGCGGCAAGGGCGCGGACGTCGCGTTCGAGGCCACGTCCGTGAACGTCGTCCTCGACACCCTGTTCGACGCGGTCAAGCCGGGCGGTGTCATCACCGTCATCTCGATCTGGGGCAAGCCGGCGACGATCGACATGCAGAAGCTCGTCCTCAAGGAGGTCGACCTGCGCGGCACCATCGCCTACGTGAACTCCCACCCGCAGACCATCAAACTGGTCCAGGAGGGACGGATCGACCTGTCGCCGTTCATCACCAAGACGATCGGGCTGGACGGCCTCGTGGACGAGGGCTTCGAGACCCTCATCCACCACAACGAGACGGCCGTCAAGATCCTCGTGGACCCGCGCCGCTGACCGGCTCGGTCCGCGGGCCGGCCCGTACCGCCGACCGGCCTGACCAGCCGAAAGTGCCTCCCCGACCGGGAGGCACTTTCCCGTTTCCGGCCCTTTACGGTTCGCGCACTGCGCCCGGTCCGGCGGCCTCGCGCAGGGCGTCGAGCACCGGGCGGATCAGCGGGTGTTCCTCGGCGCCGCGGCGCACGGCCGCGAAGACACGGCGGGTGGGGGCGACACCGTCGACCGGGCGCACCACCACGTCGGTGAGGTCGGTGCCGCGCAGGGCGGAGCGGGGCACGAGGGCTACCCCCGCCCCGGCGCCGACGAGGGCGACGACGGCCCGGAAGTCGTCAGAGATGTGCTCCAGAGTGGGCGCGAATCCGGCGTACTCGCAGGCCAGCACCGTCACGTCATGGCACGGATTGCCGGCGGACTGCCCGATCCACGCGTCCTTGGCGAGGTCGGCGAGCGCCGTCCGCTCGTCGTCGGCGAGCCGGTGACCGCGCGGCAGGACCGCGTCGAACGGCTCCGCGTAGAGCGGTACGCGGGTGACGCGGGCGTCGTCCTCGCCGGGGGCGCCCCGGTACTCGACGGCCACGGCGACGTCCACCTGCCGGTCGAGGACCATGAGCAGGCTCTCGTCGCCCTCGGCGTCGCGCACCCGGACCCGGATGCCGGGCGCCTCGCGCGCGAGGGCGCCGAGAGCCGGGGCGACGACCAGGCCGATGCCGGTGGCGAACGCGGCCAGCGTGACCGTCCCGGCCTCGCCCGAGCCGTACGCCGCCAGCTCCGCCTCGGCGCGCTCCAGCTGGGCCATGACGGCGTTGGCATGGCTCAGCAGGATCTCGCCGGCCGGAGTCAGCCGGGTGCCCCGTGCGTTGCGGTCCACGAGGCGGTGGCCGGTCTCCTGCTCCAGCGCCGCAAGCTGCTGGGAGACGGCCGAGGGGGTGAGATAGAGCGCGGCGGCAGCCGCCGTGACGGTACGGTGGTCGGCCACCGCCCGGAGGATGTGCAGCCGCCGCGCTTCGATCATTCCCCTAGTTTCGCAGGGCGGCGCGCGCGGCGACGAACGCGTCCACAGCCTGGTTCACATCATCCGACGAATGCGCGGCGGAGAGCTGGACCCGGATGCGGGCCTGGCCCTGCGGGACGACCGGGTACGAGAAGCCGATCACGTACACCCCGCGCTCGAGCAGCAGCTCGGCCATCCGGCCCGCCTCGGAGGCGTCGCCGATCATGACGGGGGCGATCGCGTGGTCGCCGGGGAGGATGTCGAAGCCCTCCTCGGTCATCCGGCTGCGGAACAGCGCGGTATTCGCGTTCAGCCGCTCGCGCAGGTCGCCGGCCGACTCCAGCAGGTCGAGCACCTTGAGGGAGGCGGCGGCGATCACCGGGGCGAGGGTGTTGGAGAACAGGTACGGGCGCGAGCGCTGGCGCAGCAGGGCGACGATCTCGGCGCGGGCGGCCACGTAGCCGCCGGAGGCGCCGCCGAGGGCCTTGCCGAGGGTGCCGGTGATGATGTCGACCCGGTCCATGACCCCGTGCAGCTCGGGCGTGCCGCGTCCGCCGGGGCCGACGAAGCCGACGGCGTGCGAGTCGTCGACCATCACCATGGCGTCGTAGCGCTCGGCCAGGTCGCAGATCTCGTCGAGCGGCGCGACGTAGCCGTCCATGGAGAACACGCCGTCGGTGACGATCAGCTTGCGCCGGGCGCCGCCCTCCGTGGCCTCCTTGAGCTGCTGCTCCAGGTCGGCCATGTCGCGGTTGGCGTAGCGGAAGCGGCGGGCCTTGGACAGACGGATGCCGTCGATGATGGAGGCGTGGTTGAGGGCGTCGGAGATCACCGCGTCCTCGGCGCCGAGCAGGGTCTCGAAGACACCGCCGTTGGCGTCGAAACAGGAGGAGTAGAGGATCGTGTCCTCCTGGCCGAGGAACGCCGACAGCCGCGCCTCCAGCTCCTTGTGCACCTCCTGGGTGCCGCAGATGAAGCGGACGGAGGCCATGCCATAGCCCCAGCGGTCCAGGGCGGTGTGGGCGGCGGCCACGACCTCGGGGTGGTCGGCGAGGCCGAGGTAGTTGTTGGCGCAGAAGTTGAGGACCTCGCCGGGGCGGCCGCCGGCGGTGACCTCGACGGTCGCCGACTGCGGGCTGCCGATGACCCGCTCGGGCTTGTGCAGCCCGGCCTGCCGGATCTCGTCGAGGGTGGTGCGGATGTCGTCGCGTACGGAATCGAACATGGTGGAGGCTCCCGGAGGGGTGGTCAGACGGTCCAGTCGAGGATGATCTTGCCGCCCTGGCCGGACGCGGCGTCGTCGAAGGCCGCTTCGAAGTCACGGTAGTCGTAGCGCCCGGTGATCACGGGGGCGAGGTCGAGACCGCCCTCCAGGAGGACCGACATGGCGTACCAGGTCTCGAACATCTCCCGGCCGTAGATGCCCTTGATGGTGATCATCGAGGTGACGATCCGCGACCAGTCGACGGAGAAGTCCTCGCTGGGCAGGCCGAGCATGGCGATCTTGCCGCCGTGGGTCATGTTGGCGACCATGTCGCGCATCGCGTGCGGGTTGCCGGACATCTCCAGGCCGACGTCGAAGCCCTCCTTGAGACCGAGGGTGCGCTGGCCGTCGGCGATGGTCTGCTCGGCGACGTTGAGCGCGAGCGAGACACCCGTCTTGCGGGCGAGGGCCAGGCGCTCCTCGCTGACGTCGGTGATGACGACGTTGCGCGCGCCGGCGTGCTTGGCGACGGCCGCGGCCATGATGCCGATCGGGCCGGCGCCGGTGACCAGCACGTCCTCGCCGACGAGCGGGAAGGACAGCGCGGTGTGCACCGCGTTGCCGAACGGGTCGAAGATCGCGGCGACGTCGAGGTCGACCGGGACCCGGTGCACCCACACGTTGGAGGCGGGCAGCACCACGTACTCGGCGAAGGCGCCGTCGCGGCCCACGCCGAGGCCGACGGTGGCGCGGCACAGGTGACGGCGGCCGGCCAGACAGTTGCGGCACTTGCCGCAGACCAGGTGGCCCTCGCCGCTGACCAGGTCGCCGACCTTGATGTCGTCGGAGACGTCGCGCCCGGTCTCGACGACCTCGCCGACGAACTCGTGGCCGAGGGTGAGCGGGGTGTCGATCGTCTTCTGCGCCCAGCCGTCCCAGGAGCGGATGTGCAGATCGGTGCCGCAGATCCCGGTCCGCTTGACCTTGATCAGGACGTCACCGGGTCCGGTCTCCGGCTCGGGAACGTCCGCGAGCCAGAGTCCCGGTTCCGCCTTCTGCTTGACCAGCGCCTTCAATGTCACGGCTCCCGACGTGCGTGTCCTGTGTTCCCGGGGATCCGGGCACGCGAAAGCGCCAAGATCCCCGGACGCAATCTTCCTTACGCGGGGCCCGCGGTCCATCGAGGATTTCTTAAGCGCCCTCGCAGATCAGCTTCACGCCGCTGGCGGGGCGGGGTCGGGCGTCAACCCGCGAGCCCTTCGAGTACCGCCATGGCCGCGTTGTGTCCGGGCACGCCGCTCACCCCGCCGCCGCGCACGGCGCCGGCGCCGCAGAGCAGGACGTTGGGGTGGCGGGTGCCGACGCCCCAGCGGGCGGCGCCGCGGGCCTCCGCCGCGTCCCCGTCGCCCCCGTCGTCGCCGTACGGGAAGGAGAGATCGCGGTGGAAGATGTGCCCGCCGGGCAGCCGCAGCTCGTTCTCGAGGTCGACGGGGCTCTTGGCCTCGATGCACGGCCGGCCGTCGGCGTCGCGGGCGAGGCAGTCGGTGATCGGCTCGTCGAGGACGGCGTCGAGCTGGGCCAGGGTGGCCTTGAGCAGCTCCTCGCGGGCGCCGTCCGGGTCGTCGGCGAAGAGCCGGGCGGGCGCGTGCAGCCCGAAGAGGGTGAGGGTCTGGTAGCCGCGGGCGGTGGCCTCGGGGCCGAGGATGCTGGGGTCGGTGAGGCTGTGGCAGTAGATCTCGGCCGGCGGGGCGGTGGGCAGCCGGCCGGCGGCGGCCTCGGCGTACGCGGTGGCCAACTGGCCGTATCCCTCGGCGATGTGGAAGGTGCCGGAGAACGCCTCGCGCGGGTCGACGCCACGGTCACGGAGCCGGGGCAGCCGGCTGAGCACCATGTTGACCTTGAGCTGGGCGCCCTCGGCGGGGACGGCCGGGGCCGGGTCGCCGAGCAGCTCGGCGAGGGCCTGCGGGGAGGCGTTCACCAGGGCGTGTTCCGCCTCGACGACGCCTTCGCCGTCGGCGGTGCGGTAGGCGACGGCGACGCGGGTGCCGTCGGTGTCGATACGGGTGACCTCGTGGCCGGTCAGCAGGGTCGCGCCGGCCGCGCGGGCGGCGTCGGCGAGGGCGGTGGTGAGCGCGCCCATGCCGCCCACGGGGACGTCCCAGTCGCCGGTGCCGCCGCCGATGACGTGGTACAGGAAGCAGCGGTTCTGGATCAGCGAGGGATCGTGCGCGTCGGCGAAGGTGCCGATGAGGGCGTCGGTGAGGACGACACCGCGGACCAGGTCGTCGGCGAAGTGCCGTTCGACGGCGGCGCCGATGGGCTGTTCGAAGAGCATCTCCCAGGTCGCGTCGTCGTCGAGGCGGGCGCGCAGGGCCGCGCGGCTCGGCAGCGGTTCGGTGAGGGTCGGGAAGATCCGCCGGGCGGCGCGCGCGGTGCGGCCGTAGAACTCCTGCCAGGCCGCGTACTCGCGCTCGGAGCCGGTGAGCGCGGCGAAGGAGGCGCGGGTGCGCTCCTGGTCGCCGCCGACGAGCAGACCGGTGTCGCGGTACGGCGTGTACGAGGAGACGGAACGTTTCTGCACCGCGAAGCGCAGCCCGAGATCGCGCACGATCTTGTCGGGAAGGAGCGAGACGAGATACGAGTAACGGGACAGCCGCACGTCCACCCCGCTGAACGGCAGGGTCGAGACGGCGGCGCCACCGGTGGTGCCGAGCCGTTCGAGAACGACCACCCGGCGCCCGGCGCGGGCGAGGTAGGCGGCGGCGACCAGGCCGTTGTGTCCACCGCCGACGATGACTGCGTCGTAGGAGCTCTGCGTATCGATCACGCTCCTTGCTAGCACCCCGGAGGCGGGTTCCACCAGGTCTCGGACGCCGGGAGAGTCGCCGGTGGCCCTTCCCCGCCGATGCCGCCCTACGGCGTCGGGACCCGGCCCGCGAGCCAGCGGGCGATCCATGCGGTCAACTCGCGGTGCACGTACCGGCTGTCGTCGGCCACGACCCGCTCCAGATGGCGCAGCACGTTCTCCGAGCGGTCCGGCCGACGCACCGCCAGCACGTCGACACCCCGCTCGCCGGTCGAACACCGCACGTACACGCCGCCGTCGAGCGCCAGCATGCCGAAACCCGGGTGTCCCGCGTGCACACCGAGGAACGCCGTGTCGGCGCCCCGGCCCATGAGGTCCCAGCGCTCCAGGAGCCGGCCC
This sequence comes from Streptomyces laurentii, assembly GCA_002355495.1. Lineage (GTDB taxonomy): Bacteria > Actinomycetota > Actinomycetes > Streptomycetales > Streptomycetaceae > Streptomyces > Streptomyces laurentii. Next base: position 228,691 of record AP017424.1, read on the forward strand.
CGGGTCCACCGCCACGGGGCACTGCCGCCGTCGTGCTCGTGGCGCAGGGCCGCCCGATGCGTCCGGGTGCCCTGCGGGAGCTGGAGGAGGAACTCGCGCCGGTGGTCGAGAAGCCCCACGGAGACGGCGAGGTCGTACCAGTCCTCGTTGAGCCGTTCCACGAGCCGCGGGGTGTCGTACGCGTGGGAGAACCCGCCGACGATGTCCTCCGTGCCGTATCCGAAACAGAACGGGATCGTGCCCTCCGGCACGGCGTCCGGAATCACCTGGAGACCGGCCCGCCACAGCGGCCTGTATACCTTGCGCTCACGCTCCTGCGTTCCCATCGAACGCTGTTCTATCAGAACGGACGGGACGTCAGTCCCCGGCGCCGCCGCCCAGCCGATCCCGGCAGTGGTTCTCGTCGGCGAGGGCGGCGCGGGTCGCCGGGTGGCCGGGGCCGAGCAGGCGGGTGCGGGTCGCGGTGATGTGGCGGTACTCGGCCAGGGCCTCCGGCCAGCGGCCCAGGTGCCCGAGCGCGATGCCGGCCTCGCGGTGGCTGGCGAGGGTGTCGGGATGGTCCGAGCCGAGCACCCGGGCGCGGCCGGAGCGGACCGTACGGGCCTCGGCCAGCGCGTCGTCCCAGGAGCCGAGCCGCCCCAGGTTGACGCCCAGGCCGTGCCGGGCCCGCAGGGTCTCCGGGTGGTCGGGGCCGTTCGCGCGCGTACGGGCGCCGACGAGGTCGCGGTAGAGCACGGTGGCCTCCTCGGCGCGCCCGAGACGGCCCAGGCAGATGCCGGTCTCGTAACGCGCGGCGAGGGTGTCCGGGTGGTCGTCGCCGAGGACGGCGCGGCGGGCCTCGGCGACCTCGCGGTGCTGGGCGAGCGCGTCCGACCAGCGGCCGAGCCGGCCGAGCGCGTGGCCGATCTCGTGGCGGGTGGCGAGGGTGTCGGGATGGTCGGCGCCGAGCAGCCGGGTGCGGGCGTCGGCGACCTCGCGGGCGGTCGCGTACGCCTCGGTGACGCGACCGATCCGGCCGAGGGTGAAGGCCAGGTTGTGGCGGCAGCGCAGGGTGTCGGGGTGCTCGGCGCCCATGGCGCGTTCGCGGGCGGCGAGCACCGTCTCGTAGACGTCGTGCGCCTCGGCGTGACGGCCGAGTCCGCCGAGGACGTACGCGGACTCCTGGCGGGCCGCCAGGGTGTCGGGGTGATCGCCGCCCAGGGTGCGGGCGCGGCCTTCGGCGACCGCCGCGAACCGGTCCAGGGCGTCGGTGGCGCGGCCGAGGCGGGAGAGCGCGAAGCCGAGTTCGTAGCCGCTGGCGAGGGTGTCGGGGTGGTCGTCGCCGAGGACGTGCGCCCGGTCGCGTACCACCGTGCGGAGCAGATCGGCGGCCTCCGTCCAGCGGCCGAGCCGGCCGAGCCCGAGCCCGGCGCGGTGCCGGCCGGCGAGGACGGCGACGATCTCGGTGGTGGAGGTGCCGGAAGGGGGCGTGCCGGCGGGATTTCCCGGGCCGGCCTGGGTCCAGGCGGTGGTGAGCGTGGCGGCCGGGTCGTGCGCCGGGGCGGCCTGCCCGGCCGGGCTGGAGGCGGCGGGGCGGCCGGGGGCCAGGGTGCGGGCCCACGCGGGCAGCGGGTGGACGGGCGCCGCGGCGGACGGCACGGCGGGGGTGTGGCCGGTCCGGCCGGAGACGAGCCGCCGGCCCAGCTCCGCCGCGTCGGCCGGGCGCGCCTCCGGCGCCTTGGCGAGCAGGTCGAGGACGGCCAGGTCCAGATAGCCGGGCAGTTCGGGGCGGCGGCTGCGCAGCGGGGCGGGGATGGTGTCGCGGTGCCCGATGAGGATCGCCCAGGTGTCGTCCATGTCGAACGGGGGCAGGCCGGTGGCCACTTCGTAGAGCACACAGCCGAGGGAGTACAGGTCGCTGCGGTGGTCGACCTCGCCGCCCCCGCCGATCTGCTCGGGCGACATGTAGTGCGGGGTGCCCATGGCGATGCCGGTGCCGGTGAGGCGGGAGGTGAAGTCCATGTCGGCGCCGAGCCGCGCGATGCCGAAGTCGCAGATCTTCACGGTGCCGTCGGTGAGCCGCATGATGTTGGCGGGCTTGAGGTCGCGGTGCACGACGCCCTGACGGTGGGTGTAGGCGAGGGCGTCGGCGACCTGCTCGGCGATGTCGACGACCTCGCCGACCGGCAGCGGCCGCTTGCCGTTGTCGGTCATCAGCTGGCTGAGGTTGCGCCCGTCGAGGAGCTCCATCACGAGGAAGAGGCAGCCGTCGGACTCGCCGAAGTCGTGGACGACGGTGATGCCGCGGTGCTGGAGCGCGGCGGCCACCCGGGCCTCGCGCCGGAAGCGCTCGCGCAGGACGGCGAGATGGGCTGGGTCGCGCTGCTGGCCGAGCGGCCGCAGGCACTTGACGGCGACGCGCCGCTCCAGCGACTCGTCGGTGGCCCGCCACACCTCGCCCATGCCGCCGCGGCCGATCACTTCCTGCAGCCGGTACCGGCCCTGGATCAGCCTGGTGTCCGTCTCCGCCATCGCGTGCTGTCGCCCCCGAGTACCCCGTCGTCGTGCCGCTCCCTCCCCGGCCCGTCCAGTATGGCGGCACCGGTCCGCAGACTGTACGACATGAGCCGGGTGTCCGGTCCGGGCCGGTCCACGCACGTCCGATATGCCGCCGGGGAAGCCGCGGCACGTCGGACGGGGTCGCGGTGGCGGGCACGGCGGTGACGGTCGCGGATGGTCCCGGACGGGGCGTACGGGCCGGGTGTACGGCGCAGGGGGCGTACGGGGGCCGGGAGTCGTGCGCGGGCACGGCCACGCGCCGTCGGATCGCCTCGCGCGCGGGGCGCGGCGCCGGGGCACGAAGCGCCGCACAGTCGGCGGAGCCCTCGCCTCCGGACAGCCCGGCGCCGGGGCCGATCGGTGCGGCGCGGGGAGCGGTACGGCACGCCCTCTTGTCAGCCGGGGTCCGGACTTCCAAGAATGCACATGACAAAGACAGCTCTTCGAACGCACCGTCACCAGAGGGGAACCCCCACATGAACAAGCCTCTCGCCGGCACGCTGCTCGCCCTCGTCCTGGCAGGAGCGACGACGGCCCCGGCCATGGCGTCCGCCCCGCGGGACGGAAGCGCCCCGGCCAAGGCCACGCCCGCCGCCGTCGACTTCGCGGGAACGGTCGCGCTCAGCAACTGTTCCGGCTCGGTCGTCCGCACCCCCGCCTCCCTGTCGACCGACCCCGCGCTCGTCCTCTCGAACGGTCACTGCCTGGAGACCGGCATGCCGGCGGCCGGGCAGGTCGTCAAGGACCGGGCGTCCAGCCGCACCTTCTCCCTGCTCAACTCGGCGGGCTCCAGTGTCGGCACGCTCCAGGCGAGCAAGATCGCGTACGCCACGATGACCGACACGGACGTCTCGGTCTACCAGCTCACCAAGACGTACGCGCAGATCCAGAGCCAGTACGGGATCAGCGCGCTCACCCTCAACGACGTCCGGCCGGCCCAGGGTTCGTCGATCAAGGTGGTGTCCGGGTACTGGAAGCGGACCTACAGCTGCAACGTCGACGGGTTCGCGTACCGCCTCAAGGAGGGCGGGTGGACCTGGAAGGATTCGGTCCGCTACACCTCGCCCTGCAACACCATCGGCGGTACCTCCGGCTCGCCGGTGATCGACACGACCACCGGCAAGGTCGTCGCCGTCAACAACACGGGCAACGAGAGCGGCGGCAGCTGCACCGTGAACAACCCGTGCGAGGTCGACGAGAACGGCACCGTCACGGTCCGCCAGGGCATCAACTACGCCCAGCAGACGTACACGATGATCCCGTGCATCGGCCCCGGGAACGTGTTCGACCTGAACCGGGCCGGCTGCACCCTGCCCAAGCCGTAACGGGACGGCGGCGCGGGCCGGCGGCGACCCGCGCCGCCACCACGAGAGGGCCGGACGAGGCGGCCGGGCGACGTGCCCTGGATCCTCGCCCAGCACCGGCGGATCGCCGGGGTCCGCGGGGTGGAGCCGCAGTCCCGGATCCGGTACGACGACGGCGACGCCGTACGCCGCGCGGGCCTGTCGGGGCTCCCGGTCACCCGCCATCAGGTGCGCTGGAGCCGTACGGTCCCGCTCGCCACCCACCTGGCGAACATCGGGACCCGCTCGGGTCAGGCGCCGGCATCACGTCGGACACCGGCGTCGGGTCGCACACCGGGGTCGGGTCCGCTGCTCAGAGGGGCAGGAGCCGACGGCGCAGCAGGCAGAACTCGTTCCCCTCCGGGTCGGCGAGCACATGCCAGTGCGCGTCCTCGCCCTGGCCGATGTCGACCTTCCGCGCGCCGAGCGCGAGCAGCCGCTCCAGCTCGGCGTCCTGGTCGCGGTCGGTCGCGTTGACGTCGAAGTGCAGCCGGAGCTTCCCGGTGGTCGGGGTGTCCACGGGCAGGAAGACAAGGGTGGGCTGCGGGCCGCCGAACCCGGGGTCGGCCGGGCCGATCTCGATGACTCCGCCCTCCTCCCGGTCGAGTTCCACGAAGCCGAGGACCTCGCTCCAGAAGGTGGCGAGTCGTTCGGGGTCGGCGCTGTCGATGACGATTTCACTGATGCGGCATGCCATGCCGTCACTGTAAAACGATCATCCAAGTCACGCTCGGAATAATGCGGTTGCGTGGCCGGGAACCGCCCGGCCCGTGGGCGATGTCGTGTCTCACCGCCCCGGGTGCGTCGTCGGCGGGGAGGCAGGGCGGGTCCGGTCGTACGGGGAGGGGCGCCGGTCCGGACGGGCCTCCAAGCGGGCGCGGGCCGCCTCGTGACGTCCGGCGGCGGTCAGCGCGTACAGCAGCGTCTCCTCGACCACCTCGCGCTGGACGTCACTCCCGCCGACCGTGCGCACGGCGGGAAGGATCCGTTCCAGTTCGTCGGCGGCCTCGGCCCAGCGTTCCTCGACGGCGTACTCCAGGGCGTCGCAGAGCGGTGCGATCACCTGGCGCCGCACTCCGCCGGAGCCCCGGGCGTGGGCGTGCAGTCGGCGCAGCCCCGGCACGCTGTCCGCGGCGGCGAAGGCGAGCGCCGCGTGGAGGGCGAGGAACGCGGTGGGCGGGCGTTCCAGGAGGTCGGGCGGCACCGCTTCGAGTACGTCGTCGACCGACAAGTCGGGCTGTCGGCCGCCGGCCAGCCGGATCCGCCAGGCGAGGGAGCACGTGTCGATCAGGGCTCCGGCCCCGCGTACCTGGGTGGGCGCCAGTCGGGTGGCCCACCGGCGGCGGACCGCGGCCTCGTCTCCGAGTGCCAGGTCGTGCAGGGCGGCGTGCCAGGCGAAGTGGCCGCGGTGCGCGCCGCCGTACTCCGGCCGGCTGCCGAGCCACTGGTCGACGCGCTCACGGCCCGCCTGGTGCCGGCCGCGGGCGTAGTCGGCGTGGGCGAGCGCGTGCAGGGCGTTCCCCGACGCCGGTTCGGCCGCCAGGGCCTGCTCGGCGAGCGAGGCCGCCTCCTCGTACCGCCCCTCCTCCTGACGCAGGAAGGCGAGGAGGGAGGTGGGGAACCAGTGTTCCTGGTGGGCGGCCCGGGTCTGTTCCAGCACCCGCAGGACGGCGGAGCCGCCCCGGTCGTGCACGCCGGAGAACGCGAGGCCCGGCACGGTGGCGGCGAGCGCCAGCAGGTCGCCGGGCCAGTCGTCCAGATGCCGCAGGAGGGCCTTGTCCGCGCCGGTGCCCTCGATCCGGCAGGCGACGGCCTCGACCCAGGAGCGTTCGCGCGCGTCGGCACGGTCCCGGGCCGCGCGCCGGGCTCCGGCGAGGGCGCCGAGCGCGTCGGCCCCGCACTCGTGGTCGAGCAGGGCGAGGGCGCCGTGGGCGAGCGCGAAGCCGGGGTCGAGTGCCGCGGCGCGGCGGAACGCGGACGCGGCACCGGCCCGCACCGTCAACAGCCGGTCCAGGCCCAGGCGGTAGGCCGCGGCGGCCTCGTCGTGGGTGCTGAGCGCGAGCCCCGAGCCGTCGCACGGCCGCTTCCGGACGAGGTGCGGGGCAGGGGTCAAGGTGGCGAGGTGGTCGAGTACCGCGGTGGCGACGGCTTCGGCCTGGACCCGGATCTCGGGGACCGCGGTGGTCTCCCACAGTTCACCGCGGCGCGGCGCGCCGAGCGTCCACAGCGGTCGTACGGCTCGTCCGCCGGCGTCGCGCAGCCGGCCCTCGTCGGTGGCCACGCCCATGCCGAGCGGGCCGGGCACCGCGCCGCCCGTATCGAGCAGACCCCGCCACAGCGGGTCGGCCGATTCCCTCAGCAGTGGATCCGGGCCGGTGCAGTTCACCACCCAGCCCACGGACAGCTCCCGTGTGCCGCCGTCCCCGGCCAGGGCGACGGTGACGGTGACCGGCCCGAACCGCCCGACCCGGCCGACCCGCGCGTCCGGGCCGGTGCGGACGGCGGTGATCCGTCCCGCGTACGGCCGGAGGCGCCGCATCCGGCACATCCGCGCGACCGCCTCGGCGGTGGCGGGAGGCATCCGGTGCCGGTGCACGTTCCACAGTGAACTGTCCTGCTCCAGGAACGCGGCCCGCTCCTCGACGGACAGCGCGCCCCACAACCGCGCGGTGAGGGGACGCAGTCCGTCGAAGGCGGGGCGCCAGTCCCCGTGGGTGCGCAGGACCTGGCCGATGTGCCGGCGGATCCCGGCCCGCAGCCCGGTCAGGGGCAGTCCGTGCAGGTCTTCCGGGCAGGCCACGGCGGGCAGAGGGGTCAGCGCGTGGGGCTGCGGCAGGCGTCCGCCGCGCGAGAGCGCGTGCACCGTACGGCCGGGGCGGCCCAGGCGCAGCGCGACGTCGACCGCGGTCAGCCCGGTGCCGACCAGGAGCACGTCGTCCGTCCGCCCCTCGGCCAGGAGCGGGTCCAGGGCCCCGGGAGCCCAGGGGTCGACGATGAGGCGGTCGCTCTCGCGGAGCGCGGGTGCGGCCCAGCCGGCGGCGGACGAGGGGTTCGGCCCGGTCGCGAGGACGACGCCGTCGGCGTCCACCGTGCCGCCGTCGGCGAGCTCCAGCCGTGCTGTCGGCCCGCGCCAGCGGAGGCCGGCGGCGCGGGTGCGCAGCCTGCGGACGGTGACGGTGCCATGGGCCTCCACGATGGCCCGGCCCAGCGTGTCGGCCAGGTAGGAGCCGTACCGGTGCCGGGCGACGAAGTCGGCGGCCGACGCCTCCGTACCGCCGTGTCCGCGCAGCCAGCGCAGGAAGTGGCCGGGGTCGTCCGGGTGGCAACTCATATGACCGGCGGGGACGTTCAGGAGGTGGCGCGGATCCGTGGTGGCGTAGGCGGTGCCGCGGCCGGCCTCCGGCGCCGGGTCGATCAGGACGAGGTCGAGGGCGGATCGGCGGCGGACAGCCGTCCCGCAGAGCTGGAGGGCGACCAGGGCGCCCGCCGCGCCCGCCCCCACCACGGCGACGGTCCGGCGCGGCGGTGACGCGCGGTGCCCTTGCATGGACAAGCCTCCTGTCGGATGCGGTGCGGGGCCGGCGCCGCGGACGGGGCACGTCCGGGGCGACGGCCCGCGAGGGTCAGGCCGGAGCCGCCGATGCCGTGCCCGAGGGGCGCACCGTCGGCGCCATGAGGAGCCAGCACACGGCCATGCCGGCGGTGGAGAACCAGCCGACGGCGTGCCAACCCCAGTGTTCCACCCCGGCGTTGAACAGCGGAGGGCCCAGCAGCGAACCGAGGCTGCCGCCTTGGGTCACGATGCCGTTGGCCAGCCCGAGATCCCCGGACTCGGCGGCGAGCCGGGGAACCGAGGCGAGGATCAGCCCCACCATGACGCCGTTGAGCCCGGAGATGGTGGCGGCCCCCGCGATGAAGAGGACGGTCCCGACGCCGGCCCGGAACGCCACCCAGGCGGCGATCACGACGAGGAACGAGCCGAGGGCCACCGGGCGGACATCCTGTTTGCGGTGCATGAGCCAGCCGATGAGGAAGCCGCCGCCGACGCTGACAAGGGAGATGAACCCGGCCGTGGCCCCGGCATCCGCCCGGCTGTAGCCCAGCTCGCGCTGGAGGAAGATCGGGATCAGTACGAAGACGGCCACCGTGACCAGGGAGACCATGCAGAAGCCGAGGGCCAGGAGCACCACCAGGGGCCGGTTGCCAGGCCGGGCCGTACGGTGTTTCGCCGACGGCCGCGGAGTGGCCGGGGCCAGCGTGCCGAGCCGGGTGAACGTCAGGACGGTGGCCGGCAGTGCGGTGAGCGCGGCCATGACGAACATCCAGCCCCGCCAGTCCGTCACCGAACCGACCGCGCCGCCGAGCGCCGTGCTCAGCGCCAGCCCCACGGGGACGAAGGTGCCCCACAGGGCCAGCGCGGGACCGCGGTCGGGGGGTGCGGACAGCCGGACGATCAGGGTGGGGCAGGCGATGACCACCATGAGGTAGCCGATGCCTTCCGCCGCGCGCAGCGGCAGCAGGGCGCCCAGGCCGGGCGCCAGTCCGCCACCCGCGCCCGCCGCCGCCACGCACCACAGCCCGGTCAGCAGGGTGCCGCGCATGGACCGCCGGCCCAGCCACAGCCCGGCCGGGGTGCCGAGCAGGGCGGAGATCCCCGTGATGGCGGAGACGACCCAGCCGACCTGTCCCAGCGAAATCTCCAGGTCGTCCTGGAGTTGCACGGCGAAAACGTCGAATTTGCCCAGTCCCATGGCCGCGATGACGCCTGCCGCGTAGACGAGGGCGAGGGGCAGCCGGCGGGTGGACTCCACAGGGTCGGGCCCGGTGCCGGATCCGTTGTGCGCGTCGCGGAGCTCTGACATCTTGGGTACCTCCTCCACGAGTGGTACGTCGCTGGATGCGCTGCTCTCCGGTCCGGCTCAGCGCACGCCCAGGCCCGCCGACGCCGGTGCCCCGGGGGCGTGGGTGGGGCCGCTGACCCGGTGGGCCGTCATGGAGATGCCGTCGGCGGACAGGGCGCGGGCGATCTCGGGGTCGCCGTAGGAGGCCAGACCGGCGTCGGTGAGGATCTGCAAGTCGGTGGAATGGAGGGGAAGTTCACCGATCCTGGCCTGCCGGACGGCTCCGACGTTGTGGCCTTCGAACCCTTCCGGCACCCGGTACGGGCGGTCTGCGAGGAAGCCGAACAGCAGGAGGTGGTAGGGGCCTTGCTCCCAGGTTCCGGTGAACTCGTAGACGGCGAAGGGGGAGCACGCGGACACGTGGCACCCGGTCTCCTCGGCCGTCTCCCGGACGGCCGCCGCCGCGAGGCCCTCCCCCGGTTCGACGCCGCCGCCCGGAAGCAGCCAGTTGCCCGCGTAGGGGCCCTTGAGCTGGTGCACGAAGGTGACGGTGCCGTCCGGTCCGGGGAGGACCATGAGCGCCACGGGCAGGATCCGGGAGAAGCGATCGGTCACGGTGCGGCGCCCTTCGGGGATCTCGGCGTCTGGATCAGTATTCGACGGGACGGCCCACGGGCGGAATGACGAGCGCGAGGCCGATCCGCTCGCCCTCGATTCTGCCTTTGCGATAGTACGGCTCATGGTGCGTGATGAACCCGTACGTCGCCAAGGCCTGTGGCACGTCGCCGAGTTCGGGACCACAGATGACCAGCTTGGATCGCACGTCGAACTTCATCGCCTCGCAAACGAGTTCGAGACTGGGCCGCTCCGTCTCGATGAGGGCGACGAACTCCCCACGCGCCCGTACCGAGTAGCGGACATCGGTCACCGGGTGACCCTGGACCCTCAGATGGGCGTACAGGAGGTACTCGTTCTGGAAGCTCATGAGGGTGAGCCCGGACTCGGCGCCCGCGACGATGCTGGGGAACGGCGCGCCGGGCCGGGCGGCGACGCCGGTGATGTCGAGGACGTTCCCCTGGCGTTCCTCGACGTAGTACCCCTTGAACTCGCCGAACGGGCCCTCCGTCTCGTTCGCGTGGCCGACCAGGCCGGTGAGGACGTGCGTGGCGTCGGCGGGGACCGGAGGCGACCCGCCCACCCGGACGTCCGCGCGGAGGAGGCGTGAGGCGATCTGGTAGTCGTCCCCGGTCGCGGGCAGCCGGGTCGCCGCCACCACGGCGTACGAGGGGTCGGCGCCCAGGAAGACGGAGATCGGCATGGGCCGGCCCACGGCCCGCCATTCCAGGAGGTTGCGGTGGGCGTCGGTGCGGGGGTCGAGGAAGATCCGGGCGCGGTACGCCGAGACCACCTGGACGCAGTAGAAGCCGAGGTTGACGGCCGAGCCGTCCGGCCGGGTCGTGACGCCGATGCCGGCGGTGACGTACCGGCCGCCGTCGCCGGGGCGGTGCTGGAGCACGGGCAGGGCGTGCAGCCCGTCGAGCTCCCGCCGGGCCGGGGCGCCGGTCGTGCCGGCGGCCGCCTCGGGGGCCGCGTCCGCCCGTACCCGGAACGGCTCGCCGGACAACCGGGCGGCCAGTTCCGGCAGATGCGCGCCCTCGGCCGTGCCCAGGGCGGCGAGCAGGACGGAGCGGGGATACGGGTGGCCCAGGACGCGGCTACCGGGCCGGTCGGTGAGGTGGGTGAAGACCGTGGTGGGTCTCGTCCCCAGCCGGTGCTCCAGCCCGGCCAGTGTCCGGGCCGCCTCGATCACCGTGCCGACCGGGCGGTCGTACCGGTAGAGCCCGGTGGCGGCGTAGTACGGGGGCAGCCCGACCTCGGCCGGGTCCACGGGTACCAGCCCGCTGTCCGCGAGCGCCGGAGGGGACGGCGGGGAGGGGGCGGGACGCGGGATCACGCCCCGCCCTCCGGGAGGGGCAGCGGCCGGGCGCCCGCCGTCCGGCCCCAGCCCTCCTCCCACGGGAAGACGATCCAGTCGTCGATGACCGCCGGGCAGTGGTCGGGGCGGTAGTCCGCACGATGGTTGCGGACCAGTGCGGCGAAGCGCAGGTCCCGCCCGGCCACGCCGAGTCCGAGCAGATGGGCGCGGACGGCCTCCGCGGTGGCGCCGGTGCCGACGATGTCGTCCACGACGAGGACCTTCGTGCCCGCACCGACACCCGGCAGCTCCGCGACCTCCAGCTCCGGAGCCCGCTTGGCCGCGTACTGGCCGTCGTCGCGGGTCCGGCGCACCCGCACCGTACGCAGGACGGGCGCGTCGAGGACGCAGGTCAGATAGCTCGCGGCGGGCAGGCCGCCGCGTGCGACGCCGAGGACGACGTCGGGGGCGAACCCCGCGGCCCTGACGCCGGCGGCGATCCGTTCGAGCATCCTGCCGAGGGTCTCCCAGCTCAGTTCGTACGGGCCTCGCCGGGTCCACATGCCGGGCACCTCGCCGGGCACCTCGCCGGGCGCTTGGTCGGGGACGGCCGCGGGGGCCGGCTCACGCACGCTCATCCCTCCACCGCCCGGGCCACGTGATCGATGGCGATGTGCGCGGTCCGTTCGCGGGCGTGCGGTCCGTTCTCGCTCCGGCCCGCCGCGGTGACCTGGATGAACTCGGCCCGCTCCCGGAACTCGTCGAGGTTCGTGGCGCCCGAGTAGCTCAGCGCGGACTGCACTCCCCCGGTCAGCTGGCGCAGGGTCGTGGCGAGCGGGCCGGTGGCGGGGAAGGTGGCCTCCACCCCTTCGGGCACGTAGTCGTCGACCTCCTGCCGGGTGACGGGCAGTCCGGCGGCCCGGCGCAGGGTCAGTTCCATCCCGAGGGAGACGAAGCCGTTGCTGGTCTTGTAGCGGCGGCCGTCCTTCTCCACCGGCTGCGCCTCGCTCTCGTCGGCTCCCGCCAGCAGGCTGCCGAGCATCACGGCGCGGGCCCCGGCCGCCAGGGACTTGGCGATGTCCCCGGCCTGGCGGATCCCGCCGTCGGCGATCACCCCGACCCCGTACCGGGCCGCCTCGGCGGCGCAGTCGAGGACGGCGGTGAGCTGGGGGACACCGGTGCCGGCGACCAGCCGGGTGGTGCACACGCCGCCCGGGCCGATCCCCACCTTGACCAGATCCGCACCGGCCGAGACGAGGTCCCGGGTGCCGGCGGCGGTCGCGACGTTGCCCGCCATCAGCGGGACGCCGGGGTACGCCTTGCGCAGGGTGGTGACCGCGGACAGCACCTGGTCGCTGTGGCCGTGGGCGACGTCGATCACCAGCAGGTCGGCCCCGTGGTCGACGAGCCGGGCCGCGCGTTCCCGCCAGTCCCCGGTGACGCCGACGGCCACGCCGGCGAACAGCCGGCCGTCGGCGGAGCGGGTCGCCCGCGGTCCGGCGTCCTCCGTCTCGCCTCCGGTCGGCTCGGCTTTGACCAGCTGGAGGTGCGCGAGCTGCTGGTCGATCGTCTGCATGCGGTGGAGGACGCCCAGGCCGCCGCATCGGGCCATGGCGGCGGCCATCCGGCCACCGGTGCACCACTGGGTGTTGGCGGACACGACGGGAGCCGCCGGCGTGAGGCCGGGGAGGAGCTCGGTGGTCAGGTCGGCGTGCCGGCGGCTGCGGAGCGCGGTGCGCTGGGGCACGAGCAGGACGTCGTCGAAGCTGAGGCCGGTTCGCCGCGGACGGGAGATGCGCACGTGGGATTCGGTTCCTTCCTGCGGGGCGTGGTCCGTGGTCATCGCCCGGCGCTGTGGGGGCGGGCGGGCTGGAGGGCGAGGAACTCGGCCCGTACGGCGGCGTCCCGGAAGGCTCCGCGCCAGGTCGCGGTGGTCATCGTGGCGGGGGTGCGGATGCCGCGCATGGCCATGCAGAGGTGCTCGCCGTGGCAGACGACGGCGACGTCGGCGGAGCCGGTCAGTTTCTCGACGGAGTCGGCGATGTCCGCCGTCAGCCGTTCCTGTACCTGCAGCCGGTGCGCGTGCTGCTGGGCGATCCTGGCGAACTTGCTGAGACCGAGGACCTGTTCGCGGGGAAGGTAGCCGATCGTCACCTCGCACGAGAACGGCAGCAGATGGTGTTCGCACAGCGACCACAGGTGGATTCCGGAGACGGACACGGCCTCGGCACTCGACGCGCAGAGGAAGGAGGTGTCCAGGGTGCCGGGGTCGTAGTCGCTGAACTCCCGCCACCAGCGCGCGTATCGTGCCGGTGTGTCGCGAAGTCCCTCGCGGTCGGGGTCCTCGCCGATGGCGAGCAGAAGCTCCCGGGCGATGCGCTCCAGTGGATCAGGTGACATTCAAACCCCCCGTTGATTTCCCCATAACGTCACGTGCAGCCGGCCGGTCAGATTCCATTTCCGCTGGATCACCGGGTCGGCCAGCCGCCGGAGACCGTCGGTGATCTCCTCCGGTTCCTGACCGCAGGGCATGATCCAGACGTCGCGCAGCGCGAATCGCTCCACCAGCTCATCGACCTCCTTCAGGTCGGACGGATCGGCGCACACGAATTTGAAGCAGGTCCCGTCGATCGCGGCGAGCGCCCGCAGCGCCGCGGGAACGACGCGGCGTCGCTCCGCCACGGCGGAGTGGGCGAGTTTCGGCGAGACGTTGAAGCGCACCCCCGCCGCGACGAGAGCGGCGGAGGGGACGACGGTCCCGTTGGTCTCGATCTCGACGTCGGCGCCGCGCGCGCGGATCTCCTCGATCACCGGGAGCAGCCGGTCCTGCTGGCTCAGCGGCTCACCGCCGGAGACGACGACCAGGCCGGTGCCGAGTTCCCGGAGCCGCCGGGTGACCTCGGTGACGGTCATCGCGTGCAGTTCGTCCGCCGGCCGGTACGCGGTCCGGCCCTGCGAGACGCCCGTCCAGTCCCAGGTGTACGGGGTGTCGCACCACCGGCAGGTCAGGTTGCACCCGCCGAGTCTGAGGAAGGAACACGACCTTCCGGTGGACCGCCCCTCGCCCTGCACGGACTAGGTCGGGCCGAAGATCTCGTTGACGACGAGTTTCGACCGTTCCATGTGCCTCACCCCTTCCCGTGATCCGCGGCATGGTGCCGTATCCGGTGACTTTCGGTGACTTTTGGTGACGGTGTACGGAAGTCAGGGGGCCGGCCGGTACGTGGCCCAGGTCTTGGGGGTCTCCGACACGCGGACCGCGGTCAGCTCCGGGAGGTCGCGGCGCCAGTTCTCGTAGACCCATCTCGCGATGTTCTCGGCCGACGGATTGCGGTCCTTCATGACGTCGTTGAGGTGCCGGTGGTCCAGGAACTCGTCGATCCATTTCTTGAGCGCGTCCAGGTCGCCGTAGTCCCGGACGAATCCGGCCGGGGTCAACTCGGATTCCCGCGCGGAGAGTTCCACCATGAGCACGTAGTTGTGCCCGTGCAGTCTTCCGCACGGATGGTCGGCGGCCAGGTGGGCGAGCCGGTGACTCGCGGAGAAGTGGAATTCCTTGGTGATGGACAGCATGTCTACTCCCTTCCGCCCCGCGCGCCCGGCCTTCGGGTGGCGAGCACGGCGAGGGCGGCGACCGTGAGTGTGCCGAGCAGGATCGAGATCCCGGGCCCCGCGGTGCGCCCCGATCCGGCGAGCGCGCCGGCGATCAGAGGACCGAAGCTGGCCAGGGTCGCGCCGAGTTGATAGGTGACGGCCAGGGCGGAATAGCGGTGCCGGGTCGGGAACTGCTCCACCATGAAGGCGGCGATGCCGCCGTACACGGCCGCGTGCCCGACGCCCATGGCCAGGGTGAAGGTGAGGACGGTCTGAGCGGTACTGCCCGAGGTCAGCCAGAGCGGCGCCGGAAGGGCCACCAGGGCGCACACGGCGTACCCGAAGACGATGACCCGTCGACGGCCGAAGCGGTCGGACAGCGCACCGAACACCGGCAGCAGGGCGGCTTCCACGAGGGCCCCGGCCACCATGCCGGTCAGCACCCGGTCGCGGTCGGCCCCGTGACCGGCCGCGTAGGCGGGCAGATAGACGGAGAAGACGCTGACGATCATGGCGAGGCCCAGCGAGGCGAGCGCTCCCTTGGCCACCGGGCCGGGGCGCTGCCGCAGCACCTCGGCGACCGGCACCCGGGGCGACGGGCCGTCGCGGCGGCCCCGCAGGAACTCGGGGCTCTCGGCGACTCCCCGCCGTACGAACACCCCGACCACCACGAGAAGACCCGAGGCCAGGAACGGCACCCGCCAGCCCCAGGACAGCAGGTCGTCCCGCGGCAGCCGGGTGATCAGCGCGACCACGGCCGTGCTCCCGGCCAGCCCGAGCGGGAACCCGGCCGCGGCACCGCTGCTGAACAGCCCGCGCCGGTGGGCGGGGGCGTACTCCGTGGTCATCAGGACCCCGCCGCCCCACTCCCCGCCGATGCCGATGCCCTGCAGCACCCGCAGCGTGACGAGCAGGGCCGGGGCCCAGGCGCCGGCCTGCGCGTAGGTGGGGAGCACTCCGACCAGCAGCGTGGCGACGCCCATGATCATCAGGGTCAGCACCAGCATCGACTTGCGGCCGATCCGGTCCCCGAAGTGGCCGATGACCACACCCCCGAGGGGGCGGGCGACGAACCCCGCGGCGTAGGTGGCGAAGCCCGCCAGGGTGGCCGCCGTCGCGGACTGCTGGGGGAAGAACAGCGGACCCAGCAGCAGGGTGGACGCCGTGGAATAGAGATAGAAGTCGTACCACTCGATGGTGCTTCCGATAGTGCCGGCGACCAGGACCCGCCGGGTCATCCCGTCCCGCGGCCGGACACCGGGAGAGACCTCCTTCGTGAATGTCACGCGTATCCCCTCGGCAGGACGTCCCGAGCGCACGGCGTGGTGACGAGTTTCCTCAAGGCGCCCTGTCCAATCCGCCCATGGGCATGGCGAGTCCGGCGTGCCGAAGACAAATGAGAAAGAGAGAGCGGGCGCGCCCGGCATCGGCTGATCCCGACCGGCTGACGCAGCCACGGACTTCTGGTCTACCGGTCCCGATTCCCTTTGTCCAGCGCCGAGTCGGCGCGTTCCGAACGCGGGGCGGGGTGCCTTGCGCGCGGGGCGCGTCCGGCGTAGAACTCGTGCTTCCCGTCGCATTTCCGGAAGGAAGCTCAGGTGGACGAAGAGGTCGCGGGCGATGTCTGGACCGGCCCGGACGGGGACGAGGTGGTGCGCCTCCGTCGCTGGAAGGGGGACTGGGCCGCGAACGATCCCCACGCCAACTTCAAGTCCGACGTCGTCGGTTACGGACTGCTCGATCCCCTGGAGACGCTGCGCGGGATGTCCCGCAACCTGGACATCCCCATCGGCGCGATCGCCCGGTACGTGCTGGCCCGATGGGCCACCGGGGGCAGCGGCGGGCTGCTCGAGATCGGGCCGGTGATGGTGCACCGGCTGTGGGCCCCGGTCGAGGAGGCGGAGCGGGAGGGGACCGACGAGGAGCGGCTGCGCGCCTACCACCAGCTGCGGCAGATGCTGTCCTGGCTCAAGCTCCCCCTCGACGACCCGACCGTCTATCCGCCGCAGGCCGAGGACCGGACGGAGGACAACACACCGGACCCGGCGGAGGACGGGACGCCGGGCCACCGGTCGGAGTACGGGACACCGGACCGGAACTGACGGATCGGGCGCGGCCGGCCCGTGCCGGCCGGGCGTTCGACCGCGTCTTCTCCACAGTCGTACACAGCCGCCGGCGGACCTCACCGGGCGGCCGCACGCCCCCTGCCCGAGCGCATGCCACTCTCACGGAGGCGAAGACAACCGTGCACGATTCCAGCCACTACGATCACGTCGTCCTCATCTCGATCGACACGCTCCGCAGCGACGCGCTGTCGGCGCATCCGCATCCGCTCTGGCCGCACACATACAAGAACGCGCACGCGGTGCGTACCACACTTCTGGACGAACTCGCGCGTGACGGCGCCTATTTCCCGAACACCATCAGCGCCGCCCCGTACACGGCCGCTTCGCACGGCGCGATATTCACCGGCCAATATCCGTTGCACAACGGACTGCACGAATTCTATAACGGGTCACTGCGCGCTCCTTCGGTGTTCACCTATGGCCGCCGGGCCGGCCGCAGCACGATCCTGAAGGTCGACTTCCCCATCATCCTCGGCCCCGAACTCGGCTTCACCCGGGACGTCGACACCTACCTGGTCGAGGAGGACGACGCCTTCATCGACGCGGTGGCGGCCGCCGAATCCACCCTGGCCTGCGCCCACTTCGGCGCGGTGCACCTGCCGTACGGGTTCCACAATCTGACCTTCGGCGGGGACGCGTACCGGGCCAAGGTCGCCGAGCTGGAGGAGGGACTGCCGCAGGCGCTCCCGTTCGTCGACCGGCTGGTCGAGAGCTACCGGGGCCCGGAGGACACCGAGCTGCTGATGCGCTACAAGCGGGTGGCCACCCATCTGCACGCGGAGAAGCAGTACGACCGCCTCTTCCAGCTCTACCTGGACGGTGTCGAGCACTTCCTCGCCACTCGCCTGACCTCGTTCCTGGAGCGGCTGAGGGAGCGGGTCGCGGCCACCGGCAAGCGGATGCTCCTGGTGCTCTTCGCCGACCACGGCGAGGAGTTCGACGAGCAGACCAACGGCCACTTCAACTCGATGGCGGAGGGGGTGCTGCGGGTCCCGCTGATCATCGCCGGGGACGGCGTCGTCCCGGGAACGCACGAGCAGCGGATCCGGACGGTCGACATCGCCCCCACCGTCATGGAGCTGTCCGGTGTCCCGGCGCCCGCCACCGGTGTCTTCGACGGCAGGTCGCTGGCCGGGGTCGTCCGGGGGAAGGAGGCGCCCGACGGCGACGCCCCCGCGCTCGCCGAGTCCTACAACGCCGAGCTCAACGACTTCATCGCCTTCCAGGAAAGGCAGTTGAGCGGCCGCCCGCCGGGGCCCCTCCCGCACTTCCTCGTCGGGCACACGGCCTACCTCGGCGACCGCCGGGTGGTACGGATGTTCCGGCACTACTCCGATGGGTTCCAGCGGGCGGCCCGGCAGGACCACACCTGGGTGGAGCGGTTCGACGACTCCCGGGTGCCCCACCGTGACCCGCACGACGACGGGGCCGACCTGCTGGCGATGCTCGACGACTACCGCAGCGCGCTGCGCCGGCCGGAGCAGGTGCCCTTCACCGAGGAGATACGAGCCCAACTGCGCTCCCTGGGCTACTCGGTGTGAGCGGGAGGGAAGCGATGTCCACGGACTCCCGGGCCTCCCCTCCCCCGGCCCTGCCCAGTACCCTCGGCGGCACCGGATGGACGCCGCGCCCGGCCGGCCACCGGGCCGAGGTCGCGGCGGGCGGCATCTGGTCGCGGTGCGGCTACCGTTCCGAGGTGGCGCCCCTGCGCGCGGTCCTGCTCGCCCGGCCACCGGACAGCCTCGCCTCCGTCGCCGACGACCCCCGCGCCCACCTGATGACCGAGCCGGTCGATCTCGGGCGGCTGCGCGCCGAGACGGAGGCGGTGGCCGAGGCGTACCGCGCCCACGGCGTGACCGTACGCCTGGCGGCCCCGCCGCCCTCCTGCCCGCCCAACGTGATCTTCCAGCGGGATCTGTTCCTGGTGACGCCCGAGGGGGCCGTGCTGGGGCGCACCGCGTCGGCGCAGCGGGCGGGCGAGGAGCGGTACGCGGCGGCGGCGCTGGCCGAGGCCGGCATCCCGGTGCTGCACACCGTCCGGGGCGAGGCCACGTTCGAAGGGGCCGACGCGCTCTGGGTGGACGAGCGCACCGTCCTGGTCGGCAGCGGCTTCCGTACCAACGAGGCGGGCGTCCGCGCCGTCCGGGAGGTGCTGGCCGAGCAGGGCGCCGAGGTGGTGCCGGTGCCGCTCGGGCCCGGTGTCCAGCATCTGCTGGGCGCGTTGATGCTCGTCGACCACCGCCGGGCCCTGCTGAACACGCGTGCGGTCGGGGACCGGCTGCGCGGCCTGCTACGCGCGCTGGACTACGACCTGCTGGAGTTCGGGCCCGACGAGGAAGTGGTGCGCGGCCGGAGCCTGAACGTGGTGACGCTGCGGCCCGGGCACGTGCTGATGCCCGCCGGCCGCCCCCGCACCCGGCGCCGGCTGGAGACGGCCGGCATCGAGGTGTCGGAGGTGGGAGTGGGCGAGTACGTGAAGGCCGCGGGCGCGCTCGGCTGCCTCACCGGAATCCTGCACCGAGAGGCGGACGGGGAGGTCTGACCCGGCACCCCGCGCCCGGCTCAGCCTTCGACCAGTGGCTTTCCTCGCTGCTCATGGGGGTCGGCGAGGAGGTCGTACACGTCGACCGCCTCGCCGCCGACGTGCCAGATCACCTTCCGCCGGTCCCCCTCCTCGCTGAGCCGCACCGCCTTGAGCGGCAGCAGGTCCGGGTACTCGCCCGACTGACGGCGCTCCTCCGGGTAGTACGTCTCGCTGTACGCCGGCCGGGACGGCCCCGACCCGGCGGCGAGGTGACCGGCCAGGGACTCGCCGTCCGTCTCGATCTTCGGCAGCCCCAGCAGGTCGAGCACGGTGGGGGCGATGTCCACCAGCCGGACCTGACTGGTGATCTCCGTGCCCCTCGGCAGCCCGGGGCCGCACACGATCAACGGCACGTGCTGGGTGGTGTCGAACAGCAGACAGCCGTGGCCCTCCTCGTAGGGATGCCCGAGCTCGCCCGCGTGGTCGTTGGGGTACCAGCCGGCCAGGTCCTCGCCGTGGTCGGAGAAGAGCACCACCAGCGTGTCGTCGAGGGAGTGTCCCGACTCCTCCACCCGGCCGAGGAGTCGGCGGAGGTAGTGGTCGCTGTACGCCACCTCTCCCTCGTACGGGTTGTCGACGTCGGCGCCCACGTCCTCGGGCGGCTCGTATGGCCAGTGGGCGTCGAAGAAGTGGGCGAAGAGGAAGAACGGACGCTCCCCCTGGGAGGACAGCCAGGCTGCCGCCCGTTCGGTCACCAGGGGCGCCCGCTTGAGAGCGAGGCCGCGCAGCTTGACGTCCGGGACGGTCAACGGGTCGCTGCCGTCGGGGAGTCTCGGGATCTCGTCGTCGTAGAAGTCGAACCCCCGGTCCAGGCCGTACCAGCGGTTCAGCCCGGGGCAGGAGACCACGGCGCCGGTGGCGTAGCCGGCCGCGCGCAATTGCTCAGCGAGCGTGGTCACCCCGGGGTTCAGCGTCTCCCGCAGCAGATGGCGGATGCCGTGTCCGGCGGGCTGCCGTCCGGTGAACACGCTGGCGTGACTGATCGGAGTGAGAGGAGAGGAGGAGATGGCCTGTCGAAACGTCACCCCGGCCGAGCGCAGGGATTCGATACCCGCCATCTTCCCCGAGTAGGCGACATCGGCGCGCAGTGTGTCGAGGGACACGAGCAGCACATTCCGCATGGGACTTCCTTCCTGGCGCGTGGGGCCGGGGCGCTCCGGGCCGCTGCGCGATTACCGCCGGGGAGCGGAGCTGACAAGACGTCCGACACGGTGCGGCCGCGACGGAACCCGAGCGGCGTGAATCCGACGGTCGGTCTGCCTCCCCGGTGGTGGACCGGGCGAAAAAGCGATAGGAAGCTGTTTGCATCCGGCTCGCGCGTATCGAATGCAGCACACCTCCCCCACAGCGCACATCGACTATTCAGCGGCCCTCGTTGCACCGACAGCCGGTAATCCTGTGCGGGGCGATCCATTCCTGCGTAATCGAGGATTCGAGGATCTTGTGGCGAGTGAAGAGAACCGCACCCCCGTACCTTCGGATGACGTTCACCTGATTCCGGTGACCGATCTGGTCGACGCCGACTCTCCTCGGCTCCGGGGGGAAAGCATCGAGCACATCGAGTTGCTTCTGACCTCGCACGCCGAACTGCCGCCCATCCTGGTCCACCGTCAGACCATGCGGGTCATCGACGGGATGCACCGGCTGCGGGTGGCGGCGCTGCGCGGCCAGCGGGACATAGCGGTCCGGTTCTTCGACGGGCCCGACGCGGACGCGTTCATCCTCGCCGTCAGCACCAATGTGTCCCACGGGCTGCCGCTCAGCCTCTCGGACCGCACCGCCGCCGCCGAGCGCATCGTGACGCACAGCCCCCAGCTGTCGGACCGGTCGATCGCCTCCTCCACCGGGCTGTCCCCGAAGACGGTAGCGGCCATCCGCAGGCGTACAAACCCCGACCGTCCCCAGTTGAACGCCCGTGTCGGCCGGGACGGCCGGGTCCGTCCCATCGACTCCGGCGACGGGCGCCGGCACGCGGCCCGGATCATGCGGGCGAACCCCGACGCCTCGCTGCGGGCGGTGGCCAAGGCGGCCGGCATCTCGCTGGGCACCGCGCACGACGTCCGCGAGCGGCTGCGCGAAGGCCAGGATCCGGTGCCCGCCCATCGCCGCGCCCCCCGTGCGGGCACGGGGGGCGCGAACCAGGAGGCGTCCTGCCGGCGGGCCGGGGTCTGCCCGCACGTGAGCCCGCCTCCGTATCCGGACCGGGACACGGCCCTGCGGAATCTCCGGCAGGATCCGTCGATGCGTTTCTCCGGCACCGGACGCATGCTGCTCCGGCTTCTCACCGCGCAGGCCCTGGACAATGAGAATTGGGCAAAACTGATCGACCATGTGCCGCCCCACCGGGCCGACGCCATTGCCGCGCTGGCGCTGGACTTCGCCCGATCGTGGCAGGAGTTCGCGGAACGGCTCCAAAGGCGGGTCACCCACGTTTAACGGCGCGCACTCCGTATCGCCCGGACGGGGAGGCCCTTTACGGCCTCAACACCCTGTGTCATGGTGGGGAACACCCTGCGGCCGTGACCTTTTCCCGTGATCTTCCGGTGCGCGTACGACAGATACGAGTCGCAGGAGCGATCCACCCTCGCACGTTCTCACCCTGAAAGGGTTTGTTCATGGCGCGTAAATCCCTCGCGTTGGAACTGTATGCGAACGCCGATGACGCGACAGACCGGCAGTACATCGATCAAATGCGTCAGCAGGACGTCACACCGGTCCCGACGGACCCGTCCCTCCCGCGTTTCACTCTGCTCGTCGGCCCTTCTCCTTTCACCATGCCGCGCGGCTGGGAGTTCTTCCTGACCTCGCCCTACGAGGGGGCCACGTACATCTCGACGGTGCTGCACAACGCGGGCTATCCGGTCCGGATCGTCGACGTCCGCTACGACCTGGACCCGCTGAAGTCCGCGTACGACCAGATCGTCGGGCAGACCGACGTCCTGGGGGTGTGCACCTTCGAGGACAACTTCCCCTTCTGCCGGGAGCTGATGGCGAAGGTCAAGGAGGCCGAGCCCGAGGTGCCGATCCTCTGCGGCGGATCGCTGGTCACCTCGGTGCCGCACATCTTCATGGAGGAGACCGCCTGCGACATCGCGGTCATCAGCGAGGGCGAACTCACCATCCTGGAGCTGATGGAAAGTCACGCCGCCGGCCGCTGGAGCGAGGACCTGCCGAGGATCAAGGGCATCTGCTACCGGGATCCCGAGGGCCGCGCCAAGCGCACCCCCGCCCGCGGCCAGATGATGGACCTGGACGCGCTGCCCCGGATGCGGCTGGACCTGTGGCCGCAGGCGCAGAGCCCGATGGGCCTGCAGCCGCAGATCATCTCCTCGTACAGCCGCGGCTGCAAGATGGACTGTTCCTTCTGCTACCGCACGACTCCCCAGGTCAGGGCCAAGTCGCCGGAGAAGATGGACCGCGACATGGCCTGGCTGAAGAGCCAGTACCACATCGACTTCAGCTTCTTCGTCGATCTGACCTTCAGCTCGCACCGCGGGCAGACCCTGGAGATCTGCGACGTCATCAAGGACCACGACATCCGGTGGACCTGTCTGACGCGGTGCGCCGACATGGACGAGCCGCGGATCAACGCGATGCGCGACTCCGGGTGCGACATCGTCCTCTACGGCGTCGAGTCGCTGGGCAAGGACGTGCTGCGCGAGGCCAGGAAGGGCAGCAGCGAGAACCTGACGGTGCGGGCGATGCGCACCACCTTCGACGCCGGCGTCCGGTTCGGCTCGCTGCTGATCGTGGGGCTGCCCAACGAGAGCGAGGAATCGCTGGGCCACATGGTGGAGTTCGCCGAGACGTACAACCACGTCACCCGCGTGAAGTACCTGTCGGCGATGCCCGGCACCACGGTCTACCAGCAGGCGGTCGCCGCCGGGACGATCCGCTCGGAGATCGACCACCTGAACTGGCTGTCGGTCGAACAGGCCCTGCACGAGGACGAGTTCCTCAACGTCAGCGGGCTGCCGGAGCAGACCTGCCGGGACGCGTACAAGCGCATCTACGACGCCTACCAGCCGGGCCCGGTCATGGACTTCCGGCACTACCCGGAGAACTTCCAGTACTTCCACCCGCAGCCCGACGACGGCTCGGAACGCTCGACCTCCTACGGCGGGACGAAGTGGCGTACCGACTGGAGCTCCGCGGCCGGCCCGCTGGTCCCGCTCTCCGACCGGTTCACCCTGGACAAGTGCGCGGATCCCGAGGTGGCGGCCGCGGGCAGCAGCCTGATGGACTGCGGGGCCAAGCAGATGGCGGACACGGTGTCCCCGGACGCTCCATGAGCCCTGACGGCGCGCGTCCCGTCTTCATCATCGGCACGGAGCGGTCGGGGTCCAATCTGCTGCGGCTGATCCTGAACGCCCACTCGCGGATCACGGTGCCGCACCCTCCGCACTTCATGCGGTTCCTGGCACCGCTGGCGGCGGGTTACGGCGATCTCTCGGTCGAGCGCAACCGCCGGCGGCTGGTGGACGACGCGCTCGGGCTGCTGGCCCGGCACATCCACCCGTGGCCCCATCCCGTCGACCGCGACCGGGTGGTGGCCTCGGCCGGCCCGACGGTGTTCGGGGTGGTGGCCGCGATCTACGAGCAGCACCGGGCGGCCGAGGGCAAGGCGCGCTGGGGCTGCAAGAGCACCTTCATGGTGGACCATGTCGACGAGGCGCTCGCCGAGTTCCCCGCCGCCCGGTTCGTCTGGCTGGTCAGGAATCCGCAGGACGTGGCCAGCTCGGCGAAGACCGCCGTGTTCGGCCACTGCCACCCGTACCGGATGGCCCGGTTGTGGCGGACCCAGCAGGAGCGGGCGATCGCCGCCCACACTCGCTGGGGCCCCGGCGTCGTCCATCTGCTGCGCTACGAGGATCTGGTGGAGCGGCCGGAGAAGGAACTGCGCGCGCTCTGCGCCTTCCTCGGCGAGGAGTTCGAGCCGGCGATGCTGGCGCACCACACCTCGCCGGCGGCCCGCCGGACGGCCCGGCTGTCGGAGTCCTGGCGGCTGGCCGGCCGGCCCATCAGCACGGGGCGGGTCGGGGCGCATCTGACCGGTCTGTCGCCGACGGAGCGCCTGCTCGTCGACAAGGTGACGGCGCCACTCAAGAAGCGGCTCGGGTACCCGGTCGACGAGCGCGCGCGGCTCGTACCCGTTCCGTCGCCACCGGCGGTCGCCCTCCGGTCGGCTCTGCTGCGCTCCCGCGTCGAGTTGCGCTCGGCGCGGCAGGACGAGAACCACCGCCTGCGGCTCGCCAGGGACGGCTACGTCCGGTGGCTGCGGGTGAAGTCCCTGGTGCGCCGGGCGGTTCCGGCGCCGAGGAAGTCCGTGTCCCCGGCATGAAGGGATTCCCGTGACCACGAGTCCGAAGGACGTGACCGGCCACTTCGCCGCCCGTTCCGCCACGTACGACCGGTCGAGCTCCTGGTGCACCGACTCCGAACTCGGTGACTTGGTGCTGGAGTTGACGAGGCCGACGGCCACCGACCGGGTGCTCGACGTCGCCTGTGGCACCGGTCTGGTCTCCCGCCTGTTCACCGGGCGGGTCGCGGAAGTGACCGGGGTGGACATCACCCCGGAGATGGCCGAGCAGGCCCGTCCCCATCTGGACCGGCTGGTGATCTCGCCCGCCGAGGACCTGCCCTTCCCCGACGGCACCTTCGACATCGTGGTGTGCCGGCAGGGAATCCAGTTCATGACCCTGCCCGACGCGGTCGCCTCCATGGTCCGGGTGCTCAAGCCCGGCGGCCGGATCGTCCTGGTCAATCTGTGCGCCTACGGCCCGCTGGACCGCGACGAGTACTTCGAGGTGCTACGGCTGCGCAACCCGGTCCGGCGGCACTTCTTCCTGCCCGCGGACCTGGAGGCGCTGATGCGCGACGCCGGATGCGCGGACGTCGCGCTGCACCGGTACGTCTCGGCCGAGGACGTCGACGTCTGGTCCGACAACGGGGCCATCGAGGAGTCCCGCCGGGAGGCCATCCGCGAGGTCTACCGCAACGCCTCCGAGAGCTTCCTGTCCCTGCACGCGGTCAAGGAGTCGGACGGCGGCTTCGTGGACCAGATGCTGTTCGTCGCCGCCGCCGGGCGCAAGCCCCGCCCCTGACCCCGCCCCCGTCCGCGTTCGTCCATTGGCCACGTACGCACCACCACCGAGGAGTTCCATGGCACAGCTGAGTGAGGGCCTCGCGATCGGCCTGCGGTCGGTGTTCGCCGCGGAGGCGGCGTCCGTCCAGCGGTACACCTATTTCGCGCAGGTGGCCGAGATCGAGGGCCATGGGGAGATCGCCCGGCTCTTCAGCGATCTGGCCGAGAGCATCGGGTGCGTCGCGCACGGGCACATCGACGCCCTCCAGGACATCGCCGATCCGCACACCCGGAAGACGGTCGGCGAGACCCGCCTCAACCTCGCCGCGTCCGCCGCCGAGGCACTGACCGAGGCGAACGAGGTCTATCCCCGGCTCACGGCGCGCGCCCACGAGGAGGGTCACCCCGACGTGGCCAGCTGGCTCACCACCCTCGCCGCCCTCAAGCACGCGCATCTCGGAAAGCTCGACGCCCTGCTCACCACGGTGACCACGCCGTCCGCCCCCGGACCCCGGGACGGCGCGCCGGCCGACGGAGGCAGCGATGACTGAGCGCTTGACGACGCCGGCGACCGGGTCGGCGACCGCGTACGACGCCTCGTCGATCGTCGTGTTCACGGGCCTTCAGGCCGTACGGCGCACCCCGTCGATGTACATCGGCTCGACGAACGCGGACGGCCTGCACCACCTGCTGTACGAGGTGCTCGACAACGCCGTCGACGAGGCGGAGGCCGGCCACTGTACGACGGTGACGGTCACCGTCCAGGCCGACGGCGCGGTCTGCGTACGGGACGACGGCCGGGGCATCCCGGTCGATCCGCACCCGGAGTCCGGGCGGCCGGCCTGCGAGGTCGTGCTGACCACGCTCCACGCGGGCGGCAAGTTCGCCGGGGCCGCCTACACGCGCTCGGCGGGTCTGCACGGCGTCGGCCTGTCCTGCGTCAACGCGCTCTCCGAGCAGCTGCGCCTGGACGTCTGGCGCGGCGCGCGGCACCACTGGCAGGAATTCACCCGGGGCGAGCCGGAGGACGACCTCGCCACCGGCCCGGCCGAGGCCGCGCCGGACGGCCGGCGGGGCACCGCCGTCACGTTCCGGCCCGATCCGAAGATCTTCGACACCGTCGAGTTCTCCGCGCCGACGATCACCACCCGGCTTGAGGAGATCGCCTTCCTCCACCCCGGTCTGGCCCTGCACTTCTCGGACGAACGCACCGGCGAGCGGGCCGACTTCCGCTTCGACGGCGGCGTGCGCGCCTTCCTGGCCCATCACAACCGGAACGCCACCACCGTGCACCCCGAGCCGGTGGTCGTCTCCGCCGCCACCCACCAGGCCTCCTTCGACCTCGCGTTCCAGTGGACGGAGGGGTACGCGGAGGAGATCCGGGCCTTCGTCAACGGCGTCCGCACCGACCAGGGCGGCGCGCACGTCGACGGTCTGCGGGTGGCCCTCGCGGCCGCCATCAACCGGTACGCGACCGAGCGCGGCCTGCTCGACCCGCGGACCGGTGAGCGGATCAACACGGTCGACATCCTCGAAGGGCTCACCGCGATCGTCTCCCTGCGCATGGACGATCCCCGGTTCGACGGGCAGACGAAGAAACGGCTGCAGAGCCCGGAGGCCGGCCGGTTCGTCCAGGAGCGGGCGGAGGCGGAGTTCGGCCGCCGGCTCGCGGCCGACGACGAGCTCGGCCGCCGGGTCGTCGCCCGCGCGCTGGACGCCAGCCGGGCCCGGACGGCCGCCCGGATGGCCGGCCGTACCGCCCGCTTCCAGCAGCGTGAACTCTCCATCGACTACGGCGTCTACCAGCGCCAGTTCGGCACCCGGTCCCGCGACTGGCACGACTCCTGCGCCTGGCTCACCGACGACGGGCTGCTCGCCCGGCACGCCGCGCTGTGCGACGTGCCGAAGGACGCCAGGATGCTGGACGTGTGCTGCGGCAGCGGCGTGGTCGGCGGGGCCTTCAAGGACCGGGTCGGCGAGAGCGTCGGCCTCGACCTCACGCCGGAGATGGTCGCGCTCGCCTCCACCCGGCTCGACCGGGTCGACCAGGGCACGGTGTACGACCTGCCGTACGCGGACGCCAGCTTCGACCTGGTGGTCACCCGCGAGGTGCTGCATCTGCTGCCCCAGCCGGAGCGGCCGCTGTCCGAGATCTTCCGGGTGCTGCGCCCCGGCGGGCAGTTCATCGTCGGCCAGATCGTCCCGTACGCCGACGAGGACGCGTACTGGATGTACCGCGTCTTCAAGAAGAAACAGCCCCTCCTGCACCAGATGTTCAGCGAGCGGGAGTTCCGGGAGCTGCTGCTCGGCGCCGGCTTCGGCGGCCTGGAGATGCGGGAGTACCTCCTGTGGGAGTCCATCGACCGGTGGATCGACACCCACGAGACCTCGCCGTCCCACCGCCGGGAGATCCAGCGGCTGTTCCGGGAGGCACCCAAGGAGGTGCGTGAGGTCCATCCCTTCGAGATCCTGTCCGACGGGTCGATCCGCGATCAGTGGCGCTGGTGCGTCTATTCGCTCAGGAAGGCCGGGTGACCTCGGATGAGCCCCCACGCCCCCACTCGTACGGGGGCCTCGGCGCCGCGGCCGGACCTGGACGGACGGCTGGCCGCGGCGCGCGGACTGCGCCCTCCGGCGACGGAGGGGCTGACCGGCCGGATCCGGGACGTGGTGGTGCTGGCCTCCAGCTCGCGCGGCGGGTCGAGCATGGTCGCGGAGACCCTGCGCGCGTCGGAGGCCCTGCTCCACATGCAGGGCGAGATCAATCCGTTTCTGCGCATGACAGGGCTGGGAGCTCCCGACAGTGGGGACTGCGACCGGCTCGACGCGGGTCATCTGGCCGGTCTCGCCCCGGACCGGCGCACACTTCTCGACACCGAACTCGCCCATGACATCGGGTCGCCCGCGCCCTGGGGCGACCCGCGTGACGACGAGCGGTTCGTGACGGACGTGGCCGCCCGGCTCGTCATGCAGTGGCCCGATGTCCCGGTGGATCCAGTGGTGTTGGCGCGGACCGCCGGGTCCGTCCTGGCCCGGCTGAGGGCCGAATCGCCAGCGTCCGGAGCCGTACTGCCCTGCCCTGAAAGCTATTTCCTTACGCTCCTCACCGAACTGACCAGGCTTGGGCTGCCGTTCAATCCGTGGAGTTACGACCTGCCCGCCCGGCTGCTTCGCGCCGAGACGGCGGACACCCGGTCCACCGCCGTGCCCGGCGGGACGCTCATCGAGGAGCCCCCGTTCATCCTGCCCCGCCCCTGGCGTCCGGCGACGGCGCACGACGCCGCGACCCGGCCTCTGGTGGTCAAGACCCCCAGCAACGCCTACCGGTTCGGCTTCCTGCGGGCGCTGTTCCCGCGGGCCCGGTTCCGTATCGTCCACCTCACCCGTAATCCCGCCGCCGCCGTCAACGGGCTCCACGACGGCTGGCTGCACCACGGGTTCCACGCGCACCGGATGTCCCGACCGCTCGGGATCGACGGATACGTGGACCGGCACCCGGAGAACCGCTGGTGGTGGAAGTTCGATCTGCCGTACGGATGGCAGGAGTTCACCCGGGCTCCGCTGCTCGACGTGTGCGCCTTCCAGTGGCGCAGCGCGCATCGGGCGGTACTCGACGAACCGCACGGCGCCGACGGCCCGGTCGAGCGGATCACCGTACGCTTCGAGGACCTGATCGGTACGGCCGCCGGGCGCGTCGCGTGCTTCGAGCGGCTGGCCGACCGGCTCGGCATCCCGTTCGACGGCGCGTTCCGGCGGGCTGCCCATGACGGGATCGGTCCGGTGGTCGCCACCGCCCCGCCGCGGGCGGGCCGGTGGCGGGACCGCGCCGACGCGATCCGGGCCGCCCTGGGACCGGAGGACAAGGAAGTGGCCGAGCGCCTCGGCTACACCGACGAAGCGGAATGGATCTGAGGGCCCGTGTCCCCACAGCCGCCGGCCGGTGACGCGACGGGGTCGGGCCCGCCGGCCGCCTGGTCGCATCTGGACGCCCTCGAGTCCGAGGCGGTGCACATCGTCCGGGAGGTGGCGGGCGAGTTCGAGAACCCGGTGCTCCTGTTCTCCGGCGGCAAGGACTCCATCGTCATGCTGCACCTGGCGCTGAAGGCGTTCACCCCGGCGCCGGTGCCGTTCGGACTGCTGCACGTGGACACCGGGCACAACTTCCCCGAGGTCCTCGCCTACCGCGACCGCGCCGTCGAGAAGCACGGACTGCGGCTGCACGTCGCCTCCGTCCAGGAGTACATCGACGCGGGCGCGCTGCGCGAGCGGCCGGACGGCACCCGCAATCCGCTGCAGACGCTGCCGCTGACCGAGACGATCCGGCAGCGGAAGTACGACGCGGTCTTCGGCGGCGGGCGGCGCGACGAGGAGAAGGCCCGCGCCAAGGAACGGGTGTTCTCTCTACGGGACGCGTTCTCGCAGTGGGACCCGCGCCGCCAGCGGCCCGAGCTGTGGCAGCTGTACAACGGCCGGCACGCCCCCGGGGAGCACGTGCGCGTGTTCCCGCTGTCCAACTGGACCGAGCTGGACGTCTGGCAGTACATCCGGCGCGAGAGCATCGAGTTGCCGGAGATCTACTTCGCCCACGTCCGCGAGGTGTTCCGCCGCGACGGCATGTGGCTGACGGCCGGTGACTGGGGCGGGCCGCGGGCGGGCGAGCCGGTCGAGCGGCGGCGGATCCGCTACCGCACCGTCGGCGACATGTCCTGTACCGGCGCGATCGACTCCGACGCGGTGACCCTGGACCAGGTGATCGCCGAGATCGCCGTGTCCCGCCTCACCGAGCGGGGTGCGACCCGCGCCGACGACAAGCTGTCCGAGGCGGCCATGGAGGACCGTAAGCGCGAGGGGTACTTCTGAGCGGTGGCGGTGGCGGTGCCGGTCGGGTGCGCCCAGGCGCTGCCGGTCGGGCCGGCCCGGTCGGACGCGTACGCCGGAAGCCGGCGGCCCCGGGGAGTTCCTTCCCCCCGGGGCCGCCGGCTTCCGTGGCACCGTGCTCAGGCCGTCAGCCCTTGGCCACCAGGTCCTTCAGCGCGATGTTGAGCTGGAGGACGTTGACGCGCGGCTCGCCGATGAAGCCGAGGATCCGGTCGTCGGTGTGGTCGGCGACCAGCTTGTCGACCTGGGCCACGGTGAGGTGGTTCCTCTCCGCGACGCGGTGGACCTGGAGTTCGGCGTACGCCGGGGAGATGTGCGGGTCCAGACCCGAGCCGGAGGACGTCACCGCTTCGGCCGGCACCTGGGACGGCTTGACCTGGTAGTCGGCGGTGGAGTTGTCCTTGACCACGGCCGCCTTCGCCTCCTTCACCCAGCTGATCAGCTCGGCGTTGTCGGCGGAGCGGTTGGTGGCGCCGGAGAGGAGGAGCGCGTACTGGGTGTTGACGCTGTTGGTGCCGAGGCCGTTGGACGGGCGCGGCTGGAACCAGCGCAGGTCCGGGGCGGCCGTCTCCTGGCCTTCCTTGAGCGGCAGGTCGTACCGCTGTCCGATGAGCGCGGAGCCGACGACCTTCCCGTCGTCCTTGATCTCCGAGCCGTTGGCCTTGCCGGGGAAGACGAGCTGGGCGATCCCGGTGACGGCGAGCGGGTAGAGCACGCCGCACACCACCGTGAGGACGATCAGGGCCCGGAGGCCGGCCCAGAGCACGCGGCCCGTGTTTCCTACCGAGTTGTTCATCGTGGATCAGCCGATTCCGGGGATGAGGGAGAGGAGCAGGTCGATGATCTTGATGCCGACGAACGGGGCGACGAGGCCGCCGAGGCCGTAGATCCCGAGGTTGCGGCGGAGCATCGAGTCCGCGCTGGACGGCCGGTAGCGCACACCCTTCAGGGCGAGCGGGACCAGGGCCACGATGATCAGCGCGTTGAAGATGACGGCCGAAAGGATGGCGGACTCGGGCGACGACAGGCCCATGATGTTCAGCTTGTCCAGCGACGGATACGCCACCGCGAACATGGCGGGGATGATGGCGAAGTACTTCGCCACGTCGTTGGCGATGGAGAAGGTGGTCAGCGCGCCCCGGGTGATGAGGAGCTGCTTGCCGATCTCGACGATCTCGATGAGCTTGGTCGGGTTCGAGTCGAGGTCGACCATGTTGCCGGCCTCCTTGGCGGCCGACGTGCCCGTGTTCATCGCCACGCCGACGTCGGCCTGGGCGAGCGCCGGGGCGTCGTTGGTGCCGTCGCCGGTCATGGCGACGAGCTTGCCGCCCGCCTGCTCCCGCTTGATGAGGGCCATCTTGTCCTCGGGGGTGGCCTCGGCGAGGAAGTCGTCGACACCCGCCTCCTCGGCGATGGCCCGGGCGGTCAGCGGGTTGTCACCCGTGATCATGACGGTCTTGATGCCCATGCGGCGCAGTTCGTCGAACCGCTCCCGCATGCCGTCCTTGACGACGTCCTTCAGGTGGATGACACCCAGGACGCGCGCGCCCTTGGCGTCCTTGACCGCGACGAGGAGCGGGGTGCCGCCGGCCTCGGAGATCCGGTTCGCCAGCGTGTCGGCGTCCTCGGCGACGTGGCCGCCCTGGTCGCGTACCCAGGCGAGGACCGAACCGGCCGCGCCCTTACGGGTCTGCTTGCCGTCGACGTTCACGCCGGACATCCGGGTCTGGGCGGTGAAGGCGATCCACTCGGCGTGCTCGAGTTCGCCCTGGTGGCGTTCGCGCAGCCCGTACCGTTCCTTGGCGAGGACGACGACCGAACGGCCCTCGGGGGTCTCGTCGGCCAGCGACGACAGCTGGGCGGCGTCCGCGACCTCGGCCTCCGTCACGCCCTTGACCGGCACGAACTCGGCGGCCTGGCGGTTGCCCAGGGTGATGGTGCCCGTCTTGTCGAGCAGCAGCGTGGACACGTCGCCGGCGGCCTCGACCGCGCGGCCCGACATGGCGAGGACGTTGCGCTGCACGAGCCGGTCCATGCCGGCGATGCCGATCGCGGAGAGCAGGGCGCCGATCGTCGTGGGGATGAGGCAGACGAGGAGCGCGGTGAGGACGATCAGGGAGGTCTGCTCGTCGGCCCCCGCGTAGATCGCGAACGGCTTCAGGGTGACGACGGCCAGCAGGAAGACGATCGTCAGCGAGGCGAGCAGGATGTTGAGGGCGATCTCGTTGGGCGTCTTCTGCCGGGCCGCGCCCTCGACCAGGTTGATCATGCGGTCGATGAAGGTCTCGCCCGGCTTGGTGGTGATCTTCACGACGATCCGGTCGGAGAGCACCTTCGTACCGCCCGTCACCGCGCACCGGTCACCGCCGGACTCCCGGATGACGGGGGCGGACTCGCCGGTGATCGCGGACTCGTCCACGCTCGCGACGCCCTCGACGACGTCACCGTCGCCGGGGATGATGTCGCCGGCCTCGCAGACCACGAGGTCGCCGACGCGCAGGTCGGTGCCGGGGACCCGCTCCTCGGCCGTGCCGGACAGCCGGCGCGCGACCGTGTCGGTCTTGGCCTTGCGCAGGGTGTCGGCCTGGGCCTTGCCGCGGCCCTCGGCCACGGCCTCGGCGAGGTTGGCGAAGATCGTCGTCAGCCACAGCCAGGCGGTGATCGCCCAGCCGAACCAGTCCGAGGGGTGCAGGAACGCGAGGACGGTGGTGAGGACCGACCCGACCAGGACCACGAACATCACGGGCGACTTGACCATCACCCGCGGGTCGAGCTTGCGCACCGCGTCCGGGAAGGACGTGACCAGCTGCTTCGGGTCGAACAGACCCCCGCCGACCCGCCCGTGGGCGCGCTGGTCGCCGGAGGGGTCCCCGTGCGGAGAGGGGGCCGGATGCGTGGCGGACATGGCGTCCTCGTGATTCTTCGCGTCGTGATTCCGTACGTCGCGATCCGTTGCGTCGTTCGCGTCGTGTTTGCGTATGTCGTGTGTCATGCCGCGAGCCCTTCGGCGAGCGGTCCAAGGGCGAGGGCCGGGAAGTAGGTGAGACCGGTGATGATCAGGATCGTGCCGACCAGCAGGCCCGTGAACAGCGGCTTCTCGGTCCGCAGCGTGCCCGCGGTCGCCGGTACGGGCGCCTGCTCGGACAGCGAGCCGGCGAGCGCGAGGACGAACACCATCGGCAGGAAGCGGCCGAGCAGCATCGCGATGCCGACGGTCGAGTTGAACCACTGGGTGTCCGCGTTCAGGCCGCCGAAGGCCGATCCGTTGTTGTTGGCACCGGAGGTGTAGGCGTACAGGATCTCGGAGAAGCCGTGCGCGCCCGTGTTCGTCATCGAGTGCGGAGGCGTCGGCAGCGCCATCGCGAGCGCCGTGAAGCAGAGCACGAGCGCCGGGGTGATCAGGATGTAGCAGGCCGCGAACTTGATCTCGCGGGTGCCGATCTTCTTGCCCAGGTACTCGGGCGTACGGCCGACCATCAGGCCCGCGATGAAGACGGCGATGACCGCCATGATCAGCATGCCGTAGAGGCCGGAGCCGACACCACCGGGCGCGATCTCGCCGAGCTGCATGCCGAGCATCGCGATGCCGCCGCCGAAGCCGGTGTACGAGTCGTGGAAGGAGTTCACCGCGCCGGTCGAGGTCAGCGTCGTGGCGACCGCGAACAGCGAGGAGCCGGCGATCCCGAACCGGGTCTCCTTGCCCTCCATCGCCCCGCCCGCGATCTCCAGGGCCGGGCCGCGGTGGGCGAACTCGGTCCACATCATCAGCGCGGTGAAGCCGACCCAGATCACGGCCATCGTGCCGAGGATCGCGTACCCCTGCTTGAGCGAGCCGACCATCCGGCCGAAGGTGCGTGTCATCGCGAAGGGGATCACGAGTATCAGGTAGATCTCGAAGAGGTTCGACAGCCCGTTGGGGTTCTCGAAGGGGTGCGCCGAGTTGGCGTTGAAGTAGCCGCCGCCGTTCGTGCCCAGCTCCTTGATGACCTCCTGCGAGGCCACCGCGCCGCCGTTCCACTGCTGCGCTCCGCCGCTGAACTGGCCGACCTCGTGGATGCCGGAGAAGTTCTGGATGGCGCCGCAGGCGACCAGGACCAGCGCGCCGACCACCGCGAGGGGCAGCAGGACGCGGACGGTGCCGCGCACGAGGTCGGCCCAGAAGTTGCCGAGCTCGCCGGAGCGGGACCGGGCGAAACCGCGGACGAGGGCGACCGCCACGGCCATGCCGACCGCCGCCGAGACGAAGTTCTGCACCGCGAGGCCGCCGGTCTGCACGACGTGGCCCATGGCCTGTTCGCCGGAGTACGACTGCCAGTTGGTGTTCGCGACGAACGAGGCGGCCGTGTTGAACGCCTGGTCCGGGTCGATCGACACGAAGCCGAGCGAGCCGGGCAGCACGCCCTGGACCCGCTGCAGCAGGTAGAGGAAGAGGACGCTGACGGCGGAGAAGGCGAGCACTCCGCGCAGATAGGCCGGCCAGCGCATCTCCGTGTCCGGGTTCGCGCCGATCACCCGGTAGATCCACTTCTCGGGTGTGTAGTGCTTCTCCGAGGAGTAGACACGCGCCATGTAGTCACCGAGCGGCCGGTACGACAGACCGAGCGCGACGACCAGCGCCAGAAGCTGGAGCACTCCAGCGAGGACGGGACTCATCTCGGGCTCAGAACCTCTCCGGCTTGACGAGGGCGAGGATCAGATAACCCAGCAGGGCGGCGGCCACGAGAAGACCGACGATGTTCTCGGCAGTCACAGCTTGGCCACCCCCTTGGCGATGAACGCCACCAGCGCGAAGATCGCGACCGTGGCGAGGACGAAGGCCACGTCGGCCATCGTGAGCTCCCGGTGAGAAGGAAGAGAATCGAATACTCGGACACGACGAGCGAACCTCATTCCAGCCACGCCGCCGCTCCCGTTGACGCCCCCCTTACGCCGCGCCGCCTTCTCTTGACGCGTCCTCTACGTGACGGGGCCCGTACGGCGCCCCGGGCGGCCGGAACGCGGCGGTGGGACGCGTCGGCGGGACGTGTCGGCCGCGGGCACGGAGCCGCGGGCGCAGGTCAGGGCGCCGGAGGGAGTACGGGGTGACGGCCGGATCGGCGGGGTCGCGACGGTCGATCCCGGCCACCGTCAGAGACCCGTCAATTCGGGCGCCTCGCTCCACTCCGGGCGGCCGGCCGGGGCTAGCGTTCCTCTCGGTCGCTCACCCCGACCGCGGGACGTCAGTGGCCTGATCGTCCCCTGGCCGCGGGGGCACGGCGGCTCTTCCCGTCCAGCTGACCGTGCCCCCGCTCCGCCAGCGCCGTTTCGGGACCTCCTTTCCCGGCCGCCGTGGCCGACTCCCCGTCAGTGAGGCGCAGGAGCGGGTCCGTCGGTCTTGTGGTCCCTCCCGCGCTCGGCTTCGATGGAGGACGCACCGCACGTGCCTCTCCCTCCCTCGGGCGCCCCTTCGGGCGTCCCGCCGCACACCCCGCCGACCGGTCGCCGCAACCCGCTCCCTTGGGGCGTCGTGACCCGCTTCCCCGTCCGGGCGGCCCCTCCTCTTCGCCCTCGTGTCCGCCCTCATCCGCCGGCCACACCACCGAGAGACCCGCACCGCGCAGGCGGACGCACCACGGCCGCCCGGCCGGCCGTCGCTCTTCCGTGTTCCGTTCCGCCGCGTCCGTACCAGGAGTACCCGTGATCCCCCACGCGTCCCACCAGCCTCCCGCTCCCGCCCGTGTCTTCCTCTCCGGCGCTCCCGGCACCGGCGCCCTCGCCGAGCACGTCCTCGCCACCGGCCACGGCCAGTGGTGGACCGACCGGACCGAAGAGCCCCGCGTCGTCGCCGTGACCTGCGGCGGACACGCCCTTCTGGCCGGGGATCCCGGCGCCGTCACCCCCGGCCGGCTGGCCCCGCTCGCCGGGCACTACATCGAGGCAGCGGACCGTTTCCTCCCGGTGCTCGGCGCCGCCTTCGGCCACCTCCATCCGTGGGAGCGGATGCTCTACGTACACCGGGCCGAGCCCGTCGTACCGCGCGTCCCCCACGGGGTGACCGTGCGCCGTGTCGTCCCCGGGGACGCGGGCGCGCTGGCCGCCCTCGACCCCGCGGCGGCCTGGCTCCACGGCACCTGGGGCAGCCCCGCCGCCCTCGCCGGGTCCGGCCTGGCCTGGGCCGCCTTCCGCCGG
This sequence comes from Streptomyces laurentii, assembly GCA_002355495.1. Classification (GTDB taxonomy): domain Bacteria; phylum Actinomycetota; class Actinomycetes; order Streptomycetales; family Streptomycetaceae; genus Streptomyces; species Streptomyces laurentii. The sequence continues at coordinate 264,763 of AP017424.1, forward strand.
GGCCGCGTCCTCGCACTGGCCTGCACCCGCTTCGCCGGCAGCCGCTACGAGGACGTCGCCTGCGCCACCGGACCCGACGAACGCCGCCGGCATCTCGCCCTGGCCTGCGTCACCGGGCTGACCGCCGACATCGCGGCGCGCGGCCGGCGCGCCAGCTGGACCTGCTCACGCGACAACCGCCCCAGCCGGCTGCTCGCCTGGACCGCCGGCTTCCGGCTGACCCGCGAATACGTCCACTTCGCCGCCGGGCCCGTCAACCACGCGTCAAAGTTGGCGGACGCCGCATAGGAACCGCGTCAAACCCTCCTTTCCGGGCCCGACCAGGGCTTTAGCGTGCGCGCCATGGAGCAACGATTCGTCCCGCCGCACCGGCCCGGTGAGCGCGCCGCCCGCGCCCGTGTCGTCCACGACGTGCGGTGGGCGCGGGACGCCGGGGCCGCCGCCGGCTGCGCCGGGCTGCTGCTCGTCGTGTCCCTGGCCGTGGAGGCGCTGACCGGCGGGCCGGATCTGCCGGACACGCTGCTGTGGGCTGCCCTGTCCGGCGCGCTCTTCGTGGTCCTCCTGCCCGCGCGGGTCGTCGCCGCACCGGGCCGGGTCAGCGTGCGGGGCGTCTGCGTCCGCCGGACCGTACGGACCGACCGGCTCGCCGCCCTCCGCTGGTCCGACGGCATCGAGCGGGGCCTCGACCTCCGTGACACGGACGGCGGGCACGCGCGGATCGAACTGCGCGTCCTCCTGGCCAATCCGCGCCTCTGGCTGCTCCTGGAGACCGACGCCCGCGCCTGTGCCGGCAACGGCACCCTGCTGAAGGGAATCGGTGATCTCGACCGGCTCGCCCGGCGGATCGAACGGGACACGGCCCGGTCGGTGTTCACGGTCTCCGGGCTCGACTGACCCGGCAGGCCGGCGCCGTCCGTCTGTCCGTCCGGGCCGGGGACTCGTCGCCAAGCCTCCGCCCGGTGCGGCGCGGGGTGAGCACCGGGCGGAGGCGTCCTTGGCGGATCCGGGCGGGGCCGATGGGGCGGGCGGGGCGGGCGGTCGGGACGGTGGTCCGCCCGTCAGCAGCGGAAGCGGAGCCGGCACACGACGGCATCGGTGTCCCCGCGGACGGCGTGCGCGACGACCGCGCCACGCTGGTTCTGCAGCAGCCGCTGCCACAGCCGCTCGGGCTCGGCCTCCGGGATGAGGACGGTGATCTGGGTGTCCGGGTACGCCTTGGCCAGGTGACGTACGTAGGCGGTGATCGGTCTGCCGAGGGAGCGGCGCTCGGAGGGCAGTCGTACGAGGGCGACGCCCGGGTTCCACAGGGCCCAGTCGCGGGCGAGGGCGTCGGCATGCGCCCGGTCCTCGGGGTCGGGGTGGCAGACGGTCACGGCGCGGACTTCGTCGCCGAGGGACACGGCGGCCGTCAGGGCCTTGCTGGTGACCAGGGTCAGGGAGGAGACGGGGACCAGGACGAGGGAGCGGGCCCGGTGCGGTGGCTCGGGGATCCGGCCGACGCCGAGACGGTCGGCGATCCGCCCGTACGCGCGGTGGACGAGCTCGAAGAGCGCGACGAGCAGCGGCAGCGCGATCACGATCAGCCAGGCGCCGTCGTGGAACTTGGTGGCGGTGACGACGACCGCCGCGACCCCGGTGAGCAGCGCGCCCACGCCGTTGAGCAGGGCCTTGCCCCACTGCCGGGCGGCCCGCCCGTGCAGGACCATGCCGGTCTGGGCGAGCGTGAAGCCGACGAAGACGCCGATGGCGAAGAGCGGGACGAGGGTGTTGGTGTCGCCGCCGGAGAAGACCAGCAGGCCGGCGGAGACGACGGCGAGCCAGACGACGCCGTGCCGGTGCACCTGCCGGTCGGCCTTGAGACCGAAGACGTGCGGGACGTAGTCGTCGCGGGCGAGCAGTTTCAGCAGGACGGGCAGTCCGCCGAAGGAGGTGTTGGCGGACAGCGCGAGCAGCACCATGGTGGCGAACTGGACGACGTAGAAGACCGCGTTGTGGCCGAAGGACGCGTCGGCGAGCTGGGCGAGGACGGTGACGCCTTCGACCGGCTGGAGGCCGAAGCGGGAGATCAGGACGGACAGGCCGATCAGCATGACGCCGAGGAGCGCGCCGAGGGCGACCTCCGCGCGCTGGGCGCGGCGGGCGGCGGGGGCACGGAAGGACGGGACGGCGTTGGCGATGGCCTCGACGCCGGTCAGGGCCGAGCAGCCGGAGGCGAATGCCTTCAGCAGGAGCAGGGCGCCGACGCTGGTGGCGTTGTCGGCGAGGACGGAGGCGTGCCCGGCGGAGGCCGCGGTGGAGACCGGCGCGTCGCGGAAGAGCCCGACGGTGATCATGACGAGGATCGCGCCGACGAAGACGGCGGTCGGGACGATGAAGGCGCGGGCCGAGTCGACGATGCCGCGCAGGTTGATCGCGGTGATCAGGGCGAGCACGCCCAGGCAGATCCACAGCCGGTCGCCGTACAGGCCGGGGAAGGCGGAGGTGAGCGCGGCGACGCCGGCGGTCACGGCGACGGCCACGTTGAGGACGTAGTCGAGGACCAGGGAAGCCGCCGCGACCAGGCTGGTGCGGCGGCCCAGGTACGTCCGGGCGACCGCGTACGAGCCGCCGCCGTCCGGGAAGGCCGCGACGACCTGCCGGTACGAGGCGACGAGCACGGCCAGCAGGCCGGCGATGGCGAGGGTGACCGGCAGGGTGAAGCCGAGCCCGTGGGCGCCGGCCGCCGCGAGGACGAGGACGATGGCCTCGGGCCCGTACGCCACGGAGGCCATGGCGTCGAGCGAGAGGGCGGCGAGCCCGGTGACGGCGGTCAGCCGGTGGCGCGCGTCGGGATCCGGGGGCTCCGCCGTCGTGGGCCCGGCGCCGTTCTCGGCGGTCGGGGCGGTCGGGGCGGGCAGCGTGGACATCGGGGGTCTCCTTGCTCGTCGGTCCGCTCAGGGTTTCCCCCGACTCCCCCGGATTCGGCTGTCGCTAGCGGATCCTTGGCGCCCGACGCCGGTGTCTTCACACGTTCTTGACGTGCCGACGGCACCGGGCTCCGAGCCCTCGCCGGCCGGCAGGCCAATCCACTCCTCAGTCTTGCTGAGTACCGGTAGTCAGCGTTACGGTGTACCGGTACTCAACAGCGCTTACTAGCGCGAGGAGGAGGTGCGCCATGGCCAAGCTGCTGACGGAGATGCTCAAGGGCACGCTGGAGGGCGTCATCCTGGCGTCGCTGGCCGGCCGGCCCGCCTATGGCTACGAGATCACCGCACGCCTGCGGGAGCAGGGGTTCTCCGACATCGCCGAGGGAACGGTCTACGCGCTGCTCACACGACTGGAGAAGCGCGGCCTCGTCGACGTGGAGAAGGTCCCCTCCGAGAAGGGACCGCCGCGCAAGGTGCACTCCCTCAACGGTCAGGGGCAGGAGTACCTCGAAGAGTTCTGGAGGACCTGGAGCTTCCTCGCAGAACGACTGGAAAAGCTCCGCGAAGGGGGACAATAGCCATGCCCGAGGACGAGAAGAACGGCATCCTCGCGAAGGTGATCGGCCCCAAGAAGCGCTGGCGCGCGTACAAGGCCCGGACCAAGGAGCTGCCCGGTGGCTACCGCGGCGCGGTCGAGGCGATCGAGCGGTACCTGATGCACTTCGTACCGACCAACGCCGAGAGCACCGCGTCGATGTTCGAGGACCTGGTCGACCTGTTCGAGCAGGCCGCCGCGGACGGTACGCCGATCCGCGAGATCGTCGGGGAGGACCCCGAGGAGTTCGTCGAGGCCTTCGCCGCGAACTACTCGGAGGACGGCTACGTCCCCGCCCGTGCGCGCAAGCAGCTGATCGACGACCTCGAGCGCGCCGCCGGTGACAGCACCGCGGTCTGACGCCGGGACGGGCGCGGACACGGGCGCGGACACGGGCGCAGGCACGGGCGCAGGCACAGCACGAACACGGCACGAGCACGGCACGCACGACGCTGCGCGACAGGACGCGACGCGTCGGACCCGACGACCGGACACTCCAAGGAGATCGACGATGGGCACGAGCACGAACGGCTTCACCAAGACCGGGCTGCGCAGGTTACGCGACGTACTGGAACGGCACGTCGCGTCGGGGAAGATACCCGGGCTCGTCGCCCTGGTCGGCCGCGGCGAGGAGACTCACGTCGAGGTGATCGGGACGATGCGTCACGACGGCGGCCCGCCGATGCGCCGGGACACCATCTTCCGGATGGCCTCGACGACCAAGCCGGTCGCGGTGGCGGCGTCGATGGTCCTGATCGACGAGTGCCGGCTGCGGCTGGACGACCCGGTGGATCCGTGGCTGCCCGAACTGGCCGGCCGGCGGGTCCTGAAGCGGGCCGGCGGCCCGCTGGACGAGACCGTACCGGCGCGGCGGCCGATCACCGTACGCGACCTGCTCACCTCCACCTGCGGGCTCGGGCTCGACATGACGGACCCGGGCTCCCCGATGATGAGCGCGCTCTTCGAGCAGGGGGTGTACGAGGGCGGATGGCTGCTGCCGGCACCGGACCCGGACGAGTGGATGCGCCGTCTGAGCGGGCTCCCGCTGCTGTACCAGCCGGGCGAACGCTGGCTCTACAACGTCAGCGACGACCTGCTCGGCGTGCTCGTCGCCCGGGTCTCCGGCCAGTCCTTCGAGACGTTCCTGCGTGAGCGCGTCTTCGAGCCGCTGGGCATGAAGGACACCGGATTCCACGTCCCCGCCGACAAGATCGACCGGCTGCCGCCGCTGTACGCCCCCGACCCGGGGACCGGAGAGTTCGTCGTGGCGGACGAGGCCGAAGGCGGACACCACAGCAGCCCTCCGGCGTTCGCGTCGGGCGGTGGCGGACTGGACTCGACGGCCGACGACTACCACGCCTACTTCCGCATGCTGCTGAACCACGGCCGGCACGGCACCCGGCGCGTCCTGTCCCGGCCCGCCGTCGAGCTGATGACCACCAACCGCCTCACGGCCGAGCAGCTGGCCGCCCGGGAGACCTGGGCACGCAACGCCGTCCACCTGTCGCACGGTCAGGGGCAGCACGGCGGCTGGGGCTTCGGGATGGCGGTACGCACCTATCGCGGCGACTTCGCGCCCGTCGGCCAGTTCGGCTGGGACGGCGGAGCGGGCACCACCACGTACGCCGACCCGGTCCACGGACTCGTCGGCATCCTGCTCACCCAGACCGGCATGTCCACGCCGGATTCGGCCCGGGCCATCAACGACTTCTGGACCACGCTCTACCAGGCGCTGGACGACTGAGACGGGCCGCAGGGACGACGGCCGTCGCGAAGAACCAGGCAGCCAGAGCGTCAAAGGTGACCCCGATCACCCCCTGCGTCAGGAGCCGATTGCTCCCCACGTCGTTCGCCAGGAAACCGTGGATCCGTCAGGCGAGTCACGGTAGTTCAACGCCAGCAACAAGGCGACGACCCCGCAGAGCCTTCAGCGGGAGTGCGACCTGCCCGGATCGTGTCTCGGCCCTGACCACCTGCGCCGTGATCCGCTCGTCGACATCGACGTTCGAGGCGACGGCCCCGATAGCGACTTGTCCACTATCCATCCCGAGAAGACAGGAGCGCAGAGATGAGCGCTCACACGCCCTGGGCGGAGAGGCGTGGAGCTTCCGCCTACTCCGGATAGAGAGCTGCCAAGCGGGGCAGCCTGCGAGTCATTTCCTCGTGGTCATCGAAATCGAAGTTCCAGGTGGGGTCCAGCTCCCGGTGGGGGACGGTAGGCAGGCTCGCGGGGAGCTGATCACCGGTCGCCGAGATGTGTGCGTTCCAGGCGATGCCCAGCATGTCCTCACCCTCCAGGTCGACGCCGTCGGCTGCGGAGGCTTGAACGATGGGCAGCTCTGCCAGGGCATCGGGGTCAGCGACTACGCGTTCGAAGACTTCACGGCCCTGAGCGATCAGCCAGCCGCGAAAGTAGTCGAATCCGTCGTCAGAGCACCCACCATGGGCGATGTAAGCAGCGGCCCACAGAGGATTGGAGTAGGAGTCAACCATCAGGTCCCACAGAACCCGCTCAGCTGCGACGATCTCCTCGACCGGTCGGGAGGCCAGCAGCAAGGTCGCCTCGCGAGCGACCGCCTCGCCGTCGTTCGGGTTGGACGCCTGATGGCGGGCTGCCTCAATGAGCTGCCAGAACTGCTGCTTGTTCATGGAGGCAGACCCTGCCACCCGGTACTGACAATGGGCCCCTCGCAGGGTCTTGGCCCATCAGAGCAGCCGCCTCGGTCCTGTCAGCGCGTGGGATGGCCCGGTGCATATCGACTCCAGGTTCCTCCGGCTCCGGTGACCAGGCGAGCGGCTGTCCCGTCGTGGTAGCCGAGTGCCTTCGCAGGGAGGCGACCTAAGGGTTCACGCCTCCTTCTCGCCGGTGCTGATGGCGTACTTCCTCGCGATCTCAGAGACCTGCCGATCCGGCTCAGGTCGGACCGTCACCATCCTCGGTCGTAGATCGCCCGCAGCCACGGCTCCCTGACGGCGGGCATCCGCGCGAGCGTGTGCCGGAACGCGGCGTGGGACGGTCCGATCGGGTACGCCGGGTGCGGTGGCAGTGGATCGTCCCGCTCCGCCCCTGCCGGCAGCCCGCCGACCGCCGGCAGCCGGGTCCGGTGCGGCGGGAAGGCGAGTTCGGACCAGAGCGCGGCATCCGTCGGTACGGGCACCGCGCCGCCGCGCGGCTGCCACACCTCACCGGTCTGTGGGTGGACCGGCACCAGCACCAGGTCGGCGGCACGCTCACCGAATCCCGGCCCCGCCAGGTCCAGCCGCTTCGCGCCTTCCCCGGCGGGCATCAGCGCGCCGAGCGTCCGGCCGAGGAGTTCGGCGACCGGCCCGGGCGCCGCCTCGACCGGCTCGCCCCCGGCGGCGACCACCACCTGGGCGAGCGCCGCACCTGCGGGGATGTCCCGGAACGCGCTCAGCCGGTGCCACAGCGCGTCGGTGGCCAGCAGTTCCGTCCAGTCCATGACCGGAAGCTCCGGTGGGGCGGGCAGCCGCACCACCGCCTCGGGGTCGAGCAGGACGACCTGCCAGCACCCGCAGTCGTCCATCCTCGTCGCGACCGGCAGGTCGCAGCCCACGCAGGCGAGGTTCGGCCCGTCCCGCCCGTCGATCCCCATGCAGTACCCTGCGGCCCGCTCAAGGATCAGCCGGGTGCCGCGCAGGTCGCCGGGCGCGAGGAGAACCGTCCCCGTCGGCCCGTACGACAGCGCGCCGAACGGCGCGAACCACCCCCGCTCCGCCGCCTCGGACGCCCCGACCTCGTCCTCCTGCCGCCACGGCGGACCGTACGGCTCGGGATCGACGGCGTAACAGCCGGCCTCCAGCAGGGGTGGGTGCAGGGTCTCCCAGTGCGCGTCGGTCCAATGGACCGGCAAGGCCACCTCCGACACCGCCGCCGTCAGCACCGCGCCACAGCCCGCACACCCGAACACCGCCAACCCGTCCCCTCCCGCCGCCGAAACCCCTGCATCCCACCAAGCGGGCGGACCGGGAGCAACGGGTTTTCGCGCGACGACGCCCCTGAGGGGCACCGCCGTATCCCCAGGTCTGAGCCGGGCTGAAGCCCGCCGGCCAGAGATCTCCCACCGGACGATCCCAAAGGCCCAAGACATACGGCGTCAGTCGCTGCTCCACGCCGGAGGGTCAGATCCAGCCCCGTTCCTTGGCGAGGAGCCCCGCCTGGAAGCGGTTGGCCGCGCCGAGCCGCAGCATGATGTCGGCCACGTAGCGGCGGAACGTCCGCAGGGACACGCCCAGTTCGCGGGCCGCCGCCTCGTCCTTGTCGGCGCGGGTGAGCGCGTCCAGGACGCGGTGCTCCAGGGCGGACAGGACCGGTGTCCGCGCGGCGAGGTCGTCCTCGGCGGGAAGCTGCCGGCCGGTGTCCCAGACCTGCTCGAACCAGGCCACGGTGTTGGCCACCACCCCCGGCTGGCGGACGACGAGCGTCGACTCGTAGTGGTCGGCGGGGTCGACGGGGACCATGGCGACGCCCCGGTCCCAGATCGCGAGCCTCCGGATGGCCTGCTCGGTGCGGCGCACCTCTCCGCCCAGCGCCTCCAGTTCGCGCAGATACGCCAGGGTCGCGGGGTCGGCGAGCGCCTGCCGCGTGACGACGGTGCGCCAGCGGATGCCGCGGCGGAGCATCCTCAGGTCCGAGGTGCGGGCCTCGTCGATGCTGTGGGGGTGCCACGGTGACGGGAGCAGCGACATGTGCTCGCGGAAGGTGAAGAAGGCCAGGTCGGTGAGGCGTTCGCGGATCGCCTCGGGCCCGTCGACCCGTTCGATGTCCTCGCTCGGGGATCGGGCCTCGCCCTGCTTGTGGTCGTCGATGAGGGTGGCGATCACGGCCCGGGTGGCGAGCACTTCGTCGGTGGCGGACTTGAGTTCCCCCAGGCGCTGTTCCACCAGCCACTCCACGGCGACCGCCGGGTCGGAGACCAGGACGGTGTGCCGCTCGGAGAGCCGGATCAGGCTCCGCTCCTGTAACGCTTCCAGCCCCTCGTCGACGGTGTCGCGGTCCCAGCCGAGGGCGCCTCCGGCGGACTCGGCCCCGCGCTCGGGATGGCGCAGGAAGTAGCGGTAGAGCCGCAGGTGTTCGTCGGACACCCCGACCGATGTCAGGCTCATGATTCCGTTCTTCCCCCCGGGGCGCGTCCTTCTGGCTTGCCCGTTGGCAGCATGGTGTCAGCGGCCGCCCTTTCTGACCCTAGCGCAGTGATCAGCGGCACAACAGGCTGGACGCATGCCATGGATCTTCTCTTCGGCGGGCCGCACGACGGCGCCCGCATCCTCAGCTCTTTCCCCCGGCTTCCACTCCGGTGAGCCCGCCCCCGCGGTCCGGCTCGACGCCGTGAGCAAGGTGTACGGACGCGGCGCGAGTGCGGTGCACGCGCTGCGCGGCGTCGATCTCGCCATCCCCCGGGGGAGCTTCACCGCCGTGATGGGGCCCTCCGGCTCCGGCAAGTCGACGTTTCTGCAGTGCGCCGCCGGCCTGGACCGGCCCAGCGGCGGCACCGTCTGGCTTGGCGACCAGGAACTCACGGCCCTCGACGAGACCGCCCTGACCCGGATGCGCAGGGACCGCGTCGGCTTCGTCTTCCAGGCCTACAACCTGATGCCGTCGCTGACGGTCGAGCAGAACATCACCCTCCCGCTGCGCCTCGCGGGGCGCCGGGCCGACTCGGACTGGCTGGCACGGATCACCGACCAGGTGGGGCTCACCGGTCGGGGCGGGCGCCGGCCCGCCGAACTCTCCGGCGGCCAGCAGCAGCGGGTGGCGCTCGCCCGCGCGCTGGTCACCCGGCCCGAGGTCGTCTTCGGCGACGAGCCGACCGGCGCGCTGGACACCATGACCGCCAAGGAGGTGCTCGCGCTGCTGCGGCGGACCGTGGACGACCTGGGCCAGACCGTGGTGATGGTCACGCACGACCCGATGGCCGCCTCGTTCGCGGACGCGGTGCTGTTCCTGGCGGACGGGCGGATCGTCGACCGGATGGCCGCGCCCACCGCGGAGCGGGTCGCCGACCGTATGAGCCGCCTGGGAGCGTGGGCGTGATGCTGACTCTCGCGCTGAGTACGCTGCGGGCCCGCAAGGGGACTTTCGCCGGCGCTTTCGTGGCCCTGCTGTTCGCCGCCGCTCTCGTCACCGCGTGCGGGGCGCTGTTGGAGACCGGGCTGCGCGGGACGATTCCCACGGAGCGGTACGCGGGAACTCCCGTACTGGTCACGGCCGATCAGGAGCTGCACTGGACGAAGGAGAAGAAGGGCAAGACCAAGGAGAAGTCCAAGCCGCTGACCGAGCGGGCCTGGGCGAAGGCGGACCCCGCCCTGGTCAAGCGGCTCGCGGCCGTGCCCGGCGTTCGTGCGGTGGTCCCCGAACTCACCTTCCCGGCCCATGTGATGACGGACAAGGGTCCGCTCGCCAAGGGGGCGTCGTGGGGCCATGCCTGGGAGTCGGCGCGGCTCACGCCGTTCGCGCTGCGCGACGGCCGGGCGCCGAAAGAGGCGGACGAGGTCGTGGCCGACGCCGGCAGCGGGCTGCGCACCGGCGCGAAGGTGACCGTGCAGTCGACCGGGGCGCCCTCCGTGTACGAGGTCGTCGGCATCGCCGCACCGCCGGGACGCGCCGCCCTGGCCCGCCAGTCGACGCTGTTCTTCAGCACGGAGCAGGCGCGACGCCTGGCCGGACACCCGGGGCAGGTCTCCGCGCTCGGCCTGCTGACGGCTCCCGGCGCCACGGTGAGCGAGGTCCGCGCCGGGGCCCTCCTCGCGGTGTCCGACACGCCCTCGCTGAAGGTGCGGTCGGGGGACGAGCGCGGGCCCGTCGAGTTCATCGACGCCGACAAGGCACGGGTGAGCCTGATCAGTCTGGGCGGTGCCATGGGCGGTACGTCGCTGCTCGTCGCCCTGCTGGTGGTGGCCGGGACCTTCGCGCTGTCGATCCAGCAGCGGGCCCGGGAACTGGCCCTGCTGCGGGCCGTCGGCGCGACACCGCGCCAGCTGCGGCGCGTGGTGGGGCGTGAGGCGCTGGTCGTGGGGCTGCTGGCCGGGCCGCCCGGGGCGGTCGCGGGGCTGTTCCTGGCCCGCTGGATGCACGGGCGGTTCGTTGCCGTGGGAGCGCTGCCGGACACCTTGGAGCTCACCGTGAGCGCGTTCCCGCCCCTGGCCGCGGTGCTCGCGACGCTGCTCGCCGCGTGGGGTGCGGCGCGGGTGTCCGCCCGCGGGCCGGCCCGGATGCGGCCTACGGAGGGGCTCGCCGCGGCGGCGCTCGGCTCGGGGCGTACGCCGGCCGGCCGGGTCGTCGCGGGTGTCCTGGCCGCCGTCGGGTACGTCGTCCTGGTCGTGGTCCTGTCCGGGCTGGAGACCGACGCGGCGGCCACTCCGGTGACCTTCCTGTCGGTGATCGTCGCGGCCGCGGCGATCGCGCTGCTCGGCCCGTCGCTCGCCCGGGTCGCCACCTGGGTGACGGGCGGGATCGCCCGGCGGCTCTCCCCGGCCTCCGGGTTCCTGGCCGCGCAGAACACCCGGGCCGACGCCCGGCGCGTCGCGGCCGTGGTCACCCCGTTGAGCCTGGCCGTGGCGATGGCTTCGACGATCTTGTTCACGCAGACGACGTCGAGTCACGCGGCGGGCGAGCAGGCCGCGTCCGGTACGCGCGCCTCCTACGTCCTCGCCGCCTCGGGACCCGGTGTCCCGGCCGCGGCCGCGCGGGCCGTGCGCGAGCGGGTGCCGGGGACGACGGTGACGGAGGTCGTCCCCACCACGGTGCGCGTCGGTCAGGACAAGTTCGCGGCCCAGGGCGTGAGTTCACCGGGCCTTCCCCGGACCCTCGACCCGGAGGTCACCGCGGGCACGCTCGCCGCGATGGACGACGGAACGGTGGCGCTCAGCGACCTGGCGGCCCGTACCCGGCACGCGCGGGTCGGCGACCGTGTCACCGTCACGCTCGGCGACGGAGTCGAGAAGGACCTCACGGTGACCGCGGTCTACGCACGCGGCCTCGGCTTCGGCGATCTGCTGCTCCCCCACCGGATGGTGGCGGCGCATGTCGACCGGCCGCTGTCCTCGTCGGTCCTGGTGGCCGGCGCGCCGAACCGGTCGGCGCTCACCGCCGCGCTCCGTGACTTCCCCACGGTCCGCGTCCTGGACCGCACCGCCGTGGCAGCGGCGCGGCGCACTCAGGAGGGCGCGCAGGCCCAGGTCAAGTACATCGCGATGGGGCTCGTGATCGCGTTCACCGCGATCGCCGTGGTCAACACCCTCGTGATGGCGACGTCCGCCCGGCGCCGCGAGTTCGCCCTGCTGCGCATGATCGGCACGACCCGCCGTCAACTGCGCGCGATGCTCCGCTGGGAGACACTCACCATCACGCTGCTCGCGGTCGTGCTGGGAGCGGCGGTGGCGGGCGCGACCCTGACCGCGTTCAGCCTGGGCATGACCGGCGCCCCGACACCGTACGCCCCCCTCGTGCCGGGTCTCGCCGTCATCGCGACAGCCGTGCTCCTGGCCTTCGTCTCGACGGCCCTGCCGGCTCGTGCCGCGCAGCGGAGCGGAACGGGGGCGCCGACCGAGGCTGGGTGAACGCCCGATCGCCGACGCCCTCCTCCGGGCCGTGTCCGCCGCGTGTCATGGGGGCGTCGGCTCGCTGCCGGCAACGCGCGTGGTCATGCCTCCAGCCAGCAGCCGGCGAGCAGCCGGTCCACCATGGCGCGGGCGTCTTCCCGCTCGTAGCCGGGGCCCAGGACGCAGAGGTTGCCGATCGCCCTCATCAGCACGTACGCGTTCACGCCGGGGTCCAGCCGTCCGCGAGCCACGGCGGCGTCGATGAGCAGCCCGCACGCCGGTACGAGCTTGTCGAGCATCAGGGAGTGCAGGGTGTGGAGACCAGCCTCCTCTGACTGCAGGGCCGCCCCGAGCCCGTGCTTGGTGACCAGGAACTCGACGAACGCGTCGGTCCACCGGGACAAGGCGCCCCTCGGGTCGGGCGAGTCGGCCAGCTCGGTCGCGAGGGCGGCGCACTCGTCGATCTGGTGCCGGTAGACGGCGATGACCAGCTCGGCTCGGTGGGGAAAGTGCCGGTACACGGTTCCCAGGCCCACCTCGGCGCGGCCGGCGATGGCACGAATGGGCGCGTTCACGCCCTGCTCGACGAACACTTGGGCCGCTGCCGTCAAGAGCGCCTGATGGGTGCGCTGGGCCGCTGCCTCCCGGACGCCTCCTTCTCGCGACATGACTTCTCCTTGATTCGCGGAACATCGTTCCACTAAAGTCCCGGAACATCGTTCCGCCAAGTATGCGGTACGCGCCCCTCCGTGAGGAATCCAGCGCACATGCCTGTTCTCGCACAGCCCCAGACGATCGCGATCAAGCCGATCACCGTTCCCACCGACGGTCGAGACGTCGAACTGCAGGTGAAGGTGACTGCCCCCGTCCAGGGCGCCGGCCTGCCCGTCATCGTGTTCTCCCACGGCAACGCGTGGTCGATGGACGGCTATGAGCCGCTGGCCGACCGCTGGGCCGCCGCGGGCTTCGTCGTCGTCCAGCCCACGCATCTCGACTCCCGCCGGTTCGGCATCGGGTTCGACGACCCGCGCTTCGGCACCATCTGGCGGGTTCGCATCGCCGACCTCCATGGTGTGCTCGACCACCTCGGCCACGTCATGGAGCAGGCCGGGCTCACCGCCCGAGTCGACCCGTCACGCGTCGGGCTGGTGGGGCACTCCTGGGGGGCCCAGACCGTGGGCGCGCTCCTCGGTGCCCGCGTCCTCGACGACGCCGGCGACCCCGGGGAGGACTTCTCCCGCGAGGACATCAAGGCCGGCGTCCTGATCGCCGCGACCGGAACAGGGGACTCCCTGACTCCGTTCGCGAGCGAGCACCTGCCCTTCATGAGGCCGGACTACCGCACCATGCGTACTCCCGCGCTGGTCATCGCTGGCGAGAAGGACCGATCGACGATGTCCACCCGAGGCCCGGACTGGTTCCTCGACGCCTACCACCTCAGCCCCGCGCCGAAGCGGTTGATGGCCGTACCGGACGGCGAGCACACCCTCGGTGGCATCGCCGGGGAAGCCGTGGCCGAGACCACCGACACCGACCCCGCCCGCGTCACCCTCGTGGCCGACGCGGTCAGCGCCTACCTGTTCGACGCTCTCGACGTGGACACCCACGCCTGGTCCGCGTTCCGCGTGGCAGCGGAGACCGAGCGGAGGGCATCGCTGCGACGCAAGGACTGACGTCCGTACCCCTTCCCTCCCGACCCCTCCCGACCCGCGGCCTCGGGCGGGCACAGGCCGGGAGGGACCGCGAGTCCCGCACGGGAGAGCGCGTCAGCAGGCGTCGACCTTGAACACGGGCGTCCAGGAGCCGCTGCGGTCCTCCGAGTAGGCGCCGGGTGTGGTGTAGATGAGGTTGCCGCCGCTGCCGTACATACGGGCCCGAGTCCCGGAGGACTGGTTGTTGCTCCACGAGCCGTTGCCGGACCAGCCGATGGACAGGGGCGTGTCGCTGCACCTCATCTGCCGCTTGACGACGCCGGTGAAGCCCTCGCCGCTGTACGCGCAGAAGGTGTAGCTGCCGCAGTCGGCGGGCGGGGCCAGAGTGCCCGTGTTCCGCGTGGCCGGTGCGTCCAGGTCACGGGCCTTGGACTCGCCGGGCAGCGGGACCAGCAGGTCGACACCGCCCGGCAGGGTGATCTCGTTGGCGGCGGTCTGGGTACCGCCCTCAAGGGCGAGCTGCGCGTCCACACTGTCCTGCAGTACGCGCGCCTGGGCCGCGGAGAGACCGGCGGCCCGGGCCTGCGCGGCGAAGTCACCTGCCCGGGGAGCGGCGGACGTGTCCGCGGAGGCCTGCCCGACGGCGGCGGCGGTGCCGGCCAGGACGACGCTCGCCACCAGCACGGCGGCGCGCCGAGGAACGCGGGTGCGGGTGTGGGTGAGAAGTGCTCGCATCAGGACTTTCCTTCCGTCGGCCCGGGACCGTCCCCGGGCATGGATCGCATCGGCCGCGCCGGTTCGCCGTCCGGCCGAACCGCGAGCTCCGCGGCGGACACCATCCTGGGAAGAAGGCCTGCAGCGAACCTGCAGGGAATCTGCAATCCGCAGGCCCGGCGGGGAAAGCGCACTCACCCGGCTGTGCCCCTGTCGAAGTCGATGGCCTGGGGGGGTGTCGCCACCGGGATTCGGAGCACCGCTTGACCGATGATCAGGAACCTGACGAACGGTGTCGACATCCACACCCGCGTCGCCGACACCTGGGCGAGCGCCCCGACCGCCTCCGGCGGGGGCGGAGACAGGGCCGGGGCGTGGGTCAGGAGAGGTGAGCGCCGAGCAGATCGGCGAACTCCTGCTCGCTGAGGATCTCGGTGCCGAGTTCCTCGGCCTTGGCCAGCTTGGAGCCGGCCCCCTCGCCGGCCACGAGGATGCTGGTCTTCTTCGAGATGCTGCTGGAGCTCTTGCCGCCCGCGCTCTCGATCAGCTCGTTCATCTGGTTGCGGTTGCGTCCGGCCAGCGGGCCGTGCATCCCACCCGTGACCACGACGACCTTGCCCTCCAGCGGCTTGCCGCCCGCGGCGCTGTTGTCGGCGGTGGGTTCGTCCATGTTCACTCCGGCCTCGACGAGCTTGTCGATGACCGGACCCATGACGGCGATGTGCGCGGCGATTTTCGGCGCGTTCGCGCCCGGGAGCTTGTTGACCTCGGCGAGTGCCTCCGGGGTGGCGGCGCGGATCTCGTCCATCGTGCCGAAGTGGCGGGCGATCTCACGGGAGAGGGTGCGGCCGGTCCGTACGATGCCCAGCGCGCAGAACACCCGGTTCAGGGGCTGCTGCCTGGCCTTGTCGAGCTGGGCCAGCAGCGAGTCGGCGCGCTTCTCGCTCCCGGTCGCCTGCGCCAGCTGCTCGCGGGTGAGGAAGAACAGATCGCCCAGGTCGTCGATGAAACCGGCCTCGACGAGCGCCTCCAAGTAGGTGACGCCCAGTCCCTCGATGTCGAGCTGGTCGCGGCCGACGGCGTACTTCAGGGACGGCAGCAGGCCGCAGGAACCGGTCACACCGCCCGCGCACTCCCAGCGCTCACCCGACTTGTCGATGTCGCCGCCGCACTGCGGGCAGACCTCGGGCAGGACGATGTCGGTCTCGGCCCCCGTGCGCAGCGCGGTGACGGGGGACTCGATCCGGGGGATGATGTCGCCGGCCTTCCAGACCTTGACGGTGTCGCCGATCTTCAGGCCGCTGTCCCGGATGAAGGCCGGGTTGTGGAGCGTGGCGTAGGTGACGACGCTGCCGTCGACCTCCACCGGCTCCAGTACGGCGCGCGGCGCGATGATCCCCGTGCGGCCCACGTTCCACTCCACCGAGACCAGCCGGGTCTGGGCTTCGACGGCCGCCAGCTTGTAGGCGATCGCCCAGTGAGGGTGGCGCGTGGCGAAGCCGGCGGCCTCCTGCTCGGCGAAGTCGTTGGCCTTGATCACCACGCCGTCGATCCCGAACGGCAGCTCGGGCCGCAGCTCCTGGATCTCCTCGACCCGGGCCTGGACCTCCGCCGGCGTGGAGTACACCCGCAGGCCGACTCCGCTGCTGCCGGTGGTCTGCACTCCCAGGGCGGCGACCTGGGCCATCACCGCCTCGTGGCTCTCCCCGCTCAGGAAGTCGACGCCGTCCAGTCCCACCGCGCCGTAGGCGAAGAACGTCGTCTCGATCACGTACGGGCGGTCCTTCGCGCGCAGGGTGCCCGCGGTGCCGTTGCGGGGGTTGGAGAACATCTTCGCCTTGTGCGCGAGGCGGATCTCGTTGGCCTTGTCGAACTGGGCCCGCGTCAGCAGGACCTCACCACGGACCTCGACGGTCACGCCGTCCGGCAGCCGTGCGGGGAGGCCGACGATCGTGCCGATCGCGTGGGAGAGATCCTCGCCGCGCGCGCCGTCACCGCGGCCGATGAGCTGCACCAGCCGGCCGTCGCGGTAGCGGGCCGCGATCGCCGCCCCGTCCAGCTTCGGTTCCACCGCGTATCCACCGGTGACCGGTCCGCCGATCCGGCGAGCCAGGGACTCGTCCCATTTCTCCAGGCCGGTCGCGTCGAAGACGTTGTCCAGGGAGAGCATGGGCACGGTGTGCGCGACGTCCCCGGTGGGTGCCACGCCGCCGCCGACCTTGTCGGTGGGGGTGTCGGCCCGCTTGTGGTCGGGGTACGCGCGCTCGTAAGCGGCGATCCCGCGGGCGAGAGCGTCGTACGAGGCGTCGGCAAGGGTGGTGTCCCCGCCTCCCTCGTACTCCGCGTACGCGGCGAGGGCCTGGTCGACCGCCGTGTCGTAGGCGGCTCGGTCGGTCAGCTGGACAGTGGGCGCAGCAGTCGTCATGCGGCGATCCTTCCGCAGGGGTCTGACAATCGGCCGAGGCTGGGACGGACACAGGTGAACGTCTGCCCCCCAGGAAACCGGACCCGGCTCCTTGAGGCCTGATCGATCGGGACGCCCCCTCTGCCGGCTACCTGGGAACGCAGCCACCGCAGGTCCTCCAGGTCGCCTCACACCTCGGGGAGTTCGGGGTGGGCGGAACCACCGACGCACAGCCGGGCGGCGACGAGCCGTTCGGTCGCCTCGACGGCCTCGGTGATCCGGGCCGCCTGGTCGAGTCCGTTGATCCGCACGTGCTCGGTCAGGGTGTGTCGCCGGAGTAATAGAAGCGGCAGCTCACTCCTGGGCCGGGCGTGCGGGGTTCGCCGGGGCGCGGGTCGTACAAGGCGCGGCCCCCGGGCCACCGGGAGAGTTCGGTGCTCAGGACGGCGCCGTCGTCGACCTCCTCGGTCCGCCACCCGTCGATGTCCAGCAGCAGGCCGTCCAGCGGGCCGCCGACCAGCTCGGCGTAGGTCCGGTGCGGGACCGGACCGGGATGGGGGTCGTCGTGTTCCGCGCCGTAGACGCGGCCGTTCAGCAGCTGCTCGTCTCCGTTCATCCGATCAGCTTTCCAGCCGCCACTGACAACGAAGGCCCGGAGACGACGTGTGGCTCGGCGCCTCAGTCCCGCCGGATGCTCCTACCTCGTGGAGCAGGCCGGAGGAGGGGTGCGAGTCAGCGGTGCAGGAGCAGTTCGACGGCCTCGGCCACGTACTCCGCGCCGAAACGGAAGTGGCGGCACAGCACCACGTGGCGTTCGTCCGCCTCCTCGGTGAGAGGGGCGGCACGTGTGGCGAGCAGGCGCAGGAGCAGCCGGTAGCCGAGGTCGGGGTCCGCCCGGGTGATGACTGGTCAAGTGGTTCGAGGGATGCAGCCATCTCGCCGGCGAGGGCACTCAAGCCGAAATCGCCCTCGAACAGGTAGTTCTCGCGCCGCCGTGTCATGGTCGGCGTCGACTCCTTCGTCTCAAGCGCGGAGCTGGTAACTGTCGGCACTCATCAGAGAGATAGATGGCATTTTGCTACAGCGCAGGTCACGGGGCTCGCGCCCTCCGGGTGCGACCGACAGGCGTCAGGTCCCGCTACAGCCTCTCTGCTGATGATCCTTACGATGATGCATCCACAGCACCACGTCGCAGACCCGCAACACGCTGACGGTCGCGGGGAGGTCGGCGGACTGCCGTAGGGCCATCAGCTCGCGGTGCAACGCACGGTTGTCTGCACGCAGCGCACCATGCAGGTCAAGCCAGAACGACTTGGGCCGACCAAGAACGCAGCGAACGACCTGATCGTAGACGGGCAGCAGCCGCGGCCGCTTCCGGGCAAGGAGCTTGCCTGCCGTCACCCACCCGATTCCGGACTGGTCGCGGAGAACGCGCCAGGCGGTGTGGGCCGGCGACCCTTCGTCCAGGTCGGCAGCCTCGGCCTCGGCCATATCGATGTCGAAGCGAACTCTGCTCAGCAGCTTGGACATCCGGACTCCAAGGTCGCCTTCAAGAAGGTCGACAGCGACCCGCGCGGGAATCCTGACCGACAGGGTCTGCACGGCAATCAGGTCGTCAGCGGTCACTGTGTTCGCGACCGCCTGACGGTCCCCTCCGCCGGCCAGATGCTCGAAACGACGACCCGTGAACGGCGCCGTCTCATCGAGCAAGCCGGTGCCGAAGTAGCTTCGGAGATCGGATACGGCCTGATCAGAGGTAATGAGGCTGTTCAGACGCTGCGCGAGCGGCGGCTGACTCAACGCCGCAACCAGGTGGCAAAGGCGTCGACAAGACCGGCGTAGAACCGCTCCTCGGGCACCGATCCCGGATTCTTGCTCGCGTCGTAGAAGGCGACGTTGGTGAAGGTGGCGGAGGCCGATGCGTTGAGGTTCTTGTAGAACGCGAGCTTGCCACGACCGAACCCGACGAACAGCCAGAAGACACCAAGTGATGCGGTGTTCTGCAGCAAGGAGCGAACCTCGGCCTTGTCCCAGGGTTCGTCACCGACCTGGGTCACGATGAAAGCGGGATCGGCGGCACCGGATTCCTGGTAGTGCCCTACGGCACGACGCATGGCGTCGGCGACATTCCCCGACCCCCAGTCGACCTGGGTATGCAGCTGTCCGATACGACCACGGTAGTTGTCCAGCCGGATCTCCTCCAGGAAGGGTTCCGGCCCGCTGGAGAAGACCACGGGCACCGTGCCGTCGTCATCGAGGGTGGCCGACAGCGCCAACACGCGCTCGGCGAAGGCCTGCACAGCGAACGACTCGTACAGCTCTTCCATGTGCCAGTCGTGATCCAGGATCAGGTACACCGCTGCCCGCCGGTTCACGACGTCCCGGTCCACAAGAGCCTTGCCGGCATGGCGTGCCGGGGTCAGCAGCCCGGGGGCCATCCGTTCGACCTTCGACAGGTCCACCGCAGGCCCCGCAGAACCCGGAACTCGGCGTCCTTGAGTGGGGAGTGGCGCAGGGGTCGCGGCAGGCTCGGATTCCACATCGACGCCGTAGTCGGTCGCGAGACCGGCCAGACCAGAGGCGTAGCCCTGTCCCACCGCGCGGATCTTCCATCCCTTGTCCCGCCGGTAGAGCTCCGCCAGAACCACGACCGTCTCCCCGGACGTGAAGTCCGGCGCCGTGAACGAACTGGCCGGCGAGCCTGTCTGGGTGATCGACAGAAGCGGCGCGCGGGTGAAGACCGCGCCCGGCTGTAGCGGATCAGCGCTCGCCACGACAACCAGTCTGTCCACGTCGGCCGGCACGCGCGCAAGGTCGGCGGTGACGGCCGAGCCGGCGAGGGATACGCCATCTTGGGCCGGGTGGTTGTAGAAGACCAAGTCGTCGTCGCTCCGCACCCTGCCGTCCGCTCCGAGCAACAGCGCCGAAACGTCCGCGGCCAAGCCGTGCACCGACACCGCCAGCATCACCGGCGCCGTCAGCAGCCCGGCGTTCTCCCCTTTTCGCAGCGACGTCGTCTGCATCCTCGCCCCCCCTTGATCACCGAGAGGGAAACGGTAGCCCCCTGATGCCCGGCTGTCCCGGCTGTCCCGGCTGTCCCGGCTTTGGACAGAATTCTCCTCTGCCGAACCATCCCGATTTCAGTTGGCACGGAAGCGGGGTGTTCGGCACGAGCTGACGTCGTCGGCCAAGCGAGCGAACCGAGCCTCGTCACACGGCGTCAGCGGCGGACGCGGGGCATGCCGAGGCCGATCCAGGAGATGATCTCGCGCTGGATCTCGTTGTTGCCGCCGCCGAAGGTGAAGATGACGGCGGAGCGGTAGCCGCGTTCGAGTTCGCCGTGGAGGACGGCGCCGTGCGAGCCCTCCTTGAGGGCGCCCGCGGCGCCGGTGATCTCCAGGAGCGAGGCGTAGGCGTCACGGCGCGCCTCGGAGCCGTACACCTTGACGGCGGAGGCGTCCTGCGGGGTGAGAGTGCCGTTCTGGACGGCGTTCACCATCTGCCAGTTGAGCAGTTTCATCGCGTCGAGGCGGGTGTGGGTGCGGGCCAGGGTGCGGCGGACCCAGCCGAGGTCGAGGACGCGGCGGCCGTCGGCGAGTTTGGTGCCGGCGGCCCAGCGCCGGACGTCGTGGAGGGCGCGGATGGCCATGGTGCCGTGGGCGGCGAGGGTGACGCGCTCGTGGTTGAGCTGGTTGGTGATCAGCCGCCAGCCCTGGTTCTCGGCGCCGACCCGGCGGGAGCAGGGGACGCGGATGTTCTCGTAGTAGCTCGCGGTGGTGTCGTGGGAGGCGAGCGTGTTGATGAGGGTGCACGAGTAACCGGGGTCGCTCGTCGGGACGAGGAGCATGGTGATGCCCTTGTGCGGCGGGGCGTCCGGGTCGGTACGGACGGCGAGCCAGACCCAGTCGGCGGTGTCGCCGTTGGTGGTCCAGATCTTCTGTCCGTCGACGACGTAGTGGCCGTCCGTCTCGTCCCCCTCGCGCACGGCGCGGGTCTTGAGCGCGGCGAGGTCGGTGCCGGCGTCGGGTTCGCTGTAGCCGATGGCGAAGTCGATCTCGCCGGAGAGGATCCTCGGGAGGAAGTACGCCTTCTGTTCGTCGGTGCCGTAGCGCATGATCGTCGGTCCGACGGTGTTGAGCGCCATCAGCGGCAGCGGTACGCCGGCCTGCGCGGCCTCGTCGAAGAAGATGAACTGCTCCATGGGCGTCAGGCCCCGCCCGCCGTACTCGGTGGGCCAGCCGACGCCGAGCCAGCCGTCGGTGCCGAGGCGGCGCACGGTCTCGCGGTAGAAGCGCTTCTGGGCGTCGAGGTCGGCGAAGCGGGCGTGAGTGTCCCCGATGCCGTCGGAGTCGCCGGTGCCGGCCGGATCGCCCGTACCGCCGGAGTCCCCGGGGACGAGCGTCGCGAAGTAGGCCCGCAGCTCGGCGCGCAGGCGGTGCTGGGCGGGCGTGTAGTCGAGATGCATGGCGTCTCCCGTGGCTCGGCGCTCCGCGCGGTGCGGCCAGCAACGGTAGAACGTGTTCCATAAAGGGGGAAGGCCCGTGCGCCTGCCGGTGGCGTACGGGCCGTCCCGTCCTCTCCCCGCCCCGATCACCGCCCCGATCGCCGCTTGGGAGGCGGGAAGGCGGCAGGGGCTCAGGGAAGGAGTTCGTCGAGTGAGGCGCGCGCCCCCTTCTCCTGCATACGGCGTTCCGCCCACTCCAGGTTCTTCGGATTCACGTCACGCCCCGAGGCGAGAACGAGGTCCTCGGCGGTGAACTCGCCCTCCGACCCCGCGTGCAGCAGCTTGTCGGGCGTGGGCACCTCCCCCTGGACCCCCCGGGACATCTTGTCGGTGTCTCCGCTCATGGCGCCTCCTGGTGTTCCGCAAGGTTCCGCAGGTAATGGCCATTCTCGTGGCCGGGCCCGGGTCCCGCATCCGGGGCACGCGTCCCGGCCGGAGGGAGCCCTCCCCCGGTATCGGGGTCCCTTGCGGAATCGGGCGTACGCGGTGCTGTCGCCGACATGGCGTGTGCGGGGGCCCGGCTCGACAATGAGGAGGATGACCGATGACGAGCACAGTGCGCGCGGCGGTGAGATCGGGCCCGCCGAGCGCCTCGCCATGAACCGCACCGGCAGCTTCGACTGGGATCTCGACACGGACACCATCGATGTCGACGACGCGGGCCTGCTGGTCCTCGGGGTGGCTCCGGACGGTTTCGACGGGCGGCCCGCGTCGCTTCTGCGCGCCCTGGAGCCGGCCGAGCAGGCCCGGCTCGACCGTATGGTCCAGGACGCCATCTCCGGCGGCCGTTCCTCGTACGCGGCCCACATACGCCTCGACCCGCCCGGCGGTCCACCCCAGTGGACGCATGTGCAGGCCCGGATCCTGCGCCGGGCGGACGGGGCGGCGCACCGGGTCGTGGGGATCGTGCGGGACGCGACGACCGAGGTCACCAACTCGGAGTTCATCCTGAACCTGGCCAAGCGCCAGGAGGTGCAGACCACGATCGTGCAGCGCACGACGTACGCGCTGTCGCGGGCGGTGACCGTGGACGACGTCACGGCCGCGCTGACCGGTCCGGCCGGACTCGGGCGACTGGGCTCGGACGGTCTCGCGCTGGGGCTGCTGGAGAGCGGTTCGCTCAACCTCATCGCGCTGAGCGGCGAGGGCCTCGACGTCTTCGGCGAATTCCGCACCCGCCCGCTGGAGCGGGGGCTGCCGCTGGCGGAGGCGGTGCAGAGCGGCGTGGCCCGGTTCGTGTCCGAGTTCCCGTCGCACGTGGAGGAGGACTTCCCGGCGCTCGCCCCGTACCTGTACCGGATGCCGTACCGCTCCGCCTGCTATCTGCCGCTGGTGGCGCAGGCCCGCTCGCTGGGCGGGATGGCGCTGTTCTACCGGCGGCGCAGCCGCTTCAACCCCGACGAGCGCAATCTGCTGCTCGGCCTCGCGGCGATCGTGGCGCAGTCGCTCCAGCGCGCGATCCTCTTCGACGAGGAGCGGGAGCTGGCCACCGGGCTCCAGGCGACGATGCTGCCCCGCGTGATCCCGAGGATCGAGGGCAGCGAGATCGCGGTGCGCTACCACGCGGCGTGGAGCGGACGGCAGGTCGGCGGCGACTGGTACGACGTGATCCCGCTGCCGCGCGGGCGGGTCGGGGTGGTCGTGGGCGACGTGCAGGGGCACGACACGCACGCCGCCGCGATCATGGGGCAGCTGCGGATCGCGCTGCGGGCGTACGCGGGCGAGGGCCATCCGCCGGCCACGGTCCTGGCCCGGGCCTCCCGCTTTCTCGCGGAGCTGGACACCAACCGCTTCGCGACCTGTACGTACGCGCAGGTCGACCTGGCCGGCGGCACGGTACGCGGGGTGCGGGCGGGGCATCTGGGGCCGCTGATCCGGCACACGGACGGGCGGGTGGGCCGGCCGAAGCTGCGCGGCGGGCTGCCGCTGGGGCTCGCGACGGTCTTCGGCGAGGAGGAGTTCCCGGAGACGCGGCTCGACCTGGTGCCGGGCGAGATCCTGGTGCTGTACACGGACGGGCTGGTCGAGCAGCCCGGCACCGATCTCGAGGCGGGGCTCGCCGAGCTGGTGGGGGCGATCGGCAGCGGACCGCCGGAGGCCGAGGCGCTCGCGGACCATCTGTCGGAACAGCTGTGGGAGCGGTGGGGCGCCGGGGACGACGTGGCACTGCTGGTGCTGCGGCGCAGTCCGGACCCGGGGACGCCGCGGGCGCCGCGGATCCACCAGTACATCCACCAGGCCGATCCGCAGGGCCTGTCCGACGCGCGGTCGGCGGTGGGCCAGACGCTCGTCGACTGGGGTATGCCCGAACTCGCCGACGACGCCGAGCTGTTGACGGGCGAGCTACTGGTGAACGTCCTGCTGCACACGGAGGGCGGGGCGGTGCTGACCCTGGAGGTGCTGCCGGAGCCGGTACGGCGGGTACGCCTGTCGGTGCAGGACCGGTCGAGCGGCTGGCCGCGCCGGCGCACCCCGGGCGAGGCGGCGACGTCGGGGCGCGGGCTGCTCATGATGGACGCGATCGCGACCCGGTGGGGCGTGGAGCCGCGCGGCGAGGGCAAGGCGGTGTGGTGCGAGCTGGAGCCCGCCGGCCCGGACAACGGAAAGGGCCGGAACGGCCCGAACGGCGACGACGACGGCGGGACCGGGGACAACGCCGGCGCGCAGGCCCGGGGCACGGCGGAGCGTGCCGCGTGCCAGGCCGAGGACTGGATCGAGGACGAGGACTGAACCGGCGGCCGGCAGGCGAGGGCGACCGGCCGGCGGTCACGGGAAGGGCGGTGTGTGCCGATGGACCCGGCGGCGGCGCTGGACCGGATCGCGTTCCTGCTGGAGCGCGGGCAGGAGCCGACGTACCGGGTCCGCGCCTTCCGTACGGCCGCGGCGGCGGTGACGGCGCTCGGCCCGGAGGAGGCGGCGCGGCGGGCCCGCGCCGGAACCCTGGAGTCGGTGAAGGGCATCGGTCCGAAGACGGCGGCCGTGGTCCGCGAGGCGCTGGCGGGGCGGGTGCCGGAGTATCTGGAGCGGCTGGAGCGGGAGATCCCGGTGCCCGAGGTGTCGGGCGGCGAGGAGCTGCGGGCGGCGCTGCGCGGCGACTGCCATGTGCACTCGGACTGGTCGGACGGCGGCAGCACCATCGAGGACATGGGGCGGACGGCGGCCGGACTCGGCCATGAGTGGATGGTGCTGACGGACCATTCGCCGAGCCTGAAGGTGGCCCGCGGACTGTCCGCCGACCGGCTGCGCGGGCAACTGGACGTGGTGGCCCGGCTGAACGAGGGGTGGGCGCCGTTCCGGCTGCTCACCGGCATCGAGTGCGACATCCTGGAGGACGGCTCGCTCGACCAGGAGCCCGAACTGCTCGACCGGCTGGACCTGGTGGTGGGGTCGGTGCACTTGAAGCTGCGGATGGACGCGCGGGCGATGACCCGGCGGATGGAACGGGCGGTGCGCAATCCGCTGATGGACGTGCTGGGGCACTGTACGGGCCGGCTGGTGAGCGGCGGGCGGCTGCGGCCGGAGTCGGAGTTCGACGCGGTACGGGTGTTCGCGGCGTGCGCGGAATCCGGCACGGCGGTGGAGATCAACAGCCGCCCCGAACGCCTCGACCCGCCGCGCCGGCTGCTCCGCGAGGCGGTGGCGGCCGGGGTCCGCTTCGCGGTGGACACGGACGCGCACGCGCCCGGCCAGCTGGAGTGGCAGATCCTGGGCTGCGCGCGGGCGGAGGAGTGCGGGGTGCCGGCCGAGCAGGTGATCAACACCTGGCCGGCGGACCGGTTGCTGGACTGGGCCCGGGGCTGAGGGCGCGGGCCGGCGGTATCGCGGGCCCCTGAAGGTGCGCGGCGAGATCGGCCGAACCGGCCCGTACGCACGCCGGACCGTCAGGCGTACCGGCCAGCGGAACCGTTCGCCGCTCGGGCCCGCCCCGCCATCCGTAGGCGCTCAGGGTTGACCCCGTGTCACTCCTCGGGCCTCCTCGGCCCTCGCGAGGCGGGCCGTCTGGGATTCCTGGACCTCGCGGGCCGTCCGGAGGAAGTCCAGGATGACGGCCAGCTGCCCCTCGTCGTAGCGGTCGAGGGCCCGGGCCCCCGCCTGGCCGACGGGCCGGAAGATGGCGGCCTCGACCGCCCGGGCCGCTTCGGTGGCGGTGACGAGCACCCGGCGCCGGTTGCCCGCGTCACGGGTACGGGTGACGTAGCCGGCCCGTTCGAGGCGGTCGATGACCGTGGTCGTCGCCGCGGGGCTGAGTTTGAGGGCCTCGCTGATCCCGCCGGCCGGCAGCGGTCCGCCGCCGAGGAGCACGTCCAGGCAGCGCAGGTCGGTGCGGTTGATCCCGAGACGGGTGGCGACGGCCTCGTCGAAGGCGTCGAAGCTCTGCTGGAGCAGCCGCAGCTGCGTCCCGATGTCGCCCACCACAGCGTCTTTCGACATTCGAACCTTTCGCCTATCGTAAGTTTCGCAGGTAGAAGCAATGCTACCCGGGAGGCTCCCATGCGCGTCCGGCCCGACACCGATGACCGCCTGATCCGCCGGCTCTTCGACGAGTTCATGCGGACCTGGAACGCGGGCGACGCCCGCGCCTTCGGCGCCTGCTTCACCGAGGACTCCGACTACGTCTCCTACGACGGCACCCGTGCCGTCGGCCGCGCCCGGCACCAGGAGAACCACGACCGACTCTTCCGCGGCGTCCTCACCGATTCGGTCCTGGTCGGCGAGGTGGAGTCGATCCGGTACCTCGCCCCGGACGTCGCGATCGTCCACGGCACCGCGTCCGTCCTCATGCCCTGGCGGTCCCGCCTGCCCGAGCGCCGCCGGTCGCGGCAGAGCGTCGTCGTGGTCCGCACCGACCAGGGCTGGCGGATCACCGCGATCCACAACGGCCGCGTACGGCCGGTCACCGTGCCCGCCCCCGACGCCCTGCCCTCGCGCCTGTCCCGGCTGATGACCCGCACCGCCCGCCGCCTCGGCATCGGCCACCAGCACACCGGCGCCCACTCCTGACGCCTGCTCGCGCGGGCGGGTGGCGCTCCGGCATCAGGGCGTCCGGGGCGCGAGCCGGCCCTCAGCCGGTTCCCGCCGTCGCCCCCGGCGGGCGCACCATGAAGACGTCGATCGGATCCTCGGCCTCCACGACGAAGCCGTGGCGCTCGTAGAGCCGGCGGGCGGCGCTGCCTCGCAGGACGTTCAGGCCCACGGTCACGCCCTGGACGTCCGTGCGTTCGAGCACCGTGCGCAGCACGGCGGAGCCGAGCCCCCGGCCCTGGCGGTGCGGGGCGAGGTAGAAGTGCTCCAGCCACTGCCGGTCCTCGGCGGGGCGGAGCGCGACGCTTCCCGCGAGTTCGCGGTCGATCTCGATGATCGAGGTGTGCCGCGGGGAGAAGGCGTCCCGCAGCCGCTGCCGTACGTGGTGCTCGTCGTAGCGTCCGAGCCGCTCCAGGTCGGCGCGCATGACCGTGGCCCGCAGTTCCGCGAGCGCCTCGATGTCCGCCGCCACCGCGGTACGCAGCAGCCAGCCCGCGTCGTGCGCCGACGAGGTGGTCCGTACGGGCACGGCCCTGTCCACGTCCACGTCCGGTCGCGTACCGCTCCCGCTCACCCCGGTGTCCATGGCCGGAGTATGCCTGTCCGCCCGTCCTGAGCAGGCGTGAGGGTGTCCCGGCCGCACCACTCCCGCACCGCCTCGTCCCGCCGCCCGGCCTCGCTCGCGGGCCGGGCCCTACGACTCCGCCGGGCGGGGCCGGCCGGGCAGCAGGACGGCGCAGGCCGCGACCGCGAGCAGCCCGCCCGCCAGGAACGCGGCGCGCACCCCGGCGTACGGCAGGATCAGGCCGCCGAGGGCGGCGCCTGCCGCGATCCCGACGTTGTACGCACCGGAGTTGGCGGCGAAGGCGAGGTCCGTGCGGCCGGGTGCGCAGTGCAGCATCGCGTGCTGGGTGGCCATGAAGACGGGGCCGAGCGCGCCGCCGGTGAGCACCAGGAACAGTACCGCCGCCGCGGGCCGGGCCCCCCACGCGTACAGGCCGAGCAGGCCCGTCGCCTGGACGGCCACGGCGCCGGTCAGGACGCCGTGCGGAGAGCGGTCGAGGAGCGCGCCGGCCAGGGACACCCCGGCCAGGCAGGCGAGCCCGAAGGCCACCAGGAGGACGCCGATGGTCTCCGGCCGGAAGCCGCCCACGTCCCCGAGGAAGGGCACGAGGTACGTGAATCCCGCGAACGCGCCGGTGGCGGAGAGCGCCCCGGCGGTGAGCACGAGGGCGAACCGGCGGCGGTCGGGGCTGATCCCCAGGGCGGCGGGTTCCGCCTCGGGGCGCGTGGTGGGCAGCAGGACCGCGACCGTCACCAGCGAGACGAGGCCCAGGACCGCCGCCACCGTGACCGGCAGTGGCCAGCCGCCGTGCCGTCCGAGCCAGGTGCCGCCAGGCACCCCGGCGACGAGCGCGAGCGAGCCGGCCACCGACAGCGCCCCGATCACCCGGCCCCGTACGCCCGGCGGGAACAGACCGACGGCGACCGGGCCCATCACGGCCCAGAACAGGGCCTGGGCGAGCGCGGTCACCAGCCGGGCGGCGAGCAGCGGCCCGTACGAGGAGAGGAGCGCCGCGGCCAGGCTGGAGACGGCCAGGGCGGCGAACACGCCGGTGAGGACGTGGCGGCGCGGCACGGACCGTACCGCGTGGGTGAGCGGCAGGGAGGCGACCGCCACGGTCAGGCCGTAGCCGGTGACGAGGAGTCCGGTGGCCGGCACGGACACCCCCAGCCGGCCGGCGACGACGTCGAGGAGTCCGATCGGCAGGTTCTCGGCCGTGTTGAAGGTGAAGGCGCCCAGCATCAGCGCGCCCAGCACGGCCCCGCGCGCCCGCGCGGAACGCTTGGGAGGTGTCAGGAGAGTCCCGTCCATGGACACAGCTCAACGGTCGGGCCGGGCCCGCCGCAATCGAATTCGCGGGCGCGGGCGAAGGCTCGGGAGGGGCGGGGGCCGGGGCCGGGGCGCGCGGGCCGTCGTCAGGCCCGCTGCCAGACCGTGGTGACGTTGCAGAACTCGCGGATGCCGTGTCCGGCCAGCTCACGGCCGTACCCCGAGCGCTTCACCCCGCCGAAGGGGAGGGCGGGGTGGGAGGCGGTCATGCCGTTCACGAAGACGCCGCCCGCCTCCAGGTCACGGACGAAGAAGGCGATGTCCTCCTCCTTGCGGGTCCACACGTTCGAACTCAGCCCGAAGGGCGAGTCGTTGGCGACGGCGACGGCCTCCTCGATGTCGGCGACCGGGTAGAGCGTGGCGACCGGGCCGAACGCCTCCTCGTGGTGGATGCGCATCGCGGGGGTGATGCCGGTGAGGACGGTCGGCTTGTAGTACCAGCCGCGCGGGTACGCCTCGGGCCGGCCGCCCCCGCACAGCACGGTCGCGCCGGCGGCCACGGCGTCGTCGACGAGTACCTCCAGGTCGGCGCGGCCCTGCTCGGTGGCGAGCGGGCCGACGTCGGTGTCCTCGTCGAGGGGGTCGCCGAGGGCGAGCGCGTTCATGGCGGCGGTGAAACGCTCCGCGAAGGTGTCGTAGACGTCGCGGTGGACGATGAACCGCTTGGCGGCGATGCAGGACTGGCCGTTGTTCTGGACGCGGGCGGTGACGGCGGTCTTGACCGCCCGGGACAGATCGGCGGAGGGCATCACGATGTACGGGTCGCTGCCGCCGAGTTCCAGGACGGTCTTCTTGACCTCGTCCCCGGCGATCGAGGCGACGGAACGGCCGGCCGGTTCGCTGCCGGTGAGGGTGGCGGCGGCGATCCGCGGGTCGCGCAGCACGCCCTCGACGGCGCCGGAGCCGATCAGCAGGGTCTGGAAGCAGCCCGCCGGGAATCCGCCGCGGCGGAAGAGTTCGCCCAGGTAGAGGGCGGTCTGCGGAACGTTCGACGCGTGCTTGAGCAGCCCGGTGTTGCCGGCCATGAGCGCGGGCGCCGCGAACCGGATGACCTGCCAGAGGGGGAAGTTCCACGGCATGACGGCGAGGATCGGACCGAGCGGCCGGTAGTGGACGCGGGCGAAGTCGGCGCCCGCGTCCTGGACGTCGCGCTGGGGCGGATGCTCGTCGGCGAGCAGGTCCTCGGCGTGGTCGGCGTACCAGCGCATGGTCTTGGCGCACTTGGCCACCTCGGCACGGGCGGCGACGAC
Organism: Streptomyces laurentii; assembly: GCA_002355495.1. Lineage (GTDB taxonomy): Bacteria > Actinomycetota > Actinomycetes > Streptomycetales > Streptomycetaceae > Streptomyces > Streptomyces laurentii. The sequence continues at coordinate 294,263 of AP017424.1, forward strand.
CGGCTTGCCCATCTCGGTGGTCATGGTGCGGGCGATGTCCTCGGTGTCCTCGTCGAGGAGGACCGCGGCGGCGCGCATCAGCCGGGCGCGCTCGGAGAAGGGGGTCGTACGGTACTGGCGGTACGCCTCGTGGGCGGCGTCGATGCGCCGCTCGACCTCGGCGGGCCCCTGCGCCTCGTACGTGCGCAGTGTCTCGCCCGTCGCCGGGTTCACGGTGGCGATACCCATGTCGTCTCCTCCAGGCCTCCGCCCCCGTGCCGCACTCCCCCGGGGTCAACCTCTCGCGGACCGGGCGCGGCCGCAATCGGGGCGGGACGAACGGGGCGGGGGCGGGGGCGGGCGCACCCTGAAGTCGGGCGGCGCCCCGCGCGGCCGACGGGTCACCCGGCGTGGGTCACCCAGCCGAGGGCGCCCGCGAGATGGGACCGGAAGGCGGGGTCCGCGTACGCCTCGATGGCGTGCCCCAGCGCGGTGAACAGGACGCGACCCCGTCCGGGTCCGGCCTCCCGGCACCACACCAGGGGATGGTCGACGCCGAGCGTGCCGCCGCGGTAGCTGGTCTCGTCGGCGCGGGCGAGGACCCGGACACCGGTGGCCCGGGGGTTGGCGGTGAAGTTGTACCACTCGTCGGTCCACTCCCAGCGGTCCGGCAGCGCGGCCGTGGCCGGATGGCCGGAGTCCTCCGCGCATACCACGCCCGGCTGGATCTCGGGGTGGCCGTCGAAGCGGGTGCCGAGGAGTTCGCCGTAGAAGGGCCAGTCGGGCTCGGCGTTGGCCGCCGCGTGCACGGCGAGCACGCCGCCCCCGTCCCGTACGTACGCCTCGAAGGCCGCCCGGCCCGCGTCGGTGAGGACGGTGCCGGTGGTGGAGAGGAGGACGACGGCGGCGCAGCGGGCGAGCCGGGCGGGAGTGAAGGCACCGGGGTCCTCGGTGATCTCGGGGCGCAGACCGGCGGCGCGGGCGAGGTCGACGAGGGCGGCGGCACCGGCGGGGATGGAGTCGTGGCGGTAGCCGGTGGTACGGGTGTAGACGAGGACCTCGTCGCCGCGCCGGCCGTCCGCCGTGCCGCCCGCGTGCTCCGCTTGTCCGGCCGGCTCGATGTGTCCGCTGTCGTCGCTGGTGGCCACGCGCCGCTCTCCCTCTCCCCTGACGCGCCCACTTCAGTAAGCGCTTTCTACGCCTGACCGTAGCCAGCGAAAAGCCCGCGCCGCAAGACCCGGCCTGCGGCAGACTGCGGCGATGGATCTTCTTCCCCGGCCGAGCCGCGCGCTCGCCCATGTCTCCGCCCTCGCCACGGGCGGCCCGCTCGACCCCGCCCTGCGGGTCACGCTCAACTTCCATCCGGCCTTCCTCGGCCGGCTCGCCGAGGACGGCTTCTACCGCTCCCAGTTCGTCACCGGCACGAGCAACGGCGGTCTCACCGCGCACCCCGGCGGCGACCGCTGGCGCTGGGAGAGCCGGATCTTCGGCGGGGCGTACGACGACGCGCCGGCGCACGAGCGGCCCGTGTACGGCGCGCTCGACCACCGGCGCCGCCCCTTCGGCGCCGCGCCCCGCTTCGGCTCGGCGCATCTGCGGCTGAGCGCCGCCGCCCTGGCCCGGACGACCTTCTGCTATCCGGACAGCGTCCTCGAACCGACCGACTTCGGTGTCGCCGAACGGGCCGCGCCGCTCGTCGCGCTCGCCCTCGACGACGGCCAGGACGCGCTCGACGACTACGTCGAGGCGCAGGTGCACGGCCCGGTCGACCTGGCCCGGGACGTCGAGGCGCTGGTCCTCGACCCGTCCTTCCGCGGTACGGAGGTGGAGGCCGCGGCCCGCGCGCTGCCGTGTCCGGTCGCGTGGCACGACGGTTTCCGGCTGTCGGTCGCGGACCTGCGGCGCCATCCGGGGTACCGGGGGCCGCGGTTCGTGGAGCTGGGCGCCGAACTGGCCGTGGAGGGGTGGCTGGACGCGCGGATCGTGCAGGAGGCCGCGGAGTCGGGGCGGTACGACCGGCAGGAGGTGAAGCGGGTCTGGCATCTGCTGGCCCGGTTCGGGGCGCCGGCGCGGTAGGGGGCAGGGGCCTGGTGGCCACCGGGGACGGCGGGGGCGGCGGGAACGGCGGGAAAAGCGTTGGGCCCGTGACGGGACGGCGCTGGTAGGACGTCACGATGACGGACGCGTCGCTCGACCCCATGGACCGGCTGCTCGCCAACCGCACCGTCTTCCTGCCCTACGGCGGCGGCACGGAGCGGCTGCCCGCTCCCGCCAGTGTCGCGTGCCGGGTGTCCGGATCGGCGATGGCCTGGGCGACGTTCGCGGTCATCGTCGCGAGGTCGACCCGCAGGGGCGGGAGGGCCGTCGCGTCGCCAGGGATCCAGCGCACCCGGTCACCGCCCGGCTTGGTCCGGGCGACGTCGAGGGAGGCCCGCGCGGGATCGACGCCGACGACCTCGATCCCGCGGCCGGCCAGGAGGAGCGCGAACACCCCTGTACCGCAGCCGATGTCCAGGACGTGGCGCGCCCCGAACTCTTCGGCCATCCGGAGGTAGGCGCCGAGATCGCCACGGTCGGGGTCGTGCGGATCGTAGATGGCGGTGAGCCGTGGATGTCCGAAACAGTCGTCGGCCATGCGGCCGAACCCAGGCGGAGGCAGCACCGAAGAGCCACCGAGTTTCGCGGAGTTCAGCCGCCCGGGGTTCCCGAGCGGGAACGCCGGGCGCCGAGTCCGCCGAAGCCGTTGGAGACATTGTCGTATCGGATACATCTCTGTATCTTTTGGCGCACTCGCCGACCCGATCCGCCGCACCGCCGGAGGCTTCCCGTGCCCGATCTGCCGCCCGAAATCGCCGCGCTCCTCTCCGTCGCCATCGGCCCCCTGCCGGAGGGGGCCGTCGTGCCGCTGCCGCCCACCTTCGACTCGGTCGCGGAGGAACGCCAGCACCGGAAGGAACAACTGGCCGCCGGTTTCCGGATCTTCGGCCGGTTCGGCTTCTCCGAGGGCGTCGCCGGGCACATCACCGTGCGCGACCCCGGGGACCCGGACACCTTCTGGGTCAACCCGTTCGGCATGAGTTTCAGCCGGATCAAGGCGTCCGACCTCATCCGCGTGGACCACGAGGGGCAGGTGCTGGACGGCGTACGGCCGGTGAACCGGGCCGCGTTCGTCATCCACGCGCAGGTGCACAGCGCCCGGCCGGACGCGATCGCCGCCGCGCACTCGCACTCCCTGCACGGCAAGGCGTTCTCCAGCCTCGGCGTCCCGCTCGACCCGATCACCCAGGACGCCTGCGCGTTCTTCGAGGACCACGGGATCTACGACGACTACCGCGGCGTCGTCAACGAGCGGGAGGAGGGCGAGCGCGTCGCCAAGGCGCTCGGCTCGTACAAGGCGGTCGTCCTGAAGAACCACGGGCTGCTCACCGTCGGCCAGTCGGTCGCCGAGGCGGTCTGGTGGTTCGTCACCATGGAACGCTCCTGCCAGGCCCAGCTGCTGGCGATGGCGGCGGGCACGCCGCAGCTGATCGACCGGGAGACGGCGCTGCTCACCCGCGGCCAGATCGGCTCGCCGATCGCCGGCTGGTTCCAGGCCCGTCCGCTCTGGGAGCAGATCACGGCCTCGGACCCCGACCTCTTCGACTGACCGCCGCATCCGCCCGCGCCGTTTCGCCGTCTACGGGGACAACGTCCGCATGCTCGGCCGGAGTTCCCGTCCCGGCTGTGACAATCCCCCACCCCGTCCGGGCTTTCCGGCACGGCTGCCACCTGGGCATACTCCACTGCCGCCCCGCCCGAACCCGTCGGGCGGGGCGGCCTATCGGATGGAGTTGAGGAAACGGATGACCTCGCGCACGGTCTCGGCGGCCGCCTCGGGTACCTGGACGCTCGGTGACCACATGGTCCACCGGATCGGCTTCGGCGCCATGCGGCTGACCGGAAGCGCCGCCTTCCACCTGGGCACCCCCAGTGACCGGGGGCGGTCGATCGCCGTGCTGCGCCGCGCCGTCGAACTCGGCGTCAATCACATCGACACCGCCGCCTTCTACTTCTCCCGGCTGCGGTCCTCCAACGAACTGATCAACTCTGCGCTCGCCCCCTACTCCGACGAGCTGCTCATCTCCACCAAGGTCGGTCCGGCCCGGGACGCCTCCGGCGAGTGGGCCACCTCGGCCCGCCCCGACGAGCTGCGCGGCCAGGTCGAGGAGAACCTGCGCCAGCTCGGCCGCGACCACCTCGACCTGGTCAATCTGCGGGTCATGAGCCAGCCGTCCGTCAGCGAGCACTTCGGCGCGCTCGCCGAACTCCGTGACGCCGGACTGGTCCGCCACCTCGGCCTGTCCAACGCCCGCCCTGAGCACCTGGACGAGGCCCGGGCGATCGCGCCCGTGGTGTGCGTACAGAACCGCTACGGCCTCGACGACCGTGACGCCGAGGAGTTGCTGCACACCTGCGCCGCGCTCGGCATCGCCTTCGTCCCCTTCTATTCCATCGCCGGCCCGGGACGCGAGGAGGGCGCCGTCCACACCGAGCACGACGAGGTCCTCTCCATCGCCCGCGCGCACGGTGCCACCCCGGCCCGGGTCCGCCTCGCCTGGACGCTCCGGAAGGGCCCGCACATCCTGGCCATCCCCGGCACGGGTAACCCGGACCACCTCGTCGACAACCTGGCGGCCGGTGAACTCCGGCTCACGGACGAGGAGTTCCAGCTCCTGGACGCGCTCGGCCGCGACTGAGCGGGAGTCGAGGCGCTCGGCCTCCTCCGGAAGCTCCACGCCGGCGACGGGGGGTCGGACCGGCGGCCGTCGCGTTCACCCCTGCGGCGGACGTCGGCCCGGCCGATCCCGAGGGCGTCCAGGAGGGCGATCAGGTCGCCGACGGCGGCGTCCGGGGTGTACCGGTCGCCGGGCAGACCGCGGGTGGAGCGCCCGCACCCGCGCAGGTCGGGCATCACGAGGCGGTGTGTTCCGGCGAGCCTGTCCAGCGGTTCCCGGAGGTAGGTGTGGTCCCAGTCGGGGCCTCCGTGGATCACGAGCAGCGCGCGGTGCGCGGGTCCCGCCGACTGGGCGACCAGCAGTTCGACAGGCGGCCGGCGGGACACGGTGACGAACCGATCGACGAACACGCTTCCCCCTCCCCCGCCCGCCGGTCAGGCCGGGGGCGCGGCCGGCCGGGTGGCGGACTCCAACAGCGCGGGCAGGAAGGCGCGTTCGAGGGTGCCGGGGGGAAGTTCGACCGGTTCGACATAGCTCTGCGCGAGGGCGCCTTCGCGCAGGGCCACGATCAGGCGGGCGAACCGGTCGGCGTCCACGGCGAGTTCGCGTCCGCTGCGGCGGACGACGAGTTCCAGGCCGCGGGCGATCTCGGCGCGCAGGCGAGCCTCGTGGCGGGCGAGCACCCAGGAGGCCTGCGGGTCGCGGATGGCGTGCAGGGTGAACTCCATGCTCACCAGGTACCAGGCGCGTTCGTCCGGTTCGATCCGCGCGACCAGCCCGGCGAGCCGCTCCAGGGTGCACTCCTCGGGCGCGAGCGCGTCGACCGCTTCGGCGAGGCACCGGACGACCCGTTCACCGTGCTCGTCGAAGAGAGCCAGGAAGAGTTCTTCCTTGCTCGCGAAGTTGGAGTAGTACGCCCCGCGCGTGAAGCCCGCGCGCTCACAGATCTGTTCGATCGACACCGCGTGGAACCCGTGCTCGGCGAAGGTCTCCAGGGCCGCCCGCAGCAGGGCCGCGCGGGTACGGGGGCGGCGCTTGGTGACACCTTTCGGCACGGGCGGTTCTCCTTCGGTCCCCGGCCGGGGACGGCCACGGGTGGGTCGGCCGCCACGATACCGGCGGCCATCCCGGGCGCGGTCAGGCCGCCGACGATAGGCTTTTCGTATGGGAGAGCGGCCTGTCGCGCCCGCCGCGCCCGCCTTGGTCCTGGAGACCGACGGAGACGCGACCGTCATGAACGCGCGCCGTGTCTATCGCATCGGACGCGACCCCAGCAGTGACATCGTCCTGGCCGACGACCGGACGTCCTGGCATCACGCGGTGCTGCGGGCGGTCGGCGGTCACTGGACCCTGGAGGACCAGGACAGTACGAACGGCACCTTCGCCGACGGCCGGCGGGTGGGCCTCAGCGTGGTGGGCGCCGGAACGGTCCTCCGTTTCGGCCATCCCGCGGACGGCCCGAAGGCCGTCCTCCGCGCGAACCCACCGCACGAGAGCCACGCGGCCCGCGAGAGGACGCCACGTGACGACGCCGCGGCCCCCGCGGCGCCTGCCGATCCTGCCGCTGCCGCTGCCGCTGCCGCCACGCCCGTACGAGCGGAACCACACCGGGAACCGGCCGCCCCCGCGCCGCCCCGGCCCTCCTCCGCGGCCGTCTCGTCCCCGGCCCGCACCGGCGCCTTCCGCCGCCCCACCTCCGTCCGCCCGCTGCCCGTCCACACCGTGCGAATCGGCCGGGCCCCCGACAACGACCTGGTGCTCGACGACCTGACCGTCTCGCGCCGGCACGCCGAACTGCGCGCCGAACCCGACGGCACGTACCGCATCCACGACCTCGGCAGCCACAACGGCACCTTCCTCAACGGCCGCCCCGTCACCGACGCACGGGTGACCCCCGACGATCTCGTCGGCATCGGTCACCGCGCGTACGGCCTGATAGGCGGCTCGCTCGTCGAGTTCACCGACACCGGCGAGATCTCGCTCGACGTCCAGGAACTGGCCGTCACCGTCGACCACGGCCACAAGACCCTGCTCGACGGGGTCTCCTTCCCCGTCGGCGAGAAGAGCCTGCTCGCGGTCGTCGGCCCGTCGGGCGCGGGCAAGTCGACGCTGCTCAACGCCCTCACCGGCCTGCGCCCCGCCGACCGGGGCAGCGTCCTGTACGACGGCCGCGACCTCTACCAGGACTACCCGGAGCTGCGCCGCCGCATCGGTCTCGTCCCGCAGGACGACATCCTGCACCTCCAGCTGACCGTCCGCCGGGCCCTCGGATACGCCGCCGAACTGCGCTTCCCCGAGGACACCGCGCCCGCCGAGCGGCGCGCCCGGGTCGACGAGGTGATCGCCGAGCTGGGCCTGACGGAGCGCGCCGGGCAGCCGATCCACAGTCTGTCCGGCGGCCAGCGCAAACGCGTCAGTGTGGCCCTGGAACTGCTCACCAAACCCTCCCTGCTCTTCCTCGACGAGCCGACCTCCGGACTCGACCCGGGCATGGACCGCTCGGTCATGCACATGCTCCGCGGCCTCGCCGACGACGGCCGCACCGTCATCGTCGTCACCCACAGCGTGCTGAGCCTGGACGTGTGCGACCGGCTGCTCGTGCTCGCGCCCGGCGGCCGGGTCGCGTACTACGGACCGCCCGGCGACGCGCTCGGCTTCTTCGGCTACGCGCAGTGGCCGGAGGCGTTCGAGGCGTTCGAGAACGACCGGGACCGCGACTGGGCGGGCCGCTACCGGCTCTCCCCGCTGCACCACCGTTACGTCGAGGAGGCCGGCGTCCGCGCCGGGCCGCGCGGGGCCGGCGCCCCGGCACCCACGCCCGGGCCCGCGCCCGCGCCCGCGCCCGCGCCCGCAGGGGCGCTGCCGCAGCAGGCCGCGCCACCCCCGCCGCCGAAGGCGCAGAGCTGGGGTTCCCAGCTCCGTACCCTCGTCCGGCGGTACGCGGCGGCGCTGTCCTCCGACCGGACCTTCCTGGTCATCATGGTCGCGCTGCCGTTCATCATGGGCGCGATGGCCCGGGCCCTGTCCGGCGGAAAGCTGAACGCCGAATCCGCGCTGAACGTGCTGCTGATCCTCTGCGTCGGCGGCGTACTCACGGGCGCGGCGAACGCGGTGCGCGAACTGGTCAAGGAACGCACCATCTACCGGCGTGAGAGAGCCGTCGGCCTGTCCCGTTCCGCGTATCTGATGTCCAAGGTGGTCGTCCTCGGCACGATCACGGTCGTGCAGGCCGTGGTCCTCACCCTGGTGGCGCTCATCGGCGTGCCCCTCGGCGCGCCCGGCGGCAAGGGCGTGCTGATGCCACCGCTCCTCGAACTCACCCTGGCGGTGGCGCTGCTCGCCTTCACCGCGATGATGCTCGGACTGTTCGTCTCCGCCCTGGTGCGCAAGGAGGAGGTGACGATGCCGCTGCTCGTCCTCCTCGCGATCGTCCAGGTGGTGTTCTGCGGTGCGCTCCTGAACGTCCGGGGCACACCGGTCCTGGAGCAGCTGGCCTGGCTGGTGCCGTCGCGGTGGGCGTTCGCGGCGATGGGCGCGACGATCGACATCGGCGCGATCGTGCCGGGCTCGCGGACCGCCGACCCGCTGATGGACCACACGGTGGGCGCCTGGCTCTTCGACATGGGCATGCTGGTCGCACTGTGCGTCGTCCTCGGTCTCGTGGTGGCGTGGCTGCTGCGGCGCCACGAGCCGGTCGTGATGCGGAGGTAGGACCCCTGTGGAGAGTACGGACGCCAGCGGTGCGACGGAGCGCGGGCCGGATCACGGGCCGGAGCCCGGGGAGCACACACCGGAGTACGGGCCCGCGGCCGGGGAGCCGACCCGGCTCGTCTCGGGTGCGCGCGCGACCCCGGCGTACGCCCCGGAGGCCGCCACCGCGCGGACGGGCGGCCCCGGCGGCACGGAGGGGGCGGACGGCACAGGCCGCACGGACGAGGCGGACTTCCTGCCCACACACGTCGTGCCGCGTACCGGACTGGCCGCCTGGGAGGCGCCCGATCCCGCGCTGCCGACGGAGCCGCTGGACGCGTTCCTGCCGGTGCGGCTGCTCGACCGGGTCGGCGACTGGGGCCAGGTGCTGTGCTCGAACGGCTGGTCGGCCTGGGTCGACGCCCGTCTCCTCGTCTCCGTACCGGCCGATCCGCCCGCCGCGGGCAGTCCGCTCACCCGGACGGCCGACCCGCGCCCGCTGATCGGCCGGGCGGCGGACGCGCTGACCCGCTACCGGCGGGCCGCCGAGGAACTGGCGGCGGGGCGGGCGGACGGCGAGACGTTCCGGCGGCGCACCCGCGGGCTGCGGGTGGGGATGGTCGTCGACGGGGAGTCGCTGTGGCTGTACGACGCGGAGCACGAGCGGTGGGTGTACTGCGACGGTACGGGGCTGAGCGCGTACGCGGCCTCGGCACCGCCCTCCTCGGCGGCCTCGCCGCCCGAGCCCGAGCCCGTAGTCGAACCCACGCCAGAACCGGAGACGGAGCCGGAGCCGGAGCCCGGCCCCCGGCCTGAACCCGAGCCCGAACCGGAGACCCGAGCCGAGCCCGAACCGGAGACCCGAGCCGAGCCCGCGGACAACCCCCCGGACAAGCCCGCGGACGAACCCGCGGACGAGCCCACGACCGTACGCGAACCCGCCCCCGGCCCCGTCGGGCACGAGCCGACCCGGGTCGTACCGGAGCCCCGGCCGGACGACCCGGGTGAGCGCGGATGAGCGGCACCGGCGCGGTCCCGGGCAACGGGGCGGAGCAGGCCGGTTCGCTGCCGGCCGGGCGGGAGTCCGGCCTGGTCGGCAAGCAGGTCGCCGGCTACCGCGTCGAGGCGGAGATCGGGCGCGGCGGCATGGCCGTGGTCTACCGGGCGCGCGACCTGCGCCTCGACCGGACCGTGGCGCTGAAACTGCTGGCGCCCGAGCTGGCCCGCAACGACACCTTCCGCCGCCGTTTCGCGCACGAGTCGCGGGTCGCGGCGGCGATCGACCATCCGCACATCGTGCCGGTCTTCGAGGCGGGCGAGACGGAGGGCGTGCTGTACATCGCGATGCGGTACGTCCCCGGTCTCGACCTGCGCGCGCTGCTCGACCGGCAGGGCGGTGCCCTGGCGCCGGCGGTGGCGGGGCGGATCGCGGTGCAGGTGGCCTCCGCGCTGGACGCCGCGCACGCGCACGATCTGGTGCACCGGGATGTGAAGCCCGGCAACATCCTGGTGGCGGAGGGCACCGACCGGGACCATCCGGAGCACGTCTACCTCACCGACTTCGGCCTGACGAAGAAGTCCCTGTCACTGACCGGGTTCACGACGGTGGGGCAGTTCGTCGGGACGCTGGACTACGTGGCGCCGGAGCAGATCTCCGGCAAGCCGGTGGACGGCCGCTGCGACGTGTACAGCCTGGCGTGCGTGGTGTTCGAGACGCTCGCCGGGGTGCCGCCGTTCCGCCGGGACGACGACATGGCGCTGCTGTGGGCGCACCAGTACGACCCGCCGCCTCCGTTGTCCGAGGAGCGGGCGGGGCTTCCGGCCGCGGCGGACGCGGTGATGGCGAAGGCGCTGGCCAAGACGCCGGAGGAGCGGTACGGGACGTGCCTGGAGTTCGTCGCGGAGCTGCGGGCGGCCCTGGAGGGCGGGGTGCCGGGCGCCGGGGCACGGGCGGTCGCGGGCGGCACGGCGGGCGGGACACCGAGCCCGCCGCCGGAGCCACCGGAGCCGCCGGAGTGGGCGCGGCCGGTGTTCCTGGAGCGGTGACCGCGGTCTCGGGCGCGGCGAACGGCACGGCCATCGGTCAGGGCACGTTGGTCGCGGCGCGGTGCCGGAGCGGGGCCGCGAGGAGCCCGCCGAGGAATCCGGCGACCAGACCCCACAGCAGCGCGAGGCCGACCAGACCCCAGATGTGCGGGCGGAGCAGCACCACCGCGCCGAGCGCCTCCAGGTCGCCGATGCCGATGACCGACAGACCGAAGCGGGCCTCGACCAGGGTGAGCGGGGCGATGACCAGCATCGCCACGGCGAAGGCGACGCCCAGGTGGAGGGCGTGCCGCCAGGGCCGGACGCGGGCCGGGGAGCGGACGGCCATGGCGACCGCCGCGCCGAGCACGAGCACGACGGCGATCGGTAGCAGCCACCAGGCCCGCCCGTCGTACGAGGCGAGGGTGGACAGGTCGACGGTCGACAGGTCCTTGCCGCCGTTCCCGCCGCGCAGGACGTGGTCGAGGATCTGCGGCATGGGCAGGCCGAACGGTCCCTCGGCCCGGCCCTCCCACGAGCCGCCGATGCCGACGCCGAGGGCGAGCCAGCTGACATTGGGCAGGCCGAGGAGCAGCACGGCGAAGGTCTCGGCGGGGTGGCCCTTCGTCGCCGCGACGACCAGGCCGATGAGGAGGCCGGCGGACACGTACGCGAGGAACAACAGCAGGACCGCGGAGGCGGCGGGGCGAACGGCCTGGTGGTGGCGGACGAAACGGGGCGGGAGCGGGGTGCGGCGGGAGACGAGCACGGCGACGACGAGGACGCCGAGGATCCACAGCAGGCCGTAGAAGAGGGTGGGGCCGAGGTCGGTGCGGAAGCCGATGGTGGGGTGGGCGGCGGACATGAGCTGCCGCACCAGGTCGCCGAGGTCGCCGCCGGCCTCCTGGGTGCCGCCGAGGGTGAGCGGGAAGTCGTGCCGGGCGAGCGTGGACAGGCCGGCGAGCGCGGCCAGCCAGAGCACCACGGTCGGGACGGCCAGGGCGAGCAGGTCGCGGGCGCGGGCGACGGCGTGGTGGCGCAGCGGGCGCAGGAACAGGGCGCCGGTGACGAGCGCGCCCACCAGGGTGACGGTGAGCGGCATGGCGGTGAGTTCGGCCCGGGCGCCGGCCAGGTCGCCCGCGTCGCCGGCGAGTCCGACCTGGCCGCCGGCGGCCATCACGACGGCCGCGGCGACGACGGCGGTGAACGCGTTCCCGCCGCCCGGCAGTCCGGTGGCGCCGGCCGCCCACAGGCCGAGGGCGGCGGTGACGCCCATGGCCACGAAGCCGGTGACGACGGCGCCGAGGGCGGCCGCCAGGCCGTGGACCAGGCGTCCGGCGGGGTCGGCGGGGACGGTCCGTCCGGTGGGGTGGGGAGCGGTGGGCTCACGCCGGTCACGCTAATACGGGCGGGTGCGGTCCGCTTGCGGGCGGCGTCCGGTCGGCGCACACAATGAGCGCGGAACGGAAGAAAGGGAGACAACGTGACTTCCCACCCGCCGTCCGACCGTCCCTCCGGCCCGCCCACGGGCCCGCCGTCGGGGCCGCTCTCGGACCGTGGCCGCCACCCGGGCCCGGCCGCTCCCCCACCGGATTCCGTGCCGCCGCGCGGCGCGACGCACGACGGGACGGGCGGGGGTACGGGCGGAGGCGCGGGCCGCACCGGCGGCGGAGGGCGGGGCGGGGACGGGAGCGGCGCGGGCGGTACGGGCGGGGGCGCGGCGGGTGGCGGAGGCGGCGGGGGCCCGTGGTGGCGCTCCGTACCGAAGGTCGCCTCGCTGGCCGCGGTCCTGGTGGCGGCAGTCGCGCTCATCGTGGTCCTGACCCAGCGGGGCGGCGGAGGCGGCGGTTCGAACCAGGCCGCGTCGGGCGGCGAGGTGTTCCTGCAGAGCACCTCCTCGGTCGGCCCCGACCCCTTCACCCGTTCCACCGCGCATACGCAGAGCACGACGGCCTCGCCTCCGGCACTGCCCAGCGCGTCCGGCACGACCGCCTACGCGGCGCGGAGCGTGCAGGGATCGACCCCCGGGCTTTACGGGGGGACGCGCCGGGTCGCGAGCTGCGACGTCGAGCAGCAGATCCGCTATCTCACCGAGGAACCGGCCAAGACCGCCGCGTTCGCGTCGGTGATCGGGCGCACGAAGGAGGAAGTCCCGGACTATCTGCGGTCTCTGACGCCTGTTCAGCTCCGTGTGGACACCCGGGTGACCAACCACGGGTACCGCGACGGCCGTCCGGTGGCCTACCAGGCGGTGCTCCAGGCGGGCACGGCGGTACTCGTCGACGACCGCGGGGTGCCGCGGGTGCGGTGCGCCTGCGGCAATCCGCTGACGCCTCCGGTGGCGCAGAAGTCGCCGAAGCAGGTGGGGACACCCTGGCCCGGCTACCAGGCGAGCAATGTGGTCGTGGTGCAGCCGGCGTCCGCGGTGATCGACGTCTTCGTGATCCACGACGAGCAGTCGGACAGCTGGATCGCCCGCCCGACGGGCGACACGGGCAACCACGACTACCCGACCACTGCTCCGTCCCCCTCGCCGTCGGCTCCCGGGTCGTCCACCTCTCCCGCCTCCCCCACCTCGACGGCGACGCCGGCGTCCCCCGCCCGCCGACGCCCCCGAACACCCCGCCGACCGCACCACCGCCCACGCAGCCGACCACCGCGCCGCCCCCGCCGACGGCGCCCACCGCGCCGACGCCGCCCCAGCCCTCGTACGGGTCGCCGGGCACCCCGGCCACCCCACAGGGACCCTCGGGCGGGGCGCCCGCCGCCGACAGCTCCGGCTGATCCCGCCGTATCTCCCCCGCCCCTCCCTGTGACGCTGACCATCGCGCCGATCAGCGACGCCGAGCACCTGACCTTCGTGCAGGCACGGCGCTCCGCGCACTTTGCGCAGACCCCGGCGTGGGGGCGAGTGAAGACGGAGTGGCGCGCCGAGTCGCTCGGATGGTTCGACGGCGGGCGGCTTGTGGGGGCGGGGCTCGTCCTTCACCGGCCGGTGCCAGGGCTGTCGCGGTCCACGCTTGCGTATGTGCCGTGGGGTCCTGACATCGACTGGTCCGGGGACATCGGTGCGTGGCTCGACCCACTTGAATAGAGGCATGACCTACAGCCAACCAATGGGAATCATCATTCGATGAATTACTGAGGTCGAGCGATGTCGTCACGCTCCATGCGCCGCTCAACGCCGAGACGCACCATCTCCTCGACCGTGCACGCATCCAGCGGATGAAACCCGGTGCCTCGGGGTCAACACCGGGCGCTGCGCCCTCATCGACACCGCCGCGCTGGTCGCGGCGCTGGAGGACGGGCGCCTGGGTGGTGTCGCCCTCGATGTCGTCGAGGGCGAGGAAGGCGTGTCCTACGCCGACCGACGGAACGCACCCATCGACAGCAAGCCACTTTTGCGGCAACGCCTTCCTCGGACCTTCCCGCCAGCGGTACCTCGTACGTGAACTGCGGAGAAACGGGACGTTGCCAACGCGTATGCAGTTTTCGATACGCTGCCGATACGTCGTCGACCCGCTTCGCTTCGGTGTCCGGTGCCACGAAGAACGTGATGACGATGCCCACCGGGGCGAAGTGCCTGTCCCACCGGGCCCGGCCTCCCTGCCGGCGGCCCGCAGAAGCCGGCCTGCCGACCCGAAACGCCGTCCGTCCACAGGCCAGGATCAAGATCTACAGCTGGTACTGGCTCCACCGTGAGATCGGGTACAGGTTTCATGGCACCGTCCTCCCGCGGTGCCCTAGCGTCGTGCCATGACGATTCCAGCCGGACTGAGACGCACGGCCCTCCGGGCGCGGCGGGACACCGGCTTTCTCGCCGCTGGTGTGCTGCCGCACCTGGCACTGGTGCCCGTGTGGTCCTGGGCGGCGACGACTGCCGCCAGGACGGGGAACTGGCTCCTTACGGTTTCCGTGTCGGCCGCCCTGGTCCTGCTCGGCGCCCCGGTGCTGACGGCCGTTCAGCGGGCTCGCTACCGGGTGTTCATCGGTGTGGACATCCCCCGGCTCACCCCCACCGCGCCGGAACCATGGACGTGGGCCTCTACCGCCCGGTGGCTCGCGGCGACGCGGCCGTGGCGCAGGATCGGCTACCACCTCCTGCTGGGCCCGCTGTTCGCGCTGCTGGAGCTGCTGGTGCTCGCGGTGGCAGCGGCGGGCCTGGCGGGCGTCCTCGCCTACGCCTGGTCATGGGCGCTGCCGACCGGGGTCCGGCAGGACTGGTTCGGCTACCTGACCCGGCTGCCGGCGTACACGGGGGCCGGGCTCCTCCTCCTGTGCGCCCTGCCCTGGACCGCGCGGGCGGTAGCCCGGGCCGAGGCGCGGCCGGCGTCGGGCCTGCTCGGGCCCAGCCGGGCGCAGCGGCTCCAGGAGCGGGTCGATCAGCTGGCCGTGAGCCGGACCGACTTGATCGAGGCCGTCGACGCGGAGCGCCGCCGGATCGAGCGCGACCTGCACGACGGCACCCAGCAGCGGCTGGTGTCTCTCGCGGTCAACCTGGGTCTGGCCCTTGCCGCCCGCCCGGACCTGCCGTGTGACGCCCGCGAGGCGATCGCGGAAGCGCACCTGGAGGCGAAGGAGGCGATCGCCGAACTCAACGACCTGGTGCGGGGGCTGCACCCGGCCGTGCTCGAAGACCGAGGTCTGGACGCGGCGTTGTCCGGGTTGGCTGCCCGCACGCCCCTGCCGGTGCGGCTGCGGGTCGACCTGGAGGAGCGGGTGGCGCCCCACGTGGAGTCGGTCGCGTACTTCGTGATCTCCGAGGCGCTGACCAATGCGACGAAGCACGCCGACGCGATGCGTGCGGAGGTGATGGTCCATCAGGTCGGTGAGGTGCTGCGCGTGCGCGTCACCGACGACGGGCTGGGCGGTGCCGACGCCGCCGCCGGCACGGGACTGACCGGGCTGGCCAAGCGGGTCGGCTCCCTCGACGGGACCTTCCACGTCAGCAGCCCCGCCGGCGGGCCCACCACCATCACCGCGGAGCTGCCGTGCGCGCGGTGATCGCCGAGGATGATCCCGGCGTACGTCGACACGGCCGCGCCACCCGCGCGGTCGGCGGGGCGCGCATCACGACCGTGGGGACGCGCGCGCGGGCAGTTCCACCGTGATGCGCAGACCGCCGGTGTCGCGCGGGGTGAGGGTGAGGGTGCCGTCGTGTGCGCGAGTGATGGTGGTGACGATGGCCAGGCCGAGGCCGACGCCCGTCTGGTTGGCGTGGATGCGCTCGGTGCCCCTCTGGAATGGTTCGGTGAGCGTCGAGACCAGGTGTGGCGGCAGTTTCTCGCCGGTGTTCTCGACCGTGAGTATCACGGTGCCGGAGTGGACGCCGGTGGTGACCCACACCCTGCCCTGTTCGGACAGATTGTGGACGATGGCGTTGTGCACGAGGTTCAAGGTCAGTTGCAGCAGGAGCGCCGGCGATCCGCTCGCGGGGGTGATGTCGCCGCGGGTCTCGATGGTGACGCCGTTCTTTTCCGCGAGGGGAGCAGTGTTTCGGCGGCTTCTTCCGCCATGAGGGACAGGTCGACCCGTTCCCGGGTGAAGGACCGCTGGTCGGCTCGGCTGAGCAAGAGCAACGCTTCGGTGAGGTCGATCGCTCGGGTATTGACGACTTGGAGGCGGTCGAGGACTTCGCCGGTGTCGTGTGACGGATCGGTGCGGGCCACGTCGAGAAGAGACTTCGAGACGGCCAGCGGGGTGCGTAGTTCGTGCGAGGCGTTCGCCGCGAATCTCCGCTGCTCGGCGACGTGTGCTTCAAGCCGTGCGAGCATCGCGTCGAAGGCGTCGGCGAGTTCGCGGAACTCGTCCTGGCGGCCCGGCATCCGGATACGGTGCGCGAGCGATCCCGTGGCGGCCGTGCGGGTGGCGGACGTAATACGAGCCAGGGGGCGAGCATACGACCGGCGAGGATCCATCCTCCCAGAAGGCCGAACACGAGGAGGAGCACCATGACCGCGGCTGCCGTCGGCGCGAAACCCTGCACGAAGTCGACGACCGGGTTTCTCTTCCACGCCCCCTCTTCGTTGGTCTGCAGCCACCCCTGTTGCAGGAGGAACACCGCTGTGGCGGCGAGCGCCAAGGCATCGGCGAGCATGAGGAATCCGGCGTAGCTGAGGGTGAGCTTGAGGCGGACGCTTAAACCAGGCCCTCTATCCACGGTCCTCTCCCCCGTCTCCGGCCTGCGGCTGTGCGTCGATTCGGTAGCCGACGCCGGAGACCGTGGCGATGATCCACGGCTCACCGAGACGCTTGCGCAGTGCTGAGACGGTGATGCGGACAGCATTGGTGAACGGATCGGCGTTCGCGTCCCACGCGCGCTCCAGAAGTTCCTCGCCGCTGACGACACCGCCCTCGGCGGCGATGAGGACCTCGAGTACGGCGAACTGCTTGCGCGTCAGTGCGACGTAGCGGCCGTCCCGGTAGACCTCGCGTCGGAACGGATCCAGCCGCAGCCCCGCGATCTCACGGACAGGAGGCCGGCTGTGGGCACGCCTGCGGTCGAGCGCCCGGAGCCTGAGGACGAGTTCCTGCATTTCGAACGGTTTCGTGAGGTAGTCGTCGGCGCCGAGTTCGAAGCCGGATGCCTTGTCGTCGAGGCGGTCGGCCGCGGTCAGCATGAGAATCGGCATGCCGCTGCCCGAGGCGACGATGCGTCTGGCGATCTCGTCGCCGGAAGGGCCGGGGATATCGCGGTCGAGGACGGCGATGTCGTATCTGTTGACGCTCAGCGATTCCAGGGCGATGTCGCCGTCGCCCGCGAGGTCGGCCGCGATCGCTTCCAGGCGCAGGGCATCGCGGATGGCCTCCGCCATATAGGGCTCGTCCTCGACGATTAACACACGCATGCTCTCGATGCTACGAGCGGGCACATATCGTCCGCGTATCGAAAACCGCGTCCGCGCCGACAGCACCGTGCCACCGTCCATCAGTGCGTCGCGAGGGCATGCCGAAAATCGGCTGGCCTGGGGGCAGGGCGCTGTGTACGGTCGGCCGGGTGGAACCGCTGACCGACAAAGAGATCCGCACGTCTTTCGTGAACTGCACGAAGGGTGACGCGGCCCGGATGAAGCTGCCGCTCGACTTCGCCGAGCTGCCGTGGCCCGACCTGGACTTCCTGGGCTGGGTCGACCCGGGCGCGCCACTGCGCGCCCATCTCGTCGTCCCGCGCCCCGACGGCCCGGTCGGCATCGCCCTGCGGGTCCCGGCCTCCGCCCGGACGAGCGCGACGAAGTCCAGCATGTGCCAGGTCTGCCTGACCTCGCACGCCTCCTCCGGTGTCACGCTGCTGGCCGCCCCGCTGGCCGGCACCCGCGGCCGCGAGGGCAACACGATCGGCACGTACGTCTGCGCCGACCTCGCCTGCCCGCTGTACGTCCGCGGTCTGCGTCAGCCCAAGCTGCGGGCCCGCCGCCCCGAGGAGTCGCTGTCCGTGGATGAGCGGGTGGCCCGGATGACGGGCAACCTCGACGCCTTCGTGAACCAGATCCTGGCGGGCTAGGACCCTCTCTTTCGGATCTTTCTGGGCTCGCGTGCCCCGGCACGCGGGGGCGGTAAGGCCTGGGGCCCGTGCCGCCCCCGCGCCGGCTTTCGGCGATCAGCGAAAGGCCTGCTCGCCGGTGAGCGCCTTGCCGATGACCAGGGCGTGCACCTCGCTCGTCCCCTCGTACGTGAGGACGGACTCCAGGTTGTTGGCGTGGCGCAGCACCGGGTACTCCAGGGTGATGCCGTTGGCGCCGAGGATGGTGCGGCATTCGCGGGCGATGGCGATGGCCTCGCGGACGTTGTTGAGCTTGCCGACGCTGATCTGCTCGGGCGTGAGAACGCCCTGGTCCTTGAGCCGGCCGAGGTGGAGGGCGAGCAGCATGCCCTTGCCCAGCTCCAGCGACATGTCGGCGAGCTTCTGCTGGGTGAGCTGGTACGAGGAGAGCGGCCGGGCGAAGACGGTGCGGTCGGCCGCGTAGGAGATCGCCGTCTCCAGGCAGTCGCGGGCGGCGCCGAGGGCGCCGAAGACGATGCCGAAGCGGGCCTCGTTGAGGCAGCCGAGCGGGCCGGACAAGCCACGGGCCCCGGGGAGCATCGCGTCGGCGGGCAGCCGGACGTCCTCAAGGACGAGCTCACTGGTGACGCTGGCGCGCAGGGACAGCTTCTGCTTGATCTCGGGCGCGCTGAAGCCGGGCGTGTCGGTGGGCACCACGAAGCCGCGCACGCCGTCCTCGGTGCGGGCCCAGACGACGGCGACGTCGGCCACGGAGCCGTTGGTGATCCACATCTTGGTGCCGTTGAGCACCCAGTCCGCGCCGTCGCGCTTGGCGTTGGTCCGCATGGCGCCCGGGTCGGAGCCGGCGTCCGGCTCGGTCAGGCCGAAGCAGCCGAGGTACTCGCCGGCGGCCATCCCCGGCAGCCAGTCCTGCTTCTGCTCCTCGGAGCCGTACTTCCGGATGGCGTACATGGCGAGCGAGCCGGTGACGGAGACCAGCGAGCGCAGTCCGGAGTCGACGGCCTCCAGCTCCACGCAGGCCAGGCCGTACGCCACGGAGTTGGTGCCCGCGCAGCCGTAGCCCTCCAGGTGCATGCCGAGGACGCCGAGACCGCCGAGGGAACGGGCGAGTTCGCGGGCGGGGATGGCACCGCTCTCGAACCACTCGGCGACGTGCGGGCGCAGCTCGCGGTCGGCGAAGGCCCGTACGGTACGGCGGATCTCCCGCTCCTCGTCGGTGAGCAGCCCGTCGATCGCGAGCAGATCGATCGGGTGGACGGGCGAGGGCTGCGACGAACGCGGCGACTGCGGCGACGACTTCACGGACGGCCTCCTGGCAACTGTGCGACTGTGGCGACTCGGCGAGCCGCAGCCTAGCCCCAGATCGGATATTGGATCCAGTATTGAATATCCGTTCCTCCCCGCATACGGTCCGCTTGGATCCGATCACCGACGCATGGCCGACCCATCGCCGACGAAGGAGAGCGGAAATGCACGCGGAACAAGAGGAGGCGCCGGCCGCGGCCGGCGCGCTCGCGCCCGGCGCCCTGTCGGGCCTGGTCGTCGCGGACTTCGGCCGGGTCCTCGCCGGGCCGTACATGACGATGCTGCTCGCCGACCTCGGCGCCGAGGTCGTCAAGATCGAGCGCCCCGGCACGGGCGACGACACCCGGACGTGGGGCCCGCCGTTCGCCGACGGGCAGGCCACGTACTTCCTCGGGGTGAACCGCAACAAGCGGTCCGTCGCCCTCGATCTGACCGACCCGGAGGGTCTGGCCGCCGCCCGCGCCCTCGTCGACCGCGCCGACGTCCTCGTGGAGAACTTCCGCCCGGGCACGATGGACCGGCTCGGGCTCGGCTACGAGCAGGTGCGGGCCTCCAACCCGGGCCTCGTCTACTGCTCGGTGACCGGCTTCGGCTCGGCCGAGGGCGCCCATCTGGCGGGCTACGACCTGCTGGTGCAGGCCATGGGCGGGCTGATGAGCATCACCGGCGAGCCCGGCGGACCCGGTACCAAGGCGGGCGTCGCGCTCGTCGACGTGGTCACCGGCCTGCACGCCGGCCTCGGCGTCCTCGCCGCGCTCCGCCACCGCGACCGCACCGGGCAGGGCCAGCGGATCGAAGTGTCGTTGCTGACCTCGCTGTTGTCCGCGCTCACCAATCAGGCCGCCGCCCACCTGGCCACCGGGACCGTCCCGCGGCCGCTGGGCAACCGGCACCCCAGCATCACCCCGTACGAGGTGTTCGAGGCGAGCGACCGGCCGCTCGTCCTCGCCGTCGGCACCGACCGCCAGTTCCGCGCCCTGTGCGCGCGGATCGGCAGCCCCGGGCTCGCCGACGATCCGCGGTTCGCCACCAACACCGCCCGGGTCGCGCACCGCGAGGAGCTGGCCGCCGCGCTGTCCCGGCCGCTCGCCACGCGTACCGCCGACGCCTGGTTCGAGGAGCTGACCGCGGCCGGGGTGCCGTGCGGTCCGATCAACGACCTCGCCGGGGCCTTCGCCTTCGCGGACCGGCTGGGCCTCCCTGCCCGGGTGCCGGACACGGCGGCGGGGCCCGGCCAGGTCGCCCACCCCGTCGCGTTCGAGGCCACCCCGGCCGCCTACCGCTCCGCGCCCCCGCGCCTCGGCGAGCACACCGCCGAGATCCTCGCGGGGCTGTCGGAACGATCGGAACTGTCGGAGTCCGCGGGCCGGCCGGCCCCCGCTCTCCCGCGTGACCGGCCCGGCGAGCGGCCCGTAGGAAGATGAACGCCACGCCGTCGAGGGAAGGGGCACAGCCGATGAGCAGCACGGGCAGCGCGGTGGAGCGGAGACGGCCGCCGACCGCCCAGCAGTTCGTGCTGACCGAGCTGCGGCGTGCCATCACCACCGGCGAGCTGCGGCCGGGCGACCCGATCCGGCAGGACGCGCTCGCCGCCCGGCTCGACGTCAGCCGGGTGCCGCTGCGCGAGGCGCTGAAGACCCTGGAGGCGGAGGGCCTGGTGGTGCATCACGTCCACCGGGGTTACTTCGTCGCCGAGTTGTCGCTCGCGGACCTGGAGGAGATCTACCGGATCCGCCGGATCCTGGAGACCGAGGCGGTCGTCGCGGCCCTGGCCCGGCGGCCGGACGGCCTGGCCGGCGCCCTGGAACGGATCCAGCGGGAGGTGGAACGGGCGGCGGACGCGGGGGACGTCTCCGCGATGGCCGAGGCCAACCGGCGCTTCCACTTCGTCCTCGTCAAGGCGTCCGGGATGCCGCGCCTGGTGCGCCTGATCGCCACCCTGTGGGACGCGACCGACGCGTACCGCGCCCTCTACTACGCCGAGGACCCGCACCGCGCCCTCGCCGTGGACGAACACCGGGCGGTCGTCGCGGCGGTGGCCGCGGGCGATCCGGCGGCCCTGGTCCGGTGGCTGGACGAACACCGCGACCACGCGGTGGCGGCGGTGCGCGAGGTCCTCGACCTGGCGTGAGGGTCCGCCGGCCACCTGCGGGATGCCGGGACGGCACGTACGGGACACCGGGGCGGCGCGCACGGGAATCCAAAGCAGCACGTACGGCGGGCCGACGGGCTCGCCGTGCGCGGCCCCGGACGCGGGCCTAGCCTGGGAGAGGACTTTGCCCTCGTCAGGCAGGAGGACTGCCGTGAGGAATCCGACGACGGCGCGCCGGCGCAGGCTCTGCGTCGGCGCGGTTCTGGCGGGGACGCTGTCGCTGCCGGCTCTCACCGTCCCGGCGTACGGTGCGACGGCCCCCGGCCCGTACACGCCCCCGGTCTCCGCCGCTCCCGCGGCTCCGCAGCCGCCCTCCCCCACTCCGGCGGGCGACGAGTTCGCCACGCTCGACCGCTCGGTCACCGACCAGCTCGACGGCGCGGTGCAGCACGTCATGCGGCAGGCGCACGTCCCCGGCGTCATCGTGGCCCTCTCCGCGCCCGGCAAGGGCGAGTACATCCGTTCCTTCGGTGTCGCCGACAAACAGACCGGCCGGCCGATGACCCCCGGCCTCAACATGCGGATCGGCAGCGAGACCAAGACCTTCACGGTGACCGCCATGCTCGAACTGGTCGACCGCGGCAAGGTCGGTCTCGACGACCCGATCGGGAAGTACGTGAGCGGCGTACCCAACGGCGACCGCATCACTTTGCGCCAGCTCGCCGGGATGCGCAGCGGCCTGTTCAACTACACGGCCGACGAAGGCTTCTACAAGGCCTTCACGTCCGATCCGCAACGCCGCTTCACACCGCAGCAGTTGCTGTCCTACTCCTTCCGGCATCCGGTGAACTTCCAGCCCGGCCAGAAGTTCGAGTACAGCAACACCAACGCGATCCTGCTGGGTCTCGTGGTCGAGAAGGCCGGCGGGATGCCCCTGAACGAGTTCATCGCGAAGAACGTCACCGGCCGGGCCGGGCTCCGTCACACCTTCCTCCCGACGGACGCGGCGTTCCCCCAGCCGCACGCCCGCGGCTACACCAACCAGACAGCCACCGGACAGATCGAGGACTCCACCGACTGGGACCCGTCGTGGGCCTGGGCGGCCGGCGGCATGATCTCCGACCTGCCCGACCTGCGCACCTGGGCCCGGGTGGTCGCCACCGGCACGCTGCTGAGCACGCACACGCAGGCCGAGCGGCTGAAGACCGAACCGTCCGGGATCCCCGGCACGGGATACGGCCTGGGCATCTTCGACGTCCAGGGCTGGATCGGCCACAACGGCTCGCTGCCCGGATACGAGTCCCTGACCATCTACCTGCCCGAGCACCAGGCGACCCTGGTCGTGCTGCTCAACACCGACGTCTTGACGAACGGGATCGAGCCGAGCACGCTCTTCGGACAGGCGATCACCCGGATCGTCACGCCCCGGCACGTCTACAGCCTGCCGGAGCCGGCCGACACCCGGGCCACTCCGGGCTCCTGAACCGGACCCGGCCGCCCTGGCGGGATCCCGTCGGCCCCCGTCCCACGGACCCACGCCCGTGAGGGATCATGGACAAAGGATCCGAGAAGGGACGGGATCGAAGATGAGGCACCGCAACGTCGCCGACCTCATGACGCCCACCGCGGTCGCGGTACAGCGAGGAACTCCGTTCAAGGAGATCGCCCGGCTGCTCGACGAGTACGGCATCACCGCCGTCCCCGTGGTCGACGAGGCGAACCGGCCGATCGGCGTCGTCTCCGAGGCGGACCTCATGCGGCGGCACACGGTCAAGGACGGCCCCAGCAGCGCCGAGGCCATGATGTCGAGCCCGGTGGTCGTCGCCCGCCCGTCCTGGACGGCGGTGGAGGCGGCCCGGGTCATGGAGCGGCACCGGGTGAAGCGGCTGCCGGTGGTGGACGCGCACGGGCAGCTGATCGGCGTGCTCAGCCGCAGCGATCTGCTGCAGCTGTTCCTCCGGCGGGACCGGTCCATCCAGGAGGAGATCGTGGAGGACGTGGTCACCCGCATCCTCCGGCTCTCCCCCGCGTCCCTGCACATCGACGTCACGGAGGGCCGGGTCACGCTGAGCGGCGTCCTGCCGCGCAAGAGCCTCGCGCCGATCTTCCTGCGGCTGTGCGAGGACGTGGACGGCGTGGTGGAGGTCGTGGACCGGCTCACGTACGAGGACGCGCCCCGGGCCGGGGAGCACGGCACCGTCTGAGCCGTACGCCTGTTCCGTACCACTGATCCGCGGATCCCGCCGGTCCGCAGCGCACGGCCTCCCGTGGCCCGGAGCTCCGGGCCACGGGAGGCCGTCGCGGCGGTCCGCGTTACTGGACGGCCTCGGGCCAGCCGTATCCGGGGCCGGTGCGCTGCGGCACGGTGCCGGCGCCCATGGCCTCCATCTCCCGGTCGGCCTCTCTCATGAGCTGTCCGGCCAGATCCTTCATGGCCCGGCCCGCGGCCAGTTCGTCACCGATCGCCGGTACGTCCGCGTCCGCCGGGTTGCACCGGGCGGAGCCGTGGCCGGTGAGGGTCGACGTGCCGGTCTTCAGCCGGGCCTCGGCCTTCGTCCTGCCGCCGTCCTCGACCAGGTCCAGGCCGACCTTCCACTCGAGGTGCCGTGTCATGGCCTGCCTCCTCGTGCCTCGCGCCACGCGGAAGCGCCGCGCGGCCCTTCCTCCCATGGTCCCGCCACCGGCCCGGAGCCGCCAGGCGCTGATCGCCCGGCCCCGGGCACACCTCGCGTCTCCCCGCAACCGGACCGCGCTCTCGTGGGCCGCAGGCCGCGAGCCGCGAGCCGCTAGATACGGGACTTTCGCACCGAGTGCCACGCCGCCCCGGTCAGCGCCCGCGCCGACCGGACCACCGAGAGCTGCTCGTGCTCGCGGTAGAGGTTCCAGTTGTACGGGATGAGGCTCAGCTTGTTCGAGGAGAGCGACCCGGCCCGCGCCGCGCGGTACACCGCCAGGGGCTCGCGCAGGGACCGGGCGGGGGTTCCGTCGCGCATGATCGACAGCCAGAGGGCGTAGTCCTGCCGCTTCGGCATGTCCGGCATCAGCTTCGTCCCGACCACCCTGCGGTCGTACATGGCGGTCAGGGCGCCGATGTGGTCCTGGACCAGCATCGCGCGGTAGTCCACCTGCTCCGGTGCCCACACGACGCGCCCGTTCGCGACGAAGTCGGCGGCCTCCCCCTCGAACAGGGCCTCCATCTTGTAGTAGGAGGTGAACGTCAGGGGGGTCCCGGCCGTCGCGGCGAAGGCGAGCTGCTTCTCCAGCTTCGTCGGAAGCCACAGATCGTCGCTGTCGAGGAAGGCGACGTAGTCGCCCTTGGCCCGCTCGATGGCCAGGTTCCGGGCCCGGGCCGCGCCCCCTTGCCGGGGCGCCGCCTCCGGAAGGACCCGCCCGTCCTGCCAGGCGAACTCCTTCAGCAGGTCCATCGAGTCGTCCGAGGACGCGTCGTCGGTGATCAGCAGCTCGACATCGGTGTGGGTCTGTGCCAGCACCGACCGGACCGAGGCGCCGAGCGTGGCCGCCGAATTGTGGACCGGCATCACCACGGAAACCAGCGGCACCGCAGCACTCCTCATAGATCGCAGTCGTCAGGGAGGTCGTCGGCGTCGGCCCTGCTTCGACCACGGCGTTCGCCGCGCCGGGCGCCCTCGCCCCTCGCGGCCGAGGATATCGACCGACTTCCGCGGCACGTCACCCGGGTGCGCTCACGCCGTACGGGACCCGGCCGGCCACTCGAACGCCGCCTCGTACAGGCTCGCAGTCAGGCTCATACGGAACCGCCCGACTCCTCGGCCGAAACTCCTTCCTCGCACTTGCCTTCGCGAACACCGCCTCTGCCCGCTCCCGTACGTTCCCGCTGGTCGGCCGACTCTCGGCCGGAGCGTGCACCCCTGGTGCCGCTCGCCTGTTCACGTCGGCGTAGCGTGGCGGAATCTTCACTACCGCTGCATCGCGGAATTCATCTTTTCGGGTGTGTAGCCGATAAGCTCCCCACCGTGCCCGCGAGTTGACGGATCGTAACCGTTCAACTCGTGCTGCGTACTCATCGGTGCGGTGTCCGTGAGCACGCCCTGTTCGTCGTACATACGAAGGATGCAGATGGAACTCGCCACTCCGCCTCCGACCGCACAGGCCCCCGCTGCCTGGCGCGGCTGGTGGCTGCTGCCACTGGGCCTCGGCGGTGGGACAGCAGCCGCCACGTTCATGAGTGCGGATCGGATATCGACGGCCGTCGCCGGACTCGCGGCGACAGCCGCGAGCGCCGTGTGCGTTCGCCTTCTCTTGCGGACACGTGCGCAGGAGGGCCGGGCCGCGGAGACCCACCGCGCCGAATTGGCCCAGGCCTCGCAGCAGTGGCAGAAGCACGTCGCCGACATGGAGCGCCACACCTCTTCCGGAGTCGCCGACCAGGCGCGCCGGTACGAGGCGCAACTGGCGGAGCAGGGCGCGGCGTTCGAGGCTCGGCTCGCGGAAGAGACCAGGGCCTTGCAGGAGCGCGCGGACCAGCTTCTGGCGGCGGTGGCCCGGCTCGGTGACGTACAACTGCCCGACGCGATGCGGCGGCTGCGCGATGGCGAGGCCATCGACGACATCCTGCCGCCCGGCGCGCACCGTTCGGCCGCCGATGCCGGACTGCAGGCCGGACTGGACAAGATCCTCAAGGCCGCGTTGACCGGCATCGAGGCGGAGATCGACCGTTCGGCCTCCGCCGAGCAGGCCGTGATCAGTATCGGCAGCCGTATCCACGTTCTGACCAGCCTGCTGCGCGGCCGCCTGCACGAACTGCAGGGAGAGCACGGCCGGCTGCCGGCCGTCGCGAGGGGCCTGATGGAGCTGGACCAGGCCCTCGGTCCCGCCGACGGTCTCGCCGCCAGCATCGGCGTCCTCGCCGGCTCCGACCGCCCCGGCCGGCAGTGGCAGGAACCGCAGCCTCTGCTGAGTGTGGTGCGCGGCGGCGTCGGCCGGATCAAGGAATTCCAGCGCGTGGAGCTGCGCCGTCTGCCCGAACTGGGCGTCGACGGACGGCTGGTGGACCACCTCACGCTGCTCATCGCCCACCTGCTGGACAACGCCACGCGGTACTCGCCGCCCACCGAGCCGGTGGTCGTCTCCGGCAAGGAGGTCCCCAACGGTGTCGGCATCGAGATCCAGGACTCCGGCAAGGGCCTGAGCGAGGAGAAGAAGCGCGAGGTCGAGCACGCTCTGGCGGGCTCCGCGCCCGGCGCGGGCCTCGGCGGCATCTCGGAGGACGCCAACATCGGCCTGCGGGTCGTCGGCAAGATCGCCCGCCGCTACGGCATCCGCGTGACGTTCGCGGACTCGCCGTGGCTCGGCACCTCCGTCGTACTCGTCGTGCCCTACAAGTACTTCAGCCCGCTCGCGGCTCCCGTCGCGCCGAACGCGCCCGCCACACCGGCCGCACCGGCCGCATCCGCCACGGCCACCGTGTCCTTCCCCGCGGTTCCCGAGGCCGAGGCGCCCGCGAGTGTCCCGTCCGAGGCCACGCCGGTGACCCCGCCCGCCGGCGGCGATGCCACGGGCACCACGCCGGGCGGCCTGCCCCGGCGCCGGCGCCGCGCCGACGCGTCGTCCGCCGCGGCGGCGCCGTCCGAGCAAGCCGATCGTGCCACCGTCGACGCGGTGCCGTCGGACGCGTCCTTCGCCGGCCTCGCCGCGTTCGCCGCCGCCGGCCGTGACGCCCGTACCTCTGCCCCGGTGTCCCGGACCTCCGGGGCCGACCACGACACAACCGCTGGTGGACCGTCCACCGAGCACCGCACTGAAGAGAGCGACTAGCCCCCATGACGTACCAGGGATCCGACGTGAGCTGGGCGCTGCACGACCTTGTGGACAGCTTCAAGGAGGTCCGCTTCGCCGTCGTGGCATCGAGCGACGGAACGGCCATCGCCGGCCACGGCGCCGACGACCCCGATGACGTGGACCGCTTCGCCGCCGTGGTGGCCGGACTGCAGTCGCTGGCCA
Source organism: Streptomyces laurentii (assembly GCA_002355495.1). Lineage (GTDB taxonomy): Bacteria > Actinomycetota > Actinomycetes > Streptomycetales > Streptomycetaceae > Streptomyces > Streptomyces laurentii. The sequence goes on from AP017424.1 coordinate 321,552, forward strand.
CCCCGGTCGCCAAGCAGTTCCCCGAGCACGGAGGGCAGCTGCGCCTGGCGATGATCGAAGTCGACGGCGGTCATCTCTTCGTGGTCCGCGCGGGTGTGGAGACCTATCTCGGGGTCGTGGCCCGCGAGGGCCTCGACCAGGGCCTGCTCGGTCACCAGATGCAGGATCTCGCCCGCCGTATGGGCGAGCTCCTGGGTACCACGCCGCGCCGGGAGGAGCCCTCTGAATGAGTGCCCCCCGCGGCCCGGTCGATCCGTCCGGTCTCGAGCGTTATTACGTCCTCACCGGAGGACGTAGCGGACCGGGCGGGTCGGCCACGACTCTCGACGTGGCGACGCTGGTGGTCTCACGGGCCGCTCCCGCACCGGGAATGCAGCACGAGCACGAGGAGATCCTCCGGCTGTGCCGCGCCCCGCTGGCGGTGGCCGAGGTCAGTGCCCACCTCCGCCTGCCCTTCAACATTGTCGCGGTGCTGTTGTCCGACCTGATCCAGGACGACCGTATCGAAGCTCGTGACCCCATCCCGGCAGGCGCTGGTGGCAGGCACGACGTCAAGCTCCTCGAGGAGGTACTCCGTGGGCTCAGAGCAAGGCTTTGACCCATCCTGGCGGCCGGCCGGCGAAGACGCCCGCTCGGTGAAGGTGATGATCGCCGGGGGTTTCGGCACAGGCAAGACCACGATGGTCCGCTCGGTCAGCGATATCGAGCCACTGACCACCGAGGAGACCCTGACGCAGGCCAGTGCCGGCGTCGACAATCTCATCGGTGTCACGGACAAGACCCACACCACGGTCAGCCTGGACTTCGGCAAGATCGCTCTCAACGATTCACTGATGCTGTATTTGTTCGGCACACCGGGTCAGGAGCGGTTCTGGTTCCTGTGGAACGGGCTGTTCAAGGGCGCCCTCGGCGCGGTCGTCCTGGTGGACACCCGGAGACTGGACACCAGCTTCCGGGCGATCGAGGAGATGGAGCGGCAGAACGTTCCCTTCGTGGTCGCGCTCAACGTCTTCCCGGACTCCCGTGACTTCCCGTTCGACGAGATACGCGACGCCCTGGACGTTCCCGCGCACACGCCGGTCGTCGCGTTCGACGCCCGGGACCGGGCCGCCAGCCGTGAAGTGCTCGTCACTCTGGTTCAGTATCTGAAGGACCACTCGGCCGCAGCCCTGGAGCCCCGATGAACGACGAGACGCTGACCGGACCGGAAGCCGCGGGCTGCCCCGTCACCGGAGGTACGGACGCCGTCCGGCTCTACGGTCCGGAGGCGGCCACCGATCCCCATGTGATCTACGGGCGGTTGCGGGAGAAGCACGGCTCCGTCGCTCCCGTACTGCTGGAGGGCGACGTCCGCGCCTGGCTGGTTCTCGGCTACCGGGAGAACCGGCGGGTGCTGGACAACCCGCTGCAGTTCAGCCGTGATTCGCGGATCTGGACCGACTTCCGGGACGGCCGGGTCGAGGCGGCGTCCCCGCTGATGCAGATGGTGGGCTGGCGTCCGGACTGTGTCTCGCAGGACGGCGAGCCGCACCGCCGGCTGCGTGGGGCCGTGAACGACAGTCTGTACGCGATGGCCGGCCGCGGCATCCGCCGTCACATCACGCACTTCGCGAACAAGCAGATCGACGCGTTCATCGACGCGGGCCGGGCCGATCTGGTGGCCGACTTCGCCGAGTACCTGCCGATGCTGGTCCTCACCCGCGTCTACGGGCTCGCCGAGCGGGAAGGGCGCACCCTCGCCGAGTCCAGCAAGCAGGTGATCAAGGGTGGTGCGGACGCCCTCGCGCACAACGAGCGCATCATGGGCATCCTCGGCGAACTCGCCGCGCGTAAACGTGCGGAGCCCGGGGCCGACTTCGCCTCGAGTCTGATCGAGCACGGTTCCGGGCTCGACGAGGAGGAGATCGTCAACCATCTGCGCCTGGTCCTGATCACCGCCCACACCACGACCAGCAATCTGCTGGCCCGCGTCCTCCAGCTCGTCCTCACCGAGACGTCCTGGCTGTCCGGCCTGGTGAGCGGGCAGCTGAGCCTGTCCGCGGTCGTGGAGAAGGTGATGTGGGACTCCCCGCCGCTCGCCGTGCTGCCGGGCCGGTTCGCCACCGCCGACCTGGAACTCGGCGGATGCCCGGTCAAGGAGGGCGATCTTCTGGTGCTGGGCCTCACGGCCGGCAATCACGATCCGGCCATCCGCCCCGACACCGCTGTGTCGGTCCAGGGGAACGCCTCGCACCTGGCCTTCAGCGCGGGCCCGCACGAATGCCCCGGGCAGGGCATCGGCCAGGCCATCATCGAGACGTCGGTCAACATCCTGCTGCACCGGCTGCCGAAGCTGCGCCTGGCCGTGCCGCCGTCGGAGCTCACCTCCACGGCGTCCACCTGGGAGTCGCGGCTGGACAGCCTGCCGGTCGAGTTCGCCGTCTGACGGTGCCACCCCGGCGGTCCGCTGCCGGGGTGGCGTCCTCGCTTCACATGGTCAGCAGGTCGTCCACGGCGCCCCGCCCGGCCAGTTCGGCCGTGGCCACCGGACCGGTCTTGTCAGCGGCGTACCGGCCGCTGGTCAGCGCCCACTCGTAGTTGCCGTTGATCCAGTGCCGGATGGCCTCCACGCCCTTCTGCACCCGGTCCCGTTCCTCGGCGTCGAGGCCCAGTTCGTCGCACATCTTCGGGACACGGGTCTCGAGGTCGAGGTACTCCTTGAGGCAGTCCGTCGTCATGCGGTACGCCTCGTCGGCGGCCTCCTCCCACGTGCAGTCCCGCTCCCTGCGCAGGACGGCTATGAGGTTGTGGCCGTCCCCGCGGCGCCGCTCGCGCTCGAAGGAGTGGATGTCGTTCATGAAGCCGATGGTGTCCGCGGCCAGATCCCGCAGCCGCTCCATGACCGGATGCGCCATCGCCGCGACCGGCACCTCGAAGCGGCTGCTGCGCTCGCCCGCGTCGATGCTGTGATGGATGCCGACGGTCCGGCGGCGGAACTCGGTGTACGCGTCCAGCCCGAGGCTTCCGGCCAGCCCGCGGGCGGCGAGGTCCACCTCCTCGCAGTGCGCCACCAGGAAGCGCCCCCAGGAGGCTGCGAACCGGGTCTGCCAGGCCAGGGACATCCCCTGGGACAGGGACTCCCAGACCTCCGCCCAGGCCAGGGTGATGGGGCAGACCACCCTCGGCTCGGTACCCGCCGGGCGCAGCGGCGTGGCGATCAGCTCGCGCGCCACCTCCGCCACCCGGTCCGCCCGGTCCGGTTGGCCGGCGTCGAACTGATCATCGAACAGGAAGGCCAGGGAGAACCAGTTCATCAACACGACCAGGTCATCCGCCGAGGCGTGCGGATAGGTACGGGCCGCGGCCTCCGCCAGGTCCCAGGACTGGTACTCCGCGAAGCCGGCCTCACTGCGCACCAGTCCCCGGTCCCGTACCCAGAGCAGATGACGCTCGCGGGCGTACTCCAGATGGGGGCTGACTGGCGTACTGAAGGGAAGGTCGAACAGCACATCCTGAGGCATACGCGTTTCCTTTCACCCAAGCGGAACGCAGAGCGACCAACCGGACTCCCTGCGTACGCGAACGTGGGTTCATCGTATGAACGTTGAAACGGAACCCGACAGGAGGGTGCGCCCTAAAGGATCTTCACCGCGCCCCGTCAGGCGCTCGGTCACGGAGCGGCGCGAACCCGGCCCTCACCGACACGCTCCGTAGGTCGTTCCGCCGGTGACCTCTCTCGCCAAGGTGGCCGCGCGGGCGGGGAATTGCGGAATCCGGACACACTGAGGCTCGACGGGAACGTCACCGCCCGGCCTTCCAGCGGCCCGCCCTCCCGCGCCGAGGGCGCATCCGCCTCGGCCGCCTCAGAACGCGTAAGTGGCATATCTGTGCGCGCTCGTGATCTCACGTCACGCATTGCGCCATGGCGCCCACCCGCGAACTCCACTCCCCCAGGTCATCCTTGATGGAGCGTCAAGCAGGCTGGCGTCCCGTCGGTGTCCCGTCGGCGTCGGCGTCGCCGCGAACCGCTCCGAGGCGCGGAGAACGCGAAGCCGGGGCGCCGGCTCCGCCGCCCCGGCTCGCCCAGAACAGCACCTGCGCGTCGACCGTCACCGGCAGCAGCGGCCGCAGGCCGTCGGCCTATCAGGCGGTAGCCGCTCCGGAATCCGGTGCGCTTCCCTTCCGGGGCACACTTACGCGACTGACGTTGATTAAACGACACGTGTCGAATAACGTGAGTGTATGAGGCACATCGAAGTGTGGGCGGACGTGGTCTGCGCCTGGGCGTACATCGGCAAGCGGCGACTGGCCGCGGCCCTTGAAGAGGCCGCCATCCTCCTTGAGAAGCGGGACGGCGAACCCGTCGAGGTGGTGTGGCGGCCGTTCCGGATCGACCCCACGGCACCGGCCGAGGCGGAACCACTGGAGGAGGCGCTGCGAGACCCGGTGACGGACACGGCGCTGCAGGGCTGCGCACCCGGGACGACCGTGGCCGAGAACCATGCCAGGGTCTCGGAGATCGCCGCCGCCGAGGGGCTCGGGCCGCGCTGGGGCGCGGCATGGCGGGCCTCCAGTCATGACGCGCACCGGCTGATCGCCCTCGCGTACGAGCAGGGCGGAGCCGCCCTTCAGGACGCCGTACTGGAAGGGGTGCTGCGAGCCCACTTCGTCGAGCAGAGGGACATCAGCCGAACGGAGACACTCCGGGAGATCGCCTCCACGGCCGGGTTCGCTGAAGGAGCCCGGCTCCTGGACGAGGGCGGGGCCGAGGAATACGTACGGGAGACCCTGCTCCGGGGCAAGGCGATCGGGGTGACGACCTCGCCGACCCTGGTGATCGGCGGGGAGGCACTCGCCGGAGCCCACGCGCCCGAGGTGATCGCACGGTTCGTGGCCCGGGCCGCGGCCGAGCCACGACGGGAACTGCCGGCCGAGGTCGAACGGCTGAGGCTGGCCGAGGCGCTGCTCGACAAGGGGGATCCACTGGGCTGCCTGACCCTGCTGGGCGCGCTGATGGAGGAGTACCCCGAGGAGCGGAGCGTACGGATGCTCGCCGCGCGTGCCCACTTCCACTCGGCGCAGCTCTCGCGGGCGCGCGGCGAGCTGGAGACGCTGGTGGCGCAGAACCCCGACGACGCGTATGCCCGGCTACTGCTGGGCCGGACCCTGGAACGACAGGGGGCCAAGGAGGAAGCCACGCCGCATCTGCGGATCGCCGCCGCGATGAATCCCGAGTACGGCACGGCGGGCGGGCCCGCGCCGGCGTGACCTCGGGTGCCGTCGCCACACGTATGTGGCCGGCTGCACGACCGAAGCGACCGACGCAATGGGCGACTGGCGATGACCGCCACTCAAAAGACGAACGTTGTATTTCCGTCACACGATATGGAAACGTGACCTCATGGCGAACAGCTCAAGCACCCGCGGCACCTCACTCGACCCCCGCGCCCGGCGGACCAGGGCGCTGCTGCGGGCCGCAGTCCTGGACCTCTCGACGGAGAAGGACCTGGACAGCATCACCATGAGCGACATCGCCCAGCGTGCCGAGGTGAACCGGGCCACGGTCTACCTGCACTACAAGGACCGTGAGGACCTGCTGCTCGACGCCACCGAATCGACGATGGAGGGAGTGGTCGAGGCGGCCCGCGCCTGCCGGTTGTCCGTGGACACGCACGCCCTGCCCGACGCCACTCCGACGCATCTGATCAGCCTGTTCGCCCAGGTCGACCAGCACCGCGCCGTCTACCGCCAAATGCTCGGCGAGGACGGCAGCGCACGCTGCGCCACCCGCCTCGAACACCTCCTGGCGCAGGCGTGGTTCGAGCAACTGACGGCCGAGCCCCCAGGCTCGCCCCACGAGACGGCGCTCCAGGTGCGCGCACACTTCCTCAGCGGGGCCGTGCTGGCGGTCATCGGCCGCTGGACCCGTGGCGACTTCGACGGCGAGGGCGAGGACGGCGGCGGCGGCGGCGGCGGGAACGGGAACGGGAACGGCATGAGTGTGGCCGAGGTCGCCGACCTCACGTGGGCACTGATCCGGGGCCAGAAGTAGCCAGGTGCGGCAAGCAGCCGTCACGATCGGAATCGTGCCGGCCCGCTGACAGAGGCGCCGGAGACGGGCATCAAGGCTGCTCCAGCAGCTCCGCGCTGATCCGGTCCCAGCTCGGCTGCGGGCCGTCGACCGGACGTACGACCGTGAGCAGGCGGCCGTCGAGGAACGTGTCGAGCCGGTCTCCCGTCAGGGTGGCCGGCCGCTCGCGCTGGGCACGGCGGTCCAGCTCCACACGCTCGCCCAGGACTCCGAGCAATACCTCGTGCCGCGTCTCGCCGAGGACGTCACCTCGGATCCACCTCCCCCGGACGGGTACGCCGGCAAGCGTGCCGAGCTGGGTCTCCTCGCGGCTGAAGGCCCGGTTCATCGCCTCCTCGGCCGCCGGGCCCACCGGTCGGATCGCCGCCCTGGTGGCAGCCTGACCGCTGACTCCAGGAAGCGTCATGCGGAGCAGTCGACTCCGAGCGGGCCCTTGCCCTGGTCGCCGAGAATGTAGCTGAGCAGCAGGCGGATCTCGTGATCGCGCACACGCTGATCGATGGTCTTGCGCAGGTCGCAGGCGAGGGCGGGCCACGTCGCCAGTGAATCAGTCAGGTTCTCCACGATGCCGGACCAGTCGGCCCGGCGGCACGAAGGAGGCCGTCGCGTTGCAGGACATGGGGTTCGACTGCCATGCGAGGCAGCGTAGAGGCGCATCGGCCCGCCGGATGAACCGAGTACTCCCATCCCGGGCCGCTCTCACCCGCAAACGGACCGATGGCCGTTGTCACCAGCGGGTTTGCGCTGCTTCTGTGAGTGCGCGGCTGGTGCCCTTGCCTCGATGGCCGTCATTCGCGTTTGCCCCTGTGGCAGGGCCCAGTGGGCGAGGGCTCCGCGGATGCGCCGGAGGCCCCGGGAGTTCGAGGCGAAGCCCTGCCGGAAGCCGCGCATCCCGATACCTTCCACATCAGTGCGTGTACACAGTCGGGCGTCGATAATTCCACCACGATGCGCATGCGCGAAGAGCACTCTTACGACGTAAACCTGTCACTGCGTCAGTTAAGTCAGCATTGCGGTCAGCGTCAGTACCGCACAGAACCGCCCTGCAGCGCCATGAACTGCCATGAACCGCCAAGATCAAAAATCAGCACACCTGCCATGCCCTGCCAAAACCCAGCACAGCACCTTGCTTGCTCAGTTCACCAGGAGGTATCCATGAGGATGTTGATCAATGTGCCGGAGACCGTGGTCGCGGACGCGCTGCGCGGGATGGCCGCCGCGCATCCCGAGCTGACCGTGGACGTGGAGAACCGGGTCGTGCTGCGGCGCGACGCCCCGGTGGCCGGGCAGGTGGCGCTGGTGTCCGGCGGCGGGTCGGGGCACGAGCCGCTGCACGCCGGTTTCGTGGGTCCGGGGATGCTCGCGGGCGCGTGCCCCGGGGAAATTTTCACGAGCCCGGTACCGGACCAGATGGTGCGGGCGGCGGCCGCCGTCGACAGCGGCGCCGGAGTGCTGTTCGTGGTGAAGAACTACACCGGTGACGTGCTCAACTTCGAGATGGCCGCGGAGCTGGCGGAGGACGAGGGCATCCAGATCGCCAAGGTCCTCGTCGACGACGACGTCGCCGTGACCGACAGCCTGTTCACGGCCGGACGCCGGGGCACCGGTGCCACGCTGTTCGTGGAGAAGATCGCGGGCGCGGCCGCCGAGGAGGGCGCGCCGCTGGAACGCGTGGAGTCGATCGCCCGCCGGGTCAACGAGCGTTCCCGGAGCTTCGGGGTGGCGCTGAGCGCGGTCACGACCCCGGCGAAGGGCTCGCCGACCTTCGATCTCCCGGAGGGCGAACTGGAGTTGGGCATCGGCATCCACGGGGAGCCGGGCCGGGAGCGGCGGCCGATGATGACCTCGCGGGAGATCGCGGACTTCGCCGTCGACGCGGTCCTGGACGATCTGCGCCCACGCGGACCGGTGCTCGCTCTGGTGAACGGGATGGGGGCGACGCCGCTCCTGGAGCTGTACGGGTTCAACGCGGAGGTCCAGCGGGTGCTGGGCGAGCGCCGGGTGCCGGTCGCGCGCACCCTGGTCGGCAACTACGTGACCTCGCTGGACATGGCGGGCTGCTCGGTGACGCTGTGCGAGGCGGACGAGGAGACGCTGCGACTGTGGGACGCGCCGGTGAGCACGCCCGCGCTGCGGTGGGGCCGGTGAGCGGCGCCGCGCCGGAGCACGCCGGCGACGAGACGTACGGCAGCGACAGCGCCAGCGCCAGGGACAAGGACAGGGAAAGCGACAAGCCGCGCACGACAGGCAGGGCGACGGTGGAGAGGTCGGCGGATATGGCCGGGGAGACGGAGTACGACGCGGAGTTCTTCCGCGCCTGGATGACTGCGGCGGCGAGCGCCGTGGACCGGGAGGCGGACCGGCTGACCGAACTGGACTCGGCGATCGGCGACGCGGATCACGGTGCCAATCTCAAGCGGGGATTCGCGGCGGTGGCCGCGACCCTGGAGAAGGAGCCGCCGGCCACGCCGGGCGCGGTGCTCGCCACCGCCGGACGGCAGCTGATCTCGACGGTGGGCGGCGCGTCCGGCCCGCTGTACGGGACGCTGCTGCGCCGGGCCGGCAAGACGCTGGGCGACGCCCCGGTGGTGTCGCGGGCCGCGCTCGCCGAGGCGCTGGCGGCCGGAGTGGCCGCGGTGGCGCAGCTCGGCGGGGCGCAGGTGGGCGACAAGACGATGCTGGACGCGCTGACACCGGCGGCCGAGGCACTGGGGACGTCGTTCGCGGCGGCCCGGGAGGCGGCGGAGGCGGGCGCGCTGGCGACCGTCCCCCTGCTGGCGCGCAAGGGCCGGGCCAGTTATCTGGGTGAGCGGTCGCGCGGGCATCAGGATCCGGGGGCGACCTCGTCGGCGTTGCTGATCGCCACCCTCGCGGAGGTGGCGGCATGAGCGGGTCGGCGAACCGGGTCGGGATCGTGCTGGTGTCGCACAGCGCGGCGGTCGCCGCGGCGGTCGCCGAGCTGGCGCGTGGTCTGGCGGGCGGCGGGGACACGGCGCCGATCGCACCGGCGGGCGGGACTCCGGACGGCGGTCTGGGCACCAACGCGGAGCTGATCGCCGAAGCGGTGAAGCGGGTGGACGAGGGCGCCGGGGTGGCACTCCTGGTCGATCTCGGCAGCGCGGTCCTCACGGTGAAGGCGCTGCTCGCGGAGGGGGACGAGCTGCCGGAGGGGTCGCGGCTGGTGGACGCCCCGCTCGTGGAGGGCGCGGTGGCCGCGCTGGTGACGGCGAGCGTCGGGGGCGATCTGGACGCGGTGGTGGCCGCGGCGTCGGAGGCGTACGACTACCGCAAGGTGTGAGCCGTCCGCCCCGGGCCGTACCCATGCCGTCGTACGGACTGCCGTCGTACGGACTGCCGTCATGCGGCCTGCCCTCGTACGGCGGGGTGCGGCCCGGGGCTGCGGCCTCGGCGCTGTGGCGTCGGGCACATCGCCCCACCCTCGTTATGCAACTTGTTGCACAAGCATCGGCCGGTCGTCTACAACAGTCGGTGACGACCCCGCGCGAGGAGGCGCCCCCATGGCCCCGAACACCCCGTACCCGCATCTGCTCAGCCCGCTGGACCTGGGCTTCACCACCCTGCCCAACCGGGTCCTGATGGGCTCCATGCACGTCGGCCTGGAGGAAGCCGAGCACGGCTTCGCGCGCATGGCCGCGTTCTACGCGGAGCGGGCCCGGGGCGGCGTCGGCCTGATCGTCACCGGCGGCATCGCCCCCAACGAGGCCGGCCGGCCGTGGGACGGCGGCGCGAAGCTGACGACCCCCGAGGAGGCCGCCGAGCACCGCCTCATCACCGACGCCGTGCACGCCGAGGGCGGCCGGATCGCGATGCAGATCCTGCACTTCGGCCGGTACGCGTACCACGAGGGCCTGGTCGCGCCCAGCGCCCTCAAGGCGCCCATCAGCCCCTTCGTGCCGAACGAGCTGACCGACAGCGAGGTCGAGCAGACCATCGAGGACTACGCCCGCTGCGCCGAGCTGGCCCGCGAGGCCGGGTACGACGGCGTCGAGGTGATGGGCTCCGAGGGCTACCTGATCAACGAGTTCATCGCCGCCGCGACCAACCGGCGCACCGACCGCTGGGGCGGCTCGTACGAGAACCGGACGCGTTTCCCGCGGGAGATCGTGCGCCGTATCCGCGAGCGGGTCGGCGAGGACTTCATCGTCGTCTACCGCCTCTCCATGCTCGACCTGGTCCCCGGCGGCTCCACCCTCGACGAGGTGGTGGCCCTCGCCAAGGAGATCGAGGCGGCCGGCGCGACGATCATCAACACCGGCATCGGCTGGCACGAGGCCCGGATCCCCACCATCGCCACCTCCGTGCCGCGCGGCGCCTACACCTGGGTGACGAAGCGGCTGATGGGCGCGGTGTCGGTGCCGCTGGTCACCGGCAACCGGGTCAACACCCCCGAGGTCGCCGAGCAGGTCCTCGCCGAGGGCCGGGCCGACATGGTGTCCATGGCCCGCCCGTTCCTCGCCGACCCGGAGTTCGTCGCCAAGGCCGCCGCCGGCCGCGCCGAGACCATCAACACCTGCATCGGCTGCAACCAGGCGTGCCTGGACCACACCTTCAGCATGAAGATCACCTCCTGCCTGGTGAACCCGCGGGCCTGCCACGAGACCGAGCTGGTCCTCTCCCCCACCCGGCTCGCCAAGCGGATCGCCGTCGTCGGCGCCGGCCCGGCCGGTCTCGCCTGCGCGGTGTCGGCCGCCGAGCGCGGCCACACGATCACCCTGTTCGACGCCGGCGCAGAGATCGGCGGGCAGCTGAACGTGGCCCGGCGGGTGCCCGGCAAGGAGGAGTTCGACGAGACCCTGCGCTACTTCCGGGTCCAGCTCGCCGAGCGCGGCGTCGACGTCCGCCTGAACACGTACGTGACGGCGGACGACCTGGCGGAGTACGACGAGGTCGTCGTCGCCACCGGCGTCACCCCGCGCGTCCCCGCGATCGAGGGCGTCGGCCACCCGAGCGTGGTCGGCTACCTGGACGTGCTGCGCGACGGCGTGCCCGTCGGCGAGCGGGTCGCGGTCCTCGGCGCCGGCGGCATCGGCTTCGACGTCGCCGAGTTCCTCACGGACGGCGGCGAGGGCGCGAGCCGGGACCCCGAGACGTACTTCCGCCAGTGGGGCGTCGACACCACGTACGCCGCCGCGGGCGGACTGCGCACGCCCGAGCGGCCCCGCCCGCCGCGCCAGGTGCACCTGCTCCAGCGCAAGACCACCAAGGTCGGCGCGGGCCTCGGCAAGACCACCGGCTGGATCCACCGCACCGAGCTGAAGCACCGCGGCGTCACCATGGTCGCGGGCGTCACGTACGACCGGATCGACGACGCGGGCCTGCACCTCACGGTCGACGGCGAGCAGCAGGTCCTGCCGGTCGACACGGTGGTGCTGTGCACCGGCCAGGAGCCGCGCCGCGACCTGTACGAGGCGCTGACCGCCGCCGGCCGTACGGCGCACCTGATCGGCGGCGCGGACATCGCCGCCGAGCTGGACGCCAAGCGGGCGATCGACCAGGGCACGCGGCTCGCCGCCGCCCTCTGACCGGCTCGCGCGAGCCACCCGCGAGCCGTACACGGGCCGCGCGCACCGCATGCGCGCGGCCCTGCGCCACGACCGGTCGAACCTAGGATGCGTCCATGTCCCTCCCGTACGCGATCCTCACGGCCCTGCTCGAGAAGCCGTCCTCCGGCCTCGAACTGACCCGCCGTTTCGACCGGTCGATCGGCTACTTCTGGTCGGCCACGCACCAGCAGATCTATCGCGAACTCGGGAAGCTGGAACAGGCGGGGTACATCCGTGCCCTGCCCGCTCCCGTCCCCGCGCGCGGGCAGAAGAAGGAGTACGAGGTGCTGCCCGCCGGCCGGGCCGAGCTGGCCGCCTGGGTGGACGTCCCCGAGGATCCGAAACCGATGCGCTCGGCGCTGATCCTGCGGATGCGGGCGGCCGCGGTGGTCGGCGGCCATGGCCTGCGGGAAGAGCTGGAACGCCATCTCGCCCTGCATCAGCGGCAGTTGGCGGAATACCTGGACATCGAGGTACGGGACTTCCCGCCCGCGCGCCGGACCAGCGAGCCGGACCGGCTGCGCCATCTCGTCCTGCGGGGCGGCATCGACCTGGAGCGGTTCTGGGTGCACTGGCTCACGGACGCCCTGTCGGAACTCGGCGGCGACCGGATCGGTGGGACGCCGCAACCGACGGACGTCGGCCACGAGGCCTGAACCCGACCCTCGTCGCGCACCGCCGTGGATACTGGTCACCAACCGAGACCGGACGGATCCACGGGGCGTGGATCCACCACGCGAAAGGGCGAGGATGGTCGACGAGTTGAGGCCCCGCAGGACACGTCACGCGGTGGTCGTCGGGGGAAGTCTCGCGGGTCTGCTGGCAGCCCGGGTGCTGAGCGAACACGCCGAGAGAGTCACGGTCGTCGAGCGCGACCGATTTCCGGAAGGGCCGGACCCACGGCCCGGTGTCCCGCAGGGACGCCATCTCCACGTACTGATCGAAGGCGGCCAGCGGGCACTCGACCGGCTGCTGCCCGGCTTCGTGGACGAACTGCGCGCGCTCGGCGCGCCCCGGGTCGGGATGCCCGAGGACATGGTGCAGTGGCAGAACGGGCAGTGGTTCCCGCGCACCGACCCGATGGTGCACTTCTACTCCGGACCGCGCTCGCAGATCGACTGGCTGGCGCGCAAACGGGTGTTCGCCGACCCGCGGATCGAACGGATCGAGGGCACCGAGGTCACCGGGCTCATCGGTGATTCCACCCGGGTACGGGGGGTGCTGCTGCGCGAGCGGGGAGCGGGCGGGGGCGGGGGCACCGGTGAAAGTACGGGTGAGGGCGGGAGGTCCGGCCGGGAGCCGCGCCGCCTGGAGGCCGATCTGGTGGTGGACGCCTCCGGCCGCTCGTCGAAGGCGGCGGACTGGCTGGCGGGCATCGGCGCCGAGGCGCCGCACGAGGAGACGCTGGACACCGGCCTGGGCTACGCCACCCGGGTGTTCCGCTCCCCCGTCGGCGATTCCACCACGGACGCCCTCGGCATCTACGTCGTCCCCGGCCCCACGCAGACGTACGCGGGCGTCGTGCTGCCCCTCGGCGACGGCCGCCATCTGGTCACCCTCTCCGGAGTCCGCGGCGACATGCCGTCCACGGACGAGGAGGCGTTCGAGACGTACGCGCGCAAACTGCCGCACCCGGTGGTGGCCGACTGGATCTCCCGGGCCGAGCCGCTGTCGCCGGTCCACGGTTTCCGCCAGACCGCCAACATCCGCCGCCGCTACGACCGTCCCGGCCGCCGCCCGGCCGGCTTCCTCGCCACCGGCGACGCGCTGACCTGCTTCAACCCGATCTACGGGCAGGGCATGGCGGTCGCAGCGCTCAGCGCGCTGGCGCTGCGCGACGCGCTCGGCGACCGGAAGCGGGTGCCGACCACCGAGCGGGTGCAGAAGGCGCTGTTCGAGGCGTCGCGGCAGGCGTGGGACATCTCGGCGGGCGCCGACCGGAAGATGCCGGGCGCGACCGGGAACGCGGTGCGCGGCAAGCCGCTGGACAAGGCGACCGGCTGGTACATGCGCCGGGTGCAGGATCTGACGCCGACCCACCCGGCGGTCGGGGCGGCCTTCCGCGCGGCGGTGGCCTTGACCGGTCCGCTGAGCGGACTGTTCGCGCCGTCCGTGGCGCGCGCGGTGCTGTTCGCTCCGGTCCCGGAGAGGCTCACGGCGCCGCCGATGCACCGCTCGGAGCACTGACACCCGTCCGATTCGCGAGGTAGAGGAAGGCGGGAACGGCCCTGGCCGTTCCCGCCTTTCGGCATGAGGGGCGGTGGGCCGGCGGCCGGGGCGTGGCCTCGCGACCGGGCTGTCCGGTCTGTCTGGGCAGCGTGGGCTGCCCGATGGGGCAAGACAGCCGGAACCAGGTTCGGGCTCGGCGCCCCTCGGGTCGGGGTGGTCGCGTGGGCAGGCTGGGCATGCGATCACGATCGGCAGACGCCGTTGCCCGTGTTCGGTTGTGGTGCGGTGTCGTTCCGGGAGGCGACGGATGAAGGAGTCCCCGGAGAAGGCGACGGACCGTTCCGACGGCGTCGTACCTGTCCGGGGCCGGGCTGATCGGATCTCCCCCCACAGTGTGCAACGTTTGCAGGGGGCGGTGGGTAACGCGGCGGTGGCCCGTCTGGTGGCCCAGCGCTACACGGCTCCGGTGAAACCTTCCGCCGCCCAGGCTCCGGGTTTTCGTCGGGTGAAGGCGGATGTGGCGGCGAAGAAGACCCGCCTGTCCGTGCACGCCCCCGCGGCGGCGGAGTCGAAGTCGGCGCAGGACGCGGCGGTGGCGCCCCCGGATGACAAGGAGGCGCAGGGGAAGGCCGCGAACGCGGAGAAGATGAACGCGGCGAGGCCGGGGGAGTTCGACAAGGCGGCGTTCATCGCGGCGGTGGACAAGGCGATCGAGGCGCAGGCGCCGAAGAACCTGGACGAGGCGGACAAGTTCTCGAAGTCGGGGAAGGCCGACAAGGTCAAGGCGGAGGTCGACGGGAAGGTCTCGGACGGGAAGGACTCGTCGGCCAAGGACATCGATGCGGCGACGAAGGCGGCGCCGGACACGTCGGCGGCGAAGGACAAGCCGGTCACCCCGATGACCCCGGATTCCCCGCCCGGAAACCCCGGCGCACCCTCCGCCGCGGATGCGGTCCCGGACAAGCAGCCGGCGGCGGTGACGGACTTCTCTCAGGGGCCGGCGGCCAATGACAAGGCGTTGGCGGACGCGGAGGTCACCGAGGAGCAGCTGGCGAAGGGCAACGAGCCGGAGTTCGACCAGGCGCTGAAGTCGAAGAAGACCGCGGAGACGGATGCGGCGAAGGCCCCTGCCAAGGGGCGTGCGGCGGAGAGTCAGCAGCTGGCGACGGCGAAGGCGGGCGCTGCCGCGTCCGGTGCGCAGGCGATGAACGCGCTGACCGCCACCCGGGCCTCTGCGGGGAAGTCCGTGGACGGCGGCAAGGGCGAGACCAAGAGCAAGGACGAGAAGAAGCGGGCCGAGGTCACCGCGAAGCTGCAGAAGGTCTTCGACGGGACGAAGAAGGACGTCGAAGACATCCTGTCCGGTTTGGACAAGAAGGTCGACGACGCGTTCACGGCGGGGGAGAAGGGCGCGCGGGACGCGTTCATGGCGGACCAGGCGGCCCGCCATGAAGAAGTACAAGGACAAACGGTATTCGGGGTTCTGGGGCAAGGGCCGGTGGGTGAAGGACAAGTTCGCCGGCCTGCCCGAGGAGGCGAACCGGCTCTACCAGGAGTCACGCAAGCTCTACGTCGCCCGCATGCGGACCGTGATCTCCTCCGTCGCTGACCTGATCGGTACCGAGCTGGGCAAGGCCAAGGCCCGGATCGCGAAGGGCCGCACGGAGCTGAAGGCGGAGGCCGACAAACTCCCCGCCGATCTGAAGGAGTTCGGGCAGGAGGCGGCGAAGGACTTCGCGGGGAAGTTCGAGGACCTCGAAGCGTCCGTGAACGAGAAGTCCGAGCAGCTCGTTCAGGACCTGGCCAACAAGTACACGGCCGCGTTGAAGAAGATCGACGAGGAGATCACCAAGCTCCAGGAAGCCAACAAGGGGCTGATCGACAAGGCGAAGGACGCGATCGTCGGCGTCATCAAGACGATCAACGAGCTGAAGAACCTCCTGCTCGGCATCCTGGCGAAGGCCGCCTCGGCGATCATGAAGATCATCAAGGACCCCATCGGGTTCCTCGGCAACCTCGTCAAAGCCGTCGGCGCCGGCCTCCACCTCTTCGTCACGAACATCGCCGACCACCTCAAGACCGGCCTGGTCTCTTGGCTCCTGGGCACGGCGGTCAAGGCGGGCCTGGACCTGCCGCAGAAGTTCGACCTCAAGGGCATCATCCAGCTCATCGCCTCCCTCCTCGGCCTGACCTGGGACAACATCCGCGCCCGCATCACCCGCAAGGGCGTCCCCGACGAGGCCCTCGCCACCGTCGAAACCAGCGTCCCGGTCGCGAAGAAACTCGCCACCGAAGGCCCCGCCGGCGCCTTCGAGGAAATCAAAGCCGAGACCGGCGACCTCAAATCCACGATCCTGTCGAAACTATCCGAGCACCTGATCCCCACCGTCATCATCGCGGGCATCACCTGGATCCTGTCCCTGCTCAACCCCGCCTCCGCCTTCGTCCGCGCGGTCAAAGGCATCATCGACATCGTCACGTTCATCGTGAACCAAGGCGCCCAGATCGTCGAATTCGTGGGCGCCGTCCTCGACGCCGTCATCCAGATCGCGAACGGCGGCCAAGCCGGCGTCCCGAAGATGGTCGAAACCGCCCTCGCCACCAGCATCCCCCTCCTCATCGGCTTCCTCGCCTCCCTCCTCGGCATCGGCAACCTCGCCAACAAAGTCAAATCCGTCTTCCACTCCGTCTCCCGTCCCGTCAACCGCGCCATCGACAAACTCGTCGACCTCATCGCCAAAAAAGGCAAAGCCCTCTGGAAGAAACTCAAGAACAGGGGCGACGGGAAGGGGAAGACCGGGGACGGGAAACCTTCGTTCGAGGAGAAGAAGGCTCGCCTGGACAAAGCCGTCGGAAAGGCCGTCACGCGTGTAAACGGCCTACCCGGAGATCACGCAGAGGAAGGGGACATCAACCCGATCCTCGATTCCGTTCGCACCGAGTACGGTCTCACGCGTCTCTACGCGACACGCGACAAGATTTACTGGTTCATCGTTGGTGAAATAAATCCGAAAAAGAAGGATCGCTCCAACAAGAAGTCGAAGAAGAACAAGAACTCCGACGAGCTCACGGCGCTGGCGGAGAGCAACAAGGGTAAATGTAAAGCCGTAGCGATCCTCCGCACAAAGGACGGCGGATACTTTGAAGGAACGAGCATGCAACAGCGCCCGGCATCCTCCCTCAACCCTGATGCACTCAAGGAAATCAGACGCTTGCGACCGAACCACCACCTCGGCTGCGCCGAGATAGAGTGCATCAGCGCGGCCTACAACGACCGGGACGCCAAGGCCAAGGAGAAAGCCGAGCGCAACAGGCGTAACAGGGTGTACGAGGACGCCGAAGGAGCCGAGAACGCGAATCCGGCGAGGGGCGGCAGCATGGAAGCGGCGCACGCGGAGACCGATAACTGCGGGGACCCGTACCCGCCTTGCGCTTTCTGCGCACCCCTGTTGTCCGACATGGGAATAGTGATCCAAAATCGCTGACCATCGATCGAGTGAAATCAGGAGCGGTGCGTGAAGGTTCAAAAACTGGTCGACCGAGTCTGTACGTCGAACCCTAGGACAGCCATCTCGGCTCTGAATTCGCTCGAAGAGCAGATCAGCCCTCAAGGTGCCGCGTTCACAGAAGAGGCCGTCACGGCGATCCCCCTCCTGCTTGAAGCTGTCGCACGCCCGGAAGTCTCCATCAGGGCAGATATCCTCAATTATTTGGGTGATGCATACGCATACACCTTGGGGACATGGCAGTTCCGCTGGGATGACGAGCCGGACATGCGGGATCATTTTTCCGAGATGGTCACATGGGAGATTTCGATCTCGAAGAGTTACAGCGACTCGACTCCTGCGCTTCTTTCGCTCGTCGAGGCAGACAATGGCGAATCGGTGCGAGGTTCGGCAGTCTATCTTCTCTCACGCATCAGGAAACCCCTCCCGGAGCTGATCCCGACGCTCCAGGACATGTACGGCGAGAAAATCGGCGAACCACTGAAGGCCGACATCATCGAAGGGGTGGCGAATCTGAGCATCACACTCCGGCTAGGAAACTTGTCCGACGTTCAGTGGCTTCGCGAAAAGCTGAGCTCCTCCTCTCCGGCCATCCGGCTGGGCGCGGCCCTGTCTCTCATGGCACGAGAAGAGGCGGATGATCGCAGTGCGTTGGCGCGGATCGCTCATGATGCTCGAGCCGAGGGTGAGAGCACAGTTCAGCGAACCGCCTGGATGGCAAGAAAGTCCATCGACTGGGCCCTCGAACGCAGGGTTCGGTAGTGCCCATCCGGGCTCTTCCGAATGCTCCCGATCGCGCATCTCATCGCGCCCGTCAGATGCCCGGGGCCGCCGTCACCACGCCGGCGGCGATGGCCGCGCCGAGGGCGGCGTAGTCGTCGGCGTTCTGGGCCGCGTAGCGCAGGGCGAAGTCGGCGATGGCGCGGTCGAAGACGTCGGAGGAGCCGAGGTACGCGGCGATGGCGATCCGGTCGCCGGAGCGGGCGTGGGCCCGGGCCAGCGCCCGGCCGCACAGCCGCGCGTACTGGCGCAGCAGGGACGAAGACATCGTCTCGACCTCGGCCGAGCCCTTCATGTCGCGCAACTGGCGCCAGTAGAAGTGGCGTTGCTCGGGGCCGGTCATCCAGCCGAGGAAGATGTCGCTGGCGGCCTGGGTGAGCCGCTGGCCGCTGACCACCCGCCGTCCCTGATGGTCGTAGCGGCCGGCCGGCAGGTACGGCTCCAGGACCGAGGGAACGGCCTCCTTGATCTGGAGGAAGAGCGGGTCGCCTTCGTCCCGGCCCTCCAGGAACAGGATGAAGCAGCGGGTGCCGACGCTGCCGACGCCCACCACCTTGCGGGCGGCGTCCACGAAGTGGAAGCGGTCGAGGAGGATCCGGCGCTCCTCGGAGAGCGAGCTGCGGTAGTCGCTGAAGATCTTGCCGAGCGAGACCCGGTCGATGTCGGTGGTCCGTTCCAGCAGCGGCGGGGCGTCGATGATGTGCCGGCCGGAGTCGTCCCGTGTGGTGAGTTTGCCCAGCGCCTGGAGGCTGCCGTGGCCGCGGGCATGGGCCAGCCGGCGTTCCAGTCGCTCCCGCCGGGCCCCGCTCACCAGGGGGGTGAGGTCGTCGGCGGCGATGCGTTCGTACCAGACGGCGAGTTCGCCGAGCCCGGCCAGGCGCCGCATGGTCATGCGGTACGACTCGGCGGCGACCAGGGCGGCGCGGTGGGCCTTGGCCTGCCCGGCGCCGTTCTGGAAGGCGGCGACGGTCAGGGAGGCGGCGAGCCGTTTGACGTCCCACTCGAAGGGGCCGGGCAGGGTCTCGTCGAAGTCGTTCACGTCGAACAGAAGCGTCCGTTCGGGTGACGCGTAGACGCCGAAGTTGAGCAGATGGGCGTCGCCGCACAGCTGGACGGTCAGTCCGGTGTGCCGGGTGGCGCCGAGGTCCGCGGCCATGATGGCGGCGGCGCCGCGCAGGAACGCGAAGGGCGAGTCCGCCATCCGCCCGTAACGGATCGGTACCAGGTCGGACAGCCGGTCGACAGACTGCCGCTCCAGGATGGTCAGCGGGTCGGGGCGCTGGGACGAGGGTATCCAGCGGCCATGGGAGGTGCGGGGGGCCCGCTGCCGGGCGGCCTTGCCGTTCTCGGCCCTTTCGGACGGTGTCGTCATCCCGCCTCACCCGCCTTTCCCACCGCCACCGGCGCGCGGTTCCGTGCGATCCATTACACGGCGCGCCGCTCGTTTCGGCCACTCTCGCCGACAGGACTTCCGAAATGGTTTAGACCAATGCTAGGAAGGGATCATCCAGCGATTCGGATGGGTACGCCCAGAAATGGTTGAACTCGGCACGACACGCGCCATCGGCACGACCGACGTGCCGTAGGTGATGCATGGGACGCATGTGCCACATGCGAGGCATGTGACGGGCGACCGAGACAGCGACACCGGCAGCGACCGCACAGAGAGGCTCTGAGAGATGACCGAGGCCGTAACCGACCGCGGACCGAGGACGTCGGTCCCGCGCTACCTCCGGGTCGCCGCCGCACTGCGCGACGACCTCGTCCACCACCGCCCCGCCCCCGGCTCCCGGCTGCCCTCCGAACGGCACCTCGCGATCCGCTTCCGGGTCAACCGGCAGACCGTCCGCAGCGCGCTCCAACTCCTGCGCGAGGAGGGCCTCGTACTCACCGACCGGCGCGGCACCTTCGCCGCCGATCCGGCCGCTTCACGGCCCACGGCGGACGAGCCGTGGCGCGGGGCCGCCGGCCCGCACCGCCGCCCTTTCCCCGGCGGTCCCCGGGCCGCCGACTCCCTGGTCCGCGCGGCCCTGTCCTGGGAGGCGCCGCCGGCCTCGCTGGCCGGTCGGCTCGGCCTCGCGCCCGGCGAGCCGACGCTGGTGCACCGGCACGCGGTGCTGACCCCGGCGGGCGCGTCGATGCAGCGCTCGGTGTCCTGGTTCTCCCGGCCCGCGCTCACGGAGGTCCCGCAGCTGGGCCGCTTCCGGCGGGGCGCGGAACGCTTCCGGCAGCCCGATCTGCGGCTGCTGTACCACTGGATGCACCAGGCGGGCCTTCGTACCACCCACCGCGAATCGGTCGGCGTGCCCGCGCCCGCGGCCCCGCACGGGGAGGCGGAGGGCGCGGACCGCGGCGCGTTCCGGCTGAGCGTCCACCGGGTGGTGGGCGACCAGCACGGGCGCACCCTGGAGATCACGGACATCGACCTGGCGGCCCGCGGCGGGGCCTGGACCTACGAGTTCGGCGGCTGAGCCCCGTACCCGCCCCTCCCCCACCCCACGCCCGGCGGAACGCGCCAGGCTCGCCCCAAGCGGAACGCACCGGAGTCGCCCGGCCGGACGCGTCCGGCGCGTCACCCCGTACGCCGTCCGCCACACTGGACGCCATGCCCCCGAAGCACAGCGCCGGTCTGCTGCTCTTCCGCCGGACACCGGACGGTGTCACGGAGGTCCTGATCGGTCACATGGGCGGCCCGTTCTGGGCCGGCCGGTCCGCCGCCGCCTGGTCGATCCCCAAGGGCGAGTACGCGGCGGACGAGCCGCCCGAGGCGGCGGCGCGGCGGGAGTTCGAGGAGGAACTGGGCCTTCCGGCGCCGGACGGACCGTGGATCGCGCTCGGCGAGAACCGGCAGCGCGGGGGAAAGACCGTCACCGTCTGGGCCGTACGGGCGGATCTCGACCCGGCGCGGGCGACGCCCGGGACGTTCACCATGGAGTGGCCGCGCGGCTCGGGCGTCCTGCGGGAGTTCCCGGAGATCGACCGGTTCGGCTGGTTCCCGCTCGCCGAGGCCGAGCCACTGCTGGTGGCGGGTCAGCGGGTGTTCCTGGCGCGGCTCGCGGCGCATCCCGACGCGTCCGGGGCCTGATTGTCAGACCCGTGCGAGAGGGTGGACGCCGTCAGTCCCGAACCGTCCTCCAGGGAGCCCGACATGACGACGACGATCAGCAGCCGCGAGCGCGCGGCCGCCCAGGCGTATCTGCGGCTGCTCGAGTCCACCCGGGCCGTGCTCTCCGATCCGCGTCTGGAGCCGTACGCGGCGGCGATGCTGACGCACCCGATGGCCGAGGCGGACGCGGCCCTGCGGGAGGCGGGGCTGGCCGGGAACGAGGAGCGGCTGCTCGGCCTGGTGGCGGCGCTGCGGGACTCCGCCGCCGCCGAGCGGGGGAGAACGGTCTGAGCCGTCCCTCCCCCACCGCCCCGGCCTGACCGGAGGCGGGCTCGGGCGGGTCAGCCGAGCCGGACCGGCAGCGTACGGACGGAACTGCCGACGAAGCTGGCGTGGCGCGGCAGTTCCGCCTCGGGGACCGCGAGGTCGAGGTCCGGGAAGCGGGTGAACAGCGCTTCCAGGGCGAGCGTGGCCTCCAGGCGCGCGAGCGGGGCGCCCAGACAGAAGTGCGCGCCGTGCCCGAGGGAGAGGTGTTTGACGGCCGGGGTACGGGTGACGTCGAAGCGGCCCGCGTCCGGGCCGTGCGCCGCGGGGTCGCGGCCGGCCGCCGAGTAGCCGGCGAGCACGGGGGTGCCCCGGGGGATGACCGTGCCGTCGACGACGAGGTCCCTGGTCGGATAGCGGAAGGGGAAGTAGCTCACCGGGCTGTCCCAGCGCAGGGTCTCCTCCACCACCTCCGCCCAGCCGGCCCGCCCCTCGCGGACGTGCGCGAGCTGCTCGCGGTGGGCGCACAGCGCGCGGACGGCGTTGGTGAGCAGGTTCAGGGTGGTCTCGTGGCCCGCGATGACCAGGAGCAGCAGGGTGCCGATGAGTTCGGCCTGGCCGAGCCGGTCGCCGCCCTCGTCGCGGGCGGCGATCAGCGCGCTGGTGAGGTCGTCGCCGGGGGTGGCCGTCTTGTCGGCGACGATGGCGGAGAGCAGGGCGACGAGTTCGCGGTTGGCGGCCAGGGCCCGTTCGGGGGTGATGTCGGTGGCGACGATCTGCTGGGACAGGCGGTGCAGCGGCGCCTGGTGGTGGGCCGCCAGGCCGAGGAGTTCGCAGATGACGCGGAGCGGGAGCGGCAGCGCGAAGTGGCGGCGGAGGTCGGCGACGCCGCCGTCCGCCTCGGCGGCGGCCGCGAGGTCGTCGAGCAGCCCGGCGACGACGCCGGCGACGCGGGGGCGCAGCGCCTCGATCCGGCGCGGTGTGAACGCGCGGCTGACCAGGGACCGCAGCCGCCGGTGGTCGGCCCCGTCGGCGGTGGTCATGCCGGGGACGGTGGCGAAGGTACGCAGCGGCCAGCCCTCGGGTATACGGCCTTCGGCGAGGGCCGTGAAGTGCCGGGCGCCCTTGGCGACATCGGGGTGCGCGAGGAAGTCGCGCAGGGCGTCGTGGCCGAGGACGGCCATGCCCGCGATGTCGCCGGGGAGCACGACCGGGGTCACCGCTCCCCGGGCGAGCAGCCGGGCGTTGTCGGCGTGCGGGCAGCCGCCGGCCGGGTCGGGGCGGTACGCGGGTCTGTCCTTGGCAGCGGGGGCCGGACGGGTGGGGTCCGGGGAGTCGGCGTCCTGGAGGTCGGCGGGGAGGGTCGGCATGGAGAGCGCTCCTGACGGTGGGCGGGGCGAGGGGATGGGTTCGGGTGGAATCGGGTCGGGCCGGGCCGAGTGCGGCCGGCCGGGTAACCGGGGTTCCGCAGTTCCGCGGTTCCGCGGTTCCGGGATGCGGCGTACGAGATACGGGAGTCGGGGCCACCGGAGGGGGCTCAGTCCCGGCGGCGTGCCGCGCGCAGCACGTCCGCCGAGGCCAGGAGGGCGCCGCCGGCGATCAGCACGCCGGCGGCGACGACGGGCCAGGTGGCGTCGGCGCGGCCGGCCGCGACGAGGAGCGCGGTGGACAGGAGCGGCGCGAAGTACGAGAAGGTGCCGAGGAGTCGGATGTCGCCGTGTTTGGTGCCGTGGTCCCACACGTAGAAGGCGCCGCCGACCGGGCCGATTCCCAGGGCGAGCACGGCGAGCCACTGCCCCGGGTCGGGCCGGACCGTGGTCTCGAACAGCAGATGGCAGACGGCCGCCAGCGCCGCCGTGGCCAGGCAGAAGTAGGCGACCATGTCCGTGGGAACCTGCGGATAGCGGCGGTTGGCCACGGAGTACGCCGCCCAGACGAGCGCGCAGACGACCGCGGCCGCGTACCCGAGCAGGTAGGCGCCGCGCAACTGCACCCCCTGTCCGCCCGTCACCAGGAGGAAGGTGCCGCCGAGCCCGAGCACCGCGCCCGCCGTGTGCCACCAGCGCAGCCGCTCGCCGGGCAGCAGCGCGGAGAACACGACGATGAGCAGGGGCCACAGATAGGCGAGGAGGCCGGCGTCCACGGCGGGGGCGTTGCGCAGGGCGAGGAAGTAGAAGAAGTGGTAGCCGAACAGGCCGCCGATGCCGAGTGCCCAGGCGCCGCCGGGAAGTTCGCGGGCGAGGGCCCGGCCGCCGCGGAGGGCGCGGGGCAGTCCGAGGAGTCCGCCGACGGTGAAGGCCATCGCGGTGAGCTGGAACGGGGGGATGTGTCCGGTCAGCGTGGTGAGCAGGGCCAGGGAGGCCCACAGCAGTACGGCCACCGCGCCGGTCCCGGTGGCCTTCAGCCTGTGGTCCGGCCGTGCCGCCGAACCGGGTGTGGTCTCCTCCAGGGGAATGCCGGTGTGCGTGTCCCGCCCATCCACCCGTCCTCCAGTCCGCCGCTCAGGTGACGGCGCGTCCGCCCACAGCCCCGGACGCATCGTAATGACGTACGCCGGACTCGCCCACGGGTTTCCGCCCAACGGTCCGACGGGCGGTCCCCGGCCCCGCAACGGAGTCCATCTCCCCTCCCTGATCGGGGCGTTGAGAAGGGCATGACGAGCCTCGGCGGCCGGGCCCGCGCCCGGCCGCCGGGGCACAGGACGGACGACGGCGCCGGCCCTACCGGGGCCGACGGCCCTGGAGTTCGGCGAAGCCGCGGCGGGTGGCGGCGACCACGACGCGGTCGCCGGGGCCGAGGACCAGGTCGTCGGGCAGTTCGCCGAGCGGCCCGTATCCGGCGCGGTCGGACGGGACGCCCGCGTCGCCGCAGGCGATCACCCGCCAGGCGCCGGGCCGGAACGCCTCGGCGACCGTACGGCCCTGCAGGAGCGGGTGTTCGGCGACGTCGAGGGCCGCGAACAGCAGCACCCGGCGTTCCACGGGGATCGCGCCGAGGATCTGGCGCCCCATCATCGCCCCGGCGAACGAGGGAGCCGACAGGTGGGAGACGCTTCGGCTGCGGGTGAGGGCGTGCGGGTGTACGGCGCGCAGGGTGCGGTAGACGGCGGTGGCGAAGTCGTCGTCGTACAGCCGCAGCGCTACCCGCAGTCCGGGGTTGATCGAGCGCGCGTGCAGCGCGGCCTCCAGGTTGGTGATGTCGACGCTGGTGAGCGCGAGCAGGGCGCGGGCCCGGTGGATCCGGGCGGCTTCCAGGACGCCTTCCTCGGTGACGTCGCCGACGACGGTCGGCACCCGCAGCCGCCGGGCGAGCGCGATCCCGCGGGCTTCGGGATCGGCCTCGACGCACACCACGGGTATGTCCATGGCGCACAGCCGGGCGAGGACCCGGGTGCCGATCTTGCCGAGGCCGAGCAGCACCACATGGCCGGAGAGTCCGCGGGGCGGCCGGCGCAGGGTGGTCGCGCTGCGGAAGGTGCCGAACGCTTCCAGGAGCGCGGCGATCACCAGGGGCAGCAGGAGCAGTCCGACGAGGCCGGCGAGGATCTGGAGGACCTGCCGGCTGGTCGGTTCGTCGACGGCCGGATCCCCGATGCCGAAGATGTCGAGCAGGATGAGGTACGCGGCGTGCAGGACGTTGTCGCCGGTGGTGAGGGTGGACGCGACGGCGAGGGCGGTGACGGCGGCCGCGACCCCGGCGACCGACCAGCGCACCCGGCGCGAGAACAGCGAGCCGACCGGGAGCCGGGCGGAGCGGAACCAGCCGCCGGGCCGCGTCGGACCCTCGTAGTCGACCCTTTC
Source organism: Streptomyces laurentii (assembly GCA_002355495.1). Classification (GTDB taxonomy): domain Bacteria; phylum Actinomycetota; class Actinomycetes; order Streptomycetales; family Streptomycetaceae; genus Streptomyces; species Streptomyces laurentii. The sequence goes on from AP017424.1 coordinate 346,811, forward strand.
GAGGGCGAGGGTGGCCCGTCCGGTGGCGGCGGCCACCTCGTCGTCGGCGGGCAGCAGGCGGGGCGCCTGGTCGCCGCTGAGGTCGGAGCCCTCGCTGCCGGCCGGGTCGGTGCTGGTCGCGGAGAGCAGGGCGAGGGTGCACAGGCCGGGGTCGGCGAGTTCCCCGGGGCCGGGCGGGTTGCGGTCCACGGCGTGCAGCAGCAGGCCGCCGGCCTGGATGACCTTCTTGCTGCCGACGACGGCGGTCGCGGCGAGCGCGGGCGCGGCGGTGGCGGCGTCGGACAGCACGGTGGTCGCGGCGTCCGGCCTGCCGGGCGCCAGGCCGGGGTCGGCGAAGATCGCGGCCTGGTCGAGGAGGGTGGCGAAGTGCTGGCCGAGCTTGCGGTTGTAGAGGCGGATGACCAGGCGCAGGCGCGGGTTGAGGCGGCGGGCGGTCATCGCGGCGCGGATGTTGCGCTCGTCGTCATCGAGGACGAGCGCGAGCGCGGCGGCCCGTTCCACGCCGGCGTCGCGCAGCACGGCGTCGTCGGCCTCGGCGGACTCGATGATCTGTACGGGCGGTCGCGGCTCGTCCGTGCCACCGCCCCCGGGCCCCCCGCTGCCGGCACCGGCCACCGCCCCGGCCCCGTTCCCGATGCCGGTCCCGTTCCCGACGCCGTTCCCGTTGCCGCTCCCGGCCCCGTTCCCGGTCGTGGTCGCGGCTCCGGCGGTCCGGGTGACGGCCGCCGTCACCCGTCCGAAGAGCGCCATCGCCCGCCCCGCGCGCGATGCGGGCTGCCCTGCGGAGCCGTCACCGAGCGGCGGAACGATCAGGGTGACCCGTTCGCCGTACATCTCGTTCAGCTCGGTCGCGAGACGGTGGGCGAGGACGTCGTCACCACAGACGACCATATGTTCGGACATGGAGTCGGCGGCGGGTGCCTGGCCAACAGGCCTGCTCTGATGCGGAAGTGAGGACACGTCACCAGGATGCCCTGCCGCTCCGGCAGTGGGCCGGGGCGAGGGCGGGGTGCTCCGCCCCGGACGCGGGGCGCTCCCCCCGACGGCCGCCGGCCGCGGGAGCCGCGAGAGGAAGCCGGGGACGCGGATCCGGGCCGCCGGAGCGGGCACGGGCGAGGGTCGACGGCTACGCCGGACGGCGCACTCCGATCTGCGGGGCCCGGGAGCGGTTTTTACGGTGGCTGAATGATCGTCATGCCCGCTGTCCGTCACACCGCCGCCGGTGCCACGGCACTGCTGCTCGCCCTGCCGGTCCCAGTGGCCTCGGCCGCCTCGCTCACCTCGCTCGCCTCCGCGGCCTCCGCGTCCCCCGCCGCCTCCGCGTCCCCCGCCGCCTCCGCCGCCTCAGTGGACTCGGTCGCCACCGCGTCCTCCGTCGCCGCGGTCACGGAGCCCACCCCGCCCGCGCGCCAGGTCGTCGATCCCGCCCGGCTCGGCCGCTCCGGCACCCAGGTGCAGCCCCTGCGCGGCGCCCCGGAGCTGCCGTCCGTCTCCGCGCTGTCCTGGGTGGTCGCCGACGCGTCGACGGGCGAGGTGCTCGCCGCGCGCAACGCGCACGAGCAGCTGCCGCCCGCCAGCACTCTCAAGACCCTGTTCGCCCTGACGGCGCTGCCCGGTCACGACCCGGAGGAGCAGCACACCGTCCAGGACGAGGAGCTGTACAACATCGGCGACGGCAGCAGCCTGGTCGGGGTGAAGGAGGGCTACACCTACAAGGTGTCGGACCTGTGGAACGGGGTCTTCCTCAGCTCCGGCAACGACGCCGTGCACGTGCTCGCCGCGATGAACGGCGGCTGGGACGCGATGTCGGAGAAAATGCAGCAGAAGGCCCGCGCGCTCGGCGCCCTCGACACCCGGGTGGTCTCCCCGGACGGCTACGACGCGCCGGGCCAGGTCTCCTCCGCGTACGACCTGGCGGTGTTCGGCCGGGCGGGACTCCAGGACCAGCGGTTCACCCGTTACTGCTCGACCCCGTACGCCGACTTCCCGGCCGGCGGCTGGTCGTACGGCATCGTCAACACCAACCGTCTGCTGACCGGCGCGGACGGGGTGGCCCCGTACCCCGGCCTGATCGGGGTGAAGAACGGCTACACCACCGGCGCGGGCAACACGCTGATCGCGGCGGCCCGGCACGGCGGCCGGACCCTGGTGGTGTCGGTGATGAACCCGCAGGGCGGCGACGGTTTCGCCGTGTACGAGGAGACCCGCGAGCTGCTCGACTGGGGTTTCGGCTCCTGGGGCCGGGTCGTCCCGGTGGGGTCCCTCAAGCCCGCCGAGGAACGGCGCGCGAAGCCGGACGCGGCTCGCGACGAGACACAGGCACAGGCGGGTCCGCAGGACGGCGGCGACACCCGGAAGACGGATCTGCGCGCGGCGGCCGCGACGGGTCCGCACGGCACGCCGAAGGACGAGGTGCCGTCGGGTTCCACGGCCCGGCTGCCGCTGGCGCTGATCGGGGCGGCGTTCGGCGCGGCGCTGTCGCTGTGGCTGTGGCGGCGGTTCGGGACGCGGGGCAACTGACCGTACGAGGCGGAGGCGCGGTCCCGGGCCCGTACGACACGGAGGCGCGGTCCCGGCGCCGTACGGTCAACGGATCTCCCCCTGGTCGGGACGGGGGCGCTCGTCGCCCGTCAGGTGGCGGCGCGACCAGCGCAGCAGCAGCCGCGTCAGGAAGACCAGGGTCAGCACCCAGACGGCGACGAAGGCCCACACCAGACCGGGGGTGCCGGTGGCCACGGCGACCACGAAGAGGACGAGGGCGACGGGGCCGAGGACGGCGGCGACCGCGGCGGAGCGCGGGGCTCGCCAGGACGGCCGGTGCCACGAGGGCCGGAGGCGGTGCCGCCGGCGGGGCCCGGCCCGGGCGGGGGCGCGCCGAGGAGGCGGGCGAGGGAGGTGTCCTCGGCCAGGTCCTGCTCGATCTCGTCGAGGATCCGCCGCTCTCGCGGCGAGAGCCGTGACCCGTCCATGGCGGCACCTCCCGTCGGGGCATGCCCCCGAGGCCGGCCTACTCGGCGGGTACCCCGCCCGCCGGCGCCGAACCGCGCGACTCCAGGTCCGGTGTCTGAAGAGCGGGCGCCGCGGGCGCGGCCCCCTGGAGCACCGGCGTCGGGAGCACCGTCGTCCGGAGCAGCGGCGGCTGGGGGTCGGACGCCACGCGCGCGGCCGAGGGCGGTACGGCGGGCGCGAGGGCCGCGGCGGCGGCCGCGGGCAGTGAGGCCGCCGGCGGGGCGGGCCGGGCCACGTACCGCTCGGCGGCACGTACCGCCGCCCCTGCGGTCCGCTCCCCCATCAGGACGCACAGGGTGTACGTGGTGTCCTCCAACCGCCTGCGGGCCGCCGGGTCGTGCGGCCGGGCCAGCACCGTCCGCTCCAGGGCACGAAAGGCCCGCAGCAGTCGGGAGACGGTGGTTCTGTCGGGGAGCAGCATGCGGTCCTCCGGCCTTCCTGGTACGCGAGGGGCCCCCTGGAGCATCCATCGTGAGCCCGCTCGCTCACCCTCGCGACCGATGACATCACCAACGGTGACCGGTACAGTCCGCGTGCGGGGTCGGGCGCGATGGCGGAAGGTCGAGGCATGAACCCGAGCGAGCGACTGCGGGTGGTCGTCACCGGCGCCACCGGGAACGTCGGCACGAGCGTGATGCGGGCCCTGGAGCGGGAGCCACGGGTCGGTTCGATCCTGGGCCTGGCCCGCCGCCGGCCCCGGCTGACCCTGACGAAGGCCGAGTGGGCGGAGGTCGATCTGTCGCTGGAGGGCGACACGGCCCGGCTCGCCCGGTACGTGGCGGACGCGGACGCGGTCGTCCATCTGGCCTGGCGGTTCCAGCCGATCCGCGATCCGCTGACGACCTGGCGGACCAACGTGCTCGGGGCGCTCCGGGTCTTCGACGCGGTCGCCGCCGCCCGCGTCCCGGTCCTCGTGCACGCCTCGTCGGTGGGCGCCTACTCCCCCGGGCCGGCCGGCGGCGCGCCGGTGTCGGAGGCCTGGCCGACGCACGGCTGGCCGGGGGCCGCGTACACCCGGGAGAAGGCGTATCTGGAGCGGGTCCTGGACACCTTCGAACGCGACCATCCGCAGACCCGGGTGGTGCGGATGCGGCCGGCGTTCCAGTTCAAGGAGGAGTCGGCGAGCGGGCAGCGGCGCATCTTCGCGGGCCGCTGGTTCCCGGGGCAGCTGATCCGGCCGGATCTGCTGCCGCTGCTGCCCGGGCTCCCGGGGCTGCGACTGCAACTGCTGCACACGGACGACGCGGCCGACGGCTATGTGCGGGCGGTGCTGCGCGATGTCCGCGGCGCGTTCAACCTGGCGGCCGATCCGGTGCTGGACGGGGAGCTGCTCGCGCGGTTCTTCGACGCGCGGCCGGTGACCGTGCCGGCGCCCGCGGCGCGGGCGGCGCTCACCGCGGCCTGGCGGATGCGGCTCGCGCCCGCCTCGCCCGACCTGCTCGACGCCGTCCTGCGGCTGCCCGTGATGACGACCGCCCGGGCGCGCCAGGAGCTCGGGTGGGAGCCGGCCCGCACCTCGCTGGAGGCCCTGGAGGCGTTCCTGCGCGGCGTCCGCGCGGGCGGCGGCGACGCCACGGCGCCGCTGGCCGGCGGCCGTTTCGGCTGACCGGCCCGGCCGCCCGGTGTGCGGCGTGAACGGGGGGCCTGGAGGCTCGCGTCAGGAAGCCGTCCCGGCATCCACCGCGGACGCGTCGTAGGCGGCGCGGGCGGTGGTGATGTCGGCCCGGTGCCGCTCGGCCCAGCCGACCAGCCCGGACAGGCTCGTGTGCAGCTCGCGGGCCATGGGGGTGAGGGAGTACTCCACCTTCGGCGGCACTGTCGGATAGACCGTGCGGACGAGCAGACCGTCGCGCTCCAGCCTGCGCAGGTTCAGGGTGAGCATCCGCCGGCTGATGCCCGCGATGGCGCGTTCCAGTTCGGTGAACCGGACCGGACCCTGCGCGGCGGCGACCAGGATGCCGATGCTCCACTTGCCCGCGACCCGTTCGAGGACCTCGGTCAGCGGGCATGCCTCGTTGTCGATCCGCTCCGCCACATCGACGCGACTGTGCGACACGAGCGCCTCCTTCCACCTCGCGCCATGGTTACAGAGCACGACCCCCGCAACAAGCCGTGCCCTGTACAGGTGGTTCCGCGGGCCCCCGCGCCCCCGGACCGCTGTGCATAATGCGCGTATGCGCATTTCAGCCAAGGCCGATTACGCCGTGCGCGCCGCTCTCCAGCTCGCCACCGCCCAGGACGCCGGCCCTCTGAAGGCCGAGGCCATCGCCGAACACCAGGGGATCTCGCACAAGTTCCTCGAAGGGATCCTCGGCGACATGCGCAAGGGCGGCCTGGTGCTGAGCCGGCGGGGCGGCAACGGCGGCTACTGGCTGGCCCGGCCCGCCGGCGAGATCTCGCTCGCGGACGTGATTCGCTGCGTCGAGGGCCCGCTGGTGTCGGTACGCGGCGTGCGGCCGCCGGAGTTGTCGTACACGGGTCCGGCGGCCTCGCTCCTGACGGTCTGGGTCGCGTTGCGCGCGAACGTGCGCGAGGTGCTCGAAGGCGTCTCGCTGGCCGATGTGGCCGCCGACCGGCTGCCGCCGGAGATCACGGCGCTCGCGGAGGCCCCGGAGGCCTGGACCAACCCCTGACCTGGCCCTCAACTCCCCGGCCCTCGGCGCCCGTTCCGCCCACCGATACGGCATCGTCCGCGATGCGAACACCTCTTGGGGGTCGGGCGGCCCCTCTGCGACTATCCCTACCACTCCAGTGGGGATACGACGAGAGGATCCGGTGAGGTGACGTGAGGACGCCCAGGAAGGCACGGCGACGACCCGCCCGCACCACGCCGCACGACCACATCGCTGACGACACGGTCTGGCCGCGCGTCGCCCAAGAGCTGGCCGACGACCTGGCCGCCGACGCCCCGGCCCGCGACCGCGCCGGCAAGACGCCCTTCGACGAGGTCGCCCGGCTCCGGGAGGCGGGCCTGCCCGGGCTGCTCACCGCACCCGGCCCCGGCGGACCCGGCGCCGACTGGCACACCGCCTGCCGGGTGATCCGCGAGATAGCGGCGGCGGACGGCTCGATCGGCGAACTCCTCGCCCATCACTGCGCGTTGTCCTGGGCCACCCGGCTGCTGCCCCCGGGGCCGGACCCCTCCGGCATCCCCGCCGGGGAGCACGGGCTGCTGGCCGGAGCGGTCGAGCCGCCGCGCACGGAGAGCGGCGACCCGTCCCGCCCGGCCGATCTCGCCCTCACCCCCGCCGGCGACGGCACGTACCACCTCACCGGACGGCGGTTCTTCGCCTCCGGCGTCGCCGTCGCCGACCGTCTCGTCGTCGGTGCCCGCTGTGCGACGAGCGGGGACCTCCTCGTCGTCCTCGCCGACCCGGCGCACCCCGCCGTCTTCACCGAGCCGTACGCCGACCGGGTCGGCCAACGCCTCGCCGGGGCGGGCACCGTGACCTTCGACCGGCTGCCCGTCGCCGCCGGACAGATCCTCGGCGTCCTCCCGTACGACGAGCACACCGTCGCCCCGTACGCCGGCCTCGTCCCGCTCGCCCTGCGGCTGCTGCTGGTCCACGTCACGCTCGGCATCGCCGAGGGCGCGCTCGCCGAGGCGCGTGACGTCAGCCGGGCGTCCCGCTGCGCCCCGCCCGCGCCCACCGGGCCGGAGCGGGCCGCGCACACCGGTCCCGCGCCCGAGGAGGATCCGTATCTGCTGCTCGTCTACGGGGAGTTGGCGACGGCGGCGCACTCCGCGGCCGCGGTCGTCGACCGGGCCACCGAGGCCCTGGCGCACGGCCTGCTCACCGCGCACGGCCTCGGCGTCGGCGAACGTTCCGACATCGCCGTCCTCGTCGCGGCGGCCGAGACCGTCGCCCACCGCGCGGCGACGGACATCACCACCCGAGTCCTCGGACTCGTCGCCCCCCGCTCCCCCGCCGACCCCCTCGGCGCGGACCCCGGTTTCGACCGCTTCTGGCGCAACGTCCGGGCGCTCACCGCGCCCGTCTCCCCCGACCACCGTCTGCGCGACATCGGCGACCACTACCTCCACGGCACCCACCCCCGGCTCACCCTGCCGGTCTGAGGACCCTCCCGGCCCTCCCGGGCCCCGCCCCTCCCCGGCCCCGCCGATCTCACGAATACCCAGTTCAGGCCGGTCGGCGGGGCAAGTCAGGACGTACGACCCTCTCCTCGCGCGGCCGCTAGGATCAAGCTGGTCGCAGCAAGAGGGTCCGCAGCCCGGCGGGCCCCGCGTCGAACCGACGGAGGCATCCTGATGAGTCGTGAGATCGTCGCGGGAGTCGACGGATCCCCCGAGAGCCTCGCCGCGGCGGACTGGGCCGCCCGGGAGGCCGCGTACCGCGGTCTGCCGCTGCGCCTGGTGCACGCCTGGCGCTGGGAGCCTCTCGACCTGCCGCTCGCCCAGGACCCGGCGGTCCAGCAGAAGGCCGCCCGTGACCTGCTCCGGCAGGCCGAGTCCGAGATCGCCTCCCGCCACCCGGACCGTCCGCTGTCCGCGCAGGTCCTCGGCGACACGCCGGTGGCCGCGCTCCTCGAGACCGCCAAGGACGCCGATCTCCTCGTCATCGGCTCGCGCGGCCACGGCCCGGTGATGGGCTTCATCCTCGGCTCGTACGGGCAGCAGCTCATCGCCGCCTCCCCCGTCCCGGTCGTCGCCGTCCGCTCCCGCGAGGGCGAGGGGCCCGAGCAGGTGGGCGGCGAGATCGTCGTGGGCCAGACCGGCGACGCCGAGGACAGCGCGCCCGCGCTGAAGGTCGCCTTCGAGACGGCGGCTGCGCGCGGTGTCCCGGTGCGGGCGGTGCGGGCCTGGAGCCTGCCGCCGCTGTTCGCGTTCAGCCCGGGCTCGCTGGCGCTCGCCGACGAGGCGGGCGGGCTCGTCCCGTACGAGGAGAAGGCACTGCGCGAGGCCCTGGCGCCCTGGCGGGAGCGCTTCCCGGACGTGCCGGTGACCGAGCACGTGGAGATGGGCAGCGCCGGTCAGGTGCTGCTGTCGCAGTCCGGGTCGGCGCAGCTGCTGGTGGTCGGACGGCGGGCCCGGCGCGGCGCGCTCGGCCGGCGGATCGGTTCGGTGGCACACGCGGCGCTGCACCTGGCGCCGTGCCCGGTGGCGGTCGCGCCGCACGGGGACGACGAGCCGCAGGACTGACCTCCGCGACACGGGCGCCGCACGGCGGTGCCGTGAGCCCGGAGTGACCAAGGGGTGTCGTACGCGCCGGAGCCCGGCGCGTACGGCACCCCTCGCTGCTTCGCGGCCGGTGATTCATGGCGCGCCGCTGCGTGGCGGCTCCGGCACGCCGCCCTGGCTCGTCGAGGGTCCGGGTCCTGCCGCGTCCGGGCCCTCCGGTCGCCGTCGAGGCCGCTGCGGGCCACCGAGGCCGTCGCCCGCCGCCGCTATCCGGACAGGTGCGGCATGCTCGGCACGGTGGCCTTGCCTCCCTTCCGTACGGCCTCCACGACCGCTTCGTGCAGATCTCGGCTCTCCGGCTCCGATCCGCAGGGAACGGGACTGCCCGACATGGTGAACCAGTCGGACGCCCCGCTGTACTGCACGGCCACGCGTGCTTCTCCCTCGGCGAAGGTGGTGTGCACCGTCACGTCACCCGTGACGGCACCCACCTCGTCGGTCAGCACCCCGCCCCGCCCGGTGTACACACCGGCGGTCGTCCACGATGCCCAACTCATCCCTCCAGACTCACACCCGAACGGCGTATGCGCCACCGACGGGGCCGCCCCGGCCGGAACGAATCCGGCCGGGGCGGCCCCGGTGGTACGGCGTCACTCCCGGTGCCCGCGCGGGCACCGGCCCTGGCCTCAGGCCAGGGAGGCGACGGCCTCGTTGAAGGTGGCGGACGGACGCATCACGGCCGCGGCCTTCGCCGGGTCGGGCTGGTAGTAGCCACCGAGGTCGGCCGGGGAGCCCTGGACGGCGATCAGCTCGTCGACGATCTTCTGCTCGTTCGCGGCGAGCGTCTCGGCGAGCGGGGCGAAGGCCTTGGCCAGCTCCGCGTCGTCGGTCTGCTTGGCGAGCTCCTGGGCCCAGTAGAGGGCCAGGTAGAAGTGGCTGCCGCGGTTGTCGATGCCGCCGAGGCGACGGGTCGGCGACTTGTCCTCGTTGAGGAAGGTGCCGGTGGCGCGGTCCAGCGTGTCGGCGAGGATCTGGGCACGGGCGTTGTCCGTGGTGGTCGCCAGGTGCTCGAAGGAGGCGGCCAGCGCGAAGAACTCGCCGAGCGAGTCCCAGCGCAGGTAGTTCTCCTTGACCAGCTGCTGGACGTGCTTCGGGGCGGAGCCGCCGGCGCCGGTCTCGAAGAGGCCGCCGCCCGCCATCAGCGGGACGATGGACAGCATCTTGGCGCTGGTGCCCAGCTCCAGGATCGGGAAGAGGTCCGTCAGGTAGTCGCGCAGGACGTTGCCGGTGACCGAGATGGTGTCCTCGCCGCGGCGGATGCGCTCCACGGAGTACTTCGTGGCCTCGACCGGGGACATGATCTTGATGTCCAGGCCCTCGGTGTCGTGGTCCGCGAGGTAGGTGTTCACCTTGGCGATCAGCTGCGCGTCGTGGGCGCGGTTCTCGTCCAGCCAGAACACGGCCGGGACGCCGGTGGCGCGGGCGCGGGTGACGGCGAGCTTGACCCAGTCCTGGATCGGCAGGTCCTTGGCCTGGCAGGAGCGGAAGATGTCGCCCTCGGCGACCTCCTGCTCCAGGACCGTGGTGCCGGAGGCGTCGACGAGACGGACGGTGCCCGCCGCGGCGATCTCGAAGGTCTTGTCGTGGGAGCCGTACTCCTCGGCCTTCTGCGCCATCAGGCCGACGTTCGGGACGGAGCCCATGGTCGACGGGTCGAAGGCGCCGTGGGCACGGCAGTCCTCGATGACGGCCTGGTAGACGCCCGAGTAGGAGCTGTCCGGGAGGACGGCGAGGGTGTCGGCCTCCTGGCCGTCCGGGCCCCACATGTGGCCGGAGGTGCGGATCATGGCCGGCATCGAGGCGTCGACGATGACGTCGGACGGCACGTGCAGGTTGGTGATGCCCTTGTCGGAGTCGACCATGGCGAGGGCCGGGCCCTCGGCGATCTCGGCGTCGAAGGAGGCCTTGATCTCCTCGCCGAGGCCGTGCGGGAGGGACTCCAGGCCCTTGAAGATGGTGCCGAGGCCGTCGTTCGCGGACAGGCCGGCGCCGGCCAGGACCTCGCCGTACGTGGCGAAGGTGCGCGGGAAGAAGGCGCGCACGACGTGGCCGAAGATGATCGGGTCGGAGACCTTCATCATCGTGGCCTTGAGGTGCACGGAGAACAGCACGCCCTCGGCCTTGGCGCGGGCGACCTGCTCGGCGAGGAAGGTGTCGAGCGCGGCGCCGCGCAGCACGGCGGCGTCGACGACCTCGCCCGCGATGACCTTCAGCGGCTCGCGCAGCTCGGTGACGGTGCCGTCGGCGGCGACGTGCTCGAAGCGGAGGGTGGTGTCCTCGGCGATGACGGTGGACTTCTCGGTGGTCGCGAAGTCGTTCTCACCCATGGTGGCCACGTTGGTCTTGGACTCGGGGGTCCAGGCGCCCATGCGGTGCGGGTGGGTCTTCGCGTAGTTCTTCACGGCGCCGGGAGCGCGGCGGTCCGAGTTGCCCTCGCGCAGGACCGGGTTGACGGCCGAGCCCTTGATCTTGTCGTAGCGGGCGCGGACGTCCTTGTCCTCGTCGCTCTGCGGGTCGTCCGGGTAGTCCGGAAGCGCGTAGCCCTGGGCCTGGAGCTCGGCGATCGCGGCCTTCAGCTGCGGGATCGAGGCCGAGACGTTCGGCAGCTTGATGATGTTGGCCTCGGGCGTCTTCGCCAGCTGACCGAGCTCGGCGAGGGCGTCGGCGATGCGCTGGCCCTCCTCGAGACGCTCCGGGAAGGTGGCGATGATGCGCCCGGCCAGGGAGATGTCACGCGTCTCGACGTTGATGCCGGCGGTCGAGGCGTACGCCTGGATCACGGGCAGGAACGAGTACGTCGCCAGGGCGGGCGCCTCGTCGGTGTGCGTGTAGATGATGGTCGAGTCAGTCACCGGGTGTGCTCCGCTCCACGTCTGCGTCTGCCTTCAAGATTGCTCGACATCAAGATATCTCGTGATCCCGCTCCTCGGGAAAGGGGTCCGGGGGAAGGCCGTCGTCGAGGTACCCGCGGCCCGGTCCGTCGGGGTCCGCGTCGTCGGCGAAGGGGTCGGCGGGGTCGGCGGCGGCGCGCCGGTACGGGACGGGCTCCGGGTCGAGCGCGACGTGGCGCAGCATGCCCAGCAGGGCGAGGGCGACGGCGGCTCCGGTCCCGGCGGCGAGCGCCTGGCCGCAACGGTGGGCGGTCCGGGGCAGCGCGGCGGCCACGGGTCCGGGGCCGGGGAGGGTGCCGCCGAGGAGGTACGCGCCGGCGGCGAGGCCCGCGACCGCGACGACGGCGAGGGGGACGACGACGAGGAACCGCTGCGGGGGCAGCCCGCGCCGCGGCGCGGGGCGCACTTTGCCGCCGCGGGCGAGGAAGCCGACGGCCGCCGTGAAGCCGGCGAGCACGAGCAGGTCGGCGGCGATGACGTCGCCGGGGCGGTGGTGGCCGGTGGCGATGCTGTACGCGCCGAGGGCGGCGGCCCACAGGGCGCCGAGGCCGACGGCGGTGGTCCGCAGCCGGTGCGGGACGACGAGGACGAGACCGAGGGCGGTGCTGGCGGCGAGCACGGCGGGCACGCTGGGGAAGCCGCTGGGGACGGGGGTGCCCGAGGCGTCGACGAAGCGGGGGCCGGGCGCGTAGTACCGCAGCAGCAGGGCCACGACGAGCGCGGCGGCGAGGGTGCCGAGGGCGGCGGCGGTGTGCGCGTACCGCTTGCGCAGGACGCCGACGGCGGCGAGCAGCAGGACGGCGAGGACCAGGGTGAGGGTGCCGAAGCCCTGGGCCGAGGGGTGCTCGCGCAGCACGCGGGCGACGGCGGGATCGGCGAGCCGCCCGGCGAGGACGGCGTCGCCCCAGCGCCGGCCCGTGGCGGTGAGCACCAGTCCGGCGTAGGCGAGGGTGAGCAGGAGGACGGCGGCGAGGCAGGCCCGCCGCATGCGTATCCGGACGCGGGCGCTGAACGAGTCGGCGGCCTCGCCGGCTATGGCGGCGTACCACCATGTGCCCTGGGCGGCGACGCTCGGCACGGAGCCGCCGGTACGGGTCCTGTCGAAGGGTGCCATGCCTCGATTCGACCGCGCGGCGCGCCGGCGCGCCCGCTGGAGGCGCCCGAACGGCGGCGGGAGGAGTCGGGGTTGGGCGCGGGGTCGGCGTCCGGGGCGGGGTTCGGTGGGCCAGGCCCGGCGGCCGGGAGCAGCGTCCCGGATCAGCGTCCCGGATCTGTGGACCGCGCTCCCCGGCCGGAGGAGGGGCGCTGTGCGAGGACGAGCAGCAGGATGCCCACCAGGAGGGCCCCGGACGCGGCCAGGGGCGGCGTGAGGAACGGGCCGGTGGGGAAGGTGCCCAGGTTCGCCGCCTGGGCGACCAGCGACCCGCCCATGACCAGCAGGGCCCAGCCGTGCAGCGCGGGCCGCCGGACGTGACGGCGTTGCCAGGGCAGGATCCAGCCGGTGCGCAGGGCCGCGACCCCGCAGACGCCGCCCGCGATGCCCAGAACCGCTACGGCCACGGCCGCCGCGTACACCATCTCCGCCCCCACCTGCCTCGGATCCCTCGCCCCCGCGTGAGTGATCTTGCCACCGGCGGTACGGCATGACCACGACCGGGTCCGAAGGCGGGCGGTGGGCGGTGGCCGGTGGCCGGCAGGCTCGTCCGGAGGGGGCTCGGTCGGGGGCTTCCCCGCGCGGCAGGCGGGTCAGACGCGGTCGAGCAGCCGTGCCAGCGGGCGCGGCACGCCGGCGGCCAGGTCCAGGTCGGCGACGAGCGCCCGCGCGTACAGCTCCTTGCGCCCGCTGTGGGTGCCGAGGAAGCGTCGCAGCTGATGCTCCACGGGCCGGTCCCGCTGGGCGGGCTGGCCTTGGAAGGTGCGGAACGGGCGGGTCTCGCCCTGGGCGTCGATCACCCGGATCACGCCGTCGGCGCCGAGCGCGCGGATCAGCTCGTCCTCCAGGTCGGCGTCGCACACCTGGAAGCCGAGGCCTTCCAGATCTTCCGGCGTGAGCCCGGACCCGAGCCCGACCCGCTCCAGATGGCGCCGGAAGTACCGCTCCTCGCCGAGGTCGCAGAGTCCGGCGAGCGCAAGGCCGAGCCCGGGCGGGCCGCAGACGTTCAGGAAGTGCCCGATGTTGGTGGCGCCGCCGAGCGGCACGACGGCGACGCCCTCCGCGCCGAGGTCGCGGCCGTGGCGGGCGGCGAGGGTGTGGATCGCGGCCCGGTCGCTGTCCCCCTCGACGAGCACGGCCGTGCGCACCCCGCCGGCCAGTTCGCGGGCGGTCCGTGCCGCCCGCTCCGCCTCGGGTCCGCCCGCCACCCAGGTGACCAGCGCCTGCTCGAACGATCTCGACTCGCCCACGGGACCTCGCTTTCCGGCGCCATCGTGGCACGGGCGGTACGGCGGACGCACATGTGTTTTCCGGGCCTGGAGGGGCGGCGGGGAGGCGTGGGGCGGAGCGAGATGGGCGGGGCAGGGCCGGGGGGGGGCCGGCGGGGCGGGACGGGGCCGGGCGGAAAAGAGCGCGGCCCGCCGGAAGGTTCCGGCGGGCCGTCCTGACCGGCACGACCCGGCAGCCCGTACGGGCTCGGCGGGTCACGCGGTCACGCGCGTCGCGAGGACTCAGCGGGCGAGCTCGCCCATGGGGCCCCAGCCCTGCAGCTCGGGCGAGTTCACGTGGATGATCTCGGGGGTGGAGGCGATCAGCTCGCCCATGGTCGCGAGACCGGCCTTGAAGTGGTCGGACGCGACGTGCTTCGCGCCGGCCTCGTCGTCGGCGAAGCCCTCCAGGAGGACCCACTGGTTCGGGTCGTCGACGCCGCGCGACCAGTCGAAGAACAGGTTGCCGGGCTCGGAGCGGGTGGCGTTGGTGAAGTCGGCGACGTGCTCCAGCCAGGCGTCGGCGACGTCGGGGCGGGCGGTGAATCGTACGGCGATGAAGATCATGCCTCCACGGTGCGGCCTGCGCGGGACCCCCGCCAGCCGGGCGCCTCAGGATTCCGGCAGGGTCGGAATCCCGCCCGCCACGTCGAGGAACGGCACGAAGAGCGGGACGGCGCGGGCCAGCGCGGCCCGTACCTCGCCGTGCCGCCGCCGGAAATCGGCGGTGGGCAGCGAGACGGACAGCGCGTGCGCGATGCCGTCGGCCCGCTCAGGGAGCACGGTGGCCAGACAGGTGTACGCGGGGTCCGCCTCCCCCACCGAGACGGCGACGCCGCTCTCGCGGACCCGGGCCAGCTCCGCCTCGAAGCGTTCGGGGCTGGTGATCGTCCGGTCGGTGAAGCGGGCCATGCCGTGCTCGTCGAGGTAGCGGCGGCGCGCGGCCCGGGGCAGCCCGGCGAGCAGGACCTTGCCGTGCGCGGTGGCGTGGGCGCGCGGCTCGGGGCCCGGGGTGAAGGGGTGGGCGGTGTCGGTGACGGGCGCGGTGGTGTCGAGGACGGTGATCCGGCCGTCACGGTAGGCGGTGAAGTACGCCTCGGCGCCGGCGGTCCGGCGCAGATGCCCGAGCAGGGTGGTGACGGGGCCGCCGAGCCCGTGGTGGCGCTGGTAGGCGCGGTGCAGGGCGGGAACACGCGGTCCGGGTGCGTAGCCCTCGGGAGTACGGACGAGGTGGCCGCGGGCGATCAGGGGTCCGGCCAGGTGGTAGACGGTCGACAGCGCACAGCCGAGGGTACGGGCCAGGGCCTTGGCGCCGACCGGTCGCTCGGCGTCGGCGACGGCGTCGAGGAGGGCGAGAGCGCGGTCGACGGACTGGGGACCGATCGGAGACGTGGACACCGATCCACCTTAGATCGAGAGGAGATGAGAGGGGCGTCACCAGCGAAAGAAAGGGATCATATGGATCCTTTACCCCATTCGGCGTATCGTTGAAGGGATGCCCCCGCACGGAACCGGCCCGGTGTCAGCTCCGCACGCCCGGATTCCCTTCACCGGAGTCCCCTGGTTCGTGCCGCCGGTTCTCTCCGACTCCACTTCGCACCGGGAGGGTGTGTGCACCGCTCCACGAACGCCGTCCACGCCGCCAGAGGCCGGCACGGGCGCCGCGAGCGCCGCAGCCCCATACGCATGGCGGTGATCGCGACCGGTGTGGTCGCGACCGCCGCCGGCGGACTGTACGTGGCGGGTCTCGTCGCCACCGGGGACGACATCTCCGCGGGCACCCGGGTAAGCGGGGTCGACATCGGCGGCATGAGCCGCGCCGAGGCCACCGCCCGGCTGACCTCGGCCGGGCCCGCCGCCTGGAAGGACCCGATCAAGGTCGCGATCGGCGACACCACGACCACCGTGGACCCGGAGTCGGTGGGGCTCACGATCGACGCGGCGGCCACGGCGGAGCGCGCGGCCGACCCGTCCCGCGGCCCGGTGACGGTGATCGGGCGGCTGTTCTCGTCGGGCAGCCGCACCATCGAGCCCGTCGTCTCCTTCGACGTACCGAAGGCGCACGCGGCGGTCGCGGCGGTGGCGAAGAAGACCGACCGTACGGTCCGCGAGGGCGCCGTCGCCTTCGACCGGGGCAAGACCGTGGTGACACAGCCGCGGGACGGACGGAAGCTGGACGCGGACAAGGCGGTCGACGCGTTGCGTGCCGCCTATCCGGCGACCGGTACGGGCGTCTCGCCGGTACTGCTGCCGGTGTCCGTCGTCCACCCCAAGGTCCAGGCCGCCGAGATCGCCCGGTTCGTGAAGGACTTCGCCGAGCCCGCCCTGTCGGGCCCGGTCACGCTGACCTCGGGCGACCAGCGGCTGTCGATCTCGGCGGCCACGCTCGCCGACCATCTGGAGGTGACGGCGGACGGGGGCCGGCTCGCATCGTCGCTGGACGCCGCCGCCCTGATGAAGGACCCGGCGGTGGCCCGCCAGCTGAACACGTTCACCGGCAGCCCCGTCGAGGGCCGGCTCGGGGTACGCAACGGCAAGGTCGTCGTGGAGCAGGAGGGCCGGTCCGGCCGCCAGGTGTCGGCCAAGGCCCTCGGCGAGGCGGTGGAGCCGCTCCTGACGAAGACGGGCACCGACGCTCGTACCGGCCCGGTCGCCACGACCACCACCCGGCCGCGGCTTTCGACGGGGAACCTGGCACAGCTCGGGATCACCGAGCAGATGTCGACGTTCACGGTGAACTTCCCGACCGCCCCGTACCGGACGACCAACATCGGCCGCGCCGCCGAACTGATCAACGGCTCGCTCGTCCAGCCCGGCGAGGAGTGGAGCTTCAACCGGACGGTCGGCGAGCGCACCAAGGCCAACGGCTTCGTCGACGGCACGATGATCCTCGACGGCCGCTACCAGCTGGCGGCGGGCGGCGGCGTCTCCTCCGTGGCGACGACCGTCTACAACGCGCTCTTCTTCGCCGGCCTCCAGCCGGTCGAGCACGGCGCCCACTCCTTCTACATCGAGCGCTACCCGGCGGGCCGGGAGGCGACGGTGGCGTGGGGCACGCTGGACCTCCGGTTCCGCAACGACTCGGGCAAGCCCCTCTACATCAAGGCGAGTGCGACCGACTCGTCGGTGACGGTCACCTTCCTCGGCACGAAGAAGTACGACTCGGTGGAGGCGGTCGCGGGCCCGCGCACCAACGTCACGCCGCCGGGAGTACGGACGAGCAGCGGCGCCACCTGCCAGCCGCAGGATCCGCTGGAGGGCTTCGACATCACGGTGGACCGGGTGTTCAAGAACGGCGGTGTCGAGGTGAAGCGCGAGAAGTTCGCCACGCACTACACGCCGCGGGACAAGGTGACGTGCGGATGACGGCGTAGCCGCGGCGCGGTATGACCGCTCCGCGACGTGGTCGCTCGTATGTGACGGAAGGGCCCCTCGGGAGGATGAGGGGCCCTTGCGCCGTACGCGGCCGCAGTACGCGGCTGGTGGAGGTCAGACCTCGGCGTGGGCCCGGGCGGCCGGGGCCTCCTCGGAGACGTCGGCCAGGTCGCGGTGGCGGGTCTCGCGGGCGCAGACGATGGCGACGACCGTGAGGAGCGCGGCGGCGATGACGTACAGCGCGATCGGGGTCGAGTCGTCGTAGCTCTCGAGGAGCGCGGTGGCGATCAGCGGGGCGGGGGCGCCGGCGGCGAGGGAGGAGAACTGGGCGCCGATGGAGGCGCCGGAGTAGCGCATCCGGGTCGCGAACATCTCGGAGAAGAAGGCGGCCTGCGGGGCGTACATGGCACCGTGCAGGACCAGGCCGACGGTGATGGCGAGCAGCAGGCTGCCGAAGGCGCCGTGGTCGATGAGCGCGAAGAACGGGAACATCCACAGGCCGACGCCGACCGCGCCGATCAGGTAGACGGGCCGCCGTCCGATCCGGTCGGACAGCGCGCCCCAGGCCGGGATGACGGCGAAGTGGACGGCGGAGCCGATGAGGACGGCGTTGAGGGCGGTCTGCTTGGACAGGCCGGTGTGGGCGGTCGCGTAGACGAGGATGAACGCGGTGATGACGTAGTACGAGATGTTCTCGGCCATCCGGGCGCCCATGGCGACGAGCACGTCACGCCAGTGGTGCCGGAGCACGGCGACCAGCGGCATCTTCTCGGCCTGCGTGGACGACGCCTTGCGCTCCTCGGCGGCGACGAGCGCGGCCTTGAAGACGGGCGACTCGTCGACGGACAGCCGGATCCACAGACCCACCATCACCAGGACGCCGGAGAGCAGGAATGGCACCCGCCAGCCCCACGCCCCGAACGCCTCGTCGGACAGCAGCGCGGTCAGCGCGGACAGCACACCGGTGGCGAGCAACTGCCCGGCCGGCGCGCCGGTCTGCGGCCACGAGGCCCAGAACCCGCGGCGTTTCGCGTCCCCGTGCTCGGAGACGAGCAGCACCGCGCCGCCCCACTCGCCGCCGAGCGCGAACCCCTGGACGAGCCGCAGCACCGTCAGCAGCACCGGGGCGACGGACCCCACGGTCGCGTGCGTCGGCAGCAGCCCGATCGCGAACGTCGCCCCGCCCATCATCAGCAGACTCAGCACCAGCAGCTTCTTGCGCCCGAGCCGGTCACCGTAGTGCCCGAAGACGAGCGCCCCGAGCGGCCTCGCGGCGAACCCCACCGCGTACGTCAGGAAGGACAGGAGCGTGCCGACGAGCGGATCGGACTCGGGGAAGAACAGTTTGTTGAACACCAGCGCCGCGGCCGACCCGTACAAGAAGAAGTCGTACCACTCGATCGTGGTGCCGATCAGGCTGGCGGCGACAATGCGCTTGAGGGAGCCGGGAGGCGTGGGGGCGTGTGTTGCGGCGGCCATGTGCACCACTTCCGAGCGGATACGAGGGGACGTTTGCGTGTCGCCACACCGTAGGAACGCCCAGGTCAGCCGCGTATGTGGTGGGACACCATAGTTCGGGGTGCGGGGGTGCGGGCGGGCACCATGTCCTGCTCGATGGAGGCCTTCCGAGTCGGTCGAGAGCACGCTGAAGGTCGGTTGGCACCCTTCACAGACGCGTGTCAGGTATCGCAGTCAATGCCCTGTTTCGGCGGTGGCGTTCCGACTCCCGTGCTGGTTTGGTGCTGACCTGAAAGCCCACGTCAGCACCCCTTTCGACCGCTCCCGTGCTGGTTTGGTGCTGACTACGGAGCGTTGGACTCGGGCATTCGGGCATGGGCCGGATGGCCACGGGTGGTCAGACACGTGAGGCCGACAGCCCACATCGGGGATGCCGGCCGCACGGCTCATCGGCTGGCATCAAGCCGTTTCGACGAGCGCGTCGAACTCCAATGGCAAGGCCAGCTCGGTCTGCCCGGTGAAGACGGAGTCCACGAGGTTCCTGAGCCGCTCGGGCGCATCCGGCATGGTGTGCGCGTACGTCTCGAGCGTGATGCGCGGGTCGCGATGCCCCAGCCACTCGGCCAGGTCCGACACGGGCACCCCTGGAGAGGCCGGCCGAGGCGAAGAAGTGCCGGAGCCAGTGCGGCGTGATCTTCCCGACGATGCCAGCGGTCTTGCACGCCCGTGCGACCCCTCCGATGTCGGTGCAGGTTCCGTACGGTGCAGGGGAGCTGACGAGGACGCCCCGGGCCTCGGGGGCGCGCCGGAGCGCGTCGGTGACGGCTGCCGCGCTCGGTGGGTGGGCCAGATGCCGCACGGGGTCCCAGTCGGGTTCCACCCACACGCGGTGGTTTCTGTCGGGGCGATGCCCCGACAGCCCCTCAAAGTTCAGCACTCACTCATTTCCGCGAGGGTGAATCGGCTGCGGGACACCTGCCTGCCGGTCCCCGAGCAGGGAGTCGGCGAGGCGGTCGGCGGCAGCGTGATCGAGGGGGGCATGGCCGAGAAGGAAGCGGTACCAGAAGACGCCATAAATCTGGTCGACGATCAGGTCGAGGTCGGCGTCGTCGGGGAGTTCGCCGTCGCCGCGCCCACGGGCCAGCAGGTCCCGGAGGGTGGCGCGGCGCGTCGCGGTGAACGAGCGCATCAGCTCGGCGAGGTGAACGTCGTGAGCGGCTTCGCGCACCAGGGTGCGCAGGGCGGGAGCACTGGGAGCACGCTGGGCGCCGTCGAACGTGGCCGCGATGAAGGTACGGAGATCGTCGCGTAGCGAGCCGGCATCGGGGACAGGCACGTCGTGTCCGGCCTGGCTGATGAGCGCGTCGAGGAGAACCGCGCCCTTCGAGGGCCACCACCGGTAGACGGTCTGTTTCCCGACGCCCGCCGCGCGGGCGATGGCATCGATGGTGACCGGCCTTCCGTCGGCCTCTGCCAGTAGCCGCAGAGCAGCGTCCAGAATCGCCTGGCGTGCCGCCTCGTTGCGGCGCCGTCCGGTGTGCGGCCGTTCCGCGCGCGGTTCAGTCACGTCCATGCCTCCCTCTTCCCACTTCCGGCACCCTGTGGGCACTGTTTCCCCTCCCCACACTTGACGAGACTACCAGTCTCGTCACACACTCTTATCGAGACCGGCGGTCTCGCCAAGAGACTGTACAGACATGCCGTCAGAAATCGGGGAATCAGCATCATGAATGAGTCGAGCAACTCACCGTCCTTGTTCGCCGGGCAGCGTGTGGTCGTGATGGGCGGCAGCTCCGGTATCGGCGAGGCCGCGGCCTTGGCCTTCGCGGCGGATGGAGCCGAGGTCGTCGTCACCGGCCGCGGCCAAGAGCGGCTGGACGCGGCCGCGGCCCGGATCGGCGGCAAGACCGTCGGCTACCGGATGGACGCTACCGATCAGGGCGCCATCGACGCCTTCTTCACCCAGCACGGCACCATCGATCACCTTGTCCTCGCGGTGAGCGGCGCGGCAGGCGCCGGCCCCTTCGCCCAGCTGGACCTGAAGGACCTGGCGGCCGGCTTCGACGCCAAGTTCTGGCCCCAGGTCCGCATCGTCAAATCCGCGCTGCCGCACCTGCGCCAGGACGGATCGGTGACGCTGATAACGGCCTCCTCCGCCCGCGCGGCCTTCCCCGGTACCGCGGGACTCGCCGCGCTCAATGGCGCGTTGGAGGCGATGGTCCCGCCGCTGGCCGTCGAGCTGGCGCCCCTGCGGATCAACGCCGTCTCGCCTGGTGTCATCGACACCCCGTGGTGGGACCGTGTTCCGGCCGAGCAGCGTCAGGCGCTGTTCGACGGGGTCGCCGCCACCACGCCGGTCGGCCGGGTCGGCCGCCCCGAGGACGTGGCCCGGGCCATTCACATGCTGGCCGCCAACAGCTTCATCACCGGCCTGGTGCTCGACTGCACCGGCGGCGCCAACCTGCCCACCGGCCGCTGACCATGACGCCGCCCGCACCGGGGCACGAGGGCGGCGACGGACAGGCCGTCACGCTTCTCCCGCCATGGGCTTCGGTGGCGGCGCGCCGTAGGGTTGGCGCGCCGAAACAGCCTGGTAGCAGGGGAGAAGCGTGCGGTCCGAGGAGCATGTGGGGTGGGAGCGGAACTTCCCGGTCCGGTATCTCCTGGTCCAGGGGGATACCGGCGGTGAGGAGGAGGGCGCGCTCTTCGTCGGGGCCCGCGTGGTCCGCGAAGTGCTCGCGGCGGTCGAGGAGTTCCAGCAGGCAGGCGCCCGCCGTCCGCACCCACGTACGCGCCGCGTCCCGTGGATCGTCGGACACGGACACCACGCAGTCCATGAAGCACGGCACGTCCGGCCGGAGACCGGCGTCCGGTAGTGCCCGGCGGTTCCCTGTGCGCGTACGACGTCGTATCCAGGACACCCGTGGATCTCACTGAGCCCGCCCGGGCAGCGTTCGGGCTCGGGGCTCCAGGGGGCCGCGCGCCCTCCCCTCCCCGTCGCCGGTGTGGCGGTCACAGGCCCAGCAGCCTCTTCAACTCCTCCAGGAGCACCACCACAGCGCCGCCCGTGGTGGCTCCCGTGCTGATCGTGGCCAGCCAGGACCGCACGCGGGAGCCGTCCAGTGCCTGTGGTGAGGCGGTGGTGGCCAGTTCGTCGCGCAGCGCTTCGGCCTCCCGTGTCTGGTCCGGCTGTTCCGCGACGACCCGGCCGACCAGGACGCCGGCGATCAGAAGGGCCGCTTCCAGGCTGTCGGCAGTCACGCTGACCGTACCGTCGCCGAACTGCTGCCGTCCGCCGTGGATTTCGACGTTGTCGAACCTGTAGGTGCTCATCGCTGCCTCTCGTCGATCGGTCGCGGGCGCCGGACCGGTGCCCCGCTCAGGTGCCCGCCGGTCCCGCGGCGCTGCCGGACGGAACCGGCGGCGTCCCCTGGGCGGCTTGTCCCGGGTCCCCGGCGGAGGAGCCCATGCCGGTGAGGATG
The DNA here is from genome assembly GCA_002355495.1 of Streptomyces laurentii. GTDB lineage: Bacteria > Actinomycetota > Actinomycetes > Streptomycetales > Streptomycetaceae > Streptomyces > Streptomyces laurentii. Next base: position 368,647 of record AP017424.1, read on the forward strand.
TTGGTGCCGCCGTCCCCGAAGATGTTCTGGCCGTGGATCGGGCCGCTGAAGTTGTACGTCTGCAGGGTGATGGTGCCGCGGGTGTCGCGCAGGCCGGAGGTGTCGATGCCGTGTTCCTTCAGGAACCGTTCCGTCAGCGTGAGCAGGGCTTCCTGCATGCGTTGCAGGGCGAGCTGGGCATCCATCCGCTGCGTCAGGTCATGGCTGCGGTCGGGATCGGACACGGCCGCGCGCAGCGTCCCGGAGGCGCCGTAGTCGAAGTAACCGTGAGGCCGCCGGACGCGGTGGCTGCGCCACAGCAGCCGGAAGCCGTTGGCCAGGTGTCGCGCCGGCCGGCCGAGGACCCGGCCGGGCGACCCGAACAGATCGGCGCGAAACCGCGTGCGGGTGAGGCCCAGCGCGCGCCAGGCCGTCTCCGCCCAGCCCATGGGGCGGCCGCCGAAGGCCGCGTTCACCGGGGGGACGTAGGAGGCGGCCAGCTGCCAGGACAGCTGTGACTTCGAGACCCGGGCGCGGACGTGCATCGTCACGACGTAGGAACCGCCGGACCCGACCAGCTCCAGGGTGAGGTAGGTGCGCATCGCCATGCTCGCGGCCGTTATGCCCTCGTCGACGAGGGTCGTGTCGATGTTCACCAGCGGTCGGCGTCGGCCTTTGCCGAACAGCGCTCCCCCGTCGATGTCGCGTACGCGGTCCCCCTGCACGTACAGGCGGTTGCAGGCCCGCAGCCCGTCGAGTCCGGCGGCCTGGGGCAGGTGCTCGGCCATGTACGCGTGCAGTTCGGCCGGCTTCAGCTCGGTCACGTCCGGCCGGTCGGCACCGTCCCCGGGGGCGGGCCGGCTGATGTCGATGCTCGGCCAGGTCCGCTGCAGTACGAGGACGCCGCTGTCGACGAACGGCTCCTCGCCGCCGCGCCCCTTCGACCGGTACAGGGCCACGTTCGCGGCTTCCAGCGCCTCCAGATCCGACTCCAGCACGGCGTCCACCGGCCCCGCGCCGTCCCGCGGGCGGGCGTCTCCCCAATGGACGGCCTGCTGGAACCGGCTCAGGACCCAGTTCCAGACATACGCGAGGACGGCCGCCGGCAGGAGGGCGTACAGGGCGAGCCGGAGACAGTCGGTCAGACGCGCCATGTCCCGGACGATCAGGGCCGCGACCATTCCCACCACGCCCGCCGCCATGACGATCAGGCAGAGCGAGAGCGTGATGTCGCGGAACAGGTGCAGCCGCCGCGCTCGGCGCGCGTGCCGGACCACGGCGACGAGGTCGAGGCCCTGCGGCCGGCCATGGGCCCTGAACCGCTCCATCACGAACAGCTTCGTCACCGCGTCCGCGAACTCGGTTCCGCGGTACGTCCAACCGCACAGTTCGCGGGTCGGCATGTCCTCCGCGTACCGCGGTAACAGGACAGCTTGGCGTTGCTCCACCGAGTCCCCCTCCCGTCGAACGTTCCAACGATACGGCGCCGCACAGGACTTGTCCCGGCCATGCGCACACGCGCGTCACAGGGCGGTGCGGGATCGCTCCCGCGCCGCGCGCCGGCCTTCCCACCGCGCGGACACGGCCGCGGACGCGACCACGAGGCATCCGCGCCGGGCGGGATGGTGGTTCAAGCGCTGGTCGTCCGCCTACTCGTACCGGTACTTCAGCGATTCCTCCTCCGCCCGCTCGATGTCGGCGATCGTCAGTTCCGGCCTCCGCAGCTGTGCCAGTGTCACCTCGGCCGAGGTCGGCTGGACATCCACCGGCAGCCACTGCTCCGGCTGCCAGGCCCCGCTGCGCATGAGCGGCTTGGGGCAGTGCGGGTAGACCTCCTCGATCCCCACCACCAGCGCACTCGCCGGCGGCTTCCCCACGGCGGTCAGCTGCGACAGCAGCTCCGGGCGGGTGGAGACGCAGGCCCGGCCGTTCACCCTGAGCGTCGTGGTGCGCCCCGGGATGACGAACAGAAGCCCGGCACGTCCGGTGGCGATCACGTTTCGCAGGGTGTCCAGACGCTTGTTGCCGGTCGCGTCCGGTATCGCCACCGTCCGCGCGTCCAGAACGGAGACGAACCCGGCGGGCCCGCCCCGCGGGGAGACGTCGCAGTTGCCCTCGGCATCCGCGCTGGCGACCAGGACCAGCGACGAGCAGGCGATCAACTTCCGGGTCTGATCGGTGAGTTCGGACATCTGCTTGCGCACGGCCGCGTCACTGGGGAGTGCGTAGAGCCGGCCCAGGGCCTCCTGGTCCGACACGGCATCACAGCGGAGTGAGTCGAAGGCGCCGAGGGTGAGGGGTGTGGTCATTGCTCCAGTCCTTGAGAGAGCCGGCCTGCGGGGGCTTTCGGCCGGCGCGTACGCGGATACGGAGGCGGTCGCGCCCGCTGATCCCGCAGGTCCGACCGCCCGATGGTCACATACCGATGAAGCTCACTGTCTCCGTCAGGTCCGCCCGCCCGGTGCGCAGCCGTGGCGCGCCCGCCTTCTCGAACCCCACCGACACGCCGCAGAACAAGACGAGCCCGTCATCGGCCCCGACGGTCCGGCCGACGGTCTTGTGGTACATCGTCCACATCACCTGCGGGCAGCTGTGCAGTCCTTCCGCCCTCAGCAGCAGCATGACCGTCTGGAGGTACATCCCCGCGTCCCCCCACTGCCCGGGCCCCATCGTCCGGTCCAGACAGCAGAACAGGACGACCGGCGCCCCGAACGCCCCCGAGTTCAGCGCGGCGATCTTCATGGGCCTGTCGGGGTCGTCACGCTCGATGCCCAGCGCCTTGTAGCGCTGGGCGGCCGCGACGGCGAAGCGGTCCACGTGAGGCGAGGTCAGTTCCGCCGGGTACATCGGATACTCCCGCTCGTCACCCGGGTCTCCCGCCAGGGCCCTGGCCGTCGCGCGCCCCTTCAGCTCGGCCAAGGGCTCGCCGGTGACGACGTACACCCGCCACGGCTGGAGGTTCCCGCTCGACGGAGCCCGCGACGCCGCCGCCAGGACCCGTTCGAGTACGTCCTTGGGTACCGGCTCGTCGCTGAACGCCCGTACGGCCCGGCGACTGTCCACGGCCTCGTACACGTCCACGTCTTCTCGTCCTCTCGCTCCACGTCGCTCGACCCGCGAGTCGATACCCGCACTTCACCAGCCCTGAGTCGATCCGGTTCAGCTCCTCCTCAGGGTGCCGAAGGATGTCACGGGGCCGTCGGCCGGCTCGCGGGCACGGTGTCCTTCGTCGCCAGCGTGTCGCCCGACCAGCAGAGCCGGTAGAGGTCGACCTCGGTCAACAGGTCGCGGCCGGACCGGTAGAACTCGCAACGCGTGCCCGGCGGTTGAGGTGCGGAGCGGGCATGGTCGGGTGGGTACGGGTAGGCGTTGTCCGGCAGCAAGGCGGCGAGTTCGGCACGCGGGCGGCCGAGGGGCAGCTCGTCGAACCGGGACGGGGGAAGCACGCTGGTCGTCAACTGCCAGGCCAGGTAGACGGCTGCGAAGAAGGCGGCGGCGACGGCGGGAGCCACGAAGGCGGCGACGGAGCGGCGGCGGGCGGCACTCCGTACGGAGGCGAGGCGTGCGACGGACTCCGGTGTGCCGGTGTCCGGTGTGCCGGTGTCCGGTGTGCCGGTGTCCGGTGTGCCGGTGTCCGGTGTGCCGGTGTCCGTACCGGGGGCCGGGTAGGCGGCCCCTGGACCCGGCCCGAGGAGAGCGGGCGGAGTCTCCGGCCGCGACGCCGCCGTATCCGGAGAGGCCGCGACCTGGTGTGGGAGGACCGCGGTGACACGGAATCCGCCCTGGTACGGGCCGGTCCACAACGAACCGCCGAGCACCGTCACCCGCTCCCTGAGCCCCGTCAGACCTCTGCCGCCGGCGCCGATCGTCGGGCCTTCGGCCGCGCACACCGGCCGGTCGCCGGAGGGAGCGGTGTTCACGACGTTCACGCGGGTACGGTCGGCCTCGTGCGAGATCCGCACCCGGATCTCCCCGTCAGGCGCGTGCTTCACCGCGTTGGTGAGTGCCTCCTGCACGGCCCGGTACATGCCCCGTCGGACCAACGGGGACAGCACGGGCATCGCCCCGCGCCGCTCCCAGCGCACCGGCACCCCCGACGCGACCGCCCGTGCGAGGAGGTCCTCGACGGTGTCGGTGAGGGGCAGGCCCGCCCCCGGTTCCGTTCCGGCCGGGTCATGCAGGACCGCGACGGTCTCGCGTAGCTGCTCCACGGCGTCCGCGATCGTCCCGCGCAGGTCGGCGAGGTCGGCGCGGTCGCGGTCGGTGAGGTCGGGAGAGAGTTCCAGGGCCCCGGCGCGCAGGGCGACCAGGCTCAGCACGTGTCCGAGGGAATCGTGCATGTCGGCCGCGATGTCCGCGCGTTCGGTCAGCCGCGCCCGCTCGGCGACCAGGTGCTGGCGCTCCTCCAGGCTTCGGGCCAGCCGCCAGCCCTCTCGCACCAGTTCGCGCCGGCCGCGCCGGTGCCGTCCGGCCAGCCAGGGCAGCAGGAGGGCGGCGGGAAGCACGGTCAGCGCGTAGAACCACCACACGGCCTGCGTCCGGAGCACCGCGCACGTCACGAGATCGAGGGCGAGACAGCCGGACAGGACGAGGAGCGGGCGTCGCGCCGCGGCGACCCGGGCCCCCAGCAGACAGCTGAGTGCGGCCAGCGAGAGGACCTGGGCGTTGGCGGGGGTCGCCGGGTCGGCCATTCCCAGCGCGCACAGTCCGTTGACCAGGACGACCGCGGTCCCCGGCCGGCGCCGGGACAGCGGTACGGCAATCGCCAGGACGGCCAACGGGAGGCTCAAGTCCCAGACCGGCGAGGCCGACGCGCCCGCGTCCCGGAACCCGTAGCCGGTGGCAGCGGCGAGCACGCCCCACAGGGCCGCGTCGCCGCACACCCGTCTGGCCGGGGGCATGCGCAGGTACGGCATGGTGCGTCGACCGTCCTTCCGGTGTATGTCCTTGCCTTCCGGGTCGATTCTGCGGGACGGTCCCGACGCCCGGTGCGGGAGTGGGCCCGCCGAGGGCCTGGAACGGCCACGGCGTCGGAGTCAGGCGTCCCGTCGACGCAGTACGTAGAGGCCGATCAGGTGCGCGGCCACGGCCCACGCCGCCACGATCAGGACGGCCGGCACCGGTCCGTACGGCGCGTCGGCGGCGGGGCGCATGAAGTGCTCCCCCGCACCGTGCGGGAGCTGGTCGTTGAGGACGGCGAGTGCCGGGCCGCCCAGGCCCAGGAGGATGCTGGGCAGCGCCCACAGGAGGGTGGCGAGGATCGAGAGCGCGCCGGCCGGATGGCGCGTGGCGAAGGCCACCCCGACGGTCAGCACCGCGACCAGGGCGTAGTAGAGACCGACCGCGAGGACTTGAAGGGCAGCCGGGCCGGCTTCGAAGGAGGCCCGGCCCCCGAACCCCGTCCAGGCCACCGCCGTGCCCACGACGGCGAACGTGGTCCCGGCGACGAACGCCACCACCGCCGCCACCAGTGCCTTCGCGGCGTGGACCCGGTGCCGCCGTGGAACCGACAGGAGAGAGGCCCGCACACTGCCCGTCGCGTACTCGGAGGTGACCGCGACCGTGGCCAGGACGACGACCGTGAACTGGACGAGGACGGCGGAGGAGGCCGCCGCGTTCCCGACGGGCTGTACCGGATGCTCGTTGATGCGGGCGATCGAGGCGTAGTAGTAGGTGAAGACACCGGTGATCGCGAGACCCGCCAGAAGACAGAGATAGGGGGCTCGGACGGACCACAGCTTGGTCCACTCGCCGGCGACGGCCCCGGCGAACGCTCCGGGTGCGCCTCGGTCGGGAGCGCCGGGGACGCCGGGGGGCGGGTCCTCGCGCCTGGCGGATGTCGTCAGGGTGGTCACGGTCGTCCCCCTTCGTTCGGCGCCGCGAGCGCGGCGTTCATGTCCACGGCATTCGTATCCGCGGCATTCGTGTCCGCGGCATTCGTGTCCGCGGCATTCGTGTCCGCGGCGCCGCCGCCCGTCGTGTACTCGACGCTGCGCGCGGTCAGGTCCATGTACGCCTGCTCCAGCGAGACCCGGACGTCGCTCAGCTGGTGCAACCGGACCCGGCAGTGGTGGGCCAGGTCGCCGATCTCGGCCGCGGTGCGGCCCTCGACGGTGAGTTCGCCGGACTCGGAGGTCTCGACGGTCACCCTGTCAGCCGCCATGAGGCGGCGGACCAGCGTCGCCCTTTCCTCGGGGTCGGGCACCACGGCGCGCGCCGACGCGGGAGAGGCAGCGGCCAGGAACTCGGTCATGGAGGTGTCGCTCAGCAACCGCCCGCGTCCGATGACGACGAGATGGTCGGCCGTCAGCTGCATCTCGCTCATCAGATGGCTGGAGAGGAACACGGTGCGGCCCTGCGCCGCCTGTTCGCGGACGAGCCCGCGAATCCACCGCACACCGTCCGGATCGAGACCGTTGACCGGCTCGTCCAGGACGAGCACCGGCGGATCGCCGAGCAGCGCGCCCGCCACCCCGAGCCGCCCGCTCATGCCGAGCGAGTACGTGCCCGCGGGCCGGCGGGCCGCCTTGGCCAGGCCCACCCGCTCCAGCACCTCGTCCACGCGACGCGGCGGGATGCCGTTCGACCGGGCCTGGGCGATCAGATGCGTACGGCCGGAGCGGGCCGGGTGGACGGCCCGGGCATCCAGCATCGCGCCGACCGCGCACAGCGGCCTGCGCAGGTCCGCGTAGCGCCGCCCGGCGATCAGGGCCTGCCCGCGCGTGGGATGGTCCAGGCCCAGAATCATGCGCATGGTGGTGGACTTCCCGGCCCCGTTGGGGCCGAGGAAACCGGTCACGTGGCCGGCCCGGACATCGAATGTCAGCTCGTCCACGGCGAGGGTGCCGCCGTAGCGTTTGGTCAGTCCCCGGAGGGTGATCACGGAATTCCTTCGTGTCGGTCACGGACCGCGGAATACAGCTCGCGAAAGGTGACGGCTGTGGTGACGGTGACAGTGACGGGCCGCACGCCGACGTGCGGCCGGCCCGGAGCGGCTGCCCCGTTTCCCGTACGGAAGCGACGCTAGGAGTCCGCGGCGCCCGCTCCCACCGGTCGAACGGCAGCGGCGTCCTGCCTTTCGTCAGGGGTGCCCTCCGCCCCTGGGTGGATCTCGGGCACTCGGCATCCGCGCGATGGCGCGTCGGCCGTAGGCTCGCCGTGTGGAAGAGACGACACCCGGCAGTCGGCCGGTCCGGGTCCTTGTGGCCGACGACGAGGCGTTGGTCCGCGCCGGGGTGCTGGCCGTCCTGGCCAGGGACCCGCACGTCGTAGTGGTCGCCGAGGCGAGCAACGGGCACGAGGCCCTCGCGCTGACCCGCCGGCACCGTCCGGACGTGGTCCTGCTGGACATCCAGATGCCCGGCATGGACGGGCTGACGGCGGCCGCGCGGCTCCACCAGGAGTCGGCCGCGGTCGGTGTGATCATGCTGACCACCTTCGGCCAGGACGAGTACATCACCCGCGCCCTGGAGGAAGGCGCCGACGGCTTCCTGCTGAAGGCCGACGATCCGAGGGAACTCCTCAACGGCGTACGGGCCGTGGGCGCCGGCGGCGCCTACCTGTCCCCCAGAGTCGCCGGCCGCGTCATCACCGGGATGCGCGCCCACCGGGCGGCACACCCCCACCGCTCGCTGGAGCGGCTCACGGAACGGGAACGCCAGGTACTGGCCGGACTCGGGGCCGGGCAGTCCAACGCGGAGATCGCGAGCGGTCTGCACCTGGTCGAAGGCACGGTGAAGGCCCACGTCAGCGCGGTGCTCTCGAAGCTGGGCGCGCGCAACCGGGTGGAGGCGGCCATCGTCGCGTACGAGGCCGGTCTGACGCCGTCACGCCGGGCCCTGCCGTGAACGGGCGAGGGCCCCGACCGGAGGCGGACGAGGAAACACTGTTCGTCCCCGTGGTCGGCAGCCGCTGAAGGGTTCACCCCGCTCGGCAAGGACGAGTTGACACACGCGCGGGATGGGGTGGATAGGAGTGGCTCTTGAGGGGAAGTTCTCTCGAGCACGCGGGGCCACAGGGGTGCCCCAGGCATCCGGTTGTCACGTACCTGACATGGAAGCACCTGTGCGACGCGTCAAAGAGAGGCATGAACCGCCATGAACAGACTGTCCTTCCGTGGCTTACGCCGTACCGGTCTCGCGATTCTGGGCGCCGCGATGGCGTCGGCCACGCTGGGAACCTCGGCGAGCGCGGCCGCGCCGTCGGACACGGCGCCCGCCGCCGCGGCCGGGGCAGGGACGGCGGCCTCGCGCGGATGCGCCGTCGTCTATTTCGACCTGGGCGAGACCCTGGTGCACACGGACGAGGACTCCCGCATCGGCTACCTGCCCGGCGCGGCCGCCTATCTGCGCACGCTGCGGGAACGGCACATCAAGGTCGGGCTGATCACCAACGTGCCGTCCTCCTGGGGCGCGACGGACGCCGAGCGTGCCGCCACCCTGAAGAAGGAGATCGACGGGTCCTGGAAGGGTTCCGTTCCCTTCGCCTGGGAGGACTTCGGCGACCGGATCCTCACTCCGCGCACCGAGGCGGAGCGCAAGCCGGCGCCCGTCCTCTGGGAGCGCGCCAGGACGCGGGCACACGGCTGCCGGCTGGTCTACGAGGCGGAGACGTCCGCGGAGACCGACGTCGCGGTCTCGCTCGGTTACCTGGCCTACCAGACGGGGCTGCCGTCTCGTCCCGCCTACCTCCCGGTCCGCGTGATCAAACGACTGGCGCACGGCTCCCGCTGACGCGCCCGCACGGATCGCCGCGGGTCCACGCCCGCCTCCATCCCGCCCCCCACGCCCATGCCCGCGCCCGCGCCCAGCGAGAGAGCGCGGGCGTGAGCCCCTCCTACACGACGGCCTTGGGGTGCGGTTCCGGCGTCCGCGGCTCCTCCGCTCCCCCGGGGCCGTACCGCATCGCCCGGGCGCGCAGCACCAGTTGGAACACGCCGAGCAGGACCGCGCTCGCCAGGGCGCTGTGCCAGAGCAGGGCGTCCAGGCGTCCGGCGGAGAGGTAGGCGCCCACGGCGACGGCCGCGAGGGCGCACACCCCTCGGTCCACGATCGACTCGACCGACAGGAGCGTCGCCCGCGGAGCGCCGGCGGGCACGGCGTCGTTGACCAGCTTGCGCTGGATCGGATACGCGAATCCGGCGGCGGCGGCGAAGAGACAGAGCAGGGTGACGACCGTCCAGGGCCCGCCAAGTGTGATGCCCGCCAGGGTGCCCGCGAGGACGAGACTGAGGACGGACACCCAGGCGACCGGGGACAGCCGGCGCCCGAGCCACTGGGGCCGCGCCGAGCCCACGGCCTCCGCCACCGTCATGGCGGCGAGCACCGTGCCGTGCGAGGCCTCGCCGATGCCGTGGTCGAGCAGGATCGGCTGGAAGAGGTTCACCTGGCAGATCCTGGACAGCGTGAACACGGCCACTCCCTGCACCATCACCAGGACCAGCCACGGTGAGGCGGCGAGGCCGCGCAGCGCGGCCTTCGCCTCGCCCAGCGAACCGCCGCGCCCGCGCTTGGCCGTTCCGCCCCCGCCCGAGCGGCCCGGCCCGTCCGTACGCCGTGCCGCGGCGGAGGTGGCCGCGCGGGGCAGAGCCAGGACGCAGGCCAGGGAGCCCGCCGCGCTCACGGCGCTCAGAAGATACGGAGCGGGGTGGGCCAGGGACATCAGCGGACCGACCAGCGGCCAGCACACGACCTTCGCGGCCAGTCCGAGCGCCCGGGCCGTGCCCTCCGCCTTCAGGTAGTGCTCCTCGCACCCCTCGGCGCGCAGTCCGTCGTACAGATAGGCGCTGGCCGCTCCCGAAGTAAGCGAGCGGCCTGCGGCGATGGCCAGGAAGTGGACGAGGAAGCCGGTGTACGAGGCACTGAAGACCGGGGTGAGGTTCGCCGCCGTCATCACGACGGCGCCGGCCCACAGGCAGTTGCGCGTGCCGATGCGGTCGGCGATCAGCCCGGTCGGGACCTCGAAGAGGCAGAAGGCCACGTAGTAGATGCTCTGGATGCCGAAGATCTGCCCGTCGGAGAGGCCGGCGTCCTTCTGGTAGGCGTAGAAGACCGGCATCCACCACAGCAGGTTGAACAGGAGCTGAAAGCCGTGATTGAGCCGGATGATGCGCCGGGCGGTGCCGGTCAGGGAGCCGGCGGCGAGCGTTGACGCGCCGGCGGGGCGCGGGAGGCGGGGGCGGCTCACAGCGCGTAGGGGCGGATCTGGACCAGGCGGAAGCCGCCTTGGTCGGTGAGCAGCCACTCGATGTCCAGCGGGCTGTCCACCCCGGGCGCGCCGAAGTGGGACTGCAGCAGCCGCCCGGTCAGGGAGAGGTCCGCCAGCCGGGCTCGTGTGGCGGCGGGCAGCGGCTCACTCGAGGAACCGAGGGCGACGGTACGCCCGCCTCCCTCGACGGTGTTGTAGAGGAACTGCTGCGGAAGGATCCTGCCCTCGACGACCTGCTCGGGCGATCCCGGCGAGCAGTTGAGGTAGACGTTGCGGAAGTCCTCGCGCCGGGTCGGATTGCAGGTCACCAGGACGCCGCCGAGGACGGCCGGGACGTACGCCTGGATGATCACGCCCATGTACGTCTCGTCCGAGGAGATGCCCACCTGGTGGCGCAGCCGCACGCTGCGCGGGGAGAGCAGCGAGGCCCACACCTGCCGTACGGCATCAAGGAGTTGGCCCGCACCGTGCACGGCGGTGACCGAGTCGTAGACACCGGCCGCGGAAAAGCCGGGCAGGTCTTCGGCGTTGGAGGACGAGCGCACCACGAGGCGGCCGCCCGCGGCGAGCGGGGCGCGGCAGGCCCGGGTGATCTCCTGAGCGACGGAGTCGGGCATCGGGGTGTTCCGGACGAGCTGCTGGAGCTGCAGGCAGAGCGAGTCGAGCACGTCGGTGGCGTCGAGTTCGAGCGCCATCTTCAGCTTGCCGATGCCCTGTTGGAGCGCCGGGGAGGAGATGAGGAAGCGGTGCATGAGAGAGAACGGCAGGGCGACGCCCTCGGGTGCCTCGACGGTCTCGGCCACGAACGAGGCCGCGGCCGCGCGGAGTTCCACGGCTGAGGGCTGCCCGTGCAGGCCGAGCCGGGCCGCGAGATGTCCGTACAGGTTCTCCCGTGGCGGGCGGGGGCGGCCGTGGAACGCGGTGAGATCGGCCGTGCGGCTGTCGAGTACGTGATGCAGCTCCCCGAGGTTGGCCGCCTTGGTGCCGTAGCGGTCCCGGTCGGTGCCGCGCAGCCGGTGCAGGGAGAGCACGGGGGCGTCCTCCAGGAGCGGTGGTTCCAGCCGGATGCGCTGCTGGTGCCAGGCCGGGGCCCGCAGCTCCGGAACCTCCTCCATCCGCTCCAGGGTGATCTCGTCCTCGCGTACCCGGTAGCGGACCCAGGCGCCGTCCAGGCCGTCCTTCTCGACGAGCTGGTCCAGGTCGCGGACGATCGCGTTGGGGATGCCCCACCCGGAGGCGAGGACATTGGTGTGGGAGAGCGGAGTGATCGGCATGGTGTTGATGAATCCGGCCACTCTCCGCACGTCGTCCGGCAGGCAGGGCATGGCGACGATGTCCGACCAGCCGAGTCCGCCCGCCGCCGCCTGGTACTCCTCCACGGTCCGGAAGCAGTGCAGTCGGCCGGTCGCCTCCCCGGGGTTGAGCGGCGTGCGGGTCCTGGTGCCGAAGAGCTGGTGGCCGAGGATACGCGGCACCCGCTGCTCGCTGATCGCGGCGAGTTCCTCCTCCTGGGCGTGGTTGGCCGGCTTGAGCAACAGCGGCAGTCTGCCGTCGAGGCGCTCGCGGACGAAGGAGTAGAAGAACTCCAGCAGTTCGCCGTGCATGGTGTCGGCCTCGGTCGTCTCCAGCACGAGGAAGGTCCGCTCGCGGCCGTCCGTGTCCCCGTCGGTGTGCAGGGAGAGCACTCCGAGGAGGAAACGGCGCCCGCGGTCCATGTAGACGGACGCGTTGAACTCGTCGAGAGTGGCGTCGAGTTCGGCGACGTCCATACCGAGGACCCGGGTGGCTATGTAGTCGACGTGGAAGGGATGCACGGCCGTGTCCAGCAGGTGCCAGGTGGACTCGGCGCGGTCGACGACGACTTTGAGGTACGGATGACCGGCCAGGACCCCGGACAGGGTACGGAACAGCGGCAGGGAGAGGTTCTCGCCGATGACCGTACGGTCGACGGCGTGTTCCGCCTCGTCGGCGGGAAGAGCGACCGTGCTCATGCGGGGGCTCCCTCGGGCTCCGGGGCGGCGCACACGGGTCGGGGTGCGGGCGCAGATCGCTCGGCGGACCCGGATCGGGGTGCGGCCACGGGTCCGGGTGCCGCGGGCACGGGTCGTACGGTGGACACGGATCGTACGGTGGACACGGATCGGGTCGCGGCGTGGCCGTCGGACGGCAGCACCGTGGGCAGCGCGTCGATCAGCGTCGTGAAGTCGTGGAGCACGGTCCGCGCGTCGGGGGCCGAGAGCAGGCACAGGGCCGCCATCGTGTTGGCCCCGCCCGCGGGGTCGTAGACCGGCACGGTGGTGCCGTCCGGCAGCGAACTCTCCGGTACCACCGACAGAGTGGCGCCCTCGCTCAGCGCGACGGTCTCCCGTACCACGGAAAAGTCCCACACCCGGCGGTCCGGCCAGGCCTCGCCCTGGCCGTCCACCGCGAGGACCACGAGGGAACCGGCGGCGCCCCGTGCCTGCTCGGGGCCGAGGGCACGCTCGGGCCAGTCGACCGGGCGGCCCAGGAGGTGGTCCACGAGCATGCCGACGAGGTCGAGCCCGAAGACCTCCTCGATCTGCGGGACGGTCATCGCGCCGCCGAGCCGGGCGGCGGTCTCGATCAGCCACATGCGCCCGTCGGGGCCGAGCTTGATCTCGGTGTGGGTGCCGCAGTCGCGCAGGCCGAGGGCGTCGACGGCGTCCCGGGCGAGGTCCACGACACGGTCCTGGAGGTTCGGGGGAAGTAACGCGGGGGTGAGGGAGGCCCGCTCGGTGAACGGCTCGACCGTCGGCATCCGGCCGCTGACGCAGACCGGACGGAAGACGCCGTCCGTCACGACGCCCTCGACGCTGACGTAATCGCCCCAGCCGGGGTCGTCGAACCACCGCGTGGCGTCGCCGGTCACGATCTCCTCCACCACGTACTGCGCGTCGGCCTCGGCCACATGGAGTTCGGCGAAGCCCAGCTGGGCGGATTCGGCCATCGTCGCGCGTGAGCGCTGCCACGCGGCGTCGGCTTCCCGAGGGGAACCGATGATCTGGTGGGCGGTGGACCCCGCGCTCCAGGCCGCCTTCAGCAGCATGGGCACGGGCAGGACGGCGGCGGCCTCGTGGAGGTCCGTCCGCGTGGTGACGGGGTGGAACGCGGGCTGCGGCAGGCCGTTCCGGTGCCAGGTCTGCCGCATCCGCCGCTTGTCGCGGGCGAGCGCGGCGGCGGCTCCCGCCCCGGGGAGAGCGAGCGCCTCACAGGCCTCGGCGACGGCCACGACCGCGTACTCCGAGAAAGTGAGGACGGCGTCCGCTCCCACGGCTTCGGCCCGCGAGACGATCAGGGCGACCAGGTCGGACCGCTCCGTCTCGGTCGGCCTCACGACCGAGGCGCAGAGCCTGTTCGCGGACGCGACGACCGTCGGCGGAAGCTCACTGAGCGCCAGCAGGTGGACGTCCGCTCTCGCCGCCGCCCGCGCCAGGACATGGCCGAGCGGCGGACCACCCTTGGCATGCACCAACAGCACTGTGCTCACTGAAGTTCGTCTCCTGTCGCTTTGTCCGTCGGGGGCGTCGGGCGGATGGCCCGGCCCCGCCGCGTGATCGGCCGGCCCTTGACCGGGCCTCCGGACGCAACCCGCGTAGAACCCGGCGGGCGCGGCGGCGAGTTCAAGGGAATCAGACGGTGGACCCCGGAAGTGCCACAAGAGACGACCGCGGAATCAGGCAAATGCCTGAGTCGCGGAACGCCTCGCACGAGGAGGGAGGTTCCGGGCCCACGGGAGGTGCCTCGTACGGGGGCGCGCTCACGCGTCGCAGTCGGCCGATATCCGAGCATGGATGAGGCCGGCCCGGGAAAGGCATCGCAAGATCACCTTCCGACGTACGGCGATGACGTGAAGGAAAGGCAATCGTGAACGATTCCGGTATCCGCGCACTCATGGAGCGCCTCCCCCTGTTCTGGTGGGAGACCGACGAGCGGTCGCACCTGGCGGATTGGGGCGGCGGCGCCTTCGCCGATCCGTCCGCCGCGCGGCGCTTCCTGGACCACGCGCGCCAGGAGACGTCCGTTCCGGGATCCCCGCTCGACGAGCCGCACCGTGTCGTCCGGTTCGACGGCCGGACCTTCCAGGTGCACTGGCCGGCGGGCGAGCGCCCGGGATTTGGCCGCGCCCGAGGAATCGCCGTGGAGACCGGAGCGCAGCCCGCGGCCGGCCGGCGGTACGCCGCCTTCGCGGAGTTCGCCGACCTCGCCCCGGCCGCGGCCTTCCTCCGCGACCGCGACGGACGCTACTTATGGGCCAACCACTCCTACGCCCATCTCTACGGCACCACACCGGAGCGGATCGTCGGCCGCCGCATCGAGGACCTCGACACCCCCGCCGACGCCGCCCAGTTCCGCGCCCTGGACCAGGAGATACTCAGCCAGGGCAGGCCGGTGCGCCACCACCTGCGCTACCACCGCAAGGACGGCGGCACGGGACAGGCGGCCGGCCATCGCTTTCCCGTCCAGGAGAACGGCGAGACCTGCGTGGCCGGAATCTACGTCGACATCACCGAGCACGCGCGGGCGATGGACCAGCGCCGCGAGGCCGAGGAGAGCCTGAAGGCCCTGCGCGATCACAGCGGCCTGCCCTGCGCGCTGCTCTCGGCCGACGGCCGTATCGAACAGGCGGGCACGGCCACCGCCGAACTGCTCCGGTCGCGCCTGTCCGACCTCATCGGCCGCCGCGCCCACACCCTGGTCGCCGATACGTCCGACCTCCGCCCCCTGCGCCGCGCGTGGGAGGGGCTGATCACCCGCCGCATCAGGCGGGCGGAGACCTCCGCCGTACTCCTCGACACCCTGGGACGCCAGCGCCGGGCGCGGCTCCATCTGGCCGCGGTGAGCGGACCCGCCGGCCATGTCTCGCACGTGTGGGCCGTCGTCACCCACCAGAGCGTCGCCCACGAGCCCCACCCGCCGCTCACCGCCGCGCAGATCCGCATCCTGTCCCTCCTCGCGGGAGGGAGCACCAACGGCGAGATCGCGGCCTCGCTGGGGCTCTCACGGCAGACGGTCGACTACCACCTCAGCCGGCTCCGGGAGCAACTGGGCGCCGCGACCAGGCCGGCCCTCGCCGCCCGCGCGTACGTCCTCGGAATCCTCGACCCCCGTGCCTGGCCCCCACGGCCGGCCACCGCCTCGTGAACGTCCACGCGGGGCGAGGCTAGCCGGGCCTTCCGCCGGACCGCCAGGGGACGGGCACCGCCGCCTGAAGACGAACCGGGCCCCGTCGCGAAACGGCGGACCCGGTTCCCCCGCGAGAGGCCTGGGACCATCATCTGTCTGCTGGGGGCTTGGAGACGAGGAACACGAAGGCTCGATACGACGGCTCCAGCCTCACGGCCGTGCCTGCTTCGGCAGGGTGAGAATCTCGGCGCCGGTCTCGGTGATGGCGATGGTGTGCTCGCTGTGCGCGGTCCGGCAGCCCGTCGCGCTGCGCAGCGTCCAGCCATCCGCGTCGGTGACGAGAGTGGCGGTGTCGGCCATGACCCAGGGTTCCAGGGCGAGCAGCAGTCCGGGGCGCAGCTGGTAGCCGCGGCCGGGCCGCCCGGTGTTCGCGACGTGCGGATCCTGGTGCATGGTCGAGCCGATGCCGTGGCCGCCGAACTCGGTGTTGATCGGGTAGCCCGCCTCGCCGAGGACCGTGCCTATGGCGTGGGAGAGGTCGCCGATGCGTGCCCCGGGCCTGGCGGCGGCGATGCCGGCGGCGAGTGCGCGTTCGGTCGTCTCGATCAGCGCGACGCTCTCCGCCGGCCTGGCCTTGCCCACCAGAAAGCTGATCGCGGCGTCCGCGGCCACTCCGCCCGTGGCCACGGCGAGGTCGAGGGTCAGCAGATCCCCATCGGCCAGCGTGTAGTCGTGCGGCCGCCCGTGGAGCACCGCGTCGTTGACGGCCGTGCAGATGTAGTGCCCGAACGGGCCACGCCCGAACGAAGGCGCGTAGTCGACGTAGCAGGACTGCGCCCCCGCCTCGGTGATCATCTCCTTGGCCCACCGGTCGATGTCCAGCAGGTTCGTCCCCACCGTGCTGCGCCGCTTCAGCGTGTGCAGGATCTCGCCGACCAGGGCGCCGGTGCCTCTCGCCCGCTCAAGCCGCGCGGAGTTCAGGATCTCGATCATGTGGAACCTCTCACCTTCATCCAATAACTATCCCGGTCCAACTGTACCGGTATTAGAATGGGGCCATGGTCAGGTTGCCGCTCACTCCCGCGGAAGTCGAACGCGGACAGCGCCTCGGCGCCCTCCTGCGGAGGGCCAGGGGAGAGCGCTCGATGCTCGATACCGCGCTCGCCGCAGGCGTCTCACCGGAAACCCTCCGGAAGATCGAGACGGGCCGCGTGGCCACCCCCGCCTTCCCGACCATCGCGGCGATCTCCGATGCCCTCGGCCTCTCCCTCGACGCGGTGTGGGCCGAGATCAGCCGACCCGAACCCGGCACGAGAACGCCCGGATCCGATCACCACGTACAAGAGCGGCTGGCCTCGTAAGCCCCCCATCGGACGTGGCGGCTGCGGGAGGCGGCTGCGAGCGGGCCCGGCGCAGCGGTGCGCGCGGCCGGGACGCTTGGCTGCCGACCGGCCCGGGACTTGCCGGTCAGCAGCTCCCCGGAGGCACCGCCCAGCGCCGCCTGCACCTCGTCAGGGTTCATCCCGAACCTCAGCGGTCCCGCTCCCACCAGTGGATCGAGCACCCACCGCGCCCGCTCCGCCGGCTCTCTGCCCCCCAGCCCGCCCCGGCCCCTCTCTGACCACACAGGTACCTGCCACCCGACACGCCTTCCGGAGCCTACGAGCGCCCTCCGAGAAGACCGCCCCTCCGACAGCCGGACCAGGTCGAGGACCTCAGCCGCCACATCACGTTCCGCAGGCCGGAGGCCCCGTAGCGCCGCAACACCCCGACAACCAGCTGCTCCTTGAAAGCGCCGAGCACGCTGGATGATCATGCTGCCCTGTCGGAAATCTTCACGATTCCCGACCAGGGCAAGCACATAGGGGGCGCGGTATGTGGTCGTTCATGTCAACGGACGGGATTCCACCGGAAGAACGGTTGGACTGGTACTCCGACATCGTCTCGCGCGAGGTGATGCCCGCGGCGCTCAGCAGCGAGCGGCCCGCCGAATTCCAGGGCGAGTCCGCGGTGCTGGACCTGGGCGACGTCCGCGCGACGAGGGCGTCCATGTCGCCCCTGCGCTCGCGGCGCACCGCCGCGATGATCCGGCGCGGTGACCCGGAGCAGTACCAGCTGGCCCTGCTTCTCAAGGGGACCGTGTCGCTGACGCAGCACCGGAACGAGTGCACCACCGGAGTGGGCGACCTGATGCTCTGGGACACCTCGCGCCCCTCCGACTGCCGGATGCCCGCCGAGGACGGCCGGGTGCGGGTGTCGATCCTGATGCTGCCCAGGAACGTCATACCGCTGCGCCCCCAGCGCCTGGACCGGATGCTGGCCCGCCGCATCCCGGGCAACACGGGCATGGCCGCGATTCTTGCGTCCTACATGACCTCGATCGAAGCCCACAGCGCCGCGTGCACTCCGCAGGAACTGCACCGCCTCGGCACGATCGCCGCCGACCTCGCGACGGCCTGTCTGGCCCAGCATCTGGACGCCGAGGACCAACTTCCCGCCGACGTGCGGAGACAGGCACTGCTCCAGCGGATCCACACGTTCATCGAGCACAACCTCGGCGATCCGGAACTGAATCCGCCGGCCATCGCCGCCCGGCACCACATGTCGGTGCGCACGCTCCACAAGCTCTTTCACGACCAGGGGGAGAGTGTCCACGCCCGGATCCGCCGGCGCCGCCTGGAGCGGTGCCGCACCGACCTCGCCGACCTCGGTCTCCGCAGCCGCCCCGTGAGCGCCATCGCCGCCCGCTGGGGCTTCAGCGGACCAGTGCTTTTCAGCCGCTGCTTCCGCGAGGCGTTCGGGCTCACCCCGACCGAGTTCCGTGCGCTGAGCATCAATGATTCCCGCGCCGAGCGTTCAGCGCGGTGACGGTTTCCGGCCTAGATTTCGATGTCGTCGGAGCAGGAGGGAAGCCCCGGCGCCGATGACGAACCCCGGCCGTCACTCCGGCCGCCATGTCGTCCGCCTTCGCCATTCCTCGACACGTCTGGAGAACACGCACGTGAAGCGCACTTTGGCAGCCCTGACCACGCTCGCCGCAGCCGCCGGAGGCATCCTGGCCGGCGCTCCCGCCGCCTCGGCGGCCGACGGCTACTGCACCACGTCCTCGGGTATCAGCCGGGGCGCCTACTGGGTCTTCGTCCCCACGACCAGCGGAGGGTCCACCTCCTGTGTCATGGGCTCGGGCTCCAGTGGCGAGGCAGTCGACGCACTCCAGGCCGCCCTGATCCTCTGCTACGGCATGGACGTCGGCGGCAGGGACGGTGTCTACGGCGCCAAGACCGAGGCGGCCGTGAGGTCGCTGCAGCGCGCGACCGGACAGACGGCCGACGGGGTCTACGGCCCCAACACCCGGAACGTCGTGGAGTGGCGCTGGACCGGCAACGCCGGCGGGGGGAAGTGCGAACGCCTCTGACGCCCTTCCGCTCGCAGACGACGCTTGACCCGCACAGCATTCAACAAGGGGGAAACACCGTGAGGAAGAAGATCGCTTCTCTGGCCGCCATCGCCATCATGGCGGGAGGCCTCGGCCTGACCACGGCCGGAACCAGCCAGGCGGCCGTCCCGACCCGGGCGTCGGTCACCTCCACGACCTCGGCCGCGTCCGTGGCGGCGGCCTCCTACAACCTGGGCCTGACGACCAACCAGGGCAAGTACATGCAGTGCTGGCTGAACCATGCCGGCTGGGGCTCCTTGGTCGTGGACGGCCAACTGGGCAACGCCAGTTGGAAGGCGATCCAGCGGCTCCTCGCGCATTCCTGGGGGTACACCGGCGCGATCGACGGCGTAGCCGGGCCGAACACGATCGAGGCCCTGCAGCGGCTGCTGATCTGGTGGGACTACAACGGCCGGATCGACGGCATCGTCGGACCCGCCACCGAACTGGCCTTCTCCCGCCTGGCCAACAGCCGCGCCTCCTTCTGCTGACCCATGCCCCCGAGGCACCTCGGCGGTCACCAGGCCGCGCTCTCACCGACAAGAGGCTGAAGATGACCATCGCCAAGAAGGCGGTCGTGACGCTGGCCGCCGCGGCCCTGCTCGCGGGCGTCGGTGGCATCGCCACCGCGACCAGCGCGTCCGCCGCTTCCGTCGCCGGCCCCTGCGCCGACTACAGCGTCAACAAGCCCTACCTCAGCCAGGGAAGCGCCGGCCCCGAGGTGCGGGAGCTTCAGTGTGAGCTCAACCTGTCCATGGATCCCGGCAACGGCTACGAAGTGGCCATCGACGGCATCTTCGGCCCGCGTACCAAAAGCGCGGTGCTGAGGTTCCAGGCATGCGTGGGCATCCAGCAGGACGGCATCGTCGGCCCCGCCACCTGGTCCTGGCTGGACTGGTACAGCAAGACGCCGTACACCGCCTGCTGATCACCGAGTCCCGGGGACGTCCGGAAGAAGTCCCGGAGCACTCCCGCAGCCACCGCCGCACCACCCTCCGTCCTTCGATTCGCGGGCCGGAAGGGGTGCGGCGGGGGGATTCCGCCCTATGCCGCGTGGGGAGACCACTCGATCGTGGGGCCGAGGAGCGAGGAGTTGACGGTCGCCGTCCCGGCGCAAAGGACTCGGCATCAGGGCCGAAACCAGGAGCGACAAGATCACCCGCCCATAGGATGATCTTTCCAGTGCGCCGGGACCACCGGCGCGTCAGTCGCATCACGCCCTTGGGGGAGCAATGAGACTGTTCTCTGCCGGACGCCGGATACGCATCAGATCCGGCGCCGCGGTCGCGGTGGCGGCCGGTCTGCTGACCGCCGGCCTCGCCGCGCCCGCGTTCGCCGACGACGACCCGCCGCACACCGACCAGTTGTGGATCCAGAGCCCGTACGAGCAAGCACTGCCGCTCGGTGCCGGCGGCGGTCTGCCGCAGACCCGCGCCCTCGGGATCGGCCTCTACCACGACAACCAGAACCTCGCGGTGACCGACGGCCGGCTCACCGTCGACGTCTCCGGCCTCACCGGGGTCGCCGAGGTGACCTGGCCCGACACCTGCACGCCGAACGGCACGAGCGCGGTGTGCGACATCCCCGTGGTACCCACGATGGGGGACGCCTACGAGGACCAGGTGTTCCTGAAGGTGCGCGCGGCCGACGGTGCCCAGGCCGGCGCGCAGGGCACGATCACCTACGAGGCGACGGCCACCGGCGGGTCCGGTGACACGCTCACCGCGCCCCACCAAAGCTTCAGCACCACGCTCGCCGTCCGCTCCGGGCCCGACCTGGCCGTCGACGCCGCCGACGACATCGCGGAAGGGCTGCCGGGTGACGAGCGGACGATCCCGTTCAAGGTCACCAACAACGGCAACGAGAGCGCGAACGGCTTCACCGTCAGGATGACCGCCTCGTACGGTCTGACGGACCTGACCCGCTACGACGCCTGCGCCTACAACACGACGGACGGCCAGGACTACGCACCGTGGACCGTGGCGACCTGCACGTTCGACCAGGTGCTGGCGCCCGGCGACTCCTTCGAGCTGCCCCGGCCGCTGACGGCGCGCCTCGCCCCGCACGCGTTGTACGAGCGGCTTGACATCGGTGCCACCCCCGGCGCCGGCGCCGACGACATCGACCCGCGGAACGACTTCGCGAGCGTCGAGATCCGCGCGACCAGCGGTGCCGACTTCTCCGTGACCGGTGACGCCCTCTCCGGTGCGGCAGGCAGCACGGCCACGGCCGAGCTCACTTTCAAGAACAACGGCCCGGCCTGGATCGGTTACCTCGGCTCCGGCGACCCGGTCGCCAAGGTCCGGCTGATCGTGCCCGAGGGCACCACGGTCACCGGCGTTCCGTCCGACTGCTCCCCGCGGGCCCTCGACGGCACCTTCTACCCGACGCGGACGGGCGCCCCGCGATACGACTGCAGCATGCCGTACTGGGTGCTGGCGGACACGCAGCGGACGTTCGCGTTGTCCGTACGCATCGACACCGTGGTCCCCGGCGCGACCGGTGCCGTCAGCGTGCAGCCCGCGTACGGCACGTTCGGCGAGTTCCCCTTCACCTTCGACCCGGACCTCACGAACAACACGGCGGCCCTGACCGTCAACTGACCGGCGCCGGGGGTTCGGATCAGCCGTCCGGGCGGCTGATCCGAACCCCCGGCCCGAACCCTCAGCCCGAACCGGCGACCAGTGCCTCACCGAGCGGGGTACGCCGGTAGAGCACCGACCGTCCGGACCGGGCGCGGACGAGCAGCCCGGCGCCGCGCAGGATGGCGAGGTGGTCTCCGACCGCGCCGGGTGCCATGGCGAGGCTTCGGGCGAGGTGGCTGGTACTGGCCGGGGCGTCCAGCGCCAGCAGCAGCCGGGCCCGGGCCCGGCCGACCAGAGCGGTCAGCGCGTCGGGCCGCGGGACGGTCTCCTCTTCGCCCCACAAAGCGCCGGTGCCGCGGGCACGATAGACCAAGGTCCTGGGCCAGGGGTCTTCCAAGTGGGCGCCGATGTTCTCGACGAAGACCGAGGGGATCAGCAGGAGCCCGTCGCCGGCGAGCCGGAATGTTCCGACCGGCCGGAAGTGGCCGACCTCGATGCCGCCGGCGCGCCAGGCGATGCTCGGGTGCAGGCTCTCGATGGTCGTGGCCCATCCGTGTTCGCCGATCAGCCCCACCCGGTGCACGACATCGCGCTGGCAGATCGCGCGCAGCTGCGGCCAGTCCGCGGCGAGCAGCTCGTGCCACGCCTGGTCCATCGCCTCGGCGATCCTGGAGACGGCGTCCGGCGAGTCCAGCACGGCCCGTACGCGGGAATCACGGGCGGACGGACCGGTCGCGGCCGTGGCGTATTCGTGGCGGGCCGCTTCCGGCGTTGTGGCCCGGATCATGGCCAGGTCGTCCGCCCAGGTCTGGTTGAGGCCGCGCGGGGGCGGGGCGACGAAGTTCGGCCCGGATCTCGGGGTGTGCAGGGCGAGGACCGCGTTCAGTTCGGTCTCGCGGCGAAGCCGCTCGAAGGCCGGCATGAGCCGGGTGGCCCAGGCTCGCGGAAGCGGCCGGTCCTGGCCGGCGAGCGAGCGCAGCAGCAGGCAGAGGTCCAACGCGGGCGACAGTGCGAAGCGGCTGCGCAGCAGGTCCTCGACGGAGACATCGAAGCGGAGCACCCCGGGATGCTACCGCGGACGTCCCCTTCGATTCGTCCAGCGACGAATCATTGGTGAGCGGCGCGGGACCACGGCGAGGTTGGGCGTCATGACCCCCACCGCCGAACCCGCGCAGAGCCGGCACCGTGCCACCTACCGGGAGGTGCTGGCCGAGCCGCGATTCCGGCTGCTCTTCACGACCCGCGCCGTCTCGATCACCGCGGACGCGCTGCGGATCACCACGTTCTCGGTCCTGGTCTTCGCGGCCACCGGCTCCCCGCTGCTGAGCGCGGTGGCCTTCGGCATCGGCTTCATCCCACAGCTGTTCGGCTCGCTGTTGCTGGGCTCACTGGCCGACCGGCTGCCACCCCGCGCACTCATCACCGGCGGCTACGCCGTGACGTCAGCCGCCGCCCTGCTGCTCGCCCTGGTGCGGATGCCGATCGCGGCAAGCCTCGGTGTCGTGGCACTGGTCTCCCTCGCCACACCGGTGTTTCACGGTGCGTCGAGTCGGCTGGTCGCACAGTCGCTGAAGGGCGACGCCTACGTACTGGGCCGGTCACTGAACAACATCGCCGGCTCCGGCGCGCAGTTGTCCGGCCTGGCACTGGGAGGTGCGGTCGTCGCGGCACTCGGGCCCCGCCGGGCGCTCGCGGTCAGCGCCGCTCTCTACCTCGGCTGCGCGCTCGCCATCCGCATCCGGCTGCCCAGGCTCCAGCCGGGAGAGTCCGGCGGCGCTCGGGGCGAGGGCGGGGCCGTCCGGGCAAGCCTGCGCGGCGCCGGCCTGCTGCTGCGTGGACGCACCGTGCGACGACTGATGCTGGCCCAGTGGCTACCGCCCGCGTTCGTCGCGGGCGCGGAAGGTCTCCTCGTCGCCTACGCGGGAGAACGCCGCCTCGCGCCCGGCTGGTACGCGGTGCTGATGGGCTGTCTGCCGGTCGGCATGCTGGTCGGAGACCTGCTGGTGGGGCGGCTGCTCCGGCCGCCCGCCCGGGAGCGGCTGGTGGTCCCGTTGATCGCGCTGGCGGGACTGCCGCTGATCGGTTTCGCCGCCGGGCCCGGAGTGGGCGTCTCGTCCTGTCTGCTGCTGCTCAGCGGCTTCGGATACGCCTACGGTCTCGGCCTGCAACGGCCGTTCCTGGACGCCCTGCCACAGGAGGGCCAGGGCCAGGCCTTCGGCCTGCTCGGCTCCGGCAGCATGACGCTTCAGGGCGTCGGGCCGGTCTGCGTGGGCTCGGTGGCCGCGGGCACGGGAACAGGCGGCGCGATCGCCCTGGCGGGCGGCGCGGTGGCGCTCACCGCCGGCTGGATTCTCACCTGGCACGCGCCCACTCCCCCGGTCCCCGTACCGAACCGCTCGACGGGATCGGAGAACGGCACCGGACAGCGTGCGAGCGGTTCTCCCGCGCGGTAGCCGTCACTGGTCGGTTCGGCCGCGAGCCGTCACGTACCCCACCCTCACGCCTTTCCGACAAACAGAGAACAACTCATGGAAGGTTCACGCCGCATGATCGACGAATTCGCCAAGGACACCCTGCACGGGCGACTGCGGCGAGACCGCGAGGCGCTGCTCTGGAAGCTCGACGGCCTGTCCGCGTACGACGCCCGCCGGCCTCTGACGGCGACCGGGACCAACCTCCTCGGCCTGGTCAAGCACGTGGCCACCGTCGAGGCCAGGTACTTCGGCGAGGTCTTCGGCCGCCCCTCCCCCGAGCCGCTGCCCCGGTGGCAGGACTCCGACGGCAGCGACCAGTGGGCGGCCGAGGACGAGACCCGCGAGCAGATCATCGGGTTCTACAGGCGCACATGGGAACACGCGGACGCCACGATCGACGCGCTCCCCCTCGACGCCCCCGGCCACGTGCCGTGGTGGCCGGAGCCCTCCCTCCCTACCAACCTGTTCGCCGTCCTGGTCCATGTCCTCGGCGAGACCGTCCGGCACACCGGGCACGCCGACATCCTGCGCGAAGGCGTCGACGGCCGGACCGGGGTGCGCGCCGAACACGAGAAGCCGATCGACGAGCAAGCCCGTGCGGCCCACCGCGCGAAGATCGAGCGGGCCGCCGGAGCTGCCGCACCCCTCAAGGCGTAGAGGTCGCCGGCCCGGACCGCCGCCCGGCGAACGCACCGCGAGGCGGTGGGACGAGCACCTCAGTGCCCGTCCCCCGCCTCGCTCCCCGTCCCGAGTGGATCGGATGGTCCGGATGGATCGGATGGATCAGATGGTCTGCCAGAGCGCGGGAACGTTCGGCGGCTCCCAGCCCGGGTAGGCGGTGTGGCCCTGGAGGCACCGGTAGCGGACGCCGTTGTAGGTCACGACGTCACCGGCGGCGTAGGTCGCGCCCAGCTGCCAGGTGGTCTCCCCGCCGCCGCCGCTCACGGTGAGGGTGTAGGTGGTGGTGTGCGCGACCGAGCCGGTACCGGTGAGGGTCAGGGTGTACGTACCGGCGACCGTGCCGGCCGCGACCTGGACGGTGGCCGTCGAGGACTGCCCCGAGGTCACCGAGGCGGGCGCGAAGGACACCGTCACGCCGGACGGCGCGCCCGACGCGGACAGGGCCACGCTCTGCGCGGAGCCGGTGGTGGTGGCGGTGCGCACGGTCACCGTGGCGGAGGAACCGGGCGCGACGGTACCCGAGACCGGATCGGCGGACACGGAGAAGTCGTTGGCCGGGTTGGACACGTCACCGACGGCGGTCTTCCAGATCGTGTACGCGATGCCGTCGGCGCTGCGGTCCAGGGCGGTGGCGTTGATGTTGGACGTGGTGTCGCAGGACGAGTGGTAGCAGGAGTCGTAGGCACGGCCCGCGGTTCCGCCCCACTTGGCGGCCTCGGCCGCGCTCTTCACCGCGGAGGCACCGGTGGCGTAGCCCGAGGTGGGAACGCCGACCAGCTGGAAGGAGTAGTCGTCCGAGCGGCCCTGGCCCTCGACGTTCTCCTGCGGGGCCAGGCCGAGCGAGGTCCAGTACTCCTTCATCGGCGCGGAGGCGGCGGAGTTCAGGTTGTTGATGAAGTAGCCGCCGTTGAGCGAGGCCACCATGTCGAAGTTGTAGTACGCCTTGATCCGGGAACGCTCGGTGGTCGCGAGCGAGCGGGCGTAGAAGTCGGAGCCGTTCAGGCCCTGCTCCTCGTCGGTCCACCAGGCGAAGCGCACGCGGTTCTTCATGGCGGGGTTCTGCTTGGCCAGGGTCAGCGCCGTCTCCAGGAGCGCGGCGGAGCCGGAGCCGTTGTCGTTGATGCCGGGGCCGGCGGAGACGCCGTCGAGGTGGGCGCCGAACAGGTAGACGCTGTTGGCGTCGCCCTTGGGCCATTCGGCGATCAGGTTGTTGCCCGCGCCGGCGGTGCAGCCCGAGGCGCAGGTCTGCTCGGTGACCGTGAAGCCGGCCGACTCCAGCTTGCCCTTCACGTAGGCGAGCGAGGCGCGGTAACCGGCGGTGGTGGAGCGGCGGTTGCCGCCGTTCTGCCCGGCGATGGTGTTCAGCTGCGCGAGGTGGGCCTGGATCTGGGCCACCTCCACGTCCGGCGGGGTGGTCGGCGTGGTGCCGCCGCCGACGGTCAGGGTGTACGTGACGGTGTGGGTCTTGCCGCCCGCCGCGCCCTGGACCGTGATCGGGTACGTCCCGGCGGCCGTGCCGGCCGAGGTCGCGATCCGCAGGGTGGAGGCGGCGCCCGAGGTGACGGTGGCCGGGCTGAAGGTGACGCTCACGCCCGAGGGGCGCCGGAGGCGGTGAGCGAGATCTGCTGGGCGGCACCGGAGACGGTCGACGTGTTGACGGTGGCGGTGGCGGTGGCTCCGGCGTCGACGCTGCCGCCGGCGGGGCTGAGCGCCAGCGAGAAGTCGGTCTGCTGACCGGTGCAGGTCGGGTCACCGGCCTGGGCGGGCACGCTGATGGCGTCCCAGGCGGCCTTCGTCGTGTTGAACAGGCCGCAGGAGGCGTCCAGGTTCTTCGCCGAGGTGAGGGTCGCGGTGCGGTACTGCTTGTAGGTCATGCCGCTGGTCTTGAGCAGCATGCCACCGTAGAAGATCTTGCCGGCGCTCTGGATGCCCACGCCGGTCACCTGCTGGTTGTTGCAGGTGGGGCTGGCGGGCTTGCCGCCGCCGGGGGTGGAGCCCTCGGAGAGCAGATAGAACCAGTGGTTCAGCGGCCCGGCCGCCGCGTGCTCCTCGGTGTTGGGGATCGAGGCCGAGTAGCAGTTGGGGTTGTTGCTGATCAGCTGCGGGTTGTACATGTTGCGGATGGGACCGCGGCCCTGCAGGTTGATCATCTCGCCGACGGTGAAGTCGGGGGTGTCGTACGGGGCCGGCTCGTTCGCGTACGCCTCGGTCAGGGCGCCCATGATGTCGCCGGTCGCCTCGCCCAGGCCGCTCTCGTGGTTGGCGCCGCCGGGGTGAAGGAGTCCAGGCCGTGGCCGAATTCGTGGGCGACGACGTCGACGCCGGCGATCCACTTGTTCGCGGTGTTGCGGCCGATGGTGACGGTGGAGCCGTCCCAGTAGGCGTTGAGGTCGTTGAGGCCGACCTTCGCCGGCCAGCTGCCGCCGTTGCCGTTGTGCCCGTTGCGGCCCAGCCAGTCGCGGAGCATGTCCGACTGCTTCTGCGCGGCGAACATGACGTCGACGCAGCCGGTCTCCTTGCTGGACGCGCTGCCGGTCCCCCAGTCGTCGGTCGCCTTGGTGAACAGGCCCCCGCTGTAGTCCGAGCACTGCAGACCGGGACGGGTGGTGTCGCGCAGCACGTAGTTGGTGCCCGACCGGGAGGTGTCGATGGTGAGCGGGCTCGGGCCGTTCCACTCGCTGCGGCCGGTGCCGGCGCGCACCTCGTCGTAGCTGTCGACGACCTTGCCGGAGCGGGCGTCCACGAAGACGTGCAGCCGGGTGGGCCGCCGCTCCTTGGTGGTGCCCGCGACCACGGTCTCCCAGGCGAGCGTCTGGACGTCGTTCCTGACCCGCACCACCAGCCGCGGCGCGTCGCTCCCGGTGACCGTGGCGACCCCGGCGCGGCTGGTGCGCTCCGCTCGGCCGGCCTTCACCCGGGCCGTGGTGGGCACCGCGATCGTGGCCTCGGTGGCGGAGCGTACGGCCCGGACCCTGCCCTCGCCGTCCGCGAGGACCACCGCGTCGCCGCCGACCACCGGCAGACCGTGGTACGTGCGCTCGTACGCGACGGAGTACAGGTCCTTGCCGCCCCAGGGGGTGACGTCCCGGCGGTCGTACCGCTCCTCGGGTCCGCCGGCCACGAGCGTGTCCAGGCCGCTGCTCACGGCACGGTCCGCCGCTGCGACGGCTCTGGCGACGGGAGAGGGTCCGGCCGGGGCGGACGCGGGCGCCGCCGCGGCGAGGGAGGCCGGCACCACCACCCCTCCGAGGGTCAGGGCCAGGGACGATATCCCGGCCACCGCGGTCTTTCTGAGCATCGTGGCTCCTTGTGAGAGAGGTGGGGGCTCCGCCGAGCCGGCCCGGCTCCGGGCACACCGGATCCGGGCCGGCTCGCGAGTCGCGACGACACACCCGTCGACGGTGACCGTTGCGTGTCACATCGCGGGCGGCTGAACCCTCACACCGCCCCGCCCCGGGGTCAACGGCCCCACGACCACCGACCGATGCAGGCAAAATCCGGCAAGTGCCCGAAAGTCGGGGCGACTTGTCTGCCCGCCGACCGGAACCGCTCCCGATACGCCCTGACTTCGGGTATGTCGTGCCACTGCCCGGTGAGCCGGCCGTGCAGCCCGCGCAGCTCGGCGCCGATCATGAATTCGCGGGAGCTCACGGCGTCCCCGAGCACCTCGCAGGCCAGCGCCGCGGCGGCCGCCGGGTCGCCGGCGCAGGCCCAGCTGTCGGCCAGGCGCAGCGTGAGCAGCAGCCGGGTGGTACGCATCTGCGGCGGAACCCCGGCGCACGACCGCGCGGTGGCCGTGACCGCCCGCCGGGCCGCGGACCGGTCGCCGGTGGCGACGGCCAGATCGCGCAGGGCACCGCCGATCGCGGAGTCCATCCGCATCTCGCCCTCGGCCCCCGCCATCCACGGCGCCTCCAGCAGGTCGCGGCGGTCCAGACGGGCGAACTTGCGCCGGGCCAGGGCGATATGGCGCCGGCACTCGGCCGTGTCCCCGGCGAGCGCGTACCCGCGGGCCTGGTAGAGGCCGGACAGCGCGGCCATCCAGCGCCGGCCGGTGTCCACCGCGCCGACGCCCGCCGCGTAGGTGAGCATCGAGCCGACATCCCCGTCGAGCTGGACCAGGGTGCACATGTCACTGAGCAGCGTGGCCCGCGCCGGGGCGTCCCGTACCGCGTCGGCACAGTGCAGCCCGTGGCCGAACCGGGCCATGGCGACGGCGCTCTGCCCGCGGTCCATCCGCAGCCGCCCGGCGACCTGGGCGTACTGGGCCGCCAGCCGGAGCTGTCCGTACGGCAGCCGCCCGGTGGCGTTGACGGCCTCGGCCCACCGGACGAGAGCCCGCAGCAGCCCGTCGACGACGGCCACCCGGTGATCGTCGGGCGGCTGCCGGAACCCCTCGCGGATCAGACAGGCCAGCAGGGCGGTGAGACCGTGCAGCAGATCCGGCTCGGCGCCCGCCGTGCCCCGCGACAGGGAGTCGGCGGTGACAGCCGACGGGCCGCCCAGCAGCTCCGACAACTCCGCCCGGTCGGGCACCGCGCAGCCCTCGGTCCCGTGCAGCGGGCAGGCCAGCCCCTCTGCGGGCAGCCGCGCGGGCCACAGCAGGGGTCGGGGGCGCCGAAGCCGTCGACGCCGTCGGCACCCGGCAGCGGTGCGAACAGCACGGGGTCGGCCAGGAAGTGGACGGGACCGCGCGGCACGTCGCGCGGCTCGGCGAGCACCGCGGCCAGTTCGCCACCGGTCTCCAGGACCGAGTCGAGGCGGCGTACCAGGCCGAGGGGAGGTTCGCGCAGACCTGCCTCCAGCTTGCTGATCACCGAGTGGTGGTAGCCCACCAATAGGCCGAGCTGCAGCTGGGTGAGTCCGGCGGCCCTGCGCCGGGAGCGCAGCCGCCGTCCGAACTCCCCCCATGCCGCCCCGCCCGCGCGCGCCGACGCTCCGGTCATGTCCCCTCCCCTGTCGGCCCCGCTCCCCGGAGCCGTGCTCCCGAGCTTCGTAGCCTTCCGCCAGGGGCGGCACAAGATACGGCGGTGGCATGGCGGCCATCACGCCCGGGTGATGGGGTGCCGTACGCGGGACAGGGCGTGGGTATCGCGGCGCGCGGCCGCGTCGCCGATTCGGCTCTGCCGCCGACCGTGGACGGCGCGACCGCGCGGCGGCGAACCGGCGTCGGTCGCCTCCTCACG
The DNA here is from genome assembly GCA_002355495.1 of Streptomyces laurentii. Lineage (GTDB taxonomy): Bacteria > Actinomycetota > Actinomycetes > Streptomycetales > Streptomycetaceae > Streptomyces > Streptomyces laurentii. The sequence continues at coordinate 398,339 of AP017424.1, forward strand.
AGCGTGGCTCCCGCCCCTTGGTGACGCACTGACAGTGATCACATGCCCGCGATCCGCGCGTCGCGCGGTTCGCCCGGTGCCGCCGCACCGGTGTGCACGGTCGTCGAGGTGAGGTCCACCAGCCAGCGGTCGTCCGCGCCGGTCGCACGTCGCTATGGTGCGGTACGTACCGGCCCCGAACAGTTCGCGTCGCGCTCTCTCACGCCTCCCCGGGCACTCGCCGCCGGCCGGTGTGACGAGTCGAGGCAGGTCAGGAACCGCGCGTGACGCGACGCCTCCCCTCGCCGAGCCGAAGCAATTCGTGTCTCATACACCGACCCTGGCCGAATGAGCCCCTGGTCCGTGCCGAACGGGGACGAAAGCATCCACGGTGTCGGTAGAACGCTACGAGACAGGGATGACCCATGTTTGCTCGTACCTCACGCGTCGCCATCGCAGCGGCAGCCACCGTCCTCACCCTGGGTGCCGCCACCACCACCGCGAACGCCGCTCCCGCCGCCCCGAAGAACTGCGTGCTCAACGTCGATTCGGGCAGCGTGCAGTGCTTCGGCACCTTCCGCGAGGCCATCGCTTCCTCCACCAACGGCCGCGTCACCGACGCGCCGCTGTCGGGGAAGCACATCGACCAGAGGCTGGCCGACCGTCTCACGCGCTCGTCGTCCACCAAGGGGGCGCAAGCCGTGCAGCTCGGCGTCGTCTACACGGACTCCAACTACGGCGGCTCCACCCTCGTCATCAACGGCGAGAGGGGCTGCCTGAGCGGCAACGGCCGAGACGCCCAGATCAACCTCGACGGCACCTTCAACAACTCCGTCAGTTCGCTGACCACACTGTCCTGCTGGCTGGAGCTGTGGGACGCCCCCGACACCTCCGGCATCCACCAGGAGTACCAGCAGTCGACCTCGTACGTCGGGGACGCGATGAACGACCGGGCGAGCTCGATCGCCCTGCTGTAACCACTGCCGTACGGCGGCAGGCACCGTGCCGTAGAGAGCCCGCCCGGGAACCTCTTCTCCACGACGAGGGTCCCGGGCCGGCGCCTGTTCACGGCGGTGGACGCCGCTTGCACGCCGTCGGCTGGCATAGCCGGTCAGCGATTGCCGTCGTTCCGGATATGGACACCCGTGGTGCCCGCGCCGTACCAGCCCACCACTGAGCGTCACCGATCCCTGAGCCGAAGAACGGTCCCCTGTACCGAGGCCGCCCGCACCCCTTGCGGTCGTACAGGAACGCGCTCCGGGAGTCCGCACGCTCGGTAGCGTGGGGGGTCCATGTGTCCGGTTGGCCCGTCCGACGGCGTCCGGCAGAGAGTGATGAGGCTGCAATGACTGAACCGACGAAGCCCACGGTCGACGTTCCGGAGGGTGCCCCTCCCGCTGAGCTGACCATCCGGGACCTGGTCGTCGGGGACGGGGCCGAGGTGAAGCCGGGGATGGTCGTCAAGGTTCACTACGTCGGGGTGACCTTCGCGTCCGGGAAGGAGTTCGATGCCTCCTGGGGACGGGGCGAGCCGTTCAAGTTCGCTCTGGGCGGCGGCAAGGCGATCAAGGGCATGGACCGCGGGGTGAGGGGCATGAAGGTCGGCGGCCGGCGGGAGATCGTCATTCCTCCGCGTCTCGGCTACGGCAAGCAGTCGCCCTCGTCGCTGATCCCGGCCAACTCGACCCTCGTCTTCGTGGTGGACCTGGTCGACGCCTATTCCAGCACCACCGGGTGGAGCAGCGCACAGTGAGCGTTCGTCGGTTCGTGCCGCACGACGGGTCACGCCAGGCCTGATGGCCGGGTCGCCTCCTGGCCGGCCTCGGCCCGGGTGGACCGCCCGAAGCGGGCGGTCCACCCGGCGCGCTCAGCAGATCCGTGGCAGCTGCTCGCCGAGCGGCATGTCCACCACCCGGGTTCCGCCGAGGCCGGTACGGGCGACGACCATGCCCGGATGCTCCGCCACCGTCTCCCCGATGACGGCCGCACCCGCACCGAGCGGGTGCGCGCGCATGGCGGCCAGCACCTCTTCGGCCCGCTCGCGCGGGACGAAGGCCACCAGCTTGCCCTCGTTCGCCACGTACATCGGGTCGAGGCCGAGGATCGCACAGGCGTTGGCCACGGCGTCGGGGACGGGCACGGCACGCTCCTGGAGGACCACGCCGGTGCCCGAGGCCGTCGCGATCTCGTTGAGCGAGGCGGCCAGGCCGCCTCGGGTGGGGTCGCGCAGCACGTGCAGATCCGTCGTCACCGCGAGCATCGCCTCGACGAGACCGTTCAGTGCCGCGCAGTCGCTCTCGATCTCGACGCCGAACTCCAGCCCCTCCCGCACGCTCATGATGGCGACGCCATGGACGCCGATGGGCCCGCTGACGATCACCACGTCGCCGGGGACCACGCGCTGCGGGCGGAGATCCACGCCGTCCGGGATCAGTCCGATCCCGGACGTGTTCACGTAGACGCCGTCCCCGTGGCCGGCCTCCACGACCTTGGTGTCGCCGGTGACCACGTGGACGCCGGCGGTGCGCGCCGCCGCTCCCAGGGTGTCGGCCACCCGGGTCACGACGTCGATCGGGACGCCTTCTTCGAGGATGAATCCGCAGGAGAGGTAGACCGCTTGGGCCCCGCTCATCGCGAGGTCGTTCACGGTTCCGTTGACGGCCAGGTCGCCGATGCTGCCGCCGGGGAAGAAGAGCGGGCGCACCACGAAGGAATCGGTGGAGAAGGCCAGTCGGGCGCCGCCGAGTTCGAGCGCGGCCGCGTCCGTGGTCGACGAGAGTTCCGGGCCGCCGAAGGCGGGGGCGAAGACCTGCTCGACCAGTTCGGCGGACAGGGCACCACCGCCGCCGTGCCCCATCACCACCCGCGACTGGTCCCGCAGCGGTGCCGGACAGGTCCAGGCGAGCATGTCCGGGGCCGGGCCCGCAGCCTGGTCCGACATGGCGCGGCCGGTTGTGGCGGTCACCGTGCCGGCGGCAACGCCCGCGGTCGTGGTCGTGTCAGACAACGGAACTTCCTTCCAGGGGCGGGACGTTCGCGGACGCGTCCGCCGGGAACGGTGCACTCGGTGCGCCCGGTGCGCTCGACGCCTGGCCTTGCCGTCTCGCGGAGCCGAGGTCGAGCCTCCGGTAGAGGTAGTAGGCGGCGCAGGCCCCCTCGCTGGAGACCATCGTGGCGCCCAGCGGGGAGCGGGGCGTGCACAGCGTGCCGAACGCCTCGCACTCGTGGGGCTTGAGCAGTCCCTGCAGGACCTCTCCGCTGCGGCAGGCGGCCGGCTCGCGGGTGTCGATGCCCTCGACGGAGAACCGGATCTCGGCGTCGTGGTCCCGGTACCGCTCCGAGAGCCGCCAGCCGCTGTCCGGGATGACGCCGATACCGCGCCACGCGCGGTCGGTGACCTCGAAGACCTCGTCGAGCATGGCCTTGGCGGCCGGGTTGCCCTCGGCCCGTACGGCGCGGGGGTAGGCGTTGTCGACGGCGTGCTCCCCCCGCTCCAGCTGGAGCACGGTCCTCCGTACGCCTTCGAGGATGTCCAGCGGCTCGAACCCCGTGACCACGATCGGCACCCGGTACCGTGCGGCCAGTTCGGGGTACTCGGCGGTGCCCATCACGCTGCAGACGTGGCCCGCGGCGAGGAAGCCCTGGACGCGGCACTCCGGGGACCGCATGATCGCCTCGATCGCGGGCGGCACGCGGACATGGGAGACCAGCAGGCTGAAGTTGCGGATGCCCCGCTTGCGTGCCTGATGGACCGTCATCGCGTTGGGCGGGGCGGTGGTCTCGAAGCCGATGCCGAAGAACACGACCTCGCGCTCCGGGTTCTGTTCGGCGATCCGCAGCGCGTCGAGCGGCGAGTAGACGACCCGGACGTCACCGCCCTGGCCGCGCACCTGGAAGAGGTCGCGGCCCGTGCCGGGGACCCTCAGCATGTCCCCGAACGAGCAGAAGATCACGCCGGGGCGCGAGGCGATCTCCAGCGCCTTGTCGATGACCTCCAGGGGTGTCACGCACACCGGACAGCCCGGACCGTGAATCAACTCCACCTGCTTCGGTAGGAGTTGGTCGATGCCGTGCCGGATGATGCTGTGGGTCTGGCCGCCGCAGACCTCCATCAGCGCCCAGGGCCGGGTCACCGTCGCGTGGATCTCGTCGAGCAACCGCCGGGCGAGCCCGGGGTCCTGGAACTCGTCGATGTACTTCACCGGTGCCCCTCTCCCACGACGTCCTCGTGTACGAGCCGCTCGCCTTCCGCCACTCCGCCTGCCGTGATCTCGCTCGCCGTCATTCCGCTCGCCGTCATCCCGTCGGCCGCCTCCCACGGGTCGCCGAACTCCTCCTGGAGCATGCCGAGATCCTCGAAGAGCTCCAAGGTCCTCCTGGCCGACTCCTCGTCCAGCCGCTGCAGGGCGAATCCGACGTGGACGATGGCGTACTCACCGACCTCCAGGTCCGGCAGGTACTCCAGACAGACCTCCTTGACCACGCCGCCGAAATCGACGGTGGCCATCCGGGTGCCGCCCCGGTCCTCGATGTCCAGCACTCTCCCAGGGACCGCCAAACACACGTGTGTCTCCTCACTGTCGCTGCCGCTGTCGTTCTGGCTGCCGCTTGCGCTGGCGTGGCTACGCGCCGGAGTCCGGCCCCCCGTCCCCTCCCCGGGCCTGGACCCGCTCCTCGGTCACCCGTCCGGCCACGACCAGCTGGCCGAGGGCCAGTCCGCCGTCGTTCGGCGGGACCAGCCGGTGCCGGAGGACGGTGAAGCCGTCCTCGCCCAGCGCACGCGCACAGGCCGAGGACAGGACCGCGTTGGCGAACACTCCCCCGGTCAACGCCACGGTGTGCACGTCCAGTTCGCCGCGCGCGGCGACGCAGACCCGGTGCACCAGACGCGCCACGGCGTGGTGGAACCGGGCCGCGACGAGGGCGCTCGGTGTGCCGGCGCGCACATCGCCGGACACCGCCGTCAGCAGGGGCGCGGGGTCGGCACCGAGCGGATCTCCGGGCCGCGGCGCCACCAGCCGGAAGGCGTACCGCGCGTCCTCCTCCGCCTCCGGCGCGCGCAGGGCCGCCGCCTCCAACTCGACGGCCGCCTGCGCCTCGTATCCGACGACATGCCGGATCCCGGCGAGGGAGGCGACGGCGTCGAATAGGCGGCCCATGCTGGAGGTCGGGACACAGTTCAGGCGGCGAGCCAACTGCCGTTGGATCACCCGCAGTTCAGCGGGCGGGCACCAGGCCACGGGTGGCAGAGCGGGGTCGGCCGGGATGCCCGCCGCATGCAGGTGCGCGAGGGCCATGCGGTACGGCCGCCGTACGGCCGCGTCCCCGCCGGGAAGCGGGACGTAGGCCAGGTGCGCGAACCGCGTGAAGCCCGCGTAGTCGGCGAGCAGGAACTCGCCGCCCCACACCGCGCCGTCGAGACCGTAGCCGGTGCCGTCGAAGGCGACGCCGAGGACGGGGCTGCTGCCGTCGAGACCGTTCTCGGCCATGGCGGCGGCGATGTGCGCGTGGTGGTGCTGGACGGGGACGACCGGGCGCCCCGCCGCGTGCCGGGCGGCCCAGCGGGTGGACCGATACGCGGGATGGCGGTCCACCGCCAGCAGACCGGGCTCCACGCCCGTGACGGACTCCAACTGCCTCTCGGCCGAGGCGAGGGCCTGTTGCGTCGCCAGGCTGTCCAGATCGCCGATATGCGCGGACAGCCATGCCTTGCGGCCCCGCCCGAGACAGCAGACGTTCTTCAGGTCGCCACCGACGGCGAGCGCGGGGACGACCTCGACCGGCAGGGTGACCGGCAGCGGAGCGTAGCCGCGCGAGCGGCGAAGGACGAGCGCTTCGCCGTCGCAGACCCGTACGACCGAGTCGTCGCAGGGGACATGGATCGGGCGGTCGTGCAGCAGCCAGGCGTCCGCCAGTCCCGCGAGCCTGGTCAGCGCGTCCGTGTCGTCGGTGACGATGGGTTCGCCGGACAGGTTCCCGCTGGTCATGACCAGGAGCCGGGGGCCTGGCGGGCGTTCGGCGGCGCCGAGGCCGAGGAGCAGGTGGTGCAGCGGGGTGTACGGGAGCATGACGCCGAGGTCCGGACTGCCGGGAGCCACCTCGGGCGCCGGGACGATTCCGGAGCGGGGCGGGGTGGCGCGACGCCGCAGGAGGACGACGGGCCGGACGCGTCCGGTGAGGAGTTCACGCTCGGCGGGGCCGAGGTGCACCAGGGGCTCGACGTCCGCGAGGTCCGACGCCATCAGGGCGAACGGTTTGTCCCCGCGTGCCTTGCGCCGGCGCAGTTCGGCCACCGCCGAGGAGTTCGTGGCGTCACAGGCCAGGTGGTATCCGCCCAGGCCCTTGACGGCGAGGATCGCGCCGGCCGCGAGCATCCGCCGGGCGGCGGTCACGGGATCGCCGGCCGGATCAGCGGCAGGGCCGGTCACCGGGCCGGCCGCGAGGCCCGGCACCGGGCCGGTGCCCGCGTACGCCGCAGAGGGCGAACCGTCTCGTCCGACGACCAAGCGCAGCCGGGGGCCGCACTTCGGGCAGGCCACGGGCTGCGCGTGGAACCGCCGGTCCGTCGGGTCCTCGTACTCCCGCGCGCAGTCCGGGCACAGCGGGAAGCCGGCCATGGTCGTGTGGGCGCGGTCGTAGGGCAGGCCGGTCACGATGGTGAACCGGGGTCCGCAGTGCGTGCAAGTGAGGAAGGGGTGCAGATGTCTGCGGTCGGCCGGGTCCGCGAGTTCCCCGAGGCAGTCGTCGCAGGTGGCCGTGTCCGGCGGGACAAGGGTCCGGACCTCGCCGCCCGCGGGTGAGGGAACGATGGCGAACCCGCTGCCGCCGCTCGCGGTCACACTCGTCGTCTCGACGGCCTCCACCCGGGCCAGGGGCGGTGCCTCGGGTGCGATACGGGCGCGGAACGCCGCCACGTCCGCGGGGTCCCCCTCGACCTCGGCCACCACACCTTCGGCGGTGTTCGTGACGTGGCCGGACAGGCCCAGACCGGTGGCGAGGGCGTGGACGTACGGGCGGAAGCCCACGCCCTGGACGACCCCGCGTACGACGACACGTTCACGGACACGTTCGCGGACACGCTCGTACGGGGCAGCCGTCGGGGGCGCGGCGGTCGTCGGGGATACGGCGGTCGTCGGGGATACGGTGCCCGGTCGCCCCGCGGTCACGCGCCGGCCTGGGCCATCACGGGGGTGTGGACGCCGGCGCCCTCCGCCGCCGCCAGCGCCCGGTCGAGCAGCGTCCCGGCGCCGCGGCCGTCCCGGGCGGAGGTGAGCAGGACCTCGACGCCGGGGTTGACCTGTTCCACGTTCCGGCGGAAGGCGGCCTCGTCGAACTCCGCGGCCACGGCGAGGTCGGTCTTGGTGACGACCACCAGTTGGGCGAGGCCGAAGGCGGTCGGATACTTCAGGGGCTTGTCCTCGCCTTCGGTGACCGAGGCGAGGACGACCCGGAGGGATTCCCCGAGGTCGTAGCCGGCGGGGCAGACGAGATTGCCGACGTTCTCCACGAACAGCAGCCGGGTCGCCTCGGGCAGCCAGTCGTGCAGATGCCGGGCGACCATGTCGGCCTCCAGGTGGCACAGGCCGTCGGTGTGCACCTGCTTGACGGGGACGCCCGCCCGGGCCAGGCGTTCGGCGTCGTTCTCGGTGGCCAGGTCCGCGGTGAGCGCGGCCGTGCCGACGCCCCGCTCGGCGGCCAGTCGCAGGGTGCGCTCCAGCAGGGCGGTCTTCCCGCTGCCGGGGCTGGAGAGCAGATTGACCACCGTCGTACCGCGCGCGGTCAGTTCGGCGCGCAGGATGCCCGCGGCGGCATCGTTCCGGGCGAGGACCGCCCGCTGGAGGTCGACTACTCGGCACATGGGCGCCTCTTCTCGGTGAGGGGTTCGTCGCGTGGGGCGCGGGTCGGGGCGGTGGCGGCCGCCATGGGGCCGGCGGGGTCGGTCCAGCGGACCTCCCGGATGCGCAGTTCGCGTCCGGAGACGAGCTCGACGGCGGCTCCCCCGCAGCCGGGGCAGAGCAGCCGGGGCGGCATGCCGACCGGCCAGACCCGGGAGCAGGGTGCGCAGCGTGCGGTACCCGGGACCGTCCGCGTGGTCAGCTCGGCGCCCTCCACGACCGTTCCGGCGCAGGCGAGTCCGAAGCAGAAGTGGAGCGAGTCGGCGACGATGCCGGCCAGCTCGCCCACCTCCAGCCGGACGCTGTCGACGCCCTCGGCCCCGCGGGACCGGGCGGCTGTCTCGATCTGGTCGACGACGGCCAGGGCGACGGACATCTCGTGCATCGCTCTCCGTCCCAAGCTCGGTGGACTGGTGCGCGGGGTGCGGCTGGTGCGCGGAGCGGGCCGGTTCGTGGGGTGGGCCGCGGTCTCCGGGCCGCCATTACAGGTCGGGCGGGACGGGGGCGCCGTCCGGCTCGCCGGGAGAGCGCGAGGGTGTCGTCCGTTCGGTGCAGTCGAACGGCGCGCGGTCTCCTCGCGGCTCCCGGCGGCGGGTCACATCCTTCTCATGCGCAGGTAGCGCTGGACGTCCGGGAGGACGGCCTTGCCGACGACCGCGGCGGCCAGGGCGAGGGCGCCGAGGACGCCGAGGACGCCGACGGCGCTCTTCTTCTTGTGGCAGGTGCACGTGCTCATGGGGATCTCCGTATCGCACTCGGGCCGGGCTTCATACGACGGCTTCCTGGCCGACCAGTTCGGTCACCACGCGCACCGCCTCGGGCACCGCGGCGGCGACCTCCGCGCTGAGTTCCCCGCCTTCGTCGAGGCAGGCCGGCTCGCAGCCGACGACGAGGATCCTGCGGGGCGGCGTACCGCCGGCCCCCGCGCACAGGGTGTCCAGCAGGGCGAGGACGGCGTCGGGTGTCATCCGGTGGCCGTCGAGTGCCGCGGCGGGCGGGGCGGTGAGCCGTTCGTCCGGCGCCGTGGCGTCGATCAGGTAGAGCGTCCCCGGCGGGCCGCCCCGCGCGGTGGCGTCGACGAGGACGCAGGTGTCCCAGCCGTCGAGGAGCTTGTACGCGAGGTGGACGCCGCGGATCCCGACATCGGCCACCTCGACGTGGGGCGGCAGGCGCCGGGCGGCGAGCCGGCGTACGGTCTCGACGCCGAAGCCGTCGTCGCCGAGGAAGATGTTGCCGACGCCCGCCACGAGTGTGCGGGGGGCGGGACGCGGCTCGTCCCGGGCCTCGGGGTCGAGGCCGGTACCGGGGTCGTGGTCGGGGTCTCGCCTGGGGCCGTTCACACGTCCTCCAAGGGCCGCACCTCGTCGGGCTGGAAGTAGAGGAACCGGCCCTGTTCGCGCCGGATGTCGGCACCCGGGTCGTCCTCCACGGTCACCGCGATGTGCACCCCGCCGTCGACGTCGTGCAGCACGGCCTCGACCAGGGCGGCCCGACCGTCCACGAACAGATCCTGGGCGTCCGTACGGCGCAGCCGCGGCCGCAACAGGACCCTGCTGCCCGCGCGCACAGCCTGCCCCGCGACGAGGACGTGGTCCCGGTCCGGGTCGACGGTCGGGTCGCCGGCCGGATCCCACCACGGGGTGTCCGGTACGAGCGGGTCGGCGCCCGCGGGCTCGGCGGGCCGGGCGATCTCCCGCAGTCCGCGTACCGCGCCGTGCAGGCGTTCCCACACCTCCTGCGGCAGGGTGTCCGCCAGGTCGATCACGGCCGCGGCCCGCGCGTCGGTCCCCCGGGCCTCGCGTTTCTCCTCGTCGGTGAGGGCCGTGGTACGCAGCGCGAGGATCTCGTCGATCTCGGTGGCGTCGTAGAAGGCTCCCGGGCTCTCGGGGGCGATGGCCGGGTGGTCGTCGAGGATGATCGGCGAGGAGAGCACGAGGTCGGCACGGCCGGGTTCACCGGCCAGTACGGGCCAGGTGTGCCGGTTGTCGCAGGACGCCACGGCTCCTCTCGCCCACTCCGGCGGGTCGGTCAGGGACAGGAAGGAGCCGGCGTCGAGCCGGAGCAGGGTGTGCGTGGCGACCAGCGAGTACGCGAGCGCCGCCTGCCGGTCGTCACCGGGCAGCGGACTCCAGGAACCGGCGTTCTCGACCGTGACGGACAGCTTCCGGACCCGGTACGGGCCGTCGAGTTCCGCCACCGAGATCCGCAGGACACCGCTGATCTCCTCGCGTCGGCGCACCAGTCGGCCGCGCACTCGCCCGTCGGCGTCGACGACCTCCTCGGTCTCCTCGGCGGCGGGGCGGCTGAACGGCACGGTGATGCCCTCGCCGTCGAGCCCGTCCGGCCCGCCCGGTCCGCTGGACCCGCCCGGTCCACTGGATCCGTCCGGTCCGCCCGGCGCGTCCACGGGGACGGTGAGGGTGATCCGCTCCTCGACGCCCTCGTCCCAGGTCGTCAACGTCCGGTCCGTCAGGCGCAGTTCGGGGACCGGCGCGTACGTGCCGTCCTCGCGGAGTGCCTCCGCGGTCCGCCGCCGGACGTGCAGGAAGCGGACCTCGACCGCGAGTTCGGCACCGGGCCGGGGCTCCATCAGGCATTCGGTGTGCTGCCGGGCATGCTCTCCGGCGGCGTTCCAGGACGGCGGTACGAGGACGCCGAACTGCCAGCGGAACCTGTTCTTGGCGGCCGACGCCCGGTACGGGTAGAGCACGTACCCCTCGAAGAGGACCGCGTCGGCGGCCTGCCGGGCGACGGCGAACCGCGCCTCCGTATCGGGGGTGAAGACGGTGGTGGTGGTCATCGGGTGCGCTCCCCCGTCCCTTCGAGCAGGGCCTCGACGGTGGCCTGCCAGGACGGCAGGGCTTGGCGGGACCGATAGGCGAGCAGCGCGTCCATCGCGTCGCCCGGGAGCCGGATCCAGCCGCAGCCCGGGAAGTGCTGGTCCATCATCTCGCGCCAGACCCGTACGGGCATCCGGTGGACGACCTCCTTGTCCCAGGGCACGGGTTCGACGTGGAAGCCGCCCGCGCCCGTGAAGGCGGTGCCGGAGAACAGCAGGAGCAGCGGCACCTCGCCGCCTTCGAGCGCCCGGAAGTACCGGGTCGCGGCGATGTCGACGTCGTAGGTGCAGGGCACGACGAGATCGGTCTCGATCTCGCCGGTGAAGCCCGGGACCATCACGGAGACCTGGGCGAACTGCACCGGGTTGAGGCTGGATTCCCACCGGGAGCGGTCGCCGAACAGGTCGCCCAGGGCCTCGGCCTCCCGGTCGTCGTATCCGCGCCGGGCTGGTTCGACGCGGATCTGGCAGCGCAGCGCGAGCGCGTGCACCCGGGTGCCCGGGGTCGCGGTGACGCGCAGCCGGAACACGAGCGTCGGCCCGGCCGCGTAGGCGTCGGCGCGCACGCCCGTACAGGCGAAGGAGAACTCGGTCACGGCCGGCTCCCCCGCTCGTCACGCACCCACTCGTCACGCGCCTGTACGTCACACGTCCGCTCGTCACGCGCCCGTCCGCGCACGCGGGCGAAGACGGCGTCGAGGTCGGACCGTGCCTCGGCCCCGCCGTCGAAGCCGCGCCAGTGCAGGCGCATACGGCCCACCAGTTCGTAGCAGACGTCGATCGGCACCAGGAAGCACTCCGTGCGCCCGCCGTGGCGGCGCAACAACAGCGCCTCCACGTCCGGTTCCAGGCCGGCGGCAAGCCGGGTGGCGTCCCGTACGGACTGCCAGGCGGGGTCCTCCAGTTCGCTCTCGGTGGCCCCGGCCGGGCTCGGGTAGAGCGCCACCGCCCGGCCGAGGGCGGAGTTGCGGAAGAGGAAGGCGACCGAGACCGGAATCCGCAGCGCCTCCCACACCGTGTCGTCGACGCGGTGGGCCGGGTCGGCGAGGAAGCGGTCCGGGACGGCCCGGAAGCGACCGCGTGGGAAGGTCGAGGGGTCGGTCGAAGGGCTGGTGGAAGGTCCGGTCGAGGGGCCGGTGGAGCGGTCCATGAGCTGGGCGCACGGGCCGCAGGCGCAGACCAGGCTCCGCTGGTCGGTGTCGGCCAGATGGCGGTGCCGGCCGTCGGCGAGCCGTGTTCCGCACAGTTCGCAGCGTTCCTCCCGCGGCGGGCGCGGCGTGGTGAAGCGGCGCAGGCCGGTGGGGGCCGGTCCGGCGCCCGCGCGGGTCGCCAGGCCGGTCGGGAGTCCGGGGGAAAGGCCGGTGGAAGGGCTGTTCGGAAGGCCCGTCACGCGACACCGCCCGGTGCGAGGCCGGGGCCGCCCTGGTTCGCGTACGACGGGCGGGCACCGATCTGGAGCAGGGCGGGCTCGCGCGCCTCGGCCGGTTCCAGTTCGACGCCGGTCACTTCCGGGGCGAAGCAGGCGAGGGCGTCCAGCGCCGCCTGCCGCGTCGCGTCCCGGGTCGCGTCCGGGGTGCTACCGCATCCGCAGCCGGAGGACACCGCGACGCTCAGTCTGAGCACCCCGCTCGCCGTGTCGAACCCGGCGTTGCGTACCGGCTGCGGCAGTCCGGCCAGCGCCCGGTCGATGCGGCTCGGCAGATCCTCCGGGTGCAGTCCGTGCAGGTGGAGCAGGCTCGCGACGAGCGCGTCGGCGAGCAGGGGGCCCAGCGGCGCGGCCGGGGCACCGGAGTTCCCCGAGTTCCCGGAGGACCCTGGTGTGTCGGACGTACCGGGGCTCCGCTGTCCGAGCAGTTCGACGACCCGGGCGAGGGCGCTGCCGTAGAACTCCATCAGGACCCGTACGACGTCCTCGGCCGCCTCGACGGTCGCGGCGTCCCCTTTCTCCGCCAGCCGGTCGAGGACCTCTTCGACCCGCCGGCCCGCCTGCTCGGCGGTCACGGCGCTCATCCGCCCAGGCCGCTCAGGCCGGTGGGCACGTGCATCGCCTTCACCGTCCGTCCGCTGCCGGTGTACATGTGCACCCCGCAGGGCAGGCACGGGTCGAAGCTCCGGACGGCCCGCATGATGTCGATGCCCTTGAAGTTCTCGGGCGTGTTCTCCTCGAAGATTGGGGTGTTCTGCACCGCGTCTTCGTAGGGGCCGGGGGTGCCGAACGTGTCCCGGGTCGAGGCGTTCCACGGTGTCGGCGGATACGGGTGGTAGTTGGCGATCTTGCCGTCCCGGATCACCATGTGGTGCGAGAGCACCCCCCGGACGGCCTCGGTGAAGCCCACCCCGATCGACTCGTCGGGCACCTCGAACTTCTCCCAGGTCTGGGTGCGTCCGGCGCGGACCTCCGCCAGGCCCTTCTCCGCGCAGTGCAGGGCGACGGCCGCCGCGTACGCCTGGAAGTAGGTCCGGGCGCGGTTGCGCTCCAGGGCGTTGCTCCACCGCGGGATCTTCCACTCGAAGGTGGTTTCCGGCTTGGTCAGCGTCCGGGGCAGGTTGATGACGACGCTGTGCCCGGTGGCCTTGACGAAGCCGATGTCGACCAGGCCGGACAGGGCGGTCGACCACAGCCGGGCGAGGGGACCGCCGCCGGTGTCGAGCGCCAGGTGGTCCTTGCCGTCGAACCACCGGGGGGACATCACCCAGCTGTATTTGTCGTCGAAGTTCCGCTTCTGCGGGGCGGGGATGGTGTGCTGGTTCCAGGGGTGCCGGGGGTCGACGGGGTTGCCCAGCGGGTCGCGGGTGACGAACTGCTCCTGCCCTTCCCAGTCGTCGTAGTACGAGCTGCCGAGCAGGATGCGGATGCCGAGGTTGATCCGGGTGAGGTCGTTGGTCACGAGCTTGCCGTCGACCACGACGCCCGGGGTGACGAACATCCGCCGCCCCCAGTCGGTCATGTGGGCGTACGTGAAGTCGCAGTGCTCGGGGTCGTTGAGCGCGCCCCAGCAGCCGAGCAGCACCCGGCGGCGGCCGACCTCCTCGTACCCGGGCAGCGCCTCGTAGAAGAAGTCGAACAGGTCGTCGTGGAGCGGGACGACCCGCTTCATGAACTCCACGTAGCGCATGAGCCGGCTGAGGTAGTCGGTGAAGAGCTGGACCGACGCGATGGTGCCGACACCTCCGGGGTAGAGCGTGGAGGGGTGTACGTGACGCCCCTCCATCAGGCAGAACATCTCCCTGGTGTAGCGGCTGACCTGGAGCGCCTCGCGGTAGAACTCGCCTTCGAGGGGGTTGAGCGAGCGCATGATGTCGGCGATCGTGCGGTAGCCGTGGTCGGCGGCGTGCGGGGCCTCGGTGCGCTCGGCGAGTTCCAGGACCCCGGGGTTGGTCTCACGGACCATCCGCTCGCAGTAGTCGACGCCTACCAGGTTCTCCTGGAAGATGTTGTGGTCGAACATGTACTCGGCGGACTCGCCGAGGTTGATGAGCCACTCCCCCAGGTGCGGGGGCTTCACGCCGTACGCCATGTTCTGCGCGTACACGGAGCACGTGGCGTGGTTGTCACCGCAGATGCCGCAGATGCGGCTGGTGATGAAGTGCGCGTCCCGCGGGTCCTTGCCGCGCATGAACACGCTGTAGCCGCGGAAGACCGAGGACGTGCTGTAGCACTCGGCCACTCTCTTCCGCTTGAAATCGATCTTGGTGTGGATGCCGAGACTGCCCACGATCCGGGTGATGGGGTCCCAGGCCATCTCCACCAGGCCGCTGCCGTCCCCTGCCGTCTTCGCCGGAGATGCCATTGTCTGTACGGTGCCCTTCCTCGGTGCGTCGCTGCGTCGGTGCGTCGCTGCGTCGGGTATCGACTCGTCGCGTCTGTTCGGTTCGTGGGGTCTTCGTCGCATCGCCGGGGCTTCGGGGCGCCGGCTTCACCAGCGGTGCCGGGGAGCGCCTCTCACCACGGCGGCCGGTAGCCGGTGGTGAGCTCGTCACCGGCGTGCCGCCACTTCGGCTCCTTGTCCACGGTCTCGCCCGTGATGTCCCGCAGCCGGCGGATCACGGAGCCGTACACGCGGCTGGCGGTGCTGGAGACCTTGCCGCCGGGCGGTTCGTCCATGAACGGCATGAACTTGTCCGGGAACCCGGGCATCGTGCAGGCGATGCAGATGCCCCCGACGTTCGGACAGCCGCCGATGCCGTTCATCCACCCGCGCTTGGGGACGTTGCACTTCACGACAGGACCCCAACAGCCCAGCCTGACCAGGCACTTAGGCGAGTCGTACGTGGTGGCGAACTGGCCCTGCTCGTAGTAGCCCGCGCGGTCGCACCCCTCGTGCACCGTCGCCCCGAACAGCCAGGCCGGGCGGAGCTTGTCGTCCAGGGGGATCATCGGCGCGGACCCGGCGGCCTGGTAGAGCAGGTACGTCAGGGTCTCCGCGAAGTTGTCCGGCTGAATGGGGCACCCGGGTACGCACACGAGGGGGATGCCGGCGCCGGACCTCCAGTCCCACCCGAGGTAGTCCGGCACGCCCATGGCGCCGGTCGGATTGCCGGCCATGGCGTGGATGCCGCCGTAGCTGGCGCAGGTGCCGATGGCGACCACCGCGAGCGCCTTGGGCGCCAGACGGTCGATCCATTCGCTCGTGGTGATGGGCTGGCCGGTCTCCGGGTCGCTGCCGAAGCCGCACCAGTACCCCTCCGGCTTGATCTTCTCGTTCGGGATCGAGCCTTCGATCACCAGCACGAACGGGTCGATCTCGCCTCGCTCCCCCTTGAAGAACCATTCGATGAACGTGTCGGCACCCTGCACCGGGCCGCACTCGAAATCGATCAGCGGCCAGTGGACCGCGATCTTCGGCAGGCCGGGCAGACCGGCCAGGGCGATCTCCTCGATGCTCGGCTGCATGGCGCCGGTCAGCGCGACCGAGTCGCCGTCACAGCTCAGGCCCGCGTTGATCCAGAGGATGTGGATCGGCTTCTCGTCGCTGCCGGGAGCCGCGCCCTGCCTCTCGACCGGGGCCTGTGTGCCTGCGTTCATGCGTCGCCTCCCACGGAGGATGGGGCGAAGGCCGCCTTCGGGCCTCGCGTACGAGTCAACGGTCGGCCGGACCGGCCGCGCCCGCATCCCGAAGTCCGCGTGATCCCGCGCCCTTCCCCTCCTTACGGACGAACGCCCGGCGCAGTGCGTGGTACGGGGCGGCGGGATCGTCGAAGATCGCCCGCATGCGGCTGAGCTCCTGTTCCCGGTAGGCCGCGAGGGGCGTCGACGCCTCCCGCGCCTCGTACTCCGCCTTCTTCGCCGCGACGCGGCGCGGGGTCCCGGGGTGCGCGGCCAGTCGAGCGGCCAAGCGGGTCATCTCGGCGGCGAACTCCGCCGGCCCACACGCGACGACCCGGTCGACGAGTCCCATGCTCCGGGCGGCGGACGCGGAGACGGGCCGGGCGGCCCGGGTGAGGCGTTCGGCCAGGGCCGGACCCACTCTGCGGGGCAGCGTGTGGGTCCAGTACTCCGACCCGTACAGGCCCATGCGCCGGTAGTGGGGGTTGAGGACGGCGCCCGACCGGCACCAGACCTCGTCGGCGGCGAGGGCCAGCATCACCCCGCCGGCCGCGGCGTTGCCGCCGATCGCACTGACGACGAGCCGGTCGGTGGTCGTCAGGACCGCCTCGACCAGGTCGTTCATGGCGTTGATGGTGGCCCAGGACTCGGCGGCCGGGTCGGCGGCGGCCTCGACGACGCCGAGGTGGATGCCGTTGGAGAAGAAGTCGCGCTGTCCGCCGAGCACGAGGACGGAGGTGGGGCGCCGGCAGGCGGTCCCGTACGCTCTGAGCAGGCGGCGGCAGTGGTCGGTGCTCATCGCGCCCCCGGGGAAGGCGAAGGAGAGCATCCCCACGGCGCCGTGCTCCTGATAGCGGATGTCGGACCAGGTCCGGCCCCGCTCCGGAAGCTGGCGCGGCGCGGGCAGTTCGGGGAGCTCCGGCAGCCGTCCGGCGAGGGCCAGGGTGGCGGGCAGTTTGCAGGCACGTTCCCCACCCGGGCCGGTACGGGCGCGGAGTTCCGGGATCCACACGGCGCCGTCGGCCGTGGCACGGCAGATCGCGCCGGTCCGGGTCGCCAGCAGCTCCCCAGGCCGGCCGCGCAGACCGTCCTCCGCGTGGCCTCCGTGCAGGAACCATTCCTCCCCGAGCAGCTCGTCCCGGACGCCGGGCTGCGAGTCGGCGGCACGCAGGACGCGCAGGACCGTTTCCGTGTCCTGCTCCCAGGAGATCCGCCGCCGCTCCTGGCGGAGGTGGGGACGGGCCCGCACCGGCCCGGTCTGCGGGCGCGGCGTCGCCCCGGCGGCGACCCGTTCGACGGCCAGATGCACGGCGGCCATGGCGGCGTCGGACAACTCATTTCGGTACAGGTCGCTCTTGGCCACCTCGGGGACGCGGAAGGCGGCCGTCGCCCAGACGTCGCCCGCGTCCATCTCCTCGTCGGCCTGCAGGACGGTGACGCCCCACTCGGCGGCGCCGTCGTGGATCGCCCAGTCCAGGGAGGACGGCCCGCGATCGCCCACCGGACCGGGGTGCACGATCAGGCAGATCCGGCTCGACCAGACGTCCCGGGGCACGACCGTCCTCAGCATCGGGGCGACGACCAGGTCGGGCGCGTGCCGCCCGACGGCCTCCCGTACCGCCGCCTCGTCGGGCGTGACCTCCACGGACACGGCGTGCCCGCGGTCCCGCAGCTCGGCCTCGGCGCGCTGGGTGAGGCTGTTGTAGCCGCTGGCGATGAGCAGAATGCGCATGGCAGCCCTTCCGGGTCGTGGTGGAAGCCGCGCGCCGGGGCGGCGGCGGATCGGTGCGCGAGCCCCGGCGATCGTCCGGCACTCCGGGGCGGAGCGAACGGTGACGCTTCCCTCGCCTCACTCGTTCGAGAACTGTTTCCCCACCACGTGGCGGCGACACGCGACGCCGACGTCCGGGCGGGGGGCGGCCGGGGCGTCGCCCGTGCGGCGGGGCGTGGGGCGGGCCGTGGGGTCGGACCCGGACCACGCGGCCGTACGGCACCCCGCGCACACACGACGGCGCGCTCTCTTTGAGGGGCCGGCCGGATCCGGGCCCTCCCGGCGTGCCCGGAACTGCGCAAGATTGCGCGAAAAGATCCCGTCGGCTCCGGTTGGCCTTCACAGTGCCCATGACCTGCGATACCGCCCCGTTCCGGGCCGGCGCCCCGTGAGGAGACCGTGCGATCGACCGAGCACGCCGCGACGGTCGATTTCGTCGAGCGTTCCCCGCACGCCGACCTGCGTCTCGAGCACGTCGCCGCCCACGTGGGCTATTCGCCCTACCACCTGCATCGCTCCTTCCGCCGCGCGTTCGGCCTGGCCCTTCACACCTATGTGCGGCGCAGGCGCCTCACCGAGGCGGCGCGGGCCCTGGTCGACACGTCGGACCCGGTCCTCGGCATCGCGCTCCGTCACGGATTTCGCGGGCAGCAGTCCTTCACCAGCGCGTTCTCCGCGGGCTACGGGGTGCCGCCGGCCACGTGGCGACGCACGCGACCGTTCTTTCCGCTGCTGCCCTACCGCTCCCCGCGGTTCACGGTGGTGTGGCCGAAGGCCTGCTGGTCGGCGCGCGTCTCTCCTGTCACGTTCGAAGCCTCAGGGGAAGACGGCTACGGAGGGCTGGGAATGCTGGTGACGGAGTTCAGGACGGACGTCGTGGCAGGGCCCGAACGGTTCGCGTTATGGAGAGAAGCCACGGGACAGTCGCATATGCCCAATCGGCTACGCAGCAACGCCCACAACGACTTCCAGGCCAGGATGCGGGGGCTGAACTTAAGCGAAGTGCAGGTGGCCGGGCTCGCTTACCCGCATCTGGAGATCGCCCGGACAACGAAGCTGATCCGGCAGTCCGACCCCGAGGTGTATCAGTTCAACTATTTCCTCGGCGGGCATGGGACTCTCACCGTGGACAGGCGCGACGTGGCGCTGGGCGCCGGTGACCTGGTGGTGATGGACAGCAGCCGCCCCTACCAAGGTGAGGTCTACGCCGATCCGGGCAGATGGTCGCATGTGACGGTGCAGTGTCCGCGCGGGCTACTGCCGCTGCCGGAGAAGGCGGTGCAGCGCCTGCTCGCTGTCCCGATCAGCGGGCGCCACGGCATGGGCGGAGTATTGGCCCGCTGGCTGACCGACCTCAACACACGCGCTGGCGAGTTCACCCGAGCCGACATTCCCACCCTCGCCTCGGTCACCCTGGACCTCTTGGCGTCCGTCATCGCCGGCTGTTCCGACGCCGAGAAGGCACTGGACCCAGAGGCCCGCCGAAGCACCCTTCGGGTCCAGATCAACGCGTTCGTCGAGCAGCACCTCGCCGACCCGGCCATGACTCCCCAGACGATCGCGGACGCCCACCACATCTCCCTGCGCCACCTCCAGCAGCTCCTCGCCGAGAACGAGCTGCGCGGGGCCGTCTTCGACCTGGCCACCTTCAACGGCACTTGGCCCGCCCTTGCCGAAGCGGTCTCCGATGAGTAGCTGCGCTCCTGGCAGCGGCACCTGGACGGCCCCGCCCTCGCCGCCCGCCTCCAGGGTCTGCGGCATGTCCTGGCCGACGGCGTCCCGGCCGACGCCCGGGCGAACCACCCCGACGGCGCCTCCGGCGTCCGGAATGCGGTCCTCGCGCTCCTAGACGAGTTCGCCGCCGCACGGCAGGCCGTTCCCCCGGCGCGGATCCCGGCGCCGGAGGAACGGACAGATCCTTCGGGTCCAACAGGCTGACCGGCCGTCGACGGCCGCACCCCACGCCATCGGCCTGTCGTTGGCCCGGCCATGAACCTTCGACCAGTGGATGCACACCGTCGCAGCGACGCCCGGTCCCGGCGAGGACCGCCTCGACCGGCTGCGCGAAGGCGACGGGATCAACGAGCTGGACGCGGGCGAACAGGCCACGTGGGCGCTGTCCGTCATGGCGGACTACACCCGCGAGCCCAAGGGCTGGCAGGCCCGCGTGCTCATCGGACGGACCGGCCCCGAGTGCGTCGGCCCCGCCACCGGATTCGGCTGCCTCAACCACACGGTCGTCGCCGTCATGGACCAGGCGCAGGGCCTCGCGAACACCACCCGCCGGCCGGTGAAGGTCATCCACGGGGTGAACGGCGAGCCGGACCGCTTCCTGCCCGCCCTGGCGAAGCACGCCGCGAGCCTGCGCGGCATCGACTCCTGCGTGTGGGTGGCACTCCCCGAGATCCAGGGCCCGGCCCGCGCCCGCGACGAGCAGCCCCTCGCGGCGCCGGCCACTCACTGACTCGGAAGCCCTGTTGGTTCCAACAGGGCTTACCGACTTCTTCCAAGGGTTTTCCATCTGGAGGGTTCGCCGACCGCACGGGGCCCCTCCGACCCGATTCCAAGTGGCCCTGTCACGGCGGGTGTCGAGGCTCATCGGACACCACGTGGCCGCACCGTCGCTTTCAGCCGGGCCTTCCTCGACATCTACGGCGTATCGCCCTCACCGAGTTCCGCGCGCGGGCCCGCGAGGCCGCGCTGCACGGAACGTCGCTTGTTTCTGCACGCCATGTTCACAGAAGCGGGCCGCCCGAGCCTAAGTTCTTCGGTGCTGGAGGCGACGCCTCGGTGTGAGCAGTCTGGAGGACATGCGTGTAGAGACCACCTAGCCGGCCCTCGTTCCCTCTTCCAAGCGGGGAGAGAGTCGCCCTCGGGGCCCGGCGATGGACGGTCCGACCAGCCCTGCTTCTCCTCCCTCAGTGCGACGAACACAGGTTGGGACATCGATGAAGGTACGTAAGGGGATCGTCCGCGCGATCGGATCCGCCGTGTGCGCGGGCGCCCTGGCATGGCTCGTGATGGCGGGCGGTGTGACGGGCGGAGCCGCCGCGAGCGGCTCCGGCATGAAGGCGGTCGCCGACGAAGGCCCGGGCCATGCCATCGAGGACTTCGGCTACCCGAACGCCGACAAGATCCTCGCGGAGCGGAACATCACACTCAAGCGCGGTGACGGCCACATCCTGCTCGCCGACTGCGCGAGCGCGACCGATCTGCTGGAGGTCTGGTCCCGCAAGAAGGACAAGATCTGCTTCCGCGTCACCGGGACCAGCGGCTACCTGACCCTGGAAATTCCCTCGGTCTTCGCGATCAAGGGGAACGGCTACTCCGCTCAGGTCGACATGACGGTCGGCACCGAGGAGAAGTCGTTCGAGATCGACAAGAACTCCTGGACGCCGGTCGGCGAGAGCGCGGACGAACAGGGCCGCGAGTTCATGCTCATGGAGATCCGGACCACCAAGTAACCGGCGCGTACACCGGCACCACCCTTTCCCGAAGGAAGACACATGTCCCTACCCCGTCCGCGCCCTGCGCGGATCACCGGCCTCCTGGCCGCCACCGCCGTCATATCGGCGGGCCTGATTCCCGCCACCCCCGCCTGGGCGGTGAACGGACCCGAGGCCGCCGCCGGCGCGCATCCCTCCGCGGTGAAGCTGAACCTCGGCGACGAGGCCACCAGCCGGGCCTGCACGGGCACGCTGGTCGACCCCCTGTGGGTCCTGACGGCCACGAGCTGCTTCGCCACCGTCCCGGGAACCTCGGTTCCGGCCGGCAGACCGGCCCTCGAGACCACCGTGACCCTCAGCGACGGCACCTCCGTCGCCGGCATCGAGATCGCGCCGCGCGACGACCGCGACGCCGCACTCGTACGACTGGCCACCCCGGTCGCCGGCATCAAGGCCACGGCACTCGCCGGCTCCGTCCCGGCGCAGGGCACCGACCTGACGGCGGTCGGGTTCGGGCGTACGAAGACCGAGTGGGTACCGAACAAGCCGCACACGGGCGCGTTCACCGTCAGCGCGTCCGACGCGGGCAACCTCACCCTCGCGAGCAAGGGCACCGACGCGATCTGCAAAGGCGACACCGGTGGCCCCCTGCTGAACGCGGCAGGCGAGCTGGTCGGCGTGAACTCGCGCTCCTGGCAAGGTGGTTGCCTGGGCATGAACGCGGCCGAGACCCGTACGGGCGCCATCTCCGCCCGCGTCGACGGCCTCGCCTCCTGGATCGACTCCGTCAAGCAGCGCCCGGTCGTCGTCAAGGGCGGGCAGACGCTGCAGCCCGGTGAGACGATCTCGTCGGAGAACGCGCGGCTCACCATGCAGACCGACGGCAACCTGGTCCTGTACCACCGCACCGGTGGCGAGGGCAAGGGCGGGGCCCTTTGGGCGACCAACACCGAGGGCAACCCCGGGGCGTTCGCGAAGATGCAGGCCGACGGCAACTTCGTGGTCTACAAGAAGGGCGGCGCCGAGTCCGACCCGTCCAGCGCGCTCTGGGCGAGCCAGACCTGGAACAACACCGGTGCCCGCCTGGAGCTGCAGGCGGACGCCAACCTCGTCGTCTACACGAAGGACGGCGGCCACGGCATCGGCGGCCACCTGTGGCACAGCGACACCTACCCCCGCGGGGACAGGCTCGTCTCCGGCGCCAAACTGATGCCCGGTTACTGGCTCACCAACGGCCGGACCGTCCTGCTGATGGACATCCAGGGCAACGTCCACATCCGTGAGGCCGCCACCGGCCGGGAGCTGTGGAGCAAGATCACCTGGGACCGGTACGCGTACCTGCACATGCAGGCCGACGGCAACCTCGTCCTGTACAAGAAGGACGGCGGCGAAGGCCGGGGCGGCGCCCTGTGGGCCACCGACACCTGGAGCGGCGACGGCGGATTCGCCACCCTCGAGAACAACGGCAGCCTGGTCGTGCGCTGGGCCTCGGGCGGTGAGCGCTGGGCGAGCAGCATGCTGCGCGGGGAGGGCTCCGGCCGCTGCCTGGACTCGAACGGCAACACCGGCGCCACGATCTGGGACTGCTGGGGCGGCGGCACCCAGCAGTGGGACGTGACCCCGGCCAAGGAACTGCGCGTGGGCGGCGACAAGTGCCTCACCGCCGACAAGGGCGCCGGCCAGGGCGCGGGGGTGTCGCTCGCCACGTGTGACGGCAGCGCCGAACAGAAGTGGAACGTCAACACCGACAACACCATCACCGCCCACCTCAACCCGGGGCAGTGCATGAACGTGTGGGGCCAGGAAACCGCCAACGGTTCCCGGCTCGGCCTGTGGGAGTGCAACGGCGGCTCCAACACCAAGTGGATCCGTACCTGATCATTCGTTGATCCGGTGAGGGGTGGCGTGCTCGGGCACGCCACCCCTCACGGCGTCACTGCGCCTGGCACGCCGAACCCGCCGGCGTCCGGGCCGTGCGCGGGGAACCGGCCTTCCCGGCCGTCTGCGACCCGGCGGACTTCAGCACGTCGGCACGGAACTCGTTGGGCGTGGTGCCGTAGGTGGCGCGGAAGGAACGGCTGAAGGCCGTCGGGCTGGTGAAGCCCCAGCGCGCGGCGATGCTCTGGATGGACTGTCTGCGCAGGTCCGGGTTGACGAGGTCGGCGCGGCAGTGTTCGAGCCGGCGCCGGCGGATCGAGGTCGCGACGCCCTCGTGCTGGCCGTCGAACAGCGCGTACAGGCTGCGCAGCGAGATGTGGTGGCGTTCCGCGATCACGCGAGGGGTCAGGTCGGGGTCTCCCAGGTTGTGCTCGATGAAGGTGTCGATCCGACGGCGCAGAACATGGGCCCGGGGCCGCTCCGGCGCCTCTCCCACGGCACCGAGCTGCTGGGTCAGGTAGGAGGTGGCCAGGTCCACGGCCATGTTCCCGAGCCGGTTCAGGTCCTGGGGCCGGCAGTCGCGGCCGTTGTCGGCGAGGCCGACCAGGAACCCGGCCAGGATCGCTCCCATGCCCGATCCGACCGGGAAGCTCTGCGCCAGGAGCCGGTCGGCCTGCCGGGACGACAGCAGCATCTGGGTCTTGGGTATCTGCAGGACGATCACGTCGACGTTCCGGCCGTCCGTTCCCGAGCCGGACTCGTAGGGGCGGGAGGTGTCCCACAGCACCATGTCGGTGACGCGCGCCTCGGACTCGTGGCCGTGCTGCGAGAACCACGCGGAGCCTCGGGTCACCAGACCGAGTTGATACTGCTCGGGGTCCCCCTTGCGGATCAGCGCCGGCGTGCGCCGCGAGTGGAGCGGCGAGTAGGAGAACCTCGACACCCGGACCGGTCCAAGGTCCAGCACGGATCCCTCGGCGTGGAACCCGGTGCCTTCCCGCAACATGAACGCCGTGGGCATCAGCGCGCTGGAGACCATGTCGGCGAACCAGTCGAAGCCGTCCGCCGTCGGCACGGATGCCGTGGAACCGCCCTGCCACATCGTCAAGCCCCCCGTATCGCACGTCTTACCGCTGTGTTCCTGCCCCCTGCAGATGATCTTCAGTCTGTCGGACGGAGCGGGCTGGAGCAGCAGGGTTGACCTCACTTCACCGCACGCGTCGCGCGGGAGAGCTGCCGCGCGGCCCGCGCACCTCAGTGGCCGTGGCACCCGATGCCGATACCGATGCCGATGGACGGTCGTCCAGGGTGAGACAGGCCGCTGAGACACCCGGGCGGGTGATGTCGGGGCGGAGCCGCCGGCTGCGGGCGGCCCGGTCGCTTACATGGGCGTCATGGTTTCCTCTCGCACCCATCCCCGGTGCCACATCGCGGTGTTCAACGTCCCCCAGCACGGTCACGTCAATCTCACTCTCGCCCGCTCCTCCATTCCCCGCCCAGGGACGACCAGTTGCTCCAGTTGGTGCTGGAGGTCTTGGTGCGGGCGTAGGCCTTGAGGTCGGTGCCGATCGCGAACTCGCACTGGATCCCGGCCCTTGAGGTGACGGAGGCGACACCGTACTCGCAGATGATGATGCCGGTACCGCGATCGCAGTGGCCTCGTCACGGCCAGTCCACCACCGGCCGCAGGGCCGTCACCAGGAAGTTCCACCGGCGGAAGTAACGTTGCCGCGCACGTCTGCCGACCCGTGTGCCGGCCGCGATTCCGTACCGGGGAATCACGCGATGAGCACCACCGAGACCGCCTGCGGAGAGTTCGGGCCACTCCTGCGCGGCCTGCGCCGGCGGGCCGGGCTCAGCCAGGAGGAACTGGCGCACCGGGCCGGGGTGAGCGTGCGGGCGCTCGCCGACATGGAGCGGGGCCGCACCCGGGGCCCGCAGCGGCGGACGGTGGCCGCGCTGGTGACGGCGCTCGCGCCGGACGAAGCGCGGGCCGAGGCGCTGGAGCGGGCGGCGGCCGGAGCAGGCTCTGGCCGTCCACTGGCGGCCAGGAGCTGTGTCTCGCCGGGGTCCCCGGCCAGTCGGAGGATCTCCTGGCCTTGTACCGGGTCAGTACCCCGGAGGCCGACCGGGAACTGGCCGCGGCCACCGCCCCCGGCCCCTCACCTCACGGCCTGGCCTGTGGACTTTGGACGGAGCACTCCCCCGTGTACGGGTGTCACGGCCGGCCCAGCCGTACGGCGGCCCCTGCACGCCTCGGTCCCACGGGTGGCTCCCGCTCCCAGACGGTGGCGGTCACCCGTCCGCGGCGCCCTCGGTCCCGCCGCCGGGGCGGTGGGCTCCGAAGGCGGCGGACATCTCCCAGAGGGTGTCGGCGACCGCGCGGGCGCCGGGGGCGCCGGGCTCGATGAGCGTGTAGTGGCCGGTGCCGGGCAGTACCACCGTTCTCAGGTCCTGGTGTACGGCCGCGTAGTCGGTGAACTGGGTGAGCGGGACCTCCTCGTCCACGGCACCGTGCAGCAGCACCGTCGGCACGCCGGTGGTGCCCGCCTCGCGCAGCAGGGTGAGGGGGTCGACCTCGGGCAGTCGCTTATCGAAATCAGCCTCCCCACCCATGAGTTGCAGGGCGGCGCCGTTGCTGAGGCCGTCGCGACGGGTCGCCGTGAGGTCGGTGATCGGGGCGAGTGCCAGTACGCCTGTGGGGAGTCGGCCGGTGTGCCAGCGGGACCCTTCGGGCAGCAGGCCGCGGGCCGCGCACCACAGGGCCAGATGGCCACCGGAGCAGTGACCGGCCAGCAGGTAGGGCCGCCCCTCGGGCAGGGTGTCCACGATCCGCGCGATGTCGTCGAAGGTCTCCGGGTAGCCGCCGGCCCCGCCCGACCGGCGGAATCCGGGCAGCAGCACGTCGAACCCGCACCGCGCCAGGTAGGCCGCGAAGGGGGTCAGATGCATCCGGTCGTAGCGCCAGTAGCCGCCGTGCAGCAGGATCACCAGCGGGGCGCCGGGGTCCTCGGCGGGCCAGGCGTCGTAGGACTGGTGCGGGTGGTCGCCGTAACGGCCGTGGCGCGGCGCGAGGACCGGCTTCAGGCTCAGGACCCGCTTCTCCTCCTGGGCCGCGAAGTCGGAGATCACCCTAGAGTTCACCGCGCACCTCCCACAGTTCCGGGAACACCGGCCTCGCGGACCGCTGTTCGAGCCAGGCCAGGCCCGAGGAGCCGGCGCTGCCCGTCTTGGTGCCCATGGCCCGGCGGACCACCATGATGTGGTCGAACCGCCAGCGCACGATGAGTTCGGCCAGGTCGGTGAGCTGTTCGCCGAGCGTCAGCAGCGGATCGTGCTGCGGGCCGGCGTAGATCCGCCGCCACACCTCGACGACGCCCGGGTCCGACACGTAGGGCTCGCGCACATCCCGTTCCCGTACGCGCTCGGGTACGGGCAGTCCCTGCCGGTGCAGGTAGCCCAGCACCTCGTCGTACAGGGACGGCTGGCGGTGGGTCTCGCTCAGCGCCTCGTGCACGGCGGGGTCACCCTGGTGCAGGCGGAGCATCGCCTCGGACTTGTCGCCGAGGAGGAACTCCACATGCCGGTACATCGCGGACTGGAAGCCGGAGGCCGTACCGAACGCCGCCCGGAAGCCATTGAACTGAGCGGGCGTCAGAGCGGCGAGCGGTGCCCAGGTGGCCTGAAGCGCGGTCAGCGCGCGGCGGCTGCGCGTGAGGGCGTCGGTGGCGGAGTCGAGGTCGTCCTTGGCGAAGGCGGTGCCGGCGGTACGCCACTCGTGGACGATCAGGGTGAGCCACAGCTCCATCACCTGGGTGGTGACGACGAACCCCATCTCGTCGGGCGCGTCGGTGAGGGGTGCTGGAGGTTGTTGAGGACGGACGCGCGCACATAGGCGTCGTACGGGCTGGCGCCGTCGAAGGGCCGGGTCGGTACGTCGTCCGGGGCCGGCCGGACCGGCGCGGACGTGCCGTTGTCCATGGTGAGGGGTCTCCTAGGGGTGGCACGGGCGGGTGCTGTGGACGGTGGTGCGGGACGGGCGCGGGGCTCACGGGCCGAGGTGGACGCCACCGGAGGTGTCGATCCACTGGCCGGTCACCCAGCGGGCCTCGTCGCTCGCCACGAAGGACACGACGTCGGCGATGTCGGCGGGGGCGCCGAGCCGGCCGAACACGGAGGCCGACGCGTACCGCTGCCGGATCTCCGGGATCGCGAGGGTCGGGTTGATCTCCGTCTCGGTGTAGCCCGGGGCGACGCTGTTGACGGTGATGCCGCGCGGGCCCAGCTCCTGGGCGAGGGCCAGGGTGAGGTAGTCGAGGGCCGCCTTGGTCATGGTGTAGGCGATGATCGGCGGGAAGGCGACGCGGGTGGCGACCGAGGAGATGTTCACGATCCGGCCGCCGTCGCGCAGCCGGCCGAGGCCGCGCTGGACGATGAAGAACGGCGCCTTCGTGTTGACGGCGAACGCCCGGTCGTAGTCGTCCTCGGTGACGTTCGCGATCGTGCGGGGGACGGTGATGCCGGCGTTGTTGACGAGGATGTCCAGACCGGGTGCGGCGTCCTGCGCGGCGAGGGCCCGGTCGAAGGCCGTCCAGAGGGTGTCGGCGTCGCCGGGCACGCCCAGTTCGGCGTGGACCGGGAAGGCCCGTCCACCGTCGGCCTCGATCTCCTTGACGGTGCGCTCGGCCGCCTCCGCGTCATGACCGTAGTGGACGGCCACCAGCGCGCCCTCGCGGGCCAGCCGGCGGCTGACGGCCCGGCCGATGCCGCGGCTGCCGCCGGTGACCAGAGCGGTCCTGCCCGCGTGCCGCAGGGGGGTGGTCATCGCGTTCTCCTTCGTGCTGAGGGGGTGGAATCCGGGTGGGGCGGACGCGGTCAGGCGTCGAAGTCGACGGTGACCTCGGTGCCGAGCGGCCGGGCGCAGCAGACGAGCGTGTAGCCGTCGGCCAGTTGTCCGGCGTCCAGGGCGTACTGGGGGCCGGTCGCCACCTCGCCGTCGAGGACCTTGGCGCGGCAGCTGCCGCAGATTCCCTCGCGGCAGGCGTAGGGCACGTCGGCGTGGTCGCGCAGCAGCGCGTCGAGCAGCGCCGGGTCGCCCGGCCGGGCGGTGACGACCCGGCGCCGGCCGTCGTACAGGGCGGTGACCCGGATGCCCTCGGCCGTGGGCGGCTCATCGGGCGGGGCCGGGCTCGGCGCGTCGGGCACGGCCGGACTGTCCGCCGTGTCGCCGAGGGTGAAGAGTTCGGAGCGGACCAGTTCCGGGGCGGCTCCGGCGTCCGTCAGCGCCGTACGGGCGAGGGCGATCAGGCCGGCCGGGCCGCACAGGGCGTACGTGGTGTCAGGGCCGGGCCGGGCGTCCAGTGCGGCGAGCAGGCCCGGCAGGTTGCCGGCGTCGATCCGCCCGCCCAGGGGCGGGCGGCCTTCCCGGGTGAACAGGTGAAGCACGGTGAAGCGTCCGACGAACTCGTCTTTGACCAGGACGAGTTCGTCGCGGAGCAGGGCGTCCTCGGCCGTGGGCACCGAGTGGACGAGGGTGACCCGGCACGCCGGATCGGTGCGCAGCGCGGCCGCGGCCAGGGCGGCGAGCGGGGCGATGCCGGAGCCGCCCGCGATCAGCACGTGGTGGGCCCCGGGCCGTTCGGCGAGCCGGAAGGCGCCGGTGGGCGGCGACAGTTCGAGGTGGTCGCCGGCCGTCAGACCGGTCAGGGCGTACGCGCCGAAGCCGTCGGGGGTGCCCCGCTTGATCACCAGGCGCAACGCGCCGGGGTCCTCGGGCGGGGGGCACACCGAGTAGCTGCGGCGCAGTTCCTCGCCCGCGCGCTGGTGCCGGACGACGACGTGCTCGCCGGGCCGGTGCGCGAAGGTGTCCCGGAGGGTGTCCGGGACGCCGAGGGTGACGGCGACGGCGTCCTCGCCGAGGCGGCGGACGGCGGTGACCGGGAGCCGGTGCCAGCCGGTGCGCCGGCGGGCGGTGGTCGGGATGACGGAGTTCACGCGGGTCCTCATAGCGCGGTCAGATGGGGGAACAGCTCGTGGCAGGCGGTGCAGTGCAGCATCGACTGGCAGCGGGAGGGCCCGAACGCGCTGTGCGGCCGGGTGGCCCGGGAGCCGCAGTGCGGGCAGGGGACCTCGCCAAGCCGGACGAGCACCGGGCCGTCCTCCCGTACGGGCAGGGGCGGGGCGATGCCGTGGGCGGCGAGCGCGGCCCGGCCGGCGGCGGTGATGCGGTCCGTCGTCCACGCCGGCGTCAGCACCTGCCGTACGCGGGCGTCCGGGTGACCGCAGTCCGCCAGGACGTCCTGGATCGCGGAGGCCATGGCGGCCAGCGCCGGGCAGCCCACGTACGTGGGAATGAGTTCCACGTCGAGGCGTCCGTCGTCGCCGGGGGCGACGGCGCCGATCACCCCGAGGTCGCCGAGCGTGAGAAAGGGCAGCTCGGGATCCGGTACGGCCTCCACTCTCGTCCGGACCTCCGGCACCGCCAGGGCGGCGACTCCGCTCACCAGGTGCCTCCGGGGAACTGGCGGTGCACCGACTGGAGTTCGGCGATCAGGGACGCGAACTCCTCGGTGCGCAGGCCGCTTCGGCCGCCTTGGGCCCGCCAGCGCGGGACCGGCACGGTGAGTCCGGCCTCGGTGATCACCCGGGCGGTGCTCTCCTCCCACCGCGGGCGCAGTGCCGCGGGCGAGGGGACGGTGCCGGCCGCGGCGAGACGGCGCACCAGGTCGTCCTCGTCGAAGAGTTCCGCCGTGTACGGCCATACGAGGTCCAGGCCCCGCTGCATCCGGCGGGTGCTCTCGGGGGTGCCGAGACCGAGCCGTTCGATCCAGGTGTCGGCGTGCATCCGGTGGAACGCGACCTCTTTGGCGGCCCGTCGCCCGAACGCGGCCAGGTCGGGGTCCGCACAGCCGCCCAGGGCCTCGTAGTACGCGACCGTGTAGTGGGTGTAGGCGAGTTGCCGGGCGATGGTGGTCGCGAAGTCGCCGTTGGGCAGCTCGGTGAGCAGGGTGTTGGTGAACTCGCGGCCGGTACGGGTGTAGGCGAGGGTGTCCTCGTCGCGTCCGGTGCCGTCGAGGCGCCCCGCGTGGGTGAGCAGCAGCCGGGCCTGGCCGATGAGGTCCAGGGCGATGTTGGACAGCGCCAGGTCCTCCTCGATGGTGGGCGCCCGGGTGATCCACTCGCAGAGCCGCTGTCCGAGGACGAGCGCGTCGTCGCCGAGACGCAGCGCGTGGACGGCGAGGTCGAGGTCGATGTCGATGTCGGAGTCGGCGTCGGCGTCGGCGTCGGCGTCGAGCCGGACGCCGGCCGGGTCAGTCGTCGTGGTCACCTTCGGGGCCCTTCTCGGTGGTGAGCGGCGCGAAGTGCTCCGCGTACCGGTACGGCTTGTCCGCCGCGTTGGCGAAGTACGGGTCGCGTGCGTCCGGGGCGGCGGTGTGCACCTCGTCGGAGCGGACCACCCACAGCGACAGCGGGTCGTCGCGGCGGGTGTACAGGTCGCGGGCCCGCAGCAGCGCGGTGTCCGGGTCGTGGGCGCGGACGGAACCCACGTGCTGGTGGGCGAGTCCGCGCCGGGGGCACAGGAAGACCTCCCAGGACGCCGGGACGCCCTCCGACTGTCCGCCGCTCATGCGTGTACCTCCGTACGGTCGTTCTCCTGTGTGCCGGCCTCGCCGACGCTCTCGCCGGCTCCCTCACCGACGGCCTCGCCGACGTTCCCGGTGCGGGCCGCGTGCGCGGCGGCGGCCTCCCGTACCCAGGCGCCGTCCTCGTGCGCGGCACGCCGGTGGGCGACGCGCCGCCGGGCCCACGGGGTGCCCTCGCCGAGCGCGCGCAGGTAGCCGTCCCAGTCGACCGGAGTGAAGTCGTAGTGACCGCGCTCCTCGTTCCAGCGGACCGCCGGGTCCGGCACGGTCAGGCCGAGGCGTTCGGCCTGCGGGACGCAGCTGTCGACGAAGCGCTGGCGCAGTTCGTCGTTGGTGTGCCGCTTGATGCCCCAGGCCATGGCCTGGCGCGAGACCGCGCCGCCGACCGCCGCGATCCGGGCGTCGGGGCCGCCCGCGTCGGTGTCGGGCGGCCCGAACATCAGGGCCACGGCCGGCAGCCACCAGCGGTTCACCGCGTCCTGGGCCATCTCCTTCTGCGCCGGCGTTCCCTCGCACAGGGCGCGGATCAGGTCGTAGCCCTGCCGGACGTGGAAGGCCTCCTCCTGGCAGACGCGCCGCATGGCCCGGGCGTAGGGCCCGTACGAGATGCGGCACATCGGTGCCTGGTTGATGACGGCGGCGCCGTCCGTCAGCCAGGCGATGGTGCCGGTGTCCGCCCAGGTCGGCGCGGGATGGTCGAAGGTGGCCGAGTGGCGCTGGCGGCCGTCGTGCAGGGCGTCCAGCAGGTCGGCGCGGTCCACGCCCAGGGTCTCGGCGGCGGAGTACAGGTACAGGCCGTGACCGGCCTCGTCCTGGACCTTCGCGATCAGCACGGACTTGCGGTACAGGGAGGGGGCCCGGGTGAGCCAGGCACCTTCCGGCTGCATGCCGATGATCTCGGAGTGGGCGTGCTGGGCGAGCTGCCGGAGCAGCAGGCGGCGGTAACCGTCGGGCATCCAGTCGCTCGGCTCGACGGCCTCGCCGGCGCCGACACGTTCTTCGAACCGCTCCAGCGCCTCGTCCCCGGCCGCGCCGCCGGCGGGCTCCGCCGCGCTCATGCCGCACCTCCCCGGCCGGTCCGCGCGGATCTCGCCGGTCCCGGCACGTACGCGCCCCCGAACCGCACCCCTCGCCTGGGCACTGGCATCACTCCTTCGGCATGTCCCGGGCGCCTCGGGCGCCCCGCCGTGCCCGGCATCCCGGGCGCGGCCTGATGTCTGGGAAAGAGTGCGGACGGCGGGCCCGCAATCCCCCGGCCCGCGACCTGTGCGCGTGACAAGCGTCACGCGGGACCGGGGGATTGCGGTCCGGCGCGGGCGCCTCTTGTTCGGGTGACAGGCGCGGTGCGCGATCCGCTCGGCGGCCGGTCGGGCGAGTCGCCCGGCGGCCGGCCCGCCGGGATGAAAAGGAGTAACCGATGAGCACCATCCGGGAGTTGCTGGTCGAGCTGACCGGCATGGAGGACTACGCGGACGCCGGACGGGTCGGCGACGACGTCGACCTCGCCGCGAGCGGGATCGACTCGGGGGATCTGGTCCGGCTGGTGCTGCTGGTCGAGCAGCGGGCCGGCGTGGAGATCACCGCCGACGACATGGAGAAGCTGCACTCGATCACCGACTACGAGCGGTTCGTCGCCGAGCGGACCGCGGCCGGTGCGGGCGGCGACGCCTGATGTGGCTGACCCAGCTGCTGGAACGCAACCGGCAGTGCTTTCCCGAGCGGACGGCGCTGGTCGACGAGCAGCGCGCGGTCACTTGGGGGCAGTTCCACGACCGCACCGTCGAACTCGCGCGAGGCATGGCGGAGTTGGGCATCGAGCGCGGCGACCGGGTCGCCGTGCTGTCCAAGGACCGGATCGAGGTCCTGGAGACCTACTTCGCCCTCGCCCGGCTCGGCGCGCTGTTCGTGCCGCTGAACCACAGCCTGGCCGTGCCCGAGGTCGCGGACATCGTGGCCCGGGTCGGCGCGGTCGCCGTGTTCGGGGAGAGTGAACTCCTGGACCGGCACCCGGAGTTGCCGGCGTCCGTACGGCTCCGGGTGGCGCTGGACAAGCCGGCGTTCGAGACGCTGGGCAGTGTGGCGCCCGAGCGGGCGCTGCCCGTCGTGGCCGACACCGACCCCGTGGCCGTGCTGCACACCTCGGCGACCACCGGCCAGGCCAAGGGGGTGACGGTCGACAGTGCCTCCTTCCGGGCCATCGCCCTGGGCTGGCTGGTGTCGGCCCGGCCCACCGACGACATCGTGATGGTCAACTGCTGCCCGCTCTACCACGGCAGCATGGTGGTGTCGCTCACCTATATGGCCGCGGGCGCGACCATCGTGCTCATGCCGGGCTTCACCCCGCAGCGGGCCCTGGCCGCGGTGGAACGGCACCGGGCGACCCATATGTGGCTGGTCCCGCAGATGCTGCGCTTCACCCTCCAGGCCAAGGGCGCGGACCGCACCGACCTGTCCACGCTCCGGGAGATCCTCTACGGTGCCGCGCCCATGCCCCTCGACGTGTACGAGGAGGCCTCGGGGCGCCTCGGCTGCGGTTTCCGGCAGGTGTACGGCATGACGGAGGTCGGCGGCCCGTTCGTCACCCTCGGTCCCGACGAGCACCCGGCGCCCGGGGACGTCACGGCGCGCATCCCGTGCGGTCGCGTGATCCCCGGGATGTCCGCCCGCGCGGTGGGACCGGACGGGGCGGAGCTGCCGGGCGGCGAGATCGGCGAGATCGTGGTGCGCGGGCCCGGCGTGATGCAGGGCTACTGGAACGATCCGGAGGCCACCCGCGAGATCGGCCTGGACGGCTGGATCAGGACCGGTGACCTGGGGTTCCTGGACGAGGCGGGGCGGATCCATCTCGTGGACCGCACCAAGGACCTCATCATCCGGGCCGGACAGAACGTCTACCCCTCGGAGGTCGAGCGCGCCCTGCTGAGCCACCCCGCGGTGCGGGACGCGGCGGTGGTCGGGATACCGGACGAGGACTACGGCGAGGTTCCCCTGGCGTACGTGGTGGCCGAGCCGGGCACCGGCGCCCTGGAACTCCTCGGGCACGTCTCGCGGTTGCTGGCCCCGTACAAGCGTCCGCGGCGGGTGGAGTTCATCGAGCGGGTTCCCCGCAACCCGGCCGGCAAGATCGTCAAGAAGCTGCTGCGGGACTGAGGACGTGCGCCCGCCGGGCTCCGGCCCTCTCTTCGACGAGATCCAACAGGGCGTATGGCAGGCGGAGTTGACGGAGGCGGGCCTCGGCATGGGGCTCGCCTTCGCCGTCGAGCCGCACCTGGCCCCCGCCGGACCCGGCGAGGCCGCGGCGATCGCGTCGATGCCCACGCCCCGCCGGTCCGAGTTCCTCGCGGGCCGGCTCGCCGCGCGCCGTGCGCTCGGCGCGGTCGGGCTCGACTGCGGGGACGTGCCCCGCGCCGGCCGGCGGCCGTGCTTCCCGCCCGGCCGGGCGGCGTCGATCTCGCACAGCGCCGGGGTCGCGGCCGCGGTGGCACGCGCGCCCGGCCACGACACCCCCCTCGGCTGCGACCTGGAACTCCGCCCGCTCCCGCCCGGCGCGGCCCGGCTGATCCTGCGCGAGGACGAGGAGCACCTGCTGCGCACCTGGCCGGTGACGGACCTCTTCTCCGCGAAGGAGGCCGCGTGGAAGGCCCTGGCGGGCGACGGCCCCGCGGGCACCCTGCGCGACCTGCGGGCCCGGCCGGGCGATGCGGGCTGTCTGCGGGTGTCGACCCGGGACGCCGTGGCGCGCACGGTGCGCGTCCGCGTGCGCGACGCCGGCCCGGGGGTGTTCAGCGTGGTGCTCGGCCGGGACGCGGGCTGACCGGCCCCCGGCACCGACCCTCGTACAGGGACCGCCACCACGGCGACCGCCCCGTACCGCGCACGCGCCGCGCACGACGTCGAGCCGATCGGCGCCCACCCCCTCGCTCGGCCGGGTGGGTCGCCGATCGGCTCGTTCGCCGCTGGTCACACGGGCTGCTCCGACGCGTTCACCAGGATCGCCATGTTCCCCGCCGGGTGGCGGTTGTCGTGGATGAGCTGGTGGGCCAGGCCGGTCTCCTCGAAGGTGAAGGTGCGGGAGAGGCAGGGGTCGATGACACCCTGGTCGATCAGACGGGTGACCTCGCGGGCCTCGCGGGCGCTGGCCACGTGCGAACCCTGCAGCCGCTTCTGCCGCATCCACAGGAAGCGGAGGTCCACGTCGCCGTTGTAGCCGGTGGTGCCGCCGCAGATGACGACCATGCCCGCGTTGTCGCACAGGTACATCGAGGTGGGGATGGTGTCGGCGCCGGAATGCTCCAGCACGATCCGCGGGTTGCGGCGCTCGCCGAGCACCTCCCAGAACCGCCGCCCGAAACCGCGTGCCCCCGACAGCCAGCGGCTCATCGCGGCCTCGTCGGTGGTGTCGGGCATCCTCCCCCAGTGGTCGAAGTCGCGCCGGTCGATCCAGCCCTTGGCGCCGAGCCCCACGCAGAACTCGCCGCGTTCCTCGCTGGAGACGACGGCGACCGGGATGCCGCCGGCGTGCCGGACGAGCTGGATGGCGATGCTGCCGAGGCCGCCGGCGCCGCCCCAGACCAGCACGGGGTCGCCGGGCCGGACGGTGTGCGGGTCCCAGCCGAAGAGCTGGCGGTACGCCGTGGCGGCGGTCGCCATGTAGCAGGCGGAGGCCGCCCAGGACAGCCGGGCGGGCTTGGGGTGGCACATGTAGTCGTCCACGACCGCGAACTGGGCGAAGGAGCCGTAGTTCTCCTCGTAGCCCCACACCCGCTGGGTGGCGGAGGCGGCCGGGTCGCCGCCGAGCCGGATGTCCTCGGCGGTCTCGTCCCAGCGGCTGGCGAGCACGACGACCTCGTCGCCGAGCCGGACGCCCCGGACGTCCTCGCCGACGGCCCACACGATGCCGGACAGGTCGGAGCCACCGATGTGGAAGTCCTCGGTCTCGCCGGCCTTCTGCCGGACGCCGATCACGTCGAGCGGCCGGCCCAGCGCCGCCCAGACGTTGTTGTAGTTGACGCCGGCCGCCATCACCTTGACCAGCACCTGGCCGCGGCGGACCGGGGGCACGTCGACCACCTCGGTACGGAAGGCGTCCACGGGCTGTCCGTAGCGCTCCCGGCGGATGAGCGAGGCGTACATCTTCCGGGGCACGCTGCCGAGTTCGGGCGCGTCGCCGAGTTCGTAGAGTTCCTGGGCGGCGGTCATGGTCATGCGGTGTCTCCTGGACGGTCGGGGCGACCCGGGCGCGGATCTGGTACGGGCCGGCGGGAGTCCGGCGTACCGCGCAGGGCCTCGGCCACGGCCTTGCCGATCAGGGCGATCGGCTCGGGTTCGGTCATCTCGTAGTGCCCGCACGGCACCGCGAGTTCGTGCAGAGTGCCCCGCACATGGGGGCGCCAGGCGTCGGCCTTGCCGGGCTGGACGGCGAGGTCGCCGGGCCCGTCCGCGGCCGTCTCGTCGTCGGCGCCGAAGAACAGCACGTCGCCGTCGAACGCGCCGGGCTCGAACTGCGGGGCGATCCGCAGGTTGTTGCGCATGACGTCCGCGATCGCGGCGGCCTGCGCCCGGGTGACGGGTGAACTGGTCGGATCCGCCGCGACTTTGCTGTCGATGAGATCCAGGACATCGCCTACGCCGGGCAGTTCGGCCCCCGTGTCCACCGGAAGACCGGCCACCCGCATCAGCAGGGCCGCCACCTGGCGTTCGGCCGCCGCCGTGTCGTACGCGTCGTCGCCGTACGGCTGCGGGGCGTCCAGCATGGCCAGCAGCTCCACCCGCTCCCCCTGGTCCTGGAGGGCGCGGGCCATCGCGTGGGCGACGAAGCCGCCGTACGACCAGCCGAGCAGCCGGTAGGGACCGTGCGGCTGGACCTCGCGGACGAGGCCGACGTAGGAGGCGACCATGCTCGGGGCGTCGGGCGCGGGCGGCCGGCCGCCGTCGAGGCCGGCGGCCTGGATGCCGTACACCGGCTGGTCGCCGCCGAGGTGGGGCAGCAGTCCGGTGTAGCGCCAGGAGACACCGGCGCCGGGGTGCACGCAGAACAGCGGGGTGGCGCCGCCCTCGGCGCGCAGCGGCAGCAGCGGTGCGAAGGCGCTCGGGGTGCCGGACGACGGCTGGTCCGCGCCGTCGTCGGCGGCTTCGGTGCCGTCGGTGGCGGCGAGGACGCCGGCGATGGTCGGGGCGGCGAGCAGGGTGGCGGCCGCCAGGTCGAGCACACCGGCCTGGCGCAGGCGGCCCGCCAGCAGGACGGCGCGCATGGAGTCGCCGCCGAGGTCGAAGAAGTTGTCGTGCACGCCGATGCCGCCGATACCGAGGGTCTCCTCCCAGAGCCGGGCGACCTCGCGCTCGCGGTCGGTGCGCGGCGGCACGTGCTCGGTGGCGAGTCGCGGCCGGGGCGCGAGGTCCGGCCCGGACAGGGCCGGGTCCGGGGCGTCGGAGCCGGTGGCGCGGGCTCCCGGGGCGTCGATCCAGTGCCGGTGCCGCTCGAAGGCGTACGGCGGCAGCGGCACCGTCCGGGGCGCGCCCGGCACCGGCGGCAGCGCGCTCTCCACGCCGGCGCTCCACAGCCGGCCCAGCGCCTCGGCGAGGACGAAGCCGTCCGATGCCTCGGCCTTGGCGTGCCGCATGCTGGTGACGGTCACCGGCGCGTCCGGGGCCAGTCGGGCGGCGGCCAGCTTGGTGAGCGTGTCCGCCGGTCCGATCTCCAGCAGGACCGGGCGCCCGCGTTCCCACAGGGCGGCGATGCCGTCGGCGAAGCGCACGGTGCCGCGGGTGTGGTCGAGCCAGTGCGAGACGGACGTCGCCTGCTCGTCGGTGACCCAGGTGCCGGTGACGTTGGTGACGAACGGGATGCGGGGCGGGCGCAGGGTGACGCCGCGCAGGTGCTTCTCGTAGGTCGCGAGGACCGGGTCCAGGACGTGGGAGTGCGCGGCGGCCGGGATCCGCACCCGGCGGAACGGCACGTCCCGGCGGGCGAGTTCACGCTCGAAGCGGGCCACGGCCTCGTCGTACCCGGCGACGGTGCAGGCGGCGGGTCCGTTCACCGCCGCCAGGGACAACTCGTCGCCGAGCAGCGGCATTACGTCCTCGACCGGGGCCGCGACGCCGACGGTGGCCCCGCCCGCCTCACTGATCAGCCGGATGCGTTCGGCGACCAGGGGCAGCATGTCGGCGAGGTCGACGACCCCGGCCAGACAGGCCGCCGTGTACTCGCCCAGGGAGTGGCCGATCAGCGCGTCCGGGCGGACGCCGGCGGCCATCAGGGTGCGGGCGAGCGCGTACTCGGTGGCCACCAGTCCGAGGAAGGTGGTGGTGTGGTCGGCGGGCGCGCCCTCGTAGAGGGAGGCGCGTACGTCGGCGCCGAGGACGGGGCGCAGGATGCGGGCGCACTCGTCCACGATGTCGCGGTAGACGTCGTGGTCGCGGTACAACTCCGCGCCCATGCCGGGGTACTGGGTGCCGCCGCCCGGCAGCAGGAACGCGACCCGCGCGGGCTCGTCCGGCACGGCCGGGGTGGCGGGAGCGGCGGTACGCAGTGCCGACAGGGCCTCGTCGCGGGAGGCGGCGGTCACGGTGAGCCGGTGGCGCAGGGCGGGTCGGCTCGTACGCAGCGCCTGGGCCACCTCGTCCAGACGCAGGTCCGGCCGGTGTTCGAGATGGCGGGCCAGGGCCTCGGCCTGGCCGCGCAGGGCACCGGAGGTGCGCGCGGACAGCGGCAGCACCAGCCGGCCGGTGTCCTCGGGAGCGCGCGGCGGAGCGGGCGCGGGGCCGGGGCTTCCTCCAGGACGACGTGGGCGTTGGTGCCGCCGACGCCGAAGGCGCTGATCGCGGCGCGCCGGGGGTGGCCGGCATCCGGCCAGTCCTCCAGTGCGGTGGGCACACGGAACGGTCCGGCCGCGAAGTCGATGAGCGGGTTGGGCCGTTCGAAGTGCAGGCTCGGCGGGATCTGGCGGCGCTCCAGGGCGAGGACGGCCTTGATGAGTCCGGCGATGCCGGCCGCCGCGCCCAGATGGCCGATGTTGGTCTTCACCGAACCCAGCGCGCAGTAGCCGCGCCGCTCGGTGGACTGCCCGAACGCCTCGGTGAGGGCGGCGACTTCGATGGGATCGCCGAGGCGGGTCGCGGTGCCGTGCGCCTCGACCAGTCCGATGGTGCCGGCGTCCACCATCGCGTGGGCCTGGGCGGCGAGAATGACCTCGGCCTGTCCCACCGAACTGGGCGCGGTGAAACCGACCTTGCGACGGCCGTCGTTGTTGACGGCGCTGCCCCGGATGACGGCCCGGATGCGGTCACCGTCGGCCAGCGCGTCGTCCAGCCGTTTGAGGACGACCGCGCCGACGCCGTCCCCGGAGGAGGTGCCGGCGGCGTCCGCGGCGAACGCCCGGCAGTACCCGTCCGGCGAGAAGGGC
The DNA here is from genome assembly GCA_002355495.1 of Streptomyces laurentii. Classification (GTDB taxonomy): domain Bacteria; phylum Actinomycetota; class Actinomycetes; order Streptomycetales; family Streptomycetaceae; genus Streptomyces; species Streptomyces laurentii. The sequence continues at coordinate 437,239 of AP017424.1, forward strand.
CCGCCGGGTACGTGGCGGTAGCCGAGCAGCGCCGAGGGGTTGAGGGAGACGGCGGCGGCGAGGGCGGTGTCGCAGCGGTAGTCGAGCAGGTCCTGGCAGGCGGTGTGCACGGCGACCAGCGCGGTCGAGCACGCCGTCTGGAGGGACACGCTCGGTCCGGTCAGGCCCAGTTCGTAGGAGATCCGGGTGGCGAGCGTGCCGAGGGAGTTGGCGGTGGCGGCGTGCACCAGCTCGATGGACCCGGGCTGTCCGGCGTACCGGGGGTGGATGTGCGCGGGGTAGTAGCGGCTGTCGCCGCTGCCCGCGTACACGCCGAAGCTGCCGTTGTCGGTGCCGGGCGCGAGCCGGCCCCCGTCCTCCAGGGCCTGGTACGCCGTCTCCAGGAGCAGGCGCTGCTGGGGGTCGACGACCGCGGCCTCGGCGGGGGTGTAGCCGAAGAAGCCGGAGTCGAAGCGGTCGATGCCCTCGACGACGGAGGCCATCCGGATCAGCGAGGGGTCGTCCAGGTCGCGCGGGTCTCCCCCGGCGGCCAGGAACTCCTCGTCGGTGACGGGCCGTACCGACGCGCGGCCGGCGGCCAGGTTGTCCCAGAAGGCGTCGAGGTCGTCGGCGCCGGGGAACCGGCCGGCCATGCCGATGACGGCGACGGCCGGTGCCTCCTCCGGGATGTCCGGTGTGTCGTGGTGGTCACGCATGGCCTCGGCCCTTTCCGTTGCGCGGGGTACGGCGGGCCCGGGCCGCGCGCTGCCGCTGTGCTTGTTCCTTGGCCCGGTCCAGACCGCTCGGCGCGTCCCCGGCGGTGTCGTCCGGGGTCCCGGCTGCGGGCAGCCGGGCGGCGAGGTGGCCGGCCAGGTCGCGCACGGTGGGGTGGGCGAACAGGTCGACCACGGTCACCTCGCTGCCGAACGCCTGGTTGACGGCGTTCTGCGCGCTGACCAGGAGCAGCGAATTGCCGCCCAGGTCGAAGAAGTTGTCCTCGCGGCCGATCCGGTCGCGGCCGAGGACGCCGCACCACAGGGCGGCGATCCTCTGTTCCAGGTCGTGCTGCCGTTCCTCGGTGGCGGGCGGCCGTTCGGCGCTGCCGGCGGCGCGCAGCACCCAGGGGGCGCTGCCCGCGGCGCCGACCGCCGCGTGGTGCAGGGCGCCGAGGTCGGCGCCCTCCTCCAGGGCGACGCGTCCGGCCAGCCGTCGTACGCCCCGCGCGGGTTCGGCGAGGTGGCTGCGGACCCAGGGGGCGGTGCGGTCGGCACCGATCAGCAGGTGAGGTTCGGGCAGGGTGCGGGCGAGATCGAGGGAGCGGAGCGCGGCGGTGGCGTCGAGGACCCGGTAGCCGCGGGCCTCGGTGAGGGCGGTGAGCCCGTATCCGCTGCTCATGCCGCGTTCCCGCCACATGCTCCAGGCCAGGCTCCGCGCGGGCAGACCCTGCGCGTGGCGGTGCAGGGCGAGCGCGTCCAGGTAGGCGTTGGCCGCGGCGTAGGCGGTGTTCATGGCGCCGCCGAACCAGCCGTTGACCGACGAGAACAGCACGAACGAGGTCACCGGATGGTCGGCGCTGACCCGGTGCAGGGTCCAGGCGCCGTGGGCCTTGGCGGCCAGCGCCGTCCGCCACGCGTCGGCGTCCAGGTCCGCGGCCGGCCGTTCCACGAGAGCGCCGGCCAGGTGCCAGACCGATACCAGGGGGACGCCCCAGGCCTCGGTGGCCGCGTCGACGGCCGCGCGGACCTGTTCCTCGTCGGTGACGTCGGCTTGGGCGTAGCGCACATCCGCCGAGTCCGGCAGCGGGCCGCCGGCGGCGGGCGCGGTGCGGCCGAGGAGCAGCAGCCGGGTGCCGGGGGTACGCAGCAGGTGGGCGGCGAGTTCGGTGCCGACACCGCCCGTTCCCCCGCTGATCAGGTGGAAGCCCTCGGCGGCGGGCGGCTCCACGCGGGCCGGCGCCTCGGGCAGCGCGGCCAGCCGGCGCACATGGCGGTGTCCGGCCCGGTAGGCCACCTCGGTCTCCACCGGAGGCTGCGCGGCTTCCGCCAGGACGAGCGGTACGGGGTCGGCGCCCGGCTCGAGGTCGAGGTGGACGCAGCGCAGCCCCGCGGTCTCCTCGCGCAGCGACTTGAGGACCGCGCCGGCCATCGCCTCGGCCGGCGAGGGGAGTTCGTCGCCGGTGACGGCCTGGGCGCCCGCCGTCACATGCAGCAGGTCCGCCGGCCGGGTGCCGAGGGAGCGGGCCAGGGCGAGCAGGGTCCGGGCGCTCGCGTCGTCCGGGGCGGCACCGCCGACAGAGGGAGCGGCGAGGTGGACGACGGCGTCGACCGGCCGGCCGTCGGCGTCCAGGTCCCGCAGCAGCGCCGCGTGGTCGGCGCCGTCGGCGGGCCTGGTCCGGTAGCGGGCGGCGTCGAGGCGTGCGTACGCCGTCCCGTCCGTGACCACCGTGCAGCGGGCACCGCCGGCACGCAGCGACCGGGCCAGGCGCTCGGCGAGGTCGTGTGCCCGGTGGTCGGCGCCGGCCAGGACGAGCGTGTGCCGGCCGGGCGGCAGGACGCGCGCCTGGTGCGGTGCGGCCGGCTGCCACGCGGGCCGCAGGAACCAGTCCGGCAGGGTGGCGGCGGTGCCCATCAGGAGCTGGGCCTCGCGGACGGCGTCGTCGAAGTCGCCCGCCTCGAAGCTCTTGCGGAGCTTGGTCCGCTGGATCTTGCCGATCTCCGTCTTGGGGATGTCGTCGGGGCCGACCGGGACCAGGAAGGCGGGGCTGACGCCGATCTCGCGGGTGACCTTGCCGGCGATCTCCCGGAGCGCGGCGGCGCGGTCGGGCCCGGGGGCGAGGTGGACGAACAGGGCGAGTTCGTCGGTGGTGGCGGCCGGATCGGAGCGGACCGCGCAGGCCGCGGTGAAGCTGCGGACGACGGAGGGCAGTTCCTCGACGCAGGACTCGATCTCGTGGCTGTAGTGGTTGACGCCGTTGACGATGATGACGTCCTTGGCCCGGCCGGTGATGAACAGTTCCCCGTCGCGCAGGAAGGCCAGGTCTCCGGTGTCGAACCAGCCGTCGTCGGTGAACGCCTCCGCGTTGGCGGCCGGGTTGTCGTGGTAGCCGCCGGTCACGGAGGTGCCCCGGACCTGGAACCGGCCGACGTCGCCCTCGGCGAGCAGCGCGCCGTCCTCGCCGACGACGCGCATGGCGAAGCCGGGGTAGGGAAGGCCGCAGCTGACGAAGGTCTCGTCGGTGCCGGACGGTTCGGCGGGCAGCACCGAGTCGGTGACCACGGAGCAGGTCTCGGACATGCCCCAGCCGGGGTGCATCACGTCCTGAGGCATGCCGAAGGGTCGCATCGCGTGCAGGAAGCCGCGGGCCACGGCGGCCACGACGACCTCGCCGGCGTTCATCACCAGCCGCATCGGGCTCAGGTCCCAGCCGCTGTCCCGGAAGCGGTCGGTGTCCTCGGCGAGCAGACCGAAGGCGAAGTTGGGGGCCCAGGTGACGGAGACCCGGTACCGGTGGGCGAGGTCCATCCAGCGGGTCGGGTCCTGGAGGATCCAGGACGTCGGCGCGTGGATCTGCCGGCAGCCGAGGTAGAGGTCCCGCAGGTGGAACATGACGACGCCGGTGACGTGGTCGAGCGGGATCCAGTTGAGGGTGACGTCGCCGTCACCGAGTCCGTTCATGGCCTCGGTGGCGGCGGACCGGGTGAGCACGTTGCGGTGCGTCAGCCGGACGGCCTTGGGCAGGCCGGTGCTGCCGGAGGTCATCAGCATGAGGATGAGGTCGTCCGGCTTCGCGGCGTACCAGTCGCGGTCCTCGGGCGCGTCCCGGAGCGCCTCGGCGGTGGTCAGGCGCAGGCCGGGCCAGTTCTGCCGGTCGGCGAGGCCGCGCAGGCCCGCCTCCAGCGCGGGCGAGCAGACGACCGGGGGCCGGCCGAGCATCCGCCAGATGCCCTCCAGTTTGGTGAGGGCGGCCGAGGAGGTGTCGTAGGAGGCGGGGACCGTGAGCGGGACGGCGACGAAGCCGCCGAGGACGCAGCCCCACAGCACGGCGAGGAAGTCCTCGCTGTCGTCGCACTGGAGGATCACCTGGTCGCCGGGGCGCAGTCCGGCCCGCCGGAGTCCGGCGAGGACCCGGGAGGCCTCGGGGATCAGGGAGGCGTAGTCGCGGTGGGTCTCGCTGCCGTCGGCGCGGACGTGGACGATGTCGCCGCGGGCGCGCTCGGCGGCGCGGACGAGGGCCTCGCTCCAGGCGGAGACGGAGGGTTCGGTCAGCTCGGGGCCCTCGCTGAGCGCGGGACGGCGGCCGGCCGCCGTGGGGACGGCCGCCCCGGGTGCAGTCTCCGTGTCGCGGCGCCGCGTGCCGGCGTGCCGTCGGGCCAGTTCCTCAGGGGTGTTCTCCACCGTGACCTCGGCCGTGGAGACACCGCCCGCGCGGGCGAGGTGGCGCTGCCATTCCTCGGCGGCGCGGGGGTCGACCACCGGCAGGGCGGCGAGGGCGGCCGCGTCGAGGGAGCCGTCGGCGGCGCGGGGCAGGGTGCTGACGGCGGTGACGCGGACGGGACCGGCGCCGGTACGCTCCAGCAGCCGTTCGACGCCCTCGGTGGCCTCCGCGCGGCCCGGCACCACGAACAGCCGGGGTGCTCCCCCGTCGGCCGCGGGCAGCACGACGGCGTCGCGTACGCCGGGTACGGACAGGGCCGCCTCGGTCAGGGCCACGCCGTCGGACGGACGGTCCGCGGCGGGCGTACGCGGTGCCGGCGCGGGGAGCAGACCGAGCCGTACGTCCGGGTCGGCGGACACGGCCGCGAGCAGTCCGCCCAGGGCGCGGGCGAACTCCTCTGCGGTGGCGGGGTCGTAGAGGTCGGTGGCGTACTCGACGTGCAGGTCCAGTCCGTCGGGGGTCCCGTCGGCGGTGTGCCGTTCGAGGACGTCCACGAACAGGTCGAACTTGGCGGTGCCGGTGGCGGTGGGCCGCAACGGCACCGCGGGTCCGTCGAGTCGGAGCAGCGCGGGTTCGTTGTTCTGCAGGGCGAGCATGACCTGGAACAGCGGGTGCCGGCCGGACGAGCGGGGCGGGTTGAGTTCGTCCACCAGCCGGTCGAAGGGCAGTTCCTGGTGGTCGAGCGCGGCCAGGTCCCCCGGGCGGACGCGGGCCAGCAGCTCGCGGAAGGCGGGGTCGCCGGAGGTGTCGGCGCGCAGCACCAGGGTGTTGGTGATCAGGCCGATCAGATCGTCCAGGCCGGGTTCGAGGCGGCCGGCGACGGGGACGCCCAGCACGATGTCCTCGCCGGCGCCGGCGCGGCTGAGCAGCGCGCTGACGGCGGCGTGCAGCACCATGAACAGACTGACGCCCTCGCGTTCGGCGAGGCCGGCCAGGTCCCGGTGCAGGGCGGCGGGCACATGCGCGGTGACATGGGCGCCGCCGCGCGGTGCCGACGGCCGCGGCCGGTCGCCGGGCAGGGTGCACTCCTCGGGCGCTCCGGCGAGCGCCTTCCGCCAGTGCGCGGTGAGCCGCTCGGCCTCGCCGGTACCGTCCTGCCCGGCGGCGAGCAGGGCGCGCTGCCAGAGCGCGTAGTCGGCGTACTGGACCGCGAGCGCGTCCCAGGCGGGGACGGTGCCCGCGCGGCGGGCCGCGTAGGCGGTGTTCAGGTCATCGGCCAGCGGGCGCAAAGACCAGCCGTCGGCGGCGCTGTGGTGCAGGACGAGCAGCAGGGTCCGCTGCTCGCCGGTGCCGAACAGCCAGGCCGCCAGGGGGCTTTCGGCCGAGAGGTCGAAGCTGTGCCGGGCTGCGGCCGTCAGGTGCGCGGCGATCTCCTCGGCGGGGCAGTCGACGGCGCGCAGCCGCGGACGCAGTTCCCCGGCCGGCAGGATCCGCTGGTACGGCGTGCCGTCGTGGTCGGCGACGACCGTGCGCAGGCTCTCGTGCCGGTCGGCGAGGTCGCCCAGCGCGGCGCGCAGCGCCTCGGTGTCGACGGCGGAGCCGAGGGGCACCGCGAGGGGGATGTTGTACGTGGCCGCCGCGCCGTCGAGCCGGTTCAGGAACCACATGCGTTCCTGGGCGTACGACAGCGGGACGCGTGCGGGACGCGGCTGGGCGCCCAGGGCGGGCCGGGCCGGCGCGGTGCCGGGGCCGCCGCCGAGGAGTGCGGCGAGGGCGGCCGGTGTCGGCGTCTCGAACAGGGTGCTGATGGGCACGTCGGTGCCGGACGCACGGCGCAGCCGGGCCAGCAGCCGGGTGGCGAGCAGCGAGTCGCCGCCCAGCTCGAAGAAGTTGGCGTCGACGCCCACGGTGTCCCGGGGCAGCTTCAGCACGTCCTCGAACAGGCCGCAGACCAGGGTCTGTTCGGGGCTCGCCGGCCGGACGCCGGCCGCGGTCCCGGTGAAGTCGGGCACGGGCAGGGCGTCGGTGTCCAGCTTGCCGTTGGCGGTCAGTGGCAGCGTGTCCAGGGGCACGCAGGCGGCGGGGACCATGTACTCGGGCAGATGGGCGGCGGCATGGGCCCGCAACTCGGCTGCGGCGGGCGCCTGTTCACCGGCGTTGACGGTGTAGGCGACGAGCTGCCGGGCCCCGTTGGGGGCCTGCCGTACGACGACGGCGGCACGGGCGACGCCGGGGTGCCGGGCGAGGACGGCCTCGATCTCGCCGGGCTCGATGCGGAAGCCGCGCAGCTGCACCTGCTGATCGGCGCGCCCGAGGTACTCGAGGCTCCCGTCGGAGCGCCTGCGGGCCAGGTCGCCGGAGCGGTACATCCGGCTGCCGGAGGACCCGTAGGGGTCGTCCAGGAACCGCTCGGCCGTCAGGTCGGGGCGGTTCAGATACCCGGCGGCCACGCCGGCGCCGGCCACGTACATCTCCCCCGGGGCGCCCGGCGGTACGGGCCGGCCCTCCGCGTCCAGGAGATACACGCGCAGGTCGGCGAGCGGGCTGCCGATGACCCCGCCGCGGCGCGGATCCGCCAGGTCGGCCGGGGTGAGGCGGTGGTACGTGACGTGCACGGTGGTCTCGGTGATGCCGTACATGTTCACCAGGGCCGGCTGGTCGAAGCCGTACCGGGCGGTCCACGGGCGCAGCCGCTCGGGGCGCAGGGCCTCCCCGCCGAACACGACGTACCGCAGCGCGCCGGCGGTGGGCCCCTCGTCGGCGTCCACGAGCTGTTCGAAGGCGGACGGCGTCTGGTTGAGGACGGTGACCCCCTCGTCGCGCAGCAGGCGCAGGAAGTCCCGCGGGGAGCGGCTGACGGCGTACGGCACGACGACGAGCCGGCCGCCGTGCAGCAGGGCGCCCCAGATCTCCCACACGGAGAAGTCGAAGGCGTACGAGTGGAAGAGGGTCCACACGTCGTCGGCGCCGAAGTCGACGTGCTCGGCCGCGTCGAACAGCCGGACCACGTTGGCGTGCGGGACGGGCACGCCCTTGGGCCGGCCGGTGGAGCCGGACGTGTGGATGATGTAGGCGATGTCGGCCGGGCCGGTCGGCCCGCCGCGCTCGGTGTCGGTCAGGTCACCGGCCGGGCGTGCCGCGAGATCGGTGGCGACGGCGGGGTCGTCCAGCAGGACGGCGGGGGTGTCGCCGCCGAGGTCCCCGGCGGCGCCGTTCTCGGTGACCAGGAGGACGGGCGCCGCGTCCTCGATGACCAGCCGCAGCCGCTCGGCCGGGTGCCCGGGGTCCAGCGGGAGGTAGGCGGCGCCGGTCTTGAGGACGGCCAGCAGGGCGGGCAGCAGCCGGGGGCCGCGGGGCAGCGCGAGGGCCACCACGCGGCCGGGTCCGGCGCCGCGTTCCACGAGCAGCCGGGCCAGCCGGTTGGCCTCCTCGTTGAGCGCGCCGTAGGTCAGGTGGCTGCCCTCGTGCGTCACGGCGACGCGCTCGGGTCCGTCGTGCGCCTGCCGCTCGAACAGCTCGGTGAGCGTGGCGGTGACGGGGATGTCGCGGGCCGGCAGGTCGCGCGGGTGCTCCCCGGGCAACAGCAGGTCGAGGTCGGCGAGCGCGGTGGCGGGCTCCGCCCGCGTCAGCCGCCGCAACAGCGTGAGGAACCGGTCGCGGTGGAGGGCGAGTTCGTCCTCGTCGTACAGCGCGGGGTTGGCGTCGAAGGCGAACCAGAGGGTGCCGGAGCGGACCCCGGGCCGGACGCTGATCTGGAGGTCGTCGACGGCACCGCCGGACAGGTGGTGCCAGGTGGCCGTGCTGCCCTGGAAGTCCAGCTCCTCGGTGAAGGGCACGATGTTCAGCACGGGACCGTACAGGCGGCGTCCGGTGCCGAGCAGGCCGAGGTCGCGGCGGATGGACTCGCCGCGGTACTGCTGGTGCCGGCGCAGGGCCGCCAGCTCGGCGGCCACCGCGCGCGCGAACTCCGCGACGGGGGTGCCGGGTCGGGTGGTGACGCGCAGCGGCAGCACATCGGAGGCGGTGCCGGGGGTGCGCAGGGCCGCGCTGCCGAGCCGGCTCATGGTGGCCATGCCGAGGACCAGGTCGTCCTCGCCGGTCATGCGGTGCAGATACGCGGCGACCGCGGCGGTGATCAGGTCGGTGCGGGTGACGTCCAGCCGGGTCGCGGCGGCGGACAGCGCCTCGGTGTCCGGAGCGTCCCACTCGGCGGTGCGGCGCAGGAACGGCACGCTCGGCGCGGCCGTACGGCGGGTGAGGCGGGCCGGTTCCGGCAGGCCGGCCAGGCGGGCGGCCCAGTGGTCGCGGTCGCGGCCGTGCCGTTCGGAGGCGAGGTAGGCCGCCTCCTCCGCGCGAAGCCGGTCGGCCGGCGCGAAGGTGCCGGGTCCGGGGTCGCGCCCCTCGGCCAGCGCGTTGTAGACCTCGGCGATGCGTCGCCCGAGGAGCTTGTAGCTGTAGCCGTCGAGCAGGATGTGGTGGGCCCGCAGCAGCCAGATGTGCCGCTCGGCGGTGAGGGTGAGCAGGGTGTGCGCGAACAGCGGTCCCTTGTCGGTGTCCGCCGGGGTCGCGAGGTCGGCGCGGATCCGTTCCCAGGCGGCGGCCTCCGGGTCGGCGGCGTCGCGTACGTCGGCCCGGTGCAGCGGCCAGTCGGCGGCGTCCTCCGCCGGACGGCAGCGGGGGCCGTCGTCGGTGTCGAGGAAGCGCAGCGCGAAGGTGCCGGCCTCGCCCACCGTGCGGCGCAGCGCCGTCTCGAACAGCCCGGAGTCCAGGGCACCGTGGATCTCCACCGCCTCCGCGGTGTTGTACGCGGCGTTCCCGGGGGCGAGCCGCTGCGCGTACCAGAGCCCCTCCTGGGCGCCGGACAGAGGCCCGGGCAGTGATCGACGTTCGTCCTGGGGGAAAGACTCCTCGCGGAGTGACATAGCACAACCCTCACGTGGCAAGCCGTAGCGAGCCGGCCGGCGAAAGCCGGGCCGGTCTGACAGGAAAGCGGCCTCGGCCCACGGGGCCGGCATCACGGGCCGCACTGATCGGGGCACGGCCCTGTCGGGGCCCGCCGCCGGTTCACGCGGTCCTCACGTTGGGACAGCCGGTCGGACACCGTCAAGCCGGACCGGGCCCCCGGAACGGAATTCAGGTATTTCCCTGAAGAACGCGGGTTCCGGGATAGCGGCGTCCGCGACAAGTTTTAGGGAAAACACGAGACTTTCCGGCACGGGGCCGCCTCGGCTGGATTCTCCCGGCCCCGACCGTGCACTCTCGAAAGGACGTGGAACCGGACTCCCCGCATTGACCCGTCGTCAGCCGGGTGCGGCCTCCGGGAATGAGTGGACGAAAAGAGGTCCTGAGTGATGCGCCGTGTGCTGTGTCCGGTGGAAACGCTGTACGTCGGACAGCGAAGCCGAGCGGTTCTCTCCTGCGCCTTGCGTGGCCGCCTCGACGCCGAGGCGCTGTCGGCCGCGTTCGACGGGGTCACCGCGGCGCATCCGTCGCTGCGGACCCGGATCGTGCCGGACGGCGAGGGCTTCGCGCTGGACCCGCTGGACGAGGCGGAGCGTCCCCGGCTGAACGTCCGGACCGGCGCGACCGAGCAGGCCCTCGCGACGGAGCTGAACACACCGCTGTCCGTCGGCGGTCCGCTGAGCCGCGCGGTCCTGGTGAGCGCCCCCGGCGGCGAGGAGCATCTGTTCGTCCTCTCGGTGGATCACACCATCGTCGACGGGCACAGCGGAATCGCCCTGCTCAACGAGATCTGGGACCGGTACCGGAATCTGGTCGAGCAAGGGGAGCGGGCCGGCGCCCCCGACGGCACCGGCGCGTACCCGCCGCCCGTCAGCGCGTTGCTGCCCCCGGCCGACCGGGCGAGGACCGACGCCCATCTGGAGCGGCGCACCGACGAGGCGCGCCGGCACCCGTCGGAGCTGATTCCCTACGACGTCGCCGACCCGGCCGCCGCCGAGGGCCGGATCGAGGTGTGCCGGCTGGCCCTGGACGCGGAGCGCACCGACCGGCTGCGCCGCAGCGCCCGTACGGCGGGCGTGTCCGTACACGCCCTGATCGCCGCCGCCCTGCTGGCCACGGCGCGCCGGCGGCTGCCCGGCGACGAGGCGCGCACGCTCGGCTGCCTCTCCCCGGTCGACCTGCGCTCGCGGCTGACGCCCCCGATTCCCGCGCTGACGATGGTCCCCGCCGTCACCTCCCACCTCCAGACGCTGGACGTCACCCCGGACACGGACCCGTGGGAGCTGGCCCGCACCGTCCATGCCCGGCTCGGCGCGTTCGTCGCGGGTGACGGACCGTTCCACGAGATGCGGATCACGCCCGAGGTCCCCCGCAACCCCACCCTGCAGCTGGCGACCGTGATCGCCACGAACATGGGCGTCGTCCCCGGCCCCCGGCTGCCCGCGGGCCTGGTGGCCACCGACGTCCGGCTGCTGCCCGCCCGGGAGCACTACTTCCCGGCGGCAGGACGCAGTCCCGTGATGGCCTGCGTCGTCTCCTTCGAAGGGCGGCTCGCCATCGAGTTCCCGCACTTCACCGCCTGCTTCAGCCCGGAATTCGTCCAGGCCTTCCGCGACGAGGTCGGCACGGTGCTCGGCACGTTCACCGACGCCGCCGAGCCCGCTCCCGCACCGGCGGGATGACCGGCTCACGCACCGCACCGGCCACCCTAAGGAGCCTTTCGCCGGCATGAACAACGTCAGCGACATCCCCACGCCCCTGACACTGCTGCCGCGCGCCCAGGCGGGCGACGAGCAGGCCATGAACCAGCTGCTGACCGGGATCATCCCCTACGTCGCCCGGCTGTGCCGGACCATCACCCGCGACGACGGCGCGGACGCCACGCAGGAGGCCCTCCTCGCCGTCTACCGCGGCCTGCGCACCCTGCGCGAGCCGACCGCGTTCTACGGCTGGGTCCGTTCGGTGACGGTCCGCGAGGCCGTGCGCGTCGTGAAGCGGGCGGGCGAGGAGGGGCCGTACCCGGGGGTCGAGGCGGGGCAGGAGACGAACCCGCTGGACGCCGTCCACATCAGCGACGTCCTGGACCGGCTGTCCACGTCCCACCGGCAGGTCCTCACCCTGCGCGCCTACGGCCTCAACGAGGAGGAGATGGCCCGGCTCCTGTCGCTGCCGGTGGGCACCGTACGGTCCCGGCTGCACCGGGCCCGCCTGCGGTTCCGTGAGGCGTGGCAGCCGTCGGCGGCCTGAGATCCGTCGATCATGACTGCCACCGATGCCACGGATGTCACCGATGTCACTGAGGGGATGCGATGCGCCGCCGCCGCTCGGTCAGGGAACGCCGGTGAGCCGGGCCGCGACCGGCCCGGCCGCCGTCCGCGACGAGAGCCGGTGCCGGCTCTCGTCGCGGGCCTGCGGGGCCAGGCGTCCGGCGGACGGATCCGGTCTGCCCGGGTCCCGTCGAAGCGACGGCCACGGCCTTGGCCACCGCCGGAGTCACTCGACGAGGTCCGGCAGCACCTGCGGCGGCCACTGGCCCGGTGCGAACAGGCCGAGGGCATGGGCGCGGGCCACCAGGGCGGGCCGGTTGGGCGCGTCGAAACGGCGCAGCAGCAGGCCGACGCGGTACTCGACGCCCTGGCGGCTCAGATACAGCCGGGCGGCCAGCTGCACGGTCGACGCACCGACCGCCACGCCCTCCAGCATGCGCGCGTCGAGCGCGCTGAGGGTCAGTTCGCGGGGGCGCGGCACGTCCACCTCGCCCAACGGATGCAACAGGAGGACCAGTCCGGCCGTCCCGGCGGCGCCGGTGACCGCGATGGCCGTCAGGTCGGCGGCGAAGGCACGGCCGCCTGCGTGTCGGCCGGTCACCCGCTCGGTGAACCAGCCCGCGCGGCCCTCGGAGAGCTCGGCGACCCTGTCACGCAGACGCGTGGGCGGGCCCGCCTGCAGCAGGTCGCTCAGCGCGCGCCCGCATATCTGGCCGGGACTCAGGCCGAACCGGGCCGCGAAGTCGGATTCCGCCGCGGTGATGGTCATGTCGTGGGTACTCGCGTGAGCCGTGTAGGTGCGGCGGCGGTTCGCGCCGGCGCCCGCTGTGACACCGGCGGTGGATGAGGCGGTGAGACTTTTGGTCACCACGGTAATACCGTTTTCCCTTTGCACGTGGAGGTTCGCGAAGCACCGCACCGAATCCGGCGGTCGGCCTCGCGACAATGGTGTGTGCCTCCACGTTCCCGCGACCTTCCGCCGATCGGGGCGATATCGCAACAGGTCGGCACCTTGGAGGCTAAGGCCGGACAACCCGCCTGACAAGGCAACACTTTCCGGCCATTTTCCGAGTGCTTGAACCGCCGTGTGATTTCGATCATGCGTCCTTCCGGCGCCGGAAGGCCCCGAAAGTCGAAGCGGAGGAAATCCACGGCAAATGAGGGTCAAAATCTCTCGTACGTGACCCCGTCGCCTCTTGCCAATCCTCGCCGGGATGTGAACGCCCTCCGTGGACCCCCTCGGGAGCGGGGGCGCTCGAAAGGCTCAAAAGACGCCAGGAGCCGCCGAGGGGCCAGTGCGAACGGCACGCTTCGGCCGAGGGCTGAAGAACCGCGGGCAGAGCGGAGCCGGGGCCGGGCGGCAGGGGCCATGCGGACACGCCCCCGCCAGAGGTTCCGCCTCTGCGGCCGTGTTCTCGCAGAGCGGCCTCGGGGAACATCGGTACAGCGGTCATCGGTGACAACGCTCATGGTCGGGGCGGGAGTTCGCTGACCCGGCTCTCGTACTCGCGGCGGGCCCCGACCAGCGCAGCCACGTCTCCTTGAGGACGTCCTCGGCGTCGGCCGCCGAGCCCGGCATCTCGTAGGCCACCGTGAACAGCAGATTGCGATGGGCAATGAAGCTGTCCGTGGCCTCGGTCGCGGCCGCGGTCGCCCCCGCATGGATACCGGCATCCCTGTCCACCATCGCCAGTTCCCGGTTTCTGCCTCGCTGCGTGTGGTGCGTGTGGTGCGTGTGGTGCGGGTGGTGCGTGTCGCGCACGGGACGCCGCCGGCCTTGGTTCCGTGACAGCCGCACCCCGTGACCCACATCACCTCCGCCCCGTGTCACAGGAACGCGGCGACCGGCGCCTCATGGGCATCAGCCACGCGATCCCATGAGTGAGGAAGCCCCGATGGAAACCCGTATGAACCTGTTCGACACCGAGCTCGGCACGAAGGTCGGCAAGCGGATCTACGCCGTCAGCCAGGTCATCCAGGCGTCGCCGCTGCCCAAGTCCACCCAGGAGTTGGTGCAGCTGCGAGCCAGCCAGATCAACGGCTGCGGCTTCTGCGTCGACATCCACGGCAAGGACGCCGCCGCGGCCGGCGAGGACGCGGCCCGGCTCAACCTCGTCGCCGCCTGGCGGCATTCCACCGTGTTCACCGACGCCGAGCGAGCCGCGCTGGCCCTCACCGAGGAAGGCACCCGCATCACCGACGGACACGCAGGGGTCACTGACGAGACCTGGGCCCGGGTGCGCAAGCACTACGACGAGGAGCAGGCCATCGCTCTCGTCTCCCTCGTCGCCATGATCAACGCGACCAACCGGCTCGGCGTGATCCTCAACAGCCAGGGTGGATCCTACGCACCCGGCAACCTGACCACCGTCACCGGTTGACGCACCGAGACCGGCCCCGATCGAAGGATCGGGGCCGGTCTCGGTCGTGCGGGAGCGGTCGGCAGCCAGGTGGGGGCAGGTCCGGATGCAGGTCGCGAGTCATCGAGCCCCTCCATCACCGTGCGCGCTCCGGGGGTTCGTCGTGGTCCCGGTCTCGGGTGGTGCGGCCTCGCGCCGATGGTCGGCGGCTCCTTACGCTCCCTCTGCGGCGGAATAGAGCCGGAAGTCGACGACGACGCAACCAACCTGTCCGTCATCGGTGCGGCCGATCCAGACGGGGTAGGTCCCGTCGCCCTGGCCGGCGCGGAAGGCGATGAGGTTCGGCTCGGGCTCCGGGCCGGGCAGTTCGACGCTGAAGTGGCTGTCGAGGGGGATGAACAGGTCCTCGTCCAGCTGGTCTTCGGCCACCGTCCGAGTCGCATCCATGAAAGCCGCTGTGCCGGTATCCACGCCGACCCCGTGGAACTGGCCGTCGCCGAGCAGCCCGAGGTCCTCGTCGGGGCCGAGGGCCATGTCCCACTCGCGGGGCGGGACGTCCAGGAACGTCACCCTGGCCGCGGCGACGTTGACCCCGTACGCCGTGCGCAAGAGCGACAGCGTGACCGGGAACTCGCCCTGTGGCACGGCGACGGTCCGTGGGTCGCTGATCCAGCCGGGGTCCGAGACCACCAGCTGCCCTGACGTGATCCGCAGCAGACCGGCGTCGACGGGTTCGACGACGGCCGGCCCGTCCGCGGTGTCGCTCGCGCCCGGACTGAACAGTCGCTCGATTCCGGTGGGGCGCAGCGGTCCCGGCCCTTCGTCCACCGACACGTCGTTCAGGACTACGGTCGTGGCGGGCTCATGGCCCTGCTGGGCGAGGAACGGCGCGAACACCTGCCAGTCGCCGAATTCCGGTACGGGGCAGAGGAAGCTGTCGACGGGCGCCGCGAACCGCCGCACGGGGACGTTCGACGCGCCGGATGTCCGATCGTGCGGGGACTCCGTCGCCGCTCCCCGCGGCTCGGCGAACTCGGACCTCACCTCGACCTGCCCGTCGGCCGAGACAGTCGTGGTCTCCTGAACGTCCCACTTCCCGGACGAGTATTCCCGCTCACCGGAGAACTGCCATCGGGTGTTTCGCTGAGCCAGCAACATCCCCGTGCCCTGTGGCTTGAGGTCGATCATCTGCGTGCGCCAGGACCTGTCGTCGAACAGATACACACGCCACATCCGGCGCGGCCAGTATTCGACCAGTGCCAGCGGTTGCTCCCGCGCGGACAGCAGAACCGCGTAACCCATCCCGGCGGCGTGCTTGCGTGCCGCGAGCGCGCGCGACATCGGGTCCGGATGGGTCGGTCCCCGATGGGAACCCCACATCTCGCCGTACGACACATCAAGACTGTCGAAGATCACCGCCGCACCCCTCCCCCGTGGCACCAGCCACCCTCGAACAGTGACGTTCGACGGGTGACCCCTGCCGCAACGCCCTGCTCTTCCGAAGCATCGTTGTCCCGCAGTCTGCCACTGCGGTGTGACACGGGGGCCAGGGTGTCCGTCCCAGGCGCCGTTCTCGTACGCTCAAGGCCAGTTGAGGGCGTCCAGGCGCTCCGGGGGACGCGCGATAGGTTGACGGATCATGAACCCAAGCGCACACGTCGTCATGGACCTCCGCGACAAGGCCCACGCCACCAAGAGGATCGGAATCCTGCTGTTCGCCGTGGCCGGGCTGGCATGGATCTGGTTCGCGATCCTGCTGCTGTTCCCGTACACCGCCGGCGAGCACGACCGGGACTGCAGGGCCCGCATCGCCACCGAGCGGCTGCACAACGAATCGTCCGTCTGCGTCACGTCCCGCGACTGGCCGAAGCTCCTCGGCGTCCTCGCCTTGTCCCTCCCCTTCGCCGTGGCGGGGTCCACGTTCTACGCGACCGGCGCGGCCACCGCCCGGATAGCCGGGACCATGCCGATCCGGCCCCCGGTCCCGACGCTCTGAGGGCTGCCGGGCGGATCCCGTTCGTGGACGGGAGCGACCTGTCGCCGCCGGGCGGGGACTCCGCAGACGGGCGTCGCCCGGTCGTATGCCGATGCCGAGAGGCCGCGCTCGGGCTGAGCACGGCCTCTCGGATGGTGAGGTGGCGCCTACCAGTAGGTGCGTGTGATCTCGTCGGGAAGTCGTCCCTGCCGCTCCCTCTCCTGGAAGATCACCGATGCCGTGATCAGGAAGGCGCGGCGGATCACCGGATCCGGGTCGGGGTTTTCCACGTTCCCGACGTTCCGGTCCAGGAGCATGGCTCCGAGGAGAGTTCCCTCCGGCGTGCAGGGGCGGGCGACCGATTCCCCCACGTCGATCAGGATGCTCCCGGAAGCCCCTTCCGCGGTCTCCCAGGCGTAGACGGATCCGGCCTCGGAAGAAAGGGTCTTCCTGCAGGTCAGTGATGCTGTCACGAAGGCTTCCATCCGTTCGCTCGCGCCAGGGATCCGATCATCTGAAGCCTATCCCGTCCGCCGCGGGCGCGTGTTCGTCCCAGGTGCGGCCGGCGTCCAGGGTCGCCTGGTGGGCGCGGCGGTAGTTCTGGTCGCCGTGCTGACGCATCCAGCTCGACTCGTACAGTTCGTGTGCGAGCAGATCGAAGTCGCTGGGATGCGGGTTTCCGTTCTGAAGGCGTTCCCAGGCCCTGGCGATCCGCGGATTGGCGTCGAATCGCAGCATTCCCGCGTCGAGCTGATGCTTTTCGACGAACAGGTGGTTGTAGATCTGGTTGATGTCGGCAGCGGAATAGCCGCGGGATGCCGCGCTCTGCGCCACCCGGTCGAGCTGGGCGTCGGCGCGGATCGCGTTGTAGGCGTGGTCCGCCCACTCCACTTCGAAGTCCATCTCGCCGCGCGGCCGTCGGAAGGCCGAACCGCCGGACTGCAGCTCCCGCTCCGTGGCCACCGCGGCCCGCCGCCATCCGGTCAGTCCGCCGACCCCGGTGACGACCAGCTGCTGGACGAGTTCGTCGGCGGTCTCCGCGTACAGATCGGCGAGCGCGTCGCAGCCCTGCTGCCGGAGCATGTACTCGGCGCGGTAGAGCCGGTAGGCGGGCCGGACGGGAAGGTACTTGTCGAGGAAACCGCCCGCGCCGCCGTTCTCGCCGGTGAACGCGTCCTTCAGGTCCCCGAGGAACACGAAGGGCGACTTGGCGACGTCGACGAAGGCGTCGCCGAAGATGCCGAGCACCTCGCCGACGCTGCCGACCCGGTCGTCGTCCGGGTCGCCGGGGGTCAGTCCGCTGGGGTCGGTGAGCGCGCTGGGCACGTTGTCGGCGTAGGCGTACGCGGAGACGTACGGCGTCGACAGGTCCCGGGCGGCCGGGTCGGACCGCGTGAAGCGACCGGTGCCGGTGTCGTACTGACGGGCGTGCAGGTCGAGGTTGCCGGTGGTGGTCTCGTACCGGGCGCCGGTGTACGACGGGGTGCTCGCGGGCGCGCCGGCGGCGGTGGTGTTCAGGACGCGGGTGCCGAACGAGTCGTAGGCCCAGCGCTGGTGGAGGGTCCCGGTGCCGCCGACGACGTCGACCGGGGAGCCCTGGGTGTCGTGGTGGTAGTAGAAGAGCTCGCCGGTGCCGGTCTTGGTGGCGGTGGGCTGGCCGAGCGGGTCGTAGCGGTAGGACTGCTTGACCGCCCAGGCGCTGTCGTACTCCGTGGCCAGGATCGGCAGCGGCGCGTTGGGGTCCCACTGGGTGCGGCTGGTGACCGCGCCGTCCTTGAGGGTGGCGACCTGGTTCCCGCTCGCGTCGTGGTCGTAGGTGTAGGAGGCGCCCCCGACGGTGGCGGCGTTGATCTGTCCGGCCAGGTCGTAGGTGTACGTGTCGGCGCCGGCCTTGGTCCGGTTGCCCTCGGCGTCGTGCTCGTAGGCGGTCGTCGTGGTGCCGGTGGTGGCCGAGGTGAGCTGGTCGGCCGCGTCGTAGGCGTAACTGGTCGAGGTGGTGCCGAGGGTGGAGGTCAGCCGGTTGCCGACCTTGTCGTAGGTGTAGGACGTGGTGCGGCCGGCGGCGCAGCCGGTGACCCAGGGCTGTGGCGCGCAGCCGGAGGTGAGCCGGCCGGCCGCGTCGTAGGTGAGGTCGTAGCCGCCGGTGCCGACGCCGGCCCGGGTGACGTCGACTCGTGTGGGCAGACCCGCCGCGGACAGCGTCAGCGCCGTCTTGGTGACGGTGGCGCCCGCCTTGGCGGCGGTCACCGCGGTGACCCGGCCCGCCCGGTCGTAGGTGCGTTCCTCGGTCTCCGTGTTGGGCAGGGCCGAGGCGACCAGGTTGCCCGCGGGGTCCCAGGTGTACGTGGTGGTCTTGCCGTCGGCCGCCATCGTCGCGTTCCGGCCGTCGGCGTCGTAGGTGTACGTGATCGTGTTGCCGTCGGCGTACTTGCGGGTGAGGATCCGCCCGGCGGCGTCATAGGTGTAGGCGAAGCCGCGCGTCTTGGTCGGATGGCCGACCGCGTCGTAGACGAAGTCCTCGGAGATGGTGGAGTTCACCCGGGCGGTCAGCTGCCCGGCGGCGTCGTAGCCGAAGGTCGCGTCGGGGGTGGCGTCCGAGTAGTCGACCTTGGTGAGCAGACCGCGCGGGTCGTAGGTGTACCCGGTGGTGCCGCGGGGTGTGGTCTTGCCGGTGACATGGCCCTCCGCGTCGTACGCGTAGGTCGTCTTCCGGTCCAGCGGGTCGGTGACCGAGGTGAGGCGGTGCACCGCGTCGTAGCCGTACGCGGTGACGCGGCCGCCCGCGTCGGTGCGCCCGGTGAGGTTGCCGAGCTTGTCGTACCCGTAGGCGGTGACGGCGCCGCCGGGGGCGGTGACCTTCGTCAACTGGTCCCGGTCGTCGTAGCCGTAGGTGGTGGTGCGCCCGTCGGCGTCCTTGCGCTCGACGACCTTGCCGACGGGGTCGTAGGCGGTGCTGGTCACCCCGCCGAGCGGATCGGTGACCTTGGTGGGGTTGCCCGCGGGGTCGTAGCCGTACGTCGTCGTGTACGGGACGGGGTCGGCGCCGGTGGCGTTGCCGCGCGGATCGACCGCGGTGGCCTGGCGGCCGTCGCCGTCGTAGGTCCAGCTCGACTTGTGGCCGAGCGGGGAGACGCGGTCGAGGAGATTACCGTCGGCGTCGTAGGCGTAGGTCGTGGTCTTGCCCAGCTGGTCGGTGCTGCTGCCGAGCCGGTTGTTCTTGTCGTAGACGGCGGTGGTCGTCTTGCCCGCGGCGTCGGTGGTCTTGGTGACGTTGTCGTTGGCGTCGTAGGTGTAGCCGGTGGTGTGGCCCAGCGGGTCGGTGACCACGAGCGGCCGGTTGACCGCGTCGTAGGTCGTCTTCGTCACCGCGCCGGTGGGACCGGTGGTCTCGGTGAGGTTGCCGGCCGCGTCGTACACGTAGGACGTGGTGAAGGCGGCCGGGTCGGCGCCGGAGACGTTCCCGCGTGCCGAGACGCTGCTGAGCAGCCGGCCCACCTTGTCGTACGCGTACGTGGTCCGGCCGCCGGCCGCGTCGGTCTCGGAGGCGAGCCGTCCGCTCGCGTCGTAGGTGCGGGTGAGGGACTTGCCCGCCTGGTCGGTGGTCCGGGTCAGGTTCCCCGCGTCGTCGTAGCCGAGCGTGGCGGTGTCGCCCGCGGGGTTGCGCACGGACGTCAGCTGCTCGGCGCCGTTGTAGGCGTAGGTCGTCGTACGGCCCAGGGCGTCCTTGGCCGAGCCGAGCAGACCGCGACCGTCGTAGGTGTACGTCGTGGTGTACGCGGCCGGGTCGGCGCCGGAGACGTTTCCGCGCGGGTCCGTCCTGGTCAGGACACGGCCCGCCTTGTCGTACGTGAACGTCGTCTTCTCGCCCAGCGGCGTGGTGACCGACGTCCGGTTGCCCGCGGCGTCGTACCCGTACGTGGTGACCTTGCCGCGCGGGCTCGTCACGGTCTCCAGCGAGCCGAACGCGGTGTACGTGTAGGCGGTCTTGCCGCCGGCCGGGTCCGTCGCCGATGTCAGCCGGTTCGCCGTGTACGCGTACGTCGTCTTGTTGCCGCGGCCGTCGGTGTGACTGGTGAGGTTGCCCCCGGTGTCGTAGCCCCAGCCCTCCTGGTAGCCGAGCGCGGCCGGCGCGCTGCGGGTGAGCATCCGCCCGGCGGTGTCGTACGTCATCGCCGTGGTGTTGCCCCGCTGGTCGGTGAGGGCGACGGGGCGCAGCTGACGGTCGTAGTCGTAGGTGACGCTCTTGCCGTACGGGTCGATCGTCTCCATCAGGACGTTGCTCGCGTAGACGTCGGTCCACACGCCGCCGTCGGGCGCGACCGTGTGGGACTCGCTCTTGCCGTCCCAGGTGAACGTGGTGGTCTTGCCGTTCTGGTCGGTCTGGGACGTGATGCGGCCCGCGCCGTCGTAGACGTTCCTGACGGTGCCGCCCGCCGGGTCGGTGTACGACGACAGCCGCTTGTTCGTGTCGTAGGCGTACGTGGACGTCCGGCCGGCCGGGTCGGTGACCGAGGTCAGCAGACCGCCGGTGTAGCCGTACGCGACCGAGGTGCCGTCCGGCAGACTCACCGTGGCGAGCAGACCGTCGGCGCCCAGGGTGAAGGAGGTGGTGCGGCCGGCGGCGTCCTTGACGGAGGCGAGCTTGCCCGCCGCGTACGTCAGGCTCAGGCCCTTGCCCGCCGCGCCCGCCACCGAGGTCGGCAGGCCGGTGCTGTCGAAGGTCCGCACCGTGTGGTCCGGGGTGGTGACCGTGTACGTGCTCGTGCCCTTGACCAGCTTGGCCGTCGTGCCCGCCGGCGCGGTGTACGTGCCGTCGCTCGCCTGCGTGAAGACGAACGACGCCCCGTCGCCGGTCCGGTACGTCGCCTTGCCCGTCGCGAGGGTCAGCCGCGTGTCGAACGGCGTCGCCCAGCCGCGCCCGAGCAGACCCGTGGTGGTCGAGTCGGACCGGTAGGTGCGCTCCAGGGCCAGCGGAATCCCGGGACCCGTCAGCGAGGCGTCGGTGAGCCGCTCGTAGAACATGCCGGTCGCCGTGTTGACCGGGTCGGCGCGGTGGGCCTGGGCGTAACAGGTGCAGATGCCCGCCGCCGCGCCGGGGATACCCGGCGTGTAGAAGGCCTGCACGAGCCCCGAGGTGGTGCCGCCCGGACTCGAACCGTCGGCGTTGTTCAGGAAGACCCAGGCGTAGTACTTCTTGCCGTCCTGCAGGATGCCGCCCAGTTCACCGCCGGCCCACCAGAAACACTGGTCGGTGGGGTAGGAGTTGGCCGCCCACCAGTCGTAGCACCAGGCGCCGGTGTCCGGGGTGTCGCCGCTGGGGTCGTCGGTGGACTTCTTGATCTCCTGCTGGACGACGGGGACGCCCGCCTCGTCCAGGACGTACAGCCACAGTCCGGTGTACGACGAGCCCCGCAGCGGCAGCTTCACCTGCCCGCCGATCGACAGCATGCCGGGGTAAGCGGTCGCCCAGGCCGACACCGACACCGGATTCCCGGGCGCGGCGGCGAGGCGCTGCGCGGCCGCGCCCGGCTGGGCGGCGGGACCGCGCTCGACGCGCTCCGTCTTCGGCCGGCCGTGAGGGGTGGCCGTGGCCTCGCGCTCCGGCGCGTTCATATAGCCGCGCATGGGCGACTGTTCGTGCCGGTCCTTCGCGACCTGTTTCCGGCGCTCGGTCAGCGTCATCGCCTTGGGCGGATCGGGCAGGTCCTCGGCCGTACGGGCCTTGGCCTGGACGACGCTCGCCGCGGCACCGCCCGGCCGGTCCGGGGGAACCGCCCAGGACGGGGTGGCGGCCGCTATCGCCAGAAGGAGGAAGGCCAGAAAGGCCATACCGAGTCTTCGAGCCTGTGTGCGCATGGTGAATCACCTGTGAGGCAGCAGTGGGCAGGGACTCGGTGATGCTGATCCACAAAGCCTCCGCCGTAACGCGTGGGACGAAATGAGGCTGGATTGTGGTGGTGGGGCCGAAGTGAGGGGAGGTGAAGTGCCCTGGTCACAGGGACGGGCGCGGAGGGGCGCGTGCCGAGGTTGGCGTGGACGCGACGATGCGGGGGCGTCAGCGCAGGTGAACGGGCCCTTGACGGTGGAGGGCTGAGGAGACGACAGGCCTCGAACGGACGTGGGGCGGACGCAGGCACGGGGCCGCCACGGAGGGCGCCGCGAAGCCGGCACGGATTCGGATGCGGGGCGGACTCAGGGCGTGAGGGCTAGGGCCTTTCTTTTGGATCAGGCTGGATCAGGGAGCGGGGTCCGGTGCGTGTGATCGCAAGGCGGAGGAGGGAGACAACGCGGTGGGGGTACCTCCCGTGCCCGAAGGGCTACGGGGGAGTTGGCGACTGACGACAACGCGGCGTGGGGGTACCTCCCGTGCCCGAAGGGCTACGGGGGAGCGCGTGCCGGGGCACGCGAGCCCAGCAAGATCCAAAAGAAAGGCCCTACGTCCAAGGCCGCGGCCCGTCTCCGCCTCGGGCCCGATCTCCGTACGTCGAGCGACGGCATACGGTGCTGACCGACTCCGAATCGTCCGCTTGAGGAGAGAGAAGCATGAGCACCGCTGCACCGGTCACGCTGGTCACGGGCGGCAACAGGGGGATCGGCCGGGAGACCGCGCGCCGGCTTGCCGGACTCGGCCACACCGTCCTGCTGTCCGCCCGCCGCCCGGAGAACGCCGAACGGGCCGTCGCCGATCTGGCCCCCGGAGTCCGGGGCGCGCTGGTGCCCTGCCGGCTGGACGTGACCGACGCCGACGACGTCCGTGCCCTCACCCATCGCGTGGAGGAGGAGTTCGGGCGCCTCGACGTCCTCGTCAACAACGCGGCCGTCAACTACGACACGTCCCGGCGAGCCGTCTCCGTCGACCTCGACGAGGTCCGCCGGACCCTGGAGACCAACCTCTTCGGGGCCTGGCGGGCGACGCAGGCGTTTCTGCCGCTGCTGCGCCGGTCGCCCCACCCGCGTGTGGTGATGGTCTCCAGCGAGTCCGGTTCTCTGGAGACCATGTCCGGCGGCACCCCTGCCTACGGGGTCTCGAAGGCCGCTCTCAACGCCCTGACCCGCAAGCTCGCCGACGAGCTGCGCGCCGAGCGGATCCTGGTCAACGCCGTCTGTCCGGGATGGACCGCCACCGACATGGGCGGCCCGGGCGGCGCCCCCGTCGACCAGGGCGCCGCCGGCGTCGTCTGGGCGGCCACCCTGCCCGACTCCGGCCCCACCGGCGGCTTCTTCCGGGAGGGCGAACCCCTGGCCTGGTGAGGAAGTTCCAGTGGTGTCGGCCGCTTCCCTCCACCCACCGAATCCGGAAGGGGCCCGGCTGATGCCGGGCCCCTCATCGAGGGTCCTGGGATGTCGGACGTGACGCTTCACGCGGCCTTGACCAGGGTGGACGGGTCGTTGCTCGACGCGTGCCGGGTGATCGCCGCGGGCACGCTCGCGGTCTCCCGCTCCTCGTGGCGCGGCCACAGGACGAGGGCTCCGGCGGCTCCCCCCGCGGCGAGCATCGCCAGGACGCTCCAGGTGAGGGAGAAGCCGGCGATCGTGCCGAGCCAGCCCGCGATCGGGTAGGTGACGAGCCAGGCCAGGTGCGACAGGGAGAACTGGGCCGCGAACACCTCGGGGATCGCGCCGCGTTCGACGGAGGCCCGCAGGACCTTGCCGGTCGGGGTGATGACCAGGGCCATGCCGACGCCGGTCACCGCCCAGATGACCGCCGTACCGGTCCAGGTGCCGAGGCCGGTCGCGATGACGGTCACCGCGGCGGTGGTCGCGGCCACGAGGACGGCGGCGCCCGTGATCATGACGGTGCGGGCGGCGACGCGGTCGAGGACACGCGGGAGGACGAGGGCGGCCACGAGCGTGCCGGTGCCGGAGGCGGCGAGCATCCAGGCGACGTCCGATTGCGAGCCGCCGAGCTCGTCGCGTACGTAGTTGACCGTGTTCACGACGACGATCGAACCGGCGGCCGCGACGGTCAGGTTCAGCGCCATGATGCCGCGCAGCCGCGGGGTGGTGAGGAAGGTCCTGACACCTGCCGCCGCCTTGTCCCAGGCCTTCGCGTGGGTGCTCGGGCGGGCGTCGGGGACACGGGTCGACAGGACGAGCACGGCGGAGACGAGGAATCCGGCGGACGTGCCGAGGAACAGGCGGTCGAAGCTCATGAACGTCAGGGCGACGGCGGCCAGCACCGGGCTGAGCAGGCTCTCCATGGTGGACGCGACCTGGGAGGCGGACAGCGCACGTGTGTAGGCGGACTCGTCGGTGACGATGTCGGGGATGACGGCCTGGAACGTCGGGGTGAACGCCGCGGAGCCGGCCTGGAGCAGCCCGATCAGGACGTAGACGTGCCAGACCTCGCTGACCAGCGGCAGCGCGAGGACGACCGCGCCGCGGATCACGTCGAGGGCGACGAGGAGGGCTCTTCTGGGGAGCCGGTCGATGTACGCGGCGGCCAGCGGGGCGATGATCACGTACATGACCATCTTGATGGTCAGGGCGGTGCCGAGGACCGTGCCGGCGCGAGGGCCCGCGAGGTCGTAGGCGAGGAGGCCGAGGGCCACGGTGGTCAGCCCGGTGCCGAAGAGGGCGATGACCTGGGCGCCGAACAGATGGCGGTAGTCGCGGATGGCGAAGAGTCGCATGACGGGTTCCTTCCGGGTTCATGCGACGGGGCGCGGCCGAGAGGTGGCGGCCGTGCCCCGCGGGTACAGGCAAGGGCGGCTTCGCTGGGCACTGGCGTCACTCCCCGACGTGAGAAACGGAGGGATGGGTGCAGGCGCCGGCGAGAGGGTTCGTACGACAGCTGCCCCGCCGACATCGGCGCTCGGGACGAGCGTGGTCGTTCATGGCACCTCCTTGATGAATGCGTGCGGCTCTCCCGGGGGTTCTCGCTCCCCGCGATCACCGCAACCATATACCCCCGGGGGGTATTCCTGCGAGAGTTTCCGAGGGCCTGCGTCGGCTCGGCGGCGCACGGTTGGCGGATCGGAGCCCGCGCGTTCAGCGGGCATGGCGACAGCGGTTGGCACTCCGTCATCGACTCCGACCGGCCGCATGTCGGCAAGGCGTTGCGGGAGTGGCTCTCGCCCGAAAACTTCGACGCGGACGGCGTACAGAAGCGGTCCCTGTCCGCCGTCCGCGCTTCCGGCGCGTAGTCGGGAGGTGCACAGCGACCACCTATCGGCCGTCACTGCGCGAGGTAGCCACCGTCCACGGGGAGCACGGCGCCGGTGATGAAGGACGCTTCGTCGGAGGCGAGGAAGAGGACGGCGGCGGCCACCTCCGCCGGGGCGCCGAGGCGCCGCATGGGGTGGAGCCGCTCGATGTCGGCGAGGTACGCGGGCCCGCCGGGCTCGTCGCGCAGGCGGGCGACGCGCTCGGTGGTGATGGTGCCGGGGGCGACCGCGTTGACCCGGATGCCGCGGTCGGCCCACTCCACGGCGAGGTGCTTGGTGAGTCCGGAGGCGACGAACTTGGCGGGCCCGTAAACCGCTTGGCCGCGCTGTCCGGCGACGCCCGAGATCGACGACACGCACACGATGGCGCCACCGTCACCACCCGCGCCCCTCTCCCCCGGGGCCATCGCCTCGATCGCGTACTTGCAGGTGAGGAACATCCCCCGGCCGTCGACGGCCATCACGCGGTCCCAGTCCTCGGCGCCGGCCTCGGTGATCTCCGACAGCGGGATCACCCCCGCGTTGGCCACCAGGACGTCCAGCCGGCCGTGCCGCTCGACGGCGGCGGCGATCATCCGCCGGGCGTCCTCGTCCCGCGACACGTCGCCGACCACGGTGGTGACGGCCCGCGGCAGCTGTTCCGCCAACCGCCGCAGACCGTCCTCGTCCAGGTCGGTGGCCACCACCATCGCGCCCTCGCGGGCGAAGAGTTCGGCAACGGCGCGGCCGATCCCGTTGGCCGCGCCGGTGACCACACAGGCCTTCCCGGCCAGCCGCCCGCCCACTCCGGCCCCACTGGTCTCCGTCATGACATCGGACTGTAACGGCGTCATGCCGCACGGTAAACCACGCGGACACGGCGACAGCGCCACGGGTGGCCGGCCTCCAGCAGACCGTCATCGGACCGGTGACGCTGTCGCATCCGCAAGGATCCGGGTGATGCGGCGTCACCAAGGAGGGGTGTGCGGCACCGTCTCGTCCGGTCGGTCCGCGTCCGGGACCGCGTCCGGGACCGCGTCCGGGACCGCGTCCGGGACCGGTGTGCGGCGCCGGATGAACCAGGTGACCGCCCACAGGACCACGCCGATCAGCAGGAGGGCCCCGGCGATGCGGTACTGGTCGGCGGGGCGTCCCGAGGACCAGGGCAGGACCAGGTAGAGACACGTGAGGGCGCCCACCGCGGGCAGCACCCGGCCCGCCCTGAAGTGGTGGGTGTCGACCGTGTCCCGGCGCAGCACCAGCACCGAGAGGTTGACGACCGCGAACACGGTGAGCAGGAGCAGTGACGTCGTCCCGCCCAGCAAGGCGACGACCGGGCTGTCGGGTCGCAGCGAGACGAAGGTGATGAGGCCGAAGGCGATGACGGTGGTGAACAGGATCGCCACCTGCGGAGTGCGCCGTACGGCATGCACCTTGGCCAGGGAGGGCGGCAGCACGCCTTGTCTGCTCATGCCGTACAGCAGACGGCTGGCCATCATCATGTTGATGAGCGCGGAGTTGGCCACCGCGAACATGGAGATGAACGGCAGCAGGTCGGCGATGGGGAAGTCGGGCGCCGCCGTCCGCACCACCGTGGCCAACGGGGTCTCGCTGGAGGCGAGCCGGCCGACGGGGACCACGGCGACCGCGCAGACGGACACCAGGACGTAGATCAGTCCGGTGATGCCCAGACCCGTGAACATCACCCGGGGGAAGACGCGCGTCGGGTTCCTCGTCTCCTCCGCCATGTTGACCGAGTCCTCGAAGCCGACCATCGCGAAGAACGCCAGCGATGTCGCGGTGCTCACCGCCAGGAAGACGCCCTTCTCGGGGCCGCTCTCGAAGGCGACGACACGGGAGAAGTCTGCGTTCCCGCCCGCGATGAAATAGCCGCTGATCAGGATGACGAGCAGGAGACCGGACAGTTCCACCGCGGTCAGCAGCACGTTGGCCTTGAGGCTCTCCGCGGCACCGCGGAGGTTGGCGAGCAGCACCAGGCACATGAAGCCGAGGGCGATCAGCAGGACGAGAAGGTTCCCCGCGTCGATCCCGAAGCCCGTCACCAGATTCGCCGCGAAGGCCCGCGAGGCCGCGGACGCCGACGTGATGCCGGAACACATCACGGCGAAGCCCACCAGGAAGGTCAGGAAGTGTTTCCCGAACGCCTTGTGCACGTACAGGGCGGCACCGGCGGCCTGGGGGTACTTGGTGACCAGTTCCAGGTACGAGGAGGCCGTGACGAGCGCGACGGCGAACGCGATGACGAACGGCAGCCACGCCGCGCCCCCGACCTCCCCCGCGACCTGCCCGGTCAACGCGTAGATGCCGGTCCCGAGGATGTCACCGACGATGAACAGCAGCAGCAGACCCGGACCCATCACGCGCTTCAGCTCGGGCCGGCCGTCGGAACCCTGTACGGCGGAACTCGTCGCGTCCGTTCGGGACATGGCGCTCCTTGTCGAGGCGGCGGTCGTGGACTGCCGTGCGCGCGGACATGGCCACCCGACTCGTCTACCCCGATTCGGGCGACGCCGACCCCGGCCCGGAGCACCTGTCACATCGCGAGCGGGAACGCCAGGAAGAGCGCGAGGGTGACAGCCACGCACATGAAGACCACGTAGCGCACCGGCAACGCGGGCGCGTCGCTCTCCGGCCGCCGGTCCCCGGCCGCGAACGCCTCCCGGAGCCGCTTTCCGGAGGGGAGCGCGCCGATGGTGAACCCGACCCAGACGAAGGAGTACATGACCATCATCTGCCGGGCGTCCCACGGCACGATTCCCAGCCTGCCCATACCGGTCATGACAAGCAGGAACGCGAAGGAGAGGACGGCGGTCCTGGCGACCGGGCCGCGGGTGCGCGCGCAGCGCTGCACACCGAGGCAGAGGACGGCCGTGGCGAAGGCGGCCATGGCCACCAGCCAGCCGACGGGGAGTCGCGCGAGCATGCCGGTTCCTTTCCCGGCCGGGCCAGGAGAGAGCCGGCGCGGCTCTCTCCTGGCCCCGACGAGATGCGTCAGGGCGTTGTCGCCTGCCCTGTCAGCCGAAGATCGAGGACAGGGTCGACGTGACCGGGGAGATCAGGTCGTGACCGAACTGCGTGATCTTCGTGGCCACGGGAGCGACCACCTTTCCGCCCACCTTGCCCAGGGAGCCGATCCACTGAGACTGCCCGAAGGTGATGAGTCCGAGCGCGGTACCGCCGGCGGAGGCCCAGAACTCGCTGCTGTTCCAGCCGTAGGCGAAACCGTTGAGGATCGTGCTGACCCCGGAGACCGCGGCGGAGGCGATACCCAGGCCGAGGGCCAGGGGCTCCAGGACGATGGCGGCGGGCGGGAAGATCAGTCCGGCGATGCCCGCGAGCGCGCTCGCGTAGCCCAGGCCGGTGCTGACCCAACTCGTGGCGTTGGCCCACCACTTCAGGTCCTTGTACCAAGGAACGTCACTGCCGTCGACGCTGTCGTTGTCAGGAGTGTCGACCGGAGACTTGCCCGCGTCCTTCGCGGCCTGCGCGGCCTCGGCCGCCCGCTTGGCCGCCGCGGCGATCTCCTGCTGCCGCTTGACCGCCGCGATCTGGTGGGCCTGGCTCGCGGCCGCGGCCGCCGTCCGCGCGTCCTGGCCGGCCTGCACGGCCGACGCGCGGGCGGAAGCGGCCGACGACTGGGCGGCGTTGGCGGACGCCGACGCGCTGCGCGCGGCGGAGAAGGCACGGTTGGCGGAGTAGTTCGCCGAGCGCGCGGCCGTACGGGCCGTGGCCGCCGCCTGCTTCGCCTTGTCGGCGGACGCCTGCGCGTCCCTGGCCGACTGGTCGGCCGCGTCGGCGTTCGCCTTCGCCTGATTCGCGGAGTTCGCCGCCTGCGTGGCCCACTCCTTGGCCTTGTTCGCCCACTCGATGGCCTCGGCGGCCGCGTTACGGGCCGTGGCCGCCGCCTGCTGAGCGCGGGCGGCGTCCTCCTGGGCCTTGTGCGCGATCTTCGCGGCCGCGGCTATCGCGCCCTGCATGCCGGCGATGTGGCTGGCCGAGTCGAAGTCGAGCTGCGCCGTCCAGTGCTGGACCGAGCCGACGAAGTTCCGGCGCATCCAGGCCGGCCCCTCCAGCGCGGTCTGGGCGTGGGCCTTGGTGTAGGGGCCCGACGTGGCCGAGGCGAGGAGCGCGGCGGTGGCGACGGTGTCGTCCTCCCGCTGCGCCTCCTCGCCCGTGACGGTGAGGAACTCGTACAGCGCCTCCGTGGTCCCGGCGTCCAGGGCGGCGTTGGCGGCCTTGATGACCGCCTTGCCCGGGTTGGCGGCGAGGGCTCGGGCGACCGCCACGCGGGCTTCCGTCGAGGCGGCCTGGACGAGCCCGGTGTCCAGGAACGTGCCCACGGCGTCCTGGTCGGCGCTCTCCAGGGCCCTGGCCGCGGCGAAGCCGATGTCCGGCGGCAGGGTCTGGGCCAGGTAGAGGCTGGTCTCCCGGTCGTCCTGCCGCTGGGCGAGCTGACGGTCGGTGTCGATCCAGACGTGGACGTCGGATTCCACGCCGGACAGGGCGAACCGCGCGGCCTCCTGCGACCAGGTGCCGTGGGTCGCGCTCATCACGGCGACGGCGGCCTTGCGGCCCAGCCCGGCGGCGAGCGCGGAGTCGCCGGCTTGGAGCGCCGTCTCCGCCTGGGCGATGAGATCCTTGGTGGCCTGTGCGGTCCGCTCGGCCTGGGTGCGCTTCTCGACATACGCGGCCCGCTCGTCCTGCTCGAGCCGGGCGAGCAGCCGGACCTCCTCGACCGCCCGCTGGGTGTCCTCGTCGAGGCGCTGCCACTCCGCCTCGCGGGCGGCCTTCTCCACCTCGACGGCCTTGCCGACCGCCGTGGTCGCGACGTTCGCGGCGGTGGTGGCCGCGTTGGCGAACTCGGTGGACTTCTTGGCGTACTCCACGGCCTGACCGGCGTACTTCGCGGCCCATTCGGCCGCCGTGGCGGCGTTGTCGGCGTGGTCCGCGGCGCTGTTGGCCGCGTCGCGCGCGGTACGGGCCGCCGCCGCGGCCGAGTTGGCGAGGGCCTGGGCGGTGCCGGCGGCGTTGGTGGCGATCGTGGCGTTGGTGCCGGCGATCTGGGCCTGGCGCCTGGCCTCGGCGGCCGCGGCCTGGGCCGCGCCGGCGGAACTGGCGGCGGCGGCCGAGGCGTTCGCCGCGGCTGCCGCGTTACGCGCCGCGGACGCGGCGGAGGCGCCGGCGGACGCGGCCCGGGCGGAGGCGGTCGCGGCGCTGTCGGCGGCCGAGGCCGCGCTGCGGGCCTGGGCCGCGGCGTTGCGGGCGGCCACGGCGGCGTCCTTGGCGGCCTGCGCCTGGCCGGCGTCCTTCGAGGCGGCGATGGCCGCGTTGTAGGCCCGGGCGGCGGCGGAGCCCGCGTTGGCGGCGGCCTGGCTCGCGGCGGTGGACGCGTTGGCCGCACGGCGCGAGGCCTGGATGGCGGCGTGGGAGGCGGTGGTGGCGACCCGTGCCGCGTCGGCGGCGCCCGAGGCGGCCTCGCCGGCCTTGCGGGCCGCCTTGCCGGACTTGATCACGTCCTGCTGCGCGGCCTGGGCCTCCGCGGCGGCCTTCTCGGCCGCATCCTTGGCCTTGGCGGCGGCCTCGACGGCCCGGGCCGAGGCTTCCTCGGCCTGCGAGGTCATCGCCTCGGCCTTCTTGCCCTCGCGCTGGACGACCGCGACCAGTTCCTGGATCTGCATGGTCTCCTGGTCGCGGGCCCGCGCGATGTGCTGGCCGGTCTCCAGGAACCACTCGATGTCCCGGGCGGAACCGGACAGCGCCCGGTCCGCGTACTTCCGCACCTCCGGACCCGCCTGGAAGGAGAGCTTGGAGACCTCGACCTGCATGTCCTCCAGACGGGCCGTGTACTGGCCGTCCAGGAGGAACGTCTCCAGCGCCGTCTGCGAGCCGTCGTTCAGTGCGGTGTTGCCGACGCGGTTGACCGCCTTGCCGCCCACGGCCATCACCGTGGCCGTGGCGACCCGCAAGTCCTCCTGGATGGCGGCCTTGAACCCGCCGGCGAGATAGGCGGCGATAGCGGAGTCGCCCCCGTCGATCGCGGCGGTGGCCTCGCGCCGGCTCCCCTTGCCGCCGCCGGCGATGGAGCTCGCGATCGCGACGCGGTTGTCCTCGGCGGTCTCCGAAGCCAGCTTGGTGGCCAGGAAGTTCTGGATGTCCGCGTCGGTGCCGGTCAGCGCTTCCTCGGCGGCGGCCCGGACGGCTCTGCCGCCCAGCAGCCAGGCCTTGACGACTTTGGCCCGGTCGGTGTCGGGAAGACCGAACGGGTCGCCGTCCTCGCCGCCCGGCGGCGGAACGGCGGCCAGGGCGGCCACGGGGTTGAGCACGAGACTCGATGCGGTGACGGCAACAGCGGTGGCGGCGACAGCGCCGAGAACCCGGCGCCGGCTCCAATAGATGGTGTCCAAAACAGCCCTTCGCTATCGGCGCCTGACGGCGCGCGCTTCCTTCACCGAGACATGGGTGTTCCCCGGCGAGTTCCGAGAGCGTTGCTCCGCGAGCCTAAGCAGCGGGCAGCTGCTTGAACACCCGTCAGAATGTCCGGAGGGCATGGACCGGCCATCACGACCGCCCAGCCAAAGCGCGCATTCCGTGCACACGCGGCAGTTCGAAGACGGCCTTTGTGCATGAATCCAGGAGGACGTGCCCCCATTCCCTCACGCGCGAAGTGGCGTACATCACTTGTCACTTGATCTGGAGGGCTTTCTTCCACTCTTTCGAAAGCGTCAATCTTTCTCGGCGGCGGTTGAATTTCCTCCGACGATCACTACGATCCCGGTCAAGACGGGGACATTTCAGGGGAGCTGACGCAGCGTCGGATCGCGCGGCACCCCCCCATCGGCCTGCCCCCTCGCTCACGCGTCGACCGCAGTTCCGGCCCATGGCCGGAATCAATGAACGGGACATCGATGACGGCACACCACGCAATGCCGCGGACCGCCGGCACCGCACCGCGCGCAGGTGCCCCGGCCCGGCTCGCTGTCGACGGAGCCCCCGGCGGGTCCGCCCGGGTGGACGCCTCCGCGAGGACGGCGGCCGCCGAGAAGGTGCCGGGATATGCGATCGAGGACTGCGGCCACCCGAAGACCGAAGAGATCCCCGCAAAGCGGGACATCACCCTGAAGCGGTGCGACGGCCGCATTCCGACGGCGGACCGTGCCGGCACCCCGGACCTGAGGGAGATCCGGTCCCGTACGCCGGACGGCGAAAGCGCCGACCCCCGGAGTCATGACGTCACGCTCATGGAGATCCGACCCGGCACATAGCGCCGGCGGCTCCCGCGCCACACCTCCGTATGACGCCATTCCCGTGAATCCGCCCGGCCAAAGCAGCCGGGTCGGGCCGTGGCGCATGCGGATATTCCCGCAATTCCGCGCTCTGTTGTCGAAGGAAGGCACATGTCCGTTCCCCGTCCGCGCGTCGCGCGGATCCCCGGCCTGCTGGCCGCCATCGCCGCGATATCGGCGGGGCTCGCCGTTCCGGCGACTCCCGCCGCGGCCGTGACCGGCCCCGAGGCCACCGCCGGACAGCTCCCGGCCGTCGTGAAGCTCCGGCTCGGCGACGAGGCCGACGCGCGCGCCTGCACCGGCACCCTCGTCGACCCCGTCTGGGTCCTCACCGCCGCGAGCTGTTTCGCGGCCACTCCCGGTACACCGGTTCCGGCGGGCAAACCGGCGTTGAAGGCCACGGCGGTACTCCGCGACGGCACCACGGTCGACATCGCCGAGATCGCCCCGCGCGACGACCGCGACGCGGCCCTGGTCCGGCTCACCACCCCGTCACCACCCTCACGCCCGCGTCCCCGGCCACCGGTCTGCCGGCCCCGGGCACGGAGCTGACCGCGGCCGGGTTCGGCCGCACGAAGACGGAGTGGGTACCGGACAAGCTCCACACCGGCACCTTCACCGTGGACTCGAGCACGTCCACCAGCCTCGCCCTCACGGGCAAGGGCACGGACGCGCTCTGCAAGGGCGACACCGGGGGTCCGCTGCTGAACGCCGACGGCCGGATCGTCGGCGTCAACTCCCGCTCCTGGCAGGGCGGCTGCCTCGGCACACCCACGACCGAGACCCGTACGGGCGCCGTCTCCGCCCGTACCGACGACCTCGCCTCCTGGATCCAGCAGACCGTGACCGCCGACTGGCAGGTGCCCCTGGTCAACGCCAACAGCGGCAAGTGCCTGGAGATCGACAGCTCCCTGCTGACCAACGGCACCCGGGCCCAGCAGTGGACCTGCTACGAGATGCCCACCATGCGGTGGAACCTGCGCTGGGCCGGAAACGGCTGGGTGGTTCGCAACGCCAACAGCGGCAAGTGCCTGGAGATCGACAACTCGTTGCTGACCGACGGCGCCGGCGCGCAGCAGTGGACCTGCTACGACATCCCCACCCAGCGCTGGGACCTCGTCAAGGCCGGCTGGGGCTACTGGCTCAAGAACCGCAACAGCGGCAAGTGCCTGGAGATCGACAACTCGTTGCTGACCAACGGTGCCCGCGCCCAGCAGTGGACCTGCCACGACATGCCCACCCAGGAGTGGACCTTCTCGTACTGACCGAGGCCGTGCACCGGCCTGGCCGACAGCGGAGCGCACAGGCCGACGGCCTGTGCGCCGGTTCCTCGGCTCCACCGCGCGTACGCACCCCTCCGGATGACCTCACCCCGCGCGGCCGCCTCACCCCGCGGCCATGGCCGGCGCCTCCCGGTTGCGGTGCAGGGCGTCGCGCAGGCGGGCCGCCTGGGCGACCAGGCGGGAGCGGCCGGGACGGGCCGCGGTGGCGTCGAGTCCGGCGGGCGGCTCCGCCACGGCCCTGGACTGCTCGGCGCACTCGGCGGCGGTCTCCAGCAACTCCCCCGCGCCGCGCGGATCCGCCGAGCCGGCGAGCAGGGTGGGCAGGACGCCTGCGAGGACGGCCCAGGTGGTGGCGTAGGCACCCGTCGCGGCCGCGGTGCGCAGCGCGTCGGCGAGCCGGCTGGGCTTGAGCGTGTCCAGATCGAGCAGTTCGGTGAGGTCGGCTCCCAGGCGTACGGGGTCCAGCTCGCCGCGGCCCGCGAGGGTGAGCAGCGCGTCGACCGCCCGGAGCCGGTCCCCGGCGTGCCGGGCCCCGAGGCCGGTGGCGACCGCGAGGTGGAGGGCGGGTCCGGCGGTTCCGGCGGGGCCCGCGGCGGCGAGTCCGGGCAGGATGCCGGTGCCGCCGCGCTCGTCGTCGGCGGCGCAGGAGGTGACGGCCGGCAGGGACCAGGCGGCCAGGGTGTCCCGGTCCTCGGGCAGCAGTGCGATCAGCGTCTCGGGGTCCCCTCCGTCCCAGCAGCGGTCGGCCGTCTTCCGCGCCTGCCCGAGCGCGCGGAACGCGGCGGGGAACTCCGTCACGACCACGGGCCGCTCGCCGGTCTCCAGAACGTGGCGACCGGCGAGGGAGGAATCGCGGGTGACGGTCGCGGGCCGGCCGGCCCCGTCGAGCCAGGCCGCCAGCCGCAGACCCTCGGGCGTGCCCAGGGCGGTCGCGTCCGGCGCGGCGGACGCGTCGCGGCGTACCCGGAGCAGGGCCTGCGCGAAGTCCACCGGGCCGGGCGCGGCACCCAGCCGGGCGTACTCGGCGAGCCGGGCGACCAGGACGTGCGGGTCCAGGGCGCCGTTGCTCCGTGTGGGAGTGGCGAGCAGAAAGGGCAGCGGGCCGGTCGTGATGCGCTGGGCGGCCTCGGCCAGGCGGGCGTGGCGGGCCTCGGAGGCGTCGCTGTGGTGACAGTCGCTGCGCCAGCCGGCCAGTGCCTCCGGCTCCGGCCCGGAAGGCCGGGCGTCCAGGACGGCGGCGGCGACGTGCTCCAGGCCGGGCAGTTCGCTCGTGTAGTAGCGACGGTGTACCGGGTCGAGCCAGTAACGGTCGGCCAGGGCCGGCCGCAAGGCCGCGGCCAGGGCGGCGCGGTCCCGGTGGGCGCGGCGGACGAGTCCGTCGAAGGCCCGCTCGAACGCCTCGACGGACTCGGCAGGAGACTTGACGACGGCCACGACGAGCTCCACGGTCTCGTCGATGGACTCGGGGGACGGGGCGAGCGGCGTGGGCAGCGAGGGCGGCGGAAGGATCTCCTGGTACGGGCAGGTGTCCTCCTCGGGGGCGGCGTCCGCGCCGAACAGAGCCACGGCCTCCGCACGGTGGACGGGGCTGAGCAGATGGGCGCGGTCGGCGAGTCCGGCGCGCGCGGCCTCGTCCTCGCCGAGGTGCGCGGCGGCCAGTTTCAGGGCCCGCTCCTGGACGTCCGTGTCCGGGTGGCCGAAGGCTTCACCGAGCACCGGGAGCAGTGCGGACGCGGCGGCCGGTTCGCGGGCGAGTACCTTGCGGAGCAGCACCAACTGGGCCCGTACGAGCTTCTTCTCCGGGCGGAAGAACACCGCGGCGGACATCTCCGCCAGCCGTGCGGGAGCGACCTGCCCGGCCGCGGCGAGGCGGGCCAGTACCTCCTGCGCGTGTCCGGCGACGGGGGACGGCGCGTCGGCGGTGAGCGCGATCCAGTCGGCGGTCCGCTTCTGTTCCTCCTCCGCGGTCGGGTGCAGGGCTTCCAGGACGGACCGGTACGGCTTCAGCTGGAGCAGTGTGCCGCCGCGCAGCAGGCGGGCGACGCAGGCGTCGAGGAGTACGTCGCGGTCGAGCCGGCCCTCGGCGGCGAGGCGGGCCAGCGCGCCGGGCCAGTGGTGGTGCGCGGCCGGATCGTTGTACCGGGTGAGGGAGGTGACCGGTTCCGGCGTCTCGAACAGACGGGGCGCGAACGCGGCGAGGTGCGGATCGCGGCGCAACGCGTCGGTGAGCGTGCCCTTTTCGGACCACACGGCCGTCGCCCAGCCTTCGACGCAGCCGTCGCTGGTGGGCATGGGGCAGCCGGCCCGCCGGACGAGCTCGGCGATGAGCGGGTAGTCCTCCTCGGCGGTGGAGGGGCGGGCCGCGAGCCGGTGGGCGAGGTCGCCGAGCCACTGGGGGTCGCGGTCCGCGAGCACCTCGACGAGCTCACGGCCGGGGGTGCGCCGCGAGCGGCGCATGTCGCGGCCGCCTATCCAGGAGGCCGCGGCGGCGGCACCGGTCTGGCAGGCGGCGCCGGCGACGAGCAGGGCGGGGCTCACCAGCGTGCGTTCCCGCCAGCGGTCCCAGCGGGAGGCCCGTAGTTCGGCACGCAGTTCCTTCAGCCCGGCCAGCAGCTCACGGCGCTGCGCGCGGTCCAGCGGCGCCAGCAGCACGGGCAGCCGGCCGGTGTCTCCGGCGCGCACGGCGGTGAGGATCTCGGAAGGGTCGAGCGGGCTGGTCATCGTGCGTCTCCCGTGGTGGCAGTGGTCGCGTCGGCTGCCGGAACGGCCCCGGTCGCGGCACCGGCGGTGGCTCTTGATCGGCACCCTAGGCGGGCCCACTGACACCGCTGCCGGCCCTCCGCCACCGCCCCGCTCGGACGGCGGGCCATTTGTTCAAACGGCATTCCCCGACACACACGAAAGTCGCCCATCCACGCCCCCCGATAGGCCACTTCTTGATCTTCGAGTGGGCCGGGTGGGAGAGCGTGCTCCGGACACCCGTGCTCCGGGACCTGTGACGGTCCGGCGTACGCCTCGTCCTCGCCGCTACCGCAGCTCGATCCGCCCCTCGGTGTACTCCCGCCGGCCACGAACGAGACTGTCGAGAAGGACGGGAGCGATGCCCTCGTCCAGACAGGCCGAGGCCACGGTGCTGCCGATGTAGCCGGCCCCTCCGGCGATCAGAACCTTCACGCGCTTGGTGAACCTTCCCGGATGACGGACGGCGAGCGGCCAGGCCAGCCGAGTCCGGCCCGCCCTCGTCGCTCCCGGCGTGCCGGTGAAGGGGCAAGGTTCGCGCTCACGCCCCGGCCGGTACCACGCGCCGTGGAGTGCGCGGCACCGGCCGGGGCGTTCGTCCTCGTCCAGCGGGCCCCCGTCAGCGCCGGTCGAGCAGGAAGTCCCACACCGCCTGACGCCCGGCGTCGCTGGCCGCCCGGCTCTGGACCGAGTGGGCCGCGCCCGGCACCACGACGACCCGGGCCCGCGGGGTCAGCTTCTTCTGGTCGTACAGCCATTCCAGGGGAGTCGACAGGTCGCGGTCGCCACCGAGCAGCAGGACCGGTACGTCCGGAAGGACGCGCTCCCGCGAAGGCAGCGGCGGCACCGGGGTGCGCGGCCAGTGCAGGCAGCTGAGCATCGAACCGAGGCCCGTCGCCGTGGCGGCGTCGAAGGGGCCGTAGTCGGCGGGTGTCAGTCGCGCGCCCGCCTTCTCCAGCGCCTCCTGGCGGCCGGCCACCGGGGTGTCCGACCTGCCCCACGGATAGCGCCCGTCCAGACACAGCGTGGAGGCGTGCAGTCCCTGGCTGAGTTCCTCCGCGCTCGCCGCGCCGCCCTCGCGCACCCCGGCGATCAGGCCTTGCAGCATCGCGGGGTCGCCGTTCGCCGCCTGGTGGAGGGCGTCGATCATCGCCGTGTAGTCGGGGTCCACGAACTCCCAGGTGGTCAGGGCGTCGATCACGTCGACCCCGTTGCCGTACCGGCGGACCACCTCGGCCAGATCGGCCGCCGGGTCCGTGGCGCAGCCGGTCGCCCGGCAGGCCGTCGTCAGCACGCGTGGCGCCGCGCGCAGGGCGGCGCGGTCCATCGGGTCGTAGCCCGTCTGCGGCACGACCGAGTCGAGGACGAGTCGCGCCACGTGCCGCGGGTACGCGAGGGCGTACCGCTCGGCGGTGTACGTCCCGTACGACACGCCGTCGAGGGTCATCTTCCGCACACCCAGCGCCTGGCGCAGCGACTCCAGGTCGGCGACCGTGTCGTTGGTGCTGTAGTGGCGGCGCTCGGGACCGATGGCCGCGGCGCAGTCCGTCACCGCCCGGGCCGTCGGCGGCGTGAGATCGGACGACCCCATCTCCTCCTGCAATTGCGGACATTGGAGCGCACCGGCGCCGGTGCCGCGCTGGTCGATCATGACCAGGCGGTAGTCCTTCAGTACGGGCTCCAGCTTCTTGCTCAGCCGCTCGACGAACGGCACGCCCGGCTGGCCCGGACCGCCGGTGAGGAAGAGGAGTACGCCCTTCGGGGCCCGCACGTTGTCCGCCATGGCGACCTTCAGGCCGAGCCGGCCCGGCACGCCGCCGCTGTGGTCGAGCGGGACGTTCAGCGTGGCGCAGGTATAGCCCGTCAAGCCGGGGCAGGCCGCGGCGCCGGAGAGACCCCCGTCCCCTCCGGGCCGACCCGCGGCCGCCCCGCCCTGTGCCGCGACCATCCCGCCCTGTGCCGCGGACGCCGCCGTCCCGGACAGCAGTGCGCCGACGGCCGCCAGCGCGGCGGCTGTTCCCAGCGCCGCGGTTCTCGTGCCCCTTCGCGCCGCTCGGCGCTCCCGGGTTCCCCGTCTACGCCACATCCCCGTACCCCCGTCTCTCCGCATCCCCGTGTCTCCGCGTCCCGCGTCTTCGACGCTGTGGGCGCGCCGACGCCGCTGGTGCGCGGCCTCCGCGTGCCTTCCGTCCGTCTTCCGCGTTCCGTGCGACACCAGACTGGTCCGAACACGCCTGCCGGCGCGAGTCTTTATGCCAGGATTCGAGCACGTTCGAAGGGACGAGACGGCGAAGGCGGCAGGGGGAGTCGTGATCGAACTGGTCGTGGACGCCGAGGGGTTGGCCCGGTCCCGGTTCGCGGTCTCGCCCTTGCAGGAGGTCACGTCGACGCTGCTGCCCTGGGGTGCGTGCCCGGCCCAGGACGTCGACCCGTGGATCGCGCGCGCCCGCCGCGTCCTGCGCCGGGCACGGTTGCCGCTGCTGTCGGAACTGGCCCTGGACGGCGGGGGTTACGTGCCCGACTTCCTCAGCCCGCTGCCGGACGGCCCCTCGGCCTCGGTCGAGGAAGAACTGGAGCTGGTACGCGACACGCCTCCCGGCCGCGTCCTCGACGAGCTGGAGGCGCTGCGTACCGGCCGCCCGGCCAGCGGCCTGGCCGGGGCCCATCTGCCCCCTGAGGTGCGGCGGGCCATGGCACGCGGCGGGGCGCACGTGGCCCGGCAGATCGCGGAGGAGCTGCGGCGCTACTGGGACCTGGCCTTCGCCCCGTACTGGGAGACCGCCCGGGCGACCCTCGAAGCGGAGATCGACCGGTGCGCCGGGGTACTGGCCCGGCGGGGCGCGGCCGAACTCTTCAACTCGCTGCATCCCGGCATCGTGTGGTCCGGCGGCGCGCTGCGCGTCGACAGCCGGTTCGCCGTGCGGCAGACCGTACGGCTGGTGATCGTGGTGCCCTCGCTGGTGGCGGCCTGGCCGGCGGTGGCGGTGGACCCGGTGTGCGGCGCGCTCAGGCCGCCGATGATGGTCTATCCCGTACGCGACCGGGCCGGCGCCGAGGTGCCGCCCTCCGCCGAACTCGCCAGGCTGCTCGGCCCGACCCGGGCCGGACTGCTCTCCGCGCTGGTCCGCCCGGCCTCCACCACCCAGCTCGCCGCGCGCCACTTCCTCAGCCCGGCCACCGTCTCGTACCACCTGGGTGTCCTGCACGAGGCGGGCCTCGTCAGCCGTGCCCGCTCCGGGCGCGCGGTGCTCTACCGCCGTACCCCGGCGGGATCGCGGCTGGCGACTGCCCGTCAGCGGCCCCGCCACGAGCCGAAGGGGGACCCGGTGGCCGGGTCCCCCTTCGGCTGACTCGCTCGTGTTCTCGCCGGATCCGTCGAGAACAGCGGGCTTTCAGGACGTTCAGCGCAGGCGCAGCGCCTCGCTGATCGTCGTGAACAGGTCGGTCTGGTTGGTGACGCCGAGCACGCGGTACGCCTGCGGGCCCTGCGCGGCGATGCGGACCTCGGTGCCCGTGTGCTCCTGGGACTGCCCCGGGGTGTTCGTCGAGTAGTTGACCTTCAGCTGCTGGCCCTCGTCGGTGATCAGCGTGGAGGACAGGCCGGGCGGGGTCGCCTCCAGCGGGACGATCTGGCTGCTGTGGCCGTGGTCGGCGGTGGTGACCACCAGGGTGTCGGGGTGCTTGGCCGCGTAGTCGCGGGCGACCTTGACGGCGCGGTCGAAGGCGGCCGTCTCGCCGATCTGGCCGCACGGGTCGGCGGAGTGGTCCTGCTTGTCGATCGAGGCGCCCTCGATCTGCAGGAAGAAGCCCTGCTTGGCGTGGTTCTTCCGCTGCTTGGCCTCCAGGAGCTGGATGGCCTTGGTGGCGGAGTCGGCGAGGCTCGGCGTGGTGGCCGGGCGCTTCGGGTTGTCGGTGACGCAGCGCTGTGGGTCGGTGCCGCCGACCGCTGCGGGCTTGCCGGTCCACTCGACGGGCACGTTGCCGGCCGAGAAGAGACCGAGGACGGGGCCGTCGGCCTTGGCGTTCTTGAGACCCGCGTCGTCGGTGACGACCTGGTAGCCGAGCTTCCGCGCCTGCTCGGTGACGGTGAGACCCTTGTAGCGGCCGTCGGTGATCTTCTGGTCGAAGCGCTGCTTGCCACCGCCGAAGAGAACGTCGACCTTGTGGTTGACGGACTGCTCGGCGATGGAGCCCGGGCCGCCGGCCGCGACCGTGTCGGCGGGGCACTTGGCCATGTCGGCCGGGCCCTGGCAGGAACGGTCGGTGGCGTGCGAGGCGAGCACGGCCGGGGTGGCGTCGGTCAGTTCGGCGGTGGTGACGCTGCCGGTCGCGTAGCCCTTGCGCTGCGCGAGCTCCAGCAGGGTCGGCACGGCCTTGTCGGAGCCGGGCGTCTTGGAGATGCGGCCGTTGACCGTCTTCACGCCGGTGGCCCAGCCGCTGCCGCTGGCCGCGGAGTCGGTGACGTAGTCGGGCGTGCCGTCCGCGTGCACCGCGTACGTCGTGTACGCGCCCGTCAGCGGGAACGTGTCCATGTCGAGGCGGCCGGCCGCGCCGACCGTGTAGTCGCGGGCGAGGGTGATCTCGGAGTCCCCCATGCCGTCACCGATGAGCAGGATGACGTTCTTCGCCTTGCCGCCCTGGATCGTCGCCTTCGTCCGCTGGACGGTGTCGAAGGCGCCGGCGCCGGACGTGACGGCCACAGCGGCCGCGGTGGCGGCGACCAGGGTGGCGACGGCCACGACCCGGCGGCGAGTGGACTTGGGCACGAATACCCCTCCTCGAGGTGACGAACGGACCGGCGCGGATGTCCGGCCCGGGGCCAGACCATCAGGCATGAGCGACACCGAGGTGAACTACGTGCCGCATACACGCATCCCGGAGGCATCCAGTGTCGGGCAGGCGATCGCCGGGCGGACGGAGGCGCACCGTCCACGGGGGAAACGAGCGGGTGAGCCGAAGGTTCACTCCCGGGGGGTCGCCGCCGCGGGGCGGCCGGTGCGAGTGCCGGGCCCGCGCGAGTGCCAGGCCCGCGCGGACCCACCGACGCGGTCACCCGCCTCCCCCACGCCGTATCGGCGCGAGCGGATCTCGCCGGCCGGAACGGAGGGAACGAGTGGACCCCGGCAGGCCGGAATCCTCCCCCGTCCACATGTTCGACCGCTCGTCCCTCTATTCCGGGTGTATGCGCTCTGGGACAGTGCGGAACATGACAACCCGTAGCCGGAACGAAGGAGTCGGCGGCTCCCGAAGGCTCGTCTCCCGGGCCCCGCTCCGCCGCCTGCTGGCGGCCGTGGTCACCCTGTTGCTCGCCTGCGCGGGGCTGGTCGCGGGCGGCGACGTCGCCCACGCGGCGAACCCCGACAGCCATGTCGCGGCGACCTGGAACATGCAGGCCGGCCCCGACCGGTGGGCCGGCGCGTACAACCTGGCCCGCACCCATGACGTCGTGGCCCTGCAGGAAGTGCCCCAGGGGCAGCCCGCCGGGTCGTACTACCAGGGCATGGTGAACGGCGTCGAACACTACCTCTGGGTCCAGGGCGACAACGGACCCTTGCGTCACCTCTACATCCTGCGCACCACCACCCGCGACCTCGGCATGGTCACCGCATGGCAGCCCGACAACGTCCTGCCCATCAACGGCGTCTACCGCCCGGCGCTCGGGGTGGTCAACCGCGCCGACGGCATCCTGTTCGCCTCCGTGCACGCGGCCTCCGGCGGCGGGAACGACGCCGGATCCCTGCTCCGCCGGATCGCCGACGCCGCGTTCTACCAGGGGTTCCTCGACTGGGCGGCGCTGGGCGACTTCAACCGCGCCCCACAGGACCTGCCCGCGCTCGGCCTGCCCGGGGGCGCGCGGATCTACAACGGCGGACAGGCCACCCAGCAGTCCGGCAACGAACTCGACTACATGGTCTCCGACGTGGACACCGACCGCTGGCAGGCCAGCGTGCTGCCCAACTACGGAAGCGACCACTGGCCGGTACGGTTCGGAGCCCTCCGGGCCTCGGCGGGCCCCGCCGAGCTGACCATCCACGCGGACAACAGCGACCGGCTCCTCGACGTGTACCAGGCGGAGAGCGCCAACGGCACCCACGTGATCCAGTACCACGACAACGGCGGCGACAACCAGCGCTGGTATCTGCGCTGGCTCGGGATGCTCGGCGACACCGGCAAGCCGATGTACCGGATCGTCAGCAAGTCCAACGGCAAGTGCGTGGACGTGGCCAACGGCCAGAGCTCGCACGCGGGCGACTACCTGAACATCTGGGACTGCCACCCCGCCATCGGCGAGCCCGGCTCCGGCGGCCCGCGCCACGACACGCAGAACTTCACCCTGGAGCACCCCGACCCGACGTTCCCCAACCTGACCGTCCTGCGGGACAACGGGACCGGGCTGTACGCGAACATCAACCGCAACGAGACCGGCGACGGCGCCTGGGTCATCCAGTGGCCCTACCAGCCGGGCCCTCACCAGCCCGACCCCGTGGCCAACGAGACCTTCTACCTGCACCCGCGCGAGTAGCACCGCCGTCCGAACTCCGTCGGAGGTCTCCGCCGGAGCCACCTGCCGGGGCGCCCCTCAGCCGTCGGAACGCCCCGGCACGACCGTCCGAGGGTCCGTCGCACTGCCTGCGGCCGGTCAGCGCTGGTTGACGATGACGGAGATGCCCCAGCCGATCGTCGCGAGCATCACCGCGAAGATCAGCAGGGCGAGCGTGAGACGGACCGGACCGGCGGCGGCCCGCGGCGCGGTTTCCGGGCCGGGCGGATTGAGCAGCCGCAGGGCGACCGCGAACAGCGCGGGCAGGCCGGCGCCGGTGAGCAGGCCGATCACGACGATCTTCCAGAGCGCGCCCAGGTTGATCCACGTGCTCACGGGGACACCTTGTCGGTTGGAGCGGGCGGGACCACCGAACCGGTCCAGACGGCGTTGACGTTCTCCGGGGTGACGGCCGGATGGCGGGAGGCCACGAAGAAGGCGATCGAGGCCAGCACCAGCACGGTGAAGACGACCACCACGCCCGCCGTGCCGCCGATGCCGTGCGCGGTCCAGTAGGCGACGGCGCCGATCAGCGCGGAGAGGGGCAGGGTGAACAGCCAGGCCGTCACCATCCGGCGGGCGATCTTCCAGTGCACCTCGGCGCCCCGCTTCCCGATCCCGGAACCCACGATCGCCCCGGTGGCCACGTGGGTGGTGGACAGCGGATAGCCGAAGTCGGTGGAGCAGAGGATCACGGCGGCCGTGGCCGACTCGCTCGCCATCCCCTGGGTCGGCTCGATCTCCGTCAGGCCCTTGCCCAGCGCCCGGATGACGCGCCAGCCGCCCATGTAGGAGCCCAGGCCGATCGCCAGCGCGCAGGAGGTGATCACCCAGGTCGGGGCGCTCGATCCGGCCGGCAGGGTGCCGTCGGCGATCAGGGCCAGGGTGATGACGCCCATGGTCTTCTGCGCGTCGTTGGTGCCGTGCGCGAGCGAGACCATGGAGGCCGAGCCGATCTGGCCGAGCCGGAAGCCGTGCCCTCGCGCGCGTTCGGGCACCCCCCGGGTGAGACCGTAGACCAGGGCGGTGCCGGCCACAGCGACCCCGCCGGCGACGAACGGCGAGAGCGCGGCGGGCACCACCACCTTGGAGACCAGGTCCTGCCACTTGACCGCCGAGACGCCGGCCGCGGCCGCCGTCGCCCCGATCACCCCGCCGATCAGCGCGTGCGACGAACTGGAGGGGATCCCGAGGTACCACGTGGTCAGATTCCACAGGATGCTGCCGGTCAGACCGGCGCACACCACCGTCAGTGTGACCTGCTCGGTGGCGACCAGACCGCTGGCGATGGTCGCCGCCACGGCGGTCGACAGGAACGCCCCCACCAGATTCAGCACCGCCGAGACCGTGACCGCGACGCGCGGCGGAAGGGCCCCGGTGGCGATCGAGGTCGCCATCGCGTTGCCGGTGTCGTGGAAGCCGTTGGTGAAGTCGAAGCCCAGCGCCGTGGCGACCATCAACGCCAGGACCGCGTCGTTGCCGGTCACGGAGCCGAAACTAACCCGTACCCCGGGCAGGTCCGGCCGTGCGCCGACCCGGCACGCCGTAGGTCGCGGGCCCGCCATCCGGTCGGGCCACCCCGGCACGGCCGGGCCGGAGGAGTCGGCCGTACCGGAGGACGGCGCCGCGACGGCCCGTCAGTACGCGGGACGGTCGTACCGGCGCAGGCGGGTGGTCAGGGCCGCCCGGGTGCTGCCGAGCGCCCGCGCGATCTCCTCCTCCGGGTACGCGCCCGTGGCGGCGCGGGCGAAGTACGGGGCCGAGCAGCCGATGACGGACTCCAGCTCGCCCATGACCCGCAGCCCGGCCAGGATGTCGGAG
Source organism: Streptomyces laurentii (assembly GCA_002355495.1). Taxonomy (GTDB): domain Bacteria; phylum Actinomycetota; class Actinomycetes; order Streptomycetales; family Streptomycetaceae; genus Streptomyces; species Streptomyces laurentii. The sequence continues at coordinate 481,991 of AP017424.1, forward strand.
TTCTCCAGCTCGTCGACGCGCGTGCGCAGCCGGGAGAGGAGAGCGGCGACGTCCTCGGGCAGCGGCCTCGCGAGCGCCGCCACCTCCCGGGCGTGCGTGGCCCAGTCCCCTTGCGGGCCGCTGGTGTCGTAGTGATACGGCTCGCGGCTCGACACCCGGTCCCACTCGATCGGGTAGGCGGCCTCCCCGTACCAGCCGCAGGCGCACGCGGCGCGCATCCGGTCCGCGCGCGGAGCACCGAGCGTGCCGTCGTAGATGTGCCATTCCGCGGACTTGTGGAAGCTCGCGCCGCTGCCGATGTCGTAGTACACCGGGCCGGGCACGCTGCCGTCCTCCAGCAGCACCCCCACCCGGCCCCGGTGCCCTTCCGCGCTGTCCAGCTCCCACATGGCCGATCTCCCCTGTCCGTGCCGTGCGTCCGCCGCCGTATCCGTGGCGGCCCCTTCGGTTTCCACCCTGGCGGACGGGCAGGGCGCGGCGCAGGCGAAAGCTGGCATATGACCCGAGCGAGTGCCGTCTGCGCCGGGGCGGACGATCGCACGACGGGGCGCGCACTTCGGCCGCGCACGCCGGGCTGGACTCCGAGCCGGGTTGTGTTGCCGCGCTCTCCCTCCGCCCCGGCTGGTCGGCTCAGCTCGGGCAGGAGCCGGTGCAGAGGGAGCCGATGGTGTAGGTGCCGGCGAGGTTGCCCTTGTCCCCGGCGGTGGTGCTGCCAATGCGGTCCACATAGTTGGCCCGGTGGTAGTAGTGGAACCGCCCACCCGTGCGGTTGTAGACGGAGCGCGTGTTCGTGCCGGACTTCATCCACGAGCACATGGATCGGGCGTCCGTGGCGTTCGCCGACCACTGGCACTTCTGGCCTTCGCCGTCCTTCTCCGAGAAGAAGCAGATATAGCCCTTCTTACAGCTGTCATAGCCGTCGGCAGGCACCGCGACGGCCGCCGGCGCGGCGGGCGCGAGTGCGAGTGCCGCCCCGAAGGCTCCGGCGATCACGGACAGCGTGAACTTCGCGCGACGGTTCATTGACCCTCCTCCGGCGCGTGGCCGCACCCTGCGGTCCAGAGCGCCACGGTGATGTGTGCGGGGGGGAAGAAATCGGCCGAATCCTAGCGAAATCGACCCGATCGGCGACTGTATGACGCGCGGGGTGAGGCGAGAGGCGGCGCCATCGGCGGACCCGGGGCGTCCGAACGGAGTTCGGTCCAGACCTCATCGGGTCGAGAAGCGGCCCCGGCGGCGCGGAGACTCCACGTACTTCCAGGACCCTGTGGTCAGGAGCGACCCGAGGGCGGTGGGCAGGCGCCCCCCAGCACCAGGGTGACGAGTCGCGCGGCGAGGTCCTCGTCGAGCGGGGCGCCGCTGATGAGGGCGCGGGTGAACAGGGCGCCGCTGATGGCCTCGATGACGAGGCCGGGGTCCGTGTCCGGCGCCAGTTCGCCGCGCTCGACGCCCCGGCGGACCATGACCGCGCCGCGTTCGAGGCGCTCGGCCCAGTAGGAGAGGCGGCGGTCCGGCAGGGTGTCGTCGCGTTCGGCGCTCAGCCGGAGCAGTGCCTCGCCCTGCGTCGTCGCGAGCAGGCGCGCCAGCGTGACGAAGTAGGCGACGAGGTCGTCGCGAACGTGCCCGGTGTCCGGCACGGGCATCGCCGTATCGACCTGCTCGGCCAGCGCTTCGAGGATCAGGTTCTCGCGGGTCCCCCACCCCCGGTAGACGGAGGTCTCGTGGACGCCGGCCGCGCGGGCGACGGCACCGACGGTGGTGCCGGCGAGCCCGTGCTCGGTCAAGACCCGCACGGTCGCGGCCAGGACGGCGGAGCGCATACGGGCCCCACGGCGACGCAGGGGCGGAGGCGAGAGCGGGGGGTTCGGGTCGGACGAGGCCATGATCCATCGTAACGCAAGGCCACTTGCTTTACAGGGAAGGCGAGCGTACGTTTCTTTGCAAGGCGACTTGCGTTAAGGGGCCCGGGGCCCCGGGGTCGTCGCGTCAAGGAGGCAATGTCATGGAGCAGATGCTCGCCGCCCGGCTGCACGTCCCCAGCCGCACGCTGCGGATCGAGGAGGTGGCGAAGCCCGCACCCGGCCCCGGCCAGGTCCTGGTGAAGGTGGAGGCCGCGGGCGTCTGCCTGTCGGACGTCCACCTGATCGACGGCACCCTCACGCCCCTGCTGCTGCGGGAGGACACGGTCACCCTCGGCCACGAGGTCTCCGGCACCATCGCGGAGACCGGTCCGGGCGTCACGCGCTGGACCCCGGGTCAGCGGGTCGTGCTCTACGCGGGCGAAGTCCGCGGCGGCGTCACGTACACCCGCGGTGTGGACTACGACGGTGGCTGGGCGGAGTACGCGCTCTCCTCCGAGCACGCCCTCACGGAACTGCCGGACTCCATCCCCTTCGACCAAGGCGCGATCATCCCCGACGCGGTCTCCACGCCGTGGGGCGCGATCACTGTCACGGGCGCCGTGAAGCCGGCCGAGGCGGTCGGCGTCTGGGGCGTCGGCGGGCTCGGCGTGCACGCCGTCCAGCTGCTGCGGGCCATCGGCGCGTGCCCCGTCATCGCCGTCGACCCCAACCCCACCGCCCGCGAGCGCGCCCTCGCCCAGGGCGCCGACCTGGCGCTCGACCCGGCTGACCCGGCGCTGCGCGAGCGGATCGGCGCCGCGACCCGCGGGGCCGGCCTCGCCGCCGCCTTCGACTTCGCCGGTGTGCCGGCCGTCCGCGAGCAGGCGCTGACGGTGCTCGCGCCCAAGGGCCGCCTGGTGCTCGCGGGCCTGACCGACAAGCCGCTGACCGTCACCGACGGCACCCGCTTCAGCTACCTCCAGCAGCAGATCCTCGGCCACTACGGCTCCGACATGCCGGTCGCGCTGCCGCAGCTGCTGTCCCTGCTCCAGGGCGGCCGCCTGGACTTCTCCGCGTCGATCAGCGGCGAGCTCCCGCTGGAGAAGGCCGCCGAGGCCGTGGAGCGTCTGGAGAACAAGACCGGCGACCCGATCCGGCTCATCCTGCGCCCCTGACCGGGTACCGCCCGCGTGGGCGCGGACCGGCCTCACCGCCGGTCCGCGCCCACGCGTCGTCTCAGGCGGCGGCCGGCACGGTGCTGACGTGGAACAGCGCGGCCCGCAGGTCGTACACCGCCCGCTCGATGTCCACCAGGGCGTGCAGCGACAGCACGATGTCGTCGGGCACCCGCATCAGCCGGGCCGCCCGCAGGAGCTGGGGGACGAGGAGCATCGGAACGAAAACCGGCGCTAAGCCGGTCCCGTCTCGACGAGGGCTTTGACCTGGGCTTCTGTAGGGGCTGAACCTTCGGCAGTCGTGTTGGTCGACTGTTTGGAGGTCCGGGATGCCGGTCGACTTTTTGACGGATGAGCAGGCTGCCGCCTACGCGGCGTATCGCGGGGCGCCGTCCCGCACGGAGTTTGGAGCGCTTCTTCTTCCTGGACGACGCGGACCGGGCACTGATCGAGTCCAAGCGCCGGTCCCATAACCGCCTGGACTATGCCGCCCAGCTCACGACCGCGCGCTACCTCGGTGTGTTCCTGGACGACCTGACGGACGTGCCGGCGGCGGTCGTGGACTACCTCGCCGAGCAGCTCGACATCGGCGACCCGTCGGTGCTGAAGGTGTACGGGAGATTCTCGCTGCTGACGGTGCCGCCCGGCGAGCGGGTCTCCGAGCCGGACCGGCTGCGGCCCGCGGCCGGATCGACCCCGCCCGCATCGAACGGCACTGGGAAGACATCCTGCGGATCATCGGCTCCATCCACACCGGAGCCGTCCGCGCCTACGACGTCATCCGGATGCTTTCCCGCGACGCACGACCCACCCCACTCGGCGACGCGATCGCCCACTACGGGCGGATCGCGAAGACCCTGCACATCCTGCGCCTGGCCGACGAGCCCGGCTACCGCAGGCAGATCAAGAGCCAGGCCAACCTCCAGGAGGGCCGCCACTCCCTGGCCCGGAAGATCTTCCACGGCCGGTCCGGGCAGCTCTACCAGCGCTACCGGGACGGCATGGAAGACCAGATCGGCGCCCTGGGCCTGGTCCTCAACGCCCTCGTGCTGTTCAACACGCGGTACATGGACGCCGCGGTGAACCGGCTGCGCGCGGACGGTTTCGATGTCCGTGACGAGGACGTGGCCCGCCTCTCGCCGTTCGTGCGGCATCACATCAACCTGCTCGGCCGGTACTCGTTCCAGCTTCCCGACCTGCCCGGCGGCCTGCGTCCGCTGCGCGATCCGGACGCCACCGACGAGGAATGACCCGGCCCGCTCCTGGCGGCATGACGCCGTCCGGGCTGACGGGAAGACGCGGCGGGCCGTTCTGCCCTTCACCAGGGCACCAGGTTGCCCCTGTGCGCCGAGGCCACCCTCGGCGCACGCTGGAAACCGGGAGGGCCGCAAGCCGGGAAGGTGATCGTCATGATGTGGTACGACGGCGGCTGGGGCTGGGGCGGCTGGTTCTTCATGGCCGTGTTCATGGTGCTGTTCTGGGCGCTGGTGATCGCCGCAATCGTCGCGCTCGTCCGCTACTTCAGCGGTGCCCATCACGACCGCCAGTCCGGATGCTCTGCCTCCACCAGCGAGCCGGGAAGCCGGCGGGCCGAGGACCTGCTGGCCGAGCGGTTCGCCCGCGGGGAAATCGACGAAGACGAGTACAGACGACGCCTCGCGCTGCTGCGGGAGCACCGATGAAGGCCGACCGCCGACGCGGCACATGGCTGATCGTCGCCGGGGCGGTCGCCGCGCTGGTGCTGGGCATCGCGACCACCATGGTGCTGGCCGGCACCGGCGCCTTCCGCCACACGGCTCCCACGGCATGGCGGGCCCAGGGTGCGCGCTGCAGCGCGCCCGCGCTGCCGGGCAAGGTGGTGGACGTGACCGCGAGCGACATGGGGCCGGGCATGATGGGCGGCACTCCCGGCTACGACATGCGCATGATGCATCTCGTGGCCCGTCCGGCCACGGTCACCGCCGGTGTGGTGTCGCTGCGGGTACTGAACACCGGCGCCATGGCGCACGAGGTGGTGGTGCTCCCGCTGCCGCCGGGCCAGGACATCGGAAAGCGCCCCACCGGTCCTGCCGGGAAGACCAGCGAGGCGGACAGCCTGGGCGAGGCGTCCCGCACCTGCGCAGCGGGTGAGGGGCACGGCATCGCCCCCGGCACGATGGCGTGGACCACGCTGACGCTGCGCCCTGGGCGCTACGAGCTCGTGTGCAACCTCCCCGGCCACTACCTCGCCGGGATGTACACCGAACTCGACGTCACCAGCCGGTAGCGAGCCAGGGGCGCAGGCAGCAGTCCGGGGCCGGGGCAGCAGGCGGGCGGTGCCGGCATCCCCGTACACGGTCTCCAGCACGAAGTCCTCGCGCGAGGCGCCCCGGCGCCGGGTACGCGGCTGGGCACCCTTCGCCTTCACCGGGGCCCGGCGCCCGGCCGGGTCCAGCTCCTCGACGTTGACGCCGAGGAGCTGGACCCGGCCGTGCGACTGTCTCGTACAGCATCCGCCACACCGTCTTCTCCCGCAGGCGCACGTCACGGCGGGCGATCAGCCGGTCGATGGCCATCTTCGAGCGGGCCGCAGTGTCCGAGTCCGGCGGTGCCATCCGCTTCACCCAGGCCGGCACCTGCGGGCCCTCGTAGCCGCGCTCCGCGCACCAGCCCAGCCATGACAGCACCGCCGCCCGGCGGGCGTTCCAGGTGTTGACCGCCGCCTCGCCCCACAGCTGTTCGAGGGCGCCGCCGATCTCATCGTCCGCGACGGAAGCGAGCGGGCGGGCCTCTCCGAGCCGTTCGGCGGTCTTGCCCACCCCGACGCCGCACGACCGGAGAGTGTTGGCGTTCCCGAGCGAGTCGAGGAAGACATCGGCCGCCGTGCGGACAGTCAGCGCCTTCCCGGCGGGGCGGGGCGGCTATCCGGTCCGACAGCTGCACGATCGCCGGCACCCCCGGACCCCCGTCCCCCGTCCCCCGTTCGCCCCGTTCCCCTCCCCGCTCGATCCCCTGGCCCCTCGGAGGACCAGGTCAGTGAGGGTGGCCGAGGTAGGGGAAGTCGGGGAGCAGATCGGTGTGCGGGCCGATGTGGTCGGTCGGCACCTTGCCGTCGGTCAGCATGGACAGCCGGGCGGAGGTGACGTCGTCGGCGAGCGCGCGCCCGTTGGGGTAGGCGGCGGGGCGGCCACGGTCGAACCGCAGGATGTCCGGCAGTACGGTGCGCAGGGCCTGGTCGGCGGCCTCGGGGGCGTAGCCGCCGAAGTGCCGGAGCACCTCGTTCCAGGGCTCGCGGTACGTGGCCCAGTCGTCGACGGGCTCGCCCGCGTTGTACGCGTCCTTGGCCTCCTCGGCGTTGAAGTAGGCGGTGAGGGAGGGGTGGGCGCCCCGGTCGACGGAGGTCAGTCGGCCGTCCTGCCGCAGGCTGACCCGGCCCCAGACGCCGATCGTCGGATCCGGGCCGAGTTCGGCGTCCGGCACCTCCAGGACGATGCCGAAGACGTTCTTGTCCGCGCCCCAGTCGACGCCGGTCCACTGGAACTTCGCGACGATGCCGTCGAGGTCGGCGAAGAACGGGTCGCTGCGCAGCCCGGCGGAGAGCGTGTAGCCACCGGATTCGATGATGTGCGTGTCGGTGCCGAGACCGACCGGGGCGTCGGTGAACAGCCGGTCGCCGGCGGCGTCGTGGGCCCGGGCCTGGTCGCCGGTGGCCCGGTGGACCGTCACGGTCTGCCGGCCGTCCCTGGGCGGGGAGAAGACGAAGCTGTACGCGATGTCGGCCCGGTGGTCGCCGTCGGTGTCGACGTTGATCCGGTAGACCGCGTCCGGGTGGAACGCCTCGCCGCCGGTGGGGGCGACCGGGTTCACGTTGAGAATCAGCACGGTCCGGTCGTCGCCCGCGGCGAAGGCGAACAGGTCGGTCATGTCGAGGCGGGCGTCATCCATGGGCGAACGCAGGTTCGGCCCACTCAGGTGGTGAGACATGCTTTCAGAATCGGGTACGGCCCGACTGATGCCACGTCAGATGAAGAATCGGCAGGTCGGCGGGCGTGGCGCTGCCACCGGGCGGGCCGATCGCCGACGGCACCGTGCGCCCACACATCCGCACATCCGTCCGTACATCCGTTCCCTCGCCCGTGACCGCGCCACCCCGCAGGCGAAGCCCTGCCCTGCCCCGGCGCGAACCGGGATCGACGCCGTCGAGGACATGGCTCCACCCGACCGGACCGGGCACAGGATGTCGGGTGCGGCACGGGACGTGCCGCCTAGCGTGACGCTCACACAAGAGGAAGGAGGCCGGGCGTGCTGGAGGGTCTCAACCAGTGCCTGGACCACATCGAACGCCGTCTCGACCAGGAGGTCGACGTGGCCGAGCTGGCGCGGATCGCGGCCACCTCGGAGTACCACCTGCGCCGGCTGTTCTCCGCGCTCGCGGGGATGCCGCTGTCGGCGTACATACGGCGCCGCCGGCTCACGGTCGCGGGCGCCGCGGTGCTCTCGGGCCACGAGCCGCTGCTGGACGTCGCGGTGCGGTACGGATACGGCTCGGGCGAGGCCTTCGCCCGGGCGTTCCGGGCCCTGCACGGCGTCGGGCCGGGCGAGGCCCGGCGGACCGGTGCCGCGCTCGTCTCCCAGCCCCGGCTGTCCTTCCGCCTCGTCGTCGAAGGGAACAGCAGCATGCGCTATCGCGTCGTGGACCGGCCGGACTTCACCGTCGTCGGCCCCAAGGCCCGGGTGCCCCTGATCCATCTGGGGCCGAACCAGGCCATCATCGACTTCGTCCGCGGCATCGAGCCGGGCCTCGTGGCCCGCCTGACGGAGCTGTCCGACCAGGACCCGCGGGGCATCGTCGCCGTCTGCGACGATCTGGACCCGAGCCGGGCCGAGGGCACCGAACTCGACTACTACCACGGGGTGATCACGTCGGCCGACGCCCCCGAGGGCGCCTCGGTCCTCGCGGTCCCGGCCGGCATGTGGGCGGTGTTCACCACCTCCGGGCCGATGCCCGAGGCGATGCAGACGCTCTGGCGGGACGCGTTCACCCAGTGGTTCCCGTCCAACCCGTACCGCAGCCGCCCCGGACCGGAGATCCTGCGCGCCGGCATGGCCCCGGACGGGAAGGGCGTCGAAGCCGAGCTGTGGCTGCCCGTGGAGCCGGAGCGGGGCTGACGCACGCGCCGGGTGTACTCCGCCTTCGGACCGAGGACACCCGGCCCCGACCCGGCGGCGTACGGCTCCCCCGCCCGCGCGACGATCCGTCATGAACCCGTCATACAGGGCCTGACCAGGAACGACCCTGCCCGGTGTGCCCGTTCTGCACACCAGTGCCGCCGTTGTCAGTGGCCCTGGATAGTGTCCACCGCATACCGCAGTCCAGGGGGCATGGAGCCTCTGGTTCGGGCTGCGCGGATTCCGATTCCGACGGAACAGAGCGGAGGGGCACGGCTGATGGCGTGGCTGACAGCGGGTGAGGGGTACGAGATCACCCTCGAGGACGGGCGCGTGGTCGCACGGCGCGCCGGGGGACGGCAGCTGAAGTCGCTGCCGAAGGCGTTGCGCGACGACCCTGAGGTGGACCGCCTGCGGCGGCTGTCCGAATGGCTGGACCGGCACACGGCCTCGTGCCTGGCGCAGGTGGACACCTGGATGGTCTCCTCGCTGCCGGTGCCGACCGAGCTGATCGCCCGGGTGTGGCCGGACGAGGCCTGGCAGTCCGCCCTGCGCGACATGGCCGTCGTCGGCGACGACCCGGACGAGGTCGGCTTCCTGCGCGACGTGTCCGCGGACGGCGAGCTGCGGCTGGTAGACCTCGACGGCGAGACGGTACGGATCGCGCCGCGCACCGTGACCCTCCCCCACCCCGTCCTCCTCCCCGATCTGGAGGACGTACGGGACTTCGCGGCCGAACTGGGCATCACCCAGCGGGTCGAGCAGATCCACCGGGCCACCTGGACCCGGGCCGACGACGCGCACCGCAAGGAGGCCACGGAGGTACGGGACTACGCGGGCGGCAAGTTCGCCTCCCGCTTCGGTCTCGCCGCACGTGCCACGAGCCTCGGCTACCGGGTCTCCGGCGGCTACGCCACCTGCAAGGTCCGCGACGGCGGCCGCGTCGGCGAGGCGTCGGTCTGGATCGGCGAACCGTACTGGGAGGGCGAGTCGGAGACCGGCGGGCTCAGCTGGCACGACGAGGACGGCCGCGCGATACGGCTGACGGAGGTCGGGCCGGTCGCCTGGTCCGAGGGAATGCGCATGGCCGCCGCGCTGTACGCCGGCCGCACGATCGAAGAGGGTGGAAACGCGTGACCGGCACGACCACGACGAACGCGACGACCGTGACGACGGCGATGTCCGCGGCGGACAACGCGCAGCTGCTGGCGGCGGGGGCCGTCCTCCCGGCCGACGCCCGGGAAGCGGGCCCCTCGGCGGTCGCGCTCACCGCGCGGAGCTACCGCCACCCGGTGCTCGGCGAGGACCACGTGGTGGTCCGGCTGGCCGCCTCCGAGCTCGGCCCCGCCGAGGACCTCGCCGCCGGCTTCCTCGGCCTCGAACCCGCGGCCGAACCGGCCGTGGTGGGTCTCGGCCGGCGCCAGGAACTGGGCTTCCCCGAGTGGGTGCTCGTGCACCACCCGGAGGACGGCCACCATGCGCTCGCGGTCGTCCCCGAACTGGACCGGCTGGCCCGGCAGGCGAAGACCAAGCCGAAGGCCGCCCTGGACGCCTGCACCGAACTGGCCGGCCGGCTCGCCTCGTCCGTCCCGCACTTCCTGCCCGTCTTCTACGAGCAGGCCGCGCGGATCTTCCTCTCGGTGGAGAACACCACGTACGCGGGCCAGCTGTTCGGCCGCGCCCGCACCAGCGAGGCACAGCACGGGCTGCCGGTCGACGAGGACCGTCTCGACTCCGTCTTCCTGGAGTTCGCCCTGGCCGGCGCGCTGCCGGTGAAGGTCCTGACCGGGTACGGCAAGGAGCTGGCGGCGCGGCTCGCGCCCGTCGAGGCGTACGAGCGCTTCCGGCGGCTGTGCGTGCGCCGTACCGCCGGCGGACTCGCCCCGTCCGCCCAGGCCGCCGCCGAACTGCGCCGGCTGGCGCGGGCCGCGGGCCTGTCCGGGAGCGAGGCCGAGCAGGACTACCTCGCCGAACTGCTGCCGCTGCCGGCCACGCTGCGGGCGGCCGCCGGCTGGTGGAAGGCGCACCGTACGGCGCTGATCGCGCTGGCCCGCCGGGTCCCGGCCGTACGCGGCACCCTGCTGTCGCTGACTCCGCCCGAGGAGAACGGCGAGATGTGCGACCTGTGGCTGGGCATCCTCGCGGACTCCGGCGCGGACGCCGGGCTGACGGACGACGACGCTCCGGCGGAGACCCGGTGCGCGGACGGCGCCGCCGGCTGGCTGGAGCGGTTCCACACGGAGCGGCACCGCGGCTGGGGCAACCGGCCCACCCCGCCGGCCCTGCTGGAGCTGGTGACCCGGGCGGCCGGACGGCTGCGCGCCGACCTGGCGGACCGCCCCGACGGCGCGGGCGCCCTGCGGATCGGCGTCGACGACGTCAACCTGCTCGACCTCCTGCTCTCCCTGGACATACCGGTCGCCGACCCGGAGCCGGAGCCGGGATCGCGCCGCTCCCGGCGCGCGCTCGACCTGTCGGACTGGGAGCGTTCGGAGCAGCGCCGGGACCTGGCGGCGATCGCCGCCGACCCGCGCTTCCACCCGGCCTTCGAGTCCGGCGCGGACGACTACAGCGCCGGACCGCACAGCGTGGACGTCATGCGCGCCCTCGCCGCCTCGGCCGGCGGCCGGCCGCTGCTCACGGCCTGGATGCGCCGGATCGCCCGGACGTCGGTGTCCGCCGGACTGCCCGGACTGCCGAGCGCGCTCGCCCGCCTGTCGTGGCTGCCCACCGAGGCCCTCGCGCTCGCGACGGAGGAGGTCGCCGCCGCGGCCGGCGCCGATCTCGGCGCGATGCTCGCCCGTACCCTGCGCGGCGGCCTGTGGGAGGAACTGCGGTGGCCGGCCTGGGAGGAGGCCCTCGAGGAGATGACCTCGGGGAACTGCACCCGCAGCAGTCTGACCGTCGTCGAGGCCTGGCCCTGCCTGATCGTGGCGAACTGCACCCAGGTGCGGGTCCTCGACGCCGACTCCACCGTCCTCGTCCACGACCTGCGGGCCCGCCCGAGCAACCTCCGCCAGTACGGATTCCACTACGTCGACGGCGCGCTGCTCGTGTTCTGGAGCACGTACAACGGCGGCGAGGTCGAGGGCTACTGGCACACCGATCCCGACCGGGTGTTCACCCTGGCCGGCGGGATCGACCAGTGGCAGATGCGCTCCGAGCACCTCAGCCTCCCGCTGCCCGGCGGCGGCCGCACCACGGGCCACGGCGTCCTGTACGCCGGTGACACCCGGGTACCGCGGGAGACCCGGGTCCTGTCCGACGGCTCCTCCTACTGGGTGTGGGACGACAGCGAGCGCGGCACCGAGCCCGGCTGGGTCGAGTACGACCCGGCCGAGGGCACGCGCGGACGGCGTTCGCAGCCGGGCTTCCTCGCCGACGCGCTGCTCCCCCACGCCCCGGGTGCCCGGCTCTCCGCGAGCGGGTCCTGGATCCGGCCCGCGCCCGCCGTGGAAGGCTCCGTCCTGGGCACGCCCGCGGACGGTCTGCTCGGCTGGCGTGTCGTCCAGCTTCCCGGCAACGGCTGGCACGCCGGCGACACCGCCGGGCGCGAGGTCACCCTGCCCGAGGGCGCCAACCCGCCGATCGCGGCCCTGACCTTCCCCGGCGACGAGCGTCCGCGCACGCTGACGCGGGAGTGGCGGACGCTGTCGCTCGGCGACCCGGAGGGCGTCGTCACCACGACCGCGCAGGCCGACTACAACGACATCTTCGCGACGGCGGCCTCGTCCCTGCCGCCGCTGCACTTCCTGTACGCGCTGCGCGCCCGCGACCCGCGGGGGTCGGCCGCGCTGCGCACCACCTCCGCCGAGACCGCCCGGGACCTGCTGAAGGCCGCCGCCGCGGCGGAGCGGGTGGCGGACGTCCCCGACCTGGTCACGGCCGCGCTGCCGGACGTCACCACGCCCGGACTGATCGCCGGTGTGGTGAAGGTGCTCCACTTCGCCGTCCAGCAGCAGAAGGCGCTGGACGGCGTCGCCGCCCGGCTCGACGGGTCGGACGAACCCGCCGAGGCCCGTCCGCAGGGTCCGTCCGACCATCTGCTCGGCACGACCCTCAACGGCATCGTGGGCACCGAGTACTACCGCTGGGGTTCCGAATCGGACGTGGCCCACCGCTTCCTGGCGGACCTCGCCACGGCGCGCGCCGACACCACGGCCCCGGCCGTGCCCGGCCGGCTCCACTTCGACGTACCCTCGCTGCCGTTCACCCGGCTGCCCTTCACCCCCCTGCTGGACCGGCCGGCCGCCGTCGCCTTCCGGGCGGTGGCGCCGGGCACCGAGGACGAGGGCCGGGCGGCCCTGCTCACCGTGCTCGGGCAGATCGACGCGCTCGGTCTCGCGTCGGCCGCCGGCTCGGCCGACCGCTGGCGCCGGGTCCGGCTCCACCTGGCGGAGACGCACCTGGCCACCGCGGACGGCCAGGTCCGGAACCCCGCGCACCGCGGTGTGCTCCCGCTCGGCGCCGGCGCGGTGCTCGGCTTCACCGAGCCCCTCGACCAGGCCGGGAACCACGCGGCTCCCCACACCGCTGTCGACGGGCGGGAGTTCGGCGCGCTGCTGTACGACCCGAGCGGGCGTTTCGAGGTCCCCGGGCCCTACACGGAGCGCGGCAGCGCGACGGTCGGCGACCCCGCCCGGGGCGCCGACTGGCTGACCGCGTTCCTGAAGGAGGCCGGGGCGCGCGGACCGGCCCCGTTCGTCCCCGAGGCGGCCGAGGAGTTCTCCCGGCTCACCGGAGCCCCGAGTCTCCTGGCCCGGCTGGTCCTCGCCGGCATGCCCGGCATCGACAGCTGGGAGAACAACTTCCTGCCCACGGAGCTGCGCAAGAGCCTCGGCCTGAAGGTCACCGAGGCCAAGCTGGCCCGCGACGAACTGCGCGCCCTGTCCTACGAGGTGCGGCAGGCGGTCGTCGCCGCGCTGCTGCCCGCGGACCCGGCGGCGCTGTGGACCGAGGGCCCCGACGCGGCGGCCGCGGCCGAGGTGTGGAACGCGCGCGTCGGCCACCGGGTGCGCGTCCCCGACTGGCTGACCGCGGAGGCCACCCGTGCCGTCCGCGGCGGCTGGCCCACCCCGCGGGCGCTGTCCGCGCTGCTCGACCCGGCCGCCTCGCCGGAGCTGAGCACCGACGTGGCCTGGCGGATCGAGAACGACCGCCCGGAGCCCGTCGTACCGACCGAAACCCCCTTCACCGGCACGGTGCTGGTGAGCGCACTGAGTCTGATGGCCTGGCTGGCCCACCGGCTGCCGGCCGGCGACCCGTCGCGGGCCGCGCTGCCGGGTTCGCTGACCGCCGTACGGCAGCGGCTGGCGTCGCCGGACCTGCTGCTGTCCGTCGGCCGTTACACGAGCCTCGCGGACTTCCGCAAGGTCGCGGGCACCCCGACGGAGACGGCCCCGGACCACGAGCGGTACGGCGCGGTCCTCATGGCCACCGCCGACAACCAGCCCCTGCCGGCGCTGCGGCCCGCGCTCCTCGACTCCACCGGATCCGACCCGTATCTGGTGGCGCTGCGCGGCGCGGACCAGGAACCGACGGCGGTGGAGGTGGCGCTGCGGCGGGTCAACGAACCGGCGTTCGCGCGGCTCCTGGCCGATCCCGGTGCGCCCGCGGCCGGTGAGCCGGACGAGGACGGCGTGTGGTGGCCGCAGGACCCGTCGCGTTCGGTGCCCGAGCTGGTCGCCGAGGTGTCCGAGGCCCACGGGCTCGGCGCCGACGCCGCGACGCTGTATCTGATGCTGCTCGCCCTGCCCGATCCGACGGACCGCAACACGGCCCGGTGGACCGGCTGGAAGCCGGCCCGTCTCAAGGCGGCCCGTGCCGAACTCGCCGCCACCGACCTGGTGGTGTCGGCGGTACGGGCCCGGGCCGGACGGTCGCTGTTCCTGCCCGGCGCCTGGGTCGAGCAGACGGCGCCCGTGCTGCCCGTCGAGCGGTGGAAGCTGGCGATGTACGGCGTGCTGGCGGGTGACCGGCCCGCGCTCGGCGCCCTGGTGCCCGTCGAACCGGCCGCCGAGCTGTACGCCCGGGCATGGCGGCGGATCGCCGACGGCGACCTTCCGCGCTTCGAGGAGCTCAAGGTGAAGCGCACCCGCCGGCGCCGCTGAGCGGACCGGCCACGCCGGTCGCCGCACGATCGCGGCGGGTCCGACGCGCCCCCTCCCGGGGCGTGCCGGGCCCGCCGCCCGCGGCCTCCCCCGCGTATCCCTCTCAACCCTCCGGATCCCGGATCGGCCCCTCGCGATCCGTCCCACCCGGTCCGTCCGACGGACCGGCCGACCCGCACAAGGAACCCCGCGCATGACCGTCACCGACACCGACACCGCGTCGTCCATACCCGCCCGGCAGGTCCGGCCGGCCGAGGAACGCCACGCCGCCGAACTCGCCTTCCTCGCCGCCCAGGACACGGGTCCGCGTCCGCCCGGCTGGGCGCTCACCCCGCGCGCCGTCGTCACCTTCGTGTGCGGCAGCGACGGCGTGGAACTCGCCCTGCCGAAGCGCCGCGCCGGCCTGCCCACGAAGCTCGCGATCACCCCGAAGTTCGTCGGCGAACGGGCGCTGGTGGAGCGGTGCGTGGTGACCCTGGCCGGCGAGCGCGGACTGCTCCTCACCGGCGAGCCCGGCACCGCCAAGTCGATGCTGTCGGAGCTGCTCGCCGCCGCCGTGTGCGGGACCAGCGCCCTGACCGTGCAGGGCACCGCCGGAACCACCGAGGACGCCTTCCGCTACGGCTGGAACTACGCCCTGCTGCTCGCCCAGGGCCCCACCCCCGAGGCCCTGGTCGACTCCCCCGTGCTGTCCGCGATGCGCACCGGCCGGGTGGTGCGGGTCGAGGAGATCACCCGCTGTCTGCCCGAGGTGCAGGACGCGCTGGTGTCCCTGCTGTCCGACCGCCGCGTCACCGTCCCCGAACTGACCGCCACCGAGGACGCCTTGGTCAGCGCCGTCCCCGGCTTCACCGTGATCGCCACCGCCAACCTGCGCGACCGGGGCGTCTCGGAGATGTCCGCCGCGCTCAAGCGCCGCTTCAACTTCGAGACCGTGCACCCGATCGCCGACGCCGACGCCGAGGCGGTCCTGATCCGCCGCCAGGCCGTCGCCGCCGTCCAGCGGGCGGGCGCCGACTTCGGCGTCGACGACGCCGTCCTGGACGCCCTCGTCACCGTCTTCCGCGATCTGCGCTCCGGCCGCTCCACCGAGGGCTGGGACGTGGAACGGCCCGGCACCGTCATGTCCACCGCCGAGGCGGTGCAGGTCGCCGCCTCCATGGGCCTGGCCGCCGCGTACCTGCCCGGCGGGGACGTCCTCGACCTGCTGCCCGGTCACCTCCTGGGCGTCGTCCGCAAGGACGACCCGGCCGACCACGCCCGGCTGCTCGGCTACTGGGACGGGCCGGTCCGCCGCCGCGCCGAGAACGGCTCGGCCATGTGGCGCCGCCTCTGGGACCTGCGCGGGAGCCTGCGGTGACCACGACCACCGTCGATCCCGCCGATCCCCTCGGCCGCCTCGGCCCCCGGGACGCCGTGGACGCGCTCGCCGCGTCCCGCGCCCCGTATCTGCTGGGCGTACGCCACCACAGCCCGGCGCTCGCCGCGATGGTGCCCGCGCTCCTCGACGCGGCGGACGCCGAGACGGTCTGCGTCGAGCTGCCCGCCGACTTCCAGCCGTGGCTGGAGCACCTCGCCGACCCCGAGACCACGGCTCCGGTCGCGCTGGCCGGATCGGGCCAGGAGGGGCGGCTGTCGTTCTATCCGTTCGCCGACTTCTCGCCGGAGCTGGCGGCGATCCGCTGGGCCCGGGCCCGCGGCGCCGAGGTCGTCGCCTGCGACCTGCCGCTCTCCGACCCGGGCTGGTCCCCGCGTCCGGACGGCCCGGGCGCTCCGTACCGTCCGGACCACGGGGATGACGCGGACGGTACGGAGCGCCCGGAACCGGACGGGCCCGGGCGCCGTACCTTCGCCGCCGCGCTCGCCGCGGCGGGCACCGGCCGCGACGGCGACGACATGTGGGACCGCGCCGTGGAGGTGCTGGCGCCCGGCAGTTCACCCGAGGCGGTGCGCCGGGCGGCTCTCGGCGTGGGCTGGGCGCTGCGTTCGGACGGTACGGTGCCCGCGACCGACCTCGCGCGCGAGGCCCGGATGCGCCGGGTCATCGCGGAGGCCGCGGCGGGCGGGCGCCGGGTGGCCGCCGTGATCGGCGCGTTCCATGCCCCGGCCCTCGTCATGGACGAGACCGGTGCCACCGAGCCCGTGGCGGAAGGTGCGGCGGCGGGCGGCGAGGTGTCCGTCACCTCCTTCGTGCCGTACTCCTTCGATCTGCTCGACTCCCGCTCCGGCTATCCGGCCGGCATCCGCGATCCGCGCTGGCAGCAGGCCGTGTTCGAGGCGGGCGGCGACCCGGACCGGCTCCGTGAGGCGGCCTCCGCCGCGCTGACGGGTCTGTGCCGCGAGCTGCGCCGGGCGGGCCACACGGCCGGCACCGGCGAGGCGGCCGAGACCCTGCGCCTGGCCTGCGACCTGGCCGCGCTGCGCGGACTGCCCGCGCCCGGCCGGGGCGAACTCCTCGAAGCCGTCACCACCGTCCTCGGCCAGGGCGAGCCCCTGGGCCGGGGCCGGGCGCTGGCGCGCGCCCTGGAGGCCGTGTTCGTCGGCACCGCCCGCGGCCGGATCACCCCGCACGCCCCGCGGTCGGGCCTCGGCCCCTCCGTCGAGGAGGAGCTGACCCGGCTGCGGCTGCCCCGCCCGGAGGAACCCGAGCCCCGGGAGGTGCGGCTCGACCCGCTGCGGTCGCCGCTGGACGGCCGGCGCGAGGTGCTGCTCCAGCGGTTGCTGGTGATCGGTGCCTCGTACGGCGAGCCGGTCGCCGTCGCGGCCACCGGAGACGGCACGGCGCTCGGCAGCAAGTGGCGACTGACCTGGACGCCTTCGGTTCCCGCCCGCCTCGATCTCGCGGGGGTCCGCGGGGTCACCGCCGCTCAGGCCGCCGCCGGCACCCTGAGCGAGACCGCGCGCCGCGAGGCCGCCGCGGGCGGCCCGACCCCGGCGCAGATCCTCACCGGACTGACCGCCGCCGCGCGCTGCGACCTGCCCGAACTGGTCGACGTCCGGCTGCGCGAGGCCGCGGCCGTGCTGCCCGGCACCGCCGATCTGCCCGAACTCCTCGCCGCGCTCGATCTGTTGGAGGGCCTGCGGCGCGGCCACTACCCCGGCACCTCGGAGGACGCCCGTACCACCGCGGGCGAGCTGTCCGGCGACCTGATGGAGGCCGCGGTCCGCGCGCTGCCCGGACTCGCGGGAAGCGACTCCCCCGCGGACGCCGCTGCCCTGGTGGCCCTGGCGGACCGGGCGGCCGCCCACCGGTCGGGGCTCCGGATGGACCATGTCCTCGCCTCCCTCGCCGCCGACGGCTCCCCGCTCGTCCAGGGCGCCGCCCGGGCGGTCCGGGTGATGCTCGACCTCGATCCGGCCGACGGGCTCGGCGAGCGCGCGGCGGGGTGGATCGACGGGGCCACCGGCCCCGACACCCGGCGCGCCCTGATGAAGCGGCTCACCGGACTGCTCACGGCGGCCGGACCGCTGCTCCAGTCGTCGCCGGCCGCGCTCACCCCGCTGCTCGACCGGGTCGACACGCTCGCCGACCAGGAGTTCCTCGACCGGCTGCCGGCGCTGCGCGGCGGCTTCGACGTCCTCACCCCGGCCGCCCGCGACCGCATGCTGACCACGGTGACCGAACGGCTCGGCGACCGGCTCGACCTGTCCCTCGACGCCCCGCCGGAGCTGCTCGCCCTGTGGGCCGCGGCCGACGCGGCCGGCCTGGCCGCGCTGAAGGGCCTGGCCCTCGACGGGAGCGGGGTGGCCGGGACCACCACGCCGGCAGCGGAGGAGCGTACGACGGACGACCGTACGGGGGATCGTCCCGTTTCCTCCGCCGGACCCGCGTCGTCGGAGCGCCTGCTCGGCGCCGCCGACCGCTGGCGTCTGCTCCTCGGCCGCCAGAAGGAGCGGCTGAGCGGCGACGCCCGCCGGTACGCCCATGCCCTGGACGAGTTGTACGGGCACGGCCGCGGCGAGGGCGCCGAGGACCTCGGCGGCGGGACCGGCGGCGGCCAGGACGCCTCGTTCCCCACGGCCCGTGAATGGTCCGAGGAGCTGGAGGCCTTGTTCGGGGCCGACGTCCGCGAGGAGGTCCTCGCCGGGGCCGCCGACGCCGGGCGCTCCGACGTCCTCACCGAGCTGGACCCGGCGTCCGTCCGCCCGTCGGTGGAGTTGCTGAGCGCGGTGCTCTCCCTGGCCGGCGGTCTGCCGGAGGCCCGGATCGCCCGGCTGCGGCCGCTGGTGAAGCGGCTCGTCGACGAACTCGCCCGCGAACTCGCCACCCGGGTCCGCCCGGCGCTGTCCGGGCTGTCCACCCCGCGCCCCACCCGCCGGCCCGGCGGCCGCCTCGACCTCGCCCGTACCCTGCGCGCGAATCTGGCGCACACCCGCCGCCTGGACGACGGCCGGGTGGTCGTCGTGCCGGAACGTCCGGTGTTCGGCACCCGGTCGGCCAAGGAGGCGGACTGGCGGCTCATCCTCGTGGTCGACGTCTCCGGCTCGATGGAGGCCTCGGTGATCTGGTCGGCGCTGACCGCCGCGGTACTGGGCGGCGTACCGACCCTGTCCACGCACTTCCTGGCCTTCTCCACGCAGGTGGCGGATCTGACCGACCGGGTCGAGGATCCGCTGTCCCTGCTGCTCGAAGTCCGCGTCGGCGGCGGGACGCACATCGCGGCGGGCCTCGCGCACGCCCGTTCGCTGATCACCGTGCCGAGCCGCACCCTCGTCGTCGTGGTCAGCGACTTCGAGGAGGGTGCGCCGATCGCCGGGCTCCTCGGCGAGGTCCGCGCGCTCGCCTCGTCCGGCGCACACCTGCTCGGCTGCGCGGCCCTCGACGACGCCGGGACGCCCCGCTACTCCGTTCCGGTGGCGCGCCAACTCGTCGCCGCCGGCATGCCGGTGGCCGCCCTCAGTCCGCTCGCCCTCGCCCGCTGGGTCGGCGACCGCCTCCGTGGAGAACCCCGTTGAGCACCGAACTCCTGCCGCCCGTCGCCCCCGAGGTCCTCGCCGAGGCCGTGGAGCAGCTGACCGCGCGGCTCCGCAAGAAGCTCGACGCGGCGATCGCGGACTGCGCCGGGCGGGTCACGGCCGCCGACGAGGGCGGGGCGGTCGAGATCCGCTTCGGCGAGGACACCGTCGTCACGCTGCGGCCCGGCCCGTCGGGCGCGGTCTCGACCACCGAACAGGCGGTGTGCACCTGCCTGTTGGCACCGCGCTGCCTGCATCGCGCGGCGGCGCTGGGCGCGGCCCCGATCGCGGACGCGGACGTCTTGTCCGCCGGCGGTACGGACGAGGAGGCGGCCGCCCCGCCGCCCGCGTCCACCGGTGCGGCCGAACCGGCGCCGTCGGCTGTGTCCGAGGACGAGCCCGTACCCGTCACCGAGGAGCCCGCGCTCACCCCCGCCCAGGTGCGGGCCGCCAGCGCTCTGTGGGACGCCGCCGCCGAGGCGCTGTCCGCCGGGGTCGCGGCCGGCGGGGCGGTCGTCCAGGCCGAACTCCTGCGCGCCGCCCACAGCGCGCGCCTCGCCGGGCTGCCCCGGGCAGAGGCCGCCGCCCTGCGGGTCGTACGGGGGCTGCGCGCGGCGCGGGACCGCGGCCAGGGGCAGCGGCTCGGCGACCTCACGGACGCCTTCCGCGAACTGCTCGCCGGCGCCGTCGCCCTCGCCTCGGGCACGGCCGGGCCCGGCGCGGCGGGGGGCGCGCGCCGGGCGTACGAGCAGGGCGGCAGCCTGCGCGTCCACGGCCTGTGCCGGGAACCGGTGCTGTCCGCCACCGGCTACGGGGGCGTGACGACGCATCTGCTCGGCGCCGACGGGACCGCCTACACCCTGTCCGACGTACGGCCCGGGGGCCTGGGCCGGGCCAAGGGCGCGGGCTCCGCGTCGGTGGCCCTCGGCGGTGCCGTCCTCGACCACGCCGGGCTGGCCCGCGGGGGTCTGCTGATCGCGGGCGCGACCGTCTCCGCCGACGGGCGGCTCGGCGCGGGCAAGGGCGTGCGCGCCACGCCGCTGCGAGGCGTGGACTGGTCGGAGGAGCCCGCGGCGGCGCTGTTCGCCCGGCCGGTGCACGAGGCGATGGCCGCCGCGCTCGCCGCGGGCGCGGAGAACGGGACGGGAGCGGACGCGGCCGGAGCGGGGCTGCTGGGCTGTGACGTGGAGGTGCTCGGCGCGGCCGGGGACCATCTGCTCGTCCGGGTCCTCGACGGCGAAACCCTGGTGCGGCTGCGTCCGGCCCACCCCCACCCCGAGTTGCCGCACGCCGGCAACCTGCGGCTGATCGCCACGTTCCCGGGTCTGGTCCTGCGGGTCCTGGGCCGGCCCGACCTGGACCGGGCGGCGTCGCTCCGTCCGCTGGCGGTGGGTCCGGTGCCGGGTGCCTCGTACACGCTGCGGCTGCCCGAGGAGTGGCGGGGCCGGGCGGATCTGGGCTATGACCGGCTCCAGGGCAGTCACTTCCCGCGTGAGGCACCGGCATCGGCATCGACCTCGGCACCGGCACCGGACGGCAGGGCCTCCGGGCCGGTCACGACCGGGCCGGACCCGCTGGCCGACGCGCCGCTGTGGCGGGTGCGCCGGCTTCTGGAGACCGGTGTCGCGGGCGGCCGACGGGCCGTGGCCGAGGCGGCGCGCGGAACGGAGACGGCGGGCTTCACCGTCCCGCTGCGCCGGGCCGGGCTCGTCGGGGCGGCTCGACTGGCCCAGGCGCTGACGGCCGAGGCGGACCGCCGTCCCCGCGATTCCTTCGGCCGTCTGATCGACCCGTCGGCCGACGGCTACGCCCGCGCCTGGCTCGCCTCGGCCGTCCATCTGGCGGTCGCCGAGCGCTCGTTGGTGGCCGCGTCCTGGTCCTGAGCGGTCGTCCCGCCCTCACCCCGGCTCCGGGTCGCGCCGGCGCCGGTGCGGAAGGGAATGCGCGTCAGCCTGCGTCGCAGCCGTGGGACGCGCGGGTCAGTGCGCGCTCTTCTCGTGTCGTGTACGCACTCTGCCCCGGGGCGCGGGGACGGTCCGTGAGGGGACGTCGCCTCGGCATGCGTCGAGGCGACCGGCTCGCCGCCACGGAGCCGGGAAAGATCGTCGACTGCCTGGGGATCACTTGGGGCAGTGATGGTGATATGCACCCGTTGGTACCGATGCCGCTCTCGGCGTGGCCGACGGGGCTGGAAAGGTGGCCCTTGATGGGTGATCGGCGTACCCGCGCCCTGGTGTCCTCCGCGGCCTTCGCCGTCCGTCTCGCCTGGCTGGCCGACCGGCGGGCCCTGGTCCACGTGCTCGTGGTGCAGGTCCTGTCGGCGGCGGGAATGACCGCGGCGCTGGTGGTGACGCAGAAGGTGTTCGGTTCGGTCCTCGCGGAGGGCCCGGCGGCCGCCGGACGGTCGCCGGCCCTGGTGCCGGGGGTGATCGGGGTGCTGGTGGCGGGTGCCCTGTTCGGCGCGCTGCGGCTGTCCGGGACGGCGCGGATGGCGGTGCTGACGGTGAAGGTGGACCGTCTGGTGGCGGGCATGGTCCTGGAGGCCGCGGTGGCGGCCGAGTTGCGGCGGTTCGAGGAGCCGGACTTCCACGACCGGCTGCAGCGGGCGGTCTTCGCCTCGCGCCGACAACCCGCCCAGGCCGTCGTCCTCCTCGTCACCGCCTTCCAGGCGGCCCTGACCGTGCTCGCGGTGGGCGGCGCGTTCGCCGTCATGGCGTGGTGGCTGCTGCCGCTCGTCCTGCTGAGCGCCGTACCCGCGGTCAAGGCGGCGGGCAGGCAGCGCGGCGCGTACCACGATCTGCATCACGACCTGTCGGAGAACCGGCGACTGCGGGAGTACCTCGAACGGCTGCTCACCGGCCGGGACGAGGCCCGGGAGATCCGCGCCCTGGACCTCGGGCACGTCCTGACCGGACGGTGGCAGGACCAGTACGCGCGGGAAGTCGAGTCGACCGAGAGGCTGTTGAGGTCCCACGCCCGGCGGCGGATGGCCGCCCAGGCCGTCGGAGGGGCGCTCACCTGCCTGGCGGTGGGCGTGCTGTGGTGGCTGGCCGACAGCCACCTGCTGCCGCTGTCCGTGGCCGGGGCGGCGGTCGCGGGGGTGTGGCTGCTCTCCGTACGGATCAACACGTTCGCCGGCATGCTCAGCGGCATCGGCGAGAACCTGCTCCGCCTCACCGACCTGAGGGCCTTCACCGCCCCGGACGAGGGCGCGATCCCGCCCCCTCTGATGCCTCGTCAAAAGACCGTGGACGAGGTCCCCTTCGGCGAGTTCCGTGCCGAGAAGCTGTGCTTCACCTATCCCGGCACGGACACCCCGGCGGTGCGGGACGTGAGCCTGGACCTGCGGCCGGGACAGGTCGTGGCCCTGGTGGGAGTGAACGGCTCGGGCAAGACGACACTCGCCCGGCTGCTGGCCGGGCTCTACCCACCGGACAGCGGCTGCCTGCTGCTCGACGGCGAGCCGGTCACGGACCTCGGAGCCCATCGGGAGCGGACCGCGGTCGTCTTCCAGGACTTCACCCGCTACAAGCTGCCGGCCGTGGACAACATCGCCTTCGGGCGACCCCGTACCGCCGCCGACCCCGCTCGGGTGCGGGAAGCGGCCCGGCAGGCCGGGGCGCTGGAGTTCCTGGCGGAGCTCCCGGACGCGCTGGACACCCCGCTGGGCAAGGAGTTCACCGGGGGCGCGGACCTCTCCGGCGGCCAGTGGCAGCGCCTGGCGCTGGCCCGCGCCTTCTACCGGGACGCCCCTCTCGTCATCCTGGACGAGCCCACCGCGGCTCTCGACGCCCACGCCGAGGACCGGCTCTTCACGCAGCTGCGCCGGCTGTTCGCGGGCCGTACGGTGGTCCTGATCTCCCACCGGCTGCGCAGCGTCCGCAACGCCGACCGCATCTACGTCCTGCGGGGCGGCCAGGTCGTCGAGCAGGGCGATCACGTGTCACTGCTGCGTACGGGCGGCCACTACGCCGACCTCTTCCGTACGCAGGCCGACGCCTACCAGACCGCGGGCACCACGTGACCCGCCGACCACGCCCGTCACCCTTCCCCGGACACGCCTCGCACACCCATCCAAGGCGCCACTCCTGTGGGTTAAGCCCCTCTAGACGCGACGGACAAGACGCCACCATGCTGGATTTATGGTCACTTACACGGAAGAGACACTGTCTCTCACGCCAGACACGGAAATGATCGCCGAAATCGAAGAGATCTTCACCGACACCTTCCTCGCCCCCATGGCGTGCCGGGTGCAGGGTGAAGGCTGCACGGGGGCCATCGGGTGCTGCCCGGGCCTCGTCTGTGTGTCCACCAACGGCTACAGCGGCTTCTGCCAGCAGCCGTAGGTGATGCTGTCGCCAGGGGTGGTCGTGGCCGAACTGGGCAGCAGCGCGGTCCTGCTGAACACCGGCAGTCCCGCAGCCGCCTATGTCAGCCCGACCGCCCTTGGTTGGCTTCAGGGCCAACCACCCGCCCCCGAACACCACGACCAGCACGCGCACTGCCTCACGCAGTGGCGCTCCGCCGGACTCGTCTCCTCGGGCCACGCGTCCACCGCGCCCACCGGTCCCTCCGGATCCGGCGCGCTGGAGGCACAGGCCGCCGGCCTCACGACGCTGCCCGGGCACCCCGTGCTCGTGGTGGCGATGTCGGACGCCTGCGGCTTCTGCGGCCAGCTCACCGCCGACCTCGCGGCGAACGCCTCCTGCCTGGCCCGCCTCAACGCCTCCGTGCTGCTCGTGGACCCCACCGGCACCCGGCTGCTGGGCCGCTCCCTCTATACGCCCGCCTACCCCGGCCTGACCCGGCTCGGCCAGGACGCGGCGCGGCAGGGCACGCCCACCGCCGTTCTCCTGTCCCCCGGCCGGCCCCCCGAGGTGCGCACCGGGTTCGCGGAGGTCAGCCACGCCCTGATCGCCCTCAGCGGCGCGGACCCGCACGCCACGGTCGTGGAGGCGCCCACCAGTTGTTCGGTGAACGTCGCCGCCGCGCCCGTCGACGCGGTCCTCACCGCCAGGGTGGGCGGCACCCGGCTGGGCATCGCGGTCCGCGGCCCGGAGGCGCGGCGGATCGCCGAGGAAGCCACCGGCGCCGTCCCCGAGGACGGCTACACGCCCGTCACCCTCACCCTGGAGCGCCCCGAGACCCTCCACCTCCTCTTCCGCGGCGGCGAGCTCCTCGCCCGGGCCCGCACACCCGAGGCCCTGCGTCAGGTCCTCGACTCCGTGCTCGCCGGTTACGCGCGCTACGCCACCGCGGAGCGGGGCGAGATCCCCCTGCTGTGCGGGGCCGCCGTACGCGAGGGCGGGGACGCCGTGCTCTTCCCCCGCGGCTGGATGTCCGACCTCGTCAAGCACGCCCGGCAACTGGACCGGGCCGGCTGGCGGCTGCGGCCGGAGCCGTACACCCTGCTGCGGACCGCCCCCGACACCGCCACGCTTCATCTGCCCGGCCCGGACGGGACGGGGCGGCCCGGTCCGGCGGTCACCGCCGTCCTCACCCAGGCGCCCGAGACGGGTCCCGCGCCCACCCGTCCCCGGCTGCTGGCCTCCATCGTCAACTGGATCGCCCGCCCCGCCACCACCGACGCCGTCCACACCCTGGCGGCCGCCCTGCGCCCGGTACCCGTCCTCGCGGGCACCTGGCAGGAAGCGGTCACGCACCTGAAGCGAAGCGATCAGGCCGACGCGTGAGGGGGCAGGCGGGCTGAGCCCGGGAGGCGGCGGCGCGGCGTACGGGCTTCACGAGCCGGCGCGTCCGGACACCCTACGTTCCGGCACGGACGGGTGGTGCGGATCACGGACAGGCCACGGGCCGCGCGTGTACGGTGCGGCGGGGTCTTGATGTCCGGCCCCGTGACCGGTGACGAGCAGGGCGGACCATGCGGCAGAGCGCGTACGCGCAGGTGATGCGGGCCGGCTCCTGCCTGCTGATGGCCTGGCAGGTCTGGATGGTGTGGTATATCGCCAGTCACGAAGCCGACGCCGTGGAATGGAGCTGTTCCGCGGACGACGGCTGCGCCAGCGACCAACTGGCGGCCGGGGCCCCGGTCCTCGGCATCGCCTCGGCCCTCGCCCTCGGTCTGCTCTCCACCCGCTTCCTGCACCGGGCCACGCCCGGTGTGATGGTCGCGCTCAGCGCGTTCGCGACCGTCGCCGGCTGGCGCGACGCGCTGGCGGAGGGACAGGTCACCGGTGACACCGTCACCTCCTTCCATCTGTTCTTCCCGCTCGGCGAGTTCACCGTCGCCGCGTGGCTGGCCTTCCTCTGGTCCGTCGCGGGCGCGGGCTGTGTCGCCGCCGGATGGGGAGCGATCGTGAGCCTGCGCCGGACCGCGGGACTGCGTCGTCTCTCCCGCCGTACCTCCACCGCCGACGCGGTCCTGGAAGGGTGGCGTTCGGTGGGCCGCGGGCGCGGCGAGGTGCTGGTGGTCTTCGACGACGCGGCCGGCGTACGCCACCGGGTTCCGGCCGTGGTGCACCGGGCGGCCCTGCGGCGGGACGTCCGCGCGGTGTTCGACACCGACCGCCCCGGTGACCAGGCCCGTATCCGGGTCGCCCTCCGCCGCCGGAAGGTGCTGAGTTTCACGTGAACCGGACTCTGTCGTCGCTGCGGGCGTTCTTCACCGTGCCCGGTCTGGCGGGCGCCGTCGCCGCGGGGCTCGCGTTCTTCGCGGTCGTCCAAGGCGCCGTCAGCGGCCCGCGCTGGCTCCTGCTGACCGGCCTTCCCGCGTCGGCCCTGGCCCTGGCGGTGTTCGGCAAGCTGGGCGAGCCCTCGCGGTCGTACGCCGTCCGCCGGCCGCGCGGCGGCGGACCACGGGCGTTCGCTCCCGCGGTGGTCCACGGAGTGCGGGCCGTGCACAAGGAGACCGGGCGGCCGGTCGCCGACGGCAGTGCGCTCGCGACCGTCTTCGAGTTCGACCTGACCGTGGTGCCGGAGGACGGGCTCCCCCCGTACCGGGTCCTGGTCCGTCATCCCCTCGACGTCCAGGGGTTGCTGCACCGCTCCTCGGGGGTCGTGGAGTACGACCCGCGGCAGCCTTGGCGGGTCGCCGTTCCGGCCGACCCGCCGCGCGAGTGGCCGGCCCGGGCGATCGGCGTCACCGCGCCCGTCGAGGTGACGACGTACACGAGCGGCCCGCCGGCCGGCCTGCGGACGTTCGTCGCGAGCCTCGTGTGCGCGGCGATGCTGCTGGTGCTGGTCCGGCTGGTGGGCTGAGCATCCCCCCTCAGTCCAGGCAGAACTCGTTGCCCTCGATGTCCTGCATGACCTGGCACGACTCATTGACGCCATCGGCCTTCAGGAGGGTTCCGCGCACCGCGCCGAGCGCCTCAAGGCGTACGCACTCCGCCTCGAGTACGGCGAGACGCTCCTCGCCCACAAGCCCGGTGCCGACCCGCACATCGAGGTGCACGCGGTTCTTGACGACTTTTCCTTCGGGGACCTTCATGAACAGCACGCGCGGCCCCTCGCCCGAGGGATCGGTGCAGGCGAAGGCGGTGGGCCGCTCGTCGGGCGGCAGCGAGCGGGTGTACGCGTCCCAGTCGGCGAATCCCTCCGGCGGCGGCTTCACGACGTACCCCAGCGCCTCGCACCAGAAATGGGCGAGCCGCACGGGTTCGGCGCAGTCGAAGGTGACCTGGAACTTCTTGATCGGCGTCGTCACGGCGCGTGAGTCTGCCACTCGGCCACCCGGGGGTTCAACCGCTTATCCGAGCCGACCCTACGGCGTCCCGCGCTCCGCCGGCCGGCCGTGTACGGCCCTGTGGCGGGTGTGCCGGGTGTGGCGGGCGCGGGGCAGGGTTCCGGGCCACCAGTTGGCGGTGCCGAGGGCGGTCATCAGAGCCGGCAGGACGAAGATGCGGATGATCACGGCGTCCAGCAGGATCGCCGCCGCGAGGCCCACGCCCAGCTGTTTGAACTCGACCATGCTCAGGGTGCCGAAGATCGCGAACACGCCGACCATGACGACCGCCGCGCTCGTCACCACGCCCGCCGAGCGGGTGATGCCCTCGCGGACCGCGTCCTTGACGTCCGCCCCGTTCAGCGCGGCTTCGCGGATACGGCTGACGACGAAGACGTGGTAGTCCATCGAGAGGCCGAACAGCACCACGAAGAGGAACAGCGGCAGCCAGGAGACCACGGCCCCCGAGCTGTGGAAGTCCAGCAGGTCCTCGGCCCAGGTGTGCTGGAACACCGCCGCCAGGACACCGAAGGACGCGGCCGCCGACAGCAGGTTCAGCGCGATCGCGGACAGGGCCACGGCGAGGGAGCGGAAGATCAGGGCCATCGTGACCAGGGTCAGCAGGAGGACGAAGCCCACGACGTACGGCATGCGCCGCTCAAGGTGTCCGGTGAAGTCGACGCCCTGGGCCACTTTGCCGCCGACCGCGCTCTCGACGCCCGGCACCGCCCGCAGGGCCGCCGGGGTCCAGGCGCGCAGCAGTTCCAGGGATCGTCCGGCCTCTTCGCTCCGGGGCGGGTACGGGGTGCCGACGCTCACGGTGTGGACGCGATGGTCGGCCGATTCACGGATCGCGGGGCGCTGGTCGTGGGCGAAGAGGTCGTTCCGCTCGGTCCGGGTGAGCAGGGTGTTCAGCGCCGCCTTCACGCGCGCGGACTCGGCGGCCGGGGCGCGCACCGCGACCTGGTGGCTGGTGCCCTTGCTCGGGAAGGCGGCGGTGAGCCGGTCCATGGCCCGCACCACCGCGATGTCGCGGGACAGGTCGTCCGAGCCGGGCTGCTTGAGCTTCATGTCCAGGGCGGGCACGGCCAGCAGGAGCAGGGCGCCCACCGAGACGACGAGGGTCAGGGCGGGCCTGGCCAGGGCGGGCTTCAGGAGCGCCGGCCACAGCCGGGACTCGCCGGAGCGCGGGGTGAGGCGCCACAGGAACGGCACGCGGGGGCGGTCCACCCAGGGGCCGAGCGCGGCCAGCAGGGCCGGCAGGACGGTCAGCGAGGCGAGGACCGCGACGGCCACGACGATGATCGAACCGGTGGCCAGTGAGGCGAAGGTGGCTTCCTGGGCCAGGTAGAGGCCCGCCATCGCCACGATGACGGTGGTGCCGGAGACGACGACGGTGTGGCCGGAGGTCTCGGCGGCGATGTCGAGGGCGTCGAGGTGGCGGGCGCCCTTGCGGCGCTCCTCGCGTTCCCGTTTGAGGTAGAAGAGCGAGTAGTCCACCCCGACGGCCATGCCCATCAGCAGGATGACGTTGCCGACCGCGCTGGTCTCGGGCAGGACGTGGGAGGCGAGCGCCGACAGACCGATGGCGGCGCCGACGGAGGACAGGGCGAGGAGCACGGGCACGCCGGCCGCGATGATCGCGCCGAAGACCACGAGCAGGATGAGCAGGGTGAGCGGGAGGCTGATCAGCTCGGCCTTCTCGAAGTCCTCGCCGAGGGTCTCGGTCAGGCCCTTCGCGGTGGAGCCCGTGCCCACCTGTTCGATCCGCAGGCCCTCGTGGGACCGTTCGACCGCGGCGCTCGCGTCGAGGAGCGGCTGGAC
This sequence comes from Streptomyces laurentii, assembly GCA_002355495.1. GTDB lineage: Bacteria > Actinomycetota > Actinomycetes > Streptomycetales > Streptomycetaceae > Streptomyces > Streptomyces laurentii. The sequence continues at coordinate 510,729 of AP017424.1, forward strand.
CCGGCGGTCCGCGTTCTCGGTGTCGCCCCGCATGGTCACGGGCAGCAGCAGCGCCGTGCCGTCGGGGGCGGGGACGGGTGCGCCGACCCGCTCCACCTCGGCGAGGGCGCGCATCCGGTTCCCGAGTTCCCGGGCCGCGGCCTCGGCCAGGGCCGGATCGGGCTTCCCGCCGGACACGGCGGTGATGAGGACGTTCTCCTCGGGCTTCTCGGTGAAGTGTCCGGAGGCGGTGATCCGGCCCGCGCGGCCGGATTCACCGACGCCCGATTCCTCGTCGCTGATCTTCTGGGTGCCGGCGGCCCCGCCGAGGAACAGACACAGGGCGACGAAGGCCGCCCACAGGCCGATGGCGGACCACGGGTGGGTGGCGCTCCATCGCGCGATCCGTACCGTTGCCGGTTTCTTGCGCACGTTCTGTTCCCTTCCCTCGCTCCGGCGGACCGCCGGGGCGGCCGCCGTTCGGCTACGGAAAGACGCTAGGAAGCGGTGGGGGACGGGAACACGGGGGAAACCTCCCGGCGAGCGCCGCCTTTCCGCAGGTCGCACCCTGCGGTTTTCCGTAACGGCCCCGGTCTTCTCTCCGTCAGGCCGACGCGGGCCGAGGGAGTGGTCGAACGCCGGTGGGCAGTGACGGAGAGCCGGACGGACTCAGGGAGTGTCGAGGCGCACGGCGGTCGTCGCCAGGGTCGTGCAGGGCATCGTGAAGCGCCCGCCCAGGGAGTCGATGGCGTCCCCGGCCCGCCCACCCTGTCGGCCGTCGACACGTTCGTGATGGCTGCCATCGCCACCGCCGTCCAACGACGGCCGGTCTGAAGCCCCTTGGCTCCTTCACCCGATCGTCTGTCACGCCGGCACGTCCGCCCGTGCTCGTGAACCGCGCGGTCACGACTCCAGGTAGCGGAGCACCGCGAGGATGCGGCGGCTGTAGCCCTCGGTGTGCGACAACTCCAGTTTGTCGAAGACCGCGTTGAGGTTCTTCTCCACCGAACTCAGGGAGATGTGCAGCTTCTTCGCGATCGCCGCGTTCGTCAGGCCCTGGGCCAGCGCCTCCAGTACGGTGCGCTCGCGCGGGGTGAGCCGGGCGAGCGGGTCGCCGTGGGTGGTGCGGATCACGAGGTGGCGTACCACCTCCGGGTCGATCGCGGCGCCGCCGGCGTGGACGCGTTCCAGCGCGTCGAGGAACTCCTCGACCTGCGCCACGCGGTCCTTGAGGAGATAGCCCACCCGCTCGGCGTTCGTCGCCAACAGCTGGGCGGCGTAGTTGCGTTCGATGTGCTGGGAGAGCACGAGCACGCCCGTGTCCGGCCAGCGCTCGCGGATCTCCACCGCGGCCCGCAGCCCTTCGTCGGTGTGCGTCGGGGGCATCCGGATGTCGGCCACGACCACGTCCGGCCGCTGTTCCTCGGTCTCCTTCAGCAGGGTGACGGCGTCGGGCAGCGCGGCGAGCACCTCGTGGCCCTCCTCGACGAGCAGCCGGACCAGGCCCTCCCGCAGCAGGGTCGAGTCTTCGGCGAGGATCACGCGCATGGCAGCTCCGCGGTGAGGAGGGTGGGTCCCCCGAGGGGGCTGTCGACGCGCAGCAGGCCGTCGAGGGCGGTCACCCGGCTGCGCAGTCCGGTCAGTCCGGTGCCCGAGGGGTCGGCGCCGCCGCGGCCGTCGTCCTCGATCCGTACGGTCAGGACGGGTCCGAGCCGGGTCACGCGGACGCGGACGGCGGTGGCCCCGGAGTGCTTGGCCGCGTTGGTGACCGCCTCGGAGACGACGAAGTAGGCGGCGGTCTCGACGGGTTGGGGCAGTGGGCCGGGTACGGAGAAGTCGATGCGCAGCGGGAGGGCGCAGCGTTCGGCGACGCCGCCCAGAGCCTCTTCGAGGCCGAGGCTGTCGAGGGCCGACGGGTACACCCGCCAGGCCACCTCGCGCAGTTCGGTCAGGACGCCCTGGGCTTCCTCGTGCGCCTGCGCGGTCAGGGTGTCGGCCAGCGCCGGGTCGCGGTCGCGGCTGCGGCGGGCCCGGCCGAGCAGCATGGCGAGGGCGACGAGTCGCTGCTGGACGCCGTCGTGCAAGTCCCGTTCGATGCGGCGGCGTTCGGTGTCGACGGCCTGGACGACGGCGGCGCGGCTGGTGGCCAGTTCGTCGATGCGGCGCCGGAGCAGCTCGCGTTCGGAGGGACCGAAGCACTCGCGGGCGATCCGCGCGTCGAGGGCCGTCAGCGAGAACAGGCCCTGCACGTCCAGGAAGAGCAGCACCCCGCCGAGCAGTACCTGGGTGAGGAGTTCGGTCCAGTCGAGGCTCCCGCGGACCGCGCCCCGCCCGAGGAGTACGGCGAGGACGGCGCCGAAGCCCAGCAGGGCGAGCACCACGGCGCTCAGCAGGCCCGCGTAGCAGCGGACCGCGAGGAAACGCAGGATCTTCGGGTCGGACGCCTTGTAGTGCTCCGGGAAGAGGTCGCCGAAGAACACGGAGCGGCGGGCGCGTTCCAGGTCCGCGAGACGGCGGGCGCCGCCTCGGAGGACGCCCAGCGCGTCGGGGCGGGTGCGGGGCCACAGGAGGAAGGCGCCGAGGGCGGTGCCGACGACGAGGAAGTACGCGAGGCCGATCAGGGCCGTACCGCAGCCGAGCAGGACCCCGGTGCCTCGGCGCGGCCAGGAGGGGGGCCGGGAGATGCCTTCGCCCCGCGCGGCCTCGCGATCGGCCGCCCCGGGACGGGGTATCGGGCCGGCCGTCGTCCCCGGTGAGTCCTCGTGCACGGGCTCCGACCCTAGTGCCGCCGTACGATCGTCCGGGCCGTACGGGCAGCGGCCTCCGACCCACGAGGGCGCGGGTCACGGGGTGCGCCGGTGCCGGGCCGCGCCGCGGGCGCGCAGCCGTACCGCCACATAGGCCACGACCGCCACGGCCACCAGGACCAGGACGATCTTCGACAGGACGCCGACGTAGGTCTCCACCACGTCCCACTGGTCGCCCAGCCAGTAGCCGGCCAGGACCAGGACGCTGTTCCAGATCAGGCTGCCCAGCGCCGTCAGCATCAGGAACAGTGGCAGCCGCATGCGCTCCACCCCCGCCGGGACCGAGACGAGGCTGCGGAAGATGGGCACCATCCGGCCCAGGAACACGGCCTTCGTGCCGTGCCTGGCGAACCATTCCTCGGTGCGCACCAGGTCGGAGGCCTTCACCAGCGGCAGCCTGCCCCAGACCGCGTGCATCCGGTCCCGTCCGAAGAGCCGGCCGATCCAGTAGAGGGCGAGGGCTCCGGCGACCGAGCCGAGCGTGGTCCAGAACAGGGCCGAGACGAGACTGAGCACGCCCTGCCCGGCGGCGAAGCCGGTCAGCGGCAGGATCACCTCGCTGGGCAGCGGCGGGAAGAGGTTCTCCAGGGCGATGGCCAGACCGGCCCCGGGTCCGCCCATCGTGTCGACGAGGCCGGCGGCCCAGCCGGCGAACCCTGCGGCGGGCTCCTGGGCGAGCGCCAGGGTCGTGAGGTGCAGCATGGTCGGGTCTCCAGACAGCCGGGATACGGCCCGGACGGGCGGGCCGGGGTCGCCCGGGGCGACCGCCCCGGTGCCCCTCACGCTAGGAATCGCCGGACGGCGCCGGTAGGGGGATTGCCGTCGCCCCGGGTGGCGTTCCCCGCAGGCCGCACCCTGCGGTTTTCCGCAGGGTGCGGCGCGGCCCGCCCGGTGACGTCCGGGCCGGGGCCTCGGATGCCAGGGTTGTCCGTTACAGTGCGTTCGGCTCCGAAAGGCCGGGGCCTCGAAGACACCGCGCCGCACCGCGTGGCGACGGGCACTGGCGCCTTCCCGCCCTGCTCCCCCGTCGTCCCTGGCAGGCGCGCTGAGCGTGGCGGGCGGCAGGACGCCGCAGCCGTGGAACAAGGGGTGGGGATGGCACGTCATCGGCTTTCCAAGAAGAGTCGCTACATAGCCGCCGGGACGGGCGCGGCGGTCGCGGTCGCGGGTGCGGTCGTCGTGGCGCAGACCTCGTCGGCGGCCACGGTCTGGCCGGCGCAGAAGACGTTCACGGGCCGGGCGTTCGACACCTGCACGGCGCCGTCTCTCGCGGCGATGAACGCGTGGAAGACGACGGGGTTCTACGGTGGCGCCGCCGTGTACATCGGCGGCAGGAACCGCGGCTGCGCCCAGCCCAACCTCACCGCGTCCTGGGTGAAGTCGGTGAATGCCGGGGGCTGGAAGCTGATCCCGCTGTACGTCGGCGCCCAGCCGCCGTGCCAGACCAGCGCCAACCCGGAGAAGTTCACGGCGGCCAACGCGGCCTCGCTCGGCGCGAGCAACGCGCTGGACGCGGTGGCGAAGGCGTCGGCGCTCGGCATGAAGCCCGGCAGCCCGGTCTACCTCGACATGGAGCCGTACGACATCACCAACAAGGCGTGCAACGACGCCGTGCTGACCTATGTGCGGTCGTTCACGAAGACGCTGCGGGCCAAGACCTACCGGGGCGGTTTCTACGGCTTCAGCAGCTCCAGCGCCAAGGCCATCGCCACCGCGACCGACCGGACGGACCTGCCGGGCAACCTCTGGTACGCGCTGTGGGACAAGCAGAACACCACCACCGCCGACTGGCCGTGGAAGGCGACGCTGTACACCGATCACAGCCGCGGTCACCAGTATCTGGTCAACAGCAAGGAGACTCGGGCCGGTTACACCTTGACCGTCGACCAGAACGCGTGGGACGGTCCGGTCGCGATCATCGGCTGAGCCGGTCGCGGGCGGTACGGCCCGGGGGTGGCGTGGCCGCGGTCCCGGTCGCCGGCCGCGCCGCCCCGTACGCCCGAAGCTCCACGCCCCCGCACGCCCTCGCACGCCCCTACAGGCGGAACCATCGCTCCTCCCCCGGGGCGATGGCGAACCGCCGTTCCCCGGGCAGGACGACGGTCAGCGGGTCCAGCGGCGACGGCGGCACCCGGACCGCGAGGCGGCCGGGGAGGACGCGCAGCCGGATCCCGTGGTGGCCCTGGAAGCCGACGGTGAAGGTGAAGCGGGGGATCTCGGCCAGCGGCACCGGGGCGATCCGCAGGCCGTCCGGGCCGGCCTCCAGGCCGGTGATGCCGCGTTCGACGAGGTCCACCGTGCCCGCCATCGCACCCAGGTGGATGCCCTCGCCGGTCGTACCGCCCTGGATGTCGGCCACGTCGCCGATAAGTGCCTCCTCGCAGTAGCGCCAGGCGTCGGCGCCCTGCTGCCGGGCCAGGATCCAGCCGTGCACCAGGCTGCTGAGCGTCGAGCCGTGGCTGGTGCGGCGCAGGTAGTACGCGAGGGTGGCGCGCCAGGTCTCGTCGTCCAGCCGGTAGCCGAGCCGGTCGAACAGGCCGGCCAGGTCCCTGGGGCGGAAGAGGTAGCCGAGCATGAGGGTGTCGGCCTGTTTCGACGCCTGGTAGCGGTTGACCGTGTCGCCCTCGGCCTCCAGGATCCGGTCGAGCCGGCGGATGTCCCCGTACCGTTCCGCGTAGCCGGGCCAGTCGAGTTCGGCGAGCTCGCCGTATCCCTCGAACTGGCTCACCACGCCCTGGTGGAAGGGCACGTACAAGCGGCGCGAGACGTCTTCCCAGCGCTCGATCTCGGTGGTGTCGAGCGCCATGAGGTCGCGTAGCTCGGCCCGCCGGGTGCCGGGGAGTTCGCGGAGGAGGTCGAGGCCGCGGGCCAGCACCCAGGCGGCGGTGGCGTTGGTGTACGCGTTGTCGTCGACGCCCGGGGACGTGGCTTCGGGGTAGGCGTCGTGGTACTCGTCGGGGCCCATGACGCCCCGGATCCGGTAGCGCCGCAGGGCCGGGTCGTAGTGGGCGGACCCGGCCCAGAAGCGGGCGATCTCAAGGAGCGTCTCGGCCCCGGGTCCGCGCAGGAAGCCCTGGTCGCCGGTGGTCTGCGCGTATCGCCACACGTTGTACGCGACGGCCGAGCCGACATGCCGCTGGAGCCGCGAGTGGTCGGGCAGCCAGCGCCCGGAGCGCGGGTTGAGATGCAGCTGCTGGGTCTCCTCTCGGCCCGAACTCGCACTCTGCCAGGGGTACATGGCGCCGGTTCCACCGATCTCGCGGGCCGCCTCGCGGGCGGCCGGGAGGCGGCGGTGGCGGTACAGGAGCAGCGCGCGGGCCACCTTGGGAAAGTGCAGATCGAGGTACGGCAGGACGAAGAGTTCGTCCCAGAAGACATGGCCCCGGTACGCCTCGCCGTGCAGACCGCGCGCGGGCACACCGACGTCCAGCTGGGCCGTGTGCGGGGAGAGCGTCTGGAGCAGGTGGAACAGGTGCAGGCGCAGGATGCGGCCGGCCTCGCCGGGGACGTGCAGATCGCCCTGCTCCCACAGGCGCCGCCAGGCCGCGCGGTGGGTGGCGAGGAGCCGGGGGAAGGCGGGGGCGCGGGCGGCCGCGTCGAGGGCGGCGCCGAGCGCCGCGTCGGGAGGGGCGACGGGCGGCCGGTCGGCCGTGTCGTGCAGGGCGAGGGTCTTGACGACGCTCACGGAGCGGCCGGGGCCGACCGGCAGCCGGTACGTCTGGACGGTGCCGGTGTCCGTGGCCGTCTCCTCGGCGGGGCGCACCGGGCGGGTGACCGTGCGGACGGCGGGCGCGAGGTGGACGCCGGGGTCCGTCGTACGGCAGGTCAGCCAGGCGACGCCACCGGGGGCGAACCCGGTGCGGTGATCGGTGAGATGACACCCTTCGAGGTTCAGGTAGCGGTCGATGCCCGCGTTGACGACCCCGCCGTCGAGGACGGAACGGACCTCGACGGCGCCGCTCCAGCCGTAGGCGTGGAAGACGGTGCGCTGTGCCGCGAGCCCGGCGTCTCCCATGTGCACGATCCTGGTGTGGACGACGCGCAGGCCGCGGCCGTGACCGTCCTGGAAGTACAGGTGCCGGGTGAGCACCCCGCCGCGCAGGTCCAGCCGTACCTCGTAGTGGCGCAGTTCGTCGGAGTCGGGGGTCAGCCACTCGCCGGGCGGCCCGTCGTCGGGCAGCCGGCGGTAGCGCAGCGCCGTCCAGTTCGGCAGGTTGACCATGTCCTCGTTCTCGATCCGCCGGCCGGCGATGTGCGAGGCGCGGCGGTCGTAGCAGCCGGCGAGGTAGGTGCCCGGGTAGTGGACGGTGCCGGCGGGGCATTCGGGGCGGAGCCGCGGGTGGCGAACCGGCCGTTGCCGAGGGTGCAGAGCGCTTCGACGAGACGCTCGCGTCCCGGCTCGTAGGCGGTGTACGTCCAGGTCCAGCCGGCGGCCGTGCCGGTCTTGCGGGCCGTACGGCGGGTCCGCACCGCCCAGGGGGTCGGCCCCGGCCGGCTCGTCCGGCTCACCCGGTGGGTGTGGTTGGTCCGGCGCGCCGTACGCGTGTGGGTCACCTGATCTCCCCCCAGACGCTCCTGACCAGCGTCATGAGGTCCGGGACGACCCGGTCGGCGCCCTCGGCGCGCAGGACGGCGGCACCGCGCCCGTCGGGCGTGCGGTCGACACCGACGACGAGCCGGAAGCCGCCCCGGTGGCCGGCGCGGACTCCGGCGAGGGCGTCCTCGACGACGGCGGCGTCACCGGGCCCGGTCCCGAGCAGCCCGGCGGCGTGCAGGAAGAGGGCGGGGTCCGGTTTCCCGGGGAGGCCGAGCCGGGCGGTGTCGACGCCGTCCACGACGGTGGCGAGGAGCGGGGTGAGCCCGGTGGCCCGGAGCAGTTCCCGCGCGTGCCGGGACGCGGACACGGCGGCGCAGGGGATCCGCAGGGCGTGCAGGTGGGTGAGCGCCTCCGCCGCGTCGGGGAAGGCGGCGAGCGGCGCGGCGGCGAGGGCGTCCTGGAAGGCGGCCTCTTTGCGGGCGGCGACGGCCCAGACGGTGTCGTGGCCGGGCGGGTCGTCGGGGTGCCCCGGGGGGAGGCGGATGCCGCGGGCGGTCAGGAAGGCCTCGGCGCCGTCGAACCGGGACTTGCCGTCGACGTGGCGGCGGTAGTCGGCGTCCTCGTCGAAAGGGGCCAGGTCCGGTGGAGCGGGCGGGGACGCGGGCGGGAACGCAGGCGGGGGCGCGGTGGACGTGCCGGGCTCGCCTGTCCCGCGCGCGCCAGGCGCCCCCTCCGTACCCCGTGTCCCGTCCGCGTCGGGCGGCCCGGGTGTCCCGCGTGCCTCCCGTACCTCGGCGAGGAAGGCGTCGAACGCCGTCTTCCACGCGGCCGCGTGCACGACGGCCGAGTCGAGCAGCACGCCGTCGGTGTCGAAGACGACGGCGTGCGGCACGTGGGGCGCGTGGGGCGCGTGCGGTGGCGGTGGTCCCGCGGGCGGCCCGCTCATCCGGCGGCCGGCCCGCCGGACACCTCGACCGCCGTGTGCTGCGGGCCGCCGAGCGCGACCTTGAGGGCACCGGTCTCGGCCGCCCGGCCGAAGACGTCGTACGCCTCCTCCATCTGCCCGAGTTCGAAGCGGTGGGTGATCAGCCGGCCGGCCGGCAGCCGGCCGGCCGCGAGCATCCGCAGCAGCATGGGCGTGGAGAAGGTGTCGACAAGGCCGGTGGTGATCGTGATGTCCTTGATCCACAGGTCTTCGAGGTGGAGGGTCACGGGTTTGCCGTGCACCCCGATGTTGGCGACCCGGCCGGCCGGCCGGACCATTCGCGTGCACATCTCGAAGGTCGCGGGGATGCCCACGGCCTCCATGACGACATCGGCGCCGAGGCCGTCCGTGAGGTCGGCGACGAGCTGTTCGGGGCCCTCGTCGTCGGTCACGGTCGCGTCGGCGCCGAGTTCGCGGGCGGCGGCGAGCCGGGACGGGGCGAGGTCGACGGCGATGATCCGCCCGGGGCTGTAGAGGCGGGCCGTGGCGATCGCGGCGAGACCGACGGGGCCCGCGCCGACGATGACGACCGTGTCGGCCGGCCGGACCGCGCCGGCCAGGACGCCGACCTCGTAGGAGGTGGGGAAGATGTCCGCGAGCAGGACGGCGTCGTAGCTGTCGACCGCGCTCGGGAGCGGGTGCAGGGACAGGTCGGCGAACGGCACCCGGACGTACTCCGCCTGGGTTCCGTCGATGGTGTGGCCGAGGATCCAGCCGCCCCCGCCCAGGCACTGGCCGTAGCGGTTCTCGCGGCAGAAACGGCAGCGGCCGCAGGGCGAGACGCAGGACACGAGGACACGGTCCCCGGGGCGCACGGAGCGCACGTCGCGGCCGGTCTCGACCACCGTGCCGACCGCCTCGTGGCCGAGCACCGTGCCGGGGAGTGTCTCCGGCACGTCGCCCTTCAGGATGTGCAGGTCGGTGCCGCAGATGGTGACCACGTCGACCCGTACGACCGCGTCGCCGGGATCCTTGATCTCCGGGTCGGGTACGTCCTGCCAGGACATCCGGCCCGGCCCCTGGAAGACGGCTGCCTTCATGGCGCCCACCACGTCCCTTCCCTGCGTCCGTTCAGGTATTCGCATGCCTGTGTCGGCCTCGGTGGCGATCCCTTCCAGGGTTTTCGCGAATCGGGGCGACCGCAACCGGGACGGTGGGAGGGAGAGCGCGCGGGCCGTCCCTCGTCGCGGACGGGCGTCGGCTTGGCAGCGGGGGCGGGCCGCGTGTCCGGCCGGGCGTCGGGCCCGGCGTCGGGCCGGGCCGTCCGGGACCACTGGTGTCGCCCCCGGCAGTGCCGGTCAGGAGTGCGTGATCAGGTCCGCGTGGAGGGCGCGGCCGGCGGCGGCAGAGTGTCTTGGTCAGGCCCGGGTGCGCGGGGTGCCGTCCCAGCGCCACGCGGTCTGCCGGGGGCGCTCTCCGAGCGCGGCCCGGCCGGTGGCCCAGAGCAGGGTGGGCCAGGGGTCCGTGGTCTCCGGCGCGTCCGGGAACAGCCGGGCGAGCACGCGGGCGCACAGGTCGGCGGGCGGGCTCCAGACGAGCCCGAGTCCCCGCGTCAGGTCGTACGTGTGCACCAGGGTCTCCACGATCCCCATGGCGGCGAAGCCCTCGGGGTCCGAGGCGCCGAAGACGTGGTGCGCGCGTGTGCTCGACGGCGTCGTGCGCACCATGGCGACCAGCAGCGCGCCGCTCGCGTCCAGCACCTGCAGCAGACCGTCGGGCCCGGCCGCGCGGTCCGCGTGGATGGCGTTCGCCGGGCCGCCGGTCCGGCGGCTCTGCCAGAGGAACGGCACGTCGCCGTCCATGGGGGGCACGGCGGGGCCGAGTTGCACGGCGTAGGCGAACAGGTCGTCACTGAGGTGCTCGACGGTCTCCCAGCGGTCCCATTCCAGCGAGCCGGCCTTCTCCTCCCAGGCGGCCGGGGGCGCTTCGCGGAGCGCCGCCAGGGCCAGTCGCACGGCGAGTGCGAGGTCGTCGGCGGTGACGGGGGACGTGCCGGACGGGGCGCGGCCGGTCATGGCTGAGGAGGACATGGCAGGACCCTACCCGTCCGTACCGCCGCCCGAGAGAGGGCGACGGCGGTACGGGGACGCCGGGCTGGCCGGTGTCCGGCGGGGATCACGCCGTGGTGTGGGGCCCGTTGCCGCGGACGGCGGTGCCGAGGATGTGGGTCGCGGCGGGGAGGGGTACGCGGGAGGCGGGGAAGTCGAAGTGGTCGACGGTGGTGAGGGTGAAGCCGGCGGCGGCGATGGCCGTCTCGGTGTCGCGGCCGGTGTGGCAACCGCCCACCAGCGGCGGCCAGATGGTGGCGTCGAGGATCCGCTGCACACGGCGCATGGCGGGCGTCCGTGCCTGGACGTGTTCGAGGAAGCGGAGCTGTCCGCCGGGGCGCAGGACGCGGTGGAGTTCGGCGAGGGCGGCGCGCGGGTCGGCCACCGAACAGAGCGTCAGACAGGCCACGGCCGCGTCGAAGGAGGCGTCCGGGAAGGGCAGCCGCTCGGCCCGGGCGGCCTGCGTCTCCACCGGCACGGACGTCGCGCGGGCCTGTTCCACGGCCCGGGCGCGCAGGGTGGGTTCCGGTTCGACGGCGACGATCCGGGTGACCTCGGGCGGGTAGTGGGGGAAGTTGAGCCCGTTGCCCGCGCCGATCTCGACGACCTCGCCGCGGAGCCCGGCCAGCAGCCGGGTGCGGTGCTCGCCCATGCCGGCCCGCTCCAGCGCGGGGCCGGCGAACCCGGCGTACACGCGGGCGAAGATCGGGTGTGGCCTGGTCGGTTGCGTCATCGGAGCCTCCCTGGTGCCGGTGGTCCAGCTTAGGGTGACGCGCCGGGGAGGGAGTGGAAACCGGGCGGGTGGGCGCGCCCCGCCGCCACCGGCCGGGGCGGTCGGGGCGGTCGGGGCGGTCGGGGCGGTCGGGGCGGTCGGGGCGACGCCGTCACGGCGGGGGGTGAAGCGGTGGAGCGAGGCCACCGTGGAACCGGGTCACTCGCAGAAGACGCGCACCGTGGTGTCGGGGTCGTCGACGTCGACGGTCACGTCGTCGAGGTGTTCGACGAGTTCCTCGAGGTGCTGCGGCTTGAGTTCGACGAGGTCGACCGGGACGCCCGCCTTGTTCAGTTCCGCACTTGCCTTGGCGAGCGCCTGCGGAGGGACGAGGCTGGTGAGCCGGACTCCGGCGCGCAGCAGTTGGAGCGGGATGCGGAGGTTGACGTGGGTCGGGCCGTCGCCGGCGGTGTCGTCGGTCGAGTCCACCAGCACGCGCAGGTATGTGGGCCGGGCCTTCGCCCCGGACGCGGCTCCCGCCGGCGTCTCGGGCCGCTGCCGTCCGAGGGCCTCGATCAGCCGCTCGGCCTCGTCCGCGGTGATCTTTCCTTCGGCGAGCATCTCCAGGATCTGCCGGCGCTGCTCGTTCATCGGTGCCTTCCTCTCTCTGGATGATTCATCTGACGCTGACCGAGAAGGCCGTCCGGCCCTGCTCGATCTCGATCCGGGTGCCGGGCAGCGCCCACAGCAGCCGCCCGGCGCCGCGCAGCGCGCCCACCGGATCGACCTTGTGGACCCGGCAGGCGATCAGTCCGGCGATCAGCGCGAGTACCAGCAGCGGGGCCAGCACCAGGCAGACCGGAACGATCGGGATGTACAGCCGCAACAAGCTTCCGCTGTAGCGGCGATGACGAATCGTCATCAGTTGCGGCATCACCGGGGTTCCTCCAACTGGGCCAGCGCCTCCTGGGCGTTGATCTCCCCGCGCCGCAACCGTGCGACGACGTCGGCGGCGACCGCGCCCTCGGTATTCCCGGCGGGGGCCGGGTCGGTGTCGACGAAGTCGAGCTGTTCGGCGATCCGGTTCAGCCGGGCCTTGACCGTCGGGTAGCTCACCCCGAAGGTCCGCTCCATCTCCTTGATGGAGCCGTGCGACCGCACGAACGCGGCGACGAACACCTGGTCGTCGACCCCGAGCCGGGCCAGCTGCGGCGGCTCGAACCGCCCCTCGATCGCCACCCCGTTGTCCGCGAGACGGACCCGCTCGACCATGAACGGCCGCCCCTGCGTCAGATCCGTCAGTTCCTGCCAGTCCACCGTCGACTCCCTCGCTCCCGGCGCCGTACCTTCCTCTCATATATAGCTTGATTTTCTTAAGTTCTCAACGCTGGATACTTAATTTTTTCAATCTCAAATTGAATCCCTCCCTCCGCTCTCGGGGTGCGTGCGCCTCGAAACGCCTTTGCGTATCCGCCTGACCAGCGGGGATGCTGACGGCTCGCCGGAGCAGGCGGAGAGGGAGGCCGGGGCGATGACCGACATCGTGGTGAGACTGACGGCGCGTGACCTGACGCACGCGGATCTGGCGTCGTGCGGCTGGGCCGGGTCGGCCACGCATCTGGCAAGCGTCGCCCGGCAGTTGGAGCGGGCCCGGACCGGCGCGGTCGACTACCTCGCCGTCTGCGCCGCGGCCGGGATCCCGGTTGCGAAGGGCGGCGTCGACTACGAGACGAAGGAGGGCGCCGGTACGTTGTGGCAGCTGGCGGTGCACCCCGCCCTGCAGTCGTGCGGCATCGGCACGTTCCTGGTCGGGGCCGCCGAGCGGCGGATCCGCGACCGGGGCCTGCGGCACGCCGAACTGGCCGTCGAGGAGTCCAACCCGCGGGCCCGCGCCCTGTACGAGCGGCTGGGCTACGTCGCGTACGACCGCCGTCCGGACGCCTGGGACGTCCAGGCCCCGACGGCTCGATCCGCCGCCACGAGACGGTCTGCACGGTGCTGCGGAAGGACCTCGGGTAGAGGAGCGGCCGGCCCGCCGGGCGGAGACGGCGGCGAGCGCGGGGCCGGGGAAGCCGGGGCGGGACGTCCGTCAGGTCCGGCAGGGAGGCCGAGGCGGTCGGGGCGGGGAGGCCGTCAGGTCCGGCGGTCGCGGGGCGGGGTCAGCGGGTCTCGCCCGCGTGGACGGGCCGGTCGGCCAGGCGCCATTCGAGCATGCCGTCGTGGAGCCGGACGGCCCGGCGGCCGCGGCCGGAGAGCAGGCGGACGGCGTCGTACGCGAGGGCGCAGAACTCGCCGCGGCAGTAGACGACGACCTCGGTCTCCTCGGGCAGCTCGCCGAGGCGGTCGGCCAGCTCGGCGACGGGGATGGAGATCGCGCCGGGGATGTGTCCGGCGAGGTACTCCTCGGCCGGGCGTACGTCGAGGACGACGGCGCCGCTGTCGGCGACGCGCGCCAGCAGCTCCTCGTGGCCGACCTCGGCCGCTCCGTCCTCGCCGAGGTACGCGTCGCGGGCGGCCGGGACCGCGGCCTGGTGACGGACGGCGACCGTCCGCAGCAGGGCGAACAGCTGCGCGACGTCCTCTCCGGCGAGCCGGTAGTGGATACGGACGCCCTCGCGGCGGGTCGCGACGAATCCGGCCTGCTTGAGCGTCTGCAGGTGGGCCGAGGCTGTGGTCAGGTTGAGTCCGGCGGCCTTGGCGAGGGCGTCGACGGTGCGTTCGCCCTGGGCGAGCAGATCGAGCAGTTCCAGGCGCTTTCCGCTGGCCAGAGCCTTGCCGCTGGCGGCGAAGGCCTCGTAGAGGGCGGCCTTGGTGCCGCCGGTGGTGGCTTCCCGCATTGCTTCCTCCAAATATCTATGGATTACTGTAGCTGAAGCCCGGCGGTGACGCTCCCCGTCCGGCGCCCCTCTCCCCGCCCGGGGCGACGCGGACCGCGCGCCGCCGCCACGCCGGCCGGCACCCCGTCCGAGAGCACGTCCAGGAGCACGGAGGACATCCGCCCGTGAAGACCACCCCCGCCCCCGCCGCCCCCACCGGGCCGGCGCCCGCGCCCCCCACCGACCGCTCCGGCCGCCCGGTGGTCCTCGGCCTGCGGGAGAACTGGCTCCAGTTCACCCTGCTCGTCATCGTCAACGTCGCCGTCGGCGGCCTGGTGGGCCTCGAACGGACCACCGTCCCCCTCATCGGCACCGAGACCTTCGGCCTCACCAGCAGCCTCGCCGTCTTCTCGTTCATCATCGCCTTCGGCCTCACCAAGGCCCTCACCAACCTCGCGGCGGGCGCGCTGACCGCCCGGTTCCGCCGCAAGCAGCTGCTCGTGGCGGGCTGGCTGATCGGTGTCCCGGTGCCGTTCCTGCTCGCGTACGCGCCGTCCTGGGGCTGGATCGTCGCCGCGAACGTCCTGCTCGGCCTCAACCAGGGACTCACCTGGTCGATGACCGTCAACATGAAGATCGACCTGGTCGGCCCGTCCCGCCGCGGCCTGGCCACCGGTCTGAACGAGGCCGCCGGATACACCTCCGTCGGCGTGACCGCCCTGGTCACCGGCTACCTCGCCACCAGCTACGGCCTGCGGCCCGTCCCCGAGCTCATCGGCGTCGTCTTCGTCGTGGCCGGCCTCGCGCTCGCCCTCGTCGTCCGCGACACCGCCGCGCACGTCGCCCTCGAACTGGCCCAGCACCCGAAGCCGCTGCCCGCCGGCGAGCAGACCGGCCTCAAGGCCACCTTCATCCGGACGTCCTGGCGCGACCGCTCGCTGCGCGGCGCCAGCCAGGCGGGCCTGATCAACAACCTCAACGACGGTCTGACCTGGGGTGTCTTCCCGCTCCTGTTCACCGATCACGGGCTGGGGCTCGCCGCCGTCGGACTCATCAAGGGCCTCTACCCCATCCTGTGGGGCCTCGGGCAGATCCCGACCGGTCATCTCTCCGACCGCTTCGGGCGCAAGCCGCTCATCGTCACCGGCATGCTCGTCCAGGCCGGCGGCTTCGTCCTCGCCCTCGCTCTGCTCGACCACCCGCTGCTCGCGGGCGTGCTGTCCGCCGTCGCCCTCGGCCTCGGCACCGCCATGGTCTACCCGGCGCTCATCGCGTCCATCTCCGACAACGCCCACCCGGCCTGGCGCGCCAACGCCCTCGGCACGTACCGGTTCTGGCGTGACATCGGGTACGCGGCCGGCGCCCTGGTCGCCGGCATCCTCGCCGACCTCCTCGGCCTG
Source organism: Streptomyces laurentii (assembly GCA_002355495.1). GTDB lineage: Bacteria > Actinomycetota > Actinomycetes > Streptomycetales > Streptomycetaceae > Streptomyces > Streptomyces laurentii. The sequence goes on from AP017424.1 coordinate 526,013, forward strand.
AACGCCACGATCGTCGCCGCCGCGGCCCTCACCGCCGCCTCCGGCCTGCTCGCGGCCCGCTGGATCACGGAGCACCGCACGGCCTGACGTACGAAGAACCGGGACCGGGCGCGCGGATACCCGATCCGCTGACGACGGTGGCCCCGACCGGACGAATCCGGCCGGGGCCACCGCGCGTACCGCCGCGCGTAAGGGTCCGGGGCCGAAGTATTCGCGGGGCCGGCACGGACCTCGTCCGCTACTTGGCGTACATCCCGTAGCCGCCGACCCCCGCGTACACCGCGTCCGCGACCCGCCGGTGCACCTTCACGCCCGCCTGGGTGTCGGTCGGCGGGGTGAGGACCTCGGTGCCGGTCATCAGGGTGGTCGAGCCGCCGCCGTCGAGGTTGATCGCGTCGACCAGGGAGAGTTCCTTGGAGTCGATCAGGGCGGCGAAGCCGCGCAGATAGTCGCCGTCCTCGCGGCCCGGCCCGCCGGTGAGGGTGAGGAGCACCGGATTGCCCTTGATGTTGGTGGCGAGAGCGGTGCGCGAGTCGGTGCAGAGGTACGTGACGCCGTCGGTGCCGAGGCGGCTGCCGTCGTTGCAGGAGTTGGGCAGTTCGGTGGCCGGCGGGACGTCGCCGGTGCGCAGCAGCCGGTGGAACGAACTCACGACGTCCACGGACGCGTCCAGCGGGATGTCCCGGTTCAGCGTCATGTCGCGGAGCCTGAGGTCGAGGACCGCCCGGTCGTCCCGCGCCAGGTGGGTGCGCAGCCACTCCGCGCCGGTGCCGACGCCCTGGAGGATCCGGCCGCCGGCCGGGACGGTGATGCCGCCACGGCCAGGGTGCGCGTCGGTGACGACGCCGTACGCGTCGAGGACCACCTCGTAGCCGGGGTCGGCGGTGGCCGGGACGAGCGGGTCGGCGTACGGCTTCGGCGTGGCGACCCCGTAGTCGTCGGTGAACACGACGATCTCGTCCGGGTCCTGGTGGACCCGCGGCCCGGTGGCGCCGCTCACCAGCGTGTCCTCGGCGTCGCGGGGGCAGTGCGGGATCCGGCCGGGGGTGCGGTCGAGGTCGTCGACGCGGACGGTGTCGCCGGACGGCGCGGTCAGCCGCAGGTCGGTGCCGAGGCGGGTGATGTACGGGATGCCGTACTGGAGGACCGCGCCGGTGCTGCCCTTCCCGGCGGCGTCCCAGCAGGCCGCGCTGTGCAGCACGCCGTCCGCGGCGGTGGCGCTGGTGTGCACCACGCGGGGCGCGGCGGTGCCGATGGCGAGTTCGGGCTGGAACAGTCCGCCGTTGACGCCCGCGTACGGGTGGCGGGAGGCGACGGACGAGACGGTCGCGAGCTGGTCCGCGACCGTCTGGGAGGTGGCGTCGTCGGTGCCGACGGTGCTGCCCAGGGTGAGCGCGGCGACGGCCGGATCGATCTCGACGACCTGGAGTACGCGGCCCTCGCCGTCCGGGCGGTTGTCGGGTCTCGTCTCGGTCCAGGTGGTACGGGTGACACCGGGGCCGACCGGGACGGGGACGGGTGTCGTCTTCGTCCAGTTCAGGGCGAGCGGGCTGGGGACCTCGTCGGCGGCGGGCGCGGCAGGCGCGGCGGCCGCCGAGGTCGTGAGGGCGAGCGCGGCGACGGCGGCGAGGGCCGTCGCGAACGGGCGGGGCATCCTGGTCACTGGCACTCCGAGGTTCCGTTGACGAGCTCGTGCGAGCGGAAGGTGCCGGCGAACGGGGCGGGCACGGTCGTACTGTCGCCGCGCAGCACCACGTACGCGCCGTACTTCCGCTGGTCGGCCGGGTCGGTCCAGGTGCCGCCGTAGGAGGGGTCGGGGTAGAAGCACGCGTGCTTGCGGGTGCGGTTGAAGACCGACTTGGGGGCTGCCTCGGGGCCGTAGCTGTCGCCGTAGTTCCTGGTGACCGGGTCGGTGGCGGGCAGGTGGACGGTCATGGTGCCGCGGCCGCGTTCCTGGGTGAAGGTGCAGACCCGGTTGTCGGGCAGCGTTCGTACCCGGTGAAGCAGTGGGCGCGGGACGGGACCAGCTTGTGGGAGCTGATGGCGCTCACCCAGCGGGCGTCGCCGCTCGCGTAGTCGTCGTCGTTGCCGGGCTTGACGGTCTGGAGCAGACCGCCGTAGCCGGCGTCGAGGTAGACGCACGCCCAGAGGGCGGTGTTGTTCTTGGCGGAGAGGGTCTTGTCGTCCCAGGCCGCGTCGTAGCGCTCGGTCTTCTGCGCCTCGGTGAAGTCGCGGCGCTCACCGGTGCCGCCCGCACCGCTGTAGAGGCAGAGTGTGTTCGCCGGGCAGTCGGCGTACGGGAGCGGGTCGGCGCTGGCCTGGAGGGGGAGGACGAGGAGGGCCGAGCCGAGCAGTGCGAGCACCGCGGCGAGCAGTCCGCCTCTTCGTCTGTGTGTACGGGAAAAGATCACGGCCGGTCATCCTGTACCAGGGGGCGGCCCTCCGGATAGGGGATGATCGCGGATTCCGAGTGCGCTGTGGTGCGGCCGGGGCGGCAGTTGCTCGGCCGGTTCCTCCCCTGGGCCGGCCTGGCAGCGCCGCACGCGTGATCAGCCGCCGTCACATGAGCCGCGCGGTCTCGGTGGTCAGCACCAGCGGGTGTGGCGGCAGGGGCTCCAGCCGCGGTGGTCCGAGTCGCCGTCCGAGGAGCTTCCGGAGTCGCCCGAGCCCGTGTGGGGACGGCCGTGGGGGAACGTGGTGTCGCGGTTCCGGTCGCGCGGGTACGGGTCGTGGTAGTCGGGGTCGCCGTCACCGTCCCGGTCCGGGAGGTAGACGGCCTGGCCGCGGTCGGAGTCGGGGCAGCCGTTCTCGGGCGAGGACAGGGACAGCGTCACCAGCCAGGTGTCCTCGCGCACTTCGGCGTCCTTGGCCGGGTCCTGCCGGCAGACGCGCCAGTCGTCGTACTCGCCGGCGTCGGGCAGCAGGTCGTTGGCGTAGGCGGCCTCGGGGTGCACGCGCCGTTCGGGCACACCGAGAGCGACGACGGCCGCACGGGCGGTGGGCCAGGTCTTCCCGATCAGGTCGGGCATCTTGGGCCACGGCACCGCCTCCCCTTCCCGGGCCGGGCAGGGCTCCGCGGTCCGGACGACGCCGAACTCAACACCGAACTCGGCGCTGTTCTCGACGACGGTGCCGGGCGCCGGCTGCTGGAAGCAGACCTTCCACAGGGAACGGGCGGACACGTCCCGCCGCTCGCCGGAGGCGTCGTGAGACGCCACCTCGTAACCACGCTTACGGGAGCGCGAGAAGGCGATGTCGAGACGCTCGCCGAGGAAGTCGGTCATCTTCTCCGTCCGCGCGGTCGGCGACGCCGTCGGCGTGGATGCGCCGAACGAGGGGACGGTCCTGGCCGGCCGCGCGTCCTTGCCCGCGGGGGCCGCCGTTCCGGTCTCGGACGTGGACGGGTTCGGGATGACCGCTCCGAGCAGTGCCATCGCGGCGATCGTGGCGAAGATCTTGCCGCCCTTCGGCCACGGGTTGCCGCGCCACAGCATCACGAGGGCGGCGACGAGGGCCACGAAGCCCACCCGCTCGTCCAGGGCGCCGAGCAGGGGGACCGGCACGATGGCTCCGACGCGGGCGGGGTTCGTGCGCCACCAGCGGGTCGGCTGGGCGGAGGACGGCGAAGGGGCGGGGGTGCGGGGGAGGGCGGGCATGTAGGTGCTGCGGTTCTTTCGGCGATGGGGTGCGTGGCCGCGACGACGCGCGGCTACACGGAACTGATCATTCCAGCGGCATCGTACGACCGCCGCGCCGAACGCACCGCCAGGGTCGCGATCCGCTGTCGCGCGGGATCAGCCCGCCGGCCGGCTCCCGTCGGTCGCCTCGTGTGCGACCTGGTCGGCCAGAGCGCGCCACTCGGCCTCTCCGCCCTCCAGCGGCCAGGCCCAGGCGGGACGGCGGCCCGTGTCCAGGTCGCGGAGGCGGCGGGCCAAGGGCGGGCCGGCCAGGGCGGCGCCGTCGGGAACCAAAGCTCCGTGGCGGGCGCGCAGTTCGGCGAAGCGGGCCAGCTCTTCCTCGTACCCCCGCACCGCCCGCTCGGTGCCCGCTGCCACCTCGTCCTCGGGCGCGGTGCGGATCAGCTGCAGCATCGGGGGTTCGACGGACTCGGCGATCGCCGCGGCGAGGCGCGCGTGACCGTCCAGGATCAGGCTGCAGTCGAGGCCGCTCACCCACCACAGCAGGACGGGCGGGAGCGTCCCTTCTCGGGCCTGCTTGCGGTACGCCTTGACGCGGCTGTCGTCCGCGGCGGGCATCGGGCGCAGCGGCAGGATCTCCCACGAGCCGTTGTGTACGAACCAGTCGACGTAGCCATCCGGGTGGCCTTCGACGAGCAGCGAGTCGAGGTACTCCCCCACGGTCCGCTGCCCTCTTTCCCGCGCAGGAGGGGGCTCTCGGCCGAGAGCAGCCACCGGCCCTCGTGCAGCGGACCGCCCGGAGTGCCGAGCAGATACGGCAGAAGGCGGTGGGCCCAGCGGTCCGGGCGGCCGGCCAGGTTCCGCGCCGTGTCGGCCCGCAGCGGCGGGACGAAGGAGCGGTAGGCGTCCGTACGCCGGAACTCCACCCCGCAGTGGTCGGCGTCGACCTCGGCGAGCAGGACGGGCCGCGATTCCTGGGTGAGCAGCAGGCGCCGTTCGGCGGCGAACAGGCACAGGCCGGGCCGGCGGGGCGCCCGTGCCTCCACGGACACACCCGTCCAGACGCCGTCGTCCCCGGTGATGTCGGTTCGTCGCATGCCGCCACGATAGTCGGCCGTACGGGCCGGCCCGCATCGCCTTCCGGCCCCCTCACCTGGGCTTCTGTCATCTCCGGCAGCCCGCTGGCACCGCGTGTCAGCGGAATGCCAGCGGAAGACGTGCCGAACGGTGAGCGGGTGCCGCTGGAATGGTTCCGCACCGGCGCCCTCGGGTGCCGGGAAACGATTCGCTTCGACCTCGGGAGACATCATGGACAAGGAACTGAGCACCCTCGCTGACGAGATCCTCGCGCTGGAGGCCGAGACCTTCGAGATCTCCGACTACTCGGAGGCCAGCGAGGTCGTGCTCGCCGGCTGCACGAGCACCAGCTCCACCTCCACCTCCAGCTCCACCTGCAGCACCACCTCCTGCTCCGCCTGACCCGAACCCGACGGTCGGTGCAGCAGCGCCCGTCCGGACCTCTCCTCTTCGAAGGAGACGGCGCCGGACGGGCCCTCGGCGTGCCCGCGGCCATGTGGAATGAAGTCCACCGCAACGTCCGGGGAACGGTTCGCCACCGCCAACCCACCCGCGCATGAAGCCCGTTCGGACACGGCGCGCGAAATCCGGCCACCACTTGCGAAAGCGATGGCGCACCCCGTGTGACCGGCCGTCAAACCGCCTCGTGGACCCCGTCATTCGCCTGCGCGGACCCCCTTGACCGGGAATCTACGCCAGTAGACACTCACCTCGACCACACGACAGAACGGATTTGTGAAGTCCGCTTCACAGAGGCTCCGTCATGCCCGCGCGCCTCCCGACCAGGGGCACGCGGCGGTGCGCCGGTCCATCCACAGGCGTCCGACGGTAGACGAGGGGAACTCAGTGCGCTTCCAGTTGCTCGGTCCGCTCAGCATCACCGACGGACGCGACATGGTCGTCCTGCCACCGTCCAAGCCGACGTCCCTGCTGGCCGCCCTGCTGGTCCGGCCGGGCGAGGTGGTCCCGACCTCCCGGCTGCGCCAGGCCGTCTGGGGTGAGGAACAGCCCGCCACGGCCAAGGCCGCGCTGCAGAGCTGCGTCCTGCGTCTGAGACGGCTCTTCGCGAAGTACGACATCGAGGAACAGGCGGTGGTCGCGGTCGCCGGCGGCTACCTCGTCCCCGCCGACCACGACACCCTGGACCTCCTGCGCTTCCGCCGGCTCGCCGCCCGCGCGGACGGCGCGGGGGAGACCGAACTCCCCTTGCTGCGTAAGGCCCTCGGGCTGTGGCGCGGCCCCTGCTCACCAACGTCCCCTCCGAGCTGCTGCACCGCGACGAGGTGCCCCGCCTGGTCGAGGAACGGCTCCGGGTGGTGGAACGCGTCTGCGAGATCCAACTGGCCCGCGGACGGGGCCGCGAAGTCCTGGTGGACCTCTGGGAGGCCACCCGCGCCCACCCCCAACACGAGGGACTCACCGCCCAGTTGATGCGCGCGCTGTACCGGGTCGGGCGCCAGAACGAGGCGCTGGCCGAGTACCGCCGGATCCGCACGCATCTCCGGGACGAACTCGGCGTCGACCCGGGCGCCGAGCTCCAGCGGCTGGAGCTGGCCATCCTGCGCGGCGACGAGCCGCGCGGACCGGAGATCGAGCCCGCGGCCCCGGCGGCCGTGGCCCTGGAGCCGGCCGTACGCCCGTCCGCCCCCGGGCCGTTCGCGGACGCCGACACCGACGCGACTCCGACCCCGGCCACGGCTCCGGCTCCGGCCACGGCTCCGGCGGCCGCCGCGGCCGAACACCCCTCCGCCGACAGTCCCGTGTCCGCGAAGGGCGAGTCCGCCGCCGGCGCGCCGCCCGAGCGCGGCCCGGCCCCGCGCCCCGGCTCCCGCACGTCCCCGGCTTCACCGGCCGCTGCCGCGAGACCGCCGACCTGGTCGCCCACCTCGGCGGCGCGGACGTCGGTACGGGCGTCGGTACGGGCGGGACCGCTCCGCTGCTCGCACTGGTCTCCGGCGGCCCCGGCATGGGCAAGACCGCCCTCGCCCTGCACGCCGCGCACCTGGTCGCCGACCGCTACCCCGGGGGCGCGGTCCTCCTCCCGATGAGCGGGCCCGACGGCGCGCCCCGCCCCGCCGCCGACGCGGCGGCCGCCCTGCGCGCGCTCCTGCGCTGCCGGGACGGCGGCGCACCGTGTCTGGTGATCCTCGACGACGTGGTCCACCCGGACCAGGTACGCGACCTGCTCGACGCGACCGGACCCGGCGCCGTCATCGTGACCAGCCGGCTGGGACTCGCCGCGCTGGTCGCCACCCACGGCCCGGCGGTGGTCCAGCTCGGCGCGCTGTCCCCGCGGGAGTCCGACGCGCTGCTCACCGCCGTCCTCGGCCGGGAACGGGTGGCGGCCGAGGCCGCCGCCGCGCGGACCCTCGCCGAGCTGTGCGGACACGTCCCGCTCGCGCTGCGGATCGTCGCGGCCCGGCTGCTCACCCGGCCCCGGACACGGCTCGCCGACTACGCGGAGTGGCTCCGGCGCGACCTGCCCGCCCGGCTCGCGCTGCCCGACGACCCCCGGATGTCGGTGCCGCTGGCCCTCGACGGCGCGCTGCGCCGGCTGCCCGCGCCGCTGGCCGACGCCCATCTGCGGCTGGCCCGGCTGCACGGCCGGATCACCGCGCCGGCCACCGCCGGGGCGCTCGCGATCCCCGAGACGGAGGCCGAGGAGCTGCTGGAACGGCTGCTCGACCACGGGCTCCTGGAGGACGACCAGCCGGGGACCCTGCGGATGAACGAGCTGTTCCGCGCCCACGCGCTGCGCCGGACCGCCCGAACCGGGGACGAGGTCCCCCGGGCCGTGACCGCGACGGCGAGGCGCGCCTTGCCCTCGGGAGCCACCTGACCGTCGCGGGACCGGCTCCCCTTCCCGTAACCGCTCGTACCCTGCCCGCTCCGAGGCCGGCCCGTTCCGTGCCGGGTCCGTGCCGGGTCCGCCCCACGCTGACGCACGCCCCCCACTCCCTTCCCCACCGCCTCTCCCGTCACATCAGCACCACGTCCCCCGCTGATCCCACCATTCCCTTTGATCCCTTCGATCCCTTCGATCCCCCTGACGTCTCTGCTCCCCGTCCGGCTCCTCCGTGTCCCATGCCCCTGGTCCACCACGAGCCCTCCGTGCGACGGGGCGCCGGATGCTCCACCCCAGCACTCCCCCGTTCTTCCTTGCTCTCCCTTGTTCTCCTGTTCTCAGATCCACGCGGCCGACAGGCCCCGATCCGGAGGTGCGACCCCCGCATGTCCACGACGCCGTACGAGGAGACCGCCGGCACCCGTCCCCGGGTGCGCCGCGACGTCCTGTTCACCGAGACGCCGAAGGGCGTCATCTTCCACAACGCCGACGGCGGCTTCCAGTTCAGCTCACCGAGCGCCTACAAGGTCGCCACGCTGCTCGTCCCGCACTTCAACGGGCGCAGGACCGTGGCCGAGATCTGCACCGGCTTCGGCGAGCCGCAGAAAGCGATGGTCGGCGGCCTGGTGCAGGCGCTGTACGCCCGCGGGTTCGCCCGTCCGGTGCAAGCGCCCGCCGAGGCGGGTACGGAGGCCGCCTTGGACGAGGCGGTCGCCGAGCGGTTCGCCGAGCAGATCGGCTACCTCGACCACTACGCCGACGGTGCCGAGGGCCGCTTCGCCGCCTTCCGGGGCACCCGGGTCGCCGTGCTCGGCGACGGTCCGGTCGCCCGCTGGTGCGCGCAGTCCCTGCTGCGCAACGGCTGCGCCGCCGTCGCCGTGGAGGCCGCGCTGACCGAGAACCCCGCCACGGCGGAGGACTTCGCCGCGCTGCACGCCGAGGCGGCGGAACTCTCCGCGCAGGGCTGCCCGACCGAGGTCGTGGTCCTGCCGGAGACCCGTTCCGCTTCGGCTTCCGGTTCCGTCTTCGGTTCCTTCGTCGGCGTCGGCGGCACGGGCGGCTGGGCCGCGTACGAGGGATACGACGTTGTGGTGGCCGCGGGCGGCCGCGACGCGCTGCGGACCACGCTCGCCCTGCTCGGCGAGGGCGTGCCGGAGGGCCGGCTGCTGCTGCCCGCCTGGACGTTCGGCGGCCGGGCCGTGGTCGGTCCGGTCAGCGGCGCGGGCTCCCCGGCCTGCGCGGCGTGCGCCGCGCTGCGGCTCGGCGCGACCGGTGACGCGGCCGAGGCGGCGGAGCTGTGGAGCGGTCTCGCGCTGGGTTCGACGGCGGCGAGCGGGCCGCGCGGCCCGCTCGCCGCGATGCTGGGCAACCTGCTCGGCTACGAGGTGTTCCGCCTGGTCACCGAGGCGCTGCCGGCCGAGACCCGGGGCCAGGTGCTGATCCAGGACATGGCCTCGTTCGACGTGCTCGCGGAGCGGCTGCTGCCGCACCCGCGCTGCCCGTTCTGCGCGACGGCGGCCGGTGCGCCGGAGCCGGTCGACCTGGCCGAGGCGCCCGAGCGGCCGGTCTTCCAGCCGGTGGTCGCCGCCGCCCCGGATGACGACGCGACCGAGGGGCCGCTCGCCGAGCTGGACCGCCGTTCGCTCGCGCTGCGCCCGTCCGTCGGCGTGTTCACCCGGTACGCGGACGAGCCGGTCACCCAGACGCCGCTGAAGGTCGGGGCCGTGGAGCTGGGCCTGGGCGGGGCGGGGCGGCGTACCGTCACGGCCTTCGACGTGCAGCACACGGCGGGCGCCCGGCTGCGCGCCCTGGACACCGCCGCCACGGTGTACGCCGAGCGTGTCGTCCCCGCCGTGCCGCTGCCCGCGGAGCATGACGACACGGCCGGGGCGCTGCCGCGGGTCGAGCCGGCGGCGCTGGTCACGGCGACCGGCGCGGGCGGCGACCCGGTGGCCGTGTGGCTGGCGGCGACGTCGCTGCTGACGAAGGAGGCGCACCGGGTCCCGGCGGGTGCGGTACGGCCGTTCGGCCCGGACAACCAGGACCGCCGGTTCGAGCCGTCGCGGGCCGGGGCCGGCGCGGGCGGCGGGCTGCCCGAGGCCGCGGCGGCGGGGCTGCTCTCCGCGCTCGGGTACGACGCGCTGCTGCGGGCGGTACGCGGGGCCGGGCGTACGACGGTGCTGGCGCCGGAGCTGTTCGCGGACGCGCCCGAGGTGACGTTCCTGCTGCGTTCCGCCGGGCACCTGGGGTTCGGCATCGAACTCCTCGACCTCGGTGAGGAGTCGCACAGCGGGGTGTCCGTGGTGCTCGCCCGGACTCGGGTGGCCACGGACACCGCCGACCACGTGGCCGGTACGTCCCACTGGGCCGTCGGCGCCGCGCTCGGCCGGCCGGCCGCGGTCACCGACGCGCTGCGCGACCTGCTCGGGACGGCGCAGCTCGCCGCGGAGGGCGTACTGGGCACCCCCGACACCGGAGACACGCTGCTCGTCGACCTCGACCCGTTCCTGGTGGCGGTGACGGAGTCGGACGAGCCCGCCGAGTCCCCCGCGGCGGCGACGTGGGCCGATGTCCTGGAGCGGCTCGGGGCCGCGGGGCGGGACGCGTTCGTCGTTCCCACGCACGGCGCCGACCTGCCGGCCGCCGGGATCCACACCGTACGGGTGCTGCTGACCAAGGTGGCCGACGATGACCGCTGAGGTGGCCGCGGCCCCGGTCGACGGGGCCGCCGCGCCGCGCGCCGAGGCGTGCCGTCGCTTCGCCGCCGAACTGCGGCAGGCCTTGGCGCACCTGCCCGGGCCCGGGCTCCCGGACATCGAGGTCGCGGCCCTCGGGGTGAGCGACGCGTTCGCCGCCCCGGCGGGGCCCGCCGGCTTCAGCGGTCCCGATGCCCCTTCCGGTTCCGCTTCCGGTTCCGGCTCTGGTCGTCCCGGCTCTGGTCCCGGCTCTGATCCCGTCGAGCCGGTGCTGCCCGTGCGGCTGTACGGCCGTCAGGTCATGGTCGGTCCCTGGCCGGTGGCGGGCCGGGCCGGCTGCGCCGTGTGCCTGGGACGCCGCTGGCAGGGCGTGCGCTCGGTCGGTCTGCGGGAGGGCATCGAGCTGCGCGGCCGGACCCGGGAGGCCGGGCCCTGGCCGTACCACGTCCCGTTCGCCGCCCAGGCGGTGGCCGCGCTCATCGCCCGGCTCGCCGCCGCTCCCCCGGACGGCCGGGAGCCGTTCCCGGACGTGTGGCTGGTGGACCTGGAGTCGCTGACGGTCCGCCACCACCCCGTGGTGCCCGAGCCGGACTGTCCGTCCTGCGGGACGCCCGAGCCGCTGACGGCGGAGGCGGCCGCGCTCGCGCTGCGGCCCGCGCCGAAGTACCGGCCGGGCGTCAGCCGGGTGCGGCACGTGGAGTCGTACGGGCTGCCGGTGGACGCGTTCGCCAACCCGCACTGGGGCGCCGTCGGTTCGTCGGTGGTGTGCGACGTGACGTCGCCGACGACCTCCGCCACCGTCGGCTGCTTCTCCAGCCGTTCGGGCGAGTACCTGCGCGAGACGTTCTGGGGCGGGCACGCCGACACGTACCGTTCCAGCACCCTGATCGGTGTCCTGGAGGGCCTGGAGCGGTTCGCCGGGATGCGGGCCCGGGGGCGGGCGGTCACCCTGACCGCGTCGCTCGACGAACTCGGCCCGGACGCCGTCGACCCGCGCGAGACCGGGCTGTACACGGACGATTTCCACCGGGCCAACCCGTGGGTGCCGCCGTTCACTTCGGGCCGCGAGGTGCCGTGGGTGTGGGGCTGGTCGCTGCGCGACGGCCGCCCCCGCGCCGTACCGGAGATCCTCGCGTACTACCACAAGCCGGGGATCGAGCACCGGTTCGTCCAGGAGAGCTCCAACGGCTGTGCCTCCGGGGGCAGTCTGGAGGAGGCCGTACTCAGCGGCCTGATGGAGGTCCTGGAGCGGGACGCGTTCCTGCTCGCCTGGCACGGCATGCAGCCGCTGACCGAGATCGACCCGGCGACCAGCACCGACCCGCTCACGCGGGTCATGGTGGAGCGGATGGCCATGTACGGCTACCGGGCCCGGTTCTTCGACACCCGGATCGGTTTCCCGGTGCCCGTGGTGACCGGGGTCGCCGAGCGCTTCGACGGTGGCACGGCCCGGATGTGCTTCGGCGCCGGGGCCTCCCTGGACCCGGAGGCGGCGCTCGCCGCGGCGCTCTGCGAGATCGCCACGGACTCGGTGCAGCTGCTCCAGCGGTTCGAGCGGGACGAGGCCGACTACCGGGCGATGGCCGCGGACTTCACGAAGATCACCAGCCTGCACGACCATCCGCTGGTCTACGCCGTCCCGGAGATGGGCCGGCACGCCGACTTCCTGCTCCGGCGGTCCGATCCCCCGGCGCCGCTCGCCGTCGCCGATCTGCGCTGGGAGCGGGCCGACGGCTCCGGTCCGGACGTACGGGACGACCTGCTCGCCGCGGTCGAGGCCGTCACCTCGGCCGGATTCGACGTGGTCGTCGTCGACCAGACCACGCCCGAACAGCGGGCCCTGGGCCTGCACACGGTGAAGGTGCTGGTGCCCGGTCTGCTGCCGCTCGACTTCGGCTGGACGCGGCAGCGCGCCCGGCACATGCCCCGGATGCGTACCGCGCTGCGCGCGGCGGGGCTGCGGCCGGACGACCTGACCGAGGCCGATCTGAACCCAGGACCGCATCCGTTCCCGTGACCGCCCACCGGCCGGCCTCATGGCCGGCCACCCTCCGGCCGCCCGTCCGGCCATCCGTCCGCACCACGGCGCGAGCGCGCCATGAACCGAGGAAAGGGGGAGCCCATGGGGTACGCCCATGAGTACGCGCAGGCCATCCTGCATCGCGGCCGCGTCCCGATGGAGCCCACCGACCATGTCGTGAACTGGGACGACGGCCCGCGCAAGGGCAAGTACTACCCGCACGCCGAGGCGTTCGCCCTGCCGGACACCGAGGACCTGCCCGACGTCCCGATCGCGCCGGGCCTGCTGCCGGGCGTGCTCCCGGGCGCCGACGGCCCGGACCCCGCCCGGGTCCCGGCCGGCTTCAGCCTGCGGCTGCTGTCGGCGATGCTGAAGGACTCGTACGGGCTGACCGGACGCCGGCTCGGCATCCAGGCCAACACCGACCTGCCCGGCCTGCCGTTCTACACGCACGCCAACTGGTCGCGCGGCACCGCGGGCGGCGGCGGCCTCTACCCCGTGAGCATCCACTGGGCGTCCGGCCCCTCCGGCCCGCTCACGCCCGGCCTGCACTACTACGACCTCCACCGGCACGCCCTCCAGCGGCTGCTCACCGGCGACGTCACCGAGCGGGTGCGCGCGGCCCTGGGCCCGGACGCGCCCGCCGAGGCCCGGAACGCCGACCAGTACCTGATCCTCGGCGTCAAGTACTGGCAGAACTCCTTCAAGTACAACAGCTTCTGCTTCCACGTGGTCTCCACCGACATCGGCACCCTGGTGCAGACCTGGCGGATCTGGGCCGCGGCACGGGGGCTGCGGATCGCGCCCGTGATGTGGTTCGACGAGCCCGTCCTGAACGGACTCCTCGGCGTGCCGGGCGAGGAGGAGGCGGTGTTCGCCGTCGTGCCGCTGCACTGGGACGGGCCGCGCGGCGCGCGTCCCGCACCGGCCGGCACGGACCCGGAGCACCGGCCCGCCGTCGCGCACCGGGACGTCGAACGCTCCCGTACGCTGCTGGACTTCGTGACGGTACGGGACATGCACGCGGCGACCCTCGCGGGCGCCGCCGAGCGTCCCGCGCCCGGCGCCCTGGCCGCCGCCGCGGCCCCGGTGGACGACGGCGGCGGCGAGCGGGTGGAACTGCCGGCCCCCGCCGCGCCCGCCGCCGGCACCCGCCAGTCCCTGCGCCGCCGCCGGTCCAGCTTCGGCCGGTTCGACAGCCGGACGAAGCTGTCCGCGCGGGACCTGTCGACGGTCCTCGCGGCATGCGCGGCCACCCGGCTGGCCGGCGACACCGACCCGGAGGGCGCGGTCCGGCTCGCCCGTGTCCACGTCTTCGTCAACCACGTCGAGGGCATCGCGCGGGGCGCCTACACCTACGACCCGGACCGCGGCGACCTGCGCCTGGTCGAGGCCGGTCCGCAGGGCGTGTTCCTGCAGGACAACTACTTCCTGGCCAACTACAACCTGGAGCAGGCCGGCGCGGTCCTGGTGCCGACCGTGCGGACCACGGCCGTCCTGGACGCGCTCGGCGACCGGGGCTACCGGCTCGCCATCGGCACCGCCGGCGCCGTCTCGCAGACCTTCTACACGGCCGCCGCCGCCCTCGGGGTCGGCGCGGGCGTGGCGCTGGGCTTCGACAACGTGTCGTTCGCCGAGCGTCTCGGGCTCATGGACGGCGACGAGGCCCCGCTGCTCATCATGCCCCTCGGTCACGAACGGCCCGAGCCCGCCGACTTCCACCACGAGATCGCCTGACGGCCTCGGAGGACTTCCCCATGACAACCACGACGTCCGGCGCCCCCGACCGCCGGGACGACCCCCAGAACCGGCCGGCCGGCACGGAATCCGCCGACCGGGCCGGGTCCCGCTGGGAGCCCGGCGACCGCTTCGTCCTGCGCGCGGCCGGGCTGCCCATCGAGACCGTACACGGGCTGCGCTGCCCCGGCACCCGCGCCTGGGCCGACGAGGTGCTGGCCGAGGAGGAGCGCCTGGCCGCGGCCGGCGCCGACCTCAGCGATCTGCTGGCCGCCCTGGTCAAGGCGACCACCACCGGCGCCGACGAGCTGCCCGGCGACGCGGCGGCCCGCCGCGGCCTGCTCAACCTGCGCCGGCAGATCTTCAACAACCGGCTGCCGGCCGACCCCGAGGCCGCCGTACGACTGGTGGCCGAGCGGGACCCGGAGGCCGGCGCGCGCACCGCCGCGTGGCTGCGCGACCGGGCCCGCCTCACGGAACTGAACGCCACCGGACCGGAGTTGCTGGACCGTGAACTCCAGGCGAGCCGGGGCGTGTTGCGCCGCACGCTGGCCGACGACCGGATCCGGCGGGCGCTGCTGCTGGCCTCGCCGACGCTGGACGGACGCCTCGACGCGTATCTGGACGACACCAGCCCGCGGCCGGCCAACCGGATGCGGAAGATCGAGCGTTCGGCGCTCACCTACCTCTACCGGACGGCGTGCAAGACCAGCCCGTTCAGCACCTTCACCGGAGTCGGCCTCGCCTCGTTCGCGGGCGGCACGGCGCTCGGCGGGGCGGACGACTCGGCCGCGCTGGACGTCTCCGGCGAGTGGACGAGCCATGTCCGGCTGAACGTGGTGGTGCTGAGCCGGCTCACCGAGCTGATCACCGCCGACCACACGCGCCGCCAGGACCTGCCGGTGATGCTGTCGCCGGGCTGGGAGCGGGACGCCGACCGGATCCGTTACGTGCGCCACGAGACGACCGCGGGCGACGACGGCGCGGCCGTGACCTTCGACGCGGTCCGCGACCGGCTGTTCTTCCTGCGCAGCAGCGGGACCCTGGACCGGCTCCTGGAGTGGCTGGGCGGCCAGGACGGGACGGTGCGCCTGCGGGATCTGGTCGACTGGCTGGAGACGAAGCACCGGGCCGGCCGGGAGGAGTGCGAGCGGTACGCGTCGGCGCTGCTGAACGTGGGCATGGTGCAGGTGCCGCTGCTGCGCACCGACGTGCACAGCGGCGACCCGCTGCGCGCCTACCAGGACGCGCTGCGCTCCCTCGGCGCGCCGTGGGCCGAGAAGCTCGCGGACACCCTGGACGGTCCGGCCGCGCGCCTGGACCGCTACCCGCACGCCGACGTCACGGAGTGCCGCACCCTGCTCCGTACCCTCCGGACCCAACTCCTCGACGCCCAGACCGACTTGGGCGCTGCCGAGCCGACCCTGCCGCAGACCCTCGTGTACGAGGACGTCGACACGGGCGGCGACCTGACGTGCGGACCGGGCGTGCTGAGCGGGGAGACCGGCCGGTCGCTGCGCGCCATCGAGGGCGCCCTGCCGCTGTTCGACCTGACGCTCCCCCAACGCCTCACGCTCATGGGCTTCTTCCTCGCCCGGTACGGCCGGGGCGGACGCTGCGACGACCTGCTCGGCCTGGTCCACGACTTCCACGAGGACTTCTTCGACCAGTACATCTCGTTCACCTCCAAGCGCGCCCCGTTCGACGAGAACGGCGCGTACATCCCGGAGGAGAACTGGCTCGGGCAGCGCGAGATGAAGGCCCTCGACGGGGCCCGGACCCACTTCCACGACGGCGTGCGCGCCCTGTGGGAGCGGCCCGGGACACCGGACGCCGAGGAGATCGAGCTGCCGGCCGCGCTGCTCGACCGTACGGCCGGCGAACTCGCCCCGCTCGGCGCGCGGTTCGTCCCGCAGAGCCATCACCTCCAGCTGTCCCGGCCGGACGGCGGCGGGCAGCTCGCCGTGCTCAACAAGTCGTACGGCGGACTGGCCTTCCCCTTCAGCCGGTTCACCCACCTGTACGACGCCGCGGGGTCGGAGACGGCCGCCGAGGACACCGGGTTCTCCGACACGCTGCGCGCGGAGATCGCCGAACGGCGCCCGGACGGCGCCGTGTTCGCGGAGGTCACCGGCGGCCCGGTCAGCAGCAACCTCAACCTGCACGGACGGCTGACCGACCACCACATCGTCTGCCCCGGCGAGACGACCACCGTGCCGGACGAGGCCCGCATCGACCTCGACGACCTCTACGTCGAGCACGACGAGGCGGCCGGCCGGCTGGTGCTGCGCTCGCGCCGGCTCGGCCGCGAGGTCGTCCCCGTCTACCTGGGCTATCTGGTGCCGATCGCGCTCCCCGCGATCCCCCGCACCCTGCTCCTGCTCTCCCCCAGCACCATGGCCGCCCTCGACGTGTGGGCGGGCGTGCCCGAGGGCGAGGCCGAGCAGGGGGTGACGCGCAGGCCCCGGGTCCGGCACGGCTCCGTGGTCGTCGCCCGGCGCGCCTGGACCGCGCTCGCCGACGTCCTCCCGGTGCGGCGGGCGGGCGCGGACGACACCGTGTTCTTCCTGGACTGGCAGCGCTGGCGGCGTACCCACGGGCTCGCCGACCGGTGCTTCGCCACCGTCGCCCGGCCCGGCCAGGGCCCGATCGGCGCCAAGCCGATCTACGTCGACTTCGACAGCCCGCTCTCGCTGTCCTCGTTCGACGCGCTGGTGGAGCGGACCCCGGGCACCCGGGTGACCTTCCGGGAGATGCTGCCCGCCGAGGACGCCCTGCACGTCACCTCGGAGCGCGGCCGGCACATCGCCGAGCTCGCCGTCGAGACCTTCACCACCCGCACCCCTTCCCCCTCCTCTTCCCCGTCCCCTTCCCCGTCCCCTTCCCCGCAGTCCGGCCCGGAGGTCGACCCGTCATGCCCGAACTGACCGAGCCCGCGGCCTTCCAGGCCGCCCCGGACGGCGCCTCCTCCCCCTGGCTGGCGCTGCACGTCTTCTACGCCGCCAACCCGCAGCCGCTGCTCGTGAAGTGCGTGCGTCCGCTGGTCGACCGGCTCACCGAGGACGGTCTGATCGACGGCTACTTCTTCATCAACTACTGGCTGGAGGGGCCGCACATCCGGCTGCGGCTGCGCCCCAGCGGCCCGGACGCCGAGGCCGGGGTGCGCCGGCGCGCCGAGGAGGCCATCGACGGCTTCCTCAAGAGCCGCCCCGCCCTGTACGAGGTGGACTCCGGCTTCCTCAAGGACTTCTACAACTCGCTGTTCGACATCGAGTTCCCGGGCGAGGACCGGGAGAAGTACATGGGCCCGGACGGCCAGATGAACCTTCGGCCGAACAACTCCTTCTCGTACGAGGTCTACGCCCCCGAGTACGCCAAGTACGGCGGCCCGGCCGGGGTGGAGCTGGCGGAGTGGCACTTCCGGCGCTCCAGCGACCTGGTCCTGGAGGCGTACCGGAGCATGAACCTGCATCTGCGGACGGTGCTGCTCGGCACCTCGGCGCAGCTGATGATGGTGATGGCGAGCTGCTTCCTGCCCGAGGAGGACCGGCTGGCCGACTATCTCGACTCGTACTACGCCTTCTGGCACCGGCTGTTCCCGGGGACCGGGTTCATCGGCTCGTCCGAGTACGAGCAGACGTACGAGAAGATGGCGCCGTCGCTCGGCGCCCGGTTCGCGCAGCTGCGGGAGGCGGTCGCGAGCCGCGAGCCGGCCCGGCTGCCGGAGTTCCTGCGCGGCTGGGCCGAGCACTGCCTGGAGCTGAAGGACCGGGTGGTGGACCTCACCGAGCGCGGGCAGCTGGCGTTCCCGGCCTGGGACGGTCCGGCGCGCGAGGACACCGGCCAGGAGCGCACGGCGGATCCGGAGGCGGCCCCGCTGGTGACCGCGACCCGGGTGGACGCGGTGCTGCCGCGGCTGCTCTCCCCGTACATGCACATGACCAACAACCGGCTGCATGTGACGATCCGGGACGAGGCGTATCTGGCGTTCGTCCTGGGCCGGGTGCTGCGCGAGTCCCGGCCGGGACGGCAGGACGCCTCGTGACCGCCGCCGACCGGCCGGGAGCGGGCGCGCGGAGCGCCGCGGCCCCCGGCACCGCCAAGACCGCCGCCGGGGCGAGCGCGGCCGACCGGGCCGCCGCCGTCCGCGGCTACCGGCCGGAGATGCGCCCGGGTGCCCTGATCGGTCCGGCGGTGCTGCGCGGCCCGCGCACCGTCCATCTGGTCAAACACCCGGTGAGCGGCGCCACGTTCGAGATCGGCCCGAGGGAGCGGTTCGTCCTCGGCCTGCTCGACGGCACCCGCGACCAGGACGCCGTCGTCACGGCGTACGCGGAGCGGTTCCGGCGCCGGCTGCCCGACGAGCAGTGGATCCGGCTGCTCGGGCTGCTCGGCACCCGCGGGCTGCTGGCCGGGGCGCCGGACCCGGCACCGCCCGAGCCGCCGCCCGCCCCGGCCAACACTTTCTGGAAGGGCACCCGCCGGACGGTGTCCGACGCCCACCGGACCGCGTCGCGGCTGCACGCGATCATGTCCCCGATACTGGGACCGTGGATTCAAATCCCGCTGGTGGCGGCCTCGTTGGCGATGATCGTGGCGGTGCTCGCCGACCCTCCGGCGTTCTGGGACGGGATGCTGGAGCTGGTGACCCGCCCCTGGGTGCTGGTGCCGTTCGCGATCTTCCTGTGGTTCAGCATCTGTCTGCACGAACTCGCCCACGGGATCTCCGCGCGCCGCTACGGCGGAATCGTCACGGAAATCGGGCTGCGCTGGCGCTTCCCGACGATGATGATGTACTGCACGGTCGACAACTACCTGTTCCTGCCCGGACTTCGGGCGAAACTGGTGGTGGCCGCGGCGGGCGCGCACGTCAACCTGGTGCTGCTGCTGCCGTTCGCGCTGTGGTGGGCGCTGCTGGATCCGGCGGACCCGGCCCGGCCGCCGCTCACCGGGGCGCTGTTCATCGGCATCGTGCAGGCGCTGAGCAACCTGGTCCCGCTGCCGCCGCTGGACGGCTACCGCATCCTCAGCCATCTGGTGGGCACGGTCGGGCTCGCCCCGGAGACCCGCGCCTATCTGCTGCTGCGCCGCGGCGGCGGCCGGGACGCGGTCGCCGCCTACCCCGCGCGGGCCCGCCGGGTGTACACCTCCTACGCGGTCACGGCGGCCGGCTGCGTCCTGCTCGCGGTGGCCGGCAGCGCCACGGCCGTCGTCCTGCTGGTGATCCGGTGACCCGGTGACCCTCCTTCCCTGACGGCCGCCCCCGACGGCCCGAGGCCCACCCCCCAGACCTCCCGACGGCGAAAGAACACGCAACTCATGAATGAGGTACCCGTATGACCTCCCCCTCCCCCTCCACGGATGCCGTGGCCGTGCCGGCCGTCGCGGTCGACGCGGTGACCAAGACCTACGGCGACCGCAAAGCCGTCGACGGGGTCTCCCTGACGATCCGGCGCGGCGAGTTCTTCGGGCTGCTCGGCCCCAACGGCGCCGGCAAGTCCACACTGGTGGAGATCATGGAAGGGCTGCGCAAGGCGGAGTCCGGCTCGGTCGCGGTGTTTGGCGAGTCGCCGTGGCCGCGCAACACCGCGCTGCTGCCGCGGATGGGCGTGCAGACCCAGTCGTCGGCGTTCTTCGTCCGGCAGACCGTCCACGAGCATCTGCGGACCGTCGCCGCGCTGTTCGGCGCGCCGTCGAAGGCGGTGGACGAGACCCTGGAGGCGGTGGGCCTCGGCCAGATGCGCGACATCCGGGTCGACAACCTGTCAGGCGGCCAGCGCCAGCGGCTCGCCATCGCGTCCGCGCTGGTGCACGGGCCGGAGCTGATCTTCCTGGACGAGCCGACGGCCGCGCTCGACCCGGAGGGCCGGCGCGATCTGTGGGAGGTGCTGCGGGATCTGAAGGCGGAGGGCCGCACCATCGTCTACACCACCCATCACCTGGACGAGGCGGAGGCGCTCTGCGACCGCGTCGGCATCCTGGTGGCGGGCCGGCTCGTCGTCACCGACGAGCCGCAGCACCTCATCAACACCTTCGGCGCGAGCAGCCGGCTGCTCGTCCCGCTCGGCCGGATCGACGAGGACCAGGCCCGCGAACTGCCGGGCGTGGACGGGGTGATGGTGCAGGGCGGGCATCTCGTCCTGGAGACCCGCGCCACCGGCCAGGTGCTGTCCGCGCTGGACGCGCGGGGCGGCCTGGACGGGGTGCAGACGCGTACCCCCAGCCTCGAGGACGTGTACCTCGAACTCACCGCCCGGCAGTCCCCCCTCGCGTCCCAGCACGCCTCGAACAACCAGGAGCAGCAGGCATGAGCGCCTACTCCGCCCTGACCGCCGCGGGCTACCGCGCCCAGGTCCGGGACAAGACGACCGTCTTCTTCACCTTCGCCTTCCCGCTGGTCTTCCTCGTCGTCTTCGGCCTGGTCTTCCGCGGCAAGGCCGTCGAGGAGAGCGGCTTCTCGTATCTGTCGTACACCGCGTCCGGCGTGCTCTCCTGGGGTGTCGCCAACGCCGCCGTCTTCGGCATCGGCTTCACCCTGATGCAGTGGCGGGCGGACGACATCCTGCGGATGATCCGGATGTCCCCGGCGCCGCTGTCCGCCGTCATCGGCTCGCGGTACGTGCTCGCGCTGGGCGTCGGCCTCGCGCAGGCGGTGCTGTTCGTGGGCGTCGCGATGCTGCCGGGCTTCGGCCTGGTGCCCGCGTCCCGCTGGCCGCTGCTGATCCCCGTCCTGATCCTCGGCATCACCAGCTTCCTGCTGCTCGGGGTGACCATCGGCAGCATCGCCGACACCCCCGAGTCGGTGGCCGGCATCGCCAACTTCATCATGCTGCCGATGGCCTTCCTGTCCGGCTCCTTCTTCCCGCTGGACTCGATGCCGGACTGGCTGCAGAAGATCTCGCTGGTGCTGCCGCTGCGCTACCTCAACGACGCGGTGTCCGGCTCGCTGACCGGCCGCGGCGACCTCGCCGACATCGGCATCGGCTGTGTGGGGCTCGTCGTGTTCGCGGCGATCTTCGGCGTGCTCGCGGCACGCACCTTCCGCTGGACGAAGAAGTCATGACGACGACCACGCCCCGGCCGCTCGCCCAGCCCATGGAGCGGGCCCGCGCCGCCCTCCAGGCCACCCTGGAGGGCCGGTTCGGCGCCGGCGCGCCCCGGGTGGTGACGGTCGGCGCGGTCGCCGCGCGCGGCGGGGACGGCGACGCGCCGGACGTGTGGGCGGCCGACCGGCCGGCGGCCCGGGTGCATCTGACCGCCTCGGCCGTCCTCGTCGGCCCCTGGGGCGGCGACGGCACCGCCCCGGCCTGCGGCCGCTGCCTCGCACTGCGCTGGCAGCGGCTGCGCAGCCGCAGCGAACGCGACGCGCTGGAACTCGGCGGCCTCGACGGGCCGCGCCCGGCAGGCGCCTGGCCGCTGCTGCCCGCGCACGTCCACGACTCGGTGACCGCGCTGGTCGAAGCGGTTCTGGACGGTTCGGCGGTGCTTCCGATACCACCCGCCGAGCACCCGGCCGACCGGGCCCTGCCCCAGGTGACCCGGCTCGACCTGGGGAACCTGACGGTCCGCACGTACCCCCTGCTCGCCGATCCGCTCTGCCCGGACTGCGGTCCGGGCGCCCGGGTGCCCGAGGCCGCGGACGTCGCGCCGCTGAGCCTCGTCTCCCGGCCGAAGCCGGACCCGGACGGCTACCGGCTGCGCTCCGCGTTCGCGATCCCGATGCCGGTGGACGCGCTCGCCAATCCGGTGTGCGGCGCGCTGGGCGCCTCGACCTGGACGGACGTCACCTCGTCGACGACCGCGCCGGTGGCCGGCAGCGTGTTCATCCGCGGCTACGCGGGCCTGCACGACGTCACCTGGAGCGGGCAGGAGAACTCCTTCGCCACCAGCCGCCGGCTCGCCTTCCTGGAGGGCCTGGAGCGGTACGCGGGCACGCACCGGCGCGGCGGGCAGGCGCCGGTCGTCGCGGCGTACGACGAGCTGGGCGCCGACGCCATCGACCCGCTGGAGTGCGGGGTGTACAGCCCGGAGACATACCGGGACGACCCGCTGGTCCGGCCGTTCGACCCGGCTCAGCCGATCCCGTGGGAGTGGGGCTGGTCGCTGCGCGACGAGCGGCCCGTCCTCGTGCCGTCGCGTCTCGTCTACTACAGCGCGCCGCTGGCCGGCGACGACTTCGTCTTCGAGTGCTCCAACGGCTGCGCCATCGGCGGCTGTCTGGAGGAGGCGGTGCTCGGCGGGCTGCTGGAGCTGATCGAGCGCGACTCGTTCCTCAACGGCTGGTACGGGGCGGCCCGGCTGCCCCGGATCGACCTGGGGACGCTCGGCAGCCCGACGGCCGCCGCGATGGTCGAGCGGGCCGCCCTCCAGGGCTACGACGTGCACGCCTTCGACAACCGGATCGACCTGCCGGTGCCGGCCGTCACGGTGGTCGGCGTCCGGCGCGACGGCGGGCCCGGCACCCTGTCGTTCGCGGCCGCCGCCTCGCTGGATCCGCGCGCCGCGGTCGAGGGAGCGCTGTCGGAGGTGCTCAGCTACATCCCGCACCTGACCCGGCAGACCGCCGAGCGACGGGACGAACTCGAGGCGATGGCCGACGACTTCGGGCTCGTACGGCATCTGAAGGACCATCCGCAGCTGTACGGGCTGCCGCGCATGGCGTCGTACGCGCGCAGCTACCTGGAGCCGTCACAGGCCCGCCCGTTCGACGAGGTGTACGCGGACTGGCAGGGGCACGGCCGGCCGCGCACCGGCGATCTGCGGGACGACGTGGCGGTGGTGCGCGACGCGCTCGTCGGCGCGGGCCACGACGTGATCGTGGTCGACCAGACCTCGCCGGAGCAGGAGCGGATGGGGCTGCGGACGGTGGCCACGGTGGTGCCGGGGCTGCTGCCGATCGACTTCGGCTGGAACCGGCAGCGGGCGGTGCTCATGCCCCGGCTGCGCACCGCGCTGCGGCGCGGCGGGCACCGGGACACGGACCTCACCGAGGCGGAGATCCGGATGGCCCCGCATCCCTTCCCTTGAGCCCTCGGCTTCAACAACTCTCTTGTTCCGTACGCCTGTTCCGGGCCTCCGTCGCACCCGTGACGGAGGCCCGGGCCGTCCCTCTCCCGGAGTGCGCCGATGACCTCGACCGTCCCGTCCCCGTCCCGTGTTCCCGGCGCCGGCCCTGATTCCGGCTTCGGCTCCGGGCCCGGCTCCGGTGAGGCGGATCTGCTCGTCCGGGCCGGGCAGGTGCTGCGGCCGGCCCTCGGCCTCTACCTGGACCTGCACGCGCATCCAGAGCCCTCCGGCCAAGAGGCCCGTACCGCCGAGGTGTTCGCCGAGCGGCTCGCGGCGGCCGGCCTGGAGGTCACGCGCGGAGTGGGCGGCCACGGGGTGGTCGCGGTGCTGCGGAACGGGCCCGGGCCGAGCGTGTGGCTGCGGGCGGAACTCGACGCGCTGCCGATGCGGGAGGAGACGGGCCTGCCGTACGCCAGCCGGAACGACGCCATGCACGCCTGCGGCCACGATCTGCACCTCGCGGCGGCGGCGGGCGCGGCGGAGCTGCTCGCCGCCCTGTCCGAGCGGTGGCGGGGCACGCTCGTGGTGGTGGGCCAGCCCGCCGAGGAGACGCTGACCGGGGCGGAGGCGATGCTGCGGGACGGGCTGTACGAACGGTTCGGCCGGCCCGACGTCGTCCTCGCCCAGCACGCCGCCCCGCTGCCGTCCGGCACCGTCGCGCACATGACGGACGGCGGCCCGCCCGTCACCGGGGCCGGCGTGGTCCTCGACGTGACGCTGCACGGCCGGGGCGGCCACGCCGCCACCCCTCACCTGGCGGTGGACCCGGTGCTGGCCGCCGCGTCCGTCGTCACCCGGCTGCAGGGCGTGGTGTCCCGCGAGGCCGCCCCGTCCGCCCAAGTCGCCGTGAATGTGGGCACGTTGCGGGCCGGCACCGCCGCCAACGTGATCCCGGACCGGGCCACGCTCGGCGTCGGGGTGCGCGCCGCGAACGAGGCGTCGCTGGACCGGGCACTGGCCGCCGTACGCCGGATCGCGCACGGCGAGAGCGTGGCCGCGGGCGCGCCCCGGGACCCGGAGGTGACGGTGGTGTCCCGGTCCGCCGCGCTGCGCTGCGATCCGGCGGCGACGGCCGCGGCGTGGGGCGCGCACGCGCGGCTCCTCGGGCCGGGGCGGGTGCTGCCGTGGCCGGGGTCGCTGGCGACGGAGGACTTCCCGCTGTTCGGGGACGCCGGGGCCGGGATCCACGGGGAATCCGGGATCCCGCTGGTGTACTGGATGCTGGGCGTGGCGGGCGAGGAACGCCCGGACGGGGAGCCGCCCGCGCCCAACCACTCGCCGCACTTCGCGCCCGATGTCCGCACAGCGCTGCGGCCGGCGATCGCCGCGCCGACCGCGGCCGCGCTGAACCACTTCGCCGCCGGGGCCGGGACAGGGTCCGGGTCCGGGTCCGGACCCGGGGCGGGGTCCGAGCCCGGGTCCGCGGAGGGGTCAGGAGCCGTCGCCGAGGGGCAGTGACCGCAGCTCCTCGCGGAGGATCTTGCCGGACGCGGACTTGGGCACGGCGTCGGTGAACTCGACGATCCGTACCTTCTTGTGCGGCGCGACCCGCCCGGCGACGAACGTCTTCACTTCATCGGCGGTGAGCGCGGCACCGGGGCGGCGGACGACGAACGCGCGCGGGAGTTCGCCGGCCGCCTCGTCGGGGTAGCCGACCACGACGGCGTCCACGATCTCCGGATGGGTGAGCAGCAGCGCCTCCAGCTCGGCCGGCGGCACCTGGTAGCCCTTGTACTTGATGAGCTCCTTCAGCCGGTCGACGACGTACACCTCGCCGCGCGGGCCGAGCCGGGCGAGGTCGCCGGTGCGCAGCCCGCTGGCAGCGCCGCTGTGGCTACTCCGGCGCCGCCGCCGACGGCATCCCCGGCCGCGCCTCGCTCGACCTGCTCGGCCGTGTCCGCGGGTTCCCCGTCACCGCGTGACCCCGCCGCCCCATCCCCGCCCGCCGGCCGCCGCGCCGCCGGGCGGGCCCCCTCCCCCGAACAGGCCCCCCATGAGCCCGCCAACATCCGCACCGCCCGTACCGTCCTTCAGGCCGTCGTCGGCCTCGCCGTCGCCCTGCCCGCGATCGTCACCGCGTCCGGGATCCCCGAGGCCCTGCCGTGGGCGGTCGACAACGACGGCGGCGCCCGGTGACGATCCCCACTCCGTCCGACCCGGCCGCCGTCGCCGTCGAGCTGGAGGAGCTGCGCGGCACCATGGAAATCGGCCTCGCCCTGTCCCTGTGGCGGGGCCACCCGCACCTGAACGCCAACGTCCCCCGTACGGCCCTGAGGGGCCGTACGGGGGACGTTCTTCGTCGTGCTGGACGGCGTGCGCGTCAGATGCCGAGCTGACCGGCCTTGACGCCGGCCGTGAACGACGCGAACGCGGAGGCAGAGACGCTGAGCGCGGGACCGTCGGAGACCTTCGAGTCACGGACGGGGACGACGCCACGCCGGGCAACGAGGTTCGTGGCGACCTCGACGCAGTTGCCGTCATTGTTGCTGTGAGAGGACTTGAACCACTGCGGGTGCTCGGTCGTCACGGGTAAGCCTTTCGTGCTTCTTGGATCATGGCTACTGATGCCGCGTGCGGTAGGGCCTCGGCTTGCAAGTGATGGTAGGCCGTGAGCAGCCCCAGCACCGAGCCCGTGTGGCGCTCCATGTGGCCTCGGATCTGCGATTCGGCGTACGCAAGGACGCTCATGTCAGGGAGAGTCAGCAGGTTGAGCGGCAGATCAAGTGCCCGTTGCTCGCCCCGCGTGAAGGGGGCAATCTGCATCACGGTGTTGGGCTGCTCTGCGACGTCCAAGAGCCGGTCAAGCTGTTCGGCCATGACCTGAGGGCCGCCGACTTCCCGACGGATACAGCTCTCGTCCATGACTATCAGCCGCATCGGCCGGTTGCGGCGGTCGAGGACGTCCTGCCGTTGCCCGATGAACTTCACTCGCCTGTCCGCCCGTTCGGGCGTGATCGCGCCACGTCGAACGTTGCTGTCGGCCAGGCAGCGAGCGTATCCGGGCGTCTGCAACAGGCCCGGGATGATGCCAATTTCGTACAGCCGAATTTCTACGGCCTTCCCTTCGTTGGCGACGTACTCCGGGAAACCTTCCAAGAGGGGCCCGGTCTGGTCCTGTGCCACCGGCGCTCGAACGAGTCCTCGGAGCCCTTGGTTCGACGACGCACAGCAGATCTCCCTCTCCCTCTACGGCGGACCGCTCCCCTTCATGCAGACGGAGACGCCGACCGTGCCGGACGGATCCACCACCAGCCCGCCGCCGCTCGACGAGGGCCCGAAGGACTGGACCCCATGCCCACCGTCCTCGTGATCGCATCACGCACCGACTGGCCGACCGATCGCGTCGTCCAGGCCCTCACGGACGGTGGGGCGGAGGTGTTCCGCATGGACACCTCCGAGTTTCCGCAGCAGCTCACCCTTGCCGGGCGCATCGACGCCCGGCGAGGGGTGGGCCGGCGGACTCACCACCGCCCACCGCGCCCTCGACCTCTCCGACGTCTCCGCCGTCTACTACCGCGCCCCGTGCCCCTTCGAGTTCGCCGCCGGCATGTCGGAGCCCGAGCGCCGGTTCGCCGCCGCCCAGGCGCGCGCCGGCCTCGGCGGCATCATCACCGCGCTCGACTGCCGGTGGGTCTCCCACCCGGCCGCCATGTCCCGCGCCGAGTACAAGCCCCTCCAGCTCGCCACCGCGCAGCGGGCCGGCCTGTCCATCCCGTCGACACTCATCACCAACACGCCGGACGCCGTCAAGGCGTTCGTCGGTGATGTCGGCGGACAGGTGATTTGCAAGCCGGTCGCCACGCCGGTGTTCATTGAGGGCGACCAGCTCAAGACCGTGTACACCCGTCGCGTCACCGAGGCCGACCTCGGCGACATGCGCGGCCTCGACGCCACCGCGCAGCTGTTCCAGGCATGGGTGGACAAGGCGTACGAGGTACGCCTCACCGTCGTGGGTGAGCGCCTGCTCGCCGCCGAGATACACGCGGGCAGCGACGCCGCCCACACCGACTGGCGCAGCGACTACGGTTCCCTGGCCTACCGCACCACCACTACGCCCGCCGACGTCGCCGACGGCGTGCGCCGCTACATGAAAGACCTCGACCTGAGGTTCGCCGCCATGGACTTCATCGTTACCCCCGACGGGGAATGGGTCTTCCTGGAGGCCAACCCGTGCGGGCAGTGGGACTGGATCCAGCACCGCACCGGCCTGCCCATCGCCCAGGCCATCGCCGACGAACTGCAAGGAGTCCCCGCATGAGCAGCGCACCACCGAGCACCGAGGCCCGCCCCCACATGGTCGCCCTCGCGGCCACCCTCGTGCAGGCTGGGGCCATCCGCACCACCGAATGGGCGCGCGTGTTCGGCGACGTCCCGCGGCACGTGTTCGTTCCCCGCTGGTTCGAGCAGGAGACAAACGACAAGGGCATCGCCGTATGGCGCGAGCACCACAGCACCGCCACGCCCGACGACCTCGCCGCCGTCTACCGTGACCTCACCCTCGTGATCGCCCTCGACCCGGACACCGCCGAGCAGGTCGACACGGATGCCTGGACCGGCATCCCCACGTCGTCAAGCACGCTGCCCAGCCTCATGGCCGGGATGCTTGAAGACCTCGACCTCACGGAAGGGTGCCGTGTCCTCGAAATCGGCACCGGCACCGGCTACAACGCCGCGCTACTGAGCGCTCGGCTCGGCGAACACCTCGTGTACTCCGTCGACATCGACCCCGCACTCGTCCTCGCCGCGCAAGAGCGCCTGTCGACCGCCGGCTACACCCCGCAGCTGGTGCCCGGCGACGGCACCCTCGGTTACCCCACCGGGGAGACGTTCGACCGAATCATCGCCACCTGTTCCGTACCGGCCATCCCCGCGGCCTGGATCGAGCAGAGCAAGCCCGGAACGGTCATCGTGTCCGACATCGCCCTCGGCATCGAAGGCGGAATCGTCCGTCTGGAGGTCGACGAGACCGGCCACGCCGCCGGCCGCTTCACCGCGACGTCCGGCCGCTTCATGGCCGCCCGTACGGACGCCCGGACGTACCCGGCTCGGCAGCGGCCCCCGCTCCTCCCCGAAACGACGACCAGGCCGACGGCTGTCACGGCCGCCGACATCCGCGAGCACTACCCCTTCCGCCTCCTCCTCGCCTTCCACCTGCCCGAGGCGGAACTCGTCTACCACCGCGACGCCGCCGGAGCCCTGTCGCTTCAGATCCAGGGCCCCGACGGATCATGGGGCCGCACGCCCCTCGCCGGCGACGACACCGAACTCGTCACCTGCGGCGGCGACCCCGCCCTCTGGGGCCAGGTCGAGAACGCATGGCGCTGGTGGAACACCGCCGGCCGCCCCGCGCACGACCGGTTCGCCTACGCCCGCAAGACCGACGGGAGCGCGTACGTGCGGTACATCCCCGATGGCACCCGCTGGAACCTTCCCGCCCGGGGCTGACCATCCCGCACAGACGACGGCCCCGGTACCTGAGGTAGGTACCGGGGCCGTCATGTTCCCCTACCGCCGTTCTCGCAGGTCACAGCATGAGGGTCAGTGATGTCCTTGAGAACCACTGTCGTGGAAGAACGGCAGCACCGCGGGGACGGTCTCCGCGGTGGTCTGCGGCAGGACCTGTTCGTTCTGGCAGATGTTCGCGATCAGGTTGGCGTGGGTCAGCATGACCCCCTTGGCACGGCCGGTGGTTCCCGAGGATCACGGGAGGGCCGCGAGGTGGGTCGCCGGGTCGATGGCCACCGCGGGCGCGGGCCGGCCTTCGGCCAGCATCGCGGGCAGGGTCTCGTGCGGGCCGGTGCCGTCGGCCTCGTCGTCCAGCAGGTACACGTGCGTGGCGGGCAGTCCGGCCTGGGCGGTGGCGGCGAGGCCGGTGGGCAGCAGCGGGCCGACCGTGATGTACCGGACGGCGCCGGCGTCGCGCAGCTGGGTCGCGATCTCGTCCGGCGTGTAAAGAACGTTGACGGTGGTGACGGTGCCTCCGGCGCGCAGGACCCCGTGGAACGCCACGACGAATTCAGGGGAGTTGGGCGCGTTCAGCGCCACCGCGTCCCCGGGTCGCAGCCCCCGCGCGGCGAGCGCCCCCGCGAACCGGTCGACGCTCTCGGCGAGTTCACCGTAGGTGAGAGTCCGGCCGGTGATCCCGTCGACGAGCGCGACCCGCTCCCGGTCCCCGTCGTCGAGCGCGTCGAACAGCAGCTCGTACACGGTGACGTCCGGCAGGACGACATCGGGGAGGGGACTGCGAAGGATCACGGGATCTCCTGAAAAAGAGCCCGCGCGGGCCGGCCGGGGGTCAGGTCAGGGGGCGGAGGACCACGCCGAGCAGGGTGTCCGCGGGGAAGTAGCCGACCTGCCGGGAGTCGATGCTGGCGGGAGGGTTGTCGCCGAGGAGGACCAGGCGTCCGGGCGGAACGTGGGCCTCGGGGACGGCGGTCAGGGCGGGAACGTCACCGCGCGGGACACGGTCACCGGGCGCGGCGGCCACCCGCTTGACGATCCAGTGCCGGGAGTGGCGGGCGCCGGGCGGCACCAGGACGACCACGTCCCCCCGCCGGGGCCGCCCCGGTCCGCGCCGGACCAGCAGGCGGTCGCCGTCGCGGTAGGCGGGCCGCATGCTCTCGCCCCGCACCGTGACGACGACCAGCCGGCGGCCGAGGAGGACGATCCCGGCCAGGGCCAGGGTGAGCACGGCGGCGATCACGGCGGCGGCCAGCGCCGAGGCCGGCCGGCCGCCCGCCCCCAGGGCGCCGGCGGCCGGCCAGGCGGCGCCGACGGCGAGCGCGAGGCCGGTCCGGACCCCGGGGGAACGGCGCGGTCCGGGGCCGAGGAGGCCGATGTCCGGGCCGGGCGGGGCCGGCGGTCCGGCGTCGGGGGACGGCTGCGCGGTACGAAAAAGCGACGGGCCCCGGAAACCGGACCGCGGCGGGCGGTGGGGGCCGGGAGCGGGGGCGGGTGTCATCCCCGGCCTCCTGCCACCGCAGCGGGAGTCGCGGTCGGGGTCTTGGTCCGGGGCGGGGCGTCGTCGGGATCGTCGCGATCCGTGGCGGCCTGATAGCCGGAGGCCTGGAGGGTGAACAGGCGCGCGTACGTGCCCCGCGCCGCCATCAGGGACTCGTGGTCGCCCCGTTCCACGACGCGGCCCCGGTCGAGGACGACGATCGCCGCCGCCTGGCGTACGGCTCCGAGGCGGTGGGAGATCAGCAGGCTGGTGCGGCCTTCACGGTGGCGCCGCAGGGCCGTGTGGATCTCGTGCTCGGCGGCGGCGTCCAGGCCCGCCGAGGGCTCGTCCAGGATCATCAGGTCGCACCGGTCGCGCAGGAGGGCGCGGGCGAGGGCGAGGCGCTGCCACTGTCCGCCGGAGAGTTCGACCCCCGCGGCGGGATCCTGCTCCGCGCCGGGGAAGAACCTGCGGGACAGCAGCGTGTCGTAGCCCTGGGGAAGGTCCGCGAGCCGGGGGTGGATCCCGGCCCGTTCGGCGGCAGCGCGGACGCGGGGGTCGCCGCCGAGGTCCTCGTGGCCGTCGAAGGCGTCGAGATCGCCGAGGGCGATGTTCTCGGCCGCGGTGAGGTCGTAGGTCATGTAGTCCTGGAACACGGCGCCGACGCGGCGGCGCAGTTCCCCGGGGTCGAGTGCGCGGATGTCGACGCCGTCCCACAGGACGGCGCCCCGGGTCGGGTCGTACATCCGGCACAGGAGTTTGACCAGGGTGGACTTGCCGGCCCCGTTGAGGCCGACCACGGCGAGCGACCGGCCGCGCGGAATGGTGAGGTCGACGCCGCGCAGGACCCAGGGGTGCTCATCGGAGTACCGGAACCAGACGTCCCGCAGTTCGATGCCGTGGCGCAGCGGTTCGGGGGCGCGGGGCCGGGCGGGGACCGGGAGATCGGGGCCCGCCTCGGTGACGGCGGCGTAGTGGTCGAACATCAGGAGGGCCTGGTGGGTGAGGGCGATCTCGCCCGCCAGGGCGGTGAGCGCGCTCTGCACGCCCGCGATGGCGGCGATGAAGACGGTGATGTCACCGATCGACAGGGCGCCGGTGCGCGCGGCGTGGACCGCCCACAGCAGGCCGCCGCCCGAGACGGCGGCCGCCAGGAGCCCGAGGCCGGACTGGAGGAGGAGGTCCTTCCGGTCGACGGCGCGCTTGGCCGCGTTGGCGGACCGGCGTTCGGACTGCATCCGGCCCCGCAGGAAGGTGCCGAGGCCGAACAGCCGTACCTCCTTGGCCGCGTCGACGGTGGTGAGCAGGTCGGCGTAGAAGACCTCCCGGCGTTCGGCGGGGCCGATGTCCCAGAACATCCGGGCCCGGCGCCGGGCGAGGGTGAGCTGGGCGGCGAGCACCGGGAGGCCGGCGGCGAGGACGAGTCCGGTCATGACCGGGCTCAGCACCAGCATCGAACCGAGGAAACCCGTGATGGTGACGGCGGCCTGCACCGTGCCGAGGATGCCGTCGACCGACTGGTTGGGGGACATGCGCCCGGCCTGTTGCGCCAGCCGGAGCCGGTCGAGGAAGCGGGGGTCCTCGAAGCGGCCGAGTCCGGTGAATCCCTGGACGGCCGCGAACAACCGGTCCTGGGCGAGCAGTCCGACGGCCCGGTCCAGCTCGGAGCGGAGGTAGCGGGCGGCGTGCGGGGCGAGGGCGGTGAGCAGTCCGGCGCCCGCCAGCGCGGCGCCGAGACCGAGGAGGGCGCGGGCCCCGGCTCCCGTGGTCATGCCGTCCAGGAGGGCCTTGGTGCACCATGCGGCGGCCACCGGGAGGACGGCGGAGAGAAGGGTGACCGCCGTGAAGAGGGCGAGCATGCCGGGGGCGGCGCGGAGGGCGAGAACGCCGGCGGCGACGGCGTTGCGCAGGACGCCGGCCTTCCGGTCCCGGGCGGGGGCCGGTGCCCCGCGGGAAGCCGTCGGGGACGTCATGCCACGGCCCGGGTGGCTCGGTCGAGATCGACACGGTCGTCGGTGACGACGACCTCGCCGTCCCCGCCGCGGGCGACGCGGAGGACCGTGGGGTACGCGGTGGCCTGGAAGGCGGCACCGACCGCGCCGTCGGTCTCCTCCAGGACCACGTGGGCCACCGGTGCGAGGGCGTCGACGAAGGGGGTGGCCGCCTCGGCCGAGCCGGCCACCACGGCGAGGACCCGGTCCCGCCCGCCGGGCAGGGCACCGGCGTACGCGACGAAGCCGGGCAGCTTCTTCCGGCAGGGGCCGCAGGTCGGGGAGAAGAAGGCGACCAGCGTCTCCTCGGCGATGCGGTCGCGGGCGACGATCTCCCCGCCGACCGTCAGGGCGGCGAAGTCCCCGATCCGCTCCCCCACGGCGGGACCTGACGTGCCGGTGCCCAGCTCGGTGAGGAGGTTCTGCTGGTCACGCAGCCGCTTGACCACTCCCAGGGTGAGGACGAGATCCAGGGCGCACAGCGCCCCCACGAGCAGCAGGCCCGCGATCAGGAACGGCATGGGGTGTCTCCTCTTGACTCGGGTGCCGCCGGGGCGGCCCGGGGCGCGGCCCGGGCCGCCCGGGGGCGGGGCGGAACAACTGGACGATGTCGTCGAGCGTCGCCACGAGCGCGGCCAGGGCGGCCCCGCCGGCCGCGGCGATCACGGCTCCGCCGGGGTGCGCGGGCGCGTCGGAGGCGGGGCCCAGGACGAGGGCGACGCCGAGCCCGGCGAGGGCGGCGAGAACGAGGTTGCGCACCAGGTGGCGCGCGCCGAGCGGGGTCGCGGAGGTCCCGAAGCAGCGGCACGGTGTCGTCTTGCCGCGTCGTACCGCGACGGCGATGGACAGGGCGAAAACGCCGAGCAGCCCTGCCGATACGAGGAATCCGGCAGCCTGGACGGCGGTTTCCGGCCACGGCATCAGAAGGGGTACGGAATACTCGGCGAGAATGACGGAAAGCGCCACCGACTTTTTTCCGACGGGCGGAACCAGTGGCATGTCGTCCAGTGATTCCGTGAATTCCCGGAAGGCCCGCACACTCGATGTCTTGCTCACCGCCGATACCAGGAACACAATCCCGATGAGGCAGCGGGCGGCCAGGGCCAGGTAAGCCATGAGCTCTCCTTACGGCGGAGGGGCCACGACGGGCACGGACGAGGGGCGGCCCGCCGGACGGCCGGCGCCCCTCGTCCGTCACCTCGCGAGTGACCGCTGTGCTGTCAGCCGCAGATCAGGTCGGCGGTGCAGGTGTTGACGGAGCAGGAGCGGCCGCCGCACTGCCAGCACGCGGCCCACCACTTCCAGCCGCAGGCCGCCGCGTCGACACCGGGGACGACGCGCTCCAGCAGGCGGGACCCGAAACCCTCGATCTTCTTCAGCATGTCGGACTCCTTCTCGGTCTTCTGATTCTCGTTGGACGGAGGTGCGCGAAGTGGCGGTCATCGGAGGAGAAGAGGTGCGGCGGACTTTTTCCCGCCGTTCCTTTCCTTCTCTCCACTCCGCCCTTCCGAGGAATACTCTGCCCTGTCGACCGCCGCCTGTTCTTGTAAGAATTCCGCATCCTCACGGAACCCTTCGGAATTCCATGTGGAGAGGAAGCGGCGCGGGGTGCACCCGGCCATGGCCTTGCATTCATGGCCGAAATGGGCCTGGTCGTGATACCCGGCCCCGAGAGCGGCGCCGGCCACGGGCTCTCCACCTGCCAGCCGCCGTATCGCCTCCCGCCATCGCAGGACACGGGCGGCCGCCTTCGGCGAGAGCCCGACCTGCTTCGGGAAGCGCCGTCCCAGCTGGCTGTGGCACCAGCCCGCGTGACGCGCCAGGTCCGCGATGGACGCCGTCCCACGGGTACGGACCAGCTCGCTCCAGGCCCGCAGCACCGGCGGAGCCGGTGGCCCGCCTCGCGTCTCCCAACGGCTCAGCGTGAGGCCGAGCCGCCGGAGTGCGTCGTCCCGGCAGTCCCCCGCCGCGGCGAGATCACCGGCCAGGCGGCGGACCCCGGGCCCCAGCACCTCCTCGGCCGGGACGATCCGGTCCACCAGGCGGTCCATGGGCAGTCCGGAGAGGGTGTGGACCGTCCAGGGCGCGAGCAGCAGGCGGGGACAGCGTGGACCGTCCGGACCCGCGAGGGTGAGCGTGGTGACGCGCGGCCCCAGGAGCAGGGGCCCCGGCGGGAGCGCTCGGGGCACCCCCGCGGCGTCGACGAGGGCGAGCTCTCCCCCGTCCGCGAAGAGGACCGAGACGGCGGCACTCGGCAGGACGAGCCACCGTCCTGGCGACCGGGCGGGGACGCGGGGGATCTCGCACCCCCAGACGCCCCCGCGTCGGGCCCCGTCGGCGGGGACTTCGGCCGGGCACGTTCGGCGCACGACGAGTACGGCGACATGGATTCCTCTCCGGAGTGGGCGCTTTCTCGGGCGCGTCCGGGATCTCCGGGCCGGCGCGGCGACCCTCGCGGCGACCCTCCCGCGTGTCCCGCGGACCGTCCCGCCGAAGCCACGACGGGTCACTCGGCGCCGCGGCCTCGCACCATGACCACATGGCCGCTGATCCCCTGGGCCCGCGGCGAGGCGAGAAGGGCGACGGCCGAGACGATCGCGCCGCGCGGGGAGTTCTCACCCGGCACGACGGCGTTGACGGACACCCGGTCGGCCGGCCACGCGGCGGCCCAGTCCCGGACAAGCGCGCCGAGGGCCGCCGAAGCGGCCCGCTCGGCGGGATGGGGCGGGGTGCCGCCGCCCGGGGCGAGCAGCACGATCCGTCCCGGCGTGGGCACGGCGAGCATGTGCCGGGCCGCGGCGGTGGCGAGTCGGTGGGCCACCGCCAGAGTGACGCCCAGAGACCTGGCCCACGGCCCCGGGTCGTCCCCCGTACCGGCGTCCAGGCCCTCGGGAGCGAGGCCCACCACCGCGTCGATCCGGCCGAGGTCGAGGACGACCTCGGCCACCAGGCGATCGACGCTCCCGCCGTCGTCCGGGTCCACGGCATACGGGAGAGCGACGTGGTGACGGCCCGACACGTCCCGGCTGAGGAGGGCCGCGCGGTGGGGCGACCGGTCGGCGACCGCCACCACGAAACCCGCTTCCGCGAGCCGCTCGCAGAGGAGCCGGCTGAGCCTGCCGTGACCGCCGAACACCAGCGTCACCGGCCGGCGCGCCGACAGGAACAGCGGCTCCGGCACGTCAGGCGCCCGCGCCGCCGGAGGTGCCGGGCAGAGCGGGCGTCACGGGCGCGACCGGCCAGGTGAAGTCGTCGGGGCTCTCGTCGACGAGTACCGCGGCGACGGTACGGAGGTGCGCCCCCTGACCGGCGGCCGCGGGTGCCACCGCCAGGACGGCGCCCCCGGCGAGGACGGCGACAGCGGCCGTACCGGCGATGCGACACAGCGGATTCCTGGACCTGCGCATGTGTGTTCCCCCTTCGTGACTGCCGGCGGCCGTTCGCCGCCGAGAACGAGGAAACACGCCGCCCGGCGAGGACGGCAGGCGTCCGGCCGTGCAGGCACCTGCCTGGCATCCGTATGCCAGCCGGTCGCACGCGCGCTCACGAGGGGCTCCACGGCGCACGCGCACCGCCGCGCGCACCGCCCCAGCGTGTCCCGGACAGGTTGGGACAACATCCGGACAACCGAAACGGGTTGTGCCATCACCCGGCGGTGGTCGACCGTTCCTATGTTTCGACGATGCCGCGCTCTCCAGGGGGAAGGACCGGGAACATGGCCGAACCACCCACACTCGACGCCACCGCCCTCGCCGTCTACCGGGCGGTCCTCCTCTACCGGGAGCACGACCGGGGACGGCTGGCGGCACGGCTCGACATGACCGCCGAGGAAGTGGGGCAGGTCATCGAGGAACTGGTGGCGCTGGCGATGCTGCGCCCGTCCTGGGACCAGCCGGACCTGGTGCGCGCGGTGTCGCCGGAGATCGGGCTGCAGCTGCTGCTCCAGCGCGAGCAGCGGGAATCCGCCCTGCGTCAGGAGCGGACCGAGCAGACCCGGGCCGCGCTGAGTCTGCTGTCGACCGAGTACGCCTCGCACGAGGAGCGGCCCTCGCGCCACGACACCGAGATCCTGCACGGCATGGACGAGATCCGCACGCGTCTGGAGGCGCTGGCGAGTCAGTGCACCAAGGAGGTGCTGTCCTTCCTGCCCGGCGGCGCCCTGCCCACGGCCGCGCTGCGGGAGGGGCAGCCGCTCAACGAGCGGGCGATGCTCCGGGGGGTCAGGTTCCGGAACGTGTACCTCCAGAGCATCACCAAGGACCGGCAGACCTACGCCTATGTGCGCTGGGTCCACGAACTCGGCAGCGAGGTGCGCCTCTCCCCGCGTCTGCCGATGCGGCTGCTCATCGTGGACGGCGGCACGGCCGTGATACCCGGCGATCCGGAGGAACCCCATCCGACCGCGCTGGTGCTGCACAGCCCGCCGGTCCTGCGGGCGCTCCAGGAGTTGTTCGAGGCGTACTGGAAGGACGCGACGCCGCTCGAAGCCCCCTCACGCTGCGGGGAGTTGACGGAACTCCCTCCACAGGAGCGCGAGGTGCTGCGCATGCTGGCGAACGGGGACAAGGACGAGACCGTCGCCCGCGCGCTGGGCATCTCGGTGCGGACGGAGCGCCGGATGGTCGCCGATCTCCTGGCCCGGACGGGGGCCTCCAGCCGCTTCGAGCTGGGGGTCAAGGCGGCGAAGGCGGGCTGGGTGTAGCGGGAGAGCAGGCCGGTCGTCTTGGATCCCCACAGGGGAACGGTCAGGCGGTGCCGCGCGCCGGGGCGTCCGGGGCCTGGCCGAGGACGCGGTCGAGGTAGGGGTTGGCGAACACGCCCGTCGGGTCGAGGGTGTCGCGCAGCGCCACGAAGTCGTCGAACCGGTCGTATCGGGACCGGAGTCCGGCCGCGTCGAGGTCGTGCATCTTGCCCCAGTGCGGCCGTCCACCGTAGCCGCCGAGAATGTCCTGGCAGGCACGGAAGTACCGCTGGTAGGGCATCCGGTGGTACTGGTGGAAGGCGATGTAGCAGGTGTCGCGACCCTGGGCGGTGGACAGCCAGATGTCGTCGGCGGCCGAGAAACGCACCTCCAGCGGGAACGACACCCGCTCGTCGTGCGCGTCGATCCAGCGCTTGAGTTCACGCAGCGCGTCGGCCGCGCGCTCGCGCGGGATCGCGAACTCGCCCTCGTGGAAGCGGACATCGCGGACCGAGGCGTAGACCTTGTACGAGTGGTCGGTCCACTCGCGCGAGGACATGGCCCGGGCCGCGAACCGCGCGATCGGCCGCACCAGCGCGGGGAAGCGGGTGCCGAGGCGGTTCAGGCCCTCGAAGCCGAGGCCGCTGACGGTCTCGTCGAGGCGGCGGGAGAACGCGCCGATGGGCTTCAGCGGAGCGTCGCCGGGCAGCCGGCGGAAGCGCCGGGTGAGCGTGGTGGTGCTGTGCGGGAACCAGAAGAACTCGAAGTGGTCGTTGGAGTCGGCGAACTCCTGTGCCTTCTCCAGGGTTTCGCCGACCTGCATCGCGGTGTCGCGGGCGTGCAGGGCGAACAGCGGTACGCACTGGAGCGTCACCCGGGTGAGTACGCCGAGGGCGCCGAGGCCGACCCGCGCGGCCGCGAACAGGTCCGGCCGTTCGGTGGGCGAGCAGGTGGCCACGGTGCCGTCGGCGAGAACCAGTTCGAGGGCGCGGACCTGGGTCGCGATGCCCCCGAACCGTACGCCGGAGCCGTGAGTGCCGGTGGAGATGGCGCCGGAGATGGTCTGCCGGTCGATGTCGCCCATGTTCTCCAGGGCGAGGCCGTGCGCGGCGAGCAGCGGGCTGAGTTTCCACAGCGGCATGCCCGCCTCGACGGTCACCAGTCCGGTGGTCCCGTCGAGGGAGCAGAGCCCGTCCATGCCGTCCAACAGGAGCTGGACGTCGGGCGCGACGGCGGCGCCGCTGAAGGAGTGTCCGGAGCCCACCGGCTTCACGCGCAGCCCGTCACCGACGGCGTCCTTCACCGCCGCGGCCACGCCGTCGGTGCTCGTGGGACGGAGCACGCGCCGGGGCCGCGCCTCCTCGTTGCCCGCCCAGTTGCGCCACACGCTGCTCATGCCAGGAGTCCTCTCGACCGGATCGGCGGGCCCGGCGCCGGCACCCGGCGGCGGTCTGCCCCGAAGACTGAACTTGGTCAGGCGTCCAAGTCAAGGGTCCCCATGCCTTGACTTGGACGCCCGGCCGGGAGACCGTGGCGCCCCGTCCCCGATGCGGTCCCGGGCCACCCCCGCCGCCTGGACCGTTCGGGGACGCCTCGCGCCACCGCTTCCGGAACCGCCCCGACCGACCCCGTTCCACCCCGTCCCGACCTCGTTCCGCCCCTGTTCCTTCTCCTTCCACACCCGCCCCGTCCCGCCCCGCCCCGCCCCGCCCCGTCCCGTCCATGGAAAGGCCGTACGCCATGCCCAGCGCCGCGCCGGACGACGCCCCCGCCGTCCCCGCCCGGGCCGTCCCCGCCCCGGCCGCCCGTCCGGTCTCCCCCGCCGGGTTCACCGACCTGGAGAAGGCGACCGCCGGTCTCCAGCCGCCGTTCGCCGTCGTCGACCTCGCGGCCCTGCGCGCCAACGCCGCCCACATGGTCCGCCGCTCGGGCGGCAAGCCGATCCGGCTCGCCAGCAAGTCGCTGCGCTGCCGCGCGCTCATCGGCGACGTGCTGCGGCTTCCGGGCTTCTCGGGCATCCTCGCCTTCACGCTGCCCGAGGCCCTGTGGCTGGCGGAGGACAAGGACGTGGCCGGCCCCGGCACCCTCGATCCGGGCACCGACGGCGCGGACATCCTCGTCGCCTACCCGACCGCCGACGCGACCGCGCTGCGCCGGCTCGCCGCCGACGAACGGGCCGCCGCCCGCGTCACCGTGATGGTGGACTCCGTCGCGCACCTCGACCTGATCACCGACGCGATCGGCCCGTCCGGCCCGGCGCACCCCCGGATCCGGGTCTGTCTCGACCTCGACGCGTCCCTGCGTCTGTTCGGCGGCCGCGTCCACCTCGGCATGCGCCGCTCCCCGCTGCACGCGCCCGAGCAGGCCGCCGCGCTCGCCCGCGCCGTCCTGGCCCGGCCGGCGCTGAAGCTGGTCGGCGTGATGGCGTACGAGGGGCAGATCGCCGGTGTCGGCGACGACCAGCCCGGCTCGGGCGCGATGCGTACGGCCGTACGGCTCGTCCAGCGGGTGTCGGCCCGGGAGCTGCGCGCCCGCCGGGCGGCCGCGATCCGCGCCGTACGGGTGGTGGCGCCGCTGGAGTTCGTCAACGGAGGCGGCACCGGCAGCCTGGAGTCGACCTCGGCCGAGCCGGCGGTCACCGAACTCGGCGCCGGCTCCGGCGTCTACGCGCCCGCCCTGTTCGACCACTACCGCGGTTTCCGCCCGCTGCCCGCCGCGTACTTCGCGCTCTCCGTGGTCCGGCGGCCGGCCCCCCGGCACGTCACCGTCCTCGGCGGCGGCTGGGTCGCCTCCGGCGCGCCGGGCGCGGACCGGCTGCCGCTGCCGGTCCATCCGCCCGGACTGCGCATGCTGCCGGCCGAGGGCGCCGGCGAGGTCCAGACCCCGCTGACCGGACCGGCCGCGGACGGACTGCGGCTCGGCGACCGGGTGTGGTTCCGGCACGCCAAGGCGGGCGAACTGTGCGAGCGGGTCGAGCAGTTGCACCTGGTCGAGGGCGACCGGATCGTGGACGTCGTCCCCACCTACCGGGGCGAGCGGCAGGCCTTCCTCTGACCTCTGACGGCGGGACCGGGACGCGGGACGCGTCGGCGGGGCGTGCGGGCGGGGCGTGCGGGCGGGACCCGTAGGCGGAGCGCGAACGTAGGGCGCGTACGTGGGGCGCGTACGCCGGTGGTCACCCGGTCATGCGGCCGGGCGCCGCTCCTCCGGTGTGACCGACAGCGGTTCGGCGATGTCCTCCAGGGAGCGGCGCTCGGCTTTGACGGCGAGGAAGGCGGCGACCAGGCCGGCCGCGCACATCAGTCCCGCGCCGACCTGGAAGGCGAGGACGGTGTCGGAGACCACGCCGGACGCGGTGAGGTCCGCGAAGACGAGCGGGCCGCTGATGCCGCCGGCGGCCGTACCGATGGCGTAGAAGAAGGCGATCGCCATCGCCCGGGTCTCCATGGGGAAGATCTCCGACACCGTGAGATACGCGCTGGACGCGCCCGCCGACGCGAAGAACAGCACCACGCACCAGCAGGCGGTCAGGGTGGTCGCGGTGAGCGAGCCGCGCCCGAACAGCCAGGCCGTGCCGAACAGCAGGACGCCGGACAGGAGGTAGGTGGAGGAGATCATGATCCGCCGCCCGACGGTGTCGAACAGCCGGCCGAGCAGCAGCGGGCCGAGGAAGTTGCCGGCGGCGATGACGGCGAAGTAGTAGCCGGTGTGGCCGGTGGGCACGTCGAAGAAGGTGATGAGGATGGTGCCGAAGCCGAAGGTGATGGCGTTGTAGAGGAACGCCTGGCCGATGAAGAGCGACAGGCCGAGGACGGCGCGGCGCGGGTAGCGGCGGAAGACGGTCTTCGCGATGAGCCCGAATCCGATGCTGCGCCGCTGGTGGATGGTGAGGGTGCCGCGCGGGGGCGGCAGCCGCCGGCCGTGCTCGCGTTCGATGGCCCGCTCGACCTCGTCCACCAGCTGCTCGGCCTGCTCGCCGCGGCCGTGGATGAACTGCCAGCGCGGACTCTCCGGCACATGCCGCCGGACGAGGAGGATGACGAGGCCGAGG
The DNA here is from genome assembly GCA_002355495.1 of Streptomyces laurentii. GTDB lineage: Bacteria > Actinomycetota > Actinomycetes > Streptomycetales > Streptomycetaceae > Streptomyces > Streptomyces laurentii. The sequence continues at coordinate 566,755 of AP017424.1, forward strand.
ACGACCCCGAGGGCGAAGCTGAGCCGCCAGCCGACGTCCATCGGGAAGATGCCGGTGTCCAGCATGACGATCGAGAGCAGTGCTCCGCCGATGGCGCCGAGCCAGTAGCTGCCGTTGATGATCAGGTCGACCCGGCCCCGGTACGTGGACGGGATGAGTTCGTCGATGGCGGAGTTGATGGCCGCGTACTCGCCGCCGATGCCGAAGCCGGTGAGGAAGCGGAAGAGGAAGAACCACCAGGCCTCGAAGGACAGGGCGGTGAGCGCCGTCGCGCCGAGGTAGACGGCCAGGGTGACCATGAACAGTTTCTTGCGGCCGTGGCGGTCGGTCAGCCAGCCGAAGAACAGGGCGCCGGAGCAGGCGCCCGCGACGTAGAGGGCTGCGGCCGTGCCGGTGACCTGGGCGGCCGTGATGTGCAGGCCGCTGCCGGGTTCGGCGAGGCGGCCGGCGATGTTGCCGACGATGGTGACCTCCAGCCCGTCCAGGATCCAGACGGTGCCGAGGCCGACGACGATCATCCAGTGCCAGCGCGACCAGGGCAGCCGGTCCAGCCGGGCCGGGACGGCGGTGGTCACCGTCCCGGTGGTCACGGATCCGGGCGCGGAGGCCGGGGGCGGTTTCGCGGTCATGGTTCCCCTCTCGCCGGGCGCTCGCTCCCGGCCCGTACGCCGGATACGTCTCCGTCCCGTCCACACGGCGTCCCGTCCACGGCGGGTCGCGCCTCGCCGCTTCCGGGCGGCGGGTCCAGCTTGGGTCGGCGGAGCGGAGCCCACCACGGGACCGTCCGCCGACCGGCCGTATACGACCAGCCGTATGCACACGGGGGCCGGAGCGGACCGATGCGGGCCGATGCGGTCGCGTGGGCGACAGGGCACCCCGCCCCGCACCGGACTCCCGGCCTGATGGTTGACCGCCAGACGGTTCCGCGCGTGAGAATGCCCGCATGACCGACACCCCCGCCGCGCCGGCGGAGCAGACGCAGACCGCACCGCCCGCCGTCCGGGTGGAGCGGGACGGCCCCGTGACGACCGTGGTGCTGGCGCGGCCCGCCGCCCGTAACGCCGTGGACGGCCCGATGGCCCGCCAACTGACCGACGCCTTCCGGGCGTTCGAGGCGGACGAGGACGCGTCGGTGGCCGTGCTGTGGGGCGAGGGCGGCACCTTCTGCGCGGGGGCCGACCTCAAGGCGATCGGCACCGCACACGGCAACCGGGTGGCGCCGGACGGCGACGGCCCGATGGGGCCGACCCGGCTGCGGCTGACGAAGCCGGTGATCGCGGCGGTCGCCGGGCATGCCGTGGCGGGCGGTCTGGAGCTGGCGCTGTGGTGCGACCTGCGGGTGGCCGAGGAGGACGCGGTCTTCGGGGTGTTCTGCCGGCGCTGGGGCGTGCCGCTGATCGACGGCGGTACGGTACGGCTGCCCCGGCTGATCGGCGAGAGCCGTGCCATGGACCTGATCCTCACCGGCCGCCCGGTCCCGGCCGCCGAGGCGTACGCGATCGGTCTCGCCAACCGGCTCGTCCCGCCCGGCCGGGCCCGCGCCGAGGCGGAGGAACTCGCCCGGCGGATCGCCGCGTTCCCGCAACTGTGCCTGCGCCATGACCGGTTGTCGGTACGGGAGCAGCACGGCCTGCCCGAGCCGGAGGCCCTGGCCGCCGAACTCCGGCACGGCATGGTGCCGTTGTCGGCGGGCGAGACGGGCGCGGGCGCCGCGCGCTTCACGTCGGGGGCGGGGCGGCACGGGGCGTTCGAGGGCTGATGTCCTTTGCTTCTGAACGACTCCGACCCCATCCTCCGCATGGACGTCCCGAAGTCCGCCTGGCAGCGGCAATCGGCTGGCTCTGCCTCACAGAGGAGCCCATTCCCGAGGATCCCCACCAGGCCATCGACACCCTCGCCACGGACGAACGCGCGCACGCCATGGACACCCTGCCGTGGATGTACGCCGCCGCCGGAACCGGTGAACCGGGACTCCTGCGTTGTATGCGCCGCATGATCCACCCCGAAGAGCCCGAACCGAGGGCGGAGGACTCCAGGGCCCCGACCGGGTCCGTGTCCACGCGGTCGGCCCAGTCCGCTCCGGGCAGCTCGTCGAGTGGCGGAATCGACGGCGTCATGACGATCATCGTATGAACCCGGCCGGTCCCGGACGTCGCGCGCGTGAAGCCCCCCAGGGCGGCAGCGGCCCCGGAGAGAGGAGAGAGCATGCCGCGCGGATCGAGCATCAAGCGGGAGCGGCAGTACGAGCACATCAAGGAGAGCGCCCTCGACCGGGGCGAAAGCGAGAAGCGTGCCGAGGAGATCGCGGCCCGGACCGTGAACAAGGAGCGCGCCCGGTCGGGTGAGTCCAAGACGGCGAGTCGCAGTTCCCTCGACGACATGTCGTCCTCGCGGCGCGGCGGGCAGCGCTCGCACAGCGGCGCGCGGGGGCCGACGTACGACCAGCTCTACGCGGAGGCGCAGCGGCGCGACGTACACGGCCGCTCGTCCATGAACAAGGACGAGCTGAAGCGCGCGCTCGGACACTGAGCCCTCGCCCGGACATCCCCGCGGGCGCATGACCCGTGGCCGCGCGGGTACCCGCCCGAGTGACAGCGGCCCCTGGGGGCGCGCCCGAATGCCCCCTGACCAGGGTGAACGCCCACGGACACCGAAGGAGAGAAGGAGAAGCCGGGAGCATGACGACGGACAAGCGCATCGTGACCGTGTGCGGCGCAACCGGGAACCAGGGTGGCGGCGTGGCGCGGGCGATCCTCGCCGACCCGGAGGGCGAGTTCGCCGTCCGCGCGCTCACCCGGCGGCCCGACTCGGACGCGGCGAAGGAGCTGGAGCGGCTGGGCGCCGAGGTGGTACGCGCCGACGCCGACGATCCGGAGAGCCTGGGTCCGGCGTTCGAGGGCGCGTACGGCGCGTTCCTCGTCACCAGCTACTGGGCGCACGGCACGGCGGAGGCGGAGAAGGAGCAGGCCGCGAACCTGGCCCGGGCCGCCGGGCACGCCGGGGTCCAGCACGCGATCTGGTCGACGCTGGAGGACACGCGCGCGTGCATCCCGGTCGACGACCCGCGCATGCCGACGCTCCAGGGCACGTACAAGGTGCCGCACTTCGACGCCAAGGCGGAGGCCGACGCCTTCTTCCAGGACGCGGCCGTCCCGACGACCTTTCTGCGGGCCACGTTCTACTGGGAGAACCTGCTCGGCTCGTTCGTGCTGCGGCGTGACGCCGAGGGCACGCTCGTCCTGAACCTGCCGATGGGCGACAAGCGGCTGGCGGGGATCGCCGTCGCCGACATCGGCCACGTCGCGCGGGCGATCCTGCACCGGGGCACCGATCTGATCGCGGCCACGGTCAGCATCGCGGGCGAGCATCTGCGGGTCGCCGACATGGCCGCCGAGATGACGGAGAAGCTGGGCGAGACGGTGGCGTACCGGCCGCTGACGCCGGACGAGTTCCGGGCGCAGGACATGCCCGGGGCCGACGAGTCGGGGAACATGTTCCAGTTCTACGCGGACTGCGAGGAGCGCTTCACCGGCGCCCGCGATCTCACGGCCGTCCGGGCGCTGTACCCCGGCCTGCAGAACTTCGCGACCTGGCTGAACGGACACCGCGAGGAACTGGCGGCCGCGTTCCCCGGCCGCTGACGGGGACACCGTCGCCGATCGCGGGAAGAGCGAGGCGAGGATCATGGGTCATCCACCGAACGACCCGGTACCGCCGAGTCCCACCCCCGTGCCGGGTCCCTCGCCCGGCCCCGGACCGGTGCCGGCACCGGAACCCGACCCGCAGCCGCCGATGCCACGCCCCGACCCGTACCCCCATCCAGGCCCGCTGCCCGGTCCCGTGCCGCTCCCGGCGCGCTGACGGGTCCGGCGGCTCTGTCAAGGCTCTGTCAAAGACTCAGAGGTCCTGGATCCGCCGGAACGGCCGTTCCGCCTCCAGCTGGAACGCGATCTCCAGGAGCGTCCGCTCGGCTCCGGGGCGGCCCGAGAACATCACGCCGATCGGGAGCCCGCCGTCCGTCGCCCGCGCCGACGGGAGCGAGAGGGACGGAGTGCCGACGACGTTGTCGATCGGGGTGAAGGCCACGTACGCGAGGATCCGTTCGATCAGTTCCGCGTACGGGAGTGACGGGCTGAGGTGGCCGATCGCGGGTGTGGTGTGCGCGAGCACCGGGGACAGCAGCAGGTCGTGCCCGCGGAACGCGGCGGCGTACGCCTCCTTGGTCCGTCCGAGCCGGCGCAGCACGCCCGGGGTACGCCGCCAGTCGGCGAGGTACGCGGCGCGCAGGCCGCGGCTGAGGCCGTCCATGCGGCGGTGGTCGAAGTCCGGGCCGAAGGAGCGGCCGGTGGCGCCTATGAGGAAGGCGAGCAGGCCCCAGTAGGTGAGGAAGTCGTCGGCGAAACGGGGGTCGAGGGCCGGCTCGACTGGTTCGACGGTGTGGCCGAGGCGTTCGAGGGCGGTGGCGGTCTCGGTGACGGCGGCGCGGGTGGCGTCGTCGGTGTGCGCGCCGGCCGGGGAGTCGAGCAGCAGCCCGATGCGCAGCCGACGGCCCGAGGGGCCTTCGACGAGGCCGAGCCGGGGCAGGTCGGGGTTGCGCCAGTAGCGTTCGGCGGCGGCGAGGAAGGTGGCGGTGTCGCGGACGGAGCGGCTGAGGATGCCGTCGTTGACGAGGTCCAGCGGGAGCCGGCGGCTCTGGGCGTTGGCGACGACCCGGCCGCGGGTGGGCTTGAGGCCGACGAGTCCGCAGGCCGCGGCGGGGATACGGATCGAGCCGCCGCCGTCGTTGGCGTGCGCGATCGGTACGGCGCCCGAGGCCACGAGCGCGGCGCTGCCGCCGGAGGAGCCGCCTGCCGAGTGACCGGTGTGCCAGGGGTTGCGAACGGGTTCGGCATCGCCCTCGTACTCCGTACTGGGGCTGAACCCGAACTCGGGCAGCCGGGTCTTGCCGAGGACGGTGACACCGCTGCTGAGGAACTGCCGGACGAACGGCGCGTGTTGCGTAGCCACCCGCGGAGTGAAGGCGGCGCTGCCGTGGCCGGTGGGCAGGCCGCGGTGGTCGCTGTTGTCCTTGACGAAGACCGGGACGCCGGTGAGGAGGCCCGGTCCGCCGGTGGCCGGGCGCGGGCTGTCGACGTGCACCTGCACCGCGTGCAGCCGGCCTTCCACCTCCCGTACCCGCTCGGCCGCGGCCCGGGCGGCCTCGTCGGCCCCGACCTGGCCGCGCCGGATCGCCGCCGCGAGCCCGACGGCGTCGTGCTCCCCCAAGGCGTCGTCCCGGAAGGCGTGCACCGTGTTCCGTTGGTCGATGGTCGTCACCGCTGCCTCACCCGGGGCCGTAGGGATGGTCGGCCGCCATCATGACGTACCCGCGGGTAACACGCGAGGGGGTGACGGCCACCGGCGTCGGAGGCGGCCCGACGTCGACGCCGGAGCGCAACCGTCGACATCGGGGCTCAGCCGTCGACGCCGGGGCTCAGCCGTCGGCTTCGAGGACCTGCTTCGCCACGGTGCGCGCCGGCAGGGCGAGGTCGATGTCCACGGCCGCCGCGCGGGCCGCGTCGACGACGAGGGCGGGGCCCCCGAAGCCCGCCGCGCACAGGGCGGTCCCGGCGTCGGCGGCGAGCAGATCCCGCCGCAGGTGGGTGGGCGGATGGGTGTCGTCCACACGGTGACCGCGCAGTTCGGCGACACGGCGAAGCCGCGCGTACTCGTGCGCGGGCACCGACGCGATCCACTCCGCCAGCCGGTTCCAGAGGCCGTCGGCGGGATCCTGCCGCCGCTCGGCCCCGGGGGCCCGGGTGCGTGCGGCGATCCGTTCCCGTTCGAGCGCCGCGCCGGTGGCGTCGGCGACGAACAGCCGGTCCAACAGGCCGACGGCCGCGGCGCGCCCGCCGACCCGGGCGGCGGAGGCGTCGGCCCGGTACTCGGACCGCTGCGCGTCGCGCAGCGTCGCCTGGTCGAGCAGCAGCGTCAGCCCCTGCACGGCCCAGCGGGGCGGCACGGTCAGCAGACCGGCGGCCTGCTCCACGAGGTTGGTGGTGGGGAACCCGGTCAGGAGATACCGCCACTCGCCGAGCGTCCGCAGCGCGCTGCCGACGACCAGCGAATGACGGGTGTCGCCGTGCGCGTAGTGGCCGAACTCGTGCCCCAGCAGGGCGACTCGCTCCTGCGGGCTCAGCACGGCCCACAGGCTCATGCCGAGCCACAGCACCCGCTGCCGGCGCAGCCCGTAGGTCTGCACGGCGGCGTTGGCGTCCGCCTCGACCACGACGATGTCGACGCCGCGGGTTCCCACGGCCTCGGCGACGTCGTCGAGCAGCGCGAAGAGGTGCGGGGCGTCGGCCCGTTCGAGGACCGCCTCGCTCTCGCGCAGCCGGGCGGGGCCACCGAGGCGGGGGCGCAGCACGACCGCCAGGCCCAGGAGCAGCACACCGAGGAAGGGCTGTATCCCCTCGCCCCAGCCCGCGATCAGCAGCCACAGACCGGATACCAGTACCGCCAGGGTGATCCCGTGCACGAGCAGCGCGAGCAGCACCGCGAGCACGCGGGCGGCGGGCGAGCGGCGCGCGCCCGTCCCGGTCAGGGTGAGCTCCGCGTACAGCTGCTCGCCGTAGCGCCGGGCCATCCCGCGCCGCAGTCGCTCGAACAGCCCCTGGTCCGGCCGCTTCGCCTCGTCTCCGGGATCCGCGTCCCACCCGCAGGCGGCGCACCAGACCACGAAGCGCGGGTCGACCGGCATCCGGGATCCGCACGCGGGACAGTCCCGCGCCGGGCTCGCACCGGTCTCCGCGCCCGCGCCCAGCACCGGTGACGGCGTCGCGGGCCCCGGCTCGCACGCCGATCCCGACGCGGACTCCGCTGCCGACTCCGATGCCGGCGCCCGCACCGGCCTTCGGCTGTCGTCCGGTGCCTGCGGCTCCGTCATGTCCCCCACTCTCTCCCGCTGTGTACGACCGGTCCCGTCCCGATGTCAGCGGGACAGGTAGTCCTGCCGCAGGGCGTCCAGGATGCCCGCCGCCTCCTCCATCCCGGCCGCCCGGCACCGTGCGATCTCCCCGGTCAGACGGGTGATGGCGTCGTTCAGGCGCTCCAGTCCGTTGCCCTCGATGAGGGCCGCGATCCGGGTGGCCTCGGCGCGCGGGAACCCGCCGTTCTCGCCGCCGCGTTCGTAAGCGGCGACGGCGGCCTCCGCCTCGGCGAGGGCCTCTGGGTGGCGGTCCGCGCCCGCGAGGACGCGGGCGCGCCGGTAGTGGACCTGCCCGGTCTCGTACCAGTGGGCGAAGTCCGTGGTGTCCTCCGGTACGGCGGCCAGCACGGCGTCCGCCCGGGCCAGGTGCTCCAGCGCCGTGTCGAGGCCCTCGGTGTCCCGGGACATCATGGTGAGGCGCGCGAACTCGCGTGCCATCTCGGCGATCCGGGGCCAGTTGGGCGCCTCTTCGTGGGCGGCGACGGCGCGCGCGTACGCGGTGTCCGCGGCCTCCCAGCGGTCGGCCATCGCCAGTGCGACGGCGGCGTCCGCGGCGACCATGGTGTGGATGTGCCGGTCGTCCTCCCACCCGGCGACGGTGTCCGCGAGGCGCAGGAACTCCTCGGCCGCCGGGAGGTACTCCTCCAGGTCCCGCAGCCCGCGTGCCAGTGTCAGCCGGACCTGGGCGAGCAGCCGGTCGTCCGGCGCGGGTGCCGTCTCGTCCCGGGCGCCGGACAGGACCGACTCCAGGACCGCGACGGCGTCGGCCTGCTGGCCGGAGCGGGCCAGCACGTCGGCGAGCTGGAGCCGGGCGTCGGTGGCGTCGTCGGGTTCCCCGGCCTGGTCGAACCGCGCGGCCGCTTCGGAGAGATGACGCACCGCGCCGCCGAAGTCGCCCAGGTGGGAGGCGGCGTGGCCGAGCATCGCGTACGTGGGGGCCAGCGGGAACTCGGTGTCGTCGTGGCGCACGGCGTCGGCGATCGCCTGGTGCAGCAGCTCCGCGGCCTCGGCCGGCTGGTCCTTCGCCATCAGCAGCCGGGCGAGCTGGGCGCGCGGGCGCGAACCGCGCCACGGCCGGCCGGCGGCGGCCACGTCCCGCAGGGCCGCGCGCAGTTCGGCCTCGGCACGGTCCAGGTCGCCGCCGCGCCCGGCCATGTCGGCCGCGTACTGGCGGGCGTTGGCCACCTGGTGCGGCAGGTTCAGCCGTTCCGCCTCGGTCCGCAGCGTACGGGTGTGCTCCTCCGCGCGGGCGAGGGAGGCGTCCGACGGCTCCGGCTCCTCCGCCATGGCCTCCTGGAAGGCCGCGTAGGCACGGGCGTTGAGCACGGTGAGGTATTCGACCGCGCGGGCCTTCCCCAGGTCGGCGCCGAACGCGGCCTCGCCCGCGCCCGCGTTCTCACCCGTGAACGGGGCCTCGGTGGTGAGGCGTTCGGCGTCGCGCAGGAGCGCGTCGAGACCGGCCCGCATGTCCTCGGCGGTGTCCGTCCCGTTGCCGGCCCCGCCCTCGGCCTCGTTTTCGTTCTCGCCGCCCTGGTAGGTGCCCCAGGCGAGGCCGCGGGTCCGGGCGGACAGGGCGTGCCAGGGCATGCCGGCGCGCTCGTACAGTCCGGCGGCCCGGTTCAGCCAGGCCAGGCCCTCGTGATGACGGTCCGTCATGCCATTGCGGAACGCCTCGTGTTCGGCGAGTTCCGCCCGCAGCCGCTCCTCCGGGCCGAGTTCGTCGCCGTACGGGACGGGGTCGGGGGCGGTGCCGTCGGCGAGGCGCTCGCCGATCCGGATCCACAGCCGGCCGGCGCCGGGGTGCCCTTCGAGGTCGAGCCGGCGTGCCTCGTGGACGAGGGTCACGAAGTCGTCGGGGACGGCGGTCACCGTGGCGAGGGCCGGTGCGGGCGCCGGTCCGGGCGTCGTCGCCCCGGCGGTACGGGCCAGGGTGGCGCGCAGCCCGAGTGGCAGGGGCTCGTCGAGCAGCGGGCGCCGGGCGAGGCGCTCCCGGCGGCGGTCGCCGACGGTGCCGGTGCCGTTGCGCGCGTCGAAGGCGGCGGCGAGCCGGTCCGCCTCGGCGCGGACGTGGGCGAGGAGTGTGCCGGCGGTCCACTCGCGGCCGGCCGGACCGGCGACCGCGGTGTCGGCGTGGCCGTCCTCGTCCAGCCGGGCGAGCAGCACCTCGACGCCGGTGAGGAAGTCCAGGTGGTCGAGCGGCGCGCTGTCGGAGGCGAACAGCGGGCGGTTCTCGGCGAGGATCTCCAGGCCGCGCCCCTCGTTGCGGGACAGCGCGCAGAACTCCAGGTGCAGGCCGACCTCGTTCTGCGTGCCGGTGTTGCCGCGCACCTGGCGGTAGCCGGCCAGGTGGAACGAGCGGGCCTCGTCGAGCCGGCCGGTGCGCAGCAGCGGCAGCAGGGCGCGGGCCTGGCTGGTCTTGGGCTCCTCGCTGCAGCTCTGGCTGCGGTCGAAGACCGGGCCCCAGGCGTCGAGGGCCGCCTTGTCGTCACCGGTCCGCACGAGGTGGGAGGCGAAGCGCCGGGTCTCGCACGCCTCGCAGTCGCTCAGCTTGGTGCGGGGCCGGGTGGCCCACAGGTCGTAGGCGTCCTCGATGCCGACGCCGGTGTGGGCGGCGATGTGGTAGCGCATGGTGGCGACCGGCTGGACGCCGTGCCCGGCGGCCTCGTACCGCTCGCGCATCCGGTCGGTCCAGCCCTGGACGGTGGCCAGCGGCACCTCGGGCACCTGGAGCAGGGAGGTCGTCACCCACTTGAAGTTCCAGAAGACGTGGTGGGCCTCCCACTCGCTGAAGGACTCGGGGGTGGTGTCCCAGAGCTTGAGGAGCCGGGCGAAGACGACGGGCGCCTTACGGTGCTCGCCGGTGTACTCGTACGCCGACATCAGCTCCAGCAGGGCGGTGACGAGGACGTCGGGCTTCTCGAAGGCCTCGGCCGCCTCGACGAGTTCCTCGGCGGTGACGGTGCGCTGGAGGCCGTAGGGCCGCTCGTGGTTCTCGCGCAGGGCTTCGAACACGGCCTCGGGGGTGTCGAGCATCTAGATGTCCTTCCGGGGCTCGGTGCCGGGGGTGTCGGTGCCGGGGGTGTAGGTGCCGGAGTGGTGCATGGCGTGCGTGAGCAGGCCGATGAAGGCCCGGTTGAGCAGGGCGCTCTCGCTGGCCTTGAGCGGGCGGCGGCTGAGCAGCAGCGCCTGCCCGTACAGCGCCTCGGCGGTGGTGACGGCCAGGCCGCGCTCGGTGATCGTGACGGCCTGGCGGACCAGCGGGTTGAGGTGGTTCAGGACGAGCTGGGCGCGCGGGGTCTCCTGGCGCAGGGAGCCGAGGATGTCGGCCCACAGTCCGTCGCTGTCGGCGGCGAGCCCGGCCCGGGTCCGCTCGTGCCGTGCCTCGCGGTTGTCGAGGAGCAGCGCGGGCGCGGTGACCGGCTGGAAGTCGCGCAGGACGACGTCGCAGTCGTGCAGGGCGATCGTCTCGCGGGCGACGGTGAGGAAGCCGGCGGCGCGCAGTTCGGCGGTCGGGTCGACGGCGTCGAGGTGGGCGGTGACGGTGGCCGGGTCGAGGTCGGTGACGGACGTGCCGGGGCGGATCTCGGGCAGCCGGTGGACCAGGTCGTGGTCGTAGGTGTAGCCGCCGTTGACGACGCCGAGCCCCGCGGCCGAGGCGATCGGGGCGACCTGCCGGAACTCCTCGACGCTCCGGGTGACCAGGAGCGTCGGGTGGGTCCGGGCGAACTCCTCGAGGGTGACGTTGCCGTCGGTGGTCTCGAACGGCAGCCACGGCAGCACGATCCGCAGCAGCTCGTCGTCGTAGCGGGCGAGCGCCTTGACCGCGAGGTGGTGCGTGTCGATGAACCGGTGCAGAAGGGCCGGGTCGCTGGCGGCCAGGCCGGTGAGCCAGTCCCGGATCCGGTCGCCGAGGGCGTCGCGTACGGCGGACAGCGTGCCGTCCTCGTACAGCGACTCGCGCGAGGCGGTGGGCCGCAGACTGGTGGTGTCGACGACGCAGCGTACGAAGAACGCCCAGTCCGGGAGGAGTTCGGGCGCCTGGTCGGTGAGCAGCATGCCCTTGAGGTGCACCCGGTGGCCGGCCCGCTGGGCCGGGCTGACGGCGGTGGGCAGGACGTACGCGACACCGCGCAGTCCGGCCGCCGGGAGGTCCAGCTCGATCGTGTCGAGCGGGGTGAAGTCGAAGAGGGTGCGGCAGTACGCGGTGAGCGCCTCGCGGCGGGCGAGCGGGGAGCGGTGGTCCCGCTCCCACGGCGGCGCCTCGTTCACCCGGTGGGTCTCGCCGCGCGCGGTGACGACGGTGACCTCGTGCCGGAGCAGACCGCCGTAGTGCCGGGCGAGCGCCACGACCTGGTCGGGGCTGGTCCATTCGGCGTTGTCCGGGCGCGGGGTCAGTCGCACGGTGGTGCCGGGCTCGGGGACGGCGGACGGGGGCAGCGTACGCAGGGTGTAGCGGCCGTCGGAGTGGCCGCGCCACTCGACGGCGGGCGCGGCCGGGTCGGCGGCGGACCGGCTGAGGACGGTGATCTCGTCGGCGACGACGAAGCAGGCGAGCAGGCCGATGCCGAACTGTCCGATGAACTCGCCGCGCGCGGCGTCGAGTCCGGCGCCGTCGAAGGCGCCGTCGGCGGTCCGCTTGGAGCTGCGCCCGATGGTGGCGAGGAAGCGGTGGACGTCCGCCTCGGTCAGCCCGACGCCGGTGTCCGTGACGGTGAGGGTGTCGCCGGTGCGCACGGTGATGGTGCCGGGCGCGGCGGGATCGAGCGCCTGGCGGGCGGTGATGGCGTCGACGGCGTTCTGGAGCAGTTCGCGCAGGTAGACGCGGGGGCTGGAGTAGAGGTGGTGGGAGAGCAGGTCGACCAGTCCGCGCAGGTCGACCTGGAAGGTGTGGGACGTCTGGGATGGGGACACCTGGTGAGGTCCTTCGGTACGCGCCCCGCGCGGTGGGCGGGGCGGAAGACGGGGGTTCGGCGAGCGACGGGCGGGCTCGCCGTACGGGATGCGGGAGAGGGGTGCGGGAAAGGGGCGCGGGGTCACGGCCCACGGCGTACGGGATACGGGCGCGGGGTCACGCCGACCGCGGCCCGGCCGGTGGCCGGGTCGCGGGGCGGGGTTCTGGTCCGGGGCCGGAGCCGGGGCCGGAGCCGGGCGGGCCCTGGGCCCGGGCCCGGGCCTGGGCGCCGTACCGGACGGCGGCCGGCCTCCCGGCCGGCTCGCGTCCGGTCGCCCGGACACGGCGTCGGGTCAGCGCGCCCACTTGCGGTAGGCGGCGGCCGGATCGGCGCCGTCGAGGTACTGCCAGGGGAACTCGCTGACCCGGCCCTCGATCGCGTCGAAGCACTCGCGCGCGGCGGGCACCTCGCCCGAGAGCGCGAAGGCCATGGCGAAGGCGTTGAGGACCCCCAGCCACGCGCCCTCACGGACGAAGTCAGGGTGCCGGTACGAGTGGTCGGCGGCCTCGTTGAGCGACGCCACGACCTCGGGCGAGGTGATGTACTCCCCGTCCGGTCCCGACTCCATGTCCAGCCACTGTTCGATGTGGGCGAGGGCGACCAGCTCGCCGAGCGGGGTGCCGGCGGGCGCGCCGAACACGGCCGCGCGCGCGAAGGCGTGCGTCTCCTCGTGCGACCCGCTCCACTTCGCGCAGACCTGCTGGAGCTGCTGCTGGTGCGCCCCGGCGTGGTGCGGGGCGCGGCGTACGGTCGCCTCGAACCGGCGGCGGGCGACGGTCTGTCCGACCTCGAGCCCGCGGCCGCTGATCTGCAGGACGTACCAGGGCGAGGCCCAGCCCGGCTCCAGCTCGGCCGCCTCGTACAGCCACTTCTCGGCCTTGCGCAGCCGCTCGTGGAAGATCTCGAACTGCTCCTGGGAAACCTGCGAGGCGCGCGCTCCGGTACGGGCCTCCCAGCCCCAGTCGACGTACCGTACGCCGGCCACGAGACGCGGCAGCGCGGCGTCCGGCGCGTCGGCGATCACGCCGGTGATCCATGTCTCGACGCCGGCGGTCTCCCCGGCGGCCCACAGCAGTTCCGTCCAGTCCCCGCCCTCGGGGCGCGCTTCCAGCAGCGCCCGCAGGGTCTCCCAGTCGGCCGCCTCGGCGGCCATCCGCGCCCGCGCCACGTCGGGATCGCCGGAACCCTTCTGTACCTGTGCGACGGGCCTCCCGGCCCGCTTCGCCAGCGTGCGCCCCCAGCCACGGAGCAACGCCATGTCCCCACCCCTTGATTCGTACGTGCGGGCGAGAGTCGGTGACCGCCTCACCCGGTGGAGTAGTGACTATCACGCGCCACTGACACCCGCACGCCAGTATCCCCGCGACAGCCGGCCCGGCCGCTGTCGGGGCGGTTCCGCGGGCAGACCGTTCCTCGGGCCGGCCGTCCCTCAGCCGGGAGCCCGCCGTCCGCCCCAGAGCCGCGCCACGAGAGCGGCGGCGGCCAGCACGAGGGTCACCGCGCCCGACACGGCCAGCACCTGACGGGCACCCAGCGCGGCGACGAGCGGACCGCCGAGCGCGGTGCCCACGGGCGCCGCGGTGAGCAGGGCGGCGCTGCGGGCGGCCAGGACCGTGGTCAGCCACGCCGCCGGCGTGCGGTCCTGGAAGAGCGTGTACGAGAGGGCGGGGAACGGCCCGTAGATCGCACCGCCGAGCGCGAAGCAGCCGAGGGTGACGACGACGGGCACGTCCAGGCCGAACGGCAGGAGCATCAACCCCCAGCCGGCGACGACGCCCAGGATGACCGGCCACAGCGGAAGCCTGCGCAGCGCTCCCGCGGTCAGCCCGCCGACGACGGCGCCCGCGCCGAACAGCGTCCAGTACAGCCCGAGCAGACCCGCGTCCGCGTGGAGGTCGTCCGTGACGTGCAGCGGCAGCGCGACCTCCACCGGCCCGTAGAGCAGGTTGAAGAACCACGTCAGGGCGAGGACGCCGAGGAGTTCGGGCTGCCGGCGCAACAGCGAGAACCCGGCGGCCGACCGGCCGGTGTCGACCGGCCCCGCCGACACCGCCGCCTCCTCGGCCGCGGCATCGTGCCCGCCGTCGCCCAACCGGCCCGCCTGGAAGGCGAGTACGGCGAACGACAGGGCGTCGATGCCGATGATCCAGGCCGGGCCGATGCCCGTCGCCAGGAACCCGGCGAGCGCGGGACCGACGATCACGGACGCCGATCCGCTGGCGCTGACGAGCGCGTTCGCCGCCAGCCGCTGCTCGGACGGCAGGATGCGCGCGAGCAGTGTGTACTTCCCCGCGCTCCCCCAGGCGTGCAGGACCGACGAACCCGCGAGGAGGACGACGTACAGCACAGGGCTCAGCACCCCCGCGGCCCAGGCCACGGGCACGCCGCCGAGCAGCACCGCGCGCAGCCACCCGTCCAGGGCCAGCAGCCGCCGGGCGGGCAGCCGGCGCAGCCGACGGCCGAGGAGCAACGCCCCGGCGGCACCGGGGAGGGCGTAGGCGGCCACGGCGGCACCGACGACCGGTCCGGACTGCCCGGCGGGCGCGATGAGCACGGCCAGCCACGCCACGGCGACCACACTCATCCCGTCACCGACGTCCGAGGCCACCAGCGCGGGCAGCAGCCGCCGGAACCGGGCGTGGGCGAACAGCGGCCGGTACGTCGGCGGCAGAAGACGGGTGAGAGGGAGCAGCGCCACGCCGGTCAGCGTGGCAGTTCAAGCCCGCTTGAGGTCAAGGGGGTTGGGGCGGAGAAACCCTCCGTCACCATGCCCGGCCGGCCGCCACCGGGAACACGCGAAAGGCCCCTGCTGAAGCAGGGGCCTTTCGGCTGGTGTCCGAGGGGGACTTGAACCCCCACGCCCGATAAAGGGCACTAGCACCTCAAGCTAGCGCGTCTGCCATTCCGCCACCCGGACGGGGTGTGTGCCGTTCGCTCGGTGTTTCCCTCGCGGCGACAAGAACTAATCTACCAGCAGTTTCGCCCCCTCCCGACCCATCCGCGGGGGCCGGCGGCGGGCCGGGCGTCGGCCGCGCCCGACCGCCCGATCCGTTCGCGCCACCCCCCTCCGGCGGCGTCGACCGGACGGCGGGGCGGCCGCGATACTGCCGAGATGACGTGCTTCGTACGGTTCCAGGCAACGACGCGCAGTCCACGGGGCCACTTCCCCGGGGTGTTCGCCTTGGCCAACGGGCTGGCCCGGGACGGCCGGCTGAGCGCCGCGGAGTACCGCTTCTGGCGGGAGTCCAACGACTGGTACGACGCCGCGTACCCCGATCCGTCGGCCGGCGACCCCGGGGTGTACAACCCCGTCCTGAACCCGGGCGCCGTCGCCTGGTTCAAGGGCACGGCCCGGCATCTGATCAACCGGGTGCCCGGCTATCTCGCGCTCCTGGCCGCGCACGGGGTGCCGTGCGTGCGCGTCGAGTCGGCGGATCCGGGACGGATCGTCTACGAGGACGACGTCCAGGTGGTGGTCGTGCCGTGGGGGCCGGACCGGGAGATCCGACCGGGAGATCCGACCCGGAGATCCGACCCGGAGATCCGACCCGGAGATCCGACCGGGAGATCCGACCGGGGCGGCCCCCGACGCCGTCAGCCCTGGGCCGCCGCCTCCGCCTCGCGCGCGATCCGCTCGAACTGGGCGCCCATCGCCTCGGCGAGGGCCTGCGCGGCCGAGAGCGGGCGGACCATGACCGTGAGGTCGTCGATCCTTCCGTCCTCGTCGAAGTGGAGGAAGTCGCAGCCCTGAAGGGTGCGGCCGCCGACGGTCGCGGTGAAGACGAGGGCGTGGTCGCGGCCGCCGGGGTCGGCGATCTCGCGCTCGTACGCGAAGTCCTCGAAGACCCGCATCACGGCGCGCAGGATCGCCGCGGTGATCGCCTTGCCCGGGTACGGCTTGAAGGCGACGGGGCTGGTGAAGACGACGTCGTCGGCGAGGAGCGCCTCGATGGCCGCGAGGTCACGGGCCTCGACGGCCGCGCGGAAGGGGTGCATGTCGAATCCGTCCCAGCCGGTCTCGATCGAGACCTGATAGCCACACACATGTACGAGGAAGAAGCGCGCTCACGCTAGGGGGTGGCCGGACAGGTGTCCAGGGGGAGTCCGGCGGGAGTCCACCCGGGGGCAGACGGGCGTCCGGGAGAGTCGCTGCCGTGTGCCCCGTCACATCGGCGGGCCCGCGCGACGTAGGCTCACAGCGGGCGCGGTCCCTGCGAGAAGGAGGAGCCCATGATGGCCACGGAGGAAGCCGAACAGCGGCTGGACGCGGCCGACGTCCTCAACGCGAAGCGGACCCTGGTCCAGTTGCTCGCCCGGGCCGGGGTCCACTCCGGCGACGCGGAGCACCTGATCGGCCTCGTCGAGGCGGGCTCGCTCGCCGTGGCCCGGGACGAGCTGGGCGGACTCGCGCGCGGCGGCCCCGACGCCGCCGGCACCCCGGAGGCGAAGGACGAGGCGTACGTCTCCGGCTGGCTCGCCGGCGCCGGGGCGGTCACCGGCGGACTGGCGGCCCTCGCCGAACGCGTCCTGCGCGAGACCGTCGGCACCGAACCGTCGGCGGCCGCGCCCGGTCCCCGGTCGCCCGTCACCCGTATGGAGGTCGAGCGGGCGAAGGTGGCCGTCCTGCCGCTCTATCTCTCCTTCACCACCGACTCCGACCTCGACCCCGAGGTGTCGGAGCAGGTCCTCACCGCCGTCCTCGGCACGATGACCGCCCGCCGCAGGGCCGGCTACGCGGGCCGGCTCACCGCGTTCGCGTCGGAACACCGGGCACGGGTGCGGCGGATGTACGCCGAGTACGGACCCGGCAGCGCCATCGCGATCCACGGCCGCTACTCTCTGCTCCACTCCCCCACCAGCATCGCCGTCCTGGAACGGCTCGTCACCGCGCCCGCGCCGCTGCGGGAGGAGTGGGACGCGGCCGAACTGCCGCCCGCCTGGCTGGACGGCCTCGGCACGGCGTGGGACGCCGCGGCCTGACCCCGTACCAAGTCCCCCGAACCCAGGAGAACCATGGACGGCACCCCCACGCCCCGCTCGCGCGTCTCGGCCTACGCGATAGCCGTGGACGACGAACGGCTGCTCCTGACCCGTCTGTCGGACCGGTCCCCCGTCTTCGCGCCGGGCCTGTGGCATCTGCCCGGCGGCGGGGTCGACCACGGCGAGCAGCCCGTCGAGACGCTGGCCCGCGAGCTGCGCGAGGAGACGGGACTCGACCTGGCCGAGGCGCGGCTCCTCGACAGCCGGGCGTACACCTCAGTGCGCGGCGGCACGCACTGGCATCTCGTCGCCCTCTTCTACGCCGTCACCCTCGGCCCCGGCACGCCGCGGGTCACGGAGACGGACGGCTCGACGGAGGCAGCCCACTGGGTGCCGCTGTCGGAGCTGCGCGCGGGCGGCCTCTCGCCCGCCGCGGCGGACGCGCTGCGGCTGCTCGGCTGAGCCGTCGTCACCCGCACCCGAGGCCCCTCCTCCGAGGGGCCTCCCGCGTACGGCAACCGGACCGGGCGGACGCCACCGTACGACGGCCCAGGGGGTCGACCGCCGTACCGGCTCCTCCGGGTCATCGCCCGGTCCGTGCCGCCGGACGCGACTCCCCGTGCCCGAGGGAGCGCGTCACGTGACGATCCTGGCGTCCCGCGCGGGCCGGGTCCAGGGACCACGGCGGCGCGTCCACGCGCTGGCGTGGTCCCGCCACGGGAGGGCCGGGCCGGCGGGCCTCCCGGTCCGCCCCCACGCGGTGACGTGCGCGTCTACTATGACCCCCGCGAAGAGCGAAGGATTTCCGGCACATCGCGGGAGGACACGGGGCATGCGTCGGCTGGGGGATCTCGAAGCGGAGATCATGGACCGCTACTGGCGCTGGAACCGGCCGGCCACGGTGCGCGAGATCGTCGACGACATCAACCGGCACCGGGACGTCGCGTACACCACCGTGACCACCGTGACCACGATCCTCTTCCACAAGGGCTATCTCACCCGGGCGCGGGACGGCCGGGTGTGGGTGTACCGGGCGGCGGCCACCCGCGAGATCTACGCGGCGGCCCTCATGGAGGACGGCCTGGCCGCGAGCGAGGACCGCCCGGCCGCGCTGCTGCGCTTCGTGGAGTGTCTGGACGAACGCGAGCGCGCGGCCCTGCACCAGGCGCTGCGCGTGGTGGCCCCCCGGCCCGCGGACTGACCTCCCCTCACCCCTCGCCCCCGCACACCTCGTCCCACCCACCCACGATCGCCTCCGGCGGCAACGCGGGGCTCGCGTGCGCGTGGGCGGCGCGCGAGCAGGGGGTGCGCGCGACGGTCTTCCTGCCGGAGACCGCGCCGAAGGTGAAGGTGGAGCGGCTGCGCGGGTACGGGACGGACGTCCGGCTCGGCGGGTCAAAGGACGCGGCGGCGCCGGCGGCCTGCGAGGAGTACGCGGCCGGGAGCGGGGCGCCGGCCTCGCACGCGTACGACCATCGGCTCATCGCCGCCGGGGCGGGCACCCTCTCGCTGGGCGCCCGCCGGGCCTCGGCCGCCGCGGTGCACGCGGCCCGGCGTGGTGCTCTGCGGCGCCCACACGGATCCGGCCGACCTGGCGAGCTGACCGCCGGCGCCACCGGCCGGCTGAACGACGCCATCCGTACGACCGCCGCGTCTCCGCGCCCCGGTCGGGCGAATGTCGCGGTGGCGGTGTGGCGCGGGCGGGCCGGGGTGGTACCTCGTTGGCCATGCGGTCCACTCCCCCGGCGGTCGCCCCGCTCCTGCGTACGGCAGCCGCGTACGCGTGGCGGGTGCTGGTCGTGGGCGGGCTCGTGTACGGACTGTTCGTCGTGCTCGGGCGCTTCCACGAGATCGGGGTGGCGGTCTTCTTGGGCCTGGTGATCACCGCGCTGCTGCGGCCGGTCGCCGATCTCGCCGCCCGGGTGATGCCGCGGCCGCTCGCGGTGGCGCTCACGCTCGTCGCCAGCATCGCGCTGGTCCTGGGTGTGCTCGCGCTGGTCGGCGAGGCGGTGGCGGGCGAGAGTGCCACGCTGGTACGGGAGTTGCGGACGGGTGTCGCACGGATCGAGGACTGGCTGCAACGGCCGCCGTTCCGGCTGAATCCGCGGGCGCTGGCGGATCTGGAATCCCAGCTCGGGGACTTCCTGACCCGTCACCGCTCGGCGCTGGTGAGCCGGGCGCTGAGCGGGGCGGGGCAGTTGATCCTGGTGCTCACGACCCTCGCGCTCGCGGTGTTCTGCTCGGTGTTCTTCATCCATTCGGGGGACCGTCACTGGGTGTGGTTCCGAGAGCAGTTGCCGGAGTCCGTACGGGGACGGGTGGAGGTCGGGGGGCGGGCGGCCTGGCGGACGTTCACCGGGTACACGCACGGGATCGTGCTGGTGGCGGCGACGAACGCGCTGCTGGTCGGGATCGCGCTGTGGCTGCTGCGGGTGCCGCTCGCGGTACCGCTGGCACTGCTCGAGTTCGTGGCCGCCTTCGTCCCGCTCATCGGCTCGCCGATCGCGCTGGCGATCGCCTCCGTCGTCGCGCTGGCCGCGCGCGGGCCGCTGGTGGCGGCGGTCGTGATCGCGCTGATCGTGGTGATCGGGCAGATCGAGGGGCATCTGCTGCACCCGCTGGTGATGAGCTGGGCGGTCCGGCTGCATCCGCTGGTGGTGGCGATCTCGGTGGTGGCGGGGGCGATCGCGGCGGGCGTGGTGGGGGCGGTGGTGGCCGTGCCGCTGGTGTCGGTGGTGTGGTCGGTCCATACGGCGCTGCGCGCGGACGGGGCCACCGAGCGGGCCCCGGCGGAGGGCGGCGGCAAGGGGCCGGAGGAGGACGGAGGGCCGGCGCGCGACGAGACGCCGTCCGGGCACCCGCCTCCCGACAATGAACCGGTCGACAACGGGCCGCCGGACGACGAGGCGCCGAAGTGACGAGCGGTGGAGCGGCCCGGGTGTGACGTGACCGAGGGCGAAGTGGCCGAGGGCGCACCCTCCCCGACCTGGATTCCTGGACTGTGCCCGGCTGGTCGACAAGACTGCGGGCCGGAGCACGGCGTCCACATCCGGAGGGCAGTGGCATGCGCGCACGGGGCATCAACTACGACACCGGTTTCCTGCCGGGGCGGGACCTCTCCCGCCCGGCCTTCACCCCCGCGACGGTGCGGCGGGACATGGAGGTGATCGCGGGCGAACTGCACTGCGAGGCGGTCCGTGTCTCCGGCCGCGAGCCGGAACGGCTGAGCATCGCCGCCCGCTGCGCGGCGGAGGCCGGTCTCGAAGTGTGGTTCGCGCCGTTCCCCGTCGACGTTCCCGCCGACGATCTGCTGCCGTTCTTCGCCGAGTGCGCGCGCCGGGCCGAGACGGTGCGCCGGAGGGGGGCCGAGGTGGTGTTCGTCGCGGGCTGCGAGATGAGCGCGTTCTGCGGCGGCTTCCTCCCGGGCGACAGCTACGGCGAACGGCTGGCGACGATGGCCGGGGCCGACCTGGAGTGGTGGAACGGCCTCGGGCCGGTGCAGGAACGTCTCAACACCTTCCTCGCACGGGTCGCCACCACGGTGCGCGCCCACTTCGGCGGGCGGATCACCTACGCCGCGGCTCCCTGGGAGTTCGTCGACTGGACGCCGTTCGACCTCGTCGGCGTCGACGCGTACCGCGCCGCCTGCAACGCCGACTCGTTCCGGTCCGGGATCCGGGCGCACTTCGCGCACGGCAAGCCCGTCGCGGTGACCGAGTACGGCACCTGCGCCTACCAGGGCGCGGCCGAGCGCGGCGGCGCCGCCTATCAGGTGCCGGACGGCGCCGTCCGGGACGAGGACGAGCAGGTCCGCTATCTGAACGAGCTGCTCGACGTCTTCGAGGAGGAAGGCGTCGACACCGCGCTCTGGTTCACCTTCGCCGGGTACAGCAGGCCCGGGGAGGCGGATCTCGGCTCCTACGGGGTGGTGCGGGTCCACGACGAGACCCATTGGGAGCCGAAGAAGGTCTTCCACGCCCTGGCGGAACGGCACCGCCGCGACTGACGGTCCGGCGTCCGCCGGTGCGCCCCAGCCCCAGCCCCGCGCCCCGGCCCCTGGCCCCCTGCCCCCGACCCCGGTCAGACGACGCCGTCGGCGCGCAGCGCGTCGATGGCGTCGGGGCCGTGGCCCAGTTCGGCCAGGATGCCGTCGGTGTGTTCGCCGGCCGCAGGGACGGCGTCCATCCGCGGGGTGAGACCCGCGAGGTCGGCGGGCGGCAGGAGCGCGGGGACCAGGGCGCCGCCGGGCAGGGGGACGTCACGCCAGCGGTCGCGGGCGTCGAGGACCGGATGGGCCAGGAATCCGTCCATGTCGTTGACCCCGGCGTTGGCGATGCCGGCCTCGTCGAGCAGCCGGCCGGCCGTGGCGCTGTCGAGGCGGGCGAACCGCTCGGCGACCAGGGCGTCGAGCGCGTCACGGTGGGCGACGCGGTCGGCGCCGGTGGCGAACCGGGGGTCGGTGGCCAGCTCCGGGCACCGCAGGAACCGCTCGCACAGGGCGGCCCACTCGCGCTCGTTCTGGATGGAGAACAGCACTTCCTTGCCGTCGGCGGCGGTGAACGCCCCGTAGGGGGCGATGGTCGCGTGCCGGGTGCCGATCCGCGGGGGCTGCGTGCCGCCGTAGCGGGTGTAGTAGGCGGGCTGGTGCATCCATTCGGCGAGCGCCTCGAAGAGGGAGACCTCGACGGCGCGGGCGACGCCGGTGGTGGCGCGGGTGAACAGGGCGGTGAGGATGCCGCTGTAGAGGTACATGCCGGCGGCGATGTCGGCGACCGACACCCCGGCGCGTGCGGTGCCGTGCTCGTTGCCGGTGAGCGAGACCAGGCCGGTCTGGCACTGGACGAGCAGGTCGTACGCCTTGCGGTCGGCCCACGGCCCGCTGGTGCCGTAGCCGGAGAGCCCGGCGGTGATCAGCCGGGGAAACCGCTCGGCCAGCTCCTCCGGTCCGCAGCCGAGACGGGCGGCGGCGCCGGGGGCCAGGTTCTGCACGAACACGTCGGCACGGCCGAGGAGTTGTTCCAGGACCGCGCGCCCGGCAGCGGTCTTCAGGTCGAGGGTGATCGACTCCTTGGAGCGGTTCAGCCACACGAAGTAGCTGGACTCGCCGTGCACGGTGGTGTCGTAGCGGCGGGCGAAGTCGCCGCCGCCCGGGCGCTCGACCTTGATCACGCGGGCGCCGAGATCGGCGAGCTGGCGGGTGGCGAAGGGGGCGGCCACGGCCTGTTCGAGGCTGACGACGGTGATCCCGGCGAGCGGCAGCACGTCCGGCGCGGGAGGAGGCGGGGTCATCGGGCGGTCTCCAGGGGCGGTGCGTACGGGCGTGGGATCGGGCGGACGTGGGATCGGGCGGACGGGCGTCCGGGCGCCGGGAATGCGGGTCAGCGTATGACGGCGGACGAGAGGGCGTGCAGCCGGAGGGCCAGCTGTATCTCCAGGGCGCGGGCCGGGGACTGCCAGTCGGTGCCGAGGAGCCGGCCGATCCGCTCGACCCGCTGGGCCACGGTGTTCACATGGACGTGCAGGTCGTCCTTCGTACGGGCCGGACTCATCCCGCTCGCGAAGTAGGCGTCCATGGTGCGGACGAGGTCGGTGCCGCGCCGCCGGTCGTAGGCGACGACCTGGCCGATGGTGCGGTCGACGAAGCCCTCGATGTCCCGGGTGTCGGCGAGGAGCAGGCCGAGGAAGCCCAGGTCCTCGGCGGCGGCTCCCTCTCCGGGGCGGCGCAGCAGGCGCAGCGCGTCGAGACAGCGGCGGGCCTCGGCGTAGGCGGGGGCGACCCGCTCGGGGTGGGCGAGGGGTGCGGTGACGGGCGCGGAGGCTCCGACGGTGACGGGGTCCCGCAGGGCTCCGCCGAGGTGTCTCGCGGTCTGCCGGGCGAGGTCGGCGGCACTCTCGCCGGGGCCGAGCGGCAGCAGCAGGACCGTGCCGCCGTCGCGGGCGGAGGCGAGGCCCTGGCGGGTGGCGGCCAGGTGGGAGGCGGCCGAGCGCAGCCGCCGGCGGTCGGCGCTCTCCCGGTCGGCCGGGTCGGGTGCGCTTCCCGCGCTCTCCCGGTCGACCCGGGCGGCGAGCACGACATGCGGGGCGTCGGTGTCGGTACGCAGCCGGGCCGCGCGCTCGCGCAGCAGCCGCGGGTCGCGGTCGGGGGCGTCGAGGAGGTCGTCGAGAAGTTCGCCGCGGACCCGTTGTTCGGCTTCTCCGGCGGTGCGGCGGGCGAGCAGCAGCAGGGAGGTGACGAGCGCGGCGCGCTCCAGGGTGCGCAGGTCGACGGGGTCGAGGTCGGGCCGTTCGCGCAGGACGAGGGCGCCGAAGGTCTCGCCGCCGGCGGAGACGGCGGCGACCCAGTCGTCGCCGTCTCGGGTGGCGTGGCCGGCGGAGATCCTGGCCGGCTCGACCCGCTCCTCGGTGAACTCGACGTCTCCGCCGAGGACTTCGGAGACGGCCGCGGCCACGTCGGCGACTCCGCCGCCGCGCAGGACGAGTTCGGTGAGCCGGTCGTGGACCTCGGAGGCGCGCTCGATGACGCCGCTGTGCTCGCGGATGATGTCGTTGGCGCGTTCCAGCTCGGCGAGGGCGGAGCGGGTCTCGGCGAGCAAGTTGGCGGTGTCGATGGCGATGGCGGCGTGGGCGGCGAAGGAGCCGAGCAGGGCGACCTGGCCGCGTTCGAAGACGCGGGCGCGCCGGTCGGCGGCGAAGAGCACGCCGATGACCTGGCTGCCGAGGGTGAGCGGTACGCCGAGGATGGCGACCAGGCCCTCGTCGCCGACGGCGGTGTCGATGGTGCGGGTGTGCTGGAAGCGGCCGTCCTGGAAGTAGTCGTCGGTGACGTAGGGGCGGGCGGTCTGGGCGACGAGTCCGCCGAGGCCCTCGCCCATGCCGAGGCGCAGCTGCTGGAACCGGGCGGAGACGGAGCCCTCGGTGACGCGCATGTAGGTGTCGCCGCGGGGCGGGTCGTTGAGGCTGAGGTAGGCGACCTCGGTGCCGAGCAGGGAGCGGGCGCGCTGCACGATGGCGCGCAGCACGTCGTCGAGGTCGCGCAGGCCCGCGAGGTCGTTGGCGGTCTCGAAGAGCGCGGACAGTTCGGCCTCGCGCCGGCGCCGGCCCTCCAGTTCGGCGCGGACCCGCAGCGCGAGCTGCTTGGCCTGTTCCAGCTCGGCCAGTTCCTCGGGTCCCGCGCCGCTCGCACGGGCGAGCAGCGCGGGGCGGTCGTACGCCTCGGTGGCGGCGCCGCGGGTGAGGAGCTCCAGGTAGGAGGCCTGTTCGTGGGTCATGGTCACAGGGATACCTGTCCTCCGGGGGATCGCACCAGCCCTGTGGACGACTCTCGACGGCCGAACGCGGGCCGCGACGCGACGGCTTCGGCCCGCGTTCGGCCGCGTTCAACCGCGTTCGGCCCCGCGGAGCGGTCGTCAGTGCGCGGTCCAGCCGCCGTCGAGGACGAGGGAGGTACCGGTGACGAACGAGGCCTGGGGGCCGCACAGATAGAGCACGGCGTCGGCCACCTCCTCGGGTTCGATCAGCCGCTTGAGCGCCGAGTCCTTCAGCAGGACCTCGGTCAGGACCCGCTCGGCGGGAATGCCGTGCGCGGCGGCCTGGTCGGCGATCTGCCGTTCGACGAGGGGCGTGCGCACATATCCGGGGTTGACACAGTTGGAGGTGACCCCGTGCGGGGCGCCTTCGAGGGCCGCGGTCTTCGACAGGCCCTCCAGACCGTGTTTGGCGGCCACATAGGCGGACTTGAACGGCGAGGCGCGCAGCCCGTGGACGGAGGAGATGTTGACGATGCGGCCCCACCCGTGCGCGTACATCCCGGGCAGCGCGCCGCGGATGAGCCGGAACGGGGCCTCCAGCATCACGGTGAGAACGGTGTGGAAGACGTCCGGAGGGAACTCTTCGAGGGGGCGGACGAGCTGGAGTCCGGCGTTGTTGACGAGGATGTCGGTGCCGGCGGCGGCCGCTTCGGCGGCGTCGAGGTCGGTGAGGTCGAGCAGCCGGGGTTCGACGCGGCCGGGCAGGCCCCGGGCCGCCTCGGTCAGCTCGTCGAGTCCGCCGGCGGCCCGGTCGACGGCTCTGACGAGGGCCCCCGCGGCGGCCAGCCGCAGCGCGCAGGCGCGGCCGATGCCGCCGGCCGCGCCCGTGACGAGCGCGGTGCGCCCGGAGAGGTCGAGAGGGACGGACCCGGGGGCGGGCCGGGGCGCGGGGGCCGGGTCCGGTGCGGGTCCTGTGCTGATGGGGGCGCTCATGCCCCGCACCCTATGAAGCGGCCCACCCCCGACCGATGTGTGCCGGACACACAGTTCAGCCCTGGGTCGTGTTGTCGAACCATGTGGGTTCGTCGGCGAGGGCCCGCTCGATCCGGAAGTTCGAGAAGCGCTTCATCTCGGGGAGCGCGTCCAGGGCGAACCAGCCGACCTCGGTCGACTCGTCGTCGTTGACCCGGGCCTCGCCGCCGGTGGCCCGGCAGCGGAAGGAGACGTCCATGAACTGGCACTGGTCGCCGTTGGGGTAGACGACGGGCTTGCGGAGCGTCTGGACGAGGACGATGCGCTCGACCTCGCAGTGCACGCCGGTCTCCTCGTACACCTCGCGTACGGCGCAGGCGGCGGGCTGCTCGCCGGGCTCGACGATGCCGCCGACCACCGCCCACATCCCGTTGTCCGCGCGGCGGCCGAGGAGGACGCGTCCCTGGCCGTCGAAGACGACGGCGGAGACGCCCGGCAGGAACAGCAGCTGGTGGCCGACGGAGGCCCGGATGTCGCGGATGAAGTCAGGGGTGCCCATGCCCCGACCCTAGATCACGTCCGCGCGCGCCCGGCCCGGGCCCCGGCCCGGCACCCGACGGGACCGCCTCAGGCGGTGCGGCTCCGCCGGGCCCGTACCGCCCGGACCGCCGACCAGCCGAGCCCGGCCGCCGCGAGGGCGACGAGCAGTGCCTCCGGCAGGGTGCCGAGGCGGGTCGCCGGGGTCTGCGAGGACCGCAGCGGCACCTTCTCGACGAGCACGTCCGGGGTGAAGAGCTCGGACCGGGCGACGATCTCCCCGTCGGGCCGGATGATCGCGCTGACGCCGCTGGTGACCGGCACGACCACGCTGCGGCTGTGCTCGACGGCCCGGACCCGGGACATGGCGAGCTGCTGGTAGGTCATCTCGCTGCGGCCGAAGGTGGCGTTGTTGCTGGGGACGGTGATCAGCTGCGCGCCGTGCGTGACGGTGTCCCGTACCGCCCAGTCGAAGGCCGCCTCGTAGCAGGTGGCGAGGCCGACCTTGGTGCCGGCGAGGTCGAAGACGCCGACCTTGTCGCCGGGGCCGAAGTCGCGGCTGACCCGGTCGACGTCCTTGTTGAAGAGGCGGACGAAGGGCCGCATCGGGATGTACTCGCCGAAGGGCTGCACATGCCGCTTGTCGTACTCGGCGACCGGGCCGCGGTTCGGCTCCCACTGGATGAGGGTGTTGCGCAGCTTGCCGGTGGGCGGGCTGATGACGGCGCCGACGACGGTGGGCGCGTTCACCTCGCGTACGGCGTCGCTGATCGCCTGGTACGCGTCGGCGTTGGCGTACGGGTCGATGTCGGAGGAGTTCTCCGGCCACAGCACGAAGTCGGGCTGCGGCTCGCGGCCGGCCTTCACGGCGTCGGCCAGTTCCTCGGTGCGCTTGACGTGGTTGTCGAGGACCTGGCGGCGCTGGGCGTTGAAGTCGAGGCCGAGGCGGGGCACGTTGCCCTGGATGGCGGCGACGGTGGCGGTGCCGTCCTCGGCGGCGTCGGACACCAGGGGCCGGGCGGCGAGGGCGCCGGTGACGGGGACGAGGACGGCGAGCGCGGCGGCGAGCAGCGGCCCGCGGGCGGGAGCGGGGGCCGGGGCGGCGTCCTCGGAGCGGGCGGCGGCGCGCCGGGCCAGGACCTGGCACACCAGCTCGTACAGGCCGAAGCCGCACAGGGCGACGGCGAAGCCGAGCACCGGGGTGCCGCCGACTGCCGCGAGCGGCAGGAAGATCCCGTCCGCCTGCCCGAAGGCGATCTTGCCCCAGGGGAAGCCGCCGAAGGGCACGCGCGCGCGTGCGGCCTCGCCGGCGATCCACAGGCCGGCGGCGAACACCGGCCATCCGGGCAGCCGCGAGACGGCGGCGATGCCGAGTCCGGCCGCGCCCATGAACAGAGCCTCGACACCGGTCAGCGCCACCCACGGCAGCCAGCCGACCACCGCGTCGGTCCAGATGAGCAGCGGCATGAGGAAGCCGAGCCCGGCCAGGTAGCCGAGTCCGAAGCCCGCCCGGAGCCGCCGGCCCCGGAGGGTCCAGCCCAGCAGGGCGAACGCGGGGACGGCCAGCCACCACAGGGGCCGGGGCGGGAAGCTGAGGAAGAGCAGCACCCCGGACAGGACGGCCGCGGCGGGGCGGACGAGCCGCCTCGGCAGGCCGCGGCCCCCTGTGGGGGTGGCGGTCGGGGCGGGGGACTCGGGCACGTCGGCCGGGGCGATCGTGGTGCTCACCCGCCGGAGTCTACGGCGCCCGGCGTATCGGCCGGATGAGGAAGAGAGCACGGCCGGGGGCGGGATGGCGGGTTCAGACGCTCGCCGGGCCCGTCGGGGCGGGCGGCGCGGCGCGCCGCAGAAGGCCGCGGATGGCGTGGACGCCGGATTCGGCGTCGTCGACGGTGACGGTGAAGATTCGGCCGTCGCCGAGCCGCAGCACCAGGCCCTCGCCGCGGCGGACGATGACGGCCGTGCCCTTCTCGGGGCGCCAGCGGTAGCCCCAGCCGCCCCACTGACGCGGGGTCACGGCGGGATCGAACTCGGCGCCGACGACGTGGGAGAGGGGGATGCGGCGGCGCGGGACGCCGATGTGGCCGCAGCGGACCTCCATGGCGTGGTCGTCGACCCGGACGGCGACCTGGACGAAGGCGAGGGTGCCGAAGAGCACCAGGAGCCCGACGGCGACACAGCCGATGACGGCCATGAGGAGCGGCGCGATGCCGGAGGCCCAGGAGGAGACGACGGCCAGTCGGATGCCGAGGGCCAGGCAGGCCGCTCCGCCGACGGCGGGCAGCCACTGCATCCGGTTGGTCGCGCGACCGGTCCAGACCGGCGGCGCGGGACCCTCGGGGCCGGGGCGCGGCGCGTGCTGCCTCATATCGCCAGCCTACGCACGTTCCCGCGATACGGCTCCTCAGCGCACGCGTACGGTCACACTCCGTGTGCGAGCGGCGCCCCGGCCGCGAGGCCGCGGCCCTCGGCGTAACCGAGCGCGGCACGCGTCAGCTCGCCGGTCCGGCCGCTGAGCAGCACGGTCAGCGTGCCCGTGGGCGCGGCCTCGGGGGTGGCCTGGGCCCCGATCCGGCGCAGCGCCTGGGCGGCGACGGCGCCGGCGGAGCCGCGCAGCAC
Source organism: Streptomyces laurentii (assembly GCA_002355495.1). Classification (GTDB taxonomy): domain Bacteria; phylum Actinomycetota; class Actinomycetes; order Streptomycetales; family Streptomycetaceae; genus Streptomyces; species Streptomyces laurentii. The sequence goes on from AP017424.1 coordinate 595,029, forward strand.
GACGGGCGGGCGGCCGGTTCGGCGGAGGGCCGCCCGGATGGGTTCGGCGACCAGTTCGTAGTGGGTGCAGCCGAGGACGACGGCGCGGACGTCGGGGGGCGTGAGGGCGGCCGCGGCAGCGACGGCCGCGCGGACGGCGTCCTCGTCGCCGTGCTCGACGGCGTCGGCGAGACCGGGGCACGGCACCTCGGTGACCTCGGCGGCGCCGGCGAAGTCGCGGATCAGTCCGCGCTGGTAGGCGCTGCCGGTGGTGGCGGGGGTGGCCCAGATGGCGACCTTGCCGCCGCCGACGGCCGCGGGCTTGACGGCGGGCACGGTGCCGATCACCGGAATGCCCGGCTCCAGAGCGGCGCGGAGGGCCGGCAGGGCGTGGACGGTGGCCGTGTTGCAGCCGACGATCAGGGCGTCGGGGGCGTGTGCGGCGGCGGCCCGGGCGACGGCGAGCGCGCGCTCGGTGAGGTCCTCGGGAGTGCGCGGGCCCCAGGGCATGCCGTCGGGGTCGGAAGAGATCACGAGGTCCGCGTCGGGCCTCAGGCGACGGACCGCCGCCGCAGCCGGGAGCAGGCCGATTCCGGAGTCCATCAGTGCGATCTTCACCCTGTCACCCTAGCCGACCCCCTTCTTCACCCGTCGATCTGGGGCAGACTGCGGCGAATGAGCCCGCTTTCGTGGATCGCGACCGGTTCCCTCGCCACCTGGGTGTGGCTGCTCCTGGGCCAGGGTTTCTTCTGGCGTACGGACCAGCGCCTCCCGGCCCCCTCCCAGGCGCCCGAAACTCCCGCCGAGTCCCCCGGCGACCCGTGGCCGCGGGTCGTGGTGGTGGTCCCGGCGCGGGACGAGGCGGAGGTACTGCCGCTGAGCCTGCCGTCGCTGCTGGCGCAGGACTATCCGGGGCCCGCGGAGGTGATCCTGGTGGACGACGGGAGCACCGACGGCACCGGGCGGCTGGCCGAGGAACTGGCGCGCGGCCGGACGGGGCTGCCGCTGGCGGTGGTCCGGCCGGGTGAGCCGGAACCGGGCTGGACGGGCAAGCTGTGGGCGCTGCGGCACGGGATCGCGCTGGCACGCGCGCGTGAGCCGGAGTTCCTGCTCCTGACGGACGCGGACATCGCCCACGAGCCGGACAGCCTGCGCCTGCTCGTGGCGGCCGCGACCGGCCACCGGCTCGACCTGGTGTCACAGATGGCCCGGCTGCGGGTGGCGAGCGGCTGGGAGCGGCTGATCGTGCCGGCGTTCGTCTATTTCTTCTGCCAGCTCTATCCGTTCCGGTGGATCAACCGCCGCCGGCCGCTGGCGACGGCCGCCGCGGGCGGCTGTGTGCTGCTGCGCGCGGACACCGCCGAGCGCGCGGGGTACCGGAGGTGATCCGGCAGGCCGTGATCGACGACGTGTCCCTGGCCAAGGCCGTCCGGCGGGCCGGCGGTCGCGTGTGGCTGGGGCTCGCGGACCGGGTGGACAGTATCCGGCCGTATCCGGACCTGGCCGATCTGTGGCGGATGGTGGCGCGCAGCGCGTACGCCCAGCTGCGGCACAACCCGCCGGCGCTCCTGGGGACGGTCGCGGGCCTCGCGCTCGTCTATCTGGCGCCGCCCGTGACCCTGGCGGCCGGGCTGCTCACCGGCGACGGGCCGGCGGCGTGGGCGGGCGGGGCCGCCTGGGCGGTGATGACCGGCACATACCTGCCGATGCTGCGCTACTACCGGCAGCCGCCCTGGCTCGCGCCGCTGCTGCCCTACACCGCCCTGCTCTACCTGCTGATGACGGTGGATTCGGCCGTCCGGCACTACCGGGGACAGGGCGCGGCGTGGAAGGGCCGGACGTACGCCCGCCCCGAGGCGGCGCCGGACCGGTGACCCGTCGCGAAACCAAGAAAATCCGGCGCCGAAACGAACACGGGGCCAATTAAGGCGACTTCATGTTTCTCCATCCGGCCGGAACCGACGGAGAATTTCCACGCCCTTCACTCTCCGAGCACGAACATCTTCCCTCCGTCATGTGCGACACCGCGTCAAGATTCTTTTATACGGGGCAGGAAGGGGTCTTCCGGGAGGTTCCGCGACCGGCGGGTAACCCCTTCCGAACTCGGCTTTTCCAAGATCAGTGACCTGGACCGCGACCTGTTTTGCCGGATTCGCTCACATTGCCGGGTGGCGGTCGTGGCCAAACCGGCGAACAAGCCCATGGGCCGGGCTCCCCAATCGGCACATCGTGGGCTTAACTTATGGCCATGACCTCCCCGCGCTCCGCCTACGGAGGCGGTTACCACACCGCGCCGTCGTTCACCGAGACCCCGATCTACGACTCCCTCGTCGCAGAGCGGGGCACGCCCCAGATCGCCCCGATCCGGGTGAACTCCCCCTACGACACGGGCAGCGGCTTCCCAGGAAGCAGCAGCTACCCGCCCGCGCTCCCCTCGGCGCTGCCCGCGCTCCCGGCCGCGCCCTCCCCGCAGCCGGCGCCCCACCCGGCGCCCGCGCCGGCGCCTCCGTACGGCGGCAACACCGGTGGCGGCTACGGCTATCCGCACCCCGCCGCGCAGCCGCAGCGCCCCCAGCTTCCGCAGCTCCCGTCGGCGGCGCCGATGTCGCCCGCGGCGCATCTGACGCCGGCCGCGCAGATGTCGCCCGTGCCGCTGCCGAACACGCCGACCCCGTACATCCCGCAGCAGCCCGCCGTGCCGCGCGGCTACCCGGCCCCGCAGGCGCCGCAGCCGCCGCGTCCGATGGCGGGCGGATACGAGGCGATGCGCCCCGCGGCACCCCGTCCGGCCCCGGCCCCCGCGCCCGCGCCGTACGAGGACCCGTACCAGCAGCCCCACCAGGGCCGCGGATACGACGGCCAGGGATACGACGGCCGCGGATACGACAACCGGGGATACGACAACCGGGGGTACGACGGGCGAGGGTACTGACCGCCGGGAGTACTGACGGCCGGAGGCACCGACCGCCGGAGGCACCGACCGCCGGGGGCGAGGCGAGAAGCCGAGCTTCACCGCCCGGCGGGGCGGCTGGCAGGATGCGGACATGCCGATTCCTGTGTTGCGCTCCGTCCATGTCCACCCGGTCAAGGCACTGCGCGGGTTCGCCCCCGCCGAGGCGGAGGTCCAGCCGTGGGGACTGGCCGGTGACCGCCGCTGGGCTCTCGTGGACGACGCGGGCAAGGTCGTGACCCAGCGCCGGCACGCACGGCTGGCGCTGGCATCGGCGGCGCCGCGCCCGGACGGCGGGGTCACCCTGTCCGCGCCCGGGCGCGAGCCGCTGACAGTGGAGGCCCCGGCCCCCGCCGGAGCGGACGGGGAGGGCGACGGCACCCTCCCCATGGAGATCTTCGGCACCGTGGTCCGTATGGTCCCCGCGATCTCCGAGGCCGACGCCTGGTTCAGCGCCTACCTGGACAGCGCTGTGCGCCTGGTCCATCTGGACGACCCGGCCCGCCGCCGCCCCATCGACCCGGAGTACGCGCTGCCGGGCGAGACGGTCAGCCTCGCCGACGGCTATCCGCTGCTCGCCACCACCGCCGCGTCCCTCGACGCCCTCAACTCCCTGATCGCCCAAGGCGATCACGCCGACGAGGGCCCGCTGCCGATGAACCGCTTCCGGCCGAACGTCGTCGTCGACGGCACCACGCCCTGGGCCGAGGACGGCTGGCGGCGCCTCGCCATCGGCGACGTCGTCTTCCGGGTGGCCAAATCCTCCGGCCGCTGTGTCGTGACCACCACCGACCAGAGCACCGGCGAGCGCGGCAAGGAGCCGCTGCGCACCCTGGCCCGGCACCGCAAGGACGGCAGCCGGCTGATCTTCGGGCAGAACCTGGTGCCCGAGCACCGGGGGATCATCCGGGTCGGCGACCCGGTCGAGATCCTCGACTGACCCCATCCGCCCCCACCACGCCCCCGCCGCGCCCCCTCACGAGAACGTCTCCGGCGAGCGCGGAACCCACCGCCGGGTCACACTCGTTGGAAGACCGTGAACCGCCGATGGGCCGTCGACGAGACGAGGGGGTACGGAGCGTGCGCGCTGCCACCGGGCTCTGGCGCTGGCGGCACAATCCCCTGCGCAGGACCACGGACCTGATCGAGGCATGGGTGGCGCTGACGGCCGCCGTTCTGCTGTTCCTGGCCGTACCTCTGGCCGGCTGGGCGGCGGGGGCGTCCGCCGACGCCTCGCTCCGGCGTGAGGCTCGGGCCCAGGCACGGGAGCGCTTCCCGACCGTCGCCCGGGTGCTGCGGACCGCCGACCGGGCCGACGAGCGGACCGAGGGCCGAACCGACGGCCCGACCGACGACCGGACCGCGGACGGAGCCGGCGCCCCGGCCGAGACCCCGGCCACCGACAAGGCCGCGGACCAGGCCGCCGACCAGGCCGCCGACCGGAAGACCGAGCGGTCGGCGGCGGATCCGGCCGAGGGACGGCGGCTGAGACCCTCCGTGGTGGCCGTCTGGACGGCGCCCGACGGCACCCCGCGTGCCGGCACCCTGACCACCGGCCGTCAGCAGGCCCGCCCCGGCGTCACCTTCCCGTTGTGGACCGACCGGTCGGGCCGGGTCGTGACGCCCCCGATGACCGATTCGGCCGCCCGGGCGCACGCGGTGATCACCGGCTTCACGGTGTCGGTGTTCGCCGCGTTCCTGGTGGAGGCGGCCCGCCGGCTGACCCTCCACCGCCTGACGCGACGGCGGTACGCGCGCCTCGACCACGCCTGGGCCCAGGCCGGTCCGGACTGGGGCCGGACGGGCACCGGCAGCTGACTCCTTGGTGGGACAGGGGGCCGACCGGTCAACCCCGCGGCGCCACGCGCGCTACGGTGGGTCGTCGGAACCGGGTCACCGGTTCCGGCTTCCCGGATCATGCCTCCCTCGTCCCCGGTCCCGGATCCGAGCTCTCGGATGCGGGACGCACCCGCGCGGACACGGGTTCCACGGTCCGGTCCAGCGACGACGCACGAGGTGGGGGCAAGGCACACCCATGGCACAGGGCACGGTCCAGGTGACGCACACCGGTACGTCGCGGTGGCGGCGCCGCACGGGCGAGTACTCCACCCTCGCCGCCGCCCTGGAGGCCGCGGGCGACGGCGACGTCCTCACGATGTCCCCCGGCACGTACCGGGAGAACATCGTCGTCCAGCGGGCCATCGTGCTGCGCGGCGGCGACGGCTCGACGGGTTCGGTGCGGATCGCGCCGGCCGACGGGGTGCCACTGACCGTACGGGCCTCGGCCACCGTGCAGGACCTGCACATCGAGGGGCAGGACGCGGCGGCCCCGGCGCTGCTCATCGAGGACGGCACCCCCGAACTGCTCGATCTGCGGATCTCCACCCGGTCGGCGGCCGGTGTGGAGGTGCGGGGCGCGGCCCGGCCGACGGTCCGCCGCTGCACGGTCGACAATCCGGCCGGCGTCGGCCTCGCCGTACTCGACGGCGCGGGCGGGGTGTTCGAGGAGTGCGAGGTGGTCCGGGCCGGGCAGTCCGGGGTCTCGGTGCGCGGCGGCGGCCATCCCCGCCTGGAGCGCTGCCGGGTGCACCACGCGTCCGGCTCCGGGATCACCGTCACCGGCGAGGGCAGCGGCCTGGAGGGCATCGGCTGCGAGGTGTACGAGATCAAGGGCGCCGGGCTCCAGATCGCGTCCCGGGCCAGCGCGCACCTCACCGACTCCAGCGTGCACCGCACCTCCGCCGACGGCATCACCCTCGACACGGACGCGGTGCTCACCCTCTCCGACTGCGACATCCACGACATCCCCGAGAACGCCGTGGACCTGCGCTCCCGTTCGGTGCTCACGCTCACCCGCTCGACGGTGCGGCGGTTCGGCCGCAACGGTCTGTCCGTGTGGGACCCGGGGACCCGGGTGGACGCCAACCAGTGCGAGATCCACGACAGCACGGGCGACTACCCGGCGGTCTGGGTGAGCGACGGGGCGACCGTCGTCCTCGACTCCTGCCGGGTGCACGACGTACCGGACGCGCTGTTCGTCCTCGACCGCGGCTCGCGCGCGGACGTCGTCGACAGCGATCTGTCGCAGGTGCGCAACACGGCCGTGTCGGTGAGCGACGGCGCGACGGCACAGCTCGACGACTGCCGGATCCGGGAGGCGTCGACCGGCGCCTGGTTCCGGGACCACGGCAGCGGCGGCAGCCTGGGTGGCTGCACCATCGACGGGGTGCAGACCGGCGTCATCGTCACCAAGGGCGCCGACCCGACGATCGAGCGGGTCACGGTCAGCTCGCCCGCCGAGGCCGGCTTCTACGTGTCGGCGGAGGGCCGGGGCACCTTCCACGGCTGCCGGGTGACGGGCAGCGGCGGCTACGGCTTCCACATCATGGACGGCTGCCGTACGACGCTGCGCAAGTGCCGTACGGAGCGGTGCGCGCGCGGCGGTTACGAGTTCCCGGAGGTGGGGCCGGTCTCCGAGGACTGCACCAGCGACGAGAGCCAGGTGCGCACGCCCGCGGCGGCCGAGCCGGGCACCGTCCTGACGGCCACCCGGACCGGCGGCCTGCTCGGCACCGTCCCCTCCCCCCGTCCGGCCGCACCGGCCACCCCGGTCAGCACGCCCGCGGCGGCGCCCGCAGAGGAGTCCGCCGGGCCCGCCCGTCCGTCGCAGGACGTGCTCGCCGAACTGGACGCGCTGGTGGGCCTGGAGAGCGTCAAGCACGAGGTGCGGATGCTCACCAACATCATCGAGGTGGGCCGGCGGCGCCAGGAGGCGGGCCTGAAGGCGGTCTCCGCGCGCCGCCATCTCGTCTTCACCGGCAGTCCCGGCACGGGCAAGACGACGGTGGCCCGGCTCTACGGCGAGGTGCTCGCCTCGCTCGGGGTCCTGGAGCGCGGCCATCTGGTGGAGGTGTCCCGGGTCGACCTGGTCGGCGAGCACATCGGCTCGACCGCGATCCGTACCCAGGAGGCGTTCGACCGGGCGCGCGGCGGGGTGCTGTTCGTGGACGAGGCGTACGCGCTGTCGCCCGACGACTCGGGACGGGACTTCGGCCGGGAGGCGATCGACACCCTGGTGAAGCTGATGGAGGACCACCGGGACGCGGTCGTGGTGATCGTGGCCGGGTACACGGCGGAGATGGAGCGGTTCCTGACAGTCAACCCCGGCGTGGCATCGCGTTTCTCACGGACCATCACCTTCTCGGACTACCTTCCGGAGGAGCTGCTGCGGATCGTGGAGCAGCAGGCGGAGGAGCACGAGTACCGGCTGGCGCCGGGCACGAACGAGGCGCTGGTCAAGTACTTCGCCGAGCTGCCGAAGGGCCCCACCTTCGGCAACGGCCGTACGGCGCGCCAGACGTTCGAGTCGATGGTGGAGCGGCACGCGGGCCGGGTCGCCGCGCTCGCGGATCCGAGCACGGACGACCTGACCCTCCTCTTTCAGGAGGACTTGCCCGAACTCCCTTGAGGGGACGCGTCGTTGTCGCGCTGCCGGGGCAGCGCGGGCGGCAGCCGGTCGAGCAGGGCGGCACGCGCGGCGGCGAAGGCCGGGTCGGCCTGGTAGTCGGAGTGGCCCAGGATCGGTTCGGGCAGCGGGTGTTCGCGGGTGCGCCCGTAGACGACGGGGTCGAGCAGCGCGGGCCGGTCGACGGGCGGCCGGCCGTCCTCGGCGGGGACCCGCATCGGACCGCCGATGGGGTCGGTGGCGCGGAAGAGGTTGCTCCAGCAGTGCACGGTGCGGTGCAGGCCGGACAGGGCCTCGGGACCGAAGTAGGCCGGGAACCAGCGCCCGTAGAGCCGTTCGAGCGGGGAGCCGTACGTGAGGAGGGCGACCCGCGAGCGGGTGGCGGGCGCCAGTTGCCAGACCGCCGCCGCGGCCAGGACGCTGCCCTGGGAATGGCCGGAGATGACGAGCCGGCCGCCGGTGCGCCGGGTCCAGGAGCTCATCCGCCAGGTCAGGTCGGGGACGGCCCGTTCGGCGTAGCAGGGCGGGGCGAAGGGGTGGGCGGCGCGCGGCCAGAAGGTGCCGACGTCCCACAGGATGCCGATGGTGCGGCGGGCCGACTGGTCCTTGTAGGCGCGGCGGCCCCAGGTGACGAAGAGCAGGAAGCCGAAGCCGACCATCCAGGAGCCGAGCGCCTGGGCGGCGGTGGCGGCCGAGGTGATCGCGGGGTGGGCGCCGTCGAAGGCCCGCCCGGGGACGTTGCCGCTGGCCCAGGCCCCGGCGACGGACGCGGCGCCGAGGAGCAGGGTGGCGCCGGCGACGACGCCGACGAGGACGGGCGCGGAGTCGGTGAGCCCGGCCCCGGCCCGTACCGCGGCGATCCGGTCGGTACGCAGCCGGTCCCGGTCCCGGTCGGCGGTGCCGTAGTCGGCCTCGACGACGGAGCGGGTCCGGCGGGCGGTGACCAGGGTGCGGGCGACGAGCAGCGCCGTCGGCACGAGCAACAGCAGGAGCAGGACGGGGATGACGGACGCCTGCCAGCTGAGCAGGACGGGCGGTCCGGTGATCAGGCCGTCGCCGGCGCCGGGGGTACCGGATCCGTCGAGCCAGTCGGCCATCCGCTGGGCGACACCGCCCGTCATGACGCCGCCGAGGGCACAGGCCAGCATGGCGACGGCGGGACCGCCGAGTCCGCGCAGCGCGGTGCGCGGGTCCCGGCGCGGGCGGGCCAGAAGCAGGGCGACCACGCCGAGGGCGGCGACGAACGCGCCCTGAGCGAGGGTGAGGAGACCGAAGACGGTGTCGCCGGGGAGGGTGCCGGAGGAGCGCCAGCCGGGGCGGGCCCAGGCGGCGTGCACGGCGGTGAGCACGAGCAGCAGCAGGGCGGCGCCGGGCAGCCAGGAGACAAGGGCGCGTTCGAGGGTGAGGTCGAGCCGGCGCTCGCTGCGGCCCCGGCGGCAGATCACCCACAGGACGACGACGGCGAGGACGGCGATCCCGCCCTGCAGAGTCCAGCCGAGGATCTCGCGCAGGGTGCCGTGGGCGGTCCGGTGGTCCTGGGGGCCGTGGCCCTGGCGAGCGCGGCGGCGACGGTGAGGAATCCGGCGGCGGTGTGCGCGGCGCGCAGCCGGGCGACGAGCCGGCGCCCGTACCAGAAGCCGGGGCGGCCGAGGGCCGGCCGCGGGACGGCGGGCGTGGCCGGGACGGTTCCGGCCTGGGCGGTTCCGGCGGGGGTCGCGGGGTCGGCCGGGGCGTCGGAGTCGTAGCCGACGGGCGGGCGCTGGGCCTCGTACGCGCTCCAGGTGCGGTTGGACAGGTACCAGAGCAGCCCGACGAGCGCGGCGGGCGCGACGGCGGCGAGGGCGAGCCGGCGGCCGGGCGCCGACCACCAGCCGCCGCGCTCGGCGGACAGGAAGCCGAGCCAGGAGCGCTGCGCGGCGCAGGCGCCGGAGCCCGCGCACTGCCAGGCCGTCAGGTCGAGGGCGACCTCGCAGACGGCGGCGGTCAGCAGCACGGTGAGGGTGAGCGCGACCAGCCGGACGAGCACCCCGTAGAGGCGGACGAGCCCTGGCCGGCCCTCGCTGGGCGGGCGCATCCAGTGGGCGAGGTTGGCCACCATGAACGGCAGGAGCAGCAGCCACAGGGCGCGGGCGCCATTGCCGGAGGTGAGGTTGGACCAGCAGTACGCCTCGGGGACGGGCCCGTCGGCGTAGCGCTCGGGGTGTTCGTCGGCGTCGACGTCGTCCCGGCGGCGGTGCATGGCGGCGGTCTTGTCGCCGGTGATCCGCACGGTGCGCGGGTCGTCCAGCATGTCGGCCGCGGTGGTTCCGCCCACGCCGTGGACGAGCAGTTCGAGCGCCGCACCCCCGCTCTTCGGGTCGGGTGTGGCAGAAGACAATGCGGGGACTCGCTTCCTGGGTGGGAGGATCGGGAGGACGGGGTCCATGTCCGGAGTCCGGGGTGCGGATTCCGGGGCACGGATTCGGGTGCGGAGTCCGCGGTGCGGGATCCCGGGGTGCGGGATCCCGGGGTGCGGGATCCCGGGGTGCGGATTTTCGGAGTGACGCGCTCCGGGTCCGGGTCGGGGACCCCGCGCGGGGGCGCCGCGGAAATCCGGGAGAATGCGGGGAGGACGGCAGGAAGGCCCGGAAGGATGGTCCGGACGGACGGAAGACGGCGACGACGGCAGCGGGTATCAGGATCGCGGACGGACGGGCCGTGGAGCGCGGTCCTCACCGGATCCGCCGCCCTTCTCCTCTCCTACCCCGCACCATGCCCGCCCGTTCACCGGCGGGACCGGATTTTCGTCCCCTCGCCCCTCTGTTCGCTTCTTCGTCCCCTCCGAACCGTCCCCGCATCACTTCCCCCACGTTCAGCTTCCGGAAAGGACCGGCCCCGATGGTGAGTGACCATCAGAACCTGCTCGCGGAGCAGCGGCGCGCGCTGATTCTCGACGAGGTGCGCCGGCGCGGAGGTGTCCGGGTCAACGAGCTGACCCGCCGCCTCAACGTCTCCGACATGACCGTCCGCCGCGACCTGGACGTCCTGGCCCGGCAGGGCATGGTGGCGAAGGTGCACGGTGGGGCGGTACCGGTGGTGGAGGCGAGCACCCACGAGCCGGGCTTCGAGGCCAAGTCGGCGCTGGAGCTGGACGCCAAGGAGGAGATCGCACGGGTGGCCGCCGCGATGGTGCGGCCGGGTACCGCGATCGCTCTGTCGGGCGGCACCACCACGTACGCGCTGGCCCGGCATCTGCTGGACGTACCGGATCTGACGGTGGTGACGAACTCGGTGCGGGTCGCGGACGTCTTCCACGAGTCCCGGAACATCAGTTCGGGAGGCGAGTCGCGGCCCGGTGCGGCGACGGTCGTCCTCACGGGCGGGGTACGGACTCCGTCGGACGCGCTGGTCGGCCCCGTGGCCGATCAGGCGATCCGCTCGCTGCACTTCGACGCCCTGTTCCTCGGGGTGCACGGCATCTCGGTGGCGGCCGGCCTGTCGACGCCGAACCTGGCGGAGGCCGAGACCAACCGGCGGCTGATGCGCTCGGCCCGGCGGGTGGTGGTGGTCGCGGACCACACCAAGTGGGGGACGCTGGGCCTGAGTTCCTTCGCGCGGCTCGACGAGGTGGACGTGCTGGTGACGGACCGGGGTCTGTCGGACGAGGTACGCGCCGAGATGGCCGAGCACCTGCCGGGACTGGTCGTCGCGGGCGAGGAGGCGGGCGGCGGACCGGTCTCCGGGCAGGAATCCGGGACGGGATCGGGGACGAGATCGGGGCCGGAGTCCGGGACCCGGTCCGGGGCGGCCCCGGGTCAGGTCTCCGGGGACGCCGTCGCGCCGGGCGGCGGTTCCGGTGCGAGCAGCGGGCCGGCGTCGGGATGAGCCGCTTCCGGGTCGAGCGGGCCGTGGCGCTGCCGCCCGCCGAGGTGTGGCGCCGCCTCACCGACTGGCCGGCGCACGGCGAACGGATCCCCTTCACCCGTACGACCGTGCTCACACCGGGCCCGAACCGGGTCGGGACCCGGTTCACGGCCCGGACCCGGGTGGGCCGGTTCGGTTTCGACGACCCTATGGAGATCGTACGGTTCGAGCCACCCGGCCCCGAGGGCCGGACGGGCGTGTGCGGGCTGGAGAAACACGGCCGGGTGGTCCGCGGCCGGGCCGTCTTCGAGGTGACCGGTACGGGTCCGGGCAGCCGGGTCGTGTGGCGGGAGGAGTTGCGGCTGCGCGGCGTACCGGGCGTGCTCGATCCCGTACTGGCCGCGGTGGGACGGGTGGTCTTCGGCCGGGCGCTCGACGGCCTGCTGGGAAACGGGACGGCCGTCGGCTAAGGTGTGCGCCCCCTCGGGCCGTCTGGGGCAAGTCCCTCCCGGCCCGCCCGCCGCACTCCCGGAGGTCCGGTCATGCAGCGCCGACTGAGGCCGGTGGAACTCGACTTCGTCACGTCCGCACCCACACGGCTGGTCTTCACCACCGAGTTGACCGCGCCGCCCGCCGCCGTCTACCGGTCCCTCGCGGTGGAGGTCGGCAGCTGGTCCGCCTGGTTCCGGGCGGTGCGCTCCGCCACGCCCACCCGTGACGGCACGGGCCGGACCATCCTGCTGACCGGCGGCGGCCGCATGGAGGAGACGATCATGGCGGCCGAGCCGGACAGCCGCTACGTCTACCGGATCGACACGATCAACGCCCCGGGCGTCACGGCGCTGATGGAGGAGTGGGCGCTGTCCCCCACCTCCACCGGCGGCACCCGGGTCCGCTGGACCATGGCCACCGCCGGCAACTTCCCCTACACCCTTGTGCTGCGACTGGCCCGGCCCGGCTTCACCCTGTCGTTCCGCGACGCGATGCGACAGCTCGACCGGCGGCTCACTCCGGCCAGACGCCCGTCTCCAGGAACCGGTCGATAGCGGCGGTGTACGGCGCGATGTCGAGGCCCTGCCCGGCCAGCCACTCGTCCGAGTAGTACCGGTCGAGGTAGCGCTCGCCGGGGTCGCAGATCAGCGTGACGACGCTGCCGGTGCGCCCCTCGGCGACCATCTCGCCGACGATCTTCAACGCGCTCCACAGTCCGGTGCCGGTCGAGCCGCCCGCCTTGCGGCCGATGACGTTCTCCAGGACGCGGACGGCGGCCACGCTCGCCGCGTCGGGCACCTTCATCATGCGGTCGATGGCGCCGGGGACGAAGCTCGGCTCCATCCGGGGCCGGCCGATGCCCTCGATCCGGGAGCCGCAGTCGGCGGTGGCGTCGGGGTCGTGGCGCAGCCACCCGTCGAAGAAACAGGAGTTCTCGGGGTCGGCGACGCACACGCTGGTGTCGAACTGCATGTAGTGCACATAGCGCGCGATGGTCGCCGAGGTGCCGCCGGTGCCGGCCGTGGCCACGATCCACGCGGGCTCCGGGTAGCGCTCCAGCTTCAGCTGCTCGTACATCGATTCGGCGATGTTGTTGTTGCCCCGCCAGTCGGTGGCCCGCTCGGCGTAGGTGAACTGGTCCATGTAGTGGCCACCGGTGCGCGCGGCGAGCGCCGCGGCCTCGTCGTACATGGTCCGCGAGTCGTCGACGAAGTGGCACTGACCGCCGTGGAACTCGATCAGACGGCACTTCTCGGGGCTGGTGGTGCGCGGCATGACGGCGATGAACGGCACGCCGATCAGCTTGGCGAAGTACGCCTCGGAGACGGCGGTCGAGCCGCTGGACGCCTCGATGACGGGCGCGCCGGGCCGGATCCAGCCGTTGCACAGGCCGTAGAGGAAGAGCGAGCGGGCGAGCCGGTGCTTCAGGCTGCCGGTGGGGTGCGTCGACTCGTCCTTGAGGTAGAGGTCGATGCCCCAGCTGTCGGGCAGCGGGAAGCGCAGGAGGTGGGTGTCGGCCGAGCGGTTGGCGTCGGCGTGCACCTTGCGGACGGCTTCCTTGAGCCAGGAGCGGTAGGCGGGGTCGCTGCGGTCGACGTCCACGGTCGCCAGGGGACGGTCGGTGGTGGTCATGAGTGCCTCTTCTCGTCGTGCCCACAGGGCTGGCCCCAGGTAACCGACAATACCCCTCCCACCTGGGCAAACGTTCCCTTTGAGACTCCATAGGGGAGCCTTGGGAGGGCGTCGGAGAGCGCTGTGGGAGGGCCGCGGGAGGGCCCCTTCGGCCGCCGTGCGGCGACATCGCGGGGGAGGGCTGCTGGTGCCGGACGCGACGGCCCGGCACACTGGAGTCAGGCATTCTGCGCTAAGGGGGCGGGAGCACCATGTCACAGCCCGAGTTCACGGCCACGGGGGTCCGCATCGACCGATGGCCCCGGTCCCTGACCCGCGCGGGGGAGGTCCGCATCGAGGACGGCCGCTTCGCCCTGCTGACGAGTTACGGCAGTGAGATCGACAGCGCGCCGCTCGGTTCGGTCCGGGCCGGCCGGCCCTGGTTCGCGAAGGCCGACGAGGCGGTGGCCACGGTCAACGGCACGCGGTACCGGATCTCCGGTTCGGCCTCGGGGCGAATGCTCGACGCGCTGCGCAAGGCGGTGTCCCGGTCCCGGTCCTGACGGCGGGGCACCCCGCGTTCGCCGGTGGCCCGCCCGCCGTCCGGGGCAGGCGGCGGAGGACGCCGTGCGCCGCCCGCGTCATCCCCGCCCCGGGGCGGGTCGCCGCGAGTTGCGGGGCTGTCACCACTGGTTCACCCTGGAACCACCTCACCGAGGGTGCCACGGCGGTGACGCCGCGAGCCGGCGCCCACCGCCCGGCTCCTCGTCGCATGACAGATCCGAATCGCCGTCTTCCGAATCTCCGTCTTCCGGACCTACTTCGGGGAGTCGCAGCCGTGATCAGCGAGCCCAGCAGGTATTGCACGGTGGAGCTCCAGGCCCTGCCGTCGCGGATCGGTCAGGTCCGCAGAATCGTTTCCGCGCATCTGCGCTACTGGCAGCTCGACGCCTTGATCGACCATGCGTCGCTCGGTGTCACCGAGCTCCTGACGAACGTCCACCGGCACGCGCTGCCGGACAAGCTCTGCACCGTCGAGGTCGCGCTGCTGCTCGACCATCTCACCATCTCCGTACGCGACAACGATCCGCGGATGCCGGGCACCGGCCAACCGAGCCCCCACGCGGACGAGTTCGCCACCTCCGGGCGCGGCCTCGCCATCATCGAGGCGCTGAGCGAGAGCTGGGGCGCCCGCCCGCAGGACGCGGGCAAGGTCGTCTGGTTCACGCTCCAGGCCCCGCCCTCCCCCGTCGCCTTGGCGCCGCACGCGCACTCCGTACGGGGCGCCACGACCGACGGGCCGTTCGCCGACCGCGCCCTGGAGATCGTGCCGTTCCTCATGGCGGACGAACCGCTGCACGCGGCGGCGGGACGGTCCGCGCTGGCCGGCTGAGCGCCCCCCGAGCGGGACGCGGGGTCCTGAGTACGGCGCGCGGGGCGAGGGCCGCGCCGGTGGCCGGCGGCGGGCCGCGGTGCTCACGCCCGCCGTCCCTTGTCCCCCGTCGCGAGGCGGCCGAACTGCTCCTCCAGGACGGTCAGCCGCCGCCAGTACTCGTCCTCGTCGATCTCGCCGGCGGCGAAGCGGCGGCCGAGCAGCGCGATCGGCGACCGGTCGGCGGCGGAGGAGGTGGCGCCGGGGCCGCCCCAGCCGCGGACACCGTGCGGACGGCGCCCGCCGAACCGGCGCAGCACGGTGATCACCGCGATGATCACGGCCGCCCAGACGAACGGGACGAAGACGATCCACGGGCCGGGGCCCGCGTAGGCCAGAGTGTTCATCGTCGGTCAGCTCCTCGGTGTGTGTCCCGACTGCTCGATGGTTCGAGACTGCCGCGCGAGCGGCCCGGAAGCGTCGTACGGCCGGGGCCTCCTCGCGTACCCCGGCGGGAGTAGCCGGGCTCCGGCCGGCTGCTCCCTCGACTCTGTACCTACTGGTATGTACAGTACGGGCATGAGCGCGAACGCGTCCGAGCGACTGATCGAGGCCACCCGCGAGCTGCTGTGGGAGCGGGGGTACGTCGGGACCAGCCCCAAGGCCATCCAGCAGGCGGCGGGCGCCGGCCAGGGCAGCATGTACCACCACTTCGCCGGCAAGCCCGCTCTCGCGCTCGCCGCGATCCGGCGGACCGCCGAGGAGCTGCGGGCGGCGGCCGAGACCGAGCTGGGCGGGACGGGTCCGGCGTACACCCGGATCGAGGCCTACCTGCTGCGCGAGCGCGACGTGCTGCGCGGCTGCCCGGTCGGCCGGCTGACGATGGACCCGGACGTGATGGCGGACGCGGAGCTGCGCGCGCCGGTCGACGAGACGCTGGACTGGCTGCGCGGCCGGCTCGCCGAAATCCTCCAGGAGGGCCTGGACAGCGGGGAGTTCAGCCCCTCGCTGGACGCCCGGGAGACCGCCGCCGCGATCGTCGCGACCGCCCAGGGCGGCTACGTCCTGGCCCGCGCCGCCGGTTCTCCGGCCGCCTTCGACACCGCCGTACGCGGCCTGCTCGCGCTGCTGTCCCCCCGTACCGCCCACTGATCCGCCCCTGATCAGCCCCTGGTCCGTGCCCTCCCCCGGATCCGGACCGTCGTTCCGCCGCTCGCCACTCGCCGCTCGCCGCTCGCCGACCTCAGGAGCCCGTCCCGTGCACGCCATGCAGTACGACATCACGCTGCCCGCCGACTACGACATGGGCGTCATCCGCACCCGGGTCGCGACCCGCGGTCATCTGCTCGACGACTTCCCCGGGCTCGGCCTCAAGGCGTATCTGATGCGCGAACGGGCCGACGGCTCGCCGGTGAACCAGTACGCGCCGTTCTATCTGTGGGCCGAGGCGGCCGGGATGAACGCCTTCCTCTGGGGGCCCGGATTCCAGGGCATCGTGAACGACTTCGGGCGACCCGTCGTCCAGCACTGGACGGTGCTCGCGTACGACGAGGGGCCGGCGACCGCGGCGGCGCCGCGTACCGCCACGCGCCGGCGCCATCCGCTGCCCGCGGGCATCGCCCCGGCCGACGCGGTCGCCGAGGCCCTGGAGCGGCACGCCGTGCGCGCGGCGGGCGACGGGGTGGTGGCGACGGCCCTGGCCGTGGACCCGCGCCACTGGGAACTGCTCGTCCTCACTGTGCGGGCCGACACCTCCCCCGGTATCCCGGACGCCCCGGACACCGACCGGTTCCAGGTGCTGCACCTGTCGGCCCCGGGGCGGTCCGGGCTCGGGGCCGGGCGCAGCTGGTGAGCCGAGGTGGCCGACTCCCGCTCGGCCAGTTCGACGGCCTCGTCGAGGGACCGTGCCCGGAACAGCACGACACGCTCCTCGTAGGGAGAGTTTTCCCAGGTCGACCATCTATAAGAAGGTTCTGGCGCCGTACCACGCCTTCGGCTCTTGCCTCATTGCGGACCGTCATCTCCTCGCGCCGGACAAGGCCCTGGTCGTGGTCAGCGGACGTGGGTGGCGATGGCCCGCGCGCACTCCAGGGACTCGGCGCGGGTGGTGTCCACCTCCACGTCGTAGGTGACGCCCCGGTGGACGAGGTCCGCCTGGCCGGCGGCCATGCCCGTGACGCGGTCCCCGCGGGCGATCTCCCGGCCGGCCGCGACCGCACTGTCGCAGCGGACTCCGACCCAGAGCACGTCGACCCCGTCGAGGTCCTTCCGCCAGCGCTCCTGGGAGGCGGCACCGCCGAGGAACACGTCGTCCACGACGATGCGGGCGCCGGCCCGGGCCATGGCCACGATGCCCGTGGTCCAGGCCGCCTCCAGGGTCCGGAACTCCGGGCCGACCTCGATGCCGCCGTCGGCCGCGAACTCGATCCCGCCCTCCCCGTTCCGCAGCTTCGCGGGCAGCGCGTCGACGAAGGAGTCGACGCCGAACGCCAGCCACGGGTCGGGGAGCACGGCTTGGAGGCAGCGGACGATGCCGGACTTGCCCGCGCTGGAGCCGCCGTTGAGGATGATCATCTGGGTCGTCACGGCGCCACCGTAGACCGTGCGCCGCCGCGCGCGGAACCGGTTTCGGGCCCGCCTCCCGGCCCCGGGCGGGGTCAGCCCACCGGGACCAGGGTCAGGTAGGCGATGCCGAGGATGCCCCGGTAGCCGAGCCAGGCCGAGCGCTGGCGGTCGACGCGTTCGCGGGTCTCGGCCGCGAGCGGGTGATCGGGGTGGGTGGCGAGCCAGACCTCGACGGCGTGCCGGTAGCCGGACTCGAACTCCTCCCATTCGTCGCGGGTCGCCGTCTCGACCCACGCGGTACGGAAGCCCGCCTCGACCGCCAGGTCCACCAGCCCGGCGAGGGTGCAGTGGTCAAAGGACGCGGCGCCGGGCCACATCCGGGCGAGTTCGGCGGCGGTCGGAACGCGCTCCCAGAAGCCCTCGGCGAGCAGCACACGGCCGCCGGGACGTACCAGACGGCGCAGTTCGCGCAGGGCGGCGGCCACGTCGTGGGGCTGGTCGGGGTCGAGCAGGGCCTGGCTGGAGCCGACGCACAGCACGGTGTCGGCGGCGGCGCGGGTGGTGCCGTGGCCGGGCTCCTCGGCGTACTCGACGCGGTCGGCGAGCCCGCGCGCGGCGGCGAGGGTGCGGCCGTGGGCGAGGTCGCCGGCGTCGATGTCGATCCCGGTGCCCCGGGCGCCGGGGGTCTCGGCGAGGACGCGCAGCATCAACTCGCCCCAGCCGCAGCCGATGTCGAGAACGGTGCCGGGCGCGGGCGCGGCGAGGCGGGAGACGATCCGGGTGGCCCGGGTCTCGGAGAGCGGGCCGTGGAAGGTGAGTCCGGCGCCGAAGCGCGGCGGGGCGGTGTCCTTGCCGGTGTCGGAGGTGCGGGCGGTGCGGGCGGTCCGGGCGGTGGTGTCGATCGCGTCGGTCATGGGGCGCGACCCTAGTCGCCGGACGCCGCGGCTCCCAACGCTTTTAGGGGGTCGTCGAGGACCGGCTGCCAGGCGAGTTCGGCGGCGCCGACCAGACTGTTGTGGTCGAGGGTGCAGGGCAGGATCGGGACCCCGCCGCTGCGGCCCCACAGGCTGCGGTCGGCGACGACGGCGCGCAGCCGGTCCCCGTCGGCGTCGAGGAGTTCGCGATGGAGACCGCCGAGGATGATCCGGTCGGGGTTGAGGATGTTCACGAGCCCGGCCAGGCCGAGGCCGAGCCGGTCGATCAGTTCCTCGGCCGCGGCGCGCACCCCGGGGTCGTCCGGCTGGTCGCGCAGCAGGTCGCGGGACTGCTGGAGGAGGGAGACCTCGGGGCCGGGGGCGCGGCCCGCGGCGGTGAGGAAGGCGAGCGGGTCGGTCTCGACGTCGAGGCAGCCGCGGGCGCCGCAGTGGCAGGGGCGGCCCTCGGGGTTGACGGTGAGGTGGCCGACTTCGAGGGCGAGGCCCGAGCTGCCGGTGTGCAGACGGCCGTCGAGGACGAGCGCGCCGCCGACCCCGCGGTGGCCGGTCGCCACGCAGAGCAGGTCGCGGGCGCCGCGGCCGGCGCCGTGCCGGTGTTCGGCGAGGGCGGCGAGGTTGACGTCGTTGCCGGTGAAGGCGGGGCCGTCGATGCCGGCGGCCCGTACCCGCTCGGCGAAGATCTCGCCCACCGGCGCACCGGCCGGCCAGGCGAGGTGCAGCGGTTTGAGGGCGATCCCCTCGGGCTCGGCCACCGCGGAGGGCGCGGCGAGCGCCGCGCCGACGCAGCGGCGCCCGGAAGCCCGCAGCAGCTCGACTCCGGCGTCGACCACGGCGCCGAGGACCTGGGCGGGGTCGGCGGAGACGGTGACGCAGCCGGGGGCGGTGGCGACGATGGTGCCGCCGAGGGAGACCAGCGCGGCGCGGAAGCCGTCGGCGTGGACCTGGGCGGCGAGCGCCACCGGCCCGTCCTCGGCGACGGAGAGACGGTGCGAGGGGCGGCCCTGGGAACCGGCGGCGGCGCCCGGATTGGAGTCGACGCGGATGAGGCCGAGTGCCTCCAGCTCGGCGGCGACGGCTCCGGCGGTGGCCCGGGTGACCCCGAGCTCGGCGGTCAGCACGGCGCGCGTGGGTGCCCGGCCTGTGTGGACCAGCTCCAGCGCGGGTCCGAGCGCGCCGCGCCCCCTGTCCAGCCGTGTGCGGGTCGTCGTCGCCTTGCCGTTCATGCTGGCGAGTCTCCCACGCCCGGCCTCCCGCGGGTCGCCGTCCGTGATCTTCGCCCGGGCCCGTCCCCGCGCGCGCTCGGCCGGCGGCGCGGCACGGGGGCGTGGCACGGAGGCGGCGCGGCACGGGGGCGACGCGGGGCGCGTGCCCCCGCCATACTCCGGGCATGGACACCACGAGCACCGTGAGTACCGGCACCCACATCGACGCGCTCGAAGCGGCGGGCACGGCACTCGTCGAGGCCGCCGCGACGGCGGGTCTCGACGCGGAGGTCGCCACCTGCCCCGGCTGGCGGGTCCGCCATCTGCTGCGGCACATGACGAAGGTCCACCGCTGGGCCGCCGCCACCGTGTCCGGGCGCCGCACCTCGTACCACCCGGCCGGCGCCGACACGGAGCTCGACGGCGACGCGCTCCTCGCGTACGTCCGCGAGGGCCACGCCCTGCTGGTCGACGCCCTGCGCGACGCACCGGAGGACCTGGAGTGCTGGACGTTCCTGCCGGTGCCGTCGCCGCTCGCGTTCTGGGCGCGGCGGCAGGCGTACGAGACGATCGTGCACCGGGCCGACGCCGCGTCGGCGCTCGGTCCCCTGGACGCGCCCGGCCTCGTGGATCCCGCGCTCGCCGCCGACGGCATCGACGAGCTGCTGTCCGTCTTCCACTCCCACGACCTCAGCCACGTGCGCACGGAGCGGCCGCGCACGCTGCGGGTCCGCGCCACGGACACCGGCCGCGTTTGGAGCGTACGGCTCTCCCCGCGAGCGCCGCTCGTCCTGCCGTCCACCGAAGGACCCGCCGACTGCGAGCTGTGCGGACCGACCGGCCGGCTCTTCCTGCTGTTGTGGAACCGGCTGCCGCAGGACGCCGTGACCGTCACCGGCGACACTTCCCTGGCCCGGCTGTGGCGGGAGAAGTCACCCCTCGACGGGTCCCGGCGGGACTGAGGGGGCCTGAGGATGCCTGAGGAGGTCAGCCGAGCCAGCCGGGCCGGACCAGGCCCGACTCGTAGGCGAGGACGACGAGTTGGGCGCGGTCACGGGCGCCGAGCTTCACCATGGTGCGGCTCACGTGGGTCTTCGCGGTGAGCGGGCTGACGACGAGGCGGCGGGCGATCTCCTCGTTGGACAGGCCGAGTCCGACGAGGGCCATCACCTCCCGTTCGCGCCCGGTGAGCCGGTCGAGGGACGACACGCCCGTCGCGGCCGGCGGCCGGGAGCGGGCGGCGAACTCCTCGATGAGCCGGCGGGTCACACCGGGCGACAGCAGCGCGTCGCCGTCGACCACCGTCCGTACGGCGCGCAGCAGTTCGTCAGGTTCGGTGTCCTTGACGAGGAAGCCGGAGGCGCCGTTGCGCAGGGCCTCGAAGACGTACTCGTCGAGTTCGAAGGTGGTCAGCATGACCACCCTCACCGTGCCGAGGTCCGGGTCCTCGGTGATCAGACGGGTGGCGGCGAGACCGTCCCGGCGCGGCATGCGGATGTCCATCAGGACGACGTCCGGGCGCAGTTCGCGGACCCGGTCCACGGCCTCCTCGCCGTCGGCGGCCTCGCCCGCCACCTCGATGTCCGGCTGGGCGTCGAGCAGGGCGCGGAACCCGGCCCGGACGAGCGACTGGTCGTCGGCGAGCACGACGCGGATCACGGGGACTCCTCGGGTGGGGCGGGCGGCCGTTCGGGGCCGGCGGGATCGCGGGGCGGCGCGGCGCCGCGTACCGGCGGACCGTCGGCCGGGCGCCGTACCGACTGATCGCCCGAGCGTACGGGCAGGACCGCCGACACCCGGAAGCCGCCGTCCGGCCGGGTGCCCGCCTCGAGCGTGCCGCCGAGGGCGGCGGCGCGCTCCCGCATGCCGACGAGTCCGTTGCCGCTGCCGCCCGCGTCCCCGCCGGTGGCCGGGCCGTCGTCGTCGACTCGCAGGCCGAGCGCGCCGGGCCGGTAGTCGAGGGTGACGACGGCGGTACGGGAACCGGAGTGCCGCACCACGTTGGTCAGCGCCTCCTGCACGACCCGGAACGCGGCCAGTTCGGTGCCGGGCGGCAGCCGCCGTTCGCGGCCCCTCCGCTCGACCCGTACGGCGAGGCCGGCGGCTCCGGCCTGGTCGACGAGTTCGGGGAGCCGGTCGAGGCCCGGCGCGGGGGTGCGCGGCGCGGCACCGGGGGCGCGCAGGGTGTCGAGCACCTGCCGGACCTCGCCCAGGGCCTCCTTGCTGGCCGCCTTTATGGTGGTGAGGGCCGTACGGGCCTGGCCGGGGTCCGCGTCGAGCAGGGCGAGGCCGACGCCGGCCTGGACATGGATCACGGAGAGGGAGTGGGCGAGGACGTCGTGGAGTTCGCGGGCGATCCGCAGCCGTTCCTCGTCGGCCCGGCGGCGTTCGGCGGCTTCCTGTCCGGCGCGGTCGCGCGCCGCCTGCTCGCGGCGGACCCGGACGAGTTCGGAGGCGGCGAGGACGGCGGCGACGAAGGCGGCGACGGGGAGTTCCAGGCCCCATGAGGCGGGGCCGTCGCCCGGGGGCGGCAGATAGCGGTAGAGCCAGTGGACGAGCAGCAGGTGCCCGGCCCACAGCAGGCCGAGCGCCCACCAGGCGGCCCGCCGGTGGCCGTGCACGACGGCGGCGAAGCAGGCGACGACGACCGTCGCGAAGACGGGGCCGTACGGGTAGCCCGCCGCGAGGTAGGCCAGGGTCGCGGCCGAGACGCCGGAGACGACCGGGGCGGGATGGCGGTGGCGGAGCAACAGGGCGGCGGAACCGAGCAGGAGCAGCGCGCGGCCGAGGGCGTCGAGGGTGACGCGGTCGGGCTGCTCGCGGGCGGCGAAGCCCGTACCGACGAGGACGAAGACGGCGAGGACGAGTGTGGAACGCCAGGGCAGCCCGTCGCCCGGCTCCCACACGACCCATCCGGCGGGGCCCCGGCGCCCGGGTCCGGGCCCGCACGGCGGCCCCGCACGGCCCGGGGCCGGCGCCGGGGCACGGGTCGGCTGTTCGTCCATGCGGCCACGCTAGACGCGCGCGGCACACGGCGGCGTCCGCCGGGCGGCGCGATCACCTGTACTCCCCGGGGAGTACGTGGTGGGGGTGGGGCGGGGCCAGGGTGCGGAGGCCCCGGCGGTACGGGCCTGGCGGCGCGGCCCTCGCGGAACGTGCGGGGCGCGCCCGCCCCGTCCCCCGACGCCGGACGGCGGGTGAGGCCGACGTACGGGCCGGGTGGCCCGTCGCTGGGGACGGAGCGCGGAGAGGGCCTGCGGTACGGGCCCTGTGGCATGGCCCTCGCGGAACCTGCGCAAACCGAGGCGCCGCGCCGGGAACCCCCGGCCGCCGAACACCGGTCGGGGGCGCGGCCGGGGCCGGGGCCGGCGTACGCGCCTGGCGGCACCGCACCGCGCCAACACCCCTGGGGGCTCCGCCGGTCAGGGGCGCGGCAGCAGTCCCGTCTCGCGGCCGAGGCGTTCGGCGGCCACCGCGAAGAACGTGTCCCGGTCCTCGACGACCCGGTCGAACTGGCCGAAGAGCTCGAAGGAGATCAGCCCGAAGAGCTGGGACCAGGAGGCCACCAGGGCCCCCATGAGTTCCGGCGGCAGATCGGGCGCGAAGTCGGCGGTGAGGCGTTCGGCCTCGGGGCGCAGGGCGGCGGGGAGCGGGGGCGGGGCGACGCCCTTGTCGCGGTGGGCGGCGCGGGCGGTGGCCATGAGGACGAGGCCGACGCGGGAGGCGGGTCCGATGGTGTCCTTCGGCGCGGCGTAGCCGGGGACCGGGGAGCCGTAGAGGAGGGCGTACTCGTGGGGGTGCGCGAGGGCCCAGGCGCGGACGGCGCGGCAGACGGCGGTCCAGCGGGCGAGATGGGCGTGCGGGGCCGCGGCCTCGGCGGTGGCGTGGGCCTCTTCGGCGGCGGCGCCGACAGCGTCGTAGGCGTCGATGATCAGCGCGGTCAGCAGGTCGTCGCGGCTGGGGAAATAGCGGTAGAGCGCGGAGGAGACCATGCCGAGCTCGCGGGCGACGGCGCGCAGCGAGAGCTTGGCGGCGCCCTCGTCGGCGAGCTGGCGGCGGGCCGCGTCCTTGATGGCGGCGGTGATCTCGATCCGCGCGCGGGCGCGGGCTCCCTGGACGGTCGTCATGGAGAGCAGTCTTCCACGTTTCGGAGCATCGCACCGAAACGAGAGCACTGCTCTGCGAGTGAGCACCGATCCGTGCACACTGACCAAAAGAGAGAGCACCGCTCACAAACGAGAGCGGCACCCACACTCCAAGGAGTCCACATGGCGTCGCAGCAGCCCTACTACCGCCAGGGCAGCCCGCTCACGATCCGGCTCAACAGCCTCGTCGGCCGGCTGGCCCGCCACGGCATCAGCCTGCTCGGCACCGCCGAGCTGTCCGTCCCCGGACGCAAGAGCGGTCGCCCGCAGCGCATCCCCGTCAACCCGTACCGCCACCGGGGCGCGCAGTACCTGGTCTCGGCCCGCGGCCACTCCCAGTGGGTCCGCAACATGCGAGCGGCCGGCGCCGGCGAACTGCGCGTCGGCCGCACGGTCCGCCATTTCACCGCTGCCGAGATCCCGGACGCCGAGAGGGTGGAGGTGCTGCGCGGCTACCTGAAGCGCTGGGGCTGGGAGGTCGGCCCGTACTTCCAGGGCGTGACCGCCCGTTCCACCGACGCCGAGCTCCTGGCGGCCGCCCCCGACCACCCCGTCTTCCGGATCACCACCACCCGGAACGCGTGAAGGGCGGTACGGAGGAATCCGTACCGCCCTTCCCTCACCGGTCCCCCGGCTCCCCGCCCACTCCCGCCCTACGGGTCAGGAGGCGTCGGGCGCCGCGGACGCGTCCCCGTCCCGCGCGTCCCGGGCGTCTCGCGCGTCCCGCACCGGCTGCTCCGGCTTCTCTGACTGCTCGGGCTTCTCCGGCTTCTCCGGCTTCTCCGGCTTCTCCGACTGCTCGGGCTGCTCCGGCTCCGCCTCCTTGTCGCCGCGCGGCGTGACGCCCCGCCCCGCCGGGCCCACGCCCGCCGAGGTGTCGATCCGGCGGTCGAGCATCTCCAGCGCGCGGTGCGCGATGCCGCCGCCGCGGACGAGCCCGGCCAGGGTCGTCGTCCCGCGGGTGATGTCCGCGAACGCCCGCCAGGCCGGCCGCAGGGTGGTGATCGCCGCATGCAGAAGCCCCGGCCGGCGCTCGAACACGGAGAGCATCCGCCGTCCGACCGCCATCTCCACACCCAGCCCGGCCTTGATGGCGAAGGCGTAGTTCAGTGCCTGCCGGCGCGCGTCGACCGCGTCGCCCGACTCGGCTATCCGGACCGCCCACTCGCCCGCGAGCCGGCCCGAGCGCAGCGCGAACGAGATGCCCTCACGGGTCCACGGCTCCAGCAGACCGGCCGCGTCACCGCAGACCAGCACCCGGCCGCGGGAGAGCGGCGAGTCGTCGGTGCGGCAGCGGGTCAGGTGGCCGGAGGAGATGGCCGGTTCGAAGCCGGCGAGCCCGAGCCGGGCGATGAAGTCCTCCAGGTACCGCTTGGTGGCGGCGCCTTCGCCGCGCGCCGAGATGACGCCCACGGTCAGCGTGTCGCCCTTGGGGAAGACCCAGCCGTAACTGCCCGGCAGCGGCCCCCAGTCGATGAGGACCCGGCCCTTCCAGTCCTCCGCCACGGACCGCGGCACCGGGATCTCGGCCTCCAGGCCGAGGTCGACCTGGCCGAGCTTGACGCCGACGTGGGCGCCTATCCGGCCGGCGCTGCCGTCGGCCCCGACGACGGCGCGGGCGAGCACGGTCTCGCCGTCGGCGAGGACCACGGCGACGGTACGGCGGTCGGGCACGGCCGGGCCGTGCTGCTCGACCCGGCTGACGGCGGCTCCGGTCCGCAGCTCGGCGCCCGCCTTCTGCGCGTGCTCGACCAGGCGGGCGTCGAACTCGGGCCGGTTGACCAGGCCGAAGAGCATGCGCCGGGAGCGGCGGGTGCGCGGGAAGCGGCCGTCCAGCTGGAAGGTGACGGCGTGCACGCGGTCGCTCAACGGCAGTTCGAAGCCGGGCGGCAGCGCGTCGCGCGAGGGGCCGATGATGCCACCGCCACAGGTCTTGTAGCGGGGCAGTTCGGCCTTCTCCAAGAGCAGGACCTTCCGGCCGGCGACGGCTGCCGCGTAGGCCGCCGAGGCCCCGGCGGGTCCCGCGCCGACCACGACCACGTCCCACACCGGCTGTCCGCCGTCCGGGCCCGTCTCCCGCGCTCCGGCCGCTCCGTCCGCTGCCGCTCCGGCGTCTGCGTTCTCGCTGCTCACGATGTGCTTCTGCTCCTGATCAGACCGGTGGTTCCTGGTGTGGTCGCATCCTACGGCGCGGTAGGTAAACCGGGCCGCCCCGCCCCGCGCCGGGAAACGACCGTAGGATCGGCCATGCGTTCGCCGGATCCACCGACAACCCGGCGTCGTCACGAACAACGTCGCACCCACCAGGAGCGTGCCCATGACCGCGAATCCGATCGCCGAGACCGTCGCATCGC
Organism: Streptomyces laurentii; assembly: GCA_002355495.1. GTDB lineage: Bacteria > Actinomycetota > Actinomycetes > Streptomycetales > Streptomycetaceae > Streptomyces > Streptomyces laurentii. The sequence continues at coordinate 620,942 of AP017424.1, forward strand.
TGATGCCCGCCGCGAAGGCGGAGCTGACGGAGCTGGTGGCCTTCCACTCGGTGGCGGACGAGGCCGTCGCGCCGCGCAGCGAGTGCGAGGCCGCCGCCAATTGGGTGGCGGGCGCGCTGCGCGCCGAGGGCTTCGAGGACGTGGAGCTGCTCGACACCCCCGACGGTTCGCAGTCGGTGTACGGCGTGCTGCCCGGCCCGGCCGGCGCCCCGACCGTCCTGCTCTACGCGCACTACGACGTGCAGCCGATGCTGGTCGAGGCCGCGTGGCTGACCCCGCCGTTCCAGCTCACGGAGCGCGAGGACGGCCGCTGGTACGGACGGGGGACGGCCGACTGCAAGGGCGGCGTCATCATGCACCTGCTGGCGCTGCGCGCCCTGAAGGCCAACGGCGGCGTGCCGGTCACGGTCAAGGTGATCGTGGAGGGCTCGGAGGAGCAGGGCACGGGCGGCCTCGAGCGGTACGCGGAGGCGCACCCCGAGCTGCTGACGGCGGACGCCATCGTCATCGGCGACTCGGGCAACTTCCGGGTGGGCCTGCCGACGGTGACGGCGACCCTGCGCGGCATGACGATGGTCCGGGTCACGATCGACACGCTGGAGGGCAATCTGCACTCGGGTCAGTTCGGCGGTGCCGCCCCGGACGCGCTGGCGGCGCTGATCCGCGTCCTGGACTCGCTGCGCGCCGAGGACGGTTCGACCGTCATCGACGGACTGCCGACGGACGCGGAGTGGGAGGGCCTGCAGTACCCGGAGGCCGACTTCCGCAAGGACGCGAAGGTGCTGGACGGGGTGGACCTGACGGGCACCGGCACGGTCGCCGACCGCATCTGGGCCCGCCCGGCCGTGACGGTCATCGGCATCGACGCGCACCCGGTGGCGGGCGCGACGCCGTCGATCCCGTCCACCGCCCGCGCGCAGATCAGCCTGCGGGTGCCGCCCGGCCAGGACGCGGCGAAGGCCACGGAGCTGCTGTTCGCGCACATCGAGAAGCACACCCCGTGGAACGCCCGGGTCTCCATCGAGCAGGTCGGCCAGGGCCAGGCGTTCCAGGCGGACATCTCCAGCCCGGCGTACGCGTCGATGGCCGAGGCCATGCGGGTCGCGTACCCCGGCGAGGAGATGCAGGCCTCCGGCATGGGCGGCTCGATCCCGCTGTGCAACACGCTGGCGGCGCTCTACCCGGAAGCGGAGATCCTGCTGATCGGCCTGAGCGAGCCCGAGGCGCAGATCCACGCGGTCAACGAATCGGTGTCGCCGCAGGAGCTGGAGCGCCTGTCGGTGGCCGAGGCGCACTTCCTGGTGAACTACGCCCGCTCGAAGCAGGCCTGACCGGCCACTCGTCCCCGATCACGCTCTGGGCGGAACTCGCCCAGAGCGTAGGACTGTTCACCGGGGGCCGGGTGCCACGTACGGTCGCAGGCATGGACCTCGTGGCGCTCGGCCCCCAGCTGCATCTGCTCCGTTTCCCCATCGGCCAGGCCTATCTCTGGCGGGACGGGGAGGACTCGACCCTGATCGACGCCGGATGGGCCGGTTCGGCGGCCGCGATCGAGACGGGGCTGCGCGAGGCCGGCCTCGATCCGTCCCGGCTGCGGCGGATCGTCCTCACCCACGCGCACCGCGATCACGTGGGCGCGGCCGGGGAGTTGGCGGACCGCTTCGGCGCCGAGATCCTGGCGCACCCCTTGGACGCGCCGATCATCCGGGGCGAACTCCCCGTACCCGAACCGGATTTGCTGGACTGGGAGCGGCCGCTGTACGAGCACGGGCTCACCGTCCCCGTCGCGCCGCCGACCCGGGTGGACCGCGAACTCGCCGACGGCGAGGTGCTGGACTTCGGCGACGGCGCGGTGGTCGTGCACACCCCGGGCCACACGCCCGGTTCGCTCGCGGTCCATCTGCCGCGCCACGGCGTGCTGTTCACGGGGGACACGGTGGCGTCGGTCCCGGATGTGATGTTCGGGGTGTTCCATGTGGACCGGGCCGCGGCCCTCGCCTCGATGCGCCGGCTCGCCGCGCTCCGCCCGTCGGTGCTGTGCTGCGGGCACGGCGACCCGGTGACGACCGACACGGCGGAGCGGCTCGCGCGGGCGGCGGAGCAGGCTTAGTGCCCAGTTCACGGCGGGGCTCAGCCCACCGGGACGCCCGCCTCCAGGTTGAGGACGGTGCCGCGTTCGCGGGCGCGCAGGGCCCAGCGGAGGCGGTCGTAGCGGACCGGGGGGAGCAGGTGGGCGGCCTCGGCCTCGGTGACGAAGCGCCAGCCGCGCAGTTCGGCGCCGGGCAGCAGCAGGCGTTCGGCGTCGGCGGCCGGCAGCCGGCCGCCGTCGAAGAGCAGGCGCAGACCGCCGTAGCCGGGGGGCTGGGGGCGTTCCCAGTCGACGAGGAGCAGCCGGGGTACGGCGTCGAGCCGGAGGCCGATCTCCTCGGCGACCTCCCGTATGCCCGCGCGCGTGGGCGACTCGCCCGGTTCGACGATGCCGCCGGGAAACTCCCAGCCGGGCTTGTAGGTGGGGTCGACCAGAAGGACGCGGTCGTGTTCGTCGAAGAGCAGGACGCCGGCGGCCAGGGTCTCGCCGGTCGGTTCGGGCGTCTGCACGATGCCGCAGGGCGCGGCGCGGCCGGTCGCGACGGCGTCGGCGACGACGCGGGCGGTCTCGGCGGCGGTGAGCGTGGAGTTGTCGACGGGGTACGCGTCGGCGGCCAGCCAGCCGGCGAGCGCGTCCTGGAAGGAGCCGATGTGGTCGAGACACCAGCGGCGGGTCCGCGCGGCGGCCTCGGACTCGGCCGTCTCGAACCCGGACCCGGACTCGGTCTCGGACTCGGACTCGGGCCCCGCCTTGACTCCCGGCCCGGCCAGGGCCCCGGTTCTCGGGACGGGCACGACGACGCGGTCGCCCTCGGCGGTCACGGATTCCGGACCGGCCTCGGCCTCGATGGCGGCGCGGCGGTCGATCCGGTCGCGCAGGATCGTTTCGTCCGGGGTGAGGACGACATGCCTGACCTTGATCCTGCGAGCCGCGAGGGCGCCGAATATCTCGTCCCGGTACTCCTGGCGGATCAGCGTCATCGGAACCACCAGGACCCCGTCCAGCTCGGCGAGGAGCGCCGCCGCCGTGTCGACGACGAGTCTGCGCCAGATGGGGAGGTCCTGGAAGTCGGCGACCTCCGCGAGCCGTTTGCGCGGGAGCAGCCGACGCATCGTGGCACCGGTGAACTCCGGGTCGTACAGCGTGCTGTTCGGGATCAGATCGACCAGCTCGCGCGCGGTGCAGGTCTTCCCCGCACCGAACGTCCCGTTGATCCAGACGATCACGATTCCCCCCTCCCGGGCAGCCCCCGGTGGACCGCCCCCACCACCCTGCCACGGAAACCCCGGGGGCGGGCGGGGCGAACCGGCGCACGCCCGGCGCGCGTTCGCGCCCCCACTGTGTCCGCTCACATCCCGCCACATCCCGCTATGTCACCCCCGTAGCGCAGCCTGGCTCCGCCGGTGACGAGACGGGGCGCCTCACTCCCGTACGGGATCGCCCGCCCCGCCCGCCGTCGCGGCCGCCGCCGCGCCCAGCAGCCCGGCGTCGGTGCCGGTCAGGGCGGGGACGACGGTGAGGCCGCGGACGAAGGAGAGCGTGGCGTACGTCCGCAGGCCGCGCCGCAGCGGTGCGAACAGAACCTCGCCCGCGCCCGCCACTCCCCCGCCCACGACCGCGATGTCGATCTCGACGAGGGAGGCGGTCGCGGCGATCCCGGCGGCCAGTGCCTGCGCGGCGCGCTCGAAGGAGGCGACGGCCACCGGGTCGCCGGCCCGGGCGGCGGCGGCCACCGCGGCGGCGGAGGTGTCGCCGTCGGGCCCCGGGCGCCAGCCGTTCGCCAGGGCACGGCGGGCGATGTGCGGGCCGCTGGCGATGCGTTCGACGCAGCCGCGGCCGCCGCAGGCGCACGGGTCGCCGTCGAGGTCGACGCTGATGTGGCCGAGGTGACCGGCATTGCCGGTGGGACCCGTGTGGAGACGCCCACCGAGGACGAGACCGCCTCCGACACCTGTGGAGACGACGAGGCAGAGCGCGTTGTCGTAGCCGCGCGCGGCGCCCTGCCAGTGCTCGGCGGCCGTCATGGCGACGCCGTCGCCGACGAGGGTGACGGGCAGTCCGCCGGTTGCCCGGCGGACCCGCTCGACCAGCGGGAAGTCGCGCCAGCCGGGCACGTTGACCGGACTCACGGTGCCGGCGGAGGCGTCGACCGGACCGGCGCTGCCGATGCCGACGGCCGTCACCGCGGCCCACAGCGGGGAGGCGGCGAGCTCCGCGAGGACGGCCTCCACCTGCCGTACCACCGTCTCGCCGGACTCCTGGGCGGGCGTGGGCCGCTGGGCGCGCAGCAGAATCCGGCCGTCCGCGCCGACCAGCGCCCCGGCGATCTTGGTGCCGCCGAAGTCGAGGGCGGCGACGAGGTCAGTGCGCATGAGTGAACGGTTCTCCGGGGAACGACGGGTGTGCTGCGGGTCCAGTCTCCCGGTCGCGTGACAACGTTGTCCAGGGCCTATGCTCGACGGCAACGCGTTCGAAATCCACCTGGCCCGGTCGGGCGGCCCCGCCCCGAAGGCCCCCGGCGGACGGACGCCGCCCAGGTCGGACCCCGGACCCCTGACGACGGAGGAACCGCGCACCGTGGCCGAGATCGCCCGCCGCTCCGCACACCGCTACGGCCACCGGCCCACGATGAAGGACGTCGCCGCCCGCGCGGGTGTCGGTCTCAAGACCGTCTCCCGGGTCGTGAACGGCGAGCCGGGCGTCACCGCCGACACCGAGCGGCGGGTCCAGGAGGCCATCGCGTCCCTCGGCTTCCGCCGCAACGACAGCGCGCGGGTGCTCCGCAAGGGGCGTACGGCGTCGGTCGGGCTGGTCCTGGAGGATCTGGCCGACCCGTTCTACGGGCCGCTCAGCCGGGCGGTGGAGGAGGTCGCGCGGGCCCACGGGGCGCTGCTCATCAACGGTTCCAGCGCGGAGGACCCGGAGCGCGAGCGGGAGCTGGCCCTCGCCTTGTGCGCGCGGCGGGTCGACGGGCTGATCGTCATCCCCGCGGGCGACGACCACCGCTATCTGGAGCCGGAGATACGGGCGGGCGTCGCCACGGTCTTCGTGGACCGGCCGGCGGGCCTGATCGAGGCCGACGTGGTCCTGTCCGACAGTTTCGGCGGGGCCCGCACGGGCGTCGCGCATCTGATCGCCCAGGGCCACCGCCGGATCGGTTTCGTCGGCGACCGGCCCCGGATCCACACGGCGACGGAACGGCTGCGCGGCTACCGCGCGGCCATGGAGGACGCGGGCCTCCCCGTGGACGAGGCCTGGGTGTCCCTGGGCCCGACCGACCCGGAGCACGTCGCGGCGACGGTCGCGGCGACGCTGTCCGGACCGGAGCCCGTCACGGCGCTCTTCGCGGGCAACAACCGGGTGACCGTCACCGCCGTACGGGTCCTCGCGGGCCGCGAACGCCCCGTCGCCCTGGTCGGGTTCGACGACATCGAACTGGCCGACCTGCTCGGCATCACGGTCATCGCCCAGGACGCCGCCGCGCTGGGCCGCACGGCGGCCCAGCGGCTGTTCCGCCGCCTCGACGGGACGGCCGAGGCGCCGGAGACGACCGTCCTGGGAACCACGCTGATCACCCGCGGCTCGGGCGAGATCGCACCGCCCGAGGGCACCTGACCGGCCGTCGCGCGGAAGTGGCCCAGGGCGCCGGACCCCGGGGGCCGGCGCCCTCGGCGCTATCCCGCGTTCGCCGTCAGGTCGCCCCGGCGCGGGGAGGCGAAGCGGTCGAGGTCCGCGCGGGTCAGGCCGGTGAGGGCGTCGACCTCGGGGGCGTCCAGCGCCCCGCAGCGCAGGCCCCGCAGCAGGTAGGAGGCGAGGGCCTTGGCGGTGGCGGGCTCGTCCATGACGTCGCCGCCCGCGTGGTTGGCGTAGGCCGCGAGGCGCCGGGCGGCGGTCTCGAAGCCCTCGCGGTAGAAGGCGAAGACGGCCGCGTAGCGGGTGGGCAGGTGCCCGGGGTGCATGTCCCAACCCTGGTAGTAGGCGCGGGCGAGGGCGCGGCGGGTCAGGCCGTAGTGCAGCTTCCACGCCTCGTGGACCTGGGCGGTGGGGCCGACGGGCAGCACGTTGGTGGAGCCGTCGGAGACCCGGACGCCGGTACCGGCGGCGGCCACCTGCATGATCGCCTTGGCGTGGTCGGCGGCGGGGTGGTCGCTGGCCTGGTAGGCGGCGGAGACGCCGAGGCAGGCGCTGTAGTCGAAGGTGCCGTAGTGCAGGCCGGTGGCGCGGCCCTCGGCGGCGCCGATCATCCGGGCGACGGTGGCGGTGCCGTCGGCGGCGAGGATGGCCTGGCTGGTCTCGATCTGGATCTCGAAGCCGAGCCGGCCGGCGTCGAGGCCGTGGGTCTTCTCGAAGGCTTCGAGGAGCCGGACGAAGGCGGTGACCTGCTCCGGGTAGGTGACCTTGGGCAGGGTGAGGACGAGCCCTTCGGGCAGGCCGCCGTGCTCCATGAGGCCGGTGAGGAAGACGTCGGTGGTGCGGATGCCGCGGTCGCGGACGGCCGCCTCCATGCACTTCATGCGGATGCCGGTGTACGGGGCGGCGGTGCCGTCCGCGTACGCCTCGGCGACGATACGGGCCGCGCCGGCCGCGTCCCGGTCCTCGGCGGCGTCGCCGGCGCCCCCGTATCCGTCCTCGAAGTCCACCCGCAGGTCCTCGACGGGCTCGCGCTCCAGCTTGGTCCGCACCCGGGCGTACACGTCCTCGGCGAGGTCGTCGGCGAGGCCGAGGACGCGGGCGAAGGCGCCGGCGTCGGGGGCGTGTTCGTCGAGCGCGGCGAGGGCCTGGTCGCCCCAGGAACGGATCGTCCCGGCGTCGAAGAGGTCGCCGGGGACGTAGACGGTGTGCACGGGCTGGCGGGTGCCGGGATCGCCCGGGTAGCGGCGGTCCAGCTCGGCGTCCACGGCGGCGAGGGAGGCGCTGATGTCCTCGCTGACCGCGCCGGCGAGGCTCGTCGTCACCTGCTCCTGCTGACCCATCCCACACCCTCCTGTTTTCCGCTGAACGGAATCGATCATCCGTATGGCGAAGCTAGTGGGCGTCGGGAGTCGCGTCAATGGTGCCCGCCGGGAGGACGCGCCCCGGCGGGAAGACGCCCGGAAACGCCCGGGGGCCGCGCGGTGAGTGCACCACGCGGCCCCCGGGCCGTACCGATCCGGTGGATCAGCCCTTGCGGGCCTGGATCTCCTGGGTCAGCTGCGGGACGACGTTGAAGAGGTCGCCCACGACGCCGTAGTCCACGAGGTCGAAGATCGGGGCCTCGGCGTCCTTGTTGACGGCGACGATGGTCTTCGAGGTCTGCATGCCCGCGCGGTGCTGGATCGCGCCGGAGATGCCGGACGCGATGTACAGCTGCGGCGAGACCGACTTGCCGGTCTGGCCGACCTGGTTGGAGTGCGGGTACCAGCCGGCGTCCACCGCGGCGCGGGAGGCGCCGACGGCCGCGCCGAGCGAGTCGGCGAGGGCCTCGATGATCGCGAAGTTCTCGGCACCGTTGACGCCGCGGCCGCCGGAGACCACGATCGCGGCCTCGGTCAGCTCGGGGCGGCCGGTCGACTCGCGCGGGGTGCGGGCGGTCACCTTGGTGCCGGTGGCCAGCGCGCCGAAGGAGACCGCGAGGGTCTCGACGGCACCGGCGGCCGGGGCGGCCTCGACGGGCGCCGAGTTCGGCTTGACCGTGATGACCGGGGTGCCCTTGGAGACACGGGACTTGGTCGTGTACGAGGCGGCGAACGCCGACTGCGTGGCGACCGGGCCCTCGGCGCCGGCCTCGAGGTCCACGGCGTCGGTGATGATGCCGGAGCCGATGCGGACGGCGAGGCGGGCGGCGATCTCCTTGCCCTCGGCGGAGGACGGGACGAGCACGGCGGCCAGGGAGCCCGCGGCGGACAGCGCCTCGTACGCGGCCTGGAGCGCGTCGACCTTCGGGACGACGAGGTAGTCGGCGAATTCCGCGGCCTCGGCGGTCAGGACGCGGGTCGCGCCGTGCTCGGCGAGGGTGGCGGCGGTGCCGGCGGCACCGTTGCCGAGGGCGACGGCGACCGGCTCGCCGAGGCGGCGGGCCAGCGTCAGCAGCTCCAGGGTGGGCTTGCGGACGGCTCCGTCGACGTGGTCGACGTAGACGAGAATCTCAGCCATGGGACTTCAATCTCCTGCGGAAGAAACGGGGGAGGCCAAAGGGGCGGCGCGGTGCGCGAGCCCTCAGTCGCGGCGCCGGTCCCGGGGATGCCCCGGGACGGCGGTGGCGACTAGTGCTGCGACCGGGAAGGTTTGCCGGGTGGCTCGCGGCGTCCGGTGCGGTGCATCGCAAGGCGGAGAATCGCCCTCGTACTGGATGTACTTGGGTGATGCGACAACGCGGCGAGGTGCCGTGCCGGGCGTCGCGAGCCGGTGAACCTTTCCGGTCGCAGCACTAGATGAACTTCTGGCTCGCGAGGAACTCGGCGAGCCGCTTGCCGCCCTCGCCCTCGTCCGTGACGATCGTGCCCTTGGTGCGCGCGGGGCGCTCGTCGGCCGAGTCGACCTTGGTCCAGGCGGCCTCCAGGCCGACCTCGTCGGCGTCGATGCCGAGGTCGTCCAGGTCCAGGGACTTCACCGGCTTCTTCTTGGCGGCCATGATGCCCTTGAAGGACGGGTAGCGGGCCTCGCCCGACTGGTCCGTCACGGAGACGACGGCCGGCAGCGAGGCCTGCAGCTGCTCGGAGGCGGTGTCGCCGTCACGGCGGCCGGTGACCGTACCGTTGGGGCCGCCCTCGACCTTGACCTCGGAGAGCAGGGTGACCTGCGGGACGCCCAGGCGCTCGGCCAGGATCGCCGGGAGGACACCCATGGTGCCGTCGGTGGAGGCCATGCCGGCGATGACGATGTCGTAGCCAGTCTCCTCGATCGCCTTGGCGAGCACCAGCGAGGTGCCCATGACGTCGCTGCCGTGCAGGTCGTCGTCCTCGACGTGGACGGCCTTGTCGGCACCCATGGACAGTGCCTTGCGCAGGGCGTCCTTGGCGTCCTCGGGACCGACCGTGAGGACGGTGACCTCGGCCTCGTCCGCCTCCTCGGCGATCTGGAGCGCCTGCTCGACCGCGTACTCGTCGAGCTCCGAAAGGAGACCGTCGACGTCCTCACGGTCGACCGTCAGGTCGTCGGCGAACTTCCGGTCGCCAGTGGCGTCCGGCACGTACTTCACACAGACAACGATCCTCAAGCTCACGCCGGCTCTCCTACTGCATCGTCATAACTGGGCTGCGGTTGTTGCTCGCAGCATAGGCGCCTGAAGGGCGGGTTTCCGGTCGGGGCGGCTGACGCCCCTGCCGGAATATTACTCGTCAGTACAGCCAGTCCGTTACCCGTGAGCAAGCGCTCACCCCTGTGAGCTTGCCAACGCCTCCGGACCGGCCCGTACGGGAACTCTCAGTCACGCAGCGCGTTGAAGCGCCCCCGGTGGTACAGGAGCGGACGGCCCGCGCCGGCGGGGTCGCCGGCGACGGCCTCGGCGATGACGATCCGGTGGTCCCCGGCCGGGATCTTCGCCCGCACCCGGCACACCAGCCAGGCGAGCACGCCGTCGAGGACCGGGACGTCCTCGGGGCCGTGGTGCCAGCGGGTGGGCGGGGCGAACCGGTCGGCGCCGCCGCGGGCGAAGGTGGCGGCCAGCTCCCCCTGATGCTCGCCGAGTATGTGGACGCCGATGTACTCGGCCTCGGCGAGGACGGGCCAGCTGGAGGATCCCGTACCGGCACCGAAGGAGATCAGCGGCGGTTCGGCGGCTACGGAGTTGACCGAGGTGGCGGTGAAGCCGACGGGCCGGCCGTCCCCGTACGCGGTGACGACCGCGACGCCGGCGGCGTGCCGGCGGAAGACCGCCTTCAGCAGCTCCGGCGAGCCCGGCCACGGCGCGGCGGGGCCGCCGGGGACGTCACCGGCGCCCGCCGGGGCGGGGAGGTCGTCGGCCGCGGCACGGGGCTCGGGAGCCGTCGGAAGCGTACGGAGCTGGGACGAGACCGTCATGGAGTTGTCCTTCTGCGGGGTGGCGGGCAGGGGGGTGCGGGGCGTCGAGGGTGCGTCAGACTCGGACACCCGGACCACACGCGCGCGCCGTGCGGACCGGGCCTCGCGGGGCCTGACCGGGAAGAAGGAGTTCCGGCAGCATGCCGTCAGCCTGACGATCGCCACCGTGCGCAGTCAAGCGCGCACCGGCATCTGGGAGATGCGTCACCGCGTCACACCGCCTGCCCGAGCGCGGCGATGACGTCGGCTTTACGGGGCTGTCCGGAGGCTCTGCGCACGATCCGGCCGGCCCGGTCGAGGACCAGCACCGTGGGCGTACGGACCACGCCGAGCGCGCGGACGAGCTCCAGGCGCTCCTCGGCGTCGATCTCGACGTGCGCGACGCCGTCGACCAGGGCGGCCACTTCGGCGAGGACGCGGCGGGTGGCACGACAGGGCTGACAGAAGGCCGTGGAGAACTCCACCAGGGTGGCCCGCTCCCCCAGCTCCGCGCCCAGCGTCGCCGCGTCCAGGAACCCGGTCATCTCCCCTGCCTCCACTCGTCGGTCCACAAGGAATGCAGCGGCCCGGGGCGCCGATCGATTCCCGCCACGGCCGACTTCGACCACCCGGAGTGACGAGAATCTCCCCTCACGACGGCGTCTGGACTGGTCAGGGGCTCTCACATAGGGCACGATCTGCCCAAAGCCGAAAACCTACGGCCGCGTAACTTCGCCGGGAGAACCCTCCCCGGGCACACACGTAAGGGGTTCCTCCCAGATGGCAGAACTCGTCTATCGACCGGTCATCGGCGCCGCACTCACCATGTTCAAGGCGCTGGACCTGAAGATCGACACCCAGGGGTCGCACCACATCCCCCGCCAGGGCGGGGCCGTGCTGGTCAGCAACCACATCAGCTATCTGGACTTCATCTTCACCGGCCTGGCCGCACTGCCGCAGAAGCGCCTGGTGCGCTTCATGGCGAAGGAGTCGGTTTTCCGCCACAAGGTGTCGGGGCCCCTCATGCGCGCCATGAAGCACATCCCGGTGGACCGCGCGCAGGGCGAGCACGCCTACGAGCACGCGCTGAAGGCGCTGCGCTCGGGCGAGATCGTCGGCGTGTTCCCGGAGGCCACGATCTCCCAGTCGTTCACGCTCAAGGGCTTCAAGTCGGGCGCGGCGCGGCTGGCGCAGGAGGCCGGGGTGCCGCTGATCCCGATGGCGCTGTGGGGCACCCAGCGCGTCTGGACCAAGGGCCGGCCGCGCAACTTCAAGCGGGACCACATCCCGGTGACGATCCGGGTCGGCGAGCCGGTGGAGGCGCCGGCCGACCAGTACGCGGGCGCCATCACCCGGCGGCTGCGCGAGCGGGTCCAGGAGCTGCTCGAGGCGGCGCAGCGCGCGTATCCCGTACGCCCCAAGGACGCGGCGGACACCTGGTGGATGCCGGCGCACCTCGGCGGCACGGCCCCGACGCCGGAGGAGCTGAAGGCCGCCGGCAAGTAGGCGCGCGGCAGCCCGGCTTCCGTGACATCCCGCGGACCCCCGACGCGACAGGCGTCGGGGGTCCGTCGTGTTTCGTGGAGTTTTCGGAGGCCGATCCGTTTACAGGGAATTGACGCAGCCCTATCGTCCGGAGTGGGAGCGCTCCCATCGATTCACGTATGTCATGCCCACGCCAGACTACGGCCTCCGCTCGTCCCGAGGGCCGCGCTCCGGCTCCTCGGCATGACCGGCGAAAGGTCAGCGATCCATGGTCAGACACACCACGTCCGGAGCCGGCACGGCCGGACGCGTCAAAGCCGGCCTCGCCAAGGCCGGGCATGTGAAAACGGCGGTGCTCGCCGCCGCGGCGATGCTGGTCTCGGCACTGGGCTTGCTCTTCCTCGGCCAGGGCTCCGCCGAGGCGCACGGCGTCGCGATGACACCGGGCTCCCGTACCTACCTCTGCATGAAGGACGCCATCACCGACACCGGCGCGGTCTCCCCGACCAACGCCGCCTGCGCGGCGGCCATCGCGCAGAGCGGCGCCTCGTCCCTCTACAACTGGTTCGCGGTGCTCGACTCCAACGCCGGCGGCCGGGGCCAGGGGTACGTCCCCGACGGCACGATCTGCAGCGCCGGCGACCGCTCCCCGTACGACTTCCGGGGCTACAACCTGGCCCGTTCCGACTGGCCCCGGACCCACCTGGCCTCGGGCTCCACGATCCAGATGAACTACAGCAACTGGGCCGCCCACCCGGGCGACTTCCGGGTGTACATCACCCGCCAGGGCTGGTCCCCGACCGCCCAACTAAAGTGGTCCGACCTGGAGCAGGTCCACACGGTCACCAACCCGCCGCAGACCGGCTCGCCCGGCACCGACGGCGGCCACTACTACTGGAACACCCCGCTGCCCTCCGGCCGGTCCGGTGACGCGCTGCTGTTCGTCCAGTGGGTGCGGTCGGACAGCAACGAGAACTTCTTCTCCTGCTCCGACATCGTCTTCGACGGCGGTCACGGCGAGGTGACCGGCATCCGTGGCAGCGGCACCACGCCGCCCACGAACCCGCCGACCACACCTCCCACCACCCCGCCCACCACACCCCCGACCACTCCCCCGGCCGGGGACGGCAGCTGCATGGCGCAGTACAAGATCGTCGGCTCCTGGGGCGGCGGTTTCCAGGGCGAGGTCGAGGTCATGAACCACGGCACCAGCCCCCTGACCGGCTGGCGCGTCGGCTGGACCCCGGGCAGCGGCACCACGCTCACCAGCGTCTGGAACGGCACCCTGGGCAGCGGCTCGAACGGCGCGGTCACCGTGTCCAACGCCGCCTACAACGGCACCGTCCCCGCGAACGGATCCACCACCTTCGGCTTCACGGCCGACTCGACCGGCAACAACCTCCCGGTCGGATCCGTGTCCTGCACCGTCTCCTAGGCCGGCGCGCACAGGACACGGAAAGCGGCCGGAGGGAAAGTCGGCGACTTTCCCTCCGGCCGCACGTCCGTACAGCCGCCGAGTGGCTAGCGGGACATCTCTTCCTTCAGCGCCTGGAGGAACGCGTCGACGTCGTCCTCCGTCGTGTCGAAGGAGCACATCCAGCGCACGTCGCCGGCCGCCTCGTCCCAGAAGTAGAAGCGGAAGCGCTGCTGGAGCCGCCGGCTGACCTCGTGCGGCAGCCGCGCGAAGACCGCGTTGGCCTGCACCGGGTAGAGGATCTCCACCCCGTCCACGCCCTGGACGCCGTCCGCGAGGCGCCGGGCCATCGCGTTGGCGTGGCGGGCGTTGCGCAGCCACAGGTCCTTGGCGAGCAGCGCCTCCAGCTGCACCGACACGAAGCGCATCTTCGACGCGAGCTGCATGGACAGCTTGCGCAGGTGCTTCATGTGGCTGACGGCGTCCGGGTTGAGGACGACGACGGCCTCGCCGAAGAGCATGCCGTTCTTGGTACCGCCGTACGACAGGACGTCGACGCCCACCGCGTTGGTGAACGCCCGCATCGGGACGTCGAGCGAGGCCGCCGCGTTGGCTATCCGGGCGCCGTCGAGGTGGACCTTCATGCCCTTGGCGTGGGAGTGGTCCACGATGGCGCGGATCTCCTCGACCGTGTACACGGTGCCCAGCTCGGTGTTCTGGGTGATCGAGACGACCTGGGGCATGGCCCGGTGCTCGTCCTCCCAGCCCCAGGCCTGCCGGTCGATCAGCTCGGGGGTGAGCTTGCCGTCCGGGGTGGGCACGGTGAGCAGCTTGAGGCCGCCCATCCGCTCCGGGGCACCGCCCTCGTCCACGTTGATGTGCGCGGACTCGGCGCAGATCACCGCGCCCCAGCGGTCGGTGAGCGCCTGCAGGGCGGTCACGTTCGCGCCGGTCCCGTTGAAGACCGGGAACGCTTCGGCCGTGGGGCCGAAGTGGCTGTGCATGATCCGCTGGAGGTGCTCGGTGTACTGGTCCTCGCCGTAGGAGACCTGGTGGCCTCCGTTGGCGAGCGCGATGGCCGCGAGGATCTCCGGATGCGCTCCGGCGTAGTTGTCGCTGGCGAAGCCCCGGACCGACGGGTCGTGGTGACGACGGGCGTCGGTCCTGGGGCCCAGGGCCGCGGTCACGGCTTGGGGGTCAGCCACAGGCGCTGTCCATTCACTTCCTGTGCGGGCTGGTCCCAGAGTCCGGCGATGGCCTCGGCCAGGTCCTTGACGTCCGTGAAGCCCGCGAACTTCGCATTCGGGCGCTCGGCGCGCATCGCGTCGTGCACCAATGCCTTGATCACCAGGATGGCAGCAGCCGCCTGCGGGCCGTCGTCGCCCCCCAGCTTGCGGAAGGAGTCCGCCATGGCGAGGGTCCACGCCTCGGCGGCGGCCTTGCCGGCGTTGTACGCGGCGTTGTTGGCCACCGGCTTGTGCGCGCCCGACTGGCTGATCAGCACGTACCGGCCGCGGCCGTCGCCGCGCAGCAGCGCGTCGTGGAAGGCGAGCGAGGTGTGCTGGACCGTACGGACCAGGAGCTTCTCCAGGAAGTCCCAGTCCTTGAGGTCGGTGTCGGTGAAGGTCTTGCTGCCGCGCCAGCCGCCCACGAGGTGGACCAGGCCGTCGATCCGGCCGAACTCCTTCTCGGTCTTCTCCGCCCACTCGCGGGTGGCGCCGAGGTCGAGGAGGTCTACGGTGTCGCCGGTGACCGTGGCGCCGCCGTGCGCGTAGCGGGCGGCGTCGACCGCCTCCGCCAGGCGCGCCGGGTCGGCGTCGGCCGCGACGACGGTGGCGCCCGCCTCGGCCAGGCGCAGGAGGGCGGCCCGGCCCGCGGGCCCGGCCGCGCCCGCGACCGCGATGACGGCTCCGTCCAGGTTGCCGCCGTTCCCGTTGCCGATCATGGTCGTCTCCTCCTGCTCCGTCGCCTGTGCGGGCACGGTCGCCCCGGGGGCGGGGGCCGGACCGGCCCCCGCCGTCGTACCTGCCGTGTCGGTCACGCGGCGGCCTTGTCGGCCTGCGTGGTCCCTGCACGGCGAATGCCCTCGGTCGAGGCGATCACGCCCTTGAGCTTCTTGGCAAGGGCCTCATAAAACATGCTGAGCGGAAACTCGTCCGCAAGCACGTCGTCGACGAGCTTGCGCGGCGGCAGCGACAGGTCGAGGGCGTCGGGACCCTTGGCCCAGGTGGAGCCCGGGTGCGGGGCGAGGTAGGTGGAGACCAGCTCGTACGCCTTGAACCAGTGGACGAGCTTCGGACGGTCGATGCCGTCGCGGTACAGCTTCTCGATCTCGCCGCACAGCTGGTTGGTGATCTCGGGAGCGCGATCCCAGTCGATCTTCAGCTTGTTGTCGGTCCAGCGCACCACGTCGTGCTTGTGGAGGTACGCGAAGAGCAGCTGGCCGCCGAGACCGTCGTAGTTGCGGGTGCGGTCGCCGGAGACCGGGAAGCGGAACATCCGGTCGAACAGCACCGCGTACTGCATGTCACGGCCGTGCGGGTTGCCCTCGGCGTCGAGCTTCACGGCCTCCTTGAAGGCGGTGAGGTCGCAGCGCAGCTCCTCCAGGCCGTACATCCAGAACGGCTGGCGCTGCTTGATCATGAAGGGGTCGAACGGCAGGTCGCCGTGGCTGTGGGTGCGGTCGTGGACCATGTCCCACAGGACGAACGCCTTCTCACAGCGCTCCTGGTCCTGGACCATCGCGGCGATGTCCTCGGGCAGCTCGATGCCGAGGATGTCGACGGAGGCCTCGGTGACCTTGCGGAAGCGGGCCGCCTCGCGGTCGCAGAAGATGCCGCCCCAGGTGAAGCTCGCGGGGGCCTCGCGGACCGCGACGGTCTCGGGGAAGAGCACCGCCGAGTGCGTGTCGTAGCCGCCGGTGAAGTCCTCGAAGGTGATGCCGCAGAACAGCGGGTTGTCGTAGCGGGTCGCCTCCAGCTCGGAGAGCCACTCCGGCCACACCATGCGCAGCACGACCGCTTCGAGGTTGCGGTTCGGGTTGCCGTTCTGGGTGTACATCGGGAAGACGACGAGGTGCTGGCGGCCGTCCAGGCGCTCGGCGGCCGGCTGGAAGGCGAGCAGCGCGTCCAGGAAGTCGGGCACCTCGAAGCCGCCCTCGGCCCACGTACGCAGGTCGGCGACGAGCGCGCGGTGGTACGCGGCGTCGTGCGGGAGCAGCGGGGAGAGCCGCTCGATCGCGGCGACGATGCGCTCCACGGTCTGCCCGGCGTACGCACGGGACGGCGCGCCCTCGGCCTCGAAGTCGATGGAGCCGTCCGCGCTCTGCCAGGGGCGGAGCTCCTCCACGGCATTCTTGAGCTCGGGCCAGGCAGGGTGCTCGATCACACGAGCGTCGGCGGATATCCCCCCACCGGTCACATCCTGCACAAGAATTTCCGTCATGCCACTTCCTCCACAGGAGAACCTTTCGTACAGCCACCGTAACCATGGGCAGTTCGCCCCCACAAGAGGAGCGAGAGAAATTGTCCTGCGGACCCCGGGGTGGAACCGCGAATTTTCCTGTCGAGGTGGGGTAGGGGGCTGAGGAATACGTCCTTCCTTCGCCAACTCCCTGTTGCGGCCCCGCGATCGGGGCGGGCCGGAAGCGGCCGGGACGGAAGGCATCAGGCAGGTACAGGACGGTGCGGGAGGGTGCAAGCCGGGGCCTTACGGGGCGAGCCCTGCCCGTACGGGGCAAGCCGGGGTCGTCCGGGTTTCCACGGGGCAGGACGGGGCGAGTCCGGCCGGTCCGGGCGAAGCGGGTCGGTCCGGGCGAAGCGGGTCGGAGGCGGTCGGCCGGGCCCGGGTGGGGCAGGCTGACCGGGCCGGATGCCGTCGAAGGAAGCGAGAAGGTCTTGAGTCTGCTCACCATCGGTCACCGCGGGGTCATGGGCGTGGCGCCCGAGAACACCCTGCGTTCCTTCGTCCACGCCGAGAAGGCGGGCCTGGACGTCATCGAGCTCGACCTCCATCTGAGCGAGGACGGCGCGCTCGTCGTCATGCACGACGCCACCGTCGACCGCACGACGGACGGCACCGGGCCGATCTCCGGCAAGACCCTCGCGGAGCTGCGCACGCTCGACGCGGGCGACGGCGAACGGGTACCCGTCTTCGAAGAGGTCCTGGACGCGATCACGGCGCCGATCCAGGCCGAGATCAAGGACGTCCACGCGGCCCGGGCCCTGGCGTCCGTGCTCGACGAGCGGGATCTGACCCGGCGGGTGCAGGTGATCTCGTTCCACGACGAGGCCCTGGCGGAGGTACGCGAGCTGGTGCCGGGCGTACGCACCGCGCTCGTCGCCGACGAGCGGCAGGCCGACGTGGTGGAGCGCGCCCTCGTGGTGGGTGCGACGGCGCTGGTGCTCAATATCCGCCGGCTCACCCTGGACACCGTCGAGCGGGCGCACGCGGCGGGCCTGTGGGTGGGTGGCTGGGTGGTCAACACCCGGGAGGAGCTGCGGCTCGCACGGGCTCTGGGGCTCGACGGGGCGACGACGGACCGGCCGGAGATCCGGCTGACGGAGCACCCGGCGGACTGAGCGGGGCGGACCTGGGGATGCGCGGAGGCCCGAGCCGGGAGGGCTCGGGCCTGCGGGGCGGGGATGACGCCTGCGAGGCGGGCGTGCGGGCCGCCTGCGGGCATCGGGTCAGACGAGGTCCTTGACCAGGAGCTCGAACGCCAGGTCGTCGCGCTGGGGGACGCCGAAGCGCTCGTCGCCGTACGGGAAGGGGGTCATCTCGCCCGTACGTCGGTAGCCGCGCCGCTCGTACCAGGCGATCAGCTCCTCGCGGACGGAGATCACCGTCATGTGCATCTCGCGCACGTCCCACAGCTCGCGGACGCGGCGCTCGGCCTCCTCGATGATCTGCCGGCCGAGACCCTCGCCCTGGAACTGCGGGCGGACCGCGAACATGCCGAAGTAGGCGATGTCGCCGCGGTGTTCCAGCTGGCAGCAGGCGACGAGCTCGCCGTCCCGCTCGACCGTCATCAGCCGGCTGCCGGGGGCTGTGATGACCTCCCGGACGCCCTCCGGGTCGGTGCGCTGCCCGTGGAGCATGTCCGCCTCGCTGGTCCAGCCGGTCCGGCTGGAGTCGCCTCGATAGGCGGACTCGACGAGCGGTACCAGGGCCGGGACGTCGTCGAGGACGGCGTCACGATAGGTGAGCGGGGCGGTGTGCCGGGGTGCGGCGGTGTCCATGGTGGTGCGGTCTCCCCTCGGGCGGTGCGGATCGCTGGACGCGATCGGTCCGAGCCTAGCGCGCGCCCCGCACACCCCCCTCGTACATCCGTGCGCCCGCGTGGGCCCGGCGGGGCCGGGCATGGACCCGGAGGGGACGGGCGAGGACGGGCCGGAGGGGGTGGGCGGCGTGCACGGACCGACGGTGTCCGGGTGGCTGCTGGTCGTGCTGTGCGGGGCGAGCGGGGTCTACTGCCTGGCGCGGATGGCACGGATGACGCGGCTCTCCCGGGGGCGGGACGGGCACCCGGCGCGGGAACCGGCCGAGGCCGGGAGCGAGGCCCTGATGGGCTTCGGGATGGCGGCGATGGCGCTGCCCGCGGCCGTGCTCACCCCGCCGGCGTGGAGCTGGGCGGTGTACGCGGTGGTCTTCGGGCTGACGGCACTGTACGGGCTCGCGGCCGTGGCGTGGTGGGGCGGGACGCGCCGCCGACGCGACCGGCACGGCGGGTACGGCACGTACGGCGGCGGCTCCGGCCGGTTCTACGGTCACCATCTGCACCATCTGGTCGGGTCGTTGGCGATGGTCTACATGGCGGTGGCGATGGCCCCGGCCGCGGGAGCGGGCGCGCAGGGGGCCACGGGGGGCATGGCGGGGGCCACGGCGACATGGCCGCCGTCGGCGGCATACCTCTGCTCACCGGCGTCCTGCTCGTGTACTTCGCCGGGTACGCGCTGCTTTCTGGCACGCGGCTGGTGCCGGTGCCAGTGGCGGCGCCGGCGGGCGGGGGCGGGGCAGGATCCGGGACGTTCGGGGCCGGAGGGTCCGGGTCCGGGGTCGCGGAGCTGATGCGGGTGTGCCGGCTGACGATGGCGCTCGCGATGCTGGCGATGCTCGTCGCCCTGTGAATCGCTCTGTGAATCGCTCTGTGAATCGCTCTGCGAACCCCCGGGGACGCCCCTATCGGGCAACCAAACCGTGGCGTACGTCACTTGGCCCGCACGGGCATACCCCGGCGCGGTACCCCGCTTCTAGGCTGGCGGCATGTCGGTCTCCCTCACCCTGCTCGCGCTCGGCATCCTGACCGCCGCCGTCGCGCCACGCCTGCTGGCACGAGCCGACTGGGTGGAACGAGAACCGGTGGTCGCGCTGTGGGTGTGGCAATGCGTGGTGGCGGCGGTGCTGGTGAGCTTCGCGCTGTCGATGACCTTCAGCGCGGCGGCGGCCTGGAAGGCCGTCCGCGGTCAGGTGTTCGCGCCCGCGCCGAACGCGGTGGTCGAGGCCTACGAACTCGGCACCGGCCGGTCGTGGTCGGCGGCGCTCGCCGTACTGCTCGCGGCGGGCGGACTGTGGAGCGGGGCGATGCTGGGCCGGGAGATCGGCCGGGCACGCGCGCGCCGTAAGCAGCGCCGAGGCGAACTCCTGCTGCGGGCACCTCTGTTGCCGGGCGAGAAGCCGTCCGGCAGCGCCCGCTTGGTGGTGCTGGAGGGTGAGCGTCCGGGGGCCTGGTCGCTGCCGGGCGGGACGCCGCGCCTGGTCGTCACCACGGCCGCGCTGCGCCGGCTCAAGGGCCGTCAGCTCGACGCCGTACTCGCGCACGAGCAGGGTCACGCCCGGGCCCGGCACGACTGGCTGCTGCACTGCGCGACCGCGCTCGCGGCGGGCTTCCCGGGAGTGCCGGTGTTCGCGGCCTTCCGGGGCGAGATGCACCGCCTGGTGGAACTGGCGGCGGACGACGTGGCGTCCCGCCGGTTCGGCCGGCTGACGATCGCCCTCGCCCTGGTGGAACTCAACGAGGACCGGGGCGTTTTCGGCCCCGGCCAGGCCCCGGACGCCGACCTCCCCCAGCGCGTCAACCGCCTCCTCACCGCCACCCCGCGCCTGACGGCGGCCCGCCGGCTGCGCCTCACGGCCGCGGCGGCCATGGTCCCGGTGGTCCCGATCCTGATCGCGTTCGTTCCGGCTCTCCGGGCGCTCGGTTAGGGCGTTCTCCGCCTTCCGTCCGCGTCGCGGGGCGGGGACAAGAACCGCCTCGGACCGGTCTGTCGAGAGTCCGTCCGAGTCGGGTGGTGGTGACCCGCACCATCGGCCTGGCCTCGGCCGCGTGTCCCTTCTTCTGCTGCGTGATCCACTTCGTTCGGGGGATCATGAACTTCACGCGTTGTCGCAGACCGCTGCCGCGCATGCCCTTGGCCGTCACGACGCTCGTCGCCGGAGTCCCGGTCCTGTTGATCGGCAGCTTCGTCTCCGCGGTGTCCGGCGGCTCGGTCAAGGAGGTGGAGACCGCTTCGGCTCCCGGCCGCGACGACCGCGCCGGCTGGTCGTGACGCTGGGACACGATCTCGACCCCATCTGGTGCGTCGGCCTCCGCCAGGGGAACCCGCCGCTGGAACGCCAGTGGGCCGTCGGCTGCTTCAACGGCGACTCCGAGGACAGTGCACTCCGCGAGACCGTGTGGACGGCCCCCGACCGGATCCGCATGACCACCCGGGGAGGAATGGTCCACGAGGTGACCATCACCCCAGGCGGCCGGCCCGACCGGTCCGTCCGTGTCGGCCAGAATCCGAGCCGACTTGCTCCCCGCCCGCCGTGAACCCCATGGGGGTGGTCCGGGCGGCCGGGGGCTTCGGGCAGGATCAGGGGATGCGCATCTCCGCCGCCGTGTCCGGCGCCCTGGCCGTGCTGTTGCTCGTACTCGTGGCCGTGGGCTGGTCACCGTTGCTCTCCTTCGACCGGGACGTGGCCGAGGCGCTGCACCGCAGCGCCGTCGCGCATCCCGGGTTCACCCACCTCAACCGGGTCCTGACGGACTGGGTCTGGGACCCGTGGACCATGCGGGCCCTCACCCTGGTGGCGGTCGGGCTGCTGTGGTGGCGGCGCGAGCGGCGGCTCGCGCTGTGGGTGGTGGGCGCGTCCCTGGTCGCCTGGGGCCTGCAGCAGGGCCTGAAGGCCGTGGTGGACCGGCCGCGCCCGACGTGGCCGGATCCGGTCGACTCCGCGTCCTTCGCGTCCTTCCCGTCCGGCCACGCGATGACGGCGATGGTCACCTGCGGGCTGCTGCTCTGGGTGCTGGCGCTGCACTGGCGAGCGACCTGGCGGGGCTGGGGGACGATCACGGGCGTGGCCGTCGTGTCGGTGCTCGGGGTCGGCTGGACGCGGCTCTATCTGGGCGTCCACTGGCCGTCGGACGTGCTGGCCGGCTGGCTGTTCGGCTGGTGCTGCGTGGCCGTGGCGATCGACGCGTACCGCCGGCTGGAGACCCGTACCCGTACCGCTCCTGCTGTCACCTCCGGGGCCGCGGGCGGCAAGGAAGGGGCGGCATAGTGCCGGCCGTCCTGGACGATCCCCCGTGTCGCCCAGGACGGACGACAGGTCCCGCCGCCGGCCACACGGGCAGGACGACAGGACACGCTGAGTATATTGGCTCCAAGCCAGTCAACGCAGGAGTCCAGCATGTCCCCGCGTAGCCCATCGGTCAATCAAGAGCTTCGGCGGCGCTCCCGCGAGCGCATCCTGCAAGCCACCGTGGACCTCGTCGACGAACGGGGCTACGAGGCGGCGACCCTCGGCGACATCGCCGCGCGGGCCGGTTCGGCGCGCGGGCTCGTCTCGTACTACTTCCCCGGCAAGCGCCAGCTGCTCCAGTCCGCGGTGCACCGGCTGATGCACCGCACCCTGGCGGCGGCGCTGGACCGCGAGCCGCGGACCGAGGACGGTCCGGAGCTCCTGGCGCGGGCGATCGACGCGGTGCTCGGGCTCGCCGGGGACCATCCGGTCCTCATGCGGACGCACATGGCCGGGATCCTCCAGGCGGAGGGTTTCGTGCGGTGCTCGGAGCAGCAGCGGCTCGCCGCGCTGCTGCGCGACACCGTGGCCCGTGCCGGCTCCGCGGACCCGGACACCGACTATCCGCTGCTGCGGGCCCAGCTCATGGGGACGGTGTTCGCGCTGCTGCTGCCCGGGGCGCCGATGCCGCTCGCCCCGCTGCGGGCCGAGCTGTTCCAGCGGTACGGACTCGCCTGGGAACGCGGCATGCCGCCGGACGGCGCTCCGCCCGGCGGCATGTCCCTGATGGTGCGTACGGCGTCAGGCGACACCGCGGCGCGGGTGGCTCCGGATCAGTCGTCCTCGCCCTGATCGTCCTGCGCGTCGCCGAAGTCGGCGAAGTAGTCGGGCTGCGTCTGGACGTTCAGCTCGTCCATCCGGACCCCGGCCGCCTTGTCGGTGCGCTTGTCGGAGAGCTTCAGGACGTCGAAGCCCTTGGCGATGTCGTTCGAGTAGATGTGGCCGTTGTAGTAGTACGCGGACCAGGAGCCGCCGATGTCGAGGGTGGTCGCGGAGAGCGGGCCGCGCTCGAAGTAGGCGATCTCCTTCGGCTTGCGGGAGTCGGTGAAGTCCCAGACGGAGACGCCGCCCTGGTACCAGGCCTGGACCATGAGGTCCTTGCCCTTGACCGGGATCAGCGAGCCGTTGTGGGCGACGCAGTTCTCGGTGTCGGCCTGGTGGCGCGGGATCTTGAAGTAGCTGCGGAAGACCAGCTTGCGCTTGTCGCCCTTGCCGGTGATGTCGTAGATGCCGTCGGCACCGCGGTTCGGGCCGACCTCGGCGTTGCAGGTGGGCGCGCCGCCGCCGCCGAGCTCGTCGGTGAAGACGACCTTGTCGGCCTTCTGGTTGAAGGTCGCGGAGTGCCAGAACGCGAAGTTGACGTTGTCCTGGACCCGGTCGATGACCCGGGGGTTCACCGGGTCCTTGATGTCGAAGAGGATGCCGTCGCCCATGCAGGCGCCGGCGGCCAGGTTCTCGCGCGGCAGCACGGTGATGTCGTGGCAGCCGGTGGTCTTGGAGACGCCCGGGTTGGTGGGCGCGCCCGGGTTGCCGCCGCCGTCGGGGCCCTCGCCCGGGAAGAGGACGGGGAAGTTCACGACCTTGGCCTGCTGCGGCGCCTTGCGCGGGACCTTGATCACGGAGATGCCGTCGTGCGGCGGCCGGCAGTCCGGGAAGGCCGCGCTGGGCGAGTACGAGGAGACGTAGACGTACACGTCGTCACGCTTGGGCACGAGGGTGTGGGTGTGGGAACCGCAGTTGGTCTCGACGGAGGCGACGTACTTCGGGTTGGTGACGTCGCTGATGTCGAAGACCTTCATGCCCTCCCAGGACTCCTTGACCGAGGCCGGCTGCGGCACGCTGGCGCACGAGTCGTCGCTGCGGGAGGAGTCGGTGGACAGGAAGAGGAGGTCGCCGGAGACCGACACGTCGTTCTGGGAGCCCGGGCAGAGCACCTGGGCCACGGACTTCGGGGACTTCGGGTTGCTGATGTCGAAGATCCGGAAGCCGTCGTAGTTGCCGGCGAAGGCGTACTTGCCCTGGAAGGCCAGATCGGTATTGAGGCTGGGGAGGGTGTCCTTGGGGATGTTGGCGAGCTGCTTGATGTTCGAGCTGTGGACGATCTCGTCCACGCCGGGTATCTCGCCCGCGGCGATGGCGGCGCGGGCGTCGGCCCGCTGCTCGGCCGTGACACCGCTTCGCGCCGGGGCGTCACCCGGATCGGGGGTGGCGGCCGCGGGGCCGGCGGCGACGAGCATGCCGAGCAGGAGGCCGGCCGCGGCGCCTGCCGCTCCCCTGCCTCGGAACCGTCTGTGCGGGGTACTCGTGATGCGCAACGAAGTCACTCCGTCCTCTGCGAGGTCTGTCCAGGATTGAACGACGGATGGACTCCGGCAGTATGGTCCTCGACATGCTCATCTCAACAGATGGCAACAAGAAAGTCATGAGAATTCCTCGCATCGCAACACCGTCGTCGTCCGAGTGACCGAGTGACCGAGTAGCCCAAGTTCTCGTGGAGGTCGTGTTGTTGATCAGCCGTGTCCGTGGAACCGCCGCCGTGGCCCTGTGCGCCGTCGCCGTACTCGCCCTGTCCGCCTGCGACTCGGGACAGGAGGAGGGGAAGGCGACGACCAAGTCCGAGCAGAGCGCCAGGGGTTCGGGCGGACTCGTGGTGGCCCCCGGAAGGCCGGGCGAACCCGCGAAGCGGGTCTCCCCCGAGGAGGCGGCCCGGATGCTGCCGGACGAGAAGCCCAACAGCGCCGACTTCCGGTACATACAGATGATGATCGAGCACCATCGGCAGGCCCTCACCATGACCGCGCTGGTGCCGGAGCGGGCCGCCTCCCCTCAGGTGAAGAAGGTCGCCGAGCGCATCTCCTCGGGGCAGGGGCCGGAGATCAGCGCGATGCAGGGCTGGCTGACGAAGAACGGCGGTCCGCGCCCGCAGACCGGGCACGACCACCACACCATGCCGGGCATGGCGACCGAGGCCCAGCTCGCCGAACTGAAGGCCGCCCGGGGCAAGGCCTTCGACGACCTCTTCCTGTCGCTGATGATCAGGCATCACGAGGGCGCGCTGACGATGGCGGGTGAGCTGCTGACCCAGGGCAACAACGTGCTGGTGGAGGAGATGGCGAACGACGTGATCGCCCAGCAGACGGCGGAGATCGAACGGATGCGGTCGCTCTAGCCGCACACCACCGTACGCACCGGCCGGCCGGTCATGCCCGGGCCGTCCGGTGCGTCGGCGTGCCCGGGGTCAGCTGTCGCCGAGGCGGACGGCCTGGGAATCCGCCGCCGTGAGGACGGCGTCGAGGAGGCCGGGGAAGAGCGCGTCGAGGTCGTCGCGGCGCAGCGAGCTGAGCTTCGCGGTGCCCTGGTAGGTCTGCCGGATGACGCCGCTCTCGCGCAGCACGCGGAAGTGGTGCGTGGTGGTCGACTTGGTGACCGGGAGGTCGAAGTACGAGCAGCTGAAGCCCCCGCTTCCGCCACGGGCCATCTCCCGGACGATCCGGAGCCGTACGGCGTCGGACAGGGCGTGCAGCACGCCTTCGAGCCGGATCTCCTCGCGCGCGGGATGGGCCAGGGCGCGGGGGTTGGTCGCGGTCGTCACGGCTGCGGCTCCACGGCTCTCGGGGACGGGTCGGTGACCCCATTGTACGAGGATTCTCGTAGTTTGACAGACGTCGTACTACGACGAGTATCGTACGAAGCACGTCACCTCCCCGGCTGCCCCGAAACGGAGTCCGCATGAGCGCCGTCCCCGCCCTCTTCGAGCCGTACACCCTCCGGTCCGTCACGGTCCCGAACCGGGTCTGGATGGCCCCCATGTGCCAGTTCTGCGCGGAGCCGGCCGGCCCGGCCGCGGGCATGCCGACCGACTGGCACTTCGCCCACTACGCGTCCCGCGCCACCGGGGGCGCCGGGCTGATCCTGCTGGAGGCGACCGCGGTCACGCCCGAGGGCCGGATCAGCCCCTTCGACCTCGGACTCTGGGACGACGCGCAGATCGACGGCCTGCGCCGGATCGCCTCCTTCCTGGCGGCGCAGGGCACCGTTCCCGGCATCCAGATCGGGCACGGAGGGCGCAAGGCGTCGACCCAGCAGCCCTGGGTGGGCCGCGGCCCCGTCGCCCCCGAGAGCGGTCTCGCCTGGCAGCCGGCCGGGCCGAGCCCCGTCCCCTTCGCCGAGGGCTACCCCGTACCGGCCGAGCTGACGGTGGCGGAGATCCACGAGCTCACCGCCCGCTTCGCCGACACGGCGCGGCGCGCGCTGGCCGCCGGCTTCCAGGTGGTCGAGGTGCACGGCGCCCACGGCTATCTGCTCGGCGAGTTCCTGTCCCCGCACAGCAACCGGCGCACCGACGCCTACGGCGGTTCCTTCGAGAACCGCGTCCGCTTCGCCCTGGAGGTCGTCGACGCCGTGCGCGCCGTCTGGCCCGAGGAGCTGCCGCTGTTCTTCCGGATCTCCGCCACCGACTGGCTGGAGGAGCAGGGCTGGACCGCCGACGAGACGGTCCGCCTCGCCGCCCTCCTCCACGCGCACGGGGTGGACCTGCTCGACGTCTCCACCGGCGGCAACGGCGGCCCGGCCGACATCCCGGTCGGCCCCGGCTACCAGGTGCCCTTCGCCGCCCGCGTCAAGGCGGAGACCGGGATGCCGGTCGCGACCGTCGGCCTGATCACCGAGAGCGCGCAGGCCGAGAAGATCCTCGCCAACGGGGAGGCGGACGCCGTGCTGCTCGGCCGCGAGCTGCTGCGGGACGCCTCGTGGCCGCGCCGCGCGGCCCGCGAGCTGGGCGCCGAGATCCCCGCCCCGGCCCCGTACTCCTGGGCCATCTGAGTCCGGCAACACGCCCCTGACCAGGGGCGCGTCGGCTCCCGGACGCTGTTGTCCGCGGTGCGGTGCAGACTGGCCCGTATCCGCGACAACGGCGTCCTGGAGGTGTCGGCATGACCGACGTGCTACTGACCGTGGGAACCCGTAAGGGTCTGTTCACCGCCCGCCGGCAGAACGGCCGGTGGAGTGCGTTCGACGCACCGCATTTCAACGCCCAGGCGATCTATTCGATCGGGATCGACACCCGCCGCGCCCGCCCCCGGATCCTCGTCGGCGGCGACAGCGCGCACTTCGGTCCCTCCGTCTTCCACTCCGACGACCTGGGCGCGACCTGGACCGAACCGCCCAGTCCGGCGGTCGGATTCCCCGAGGACACCGGGGCCTCGGTGGAACGGGTGTGGCAGCTGCACCCGGCGCCCGCCCACTCCCCCGACGTCGTGTACGCGGGGACCGAGCCGGCCGCGCTCTTCCGGTCGGCGGACGGCGGCGAGTCCTTCGAGCTCGTACGCCCCCTGTGGGAACACCCCACCCGCGACCAGTGGGTGCCGGGCGGAGGCGGCGAGGCGGTGCACACCGTGGTGACCGACGCGCGCGACCCCGACGCGGTGACGGTGGCGGTGTCCGCGGCCGGTGTCTTCCGGTCCCGCGACGGCGGCGCGAGCTGGGATCCCGCCAACCGGGGGGTGTCGGCGGTCTTCCTGCCGGACCAGTACCCCGAGTTCGGGCAGTGCGTGCACAAGGTCGCGCAGGACGCCGGCGACCTGGACCGGCTCTATCTGCAGAACCACTGGGGCGTGTTCCGCAGCGACGACGGCGGCACCGCGTGGACATCCATCGGCGACGAACTCCCCTCCGACTTCGGCTTCGCCGTCGTCGCCCACCCCCACCGGCCGGACACCGCCTACGTGTTCCCCATCAACGCCGACATCGACCGGGTCCCGGCCGGCCGGCGCTGCCGCGTCTACCGGACCTCCGACGCCGGGGCCACCTGGGAGCCGCTCACCCGGGGTCTGCCGGAGGGCGACCACTACGGCACGGTGCTGCGCGACGCGATGTGCGCCGACGGGGCCGATCCGGCGGGCCTCTACTTCGGCAACCGCAACGGCGAGGTGTACGCGAGCGCCGACGACGGCGACAGCTGGCAGCTGCTCGGCGAGCACCTGCCGGACGTGCTGTGCGTACGGGCCGCGGTCCTCGGCTGACCGTTCCGACGGCCGCCCGCCGGGACGGGACTCCGCTCCGTCGGGCGTGACTGTCGTACTGCGCCAGTAGAGTGACGCCGTGGCAGCACGACCGTTGAACGAAATCGTCGAGGCCGGGTGGGCGCACGCGCTCGCGCCGGTGGCCGAAAACATCGCCGCGATGGGCGACTTCCTCCGGCAGGAGATCGCCGCGGGGCGTACCTACCTGCCGTCGGGGGCGAACGTCCTGCGGGCGTTCCAGCAGCCCTTCGACGAGGTGAGGGTCCTCATCGTCGGCCAGGACCCCTATCCCACGCCCGGGCACGCCGTGGGCCTGAGCTTCTCGGTGGCCCCGGACGTGCGTCCGGTGCCGCCGAGCCTGGACAACATCTTCCTGGAGATGCACCGCGACCTGGGCCATCCGCGGCCCTCGAACGGTGACCTGACGCCGTGGACCCGGCAGGGCGTCCTGCTTCTCAACAGGGCGCTCACCACGGCCCCGCGCAAGCCCGGCGCGCACCGCGACAAGGGCTGGGAAGCGGTCACCGAGCAGGCCATCCGGGCCCTCGCCGCGCGCGGCAAGCCGCTGGTGTCGATCCTGTGGGGCCGCGACGCCCGCAATCTGCGGCCACTGCTCGGCGACCTGCCAGCCATCGAGTCCTCGCACCCCTCGCCGATGTCGGCGGACCGCGGCTTCTTCGGCTCCCGGCCGTTCAGCCGCGCCAACGACCTGCTGCTCCGGCAGGGTTCCCAGCCGGTGGACTGGCAGTTGCCGTGACGTCCCCGGCGTCCCCCGTCCCCCCGGCGCCGCCCGGCCGCCCCGGTCTCGTCGTCGGGGTCGACTCCGGCGGCTCCGGACTGCGGATCGCGCTCGCGGTCCGGCGGGACGACTCCGCCGAGACCGTGGAGACGACGGCCTCGGCGGAGCCGGTGCGCACCGGGGCGGGCGGGATCGACGCCGGACACCTGCTGGAACGGCTGATTCCGGCCGTCGACGCGATGCGGCGGCGGGCGGGTGACGGTCCGGTCGAGGCCGTCGCCGTCGGGGCGGCCGGCATGGCGACCCTCGGCGACCGGCTGCGGGCCGAACTGCCCGAGGCGCTCGCCCGGGCCTGGGGCGTGCGCCGGCTCGCGCTCGCGGCCGACGCCGTCACCGCGTACGCCGGGGCGCTCGGACAGCGGCCCGGCGCGGTGGTCGCCGGCGGCACCGGCCTCATCGCGCTCGGCACCGATCTGTCCGGCTGGCGCCGGGCCGACGGCTGGGGGCATCTGCTCGGCGACTGCGGCAGCGGCGCGTGGATCGGGCGGGCCGGACTCGAGGCCGCGATGCGCGCGTACGACGGCCGGCGCGGTGGTTCGGCCGCGCTGCTGGCGTACGCCGAGCGGCGGTTCGGCCCGGCGGTCGGGATCCCCGGAGTGCTCTACCCGCGTACGGACCGGCCCGCCGTCCTCGCCTCCTTCGCCCCGGACGTCGCGGCCTGCGCCGGTGCGGACGACCCGGTGGCGACCGGGATCCTGACGCGGGCCGCCCGGCGGATCGCGGAGGCCGCGGAGGCCGTCTGCCCCGCTGGCACCGCGGCGGAAGTCGCGCTGACGGGCGGACTGTTCCGGATGGGCGCACCGCTCCTCGGGCCGCTGCGCGCGGACTTGGAGACGCTCCTCCCCCAGGCGCGCGAAGTCCCCGCCTCGGGCGACCCGCTGACGGGTGCGGTGACCCTCGCGGCCGCCCTCGCGGCGGACGCGCTGCGGCTGCCGGAGGATCCGCTCCTGCTGCAACTCACCAGGTGAACGGCGGTCCGTCGATCGTTTCGGACATAGGGGGACAGATGACGCCCGCTCGTACCCTCGCCGAACGGACCGATGGTCAAAACCAGTAGCATGCGGCGACATGAGCTCCCCCACTGGGCCTACTCCCGGCCTGCCCGTACGAATGCCGCGTCCCCGCCAGTCCGGGCGGCACCGTCGCCCTGAACCCGTGGCGGCGCCCGAGGGCGCTCCCGCGCTGGTTCTCGCCGTTCCCGGCACGCCGACGCCCGCCATACGCTCGCTGGCCGAGGAGGTCCTGAGCATCACCCGCTCGGAGCTGCCCGGCCTGGAGGCCGTGGTCGGTTACCTGGACGGTGACGACGACGCGTACCCCACCCTGTCCACCGTCCTGACGAACGCGGACGCGCTGCGCACCCAGCGGTACGAGATCGCCGTGGCCGCCGGCCGCGAGGTCGCCGCCCCCGAGGGCCCGGCCGCCATCGTGGTCCCGCTGCTCGCGGGGCCCGACAGCGCGCTGATGCGCCTGGTCCGCCAGGCCGTCATGGACTCCGGCAACACCGCCGAACTGACCGAGGTGCTCGGCCCGCACCCGCTGCTCGCCGAGGCCCTGCACGTCCGGCTGTCCGAGGCCGGTCTGGCCCGCGCCGACCGCGCCCGGCTGTTCACGGTCGCCACGGCGGCCGACGGCATCATCCTGGCCACGGTCGGCGGCGAGGAGGCCGTGCAGGCCGCCGGGATCACCGGCATGCTGCTCGCGGCCCGCCTGGCGGTGCCGGTGATGGCGGCGGCGCTGGACCAGGAGGGTTCCATCGCCGCGATCGCCGAGCAGCTGCGCAACGCCGGCGCGGAGCAGCTGGCGCTCGCCCCGTACCTGATCGGTCCCGAGCTGGCCGAGGGGCTGCTCGACGTGGCCGCGAAGGAAGCGGACTGCGCGGCGGCCGAGCCGCTGGGCGCGTACCCGGCGATCGGCCGGCTGGCGCTCTCGCAGTACATGGCCACGCTGGGCATCACGCCGCAGCAGCAGGGGACGCCGGCCCGCTGACCCCAGGGTCGTGACGGGACGGGCCCGTACCGGACGCACTCCGGTACGGGCCCCTTCGCTTTCCCGCGTGCTGCCGGGCGCTCGGGTCAGCCGAAGACGACGCAGGAGGCGGCGGGGGCGGGCACCGATCCGGCGCGGGCGGGCAGGCCGGTCGCGGCGTCGACGGTGAACCAGGTGACGTCGCCGGAACGCTCGTTGGCCACGTACAGGTGCCGGCCGGAGGGCGCGAGCGCGAGGTCGCGGGGCCAGCGGCCGCCGCACGGTACGGAGGCGACCAGCCGGGCGGTGTCGCCGCCGGTCTCCAGGGCGAGGACGGCGAGGGTGTCGGCGCCGCGGACGGCGGCCCACAGGTGACGGCCGTCGGGGGCGACGACGACCTCGGAGGGGTAGTCGGGCCCGGTGGCGTCCTCGGGGACGACTCGGGTCTCGCCGAGCGGGGTGAGGACCCCGGCCTCGGCGTCCCAGCGGCAGACGGTGAGCGTGGGCTCCAGCTCGTTCAGGACGTACGCGTGCGTACCGGCCGGATGGAAGGCGAGGTGCCGGGGACCGGTGCCGGGGCGCAGGACAGTGGTGCCGTGCGGGCGCAGCGCGCCGGTGGCGGGGTCGAGGACGCTCACGGTGACGGAGTCCGTACCGAGGTCGACGGCGAGCACCCAGCGGCCGGTGGGGTCGGGCAGCACCTGGTGGGCGTGCGGGCCCCGCTGCCGGTCGGCGACCGGGCCCGAGCCGTGGTGGCGCGCCTGGTCGGCGACCGGGCCGAGGCGGCCGTCGGCGGTGCGGGCGAGCGAGGTGACGCTGCCGGAGGTGTAGTTCGCGGTGAGCAGGAAGCCGCCCACGAGCGCGAGGTGGGTGGGCCCGGCGGCGTCGACGGGGACGGGGGCGCCGAGCGGCCGGGGCGCGGGGCCGGTGACGCCGAAGACGGCCACGGCGCCCGGGTCGGCCTCGGAGACGGCGTACAGCACGTCCCCGTCGAGCGCGAGGAACGAGGGGTCGGCGACGGCGTCGCTCGCCCCGGTGAGCGTCAGGGCGCCGCTGCCCGGCGCGACGGTGGCGGCGAGCACCCCGGGGCCGCCGGCCGCGGTGAACGACCCGATGAACGCCCGCGTGCCCCCGGCATCCCGGCCGCCGGCCCGCCCCTGCTCCGTACCGTCCCGCTCCGCCCGCATGCCGTCCACGACGCCCCTCCCCTGTCCGGTGCGGCCGGTCCGGGCGGACCGGCCGTCGCCCGGCCGACGTTAGCAGGCGGTCTAGACCAAGTCCGTACGGCTGCGGGGCTGCGGGGTGGGCCGGGTGGCGTCAGGCGGCGTCAGGCGGCCGGGATCAGCGGGGCGCTCGGGGCGGTGCGCAGCGGCGTGGCCAGATCGACGAGGGCGCGTTCGAGGCCGTGCAGGTGGGCGAGGGCCGCCTCCGCGCCCGGGTGGTGCGCGGGCACCCCGGCCGCCTTGGCGACGGGGCGGCGCGGCGCGACGACCGGGACGAGCGCGTGGACGGCGTCCTCGACGCGCCGGGCGGCGGCCGCGAGGCGGGCGTCGTGGGAGGCGTCCGGGTCGGCCGCGACCGCGGCGAGGCCCCGGATCTCGCGGGCGCAGTCGTCGAGCAGGGCGAGCACCCGGCGGGCCCGGGCCTTGCGGGCGCGCAGCGGGCTCAGCGGGTGGACCAGCGGGGCGAGGGTGAGCCGGGCGCGGGCCAGCAACAGGTCGAGGGCGGCGGCGTGGACGGCCGGGTCGGCGTCCGGGTCGCCCGCGAGCCGGCGGGCGGCGGCCGTGGTGCAGGCGTGCACACAGGCGACGGCGCGCTGGATCCAGGCGTTGGTGGCCGCGTGGGTGGTCACCGGCAGCAGGACCAGGCCGACGGCGGCGCCGAGCGCGCCGGCCGCGGTCTCCTCGAAGCGGAGCAGCAGCAGGTCCGGGTGCAGGACGCCGAGCAGCCCGTACAGGAGGGAGGCCAGGACGGTGACGAAGAACATCATCCAGCTGTACGAGAGCGGGGCGGTGTAGAAGAGGCCGAAGACGCACACGGCGACGAGGACGGCCGTCGGGGCGGGCGCGCCGCCGACCGGGAGCGCGACGAGCAGTCCGGCGACGATGCCGGTGACCGTGCCGAGGACCCGGCGGAAACCGCGGACCAGGGTCTCGCCGCGCGAGGCGGTGTTGACGAAGATCCACCAGGCGGTGGCCACGGCCCAGTACCAGCGCTCGGGGGACACCAGGTGTCCGGCGACGAGGGCCACGGCACAGGCGGCCGTGGCCTGGAACGCCTGCCGGGTGGTGGGCCGGGCGAGGCCGGTGCCGGGCAGCGGCGCGGGCGCGGCGGGCGGCGGGACGCGCCGTTCGACGCACCAGACGCCGAAGCGGACGGCGCCGGCCGCGGCGAGCGCCAGGAGCACGGCCGCGTACAGCTCCGGCAGCTGCGCGGGCAGCGCGTGCAGGAACTGGGTGACGAAGAACTGCATGAAGGCGAAGATCCCGAGCGCGTGGCCGCGCGGTCCCCAGCGGCGCGCGTACACGCCGGCGAAGACGACGAGCAGCCAGGACAGGTCGCGCGGGACCGGCAGGTCGTGCAGCGAGGCCGCGAGGGCGAGCACGGGGAAGCCGGCGAGCGGCAGCAGGGCGGTGGTGACGGCCTGGCCGCGGACGGTGGAGTCGCCCACGGTGAACAGGGCGAGCAGCGCGGCGAGGCCCGCGGTGAGGGAGGCCACCAGGGAGAACCCGGCCAGTCCGGTGAGCGTGACCGCCAGGCCGATGCCGACGACGGCGCGGGTGGCCACGCGCAGCCGCACCCGGCCCGGGTCGGGTGCCACGCACATCCGGCGCAGCGCGCCGCCGCAGGCCGATACTGCCTTCTTCATGACGGTCGTTCCGCCCCCGCTTCCGTACACGCACCCTCTTTCGCCGTGGATGGACTCGAAGCCCGTCCGGACCGGCCGGGCCGTGGACACGACGAAGGCGCCGCGGTCCGGGATCCGGCGTCCTCGCCGGTCCGGCGCTTGCGCGGCGCCTTCTGTCCAACTCTTCCGAAAGGAAAGCATCCCTGCGTACGACGGCTCAACCGAGGCTCGGATGACTGGGCCATTGGTACAGTCGATCCGTTGTCGGTACGGCCAGAAGGGAGCCAACGGACCATGGCGGTGGACACACTGGACACTCGCATCCTGCGCCTGCTGATCGAGCAGCCGCGGACCAGCGTCCGGGAGTACGCGCGGATCCTCGGGGTGGCGCGGGGCACGGTGCAGGCGCGGATCGACCGGCTGGAGCGGGACGGGGTGATCACGGCGACGGGGCCGGTGCTGTCCCCGGCCGCGCTGGGGCACCCGGTGCTCGCGTTCGTGCACATCGAGGTCACCCAGGGGCATCTGGTCGACGTCGGGGACGCGCTGGCGGCGGTCCCCGAGATCGTGGAGGCGTTCTCGATCACGGGCGGCGGCGATCTGCTGACCCGGGTGGTGGCGCGGGACGCGGGTCATCTGGAGGACGTGATCCAGCGGCTGATCCAGCTGCCCGGCGTGGTCCGTACGCGGACCGAGATCGCGCTCCGCGAGCGGGTGGCGCACCGGCTGCTGCCGCTGGTCGAGGCGGTGGGCCGCGGGGCCGGCCCGGCGGACGACCGGGCGGAGCGGGCGGGAGAGCCGGGGCAGCCGCGCGGGTGACCCGCAGATGCCAGGTACAAGATGCCAAGTGGATTGCAGATGAGATCACGTTCGGCCTAATGTGACGCACATGCAGTCCTATACCATCGGGCAGGCCGCGCGTCTGCTGGGCGTGAGCGCGGACACGGCGCGGCGCTGGGCCGACGCCGGACGGGTGCCCACCCACCGCGACGAGAGCGGCCGCCGGCTGATCGACGGCCGCGACCTCGCCGCCTTCTCCGTCGAGATCGCGCGCAGCGCCGCCACGGGCGGCGCGGGGGACGAGGAGGAGCCGTACACCTCGGCCCGCAACGCGTTCCCCGGCATCGTCACGGCGGTCAAGCTCGGTGACATCGCCGCCCAGGTCGAGATCCAGGCGGGCCCGCACCGGCTCGTCTCGCTGCTCACCCGCGAGGCGGTGGAGGAGCTGGGCCTGGAGGTCGGCGTGCGCGCGACCGCCCGGGTGAAGTCGACCAACGTACACATCGACCGCGCCTGAGCCCCCTCCCCCGCGGTCGCCCCGCGCACCGGCCGCCCCGCGCCGCCCTCGTCCCGCGCCGCCTTCGTCCCGTCATCCCGAGGAGTCCCGCCCATGTCGTCCCTCTTCTCCGCGCGCCCCGGGCGCCGTGCCCTCGTCGCGGCCGTGACGGCCGGACTGCTGCTGCCGCTGGCGGCCTGCTCCGGCGGCGGTTCCGACGCGGGTGACGGCGGCAAGGACGGCGGTGACGCGGCCGGCGGGAACCGTTCGGTGAAGATGACGGTCCTCGCCGCGGCCTCCCTGACCGACGTCTTCAAGACCGCGGGCGCCGCCTACGAGAAGGCCCACCCCGGTACGAAGATCACCTTCTCCTTCGCGGGCTCGCAGGAACTGGTCGCGCAGGTCGCCCAGGGCTCGCCCGCCGATGTCCTGGTCACCGCCGACACGGCGAGCATGGACAAGGTCAAGGCGGACACCGAGACCCCGTCGGTCATCGCGAAGAACCGGCTCGTCATCGCCACGGTCCCGGGCAACCCGCACAAGGTCGCCGCCCTGAAGGACCTCGCCGACCCGAAGCTCAAGGTCGTCCTCGCCGCGCCCGAGGTGCCCGCCGGCAAGTACAGCCGGAAGGTCCTCGACGCCCAGAAGATCACCGTGAAGCCGGTGTCCCTGGAGCCGAGCGTGCGCGCCGTGCTCAGCAAGGTCCAGCTGGGCGAGGCCGACGCCGGCCTCGTCTACAAGAGCGACGCCCAGAGCGCGGCCGGCAAGGTCGACGCCGTCGCCATCCCCGACGCGCAGAACGCCGTCGCCGCCTACCCGGCCGCCGCCCTGAAGCAGTCGCCGAACGCCAAGGACGCCGCCGCGTTCGTGGCGTGGCTGAGCACCCCGGAGGCGCAGAAGATCCTCCGGGACGCCGGCTTCCAGCAGCCGTAGGAACCGCGCGCGATGCCGAACCGGCCCCGTACCCCCCTCGCCCTCGCCGTCCCCGCGCTGCTCGCGGTCGCCCTCCTGCTGCTGCCGCTCGCCGGCATCCTCGCCCGCACCGAATGGGGCGAGATCGGGACGCACCTGAGCCGGCCGGGCACGGTCGAGGCGCTGAAGCTGTCGCTGGTCGTCTCGTTCTGGGCGCTCGGGCTGTCCCTGCTGCTCGGGGTGCCGCTGGCGTGGCTCCTGGCGCGGGTGCCGTTCCGGGGCAAGGCGTTCGTCCGCAGTCTGGTGCTGCTCCCGATGGTCCTGCCGCCCACCGTCGGCGGCGTGGCGCTGCTGCTCGCCTTCGGGCGGCGCGGACTGCTCGGACCCTGGCTGGAGGACACCTTCGGCATCATCCTGCCCTTCCACACCTCCGGCGCGGTGCTCTCCGCGACGTTCGTGGCCATGCCGTTTCTGGTGATCAGCCTGGAGGGCGCGCTCGCCGGACTGCGCCCCCGGTACGAGGAGACGGCGGCGTCGCTGGGCGCCTCGCCGCTGCGGGTGTTCGGGACGGTGACGCTGCCGATGGTGGCGCCCGGGCTGCTCGCGGGCGCGGCGCTGACCTGGGCGCGGGCGCTCGGCGAGTTCGGGGCCACGATCACCTTCGCGGGCAACCTGCCGGGCACCACCCAGACGCTGCCGCTGGAGGTCTATCTGCTGCTGCAGGACGACCCGGAGGCGGCGACCTCGGTCTCGCTGCTGTTGCTCGTCATCGCGATGACGGTGCTGGTCGCGCTGCGCGGACGCTTCGCCGCGGCTCCCCGGTCGGGCCGGGCGGCCCCCGGGACCCCCGGCGCGGCCGACGTGCCCGGGGACCCGGCGGGCGCCGGGGTCGGAGCCGTACCCCTGCCGGACACTGCCCCGGCCCCGGACCCGGCCCCTGCTCCGGAGCCGGAGGCCGCGGGACGCTGGGCGCTGCACGCCGAGGTCGACGGCTTCGTCCGGCTCGTCCTGGACGCCGAGCCCGGCACCACGATCGCCGTCGTCGGCCCCAACGGCGCCGGGAAGACCACCCTGCTGCGCGCCCTGCTCGGGCTGACTCCGCGCGCCCATGCCGCCCTCTCCCTCGGGGACACCGACGTCACCGCGCTGCCGCCGCACCGCCGGCAGGTGGCGTGGGTGCCGCAGGACGGCGCGCTGTTCCCGCATCTGACGGCGCTCGCCAACACCGCGTACGGCCTGCGGGCCCGCGGGGTGCCGCGCGCCGAGGCCCGGCATACGGCCCGGATGTGGCTGGACCGGCTCGGCGTCGGCGCGCTCGCCGAACGACGTCCGGCGCAGCTGTCCGGCGGGCAGGCCCAGCGGGTCGCGCTGGCCCGGGCGCTGGCCGCCCGCCCCCGGCTGCTGCTGCTCGACGAGCCGCTGGCCGCCCTCGACCAGACCACCCGCGCGCAGGTACGGCACGCCCTGCGCGGGCATCTCGCCGGGTTCGGCGGGGTCTGTCTGATCGTCACCCACGACCCGGTCGAGGCGGTGTCGCTCGCCGACCGGGTGCTCGTCCTGGAGGACGGGCGGGCGCTCCAGGACGCCTCGCCCGCCGAGGTCACCCGGCATCCGCGCTCGCCGTGGGTGGCCCGGATGCTGGGCCGCAACGCCTGGCCGGGCACGGCGACCGGCGACGGGCTGGCACTCGCCGACGGCGGCACGCTGGTGGCCGCCGAACCGCTGCCGGCCGGGGCGGCGGCGCTGGCGGTCATCCCGCCCGAGGCGGTGGCCGTGCACCGCGAACGGCCGGGTGGCAGCCCCCGTAACGTCTGGCCGGGCACCGTACGGGAGATCACCGCGAGCGGCAGCCGGCTGCGGGTCCTGGTCACCTCGGACCGGGTGCCGCCGCTGGTCGCCGAGATCACCCCGCAGGCGGCCGCCGACCTGGGTCTCGCGGACGGCACGCCGGTGTGGACGGGCGTGAAGGCGACCGAGGTGACCGTCGTCCCGCTGTGACCGCGGCGGCTGCTGTGACTGACGACCGAGACCGACTACCGAGTCGGACCGCTGTGCCTCCGCGACAGGGCCGATCCCCCGCCACGCCCTCAAGGAACCTCCGGACCCGGTCACTTCGTTTCCCCACCGTCTTGATGAGTGGATCAGTGGGACGCGAAGATGCGGGTGGCATCGATACGAGGGGGTCCGGTGAGTCTGGGAACGGTGGCGGTGACAGGAGCCGCGGGCACGATCGGTTCCGCGGTGCGGGAGGCGTTGCGGCACGAGGCGGACCGGCTGGTCCTGCTCGACCGCGTACCGCTCACTCCGGAGACCGAGAACGAGGACGTGCGCACGGTGGACCTGCGGGACGCCGACGCGGTGGAGTCGGCCCTCGCGGGTGTCGACCGGGTGCTCCACCTGGGCGGCGTGCCCGACGAGGCGCCCCTGCCGGAGCTGCTCGAAGCCAACGTGCTGGGCACCCACCACGTCCTGGAGGCGGCGCGGCGGCTCGGGATCGCGCGCGTGGTGGTGGCGAGCAGCAACCGGGTGACCGGCTTCCACCCCGCCGGACATCCCACCGGCCCGCGGGAGCCGGTGCGTCCCGACGGCCTCTACGGGGTGAGCAAGGTGGCCGTCGAGGCGCTCGGACAGCTGTACGCCGACAAGTTCGGGCTGTCCGTGATCTGTCTGCGCATCGGCAGCTTCGAGC
The DNA here is from genome assembly GCA_002355495.1 of Streptomyces laurentii. Classification (GTDB taxonomy): domain Bacteria; phylum Actinomycetota; class Actinomycetes; order Streptomycetales; family Streptomycetaceae; genus Streptomyces; species Streptomyces laurentii. The sequence continues at coordinate 658,984 of AP017424.1, forward strand.
GCGTCCCGACCGAGCCCCGGCATCTGTCGACGTGGCTGAGCCCGCGTGACGCCGTCGGCTACATCCGGGCCGCGCTGGCCGCGCCGCCCACCACCCGCTTCGCCACGGTCTACGCCGTCTCGGCCAACACCCGCCGTTTCTGGGAACTTCCCGACCCCTCGGAGCTGGCGTACACCCCTGTCGACGACGCCGAACTCCACTCCGCCGGCATCCCCGGGTCGGATCTCCCGGTCGACGTGACCGCGCCGCAGGCCGGCCCGTACGCCGACCCCGAGTTCACCCTCAAGCACCTGCGGCGCTGACCTGCCCCGCTCTCCTTCCTTTCCCTTCTCCATAGGATGCGCCATGGTGACCCCGCCCCGACTCGTCCCGCTCCTCGCGCAGTTCGACTTCGCGCGCGAGCGGCTGCTGAACCGGCTGACCGGGCCGGTACGGGACAGCGGGAACGGGATCGAGGTCCCGGTCGCCGGGCTGACCGACGAGGAGTACCGGTGGGAGCCGGCACCCGGCTGCTGGTCGGTGCGCCGGCGCACGAGCGGTCCGGGGCCCCGGGCCACGCTGCTGACCGGCGACCGTACGGGCGACTGGGGCCGGGACGCGACGCCGCCGCCGCATCCCGAGCCGGCGCCGTTCACCACGATCGCCTGGCGGCTGAGCCATCTGATCGAGATGTTCGAGCTGCGGACGGACCACACCGCCGGCAGCCGTACGCGCACCCGGGACGACGTGCGCGTGCACGGGGACGCCGACTCGGCCGTGACGGCGTTCGCCGCCGCTTCGGCGGCCTGGCGCGCGATGCTGACGACGGTGAGCGACACCGATCTGGACACGGTGGGCTACAGCAGTTACCCGCACGGCAGCGACCCGGAGGACGTGTTCATGGACGTCGTCTGGTGGCTGAACCAGGAGCTTCTGCATCACGGCGCGGAGATCGCGCTGCTGCGGGACCTGCACCGGGCGCGCGTGGGACGATGAGAAAGGAACCCTCCCTCCTCACGCACAGCAAGGAGGCGACATGTCCAGGATCGACGCCTCCGTCGACATCTCCCGCCGCCCCGACGAGGTCTTCTCGTACGTGACCGATCCCGCCCATCTGGCCGAGTGGCAGGAGAGCGTGGTCACGGCCCGTACGACGCGGGGCACCCCCGGCAGCGTGGGCTCGCAGGCCACGATCACCCGTCACCTGGGGAAGCGGGATGTCACCACGACCATGCGGATGACGGAAGCGGACCCGCCGCACAGCTGGCACCTCCGCGGCGTCGACGGGCCGGTGCGCGGCGACGTCCGGGGCACCGTCGAACCGCTCGACGGCGGCGCTCGCTCGCGGCTGACGCTCTCCGTCGACTTCGAGAGTCACGGCCTCGGCAAGGTGATCGCGCCGCTGGTCGTCCGGCCCGCGGCCCGCAAGGAGATGCCGCGCAACGAACAGCATCTGAAGGACATCCTGGAGCACGGCACCCGCCCCACGGACACCTGACCCGGCCCCTTGACCTACCGGTCCCCCGGCGCCCTGACCGACCGTTCCGCCGGCGCGCGGACCGTCACTCCGGCGTGCGCGGCGCGTCGGTCGTCGTACGGGCGAGCAGCATGGCCACGTCGTCCTGCCCCGGGCCCTCGGGCAGTCCGGCCAGCAGGCCCGCGCACAGGGCGTCCAGGGGACGGGCCGGATCGCTCAGTGTGCGGGCGATCCGGGCCATGCCCTGGTCGAGGTCGCGCTCGCGGGACTCGATGAGACCGTCCGTGTAGAGGACGAGCAGCCCGCCCGCGGGCAGGGCCACCTCTTCCGTACCGAACTCGTGCGCTCCGGTGCCGAGCGGCGTGCCCGGCGGGCCGTCGAGGAAGGTGACGGTGCCGTCCGGGGTGACGACGGCGGGCGGCGGATGACCGGCCCGGGCGATGGTCCAGCCGGCGCAGGCCGGGTCGTGGACGGCGTACACGCAGGTCGCCATCTCGTCCTCGCCCAGGTCGGCGACGACCGCGTCGAGGGAGCGCAGCATGTGCGTCGGCGGGATGTCGTGCCGGGCCAGGGCGCGGACGGCGGTGCGCAGCTGGCCCATGACGGCCGCCGCGTGGATGCCGTGGCCCATGACGTCGCCGATGACGAGGCCGGTGCGGCCGCCGGGCAGGGCGACCACGTCGAACCAGTCGCCGCCGACGTCGTGGACGCTGGCGGGGAGGTAGCGGCCGGTGAGTTCCAGGCCGGGGACCTTGGGCAGCGCGTTGTTGGTGAGGCTGCGCTGGAGGGTGCGGGCGGCCTGGCGCTGGGTGGTGTAGAGGCGGGCGTTGTCGATGTTGAGGGCGGCACGGGCCACGACCTCGTCGATGAGGACGCGTTCCTCGTCGTCGAAGGGCTCGCGGGTGCGCAGCCGGGTGACGGTGACGGTGCCGAGCACCGTGCCGCGGGCGACGAGCGGGATGAGCCGGGCGGAGCCGATTCGGGTGGCGAGGTATCCGCGGAGGGTGTCGAGCCGGGGATCGCGAACGAGGGCGGGGATGTCCGCGCGGTGCAGGTCCATGGCACGGGCGTCGGTGATGACCCGCTCGTACACGGAGTCGTACGGGATCTGGAAGGTGCGGCCGACGGCGAGCGGCTGCACGGGGGCGCCCGGATCGGGGAAGGATCCGGCGAGGCGGCGCAGGACGTTGCGGGTGGCGGCGGTGGACTCGTCGGGCTCCAGGATCGCTTCGAGGAGCTGGAGGTCGGCGGAGTCGGCGAGCTGCGGAACGAGGAAGGACACCACTTCCTCGGCGGTCTGCCGCAGGTCGAGGGTGGTGCCGATGCGTTCGCCGGCCTCCGCGAGCAGGCTGAAGCGGTGCCGGGCGCGTTCCATCTCGATGTGCGCCTGCTGGCTGTCGGTGATGTCGATGACGGAGGCGATGAGACCGAGGGCGTGACCGGTGTGGTCGCGCAGCGGGGCGTAGGAGCTGGACCAGATGTGGTCGTGCTCGGGGTCGGCGGGGGTACGGCCGACCCGGCGGGCGTCGACGACGGCGGTGCCGCTGTCGAGGACGCCGCGCATGAGGTTTTCGAGGGCGCCGGCGTTGACGCCCGGCAGGACCTGGGAGAGCCGGCGGCCGACGTGGGCGGAGCGCGCGACGCCGTTCATCCGGGCGAGGGCGTCGTTGACGCGGACGAAGCGCAGGTCGAGGCCGAGAGTGGCGAGTCCGATGGGCGACTGGGTGAAGAGGGATTCGAGGGTGGCGAGGGATTCGCGCATCGTGAGGACTTGGGAGGTCTCGAAGGCGATGAGCATGGCGCCGGGGCGGCCCTCCGGGTCGGCGGCGGGCACGATCCACATCTCCATGGTGATCGGGTGCCCGTCGCGGCGCAGGACGGGGAGGGTGCCGACCACGGTCTCGCCGGCGTGGACCTTGCGGGTCAGTTCGTCGGCGAGGCCCCGGTTGGCGGGCGGGACGAGCAGCGTGCCCGCCGCCTGGCCGAGGGCCTCCTCGGGGCGGAATCCGAGCAGGTCCTGGGCGGCCAGCGACCATTCGACGATCCGGCCGTGGGTGTCCTCGCGCCACAGCGCGATGGGCAGCAGGTCGTTGAGCACGCCCGCGTACCCGAGCGCCGCCCCGGGCGGCGGCGCGCTGCTCGGCGACTGGTGAGTGTCCAACGCATCGACCTACGCATCGACCGGGCCCCGAGGGGCGCATTCCGCGCTGCTTACCGAATCACCCTATACGAGACATAAAGGACAGGTAGGGCGAGGGTGGCGGACCACCGCCGGGCGGGCCACCGGGTGAACCGGCGCCGAGGAAGGAGCCACCCGGCGGCGGGCCCGCCGCCGGGGTCAGGCTCCGGCCGGGTCGGGACCGGCGGCCGGCGCGCTCTCCGCGACCGCCGCGGCGGCCGCCATCCGGGCGTCACCGTCGGCGCGGGAGCGCTTGGCGGTGCGGATGGTCCACAGGGCGAGCAGGCCGAGGGTGCCGTAGATGAGGAAGGGACTGACGACCACCATCGTGTCGATGGAGAGCAGGTACGACAGGACGATGCGGACGATCGCCTCGACGACGTAGGCGACACCCCACACGACGGTCATGCGCCGCATGACGGCCCGGAAGCCCTCGAACCGCCACAGCCCGTTCCACCAGGCGGCACCCTCGGGCGTGCCGTCGGTGGCGAACCGGCGGCCGAAGTAGAACATCATCGGCTTGGACGCGAGCAGACTGCCGAGGAAGACCGCGCCGGACAGTCCGGTCACGGCGGAGTCCTTGACGATCAGGGCGCGGGCGGAGTGGGCGCCCACGAGCGAGACGACGGCCGTGAGGGCGAGGAAGATCAGGGTGACGATGGCGAACTCGTCGAGCTTGCGGTGCCAGACGAGACTGATGACGGTGTCGAGGACCGGCCACGCCCCGCTCAGGAGCAGGGCCGAGAACTCGGTCCAGCCATGGTCCGTGAGCGTGTTGTACGTGAGGATGGGCGCGAAGATGTTGAGGCCGATCGTGAGCACCCAGCCGATCGCGGCGGCGGATCTGGAGCAGGCCGGGACGCCGGGCTGCGGCTGTGGAGCGGACATGACTTCCCCCTGATTGTTGCGGATCACCGCTGGTCGGCGCGCTGGTCGCGGCCTTTCGCGATGTGGTGCGGTTTCGCAAGCTAGGGCCGGGGCGCCGGAGCCACAAGGGACGTTCGACAAAATGATCTTCAAGCGTCCCCAAAAGCGCGCTCCGGCCCCCGCGCGCGGGGGCGATACCCCCGGACGGCACCCCGCGATCCGGCGACGCGCCCCCTTAGCCGCGAGCCGTCACTCAAACAGCACACCTGATGCACACCGAGTCATATCGGCAGGTCGAATGCTTCCCGCGCCGGGCCGTACGCCCTGGCGAACGGTGATCATCCACGCGCACCCTGGGGAAATGCCGGACGGCCGGACCACACCGGATCCGTCCGGCACGCCGTAGGCCGCCGTCGCTGTCGCTGTGGGGAAGTGGGCCGTATGCCGGATGTGGACGTGTGTGTGGTCGGAGCGGGGCCGGTCGGCCTCACCCTGGCGATCGCCCTGCGCGGGCTCGGGCTCGGGGTGCGGATCGTCGACCGCGCCCCGGCCGCCAAGCGTGAGGCGCGCGCCCTCGTCCTCTGGCCGCGGGCGCTCGAGGCCCTGGACTCCCTCGGGGTCGCCGGGATCCTGCGCCGCAACGCGGTGGAACTGGCCCGGGTCACCATCCACGGGCGCGGCCGGCGGCTCGGGGAGCTGACCACCGGCTGGCACCGCTCCGCGCACAACCGCCCCGTCAACATCGAGCAGCACGACATCGAGCGGCTGTTGTGCGCGGAACTGGCCGGCCGCGGCACCGAGGTCGAGTGGGACACCGAGGTCACGGACGTCAAGGTGCACGAGGACCGGGCCGAGTTCACCCTGACCCGGCCCGACGGCACCGCAGAGTCGGGCACCGCCGCCTGGATCGTCGGCTGCGAGGGCACCGCGAGCGTGGTCCGCGACCGGCTGGGCATCCCCTTCGAGGGCCGGCGGCGCACCGGGCTCCAGGTCGTCCAGGGCAACGCGCACCCCGAATGGCCTCTCGGCGAACAGCAGGGCCACGGGCACATCTTCCTGGCCCGCGCCGCTCCCTCCTCGCCTTCCCGCTGCCCGACGGGGCGTACCGCTTCTTCTGCTTCCGCGACGACCCCGACCCCGCGCTGACCGCGCCGCCCACCCTGGACGAACTGCGCGACCTGGTGGCCGACACCGCGCGGATGCCGCGGCTGCGCCTCACACCCCCCGAGCGGCCCTGGCTGAACCGCGCCCGGTTCAGCGACCGGATCGCCACCCGGCTGCGGCACGGCCGCGGACTGCTCGCCGGGGACGCCGCGCACGCCTGGGCGCCCGTCGGCGGCCACGGCATGAACGTGGGCATGCTCGGGGCGCACAACCTCGCCTGGAAGCTGGCCGCCGTGCACCGCGGCGAGGCCGACGACCGGATCCTCGACACGTACGACACCGAACAGCGGGCCCTCGCCGTGCGCTACGTCCGCGAGATGCGGCTCAACTTCATGGAACTGCCGCTGCCTCCACTGGGCTACCGGGCCTTCTCCGCCACCGTGCCCGTCGTGCTCGCCCTGCGCGGCTTCCAGCGCCGGCTCGACCGTCAGCTGAGCGACCTCGGCCGCAACCACCGCCACAGCGCCCTGTCCTGGCAGCGCTCCACGCCCGGACTCGTCCGGGAGCGCGGCCCCCGGGCCGGCGACCGGATGCCCGACATCCGGGTGCGGTCGGGCGGGCCGGCCGCGGGGCCCGTACGGCTGCACACGCTGCTGCGGTACGACGCGTGGACACTGCTCGTCGACGCGGCGCGGGCCGCCGACCCGGCCGTACGGCGCTCGCTGGAGGAACGGTGCCGGCGCGGCCCCGTCCCCCTCCGGCTGCTGCCCGTCACCCCCGCCGACGCCGCCGAGGCCCGGCTGTTCGGCCGCCCCGGCGACCTGCGGCTCGTCCGGCCGGACGGGTACGTGGGGCTGGTGGCGCCGGTGGCCCGGCCCGAGGCGCTCGACGCGTACCTGGTCACGCTCGCGCCCCGGCGCCCCGACGCCCATCCCCCCTCGGCCCCGTCCGCCCCCGGCGCCTCGTCCCCCAGTCGTTCTCGTCGCCCTCGCCTTCCTCCCCACCCCCCTCCGACACCGCTCAGTGACGGGAGTCAGCCCATGTCCCAGCAACGGACGCGCACCCGCGGCACCGTCACCGTCATCGGCGCGGGGATGGCCGGCCTGGTCGCCGCGTACGAACTCGAACGCCTCGGCCACCGCGTGGAGATACTGGAGGGCAGCCGCCGGCTCGGCGGCCGCGTCCGCACCCACCGCTTCGGCGCGCACGAGGGTGCCCCTTTCGTCGAACTCGGCGCCATGCGGGTCCCCACCGCCCACCACCGCACCATGGACTACATAGACCGGCTGGGGCTCGGCGACCAGGTGCGGCCGTTCGTCACCCTGCTGTCCGAGGAGAACGCCCTGCTCGCCACGAGCGGCGGCCACGTCCGGCTGCGGGACGCGCCCCGCCGGCTCATCGCGGACGTCCGCGCCTCGCTCGCCCGCGACGACTACCGGGACGAGACCGTGGTGTTCGGCGCCTGGCTGGCGGCCGTCGTCGACGCCATCGCGCCGCCCGCCCTGCGCACCGGGCTGCGCGCCGACCTCGCGCGCGACCTCCTCGACCGCGTCGAGCGGATCGACCTGACGCCCCATCTGCGCGGCGACCACAAGGACCGCATCGACGTGCACGGCCTGTTCGCCGCCCATCCGGACATCCGCTCCGCGTGCGGCACCCGGCTGAACGGCTTCCTCGACGACATCCTCACCGAGACCAGCCCCGAGCTGATCCGGCTCGCCTGCGGCATGGACCAGCTGGTGCAGCGGCTCGCCGCCCGGATACGCGGTCCGATCTGGCTCGGCCAGGAGGTCACCGGCGTGGAGGTGTCCGGCGACCAGGTGCGGCTGCGCATAGGGCGCGGCCCGCTGGCCGTCGTGCGCCCCGCCGACCTGGTGCTGTGCACGGTGCCGTTCTCGGTGCTCCGCGGGATGGTCCTGCGCGGCTTCGACGAGGACAAGCTGTCCGTCGTCCGGGAGGTCGTCTACTGCCCTGCGACCAAGGTGGCCGTGCACGTCCGCGAGCCGTTCTGGGAGCGGGAGGGCATCCGGGGCGGCGCCTCCTTCAGCGGCGGGCTGATCCGGCAGACGTACTATCCCGCCGCCCCGGAGGACGGCGCGCACGACGCCGGGGAGCGGGGCGCCGCGCTGCTCGCCAGCTACACCATCGGGGAGGACGCCGACATCCTCGGGCGGATGCCGGTCCGCCGGCGGCACCGCGTAGTGCTCGACGAACTCGCCCGGATGCACCCGCAGTTGCTGCGCCGCGGGATGGTCCGGGGGGTGACCGGGGTGGCGTGGGGCGAGCATCCGTGGACGGTCGGCGGCTGCACCATCCGCTGGGGGCGGGACGCGGCGGCCTGCGAGGAGGAGCGGCTGCGGGCGACGCGCCCGCAGGGGCGGCTGTTCTTCGCGGGCGAGCACTGTTCGTCGGAGCCCGCCTGGATCGAGGGTGCGGTGGAGTCGGCCCTGGTGGCGGTCCGGGCGATCGAGGGGCGTACCGGCGCCCGGTTCGCGTCCGGCCAGGGCCCGGAGATGTGGGAGGCGGCGGCGTGAGCGTCTTCGACACCCCCCGGCTGTACTTCGCCGGCACCGCGCTCACCCGGCTGCCCACCGGTCCGCGCGGGGCGGCCGGGGCCGGTCTGCTCGATCTGGCCACGAACACGGTCCTGGTGCCGGACGGCCCGGCCGCGGACTGCCACGCGCTGCTGGCCGAACGGGGGGCGCGCGGCGGCCACTTCTCCGGCAACGGCCACTTCTCGGTGGACGCCCGGATCACGGCCGTGGAGGGGCCGGAGGGCCGCCCGGCGGACCCGGCGGACCCCGGCGGCGGTCCGGCCGGGGGCACGGCGGGGGCGGCCGATCCGCTGGTGGGGCGGGCCGTGGACCTGTGGGGGCACTACAACCCGTATCTGGGCACGACCGCGAACCGGGCGCGGGTCTTCGACGTCGACCCGGCCTCGGCCTGGACGACGACGCTGATGGCCGGCCGGTTCGCGCTCGGCCGGGAGGGCCGGTCGCACGACTCGGGGTACGTGTGCCTGGGCGACGTGACGGGGTTCCAGCCGCCGCGCTGGCAGTCCTTCGCCCCGGTGCCGTCCGTACTTCACCAGTTCGCCGTGCCGGCGGGGCCCGCCCTCGACTGGCCGGACGGGCCGGCCGCCGGCTCCCCCGCGGCCGTCGCGCTGCGCGCCGCCGCCGGGCGACACGGCGGGCTCCTGGTGCAGTTCACACTGGCCGCGGACGGGGAGCCGGGGACGCCCGGGCACGGGCACACGGGTCCCGGCGACGCCCCGCAGCGCTGGCGGCTGCACGGGGTGATCGCCCCCTGGCGCCCCGAGGAGCCGCGCACCCATCCGGCGGGCCGGCTGCTCGTCCCGTACGGCTGCGCGGGCTCGTCGGGTTCCGAGGGGGCCCCGGATCGCCCGGGCTCTTCGGGCTCTTCGGGCGGGGGCGCGCGGGGGCGGCGGGCGGGGATCTGCTCGGTGTGGGTGACATCCGACCGGGCCGTGCTCAACCTGCCGTTCGGCCGGCCCGGGACCGGTGACCTGGAACTGCGGACGACGGTGACGGACCGGCTGGTCGCGGTGGTGCGGGACACCGGCGCCCGGGGCCCCGGGGTGGTGACGGTGCCGGTCGCCGGGGCGGGCGCGGCCCGGGCGGACGACGAGGGGCTGTGCCTGGTCGGCGCGGACGGGACGGGGAGCGGCCGGGTGGTGTGGCTGCGGGAGCGCGAGACGGTCGTGGTCGTGGACGACGCCGCGCTGTTCGTCGAGCACCCGGACCGGGAGCGGGGCGAGGACCACGCCGTGGAGGTGGCGGTCCGGGCGTTCGTCCGGGGCCGGCCGGCGGCCGGACGGACGGTCGTCGTCCGGCAGTTCGCCAACCCCCGGGCCCTGCCCCGCGATCCGGTGGCCTCCGCGCCGGACGCGCGCAGTGGCCGGCTGCGGATCGTCGAGCTGCGTCCGGGGCGGCTCGCGGAGGGGGAGGCCGCGCCGGGGGCGGAGCCTGAGGCGGGACCTGAGGCGGGAACTGAAGGAGCGGAGGGTGCCGGGGCCGGCGAGACCTCCGGGACTCCTGAGACCCCTGGGACTTCTGGGGCCGCTGAGGCTCCTGAGATTTCCGGGGTTCCTGAGACTGCCGACGCCCCCGGCGCGTCCGACACCACCGACGCCGCCGACGCCTTCGGCGAGCGGTGCCGGGTGGTGACCGACGAGCAGGGGTGCGGCTGGTTCACGCTGCGCGGGGCGCGGGCCGGGACGGCCCGGCTGCTGCTCGCGGCCGACACCGAGGACACCCCGCCCTGCCCGCTGGACGCCCCCGGTTCGGCCGCCGCCGCGTACGACGACGCGGACGCGCTGGGCTGGTGGGCGGGCGCGGGCGGGGCGCACGTCCGGGTACTCGCCGACGACTGGCACCTGGACGCCGTACCGAACGAGCAGGTGTCCTTCGAGCTGCTGCACCGGGAGGTCTTCGCCTGCTACGAGCAGCTGTATCCGTTCATGCGCGACGAGGTGTTCAGCCTTGAGGACCGGTGCAAGGTCGAGACGTACGCGAAGCTGATCTGGCAGATGTGCGATCCGGCGAACCGGGACCGCACGTACTACATGCCGCCGTCCCGGGACCTGACGCTGCCGAAGGCCCGGCTGCTCCTGACGTATCTGCGGACGCGGGCCGCCGCCGACGCGGTGCTCCCGGTCAGTACGCCCGCGGCGGCCTCGGCGGCGCCGCGGATCACCACCCGGGCGCAGTTGCGGACGGCGCTGTGGCTGGCGGTCTCGGTGGAGCTGGCGACCTCGCTCCAGTACCTGTACGCGGGGTACTCGCTGCCGACGCACGCGGCCGGGTTCGCGTACGTGCGGCGCGGGGTGTGGACGCCCCGGCAGCTCCGGCTGGCCTGCGGCGACGGTGGGGAGACGCTGCGCAAGGGGATCCGGGACAGCGTGTTCGAGGTGGCCCGCGAGGAGATGATCCACTTTCTCGTCGTCAACAACATCCTGACGGCGATGGGCGAGCCGTTCCATGTGCCGGCGATCGACTTCGGCGCGCCGGGACGGCTGCCGATGCCGCTGGACTTCGCCCTGGAGCCGCTGGACCTGGCGAGTGTGCAGCGGTTCATCGCCATCGAGCGGCCCGAGCGGCTGGCGGGCGGTGCCCAGGGTGCCGGCCCGGCGGAGGAGAGCGTATGGCCCGGCGGCTCGTCCGGCCCGGCCGGGCTCCTCGGCTCCGCCGGATCCGCGGGTACGGGAGGCCGTGCCGTCTCCGCCAAGGAGGCGACGGCGACGCCCTTCGGTTCGCCGAGCGAGCTGTACACGGCGATCCGCGACGGGCTGACCCGGGTCCCGGACCTGTTCCTGGTGGACCGGGGCCGGGGCGGCGGCGAGCACCATCTCTTCCTCGGCCGGACGGTGGACGCCCGGCACCCCGACTACCAGCTGGAGGTCGACGACCTGCCGAGCGCCCTGTTCGCGGTGGACTTCGTCACCGAGCAGGGCGAGGGCGGGGTGCTCGACGCGCCGGGTCCGGTGCCCGAGTCCCACCACGACACCTTCGTCCGGCTCGGCGAACTCCTCATGAGCGAGCGGGCGGACGGCCCCGGCGGGCAGGGCGCGCCGTGGAGTCCGGCGTATCCGGCGCTGCGCAACCCGACGCTGGACCCGACCCATCCGGGCCGGGCGACGATCCGCGATCCGCACGCCCGCGAGGTGACGCTGCTGTTCAACCGCTGCTACTTCCTGATGCTCCAGCTGATGGTGCAGCACTTCGCGGAGAGCCCGGACGCGAGTCTGCGGCGCTCGCCGCTGATGAACACGGCGATCGACGTGATGACCGGCATGATGCGCCCGCTGGCCGAGCTGCTCGTGACGCTGGACTCGGGCTGGCGGGGGCGTACGGCCGGTCCGTCCTTCGAACTGGAGGAGCCCCCGGTGGCCCTCCCCCGGCCCGACGTGGCCCGCCGGGCGTTCGCGATGCGCTTCGGGCATCTGGCCCGGATGGCGCGGGCGTGCGCCGGGGTGCCCGACCGGGTCCCCGAGTTGATGGCCTTCTACGCCGAGCGGTTCCGTGCGGAAGGAGAACGGTGAGGCGATGAACACGTACACGTACCACAGGCCGGGTGAGCGCGGCGGCTGGGAGACGGACGTCCTGGTCGTGGGCGGCGGTCCGGTCGGTCTGTCGCTCGCGCTCGATCTCGCCCACCGCGGGGTGGACTTCACCCTGATCGAGGCGGGCGACGGCGTCCCGGCCGATCCCCGGGTCACCACGGTCGGACCACGTGCCATGGAGATGTTCCGCCGCTGGGGCGTGTCCGGCACGCTGCGCGCCGCGGGCTGGCCGGACGACCACTGTCTGGACGTGGCCTGGGTGACGGCGATCGGCGGACACGAGATCCACCGGCTGCCGTTCGGCACGGTCGCCACCCGCCCGCTGCCCGAGCACACCCCGGAGCCGGAGGCGATCTGCCCGCAGCACTGGATGGCGCCGCTGCTCCTCGACCGGCTGGGCCACTACCCGGCCGGGCCGGTGCGCACCCGCTGCCGGCTGCTCGGGTTCACCACCGCGCCCGGCGGGGTGACGGCGACGGTGGCCCGGGCGGACGGCACCCGCTCCGAGGTGCGCGCGCGGTATCTGGTCGGCTGCGACGGGGCGGGGTCGTCCGTGCGGAAGATCTGCGGGATCGACGTGCCCGAGCTGTATCCGCCCCGGATGCTGCGCAACATCGTGTTCCGGGCGCCCGAACTGCCGCGCCTGCTCGGCCCGGACGCCCCGCTGCTGTACTTCCTCACCTCGCCGACCGGGCTGCGCTATCCGCTGCGCGTGATCGACGGCCGGGGGACGTACCGGCTGACCGCCCCGGTGACCGCCGAGTCCGCGCTGACCATGGTGCGGCGGGCGGTGGGCCTCGACACCCCGCTGACGGTGGAGGCCGACGGGGCCTGGCATCTGACGCACCGGGTGGCCGACCACTACCGCTCCGGCCGGGTGTTCCTGGCCGGGGACGCGGCGCACACGCTGTCGCCGTCGGGCGGCTTCGGCATGAGTACGGGGGTGTGCGACGCGGCCGACCTCGGCTGGAAGCTGGCCGCGGCGCTGGCCGGCTGGGCGGGGCCGGGGCTGCTCGACTCGTACGAGACCGAGCGGCGCCCGGTGGCCGTGGCCGGGATCACGGAGGCCAACGTGAACCTGCGCCGCACCCAGGAACGGCGGCTGTCGCCCGCGCTCCTCGACGACACTCCGATGGGCGAGCGGGCGCGGGCCGCGCTCCGCCGGGAACTGGCCGCCTCCGATGTGGGGCGCGAGTTCGACCGGCCGGAGATGCACTTCGCGTACCGGTACGTCTCGCCGGTCGTCGCGGCCGAGTCCGCCGACGGGGCGGGGCCCTCATCCGGGGCCGGGGTGAACACGTCGGCCCTGCCCGGGGCGCGGGCCCCGCACGCGTGGCTGGCGCCGGGGCGCTCCACCCTCGATCTGTACGGGCGGGACTTCGTCCTGCTGGCGTTCACGGACGCCGTCGCGGAGGGCGTGGGCGCGGCGGCGGGTGAACCGTACGGGCTGGCACGGGCGTTCGCGGAGCGGCGGGTCCCGCTCCATGTGGTCCGCTGCACGGTCCCGGAGGTCGCGCGGCGCTACGAGCTGCCGTACGTCCTGGTCCGCCCGGACGGGCATGTGGCCTGGCGGGGCACCCGCCCGCCACGCGACCCCGGCGCGCTGGTCGATCTGGTGCGGGGAGCGGGCCGGTGAGCGCCGGGCCCGCCGAGGGAGGACTGCCGGCCTTCGATCCGGCCCGGCTGGACCTGGCCGACCCGTACCCCGTCTACCGGCGCTACCGGGAGGCCGGGCCGGTGCACGCGGTCCGCCCGGCGGTGGTCCCGTGCGGCACGCGCGGGCCGACGACCCGGTACGTCTTCGGGTACGCGGAGGTGGCGCGGGTCCTCGCCCGGCGGGAGTTCGGCAGGACGGCGCCGGGCGCCGGCTCGGCGGCGCCGCTGCCACCCGGGTACGCGGTGCTGCGCGCGGTCGTCGAGAACTGGCTGGTGTTCCTCGACCCGCCCCGGCACACGGCGCTGCGGTCGCTGGTGGCGCCCGCCCTCGCGGCCGGTCCGGTGGCGGCGCTGCGGCCCGCGATCCGGCGGACCGCGGGGCGGCTCGTCGACCGGCTGATGACACGCGAGAGCGTCGATCTCGTGGGGGAGTTCGCGGCACCGTTCCCGCTCCTGGTCATATCGGGCGTGCTCGGGGTGCCGGAGGAGCGGCAGGGCTGGTTCCGGGAACGGGCGCTCGCGCTGCAACGGGCGGGCGGGGCGCGGGTGGACCGGACCCTGGCGGGCATGGTGGAGGCGGACCGGGCGGCGGCCGAGCTCACCGCGTACTTCCGGCGCGAACTGGACGCCCGGCGCGGGCCGGGCCGGGACCGGGGGGATCTGCTGTCGGCGCTGGTGCGGGCCGCCGACGAGGAGACCTCGCTGTCGCCCGAGGAACAGACGGCGACCTGTGTGCATCTGCTGACGGCGGGACACGAGACCACCACGGGGCTGCTGGGCAAGGCGGTGCTCGCCCTGCTCGGCCGGCCGGAGCTGCGGGGCGAACTCCGGGCGGATCCGGGGATGTTGCCGGGGGCGGTGGACGAGTTCCTGCGTCACGACCCGCCGGTGCAGATGGTCACCCGGTGGGCACTGCGCGACACCGAACTCGCGGGTCACGCGATCCCCGCGGGCGACCGGATGGTCCTGGTCCTCGGCGCGGCGAACCGGGACCCGGCGTACTTCCCCGACCCGGACCGGCTCGACGTCCGCCGGGACACGGTGCGGCACTGCGCGTTCGGGCTGGGCATCCACTACTGCGCCGGGGCCGGCCTGGCCCGCGCGGAGGCCGAGGCCGGGCTGGCGGAACTCCTCGCCCGGCTGCCCGCTCTCCAACCGGGCGTACGGCCGGAAGTGTCCGTGCGCTACGCGCCGGACTGGGTGTTCCACGGGCCCGAGCGGCTCACCGTGACCATGCCGCAGGCGGGCCAGGCTACCCTGCGCCCCATGACGCGGGACGCACCGCGCGCCCACTGGCAGCGCATCTACCAGGAGAATCCCGGCATGTACGGGGAGGAGCCGTCGGCGCCCGCGCGGTACGCGGCCGACGTGTTCGCGGCGGCCGGCGCCCGGGACGTGCTGGAGCTGGGCGCGGGTCACGGGCGTGACGCGCTGTACTTCGCCAGGCGGGGCTTCGCGGTGCGGGCCGCCGACTTCAGCACGGTGGCCCTGGGGCAGCTCGCCGCGCGTGCCGAGGCCGCGGGGCCGGCCGGCCGGGTGACCACCGCCGTGGTGGACGTACGCGAGCCGCTGCCGTTCGCCACCGGGTCGGCGGACGCCGTCTTCGCGCACATGCTGATGTGCATGGATCTGTCGACGCGGCACATCGAGGAGCTGGCCGGCGAGGTCCGCCGGGTGCTCCGGCCGGGCGGCACGTTCGTCTACACCGTGCGGCACACCGGCGACGCCCACTACGGCACGGGGGTCGCGCGCGGCGACGACATCCACGAGCACGGCGGCTTCGCGGTGCACTTCTTCCCGCGCGAGCTGGTGGAGCGGCTGGCCGAGGGCTGGGAGCTGCGGGAGGTCCACGCCTTCGAGGAGGGCGAGCTGCCGCGCCGGCTGTGGCGGGTCACGATGAGCGTGCCGGCCGCGTCCGCCGGCTGACCCCTGCCCGACACCCGGCGGACACCTGGTGGACGCCGCTCCTCACGCCGCCCGGACCGCCGTCGTCCCCTCCAGCGCCGCCGCCGCTTGACCGGCGAGGTCGACGGCGACCAGGCGCGATTCCAGGGACGGCGGCGGGGAGCCGGGGGCGGGGGTGAGAAGGAAGCGGCCCTGGTAGTGCCCGCCCGCGACGGCCCGGAGTTCGACGGGGCCGTCCGGCCAGCCCTGCCGTTCCAGGTCCCAGATCCACCCGTCGACCTGGACGGTGCCGTCGGGGCGGAGCCGGGGCGGCCGACCGAGGAGCGTCCCGTACTCGAAGCGGCAGTCGGCGAGTCCGAGGAGCTCGACGAGCTGGGAGCGGACGACCCGGACCAGGTCGTCGGGCGAGCGGCTGGATTCGGCCAGCCGGGTGGTGGTGTGCAGCCGCTCCAGATGGCGGGCGTCGCGGAGCGCGACGGTGCCGAGCAACCGGCCGCGGGCGCCGAGCCGGGAGACGATCAGCCCGACGAGCAGCAGCAGGACGGCGGTCTCGACGTCGGCCCGGCCGCGGATGTCGAGGCTCTGGTAGGGCGCCGTGAGGAAGAAGTCGAACCAGAAGGCCGCCGACAGCGCGGCGAGCGCGCCGGCCGGCCGGTGGCCGAGCGCGGCGACGGCGACGACCACGACGACCAGCAGCAGGGCCAGGTTGGTGGAGGTGAGGCCGGTGCGGACCGGTACGAGCGCGAGCGCGACGAGGAAGGGCGCGAGAACGGCGGCCGCGAGCGCGGCCACGTCCCGGAGCGGCATCCGCATGATCCACCTCCGACGGGCCGGAGTCCCGCGCGCCGGAGCGCACGGGCACGTACGCCCTCAGGTTGCGCCGGTTGTGAGCAGCGCAACGCCCGGCGGGGGGATCTTGACGGTTTCCTGACGCCAACGGCCGGGTTCCTTACGTGACCCTTGCATACGCTGACTCGGCCGCCGTCCGCGTGATGGCCGAATTCCGACCCCCCACCGCCACAGCGGACAGCAGGAGCCTGGATGTCCACCCCTCCCCCCACCCGTACCGACCGCCTCCGTGCCTGGATGCTGGAAGGGCTGTCCGACATGGGCAAGGGGCGGCCCGGCACCGCCCCGCCTCCCCCGGGCGGCCCGGCACCCTCCGAGCCTTCGGGAGCGAAGGAGGGCACCACGAGCGCGGAGAGCGCGACGGAGGGAACGACCGAGGGTGCCGGCGCGGCGTCCGGAACCGGCCACCAGGGCCAGCCCTGGTGGCGGGTGATGTGCCTGACCGGTGTCGACTACTTCTCCACCCTCGGCTACCAGCCGGGCATCGCCGCCCTCGCGGCCGGACTGCTCTCCCCCATCGCGACGGTCGTGCTGGTCGTCGTCACCCTCGTGGGCGCGCTGCCGGTCTACCGCCGGGTCGCGGAGGAGAGCCCGCACGGCGAGGGATCGATCGCGATGCTGGAGCGGCTGCTGTCGTTCTGGAAGGGCAAGCTGTTCGTCCTGACCCTGCTGGGCTTCGCCGCGACGGACTTCCTCATCACCATCACCCTGTCGGCCGCCGACGCCTCCACCCACCTCGTGGAGAACCCGCACCTGTCGGCCACCCTCCACGACAAGCAGATGGTGATCACGCTCGTGCTCATCGCGCTGCTCGGCGCGGTGTTCATGAAGGGCTTCCTGGAGGCCATCGGCGTCGCGGTGGCCCTGGTCGGCGTCTATCTCGCGCTCAACCTGGTGGTCGTGACGACCGGCATGTGGCACGTCCTGACCGAACGGCACGTGGTCACGGACTGGACGACGGCCCTGACCGCGCAGCACTCCAATGTCTTCGCGATGGTCGGCGTGGCGCTGCTCGTCTTCCCGAAGCTGGCGCTCGGTCTGTCCGGCTTCGAGACCGGCGTGGCGGTGATGCCGCACGTCAAGGGCGATCCGGACGACACCGAGGCCCGCCCGACCGGCCGGATCCGCGGCGCGAAGAAGCTGCTGACGACGGCCGCGCTGATCATGAGCGTGTTCCTCATCTGCACCAGCTTCGTGACCACGGTCCTCATCCCGCACCAGGAGTTCGAGGCCGGCGGCCAGGCCAACGGCCGTGCGCTCGCCTATCTCGCCCACGAGTACCTCGGCAACACCTTCGGCACCGTCTACGACGTGTCGACGATCGCGATCCTGTGGTTCGCGGGCGCCTCGGC
The DNA here is from genome assembly GCA_002355495.1 of Streptomyces laurentii. Lineage (GTDB taxonomy): Bacteria > Actinomycetota > Actinomycetes > Streptomycetales > Streptomycetaceae > Streptomyces > Streptomyces laurentii. Next base: position 676,434 of record AP017424.1, read on the forward strand.
GATGGCCGGACTGCTCAACCTGATGCCGCGCTATCTGCCCCGCTACGGCATGGCCCCGCACTGGGCACGCGCCGTGCGCCCCATGGTGCTGGTCTTCACCCTGGTCGCCTTCCTCGTGACGTGGATCTTCGACGCGAACGTGGACGCGCAGGGCGGCGCGTACGCGACCGGTGTGCTCGTGCTGATCTGCTCGGCGGCCATCGCCGTGACGATCGCGGCGCGCAAGGCCGGCCAGCGCCGCTGGACGATCGGCTTCGGCGCCATCTCGGCCGTGTTCCTCTACACCACCGTCGTCAACGTGATCGAGCGGCCCGACGGCGTGAAGATCGGTGCCTGCTTCATCGCCGGCATCATCCTCATCTCCCTGGCCTCCCGGCTGGCCCGCGCCTTCGAGCTGCGCGTCACCGACATGGACCTCGACCCCATGGCGGAACGATTCGTCCGGGACGTCTCGCACCGGACGGCGCGGTTCATCGCCAACAAGCCGGGCCGCCGGGACGCGGCCGAGTACCGGGAGAAGACCGAGCAGATCCGCGCCGACAACGACATCCCCGAGCACGAGGACCTCGTCTTCGTGGAGGTGACGGTCACCGACCCGTCGGAGTTCGAGGCGAGCCTGACGGTACGGGGCGAGGTGCTGCACGGCCGCTACCGGGTGCTCACCGTGGAGAGCGCGTCGGTCCCCAACGCCCTCGCGGCCCTGCTGCTGCACGTCCGGGACGCCACCGGCATCCGCCCGCACATCTACTTCGAGTGGACGGAGGGCAGCCCCTTCGCCAACTTCCTGCGCTTCTTCCTCTTCGGGCAGGGCGAGGTCGCGCCGGTGACGCGCGAGGTGCTGCGCGAGGCGGAGCCGGACCGGTCCCGGCGGCCCCGGGTGCACGTGGGCTGACCGCCGCGCGCCGCCGCGTGGCCCGTCCTGCCGCGCAGCCCGTACGACGGTACGCCCGGTCGTACGGGCTACGCGCGCGTACGGGCCGCGTGGCCTCCGCGCGCGTACGGGCCGGCCGGCACCGCCCGCGTACGGTCACGTCACACCGCGTGGACCCGGACCCCGCCGACGAAGGTCTGCTCCACGCGGGCCCCGGCGATCTCCCCGGGCGGCCCGGTGAGGATGTCGCGGTCGAGGACGACCAGGTCGGCGAGGTACCCCGGGCGCAGACTGCCCGCGTCGTCGTGGCCGTTCGCGTGCGCGGAGCCCGCCGTGTAGGCGGCGAGGGCGGTGGGGGGATCGAGGCGCTGCTCGGGCAGGAAGACCCGGTCGTCGGCCGCGTCGGGCTGGACACGGTTGACGGCGACGTGCAGCCCGGCGAGCGGGTCGGGGCTGCTGACCGGCCAGTCGCTGCCCGCGACCAGGGTGGCCCCGGCCCGTACGAGCGCGCCGAACGGGTACTGCCAGGCGGCGCGTTCCGGCCCCAGGAAGGGGATGGTCAGCGCGTCCATCTGCGGCTCGTGGGCGGCCCACAGGGGCTGGATGTTGGCGAGCGCGCCGAGCCGGGCGAAGCGGGTGAGGTCGTCGGGGTGGACGACCTGGAGGTGGGCCAGGTGGTGCCGGTTGCCGCGCCGTCCGTTGGCGGCGACGGCTGCCTCGATCGCGTCCAGGGCCTCGCGTACGGCCCGGTCGCCGAGCGCGTGGAAGTGCACCTGGAAGTCGAGGGCGTCCAGCCGGGTGACGTGCGCGCGCAGGGCTTCGGGGTCGACGAAGCTGAGTCCGGCGTTGGCGGTGGCGCAGCCGCAGGCGTCGAGATAGGGGCTGGTCATCGCGGCGGTGAAGTTCTCGGCGATGCCGTCCTGCATGATCTTCACCGACCCGGCCCGGAACCGGCCGTGACTCAGGGCCGCGCGCCGGGCCACCAGTTCGGGAATCTGCTCGGCGTCCCGCGCCCGGTCCCACCACAGCGCGCCGGTGACCCGGGCGGTGAGGCTGCCGTCCCGGGCGGCGGCGAGGTAGGCGTCCGAGGGGTCGGGCCGGCCGCTGAACTCGCCCAGGATCGCGTCCTGCCAGCCGGTGATGCCGAAGGCGTGCAGCAGTCGCTGGGCCCGCAGCAGTCCGGCGAGCCGGTCGGCGGGCGTGGTGGGCGGAACGAGCCGGGCGACGAGGGCGGTGGCGCCTTCCTGAAGCATGCCGGTGGGGACGCCGCCGGCGTCGCGTTCGATCCGCCCGTCGGCGGGGTCGGGGGTGTCGGCGGTGATCCCGGCGAGTTCCAGGGCCCGGGTGTTGGCCCAGGCGCCGTGGTGGTCGCGGTTGACCAGGAGGACGGGCCGGTCGGCGACCACGGAGTCCAGTTGACGGCGGGAGGGCAGGCCACCCTCGAAGCTGTCCATCGACCAGCCGCCGCCGGTGATCCACGGCTCGTCGGGGTGGGCGGCGGCGTACGCGGCGACGGCGCGCAGATATCCGTCGGCGTCGCCGGCTCCGGTGAGATCGCACTCGGCCAGTTCCATGCCGCCGAACACCGCGTGGATGTGCGCGTCCTGGAAGCCGGGGATCAGCAGCCGGCCGCCGAGGTCGACGACCTCGGTGCGGGGCCCGATGAGTTCCCTGACCTCGTCGTGGCCGACGGCGGTGATCCGCTCGCCGGTGACCGCGAGGGAGGAGGCCCGGGTGCGGGCCGGATCGCCGGTGAAGACGGGACCACCGGTGAAGACCAGGTCGGCCGTGCTCATCTGGTGCTCCTGGAGGGGCTGGGGGCGGCCCGCGCGTACGGGCCCGCCGGGGCGGAACCGTACGGGACGCGTCATGCAACCGGCGCCGCCGGCCGGACGTCAAGAGCGTGGGCGTAACAGGCGAACGGAGGGAACGAAGGGTCCGCCCGAGCCCGCCCCGGTCTCCGCACGGTCAGGGACGCAGTTCCCTGGCCTCGAAGCGGCCCTCCCCCAGTACCAGGACGAAGGAGACCTGCTGCCCCTCGGAGAGCCCCTCGCCCTCGACGTCCTCGGCGCGGAAGTAGACCGGTTCCTCGGAGCCGATGGCGAGGACGAATCCGTAGCCGGCGCCGCGGTCGAAGGACTGGACGAAGCCGACGCTCCTGTCCGTATCCATGGGGGGGAATCCTTCCGTCGCGCGGGGGTGGGTGTCTTCTCCTCGCTACCCCTCGCGGCGGCCGGGATCCCGCCGGTGCGCGGGATGCCACCGGAGTGCCCCGCGGATCACCCGCGGGGCGGAACCCCGGTCGCGGACGTCAGATCCCCGGGATCTGACGCGCCCGGAAGGCGGTGCGGACGGCGTCCGCCGCGCTCGTGCCGTACATGCGCTGCGCCGTCGTCACGGTCTGCCGTGCCGCGTCCTCGAAGGAGGTGCCGGGCGCGAAGCCGAACTGGGCGTTCACGATGATCCGGTCGGCGGTCCTGGCCCCGAGCGCGCCGCGGATGTCCCACAGGGCGCGGGACCAGATCTCGCCGTCGGCGTGGACCTCGCCGACCCGGTCGGCGTACACCTTGGTGCCGTCGAGCCGGCGCAGACAGTGCGGGGTGCCGCTGTACGGGGTGGAGTCCCAGTCGGCGACGCAGGCGGCTTCGGTCTTGACGGCCCAGCCGTAGCGGCCGGCGGCGTGCGCGCCGACCTCGACGGCCAGGTAGTCGCCGAAGGCCTCGCCGATCGCGCCGGCCTCCGGGGAGGTGCCGAAGCCGGGGACCTGGGCGTTGTGCACGGCGTGGCCGTACTCGTGGACGATCACCTCGGCGTCCTCGGCGTCGTCGACGCCGCCCTTGCCGAAGCGGATCTCGTTCTTCTTGTCGGTGAAGAAGGAGTTGTCCGCGCCCCACTGGTTGATCCGGATGGCCTGCGGGCGGTCGTTGGCGCCGGGCAGGTCGGAGCCGAAACCGAGGCCCTGGAGGTACTCCTGGGCCTCGTTGACCCAGAAGTACGCCATGACCTGCTCGAACTGGTCGTCGCTCCGGTTGTACGAGCCGGCCGCGGCGAGCTTGGCGGCGGGGCCCGTCTCGGACTTCACGGAGGCCCAGCGGCCGGTGAGCGTGCCGCTGCCGTCGAGGTTGCGCAGCTCGGCGAGCGCGTACGCGGACGCGGGCACCGCGTCGGCGGCGTCCTTGGCGTCGGTGAGCGTCTGGTCTCCGGTGGCCTGGACCGGGTTGACCATGAAGATGCGGGCCTGCGGGCCGGTCGCCGCCGGGGCGGCGGGGGCCGGACCGGCCGCGGTGGCGGCACCGGCCGGGGCGATCAGCGCCACGGCGGCGGTGGCCGCGGCGATCAGGCCGCGGGATATGCGGCGTGCCATCAACGTCCTCCCGTTGGGGATGCGAGGGTCGAGCGGGGGGTGGCGTGGTGCGGGCGTGATCATCGCGCAGGGGCGTGCCCCGCGTCGAGAGTCTTGGCGTATCGCCGTTCGGCTTCGCCGTCGCGCGGGAGCTTGGATTCCACTGTCTGCCGGGCCCACCAGCACGCGGCCGGGGCCAGGAAAGGGAGCGGACAGAACTGAACCTGCCGATCACGCACTCGGACGTTCCCGAGGCGGCCTGCCGAACCGGCGGTCGTCCACCCAGCTTCGACGCGGAGGCATACAAGCAGCGCAACACCGTCGAGCGGTGCATCAACCGTCTCAAGCAGTGGCGCGGCCTGGCCATGCGAACAGACGAACTCGCCATCGCCTACGAGGGCGCACTCCACCTCGCAGCCCTCTTGATCTGGACGCGCCTTGGGAAGACCGAGGACGGCCGCTCGCCAGGGACCTGACTCAGGCCCCGGACGAGGCATCGACTGCTCTCACCCGGCAGTCCGAGCACCTCCCGGACCTCTTCGCGATGAACAGATGCCGATAGACCGTCACCTGGCGCCGAGGAATGCCACAGAGCGTCGCCTCATCCGCCAGAGCGTGCTCCAGGACTGAGCCGCCTGTATCCCGGCATGCCGCGAAGCTCGTCGGAGCGAGTCCGCACGCGAATCTGAAGGACCGGAGACGATGACCAAGCTGCGGCATGGCCACCACCCTCGCACGTGGCCCGATCAACGTGAAGCCAAAGAGACAGGACCTAGTGGTGTTCGACGAAGCGAGCACAGAGCACCGGACACCGCACGGCCCGGCCTGACACCGCCCAGGACGGAACGCCGAGGTCACTCCTGGCGACTGCTGTCGTCCCGGAGCCAGGTGTCGAAGTCGCCGGACCGGATCGCGCGGCGCGCGGCGCGGCGGGCGACGAGGGCGGCGGTGAGGAAGACGACGAGGGCGGGCAGCAGGGTGGGGTCGGCGCGCAGCAGGGCGCGCAGGTCGCCGAGGCCGGTGCGGGCGGAGGGCGCGTCGGACGACCGTCCGGCGTCCGACTCCCTTTGTCTCCGCTCCAGTTGGGCGGTGGAGGTGGCCGCGCGGATCCGGCGGCGGATGAGGTCGCGCCAGGTGCGGGGCGGGCGGACGACGACCCGGGCGGTACGGACCACGGTCCGCTCGCCGTCGGCGAAGGCGAGGGACGCGGCGAGGTCGTCGGCCATCAGGGGCGGCAGGGCGGCGATCCGGGCGTGGCCGGTGCCGGACACGGCGATCACCCCGCGGCCGAACAGGCCGCCTTGGACGGCGGGGAGCCGTTGCCAGACCCGGTAGTAGGCGCGGACGGGCCAGCTGCAGCCCGTCATCGGCAGGTGCCGTTCGGGCGCGGCGGCCAGGACCGGGTCCGGTCCGGTGAGGGCCGCGGCGAGGGCCCGTACGTCGGCGGCGCCGAGTTCGACGTCGGCGTCCACGTAGATCCGCGGGAAGCCGCGGGCATGCGTGTCGCCCAGGCGCAGCGCCTGGTGCTTGGACGGGACGGGGGTCTCGACGACGCGGACGCGCGGGCCGTGGGCGGCGGCGACGGCGGCGGTGCCGTCCGTGCAGCCGTTGCAGACCACGAGGATGTCGAACTCGTCCTCGGCCGTGCCGCGCAGGAGTGTGGCGAGGAGCCGGCCGAGGGTGCGTTCCTCGTTGTGCGCGGGGATCACGATGCTGGGCACGGCGTCAGTATGACCGTCCTGTCCCTCTCCCGCGTTTCTTTCGCGTATCTCCGGGACTTTTCCACAACTCCTGGATGGGCTGCCCGAGTTGGTCTAGATTGAGCGCTGCCGGATCCGCCTGGGTCGCGACATCTCTCTCGTCCTGGGCGGTTTCTGCGTTCTGTGCGGGCCTGGCCGCGGCTGGGGAGACTTGTGACCGGTCCGCACCGTTCAGTTCAGGCGGAAGAGCCGCGTACCCTCATCGGCCGCCGCCGTCCTTCCCCTGCCCGCGAACCGTCGCGTCCGTGGGCCGACCAAGGGGGATGGGGCGCGGCGGTGTCGGGGGTGCGCGCGAAGCGCCCTTGGGGGGAATGGATGACCGTCCTGCCGGTCACGCATGAGCGGCACCGTGTCGAATCCTCGTATGCCGACCACTCCGGATCCGGCTTCCACCGGCCGCGGTGGAAACGGAGACATCAACTCGTCCTGCTGGCCACGGACACCGTCGCGGCCGTCGTCGCCGCGCTCCTGGTGCTGCGCACCGGCGGCCACTGGCCGGCGGTGCTCTGCCTGCCGCCGGCCTGGACCGGCTCGCTCGCGGCGCACCACGCCTACGCGCCGGCCTCGTTCGGGTCCGGCGGCGGGCTGTACCGGCAGGTGCTGCGGGCCGCGCTCGTCGTGCCCGCGCTCGCCGCGGTACTCGGCTGGGGACTGACGGGCGAGGCGGAGCTGCCGCGCGAGATGATGCTCGCGCTGCCGGCCGCCGCCGCCCTGTCGCTGGCCGTCCGGTACGCGCTCCGGCGGCGACTGCGCGGCCTGTGGGCGCGCGGGCGGCACCGGACCACCGCCGTGCTCGTCGGCCCGGCCGCCGGGATAGGGCAACTCCTCGCCGCGCTCTTACGGGACAGCCGCGCCGGAGCTCCGGCCGCGGCCGTGTTCCAGGGCATGAACCTGGCCGGGGTGTGCCTGACCGACTCCGAGGACCCGCAGGCGGTGGACGTCTGCGGGGTCCCGATACTCGGCGGGGTCGGTGAAGTCCAGAGCGCGTTACGGACGTTCGGGGGCGACTGCGCCGTCGTGGTGCTGCCGTCGCCCGACCTCGACCCGGCGCAGATGCGCCGTCTGTCCTGGAGCACCGCCGCCGCCGGGGGCGACTTCCTCATCGCGCCCGGGTACGGCGACGTGTCGGCCGCGCGGCTGGCGGTACGGCCGGTCGGCGGGGTGCCACTGATACAGGTCCGGGCCCCCCGGCTGTCCCGCTGGGCCCGGCTCCCGAAGGACATGGCGGAGCGTCTGATCGCCGCCCTGCTCCTGCTGTTGCTGTCGCCGCTGCTCGGCGCGGTGGCGCTGGCGGTACGGCTCGGCAGCCGCGGCCCGACCCTGTTCCGGCAGGTCCGGGTGGGCCTGCACGGCAAGCCGTTCACCATGCTGAAGTTCCGTACGATGCGGACCGACGCGGAGGACCGCCGCGCCGAACTCGCGCACGCCAACCACAACAGCGACGGCCTGCTGTTCAAGGTCCGCGACGACCCCCGGGTGACCCGGGTCGGCACCACGCTGCGCCGCTACTCCCTCGACGAACTCCCGCAGCTCCTCAATGTGGTGACGGGTCGCATGTCGCTGATCGGGCCGCGGCCCCCGCTGCCCGAGGAGGTCGCCGGCTACAGCCACGAGGTGCGCCGGCGGCTGCTCGTGAAGCCCGGGCTCACCGGTCTGTGGCAGGTCAGCGGCCGCTCCGACCTGCCCTGGGAAGAGGCGGTACGGCTCGACCTGGCGTACGTGGACAACTGGTCGCTCACCCTCGACACGGTGATCCTGCTGCGCACCGGTCCCGCCGTCCTGCGCGGCACGGGCGCGTACTGACGTGGCCGCCGCACCGCCCCGCCGCCCCCGTCCGGCCCGCCCCGACCCCGTGTCCGTACGCCGTCCCGACCCCGCGCACCGCTCCGGTCCACCGGACCGCTCCGATCCGTCTCACCGCCCCGGCACGCCCACCGACCTGGAGGGAAACACGTTGAACGACGCCGACCGACCCGACGAGCGGCTGGGGGTCGCCGTCATAGGCGCCGGCTACTGGGGCCCCAATCTCGTCCGCAACTTCCAGGCCAGCGACCGGTTCCGGCTGCGCTGGCTGTGCGATCTGGACGCCGCCCGCGCCCGGCACGTCCTCGGCGGCTACTCCACGGTGCGGGCCACCGACGACTACGCGGGGGTGCTCGCCGACCCCGAGGTGCACGCGGTCGCCGTCGCCACCCCGGCCGGCACCCATCTGGACGTGGCGCTCGCGGCGCTGCGCGCGGGCAAGCACGTCCTGGTCGAGAAGCCGCTGGCCACCACGTACGCCGACGGGCTGCGGCTGGTCGCGGAGGCCGAGGACCGCGGCCTGACCCTGATGTGCGACCACACCTACTGCTACACCCCGGCCGTGTCGAAGATCCGCGAGCTGGTGCACGAGGGCGCGCTCGGCGACATCCACTACGTCGACTCGGTACGGATCAACCTGGGCCTGGTGCAGCGGGACATCGACGTGCTGTGGGACCTGGCCCCGCACGATCTGTCCATCCTCGACTTCATCCTGCCCGAGCACGTCCAGCCGGTGGCGGTCGCGGCGCACGGCGCGGACCCGATCGGGGCGGGCCGGGACTGCATCACGTATCTGACCCTCCAGCTCAGCACGGGGGCCATCGCGCACGTGCACGTCAACTGGCTCTCCCCCACCAAGGTCCGCACCACCATGGTCGGCGGCGCCAAGCGGACGCTGATCTGGGACGACCTGAACCCGGCGCAGCGCATCGCGGTCTTCGACCGCGGGGTGGACCTGGCGACGCCGCGGGACCTGGGCGCGGACGAGCGTCGCCAGGCCCTCATCTCGTACCGCAGCGGCGACATGGTCGCCCCCGCCCTCGGGGAGCGGGAGGCCCTGCGCGCCATGGTCGACGAGTTCGCGGCGGCGATCACCGAGCGGCGGGCGCCGCTGACCGACGGCCGGGCGGGCCTGCGGGTGCTGGACATCCTGGAGGCGGCCTCGCGGAGCCTGGAGTTCCGCGGCGCGGTCGTCGGGCTGCGGACCGGGCCGGACCGGTCCGCGAAGAGCGTGCACACGCACCTGAACGAGACGGCGGGAGCAGGACGTTGAACGACTTCCAGGGCAAGCGGATCCTGGTCACCGGCGGGGCCGGCACCATCGGCTCCCATGTGACGGACCTCCTGGTCGAGGGCGGGGCGCGCGAGGTCGTCGTGCTCGACAACCTGGTGCGCGGACGGCGGGCCAACCTGGCGGGGGCGCTGGCGAGCGGGCGGGTCGACCTCGTCGAGGGCGACATCCGCGACGCGGCGACCGTGCGGCGGGTGACGGCGGGCGCCGATCTCGTCTTCCATCTGGCGGCGATCCGCATCACCCAGTGCGCGGAGGAGCCGCGGCTGGCCAACGAGGTGATGGTGGACGGCACGTTCAACGTCCTGGAGGCCGCGGCCGCCGCCGGGGCGGGCAAGGTGATCGCCTCGTCCTCGGCGTCGGTCTACGGCCTGGCCGAGTCCTTCCCGACCACCGAGCGCCACCACCCGTACAACAACGACACGTTCTACGGGGCGGCGAAGGCCTTCAACGAGGGGATGCTGCGCAGTTTCCACGCCATGTACGGCCTGGACTACGTGGCCCTGCGCTACTTCAACGTCTATGGGCCGCGGATGGACATCCACGGGCTGTACACGGAGGTGCTGATCCGCTGGATGGAGCGGATCGAGGCGGGCGAGCCGCCGCTGATCCTGGGCGATGGCACCCAGACGATGGACTTCGTGCACGTCCGCGACATCGCCCGGGCGAACATCCTGGCGGCGCGCGCGGACGTCACGGACGAGGTGTTCAACGTGGCGAGCGCGACCGAGACCTCGCTGCGCGAACTCGCCGACGCGCTCCTGGAGGCCATGGACTCCGATCTGGAGCCGGTGCACGGCCCGGCCCGCGCGGTCAACGGGGTGACGCGGCGGCTCGCCGACACCGCGCTGGCGGAGGAACGGATCGGGTTCAAGGCCGAGATCGATCTGCGCGGCGGGCTGCGGGACCTGGTGGAGTGGTGGCGCGGAGAGCGGACCGCCGCCACGGCGGAGTCCGCCGCGCCGGCGCCCGCGCGGATCCCGGTCATGGTGCCCTGGCTGGGCGAGGAGGAGGCGCGGGCCGCCGCCGAGACGGTGCGGTCCGGCTGGGTCGCGCAGGGTCCGCGGGTGGCCGCCTTCGAGGAGGCGTTCGCGGAGCGGGTCGGGGCCCGGCACGGCGTGGCCGTCAGTTCCTGTACGACCGCCCTGCACCTGTCGCTGGTCGCGCTGGGCCTCGGGCCCGGCGACGAGGTGGTGGTGCCGTCGCTGTCCTTCATCGCCACCGCCAACGCCGTACGGTACGTGGGCGCCGTGCCGGTCTTCGCCGATGTCGACCTCGCCACCGGCAACGTGACCCCGGCCACCGTCGACGCGGTCCGCACCGCCCGCACCCGGGCCGTGCTCGCCGTACACCAGGCGGGGGTGCCGGCGGACGTCGGCGCGCTGCGCGCGGCGTGCGCGGACTGGGGGCTGCCGCTGGTCGAGGACGCGGCCTGCGCGATCGGCTCGACGGTGGACGGCGGGCCGGTCGGGCGGGGCGCGCTGCTCGCGGCCTGGTCGTTCCATCCGCGCAAGCTGCTGACCACCGGCGAGGGCGGCATGGTCACCACGGACGACCCGGAGTGGGCGGCCCGGCTGCGCCGGCTGCGCGAGCACGGGATGGACGTGTCGGCGGCCGAGCGGCACGCGAGCGGGAAGCCGGTCCTGGAGCGCTATCTGGAGACCGGGTTCAACTACCGGATGACCGACATCCAGGCCGCGGTCGGCCTCGCGCAGCTGGAGAAGCTGGACGCGCTGGTCGCCCGCCGCCGTGAACTCGCCGCCCGCTACGGGGAGTTGCTGGCGGACGTGCCGGGCCTCACGCCGGTACGCGATCCCGCGTACGGGCAGGGCAACGTCCAGTCGTACTGGGTGCTGCTCGCCGAGGACTTCCCGGTGGACCGCGACGCGCTGCTCGGGCTGCTCGCCGAGGCCGGGGTCTCGGCCCGCCGGGGCATCATGGCGAGCCATCTCGAACCCGCCTACGCGGACCACCCGGCGGCGCCGCTGCCGGTCACCGAGCGGCTCGCGCGCGACGCGCTGATCCTGCCGCTGTTCCACACGATGACGGACGAACAGCAGGAGCGCGTGGTCGCGGTGCTGCGGGACGCGGCGGTACGCCGGTGACCCGTCCCCTGGTGATCATCGGCGCCGGCGGCTTCGCGCGGGAGACCGCGCAGGCCGCCCGCGCCGCCGGGCTGCCGCTCGCGGGCCATCTCGACGACGACCCGGCGCTGCACGGCACCGGGATCGACGGCGTGCCCGTGCTCGGCGGCACCGGGCGGGCCGGCACGCTGCCGGACGCGGTGTTCGTGGTGTGCGTGGGCAATCCGCGCGACTACGCCGCCCGGGCCCGGATCGTGGACCGCCTCCGGCTGCCGGAGGACCGCTACACGACGGTCGTCCACCCCACGGCGGCGGTCTCGGCCGACTCCGTACTCGGTCCGGGCACGGTGCTGCTCGCGCACACCGTGCTGACGTCGGCCGTGCGGGTGGGCCGGCATGTGGCGGTGATGCCGCACACCGTCCTCACGCACGACGACACCGTGGGCGACTTCGCGACGGTCGCCTCGGGCGTACGGCTCGGGGGCGCCGCCCGGATCGGGCCGGGCGCCTACCTGGGCGCGGGCGCCCTGATCCGCGAGGGGACGGCGGTCGGCGCCTGGTCGCTGGTCGGGATGGGCTCCGTGGTCCTGGCCGACGTCCCGCCGGGCGAGGTGTGGGCCGGGTCCCCGGCACGCCGTCTGCGCGCTGCGCCGCCCCCGGCGCTGGAACGGCTCGCCCGGTCCGCCGTGCCCGGCCCGCCGTCCTTACCGCTCGACCCCGACGACACCGCCGCCCGGACGTCCCGGGCGGTCCCGGCACGAGGAGCGAACGTCTGATGGACCGGATTCCCCTGGTCGACCTGCGGGCGGCCCACGCGGAGGTCGACGCGGAGGTGCGCGCCGGCTTCGACCGGATCCTCGCGGACACCGCGTTCATCGGCGGCGAGGAGGTCGCCGCGTTCGAGCGCGAGTACGCCGCGTTCGGCGGCGTCGCCCATGTCGTCGGGGTCGCCAACGGCACCGACGCGCTGGAACTGGCGCTGCGGGCGAGCGGCGTGGGCCCCGGCGACGAGGTGGTGCTGCCGGCGAACACGTTCATCGCCACCGCCGGGGCGGTGACCCGCACCGGGGCCCGGGCGGTCCTGGTCGACTGCGCGCTGGACACCCTGCTGATCGACGCCAAGGCGGCGGTGGCGGCGGCCGGCGCGGCCACCCGCGCGGTGGTGCCGGTCCATCTGTACGGGCAGTGCGCCGATGTCGCCGCGCTCGCGGCCGGCCTGCCCGGGCACGTACGGATCGTGGAGGACGCGGCGCAGAGCCAGGGCGCGAGCCGGGACGGCCGTACCCCCGGCAGCGGCGGGATCGCGGCCACCAGCTTCTACCCGGGCAAGAACCTGGGCGCGTACGGCGACGCGGGCGCGGTGCTCACCGACGACGCGGACGCCGCCGCCCTGATCCGGGCCCTCGGCAACCACGGCGGTGTCGCCAAGTACCGGCACGACGTCCCCGGGTTCAACAGCCGGCTCGACGGTCTCCAGGCGGTCGTGCTGCGCGCGAAGCTGCGCCGGCTGGCCGCCGGGAACGCGGCCCGGCGGGCGGCGGCGGCCCGCTACGACGAGCTGCTCGCCCCGTTCGCCGAGGCCGGCCGGGTGATCCGGCCGGTGACCGCCGAGGGCAACGCGCACGTCTGGCATCTGTACGTGGTGCGGGTGCCCGGCTCCGACCGCGACGCGGTGGTGGACCGGCTGAACGCCGGCGGGGTGGGGGCGGGCGTGCACTATCCGGCGCCGGTCCATCTGACGCCCGCGTACCGGCAGCTCGGGTACGCGCGCGGCGACTTCCCGCACGCCGAGGCGGCGGCCGGCGAGATCCTCTCGCTGCCGCTGTACCCGCAGATCACCCCGGACCAGCAGCGCCGGGCCGTGGACGCCCTGGCGCACGCGCTCGCCTGAGCGTGCCCACCGCTCCCGGCCCCCTCCGGCCGGGATCCGAACCGTCGTGAGAGGTGCCGCGATGCCGAACCAGTACCCACGGGTCAGAACCGCCGTCTTCGCGTTGGTCGCCGCGCTGGCCGCGCTGTTCCTTCCCTCGGCCGGCTCGGCGAGCGCCGTCGCCGACCCGTGCGGCACGGGCGGCAACCCCGTCGTGTGCGAGAACTCCAAACCGGGCGCGCCGAGGTCCGAATGGTTCTCCGGCAGCAGCTACGGCGACATCGCGGGCTTCGCGACGAAGGTGAGCGTGCAGGCCGGCGAGACCGTCCAGTTCAAGGTGCAGTCCCCGGTCGCGTACCGCGTCCGGATCTTCCGGCTGGGCTGGTACGGCGGTGACGGGGCGCGGCAGATGTCGACGGCCGCGCAGGCCGGACAGACGTATCCCGCCAACTACACCACCAAGCGGGCCGATTGCCTCTCCGACAAGACGACGGGGCTGCTCGACTGCGGCAACTGGCCGACCACGGCGTCCTGGACGGTGCCGGCGGACGCGGTCTCGGGCCTCTACATGGTCAACTTCGACCAGGCGGACGGCAACGGGCTCATGCCGTACCCGATCATCGTGCGCAACGACGCCAGTACCTCCGACATCCTCGTGCAGACCGCGGACCAGACCTGGCAGGCGTACAACGACTGGGGCGGCACCAACCTCTACGACGGCAACGGGCCCGCCCCCGACGGACGGGCCTACAAGGTCAGTTACAACCGTCCGATGGACATCGGCGGCGACAACGGCGTCTACGGCTCCGAGTTCGAGATGATCGCCTGGCTGGAGCGCAACGGCTACGACGTGAGCTACACGTCCGGCATCGACGTCGCCACCCGGGGCGCCACGATCCTGCCCAAGCACCGGATGTACATGTCGCAGGGGCACGACGAGTACTGGACGGCCGAGCAGTTCACCAACGTCCTCAACGCCCGCAAGGGCGGTCAGCACCAGACGTACTTCGCGGGCAACGAGATCTTCTGGAAGACCCGGCTGGAGCCGGGCATCGACTCCGGAAAGGCGGCCGACCGGACCCTGGTCAGCTACAAGGAGACCAAGCTGAAGTTCCCGACGCCGAACGGCGTCCCGGACCCCAGCCCCACCTGGACCGGCACCTGGATGGACCCGGACAGCACCAAGGGCGGGGCGCCGTACCGGCCGCAGAACATCCTGACCGGCTCGCTGTTCCAGGTGAACGGCTACCGCAGCGACGCCATCAAGGTGCCGGCGGCGTACGCGAAGATGCGGCTGTGGCGGAACACCTCGGTCGCGGCCCTGACCGGCAGCCAGGTCGCCACCTTCCCGACCGGGACCCTCGGCTACGAGTGGGACGCCGACGTCGAGAACGCCTCGCGGCCGGCCGGCCAGATCCGGATGTCGTCGACGTCGGTCGACATCCAGGACGGCAAGTACCTGCTGGACTGGGGCAACAACTACGGCAACGGCACCGCCACCCACAGCCTGGTCGCCTTCCGTGACCCGACCTCCGGCGCGCTGGTGTTCGGCACCGGCACCGTGCAGTGGTCGTGGGGGCTGACCAACGTGCCGGCGTACGACCCGGCCGACGAGGTCGTCACCGAGGACAAGCGGATGCAGCAGGCCACCGTGAACATCCTCGCCGACATGGGGCTCCAGCCGAAGACCCTGCAGTCGGGCCTGGTCGCGGCCACCGCCTCGGCCGACACGGCGGGGCCCGCCGTCACCGTGACCAGCCCGGCGCCGAACAGCTCCGTCCCTGCGCTGGGGCAGGTCACCGTCACCGGGACGGCCGCCGACACGGGCGGCGGTGTGGTCGCGCGCGTCGAGGTGTCCACGGACGGCGGGACCACCTGGCGCGCGGCCGAGGGTACGGGGTCGTGGAGCTACGCCTGGACGCCGATGACCATGGGAGCGGTGCAGCTGAAGGTCCGTGCCGTGGACGACAGCGTCAACATCGGCGCGGTGACGACGGTGCCGCTGACGGTCGCCGCCCAGCAGTGCCCGTGCACGGTCTGGCCGGCCTCCGCCGCGCCCGCCACCCCGAACGGCTCCGACGGCAGCTCCGTCGAACTCGGCGTGAAGATACGCAGCTCGGTCCCGGGCACCGTCACCGGCATCCGCTTCTACAAGAGCACCGCCAACACCGGGACGCACAAGGGCAGTCTGTGGTCCGCCTCCGGCCAGCTGCTGGCCACCGGAACCTTCACCGGCGAGACCGCCTCGGGCTGGCAGCAGCTGAAGTTCGCCACCCCGGTCCCGGTGAAGGCCGACACCACCTACATCGCCTCGTACTTCGCGCCGAAGGGCGGATACGCCTACGACGAGGGCTACTTCACCGACAAGGGCGCGGGCATGGCCCCGCTGACGGCCTTGAAGAACGGCGCGGACGGCGGCAACGGGCTCTACCGGTACGCCGCGTCCAGCAGCTTCCCCACCCAGTCGGCGAGCGGCGCCAACTACTGGGTGGACGCCATCCTGGAGACCGGCACCGCGAGCACCGCGCCGCCGAGCGTCACGACCCGTGTGCCCGCGACGGGTGCCACGGGCGTGTCGATCACCGCGCCGCTGTCCGCCGGCTTCAGCACGGCGGTGGACGACAGCACCCTGGTGTTCACGGTGAAGGACCCGAGCGGGACGGTCGTCCCGGGCCGGACGACCCTGAGCTCCGACGGCCGCACGGCCGCCTTCACCCTGTCCGGGCAGCTCGCCCTGGGCGCGACGTACGCGGTGTCGGTGCAGGCCGCCGACGTGTGGGGCAATGTGATGACGTCGCCGACCGGCTGGAGTTTCACCACGAGCACGACCCCGCCGCCCACCGCCTGCCCGTGCACCCTGTGGGGCGCCGACGCGGTGCCGTCCCGGGCCGCGGAGACCAGTGACGCCAACTCCCTGGAACTGGGCACCCGGTTCCAGTCCGCGGTCGACGGCAAGGTCACCGGCGTCACCTTCTACAAGGCCGGCGGCAACACCGGGACGCATACGGGCAGTCTGTGGACCGACGGCGGCACACTTCTCGCCACCGGTACGTTCACCGGCGAGACCGCGGCCGGCTGGCAGCGGCTCACCTTCGCCACCCCCGTCGCCGTCACCGCCGATACCCGCTACGTCGTCTCGTACCACGCGCCGAACGGCAACTACGCCTCGGACGGCGACTACTTCGGCGCCGCCCACCTGAGCTATCCGCTGACCGCGCCGGCGGACGCCTCCGACCGGCCCAACGGCCTGTACAAGTACGGCTCTTCGACCGCCTTCCCGACCAACTCGTACAACCGGACGAACTACTGGGTGGGCCCGGTCTTCACCACCGGCTGATCCGCCGTCCGGGCGCCCGACCACCGCCGCCGCGGCCGGTCCGACCGGCCGCGCCGACCTCCACCGAAAGACGGGGAACGCACCACATGAGCTCAGTCAGCGTCGTGATCCCCTGCTACAAGTACGGCCATTTCCTGGCCGACTGCGTACGCAGTGTGCTCGACGAACAGCCCGGGCTCGACGTCCGGGTGCTGATCATCGACGACGCGTCGCCCGACGACTCGGCGGAGGCGGCCCGCGCGCTGGCCGCCGGGGACCCGCGGATCGAGGTGCGGGTGCACGAGACGAACCGGGGCCACATCGCCACGTACAACGAGGGCCTCCTGGAGTGGGCGGACGGCGACTACGTGGTGCTGCTGTCCGCCGACGACCGGCTGGTCCCCGGGGCACTCGTCCGGGCCGCCGCCCTGCTCGACGCCCACCCCGAGGCCGGCTTCTGCTACGGCCGGCCGCTGCGCTTCCGGCACGGCGGCCCCCTCCCGGCGGCCCGCACCCAGGGCACCGGCTCCGTCGTCTACCCCGGCCACTGGTGGCTGGAGCGGCGCTTCCGCGAGGGCACGGGCTGCATCACCTCCCCCGAGGTGGTGGTGCGCACCAGCCTCCAGCGGAAGGTCGGCGGCTACGACCCGGAGCTGCCGCACGCCGGCGACATCGAGATGTGGATGCGGCTCGCCGCCCACGCGGACGTCGGCTACGTCGCCGGCGCGGACCAGGCGTACTACCGCGTGCACGGCCACAACATGTCGACCACGGACTTCGGCGGGCAGCTCGACGACATCCGGCAGCGCCGGGCGGCGTTCGCGGGCGTCCTCGACAAGTGCGGCGACCTGCTCCCCCAGGCCGACCGGCTGGCCGCCCTGGTCGACACCCGGCTGGCCCGCCAGGCGCTGCGCCGCGCCTACCGGGCGTACGACCGGGGGCGCACCGGTGTGGTGCCGGTGGCCGAGCTGGAGGCGTTCGCCCGCGCGTGCCGCCCGGACGCCGAGTCCCTGCCGGAGTACCGGGCGCTGCGGCTGCGGCGCCGGATCGGCGCCCGGACCATGCCGTACCTCCAGCCGCTCGTCCTGTCGGCGGTGGCCGACCGGGCCCGCGAGTGGCTGTGGTGGCGGTCCTGGCGGCGGCGCGGCATCTGACCGGCCCCTCTCCTCTCTGTTCTTCTCTCCTGCCCCTCCGTGGAAAGGCATGTCCGTGAACTACCGGGTGCAGCCCACCGCCCAGGTCGACGCCCAGGCCGTCGTCGGCGCGGGCACGACCGTGTGGGAGCTCGCGCAGATCCGCGAGGACGCCCGCCTCGGCGAGAACTGCGTGGTGGGGCGGGGCGCGTACATCGGGCCCGGGGTCACCCTCGGCGACAACTGCAAGCTGCAGAACCACGCCTTGGTGTACGAGCCCGCGGTCCTCGGCGACGGGGTCTTCATCGGGCCGGCGGCCGTCCTCACCAACGACCACCATCCGCGTGCCGTCGACCCGGACGGGCGGCTCAAGCGGGGCGGCGACTGGGAGCCGGTCGCCGTCCGGGTCGGTGAGGGCGCGGCCGTCGGGGCCCGCGCGGTGTGCGTCGCACCGGTCTCGATCGGCCGCTGGGCGCTGATCGCGGCGGGCGCGGTGGTGACCGCGGACGTGCCCGACTTCGCCCTGATGATGGGCGTTCCCGCGCGGCGGGCGGGCTGGGTCGGGCGGGCGGGCGTCCGGCTGACCGCGCACCCGGACCGGCCCGGGGTGTGGTGCTGCCCGCGGACCGGCGCTCTGTACGAGGAGCGGGACGGACTGCTTACGGAGTGCGGTGCGCCGTGACGAGCCGGCGCGCCGCCCGGCGCCGCGCCACCGCGTACCGCTCGGTCCACAGCGCGCAGACCACGCCCACGAATCCGGCGAGCGCGCCCGAACCGGCCAGGGCACGGGTGCGGTTGGGCGGCAGGGCGACGGTGCCGGGGCGGTTGAGCAGGTCGACGGTGAGCAGACTGCCGGCCGGTACGTCCTGTCCGGCCTGGAGGGCCGCCAGATGACGGCTGTACACCCCGACGATCGCCCGCACGACCCGGTCGGCCTCCTCGGGCGCGGGCTGCTCGGCCTCGACCTGGAGGGTGGGGATCGAGTAGTGCGGGGTGGCGCTGGTGCCGCTGTTGCGCGGGGTGAGACGGAACGTGCCGTGCGCGCCCGCCCTGCGCAACTCGGCCTGCCCCGCCGGGGCTTGGAGCTGTTGCACCACCGCGTAGGAGACCGTGGCCAGGGAGGGCTGGAGGTTGGTGAGCTGGTTGGGCTGGTTGTCGGTGCGCGGCGGCTTCACCACGAGCACGGCCGAGCTCTGATAGCGCGGCGGGGGCCGCAGCGCCGGGTAGCAGGCGGCGGCGGTGACGAGCGCGGTGAACAGCAGCACGTACCAGCGGCGCAGCAGGACGCCGACGAACCCCTCGGGAGTCAGCGCCCCCGCGTCCGCGCGCGTTTCCGCGGCCGATTTCGCGTCTGTGCCCCTGTCCGTGGTCATCGGGACCGATACTGGCACCACCGGGGGCGGCAGGGGGAGGATTCGTGAGCATTGCCGACATCTTCCGTGTCCTGTACCGGCGTTGGTACGTCATGGTGCCCTTGACCCTGCTGAGTCTGGCGGCGGGCGGCTTCCTCGCGGTGACGACCCCGGTGACCTACGAGTCGCGGGCCGAGATGGCCCTGCTCGACTCGGCGCGGGTGGCCCGTCCGGCACCCAGCTACGGCAACCCGCTGGCGTACGCGAGCGGTTCGCTGATCGGCACCGCCGACGTACTGATCCGGGCGCTCCAATCCCCCGAGACCGTCGGGATGTTGCGGGAACGGGGAGTCACGGACGCGTACGGGGTGGACTTCGCCGCGAACGCGGACGGACCGCTGCTCACCCTGACGGTCACCGGCGAGAGCCGGACCCGGGTCCTTGAGGAGACCCGGCTGATCACCGACTTCGCGGCCGATGAACTCCGGACCCTGCAGCGGCAGGTGAAGGTGCCGGAGGGATACGAGGTGCGGTCGGCCCGGATCGTGCCGCCGCAGAAGCCGGTGTCGGAGCCCAAGACCCGCTACCAGAAGGTCGCCGCGGTGGTGGCCTTCGGTCTCACCGCCGCCTTCGTCCTGTCCTTCGTGGTCGAGGCGTGGGCGCTGGCCCGGCGCCGCGCGCGGGGGCTGCCGGAGCCCGGCCCCGGCGCCTCGTCGCCCCGGCCGGGCGCGGGCCGGATCCGTACCCTGCTGACCCGCCCGCTCGACGCCGTGGCGGTGCTCACCGGCTATCTGGCGCTCGCCCTGTTCCTGCCGTCGAACCTGGCGCTGCCCGCGCTGGGCGGGGCGGGAACCCCGGCGAACGTGTTCGCGCTCCTGGGGCTGTTCTGGTACCTCGCGACCTGGTGCCGCGGCCTGATCGCGCCCGCGCCCGGCACCCGGACCGTACGGACGATGATGCTGGTCCTGGCGCTGACGGTGCTGCTCTCGTACGTCGCCAACCAGGACCGGCTCAGTACGCAGAAGGAGATCCTGGCGGCCGACCGGGGACTGATCGTGCTCCTGGTGTGGGTGGCCCTGGTGGTGCTGGCCTCGGCCGGGATCCAGGACCGGCGGCGGCTGGACGTGCTGCTGCGACGGCTGGTGGTGATGGGCTCGGTGGTGGCCGCGCTGGGGCTGTACGACTTCTTCACCGGCACCAACATCGCGGACTCCCTGCGGATTCCCGGGCTCAACTCCAGTGTGGCGAGCGTCTCGGTGCTGGACCGCGGCTCGTTCACCCGCCCCCGCTCGCTCACCGCGCATCCGCTGGAGTTCAGCGGGATGCTGGCGATCCTGCTGCCGTTCGCCCTCGCGCAGGCCCTCGATCCGGCGCGCCGGGCCGCCGGGGCGCTGCGCCGCTGGGCCCCGGTGGTACTGCTGGGCGGCGGACTCCCGCTGACGGTGTCGCGAACCTCGATCATCGGGGTCGCGGTCGTGGTGCTGGTGATGCTGCCGCGCTGGAAGCCGCAGCGGCGCTGGACCGCGATCGGCATCCTGTTCGGGTCGGTGGCGGTGTTCAAGGTGCTCGTGCCGGGGCTGATCGGCACCATCACCGGACTGTTCTCGGGAAGCCTGAACAACGCGGACAGCAGCACCCAGGCCCGCACCATCAAGTACCCGAAGATCTACGAGTACTTCACCCAGGATCCGGTCTTCGGCCGGGGCTTCGGCACCTTCACCCCGGAGCGCTACTTCTTCACCGACAACCAGTATCTGCTCACGCTCGCCGAACTGGGCGCGCTCGGGGTGCTCTGCCTGCTGCTGCTCGGGCTCACCGGGGTGCACCAGGGCGGCGCGATCCGGCGGCTGGCGCGCGACGAGGCGGACCGCGAGCTGGGACAGGCGTTCTTCGCGTCGGCGATGGTGGCGCTGGTCGTCGGGGCCACCTTCGACACGCTCAGCTTCCCCATGTTCGCGGGGGTGTTCTTCCTGCTGCTCGGCCTGGGCGGCAGTTGTCTCGGCTTCGTACGACGGGAGGCGACCGCGTCCCCGCCCGCGCCCGCGCGCGCTCCCGCCGCCCCCTCTCGTTCCGCCGACTCCCCGCACCTCGTGGAGATGTGATGAACCCTCTGACAGTGACGTCCGCGCGGCGCCCGGTCGCCGTGGTCGTCGTGACCTGGAACAGCGCGGCCGTGCTGCCCGGGTTCCTGGACGCCCTCCCGGCCGCGATGGCGGGCCTGGACTGGCGGCTCGTCGTCGCCGACAACGACTCCGCCGACGGCTCCGTCGCCGTCGTCCGCGAACACGCCCCGGACGCCACCATCGTGGAGACCGGCCGGAACGGCGGCTACGCGTTCGGCGTCAACGCCGCCCTGCGCGCCGCCGGGGCCTTCGACGGCGACTGCGTCGCGGCCCTGGTCTGCAACCCGGACATCCGGATGGCCGAGGGCTGCGCGGCTACCCTGGTGGCGGGCCTCGGCGACGTCCTGCCGGACGGCACCCGCGCCGGGATCGCGGTGCCGCTGCTGTACGAGGCGGACGGCGCCCTCGTCCACTCGCTGCGCCGCGAGTCCACGCTGACCCGGGCACTGGGCGAGGCCGTGCTCGGCAACCGGCGGGCCGGCCGGTTCCCGCGCTGGAGCGAACTGGTCACCGCGCCGGACGCCTACGCGGCGCGGACGAGTCCGGACTGGGCGACGGGCGCGCTGATGGCGCTGTCCGCGGAGTGTCTGGCGGACTGCGGCGAGTGGGACGAGTCGTTCTTCCTCTACTCGGAGGAGACGGAGTACTGCCTGCGGGCCCGGGACCTCGGCCACCGCGTCCGGCTGGAGCCGGAGGCCCGCGCCGTCCATCTCGGCGGCGAGTCGCGGGTCTCGCCGCGCCTGTGGTCGCTGCTCGTGGTGAACCGGGTCCGGCTCTACCGGCGGCGCCACGGTCTCACCGCGACGACCGTGTTCCGCGGGGCGGTCCTGCTGCGGGAGCTGTCCCGGGCGGCACTCGGCCGCCCGCCGGCCCGGGCGGCGGTGCGGGCCCTGCTCGGCCGGCCCCGGCGGGACACGGGCGGGCGGCCGGCGGGGGCGGCGTAGCGGCGGCCACCGGAACGGGCGGCTCCGGCGTCGGCCGACGGCACGGTCGTCTGGGACGGGGACGGGATCACGCGGCGTCACCGCCCGGATGGCAGGGCCTCGGCGGCGGACTTAGCCTGCTCGAAGGTGTACCCCCGCCGGGAAGGGCCGAATGCCGTGACCATCGAGAAGGACGAGCCGGAAGCCGCCCTGGAGCCGCGCGTCGGCCCGGCCCCGAGGAGGGCCCGGAGTTCCACCCGTACCACCATCCCGCCGCCGGCTGGGGCGCGGCGAAGAGCGTCACGCGCTTCCTGCTGCGCGAGAAGACGCTGGTGGACGGCCCCCGGGCGATCATGAAGATGAACCACGAGAACTCCGGGTTCGACTGTCCGGGCTGTGCCTGGCCCGACGACACCAAGGGCCTCCGGCTCGACATCTGCGAGAACGGCATCAAGCACGTCACCTGGGAGATGACCGGCAAACGCGTCGGCCGGGACTTCTTCGCCGCGCACAGCGTGACCGAGCTGGCCGAGTGGAGCGACTTCGCCCTGGAGGACCAGGGCCGGCTGACCGAACCGATGGTCTACGACCCGGACGCGGACCACTACGTCCCGATCAGCTGGAAGAACGCCTTCGAGCTGGTCGGCCGGACACTGCGGGAGCTGGACGACCCGAACCAGGCGGCCTTCTACACCTCCGGCCGGCTCGGCAACGAGGCCACCTTCCTCTACCAGCTGATGGCCCGCGAGCTCGGCACCAACAACCTGCCGGACTGCTCCAACATGTGCCACGAGGCCAGCGGCCGCGCGCTGCGGGCGTCCCTCGGCACCGGCAAGGGGACGGTCGACCTGAAGGACTGAGAGACCGCCGACGCGCTGTTCGTCTTCGGCGTCAACGCCGCCTCCAACGCCCCGCGGATGCTCACCGCCCTGTCCGAGGCGTACCGCCGCGGCGCGCAGATCGTCCATGTGAACCCGCTGGTCGAGGCCGCCGCCACCAAGACGATCGTGCCGCACGACTTCCTCGACATGGCGCTGTACAAGACGACGCGGACCAGCACGCTGAACCTCCAGCCGCGGATCGGCGGCGACATGGCGCTGCTGCGCGGGATGGCGAAGGCGGTCCTGGAACAGTCGGCCACCGACCCGAAGGCGCTGGACCGGGAGTTCGTCGAGCGGCACACCCAGGGCTTCGAGGAGTACCGCGCGCTGTGCGAGAGCACCCCGTGGGAGGAGATCGAGCACCAGTCCGGGCTGAGCCGCGAGGACGTGCTCAAGGCGGCGCGGGTGTACGGGGAGGCCGACCGCAGCATCGTCAGCTGGTGCCTGGGGCTCACCCAGCATGAGCACGGCGTCGACACCGTACGCGAGATCGTCAACCTGCTGCTGCTCCGCGGCAACCTGGGACGCGAGGGCGCGGGCCCCTCCCCGGTCCGCGGGCACAGCAACGTCCAGGGCAACCGGACCTGCGGGATCGACCACCGGCCCGCGCCCGCCTTCCTGGACCGGCTCGCCGAGGTCTGCGGGATCGAACCGCCGCGCGCGCACGGCCTGGACACCGTGGGCACGATCAAGGCCATGCTGAAGGGCGACATCAAGGTCTTCGTCGGCATGGGCGGCAACTTCGCGCTCGCGGCGCCGGATTCGCCGGTGACGTACGAGGCGCTGCGGACGTGCGAACTGACCGTACAGGTGAGCACGAAACTGAATAGCAGTCATCTCGTGCACGGGCGGCGGGCGTTGATCCTGCCGTGCCTGGGCCGCACCGAGAAGGACCACCAGCGCCGGGGCGTCCAGAGCACCTCGGTCGAGGACTCGATGAGCATGGTGCACCTGTCGGTCGGCATGAAGCGGCCCGCCTCGCGGCAGCTGCTGTCCGAACCGGCGATCGTCGCGGGCATCGCCCGGGCGGCGCTCCCGGACAGCGAGACACCGTGGCAGTGGTACGTCGAGGACTACGACCGCATCCGCGACACCATGGCCAAAGTCCTCGACGGCTTCGAGGACTTCAACCGCAGGGTGCGGCTGCCCCTCGGCTTCCGCATCAGGCAGCCCGCCCGCGAGCTGGTGTTCCTCACCCCGTCGGGCAAGGCCGAGTTCTCCACCGCCCCGCTGCCCGACGTCGTCCCCGAGCCGGGCACGCTGGCGCTGGGCACGATGCGTTCGCACGACCAGTGGAACACCACGATCTACTCGGACGACGACCGCTACCGCGGCATCAGGAACCTGCGCACGCTGATCTTCATGAACCGTTCCGACATGCGCGAGCGCGGGATCGACGACATGGCGCCGGTCGACATCACGAGCACGGCCAGGGACGGCAGCCGGCGGTCCCTCAAGGGCTATACGGCCGTTCCGTACGACATTCCGCGCGGCTGCGCGGCGGGCTACATGCCGGAGATGAACGTGCTGTGCGCGCTGGGCGACTACAGCACACAGAGCGACCAGCCGATCATGAAGCATCTGAAGGTGACGGTCGGCCCGGCCGCCTGAGCCGCGCGCGCCGGCCACGGGGCTTCGGCGAGGGGGTCAGCGCCCCCGTACGAGCCGGTCGAGCAGTCCGTACGCGCGGTGCTCCGCGGCGGCCAGTTCGGTGGGGTCGATCTCGGCGGGCCAGAGCTCGCCGGCCGCCGCGTCGTCGGCCTCGCGCAGCTCCACGACCGCGGCCGCCAGCCGCGTCTGCGCCGCGGGGAACAGCGTCGCGTCGCGGTCCGTCAGCGCCCGTTCGGCACGCTCGGATGCCCGGGCGCACGCGGTCAGCGCGTGCTTCGCCCGCAGCGCCGCCCGGTCGTGCACCACGACGAGCGCGCAGAGCAGTGCGACGGCGATGCCGAGGAGGCTGCTCAAGGCGCGGTCCTGGACCAGGGCTCCGGCCGGCATGGGCGCGGCGAGGTCGGTGAGCAGCAGTGCCAGCGGCGTCAGGAAGACGACGCCGAGCCCGTAGTTGTAGGCCACGCCGTACTCCAGCAGGAACTCCAGGAGCACGACCACGAGCACCAGCGTCAGGGGGTCGGGGTGGGTGGCCAGCACGCCGAGCGCGAGCAGCAGCCCTGCGGCGGTGCCGAGGGTGCGCTGCACCGCACGCTGCGCCGCCGTCCGCACATTGACCGAGTGCAGGACGGCGGCGGCCGTGATGGCCGCCCAGTACCCGTGGCCGAGTCCCAGGGCGAGGGCCGCCGCGCCCGCCAGGCCGGTGCCGAGGACCATCCGCAGGGCGGGCATCAGGAGGACGAGCGTGTGCCGGTGGGCCCCGCCTGTGAGGAGTTCCGCCGCGCGCAGTTCGGCGTCCTGCGGGGCGGCGGGTGTCGTCCGGCGGCGGGCGACGGTGGTCGTGTCCCCGCGGCCGGCCTCGTACGCCCGTGACAGCGCGGGAAGGAGTTCCGGTCGCCCGGGCCGACGGCTCACCAGCGGGCGGACCTGGGCGCGCAGGCACCGCGCCAGGCCGAGGGGGTCGTCGGGAGGACGGCGGGCCGAACCGACGAGCAGCGACCAGGAGAGGTCGGTCAGCCGTAGGCACGTGCCGCCGTCCCGGCCGCTCCGCTCGGCGGCCGTCGGCGGCGGTACGCCGAGGGTCCGGTACGCCTCCAGCACGGCGGCGGTCGCCCGGTGCCGCGACAGCCCATGGCCCCCGCCCGCGTCGATCGCCTCCATCAGGTCCGCCAGCTCGCGGAGCGCTGCGGCGACGGCGAAGCGCTGGGGGCGGTCCGGGTACACGAGCCGGCCGGAGACGCCCAGGAGCCAGGCCGTGGCCGCGCCCACCGCGGCCAGGCCGGTGTGCGGCAGGACATCGGACGACACCGGCGCGCCGTAGGCGGCGACGGCGAAGGAAAACAGCAGCAGGACGGCACCGAGGCCGCTCAGCCGGGTCGCGTCGCAGGCGAACTTGGCGACCCCGGCCACCAGGGCCGTCGCCGTGACGACCACGGCGGCGCCCGCTCCCCCGTCCTGCGGCCGGGCCCACGCGCCGAGCGCGGAACCGGCGGCGACACACAGCGTCATCGCCACGGCGACCAGGGCGAGCACCCGGGCGCGCCGGCCGTACGGCAGATTGCGGCCGAACGTGGTGGTCAGCGAGCCGAGGATCGTGTAGACGGCCGCGTCGGCCCGGCCTGCCATGGCGAGCGGCACCGCCGGCAGCGCCGTCGTCAGCGCCGCGCGCGCCGCGAAGGACAGGGCGCCGTCGATGTTCTGGAGGGCGAGCGCGCCCCGCGGGGACAGCGCGCGCTTCGTACGGGCGGCCCATCGGCGCGGGCCGGCCTCGGACATCACCACGCGCACAGGGCGCGGACGGGACCCACCCGGTCCATCGGTGGGGCGGAGTGGCCTCGGGTCACAGCACTGTCCTTCTTCCCCGCGCGAGGCGGTCATACGGGCGAACTCCGGAGGCGTCTCTGCCGGAATGCGCGGGCTTCGCCGGGGCGGTGAAACGGAATTTCTCACGTACCCGAAACTCTCGGACAATGCCTCGGTGATGTCAAAGAGGGAGCCCCGATCGCTCGATCGGCGAGATCTATCACGAGGCATGCCATCGCAGGTCAGGTGGCCTGGGAGCGGAGCAACGGGCACCGCCGGCCGCGAGAGCGGAGCGGGAGCGTCGACAATTCCCCAGCCGTCCGGGAATTCGAAGACACAGAAACCCGGATACCCGGAAGTGTGGAAAGGGATCGGCGGAAATCAGCGGCAGCGCCGAGGACCCGGTTGGCGATCCCGCCGGCGGTCGGGTAGACCCGTCACGTGCTGTTCCGCCAACTCGAGTACCTGGTGGCGCTCTCCCGCGAGCGTCACTTCGCCCGCGCCGCGCAAGCCTGCCACGTCTCCCAGCCCACCCTGTCCGAGGCGATCAGGAAGCTGGAGGACGAACTCGACGTGCCGCTCGTCCGGCGCGGCCGCACGTACGAGGGACTGACCCCGGAGGGCGAGCGCATCGTCCTGCGGGCACGCCGCCTCCTCGCCGACCGGGACGCCCTGCGGGCCGAGGTCGGCGCGCTGCGCGGCGGGCTGAGCGGGCGGCTGCGGATCGGCGCGGTGCCGACCGCCTCGGGCGCCGTCGCCCAGCTGACCGGACCCTTCTGTACAGAACACCCGCTGGTCACCGTCGCGGTGACGGCGGATCTGCGGGCGGAGGACATCCTCCGGCAGGTGCGGGAGTTCGAGCTCGACGCCGGAATCACCTATCTGCCCGCCGATCTCCCGGAGAGCTTCCTGGCCGTACCCCTGTACCGGGAGCGGTACGTACTGCTCACCGATGCCGCCGACAGCCTCGCCCCCGGCGCGTCGGCGACCTGGGCGGAGGTGTCGCGGCTCCCGTTGTGTCTGCTGACGGAGGCGATGCAGGGGCGCCGGGTGCTCGACGAGGTGTTCGCCGAGGCGGGGGTACGGCCCGAGCCCCGGGTCGAGACGGACTCCGTCGCGGCGCTCTTCGCCCATGTCCGGGCGGGCCGGTGGGCGAGCGTGGTGCCGCACACCTGGCTGCACGTGTTCGGCGTGCCGCACGGCATGCGGGCGGTGCCCATGACGGAGCCCGACCGGACGGTGCCGCTCGGCCTCGTGGTGGCGGCCCGGGAACCGCGATCGGCGCCGGCACGGGCCCTGGTGGAACTCGCGCGCCGCACCGATGTCGCGGCCGCGCTGGAACGGCTGCCGGAGGACTAGGGCCTGTCTTTCACGGCTGGGAAAGGGCGTTGAGCTCGTGCCCGGCGATCGAGAAGACTGCCACCATGAGCTCTCGACACTTCGTGACACTCGACCAGGACCTACGTTGTTCGCAGCGCCCGCCGGTTGCTCCCCGGCAGCGCCATCGGCGGTCTGATCCTCGCCGGGGCCCCGGCATCTCTTGCCTGAAGACCGCGCCTACGCCACCGCGGCGCTGGTCGGCATCGGCGCCATGGCGATCACGACGCTGACCAGCCTTACTCTCGCCCACCGTCGCTCGTCCGAGGCCAACCCGAACGTCAGAAGCACTCGTCCCCACACTGGAGGTTCCATGCCCAAGGGCTACTGGGTCAGCGTCTACCGCACCATTTCGGACCCTGAGAAGCTGGCCGCCTACAACAAGCTGGCCGCTCCGGCCGTCAAGGCCGGGGGCGGTCGGGTCCTCGCCCGTGACAGTCGGGTCGTGGCGTACGAAGCCGGAATCGCCGAGCGCACGATCCTGATCGAGTTCGACAGCTTCGAGCAGGCCGTCGCGGCGCGCGAGAGCGCGGCCTACCAGGAGGCGCTGGCCGCCCTCTCCGACGGCGTCGAGCGCGACTTCCGCATAGTCGAAGGCCTCGACTGACCGCCGGCTTCTTGCGCCGTGACGTGGCCATGAGCATCGGCAGGCCGGCTCCGGCCTGCCGATGCCGAGCCCGGAGTGGCACCCTTCGTGCAGGCCCCGGCCCGCGCCCTGCACGCCGGCGATTGTGCCGCATGAGCGTCGAGCGGGCTGTCGGCACAGAGCGACAGGCTTCAGTCGACCCTGACCACGTACTTGCCCCGCACCCCGCCCGCCTCCAGTGCCCGGTGTGCCGCCGCTGTCTCTTCCAGCGGGAAGGCCTTGTCCACCGCGGGGCGCAGGCCGCCGTCCGCCACCTGGCGGGCGAGGTCGTCGAAGAGTGCCCGCGTGGGGTTGCCGCTGAAGAAGCGCACCCGGCCGCGTCCGTGGACGGCGCTGGCGGCCATGTAGCCGAGTGAGGCGGCGGGCCGTGCCGGGTCGAAGGCGATGGAGACCATGCGTCCGCCGGGCTTCAGCAGGCGCCGGAAGGCCCGCAGGTCGGTGCCCGCGGTGTCGAAGACCACGTCGAACAGGCCCAGTTCCCCCGGCGGGACGGCCCGGTGGTCGATGGCGTGGTGGGCGCCGAGCATACGGACGAAGTCGAGGTTGGCGGCGCGGGCCAGGGCCGTGACCTCGGCACCGTATGCCTGTCCGAGCTGGACGGCGGCGTTGCCGACGCCGCCCGCGGCACCCCGTACGAGCAGGCGTTCGCCGGGGCGCAGCCCGGCCTTGTCGCGCAGTGCCGTGATGGCCGTGGTCGCCACCGGAAGCGCGGCGGCTGCCACCGGATCCAGTCCGTCCGGGACCCGGCCGAGCCGCCCGGCGCGTACTGTCACGTACTCGGCGGCGCTGCCGAATCCGGTACGGCCCACGATGCCCCACACACGGTCGCCGACCGCGAGGTCCGCCACGCCGGCGCCGAGTGCGGCAACCTCGCCAGCAAGATCCGACCCGACGCGCTGCGGGAACTTCCGTCCGGTGAAGAGACGAAGCCGGCCGGAACGGGCAGCCACTTCGCTGCCGTTGACGCTGAACGCCCGCACCCGCACGAGTACCTCGCCGGGCGCCGGTTCGGGGCGCGGTACCCGGCCCACGTACAGCACCTCGGGGCCGCCGAAGCGGTCGAAGAGTACTGCTCTCATCATGCGGTCGCCCATCGTTCTCACCTTCGCCACCAGTGGCCGTGCGGGGGATTCGGCCCCGAGCGTAGGCTCTCAAGCGGACGGCATCGTCCGTTTGAACCGGAGGTGAGAAACAGTGGTGGAGGAATCCTCTCGGATCGCGGGCCCGGCCAGGCTGCGGGCCGACGCCCGGCGCAACCAGGAGCGCATCCTCGTCTCCGCCCGCGCGGTCTTCGCCGAGCACGGGATCGACGCGCCCATGGCGACCGTGGCCCGGCGTGCCGGGGTCGGCGTGGCGACGCTGTATCGGCGTTTCCCGACCCGGGATGCCCTGGTGCGGGCCGCGTTCGCGCAGCAGCTGGAGACCTGCGCCCGTGCGCTCACCGAGGCGCTGGCCGACCCCGACCCCTGGCGGGGCTTCCAGCGTCTGGTCGAGACGGCCTGCGCGCTTCAGCGGGAGGAACGGGGGTTTCCGGCCGCCTTCGTCGCCGCGTTCCCGGACAGCACGGCGGAACACGCTCAGGCGCGGGAGCGGGCCGAACGGGACCTCATGACCCTGGTCCGTCGAGCCCAGGAGGCGGGCGCGCTGCGGGCCGACTTCCACCCTTCCGACCTCGCTGTGGCCCTGTTGTCCCACTGCGGTCTGGTGAACGCGCTGCCGCATGACGATGCTGCGTCCCGGCGTCTGGTGGCGTACCTGCTCCAGTCATTCCGCGCCGAGCCGGCTCACGGGGCCCTGCCTCCGCCGAGCACTCTGTCGCTGCGCAGCCTCCCGCTCGCGGCCGACAACTCCCCGGGACGGCGCCCCTCCAGGGCCTGACGCACAGGGCCTCGGTCGTGTCCGGAAAGTCCCTCCCCCAGGGCTTCGCCTGCGAGGTGCCCCCAGCCCGCGACGCCTGGCACGCACTCCCTCGTAGTCCTTCGGGCACGGGAGGTGCCCCCACGCCGCGTTGTCGGAGTCATCCAAGTACGTCCAGTACGAGGGCGATCCTCCGCCTTGCGATCGCGGCTCGGCATCCGAAGGGCGAATAGAGCGCCGAGACGGAGCAAGCGAAGCAAGCAAAGCGCACCAGACGCCGCGGGCCCTGCCCTGCGGGCAGACGGCGCTAACTTTCCGGACACGACCTCGGCAGGGATACCGCATCCTCCGGTGCCTCAGTCCGCCGCGGGAGCGACCGATGGCATGGTCGCCGGGTTCGTCTGCCGGGGCCCCGTTACCGTCTTCGTGGCCTCGCGATGAGGCTCCCGGCCTTCGGCCCCGGTATGACTTGAGCCCCCAGTCGAGATGATCGAAAAGGTGGTGTCGCCGGTGTCGGAGGCATTGGCAGACCGCTGATTTGAGGCACGAGCGCCCTTGGGCAGTCTCTTCGTAACGTGGATGCCGGCACGCTGATGCCGCAGGTGGGGCCGGGGAGAGCACGAGCACGGGAGCAACAGGCATGGCCGCTGACGATGGCATCGACGTCTACCTCGGTCTGGACGTCGGCAAGGGCGAACACCACGCCACTGCCGTCAACCAGGCGGGGAAGAAGGTGTTCGACAAGCCGCTTCCCAACAGCGAGTTAAGGTTGCGCGAGCTGTTCGAGAAGCTGCAGGTCAAGCACGGGACGGTGCGGCGGATCGCCGATCTGTATCCCGGCGAGGCAAAAACCGACGCCCGCGATGCGTTCGTCATCGCCGACGCCGCCAGAGCGATGCCTCACACCCTGCGGACCATCGATCCCGCCGATGAGACGGTCGCCGAGCTCGCCATGATCACCGGGTTCGACGACGACCTGGCGGGCGAGTCCACCCGAATCGCCAACCGGCTCCGCGGCCTGCTGACCCAGATCCATCCCTCGCTCGAGAGAGTCCTTGGCCCGCGAATCCAGCACCCGGCCGTGCTCAGACTGCTGGACCAGTTCGGCTCCCCGGCCCAGATCCGCAAAGCCGGAAGACGACGTCTCGTGGCCCTGATACGTCCCAAGGCGCCGCGGATGGCCGAGCGGCTGGTCGAGGACATCTTCACCGCACTCGATGAGCAGACCGTCATCGTCCCGGGCACCGACGCGGCCGCACTGATCGTCCCGAGCCTCGCCGGCTCACTCCAGTCTGTCCTTGACCAGCGCAAACTCCTTGCCGCGAGGATCGAAGAACTCTTGGAGGCCCACCCTCTTTCCCAGGTCCTGACCTCGATGCCCGGCATCGGGATCAGGACCGCCGCCCGCATCCTCATCGACGTCGGTGACGGCAGCGGCTTCGCCACGGCCGGCCACCTCGCCGCCTACGCCGGCCTGGCACCCGTGACCCGCAACTCCGGCACGTCCATCCGCGGTGAACACCCTTCCCGGCGAGGCAACAAACAGCTCAAGAGAGCCTTCTACCTCGCCCCGTTCGCCTCGCTCTCCCAGCCCGAATCACGCGCCTACGACGACCGCAAACGACGCGAGGGAAAACACCACATCGCCGCCCTCGTCGCACTCGCCCGACGCCGCATCGACGTCCTCTTCGCCATGCTCCGAGACGGCACCTTCTACCAGCCGCCCACACCGGCTACGGCTTGACCAAATCCATAGAGGCACCTTTTGCGGGGCCCCGGCCGCATGCTGGTGGGCACGCACGATGGTGGAGTCCACCGAAACGACCCCGTTGATGTCCTCGCCCGCGTCGGCCTGGGCCATCAGCGCGGTGAACACCTGTTCCCAAGTGCCGTCGATGGCCCACATCCGCAGCCGGTTGTAAGTGCCGCGCCAGTTGCCGTACTTCTCCGGTAGATGGACCCACTGCGTTCCGGTCTGGAACTTGAACGCGATCACGTCGATCACCTCGCGGTGGTCCGGCCACCGGCCACCCCGCTTCGGCGCGCGATCCGGGAGTAACGGCTCGATCCACGCCCACTGCGCGTCAGTCAACGGCATACCCGGACCAACGATCAGATGAATCTGAGAGTGGCGGACTAATCGCCAGAGAAGGCGATGCGCAGGTCTCTGTCCGCGCGGCAGCGCAGGCCCCAGGCCAGTAGCGTCGAGACTAACTGGCTCTCGACACCTCTCAGCCGCGCAAGATCCGCCCCCTCCAGCTCTCGCACCATGTTGTCCACTGCCTCACCGCGCACCAGGGTATCCCCATACGGATCGACGTCAGCCAGAGTAGGCAGTCGGTGTCGGCCCAACGTATCCAGGGCTGCCCAGAGCTCACCATCGACAACTATCCGCTCAAGGACTCCTACTGCGGGACGCGGTCCTGACTTCCGGCCGGTCCGAGCGGTTGAGACCCCACGCCGCAACTCGATGACGAGCGTCATCGCACCCCCTCGCTTGCCTCGGACCAACGCTCGTATCGACCAACAGCTCACTTTCATGATCCGAAAGAAACGGCGGGTGGACGGCCACGCACTCGACCGGACCATGTCGGCGGCGACAAGGCATGCAGCTCACGTCGCAACCGACGCTACCTGCGAAGACGCCAGATCAAACACACCATCCCCGAGCCGAAGGACCAGCGGGCCAACCGCAAACGGCGCGGCAGCAAGGGCGGCCAGCCCACCGGCTTCGACAGCGAGATCTACAAGCGCCGTAACGAGGAAGAACGGACGATCAACCGGCTCAAGAACTCCCGGGCCGTCGCCACCCGCTACGACAAGAGGGCCTACATCTTCCATGGCACCGTCGCGGCTGCGGCGATTCGCCTCTGGCTCGGGCCCTGACCGTCAAGGTCAGGGAACAGCGCAGGCGTCATCGCGCCACGTGCGGTTCAGAGTCCGGCGGCAATAAGGATCCCCGCCCCCATGAAGGCGAAGACGCCTCCAATCACTCTGCACGTGGTGACGCTGCCGGGCCATGATCGGTAGGCGTAGGACATCGCCTGGAACCGGTCGGCCACCCCTCGGGCGTTAGCGGCCAGGAGCCCCCCGCCCACGAGAGCGGCGCCTCCCCACATCAGCTCGAACGCGTGACGATTCACGATGCGAGGATAGCCAGCCTGCCTCGTCCACAGGAGATCTCACGTTGATCCGCCGGACAGCGCCTAGCCGTCCCACGCCGTGTAGCGGCTGTCCGGGTTCACCAGGTAGCGGACGGTGGGCCGGGGGAGGTGGGCGACGCGGTGGGTGCGGGCGTAGCGGCGGATCAGCTCCCAGTCCTCGCGGGGCAGCACCCGGGGGGTGCGCCGGAGGCGGCTGAAGTGCAGGGCGGGGGTGCGCCGGGCGACGAACGCGTTGGTGTCGAGGAAGGCGGCGTGGGCGGCCCGCCGGCGGTCGAACGGCACGGACAGGACGTCGCGTTCGGTGCCGTCCGGCCGGATCCGCCGCAGGGCGGTGTACACGCCGTCAGGGCCGCCGGGGGTGTCGAGCGCGGCCAGGGTGTGCCGGAGGTGGTCGGGCTCCCATGCGTTGTCGTCGTCGAGGAACGCCACGTACGGCGAGTCCGTCAGCCGGATGCCGATGTTGCGCACCACGCCCGCGACGCCGGTGTTGCGGCTCAGCGAGACGGCGAACAGCCGTGTGTCCTCGGGGAGTCGGGGCAGGCCCGCGCCGTCGTCGACGACGAGGACGACATGGTCGCGTACGGTCTGGCCGAGGGCGGAGCGCACCGCCCGCCGCAGCGCCTCGGGCCGGCGGTGGGTGGCGATGACGGTCACGACCCGGGCGGCGGGCCGCCGCCCGAGGACGCGGGTGAGCCGGGCCGTCTCGGCGTCCTCGAAGCGGCGCAGCCGCCAGGCGGTGGGCGCGAGCAGCACCTTGTTGCGCAACTCGTACAGGACGAGCCAGCCGAAGCGCCGCTTGAGCAGTTCCCAGGGCGCCCGGATCACCCGGCGCTCGCGTAACGCCCCCCGCATCAGACGCGGTTGCGGACGGCCGTGAGGGACTTCGTCAGTCCGGCGACCCGCTCGGCGAGGATCACGGAACGCGGGAAGAGGTAGCGCATCTCGGCGCGTGTGAGCAGGTCGATGCCGATCACCGCGTCCATCCCTTCCTCGGGCGTGCCGGGCCGGCTGTGGGTGAGCGGCCAGTGCCGGACGAGCTTCGCCCGCGCGGCCAGCGGCAGGAACTGGAAGCCGGGGGCCAGGAAATGCGGTTCGACGGGGAAGTAGCGGTACGGGGTCTGCACCCAGTGCAGCGGGGCGAGTTGGTCGACCGCGGCCACGAACCGGCGGCGCTGGCTCGGCCCGCCCACGTGCTCGATCGTGGAGTTGGAGACCACCAGGTCGAACTCGCCCAGCTTGGCGGGGATGTCGGGGTCGGTCACGTCGGCGTTCTCCGCGCTCATCCACTCGGGCAGCAGATCGGGGTGCGGCTCCAGGTTGACCAGGTGCACGTGCCGGGGCCGGAGTGGGGAGCGCAGCCAGTTCTCGGCGGTGCCGCCGAGGTCCACCACCCGCATGCCCCCGATGCCGGGGAAGCAGGCGCGGAACCGCTCCCAGCGGGCGGCGCGGAACCGTTCGCCGAGCGAGTCGGGAGCGTCGACGAAACGGGAGCGGAGGGCACGGATGCCGGACATGCATCAACCACCTGGGGTCGGAGAGGCGGATCGGAGAGGTGGTGCGAGGGGAGAGTGGATCGGCTCAACCGTAGTCGTGGGAAAGGGATTTATCAGGGGATCCCGTGATCCGCCCGCACCCGCCTCCCCTTCGGTCGCGCCGGCCCGGACCGTCAGGGTTTCGGCGGGGCCACCGGGGTCCCGTCCGCCATCCAGTTGCCCCGCCAGACGTTGCCCTCGCCCGTCGGGTTCCAGTAGGCGACCGGCCCGTACTTGCCGCCCTGCGGGTAGTACTGCGGCGAGAAGACGTTGTCGGTGACCTCGATGCCGGTGGCGTCCTTGCCGCCCGCGTAGAGGGTGTACGCACCGCCCGCGAGCCAGTTGTCGTCGACGACGGTGTGCGTGACGGGCGCGCTGTCGGCGAAGAGTCCGACGGCGGCGGAGGCGCCCTTGTCGGCCGGGGTCGGGTTGAGCAGCGTGTTGTGCCGGATGGTCAGCTTGCCCTTGCCGCCGCCATTGCTGATGACCGCGTTGGTGTGCTGCCATTCGCCGCCCAGATTGCGGAACGGGGTGATGTCGTGGACGTAGTTGTCGTGGAGGTCGCCCTGGCCCATGGACAGGGCGTCGCCGAAGACGGAGATGTCGCAGTAGCCGACCTCGACCGGGCTGGTGCTCATGTTGGACACCGCGTAGTCGGAGCCGCCGTTGTCCGGCCCCTTGCCGGGGACGGCGGTGATGGTCGTGTGGAGGACGCGCAGTCCCGAGTAACCCGGCCGCAGGTTGATGCCCCACCAGTTGGTGGAGGTGATCCGGCTGTCGATGACCGTGACGTCGTTGGCGTAGATGTCGAGGGAACCGGTGATGTCCCAGCCCTTGATGACCGTGCCGTCGGTGCGGATGGCCGCGTTGCCGGTGGACTGCGGGGTCAGGGTGGCGATCCGCGGCCCGGTGGTGGTCGCGTCGGGGTAGCCGCAGGCACGCGGGCTCGCGCAGCCCTTCCGCGCGCCGGGTTTGCCGTCGTTGCCGCCGCCCTTGGGTGTGCCGGAGGCGCCGGGTGCGGTGATGGCGCGCGCGTCGCACAGCGCGGCGCCGCCGAGGCAGAACACCTGCTGGCCGAGGCCCGTGAAGGTGAACAGGGAGAACAGCAGGACGACGGCGAGCAGGGTCGCTGTGAGCAGGGTGCGGCGGCGGCCGGGTCGGGCCAGGGGACTCACCTCATCGTTCTCGTGCCGGACCGGCCGGCTGGTGCGGTGACGCGGGTGCGGAGCTGGTGCGGTGACGCGGGTGCGGGATCAGTTGCGCGGACGGGCGGGCGGTGAGGGCTGCGGTGCCGATGCGGAATCGGCGGCCGGCACGGGGTCGAGATCCGGTACGGAGCCGGGAGCCGGTACGGCGGAGGTGACCCCGGTCCGGCGGCGCAGGGTGAGCACGCCGCGCACCAGTGTGCGGCCGGGCACGGCGCACAGCCCGTATCCCACGAGCCCCGCCACACTCGTGGCGGCCAGGGCGACGAACCCCTCCCCCAGCCGGCCGCGGCCCAGGACCAGCAGGACCGCCATCACGACCCCGCCGAGCACCGGCCGGACGCACACCCGGACCAGCGCGCGGGCCGCGATGCCACCGCGCCGCAGGGCGGCGAGGAAGGCGGGCAGTACGACCAGTCCGGCGACGACCACATGGCCGGCGGCGACGGTCCCGATCCCGCCCTCGCGAGCGGCGAACGTCAGCACCGGCACCAGGGTGACCAGCCACAGCCCCTGGATCAGCAGGAGCGAGCGGCGTCGGCCGACGGCCACCAGACAGTCGTACGTCAGCTCGGCGGCGATCCGGGCCAGGCCCAGGGCCATCAGCCAGGGCAGCGCCTCGGCGGCGGGCCGCCACTTCGCGCCGTACACCAGCTCGACGAGCGGCCCGGCGAGCGCGGCGAGCAGCACGCAGGCGGGCACGGTCGCGGTCATCAGGACCCCGAGGGCGCGGGCGAAGCCGTCGGCGAGGGCCTTCGGCGAGTCCGCGAGCCGGGAGAAACCGGCGAAGGAGACCCGGCGGGCGGTCTCGGAGATGACGCGCACGGGCCAGCCCGCCATGTTGAAGGCGAGCATGTAGTAGCCGAGCGCGACATTGCCGAGGACCGCGCCGACGATCATGGCGTCCGCGTTGACGACGGCGAGCGAGAGCAGACTCGCCCCGGCGAGCGGCAGCCCGAACCGCAGCAGCGCCCGGGCCTGCACCGGGTCCCAGCCGAAGCGGAGCATGCCGGGCGCGGCGAGCGCGCAGCCGGCCAGGGCGACCACGTTCCCGGCGACGGCGCCGCACGCGAAGCTCAGCGCGCCCTGGCCCTGGAGGGCGAGCAGCACCGTCACCCCCGTGCTGACGACGAAGTTGAGGGCGTCGATCACCATCCGGCGGCCCTGGCGGAACTCCCGGGTGAGGACGCCGGCGGGCACCTGGGACAGGCCGTCGAGCACCAGGCACAGACACATCACCCGCAGGACGACGGTGGCCTCGGGGGCGCCGAGCAGTCCGGCGACGGCCGGGGCGGCGGCGAACAGGGCGAGATAGAGCAGACCGCTGGACAGGGCGCTGAGGCTGAGCACGGTGGGCGCGAAGCGGCGGACGTCGCCGTCCCAGCGCACCACCGCGAGGGTGACGCCGAGTTCGTT
Source organism: Streptomyces laurentii (assembly GCA_002355495.1). Classification (GTDB taxonomy): domain Bacteria; phylum Actinomycetota; class Actinomycetes; order Streptomycetales; family Streptomycetaceae; genus Streptomyces; species Streptomyces laurentii. The sequence continues at coordinate 713,792 of AP017424.1, forward strand.
GGCGGAGAGCAGCACCATGAGGACCGTCTGGGCGACGCCGTAGACGCCCCAGGCGGCCGGGTCGAGGACGTAGCGGACCAGGACGATGCCGGTGGCGAAGTTGCCGAGCCGCATCACCATGGTGTTGATCAGGCTCCAGCGGGTGGCGGAGCGGACCTTGCCGCCCAGCGTCTCCGCCCCCGCGGGGGCAGGGGAGGATCCGGACTCACCTGGGGTGTCGCGCGGTGCCGGGGACGCCTGGTCGGGGGCGTCGTTCCGCATCGGGGGGCTCCTCTCGGGGGCTCCTCTTCGCCGGGTCCGTCACTTGACCCAGGACGGGGGACGCCGGGCGGGCCGGGTCCCGGGGGTGGGCCGCACGGGCAGTTGCACGGTGGGCTGGTCACGCTGGTCGTACGACTCCGGGGGCGCCGTCTGTTCCTCCGGCCGCCCGGCCGCCCGCTCCCCCGGCCGTTCCTGTCCCGCCCGCTCCTCCTCCGGCCGCCCGGACCGGGTGGCGGCCCGCGGGGCGGGCCCCTCGCCGCCCGCCGGTCCCTGGCGGTGCCGCGGTCGGGCGGCGCCCCGGCGGCGCGCCTCGGCGAAGAAGGTCGCCACCAGGCTGAGCACGACGCCGAGGCCCCCGCCCATCACCAGATACTGGATGGTGGACTTGAGCTGCGCCTCGGGCTTCTGGGGCGGGACGATGGTGGTGATCCGGATCATCGCGTCCGGGGCCACCTTCTGGTCCGCCTGGAGCTCCCGGAGCCGCTGCTTCGTGAACTCCATGAGCGTCGCGTTGCCCTTCAGGACCGCCGTCGGCTCATGGCCGGTGACGGTGATCCAGAGCAGCGGCCCCTGCGCGTTGTCCGCGATCTTCACCTCGTACTTCTCGGTGAGTCCCGCCCGCTTCAGATCCCCCTTCGCGGCATCGGAGTTGACGTTGCGGGCGAGGCTGTCGGCCATGCCCGTCAGCGACGGTTCCATGCTCAGGAACGGGTTTCCGTCGGCTGCCGCTCCCTTGCGGGAGTTGAGCAGCGCGACCGTGCTCTGCGAGCTGTACGAGACCGGCAGCACGCGCCAGGCCCCGACGACCAGGCCGGCGGTGATCAGCAGTCCCGGCAACAGGACGTACCACCGCCGGCGCATGACGCGGAAGATCTCTGCGAGGTCCAATGGCGTTTCCCCCTTGCGCCTGGTGCGGCGTCCCCCAACTACCGTTCCCTGCACGAGGATAGAGGGGATCTCAGCGATCGCGGACCTGTCGGGGCGGCCGGTCCTCGTGATCGGGCCACTCGGGCCGGTCGGCCCGGCCGGGCGGGGCGTCGGTGGGCCGGGGCCGGCCGGCCGCCGTCCCGCCCTCCAGGATCACCCGGGCGATCCGTTCCCCCGCCCGGCCGTCCCAGAGTTCGGGACGGCGGGGTGGCGGCGGGTCGGCGAGGACCCGCAGCGCGGTGGCGGTGACGCGGTCCGGATCGCGGCCGGCCAGCACGTTGGTGCCCTCCTCGACGGTGATCGGGCGTTCGGTGTTGTCCCGGAGGGTCACACAGGGGACGCCGAGCGCGGTGGTCTCCTCCTGGACGCCACCGGAGTCGGTCAGCACGATCCGGGCGCCGGCCTGGAGGGCGACGAAGTCCAGGTATCCGGCGGGCGGGACGAGCCGGATCCCGCCGGGGACGCCGAGCGCGGTCAGCTTCCCGGCGGCCCGGGGGTGGACGGGCAGGACGAGCGGGCAGTGCGCGGCGATCTCGCCGAGGGCCTTGAGCAGGCCGGCGAGGACCTCGGGGTCGTCGACGTTCGCGGGCCGGTGGAGGGTGACGAGTCCGTACGTCCCCGGCTCGTGTCCGAGGCGCGCGAGGATGTCGGAGGCGGCCGCCCGCTCCCGGTTGGCGAACAGCGTGTCGATCATGACGTTGCCGACGACGTGGATCTGGTCGTCCCGGTATCCCTCGGCGCGCAGGTTGTCGGCGGCGTCGGGGGACGGGGCGAGCAGGTAGTCGCTGAGCCGGTCGGTGGCGACCCGGTTGACCTCCTCGGGCATGGACCAGTCGCGGCTGCGCAGGCCCGCCTCGACGTGGGCGAGGAGCGGCCCCGCCTTGGCGGTGACCAGGGCACAGGCGAGGGTGGAGTTGACGTCGCCGACCACGACGACGGCGTCGGGCGCCACGGTGTCGAGGAGCGGTTCGAAGGCGGTCATGACGCGGGCGGTCTGGGTGGCGTGGCTGCCGGAGCCGACGCCGAGGAAGTGGTCGGGCGGGCGCAGCCCGAGGTCCTGGAAGAAGACCTCGTTCATGGCCGGATCGTAGTGCTGTCCGGTATGGACGAGGACGGTCTCGGCACCCCGGGCCTCCAGGGCGTCCAGCACCGGTTTGATCTTCATGTAGTTGGGGCGGGCGCCCGCGACGCAGACGATGCGCTGGGGGGTCGGGCTCATGGGGTCAGAGCACCTCGATCCGGGGACCGCTCAGCCGGCGCCGGCAGTCCAGTACGTAAGGGGCGTGGGCCTCGACGAGGTCGTAGTCGAAGGCGTCGTGGTCGGTGAGGAGCACCACCGCGTCGGCGGCGGTCAGTTCCTCCTCGGTGAGTTCGACGCGGACGAGCCGGGGGTCGACGCGGTGGTTCTCGACGACGTGCGGGTCGGCGGCGCGGACGTCCGCGCCGAGGTCGAGCAGCAGCCGGGAGATCCGCAGGGCGGGCGACTCCCGGGCGTCGCCGGTGTTCTTCTTGTAGGCGAGGCCGAGGAGCAGGACGCGCGAGCCGTTGACGGAGCGCTTGCGCGTGTTGAAGGCGTCGATCAGCCGGCGGGCGACGAAGTCGGGCATGTGGTTGTTGATGTCGTTGGCGAGTTCCACGAAGCGGAAGCTCTGGCCGAGTTCGCGCTGCACCCGCCAGGACAGGTACGACGGGTCGATGGGCAGGCAGTGCCCGCCGACGCCGGGGCCGGGTGTGAAGCGCATGAAGCCGAAGGGTTTGCTGGAGGCGGCGTCGATGGCCTGCCAGACGTCGATGTCGAGGTGGCGGGCGAACATCGCGATCTCGTTGACGAGGGCGATGTTGACGTGCCGGAAGGTGTTCTCCAGGAGTTTGGCCAGTTCGGCCTCCTTGGGGGAGGTGACCGGGACGGTGGTGTCGACGAGACCGTCGTAGAACTCCCGCACGGCCTTGAGGGAGGCCTCGCTCACCCCCGAGACGACCTTGGGGGTCTGTTCGAAGCCCCAGACCGGGTTGCCGGGGTCGATCCGCTCCGGGCTGTAACCGAGGTGGAAGTCGGCGCCGGCGACCAGCCCCGAGCCCTCCTCCAGGAGCGGGCCGAAGAGTTCCTGGGTGGTGCCGGGGTACGTGGTCGACTCCAGGATCACGGTCGCGCCGGGCCGCAGATAGCGGGCGAGGGCGCGGGCCGACTCCTCGATGTACCGCAGGTCCGGGGTGCCCTCGTGGAGCGGGGTCGGCACGGTGACGACGGCCACGTCGAAGCCGCCGCAGTCCCGTACGGAGTCGGTGGCCCGGTAGCTGCCGGCCTCCAGGGCGGCGCGGAGACGGGCGGAGGAGACGTCCTCGACGTACGACTCCCCGGCCGCGAGGCTCTTGACGCGTTCGGCGTCGACGTCGAAGCCGATGACCTCGTGGCCGGTCTCGGCGGCCCGGACGGCGAGCGGCAGTCCGACGTATCCCTGTCCCACGACGACGACGCGCATCACGATTCCCCCCTGCTTGCGGTGCTGATCGACGGTGCCGGTGTCCGGCGGAGCAGCTCCCGTCCCGTCATCAGGGCGAAGGAGGCGTTGGTGGTGAGGTAGCGGCGGCCGAGGCGGCGTGGTTCCTGCAGGGCCCGGTAGAGCCATTCGAGGCCGAGGCGCTGCCAGCGGACGGGGGCGCGGCGGGTGACGCCGGCGAGGACGTCGAAGGAGCCGCCGACGCCGTGGACGAGCCCGGCCCCGGTCCGGGCGCCGTATCCGGCGGTGAAGTTCTCCTTCTTGGGCGAGGTCATGCCGAGGAACAGCATGTGGGCGCCGCTGGCGGCGACGGCGTCGGCGATGGCGCCCTGTTCCCGGTCGGCGAAGTAGCCGTGGCGGCTGCCGGCGACCCGCAGGCCGGGGTGGCGGACGGCGATCCGGCGGAGCATCCGGTCGAGCGCGTCCTGGGTGGCGCCGAGGAAGTAGACGGAGAGCCCGGCGGTCTCGGCCTCGGCGAGCAGCCGCTCGAACAGGTCGATTCCGGCGACGCGTTCGGGCAGCGGGCGGCGGAGCAGCCGGCCGGCCCAGACCACCGACTGGCCGTCGGCGAGGATCAGGTCGCAGCCGGAGACGGCGCGGGCGAGGGCCGGGTCGCGGCGCATGGCGACCAGCTTGGCGGCGTTGACGACGCCGATCTCCAGGCGTTCCCCGGCCCGGACGGCGGCGAGGCAGCGCTCGACGGTCTGGTCCAGGGTGAGGGCGTCGAGAGTGACCCCGAAGAGGTGCTGGCGTAACGTCATCTCGCGGTGTCCTCCGGGGTGTCGAGAGCCTCCGGGGTGTCGCCGGGGAGGCCGCCGAGCCAGGCGAAGAGCATCCAGCCGAACTCGTAAGGGCGGCACTCGCGGTCCACGGCGGTGGGCCGGAACACGGTGTCGAGCGGCCGGAGCCGCAGACCGGGCCGGACCCGGGTGCCGAGGCCGCGGGCGGCCCGTACGGCCTTCTTCGGATCGCCCCGGTACACCTTGCGCCAGGTGACGCCGAGCTCGTCCCGGATCATCGGCTCGGTGGAACCGGCGGCGGCGAGTTCGGGGACGTCGGTCATCCAGCGCAGACCGCGGCGGACCGGCTCGCCGAAGTCGGTGCCGCCGGCCTCGGCCAGGTCGAGCAGGGCGGTGGGGGCCATGGCGTGCTGGTGGACACTGTAGACGGGGTAGCCCTCGACGACGGTGCCGCGCCGGGCGTCGTAGTGCCACCACCACTGGCCGCCGTCGCCCTGGAGGGCGCAGATCCGGGCGGCGCAGGCGTCGGCGGCGGCGAGCGCCTCGGGGTCGCCGCCGCCGCTCGCGTGGGCGCGGGCGAGGGCCTGGAGGGGGTACGTCTGGTCGGCGAAGCAGCCGATGTGCGCGCGGTACCACGGGGTGAGGCCGGGTCCGGTGGCGTGCGGGAAGAGCGGGCCGTCACCGATCCGGGCGTCCAGCAGCCGGTCGCGGGCCGCGGCGAGGCGGTCCTCGACGTCGACGGTGCCGGTGGCACGGGCGGCGGCGAGCGCGGAGAGCACCCAGGCGGCCTCGACGGTGTACTGGGGCGTGCCGGGCCGGTCCAGGGCGGCGACCCGGTCGAGCGCGTCGGACAGTTTGGGGTGGCCGGTCTCGGCGGCGGCCCAGGCCACCAGCGCGGCGTCGCCCAACCCCCGTACCCCGGGCAGCCGTTCGACGAGCAGCCCGGTGAACTCCTCGGCGGTGCGGCCGCCGAGGACGGCACGCTGCCGGTCGGCGGGCAGGTAGCGGACGCCGAGCGCGGTGATGGCGGCGTAGCGGAGGCTGGTGCCGCGCCGCTCCAGGGTCCGGGTGCCGTCGCGGCGCGCGGCGCGGGTGAAGGCGAACTCGCCGCCCTCCGGCAGAAGCATCCGCGGGAGGCCCCGCTCGGCCACGGCGAGCAGCCGGCCGGCCAGGGCGTGGAGCGGTCGGTCCGCTCCCGCGAGTGCGGTCAGACGTGAACTACGTGATATTTCGGGTGTGTTGACATCGCGATCGGACACACCCACCCCCCTCGGGTCGGTCCCGGACCAGAGCGGCTGGTCCGGATGGCTGGCTGTTCGACGCTGCCGGTCGACGAGCTGAGCGAGCGATGAGCCTTGGTGCGCTGAACGGTGTGCGGTGAGCCGGGTGGGTCACGGGGTCGAGCGGCGTACCGGGAACGGATCGATGAGTGAAACGACGGACACACGACGGGCACGGCGGGAGAACGGCGCACGACACGGCGAGGACGGAGCGGCGGCTGGTCGGTCCGCCGTCGCGTCCCCGCGTCGGCACACTCGTGCGGACCGGTCGTCGCGGCGCCCCTCGGGGCACCGCCCGGCCGGTCGCGACGGTGCGCGCGGGCGCGGCTATCCGGCCCGTTCGCCGGGCAGCCGGTGAACGGGCGCTCCGGACCGTGGCCGACCGCGGGTATCCCCCACCCGGGCAGACCGGATCCGGCGTGCCTGACATGCGTGACAAGACAGGCGGTCGGCGTCGAAGCGTCGCCGCTTCGGCCTCCCGCCGGTGAAACCCCCCACGAACACCCCCTGCGCACAGCGCGGACGTTGTGCTCGAATCGCAGCGTACAACGGGAAGATAGGCGCACAACACGGGGACGATGACGCCTTTCACGGAATTGGTGGCAAGCGGTCGCGAAGCCGTCCCGATCGTGCCCTTCCCGGAGCGTTCAGCCGCTACAGTGACCAGCGCGCGTACCGCTCACGGCAGTTGGAGACTCGCCCGTGTATCTGGCCGACCGCACCACACCGACCGGAACGACCCGCTCGCCGTCCGGCGGCCGGGTGCGCGGCACCCTCCGCGCGGCCTCGCCGACCGTCCTCGCGCTCGGCACGGTCAGTCTGATCACGGATGTGTCGACCGAGATGGTCACCGCCGTCCTGCCGCTCTATCTGGTCTTCGGCCTGGGACTCGGGCCGCTGGGCTTCGGCATGCTCGACGGCGTGCAGAACGGGGTGAGCGCCCTGGTCCAGCTCGCCGGCGGCCACCTCGCCGACCGGGTGCGCGACCACAAACTGGTGGCCGGGATCGGGTACGGCCTGTCAGCGCTGGTGAAGCCGCTGCTGCTGGTCCCGCACCTGGGCGCCCTGGGCGTGTCCCTGGCCCTGGACCGTACGGGCAAGGGCCTGCGCACCGCCCCGCGCGACGCGCTGATCTCGTTGTCCGCGCCGCCCGAGCGGCAGGGCCGGGCGTTCGGGCTGCACCGCGCGATGGACACCACGGGCGCGCTGCTCGGCCCGCTGGTCGCGTTCCTCATCCTCGGTATGGCGGCGGGGGGTTACGACGCGGTCTTCACGGTCAGCGGCTGCGTGGCGGCACTCGGCGTCCTGGTCCTGCTGCTGTTCGTGCCCGGCGGGCAGCGGCGCGCGGCGCGGGGCGCGCGACCGACCGGCGTTCCGGTACGGAGCCGGGCGGGCCGGGCGGGCCGGGCGAAGGGTCCGGCGGCCGACGCCGAGGCGCGGGTGGATCTGCGGGCCGCGTTCGGACTGCTCCGGACCCCTCGGCTGCGGGCCCTGGCCTGCTGCGCGGTGCTGCTGGGCCTGACCACGGTCAGCGACGCGTTCCTCTACATCCTGCTCCAGCGCCGGGCCGGGGTCGGCGAGCAGCTCCTTCCGCTGCTCCCGCTCGGCAGCGCGGCCGTGTTCCTGCTGCTCGCCCTGCCCGCCGGGCGCCTCGCCGACCGGATCGGGCGCCGGACGGTGTTCCTCGCCGGGCACGCCGGGCTGCTGCTCGCCTACGCCCTGTTGCTGTGGTCGCCGGACACGCCGGCCCTGCCGTACCTGGTCCTCGCGCTGCACGGCATCTTCTACGCCGCCACCGACGGGGTGCTGCCCGCCGCCGTCGCCGCCGTGGTGCCCGCCCCGCTGCGGGCCAGCGGCATCGCCCTGGTCGGCACCGGGCAGGCACTGGCCCGGTTCTGCTGTTCGCTGGCGTTCGGCGCCGCGTGGGCGACCTGGGGCGACGGCCCCGCCCTCGCCGTGGCCGCCGCCGGCCTCGCCTGCTGCGCGGCGGTCGCCGGCGTGGCCCTGCGCCCTTCGGAAGGCCGTCGATGACCCTCACCCCGCAGCGCCGGCTGCTGATCCTCGTCGTGGGGGTGCTGCTCCTCGCGGGCCTGGGCACCTGGTCCGTGCTGTCGGCGGCGGACCGGGCCGCCGAGGAGAACGCGCCGCGCGCGGGCGGACCGGCGTACACGAGCGGGAAGGTCCGCCTGGACGAGCCGGGCCGGCGGGTCTTCCGTTCCACCGCGGCGGGACCCCGGCGCGACCGTCTCGTGTCCGTGCCGGCGACCGCGCCCGAGAACGCCACGCGCACCGCGTCCCCGGTCGCCTGTCTGCGCTTCCACGCGGCGACGGGGACCGGCGTCTGCCTCCAGTCGACCCGTACCCTCGGCCGGCCTTCGTACCGCGCCTTGGTTCTCGACGCCGAGCTGCGCACCCGGCGCGCGTACGCCCTCGCCGGGGTCCCGAGCCGCGCCCGGGTCTCCCCCAGCGGACATCTGGCCGCGTGGACCGTCTTCGTCAAGGGCGAGTCGTACAGCAGCTCCTTCTTCTCGACCCGTACCTCGATCCTCGACACCCGGACCTGGCGACTCGTCCCGAGCCTGGAAGAGTTCGCCATCACCCTGGACGGCCGCGCCTACCACAACGCCGACGTGAACTTCTGGGGCGTCACCTTCGCCGCCGACGACGACACTTTCTACGCCACGCTGAGCACCCGCGATCAGACCTATCTGGTCCGCGGCTCTCTGACGGCCCGTACGGTCACCACCCTGGCCGAGAACGTGGAGTGCCCGTCCCTGTCTCCCGACGAGACCCGCGTCGCGTACAAGAAGCGGGTCCTCGGGAAGACCGCGCTGTGGCGCGAGCACGTCCTGGATCTGCGGACGTCGAAGTCGACCGCGCTCGCCGAACGGCGCAGTGTCGACGACCAGGCGGTGTGGCTCGACGACCGCACGGTCGCCTACGCGCTGCCCGCCACCGAGGACGACGACCGCGCCGGCGGCGAGAACGTCTGGACGGTCCCGGCCGACGGCACGGGCACTCCCCGCGTCCTGCTCGAGGACGCGGCGGCGCCACCCCGTTGATCTCGGGGAGGGGACCGGCAGCCCGAAGAGGTGCCGACGGAGGCCCGTGCCACACCGCCGGAGGCCGAGCCGCCCCCGGTCCCCTTGATCCGGAGGGGGATGGCACGGCGTGCCGCCTGCCCCGGACGGCGGTGTCGCCCGGATGCCAGGAAATTCGCCGAGGCCCGGAATCAAGCCGCCCCACCCCGGCCACTCCCCCGCGTCCGGCGCATCTGTGTTAGACTCACAGAGTTGCAGTTGTGGTACCCATGAACTCATGTGCGCCCGGCAGGAATACTCCTTACGGGCGCATTTTTTGTTTTCCGGATTCTCCGGATGGGGCCTCTGCCTACAGAAGGAGAAAATCATGGCGCAGGGAACCGTGAAGTGGTTCAACTCGGAAAAGGGCTTCGGCTTCATCGAGCAGGACGGCGGCGGCCCGGACGTCTTCGCCCACTACTCGAACATCGCCACCCAGGGCTTCCGTGAGCTCCAGGAGGGCCAGCGGGTTTCCTTCGACGTCACGCAGGGCCAGAAGGGCCCGCAGGCGGAGAACATCGTCCCCGCCTGATCGTCGGCGACGTCATCACAAACCGGGGTTCGCACCATCACGGTGCGAACCCCGGTTTGCGCTGTTTCCAGGAAGGAAAAAAACGCATGCCTCGCAGGCCCCAGAAGTCTGGCCGGCGCACCTCTTCCCCCGCGTCCTCCGCGCCGCCCAAGGAATTCCGGCTGCCGGAAAACACGACGCCCGCATTGCCCGCCGTCGAGGAATTCGCCGAGCTGGACATGCCCGCGGGGCTGCTGAAGACCCTCGTCGCCCAGGGCGTCACCACCCCCTTCCCCATCCAGGCCGCCACGCTGCCGAACTCGCTCGCCGGCCGCGACCTGCTGGGGCGCGGGCGCACCGGCTCCGGCAAGACCCTGGCGTTCGGGCTCGCCCTGCTGGCCCGTACGGCCGGTCTGCGCGCCGAGTCCAGGGCCCCGCTCGCCCTCGTCCTGGTGCCCACCCGTGAGCTCGCCCAGCAGGTCACGGACGCCCTGACGCCGTACGCGACGGCGGTGAACCTCCGGCTGACCACCGTGGTCGGCGGGCTGTCGATCACCAAGCAGGCCGGGGCGCTGCGGCGCGGCGCCGAGGTCCTCGTCGCGACGCCCGGCCGGCTCAACGACCTGGTGGAGCGGGGCGACTGCGAGCTCGACCAGGTGCGGATCACGGTCCTCGACGAGGCCGACCAGATGACCGACCTGGGCTTCCTGCCGCAGATCACCAAGCTGATGCTGCAGGTCCGGCCGGACGGGCAGCGACTGCTCTTCTCGGCCACCCTCGACGGCAACATCGACCGTCTGGTGCAGCGCTTCCTGGTCGACCCCGTCGTGCATTCCGTGGACCCGTCCGCGGGAGCGGTCACCACCATGGAGCACCACGTGCTCCATGTCCTGGACGAGACCGACAAGAAGGCCGTCACCACGCGGATCGCGGCCCGTGACGGCCGGGTCATCCTGTTCCTCGACACGAAGCGGTCCGCCGACCGGCTCGCCAAGCGGCTGCTGTCCGTCGGCGTCCGCGCGGCGGCCCTGCACGGCGGCCGGAGCCAGCCGCAGCGCACCCGCACCCTGGAGCAGTTCAAGAACGGCCAGGTCACGGCGCTGGTGGCGACGAACGTCGCGGCCCGGGGCATACACATCGACGACCTCGACCTCGTCGTGAACGTCGACCCGCCCACCGACCACAAGGACTACGTGCACCGGGGCGGCCGTACGGCCCGCGCCGGCAGCACGGGCAGCGTGGTCACCCTGGTCCTGCCCGACCAGAAGCGGGACGTCAGCCGGCTCATGTCGGACGCGGCGATCCGCCCCCGGACGGCCCGCGTCACCTCCAGTGACCCGGCGCTCGCCGCCCTCACCGGCGCCCGCGAGCCCTCCGGCGTGCCCGTCGTCCTCGAGACGGCCCAGCCGACTCCCCCGGCGACGGCACGACGGGGCCGGAAGCCGGGCACCGAGCCCGGCCGACGGGCCGGCCGTCCGCGCAGGGCCGGCGCCGGAGCCACGGCGGGTGCGTCCGCCGACGCGGGTACGCGGAACCAGGGCCCGCAGCGGCGCGCCGCCGCCACCGGGGCAGCCGGAGCCGACAAGCCGTCCACCGCGGGCGGCGGCAGGCGCGGCGGTGCCCGCCGGACCGGATCCGGAGCCGGAAACGGGGCCGCTGCCGGGGCCGGGAAGGCCGCTGCCGGTGCCGCCGGCTCGGGCGGCCGCGGGGCCGACCGCCGGGCCCGGGGCGCGCGGACGAACGGCGCCGGCGCAGCAGCCGGCAAGCCCGCCCGGGGCTCCGGCCGAGGCGACCGCCGCAACTCCCCCTCGTAGCAGGGGTCGTGCCGCCGTACGGCCGGAATGCCCGGACGTACGGCGGCGGTTGACCTGGTCCGGTGCGCCGGACACGATGCCGGTGGCGTCCGCGTCGACGCCGTACCGCTCCCAGGTACGGTGCGCGGGCGCCACCGCGTCGTCCAGGGAGGCACCCGCCGATGAACATCCCGTCCTCGCCGTCCGAAGGCCGGCCCACCACCGGAGAGCCCGTCCGTCTGGGCGCGCTCGTCCCGCTGACGCGGCCCGGCTGGACCGAGGCGGGCCGGCATCTGCTCGCCGGACTCGAGCTGGCGGTCGGCGAGATCAACGGCATCGGCGGGATCGACGGCAGGCCCCTGGAACTGGTGGTGCGGGACACCGCGGCCGATCCGGCGCGGGCCGAGGCGCACGTGGACGAGCTGGCCGGTCTGGGCGTGACCGCGGTGGTGGGCGAGTACCACAGCGTCGTCGCCCGCGCGGTCGCCACCCGGGCCGAGGCGCTCGGTGTTCCGTTCCTCTGCTCCTCCGCGGTACTCGACGCGCTCACCGACGAGCCGGCGGAAGGGGTCGCGCGGCTGGCCCCGGCCCAGTCCCACGGCTGGCGGATCTACGCGGACTTCCTGCTCCGCCAGGGCCGGAACCGGATCGCCGTGGTGGCCCAGCCCGGCGTCTACTGGGCGTCGGGGACCCGCGTCCTGCGCGAGCGTCTCGCTCCCCACGGCGGCAGCGTCCTCACGCTCGACGCGAACACCCTCACCCCGGAAGCACTGTGCGACGCGCTCGCCGATCACGGCGCGACGGCACTTCTCCTGCTGGTCGGCCATCCGGAACCGGCGGTGCCGATCGTCAGGGCCGTACGGCGCGACGCGCGACTCGCGGACCTCCTCGTCGGCGCCCCGGCCGGACAGCCGGAATTCCCGTCCTGGGCCGTCGCGTTGGGCGAGGAAGGTGCCGGGATCCCGTTCCTGCGCTACCTCCCCGAGCGCCTCGGCCCGCTCGGCGAGCGGGTCGGGAAGGAGCTCCACGAACGGCTGGGCGAGGCGCCCTCGTTCGTCGCCTTCGAGGGCTGGGACACCGTCACCGTCCTCGCCGAGGCGCTGCGTTCCCACGGCACCGGCCGGGCGGCTCTCGCGTCGGCGTGGCCGCATGTGGCGGTCGAGGGCACGCGCGGGCCGATCCGCTTCACGCGTACGCCGGACATCGCCGTATGGCAGTGGGCATGGGCGCCCGTCCAGGTCGCCGACCGTGACCCGGCGGAGCCCGGACGCTTGCGCACCCTGCACTCCGGCTGAGCAAGGGGCGACGAGGCGGCCGGATCCGTCCGGGCTCAAGTCCCGCCCCGTACCGTCCCGTTCACCTACCCAGGCCGCCGGCCCTCGCTCCGCCGAAGGTGACACTCTCCCGATTATTCATTTGATTCGACCAAAAGATTGCGGCAAGGTCGTGGCACTGGGGTGACGGAACGGGAGGCGACGCAGGATGTCCGACACACAGACCCGGCTCGGCAGAGCCCCGATCGGCTCGTTCGTCGCTCTCGGGGACAGCTTCACGGAGGGGCTGGGCGACGAGACCTCCGAAGGCGCGCTCGTCGGCTGGGCCGACCGCTTCGCCGACCGGCTCGCCCACCGCTCCCCCGTACCCCTTCGCTACGCCAATCTCGCCATACGTGGCAAGGTCATCGAAGAGATCATCACCGAACAGGTGCCCCGCGCCATCGAGTTGGCCCCGGACCTGGTCAGCCTGTGTGCCGGCGGCAACGACATCCTGCGGCTCGGGAGTTCGGTGGACCGCATCACCGACCGCTTCGAGGAAGCCGTCGTCGAGCTGAGCGGCGCGGCGAAGACCGTGCTCGTCTTCACGGGCTTCGATCCGCGGGGCACACCCGTCCTGCGCCATCTGCGCGGGAAGATCGCCACGTACACGGCGCACATCCACGCCATCGCGGAGCGGCACGGATGCGCGGTCGTCGACCTGTGGTCCATGACCTCCATCCAGCATCCCCAGGCCTGGAGCGAGGACCGGCTGCACCTCTCGTCCGAGGGGCACCGGCAGGTGGCACTGCGGGCCGCCGAGGTCCTGGGACTGGCTCCCACGGCCCCGGCGACTCCGACGACCCCGGTCCGGGACGCCTCCGCGGCGGCCGTGCGGCGGGGGCCGGCACGGCAGACGGAGCGGCTCGAGGATCTGCGGTGGGCCAAGGAGCATTTCCTGCCCTGGCTCGGTCAGCACCTGCTGGGGAAGAACCCCCACGAGACCCTGGAGCCCAAGCGACCGGAATTACTTCCCCTCTGATGATGCGGTGGTTCCGGCCCTTCAGGTCCAGAGGCCGTCGCCGAGCGTCCCCGACTTCCCCGCGCCCGGCAGGACATAGGCCACGGCCGAAGCCCGGTGCTGGACGAAGGGGTTGAGCGCGTCGCGGGTGGCCAGGCGCTCCTGGACACGGACGAACTGGTTCAGGTCCCGCATGAAGGCGCAGAAGAGCAGGCCGCGATCGTCCGGGCCGTCGTCGTAGCTGTAGCTCCGGCGGAGCATCCGCGCGCCGCGGTCGAGGCGCGGGCTGGCGAGCCGTACATGAGCGGTGGCGGGGATGACGTACGAGCCGTCGGGGTTCTTGGCGTAGACGTCCGGCTCGTCGTGCTCGGCGGTCCCGCTGAGCGGCGAACCGTCCCCGGCGCGGCGGCCTATCACCCGGTCGCGCTTGCCCTCGGGCAGGGCCCCGAAGCCGGCGACGTCCATGTGGATCCGGCGGTAGACCAGGACCGTGCCGTCCCGGTGGGCTCCGGAGGGGCCCCAGACCCACTGATCGGCCGCCGCGCGATCGGGATTGGCCGTGCCGTCCTTGGAGCCGAACAGATTGCGCGGGGTGGTGCCCGGCGCCGTGGGGGCCATGAATCCGGACTGGGTCCAGCGCGGTACGGCGCCGGCGGACCGCGCCGCCGCGGCGACGAGTTCGGCGACCACAGTGAGGGTCCAGCGGTCCGCCGCGCACAACTGGACCAGCAGGTCGCCGTCGCCGCGGCGCGGATCGAGGCGGTCGCCGGGGAAGGCCGGCAGCACGGCGAGCGAGGCGGGGACGTCGAGCCGGAGGCGGGCCGCCGCCGCGGGGCCGATGCCGACCAGGGAGGTGAGCCGGGTCGTGGCACCGCTCTGGAGCCGGGGGTCCGCCGGAGCCTCGGAGGCCGCGGTGGCGAGCGTGCCGGTGAGCGCGCCCAGCACCTCGCGCAGGGTCTTCCGGTCGGCGGCGGCCGACGTCCGCGGAAGGTCGAAGGCGAGCAGATGCGTGGCCGGCTGCTGGGGTGCCAGCACACCCGCCTGCCGGGTGCCGTGGAAGGAGATCGCGGTCGCGGCCGGCGGAGCCCCGGCGCCGGCCGTAACAGACCGGCCGTCCGTACGGTCCCCTCGCGCCAGTTCGGCGGCCGCCGCGCCGATTCCGGCCGCGAGCACCGCACCGCCGGCGAGCAGCGCCCCGCGCCGCCCGATGCCGCTCGCCGCGGCCGGGGACGAACCCTGCGCATTTCCCTGTTCGGTGGGCATCCGCCTATTGGAGACGATAGAACAACTTCCATGCAAATCCTGTCTACAAAGGGCCTGTTGACGCCCTCCGCCGGACCGTCGGCCGGATTCCGGAAAGCGTCGCGTCTGTCGGCCCTGCTCGCCGCGCTCGCGCTCGCGGCCACCGGGTGTTCCGGTACGGAGTCGGCGAAGGACGACGCCCGGCATCCGGCCGGGAGCGTGGTGCGCGTGCCGCAGGACTTCCCCACGGTGCAGCAGGCGGTGGACGTCGCCCGCGAGGGAGAGACGGTGCTGATCGGCCCCGGCGTGTACCGGGAGAGCGTCAGCGTCACCAAGCCCCGCCTGGTGCTGCGCGGAACGGACCGCAACAAGGTCGTCTTCGACGGCGGTCTGCGCACGGCCAACGGCATCACCGTGACCGGCGCCGCCGGGGTGGTCGAGAACCTCACCGTGCGCAACTACCTCGCCAACGGCGTGCTGTTCACCGGCGTCACCGACGAGAAGCTGCAGCGGCGCGGCGCCGGCGGCTCCGCGTACGATCCGCTGGACACCAAGCGCTTCCCGCCCGTCCGCGGCTTCCGGGCGACCCGGGTGACGTCGTACAACAACGGTCTGTACGGCATCTACGCCTTCGACGCGCGCGACGGCGTGATCGAGGAGTCGTACGCCTCCGGGCACGCCGACTCCGGCATCTACGTCGGCCAGTGCAAGCCCTGCGCCACCCTCGTCCGCGGCAACACCGTGGAACGCAACGCGGTCGGCATCGAACTGACCAACGCCTCCGACCAGTTGTCGATCCTGGGCAACCGCGCCGCCGGCAACCGGGTCGGCATCACGGTCAACTCCAACGACCTGGAGGCCCTCGCCCCGCAGCAGAACGCGGTGATCGCGGGCAACGTGGTCACCGGCAACAACTCGGCCGACTCCCCCGAGCAGGCGGACGGCGGCTTCGGCATCGGGATCGGCCTCGGCGGCGGCACCGGGAACCGGGTCCAGCGCAACCTGGTCCAGGGCAACCGGTCGGTCGGAGTGATCATCACCGACCCGTCGGGCCATCCGGCGAGCGGCAACCGCGTCGAGGGCAACCGCGTCACCGGCAACGGCACCGATCTCGTCCTGGCCTCGGTCGATCCCGGCAACTGCTTCACGGACAACCGGCCCGCCACCCAGAGCCCGGACCGCCTTGAGCGGAACGCGGGCTGCGGCAGCGGCCGGAAGGGGGCCCTGCCCGCCGGGCGGGCGACCGCGGTGCAGGCGCCGCCCGGGGTCCCGTTCAACCGCGTACCGGCCCCGCCCTCCCAGCCGTCCCTGCCGGACCCGACCGCCCCGGGCAAGCCGGCGACCGGCCTGCCGGGTGCCGTCGACCCGGCCGCCTACCCGCTCCCGAAGGACGCGAACGCCGTACCGAAGGCGCGCTGAGTCCGGCGCGGTTCTGAGAACCGAGGGGCGGGTCAGCCGGTGGCCCACGGCGCCTCGGGGAGCTTCGCGCGGGCGTCGCGCCCGAGGAACTCCAGGGTGGCCGGGGTCCCCAGCCCCGGCATCCGCATCGTCACCTTCGCCAGGCGGCCGTCGCCGTCGACCCAGTACGTCAGCGGCGACCGGCCGTCGTCGGGCCCCGTGCCGGGCCGGGCGCCCTGCGCGCGGGGGCCGGCGATCCGGTCGTAGTCGTCGCGGCCGTTCATATGGTCGCGCCCCAGCCAGCGGGCGCCGGACTGGGCGAGGAGCAGCGGGTTGTCCGGGCGGTCCGCGCCCAGGCCGATCATCAGCTGAAGCCCGGCGTCCAGGGGATCCGCCGTATAGGAGCGCGGGGACCAGCCGGACCGCGGGACCCGCTCGGCCCGCGACCAGGGCGGGTCGGCGTCGCCTTGGGGGCCGGGGGCCAGGCCGAGGCCGCCGGCGTCCCAGACGATCAGCCCGCGGTCGAGCGTCCCCGCCGTGGCCGTGGTCGCCCCCGGCGCCCCGGAAGCACCCGAAGCCCCGGTGATCGTGTAACTCCCCACGGCCCGGCGTGTCCGGTAGTCCACGACCCCCTTGACGGCCACCCTCACTCCGCCGCCCTCGTCGACGAAGAGCCGCACCGCCACCGGACTGGCCTGGTACAGGTCCAGCCGTGACAGCGCGAGCCTGGACGCCTCCTCCGTGGTCACCGGCCGTTCGGCGGGGGTGTCGTCGGACAGGACCCACCAGGCCGCCACGCCGGCCGCCGCCGCACCGAACACCACGACCGCGACCAGACCGGCCCAGAGGGACCGGCGCGGCGTCCGGCGTGCTATCCGACCGGCGGTCTTCTTCTTCCGAGCCATGCGCTCGCCTTCTCTCGTCGGTCGGTGACACAGGTGGGCGGGCCCGCGGACCGGTGGTCCACGAACCCGCCCGAGCCGGACCGGAGTTCACCCGGTCCGGCCGCCCCTCAGGAAACCAGAGGGACTAGAGGGGTCGCGCCTTGCGCCTGCGCCGCATCAGGACGACCAGGGTCGCGCCGAGGACGGTCAGCGCCGCGCAGCCCGCCACCAGCGGACCCGCCAGGCTCGTGCCGGTGGACGCCAGGCCGCCGCCCGGGCCGGACGCGTGACCCGAACCGGACGAGTGACCCGGGGTCCCGGGGGTTCCCGGCGTACCGGGTGTGCCCGGCGCCGGCGTGGTCGGCTCCGGTGTCGGCGTGGGTGCGGGCAGCTTCTTGTTGACCGCTGTCACCGAGACCCCGTCGGCAAGGTTGTCGGCGGTGAGCTCCAGCGGCCCGGACACCGCCTTGTCGGGTACGGCGTAGCCGTCCGGCGGGCTCACCTCCTGCCAGTAGTACGTGCCCACTTCGCCGCTGCCCCCGCAGAGGCCGTCGGCCGTGGTCACGCAGGGCTCGCCGGTCTTCGTGTCCGGCTTGTCGCCGGTGGTCTGCAGGTCGTCGGTGCCGTTCGTCTCCTTCCACAGCTGGAACGTGGCCCCGGCCAGCGGTTTGCCGTCCTGGTCGTGCTTGACCAGGCGCAGCGCGCCTTCCTGCTGCCGGAAGCCGAAGTCGTACGTGTGGTCGTTCTCGCCCGGCCCGCCGGTGGTCAGCGCCCGCTCGGGGAACTTCGCGCCGTCCGGGACGATGCCCTTGGAGTCGATGAAGTGGTTGTCACCGACGTCCGCCTTCGTGGGCACCCACTGGTAGAGCGGTCCCCCCTTGGCGTAGTCGGCCGGGTTGTCGAGACGGATCGTGTACTTCGTCTTCGGCTTGAGGCCGCCGGAGACATTGGAGTCGTCGAAGTAGTACTCGCCGCGCTCCGTCGTCTTCGCCGTCCCCACGAGGGTGCCCGACGCGTCGTACAGGTTGACCGTCGCGCCCGGGACGGGACGCTGCTCCGGGCTCTGGACGCCCTTGCGCTCGGGGTCGTACCAGACGCGGTTGCCGATCTGGAGCGGAGCCTGGTCGCAGAGCACTTCCAGGTCGCCCATCGAGGCGCCCTTGCCGAACGGGGCCGCCGTCCCGGCCGGGTTGAGACGCAGACCGGACTTCGGGTCCTGCTTGCCGTCGCGCTTGTTGAAGGTGGTGCCGTACCCGAAGGCGGTGCTGTTCGGGTCGAAACCGGAGGTCGCGATGGTGTCCTCGACCTTGGAGAACGCCATGCCCGCGAAGGACGCGTTGTGGTGGGAACCCATGCGGCTGGTGTCGAAGAAGCGGGTTCCCCGCGGGGAGAGCCCACAGCCGTTGTTGGTGTCCATCACGTACGTGCCGTCCGCCAGGCATGCCTTGTTCAGGTCACCGCCGGACAGAACGGTGCCGACCGAGTTCGGAGTGGGTCCGGCCGGTGCGCGGTCGCCGAAGCGGTCGCGGAAGGCCAGCAGCATGGACCCGTCGGCCTCGAAGTCGATCTCTCCCAGCTCCGGCTCGGGCTGGGCGATGTACGTCCCGCACGCCTGGCCGTTCTGGGAGGTCGGGAAGGTTCCGGTCCAGGGGAACCAGCCCGCCCCGTCGCACGGGGGCCCGCCGACGGTCGACTCGCGCGGGTAGTCCAGTCGCTGGTCGAGAACCGGCTTCCTTACCGCACCGGTGGCAAGGTCGAAGGGCATGACCACGGCGCGCAGGTCCGCGGCCTTCCCGGTGGACTCGCCGGAGCACACGCCGCCGACGTAGCCGAGACCGTCGTGCAGGCCGAGGCCGAACGGACGCCAGTCGCCGGGCGCGGGGCATCCCGGGTCCGGGATGGCCGTGACGGCCTTCGGCTTGTCCGCGGTCGGCGCCGTGGCGTCGTAGCGGTAGAGCTTGCGGTCGTTGAGGTTGACGACGAACAGGTCCTTGCCGTCGTCCGTGATCTTGATGCCGCCCAGGCTCTCCTTTCCGGGCACGGCGACGAAGCCGTCGTCGGTGCCCGCGCCGTGCTTCGTCGTCCCCGCGTCGGGGACGGTGGTGAACAGGGTGGTCTTCTTCGTCTCGCGGTCGGTCACGTAGACGCCGCCGGCGCCGCCCGGACCGTAGTCCGTCGTGCGCTTGGCCACCGCCGAGGAGAACACCCGCTTGTCGGCCTTGTTCCACGCGATGCCGTAGAGCGTGCCGGTGTCGGCATTGGTGGCGATGTTCGTGACATTGACGTCGACGCCATCCTGGCCACGCGCGCTGTACGGGAAGGAGACCAGCGTCCGCTGGGTCCCGCCCTCGCGCGTGGCGGGCTGACAGGACGTCACCAACGGCGCGTTCTTCTGGCAGTACTCGCCAGGGCTCCACAACCCGGTGGTGAACGCCGCGGTCTTGCCGCCGGAGAGGTCGACGAACTCCTCGTTGCTGCTCAGCCGATCGGGCGCACCGGCCAGTCCCTGCCGGGAGGCGAAGGCCGGGAAAAGGACTCCCGGCTTCGGATTCTCCACCTGTACGCGGTACTTGCCGCTGGTGACCTTGCCCGCCGTCGGGGCCAGCGTCACGGTGCCGTCGGCCGCCGTGACCCCCTCGACGCCCGCTCCGGCATCGTCGGTGAGGGTCACCTTGACCCCCGCCATGCCGGGTTCCAGCGCGGGCGTCCACACGCCGCTGTCGTCCACGGCCCGGATCACCCGGACCGTCACCGATCCTTCCTCGGTCTGCGAGTACGCGACCGGCGCCAGGGCCAGAGCCCCGCCGCCCATGCCCAAGGCGAGCGCGGTCGCACCGACCACGGTGCGGCGGCCGGGCATGCCCCGGCGGCGCCGACGTGGTTCGGGCGCGGCTGCCCTGGTGCTCTCATTCGTGAATGTCATCCCCTGCTCTCAGCGTTCGAAGGGGCCTATGGCCCGGCTCGTGAGGGAGTACACAGAGATGCGGAGAAACCGCCTCACCGGGATCCTAGAGCCGCTTTGAGCATGATCGTGGCGGAATGGCGAACTCTCCTTCCGCTCAGCGTTCGCGTGGTGGTCTTCGCGCACCTCACGAGTGGGTCGACAAAGCTGTAAAGCCGTTCCGTTACGTGCAGTTGACACATAGCCAGACGACTTGTCGACGCCGAATCAGGGCTGCTTCACGGGGTGCGCCCACAGGACGGCGCCGCCGGTCCCCTGGGGCGAGGGGACCGGCGGCACCGCGTTCCATGGGGCGGCGAAGGCCGCCGGAGAGAGGTCAGCGAGCGGCCGCCAGGCCGAGCGCGATGTCCACGATCATGTCCTCCTGGCCGCCGACGAGCCGGCGCCGGCCGCATTCCATGAGGATGTCGCGCACGTCGACCTCGTAGCGCCGCGCGGCGGTCTCCGCGTGCCGCAGGAAGCTGGAGTACACGCCGGCGTAGCCGAGCGTGAGCGTCTCGCGGTCGACCCGGACGGGGCGGTCCTGCCGCGGCCGGACGATGTCGTCGGCGGCGTCCTGCAGCCGGAACAGGTCGCAACCGTGCCGGAAGCCCGACAGGCCGGCGACGGCGATGAACGCCTCGATGGGGCAGTTGCCCGCGCCCGCGCCGTGTCCGGCGAGCGAGGCGTCGACGCGGTACACGCCGTTCTCGACCGCGACCACCGAGTTGGCGACGGAGAGCGAGAGGTTCTCGTGGGCGTGGATGCCGATCTCGGTGGCCGGGTCGAGGACGTCCCGGTAGGCGCGCACCCGGGCGGCGACGTCGTTCATCGTCAGCCGGCCGCCGGAGTCGGTGACGTAGACGCACTGCGCGCCGTACGACTCCATCAGCTTCGCCTGCCGCGCGAGCCGCTCGGGCTCGGCCATGTGGGAGAGCATCAGGAAGCCGGAGACGTCCATGCCCAGTTCGCGGGCGGCGGCGATGTGCTGCGCGGAGATGTCGGCCTCGGTGCAGTGGGTGGCCACCCGTACCGAGCGGACGCCGAGGTCGTAGGCGTGCTTCAGCTCGTGGAGGGTGCCCACGCCCGGCAGCAGCAGGGTGGTGAGGCGGGCCCGCTTCAGGACGGAGGCGGCGGCCTCGATCCACTCCCAGTCGGTGTGGGAGCCAGGGCCGTAGTTGAGCGAGCCGCCGGCGAGGCCGTCGCCGTGGGCGGTCGGCCCGGGTGCTCAGCCGGCCGGGGTGCCGTCCGCCGACGGGCCGTACAGGTCCCGGTAGGACGGGAAGAGCCCGCCGGGGGTGTCGGTGGTACGGGCGGCCAGCGCCGCGTGCACCACGGCCCGGCAGACCGCGTCGGCGCCCGCCGCGAGGATCTCATCGACCGCCGCCGCCTCGATGTGGACCTCCCAGCCGGTCCGGTCCGCGCCGCCTGCCTCGTCGTCGCCGGTCAGGGGCCGCCGGCCGGTCGACAGCGCGAACACCGTGTCGCCGTCGGTCAGCAGGTGGACCGGCCGGATCGCACGGGCCAGGCCGTCGTGCGCGGTGCCCGCCAGCTTCTGCGCCTGGGCGCGGGTGAGCACGGCGTCGGTGGCCACGACGACCAGGGTCGTGTTCAGCCGCCGTACGTCGTCGGCCTGCCGCCGCCGGCTCTCCTCCAGCGCGGCGGCCAGTCGTTCGCGGGCCCGGGCGTGTACGGCGGGGTCCGGCAGCGGCGCGTGCGGCCCGTGGGTCCGGAACTCGTCGCCCAGCGCCGTCCACGCCCCGTACAACGCGCCGGTGGCCGGGTCGACGAGCGAGCCGGAGGCGTTGACCGCGACCAGCGCCGCGACGGTCGCCCCGGACGGCAGGACGACACTCGCCGTACCGATACCGCCCTTCATGCCGCCGGACACCGCGCCCGTACCGGCCCCCGTACAGCCCTCGCGGACAGGCCTGCCCTCGCCGCCGCGGGCCGCCTCCTCGATGGCCTCCCGCCCCAGCGCCGCGCCCGGCCGGGCGGACCAGCGGCCGCCGCGCCCCAGGTCGAACAGGGCGGCGGCGGGCACGACCGGCACCACCTGGTTCGGGCCCGCGCCCACCCGGAAGCCGCGGCCCCGCTCCTCCAGCCAGGCCGCCGCGCCGGACGCCGCGTCGAGGCCGAAGGCGCTGCCGCCGGTGAGCACGACCGCGTCGATCCGGGCCACCAGGTTGCGCGGATCGAGGGCGTCGGTCTCCCGGGTTCCCGGTCCCCCGCCGCGTACGTCGACCGCCGCGACCATCCCGTCCTCCGGCGCGAGGACCGCGGTGACACCGGTCAGCCAGCCGTCCTCGGTGCGCTCGGCGTGCCCGACCCGGAGCCCGGCCACGTCCGTCAGCGCGTTGTGCGGTCCGGTGCGCGGCTCCGGCCCGGGTGTCGGCGTCCCACTCATGCACTGCCCTCCGCTCGCTCGCCCGCGGCGGCGGCGCCGGCTCGCGCCGCCGTCCGCCGTCCGCCGATTCGTACCCCCGCCCGGTCCGTATGATCCTCCGGCCGGCCGGCCGGGCGGCGTCAGGATCAGCCCGACTTCGGCGGATTGCCCGCGTCGAAGGCGAAGAGCGTGTTCTTGGCCGCGGCCACGACCACCGCGCGCCCCGCGACGGTCACGCGCGGGCTCGCGCCCTCCTCGCCCGTCAGCCCGTCGGCCTGCGGGTCCGTCGTCCAAAGGGCCTTGCCGTCGCGCGGCGACAGCGCGACCACCCGACCGGTGGCCGAGCTGAAGAACACCGCGCCCTCTCCGGCGGCGGGACCCGACGCGCCTTCCACGCTGGTCTGCCGCGCCCACTTCTTGCGGCCGGTCGCGGGGTCGATCGCGGTGACGAGACCGGTCTGCCCGCTTACGTAGAGGGTGCCGTCGACCATGCCGGGCGTCCCGTCGTACGTCGCGTCCAGCGGGGTGTACACGACCTTCCCCGAGGCCGGGTCGACCCGTGCCACCCCGTCGTAGGCGCCCAGCGGCGTTCCCTGTTCGAGCCTCGTCAGGAGGACGAGGCGGCCGTCGGCGACACCCATCGGTTCGGCGGGACCGTCGACGGCGATGGGCTCGCCCAGCTTCCCCGTGGCGCGGTCGAGCGGGTACAGGGTGGGGTTGCGCACCGCCGAGTCGCTCAGCTCCGTGTGCGTGGCGCACATGGCGAGGAGCCGCTGGTCCAGCGGGACGGGGGCGCACTGCCGGCCGGCGGGGAACGCCCTCGTCCAGGCGACCTCACCGCTGTGCGCGTCCCGGGCCTCGAAGCGGGAGTTCGCGGCGTCGATCGTCACGACGGTGGAACCGAGGACGAGGGCGTCCTGGGACCGGCCCGTGACGGCCATCGACTGGGCGCCGGAGGGCACGGACCACAGCTCCCGGCCGCTGGCCGCGTCGACGGCCACGACCTCGCTCTGGGGGTCCTGCGGGGAGTCCAGGGCGGCGAAGCGGTATCCGAGCACCGTGTCGTCGGTGGCGTCCACCATGTGCACGCCCTGGACGGGGACGCCCGGGCTCGTCACCGTCCACACCCGCGAGCCGTCCACGGCCTTGATCCGGGCCGCGACGACACCGCCGCCGCCGCAGAACACCGCGTCACCGTGGGCTACGCACCGCAGCTCGTCGGGGATGTCCTCGCGCCCGCCCGGGACGGTCGTACGCCACGGCGCGAAGCCGGCCGGAAGCACGCCGCCCGGCACCACGACACCGTTGCCCTTGGCGTCGGTGCCGGGTTCCCGGGGACCGCCCGCCGTCAGGACGGCCACTCCGCCGCCGATCGCCGCCACCGCGACCCCGGCCGCGAGCACGGGCCGCCACCGGCGGCGCAGCCGACGGCCGAGGGGGATGCCGGTGCGGCCCGTATCGGGACCGGGCGGCGTGACGGCCGGGGAAGTCGAGTCGGTCTCCGCCTGGGTGTCCGGGATGACCGGGGTGACGGGAGTAGCCGGGGCAGCCGGGGTGACGGGTGTCGCGAGGTGGTGCTGGGTGTTCACATCGCGGGTACTGCAGCCCGCGTCGGCCCCGCCCTCCCCCGCCCCACCGAGGTCGGCCGGCAAATCCCGCAACAGCACGAGGAGTTCGTGCGCCGAGGGGCGCCCGTCGGGCTCCTTGTCCAGGCACAACTCGACGACCGTACGCAGCGCCGGCGGCACGGCGTCCAACGACGGTGCCTCGTGCACGACTTGATACGCCGTCATGTACGGGCTGTCCGCGTCGAAAGGCCCGCGGCCCGTCGCCGAGTACACCAACAGCGTGCCCAGCGAGAAGACATCGGACCCCGGCCCGACCCCGCGCGGCGCCTGCAACTGCTCCGGCGACATGAAGGGCGGCGTCCCGATGACCCGGCCGGTCATCGTCAGCGTCTGCTGGTCCGCGGCGCGCGAGATGCCGAAGTCGATGACCCGCGGACCCTCGGGCGACAGCACGACGTTCGAGGGCTTCAGGTCACGGTGGACGACCCCGACCCGGTGGATGTCGCGCAGGGCCTCCGCCAGCCCGATCGCGAGCCTTCTCAGCTCCGCCCCGCTCAACGGCCCCTCGGCGGCGATGTGCTGGGCGAGGGTGTTCCCCTCGATGTACGTCGTCGCCATCCACGGCTGCTCGGCCTCGGGCGCGGCGTCGACCACGGCGGCGGTGAACGCGCCGCTCACCCGCCGCGCCGCCGCCACCTCCTGCCGGAACCGGATACGGAACTCGTCGTCCGCGGCGAACTGCTGGTGGATCAGCTTGATCGCGACAGGCCGCCCCGAACTCGTACGGGCCAGGAAGACCGTACCCATGCCACCCGAGCCGAGCCGCGCCTCCAGCGGATAGCCGCCGATCTCGGCTGGATCACCTCCGCGCAGCGACACTCTCCCCGACCTCCCGTTTTCCCCCGCGCGGCTCTGCCACCACGGTCCCGCCTACCTGTCTGCGCACAAACTAGCCGCAGGTCGTCATGGGGCCGCAGAGTGGGTGACGATCGGCGAGCCCCAGGCCGTCTCCCGGGGTCCGGAACACCATCCGTGACCCCGGCCTCACCGTCCGGCGGGATTCCCGGCCGCCGGCCCCTACGCGCCGCGACGGACCCGGGCGGCCTTGCGGGCCTCGGCGAGCCGGCGGGCCTCCGCCGACCGGCGCGACCCGCCCCCACCGGACCCACCGGACCCACCGGACCCTTCGGGGCGCGAACCGAGACCGCGGAACGGGGCGCCGCCGCGCTTCGGGCGCTCCTCGGCCGGCGCGCTCCCGCCGACGGGAACCCCGGAGGGGGCCTTGGCGCCGGTGATACGGCTCAGCTCGGCCTCGCCGGAGCGGACCTTCGTGACCTGCGGGCGGATGCCCGCCTCGGTCAGGAGACGGACCACGTCCCGGCGCTGGCCGGGCAGGACCAGGGTGACGACCCGGCCGGACTCGCCGGCGCGGGCGGTGCGGCCGCCGCGGTGCAGGTAGTCCTTGGGTTCGCCGGGCGGGTCGACGTTGACGACGAGATCGAGGTCGTCGACGTGCAGGCCGCGGGCCGCGACGTTCGTGGCCACCAGGACCGTGACGGCGCCCGACTTGAACCGGGACAGGGTGTGGGAACGCTGGGGCTGCGACTTGCCGCTGTGCAGCGCGGCGGCCCGCACGCCGCTGCCCATCAGGTGCCGGGTGAACTGGTCGACCGCGTGCTTGGTGTCCAGGAACATGATCACGCGCCCGTCTCGGGCGGCGATCTCGGTCGCGGTGGCGTACTTGTCGGGGCCGTGCACCTGGAGGACGTGATGGTCCATGGTGGTGACCGCGCCGGCCGCGGGGTCGACCGAGTGGACCACCGGGTCGTGGAGGTAGCGGCGGACCAGGTGGTCCACCTCGCGGTCCAGGGTGGCCGAGAACAGCAGCCGCTGGCCGTCGGGGTGCACCTGGTCGAGCAGGGCGGTGACCTGGGGCAGGAAGCCCATGTCGGCCATCTGGTCGGCCTCGTCCAGGACGGTGACGCGCACCCGGTCCAGGGCGCAGTCCCTGCGCTCGACGAGATCCGTGAGGCGGCCGGGAGTCGCGACGACGACCTCGGCCCCGGCCCGCAGCTCGGCGGCCTGCCGGCCGATGGACATGCCGCCGACCACGGTGGCCAGCCGCAGGTTCAGCACCCGCGCGTACGGGGTGAGCGCCTCGGCGACCTGCTGGGCCAGCTCGCGCGTGGGGACGAGGATCAGGGCCCGCGGCTTGCGCGCCTCGGCCCGCCGTCCGGCGGTACGGACGAGAAGCGCGAGGCCGAACGCGAGCGTCTTGCCCGATCCGGTACGCCCGCGCCCGAGGACGTCCCGCCCCGCGAGGGAGTTCGGCAGGGTGGCGGCCTGGATCGGGAACGGCTCGGTCACTCCCTGGGCGGTGAGCGTCTCCAGCACCGCGGCGGGCAGACCCAGCTCGCCGAAGGCCGCGACCGCCGGAAGGGCCGGGACGACGGGTTCCGGCAGCGCGAATTCCTCCGCCGCCCCGGAGGTGTGCGCCTCCTCCCGCGGACGCGCGGGGTCGTTCGTGGCAGCCGATCGGCTCATGGAGCACCTTCCTCGATGGGGCGCGCGTCGAGGAATTCCCGACGGAACGAGTCGGACGAATCACTGGAACGAGCCGAAAATGAGACCGAGGAAATTCTATCGGAATGCGAGAACGACGACCCGGGCCTCGGGGCGGGGCACGGGCCGGGCCAGGCGGAGCGCCGGCAGGGCGCCGATCCGCGGCGACGCGGCAGAAGGACGGCGTCGGCGGGGGCCGCCCCGCCGGTCACCGGCGGGGCGGGGTGCTCCCCGTCGCGTATCCGACGGGGAGCGTCACTCTCCGTATGACGGGTGGGGCGAGGCGTCATCCCTCGTGCGGCACGGGGGCCGCGCCGGTCAGAAGATCTTCGACAGGCCGCCGGTGATCGAGGACACCAGCTCCTTGCCCTCGTGCGCGACCTTGGAGACCACGGGCGCGACCTCCTTCGCGATCGGCTTCACCAGCTTGCCCCGGCCGAAGGTGAGCAGGTTGAGCGCGCTCTCCCCGGCGGCGCTGACGAACTGGCCGCTGGTGAAGCCGTGTTCGATGCCGGTGAAGAGGGCGCCCAGCGCGCCGGCCCCCAGCGACACGTAGCCGAAGAACGCCGCACCCGCGGCGAGCGGCGGGAAGACCAGGCTGGCCGCGCCGAGACCCATCGCGATCATGCCGGAGGCGACGCTGACCTTGTTGGCGGCGTCGGCCCACCAGCCGGCGTCCGACCACCAGTCCTCACCCCCGTTCCCGCTCCCGCCCCCGGTGCCGGTGCCATTGGGGTGGACATCGTCGTGGGTGTTGCTGTCGGCCGGGTTCTGGCCCTTCTCCCGCTCCTCCTGCGCCTTCTCCTTGGCCACGCGGGCGGCCTCGGCGATCTCCGCCTCGCGCTTCTGCGTGGCGATCCGCTGCGCCTCGCTGGCGGCGGCGGCCGCCGCCGCGTTGTCCCGGCCCGCCTGCAGCGCGGACTCACGGGCCGCGGCGGCCGAAGCCTGGGCGTTGTAGGAGGACTGGAGCGCCGAACGGGCCGCGTCGACGGCCTTGTTGGCGGAGTAGTTCGCCGACCGGGACGCCTGGCGCGCGGTCGCCGCCGCCGCATTGGCCTGATTGGCCGACGCCTGGGCGGCCGCCGCGGAACGGTCGGCGGCGTCGGCGTTGTCCTTGGCCTGCTGCGAGTAGGTGTTCGCCGTGCTGGCCGCGAGCAGCGCCTTGTCGGCCCACTCCTGGGCCTTGTCCGCGGCGTCGCGGGCGTCGGCGGCCGCCTTCGACGCGTCCGCCGCGTCCTTCTGCGCCTGGTAGGCGATCTTGGCCGCGGCCGCGATCGACCCGCGGATCGCGGAGACGTGGGTGGCGGAGTCGTGGTCGAGCTGCGCCGCCGTGTACTGCACGTGCTGGACGAAGTTCCGGCGCATCCAGGTGGGACCCTCCAGGGCCACCTCCGCGTACGCCTTCACGTACTCCCCGCCCTTGGCCACCGCGGTCGCGGTGGCCACCGCGTCGTCCTCCCGCACCGCGGCCGGGTAGGTCTCGTTGAAGAACTCCTGGTACCCCTCCGCGGTGTTCTTGTCGAGCGCGTCGTTGGCGGCCTTGACGACGGCCTTGCCCGGGTTGTCCTTGAGGATGCGGCCGATCTGGACCTGGTTGTCCTCCCGGGACGCGCGGACCACTCCGGAGGTGAGGAAGTCGCCCACCGCCGTCGAACTCGAGCTCGACAGGGCGGCGTGGGCGGCCTCGGCGATGGCGGGGCTGGATATCTGCGCGAGGTAGAGAACGGCCTCCCGGTCGTCCTGGTTCTTCGCGAGGGACCGGTCGAGGTCCACCCAGGAGAGCACGTCGTCGTCGCTGCCGGCCAGCGCGAACTGCGCCGCCTGCCGCGTCCACGCGCCCTGCGCGACGAGCAGCCCGGTGGCGGCCTTGCGGCCCAGCGTGGCGGCCAGCGCCAGGTCCCCGGTCTGCCACAGGGCCTTCTCGGCCGAGGCGATGAGGTCCTTGAGCGCCTGACTGGTCTGGTCGTCCTGGGTGCGCTTGTTCTTGTACGCGGCCTGTTCCTCGGCCTCGAGCTGGGCCAGCAGGCGGGCTTCCTCGATGCCCTGCAGCTTGTCCTGCTCCAGCCGGGCCATCTCCGCGTCCCGGGCCGCCTTCTCGACCGCCATGGCGTCCGTCACCGCCTTGGTGGCGATGTCGGCGGCCTTCACGGCCTCCGCGGCGTGCGCGGTGGACTTGTTCGCGAAGTCGATGGCCTTGCCGGCGTTCTTCACCGCCTCGTCGGCGGCGTCGGCGGACGCCAGGGCGTGCGCGGCGGCGGAGTTGGCGGCGTCGCGCGCCGCGCGCGCCGCGACCGCGGCCGTGTTGGCGAGGGCCTGGGCGGTGGAGGCGGAGTTGGTGGCGCGGTTGGCCGCGGCCGACGCGATGGCCGCCTGGCGCTTGGCCTCGGCCGCTTCGGACTGGGCCGCGCCGGAGGCCGCGGCGGCCTGGGCGGCGGCCTGAGCTGCGGCGGCGGAGTTGCGGGCGGCGCTCGCGGCGGCGGCGCCGGCGTTGACGGACTCGGCGGTGGCGGCCGCGGCGTAGTCGGCCGCCTTGGCCGCGGACTGGGCCTTCGCGGCCGCGTCACGGGCGGCGACGGCGGCGTTCTTGGCCACCTCCGTCTTGGAGGCGTCCTTGGAGGCGGCGATGGCCGCGTTGTAGGCCTGCGAGGCCGCGTTGCCGGCCGCCGAGGCGGCGTGGGAGGCCGCCGTGGCCGCGTAGGAGGCACGGCGGGAGGCGTTCACGGCCGCGTTGGAGGCGCTGATGGCGTCGCGGGCGGCGTTCGCCGCGCCCTTCGAGGCGTCGGCCGCCTTACGGGCGGCCGCGGCGGACTTCTGTACGTCCTGCTGGGCCGCCGCGGCCTCGGCGGCGGCCTTCTCGGCCGCCTCCTTGGCCTTCTGGGCGGCGGTCTGGGCGCGTGCGGAGGCCTCGATGGCCAGGTCCGTCTCGGCCTGGGCGCGCTTGCCCTCCCGCTCGACCACCGCGACGAGTTCGGCGATGGTCGCCGACTCCTGGTCCCGGGCCCGGGCGATGTGCTGGCCGGTGTCCAGGAACCACTGCACGTCGGAGGCCGAGCCGCTCAGCGCGCGGTCCGCGTACTTCCGCACCTCGGGTCCGGCCTTGAACAGCATGGTGGACACCTGGACCCGGGCGTCTTCCAGCCGGGCGTCGTACTGGCCGTCGGTCAGGAACGTCTCGAGCGCCTGCCGGGTGCCGAGGTCCAGCGCGGCGGACGCGTCGCGCCGGACGGCCTTGTCGCCGGTGGACATGACGATGGAGGTCGCCACGCTCAGGTCCTCGATCAGGGCGGGCTTGTACCCGTCCTTCAGGAAGGTGGCGATGGTGGCGTCGCCGTTGTCGAGCGCGGCGACCGCCTCGCGGCGCAGGCCCTTGCCGGCCCGCGCGAGGTAGCGGGCGATGGCCACCCGGTTGTCCTCGGCGACGACCTTTGGGAGCGTCTCGGCGAGGAAGGTCCGGACCTCGGGGTCGGTGCCGTACAGCGCGTAGGCCGCCGCTGCCTTGGTGGCCTTGCCTCCCGTGGTCCACGCCCCGACCACCCTGGCCCGCTCGGTGTCCGGCAGGTTGAGCGGGCCGGCCGGCGTGTCCGGTTCGGCGGCGCGCGCCGGGGGTGTCAGCGACAGCGGAGTGGCAGCGGCGGCGGCCACGGCGGCGGCGGCTCCGAGGAGCCGTCTGCGACTCCAGAACGTCTCGTGCATAAGGGCGTTTCCCTCGCGGTCTGGTCGGTGGAATAGCAGGAACCGAGCAATCGGGAGGACGATACCAACGCGCAGGGACACTCAAATCAGTTGACAGCGACGCGAATTGACGAGACGGCGCATCTGTCGGCCAAGCCCTCCCTCTACCTGCCTTTACACGTTCTCCATGTATGTCCGGACACCCTCCCCAAGGAGTGTCGAAGGTCACACTTGATCTTCAATCGGCGCCCCATTTGCCTTGGTTGCTGCTGTAGACAGGACCCCCGGGGTAGAGGTGGCATGGACGGGCTCACGCGGGGGTGCGAAAAGCGAAGGGTTGCCTTCCGTATTCCCGCCGGGGGTTGGGGGCCCTTATGGAATTGCGGAGCCTTCATGTCTTGATGTCTTGATGTCTTGCACGGGGTCGGATGACGGACATCCGGTCGAATGAAGCGAATTTAGGACTGCGATGAAGGTAAGCACCATCCCCGCGGCGAAGCCGCAGCGGAAGAGAATCGTGGCGCGCGCGCTGGGCACGACGCTGGTCGCGGGCGGCCTGGCCTGGGCCGCGCTGAGCTACGGCCTGCCGGCGGACAAGGGCGGTCCGGTGGCGACCGTGGCCGACGAGGCCCCGGGCTACGCGGTCGAGGACTTCAACTATCCGCAGGCCGACAAGATCCTCGCGGAGCAGGGCATCGTCCTCAAGCGCGGAGACGGCCACATCACCCTGGCCAACTGCGCCGACGGCACCGGCCTCCTGCAGGTCCGCGCCCGGCAGGAGGCGAATCCGATCTGCTTCAAGACGACCGGCAACTCCGGTTGGCTGACGATGGAGATCCCCGCCGTCTACCTCGTCCGGGGCAACAGCTACACGACGCGTGTCGACATGACCGTGGGCACCGAGGAGAAGTCCTTCGACATCGCCAAGGACGCCTGGACGCCCGTCGGCGAGAGCGCGGACGAGCAGGGACGCGACTTCATGCTCATGGAGATCCGGACCACCAAGTAACGTCCGCTCCGGGCCTCTTGCCCGTCCTCCCGCGGGTCCGGTCCGGACCGGACCCGCGGGCGTCTCGGGGCCCCACCGGGGTAGTGCCCCGCCATGGCCGACGCGTCGGCTTCGGCTTCACCGTGCCGAGGGGGCGTGGTCCTCGGCCGTCCGCGGTGTGGTGCCCGCGTGCCGCTCGATCAGCGCGGCGACGTGGGCCCACGGCCCGTGACCGTCCCGCGTGGCCAGGTGGCCGCCGTCCGGGATGACGTCCGCCACCGTGCCGCCCCAGGTCTCGGCGAGCCTCAGCCCGCGCTCCAGCGACAGGAACGGGTCGTCGCCGGAGAGGACGCGGTGGGTCCTCATGGGCAACCGGCCGCTGGGCAGGGGCGCTTGAGACCGGATGGCGGACAGCGTGTCAGGCGCCTCGACGTCGGCCGGGGCGACCAGCGGACCGCCCACGACCCGGCTGTCGAACCACGTCGCGGCCCACTGCGCGACGGTGACCGCGCCACAGCCGTGACCGACGAGGAGACCTCGCCGTCGACGGCGCGAACGGCTTCGTCGAGCCTGGCGACCCACCGGTCCCGGTCGATGTCCTCCCAGCCGTCCTGGATCACGCGGGAGAAGCCCGCGTGATCCGACCGTTGGCACAGGCGCTGTTCCAGCCCGGTCCGTCGGTGGTGGCGAAAGCACCCGAACGGGACGCCCATGAACGCCGCCCCGGCCTTGAAGACGTCCGGGTGGTCGCCGAGGAGCACGTTGGCCGTCATCGCCCCGGACGAGGCCCCGGCGACGAAAACGCGGTCGGTGTCGGCGCCGCGGCGCTGCACCTCGTAGCTCACCATGGACGCGATGCTCGCCGGGTCGCTGCTTCCGTCGTGCCTGAGCGCCTGCGGGGAGGACACGCCGAAGCACTGACCGCTGACGCTGGCGTCCGGGTTGACCACGATGAACCCGTACTGGTCCGCCAGCGAGGCGAATTCGGCGCCCGCAACCGGGGCGGCACCGTCACCTGGGCCTGGGAGAACCGTCTCGCCGACCCTCGCCGATCCGGCCCTGGCCGGTGAACGCGTCGGGTCCTTCCGTGCGTCGCGCGGCGCGTCCGGTGCCTCTTGCCGCGATCCCCGGCGAGGACCTAGCATCCCGTCTTGATCGGCAAATTGGTCCAGTCCATTCCGGTGCGCGGCTGAACTCCACGTCGGGAGACCCCTGTTGCCCCCGTTCCCTCTCGCTCCGGAACAACGGAGCATGCTCTTCCTGGAGGGCCTCTTCGGCCCCGGAATCTTCCGCAACACGCTCATCTCCCTCCCGCTCCGGCCCGAGACGACAGCCGGCCGGGTCCAGTCCGCGATCACGCGGCTGCAGCAGCGACAGGAGGCGCTGCGCAGCGCCTTGGTCGGACGTGCGCCCTACCTCCAGCGGATCGAGGCCGTCGACGCCCGGCTGCGCACCGTCGTCGCGCGCCCCGGCGAGAGCGCGGGAGACCTGCTGGCCGCCAGAAAGGCCGCTTGCCTGGGGGCGGAGCAGGTACGCGAGACCCCCGGTCGCGCGGAGTACGAGCTGATCGAGGACGCGGCCGGGCGGGAGCGCTTCCTGCTGATGACCCTGGACCATCTCGTCAGCGACGGGCACGCCGAACGCGTCCTGGCGGCCGAGCTGGCGGCCCTGTTGGAGGACGCACCCGGGCGACCCGCGAGCGAGGTGAGCGACCTCCCCATCGCCTACCGGGAGTTGTGCGAGCAGCGCGTCGAGGCCGCGACGCGGGCCGAGCGCGAGACACGCTACTGGTCCCGCGCCTTGGACCGTCTCGAACCGGTCTCGGGACTGATCCCCCGGCCCCACCGCTCGGCCACCGGACCGGCGGGCGAACTCTCACTGGGCCAGGTACAGAAGCTCTATCGCGGGCCTGCCCTGCACACCCTGGCCGGTTCCGTCTGCCGGGCCCAAGGAGCCACCGTCTTCTCCGTGTTGGCCGTGCTGACCGCGGCCGCGATCTGGCACCGCGGCGGGCCCCGTACGCTCGCGCTGTTCACGCCGGTCTCGACGCGGCAGCGGTCCGGCTTCGACGTCGCCGCCGGCTGCTTCGTGCATGACCGTCCGGTGGTCTGCCACATCGATCCCGACCGGACCCTGTCGGACTGCTTCAAGGCCGTCATGGGGCAGAATCTGGCCGCTCTCCGCTTCTCCGCGCTGAGCGTCGCCGATCTCGCCTGCGCCGTACCGCCGTTGGGAGCAGCCCTGCTGTCCGACGGCATCGATTACATCCAACTGCACGTCGGCATGCCGGCCGAGGCGGCGACCGACCCCGCGACCGCCACGCGATCCGCCGCCGGCCTCACCCCGTCGATCCCGGCCGCGGACACGCGCGAGCCCCGCGATCTGGGGCCCTTCCGTCCGGCCCTGGACGTGAGTGTCACCACGCTGCGCTTCGAGTTCACGCCCGAAGTGACGGCCGCGCGGGCCTTCTGCGGGGGCCCTCCCGGTGGGCTGGCCGTGGCCGAGGACCTCGTCGACGACGTCCTGGCGCTGCTCGCCGGTGTCCCGCGCCACGCGGACGGCACGATCGCGGCCCTGGTCGAGAGCACGCTGCCGCGGTGACAGCACGGACGCGCTCCGGGCCCACCGGCTCCGCAGCGAAGAAGGACCGTCAACAGCGACTGTGGTCACGGGACTTCGGGCTGTTCTTCCTCTCCCGGGCCGTGGCCCGGCTCGGGGACACGATGCTCCCGGTGGCACTGGCCGGCGGGCTGCTGCAACAGGGGCACAGCGCCACCTCGGTCGGTGTGGCCATGGCCGTACCCACGGTGTCCTGGGCCGTCCTGGTCATCTTCGCCGGGGTGATCGCCGACCGCGTCGATCCACGGCGGCTGATGATCGGGGCGGACCTGCTGCGGCTGGTCAGCCAGTCCTTCGCGGCCGTCCTCTTCTTCTCCGGGCACGTGGTGCTCTGGCAGATCCTGGTGATCGGCCTCGTCAACGGTGGCGCCTCGGCGGTCTTCCAGCCCGGAGTGGCCAGTACGGTACGGCAGTTGTCGGCGGACGCGCAGCAGGGCAACGGGGCGATCCGCACCGTCGAGGCGGTGATGTCGCTCGTCGGCCCGACGGCCGCCGGGCTTCTGGTCGCCGTCGCGTCGGCCGGCAGCGTCTTCGCCGTGCACGCCGGCACCTACGCGGCCAGCGCCCTGTGTCTGTGGGCGATGCGGCTGCCGGGCCGTACGGCGTCACCGGAACAACGCGCCGGGGAGACCCGTACGGCACCGTCCGCGACCGGCGGCATGCGCCAGGGCCTGCGCGAGGGCTGGAAAGCCGTCCGGGTGCGGCCGTGGCTGTGGGGCGTGCTCGCGCTGTGGAGCTTCTTCGCGCTCACCGCGCGTGGCCCCACCAACCCGCTGATCGCGACCGAGATGGTCCAGCAGCACGGCGTGACCGACTACGGCCTCGTCAACTCGGCACTCGGCTGCGGCACCGTCGCCGGCGGGATCCTCGCCATGCGGCTCCGGCCCGCCTTCCAACTGCGGGCCGGCGCCGTGGGCGTGGCGCTGTTCGCCGTCTTCCCGTTCACGGTGGGCAGCGGACTGCCGGTGCCGGTGATCGCGGCGGGCGCGGTCGTCGGAGGTCTGGGGATGGCGTTCTGGGGGGTGATGTGGGCGACCAGCATCCAGACCCAGGTCCCGCACGAGGTGCTCAACCGGGTGTACGCCTACGACATCGCCGGCTCGATCGCCTTCCTGCCGGTCGGCGAGGCGCTGGCCGGGCCCGCCGCGGAGCTGTTCGGCCGGCGCTCCATGCTGCTGGCCGGTGCGGTGTGCACCGTGGCCGTGTCGGTGGCGCTGCTGAGCGTGCCCGCGATCCGGCGGCTGCGCCGGGCCGACGGTCAGGACTGAGCCGGGCCGCCCGCGGTCGGGCGGCCCGGCGGGGAGACGCGGCCCGGCGGGGACGCGGGCCCGCTACGACGCGACGAGGCGGCTGTCGAAGCCGGCCCGCACCAGATGGTCGTACGCCTCGCGTACCGGGACGGGCACGTGCTGCTCGGTCGCGAAGCCGAGCCGCGGGTACTCCCGTATCCGCTGCAGCTCTCCCACCAGCATGTCGAGGACGAGCTTGCGGTCCCCGATGGACGCGAAGTAGTCGTCCAGGCCGATGCGTTCGGACGCGCACTGCACGGCGACCTCCGGCCACACCTTGCGGCAGGTGGCGTACGCCCGCCGCTCCATGTACGGCTTGCAGACGAGCAGGACGGAGTCGACGGCCAGGCCCCGCTGGTCCAGCAGCGCCCGGGTGTACGTGATGTTCTGGCCGGTGTTGGCGGCGCACGGCTCGACCAGCACGGCGTCCTCGGGCACGCCGAGCGCGAGCGCGTGCTCCCGGTAGTGCACCGCTTCGCCGCGCGGGAAACGCTCTTTGGTGGTGCGGCTGTTGCCGCCGGTGAACACGAGCGTCGGAAAGAGCCCGGCACGGTAGTGGCCGACCGCGGTCGTCGCGACCCCCAGATCGTGGCTGCCGAGTCCGATGGCGGCCGAGCAGGGGCGGACCGGGTGGTTCAGGAGGAGGTAGTCCCACATCTGCCGGGCGGCGCGCAGATCCTGGTCGTGGAGGGTGACGGTCATGGGTGTTCCACCTTCGGCTCAGGTTCGCGGGGTCAGCAGGCCGTCGAGCAGATCGCGCGGCCGGGCGGCGGCGCCGAGCAGCGCTTGGTGCAGCGGTTCGAGGCGTTCGGGGGCGAAGCCGCAGGCGTGCCACTCGTCGTACGACAAGGCGAAGCCGAGTCGCCGCCAGAGCCGTCCGTTGGCGGCCTCGTGGCGGCCCGCCGGTTCCAGGAGGATCAGCGGGGTGGCCGTCCAGAGACTGTCGAGCAGGGTGCCGCCGCCCGGCTTGCTGACGATCGCACGCGCCGACTGGGCGAGCTCGTACGACAGGTTCCGCCCCCGCCCTTCCGGATCCGAGGAATCGGAGGAATCCGCAGATGCCGGAGGAACTTCGAGCAGCGGTGGCAGGCCGTCGTCGTGCCAGGGGTGCCAGTCGGGGTCGAGCGTGAAGCAGCGGGCCCAGTCGACTGCCGCGGGCGCCTCCGGCACGATCAGGTCGAGCGGCAGGCCGGCCTCCGCCAGCTCCCGCGCCCGGTCCCGGTAGCTGCCGATGGCCCAGCCGCCGCCGTGCACGAGGAGCCGCCCCTCGCGCGCGGACCAGGGAACGGGCGGCCGTGTGTCGACGGGGATGGTCCAGGGCAGGGTGCCGTCCTCGCGGGCCAGCCAGACGTGTTCGGCCTCGGGCGCGTAGCGGCTCGCGCGGCGGTACGAGGGTGACACCACGGCGTCGACATGGCAGGCCACGGTGCGCGTCGGCCGCCGGCGGAGGTAGCCGTCGAGGAGGCGCAGCCAGAAGCCGGAGAACACCACGAAGGTCTCCACCCCCTGTTCCTCCCAGTGCTTCTCCAGCGCTTCCACGGCCTCTGGCGTGATGTCGTCGACCGGGTCGGTCGCCAGGCCCTGGGCGGCCACCGCGAAGCGCAGATCCCGCTGGAAGGACCGGCGGGACTCCACGACGGCCGCCAGCCGGTCGCCCGGCAGCCAGCGTTCCAGGACGTCGACCAGGACGTCCGCGCCGTGCTCCCGTAGCCGCTGGGCGAGGCGCAGCCCGGGGACGTGGGCGCCGAGCGCCACGCCGGAGGTGAGGACGGCGATCATCCCGCGGGCACCCCCACCCGTGTCGTGCTGATCCCGACGGTCGCCGCGCAGTGCTCGGTGCGGGCGCGCAGCGCCGGGAAGTCGTCCGGTGCGCAGAACGCGGCGCAGACGAGCCGCCCTCGCGGGGCGCGCAGACTGCCACCGGACAGGGGCAGGACCCCGGGCCGCGCGCCGCCGCCGTACAGCAGTCCCGCCGCACGGAGCGCGGAGAGCAGTGCCGTCACGTCGATGCCGTGTTCCACGAACATGTCCTGTTGCCACAGGTACGCGCGCAGGCCGTGTGCCCGGACGCGTTCGTCGAGTTCGAGCGTCAGCAGGCCCATCGACATCCGGGCGTTGATCTCCAGGACGGGCACCCAGCCGCCGTCGGCCAGCAGCATGGAGTCGATGCCGGCGGGGCCGAAGTAGCCGGCCGCCGCCAGGGCATGGGCCACCTGTTCCAGGACGGCCGGATAGCCACGCCGGTCGAGCGCGGCCGGCAGGTCCGGCGGCACCGGGTGGGAGACCGCGTGCCGGTAGCCGCCGTTGGTCATGCCCTGCAGACCGCGCAGGGACCAGGTGCCGTCACGGCGTATCTCCAGGTGGGCGGAGAAGTCCAGGGCCCGCTCGTAGCGGCGCTGCACCACCAGTTCGGTGCGCAGGCCCTCGTCCTCCTGGGCCCGCAGCCGGCGCACCAGCCGGCGCAGCGCCCCCGGCCCGGCGACCTCGGCGGTGCCGCGGCCGGCCACCCCGTAGGGGTCCTTCACCAGGACCGTGCCATCGCACCGCCCGACGGCGGCGGCCAGTTCCTCCGCGGACCGGACCACGGTGCCCGCCCCGGGGAGTTCGAGGGCGGCCGCCCGCTCCGACGACCAGGCCTTGCCGTTGACCTGCTGGACCACGGTGGGGTGCGGCAACGCGGCGGTCTGGTCGGGGTGGTGCCGCAGCAGCTCCGTGGTCGCCGGGAGCACCGCGTACGGTCGGATGTCCGCGGCCGTGGCCAGGGCCCGGCCCAGCGCGGGATCCTCGGCGATGGCCTCTTCGACGGTGCTGACGGTGTCGCCTGTCGCGGGCGATCCGACCGCGACCGACCGGAAGGTGAGGCCGGCCGCGCCGAGGGCGTCGATCTGGGCCGGGGCCAGGGTGCCGCGGGTGACCAGCAGGTCGTCCGGCCGGCAGGCCGCGGCGAGAGTCTCGTCCAGTCCGGCCACGACCGCGTGGGCCTCGGCGCCCGCCAGGCTCGGTAACCGGGTGAGCGAGGCGGGGCGCCACAGCCGCTCCGCGTCGAAGGTGCCGAAGCGAACGGTGCCCCGGGGCCGCGGGGCGCCTGTTCCGACCGTCACCGGGAAGGTTCCTGCCGTGCGACGACCTCCGCGCTGAACGTACGGACCGAATCGAGGTGCTGCAGGCTCAGGTTCTCGAAGTCCAGCTCGATGTCGAATTCGTCCTCGATCTTCAGCAGGAATTCGATGGCCTCCAGCGAATCCAGTCCGAGCACGGCCACCATGTCGGCGTCGGGCGAGATCTGAGCGGGCTCGAGTCTGCGGCTAAGCACGTCGGCGAGCACCTTCATCACACGTGTCTCGATGTCGGTCGTCTCCTGCACCGTTCACACCCCGTTCATGTAGAGAAGAATGCACTTCGAGCAGACCGGCATCATTCCTGTCTCCGCCAGGATCGTCCGGACACGGCGGAACCGCTCGCTCTGCCACAATTCCAGCGTCGGCGTCTCGTACAGATTCCCGACGACGAACTCCGGGAAGAACTTGCACGAACTCACATTGCCGTCCGCGTGCACCTCCATGCGGTTGGTGACGGCGAGACAGCGGGTGCGCCGCTGGGCCGGCCGCGAGGTGCCGAGGATGAAGGACTCGACCTCGTCCTCGGCCAGTTCCGGCTGGTAGCGGATCCGCGGCGACCAGGTGCGCGCGGCCAGTCGCGCCATGGACTCGCGCAGCACCGGCAGCAGTTCCTCGGGCAGTTGGTACGTGTAGGAGTGCCAGGTGGGCCGGGCCGTACCGGTCTCGGGCTCCAGCCAGGCGAAGTGCTCGCGGTAGACCTCGTCCATCGCCCCGGCGACCTGCGGGCTGATGTACCAGGGGAACTGGAAGTAGACGGTGTTGACGCCGACTTCCTCCGCCCACTCCATGAACTCGTACATGCGATGCACGGTGACGTGGGAGACCATGCATCCGACCGACACCTGGCCGCGATACTCGCCTTTTCGCTGCAGGTCGAGCATCGCTTCCATGTTCTTCATCGTCCGTTTGAACGTGCCGCGACCGCGCAGTTCGTCGTGGTCGGAATCCAGCCCGTCCAGGCTCACGAGAAGATTGAGGTGCTCGCCTATGCGCAGCAGATCGTCCATGTGGCGCTGGAAGAGCAGACCGTTGGTGCACATGGTCACGGTGCGCGGATAGCGTTCGATCAGGCGTGCCACCTCGTCGAAGCGGCTGTGCATCAAGGGCTCGCCGCCCCAGATGTACAGACGTCCGGGCACTCCCGAGGTTTCCTGCAGGATGTTCTCGATCAGGTCCGGGGCGAGTTCCTGCCGCTGCTTGTCGATTCCCCAGTCCCGGAAGAATCCCTGCTCGTTCCACTGATAGCAGTGCGTACAGCGAAGGTTGCACTTATAGGTGAGCTGAAGGCTGACCTCACGTGGCACATCTGCCGCATAGGCGCGGTCGGCTCGCAATCCCGCCCGGGATTGCGAGCGAATCGCGACCGTGTGCTTGATGTCCGCGAATTCCTTTGCGGTAAGCGTGCGGCTCGTCCTAGGGGACATCTCTCTCCTCGACTCGACTGGCAAGGTTGAGCGAATTCGTGGAGCAATGCGACGCATCGTGGCGTGCGCACACCGTCACTGTCAACCGTCACTTGAGCCGTCGAGGAGGAGCCCTAACTCGCCTCCTGGCAAGGACCGTTCGGCGGTACGTCCCAGGTGGAGGCCTTGACACTCACAGATGGTCTAGGCCACTATTCGAGTGTCTCACCCTGATCGCCCGACGTGGGTGACCACTGGATTCGGAAGGCCGTCTCGGAGGCTGGCCAGGGAATCGAGCACATCGGACGGGTGTGCCCTCACGGGAATTCAACCCGTCTTCACCAGAACGACGACCGGAATACGAACGACCCGCAAACGACCGCCGCATCGCACCCTTTGAGCAGAGTCGCTCAGGGTCAATCGGCTCGCATCCTGAACGTCATTCGATTCGATGTCAGTGCACTCGATGGAAGACGCGCCCTTTCTTCAGCCGGATGTCATCGCCGTCGACACCCTCGCGGGGCCTGGTCGACGGGGGTGACTCTGAGGCGGCCAGGAACTGGTGCGCCAGGTAGCCGTTGGCCCCGTGGATCTCGACCCCGTCGAACCCGGCGGCCACGGCGTTGCGCGAGGCGGACGCGCGGTCGTGAGCGTCCACGAACCACCGCGGCCGCCCCGCGCCGGACCGGCAGGGGCGGCTTCGCCGTCAGTCCAGTCCGCGAAGGCAATCGCCGCCGCCGTCCGGCACCGGTACGGAGTCCGCGCCGGCGCGTTGTGCGCCGGCGCAGGCGGCGTCGCCCGGCCTGAAGGGCGTCACACCGCTGCGGCAATGGCATCCACCGCGGCCTCGGCCCGGGCCAGCGACTCCGCCGCGAGCGGCTGGAGGCCGTTCAACGCGGGGATGTCGTCGACGCGGGTCAGCTCGGCGGCGATGATGCGCAGGTTGTCCTCCGCGACCCCGAGGTTGCCGAAGTAGGCTCGCAGGTACGGGATCTGGAAGTCGAAGTGCTCGCGCGGAGTGCCCGGCCCGTAGCCGCCGCCCCGTGCGGCGACGACCACGACGCGGGTGTCACGCAGCAGCTTCTCGCCGGTGCCGGCATCGACGTAGGCGCCGGGGAAGGTGATCCGGTCGATCCATGCCTTCAGGCCGGTCGAGACGGTGAAGTTGTACATCGGGGCGCCGAGCAGCACGGTGTCGGCGGCCCGCAGCTCCTCGATCAGCGAACGGGTGAGCGCCCACTCGCGTTCCTCGTCCGGGTTCTCGACGAGGGCGGCGACCTCGTCGAGCGAGAGGACGCCCTCGCGTTCGACCCGGCGGCCGAGGTCGGAGTAGGCGGCGCGCACCGCTGCCCGCGGGCAGCGCCCTGGTCGCCCGCGGCGCGCTCAGCATCGCCCGGGAGACCGCGGTGTGGGGCCGACGGGCCCGCTTCGGCGCGGTCGCCCTGGTGGACGGCGCCCCTGGCATCCTGATCGCCCCGGGCGGACGGCTGGTCCTCGTCCTGCGCGTGTTCGTCGCGCGGAACCGGGTCACCGCCTACGACGTGATCGCCGATCCGGCCCGCCTGGCCGCCCTGGAGCTGGCTCTGCTCCCGGACGGCGAAGGGTAGCCGGACGCGAGCCGTGCGCGGGGCACCGCGACGGACGATGACAGGCCGCGGCCTGATCAGCCGCGGGGCGGCCACGGCTCAGGCCTCGGTCGCCGCCGGACGGAACGCCGCCATCGCGCCGAGCATCAGTTCCAGGGCGAACGGGTAGCCGCTGGCGCGCATGTCGGCGGCGAGCAGCGGGAAGACCGCGGCGATGTTCGGGTGGGTGTCGGCCGACAGCCTGCCGTAGACCGAGTTCCAGACCTCCTCGTCCGCCTCTCGGGCGGCCTTCGGCAGAGCGAGCGCGGCGGCGTCCTGGGCCGCGAAGGCCAGGGCCTGGTCGACGAACGCGTGGTAGGCGCGGACGGCGAAGGGTTCCGGGAAGCCCGCCGAGCGGAGGACGCCGAGAATCCGCTCGACGGCCCGCGTCTCGTGCGGACGTCCCGTCGTGCGGTACGCGCCGAGGACGGCCGCCTGTGGGTGGGACAGGTAGCAGGCGTGGATCCGCAGGCCCATCGAGCGCAGGTCCTCCCGCCAGTCCCCGGTCGCCCGCCAGCCCTCCTGCGCCCTGCCGATCAGCTCGTCCGCCATGGCGAGGAGCAGTGCGTCGGTGTTGCGGAAGTAGCGGTAGAGCGCGCTCGGATCGGCGCCGAGCGCGGCGCCCAGTCTCCGCACGGAGAGCGCTTCGGCACCGTGCTGCGCGACCAGCCGCAGCGCCGTCTCGACGATGAGCCGCTCCGAGAGAACGGCGCCCTGCTTGGTGGGTCTGCGGCGCCGGCGTTCACCTTCGGGGACGACACGTTCGGACATGGCCGGGACCTTACGACAACACCATTGACGTGTAAACGGCCTTGCCGCTTCCATGGCGCCCATCCCCGTCGCCTCACGCTCTGGAGCTTTCGAATGGCCAAGGCCGATCTGGTCTTCACCCGCGGCCCCGTCTTCACGGTGGACGCGGCCCGCACCCGGGCGACCTCGCTCGCCGTCATCGGCGACCGGATCGCGGCCGTCGGCCACGACGAGGTGCGCGCACTCGTCGGGCCGGACACCGAGGTGGTCGATCTGACGGGCAAGCTGCTGCTCCCCGGCTTCCAGGACGCCCACATGCACCCGGTCTTCGCCGGGGTGGAACTGGCCGAGTGCGATCTGACCGAGACGGTCGGCGTGGACGAGTACCTGGCCCTGATCCGCGCGTACGCCGACGCGCATCCCGACCGTGAGTGGATCACCGGTGGCGGCTGGTCGATGGAGAGCTTCGAGGGCGGCCTGCCGACCCGCCGGCTGCTCGACTCCGTCGTCCCGGACCGCCCGGTCCTCCTGTCCAACCGGGACCACCACGGCGCCTGGGTCAACACCCGGGCGCTGGAACTCGCCGGAGTCACCGCCGCCACCCCCGACCCCGCCGACGGCCGGATCGAGCGGGAGCCGGACGGCACTCCCAGCGGCATGCTCCAGGAGGGCGCCGCCTCACTGGTCGGCCGGCTGCTGCCGGCGAGCACGCCGGCGGAACTCCTCGCCGGGCTGCTGCGGGCCCAGCGGCTGCTTCACTCCCTCGGCATCACGGGCTGGCAGGACGCCATGCTCGGTGACCTCGACGGCCGTCCCGATCCCTCGGACGCGTACATGAGCGCGGCGCGCGACGGCTCGCTCACGGCCCGGGTGACCGGGGCACTCTGGTGGGACCGGGCGCGAGGCGCCGAGCAGATCCCCGAACTGGTGGCCCGGCGCGAGAAGTTGCGGGCCGGGCGGTTCCGCGCGACCTCGGTGAAGATCATGCAGGATGGTGTGGCGGAGAACTTCACCGCCGCCATGACCTCGCCCTATCTGGACGGCTGCGGCTGCGCCACCGCCAACAGCGGGCTGAGTTTCGTCGAGCCGCGGGCGCTGCGCGGATACGTGTCGGAGCTCGACGCCCTCGGCTTCCAGGTGCACTTCCACGCCCTCGGCGACCGGGCCGTACGCGAGGCCCTCGACGCGATCGAGGCGGCGGTGGCGGCCAACGGGCACCGGGGCAACCGCCACCACCTCGCCCACCTCCAGGTCGTCCACCCCGATGACCTCCCCCGCTTCGCAGCGCTCGGCGCCCTGGCCAACGTCCAGCCCCTGTGGGCGGCCCACGAGCCGCAGATGGACGAGCTGACCATCCCGTTCCTGGGCCCGGAGCGGTCCGCCTGGCAGTATCCGTTCGGCGACCTGGTGCGCGCGGGCGCGACCCTCGTCGCGGGCAGCGACTGGCCGGTGAGCAGCCCCGATCCGCTCGCGGGGATCCACGTGGCCGTGAACCGCCGGGATCCCGACGCCGGCCACGGCCGGGTCTTCTACCCGGAGCAGCGGCTCGACCTGCCGACCGCGCTGGCCGCCTACACCGCCGGGGCGGCCCATGTGAACGGTCACGACGACGCGGGCAGCCTGCGCGCCGGCAACCTCGCCGACCTGGTCGTCCTGGACCGCGACATCCTCACAGCGCCCGCGGAGGAGATCGCGCAGGCCCGGGTCGAGCGGACCTATGTCGGCGGCCGGCTCGTGTACGCGGGCTGAGCGGGGCGGACCGATGACGCCCGCACGTCGAGCCGGGTCGGGACGAGCACCCCCGACGGCTCCCGGTCGCCGTGTTCCAGGACCGCCACCAGGATCTCGGCGCCCGCCTCCGCGATCGCCTCGGGCCGCAGGCTCAGGGTGCTGACGGGCGGCTCGGTGTGCTCGGCGGTGACGTCCTCGCTCACACAGACGAGGAGCACGTCGCCGGGGACGTCGAGGCCGAGCCGGCGTACCGCGTCCAGGACGAGGGGCGGACTCGCCTCGGCCACGACGAGGAGGGCGTCGGGCCGTGCCCCGTCGGCCGCCGGGTCACCCGCGAGGGCGGTCTCGACGGCGCGGATCACGGGGCCGTTGCCCGGTGATCCGGCGCGCACGACCCGTTCCGGCGCACCGTGCGCCGCACACCACGCGCGGTGCGCGGCGCACACCTCGGTGTGGAAACGGGTGGTGCTGTCCGGCACCACGAGGACGGGTCGGCGGGCGCCCTGCGCGCGGACGTGGTCCAGGGCCTCGCCCACGGCGCCGCCGGCGTCCACGTCCACCCAGTACGCCCCGGACCGCCCCTCCACCGAGCGGTCGCTGAGCACGGGGATACGGGCGGCGAGGAGGTCCTCGACGACCGGGTCGTCGGCCACGGGGTCGGCGACGATCACCGCGTCCAGTGACAGGTCGGCCCATTCGCTCTGCAGGGAGCCGGCGGGCAGCAGCACCACGGCGTAGCCGCGACGCAGCGAGGTCGCCGCGGTGGCCGCGGTCAGCCGGGCGAAGTACGGCGACTCCAGGGAGGTCCAGGGGACGTCGGCGAACTCCCCGACCACGTAACCGATCAGCCTGGCCCGTCCCGCGCGCAGTCGCCGCGCGGTGGCGTTGGGCCGGTAGCCCATTCTGCGCGCGGTCTCGCGGGCCTTCTCCCGTACCGCGGGGGAGAGCCTTCCGGTGCCGTTCAGTGCCGCCGAGACGGTCGTCTTGGAGAGGCCCGCCTCGCGGGCCACGTCGACGAGGCGGACGCGTGGGAGGGGCGGCGAGGGCTGCCCGCCGTGCGGGGTGGCGTCGGT
This sequence comes from Streptomyces laurentii, assembly GCA_002355495.1. GTDB lineage: Bacteria > Actinomycetota > Actinomycetes > Streptomycetales > Streptomycetaceae > Streptomyces > Streptomyces laurentii. The sequence continues at coordinate 758,406 of AP017424.1, forward strand.
CATGGAACTGATGCTGCCACCTTCCCGACCTGTGCAAAACCGTTCCCGCAGAGGGTTGTGCGGGAACGTTCCCGCATCAATACTCGCTCCATCCCCCAGCGCCCGTCACTACACCCGTAAAGGGGTGGGTCTCCATGCGCATGTCCAGAATCATCGCGCTGCTCGCCTGTACCGCCGCGCTCGCGGCCACCACCGGCGCCTGTTCCGGCGCGACGACGCCGAACGCCGCCGGCACCGGCTTCACGGTCACTCCGCTGTCGCCGCCCGCCCAGGGACCGCTGGACTCCTTCACCTGGTCCCTGTATGCCGAGCCGTACACGCTCGACTACGCCCTCGCGTACGACTACCCGCCGAACACCGTGCTCGCCAACGTCTGCGAGCAACTCCTGCGGGTCACACCCGACCTGAGGATCGAGCCCGGGCTCGCGGTGAAGTACGACCGCCCCGACCCGCGCACCCTCGTCTACACCCTGCGCCCCGGGGTGAAGTTCCACGACGGCACCACGATGACCGCCGACGACGTGGTCGCCTCCCTCGAACGGCAGAGGGACCCGAAGACCGGCTCCCCCTGGGGCTCGACCTTCAAGAACGTCGACACGATCGAGAAGACCGGCCCGCTGGAGGTCACGCTCCGGCTCTCCAAGCCCGACATCCTGCTCCACGAGCTGATGGCCGCCTCCCCCGGCACCATCGAGAGCGCGGCCACCCTCGCCAAGGCCGGCAAGGACTACGGCACCCCCAAGGGCAAGGTCAACTGCACCGGCCCGTACGCCCTCGACACCTGGTCCCAGGGCGCCGAGATCACCCTCAGGAAGCACGCCGCCTACTGGGACCCGAAGCTCTCGCCCAGGTCGGAGCAGGTGAAGTTCACCTTCATCGAGGACGCGGCGGCCCGCTCCAACGCCTTCCTGTCCGGCACGGCCGACGGCGGGTACATGGTGCCCTCCTCCTCGTTCGCGACGCTCCGCGCCGGCGGCAAGGGCACGCTCCTCTTCGGCCCCAACACCGCCGCGTCGAACCTCGCGGTCCTCGACTTCCAGGGCCCGCTCGGCGACCTCCGGGTCCGCAAGGCGCTCTCCCTGGCCCTCGACCGGAAGAACATCGTCAAGGCCGCGGCCGGCGGCGTCGGCGTCCCCGCCAAGGCCCCCGCCGCGCGCGGCGCCTGGGCGCTGGCCCCCGAGAAGACCGCCGCGCTGTACGACACGCTGCCCGAGCCCGGGTACGACATCGAGGCCGCGAAGAAGCTCGTCCAGGAGGCCGGCGCGGCCGGCCGCCCGATCACGCTGGCCACCAGCACGCTCGCCCCCGAGATCAGCGTCGTCGCCAACGCCGTCCAGGCCGCCGGACGCCGGATCGGGCTCGACGTCGAACTGAAGGCCGTCGCTCCGGAGGCGTACAGCAGCATCTTCGTCGACCCGAGCGCACGCAAGGGGATCGACCTCGTCATCACCAGCGGCTACGACAACACGCCCGATCCGCTGGAGTTCTACCAGTACCTGCGCACCGGCGACTTCGGGAACTACGGCAAGTGGTCGGACGCCGAGTTCGACGCCGAGTTCGACCGGGCCAACGCCGAGCCCGATGCCGGCAAGCGCGCGGAACTGACCGCCGCGCTCCAGAAGATCGCGCTGCGCGAGCTCCCGATCATCCCCGTGTACGAGGCGCCCCACTCCGTCTTCCTCGGCAAGCGCGTCACCGGCGCCCCGACCGGGATCGCCCAGCTGTACTACCCGTGGGCCGCGACGATCGGGGCCGCGAAGAAATGACCCGTTTCCTCGCCGGACGGCTCCTCGGCCTGGTGGCGGTGCTGTTCGTGACCTCCCTCGTGGTCTTCGGCAGCATCCACCTGGCGCCTGGCGACCCGGTGTCGTTCCTGCTCCACGGCCGCCCCGCGACCCCCGAGGCCGTGGCGGCCCTGCGCACCCAGTACCACCTGGACGACCCGCTGGCCGTGCAGTACGCGAAGTGGCTCGGCGGCGTCCTCCAGGGCGACTTCGGCGTCTCCGCCCAGTTCCATCAGGACGTCGCCGCGCTCATCGGCTCCCGGCTCCCCGGCACGGCGCTGCTCGTCGGATACGCAGCGCTGCTCGTCGCCGTCGTCGGCGTGGGGTCCGGGATCCTCGCCGCCTTGCGGCCCGGCCCGCTGGACCGGACGGTCCTCCTCGGCACCGGCGTCGCCACGGCGACCCCCTCCTTCGTGACCGCCATCGCGCTCGTGTCGCTGTTCTCCGTCCAGCTGGGCTGGTTCCCGGGCCCCGGCAGCACACCCACCGGATTCTCCGAACGGCTGTACCACCTCACCCTGCCGGCCGTCGCCCTGGCGCTGACCTTCGCGGGCCTGCTCGCCCGGGTGACCCGCTCGGCGATGCTCGACGAACTCGGCCGGGAGCACGTGGAGGTGGCGCGGGCCCGAGGCGTCGCGGGGCGGACCGTGGTCCGCCGTCACGTGCTGCGCAACGCGCTCGGCCCGGTCGTCACCGTCGGCGGCACCACGCTCGCCGGACTCCTCATCAGCACCTCGATCGTCGAGACCGCCTTCGACATACCCGGCCTCGGCTCCCTGCTCGTGCAGTCGGTCACCGCCAAGGACTTCGCCGTGGTCCAGGCGATCACCCTGCTCAGCGTGGGCGCCTTCGTCCTCGTCAACCTCGCGGTCGACCTGCTCGCGCCCCTCATCGACCCCCGGCTGTCGCTCCACGGGGAAGGCTCCTCATGACCACCACCGCACCTCCGGAGCCCGCCGTCCTGCGCCGCAGGCCCGGGCTCGGCTCCCTGCGCCTCTTCTCCCAGGGGCCGTTGTTCACCGCTTCGGTCGCGCTGCTCGCCGCTCTCCTCCTGATCGCGGTGCTCGCCCCGGTCCTCGCGCCGTACGACCCCGAGTCCCTCGACCTGTCGGCAAGCCTGGCCGGGACCACCGGCGAACACCTCCTCGGCACCGACCAGTCCGGGCGGGACATCCTGTCGCGGCTGATGTACGGGGCCCGCACCGGACTGCTCGGCCCGCTGCTCGTCGTCGGCGTCTCCACCCTGCTCGGCACCCTGCTCGGCGTGGTCGCGGCCTGGCGAGGCGGCTGGGCGGACGCGATCCTGTCCCGCTCCATGGACATGGTCTTCGCGATCCCGGGCCTGCTGCTCGCGATCCTGCTCGTCTCCGTCGTCGGCTCCGGAATGACCGCGCCGGTGATCGCCATGGCCGTCGCCTACACGCCGTACGTGGGACGCCTGGTGCGCGGCATCGCGCGCCAGGAGAAGACCCGCCCGTACATCGAGTCCTACCGGGTCCAGGGCTGGTCCGGCTGGAACGTCTGCCTGCGCCACCTGCTGCCCAACATCGCCTCCGGCGTCTTCGCCCAGTCCTCCATGAACTTCGGCTACGCGTTGATGGACCTGGCGGCGCTCTCCTACCTCGGCTTCGGCGTGCAGCCGCCGACAGCCGACTGGGGCGCCATGATCAACGAGGGTCAGGCGGCCGTCCAACAGGGGGCGATGCTGCCCGCCCTCGCGCCTTCCGCGTGCATCGTGCTCACCGTGGTGGCGTTCGGCATCGTCGGCGAGGGCCTCGCCGACCGGATCGCGAGGCGGAAGCGGTGAAACGAGTGAAGGAACAGCGGGAACAGAACGACGCGGCTCCGGTCCCGGCCGGCGACACGCCTCCGGCCCTGGCCGGAGACAGTCCTCCGGTCCTGGAGATCGACGGGCTCGGGATCCGGCTGCCCGGCGACCGGGCCGGGCGGCCGATCCTCGACGGTGTCGGCCTGCGGGTTCGCCCCGGGGAGAGTGTCGGACTCGTCGGCGAGTCCGGCTCCGGGAAGTCGGTGGCGTGCCGCAGCGTCCTCGGGCTGCTGCCCGCGGGCGCACGCACCAGCGGCGAGGTCCGGGTCGCCGGCCGGGACGTGCTCACCATGAGCCGTCCGGAGCTGGCCGGGCTGCGGGCCCGGCAGGTCGCGATGGTCTTCCAGGACCCGCGCGCCTCCGTGAACCCGCTGCGCCGCGTCGGCGACTTCCTCACCGAAGGGCTGCGCGCGTCGGGAACCCCGGCCGCCGCGGCGGACGCGCGGGCCCTGGATCTCCTCGACGCGGTCGGCATCCGCGACCCGCGCGGCGCCCTCCGCCGCCGTCCGCACGAGTTCTCCGGCGGCATGCTCCAGCGGGTGGTCATCGCCGCGGCCCTCGCGGCCGAACCCGCGCTGATCGTCGCCGACGAGCCGACCACCGCCCTGGACGTCACGACCCAGGCGGAGATCGTCGCACTCCTCGCCCGGCTCCGGGCCGAGCGCGGCACGGGCCTGCTCTTCGTCACCCACGACCTCGAACTGGCCGCCACCGTCTGTGACCGGGTGTACGTGATGTACGCCGGCCGGATCGTGGAGACGCGCGGTACCGACGAGCTGTTCGACCGGCCGCGGCACCCGTACACCGCGGGGCTGCTCGCCTGCACGCCGAGCGTCGAAGCGGGCGCGCCCCCGCCCCGCCCCATCCCCGGGCGCCCCGTCTCCCTGGCCGAAGCGCCGCCGGGCTGCGCCTTCGCCGCGCGCTGCGCCCACGCGGTACCGCGCTGCTCCGAGGAGAAGCCCGCACTCACCCGGCACGGCGACGGACTCGCCGCCTGCCACCGCGCCGACGAAGGGATCATGTCGTGACCGCCTCAGCGAAGGAGGGGCCGGTCGTCGAGGGCCTGGTCGTCGAGGGCCTGCGGAAGCGGTACGGGGACCACACGGCGGTCGACGGCGTGTCCTTCTCCCTGGCACCCGGGGCCTCCCTCGCGATCGTCGGGGAGTCCGGCAGCGGCAAGACCACCACGGTCAGGATGCTCGTCGGTCTGGAGCACCCGGACGGCGGGACCGTCCGCTTGGACGGCCGGGACCGCTCCGCGCGGCCCCGGCGGCGGGCGGAACGGCTGGCCAGGGCCCGGGAGATCCAGATGGTCTTCCAGGATCCGTACCTCTCGCTCGATCCCCGGGTGACCGTCTCCGGATGCCTGGACGAGGTGCTGCGCCTCCACACGGATCTCGACGCGGCCGGCCGCGGGTTCCGGGCCGCCCAGCTCTTGGACCAGGTCGGCCTCGGCACACGCGAGGCGGCCTCCCTCCCCCGCGACCTCTCGGGCGGGCAGCGACAGCGCGTGGCGATCGCCCGTGCCCTGGCCGTGGAGCCCAGGGTCCTCGTCCTCGACGAAGCCGTCGCCGCGCTCGACGTCTCGATCCAGGCGCAGATACTCGAGCTCCTCCGCCGGATCCGCGGCGCGTCGGGGATCGGCTACCTGTTCGTCACGCACGACCTGGCGGTGGTCCGGCACATCGCCGACGAGGTCCTGGTACTCAAGTCCGGTCACGTCGTGGAGACGGGCCCCGCCGCACGGGTCCTGGAGGCCCCGGAACATCCGTACACCCGGCTCCTGCTGGCCTCGGTTCCCCGGCGCGGGCGGTTCCCCGCGGGCCGCTGACCGGCCACCACCCGCCCCTCGGGGGCCGGCACCGAGAGGGCAGCGACGCGGATCCGGTAGCCGTCGCAACCGCTCCACCAGCGGCGATCCCGCCACGCCGGCCAGAACCGGCGACTTGATCAGGCAGACGGTGGCAGACAGGCGGACGGTGACAGACAGGCGGCACGACGAAGCTCCGGTGGTACGAGGCGACTTGGGACAGTCACCCCGTACCACCGGAGCTTCGTCGCGTTCGTGACGGCCTGGCCCGGACCGGCCTCACGCCACGGTGACCAGCGGGCTCACACGCCGACGGCGACTTCGAAACAGCCCTGACGTGACACTCCCGGGAGGTTCGCGGGGAACGCGAACCCTCGTTCGATGCCTCGCCGCGCGTCTCCCGGCCCATGGGTACTTACCCTGCCTTCGGTGATCGCCGGGGCGACGCCCCGACGCGTGTCGGCAACGAGCACACGGACCGGCCGGAACGCGTGCGCTGCGCGTAAAGGCGAGGGGGAAACAGGTTCCTCACCTGGGGGCTTCCCCTCTTCGACCACCGAGAGGCGCCCTCCACCCTTTCAAACTGCCACCAACTCCGTTACAGTTCGATCGAAACCGCGACGACAGGGAAGGAGTCACCGTGAGCGTGAGCAGCAGGAGTGCGGTCGCGATTCACGCACTCACCATGCTGGGACGCTGGCACGGTCACTCGCTGACCTCCGCCGAGATAGCAGAGAGTTTGGCGAGCAATCCGGTGCTCGTACGGCGGATCCTCGGCAGCTTGCGAGATGCGGGGCTCGTCTCGTCCACCGAGGGGCGCAACGGAGGCTGGTCACTCTCCCGCCCCGCCCGCGAGATCACGCTCAACGACGCCTACACGGCCGTCGAGACGGGCCCGGTCCTCTCCCGGCACCCTCACCCGCCAAGCGCCGCATGCGAGGTAGGGCGCCATATGCAGCGCCTGCTCGAAGTGGAATTCCGGGAGGCCGAGCAGGCCATGAAGGAGCGGCTCAACCGGACGACGATCGCCTTCCTCGTCGGACAGATCCCGACTGGTGGGCACGAAGCGTGAACTGACCCAGCACGCACAGCAGTTGAAACAAGGCGGAGGCTGACCCTCCGCCATTCTTTTACCTAAAATGTAACTACGATGGTGGCAGTAAGCCACCCGAAGGACGTGCCGAATGACTCCCCCGTCGACGACGATCGAACGATCCAGCCCGGGAACGTCCCTGCTGGCGGTGCTGATGCCGGCGATTCTCGCCACGGTCACCGCCAGCGACATGGTCAATCTGATGCTCCCGAACATCAAGGCCGAGTTCGGAGCCTCCGAGGCGGAACTGGCCTGGATCGTCACCGGCTTCCTACTGATGTTCTCGGTCGGGATCCCCCTTTACGGCCGCATCTCGGACCGCGTGAGCCTGCGCCGCCTCTTCGCCTTCGCACTCCTGGCCTACGCCGCCGGGAACCTGATCTGCGCGATTTCGCCGAACTTACTCGTACTCGTGGCCGGGCGGATCGTGACGGGCATCGGCGCGGCCGGTATCCCTGTGCTCTCGATCATCGCCGTCACCAAGCTCCTTCCCACGGAGAGGCGCAGCGTCGGGATCGGCGTCGTCTCCGCGGGTGCGGGCATCGGCACCGCCGTCGGCCCCGCCCTCGGCGGCGGGCTCGGCCAATGGCTGGGCTGGCCCTCACTGTTCTGGCTTATGTTCGTGATCGCACTGCTGCTCCTCCCTGCCGCCTGGCGCGTCCTCCCCGACGAGCGGCCCACGGGCGTGGGACGGCTTGATCTGCCCGGCGGCATCCTCCTCGGCATCGGCGCTGGGCTGGCCCTGTTCGGCATGACCCGGGCGCAGGTCTCCGGCTTCGACACACCCATCGCCTGGGGCAGCCTCCTGGTCGCGGCCGCCGCGCTGGTGTTCTTCGGGTGGCGCACCGGCCGTGTCGAGCAGCCCTTCGTCCCGCCCGTGCTGTTCAGCAACCGCGTCTACCGGACCAGCGTCCTCGTCGTCTTCCTCGCCATGATCGTCAACCTCGGGGGCCTGGTCTTCGTCCCGCTGGTCCTCGTCGAGGTCAACGGCCTCACCCCGGGCCAGGGCGCCCTCGTCATGATCCCGGCCGGGGTCGCCGTCGCCTTGCTCTCACCACTGATCGGCCGCTTCGCCGACCGCGTCGGCACCCGCCCCCTGGTGGTCTCCGGGATCGCCCTGATGGGACTGTTCTCGCTGTCCCTGTCGACCTTCACCGGAGGCCCCTCGGTCATCCCCGCCGGGATCGGGATCCTCGGGCTCAGTATCGGCTTCATCCTCGTGATGACCACCGTCATCGGCGCCGTCGCGGGTCAACTTACCGACGAACAGTCGGGAGTCGGTCTCGGTATCCTCCAGGGTGCGCAGTTCCTCGGCGCCGGCACCGGCCCCGCAGTGTTCGGCGTACTGGTCTCCGCGCGACAGCAGAGCAGCGCGCACGCGATCAACCCGCTCTTCTCCGGCCATCACGGCCCCGCGTACTCCGACGTCTTCCTGGCCATGGGCGTGGTCGCCGCCCTCACCCTGATCGTCGCCTCCCGGATCCGTCCCACGGCTGCCCCCGCAGCCGCACCAGCGCAGGGGGCGGGCACGGTCCGGGAGGCGGACACCGTTCAGTAGCCACTTTGCGCCACAGGGGGGGTCGATCATTCCAGGTCCGTACGGCGCGAGGTCTCTACCTTTCACACATGCAGGGTGCGGAGAACAAGGCGACGGAGTCCGGGTTGCCGGTGACCGAACCGGACTCCACACGACAACGCCGAAGCCCTGGGGGCAGACAAGAGGCACCGGGTTGGCGGAGGGCTTGAACGCAAGATCCGGGCGAGCGGCCGTGCGCCGAGGGTGAGCGCCACCGCGAGGTGCACTACCCGTTGGGGCTGACCAACACCTTCGACGCGGGGTTGCGCCGCGGGCGAAGAGGGTGTCCCGCACGCAGCCCCGCGCCATCCCGGTACACGTGCGCGCCTCGCACGCCTGTCCCGCCGCCCGTGCCAGCATTGTCCGCATCGCGGCAGTTTCGCCGGCACGGCGATCCTCTAGGTAAGAGGCGGTTCGCATGATCGACCTGTACACGATCGGCTCCCAGCACCCGGGTACCGATCCCACCTGGACCACCATCGACATCCAGGGCACGGTGAAGAACCAGCCCATCACCCCGGCGCGAAAGTTGGCGGGGCTGACGTACAAACCGGCGACGCAGCTCTACTACACCGTGGCGCCGACCAATCCCCAGGGCCCGCTCCTCTGCAGCATCAGCACGGCCGGAGCGCTGGAGATCCTGGGCCCGACCGGCCAGAACATGACCGGCGGGATCGCCTACCACGGCGCGGACGACTGCTTCTACGCGCTCTCGAACGAGTTCGACGGATCCGTCAAGCTCTACCGCATCACCATGAGCGGCCAGGCCAGCGAACTGTTCACGATCGCCCTCGGCGTGGCCGTCGGCCTGACCTACGTGCAGGCGACTGACACCTTCTACGCGCTGATCACGCAGGACAACTTCACCTGGTTCTACTCCATCAAGACGAGCAGCACCGTGACCAAGCTCTTCGGCGCCGGGTTGCGCGTGTTCGGCGGGCTGTGCCACTCGCCGTCGGAGAACCTCTTCTACTTCGTGGCGAACGAGGAAGACGGTTTCTCCTACCTGTGGACGCTCGCGCTCAGCGGCAGCGTCGTGAAGCGAATGGGCCTCGGATACAACTTCGACCACGCCGGCATCAGCATGTCCCCGTGGTTCGGCGGGTCCATGAACATCAAGAGCCCGCTCGAAGGAGAGCGCTTCGTCAGCGGCGAGACCACCTCGCTCGACGCGAACATTCTCAACGCGACCGGGCCATCCTGGAACAGCGACGGCATCGCCTGGCAGTCGAGCATCGACGGCGTGCTCGGCACAGGCTCGCCGACCGTCACCCTGTCACCCGGTACGCATGTGATCACCGCTTCGAAGGAGCGCCTCACGCAGAGCGTCACCGTACGTGTGTTCGCTGACCTGGGGGCGCTGTACCAGGCGCCACCCTCGCCGGCGGAGATCGGCCGCGTGCTCGGAGACTTCACGTTCTACTGGGTGGACGGCACCTCCGGCGACCCGACCCAGCGGTGGGACTCGTATCCCGGTTTCCCCTTCGACCAGACCTCCCCGAACCCGTCGCGCACCGCCGTCATCGCCAAGCTCGACGTGCTACGCCACCAGCGGTTCTCCCAGCCGCTGCCCTACGGGACGGCCGCGACCGCCTACGAGCAGGTGCGGCTGCACACGCACACGGTCCGGGTCTCGCTGGACACCGCGCTCAACGAGGCCGGCGGCGGGGTGATCAACCTCAACCGCACGTTCACCACCTGGTGGAACAACCCGTCGACGCCTACCGTGGCCGCCCCGTACGTCCACTCGCTGTACCTGTTCAACCACGAGAGCCGGCACAACGAGCCGGGTGACCCCGGCCACACCACGTGCACCGCGTGGACGGGCGCTCCCGGCATCAACAACGGCATGGACGCGACATTCGAACCCGGCAGCGGCTACGCTCGCGCGGCGCTCTACGTCATGTGGGTCTACAAGTACGCGCGTTACGACTCCCCGGCGATGAGCACGGAGGCGAAGAACATCATGCCGGCGTTCAAGGACCGCTTCTGCACGCATCCCACGAGCTCGAACCCCCTCGTGCGGGCGCTGCTCACCGAGCTGTGGAACGCGTGAGCCGTCCCGAACCCATGAGCCCCGCTACCACCCCTTCGACTGCCAGCGGATCCGCGGGGGTGGCGTCGCGGTTGCGCCGCTGAATGGTACGCAACTCCATCCGCGCGCCCCACGCTTCCATCGTGAAGCGGTTCTCGTCGTTCGGGTCGTCGAGGTTCCAGACACCCTCGTGCCCATAGGAGACGAGGAGCTTTCCACTCCCAGGACGATCTTGGTCGCCCCGGTCAGCTCAGGAAGCTCAGCCGCACCTGACGTTCCGGGTTGTCGACGTTCGTGTCCACCAGGCAGATCGACTGCCAGGTGCCGAGTTCCAGGCGGCCCGCGAGGACCGGGGCCGTGGCGTGTGGGGGGATCAGGGCCGGGAGGACGTGGTCGCGGCCGTGGCCCGGGGAGCCGTGGCGGTGCTGCCAGCGGTCGTCGGCCGGGAGCAGGTGGTTGAGGGCGGCGAGGAGGTCGGCGTCGCTGCCCGAGCCGGTCTCCAGGATGGCGAGGCCCGCCGTGGCGTGGGGGACGAAGAGGTGGAGCAGGCCGTCGCGGCCGCGGGCGGTGGTCGCGAGGAAGTCCTCGCAGTGGCGGGTGAGGTCGGTGACGGTCTCCCGCGAGCCGGTGGTGAGGGTGAGGATCGTGGTGTCGAAGGCCATGGGGCTCATCCTGCCGTTCCCGGGCGGGGACATGGGGTGTGCCGGGCGGTGGGGCCGGGAAGATGCGGGACTCGGACGCCGTTGGTGGAATCGTGAACGATTTCGGGGTGTACGAGGAGCGCGAGGTCGACGTCGTGGTCGTCGGCGCCGGACAGGCCGGGCTGTCGGCGGCGTACCACCTGCGCCGTACGGGGTTCGAGCCGGAGCGGGACTTCGTGGTGCTCGACCACGCGCCGCGGCCGGGCGGCGCCTGGCAGTTCCGCTGGCCGTCGCTCACGTACGGCAAGGTGCACGGGATGCACGCGCTGCCCGGCATGGAGCTGACCGGGGCCGATCCGGCGCGGCCGTCCTCGGCGGTGATCGGGGAGTACTTCGCCGCGTACGAGGAGTCCTTCGGCCTCCCGGTGCACCGGCCCGTGGACGTGACCGCCGTACGGGAGGGCGAGGGCGGACGGCTGCGGGTGGAGAGTACGGAGGGGGTGTACGCCGCCCGGGCACTGATCAGCGCGACCGGGACGTGGGAGCGGCCGTTCTGGCCGCGCTACCCCGGGCAGGAGACCTTCCTGGGGCAGCAGCTGCACACCGCCCGGTACCCGGGGCCCGAGGCCTTCGCCGGCCTGCGGGTGGTCGTGGTCGGCGGCGGCGCCTCCGGCACCCAGCATCTGATGGAGATCGCCGGCCACGCCGCCGCGACGACCTGGGTCACCCGGCGCGAGCCCGTGTTCCGTGAGGGCCCCTTCAACGAGGTGGCCGGACGGGCGGCGGTCGCGCAGGTCGAGGAGCGCGTACGGCAGGGGCTGCCGCCGCGCAGTGTGGTGTCGGTGACCGGGCTTCCGCTGAACGACGCCGTCCGCGCGGCCCGGGCGAGCGGGGTCCTCGACCGGCTGCCGATGTTCGACCGGATCACGCCGACCGGGGTGGCCTGGGACGACGGGCGGTTCGTCGAGGCGGACGTCATTCTGTGGGCGACCGGCTTCCGGGCCTCGGTCGACCATCTCGCGCCGCTGCGGCTGCGTGAGCCGGGCGGCGGCATCCGGATGGAGGGCACCCGGGCCGTACGGGATCCGCGGGTGCATCTCGTCGGCTACGGGCCGTCCGCGTCGACCATCGGCGCGAACCGGGCGGGCCGCTCGGCCGTTCGCGAGATCCGCGCGCTGCTCAAGAACACTCCGCGCGCGTCGGGCGCTGCCGTCACCGGCTGAATCCGGCCGGGCAGCCACAGCCGGGCGCACACGCGGCGGCGCCGCCGGCCCCCTGGGACGGGGAACCGGCGGCGCCGCGCTCTGCCGAGCCGGGTGGCGTCAGATCAGCCAGCCCAGGAAGTGGACGACACCGGCGAGCAGGTTGGTGATGATGTTCATGGGGTGCTTCTCCTCGTACAGGTTTTCTGTGGGACATACGCGATCGCGGTCTGCAGCCCGTCGCTTGCGCACCGTAAGCATCCGACGTCCCACCTGCCCGAGGCAACGAAATCCCGGACGATCACACGTTCTAGGGAACAACCGCTCCCACGTTCGCATGTTCGTCTCTCCGCACCAGGGCCGCGTACCGCCCGCCGAGGGCGAGCAGTTCCTCGTGCGTGCCGCGTTCGGCGATGCGGCCCCCGTCCAGGACGACGATCTGGTCGGCGTCGCGGACGGTGGACAGCCGGTGCGCGATGGTGAGGGTGGTGCGCCCGGCCGAGAGCGCGTCGATGGCCTGCTGGACGGCGTGTTCGGTACGGGTGTCCAGCGCGCTGGTCGCCTCGTCGAGGATCAGGACGGGCGGGTCGCGCAGGATGGTCCGGGCGATCGCCAGACGCTGCTTCTCGCCGCCCGAGAAGCGGTAGCCGCGCTCGCCGACCAGGGTGTCGTAGCCGTCGGGCAGCGAGGCGATGTGGTCGTGGATCTGGGCGGCGTGGGCGGCCGCCTCGATCTCCTCGTCGGTGGCGTCGGGCTTGGCGAAGCGCAGGTTGTCGGCGACGGAGGCGTGGAAGAGGTACGTCTCCTGGGAGACCACGCCGACGGCGCGGGCGAGGGTGTCGAAGTCGAGGTCGCGCACGTCGACCCCGTCGAGGAGGACCCGGCCCTCGGTGACGTCGTACAGCCGGGGCACCAGATGACCGAGGGTCGACTTGCCGGAACCGGTCGGGCCGACGACGGCCAGGCTGCTTCCCGCCGGGACGGTGAGGTCGATCGCGTCCAGGGTGGGCCGGCCGCCGCCCTCGGGTTCGTAGCGGAATCCGACCTTGTCGAAGACGACCTCGCCCGCGACCCGCGGCAGCCGGACGGGCTCGTCGGGTTCGGTGATGTCGATGGGCAGGTCCAGGTACTCGAAGATGCGCTGGAACAGCGCGAGCGAGGTCTGGATGTCCACGCCGGTCGACAGCAGGCTGACGGTCGGCCGGAAGAGGCCCTGCTGAAGCGAGACGAACGCGACCAGCGTGCCGAGCGAGACGGCGGGGCCGCCGAGCTGGAAGGTGAGGCCGGCCGCCCAGTAGAGCAGCGCGGGCATGGCGGACATGACGATGCCGATGACGGACATCCGCCAGCGTCCGGCCATGGACGAGCGCACTTCCAGGTCGACCAGGCGCTCGGACTCCTCGGCGAACGAGCGGGTGAGGGAGTCGGCGCGGCCCATGGTCCGGCCGAGCAGGATGCCGCTGACGGACAGGGACTCGGTGACGGTCGCCGCCATGACGGCCATCTGCTTCTGGCGCCGGGTGGTGATCCGTTTGCGCTCGCGGCCTACCCGGCGGCTGATCCAGACGAAGACCGGCAGCAGGAGCAGCGAGACGACGGTCAGCCGCCAGTCGAGGGCGACCATGGCGACGACCGAGGCGACCACGGCGGTCAGGTTGGAGACGAGGGAGGTGGCGGTCGAGGTGACCGTCGCCTGCATGCCGCCGATGTCGTTGGCGATCCGGGACTGGACCTCGCCGGTGCGGGTGCGGGTGAAGAAGGCCAGCGACATCCGCTGGAGCCGCCCGTAGACCGCGGTGCGCAGGTCGTGCATGACGCGCTGGCCGACGGTGGTGGAGATCAGGGTCTGCAGTACGCCGAAGACGCCGGAGACCACGGCGGTGGCGATCATGCCGAGGGCGAGCAGGCTGAGCAGCCCGGTACGGCCTTCGGGGATCGCGACGTCCAGGATCGCGCGGAGCAGGAACGGGGAGGCGACCGAGACCAGCGACGACGCGGCGACCAGCAGGCCGACGAGGGCGAGGCGGGCCCGGTAGGGGCGGAAGAGCCGCAGGATGCGCCGCAGCTGGGCGGGCTCCTCGGGGCGGCCGGGTTCTCGGGCGGGTGGCGTCCACGTGGACGTTCGGTGCGGATGCATGGGCTCCTGCGCGGGGTGCGGTGACGGTTTCCCTGGGGCTTCTCGGTGCCTTTCCGGCGGTGGTGCGTCGACGGTGGTGCCGGCCGACGGTTCGTCGGCCGGTGACGCGTCGGCGGGGCCGTCGTCCCGCGCCCCCACGGTGAGACGTCGGGGCGTCGGCGGTACGACGGGCTCGGGGGCAGCGGGACGGGGATCCTGGGCGATCCTTTCGGAGGATAGTTCATTGTTACCTATACTCACAATGAACGAGGTCTTGATATTGTTCCCTCATGAGTACCCCGGCCGCTTCCGAAGCCTCCGACCCCGACGGCCTGCTCGCCGAGCAGTTGCTCCGTCTGACCCGTCGGCTGCATCGCGCCCACAAGCTGCACCTGGAGCCGGCCGGCATCACCCCGGCGCAGTTCCGGCTGCTGCGGACGGTCGCGCACTTCCCCGAGCCGCCCCGGATGGCCGACCTCGCCGCCCGGCTCGAGGTGGTCCCGCGCGCGGTGACCAGCCTCGTCGACAGCCTGGAGGCGAAGGGCAGGGTGCGCCGGGTCCCCGACGCGCACAGCCGCCGGGTGGTCCGGGTCGAACTCACCGACGCCGGCCGCGACACGCTGAGAGACCTGCGCAGCGCGCGCCGCGCCGCGGCAGAGGACATCCTGGCCCCACTGACCGTCGAACAGCGCGAGGTGCTGGGAGGTCTGCTGTCCACCCTGGTCGACCCCGGCCCGGAGCGCGCCTGCTGAGCCGCGGCGGCCGCGATCGGGGCGGGACCCGCCGGAGCGGCCGGCGCCCGGGCACGGCTCGCGCCGAAGGAGGGCACCGGCCATGCCCGTACGCGAACCGAATCCGCAGACCCTGCGTGCCGGTACGAGACGGCAGGCGGCGCCCGACCGGGTGCCGGACCTCCAGGCCCGAGGCACCCCGAAGCACCTGCGCGACGAACTGATCGCCGTCCTCGGCCCCGAGAAGGTGCTGTGGAAGGTCTCCGATCTGGTCCGTTACGCCTCCGACGCGAGCCCCTACCGTTTCGTGCCGCAGGTCGTCGTGGTCGCCGAGGACGTCGACGACGTCTCCGCGGTCCTCTCGTACGCGCACGGCAAGGGCCGCGAAGTGGTGTTCCGGGCCGCCGGGACCAGCCTCAACGGGCAGGCGCAGGGCGAGGACATCCTGGTGGACGTGCGCCGGCACTGGGCGGGCGTGCAGGTCCTGGACGACGGGGCCCGCGCCCGGATCCGGCCGGGCACCACAGTCGTCCGGGCCAACGCGGCGCTCGCCCCGTACGGCCGGGTGCTGGGCCCGGACCCGGCGAGCGCGATCGCCTGCACGATCGGCGGTGTGGTCGCCAACAACGCCTCCGGCATGACCGCCGGCACCACCCGCAACTCCTACCGTACGGTCGCCTCGCTCACCGTCGTCCTGCCGAGCGGCACGATCGTCGACACCGCCGACCCGGCCGCCGACGAGGAGCTGGCGCACGCCGAACCGCGACTGTGCGCCGGACTGATGGCGCTGAAGGCGGAGATCGAGGCGGACGCGGAACTGACCGCCCGGATCCGCGCCAAGTACACGATCAAGAACACCAACGGCTACCGGCTCGACGCGTTCCTCGACGGCACCACCCCGGTCGGGATCCTGCGCGGGCTGATGGTGGGCTCCGAGGGCACCTTCGGCTTCCTCTCCGAGGTCGTCTTCGACACTCTGCCGCTGGACCGGAAGGTGTCCACCGGGCTGCTGTTCTTCCCGTCGCTGCCGGCCGCCGCGGCCGCCGTGCCCCACTTCACCGAGGCGGGCGCGCTGGCCGTGGAACTGATGGACGGCAACACCCTGCGCGCCTCGGTGAGGGTGCCCGGGGTGCCCGCCGACTGGGCGGAGCTGCCCCGGGAGACGACCGCGCTCCTGGTGGAGTTCCGGGCGCCGGACGAGGCGGCGCTGCGGGCCTGCGAGACGGCGGCGGCCCGGGTGCTCGACCGGCTCGACCTGGTCGCCCCGGTCCCCTCCGTCGTCAACGCCTTCACCCGGGACCCGGGGACGATCGCCGGGTACTGGAAGGCGCGCAAGGCGTTCGTGACGGCGGTCGGCGGCGCCCGTCCCTCCGGTACGACGCTGATCACCGAGGACTTCGCGGTGCCGCCGGACCGGCTCGCCGAGGCGTGCGCGGAGCTGCTCGCCCTCCAGGTCCGGCACGGCTTCGACGCGGCCGTCGCCGGGCACGCGGCGCACGGCAACCTGCACTTCCTGCTCACCTTCGACGCCGCCGAGCCGGCCGACGTGGAACGGTACGCCGCGTTCATGGACGAGTTCTGCGCGCTCACCGTGGAACGCTTCGACGGCTCACTGAAGGCGGAGCACGCCACCGGCCGGAACATCGCGCCGTTCCTGGAGCGGGAGTGGGGGCCGAAGGCGACCGCGCTCATGTGGCGGACCAAGGAGATCATCGATCCGGACGGGGTCCTCGCGCCCCGCATCGTCCTCGACCGCGATCCGCAGGCGCATCTGCGCGGCCTGAAGACCATCCCGGTGGTGGAGCCGATCGCCGACCCGTGCATCGAGTGCGGATTCTGCGAACCCACCTGCCCCAGCCATGATCTGACGACCACTCCGCGCCAACGCATCGTGCTGCGGCGGGAGATGATGCGGCAGGCCGACGGTTCCCCGGTGGAGGCGCAACTGCTGGCGTCGTACGGCTACGACGCGGTCGACACCTGCGCCGGCGACTCGACGTGCAAGCTGGCCTGCCCCGTCGGCATCGACACCGGGGCGCTGATGAGGGAGTTCCGGCACGCGCGGCACTCGGTGCGCGAGGAGCGGGTCGCGGCCCTGACGGCGCGGCACTTCCGGGCCGTGGAGGCCGCGGCCCGGCTCGCGGTGGGCACGGCCCGGCACCTCGACGACCGGCTGCTGGAGTCGGTGACGGGGCTGGCGCGCCGGGCCACGCGCCCCGACCTCGTACCGGAGTGGCTGCCCGAGATCCCCGGCGCGGCGGCCCACCGGCTGCCGCGGACGCACCGGCCGGCCGCCGTCGCCGTGTACTACCCGGCCTGCGTGAACCGGATCTTCGGCAACCCCGAGGGATACCAGGGCCCTTCGCTGCCGGAGGCGATGGTGGCGCTGTCGGCGCGGGCCGGCCGGCCGGTGTGGATCCCGGACGACGTGCACGGCACGTGCTGCGCGACGATCTGGCACTCCAAGGGGTACGAGCTCGGCAACGAGGTGATGGCCAACCGGATCGTGGAGGCCGCCTGGGGGTGGACGGCCGGGGGCCGGCTGCCGCTGGTGGTGGACGCCTCCTCGTGCACCCTCGGTCTCGCGCACGAGGTGGTGCCGTATCTCACCGACGACAACCGGGAGTTGCACGCCGAGCTGACGGTGCTCGACTCGCTGGTGTGGGCGGCGGACGAGCTGCTGCCGCGGCTCGACGTACGGCGGCGGATCGGCTCGGCCGTGGTCCATCCCACCTGCTCCATGCGGCACTTGGGCGACGAGGACCGGCTCACCGAGCTCGCCGGGGTCTGCGCCGAGGAGGTCGTGGTCCCCCTCGACGCCGGCTGCTGCGCGTTCGCGGGCGACCGGGGCATGCTCCACCCGGAACTGACCGCGTCGGCGACGGCACGGGAGGCCGCCGAGGTCGCCGCCCGGCCCTTCGACGCGTATCTGTCGGCCAACCGGACGTGCGAGATCGGCATGGACCGGGCCACCGGACGGACGTACACCTCGGTCCTGCTGGAACTGGAGCGCGCGACCCGGCCGTGATCCCGGCCCGCCCGCGATCCTCACCCGTCCCGGCCTCGCCCGCGGCCGTTCCGATACGGCGTCACCGGCCCCCTCGACGCCGCCGACGGGGCATCATGGCCCGAACCCGACGCGGACCTTGTCACGTCCGGAGGTGCGAGAGTCCAGCCGACGACTCTGGCACACCTGCGCAGGTCGCGATACTCCGGGGTGATCTCCTCCCCTTCTTCACAGTGTGACTAATATGCACGCGTCATAGCACGGAACAGCAATGGCCGGTCGGACGACCGGCCTTCGTAAGGGAGCATCACCCTGCGCACGCGCGCGTCACGGCGGACGAGCTCGAAGTCCCTTTCCCTGCGGACCGCTCTGCTCATCCTCGCCTTCGTCCCAGGAATCGCTCTGACCGCCCTCTGGGCCGTCACCAGCGGTCAGACCTTCTTCGACTTCCAGCGGATGGCGGCCCAGGGGCAGCTCGCGGAGAAGGCCGGCCAGCCGTCCAACATCGTGTACTACAACCTGCAGCAGGAACGGCGGCTGAGCGCCGACGTCCTCGCCCGCCAGGACGGCGCCGCCACGGCGCTCACCCGGCAGCGGGAAGAGACCGACAAGGCGGTGAAGACCTTCCTGACGCTGTCCGACGACCCGGCCGTCGACAACGCCCCCGACGAGGTGCGCGACGCCGTCAACGTGGCGCGGGAGGCGATCGGCCGGCTGTCCGTCCAGCGGGCCCTCGTCGACAGCGGCGACGCCGACCAGCAGGAGACGGTCTACCGGTACTACACGGATCTGATCGCCGTCGACCTGAAGCTGTTCACGGCACTCAGCCACGTCGACGACGGCAAGGTCACCACGGCCTCGCAGCCGCTCGTGGAACTCTTCTGGACGAAGGAGATGATCTCCCGCTCCGACGCGCTGCTCGCCCGCGCGTGGGGCGACCGGGACCGGCTGAGCGCCAAGGACTTCCAGCAGGTCCAGCAAGCGGTCCTCACCCAGTCGTTCCAGGAGAGCTCGAAGGTCACGCCGTACCTGCCGGACGACGAGCTGGCGATGTGGCGGCAGATCACCTCCAGCGAGGCGTGGCGGAACAAGACCGCCGTCGAGCAGACCCTGCTGCGGCCCGCCGAGCCCGACGCGAAGGGCCGGGTCCGCGTCGGCGACCAGCGCGAGAAGTGGCGCGCCACGATGGACGCCGTCGGCCCGCCATACGAGAAGCTCCTGGAGCACCGCACGCAGCGGGTCATCGACCAGGGCCTGGACAGCGTCCTGTCCCTGCTGCTGCGCATGGTCCTGACCACCGTGGTCGGTCTCGCCGCCGTCGTCGCCGTCGTCCTGACCACCTGGCGGCTCACCCGCAGCCTGCGGCTGCGCATCGGCCGCCTCCAGGAACAGGCCGAGGAGCTGGAGAAGTCGCTGCCCGCCGTCGTCGAGCGGCTCGCCCGGGGCGAGCAGATCGACGTCCAGGCCGAGGCCCGTGCCATCGAACAGGGCTCCGCCGACGGCCCGTCGGACGAACTGGCCCAGCTGGGCAAGGCGCTCAACCTCGCGCGCACCAGCGCCCTCCAGGCGGCGGTCAGCCAGGCCGACCAGCACCGGGGCTTCGAGCGGCTGCTGCAGCGGGTCGCCCGCCGTACCCAGCAGCTGATCGGCCAGCAGCTGAAGAAGCTGGACGAGATGGAGCACCGGCACGAGGACTCCGAGGTGCTCGACGGCCTCTTCGACCTCGACCACCTCACCGCGCGTCTGCGCCGGTACGAGGAGAACCTGGTCATCCTGTCCGGCGGTACCCCGCACCGGCGCTGGCGCAAGCCGGTCGCGCTGCTCGACGTGATGCGCTCGGCCCAGGGCGAGGTGCAGGACTACCGGCGGGTCGTCCTCGACCTCGACGGCAGCCCGTGGCTGGCGGCCCGCGCCGTCGGTCCCGTCACGCACATCCTGGCCGAGCTGATCGAGAACGCGCTCTCCTTCTCGCGCCCGCCGAACCCGGTCGAGGTGCGGGCGGCGGTCGTGAGCCGCGGCCTCGCCATCGAGGTCGAGGACCGCGGCCTGGGCATGGAGGAGGAGCAGCTGGCCGAGGCCAACGCCCTGATGCTGAACCCGCCGCGGCTCGACATCCTCGCCCACGCCGAGGACATCCGGCTCGGCCTGCACGTGATCGCCCGGCTGACCCACCAGTACGGTCTCGGCGTCGAGTTCCGGCCGTCCGCGTACGGCGGCACCCGTGTCGTCCTGCTCGTCCCCCGCGACCTGGTCGTCGCCGCGCCGCAGCAGACCGGCCCGGTGGCCGTGCCCGACCCGGCGCCCGAGCCCGAGCCGCTGTCCGCGCCGGCGCCCGCCGGCGGGCACGACCCGCTGCCGAACCGCCGGCAGGGCCAGGCCCTGGCCGCGGTGACCCGGCTCACCCCGCACGCGCCACGGGAGCCGGAGGTCCCGCAGGCTCCCCAGGCCCCGGAACACCCCGCGCCGGCGTACCCCGTCGAGCCGGACTACGTGACCCGCAACCCGTACGCGATGCCGGAGACGCCGGGTGTGCCCCACACCGACGGCCACCCGGCGTACGAGGAGGCTCCCGCCACTCCGTACGGTTCGCCGTACGAGACACCGGCGGCCCCGGCCCCTGCTCCGGCTCCGGCCCCGCCCGTGGCCCCGTACGGCGAACCGCAGCCGGTCGCCGACCTGTTCGCGGGCACGTTCCCGCCCGCGGCACCGGCGTACGGCTCCGCGCAGCCCTACGGCACCGCCGACGCGTACCCCGAACCGGCACAGCCGGGCGGCATCGGGCACGACGTCCACGGCGGCGACAACGGGCAGCAGCCCGCCCCTTACGGCGGCCCGCACGACCAGGCCACCGGCTACGAGGGCTTCGGCACGCCGCAGCAGGACCTCCGGCCGGCCGGGCCGGCGGAGCACGCCGGTTTCGCGCCGCAGTACGTGACCCCGCTGCCGTCCCACGGAGGACACACCGCTCCCCCGGCGCCCGCGCCCGCCGCGCCGACCGCGGCCCCGGCATCGGAACCGGCCCCGCCCGCCCCGGCGACCGCCGGTGGCGACAAGCCGCTGCCCCGCCGCGTACGACAGGCCAGCCTCGTCGACGAACTTCGGCTGGACCCCGCCGCCCCCGGCGCTCCCCAGCCGCCGCGCTGGCAGGACGACCCCCTGCTCCGGCCCGCACCGCGCCGTGCCGGAGCGACGATCGGCGCCTTCCAGCGCCGCTCGCGGGCGGCCCGCGCCGCCGAGCCGGACGCCCCCGCCGGGCCGGGCGCGTCCCACCACCCCACGAGAGAAGAAGACGGATCATGACACGTACCACCGCTACCCATCAGGACCTCGACTGGCTGCTCGACGGCCTGGTCGAGTCGGTCGCCGAGACCAGGAACGCGGTCCTGCTCTCCGACGACGGCCTGGTCGTCAGCCACTCCCGGACCATCGCCCGCGCGGACGCCGAGCGGCTGGCCGCCATCTGCACCGGCCAGCAGAGCCTGGCCCGGGGCGTGGGCCAGCTCTTCCGGGGCGGCGCCGTGCACCAGGTGATCGTGGAGCTGTCCGACCTCTGGCTGTTCATCATCTCCGCCGGGCAGGGCACGCACCTGGCCGTGGTCGCCTCCCAGGAGGTCGACGCGGAGGTCATGTCCCTGGCCATGCACAACCTCGTCCAGCAGGTCGGACAGAAGCTCGGCACGGCCGCGCGCGGCGAGTTCGACGCGTTCGGGACCGGGCCGGGCGCGTGACCCCGCCCTGGGAGTACGAGGGCACCGCGGACCCGGAGGACGGAGGGGACGACGCCGGCGACAGCATGGTGCGCCCCTACACGATCACCCGGGGCCGCACCGCTCCCGCCCGCGACGACCTCACCCTGATCACGGTGCTCACGACGGTGGAGGACCCGCGCGACGAGCGCGGTGTCCCGCTGCGCCCGGGCCGGCTCCAGCCGGAACACCGGATCATCCTCGGCCGGTGCGCCCGGCCGGTCGCCGTGGCCGAGGTCGCCGCGGAACTCGACCTCCCCGTGTCGGTGACCAAGATCCTGCTGGCCGACCTGATCGCCCAGGGCCTGCTCAACGCCCGCCCGCCGATCTCGATGGCGCAGGCGGCGGGCGGCTGGGACCGGGAGCTGCTGGCCACCGTTCGTGACGGACTTCGGAGACTTTAGGACACCATGAACAACAGACAGGCGGACCCCGCCGCGGTCAAGATCCTTGTCGCGGGCGGGTTCGGCGTCGGCAAGACGACCCTGGTGGGCACGGTCAGCGAGGTCACTCCGCTGCGCACCGAGGAGTACATGACCCAGGCCAGTGTCGGGGTCGACGACCTGGCCGGGATCCACGACAAGGAGACGACGACCGTCGCCCTGGACTTCGGGCGGATCACCATCAGCGACGAGGTCGTCGTCTACCTGTTCGGCACACCGGGGCAGGAACGCTTCTGGTTCATGTGGAACGACCTGGTCACCGGTGCGCTCGGCGGTGTCGTCATCGCGGACACCCGGCGTCTGGAGACGAGTTTCGCCTCGATCGACTTCTTCGAGAGCCGGAGCATCCCCTTCGTGGTGGCCATCAACTGCTTCCACGGCCAGAACACCCGTACGACCGAGGAGATCAGGGCCGCGCTCGACCTCGATCCGCACATCCCGCTGCTGATCGGCGACGTCCGGGAGCGCGCGTTCGGCAAGGAGACGCTGCTCGCCCTGGTCGACCATCTGCTCAGCCTGCCGGCGGCGGCCGGCTGACCGGGCCCCGGTCCGGCCGGCCCCGATCTCGCCGGCCCCGCGCGGCCGGTCCGGCCGGCCCCGCCCCGCGCGCCCTCTCCTCCCCCGTACGCGCCACTCCCTTCTTCCTTTGGAGTCACCCCAGATGACGACACCCCTGCAGGTCCTGATCCACGGCGGAGGCATCGGCGGCCTCACCCTGGCCACGGCGCTGGCCCGGCGCGGCCACACCGTGGAGGTCGTGGAGCTCCGCGGCGAGCTGGACGCGCTCGGCGTGGGCATCCTCCAGCCCTCCAACGCCCTGCACGCCCTGAACGAGATCGGTGTGCTCGACGCGTGCCTGGCGGCCGGGTTCGCGTGGGAGGTGCTGACCATCGCCGACCCCACGGGCGGCACCCTGGCCGAGATACCGCAGCCCCGGATGGGCGACCTGCCGTCGAACAACGGCATCCCTCGCCCGGCGCTCGCCAAGCTGCTCGGCGAGGCGGCCGTCGCGGCCGGGGCCACGATCCGCTTCTCCACCACGATCACCGACCTCACCGACGACGGCACCGGCGTCGACGTGGTCCTCTCCGACGGCTCGACGAGCCGCTGGGACCTGGTGGTCGGCTTCGACGGCATCGGCTCCCCGCTGCGTACCCGGCTGTACGGGGACCGCTACACCCCCGAGTACACCGGCTTCGCGAACTGGCGGGTGACCGTGCCGCGGCGGCCCGAGGTGCGGGGCGTGGTGATGGGGGTCGCCGGGACGGACGGGAAGGCGATGCTCAACCCGATCTCGGCCGACTCGATGTACCTGGCGTCGGTGTTCGCCGAGGCCGAGGACTTCCGCCCGGACCCCGAGCGCGCCCTGGAGCAGCTCACCGAGCGGCTGGCGATGTTCTCCGGTCCGGTCGCCGAGGCGCTCGCCTCGGTCGAGGACCCGGCCGGCGTGGTCTACTCCCGGATCTCCCAGGTGACGGTCGAGGAGCCGTGGCACGTGGGACGGATCGTGCTGGCCGGTGACGCGGCGCACGCGAGCGCCCCGCAGCTGGCGCAGGGCGCGGCGATGGCCGTCGAGGACGCGGTCGTGCTCGCGGAGTCCCTGGACGCGCACGAGGGCGACGTGCCGGCGGCGCTGAAGGCGTGGGAGGAGCGGCGCCGGCCCCGGGCCATGTGGGTGCAGGCGCTGTCCCGCGCGCTGCTCCGGCAGGAGATGGGCGCGGCGACCACGCCGGAGGAGGACGAACTGCTGAAGGTCGGCGTCGCGGGCGCGTCGCACGTCCTGGTCGAGCCGTACTGAGGCGCTTCCCCTTTCCGTGACGTCACAAGGGCCGCACCGGAGATCCGGTGCGGCCCTTGTGCTGCCAGGGGTACGGGGTGGGCGTACGGCGTCCTTGGGCGTACGGGGGGGGGAGCCGTGCCTGGGCCCCCGCCCAGGAATCAGCCGAAGAGGCCGAGTGCCGACGCCCCGCCGATGCCGCCGAGAACCATGAAGGCCGGCATGAGGACCTTCAGCTCGACCCAGTCGCCGGCCCGGAAGCGCAGCGGCTTCGGGGTGCCGAGCGGGTACCAGCGCTTGCGGCCGATCGGGATGGGCCACAGGATCGGGCAGCCGGAGACCGTCAGCGCGTCGCCGATGTCGTGGACGAGGGCGCCGAGCACGATCGGCAGGCCGAGCCACAGGTACTCCTGGCCGGGGCCGGTGAAGAGCCAGTCCGAGCCGTTGCCCGGCTGGTCGAGGACGCCGGCGAGGATCCAGGCGCTGGTGGCGCCGAGCAGCCACACCAGGACGTCGCTGGACATCCGCGCGGCCCGCCACAGCAGGCCTTCGACCGCGAGGACCAAGTGGACGAAGAGGATCGCGAGGACCGCCCAGCGGCCGCCGCTGACGGCGGCGAAAGAGCAGCCGCCGCCGACCAGGACCGCCCACAGCCAGGTGTGGGTGAGGGTGCGGTGGCCGCCGGAGCGGCGCGGGTCGGCCTTGGAGCGGGTCGCCTTGTAGACGGCGTACGAGAGCTTGTCGACGATCTCGCACAGGCCGCGGGAGACCGGGCCGAAGGCGCGCGAGATGGTCGCCGACTTGTGGTCGAGGTCGGGGGCGAGGGCCGCGCCCGCGCAGATGAGCGCGCCGACGAGCAGAACCGGCCAGGGCATCGGCTCGTCGAAGGCGGCGGCCGCCGCTCCGACGCCCAGCCAGGCCGCCGCGCCGGACAGCGAGTGCGCCGGTCCCATCATGGTGGTTCCCGCCCCATTTCTCGTACCCCGGCGCCCAGTTGGCGTCCGGTCCGTCGGCCGCCCGGGCGGGCGGCAGACGGATCAGCCTACCGTCCGTGATCTTGGTGCCGGTGGCCGGTTCCCGCATCGGGACGGAATCCAGGCAAGATGGTGGCGTGACCCTTATCGATCAGTTGCCGCCGACCGCCGACCCCGACGCCCTCTTCGAAGCCTTCTCGTCCTGGGCCGAGGAGCGGGGTATCACGCTCTATCCGGCCCAGGAGGAGGCGCTGATCGAGGTGGTCTCCGGGGCCAACGTGATCCTGTCCACCCCCACCGGCTCCGGAAAGTCGCTGGTGGCGGCGGGTGCGCACTTCACGGCCCTGGCCAATGACCAGGTCACCTTCTACACGGCGCCGATCAAGGCGCTGGTGTCGGAGAAGTTCTTCGACCTGTGCAAGATCTTCGGCACCGAGAACGTCGGCATGCTCACCGGCGACGCCTCCGTGAACGCGGACGCGCCGGTGATCTGCT
Source organism: Streptomyces laurentii (assembly GCA_002355495.1). GTDB lineage: Bacteria > Actinomycetota > Actinomycetes > Streptomycetales > Streptomycetaceae > Streptomyces > Streptomyces laurentii. Next base: position 783,664 of record AP017424.1, read on the forward strand.
GCACCGCCGAGGTGCTGGCGTCGATCGCGCTGCGCGACGGCAAGGACGCCGACATCGGCCAGGTCGTCATGGACGAGTTCCACTTCTACGCGGAGGCGGACCGCGGCTGGGCCTGGCAGATCCCGATCCTGGAGCTCCCGCAGGCCCAGTTCATCCTCATGTCGGCCACGCTCGGCGACGTGTCGATGTTCGAGAAGGACCTGACCCGGCGGACCGGGCGGCCGACCGCGACCGTCCGCTCGGCCACGCGGCCGGTGCCGCTGTCGTACGAGTACCGGCTGACCCCCATCACCGACACCCTCACCGAGCTCCTGGACACCCGGCAGGCGCCGGTCTACATCGTGCACTTCACCCAGGCGCAGGCGGTGGAGCGGGCGCAGTCGCTGATGAGCATCAACATGTGCACGCGGGAGGAGAAGGACCGGATCGCCGAGATGATCGGCAACTTCCGGTTCACCACCAAGTTCGGCAAGAACCTCTCCCGTTACGTCCGGCACGGCATCGGCGTGCACCACGCGGGCATGCTGCCGAAGTACCGGCGGCTGGTGGAGAAGCTGGCGCAGGCGGGTCTGCTGAAGGTCATCTGCGGTACGGACACCCTGGGCGTCGGCGTCAACGTGCCCATCCGCACGGTGCTGTTCACGGCCCTGACGAAGTACGACGGCAGCCGGGTGCGCACGCTGCGCGCCCGCGAGTTCCACCAGATCGCGGGCCGGGCCGGCCGGGCCGGCTTCGACACCGCCGGTCTGGTGGTCGCGCAGGCGCCCGAGCACGTCATCGAGAACGAGAAGGCGCTCGCCAAGGCCGGCGACGACCCGAAGAAGCGCCGCAAGGTGGTCCGCAAGAAGGCCCCGGAGGGCTTCGTCGGCTGGACGGAGAGCAGCTTCGAGAAGCTGATCGCCGCCGACCCGGAGCCGCTGACCTCCCGCTTCCGGGTCACCCACACCATGCTCCTGTCGGTGATCGCCCGCCCGGGCAACGCCTTCGAAGCCATGCGCAAGCTCCTGGAGGACAACCACGAGCCGCGCCGGAACCAGCTGAAGCACATCCGCCGGGCCATCGCGATCTACCGCTCGCTGCTCGACGGCGGTGTGGTGGAGCAGCTGGAGACCCCGGACGCCGAGGGCCGCACGATCCGCCTGACGGTCGACCTCCAGCAGGACTTCGCGCTCAACCAGCCGCTGTCGACGTTCGCGCTCGCCGCCTTCGACCTGCTGGACGCCGAGTCCCCCTCGTACGCCCTGGACATGGTGTCGGTCGTCGAGTCGACCCTCGACGACCCCCGGCAGATCCTGGCCGCGCAGCAGAACAAGGCGCGCGGCGAGGCGGTCGCCGCGATGAAGGCCGACGGCGTCGAGTACGAGGAGCGCATGGAGCGGCTCCAGGAGGTCTCGTACCCGAAGCCGCTCGAAGAGCTGCTGTGGCACGCGTACGGCGTCTACCGCACCTCGCACCCGTGGGTCGGCGACCACCCGGTGTCGCCGAAGTCGGTCATCCGCGACATGTACGAACGAGCGCTGTCCTTCACGGAGTTCACGTCCTTCTACGAGCTGGCGCGCACCGAGGGCATCGTGCTGCGCTATCTGGCGGGCGCGTACAAGGCGCTGGACCACACCATCCCGGACGACCTGAAGACGGAGGACCTGGAGGACCTGATCGCCTGGCTGGGCGAGATGGTGCGGCAGGTCGACTCCTCGCTGCTCGACGAGTGGGAGCAGCTGGCCAACCCGGACGTGGAGACCGCCGAGGAGGCGCAGGAGCGCGCCGACCAGGTCCGTCCGGTCACGGCGAACGCCCGCGCCTTCCGGGTGCTCGTCCGCAACGCGATGTTCCGCCGGGTGGAGCTGGCGGCCCTGGACAACGTGGACGAGCTGGGCGAGCTGGACGGCGAGTCCGGCTGGGACGCGGACGCGTGGGGCGAGGCGATGGACGCGTACTGGGACGAGTACGACGACCTCGGCACCGGCCCGGACGCCCGCGGCCCGAAGCTGCTGGCCATCGAGGAGGACGCGGCGCACGGTCTCTGGCGCGTCCGGCAGACCTTCGCCGACCCGAACGGCGACCATGACTGGGGTATCAGCGCGGAGGTGGACCTGGCGGCCTCGGACGAGGAGGGCCGGGCCGTCGTCCGCGTCACGTCGGTCGGACAGCTGTAGACACTCTGCCGCAAGCACTCCGGTGCGGGCGCTCCGGGAGGAGTACGAGGTGACCAATCCCGCCGAGGGACTCGTGGATCTGCTCGATCTGGAGCGGATCGAGGTGAACATCTTCCGCGGGCGCAGCCCGCAGGAGTCGTTGCAGCGGGTCTTCGGCGGGCAGGTCGCCGGCCAGGCCCTGGTGGCGGCGGGGCGCACCGTCGAGGACGCCCGGCCGGTGCACTCGCTGCACGCCTACTTCCTGCGGCCGGGCCGGCCGGGCGTGCCGATCGTGTACGAGGTGGAGCGGGTGCGCGACGGCCGTTCCTTCACGACGCGGCGGGTCAAGGCGGTCCAGGAGGGCCGGACGATCTTCGCCCTGACGGCCTCGTTCCACCGGCCCGAGGAGGCCGCGTTCGCGCATCAGCGGCCGCCGCGGCATCTCACCGACCCGGAGAGCCTGCCGCGGCTCGCGGACGAGATCCGCGACCATCTCGGGGCGCTGCCGGAGGCCCTGGAGCGGATGGCCCGCCGCCAGCCGTTCGACATCCGGTACGTGGAGCGGCTGCGCTGGTCGCCGGAGGAGGTCCGGGGCGCGGACGCGCGCAGCGCGGTGTGGATGCGGGCGGTGGGGCCGCTGGGCGACGACCCGCTGGTGCACACCTGCGCCCTGACGTACGCCTCCGACATGACGCTCCTCGACGCGGTCCGGATCCCGGTGGAGCCGCTGTGGGGGCCGCGGGGGTACGACCTGGCCTCCCTCGACCACGCCATGTGGTTCCACCGGCCGTTCCGGGCGGACGAGTGGTTCCTGTACGACCAGGAGTCGCCGATCGCGACCGGCGGCCGGGGCCTGGCGCGGGGGCAGATCTTCGACCGCGAGGGGCGGCTGCTGGTGTCGGTGGTGCAGGAGGGGCTGTTCCGCGCGCTGTGAGGAGACCCGTCCCGGCGCAGGAGGTCAGGACGCCGTCCAGGGGCGCAGTTTCTCCGGGTTGCGCACGGCCCAGACGCGGGTGATCCGGTCGTCGGCCGTGTCGAACGCGAACACCGCCACCACCGCGCCTTGGTGATGGACCGTCAGTCCGGGCTGGGCGTTGACGACGCGCTCTTCGAGGACGAGACCGGGGCCCCCGCGGGCGATCAGGTCGACCAGGTAGTGGGCGATCTCCGCATGACCCTCGATCGGGTGCGGCATGGCGGGGAAGATGCCTCCGCCGTCGCCGATGGCGGTGGCGTCGGGGGCGAGCAGACCGAGCAGGGCCGCGATGTCCTGGGTCTCCCAGGCCCGTTTGAAGTCCCGGACCAGGGTGGCGTGCCGGCTTTCTCGCGCGGCCCGGGCCGGGAGCACGGGCCGCGCCGTGTGCAGCCGGCGGCGGGCGGAGAAGGCGAGCCGGCGGCAGGCGGCCGGGGTGCGGCCGACGATGGCCGCGACCTCGGCGAAGCTGTAGCGGAAGACGTCGTGCAGGACGAAGGCGACGCGCTCGGCCGGGGTCATCGCGTCGAGGACGACGAGGAAGGCCATGTGGACCGATTCGTCGAGGGTGACCCGGTCGGCGGGGTCGGCGGCCGACCGGGGGCCGGCCAGGTGTCCCGGCAGGTGTCCGGGCAGCGGTTCGGGGATCCACTCCCCCACGTACCGCTCCCGCCGGGCCCGCGCCGAGCCGAGCAGGTCGAGACAGATCCGGCCGGCGACCTTGGCCAGGTACGCGCCGGGCGACACGACGGCCGCGCGGCGCCCGGGGGACATCGCGTACCAGCGGGCGTACGTCTCCTGGACGACGTCCTCGGCGTCGGCCAGCGAGCCGAGCAGACGGTAGGCCATCCCGGTCAGCCGCCGCCGCTCGTCCGGGGCGGCGGCCGGGTCCGGTTCGGCGGGGCCCATGGAACCGGTGGGGCCGGTGGTCGGGGCGGGTCGGTCGCTCTTCGCTGCGCTCACGTCCGTACGACGGCGCGCGCCCGCGGAATGTGACACCGACCCCGGAGCGTGCGGGTGTCAGGCGGGCCGCGCGGCGGGGGTGGGCACCGTGCGGGCCTTGCCGGTCTCGCGGAGAACCAGCAGTCCGGTGATCGCGATCAGCACCGAGGTCAGACCGTGGATGCCGAACGCGGCGGCGGCGGTGCCGTGGTGGGTCAGAACGTCGATCATGTCGCCGAACGGGGCGACGGCCTCCATCAGCAGGACCCAGCCCAGAGCGCGGCGGTGGCCCGTCACCAGCAGGACGCCGAGGACCAGGCCCATCGAGAATTCACGGATGCCCTTCATGACGAGGAAGCCACCACCGTCGCCCGCGGGCCAGGTCGGCAGCCCGACGCCCGGAGTGGACGCCTCGGGGAAGAGGATGAAGGACAGCCCGAGGTAGAGGACGAACAGGGTGCCGGCGGTGGCCAGGACGGTGTTGACGTTCTTCAGCGACATCGTGTTTCTCCTTTGACGTTCGACCTGGGGTGACGGGTGGGACCGGGGCTCAGACGAGGGCCGCGACCAGGCAGGTGAAGGCGGCGACGATGACCGCGACGCGGACGTAGTGGTAGCGGTCCCAGCGGTTCATCTGCTCCTTCCAGTCCTCCGGCCGGTTCTCGGGGGTCCAGGTCTTGCCCCGGTTGTTGATCGGGACGAGCAGCAGGAGCGACATGACCACGCTCAGGATCAGCAGCCCGGCCGCGACGACGACCAGGACGGCGCCGGGTCGGTGCCATCCGGCGACGGCCCAGACCGCGCTCAGGACGAGCGAGCCGACGTACCAGAAAGGCATCAAGGCGCCGAGCATCCGGCCCCCGTGAGCGCGGCCGAGCTGGCCGCTGCCCCCGGGAAGCGCGTCAAGGATCCGGTTGATCACGAAGGCGACGGAGAACTCCACCCCCACCATCAGTCCGACGACCACGGTGGTGAACACCTGGAGTGCCTGGAGCATGACGATCCCTCCCGAGATCTAGCGCTGCTAGCTGGTGAGGCAACGCTAGACCTGCTGCCGCTCGAATGTCTAGCGGTGCTAGGATCGCATCATGTCGGTACAGGAACGCAAGCAGCGCGAGCGGGCGGAGCGCGAACTCCTCATCGTGGCCACGGCCCGCGAACTCGCCGAGCAGCAGGGCTGGGACGCGGTCACCACCCGCCGGCTCGCCGAGCGCATCGAATACAGCCAGCCCGTCCTCTACAGCCACTTCCGCGGCAAGCGCGAGATCATCGGCGCCGTCGCCCTCCAGGGCTCCACCGAACTGGCCGTGGCGGTACGGGCCGCGACCGCCGCCGCGGACGGCCCACGCGCCCGGGTCGCCGCCCTGGCCCACGCGTATCTCGACTTCGCCGCCCGCAACCCGGCCGTCTACGACGCCATCTTCCGGCTCGACGGCGGCCTGGCCTTCGCGCACGAGGACACCCCCGCGCCGCTCAAGGACGCCTTCGCCGCCCTGTTGGAGACCCTCGAAGAGGTCGCCGGGGAGGGTGTCGCCCCGGGACTGTTCACCGAGACCTTCTGGGCCGCCCTGCACGGACTGGCCACCCTGACCCGGGCGGGACGGCTCCCGCCGGAGTACACCGGCCCGAGGGTGGAACTGCTGGTGGACCGGCTCGCCGCCGTCTGACACACCGCCCCGGCCGCTCGGCCGGACTCGCCCGGGCCTCGGCGGCACCTCACATTCCGCGCCGCTGTGTCGTCGTACTCGCACCGGGGCCGAACGGGCCCCGGCCACGGACGACGGCACGGGAAGGACCGCGACACCATGAGTGAGACGACAGGCGAGACGACGAACGGGACGACGGGCGGAGCTACCGGCGGCGGCGCCCCCACGGGCGCCGAACTCCGGGCGCTCGCCGACCGGGTCGAGATCGAGGCGCTGCGCGGCGAGTTCACCGACGCGGGGATGACCCGCGACTACGACCGGCTCGCGGAGCTGTTCACCGACGACGGAACGTGGCGCATCCCGGACGCCGGCCTGGAGTTCACCGGCTCGAAGAGCATCCGCGCCGCCATCGAACGCCTGCAGGGCAACTGGGAGTTCTTCGTGCAGACCATCCACCCGGGCGCGGTGCGGATCGACGGCGACACGGCGGAGGGCCGGTCGTACGTGGCGGAGCTCGGGCGGCTGCGGGACGGCGGCTCGCACGTCAACTACGCGCTCTACCACGACCGTTACCGGCGCACGGCACAGGGCTGGCGGTTCACCGAGCGCCGCTACGAGGTGCGGTACGTCGACACCACCCCGCTGCCGGGCGGCGTGCCCGGCCCGCGACCGTAACCGCTCGGGATCCGGCCTCCCGGGTCACAGTCCGGGCAGGGTGTCCTGCTCCATCTCGTGCCGCCGGGTCCGGATGTCCGGGCCCGGCGGATGCAGCTTGGCGTCGCAGGCGGGCCCCAGGCCGGAGCGCCGGGACGCGGCACCGGTCAGCGGGCGCCCGCACAGCCGGCACCACACCCGGCGCGCCCCGCCCTCCCCCGCGTCCCGCGCGCCCGTCACCAGGTCGGCGGCCTCGATGTCGATTGCCAGCGGTTCGTCTCCCATGGTCAGATCAAACCCCATCGCGACGAGGAGCGTCCCTTGAGCCTGTACGACATCCCGCTGACGACACTCGCCGGCGACCGCACCTCACTGGCCGAGTTCCGGGACCGGACGGTCCTGGTGGTGAACGTGGCCTCCCGGTGCGGCCTCACCCCGCAGTACGCCGGCCTGGAGCGGCTCCAGCAGGAGTACGGCAAGCGCGGCTTCACCGTGCTCGGCGTGCCGTGCAACCAGTTCGGCGGCCAGGAGCCGGGCAGCGCCGAGGAGATCTCGGCCTTCTGCTCGACGACGTACGGGGTGAGCTTCCCGCTCCTGGAGAAGACCGGGGTCAACGGGCCCGGACGGCACCCGCTGTACGCGGAGCTGACCCAGGTCGCCGACGCCGGCGGCGAGGCCGGTGACATCCAGTGGAACTTCGAGAAGTTCCTCGTCGGCCGGGACGGTTCGGTGACCCGGTTCCGTCCGCGCACCGAGCCCGAGGCCCCGGAGCTGGTGGCGGCGATCGAGGCTCAGCTTGTCTGAGCCGATAGCGCCGGCGGAACCGGCGGCGGACGTCGTCGCCCGGCTCCGGGCGGCGGGCTGTGTCTTCGCCGAGGAGGAGGCGGAGCTGCTGACCGCGGCGGCGGCCGGCCCGGCCGAACTCGACGCGATGGTCGAGCGGCGGGCCGCGGGCCTGCCGCTGGAGCACGTCGTGGGCTGGGCGGAGTTCGCGGGACTGCGGATCGAGGTGGACGGCGGGGTGTTCGTGCCGCGCCGCCGTACGGAGTTCCTGGCCGCCGAGGCCGTCGCGCGGGCCCGGCCGGGCGCCGTCTGCGTCGACCTGTGCTGCGGCTCGGGTGCGGCGGCCGCCGTGCTGCTCGCGTCGGTCGCGGACGCGGACGTACACGCCGCCGACATCGAGCCCGCCGCCGTCCGTTGCGCGCGCCGCAACGTCGAGCCGCGCGGCGGCCGGGTGTACGAGGGCGACCTCTTCGCGCCGTTGCCGGACGCGCTGCGCGGCCGGATCGAGGTGCTGGTCGCCAACGTCCCGTACGTCCCGAGCGGCGAGGTGGCGCTGCTGCCGGCCGAGGCGCGCGAGCACGAGCCGCTGGTGGCCCTGGACGGCGGCGCGGACGGCCTGGAGGTGCTGCGCCGGGTCGCGGCCGGGGCGGCCGGGTGGCTGGCCCCGGGCGGGCATCTGCTGTTCGAGACGAGCGAGCGCCAGACCGGTGCCGCCGTGGCGGCGGTCGCCGCGCACGGCCTGACGGCCCGGATCCTGACGGACGAGGACCTGTACGCCACCGTGGTCGTGGCGACCCGCGCCTGACCGGGCGGAGGGCGCGTCGCCACGGCGGGTGAGCCGCGTGTCCCGGGCCCCGGCCCGGGTCCGCGCGGCCGGGACCGGCCGCCGGACGACGCCCCGTACCCGGTCCACGGAACCGGCTCCCCGCCCGCCTGGGTTCGGAGCCGTACTCCCGGCGTCGGAAGCCGGAGCACAGCGGAAAGCCCACCCCCGGAACTCCGGAGGCGGGCTTTCGATCGAGCGCTGGGCCGGCCTTGCACCTGCATTTCCCCACAGGAAGTGGGGCGTCTTTCCTTGGACCACCAACGCACTGCTCGCGAGGCTGTGTTCGCCCGCTTGCGTAAGATGATCATATCCCATCCGGCCGCTGCCCGTCACATCGAAGCCGGCCCCTCCGTGACGCTCAGCGCGTCCGAGACTTCAGCCGGCAGCGGGCCGGGCCGAGCGCCTGGAGGGTGATCGCGGAGCCCAGCGGGACTTCGGTGTCGATGGCCTCCAGCTCGTACGACTGCAGGATCATCGCGAGCGCGATCACCGACTCCAGCATCGAGAAGTGCTGCCCGATGCAGGCGCGCGGGCCGCCGCCGAACGGGAACCAGGCGTAGCGGGGGCGGGCCGCCTCCGCCTCGGGCGTGAAGCGGTCGGGGTCGAAGCGCTCCGGATCGTCCCAGTAACGGGGGTGGCGGTGCGTCACCCACGGCGCGACGATGACGTCGGCCCCGGCCGGGATGAGATACCCGTCGATCTCGGTGGCCTCGACGGCCCGCCGGCCGATCGCCGGGGCCGCCGGGAAGAGCCGCATGGCCTCCTTGAGCACCCGGCCCAGGTACGGCAGGGCATCCAGGTCGCCGGCGCCGGGCGTACGGCCCTTCAAGACCTCGTCCAGCTCCTCGTGGACCCGCTGCTGCACCTCGGGGTGCAGACCCAGCAGATGCAGCGCGAAGGCGAGCGAGGTGGCGGTCGTCTCGTGCCCGGCGAGCATGAACACCAGGACCTGCTCGCGCAGTTCGGTCGCGTCGAAGCCCTCGACGCCGCTGCCCTCCTCTCCCCCGGCGCCCATCAGGAGCGTCAGCAGATCGCGTTCCCCGTCGCCCGCGCCGGCCGCGCGCCGGTCGGCGATGACCCGGTCGCAGACGGCGTACAGCTCCTCGTGGGCGGCGGCCGCCTTCCGGTTGCCGGGTGTGGGCCACTCGCGCGGGATGTTGCGGGGCGCGTAGCCGCGCTTGGTGACGTAGCCGGCGAGCACCGGGAAGCAGCGCTCGACGATGCCGACGGCGGCGTCCACGTCCGTGCCGAAGAGGATGCGGGCGACGGCACGCAGCGCGAGCCGGCCCATCTCGTGGACGACGTCGGCCGTCTCGCGCCCCTCGGCGCGCCAGGTGCCGGTCAGCCGGTCGGCCTCGGCGGCGATGGCGGTGGCGTACGTGTCGACGCTGCGGCGTGTGAACAGCGGCTGCACGAGCCTGCGTTGGCGCAGATAGTCGTCGTCCTGGCTGGTGAGCAGTCCGTTGCCGAAGGAGACCCGGAGCTCCTCGTAGAAGTTGTTGTCCTTGCGGAAGTTGGCCGCCTGGGTGGCGAGGACCTGCTGGGCGCCCTCCGCGGAGAACACGCAGTGGATGGTGCCGCGCATGCCGGGCGGTCCCGCGGTGATCCGGACGACATCGCCGAGGTCACGGCGGGCCTTGAGGAAGGTGCCGAGCGAGTCGTTCTTGAGGTCGAGCAGGGAGCCGAGCAGCGGCATCCCCGTGAGTTCGGGCACGGTCTGTGCGGTGGTCGCCATCGTGGCCATTCCCCCTTGTGCGCTTCGGTGGCGCGGTCGATTCTGCCGCACGGCGGTACCCCCTGGCAGGCGGCCCTCGCGGCTGCTGGTCACTCCGTTGTCAGTGGTGTCTGGAACGCTTCCCCCCATGGACGCACCCGAGTTGAACGCACCCGACCCTTCCACCCCGCCGCAGCCGCTGCTGCAGCTCACGATCGACTGCGCCGATCCGCGGCGCCTCGTCGCCTTCTGGATCGAGGCCCTGCGCTACGCACCGGAGCCGCCGCCCGAGGGGCACGCGACGTGGCGCGCGTACTGGCAGGCGACCGGTGTGCCCGAGGACGAACTGGGCGAGGACGCCGGGGAGGTCCCGGAGTCGATCGTCGACCCCCACGGACGGGGGCCGCGGGTGTGGTTCCAGGAGGTTCCGGAGCCGAAGACGGTCAAGAACCGGCTGCATCTCGATCTGAAGGTCGGGGGTGGGCGGGCGGTGCCGCTGGAGGTCCGCCGGGCCCGGGTGGACGCGGAGGTGGCGCGGCTGACGGCCCTGGGCGCGTCCGTGCTGTACACGATGGACAAGCCGCACAGCATGGACCACTACGCGGTGGTGCTCGGCGATCCGGAGGGCAACGAGTTCTGCGTCGTGTGAGCGGGCTCGGCGCACGAGGAGGCGGGGCGCCGGGCCGATGCCCGTCACCCCGCCCGTCGCCTGTCCGACCGGCCCTCACTCGACGAGCCGGGCCAGCGACCAGATGATGACGAGGTCCAGGACCATCACACTGATCGCCCACGCCGGGTAGTACGGGATGAACATGAACTGGGTGACGAGGCTGATCGCGGCGAGCCCGATGCCGGCGCCGCGAGCCCAGCCCTTGGCGGCCAGCGCCCCGACACCCACGACCATCAGCGCGACCCCGATCACCAGGTGGAGCCAGCCCCAGGCGGTGATGTCGAACCGGTAGGCGTAGTCCCCCGACACGACGAAGAGCCGGTCCTGGGCGATGCCGGCGACCCCCAGGAGGAAACTCAGGACCCCGCTGATGAACAGCGCCACACCGGCGAACACCGCCGGCTTGCTCGGGTGTTCCACGCCCCCTCGGGCGCCTCCCGCGTCCTGTCGTGCGCCACTGGGCATGGCCGCCATGGCCGCCACCTCTCGTCCGGGGTGCGGTCCCCGCGCGTCGCGCGGAGCGGCAGCGGAGACCGGTGACGTTCGCGCCACGGTCCCACCGTCGCCCCGGGGCGCGGTCGCGGCGACCGGACCGGGCCGTCCGGGTGACCCGTGCGCCCCGCTCCGGTCCGGGCTCCGGGCGGGGAGCCCGGCGGCGGGTCAGCGGATCGGCATGCCGGAGAGGGTGCGGGCGATGACGAGGCGCTGGATCTCGCTCGTCCCCTCGAAGATCGTGTAGATCGCGGCGTCGCGGTGCATCCGCTCCACCGGGTACTCGCGGGTGTAGCCGTTGCCGCCGAGGATCTGGACGGCCTGCGCCGTGACCTTCTTGGCGACCTCGCTCGCGTACAGCTTGGACATCGAGCCCTCGGCGGAGGTGAAGGGCTTGCCCGTGACGCCCATCCACGAGGCGCGCCACACGAGCAGCCGGGCCGCGTCGATCCGGGTGCGCATGTCGGCGAGCTGGAAGGCGACGCCCTGGTTGTCGATGATCGGGCGGCCGAACTGCTGCCGGGTCTTCGCGTAGTCGAGGGCCACCTCGTACGCGGCGCGGGCGGTGCCGATGGCCATGGCGCCGACGGCGGGGCGGGACGCCTCGAAGGTGGCCATGGCGGCGTTCTTGACGCGCTCGCCGCCGCTCTTGGCGCGCTCCCGGGCACGGGCGAGGCGCTCGTCCAGCTTCTCCTTGCCGCCGAGCAGGCAGCTGCCGGGCACCCGGACGTCCTCCAGGACGACCTCGGCGGTGTGGGAGGCGCGGATGCCGTGCTTCTGGAACTTCTGCCCCTGGGACAGGCCGGGGGTGCCGGGCGGCACGATGAAGGAGGCGTGGCCCTTGGAGCCGAGCTCGGGGTCGACGACGGCGACGACGACGTGGACGTTGGCGATGCCACCGTTGGTCGCCCAGGTCTTGGTGCCGTTGATCACCCACTCGTCCTTGGCCTCGTCGTAGACGGCGCGGGTGCGCATGGAGGCCACGTCGGAGCCGGCGTCGGGCTCGGAGGAGCAGAAGGCGGCGACCTTGACGTCGGTGGCGTCGCCGTACATCTGCGGCACCCAGGTGCCGATCTGCTCCTCGGTGCCGTTGGCGAGGACGCCGACGGCCGCGAGGCCGGTGCCGACGATGGAGAGGGCGATGCCGGCGTCGCCCCAGAACAGCTCCTCCATGGTCATCGGGACGCCGAGGCCGGTCGGGTCGAAGAACTGCTGGGCGTAGAAGTCGAGGGAGTAGATTCCGAGCTTGGCCGCCTCCTGGATGATCGGCCAGGGGGTCTCCTCGCGCTCGTCCCACTCGGCGGCCGCGGGGCGGATCACGTCGGCGGCGAAGCCGTGGAGCCAGTCGCGCACCTGCTTCTGGTCGTCGTTCAGTTCGAAAGTGAACTCGGACATGGTCCCTCCCAGCGGCCTGTTACTTGCGGTAACGAGAGTCTGTTACCGGCGGGTAGCCCCTGTCAACCAGCAGCGGAGCACATCCTGCCGGACGGCACCCGGTGCCGCGGGGGTGTTACGTTGCGACAGCCGCAGGAATTCGTACAGGCGGGGAGACACGCCCATGGACACCAGACACCGGACCACCACCGACCAGCAGAAGCCCGCCGACCAACGGCGCCGGGAACTGCTGGAGGCGGCGGACCGCGTGGTGCTCCGCGACGGCCCCCAGGCCTCCATGAACGCCATCGCCGCCGAAGCCGGGATCACCAAACCGATCCTCTACCGCCACTTCGGCGACAAGGGCGGCCTCTACCGCGCCCTCGCCACCCGCCACACCGACGCCCTCCTCGCCGCCCTGCGCGCCGCCCTCGACGCCCCCGCCGACCGGCGCGCGCGCGTCGAAGCCACCCTCGACACGTACCTCGCCTCCATCGAGGCCATGCCGCAGGTCTACCGCTTCCTCATGCACCCCGCCGAGGAACCCCACCAGGCCGAGCAGGGCTTCGACATCGGCCGCCACTCCGCCCCGCTGCTGCGGCGCATGGGCGAGGAACTCGGCCAGGTCATCGCCGAACGCGTCGACCTCGGCCCCGGCGGCGAGACCCAGGCCCGCATCTGGGGCCACGGCATCGTCGGCATGATGCACGCGGCCGGCGACTGGTGGCTCGGCGAACGCCCCTGCCCCGCGCCGAACTCGTGCGCAGCCTCGCCGACATCCTCTGGGGCCGCCTGGCCCAGGCCTCGGACCTGCCGGGCGGGCCGGGATTCTAGGGCCTTTCTTGTGCCTCGGTTCGCTTCCGGGGGCACCCCGAACGTACGGGCACCGCAGACAGGCACCCCGCACCAGGCCTCGGGTGGGCCAGGCGAGGTCAGACCTTCGGAACTTCCGCCCCGCTGCCCCAAGGCTGCTTGCCGATCGTCCTCAGGAGTCTGCGGCGGGCCCAGCCCGTCACGTGGTCCGCGTACACGCCGCCGTCCAGGTGGTCCGACTCGTGCTGGAGGCAGCGGGCGAAGAAACCCGTGCCCTGGACGCGGACCGGGGTGCCGTCGACACGGACGCCCTCGACCACGGCGTGGTCGTAACGGGGCGTCGGGGCCTCCAGGCCCGGCAGCGACAGACAGCCCTCCGGGCCGCGGATCACGTCGCCGTCGGCCTCGACCAGACGCGGGTTCACCACATGGCCCAGGTGCCGGACGTCCTCGTCGTCCGGGCAGTCGTACACGAACACCCGCAGTCCCACGCCCACTTGGTTCGCGGCCAGGCCCACGCCGTTCGCCGCGTACATAGTGGCGAACATGTCCTCGACGAGCCGGGACAGCTCCGGGCCGAAGTCGGTGACGGGCTCGCAAGGGGTGTGCAGGACCGGGGTGCCGAGCAGCGTCATCGCTCGGACACGGCCGGAACTGCCGGGGATCAGCCGGTTTCGCATGGGCGCAAGCGTACGTTCAGGGGGGCCGGGTGCCATGTCACGGTGCCGTGAATTCGGGCTGCTGGCCGGATCTCGATAGGCTGAGCCCGGACCGACGCAAGGAGGAACAAGGACGATGTCAGGCAGCAACTCGGAGCCGCTGTCGGCGCGCGCCAAGCTGGCCGTGACGGCCGGCAGGGCCGCGGCCGCCGTTTCGCGGGCAGCGGGACGCGGCAGCGGATCGGTGATCGGCGGCCGCGTCGCCCTCAAGCTCGACCCTGATCTGCTGGCGGCGCTCGCACAGCATCTGGACGTGGTGCTCGTATCGGCGACCAACGGCAAGACCACCACCACCCGGCTCATCGCCGAGGCCCTGCGGGCCAGCGGCCCGGTGGTGTCGAACGCGCTGGGCGCCAACATGCCCGCCGGAATCACCTCCGCCCTGGCCGGCGGCTCGGACGCCCGGTACGGCGTCATCGAGGTCGACGAGAAGTACCTGGCGGGCGTCGCCCGGGACACCACTCCCAAGGCCATCGCCCTGCTCAACCTCTCCCGCGACCAGCTCGACCGCGCCGCCGAGACGCGGATGCTCGCCGAGAAGTGGCGCGAGGGACTCAGCGGCACGAAGGCCGTGGTCATCGCCAACGCCGACGACCCGCTGATCGTGTGGGCCGCCTCCTCCTCCCCCAACGTGGTGTGGGTCGCGGTCGGCCAGGAGTGGAAGGACGACGCCTGGTCCTGCCCGTCCTGCGGCGGCGTGCTCCAGCGCCCCGGCGACGACTGGTTCTGCGCCGAGTGCGGCTTCCGCCGGCCCGCGCCGAGCTGGGCGCTCAGCGGCGAGCACGTGCTGGACCCGCACGGTTCGGCCTGGCCCATCCACCTGCAGCTGCCCGGCCGCGCCAACAAGGCCAACGCCGCCACCTCGGCCGCCGTCGCCGCGGTCTTCGGGGTGCCGCCGCAGGTCGCCCTGGAGCGCATGTACCAGGTGCAGGCCGTCGCCGGCCGCTACGACGTGGTCACCTTCCAGGGCCGCGAGCTCCGGCTGCTGCTCGCGAAGAACCCGGCGGGCTGGCTCGAGACGTTCTCCCTGATCGACCCGCCGCCGGCCCCGGTGATCCTGTCCGTCAACGCGCGCGGCGCCGACGGTACGGACACCTCCTGGCTGTGGGACGTGGACTACGGCCGGCTGGCCGGTCACCCGATCATGGTGCTCGGCGACCGCAAGCTGGACCTCGCGGTCCGGCTCGAGGTCGCGGGCGTGGACTTCCGCGTGTGCGACACGCTCGACGAGGCGGTGTCCATGGCCCCGCCCGGTCAGATCGAGCTGATCGCCAACTACACGGCCTTCCAGGACGTCCGCCGCCGCGTCGGCAACTGACCCGCCTCGACCCCGCTAAAGGACTTGCAGCATGAGTGACAGCAGCCTGCGTCTGGTCTGGGTCTACCCGGACCTGCTCAGCACCTACGGCGACCAGGGCAACGCCCTCGTCGTCGAGCGCCGCGCGCGCCAGCGCGGCCTCAACGTGGAGCGCGTCGACGTACGCAGCGACCAGCCGGTCCCGACCTCCGGCGACATCTACCTGATCGGCGGCGGCGAGGACCGTCCGCAGCGGCTCGCCGCCGAGCGGCTGCGCCGCGACGGCGGTCTGAGCCGGGCCGCCTCCAACGGCGCCATCATCTTCTCGGTGTGCGCCGGCTACCAGATCCTCGGCCACGAGTTCGTGAACGACCTCGGCGCGCGCGAGCCGGGCCTCGGCCTGCTCGACGTGACGACCGTGCCGGGTCAGGGCGAGCGCTGTGTCGGCGACGTACTCGCCGACATCGACCCGCGGCTGAACCTGCCCCAGCTCACCGGGTTCGAGAACCACCAGGGCATCACGCACCTCGGCCCGACCGCCCGCCCGTTCGCCCGCACCGTGTTCGGCAACGGCAACGGCACCGGCGACGGCACCGAGGGCGCGTACAACGAGACCGTCTTCGGCACCTACATGCACGGCCCCGTCATGGCCCGCAACCCGCAGATCGCGGATCTGCTGCTGAAGCTGGCGCTCGACGTGAACGCGCTGCCGCCGACGGACGACCGCTGGTACGAGGCCCTGCGCGCCGAGCGCATCGCCTCCGCCACGCACCCCGCCTGACGGCCCGTCGCCCGCGCGGGGCGTGCACGGACGTGCACGCCCCGCGGGCCGCGGGCCGGCGCACGCCCGGTCCGCCCCGCGCGGCGACCGCGTGCGGACGACTCCCGTACACGTGTCCGCTGTCCACTGTGCGGACAACCGGTTCGGGCAGGCCACCCCGCACCGATAGGGTGGCCTGAATCCAGCCGGACGACGTGGTCCGGGAATCAGCCCACGTTGCAAAGGTTTTCGGGCTATGCGCATTGGTGTGCTCACTTCCGGCGGAGACTGCCCCGGTCTGAACGCCGTCATCCGGTCCGTCGTGCACCGCGCCGTCGTCGACCACGGCGACGAGGTCATCGGCTTCCACGACGGGTGGAAGGGCCTGCTGGAGTGCGATTACCGCAAGCTGGACCTCGACGCGGTGAACGGCATCCTGGCCCGCGGCGGCACCATCCTCGGCTCCTCCCGGGTCCAGCCCGCGCACCTCGTCGACGGCGTCGAACGGGCCCGCGGCCATGTCGCGGACCTCGGGCTCGACGCGATCATCCCGATCGGCGGCGAGGGCACCCTGAAGGCCGCGCACCTGCTCTCCGAGGCCGGCCTGCCGATAGTCGGCGTCCCCAAGACCATCGACAACGACATCGCGGCGACCGACGTCACCTTCGGCTTCGACACCGCCGTGACCGTCGCCACCGAGGCCCTGGACCGGCTGAAGACCACCGCCGAGTCCCACCAGCGGGTGCTGATCGTCGAGGTCATGGGCCGGCACACCGGCTGGATCGCGCTGCACTCCGGCATGGCCGCCGGCGCGCACGCCGTCGTCGTGCCCGAGCGCCCCTTCGACATCGACGAGCTGACCGCCCGGGTCGGCGCCCGCTTCGAGCACGGCAAGCGCTTCGCCATCGTCGTGGTCGCCGAGGGCGCGAAGCCGCGCGAGGGCACCATGGACTTCAAGACCGCGGGCACCGACATCTACGGGCACGAGCGGTTCACCGGCGTCGCCAACCAGCTCTCCGTCGAGCTGGAGCGGCGGCTCGGCAAGGAGGCCCGGCCCGTCATCCTCGGCCACGTCCAGCGCGGCGGCACCCCCACCGCGTACGACAGGGTGCTCGCCACCCGCTTCGGCTGGCACGCGGTCGAGGCGGCGCACCGCGGCGACTTCGGCATGCTGACCGCGCTGCGCGGCACGGAGATCGAACTGGTGCCGCTGGGGAAGGCCGTGGAGACCCTGAAGACGGTCCCGGCCGACCGCTACGACGAGGCGGAGTGCGTCCTCTGACTTTGCCCCGAAGGCAAGAAATTCCTGGGCGACGCCCTAACCGCCCCCGGTCGTGGACACGGCCGGGGGCGGTTCTAGTCTGGTGCGGACAACAAGCGCGAAACGGGCTCCAGGAGTAGCAGATGGATCACAGCGGGCACGGTGGGGGCGGCATGCCCATGGACCTGCCGCCGTTCACGCTGGGGCGGGGACTGGAGTTCTCCCCCGACCTCTTCTTCCTGATCGGGTGCGTGGCCGGGCTCGTCCTGTACATCTGGGGCGTGGTGCGGCTGCGGCGGCGCGGGGACTCCTGGCCGGTGAACCGGACGGTGTTCTTCGTGGTGGGCGTGCTCACCATCGCCCTGGTGATGTGCACCAAGCTCAACGACTACGGCATGGTCATGTTCAGCGTGCACATGGTGCAGCACATGGTGATCTCCATGCTGTCGCCGATCCTGCTGCTGCTCGGCGCGCCGGTGACGCTGGCGCTGCGGGCGCTGCCCGTCGCGGCGACGCGCGGCACGAAGGGCCCGCGCGAGCTGCTGCTGATGCTGCTGCACAGCCGCTACATGCGGGTGATCACGCACCCGGGCTTCACCATCCCCATGTTCATCGCGAGCCTGTACGCGCTCTACTTCACGCCGCTGTTCGACTTCCTCATGGAGTCGCAGACGGGTCACATCGTGATGATGGTCCACTTCCTCGCGGTGGGCCTGTCGTTCTTCTGGCCGATCATGGGCGTGGACCCGGGTCCGCACCGGCCGGGTTACGTCATGCGGATGCTGGAGCTGTTCGCGGGCATGCCGTTCCACGCGTTCTTCGGCATCGCGCTGATGATGGCGACCTCGCCCATGGTCGACACGTACAAGAACCCGCCCGCCTCGCTGGGCATCGACGCGCTGGCGGACCAGAGCGCGGCGGGCGGCATCGCCTGGGGCTTCAGCGAGATCCCCTCGGTACTGGTGCTGATCGCGCTGGTCTACCAGTGGTACCACTCCGAGCAGCGGCAGGCGGCGCGCAAGGACCGGGCGGCGGACCGGGACGGCGACAAGGAACTGCAGGAGTACAACGCGTATCTCGCCTCGCTCCAGGCGCGCAGCGGACAGTAAGGGCGCGCGCCGGTCCGTGACGGCGCACGGCGGGGGCGCACGACGTTCGCGCCAGGGGCTGGCGCACGCCCCTCCCTCGGGGTCACGATGGCTTCGAGGAGGGCGGAGCGATGATGTCGGGTTCCACCAAGACGATGGCCGCGCTCACCTGCGCGGCCCTGATCCTCACCACCGCGTACACGGTCGCGCTGGGCAGCAGCGGCTGGCTCTGGTTCGGCTGGGTGGTGCTCGGGGTGGCGACGCTCGGGATGGCCGCGGCGGACAGCGGCGAACCGGCCGTGGCCCCGCGGCAGCGGCCGGCGAGCGGGCCAGGGCCTTCCTCGTCGGACTGAGCCCGGCCCCCGATTCCTGATCCCTGATCCCCGATCCCTGATTTTTCGGCCCTCCGAGCTCTGAGCCCGGAGGGCCGTTTTCCGTCCCGGCCGCCAGGTCCGCCTTCCCGGAAAGTTCCCGCGGGCCGCACGCCGACGGCGAATCCGCGCACGGCGAAAGCCACTGGGCCGCCCCGCGTCCGGCCCGTAGCGTGCCGCTCATGACCAAGGGACACGCGTGCGTGGTGGGAGCGACGGGACAGATCGGGCGGGCGGCCGTACGGGCGCTCGTCGCGGACGGATGGGAGGTCACCGCCGTCTCGCGCCGGGGCGGCCGGGACGAGCGGTGGCCGGCGGAGGTCCGGTCGGTGGCGGTGGACCGGAACGAGGACGGGGCGCTCGCGCGGGCCCTCGGCGACGGCGTGGACGTGCTGGTGGACGTCGTGGCCTACGACGCCGGACACGGACGGCAGCTGACGGCCCTGGCGGACCGGATCGGCTCGGCCGTGGTGATCTCCAGCGCGGCGGTGTACGAGGACGAGCAGGGCCGGAACTTCGACACGCAGGACGAGCCGGACGGTTTTCCGCTCTACCCGCTGCCCATCCCGGAGACCTGGCGGACGGTGGCGCCGGGCGACACCTCGTACGGCACCCGCAAGGTCGCGCTGGAGCGGGAGCTGCTCGCGGCGGGCGACGCGCTGCCGACGACGGTGCTGCGGGCGGCGGCCGTGCACGGCCCGTACGGTCCGGGCCCGCGCGAGCTGTGGTTCGTGAAGCGCGCGCTGGACGGGCGTCCGGTGCGGATCCTGGCGGAGGGCGGGCGGTCCGTCTTCCACCCGGTGCACGTGGACAACCTTGCGGAGCTGATCCGGCTGGCCGCGGCGAAGCCGGGGTCCCGGGTGCTGAACGGCGCCGACCCCGAGGCGCCGTCGGTCGCCGAGATCGGGGCGGCGGTCGACGCGGTGATGGGGGTGGCCGGCGAGACGGTGCTGTTCGAGGGGCCGCCGGGGAAGGACGCGGTCGGCGAGACCCCGTGGACGACGCCGCGCCCGATGGTCTGCGGCATGACGGCGGCGGAGCGGGAGCTCGGCTACCGGCCGGTGACCGGGTACGCCGAGTCGCTGCCGGAGACGGTGGCGTGGCTGACGGAGACGGTGGCGGACCGGGACTGGCGGGACGCCTTCCCCGGCCTCGCGAAGTACGGGGTGGACTTCTTCGACTACGCGGCGGAGGACGCCTGGCTCGCGGCGCGGCGCGGGGTGTGAGACGCGCGGAAGGGCGGTCGCCCCGCGGCGACCGCCCTCCCTCTCGCGTCACGTGTCACGGCGTGTTGCTGCGCACCCCGCCGTCACACCGTGTTGTCGTGCTGTGCCGTTACGGCTTGGGCGTGGCGTGCGGCTCGCACGTCACGTCCTTGGCGTCGACCTTGCCGGTCAGCAGGTACGTGTCGACCCGGCTGTTGATGCAGGGGTTCACCAGGCCGGTGACACCGTGCGAGCCGGCGTTCTTCTCGGTGATGAGGCGCGAGTCCTTGAAACGCTTGTGCAGCTCGACGGCGCCGGCGTACGGCGTGGCCGCGTCCCGCTCGGACTGGACGATGAGCACCGGCGGCAGGCCCTTGCCCGTCTTGACCTGGGCCGGCTTCTGGCGGGGGCCGGACCAGGTGGCGCAGGGCAGGTTCATCCAGGCGTTCGCCCAGGTCATGAACGGGTACTTCTCGTGCAGACGGGAGTTGTCCCGGTCCCACTTCTTCCAGCTGGTCGGCCACGGCGCGTCGTTGCACTCGACGGCGGTGTAGACGGCGTTGCCGTTCTCCGACGCGATGTTGCCGGCGGTGTCCGTGAGGTCGGCGGAGGCACCGTCGATCAGCGGCTGCGGGTCACCCGCGGCGTACGCGCTCCAGGCCTCGGCGACCGGGGCCCAGGTGGAGTCGTAGTACGGGGCGCTCTGGAAGAAGCTGATGAGCTCGGCCGGTCCGACGGTGCCACCGAGGGGCGCCTTCTTCGCGGCGGCGCGCAGGGTCAGCCACTGCTGGTGGACCTCGTCGTAGGTCTTGCCGAGGTGGTAGGTGGCGTCGTTCTGGGCGACCCAGGTCATCCAGTCCTTGAGGCGGCCCTCGAACGCGATGTCCTGGTTGAGGTTGGCCTCGTACCAGATGTTGTCCTTGGACGGGTCCACCACGCTGTCGACCAGCATGCGGCGCACGTGGTCCGGGTACAGCGTGCCGTAGACGGCACCCAGGTAGGTGCCATAGGAGACACCGATGTAGTTGAGCTTCTCCTCGCCGAGGGCCGCGCGGACGACGTCGAGGTCGCGCGCGGTGTTGAGGGTGTTGATGTACGGCAGGATGTCGCCGCTCTTCTCGGCGCAGCCCTTGGCGTACTCGGCGGCCAGCTCGCGCTGGGCCGCCTTGTCGGCCTCGTTGTCCGGGACCGGGTCGGCCTTGGGGCCCTTGACGAACTCGGTCGGGTCGACGCAGGAGATGGCCGCCGAGTGGCCGACACCGCGCGGGTCGAAGCCGACGAAGTCGTACGCCTTGGCGACGTTCGCCCAGATCGGGTTCTTCGTGGTGACGCGGCGCGGGAACTTCAGGCCGGAGCCGCCGGGGCCGCCCGGGTTGTAGAGCAGCGAGCCCTGGTGCTCACCGGCGGTGCCGGTGGCGCCGATCCGGTCGACGGCGATCTTGATCTTCTTGCCGTTCGGGCGGGCGTAGTCGACCGGGACGGTGACGAAGCCGCACTGGATCGGCTTCTCCAGGCCCCAGTTGGCGGGGCAGTCCTGCCAGTCGATGCCGGCCTTCGCCGCGCGCTCGGCGGCGAGGGCGGCGCCCCGGGCCTCGGCGTCGCGGGTCTGGCCGGTGACGGCCCCGGCGGCCGGGGCGGCGACGAGCGCGCTGGCGACGAGCGTGCCCGCTATCAGAGTGCCGGCGGAGCCGAACACTGCTGTACGTCTCAAGGAAAATCTCCCCCTCGATGGGCGCCGCCCCCGTGGCAGCGCCGATGGGCTGTTCGGGGGATCTTTCCGTCAAAGGGGCCTCGGGTAAAAGGGCGTACGCCTGTTTCTTTACCGAACCAATAACCGGTGACAGGTGTACCGCTCAGCGGTTACCGCCGGAAAGACGCGCCGCGGACGGTCCGCGGGTCAGGCGGACACGAGGAGAGCGAGGGCGTCGTCGAGGGTGCGGCGCAGGGCGAGGGCGTCCGGGGCGACGGCCGTGACGAGGGCGGCCGGCCCCGCGAGCGGGGCGAGAACGGCGTGCTCGCCGAGCAGTCGGGCCGCCACCGGCCGATCGGTGAACTCGGGGTTGACGACCAGGAGTTGGCCGGTGGCACGGTGACCGCCGAGGACCGCGGGGCCGTCCCATCCGGCCGGGGCGCCGGGGCCGTAGCGAAGCTCCTGGTCGAGCAGCGGACGGCCGGCGCGGCGGACGGTCAGGCAGGTGGTGAGCGTGCCGGACGGCTCGGCATGGCGGCCGAGGATCTGCTCCTCGCGCAGTACGAGCCGGGCGGTGGCGTCGAGTCGGACCGTGGTGCGGGTGATCAGGGCGGAGCCGGCGGCGGAGACGAGCTGTTCGGGGAGCCAGCGCAGTTCCGCGCCCGCGCCGACGGTGAGCGTGAGGTCGTACGTGGCGGGGGTGTCGGTGCCGCCCGGCAGCGCGACGGTCGCGGCGGCCGCGTCGACGAACAGCCGGGCCCCGTCCCGCACTTCGGCCGTCAGAGCGAGCCGGTCGCCGCCGAGCGGGGCGCTCATCGCACCGACGACGGTCACCCGGGTGTACGGGCCGGTGGAGCGGGTGCGGCGCAGCGCGAAGGGGCCATCGCCGTCCAGGACGGGCAGGGAGCCGTCCGGGGCGGCGGCGATCCGGGCGGTGGCGGTGAGGCTCGCCCGGTCGGGCACCGGGGTACGCCGGGGTGCGGGTGCGGACTCGGGCACGGACTCGGGGTCGGCTTCCGGCTCGGAGGGGTGGACGGCCAGGCTCATGCGGTCCAGGCCGCCAGTCGTTCCCGGACCCAGTCGGTGACCGGGGCGACACCCTCGACGGAACGCAACGATGTGAGCGCGACGGGGAGTTCGCCGCGCTGCTTCTTCGCGTCGCGCTCCATGCGGCCGAGGTCGGAGCCGACGTAGGGGGCGAGGTCGGTCTTGTTGATGACGAGGAGGTCGGCGGTGGTGACGCCGGGACCGCCCTTGCGCGGGATGTCGTCGCCGCCGGCGACGTCGATGACGAAGATCTGGGCGTCGACCAGGCCCTTGGAGAAGGTGGCGGTGAGGTTGTCGCCGCCGGATTCGACGAGGACGAGGTCGAGCGGGCCGACGGCGTCCTCCAGGTCCTCGACGGCTTCGAGGTTGGCGGAGATGTCGTCACGGATGGCGGTGTGCGGGCAGGCGCCGGTCTCGACGGCGGTGATCCGCTCGGGCGGCAGCACGGCCTCGCGGAGCAGGAATTCGGCGTCCTCGCGGGTGTAGATGTCGTTGGTGACGACGGCGAGGGAGAGGCTGTCACGCAGGGCGCGGCAGAGCGCGGCGACGGTGGCGGTCTTGCCGGAGCCGACGGGTCCGCCGAGGCCGATGCGCAGGGCGCGGCGGCTGCCGTCGGGCCGGCGGGCGTCGGCGGAGACGGCGCGCGCGTGGCCGTGGTCGTGGTCGGGTCCGTGGTCGAGGTGCATGGGCGCGGGGCTCCTTGGGGACGGCGGCGGGACGGGACACGGGCAGGGGTCACGAGGCGAAGAGGCGGACGGGCCAGGTCGCGTGCTGTTCGGCGGTCAGGTCGAGCAGCGGGGCGGACGCGGCGGGCAGCGCGTCCAGGCGGCCCTCGCGGACGGCGTTCCGGGCGCGGGCGACCGCCTCGGCGGCCACCTGGTCCATCACGGGGGCGAGCCGGGCGAGGACGGCGGTGGCCTGGAACGGGTCCAGGCCGAGCAGCCGTACGACCGCGGTCGCGGGCCCGCCGGCCGTCTCGTACACGACGCAGTGCGCGGCGCCCTCGGGGCCGAGTCCGGCGGCCCTCGCGGCGGTTCCGAGGACGACGGGCTGGTGCGCGCCGCGCGGGAACGCGGCGGCGAGCCGGTCGAGTTCGGGTCCGGGCCAGGCCGTGCGGGCGGCCCGCATCAGCTGGCGGCCGAGCCGGCGGGCGACGGCCCGCAGGGCGGGTGAGGGGGTGCGGGCGTCGGCGGCCTCGTCGAGGGCGTACGGGTCGGCGCCGAGGGCCGCGGCGGCGCCGAGGCCGGCCGCGGTGAGGCCGGTGGTGTGCAGCCGGCCGCGGCAGAATGCCTCCAGGCCTGCGGCGTCGGTGAGCCGGCCGGCCCGGACGGCGGCCTCGGCGCCACCGGAGTGGGCGTGCCCGCCGGCGGGGAACCGCCCGTCGGCGAGCACGAGGAGCGCGGCACGCGCCGCGGAGATGGACATTCCGGCAGCGCTCAGAAGAGGAAGTAGCGCTGGGCCATGGGCAGTTCCTCGACCGGCTGCTGTTCGACGAGATCGCCGTCGATCCGTACCTGGAACCGGTCGGGGTCGACCTCGACCCGGGGCATCGCGTCATTCTCCCGCATGTCGGCCTTGGTCGTCCGGCGGGTGGAGCCGATGACAGCGAACTCCTTGCCGAGGCCGAGCCGTTCGGGCAGGCCGTCCTCGATCGCCGCCGGTGCGGTGAAGTTGACGGATCCCGCCGCCGCGGCCCGGCCGAGCGCGCCGAACATCGGGCGGGGCAGGACGGGCTGCGGGGTGGGGATGGAGGCGTTGGCGTCGCCCAGTTGCGCGTAGGCGATGTGGCCGCCCTTGAGGACGAGCAGCGGCTTGACGCCGAAGAACGCGGGTTCCCACAGGACGAGGTCGGCGAGCTTGCCGGATTCGACGGACCCGACGAGGTGGTCCAGGCCCTGCGCGACGGCCGGGTTGATCGTGTACTTGGCGACGTAGCGCCGGGCCCGGTGGTTGTCGGCGTCACCGTCGCCGGGCAGGGCGCCCCGCCGGTTCTTCATGACGTGGGCGGTCTGCCAGGTGCGCATGATCACTTCACCGACCCGGCCCATGGCCTGGGAGTCGGAGGACATGATCGAGATGGCACCGAGGTCGTGCAGGATGTCCTCGGCAGCGATCGTCGTGCCGCGGATGCGGGACTCGGCGAAGGCGAGGTCCTCCGGTACGGCCGGGTTGAGGTGATGGCACACCATCAGCATGTCGAGGTGCTCTTTGATGGTGTTGACGGTGTGCGGCCGGGTGGGGTTGGTCGAACTGGGCAGCACATGAGGCTCGGAGACCACGGTGATGATGTCGGGCGCGTGCCCGCCGCCCGCGCCCTCGGTGTGGTACGTGTGGATGGTGCGGCCCTTGATGGCCGCGAGGGTGTCGCCGACGAACCCGGCCTCGTTCAAGGTGTCGGTGTGGATGGCGAGTTGGGTGCCGGTCTCGTCACAGACGTCCAGGCAGGTGTCGATCACCGCGGGGGTCGCCCCCCAGTCCTCGTGGATCTTGAATCCCAAGGCCCCGCCGCGCAGTTGGGAGTGCATGGCCTCGCGGGACATCGTGTTGCCCTTGCCGAGCAGGCCGATGTTGACGGGGAAGGTGTCCAGGGCCTCGAACATCCGGGCCATGTGCCAGGGTCCCGGGGTGACGGTGGTGGCCTTGCTGCCCTCGGCGGGTCCGGTGCCGCCGCCGACGAGGGTGGTGGTCCCGGTGGCGAGGGCCTGTTCGACGACGCCGGGCCCGATGAAGTGCACATGGGTGTCGACGGCCCCGGCGGTGACGATGCGGCCGTTGCCGACGATCACCTCGGTCTCGGGGCCGATGACCAGATCGGGGTGGACTCCGTCCATGGTGTCGGGGTTGCCGGCCTTGCCGAGGGCGGTGATCCGGCCGTCGCGGATGCCGATGTCGGCCTTGACGACACCCCAGTGGTCGAGGACGACCGCGCCGGTGATCACCGTGTCGGGGGCGCCCTCGGCGCGGGTGACGCGGGACTGGCCCATCGACTCGCGGATGACCTTGCCGCCGCCGAAGACGGCTTCCTCGCCCGCCAGACCGGGGCCGCCGGAGCGGTCCTCCTCGATCCGTACGAGCAGATCGGTGTCGGCGAGCCGGATCCGGTCGCCGGTGGTGGGGCCGAACAGGTCGGCGTACACGGCGCGGTGCAGCTCAGGCACGGTCGGCTCCGTTCGGGCGGCCCTCGGCGGCCGCGTCGCTCTCGGGGTCCAGCGGGCCGGCCGTCTCGCCGCGCAGGCCCGGCACGATCCGGTCGCCGGCCAGTGGCACCAGCTCGACCTCGACCGGGACACCGGGCTCGAAGCGTACGGCGGTGCCGGCGGCGATGTGCAGCCGCAGCCCGCGGGCGGCCACGCGGTCGACGTCGAGACCGGGGTTGACCTCGGCGAAGTGGTAGTGGGAGCCGACCTGGACGGGCCGGTCGGCGGTGTTGAGGACGGTGAGGCGGGTGACGGGGCGGCCCTCGTTCAGGGCCACGGGACCGTCCGCGAAAAGGATCTCCCCGGGGATCATCGGGGCTCCCCCGGGAAGATGGGCTCGTGGACGGTGACGAGCTTGGTGCCGTCCGGGAAGGTGGCCTCGACCTGGACGTCCCGGATCATCTGGGGAACGCCGTCCATGACGTCCTTGCTGGTGAGCACGGTGCGTCCGGAGGTCATCAGCTCCGCCACGGTCCGGCCGTCCCGGGCGCCTTCCAGGATGTGGACGGTGATGAGGGCGACGGCCTCGGGGTGGTTGAGCTTCACCCCGCGCGCCCGGCGCTTCTCGGCCACGTCGGCCGCGACATGGATGAGCAGGCGCTCCTGCTCGTGGGGGCTGAGTCGCACGCTTCCACCTCGCTGTCGGCAGGCCGGGGGTCTCCCCGGACTGCCGGACCCTATCGACCTGCAACATCCTGTTGCAGGGCAACGAGGGGCGTGTTCCGAGACATTGCGCGTTGCGGCGGAAGTCTTTCCGGGCACCTGACCGGGGCTTTGCGTGTCCGTGAAGAACGGGCCCCGGCCGCACCACCGGGCGTGGTTCAGTCCCCGGAACCCGGGCCTCGGTGGTGGGCGGCGATGCCGAAGCGGCGCTGTTCACCCGGAGCGGACGCGACGCCGCGCAGCGTGGACACCGAGCTGATCACCGGCTCGTCCTCGGTCTCCCGCAGGGCTTCGAGTCGTTCCAGGTCAGCGGCGGACACGAGGGCGACGAGGGGCTTCCCGTGCCGGGTGACGACGACGCGTTCGTCGCCGTACACGACGCGGTTGATCAGATCCGCGAGCTCTGCGCGCGCTTGCGTCACCGGAATCTCATAGACCATGCTCCTCATCTTACGGGCTGTACGTCCTGTACATTTTTTACAGAAGGAGGAGAGCCTCATGCAGATGCGTCATGTCCTTCCGGAGTTCACGGAGCGCACGTCCTTCGGGGTCCGCACGCTCGATCCGTACGCGAAACTCTTCGGCGAGCGGATCGTCATGCTGGGCACGCCGGTCGACGAAGCAGCCGCGAACGACGTCGTCGCCCAGTTCCTGCAGCTGGACTACGCGGCGCCGGAGCAGGTGATCAGCCTCTACATCAACTCCCCCGGCGGCTCGGTCACCGCGATGACCGCGATCTACGACACGATCCGCACGGTCTCGTGCGAGGTGGAGACCATCTGCCTCGGCCAGGCCGTCGGCCCGGCCGCGGTGCTCCTCGCGGCGGGCGCGCCGGGCCGCCGACTCGCCCTGCCCCGCGCCCGGATCGTCCTGGAGCAGCCCGCGCTCGACGAGCCGATGCGGGGACAGCCCAGCGATCTCGACGTGCAGGCGCGGGAACTGCTGCGCCAGCGGGATCTGACCGCCGCACTGCTCGCCGAGCACACCGGGCGGGAGCGGGCGGCCGTCGACGCCGACATCGACCGGACCACGGTCCTCGACGCGTCGGGCGCGCGGGCGTACGGACTGGTGGACCACGTCGTCCGCAGCCGCCACGACACCGCCGGCCCGGACGCCGGGGACGGCCGGCCCGGGGCCGGGGAGGAGTGAGGCCGCCGTGGTTCCGGAGCTGCCGCCGCTGCCGGCCCTGACCCGCGCCGAGGGCGAGCTCGTCGACGCGTATCTGGAGGTCGTCGATCTGCTCGGGCGGATCAACCCCGCCCGGGCCGACCACACCTACGGCGCGCTCCGGGCCGCGCAGGCCCTGGTCGGGCGGGCGACGGCGCTGCGCGACGCGCTGACGACGATGCATCTGCGGGGCGAGAGCGAGGTGCACGCGGACACCCTGGCGCGGGCGCTGCGCGTCCTGGACGGGGAGCGGCGGTCAGGGCGGGTCATCGTCCCCGGGGAACGGGCCGGTTGACAGCGGCGGGTGTCGTGTAGAGCTCCGCTCGGCGCACGATTATCACATCATCACTCCCTCGTTCGGCGTATCCGACGGCCCGGCGGAAGACCGGACGACTTGCGCTCCGCGTCCGCCCGTCCGGCGGACGGCCGTCTCACCGCCCCTGGTCGGAGGCTCGTCGCCGAAACACCCGACGGGCACTCACCCCGGCTGTCCACCCGAATGGTTCAGCCGTGAGGAGACTCACTTACCACCATTTCATCGCTGTTTTCGGCGGCGTCGTGAGTGAAGATCCGTGTCGACGCCAAGCCCCCGCCACCCGAGGCGGGGCGGTCCGGGCGGACGCCGAGTCCTGCCGCCGCCGCGGACGT
Source organism: Streptomyces laurentii (assembly GCA_002355495.1). Lineage (GTDB taxonomy): Bacteria > Actinomycetota > Actinomycetes > Streptomycetales > Streptomycetaceae > Streptomyces > Streptomyces laurentii. Next base: position 811,799 of record AP017424.1, read on the forward strand.
CTGGTCGACCGGAGTGGACCGGCAGGAGTGGAGGACCCGAGCAACACGGGGCGTCCGAGCGATCGGAGCCGTCCCTCGGGGTGAAGCCGCAGCCGCGGCCGGGCATTCTTCGCCTGCCCGAACCCGACAGGTCATCCTTCTCAGGCGGCTGACGAAGGGTTGCGCATGACTGCGCAGATGCATGTCCCGTTCCTGCTGTCCCGGGCCGGAGCCGTCTCGGCTCTCACCCTGGCCGCCGTCGGCGGCACCCTGGTCGCTCCCGGCGCCGCGCCGGACGCCGAGGCCGCGCCGTCGTACGCCTACAGGGCGCTGAACGTCGCCGCGTCGAAGAAGGGGTCCCCGTACCGCTACGGGGCCACCGGACCTGGCCGGTTCGACTGCTCGGGCCTGACCCAGTACGCGTTCCGCAAGGCGGGCAAAAAGCTGCCGCGCACGGCACAGCAGCAGTACAACAAGACCCGCCACATCTCCGCGTCCCGCCGCCAGAAGGGGGACCTCGTGTTCTTCCACTCCGGCGGACGGGTGTACCACGTGGGGATCTACGCGGGGAACAACAAGATCTGGCACTCCCCCAAGACGGGTTCCTGGGTGAAGCTGGAGCGGATCTGGACCTCGAAGGTGCTCTACGGACGGGTGCGCTGACCGCGTGTCACTCTCTCCCGGGCCGCGGGCCGGCCTGGGAGAGCGGCGGCGGCGGGCCAGGGCAGGGTGATCCACACCGTCTTGCCGCCCTGGGCCGTCGGCGTCACCGACAGCCGGCCGCCGGCCTCGGCGGCCAGGGTGCGGATGATCAGCAGGCCGCGCCCGTTGTCCTGCTGGACGGCCGCGGGGAGCCGCCGGGGCCGGCGGGGATGGCTGTCGGTCACGCCGATCCGCAGCCGCTCGTGCCGGTCGAGGTACAGGCCGACCGTGAAGGCCGGCGACCGGCCGAGTGTGTGCTGGACGGCGTTGGTCGTCAGTTCCGAGACCATCAGGAGCAGCGCGGCCGCCGCTTCCCCCGTCTCGTCGAGCCCCCAGGAGGACAGCACCTCCGCGACATGACGGCGCGCGGCGGGCACGGACGCCGGGTCGCTCGGCAGCGTGAGGGTCGCCTCCTGGTGGTCCGCCATGACGACGACGCCCCTTTCCCGCCGGGCCCGGCCCGGTGTGCGCTCCGCGTCAGCGTGCCACCGATCCCCCGCCCGGGCGGCGATCTCCCCGGATCCACGGACATCTGTCGCCCGAAGCGGTGAACGTTGCGACGTACGACCGGACACAAGCCGGCCGGTGGGGCCGGCCCGTACCCGCGGGGCGGGTCACAGCCGAGAGTGCGAGCGGGTCAGGAGACGAAACCGATCACGCCGTATCCGGGGCGGGCGGCGGCATGTTCGAGCCAGCCGACGACGTCCCTGATCGCGTCCACGACGTACGACTCCAGCGGCGGCGCGTGCCCGTCCCGCTTGGTCCGCTCGAACTGCTCCAGCGCGGCCACGCACTCCTCGTGCGTCCACTCGCCGGAGCGCGGCAGATCGTAGGTGGGTATGCCGGCCGGCACGCCGCCGTAGTAACCGAGGTCCGCCACCGACACCGCCGTGATCCGCAGCGCCTTCAGCCCCTCGTCCACGGTCTCCAGCCAGTCGCCGCGGAACGGACAGAAGGAGGAGTTGTCCAGGAAGGAGCCGGTCAGCGTGCAGAGCCGCTTGTACGCGTAGCCGTACTGGAAGGCGTGCTCGTCAACCGCGTCGTAGGGCCCGCCGCGCACCACGGCGGTCAGCGCGTCGAGCGCGGTGGGCGCGCCCTGCTCGATCTGGTCGGAGAACCAGTCGTCGTCGCGGGCCAGGTCGCGGGCGAACTCGGCGCGGATGGTCGCGAGCAGCTGCTCGTCGTTCGATCCGACCAGGGCCCGGGTGGCCTCGATGTCCAGCAGATGTGCGGTCAGGCAAGAACTCATGTGATCAAACTAGCGAGTTGGTCTGACAGCGACCGCCGGCTCAGTTCTCCAGGGACGCGATCACCAGGCCGACGAGTGCGAGAAACAGGCCGCCGGGCAGCATGACGGCCCCCATCAGCCGGAAGAACCACGGCCCGAACCGGGAGGGCTCGGTCAGGCCCAGGTTCATCGTGCGCGTCGCGGTCACCGCCCGTACGGCGTTGCGCCGGGTCACGGCCTTGTCCACCGCGCCGCGCAGATTGAAGGCGTACATGGTTCCCCAGCCGGTGACGCCCAGCCCCATGACGAACAGCGCGATTCCCGCGACCACGATTCCTCCGCTCCCGGCGGGCCGCCCCGTGGCGGCCGTCGCCGGATTCTGCCGCCCCGCCGGGGAGGAGAGCAAGCGATCTTGGAACGCGCCCGGCGCCGGGCGGACGACCACGCCCGCGACGTCGGTCAGCGGGCGCCGGCCGGGGCCAGGCGCAGGATCGTCGTCACGGCCTGGCCGATCTGGCCGTCGGTCAGGTCCGCGCGGGCCGTCAGGCGCAGGCGGGAGATGCCGTCGGGGACGGACGGGGGCCGGAAACAGCCGACGAACAGGCCCTGTTCGCGGCAGTCGGCCGCCCAGCGCAGGGCCTCGGCCGGGCCGGGCGCGCGGACCGAGACCACGGCCGCGTCGGGCCGGGCGGCGCTCAGGCCCGCCTCGGTGAGCCGGCGGTGCAGGGTCGCCGCGACCATACGGGCGCGGGCGGCGAGGCCCGGTTCGGCGGCGATCAGGCGCAGGCTCGCGAGGGCGGCGCCCGCCGCGGCCGGGGCGAGGCCGGTGTCGAAGATGAAGGTACGGGCGGTGTTGACCAGATGCTCGATCACCCGGGCCGGGCCGAGCACCGCACCGCCCTGGCTGCCCAGCGACTTGGAGAGGGTGAGCGTCGCGACCACGTCGGGCGCGCCCGCGAGGCCCGCCGCGTGCAGCGCGCCGCGCCCGCCGTCGCCGAGCACGCCGAGTCCGTGGGCGTCGTCCACGACCAGTCCGGCACCGTGGTCCCGGCAGGCGGCCGCGAGCGCGCCGAGGGGCGCCCGGTCGCCGTCCACGGAGAAGACGGAGTCGCTGACCACGAGGGCCCGGCGTCCGGGGTGCGCGGCGAGCGTCTTGGCGACGGCCGCCGGGTCGGTGTGCGGGACGACGGCGGTCTCGGCGCGCGCCAGGCGGCAGCCGTCGACGATCGACGCGTGGTTGGCGGTGTCGGAGACGATCAGCCCGTCGCGGTCCGACAGCGCGGTGAGGGCCGCCAGGTTCGCCGCGTAGCCGGAGGAGAAGACCAGGGCCGCCTCGAAGCCGCAGAATTCGGCGAGTTCGCGTTCCAGCCGGGCGTGCAGCCGGGTGGAGCCGGTGACCAGCCGGGAGCCGGTGGCGCCCGCGCCCCAGCGGCGGGCCGCGTCCGCCGCCGCCTCGGTGACCTGGGGGCGGCGGGTCAGCCCGAGGTAGTCGTTGCTCGCGAGGTCGAGGAGCGGGGACTCGGCGGCGCGCGGGCGCAGGGTGCGCACCAGGCCCGCCTCGGCCCGCCGCGCGGCGGCGTCCCCGGTCCAGTCGAAGGCGGCCGAACGCGGATCCGGCGCCTCCCCTACGGCCTTTGTCCGGTCCCGCTCGGGGGCCGGTTCGGGGGCGTGCTCCGGGTCCCGCGGGCGCAGGGCGCCGGGGTCGGCGGCGTACGGCGGCATGGCAGATCCTTTTGTAGGCACCGCACAGACCCTAACTGGCCGGGGCCGGGGTCAGAGTGTGGCCATGCACACACCTCGATCGGGGCCGTTTGTTCGGTTCCTCCTTGGCCTGGGGGTGCGCCGTGCGTCAGGATCATCCCTTATGGACCTGCTGAACACGCTGGTGGACAAGGGGTTGCGGCGCGAGTCGCCGACCCGTGAAGAGGCGCTCGCCGTACTGGCGACCTCCGACGACGAACTGCTCGATGTGGTGACCGCGGCCGGCAAGGTGCGCCGTCAGTGGTTCGGGCGGCGGGTGAAGCTCAACTACCTCGTCAACCTGAAGTCCGGGCTGTGCCCCGAGGACTGCTCGTACTGCTCGCAGCGGCTCGGCTCCGAGGCCGGGATCCTCAAGTACACCTGGCTGAAGCCCGAGGAGGCCTCGCAGGCCGCCGCGGCCGGTCTGGCCGGCGGCGCGAAGCGCGTCTGTCTGGTGGCGAGCGGGCGCGGCCCGACGGACCGGGACGTGGAGCGGGTCGGCCGGACCATCGAGGCCATCAAGGAACAGAACGAGGGCGTGGAAGTCTGCGCCTGCCTCGGTCTGCTGTCGGACGGTCAGGCCGAGCGGCTGAAGCAGGCCGGCGCCGACGCGTACAACCACAACCTCAACACGTCCGAGGCGACGTACGGCGGCATCACCACCACCCACACCTACGCGGACCGCGTGGACACGGTGGAGAAGGCGCACGCCGCCGGGCTCTCGGCCTGTTCCGGTCTGATCGCGGGCATGGGCGAGAGCGACGAGGACCTGGTCGACGTCGTGTTCGCGCTGCGCGCGCTCGACCCCGACTCGGTGCCGGTCAACTTCCTGATCCCGTTCGAGGGCACGCCGCTGGCCAAGGAGTGGAACCTCACGCCGCAGCGCTGTCTGCGGATCCTCGCGATGGTGCGGTTCGTCTGTCCCGACGTCGAGGTGCGGATCGCGGGCGGGCGCGAGGTGCATCTGCGCACGATGCAGCCGCTGGCGCTGCACCTGGCCAACTCGATCTTCCTCGGCGACTACCTCACCAGCGAGGGCCAGGCCGGCCAGGCGGATCTGGAGATGATCGCGGACGCCGGGTTCGAGGTGGAGGGCGCGGAGACGACCACGCTGCCGGCCCACCGGGCGGACGTGGCCCGCGGGACCGGCGCGGCGGACGAGACGGCCGGGACGGCCGGTTGCGGTGGGCACGCGGAGGCCGGCGGCGGCTGCGGACCGTGCGGCGGAGCCGCCACGGTGTGCGGAACGGATGCGCCCGAGGCCGAGGCCCGGGCTGAAGCCGAGGAGGAGGACGCGGCCGGTGTTCCCGGGGCGCGGCCCGACCTGGTGGCGGTCCGCCGCCGCGGCGCCGGTACGGACCTCGCGCCGAATGCGTAACGACGAACTCCTCGCCCTGGACCGGGCGCACGTCTGGCATCCGTACGGCCCCATGCCCGGCCGCACGGACCCGCTGGTCGTCGCGTCCGCGTCCGGGGTGCGTCTCCGGCTCGCCGAACCGGCCGAGGGACAGGACGAGTTGATCGACGGCATGTCGTCCTGGTGGTCGGCCGTGCACGGCTACAACCACCCCGTCCTCAACGAGGCGGCGCGCGGGCAGCTCGACCGGATGAGCCATGTGATGTTCGGCGGGCTGACGCACGAGCCGGCCGTACGGCTCGCCGCCCGGCTCGTCGAGATCACCCCGGAGCCGCTGCGGCACGTCTTCCTCAGCGACTCCGGATCGGTGGCCGTCGAGGTCGCGGCCAAGATGTGCCTACAGTACTGGCGTTCGGCCGGCCGGCCCGCGAAGCGGCGGCTGCTCACCTGGCGGGGCGGCTACCACGGGGACACCTGGCAGCCGATGTCCGTGTGCGATCCCGAGGGCGGCATGCACGAGCTGTGGTCCGGGGTGCTGCCGGAGCAGGTGTTCGTGGACGCGCCGCCGACGGCGTACGAGGAGTCGTACGCGCGGCTGCTGCGCGACGCGATCGCGCGCCACGCCGACGAGCTGGCCGCGGTGATCGTGGAGCCGGTGGTGCAGGGCGCGGGCGGGATGCGGTTCCACTCCCCCGCGTATCTGCGGGTGTTGCGGGAGGCGTGCGACGCGCACGACGTGCTGCTGGTGTTCGACGAGATCGCGACCGGGTTCGGGCGTACGGGCGAACTGTTCGCGGCCGGTCACGCGGGGATCGCGCCCGATGTGATGTGCGTGGGCAAGGCGCTGACCGGCGGATATCTGTCGATGGCGGCGACCTTGTGCACGAGCCGGGTCGCGGACGGCATCTCGCGCGGCGAGGTGCCGGTGCTCGCCCACGGCCCCACCTTCATGGGCAATCCGCTCGCCTCGGCCATCGCCCTCGCCTCCCTCGACCTGCTGCTCGGGCAGGACTGGCGGGGCGAGGTCCGGCGGATCGAAACGGGTCTGCGGGAGGGGCTGTCGGAGGTGTCGGCGATTCCGGGCGTCCGCGACGTGCGGGTGCTCGGGGCGATCGGCGTGGTGCAGCTCGACCACGACGTCGACGTGCCGGCGGCGACCAGGGCGGCGGTGCGGGAGGGCGTGTGGCTCCGGCCGTTCCGCGACCTGATCTACACGATGCCGCCGTTCGTGACGGACGACGAGGACGTGGCCCGGATCTGCGCGGGGGTACGGGCGGCGGCCCACGCGGGGTGAGCCGAGCCGCCGGCGGGCCGTGATACCCCTGTCCGGGGAACGGCGTGCCGGCGGCCGTAACCGGCACGAACGTCGGGATCGTCACCGTCGTTCCGGCCGCCGGGCGACGACGCGTGCGCACCGCCCGGTCAGACCCAGGTGCGGGTGAGGAAGCCGTCGACCAGCGGGGCGATGGCGGGCACAACGCGGCCGACGAGTCCGGCCCGGCCGACACCTGACGGAGGCGGCACCCCCGCACACCGCCCCGCTCGCCGGAATCACGCTCCACCCCGTAGTTCGCAAGGGCCCGTCCGGCTCGCCCGCCAGGGCCCGGACGGGTACGCACGAGAAAAGGACAGCGCACATGACCGTGATCGTCGTCAGCGGCACCGGTACCGAGATCGGCAAGACCGTCGTCACGGCCGCCCTCGCCGCGACCGCCACCGCCGCCGGGCGGACCGTCGCCATCCTGAAGCCCGCGCAGACCGGGCTGACACCCGGGGAGGCGGGGGACGCGGACGAGGCCGTACGGCTGTCGGGCGCGACGACCGGGGCCGAACTCGCCCGATTCCCCGAGCCGTTGGCGCCGGACACGGCGGCCCGCCGGGCCGGCCTGGCCCCGGTCTCCCCCGCCGGGACCGCCGAGGCGGCGCGGAAGCTGGCCGCGTCGCACGATCTGGTGCTGGTGGAGGGCGCCGGCGGACTGCTTGTGCGGTTCGACGAGGAGGGCGGCACGCTCGCGGACGCCGCCCGGCTGCTCGGGGCGCCGGTCCTCGTGGTGGCCCCCGCCGGACTCGGCACCCTCAACTCCACGGCGCTGACGGCGGAGGCGCTGCGGGCGCGCGGGATCGAGCAGGCCGGTGTGGTGGTGGGCAGCTGGCCGGCCGGTCCGGACCTGGCCGCGCGGTGCAATCTGGCGGACCTGCCGCGGGCGGCGGGCGCGCCGCTGCTCGGCGCGGTGCCGCACGGCGCGGGCGCGCTGACGCCCGTGGCGTTCCGGGCGGCGGCACCCTCGTGGCTGGCGCCCGCGCTGGGCGGTTCGTGGGACGCGGACGCGTTCACCGCCTCGTACACGGACATGTCCGCCACGACCGCGGCCGTCACCGTCTGACGTCCGTACGCCGGCCTCCATGCGCGCACGGGTTCAGGAAATCGTCTTCGACTGTGCCGACCCGGCCGCCCTCGTGCGGTTCTGGGCGGCCCTCCTCGGCGGCACGCCGGTCGACCGGAGCCCGGACTGGTCGTACGTCGACCCGCCCGGGTTCGTCCGGCTGGCGTTCCAGCGGGTACCGGAGGGCAAGGCGGTGAAGAACCGCGTCCATCTGGACGTGGGGGTGGCCGATCCGGTGGCGGCGGCCGACGAGGCGCTGCCGCTGGGCGCGCACCGGTCCGGCGGGCTCGTGTCGGACGAACAGGGCTCGTTCCAGGTCATGCGGGACCCCGAGGGGAACGAATTCTGCTTCGTCACCGAGTAGGTTCGGTCGGGTCGACGTCGCCAACGAGGAGGTACCGCCGTGGTGTTGCCGTTCCGATTCGCCGTCAACATGCTGGCCCCGGGCAGCGGGGAGGAGTGGCGGACGCGCTGCCGTCGCGCGGAGGAACTCGGCTACGACCTGATCCTGGTCGCCGACCATCTGGGCATGCCGGCGCCCTTCCCGTCACTGGTTGCCGCCGCCGCGGTGACGACCCGGCCGCGCCTGGGCACGTTCGTGCTCAACTCGGGTTTCTACAACCCGGCGTTGCTGGCCCGCGAGGTGGCGACGACGGCGGCCCTCACCGACGGCCGGCTCGAACTCGGCCTGGGCACGGGCTATGTGGCGGCGGAGCACGACCAGGCGGGCATCCCCTTCCTGCCGGCAGGCGCCCGGGTGGATCATCTGGCCGGTGTGATCGAGGAGTTGGAGAAGGAGCCGACGGCCGGCGTGCCGCTGCTGATCGGCGGCAACGGCGACCGGGTACTCCGGCTCGCCGCCCGGCACGCGCGGGTGGCGGCCTTCTCCGGCGGCCGGTTCGACGGGGCCACGGCGACCGTGCTGACCGCCGAGGAGCTGGCGGCTCGCGTGGAGACGTACGCGGGCTTCGAGAAGGAGGCCGGGCGCGCGGTGCCCGCGGAGCGTAATCTGCTGCTCCAGCGGGTGAAGGTGACGGACGACCGCGCGGCGGCGGTGGCGGAGTTCCAGCCGGCCGTGCCGTACCTCACCGAGGAACAGATCCTGGACCTGCCGATCCTGGCGATGGGCACGGCCCGGGAGATCGCCGACCAGCTCATCGGCCTGCGGGAGCGGCTCGGCTTCTCGTACGTCACGGTGCTCGACCCCGCGATGGAGGAGTTCGGCCCGGTGATCGCGGAGCTGCGCACCCGGGAACCGGCCCCGGAGACCGTGCCGGGCGCCTGATCCGGCGTACGACGCACGCGGGTCGAGCCTCCGGCCCCGGTCACCCGCCGATCGGCCGCGTCTACGATCGGCCGCGTCTACGGTCGGGCGCGGAACGGGCCCTCGTCGGCGAAGGCGTGGGCGGCGAAGCGTTCGCCCATCCGGCGGTACGCGGCCGCGGAGGGGTGCAGCCCGTCGGGCAGGTCGTCCACGTCGGCCGGACCGAGCAGCTCGCGGCCGTCGAGGTGGTACAGGTGGGGATCGTGCGTTTGCCGGAGCGCCACGATCCTCGCCAGCTCGTCACGGACCACCCGCAGCGACAGCGCCCCGCGGGCCGGATCGGCCGGGTCGCCCAGCGCGGTGATCTTCCCGTCCGGGCCCATCGCGGTCGGGCCGGGACGCGTCTCGAGTGCCGGGCAGCTCACCGGGGAGATCACCAGCAGCGGGGTGTCCGGATGCCCGTCCCGGATCGTGTCCAGGAACCCGTGCACGGCCGGACCGAACGTCCGCAGCCGGAAGGTGGTCAGGCCCACGATGTTGACGCCGGTCTTGAGGCTGATCAGGTCGGCGGGCAGGTCGCGGATCGTCCGGGCGACATAGGGGTCCAGCATGTCGTTGCCCGGCTGGCTGAGGTTGGTCACCTCCACGCCCCCGAGCGACGCGGCCACCACGGGCCAGGTGCCGGTGGGGCCGTCGGCGTCGAGACAGTGGCTGATCGAGCTTCCGTGGTGCACCCAGACGGGCCGGCCGTCGGGCAGGGGCGCCAGGACCTCGCCGTCGGCGCGCAGCGCCACCAGTTCCGTGGGGGTCTGCTGCGGCAGCCACAGCTCGACGTTCTTCATCCCGGCCGGCAGTCCGGCGAAGCGTGCCGTGCCCGGCTTTCCCGGGATCAGCCGCTGCGCGGCCCGGGGGCCCGCCATCCGCACCACATGACCGAGCGGTGCCCGTAGCCGCCCGAAGAGAGCGCCGTCCACCGTCAGTTCCAGCATCCCGGTCGGCCGGGGCCGGGGGTCGCCGTCGAGCTGCCCCGTGGAGGTGAGGACCTCGAACTCAAGCGCCCGCGCGTCGGTGCGGAACACCAGCCGTACACCCGACGGCATCACCGTTCCCCCGTAGACCGACGGGTCCTGGTACTGCTCCTTGGTCCACGCCGGCAATCGGCGCGGCATCACTCCCGCCGGCGTCTCCTCCAGGTCCAGCGCGCCCCGGACCTCCACCGGGCCGCCCACCAGCGGATACTCCCGCATCGCCACGGTCACCCCTCCTCGGCTCCGGCCCGTCCGGCCGGGCGGGTGCGCCGCCGGAGTCATCGGGCCTCTCCCCGAACCTAGGCCGTGTCCGTGATGTCGCGCCGGGGTCACGGGCGGACGGCGTCGCTTTCCGGACACGGTCCGGGGCCCGGGGCCCGCCGATTCCACAGGGTGAAACTCGCTCGCTCCGCGGGTCCGCCCCCTGCTTGGCTCACGTCATGAACGATCTTGATATCCGCCACGCCACCCTCGCGGACGTCGACGCCGTGCTCCGCTTCTGGCGCGAGGCCGCCGAGGGGACGAGCATCAGCGACGACCACGACGGAGTGGCCCGGCTGATCACCCGGGACCCCGAGGCCCTGCTTCTCGCCGAGCGCGACGGTCTGCTCGCCGGGACGGTCATCGCCGGCTTCGACGGATGGCGGTGCTCCGCGTACCGGCTGGCCGTGCACCCCGGCCACCGCCGGCAGGGCGTCGCCACCGCCCTGCTGGAGGCAGCGGAGCGGCGCTTCGCCGCGCTGGGCGGCCGGCGCGTGGACGCGATGGTCCTTGAGGTCAACGAGCGGGCCCATCGCACCTGGGCCGCGACCGGCTACCACCGCGAGGACCACTGGCGGCGCTGGGTGAAGCCGCTGGAGTCGCGGGAGCCGCGGGAGTCGCGGGAGCCGGAGCCGGAGCCGGAGCCGGCCCCGGCCCCGGCCCCGGCCCCGGCGAGGCCGCCTGCCCCCACCCGCCGGCTGACCGCTGAACACTGAACGCTTTGCCGGTCCTTTACCATGGGAGGACTTCGTCGATCATCTACCGAAAGGTGTGAGCGTCCGCCCATGGGCGAGCCTCCCAGTAGCCGTTCCCGCAACCGACATCGCGCGGTCCGCCCCACCCTGACTGATCATGGGATGCGTCGAGGGACGGAGGTGATCCGATGACCGAGATCGTCCTGCTGATCGTGGCCCTGCTCCTGGCGCTCGCGTGCGGTGGCTTCGTCGCCGCCGAGTTCTCGCTCACCACCGTCCAGCGCGGCGAGCTGGAAGCCGCCGCCGAGCGCGGCGAGCGCGGCGCGGCCGGCGCCCTGAAGGCGGTCCGGTCGCTCACCTTCCAGCTCTCCGGCGCGCAGCTCGGCATCACGGTGACCAACCTGGTCGTCGGCATGCTCTCCGAGCCGTCGATCTCGAAGCTGATCCGCGGCCCGATCGAGGCCGTCGGCCTGTCCCCCGCGGTCGCCTCCTCGGTGGCCCTGGTCCTCGGCACCGCGCTGTCGACGCTCGTCCTGATGGTGATCGGCGAGCTGGTCCCCAAGAACTGGGCGATCTCCTCGCCGCTCGCCGTGGCCAAGGTGGTGGCGACCCCGCAGCGGGTCTTCACCGCCGCGTTCCGGCCGCTGATCAGCCATCTCAACAACACCGCCAACCGCGTACTGCACCGGCTCGGCCTGGAGCCCACCGAGGAGCTGGCCTCCGCCCGCTCCCCGCAGGAGCTGGTCGCCCTGGCCCGCCACTCCGCCAAGGCGGGCGCCCTGGAGGCCGACACCGCCGAGCTGTTCGTCCGGACCCTCAACCTGGCCGGGCTGACGGCGGAGAACGTGATGACCCCGCGCGTCCAGGTCACCGCCCTGGAACTGCAGGCCACCGCCGAGGACGTCGCCAACGCGACCCGCGCGACCGGACTGAGCCGCTTCCCCGTCTACCGGGGCAATCTCGACACGGTCGTCGGCATCGCGCACATCAAGGACGTGCTCGCCATACCGGCCGAGGAGCGGCCGCACCGCCCCGTCGGCGATCTGCTGCGCCAGCCGCTGCTGGTGCCCGAGAGCCTCACCGTGGACCGGCTGCTCGACCGCCTGTCGGGCAAGCAGACGATGGCCGTGGTCATCGACGAGTACGGCGGCACGGCCGGCGTCGCGACCCTGGAGGACATCGTCGAGGAGGTCGTCGGCGAGGTACGCGACGAGCACGACCCGCACGAGACGCCCGACCTGGCCCCGGCGGGCGAGGACACCGACGGCCGCGCGCTGTGGTCGGCGGACGGCGCGGCCCGTACCGACCAGCTGGAGGCCATCGGCCTGCGGGTGCCCGAGGGGCCGTACGAGACCCTGGCGGGCGTGCTCGCCACCGCGCTGGGCCGGATCCCGGCCACCGGCGACACGGTGGAGCTGGCCGACTGGCGGCTCGACGTCGTGGACGCCTCCGGGCGGCGCGCGGCACGCGTGCTGCTGCACGCCCCGGTGCCCGCCGGCACCGACACGGACGAGGAGGCCGGCCGATGATCGCGGTCCAGTTGCTGATCGGCCTGCTGACGCTGGTCGCCAACGCCTTCTTCGTCGGCGCCGAGTTCGCCCTGATCTCGGTGCGCCGCAGCCAGATCGAACCCCTCGCGGAGTCCGGCGACCGGCGGGCCCGCGCGGTCGTCTGGGGCCTGGAGCACGTCTCGGCGATGCTCGCGGCCGCCCAGCTCGGCATCACGCTGTGCACCCTGGTGCTCGGCATCGTGGCCGAGCCGGCCATCGCGCACCTCGTGGAGCCGGTGTTCGACGCGGTCGGCGTACCGCAGGGCCTGGTGCACCCGATCGCGTTCGTGCTCGCACTGGCGCTCGCCACGTATCTGCACATGCTGCTCGGTGAGATGGTGCCGAAGAACATCGCCCTGGCCGAGCCGGTCCGGCTGGCCCTGCTGCTCGGTCCGCCGCTGGTGACGCTGGCGCGGGCGCTGCGCCCGGTGATCTTCACGGTCAACGCCTTCGCCAACGGCATCCTGAAGCTGCTGCGGGTCGAGGCGAAGAACGAGGTCGCGGCCACCTTCTCGGACGACGAGCTGGCCCGGATGGTCACCGACGCCGGGGACGCGGGCCTGCTGGACGACCGGGCCACCGAGCGGCTGCACGACGCGCTGGAGCTGGGCCGCCGCCCGGTCGGCGATGTCGTGATGCCGGCGGAGAAGGTCGTCTACGCGCGCGTGGGCACCACTCCGGAGGAGCTGGAGGCGCTGTCGGCGCGATCCGGGTTCTCGCGCTTCCCGGTGCTCGACTCGACCCGGCGGATCCTCGGCTACCTCCATGTGAAGGACGCCCTGGACGTCACCCCGCGCGACCTGCCGTTCCCCGTGACGGCGATGCGGCCGATCGCCCGGGTGCGGGCGTCGACCCCGATGGACGACGTGCTGACGGCGATGCGGCGCAGCCGCACCCATCTGGCGGCGGTCATCGACGAGCACGACAAGCTCGCCGGTCTGGTGACCATGGAGGACGTGCTGCGCGAGCTGGTGGGCCGGCCCCTGGCGCCGTGACCTCGCCTCGCGCGCGTACACGGATCCGATCCGTACGAAGAAGGGCCCCGGGATCTCGATCCCGGGGCCCTTCTTCGCGGGCGCGCCCGGGCCCCCGGGCTCAGAGCACGGTCGCCGCGCACCAGGCGTCGAGCAGGGCCCGGTCGCCGGTGCGCGTGAAGCGCGGGTCGTCGGCCGCGTACCGCCCGTAGAGCAGGAACAGCAGATCGGCGAGGGTTCCCTCGACGGTCGCGGCGGCCTCGTCCGCGGCCTGCCGCCGCCAGGTGAAGCCGCCCCCGCCCAGGGTGAGCGTCCACGCGGCGGGGCCGTCGGTGGCGGCGAAGCGCAGGCGCGCGCTGTCCCGGCCGAGCCCGGCGATCGATTCGGCGGCCGGGGCGGCATACGGCAGGGTCTCCAGGAACTCCTCGATGCCGTCGACGGCCGTCCCCGGGTCGACCGGCCCGGGCACCCGGCCGAGCGCCCGCTCGGCGTCGGCGAGGTGGACGACCGCCTCGTGCAGCAGCCGGCGCGGGAAGAAACGGGCGTGCGGATCGGCGCCGGGCGACCACATCGCCGCGTCGGGGTCGGCGGCGCGCAGGGTGCGCAGGCTCGCGCCGGCGCTCGCGGCGAGCCAGCCGGGGTACGCGGCGGGGTCCTCGGGCAGGTCCAGGGGGACGTCGTCCGGCCGTACGCGGACGGTGGCCCGGGTCCGTACGAGGTGCTCCGCCCAGCGGTGGACGGTGCCCTGGTGCCGGATCAGGTCGGCCAGGGTCCAGCCGGGGCAGGTCGGCACGGGGGTGGCGGGGTCGGCGTCGCGGACCAGGGTGACGAAGCTCTCGACGCGGGCGGCGAGCGCGTCGCAGTGCGCGGCGTGCGTGTCCTCGGTGAGGCCGAAGCCTTCCGACACCGTGAGCAGCCGCTCGCGCCAGAGGCCGGGCGGCTGCCGCAGGGCGGCGGCGCGGAAGAGGCCGTCGAGTGTGCGCCGCTCGGCCGCCGGGAGCCGGCCCAGGACGGCCCCGGTGCTCTCCAGCCACGTCACGGCCGTGTCGGGGTCGAGCACCTCGTCGTCGCAGGTGTCGATGACCGTCACCAGGTCGGCCAGGGCCTCGGTCAGCGCGTCGAGCAGCGCCTCGCTCATCGGATGTCCCCTCCGTGTCGCTTCGGTTTCGTCCGACGGCGGGCGGTCCATACCGCGCGGTACGATCGCTGGGTCATGGAGATGAATGCCACGTACACCAGTCTCGTCGCCGTCGGCGACAGCTTCACCGAGGGTATGTCGGATCTGCGGCCCGACGGTTCGTACCGGGGGTGGGCGGATGTCCTCGCGGGCCGGCTCGCCGCCCACACGTCCGGTTTCCGCTACGCCAACCTCGCCGTGCGCGGCAAGCTGATCGGCCAGATCGTCGACGAGCAGGTGGACGCGGCGGCCGCCATGAAGGCCGATGTCGTCACCCTGGTCGGCGGGCTCAACGACGCCCTGCGCCCGAACTGCGACATGGACCGGGTGCGCGACCGGCTGGGCGAGGCCGTCGAGCGGCTGGCGCCGTCCTGCGGGCGGCTGGTCCTGATGCGCAGCCCCGGCCGCAACGGCCCGGTCCTGGACCGCTTCCGGCCGCGCATGGAGGAGCTGTTCGCGTACGTGGACGAGCTCGCCGCCCGGCACGGCGCCCTGGTGGTCGACCTGTACGGCGCCCCGGCGCTCGCCGACCCGCGGATGTGGGACGTGGACCGGCTCCATCTGACGGCCGAGGGGCACCGGCGGGTGGCCGAAGCCGTGTGGCAGACCCTGGGACTGCCGGCCGAGGAGGACTGGCGGACCCCGCTGGCGCCGGGCCCGCGTCCGCGCTGGGCGTCGCGCCGGCTCGCCGACGCCCGGTTCGCCAAGGAACACCTGGGCCCCTGGATAGGCCGCCGGCTCACCGGCCGCTCGTCCGGCGACGGCCTGCCGCCCAAGCGCCCGGAGCTGCTGCCGTACGAAGGCCCGGACGCCGGCTGACGGCCCGGGGCGCGCAGGGGCCGGGCCGGAGGTACGGGCGGGCCGGACCGGCGGCGCGGCCGAGCCGGACGAGCGGCGTGACGCCCGTCTCGTAGCAAGCTCCAGTCCGGACCGTGGCGCTGACCTGCACGAAAAGACCAGTAGAATCTGGACATGTGACTGCTGTGACTGCGAAGCCCCGCATCCCCAACGTCCTGGCCGGCCGCTACGCCTCCGCGGAGCTCGCCGTCCTCTGGTCCCCCGAGCAGAAGGTGAAGCTGGAGCGCCGGCTGTGGCTCGCCGTGCTGCGCGCCCAGAAGGACCTCGGGATCGAGGTGCCGGACGCCGCGCTCACCGACTACGAGCGCGTGATCGACCAGGTCGACCTGGCCTCGATCGCCGAGCGCGAGAAGGTCACCCGGCACGACGTCAAGGCCCGCATCGAGGAGTTCAACGCCCTCGCCGGCCACGAGCACGTGCACAAGGGCATGACCTCGCGCGACCTCACCGAGAACGTCGAGCAGCTCCAGATCCGGCTCTCCCTGGAGCTGATGCGGGACCGCACGGTCGCCGTCCTGGCCCGCCTCGGCACGCTGTCCGCCGAGTACGCGGAGCTGGTCATGGCCGGCCGCTCGCACAACGTCGCCGCCCAGGCCACCACCCTCGGCAAGCGCTTCGCGACCACCGCCGACGAACTGCTCGTGGCGTACACCCGCCTGGAGGAGCTGCTCGGCCGCTACCCGCTGCGCGGCATCAAGGGCCCCGTCGGCACCGCGCAGGACATGCTGGACCTGCTCGGCGGCGACGCCGGCAAGCTGGCCGACCTGGAGCGCCGGGTCGCCGGCCACCTCGGCTTCGCGCACGCCTTCACCTCGGTCGGCCAGGTCTACCCGCGCTCGCTCGACTACGACGTGGTCACCACCCTGGTGCAGCTGGCCGCCGCCCCGTCGTCGATCGCCAAGACGATCCGCCTGATGGCGGGCCACGAGCTGGTCACCGAGGGCTTCAAGCCCGGCCAGGTCGGCTCCTCCGCGATGCCGCACAAGATGAACACCCGCTCCTGCGAGCGCGTCAACGGCCTCATGGTCATCCTGCGCGGCTACGCGTCGATGACCGGCGAGCTGTCCGGCGACCAGTGGAACGAGGGCGACGTCTCCTGCTCGGTGGTCCGCCGGGTGGCCCTGCCGGACGCGTTCTTCGCGCTGGACGGCCTCCTGGAGACCTTCCTCACCGTGCTCGACGAGTTCGGCGCCTTCCCCGCGGTCATCGCCCGCGAGCTCGACCGCTACCTGCCGTTCCTGGCCACCACCAAGGTGCTCATGGGCGCGGTGCGCGCGGGCGTCGGCCGCGAGGTCGCGCACGAGGCCATCAAGGAGAACGCGGTGGCCTGCGCGCTCGCCATGCGCGAGCAGGGCGCCGAGCGCAACGAGCTGCTCGACAAGCTGGCCGCCGACGAGCGGATCCCGCTGGACCGCGCGCAGCTCGACGAGCTGATGGCGGACAAGCTGTCGTTCACGGGTGCCGCCGCCGACCAGGTCGCCGTCGTGGTCTCCCGTATCGAGGAGATCGCCAAGCAGCACCCGGAGGCCGCCGGCTACACCCCCGGGGCGATCCTCTGACCGTGGTCACCCGACCGACCGCCGAAGAGCTCCAGGCCGCCCGCGACCGCGTCGTTCCCGACGTGGCCGCGGGTGGCCTTTCGGTGCTGTTCTGCGGGATCAACCCCAGCCTGATGACGGCGGCGACGGGCCACCACTTCGCCCGGCCCGGCAACCGCTTCTGGCCGGTGCTGCACCTGTCCGGCTTCACGCCGCGCCGGCTGGCCCCGGCGGAACAGGGCGAACTCCTCTCGTACGGCCTCGGCATCACCAACGTGGTGGCGCGGGCGACCGCGCGGGCCGACGAGCTGAGCGCCGAGGAGTACCGGGAGGGCGGCCGGATCCTGACCGCGAAGGTGGAGCGGCTGGCGCCGCGCTGGCTCGCGGTCGTCGGGGTGACCGCGTACCGCACGGCATTCGGTGAGCAAAAGGCCGCGATCGGGCCGCAGGAGCGGACGATCGGCGCGACGCGGATCTGGGCGCTGCCCAATCCGAGCGGGCTGAACGCGCACTGGACGGCGGAGTCGATGGCCGAGGAGTACGCGCGGCTGCGGGAGGCGGCGGGGATCCCGGACCGGCGCGCGTAGCCCGCCCGGCCCGCGCTCGCGCGTTCTCACGGCGGGTCGACGGTGGTGACGACGGCGACGAGCTGGAACGGCAGTTCCTTGTCCCACTGGGACACGCCGAGGGCGATCCACCGCTCCCCCGCCCGCCACAGACGCAGGTGGGGGACGTGACAGCTCAGTGAGGGCCAGGGCTCGGGTATGTCCTCGCCGTCCATGCTCCGCTCGAGGACAGGCCAGAGGCTGAGGATCCGCGGCGCACCCCAGCGGACCTCGAGCAGCGTGGCGAGCCCGTCCCGTTCCGCTTCGTACTGGTCCTCGACGAGCAGGCGGCGGGTTCCGTCGTCCTCCCAGAAGTCCTCGCTGGTGGCGAGCGTGGCGACGTGGTAGCCGGGGCCGCTGTCGCGGAACCCGGAACGCTCGTCGCGGTCCGGGAAGGCGCGGGCGGCCAGGGCGTCGAGCGCCGCGAGGTGCTGGGCCGTCGGGGTCTGCATGGGTCCAGTGAACCGCGCCCCACTGACAGTTGGCGGCCCGTCAGCGGCCCCGGCCCCGAACCGGCTCCGGGGTACGGGGGACTTCTCGCAGGGCATTGAGTACCATCCGGGCAAAGACGCGTACGAGCTGGGAGGACAGACGGTGGGGCGGCTGACCGGCGGGGATCCTTCGCTGCTGCGGCGGATCAACTCCGCGGTGGTACTCCATGCGCTGCGGGGCTCCGACGCGCTCACACTGACGGATCTGACCCGGATCACGGGGCTGTCCCGGCCGACGGTCGAGGGCGTGACCGAGGGGCTGATCGAAGGCGGTCTGGTCGTCGAGGCCGCGCCCGAGGAGGGCGAGACACGACGCCAGGGGCGGCCCGCGCGGAGGTTCCGCTTCCGGGCGGAGGCCGGGCATCTGCTGGGCGTCGAGATCGGCCCGCACCGGGTCGCCGCGCTGATCTCCGGGCTGGACGGGAGGATCATCGGCGCCGGTGCGCGCGAGGTCGCCGACACCGCGCCGGAGGACGAGCGGCTCGACCGGGTCCGGACGGTCGTGGCCGACGTGCTGCGCCGGACCGGGGTGCCCCGGTCCAGTCTGCGGGCGGTCGGGGTCGGCACCCCGGGCATCGTGGAGGCGGACGGGACGGTGCGGCTCGGCACGGCGCTGCCGGGGTGGACCGGGCTGGCGCTGGGCGAGCGGCTGCGGCGTTCGTTCCGCTGCCCGGTGATCGTGGAGAACGACGCCAACGCGGCGGCCGTGGCCGAGCACTGGAAGGGTGCCGCGACGGACTCCGACGACATCGTGTTCGTGCTCGCGGGACTGAGCCCGGGGGCCGGTTCGCTGATCGGCGGGCGACTGCACCGGGGGTACGGCGGGGCGGCCGGCGAGATCGGGGCGCTGCACCTGCTCGGCCGGGGCGCCACACCCGAGCATCTGCTGTCGACGACCGACGAGCCGCTGCAGCCGCTGGACGAGCAGGCGGTGGCCGAGGTCTTCGCACTGGCCCGGCAGGGTGACGCGCGGGCCGAGGCGGCGGTGGAGCGGTTCATCCACCGGCTGGTGCACGACGTGGCGGCGCTGGTGCTCGCGCTCGATCCCGAGCTGGTGGTGGTCGGCGGCTGGGCGGCCGGCCTGGACGGGGTGCTCCAGCCGCTGCGCGAGGAGCTGGCCCGGTTCTGCCTGCGGCCGCCACGGGTGGCGCTGTCGATGCTGGGCGAGGCGGCGGTGGCCACGGGGGCGCTGCGGCTCGCGCTCGACCACGTGGAGGAGCAGCTGTTCGCGGTGGACGGCACGGCGACGGCCCGCCGCTGAGGCACGCGTGGACGGAGAACGGCCCCGGGAGGCTTTCCCGGGGCCGTTCTCCGTGTGCCGTGTCCGCGTGCGTCCGCGCGGCGGCGTGTCCTGGCGCGGACGGCCGTCAGGAGGCCATGGCGAGGTCGCCGGAGTCGCCGAAGGTGAGCCGGCAGGTGTCGGCGCGGTAGGTGGCGACGGAGACGGCGGCGGTGCGGCCGCCGGAGAGGTAGCGGGTGGTGACGACGAGGACGGGGGATCCGGGCAGCCGGTCCAGTTCCCGGGCGTCGTCGGCGCGGGCGGAGCCCAGCTCGACGGAGCGGTCCTGGCCGTCCAGGGTGAGCCGCTGGAGCTCGCGCAGCACGGCGCGGGCGCCGGCGGGGCCCCCGGCCGCGTCGGTCGCGGTGAGGCCCGGGACGGACAGCTCGGGGACGTAGAGGAGCTCGGCGGCGACCGGCAGACCGGCGCTCACGCGCAGCCGGCGCACGATGTGGACGGACTCCGCGGACCGGACGTCCAGGAGGCGGGCGACGGCGAGCGGGGCCTGGCCCGCGACACCGTCGACGGCCTGCCAGGTGTCCTCGCCGACGCCGGGCCAGACGTGCTGCGTGGTGGAGACGTCGACGCCGACGCGCGGCGGGGCGACGGTGGTGCCGACGCCGCGGCGGCGCTGCAGACGGCCTTCCAGCTCCAGCTGCTCCAGGGCCTGACGAAGGGTGGCGCGGGCGACGCCGAAGCGGGCCGCCAGCTCGCGCTCGTTCGGCAGAATCTCACCGACCGCGAACTCCGAGTCGAGGGCTTCGCCGATCACGTTCTTGAGGTGCCAGTACTTCGGCTCCGGCACTGCTTCCAGCTGCGTGGTCCCCACCCTGAATCCTCCGCACGTTCGCCGTGTCCCGCGGCGTGTTTTCCGCGCCCTTGTTTATTAAAGGTTCCTGCACTAACTCTGCGACCATAAGGTGCCGCACACCCTTGGTCAAGACCAATCCTCCGTCAGGGAGGGGTGGGCGGAGCACGATGATCTTGATCGTTCACAGGACGTTCGCGCGGCTGTGTCCCGCGCGCAGCACAACTCCTCCCGGACCGTTCGGGACGGGTCCGGGAGGGGCGTGACCGGGCGGCTTCCGCCCGGCTTCCGTCCGGCTTCCGTCCGGCTTCCGTCCGGCTTCCGTCCGGCTTCCGGACTCAGTCGAGCACGAGGCCGCGCAGCTTGTCCGGGTTGCGCACGATGTGGACACAGGCGATGAGGCCGTCGCGGAGCTCGATCTGGAAGACGGCGTCGACACGGCCGTCGAGCAGGGTGATCAGCGCCGGGGCGCCGTTGATCTCCGCGAAGCGGTGGTCGTAGACCTCCTCGGTGCTCCGGGAGGCGCCGACGAGGAAGCGGCCGATCTTGCGGGCGGTCTCGATGATCCGCAGCGGCGCCTTCGACTTGCCGCCGCTGTCGCCGACGAGCCGGGCGTCGGGCGCGAGCATCGCGAGCAGTCCTTCGAGGTCGCCGCCGGTGGCGGCGGCCAGGAAGCGCTCGGTGAGGTCGCGCCGCTCGGCGGGATCGACGTCGTAGCGGGGGCGGCCCTCGTCGACGTGCTTGCGGGCGCGTGCGGCCAGCTGGCGTACGGCGGCCTCGCCGCGGTCGAGGGCGGCGGCGATCTCGGCGAACGGGAAGCCGAACGCCTCGCGGAGGACGAAGACGGCGCGTTCGAGCGGCGAGAGCGATTCGAGGACGACGAGCAGGGCGAGGGAGACGGAGTCGGCGAGCAGGGCCCGCTCGGCGGTGTCGGGCACGGCGGGGCCGAAGTCGGTGAGAACCGGTTCGGGCAGCCAGGGGCCGACGTAGGACTCGCGGCGGGACTGAGCCTGGCGGAGCTTGTCGATGGCGAGGCGGGTGGTGACGCGGACGAGGTACGCGCGGGGCTCGCGGACGTCGCCGCGGTCGGCGGCGGACCAGCGCAGCCACGCCTCCTGGACCACGTCCTCGGCGTCGGCGGCGCGGCCCAGCATCCGGTAGGCGACGCCGGTGAGCATCGGCCGGTGGGTCTCGAACACCGCGGTCGGGTCGGCCGGACCGGGCTGGTCCGCCGGGACGGCCCGGGCCGCCTCGTCGGCCGGTTCTCCTGGGCTGCTCTGGTCGGTGGTCATCTCGCTCGGTACTCCCCCGTGTTCGTCGCTGCGCGGGCCGGCCCCTTCGCCGCCGGACGTCGCGAACTCGACTCTACTCACCGGTAATTGCCGTCGGCGGGGCGTCCCCTGGTGTGTCGGACCTGGCGAAGGCCCCGGAAAAGGCCCGGCCCATCCGGTCCTGGCCCGGGGTACGGCGTCCCGGGCCGCGGTCACGCGGGCCACGCGCGGGGCTGTTGTTCACGTGGGGTTGGGCTGGGCGCCGTACCCGGGCGTTGGGATGGGGCCGACGGTCCCCCTTCCCCGCTTCCTGGAGGCGCTCGATGTCCCAGTCCATCCCCGGCCGGCCGCACGGCACCGCCGGCCCGGTTCCCGCCCGCCGTACGGTGCTGCGCGGCTCGCTCGCCGCGTCCGCCGCGCTGACCGCCGCCGGCGGGGGCGCGTTCGCGAGTCCGGCGTTCGCCCTGTCCGGCCGCCCGGCGGCGGCGTGGGGTGTGCAGACCGGTGACGTGACCGCGCACTCGGGCCTGGTGTGGGTCCGCTCGGACCGGCCGGCCCGGATGATCGTGGAGACCTCGGCGACCGCGTCGTTCCGCCGGGTGCGCCGCCACCAGGGCCCGCTGCTCGGGCCGGGCACGGACTTCACCGGCACCACCGCGCTCGGCGGTCTGCCGGCCGGCGAGCAGATCCACTACCGGGTGACGCTCGCGGACCCCGACGACCCGCGCCGTACCGGCGAGCCGGTCACCGGCACCTTCCGCACGGCCCCGGAGCGTCGCCGGGACGGCGTGCGGTTCCTGTGGTCGGGCGACATCGCCGGACAGGGCTGGGGCATCAACCCGGACATCGGCGGCTTCCGCGCGTACGAGGAGATGCGCCGGCTCGACCCGGACTTCTTCCTGTGCAGCGGCGACGCCATCTACGCGGACGGGGTGATCGAGCCACGCGTGACGCTGCCCGACGGGCGGATCTGGCGGAACATCACCACGCCGGAGAAGGCGAAGGTCGCCGAGACCCTCGCGGAGTACCGCGGCAACTTCCGCTACAACCTCCTCGACCACAACGCGCGCGCGTTCAACGCCCAGGTCCCGTCCATCGTCCAGTGGGACGACCACGAGGTGCGCAACAACTGGTACCCCGGCCAGATCCTGGACGACGCCCGGTACACCGAGAAGAACGTCGACGTCCTCGCGGCCCGCGCCTCACGCGCGTTCGCGGAGTACATGCCGGTGTCCACACTGCACGCGCGCGGGGGCGGCGACCGGGTGGAGAGGCGGATGCACCGGGTGGTGCGGTACGGCCCGCTGCTCGACGTGTTCGTGCTCGACATGCGCTCGTACCGGAACGCCAACTCGCCGGGCCGGCAGGCCGACGACACGGTGGGCATCCTCGGTGCCGAGCAGCTGGCGTGGCTGAAGCGGGAGCTCGGACGGTCGCGCGCGGTGTGGAAGGTGCTGGCCGCGGACATGCCGCTGGGGCTCGTGGTCACGGACGGGGCCACCGACTTCGAGGCGGTCGCGCAGGGCGATCCGGGCGCGCCGCTCGGGCGGGAGCTGCAGATCGCGGAGCTGCTGCGGTTCGTCAAGCACCGGCGGATCACCGGCACGGTGTGGCTGACGGCGGACGTGCACTACACCTCGGCGCAGCACTACGCGCCGGAGCGGGCGGCGTTCCGGGACTTCGCTCCGTTCTGGGAGTTCGTGTCCGGGCCGCTGGCGGCCGGTGGATTCCCGGCGAACGCGCTGGACATGACGTTCGGTCCGGACCGGGTGTTCGTGCGGGCACCGGAGCGGGCCAACCTGTCGCCGATGGAGACCCCGCAGTACTTCGGCGAGGTGGACATCGACGGCGACAGTGGGGAGTTGACGGTCCGGCTGCGCGCCGAGGGCGGTCTGGTGCTGTTCTCGAAGGTGCTCCAGCCGGGTCGCGTCGGCCAGTAAACGACCCTGTAGGCGCAGGTCATCGGGGGTGCGGGCGGGTGTTCACGGCCGATTGTCAGTGGCGGGTCCTACCGTCGTTTCCATGACGCGATCCGTACAGGCGCTCGCCTACGCACGCCCGTCCGCCCTGGAGTCCGCCGGCTCCGGGCGGCTGCTCGGTCTGGAGACGGCCGGGGGGCTCACCCCGCGTGGCGCCGAGGCCCATCCCCGGTTCTTCACCGGTTTCCTCACCTCTCCTCAGATCGCCGCGCGGGGTCTGCTGGCCGTGGCGGACGTGGCCGCGGCCCGCTACCACCAGCGGATCCGGCCGGGTTCGCTGGACCCGGTGGTGACCGGCAACGGGGACCGGCTCCGTTTCGAGTCCTTCTCGGGCTGCGGCGGGGTGTACGCGCGTCTCGACGTGCTGAGCGCGGGGCTCGACGGGGCGGAGACCGGGCACGGCACGACGAATGTGGACGTCAACAATCCGCTGCGGGAGGCGCTGTCGCGGCTCACCGGGGACGATCCGCTGCATCTGCGGGTCGGGCCGGAGGAGCTGGCGGTGACGACGCTCGACGGGCCGGTCGTGGAGAAGAAGGTGCCGCTGCCGGACCGGTGGCTGCGCGGGTTCGCGGAGGCGCAGGTCGCGTCGGCCGGGTTCGATCTGCGGGCGGAGCTGTCGGGTGCGGAGGCGGTCCGTTTCCTGCGGTCGCTGCCGCGCTCGCAGAGCCGGGGGCCGCTGTGGGTGGTGCCGTCGGGGCGGACGCTGCGGCCGACGACCCGGCCGGTCGCGGGCGCGGTGTGCCTGGCGGGGCCGGACCGGCTGATCGCGCTCGAGCGGGTGCTGCGGCACGCGACGGCGCTGCGGGTGTACGGGCCGGTGCCGGACGGGCGGCCCGCGCCGAGCGCCTGGGAGATCGTGCTGCCGGGGATGCGGCTCACGCTGACACTGTCGCCCGATCCCGCGCGCGGCTTCTCCGGCGAGGGCGGTGTCCTGGAGGCGCTGGCCACGGCGGAGGCGGCCGAGGACGCGGAGCTGATCTCGGTACTGCTGGCCTGGGAGCCGCGGATCGACCCGGCCGATCTGGCCGCGCAGTCGGGGCTCGACGTGGCGCGGGTGCGGGCGGCGCTGACCCGGCTCGGCACGGCGGGGCGGGTGGGGTACGACGTGGCGGACGCGGCGTACTTCCACCGGGAGCTGCCGTACGACGCGGACCGGGCCGAGCGGCACAATCCCCGGCTCCTGTCGGCCCGGGCACTGCTCGCCGAGGGCGCGGTGGCCCTGGACGGCGGCCCGGGCGGCGGGCCGGCCTCGGTGAGGTCGGGTGAACGGCTCTATCGGGTACGGGAGTCGGCGGACGGCCGGCTGAGCTGTACGTGCGCGTGGTGGGCGGAGTACGCGGGCCGGCGCGGGCCGTGCAAGCACGCCCTCGCGGTGCGGATGGCCCGGCGCGAGGCGCGGGCGGACGGGACGGCGGGACCCTCGGCGGGGACGCCGGCGGGGATTTCGGCGGAGACTTCGACGGGGACGAGCGTGGGGGGCACGCGATGACGACCGGGACCGGGACGACGGCGGTGGCGGGCGCGGAGCTCGTGGCGGAGGTGCGGGCCGGGCGGCATGCCGCGGTGCCGGCGCTGCTGGAGCGGCTGGACGGGCCGGCGCGCAAGGCGCTGCTGCCGGAGCTGAAGGAGCTCCGCAAGGAGGTACGGCGCTGGGACTGGAACCGCTGGCGGGAGCAGGAGGCGGTGCGGCGCGCGCTGTGGGTGGCGGGGGCCGGCTGCCACACGGGCCCCGCCGCGGCGGCCTCCTGGATCGGCTCGCGTGAACTGGCGGGCTGGAGCGACCGGTTCGCTCCCCTGGTCCTCTCGGTCCTGGAGCACCGGGACACGACGTGGCTCGGCGAGGTCGCACGGCGGCTCGCCGAGCATCCGGCCGCCGCCGAGGAGCAGTTCCGTCTGGTGCACGACCTGGTGGTCCGTACCGGCTGCGCGGTCCCGGGCTCCGAGGGCTATCTGCGGGGCTGGACGCGCACGAGGTACGACCGGGACCTCCTCGACCGGCTGCGGGCCGATCCGCACACGCCCCTGCTCGTACCGCGGGTGATCGAGCTGACGGAGACCCCCGACGCCCTCGCCTGGCCGACGGGTCCCGACCAGCAGGCCCCGTGGCCGGCGGCGCTGAAGGCGCTCGCCGACGAGGGGGTGCTGGACCGGGCCGTGCTGGCCGACGGCTGTCTGTCCCGGCTGCTGCGCGGGGGCCGGCCGCGCGACCTGCGGTTCCCGCTGGCCCTGCTCCAGGCCCTCGGCACGACCGCCCAGGAGCGGAGCGGGCGGGTCGCGGACTGGCTCGGCATGGCGGCGGACGGCCCGTCGCCGGTGGCCGGGTACGCGCAGCAGGTGCTGGGCGAGCTGGCCCTGGAGGGCGGGCTCGGCACGCGGGAGCTGGCCGAGATGTCGGGCGCGGTGCTGTTCCGCACGGAGAAGAAGCTGGTGCGGGCGCAGCTGACGCTGCTGGGCAAGGTGCTGCGGAAGGACCCGGGGGCGGCGGCGGAGCTGCTGCCGGTGATCACCGACGCGTTCGGGAACGAGGACACCACGATCCAGGAGCGGGCGCTCGCCCTGGTGGGCCGTCATCTGGCGGGCGTGGACGAGACGATACGGACGGAGCTGGCCGGTTCGGTCGAGCTGCTGAGCCCGGTGCACCGGGCGGCCGCGGCCGAGCTGTTCGGCGTGAGCGCCCCGGCGACGGACGTCCCGTACGAGGAGATCCTGCCTCCGGTGCCGGAGGCCGCTCCGGTGGCGCCGCCCGCGGAGACGATCGCGGAGCTGGTGGCGGACCTGGTCGCCCTGGAGCGGCATCCGTACGGCTCGCTGGAGGAGTTCGAGCGGGCGCTGGACGGGCTCGTACGCCATGCGCACCGGAACAGGGAGGCGCTGACGGCGGCGGCCTGGGAGGCGTTCTCGGGGTCGCACTGGCTGGGAGGCGCCGACCACACGACCGACGGCTCGCGGGGCGTGCAGACCGCCATCGCCGGACTGCTCGGCACGGTGCGGGCGGAGCGGATCGACGCCGCCCGCCGGCGCCCCGGAGGGACGCCGTCCTGTGCGCACGAGGCGCTGACGCGGGTGATCGACGCCCGGGTGTGGGAGGCGGCGTGGCTGCTGATGTCGGCGGAGCCGGTGCCGTTCCTGCTGGCCACGCCCACCCTGCACACCGGGTCGATCGAGCCGAGGGTGCTGGTGGAGCGGCTGCGCGCGTACCGGGACGCCGGGGTCGAGCCGCTGCCGCTGGATCTGGCGCAGGCGCTGCTGCGGGTCCGCAAGGCCGACCCTTCGGCGGCCGAGGCGGCCGGGGAGGCGGCCGTACTCGACACCCGGGCGGGGACCCGGCTCGCCGCGTGGCTGACGGCCGAGGACTCGCTGACGCCGACGCTGCGGCTCATGCCCCGCGGGGACACCGCCCGGTCGGGCCAGTGGTGGCTCGCGGACCGGCTGGTGGTCGCGGTCCGGGAGCGGGAGGTCATCCGGGAGGAGTTCCCGCCGGCGTTCGCCTGGCTGGGCGGCTCCCGGAAGGAGATCGTGCGCGGCTGCCACCAGTACCACTGGTCGGTACTGCGTCCGCTGTGGCCGGGGGTCCTGCCGGACGACCGGGAGACGCTGGCGGCCTGGCTGCTGCCGTCGGTGGCGGGCGGGGCCGACTGGGAGGAGCGGGGGGCGGCCGAGGGGCTGACCGCGCTCGCCGAGGCGGACGGCCCGGTGGGTCCGGCCGTCCACCTGTCGCTCGCGGTCGGGCTCGGCGCGCGCCACGCGGAGGACCGGCTCACAGCGGTGGACGCGCTCCTGGTCCTCGCGTCGCGGGGCGAGCTGGATCCGGTGGCGCTGGGCGCGCGGCTCGCGGAGCTGGTAGCCGAGGGGACGGTGAAGCCGAACCGGCTGGCCGACGCGGCCCGGACGGCCGCCGCGACCGGGGCGTACGCGACGGTCCTGACCGTGCTCAGGGAACTGCTGCCGGGACTGCTCGGCGCACAGCGGCCGGTGCGCGGGGCCGGGGACCTGGTGGCGGTGGCCGCCGAGTGCGCGGAGCGGTGCGGCGGATCCGGGGAGATCGCGGGTCTCGCGGAGACGGCGGGCCGGCCGGGTGCCACGCAGCTGGTGGTGCAGGCGCGGCGACTGCGGGCGGCGCTCGGATACGGTTCCGGTTCCGGTTCCGGCTCCGGCTCCGGCTCCGGCTCCGGCTCCGGCTCCGATCAACCTACGCCGGAAGTGGCCTAAATCAGTCACTAAGTGGCCAGATCAGGGCTTAACCCATCGGTCACAACGCGTTCTCGATGACGCAACACCGGCGGGTCAGAGTGAGGTCATGAGTGACAGGAACCCTGCCCGGACCCCCCGCCGCGTCCACCACTGGCGGCACGACCTGATCGAGCTGGCCGCGATGTTCACGGCCGTCGTGGTGGCCGACGCCCTCGCCAAGACCGTCGCCAAGGGGCCGGACGGCCCGTATCTGCTGGTCTTCTCGGCGATCGCGCTGGTCGCCACGGCCGCCTTCCACACCTGGTGGGCCCGGCGGCACAGTCACGCGCCGCCCGCCGGCGATCCCGGCGGCAGCGGGGAGGAATCCCCGCTGCCGCCGGCCGCCGCGCCCGCCGGCGTCCCCACCCCCGCGGGGGACGCCGACGAGCGGGACCCGGCGGGCACGGCCCTGTGGCGGCTGCGCACCACGGTCCGTGACACCCCGGGCAGTCTGGCCGCGCTGTGCACGGTGCTCGCCCGGCACGAGGTCGACATCCTCGCCCTGCAGACCCACCCGCTCGCCGAGGGCACGGTCGACGAGTTCCTGCTGCGGACGCCCGCCGGCCTCCCGGCGCAGACGCTCACCCGGGCGGTCGCCGCGGCCGGCGGCACCGGGACCTGGACCGAGCGGGCCGACGCCCACGATCTGGTGGACGCCCCGACCCGGATCCTCGGCCTGGCCACCCGCACCGCGCTCGACTCCGCCGAACTCCCTCTGGCGCTGCGCCAGCTGCTCGGCCGCTGCACCCTGCGCTCCGTACCGCCGGCCACGCTGGGCGGGCGGCCCGCCGGCGAACCGGCCCCCGTGGAAGGGGTCCTGGCGAAGACCACGATGCGGCTGCGCGACCCCGACGGGGGCACCCTGATCGTCGAACGGCCGTATCTGCCCTTCACGCCGACCGAGTTCGCCCGGGCCCGGGCCCTGGTCGAGCTCGACGCCCGGCTCGGCCCGCGCGTCCCGCCCCACCGGTCCGTCCTCACCCTGCCCAAGGGCGAACAGATCACGGTCCGCCGCGCCGACCGGCGCGACCTTTCCGCCGCGCGCGCCCTGCACGAGCGCTGCTCCACCCGCACCCTGCGGGCCCGCTACCACGGCCCCGTCGCCGACGCCGGCCGCTACCTGGACCACCTGCTCAGCCCGCGCTTCGGCCGTACGCTCGCGGCGCAGACGGCCTCCGGCCGGATCGTCGCCCTCGGGCACCTGCTCTGGGACGGCGACGAGACCGAGGTCGCCCTCCTCGTCGAGGACGACTGGCAGCGGCGCGGCATCGGCGCCGAACTCCTGCGCGGGCTGGTGGGGATGGCGCGCGAGGCGGACTGCGCGAGCGTGTACGCGGTGACCCAGGCCTCGAACACCGGGATGGTGGCGGCCATGCGGGCGCTGCGACTGCCCCTGGACTACCAGGTCGAGGAGGGCACCCTCGTCGTCACCGCCCGCCTGGCCCCGCGCCCGGCGGCCGCCGCCACCCCCGCCGGGGCGCGCGCCGGAGCGCCGGGTCAGGAAACCGAGCGCCCCTGACCCACCCGGCGTACCGCCGAGGAGCCGAGAAGGCTCCGGCGGTACGCCAGTCGGTCAGCGGGTCGGACGCGGACGGCCGGTCAGACGCGGACGGCCGGTCAGACGCGGACGGCCGGCTCCTCGTGCGCGGCCGCCGCGGCACCGCCGGGGAACTCGCCCAAGGCCTGGAACAGGTCGTTCCACAGGTCCTCGACGTCCTCCAGGCCGACCGACATCCGCAGCAGCCGGTCACTGATCCCGCCCTCGTGCCGGCCGTCGGCGTCCACGATGCGGTGGCTGATCGAGGCCGGGTGCTGGATCAGGGTGTCGACACTGCCGAGGCTGACCGCCGGGGTGACGAGCCGGACCCCGGCGATCACCCGGTGCGGATCCCCGTGCACCTCGAAGGCGATCATCGCGCCGCCGATCCTCGGGTAGTGCACCCGGGCGACCCGCGGGTCGGCGGCCAGCCGGCGGACCAGTTCGGCCGCGGTCGCCGACGCCGCCCGGACCCGTACCGGCAGCGTCGACAGACCGCGCAGCAGCAGATAGCCGGCGAGCGGGTGGAGCACCCCGCCGGTCGCGAACCGCACCTGGCGCAGCGGGCCGGCCAGCTCCTCGTCGCAGGCGACGACCCCGCCCATCACGTCGCCGTGCCCGCCCAGGTACTTGGTGGCGCTGTGCAGCACCATCCGGGCACCCAGCTCGACCGGCCGCTGCAGGACCGGGGTGGCGAAGGTGTTGTCGACGAGCAGCGGCACGGTGCCGCAGGAGTGCGCGAGGGCCCGGATGTCGACCTCGGCGAGGGTCGGGTTGGCCGGCGTCTCCACCATCACCAGACCGGTGTCCGGGCGGAGGGCGGCGGCGACGCCGGCCGGGTCGGTCCAGGTGACCTCGGTGCCGAGCAGCCCGGCGTTCAGCAGGTGGTCGCTGCACCCGTAGAGCGGGCGGACGGCGACGACGTGCCGCAGGCCGAGGCTCGCCCGGCTGAGCAGGACGGCGCTGAGCGCGGCCATGCCGCTGGCGAACGCGACCGACGCGTCCGTGCCCTCCAGGCGGGCGAGGGCGGTCTCGAAACGGTCGGTCGTCGGGTTGCCGAGCCGGGCGTAGACCGGCGAACCCTCCGGCAGCGCGCCGCAGGTGGCGAACGCGTCGATCCGGGCGGCCTCCGCCCGGGAGTCGTACGACGGGTAGGTGGTGGACAGATCGAGCGGCGGGGCGTGCAGGCCCAGCTCCGCGAGGTCGTCGCGGCCGGCGTGCACGGCTTCGGTGGCCAGGGCCCGGGTGGGGGCGGCGGCCGACGGGGAGGAGTCGAAGGCGTCCATGGAGGTGTCCATGCGCGGAACTGTGAACGTGTCCCGGGCAGAAGCGGTGAAGTCCCGTGCTACGTTCGGCCGATGGCCGATTCTGTCGTACTGGACACGGTCGATCTGCACATTCTTCGCCTCCTGCAGAACGACGCCCGGACCACCTACCGGGAGCTTGCCGCCGAGGTCGGAGTCGCCGCCTCCACGTGTCTGGACCGGGTGGCGCGGCTGCGCCGCACCGGCGTGGTCCTCGGGCACCGGCTACAACTGAATCCGGCCAAACTCGGCCGAGGACTGGAGGCCCTGCTCCTCGTCCAGGTACGCCCGCACCGGCGGGAGCTGATCGGGCCGTTCGTCGAACGGATCAGGGCCCTGCCGGAGTCCCGGGCGCTGTTCCATCTCACCGGCCCGGACGACTACCTGATCCACGTGGCCGTCGCCGACCCGGCCGACCTGCAACGACTCGTCCTCGACGAGTTCACCTCACGGCGCGAGGTGGCCCGGGTGGAGACCCGGCTGATCTTCCAGCAGTGGGAGTGCGGTCCGCTGCTGCCGCCCGTCCCGGGTGCTCATTTGTCAGCCGACTGAGATCGCATGAGATCGTCCGAGGGTGACGTCGCCGCGGCGAACGGGCCAGGATGAGTTCATGCCTGAGACTTCCCTCACCGTGCTCCCCCGTCAGGTCGCCGACGACTACGTCGACGCGCTCATCGAACTCGACCCGATCACCGGAACCTATCTGGGAGTCCAGGAGAGCGCGGGCCGGCTGCCCGACTTCTCCCCCGCCGGCCTGGAGGCCCTCGCCACGCTCACCCGGGACACCCTGGAGCGGCTCGACGAGGCCGAACGGCAGCCCGGCGCGGGGGACGAGGCGGAGCGGCGCTGCGCCCGGCTGCTGCGGGAGCGGCTGACGGCCCAGCTCCTCGTCCACGACGCGGACGAGAACCTGTGCGCGGTCAGCAACCTGCGCTCCCCCGCGCACAGCGTGCGGATCTCCTTCACCGTGCTGCCGACCGCGACCGTGGCGGACTGGACGGCCGTCGCCGCCCGGCTGCGCGCCGTTCCGGCGGCGCTGGAGGGGTACCGGGAGTCGCTGGAGCTCGGTCTCGAACGGGGCATGCGGGGCGGGCCGCGCGCCACGGAGACGTTCGTCGGGCAGCTCACCGAATGGGCGGGCGAGGGCGGTACGGACACGGTCGGCGCGGGCGAGGCCGGTACGGGCGCGGCCGACGGGGGCGAGGCCGGTACGAAGGCGGAAGTCCGCGGCTGGTTCGCGACCTTCGCGAGCGAGGCCGACACCCTGGGCGACGACGGCACGGACGGCGCGGTGCCCGGGGAACTGCGCCGCGAACTGGCCGAGGCCGGGGCGGCCGCGGACCGGGCGATCGTGGCGCTGCGGGACTGGATGCGGGACGTGTACGCCCCGGCCGTGGCCGGCGCGCCCGACACCGTGGGACGCGATCGCTACCAGCGCTGGTCGCGCTTCTTCAACGGCACCGACCTGGACCTGGATCTGGCGTACGCGTACGGCTGGTCCGAGTACCACCGGCTGCTCGGCGAGATGCGGCACGAGGCCGACCGGATCCTGCCCGGAGCCGACCCGTGGCAGGCGCTGGCCCACCTCGACGAGCACGGCGCGCACATCGAAGGTGTGGCCGAGGTCCAGGAGTGGCTGCAGCGTCTGATGGACGAGGCGATCGAGGCACTCGACGGCACCCACTTCGAACTGGTCGACCGGGTACGGCGGGTGGAGTCGCGGATCGCACCGCCGGGCGGCGCGGCGGCCCCGTACTACACCGGCCCGTCGGAGGACTTCACCCGCCCCGGCCGCACCTGGCTGCCGGTGGACGGGCAGACCCGCTTCCCGGTGTACGACCTGGTGTCGACCTGGTACCACGAGGGCGTGCCCGGCCATCACCTCCAGCTCGCGCAGTGGACGCACATGGCCGACCGGCTGTCCCGCTACCAGGCGACGGTCGGCAAGGTCAGCGCCAACACCGAGGGCTGGGCGCTGTACGCGGAGCGGCTGATGGACGAACTGGGCTTCCTCAAGGACCCGGAGCGGCGGCTGGGTTACCTGGACGCGCAGATGATGCGGGCGTGCCGGGTGATCGTGGACATCGGCATGCACCTGGAGCTGGAGATCCCGGCGGACTCGCCGTTCCGGCCGGGCGAGCGGTGGACGCCGGCCCTCGCCCAGGAGTTCTTCCAGCGGCACAGCAGCCGGCCGCCGGCGTTCGTGGAGAGCGAGATGACCCGCTATCTCTCCATGCCCGGACAGGCGATCGGCTACAAGCTCGGCGAGCGCGCCTGGCTGCTCGGCCGCGCCAACGCGCGGGCCGCGCACGGCGACGCGTTCGACGCGAAGGCCTGGCACATGGCGGCGCTGTCGCAGGGACCGCTGGGCCTCGACGACCTGGTTGAGGAGATCTCGAAGCTCTGAGCCCCGGCGTGGACCGCGCCTCCGCCGTGCCGCGCACGGCGGAGGACGTCTTGGGCGATCACCAGGGACTCTCCCGGCCGCGTTCGTTCCGGAACTCCCTGGGTGTGATCCCGTACGTTCTCCGGAACACGCGGCTGAACTCCGCAGGGCTGCCGAAACCCCAGCGCGCGGCGATCGCACTGATCGGCTGGTCCTTCAGCAGGGGGTCGCGAAGGGCTTCCCGGCAGCGTTCGAGCCGCCGCAGGCGCACCGTGCCCATGACGGCGTTCGGCTCGGTGCGGAACAACGCGTGCAGCGCGCGGACCGACAGGTGGTGCCGTGCGGCGATGACGGCCGGGGTGAGGCGGGGATCGCCGAGGTTCGCGTCGATGAAGGCGTCGATCCTGGCCACCAGGGCCCTGTTCCGGGTCTCGGCCGGAAGCAGGGCGCCGGAATCCAGATGCCCGGCGAGAAACGCCGCGGCCAGATCGACCGCGATACCGCCGAGGCGGAGGTTCTCGTTCACCGACCGGTCGTCGACGTGGTGCAGAGCCGCGGCCATGAAGTGGCGCAGCAGCGCGCCGGTGACGCTCCCCGAGTTCAGCGGCCGGCACAGCAGCCGGTCCACGTGACCGCTCGGCAGCGGAAACGAACGCTTGGGCAGCCGGAGGATGGT
Source organism: Streptomyces laurentii (assembly GCA_002355495.1). Lineage (GTDB taxonomy): Bacteria > Actinomycetota > Actinomycetes > Streptomycetales > Streptomycetaceae > Streptomyces > Streptomyces laurentii. The sequence continues at coordinate 845,103 of AP017424.1, forward strand.
GACGACGACCTCGCCCCCGAGATCCGGGAATTCGGCCTCCAGCGGATAGGACGTGTCGAAGAAGACCAGTCCGCCGACCTGGACGGCGCTCGTCTCACGCCGCTGTGTCGCCCGCATGGGACTGCGTTCGACCAGTCCCAGCTGGTACGTCTCGGGATCACCGCGCCGGATGTCCGTGGGGGTCCGGACCGCGCTCAAGGGCAGGAACGAGAACGCGGCCAGTTGCGCGGCACCGATCCTGGTGGCCTCGACCCGCGCCGTGAAATCGGCGGCGTACGGACTGGACAGGGTGAGGGGAGCGATTCCGTCACGCACCACGTCGGCGTACCAGCCGAACCGGTCGTGCCCGGCGAGATCGCTGTTCGACATCGAGACCACGGGCGTGGCGTCTGCGGGCTGGGACATACAGCCATGGTGGCCGCCGCCGGGAGCCGCGTGAAGACACACCGGGAACCCCGCCGCCACGCCCGCCGGCCGTCAGCGTTGTGGCGTGGTGCCGGATCGGAAGGTGCCGTTCGCGCTGTAGGAGAAGCCTCCGCCACCGACCGTGTTGCCGGTGACCGCGACGTCGCTCACCGGCGAGACGAACCCGGCCGTGTCCGCGGTCACGCGGACCGCGTCGCGCCGGGCCCCCGAGGCGCCCGCCGCCACCGTCACCCGGTTGTCGACGATGTCGACGCCCACGACGGGGTTCGGCCCGACCGGGACCGGCGGCTGGCCGGCCGTCTTCGCCGTGAGGGAACCGACGTAGACGCCGCCGCAGCTGTTGTTGATCGTGTTGCCGCGGACGGTGATGCCGGTGGTGTTCATCGCGCCGACGGCGTCCCACTTGGCGTCGTCCACGACGTTGCCCTCGATCAGCACGCGCGCGTGCACCTGGCCGACCTCCTGACCGCCGGTGTGCGAGCCGACCAGCTTGGCCCAGGACGGCTGGGAGCCGGACGCGCCCGCGGAGTTGCGCTGGACCTGTACGTCCACGGTCGGGGTGCCGTCACTGGCGCCGGCCCAGGTGTTGCCGGGCAGGGGCAGGTCGAGCTGGACGGCCTCGCCGTGCCACAGGCCCTGGGTCGGGTCCTCGACCCAGCCCTTGAAGAAGCAGTCGCGGACCGCGCCCCGTCGCACGGCGTTGAGTTCGACGGCGTGCCACCACTTGACGTTCCAGACCGTCACGCCTTCGACCTCGACGTCCTCGGTGTGGATGAAGGTCAGCGCGTTCATCGGCGGCGCCTTGTCGGCACGGGCCCGCGCCGGACCCGTGTCCGCCGACACCCACGCCCATATCGGGTCCCATTCGCCGCCCTTGACCTTGATGTCGCCGGGGGCCGAGTAGCCCGTCGTGGCGGAGCCGGGGACGTGGTTGATCAGCATGGTGGCGGCCTTGGCCCCGCTGACCGCGGGCGCGGTGAACACGCCCTGGGCATCCGTCGTGTAGACGGGAGCGGGCGAGTGCTGGTTCTTCCGGTCGAGCGTGTAATTCCGCGTGGTGGTGCCGAACTTGGCGACGAACCGGGCGCCGGTCGCGTCCAGCACCGTGCCGCCGCCGATGACCAGGGTGTCGAGCAGCGTGTACGTGGGGACGCCCGCGTACCCGGCCTTCACGATGATCCGGCCCGTGTCGTCGACGCCGTCCGGGCCGGCGATGCCCGCCGCCGCGTCGTCCAGTGCCTGGCGCAGAGCGCGGACGTGGGCCGCCTCACCCGCGACGGACGGATTGACGCCGGAGGCCGCGGCCCGCGCCGCCGACGTCGTCCCTCCCACGACTGTGGCCGCACCCACCACCACTCCACCGCGCAGCAATCCCCGGCGACTGATCCCCGCCATGCCCACCCCGCCTCTCGGTCCTCGGCCACCCCATGAGAACAAGCGTTCACTGACCGTACGCGTCTTTGCCGCCCTGTGGCTCCCGATCGCCCGGGCCCGACAGCCCCACCCCGTACCGCCGCACCGAAGGAGCCGGGTCAGACGCCCTGCTGCCGGACCGCCGAACCGTGCCGTTCCTTGACGACCTCCAGCTGCGCGTGGACCCGGCGGCGCAGGTCGGCGACATGGCTGACGATGCCGACGCTGCGGTCGCGTTCGCGCAGGGAGTCGAGGACGTCGAGGACCTCGTCGAGACTCTGGTCGTCGAGGCTGCCGAAGCCCTCGTCGATGAAGAGGGTGTCGAGCCGGACCCCGCCGGCCTCGTCGGTGACGACGTCGGCGAGGCCGAGGGCGAGGGCGAGGGAGGCGAAGAAGGTCTCGCCGCCGGAGAGGGTCGCGGTGTCGCGTTCGGCGCCGGTCCAGGCGTCGACCACGTGCAGCCCGAGTCCGGCGCGCCGGCCGCCGCTGCGGGCGTCGGAGTGGACCAGCGTGTAGCGGCCGGCGGACATCCGCCGCAGCCGGGCGGTGGCGGCGGCCGCGACCTGTTCGAGGCGGGCGGCGAGCACGTACGACTCCAGGCGCATCCGGCGCTCGTTCTCCGCCGAGGTGCCGGCGGTGAGGGTGGCGAGCCGGGTCACCCGCTCGTACTCCTCGCGCAGCGGCCCGAGGCGGCGGACCTCGGTGTCGGCGTCCCGGGACAGCCGGGACAGCGCGGTCTCCCGCTCGCGGGCGGCGGCGAGCGCGGTGGCGGCCTCGCGCAGGGCGCGTTCGGCGGTGCCGTACGCGGCTTCGGCGGCGGCCGGGTCGGCGGGCGGCAGCGCCGCGGCGGCCGCGGTGGCGGGTTCGGCGAGCCGGTCGGCGACGGCGGCGGCCTCGGCCCGCCAGGCGTCGACGCGCTGCTGGAGGGTGCGCCGGACGGACTCGTCGAGCAGGGCGTCGGCGGCCCGGGCGGGGGTCTCGAACCCGGCCTTGTACGCGGCGTCGGCCAGCCGGTCGTCGGCTTCCTTCAGGCCGCGGGCGGTGGTCTCGGCGGCCTGGACCGCCTCGGCCGCCCCGGTCAGCCGGGTGATCCACCGTTCCAGGAGCGCGACCCGGGCGGCGACGCTGCCGGACTGCCCGCGGGCCTGGGCCAGTTCGTCGGCCAGGGCCGTCTGCTGGCTTTCCAGCGTCTCGCGCCGGGAGGTCCGGGCGGCGGCCCGCCGCTCGGCCTCGCGCTGGACGCCGGCGCGCTGTTCGTACTCGTACTCGGCGCGGGCGAGGGCCTCCCGTACGGCGTGGGTGCGGGCGGCGACGGCGTGGGCGTCCGCGTGGGCACGCGCCAGGGTCTCCACCTCCCGGAGGAGCGCGCCGACGGGCGGGTCCTCGGCCACCGGGTCCCCGGAGGCGCCTGCGTGAGCCTGCTCGCGCGCGGCCTCCCAGGCCTCCGCCGTGGCGGCGACGGCGGTCTCCGCCTCCGTACGGAATTCGTCGGCGCGGGTGTAGGCGTCGTGGGCGGCCTCCTCGGCGGCCCGGTCGACGTGGCCGGCGGTCGTGCGGGCCGGGTCGGGGTGGTGCGGGGAGCCGCAGACCTGGCAGGGCGCGCCGGGGGCGAGGGCGGCGGCGAGTTCGGCGGCGATGCCGCGCAGACGGCGGGACTTGACGTCGAGCCAGTGTTCGTGAGCCTCGTTGCGCCGCTCGCGGGCCTCCGTCAGGCGCTCGCGGGCGGTGGCGAGTTCCGAGGCCAGGTCGTCGCGGCGGCGGGCGGCGGCGAGCCGGCGGCGGGCGGGATCGAGCCGGCCGGCGAGCTGTTCGGCGCGGGCGGCGGCCTCCTGGGCGTCCTCGACGTGCTGCCGGAGCGCGGCGCGGCGCGGCTCCCAGCCGGCCAGCCAGGCGGCGTCGTCCCCGGCGGCCTCCTCGGCGGCGCGGGCCTCCCTGTCGAGGGCGGCGCGCTCGGCGGTGATCTCGTCGTACCGGCGTTCGGCGCGGCGGGCGGACTCCAGGCCGGCGAGTTCGGCGCGCAGGCGGCGTTCGACGTCGGTGAGCTGTTCGGCTCCGGCGTCGGCGAGGCCGGCGGGCAGCAGCGGTCCGGGCATGCCGTCCGGCGGGGACGTCCGCGCGTACGCCGCCGGTCCGGCCTGCTCGACGAGCCGGGCCCGGGCCCGGTCGCGGGCGACGGCGGCCGTACGGTGGGCGCGCTCGGCGTGGTCCCGCAGGGCGAGGGCGGGGGCGACCCGGTCGGCGTCGCGGGAGCGGTCCAGGGCGGCCTGCCACTGGTCCCGCTGGGGCACGCGGGCGGTGAGGTCGGCCTTCCGGCGCATGGCCTCGGCGTGCCGGGCCTGCCGGTCGGCGTGCGCGCGGGCGGTGTCGAGGCCGGTCCGGGCGGCGTCCTGGCGCGCCTCGGCGGCGGCGAGCCGCAGCCGGGCGATGTCGAGGGCTTCGCGGGCCTCGCTGCGGGCCAGGGCGGCGCGGGTCTGGACGGCGTCGGCGAGGCCCGGTTCGCCGGGGCGTTCCGCGACGGGCACCGCGCCCGCGGAGGCGGGTCCGGCGGCCTGGGCCATCCGGTGGGCGAGGGCGAGCAGTCGTTCGTCGCCCGCGCCGACCTGGCGTGCGGCGCTCTGGCGCAGTTCGGCGAGGCGTTCCTCGACGGCGGCGAAGCGGCGGGTGTCGAAGAGCCGGCCGAGAAGCTTGCCGCGGGCCTCTGCGTCGGCCCGCAGGAAACGGGCGAAGTCGCCCTGGGGCAGCAGGACGACCTGGCAGAACTGATCGCGGCTCATGCCGAGCAGTCCGCCGATCTCCTCGCCGATCTCCTGGTGGGAACGGCTGAACGCGCGCCACTGGCCGGCCTCGGGGTCGTACTCCCGCAGCCACGACTGGGCCTTCTCGGTGGTGACACCGGTGCCGCGCTTCTTGGGGCGCGGCTGGGCGGGACGGCGGGTGATCTCCAAGCGCCGCTCGCCCACGGTGAGTTCGAGGAGGACCTCGGTGGGGGTGCCGGCGGCGGCGTGGTCGCTGCGCAGGCTGGTGCCGGGGCTCTGGCGGGCGCCGGGCACGGCTCCGTACAGCGCGAAGCAGACGGCGTCGAGGACCGAGGTCTTGCCCGCGCCGGTGGGTCCGTGCAGGAGGAAGAGCCCGGCCGACGACAGCGCGTCGAAGTCGATCTCCTGGGTGGTGCCGAAGGGCCCGAAGGCGGTGACCGCCAGGCGGTGCAGTCTCATCGGCCTGCCTCGCGCTCGGCGGTGTCCACCCGTACGTCGTCGAAGGCGGCGGTCAGGACGGCGCGTTCGGCGTCGTCGGGTCCGGCGCCGCCGCGGACGTGGGCCACGAAGTCCTCCGCGATCTGCTGGTCGCTGCGGTCGCGCAGCCGGGTGGCGTACGAGACGAGCGGGTCGTCGTCGGTGCGGTCGGGATCGAAGACGAGGTGGAGGGTGTGCGGGAAACGGGCGGTGAGCCGGGCCATCGGGTCGGCGGGCCGCGCGGGGTCGGTGAGGGTGGCCTCGACCCAGGAGTCCTCGTGGCGGGTCAGGTCGGGGTCGGCGAGCAGGTCGTCGAGCCGGCCGCGGACGCGGGCGAGCGGCCGGGGCACGGGGCAGTCGATCCGTTCGGCGGTGTCGATCGCGCCGTCGGCGCCGAGGTCGATCAGCCACATGGTCTTGCGGTGCGTGGTCTCGGAGAAGGAGTACGCGAGCGGGGAGCCGGAGTAGCGGACGCGGGGGGTGACGGTCTGGCTGCCGTGCAGGTGGCCGAGGGCCACGTAGTCGACGCCGTCGAAGACGCCGGCCGGGACGGCGGCGACGCCGCCGACGGTGATGTCGCGCTCGCTGTCACTGGGCTCGCCGCCGGCGACGAAGGCGTGCGCGAGGACGACGGAGCGGGTGCCGGCGGGGCGGGCCGCGAGGTCGGCGCGGACCCGGTCCATGGCGGCGGTGAGCACGGCCTCGTGACCGGACCGGGCGGCGCCGAGCTGTTCGCGGACCAGGGCGGGTTCGAGGTACGGCAGGCCGTAGAGGGCGACGTCGCCGTGGCGGTCGGCGAGGACGACGGGGGTGCCGGCGCCCGCCGGGTCGGTCCGCAGATGGACGCCGGCGTGGTCGAGGAGCCCGGCGCCGACGCCGAGGCGGCGGGCCGAGTCGTGGTTGCCGGAGATCATCACCGTCGGCACCCCGGCGTCGGCGAGCCGGTGCAGGGCGGTGTCGAAGAGTTCGACGGCGGCGAGCGGCGGCACCGCGCGGTCGTAGACGTCCCCGGCGACCAGGACGGCGTCCGCCTCGCGCTCCCGCACGGTCGCCACCAGGTGGTCGAGGAACGCGGCCTGGGCGTCGAGCAGGGCGACCCGGTGGAACGAGCGCCCCAGATGCCAGTCCGACGTGTGCAGAAGCCTCATGAGGGGCGAGCGTAGCGGTGGGGTCCGACAACGCCGTCCGGGGCGCTGTCCGCCGGGCCGTCCTCCCGGTGGTCCGGCTCACGCATCGCCGTACGCCTCGCCGCCGAGTTCGAGGGCGGCCTCACCGGCGGTGGCGTCGGCGAGCCAGGCGGTGAAGGCCGGCACGTCCGCGTCGGGCAGCCCGATCTCCAGGGTGACCGCCGCCCCGTACGCGACGCCGAGGACCTGCCGGCCGGTGGACCGCAGATCGTTCTCCAGCTTGCCGGCCCGCTGGTGGTCGACGGTGACGGTGGCGAGCCGGTAGCGGCGCCGGGTCACGGTGCCGAGCGCGTCCAGGGCCTCGCCGACGACTCCGCCGTACGCCCGGATGAGACCGCCCGCGCCGAGCTTCACGCCGCCGTAGTAGCGGGTGACGACGGCCGCCACGTACCGCATCTCGCGCCGCATCAGCATCTGGAGCATCGGCACCCCGGCGGTGCCGCCGGGCTCGCCGTCGTCCGACGCCTTCTGTACGGAGGCGTCGGCGCCGATGACGTACGCGAAGCAGTTGTGGGTGGCGGTGGCGTGCTCGCGGCGGATCCGGGCGACGAACGCCTGTGCCTCCTCCTCGGAGGCGACGGGCGCCAGCGCGCAGATGAAGCGCGAGCGGTTGATCTCGGACTCGTGTACGCCCTCGGCGGCGAGCGTGCGGTACTGCTCCTGCATCCCGCCAGCCTATGCTCCCGGAACACCGGCCCCGGCCCCCGGTGGGAACCGGAGTCCCCGACGGTGCCGGGAAGGACCGGGGGTCACGAAGTGTTCACTCTGGTGTCCGGTCATTTCACCGGGTGTCACCGGAGCGGAGCAGGAAGGCACGTCACATGAGCGTGGAGACGAGGAACGCCGAGGCCGAGGCGGAGACGGTCCGCAGGATTCTCACCGAGAGCGGGGACACCTGGGCGATCGTCGGGCTGTCCGACAACCAGGAGCGGGCCGCGTACCGGGTGGCGACGGTGCTGCAGCGGTTCGGGAAGCGGATCGTGCCGGTGCATCCGAAGGCGCGGACGGTGCACGGGGAGCAGGGGTACGCGTCGCTGGCGGACATCCCGTTCCCGGTGGACGTCGTCGACGTGTTCGTGAACAGCGATCTGGCGGGCGGGATCGCGGACGAGGCCGTGGCGGTCGGCGCGAAGGCGGTCTGGTTCCAGCTCGGGGTGATCGACCCGGAGGCGTACGCGCGGACGCGGGAGGCGGGTCTGGAGATGGTCATGGACCACTGCCCCGCCATCGAGATCCCCAAGCTGGGCTGATCGTCCGGGGGCCTCAGCGCACGGGCGGGATGGAGACGACCAGGGTCGTCTCCGCCGGCACCGAGCCGTCGTTGCGGTAGGTGTGCGGCGCGTGGCCCGCGAAGGCGACGGAGGTGCCGGCCGGCACGACGTGCTCCTCGCCGTCGACGACGAGGGTGAGCGTTCCGGCGGTGACGTGGAGGAGTTCGGTGGTGCCCTCGGGGTGCGGGTCCGAGGTGCTGCCGTCGCCCGGCATCAGGGTCCAGTGCCACAGCTCCAGCGGGCCGTGGGCGTCACTGCCGATGAGCAGGGTGCTGTTGCTGCCGGCGGCGGTGGACCACATCCGTACGGCCTGCTCCGGCGGGACGAGACGGACCTGGGGGCCCTGCTCGTAGTCGAGCAGCGTGGTGATCGGGACGCCGAGCGCGTCGGCCAGCTTGACGGTGGTGCCGACGCTGGGGTTCGTGCGGGCCTGCTCGATCTGGATGATCATGCCGCGGCTGACCGCGGCCCGGGCGGAGAGGACGTCCAGCGTGTAGCCGCGTTCGTTGCGCCAGTACCGGAGATTGCGGGCGAGCGACTGGGTGAGCTGATCGAGATCCGACACATTCCATCCAATAGAGTGAATGACGCAGTCCAATAGACTGCACTACGGTGTGGTGCACCTGCTTGTTCACTGCACTGTACTGCGAGGGCCTGCCCATGACGGCCTTGTTCGCGCTGGCCACCTGTCTGATGTGGGGCCTCTCCGACTTCGGCGGCGGGCTGCTCACCCGCCGCTTCCCCGCCCTGACCGTCGTCGTGATCTCCCAGTCCATCACCGTCGCCGTGCTCGGCGCCGTCGTTCTCGCCACCGGAGCGTTCGGCGAGGCCGGCCCCCGGCTCTGGTACGCCATCGGGGCGGGCCTGGTCGGCCCCACGGCGATGCTCGCCTTCTACCGGGCGCTCGCGCTCGGTCCGATGGGCGTCGTCTCGTCGCTCGGCGCGCTCGGCGTCGTCGTCCCGGTATCCGTCGCCCTGCTGCTCGGCGAACCGCCGGGCATACTCCAGTTCGCCGGCATCGCGGTGGCGATCGCCGGGGTGGGACTCGCCGGCGGACCGGAGCTGTGCGGCGCGCCCGTCCAGCGCCAGACGGTGCTGTTCACCCTCTTCGCGGCCTTCGGCTTCGGCGCCGTGATGGCGCTGATCTCCGAGGCCTCCACCACCGTGACCGGTCTGTTCCTCGCCCTGTTCGTCCAGCGGGTCACCAACATCGTGGTGGGCGGCGTCGCCCTGTGGCTGTCGGCACGGCGCGGCCATCCGGCCCTGCCCGCGGAAGGCGGCGGTCCGCGCATGCTCGTCGCGGCCCTGCCCGCGCTGGCGTTCGTGGGACTCTCGGACGTCGCCGCCAACGGCACGTACGCGCTCGCCGCCCAGCACGGGCCCGCGACGATCGCCGCGGTCCTCGCGAGCCTCTACCCGGTCGTGACGGCACTCGCCGCGCGCGGCCTGCTGAAGGAGCGGCTGCGCGCGGTCCAGGCCGCGGGCGCGGGCCTGGCCCTGGTGGGCACGCTCCTGCTCGCGACGGGCTGAGCCGCACGACGGATCAGCCGAGTCTCAGGGACCACGGCGCCGCCCCGGCCGCCGCCCTCGCGGGTCAGCTCTCCAGTTCGGCCGGCGTCTTGAGGTCCTCCGCCCCGAGGCCGGCGAGCGCCGCCAGCTGCTCCGCGGTCATGCCGGCGGGGATGGGCCGGGGCGCGGGCGTGCGCAGCGGCGGCTGCCAGCCCTTCTCCGGATCGTACGAGCGGACGACCTTCGCGGGCGCGCCCGCCACCACCGCGTGGTCGGGGACCTCGCCCCGGACGACCGCCCCGGCGGCCACCACGACGTTCCGGCCTATCCGGGCGCCGGGCAGGATCACCGCGCCGGTGCCGAGCCAGCAGCCGGGGCCTATGACGACCGGCTCCGAGCGGGGCCACTGCCGGCCGACGGGCACGTCGGGGTCGTCGTAGCTGTGGTTGGTCGAGGTGATGTAGACGTACGGCCCGCAGTACGTGTCCGAGCCGATGCTGATGGGGGCCTCGGCGATGACGTGGCTGCCGCGGCCGAGGACGACGCCGTCGCCGAGGGTCAGCACGGTGTCCGTACCGAGGTCGAGGTCGGGCAGCATGCCCGCGGTCAGCGTGACCTGCTCGGCGATGATGCAGCAGGCGCCCATCTCGATCCAGCGTTCGCCGAAGACGGTGCCCTGGGGGAAGGCCAGCCGGGTGCCCTCGCCGATCCGGCGGAAGCGCAGCCGCCCCGGGTGCTCGGCGGTGACGGCGCCGGCCTGCTGGATCCGTCGCCAGCCGCCCTGCAGGGCGCGGGCGACGACGCGGCGTCGCCAGGCGGTCAGCGAGGAGAACGTGTTTCTGTTCCGGGGCACCCGGACACCGTAGTCGGCGGCGTCGGCGCTGATCACCGGGGTGCCCTGTGATGTCCGTCATGGGCGCGGGCCCGCCTGACACCCCCTAGGGTCTGCCGCGAGGCGCGACCGCTAACGAAGACTTCTGGAGCGAACGATGACGGATGTGTCAGGGGCGTTGATCAAGGGCGTGGGCGGCAAGGAGCCGCGGATCGATCCGACGGCGTTCACGGCGCCGACCTCGGTGGTGCTCGGCGAGGTCACGCTCGGGGCGCGCGCCGGGATCTGGTACCACGCGGTGCTGCGGGCGGACTGCGGGCCGATCGAGATCGGCGAGGACTCCAATGTGCAGGACAACTGCACCGTCCATGTGGATCCGGGTTTCCCCGTACGGATCGGGGCGCGGGTGACGATCGGCCACAACGCGACCGTGCACGGCTGTGTCGTCGAGGACGACGTGCTCGTCGGCATGGGCGCCACGGTCCTGAACGGCGCCCGGATCGGCGCCGGTTCCCTGGTGGCGGCGCAGGCGCTGGTCCCGCAGGGGATGGAGGTGCCGCCGGGCTCACTGGTGGCGGGGGTTCCGGCGAAGGTGCGCCGTCCGCTGACGGAGGAGGAGCAGGCCGGGATCCGGCTCAACGCCGAGATGTATCTGCACCTCGCCACGGTCCATGCCGAGGCCTTCGCGGACGAGTAGGGCACGAGAATCGGGGCCCGGGCTTGAGCCCGGGCCCCGATTCCAAGGGTCTTGCGTGCCGCGTCCGCCGGATCGGTGGATCGCCGGATCGGCGGGTCAGTTCCGGCCGGCGGCCTCGGCCGCGGGGCTGCCGGTCTCCGGCTCGGTCGCCGTCCGCGCGGAGGCGGCGGCCGCGGCCTTCTTGGCCCGGTTCTTCAGGATCAGCAGCGAGCCGAGGCCGATGAGGACCGCGAGCACCAGGCCCAGCCAGGAGAAGCGCTTGAGCCACGCCTCGGCGACGACGCCCACCGTGTAGATGACGGCCGTGGTGCCGCCGGCCCAGAGCAGGCCGCCGAAGACGTTGGCGATCAGGAACTTCCAGTACGGCATGCGCAGCACGCCTGCCAGCGGCCCGGCGAAGATCCGCAGCAGGGCGACGAAGCGGCCGAAGAAGACCGCCCACATGCCCCACTTCTCGAAGGAGCGCTCAGCGAGGCCGATATTGGCCTCGCTGAAGTGCTTCGGGAACCTCCTGCCCAGCTTTTCGAGCAGCGGGCGGCCGCCCCTGCGGCCGATGGCGTAGCCGATCGAGTCGCCGACGACGGCGCCGACGGTCGCGCACGCGCCGAGGACGTACGGGTTGATGTGGCCGTGCTGGGAAGCCAGCAGGGCGGAGCTGACGAGGACGATCTCGCCGGGCAGCGGGATGCCCAGGCTCTCGACCCCGATCACCAACCCGACCAGCGCGTAGACGGCGACCGCAGGGATCGTCTCCAGCCATTCCTGGACGTGCACGCGCGTTCCTCTCCCGTGGCGCGACCGGACCCCGGCAGCCTACCCGGTCAGGGTGTACGGACGGCGGCCCGCGCCCGCAGGGTCAGCGTCCGGGCCGACGCCCCGACCGCGACCTCCCGCGCCCCGGTGCCCAGGACCCAGCGGTGCCGGGCCTCGTCCCAGGAGGACAGGGTGCGGGCCGTGACGGACACGGTGACCTTGCGCCGCTCGCCGGGGGCGAGCCGGAGCCGCTGATAGCCGGCGAGCAGCCGGCGCGGCTGGTCGATGCCGAGGCCGGCGAGGTCCGGGGAGGGGCCGACGTACACCTGGGGGACGTCGATGCCGGCCCGGGTCCCGGTGTTGGCGACGGTGAAGGAGACGCGGAGCCCGCCGCGGTCGGGGGCGACGGCCAGGCCCTCGTAGCGGAAGGTGGTGTACGACAGGCCGTGGCCGAAGGGGAAGAGCGGGGTGACGTCCTCGGCGTCGTACCAGCGGTAGCCGACGTGGATGCCCTCCGCGTACCGCTCGACGCCGTCCTTGCCGGGGTAGCGGCCGGGGTCGCCGGCGGTGGGGTGGGCGTCGTCGCCGCTCGGGAAGGTCTGGGTGAGCCGGCCGCCCGGGTCGGCGTCGCCGAAGAGCACGGCGGCGGTGGCGGGGCCGCCTTCCTGGCCCGGGTAGTACATCTGGAGCACCGCCCCGGTGTCCGCGAGCCAGGGCATGGTGACGGCGGACGAGGTGTTGAGGACCACGGTGGTCCGGGGGTTGACGGCGGTCACGGCCTTGATCAGGTCGTCCTGGCGGCCGGGCAGCGCGAGCCGGCCGCGGTCGCGGCCCTCGGTGGCGTCCTCGTAGGCGAACAGGACGACGCTGTGGGCGGCGCGGGCGGCGGCGGTGGCCTCGGTGAGGTCGGCGGTGCGGGTGGTGCCGTCGGCGGCGCGCAGCCGGACGAGCTGGCCGGCGGTGCCGCCGGCGGCCGTGACGGTGAGCCGGTGGGTGCCGGCGGTCAGCCGGCGGTCGGCGCGGCGCAGAGTGAGGCCGTCGTCGGCGGTCCCGCCGAGTCCCCCGTTGAAGACCTCCGCGTCGCCCGACTGGGTGGGGAAGAGTTCGGCGCCGTCGAGGGTCACGGTGGGGCGCTTGCCGCCGTAGTGGACGAAGAAGCTCCAGTCGTCGTCGGCCGTGGTCGTGAAGGTGCCCTCGTAGCGGTGGGTCTCGCCGGCGGGGACCTGGACGGCGTCGAGGTCCGGGGCGGGCTTGAAGGCGGCTCCGGTGTCGGGCAGCGGCTTGCCGTAGGGGTCCTCGCCGAGGGCGTACGTGACGGTGGCACCGCCGCCGGCCCGGGTGCGCAGGGCGTCGAGGGGGCTGGTGGCGGCGTCCGGGACGACGTGGGCGCTGCCGCCGCCGCTGACGAACGGCACCCGGCCGGTGGGGCCGATGACGGCGAGGGAGCGGGCGGCCTGGCCGGTGAGCGGAAGCGTCCGGTTCTCGTTGCGCAGCAGGGTGGCGCCGGCGAGCGCGACGTTCAACGCGACCCGGGCTCCGGCCGCGGCGTCACGCGCGGGCCGGGCGGACCGCCCGGCGGCGGCCCCGGAGCCGCCGGCCGGCGACGCGTCGAGGGCGCCGAAGCGTTCGCGTACGGTCAGCAGGCGGCGTACGGCGGTGTCGACGTCGGCCTCGTCGATCCGGCCCTCGCGGACGGCGGTGACGAGCGGGGCGCCGAAGTGACGGCCGCCGGGCATCTCCATGTCGCAGCCGGCGGTGAGCGCGGCGGTGGCGTGGACGGCGCCCCAGTCGCTCATCACCCAGCCCTCGAAGCCCCATTGGCCGCGCAGGACGTCGGTGAGGAGCATCCGGCTCTCGGTGGCGTGGACGCCGTCGACCTTGTTGTACGCGGCCATGACGGCACCCGTCCCGGCCGTGACGGCGGCCTCGAAGCCGCGCAACTCGGTCTCGTGCAGGGCCTGTTCGCCGGCCCGGACGTCGACGCTCATCCGGCCGTGTTCCTGGTTGTTGAGGGCGACGTGCTTGACGGTGGCGATGAGGCCCTCGGCCTGGATGCCGCGGATCTCCTCGGCGACCATGTCGGCGGAGAGCAGCGGATCCTCGGAGAAGGTCTCGAAGTTCCGGCCCGCGTACGGGGTGCGGATGAGGTTGACCATGGGCGACAGGAGCACGTCCTGGCCGAGAGCGCGGCCCTCCTGGCCGATGACCTGTCCGTACGCCCGGGCGAGGCCGGGGTCGAAGGCGGCGGCGAGCATCACGGGTGCGGGCAGCGCGGTGGCGTGCTCGCGGACGCGGACGCCTGCGGGGCCGTCGGCGAGCCGGAGCGGCGGGATGCCGAGGCGGGGAATCCCCGGAACGTAGCCGGCCTGGCCGAGGCCTTCGGGGTCGGTGGCGCCGTGCAGCAGCGCGGACTTCTCCTCGAGCGTGAGCCGGGCGAGCAGGTCGGAGACGCGCTCGCTCACCCGCCCCTTGGCGGGCGTGCCGCCGGGGACGCGGGGACGGGCGGCGGCGGCCGGAGTGCCGCCGGCCAGGCTGGGGGCGGCGCTGAGGGCGGCCGCGCCGGCGAGGGTGAGCAGCAGGCGGCGCCGGGAGATCCGGCGGGGCGCGAGGGCGGTGACGGGGGTGTCCCGTCGCGACGGCTCCGGCTGTTCCGGGAGGGGGGCGTGGGGCACGACGGCGCTCCTTCGGACCGGCACGATTCCTGCGATCATGCGTTGATCGCACTATGCGTGACGGTGTGTCCGTTTTCGTGTCGCCGTGCCGACCGTAACTCTGTCCGAGCCGTCACTCGGAATGGGCGCGGGCCCAAAAATACTGACGCCCCGATGCGCTCCAGGCGTACGCGCGGCGCCTGTTGTGCGCCCCAGAGGGATCAGCGGGGGGGACATCACCCATGTCCGCATCGAACCGATTGCACGATCTTCATATCCGACAAGACTTTTGTCGTGATCTCTCATCAAAGGACCTTTGTCTCCCAGGAGTTCTCCATGGTGGGATCGCTCGGCAATCGGATGAAGGCAGCGAAGACGCGTCACCTCGGCGCCGTCACCGCCGCCACCCTCGCCGCCGTCCTGTCGCTCGCCGCCTGCGGACCGGCTACCCCCGGCGGCACGCCGAGCAGCAGCGTCACGGCGCGTGTACTGACCCGCGGGCGAACACGCTCCGGTGACCCCGGAAACAGGCATCGCCATGCCTCCCCGGTACGGGAGGCATGGCGATGCCGCCGCGTCGGGTCGCCGGGGTCGGCTCAGCTCTCCCGGTTGTTCGGCCGGAGCGTCCACAGGACGGTCATCTCGCCGGTGACGGCGCCGTCCTCGCGCGTGATGTCGATCCGGACCGGGAACTCGGGGCGCTGACCCGCGTCGAGTTCGGCGACGACCTCGGCGGCCGGGCGGCCCAGGGTCGCGGTGGCGGTGACGACGCCCATGGCGAGCTTCTTGTACGCGATCTCGGCCTTGACGGCGAGCGGGACCGCGCGGTTCAGCTGGTCGCCGAAGGCGGCCAGGACGATGGCGCCGCTGGCGGACTCGGCGAGGGTGAACATGGCGCCGGCGTGCGGGCCGCCGACGTGGTTGTGGTACGCGGCCTGGTCCGGCAGGCGGACCACGGCCCGCTCGCCGGTGGTCTCCAGGAACTCGAGGTCGAGGGTTTTGGCCATGGGAACCGTGGCGGCGAGCATCTCGCCGACGGACATCTGCTCTGCGCTCATGGGCCGTGATGTTACCCACGGGTAGCCAGTCGGCGCCATTCTCCGCCAGGGGCGGCCGTAGCCCCGTGCACGCCGCCCCTCTATCGTTACGGCCCATGTGGCCAGGACAGCAGCCGCCCGGGGGCGAGCAGAACCCGCAGGACCAGAGTCAGAACCCGTACGCCCAGCCGGGACCGCAGCCCGGCTACGGGGCGCCGAACCCGCAGCACCCTCAGCAGCCGAACCCGTACCAGCAGCCGACGATGCCCGCGGGTTTCGGCCAGGCGAGCCCGAATCCGGGTCAGCACCCGAACCCGGGCCAGCAGCCGGGGCAGCAGCCGAACCCGTACCAGCAGCCCGCGCAGCCCGGCGGCTACGGCCAGCCGAACCCGTACCAGCAGCCGACCATGCCGGCCGGCCAGTACGCGGTGCCCGGCCCGCCCATGCCCGGCGGCGGTGACGGCGAGAAGAAGAAGCAGACCACCGTGGTGGCGATCGTCGCCGCCGTCGCCGTGCTCGCCGCGGCGGGCGTGGCCGGCTATCTGGTCCTCGGCAAGGACGACGACAAGAAGAACCAGGCCGAGGACCCCAAGGCGCCGCCGTCCTCCTCGCAGCCGAGTTCCTCGGCGTCCCCGTCGCTGGCCAACCCGCGCGCCGGCGCGTCGCACCAGCCGACGATCCCCGGCTGGAAGGTCGTCTACAACCCCAAGTACGGCACGCTGTTCGACGTCCCGCCGGAGTGGGAGGTCTCGAAGCCGGGTGTGATCACCTTCTTCGAGGACGAGGCGAAGGGCGACGGCTCCCCCGTCGTCACCATGACCTCGCCCGCGCACTTCAAGAGCAACTGGTGCACGTACGACACCGACAAGAACGGCACCGAGGAGACCTGGGGCCTCAGCACCGCCGGCACCAAGGGCGGCCAGGGCGCCAAGAACACCGACGAGGCGGCCTTCAACGAGGCCGGCAACTGGGTCTGGGCCGGCTACGCCCAGCACATGCCCAAGGGCACCATCAAGGTCACCAAGGCCGTCGAATACACGACGACCTCGGGCCTCAAGGGCAGCATGGCCACCGCCACCGCCCCGAACATCAAGAAGCGCAACAAGTGCGAGTCGGACGGCAAGTCCGTCGCCTTCTCCTTCAAGAACGCCAAGGGCGACTACTCCTCCTTCGTGCTCTACGCCGCCAAGGGCGTGAACGACGAACTCCCGGACGCCACGGTCCAGAAGATCCTCGCGACCGTCCGACTGGCCCCGGAGACCCCGGAGTCGTGACCCTGGTCCGCAGACCCGACTGGGCCGGGCGGAACTACCTGCTGCTGACCGCCGCCGCGATCGTCACCAACCTGGGCACCCACGGTGCCCTGATCGCGGCGGCGTTCGCCGTCATCCAGTCCGGCGGCGACGGCGGGGACGTCGGTCTGGTCGCGATGGCCCGCACGCTGCCGCTGGTGCTCTTCCTCCTCATCGGCGGCGCGATCGCCGACCGGGTGCCGCGGCACCGCGTGATGGTCGCGGCCAACGCCCTCAACTGCGTCTCGCAGGCGGTCTTCGCCGTGCTCGTCCTCACCGACGAGGCCCGGCTGTGGCACATGATGCTGCTGACCGCGCTGTGCGGCACCGGGCAGGCTTTCTTCAGCCCGGCCGCGGAGGGCATGCTGATGTCCAGCGTGAGCGGCGAACAGGTCAGCCGCGCCTTCGCGCTCTTCCGTATGTCCATGCATGGCGCCGGAATCGGCGGGGCCGCGCTCGGCGGCGCGCTGATCACGGCCTTCGGGCCGGGCTGGGTGCTGGCCATCGACGCGGCGGCGTTCGCCGTGGCGGGCGGGCTGCGCGCCTTCCTCGACGTACGGCATATGCCCGAACGCGCGCCCGGTGGGGGGCTGCTCGCCGATCTACGCGAGGGCTGGGACGAGTTCGTCGGCCGCCCCTGGCTGTGGTCGATCGTCGCCCAGTTCTCGGTCGTGGTCGCGCTGGTCGGCGCGGCCGAGTCGGTGTACGGGCCACTGGTCGCCCGCGATGCGCTGGGCGGCGCCCGGCCGTGGGGGCTCGCGCTCGCCGCGTTCGGGGTGGGCACGCTGTGCGGCGCGGTCCTGATGATCCGGTGGAAACCGCGCCGGCTGCTGCTCGTGGGCACCCTGTGCGTGTTCCCGATCGCACTGCCGTCGGCGGCGCTCGCGGTGCCGCTCGACGTGGTCGGGCTGTCCGCCGCCATGTTCGTCAGCGGAGTGGCGATCGAGGTGTTCGGCGTCTCCTGGATGACGGCGATGCACCAGGAGATCCCGGAGGAGAAGCTGTCCCGGGTCGCCGCCTACGACTGGTTCGGCTCGACGGCGATGCTGCCGCTCTCCACGGCCCTGGCCGGCCCCGCCGAGGCCGCCTTCGGCCGCGGCACCGCGCTGTGGGGCTCGGCGGTGATCATCGTCGTGGCCACCGCACTGGTGCTGCTGGTCCCGGACGTACGGAACCTGACGCGCCGTCCCGCGAAGCCCGTGGCTGCGGGCTCGGACGGTGCGGGGGTACGGAGCGAGGAGGCGGCGGCCCCGCGGCCGTGACCGCCCCCGTCCGCCGAACCTTCGCCCGCGCCTTCGCGCGCGCCTTCGTCAGCCGATGCCGAAGGAGCCGTCCGGCGGCACCGGGGACGGCACCGCCTCGGTGTCCCGTACCGGCCGGGCCGCGCCGGTGAAGCGGGTCAGCGCCTCGCCCCACTCGACCCGCGCCGGGAAGGGATCGGCGGCGGTACGGCGGGCCAGGCCCGCGGTGTCGACCGGCCGGTCCGAGGCCACGAGCACCACGTTGCCGAAGCGGCGGCCGCGCAGCACCGCCGGTTCGGCGATCCTCACCAGTTCGGGGAAGACGGCCGCGAAGGTGGCGAGCTGGGCGCGGAGGAAGGCGAACGGGGCGCCGTCCGCGAGGTTCGCCGCGTAGGTGCCGCCCGGCCGGAGGACGCGTCGCGCCTCGCGCGCGTACTCGACGGACGTGAGGTGCGCCGGGACCCGCGAGCCGCCGAAGACGTCGGCGATCAACAGGTCGGCGGAGTCGTCGGGCGCGGCCTCCAGCCACTCCCGGGCGTCAGCGCCGTGCACCTCGATGCCGGAGCCGGGCGGCAGCGGCAGGTGCTCGGCGACGAGCGCGAGCAGCCCCCGGTCCGCCTCGGCCACCTGCTGCCGGGAGCCGGGCCGGGTGGCGGCGAGGTACCGGGGCAGGGTGAGCGCCCCGCCGCCCAGGTGGACGACGTCGAGCGGGACGCCGGGCTCGGCGGCGTGGTCGGCGACATGGGCGAGCCGCTGGGCGTACTCGAACTCCAGGTGGGCCGGGTCGTCGAGGTCGACGTACGACTGGGGCGCGCCGTCGACCGTGAGCAGCCAGCCCCGCTCGGTGTCCACGTCGGGCATGAGCCGGGCGGTGCCCCAGTCGACGTCACGGATGACGGGAATCTGCTCGTTCACCCCTTCATTGTGCCGGGGCCGCGGACCGCTCCCGTCGGCGGTGCCCACCGTGACCAGGCGTGCGGCACCGACCCCGACCGGCGGCAAGGTGCCGCACCCGACCTGAGGCGCTCGCACCGACCCCGCGGCCGCGGTGCTCAGCCCGCCCAGACCGCGGCGACCGCCTTCGCGTGGGCGGCGGCCTGGGCGCGTCCGGCGCGGGCGGCCGGGACGCGGCGGGCCGGGTCGAGCGAGTTCCGGCCGAAGGCCCGCTTCGACTCGGCGTCCGGGGTGACGACCTCGACCCGGGCGCCCGCGGCGGCGAGGTCGGCGCCCTGGCGGTCCGGGGACACGATCACCTTGTTGCCGGAGCCGTTGGGCGCGATGATCACGACGCGCTCGTACCCGGCGGCGAGGTGCGCGTTGGCGGTGGAGTGGACGCCGCCGTCGATCCAGCGGCGGCCGGCCAGGTCGACGACCGGCCAGACGCCGGGGATGGCGCAGCTGGCGGTGACGGCATCGACGAGGGACACGTCCGCGTACGGGCCGGAGGCGGCGCCGTCGAAGGCGGCGAGTTCGCCGCTCTCGGCGTCGACGGCGGTGACCAGCAGACGCCGGTCGGGCCAGCTGACCTCGTGGTCGAACCGGCCGGCGACGACCTCGCGGCGGGCGGCGGGCGTGACGGTCTCGGCGGCCGCCGCGAGCCGGCCGAGCCGCTGCCCGTACTCCTCGGGCGTGTGCGAACGCAGCACCGCCACCGCGTACTTGGCGATCGCCCCGGCGCCGAGGTGGCCGGGAAGTTCGCCGGTGGGTTCGATGAGCTGGCTCTCGTACAGCGCGTCGAGCGACAGCTTCCCGGCGGCCACCTGGACCGCGGCGACGACACCCCCCGAGCTGCCGACGATCAGATCGGCGGTCGTGAGGTCCGTGCCGGTCTCGGCCAGCCCCTTCAGGATCCCGATCTCCCACCCCGCGCCGGTCATTCCGCCCGCGCCGAGCACCAGTGCCGTACTCCCCGTTGTCTGCTTCATGAACCGAGTGTGCCGGACCCGGCGGGACGCGATTCGGCCGGGGTACGGAATACCCCGCCCCACCCGAGTCCCGTGCTTTCAGCCGCTGTTGGGGCCTCCGATGTTCTTGAGCGCCTCGCGCGCCGAGAGCGGCGAGAGCCGGGAGGACTGCTCCGCGACGAAGGCACGGACGGCGTCCGGATCGGTCTTCGCGTACTCCCGCAGGCTCCATCCGATCGCCTTGCGGATGAAGAAGTCGGGGTGGCCGGAGCGGAGCAGGCAGTACGAGAAGAGCCGGCCGGCGTCGGTGGCGTCCTTGAAGCGCAGCTGGTGGAGGAGGGCGGTCCGGACGATCCAGCGGTCGTCGTCGGTGATCCACTCGTCCATGCGGACGGCGAGCGCCGGATCGGCGGCGACGAGCGCGCCGACGACGTGCGCGGCGAGCAGGTCGACGGTGTCCCACCAGGACACGGTGGTGACGAGGGTGCGGGCGACGGGAAGGAAGGCCGAGGAGCAGCGCCCGGCGTACCGGCGCAGGTAGTCGACGGCGAAGTAGTGGTACTCGCGCTCGGGCAGGGCGAAGCAGCGCAGCGCGACGGCCGCGCAGTCGGCCTCGGCGGGGGCGGGCAGACCGGCCAGGACCGTACGCGACAGGGCGCGGCGCTCCGGCGTGCGCAGTCCGAGGAAGGGCGCCACGTCCTTCATGTACGCGGCCGTCTCCCCCGCCCGGACGGGGTCGCCGGCGGCCGGATAGAGCTCGGTGAGCCGGGCGAGCACGGTGTCGGCGAGGGCACTGCCGGGAACGGCGCGATCCGGGGCTGCGGACGTCATGCGGTCACCTTAGGACCCGCCTTCCGGAGGCGGCGAGGAGTGGCGTGAGGGCGCACGGGTGCGGCGATCACGCCCCGGTGTCGGTTACGCTCCCCGCGTGCTTCTGTCGCCCAAGGCCCGGCTGGTGTATCTGGCCGTGATCCTGCTGTCCGCGGGGCTGTCGGTGCTGCTCTTCGAGCCGCAGCGGCTGCTCGCGTCGGGCTGGCCGCCGCAGCTGAGCGGGGCCGGCGCCGTCGTGGTGTTCGGGCTCGCGTACGGGGTGTGTACGGCGGCGCTGGTCCCGCGGCCGATCCTGAACCTGGCGGCGGGCGCCCTCTTCGGCAGCCTGTACGGGTTCGCGGGGGCGCTGGCCGGCACGGTCCTCGGCGCGGGCCTGTCCTTCGCGCTGGGCCGCGCGCTCGGGCAGGAGGCGCTGCGCCCGTACGTCCGGGGCCGCTGGATGAAGGCGGCGGACGGGCAGCTGAGCCGGCACGGGTTCCGGTCGATGCTGGCGATCCGGCTGTTCCCGGGGATGCCGTTCGCGGTGGCCAACTACGCGGCCTCGGTGTCCCGGATGCGGTACTCCTCCTTCCTCCTCGCGACCGGTCTCGGCTCCATGCCGAACACGGCGGCCTACGCGGTCGCGGGCAGCGAGGCGACCTCGCCCACGTCTCCGGCGTTCCTGGTCTCGGCCGGTTTCATCGTCGTGTCGGCCGCGGGCGCCGCGGTGGTGGGCTGGCGCAAACGCCACCACCTGCGCGGAGCGGGCCGACCGGACGTCGCCGCGGGAGACCTCGCGGCCGAGGGCAGCTCCGCCGAGCGCGAGCGCGTGACCGCATAAGAACGGGGAGCGGCGCGGCGTACGCACGCGGGGCGGCGGGAGTCTCTCCCCCGTACCTCGCCCGGTCGTGCCGCGAGCCGACGGACGGCCCCGGACGGCGGCCCCAAGGGCCCCGACCGGCCGCGCACCGGCCGCCCTTTTCGGGGCGCTCGCCCGCCACCCCGTACGGCCACGCTCTGTCCATGGCCCCGTCACCTTCGGGCGGTACGCTGCGCCCGACTGTTGACCGCACACGCACCTTCGGGACGGCCCTGCCCCCATGAGTTGGTTCGAATCATTCATCCTCGGACTCGTCCAGGGGCTGACCGAGTTCCTCCCGATCTCGTCGAGCGCGCACCTGAGGCTCACCGCCGCGTTCTCCGGCTGGGAGGACCCCGGCGCCGCGTTCACCGCGATCACCCAGATCGGCACCGAGGCCGCCGTCCTGCTCTACTTCCGCAAGGACATCGTGCGGATCGTCTCCTCGTGGTTCCGCTCGCTGTTCGACAAGTCGATGCGGGGCGACCACGACGCCAAGATGGGCTGGCTGGTCATCGTCGGCTCCATTCCGATCGGCGTCCTCGGCGTCACGCTCAAGGACCAGATCGAGGGCCCGTTCCGCGATCTGCGGGTCACCGCCACCACCCTCATCGTCATGGGCATCGTCCTCGGCTTCGCCGACCGGCTCGCGGCCCGCGACGAACTCGGCGGCCGGCACCGTGCCGCGCGCGAGCGCAAGTCGCTGAAGGAACTGGGCGTCCGGGACGGTCTGATCTTCGGCGTCTGCCAGGCCATGGCGCTGATCCCGGGCGTCTCCCGGTCCGGCGCGACCATCTCCGGCGGTCTGTTCATGGGCTACACCCGTGAGGCCGCCGCCCGCTACTCCTTCCTGCTCGCCATCCCCGCCGTGCTGGCCTCCGGCGCCTTCGAGCTGAAGGACGCGGCCGAGGGCGGCCATGTGTCGTGGGGACCCACGTTCTTCGCCACGGTCATCGCCTTCGTGGTCGGCTACGCGGTGATCGCCTGGTTCATGAAGTTCATCACGACGAAGTCCTTCATGCCGTTCGTGATCTACCGGATCGCCCTCGGCATCCTGCTGTTCATCCTGGTCGGCATGGGAGTCCTCAGCCCGGACGCGGGCGAGCCCGCCGCCGGCTGACCCCGGCCGCTCGTCCCGGCTTCACGGCGTCCGTCCAAGACCGTCCGAGACGGACGCCGCGAAGCCACCCGCGCACGCCCCTTGGCCCCGCGCCCCCGCTGTCCGACACTGAGCCGATGACGCAGCGCGTGGATCTCGCCGCCGTGATGGCCCGGCTCGCCGTCGACGATCTGGTCACCGGCTACGCGATGGCCGTGGACGACGCCGACTGGACGGCGTACCGGGCGCTGTTCGCGCCGGGCGCGCGGGCCGACTACCGCTCCTCGGGCGGGATCGAGGGCCCGGTGGAGGAGGTCGCCGACTGGCTCGCGGAGTCGATCCGGCTGTTCCCCGTACGCCAGCACCTCATCGTCAACCGCCGGATCACCCTGCGGGACCCGGACGGCTACGCGGGCGACACGGCGACCGTCCGGGCCGACTACCTCAACCCGATGCGGTTCGCCTCCGGCGCGGAGTTCGTCGCGGGCGGGCGGTACGCCTTCACCGCGCTCCGCGGGGCCGAGGGCTGGCGGCTGGGCTCGGTGGTCGTCGAGGAGAAGTGGCGCCGGATGTGAGGCGGCCCGGCGCCCGCTCCGCTCCCCGGCCCGCCCCGGATCCCGCCCTCCCCCGTCCGGCTCCCCGCCGGCCAGCCCGGGCGCCCGGGCGCGCGCACACTGGAGGCGACTCCTGGAGGCACGGCATGCGGACAGCGTTCGCCGCGAGCGCCCGGGCCACGACCGCGCAGGGGGGCCGCTGGTCCGGAACCGGGCGGTCCGCGCTCGCGCTCGTCCTCGGCGGCCTGCCGGTGTTCGCCTTCCCCACCCCCGACCTGTGGTGGTGGGCGTACGTCTGTCTCGTCCCGCTGCTCCTGCTGATCCGTACGGCTCCGACCGCGCGCCGCGCCGGGTACGACGGCTGGTGCGGGGGCACCGGCTTCATGCTGGCCGTGCACCACTGGCTGCTGCCGAGCCTGAACGTCTTCCTGGTCGTCCTGGCCGTGCTGTTCGGTCTGCTGTGGCTGCCGTGGGGCCGGCTGGTACGGGCGCTGCTGGGCGGGACGCCGTCGCCGTGGCGGGCCGGGGCCGCCCTCGTCCTGATCCCCTCCGGCTGGCTGATGATCGAGCTGGTCCGGTCCTGGCAGGGCCTCGGCGGCCCCTGGGGACTGCTGGGGGCGAGCCAGTGGGAGGTGCCGGCCGCTCTGCGACTGGCGTCGGTCGGCGGGGTGTGGCTGCTGAGCGGCCTCGTGGTGGCGGTGAACACGGCCCTGGCGCTGCTCGTCGCCGCCTCGTCGCGGGTCCGGCGCAGTGCGCGGTCCCGCCATGCCGCGCTCGCCGGTCTGGCCGGACTCCTCGGCTGCGTCCTCCTCCTCGGTCTCGCCCCATGGGCGGTCCCGGCTCCGCGTACCACCGGCAAGGTGGTCCGGATCGGCGTCGTCCAGGCCGGTCTGCTCGGCGGGGCGGTCGGCGCGGCGCGGCGCTTCGACCGGGGCGAGGAGCTGACCCGGACGCTGGCCGGGCAGCGCCTGGACCTGGTGGTGTGGGGGGAGAGCAGCGTCGGCGCCGACCTGCGGACCCGGCCGGATCTCGCGGCCCGCGTCGCCGCGCTCTCACGGGAGGTCGGCGCGGACGTCCTGGTGAACGTGGACGCGCACCGCTCCGACCGGCCCGGCATCTACAAGAGCGCGGTCCTGGTCGGTCCCGAGGGGCCGACGGGGCAGCGGTACGACAAAATGCGGCTGGTCCCGTTCGGCGAGTACATCCCGCTGCGGCCGCTGCTCGGCTGGGCGACCTCGGTCGGCAAGGCGGCGGAGGTGAACCGGCGGCGCGGCACCGCCCCGGTGGTGATGACGCTGCCGCCCGGGGCCACGGGTTCGCCCGGGCTGCGGATCGGCCCGCTGATCTGCTTCGAGACGGCGTTCCCCGACATGAGCCGGCATCTGGCCGACATGGGGGCGCAGGTGATCGTCGCGCAGTCGGCCACGTCGACCTTCCAGGACAGCTGGGCCCCGGCGCAGCACGCCTCGCTCGGCGCGCTGCGGGCGGCGGAGACGGGGCGGCCGATGGTGCACGCGACGCTGACCGGGATCAGCGCCGCGTACACGCCCGACGGGCGGCGGACCGGTCCGGTGCTCGGCACCGACCGCAGCGCCACCGCCGTCTACACGCTGCCGCTGTCCGACACCCGGACCGGATACGACCGGCTCGGGCCGTGGCCGGTGTACGCGGCGGGCCTGGCGCTGCTCGTGGCCGGCGCGGTGGGCGCGGCGGGCCGGTTCAGGACGCCTGGGCGAGGACCTCGCGCACCACGTACTCGCACAGCTCGTGGGTCCGCAGGGCGTCCCGGGCACTGAGCGGCCGGCCCTCCCGTACGGCGTCGAGGAAACCGAGCACGGCCTGCTCGATGCCGCGCTGGCGGGGCACCGGGACCCAGTCGCCGCGCCGGTGCACGGTGGGGTCGCCGTGGTGGTCGACGATCTCGGCGAGGTTGACGACCTGGCGCTTGGCGTCCTGCCCGGAGACTTCGAGGATCTCCTCGGTGGAGCCGTTGGACCGGTTCATCACGCCGAGGGCGGTGAAGCCGTCACCGGAGAGTTCGAGCACCACGTGGTGCAGGAGCCCGTCCCGGACCCTGGCCCGTACGCCGGTGTGCTCGACCTCGCCGGGCGCGAGGAAGCGCAGGGTGTCGACGACGTGGATGAAGTCGTCGAAGACGAAGGTGCGCGGGTCCGCGGGCTGTCCGGTCCGGTTCTTCTGCAGCAGGATCAGGTCGCGCGGATGGTCCAGGCAGGAGGCGTAGCCGGGGGCGAGACGGCGGTTGAAGCCGACGGCGAGGCCCACGGCGCGCTTCTCGGCGAGTTCGACCAGCCGCTCGGAGGTGGCGAAGTCGTAGGCGAGCGGCTTGTCGACGTACGTGGGCACGCCTGCTTCGAGAAGCCGGGTGGTGATCTCGGGGTGCGCCTCGGTGGAGGCGTGCACGAAGGCGGCGTCGAGGCCGGCGGCGAGCAGCGCGTCGAGGTCGTGGTGGCGGCGTTCGGCGGGCAGGTGGTGGCGGTCGGCGACCCGCTCCAGGGTGGCGGGGGTGCGGGTCTGGAGGTGGAGTTCGACCCCGGGAAGGGCGGACAGGACGGGCAGATACGCCTTCTGCGCGATGTCACCGAGTCCGATGCAGCCGACCTTCACAGGGCCTCTCCTTCTGGTTCGTTCCCGTTCCGCCGTGCGTGTCGTCGCACAGGCCGTCGCACGTCTCGTCGTGCGTCTCGTCGTGCGTCTCGTCGTACGGGAGTTCGCGGCGGTCAGCTTACGCGCGCGGGCGAGTCGCCCACCGGGGGCCGCCAGTCCGCGATGCCGTCGAAGCCGCGCAGGATCAGGCCGGGTCCGAACAGGGAGACGGCGGTCATCGCGGTGTCGCGCAGGACGACGGCGGGGCGGGCGGAGAGCATCGAGAGGCGGCCGGTGCGGGCGGCCCTGCGGACCACGGCGGTGGTCCGCGGGAGCCGCTCGGCGGTGTACGCGGCGAGGGCGGCCGGGACGGGCCGGCCGGGTCCGGCGTGGTGGGCGAGGACGACGGCGTCCTCGATGGCCTGGTTGCCGCCCTGGCCGAGGGTGGGCTGCATGGCGTGGGCGGCGTCGCCGAGCAGGGCCGTGCGGCCGAGGTGGAACGCGGGCAGCGGGTCGATCAGCTGATGGACGTCGTGGCGCAGGACGGTGCTCTCGTCGCAGGCGGCCAGGATCGCGGGGACCGGGTGGTGCCAGTCCCCGAACAGCCGCTGGAGCAGGGCCTTCTCGCCGCCTGCCGCGTGCTCCCCGGCGGGGGCGGCGGCCATGGCGTACGCGTAGACGCGGCCGTCCGCGAGCGGCTGGCTGCCCCAGAGGCGGCCGGGGCCCCAGGTCTCGTGCGGGGCGAAGGGGCCGTCGGGGGTGGGCACGACGGCGCGCCAGGTGGTGAAGCCGGAGTAGCGCGGGCCGGGGTGGCCGGGGAAGAGGGCGGGGCGGACGGCGGAGTGGATGCCGTCGGCGGCGACGACCAGTTCGGCCTCGATCTCTCCATCGGGGGTGGTGACGCGGGCGGGCCGGCGGGCGTCGCCGGGATCGGCGAGGGCGGCGGGGGCACCGGTGCGGACGACGCCCTCGGGCAGCGCGTCGGCGAGCAGGTCGACGAGGGTGGCGCGGTGCAGCCCGACGAGTGGTCCGCCGAAGCGCTCGATCGCCGCCCGGGCGCTGGTCCGGACGAGCCAGCGGCCGTCGGGGCGGCGCATGCCGCCGTCACCCTGCCAGGCGGCGAGGGAGCGGACCCGGTCGCCGAGGCCGACGACGTCGAGGGCGCGCAGGGCGTTGGGTGCGAGGCCGATGCCCGCGCCGACGGGGGCGAGGGAGGCGGCGCGTTCGAGGACGGTGACGTCCCAGCCGCGGGCGCGCAGAGCAAGAGCGGCGGTGAGGCCGCCGATGCCGGCTCCGACGACGACGGCACGGTTCCGTTGCTGTTCCATGGCTCCCCCTCGGGGATCGCGGGACGGACGACGAGACGGCCGGCGGCCGGGGCCGCTGACTACAGATGTAGTTACCCTTCGACCGTACTACAGCTGTAGTTCAGGGGGTAGCCGAAGCGCTCGATAGGTTGTCCTCATGACCGCGACACCGGCCCCCGCCGTCCCGCCCAGCCGCGCCGAGCGCATCGGCGACGCCGCTCTCGACCTGCTCGTGGAGCGCGGGATACGCGGACTCACCCACCGCGCCGTCGACGAGCGGGCCGGACTCCCCCAGGGCTCCACCTCCAACCACGCCCGCACCCGCCAGGCCCTCCTGGAGACCGCCGTACGGCGACAGGCGCAACGAGAGGCGGGCGTGCTCGCCCCGCACGAACTGCCGGGCCCCGGCGCCACCGCCGACACCCTCGTGGACACCCTCGCGCTGGCCCTGCACCGCTACCTCACGGACCACCGGTCACTCCTGGTGTCCCGCTACGAACTGGCATTGGAGGCCACCCGCCGCCCCGAGCTGCGCACCTTCTTCGACTCCGCCGGGGCCGTCTTCCGCACCCCGGTGATCGCGATGCTGCACGCGGCCGGCTCCCCCGCGCCCGAGCGCCACGCGCTCTCCCTCATCGCCTGGTGCGAGGGGCTGATGTTCTCCTGCGCGGCCGGCTCCTTCCACGCCGAGGTGCCGAGCCGCGCGGAGCTGCGCACCGGCTTCGACGAGCTGCTGCGCGGCATGCTCGGCGGACGGCCGGGCACGGAGAGCGCGACGACTCCCTGAGGAGCCACCGGACGTGACGTCCGTCGAATTCGCTGGCTCCCGTGCCGGACCGTCGGCGACCATACGGGGCATGATCACCGACGACAGCGCCCCCGCTCCCCGCGTCCGCCCCGACACCCAGAGCACCGAACGCGTCGCCCTGGAGCAGTGGCTCGACTTCCAGCGCGAGACCCTCGCCCTGAAGTGCCAGGGTCTCGACGACGCCCAGCTGCGCACCGCCTCCGTCCCGCCCTCCGACCTCACCCTCCTCGGCCTGGTCCGGCACATGGCCGACGTCGAACTCGCCTGGTTCCGCAGGATCCTGACCGGCGAGGACGCGCCGTGGAACTACGACGACGAGAACGACGAGGACCGGGACATCCACGTCACCGAGGAGGACACCTGGGAGGAGGCGCACGCCACCTGGCGCAAGGAGATCGCCCAGGCCCGGGCCAACGCCGCCGGCCGCGGCCTCGACGAGCCCGGCGTGCGCAAGACCCGGCGCGGGGAGACCGTCGATCTGCGCTGGATCTATCTGCACATGATCGAGGAGTACGCCCGCCACAACGGTCACGCCGACCTCATCCGCGAGCGCATCGACGGCTTCACCGGCGTCTGACCCGGCCGCGCCACCCCGGCGCACGGGAGCATTCGGACGGGGCGCGCGGGTCAGTCCGCGCCACGGCGATCACCCATGCGGGGCATTCCCCGCGAGTAGGGGCGCGCCGGACGGGGTCCGGCCTGCAAAGTGGCGCGAGTGCATCGAACGAGAACCACCGTGACAATCCTCGCCGGGATGGCGATGGCCGCTCTGTCCGGCTGCGTCGCCGTCGAGCCGGCCACCCCGCGCCCCGCACCCGCCGCCTCGGCCGGCCCCGCCGGCGGACAGGCCGTGCCGCAGATCGTCCCGGGCCCCGCCCGGGAGGCCCTGGAGGCGGCGATGCCCGATCCACCGGAACCCGAACCCCGCTCGTCGCTCGCGGGGCACGAGGAGTCGGACGCGAAGGCCCCGGCGCACTCGCGCCCGCCCGCGAAGTCGCACTCCGGGCACGTACCGGCGCCGCTCGTCCGCCGTCCGCCGGAGGGCCACGCCACACCGCCGCGGCTGCCGGGCTCGCGC
Organism: Streptomyces laurentii; assembly: GCA_002355495.1. Classification (GTDB taxonomy): domain Bacteria; phylum Actinomycetota; class Actinomycetes; order Streptomycetales; family Streptomycetaceae; genus Streptomyces; species Streptomyces laurentii. The sequence goes on from AP017424.1 coordinate 873,668, forward strand.
TCGGACATCTGCCGGCTGGGCGCGGCGTTCGGCGGCTGGGGCGCGGACAGCACCCAGGCCAAGGTCTGCCAGAACACCTACGCGAAATAGAGCGCCCCGGCAGCGATGGGGTGGCCTACGCGGGCCGGTCCCGCAGCCGCAGCTCCAGGCGCTCGATCGCGGCCCGCACCCCGTTGCCGTACCCGTCGTCGTCCAGGCAGACGGCGGCGGCGCGGGCCCGGTCCAGATGGATCCGGGCCGCGTCGAGGCGGGCCAGCTTCACGTAGTCGGCGGCCAGGTTGAGGTGGAGCGAGGGGTAGAGGGCGCGCAGGGCGACCGCCGAGTCGTGCCGCCCCAGCCGCTCCTCGTCCAGGGCCCCGGCGGCGGTCAGGGCCCGCAGGTCCCAGGCCAGCTCGGTGTCCGGGTCGTCCTGCGCGTCCGCCATGTAGTGGGCGAGGGTGCAGCGGTGAAGGGGGTCGCCCTCGGGTCCGAGCTGGTCCCAGATGACGCCGAAGCGGTTGCGGGCCTCCTCCCGGTCGCCGCCGTGGAGCAGCATCATCGCCTGCCCGATCCTGGTCATGACGGCGTCGTCCGACACCTGCTGCCCGGTCACTACGGCCTCCACGCGCTGTCGTCCGGCACCCGTACAAACTGCCGGATCCGACGCTAACCGCCACCGCGCCGGATCCGGGCGAGGCTCAGCCGAGGTCCGGAACGCGCCAGTCGATCGGCTCGTGGCCCTGAGCGGCGACGGCCGCGTCGATCTGGGTGAAGGGCTGGGAGCCGAAGAACTTCTTCGCCGACAGCGGCGACGGATGGGCGCCCTTCACCACCACGTGCCGGGTCTCGTCGATGAGCGGCAGCTTCTTCTGCGCGTAGTTGCCCCACAGGACGAAGACGGCCGGGTCGGGGCGGGCGGCGACGGCCTTGATGACGGCGTCGGTGAACTTCTCCCAGCCCTTGCCCTTGTGCGAGTTGGCCTCGCCGGCGCGGACCGTGAGCACCGCGTTGAGCAGCAGGACGCCCTGCTCGGCCCACGGCATCAGATAGCCGTTGTCCGGGATCGGGTGCCCCAGCTCGGCCTGCATCTCCTTGTAGATGTTGCGCAGCGAGGGCGGGGTCTTCACGCCGGGCCGCACGGAGAAGCACAGACCGTGGCCCTGGCCCTCGCCGTGGTACGGGTCCTGGCCGAGGATCAGCACCTTGACCTTGTCGAACGGGGTGGCGTCGAGGGCGGCGAAGACCTGGTCGCGCGGCGGGTAGACCGGACCCTTGGCCCGCTCCTCCTCGACGAACTCGGTGAGCTCCTTGAAGTAGGGCTTCTCCAGCTCCTCGCCGAGGACGCCACGCCAGGACTCGGGCAGCTGGTCGGTGTCGGTCACGGTCAACAACCTCCGGTGGGCTTGCGTTGTACTCCGAACGAGAACCTACCGGGGGCCACTGACAACGCCGTACCCGCCGCCCGCCGACCGCTCTCCGGCCGGGCCCGGTCCGGTCCGGCCGGGCCCGTCGTCCGGGCCCGGCCGCTTCCGTCACCAGCTGGTGCGGCGGCTGAGCTCCCACAGCTGCATGACGGTCTGCGGGTCGAGCGCCCGCTCGCCGCCGCCGATGTCCTCGCCGGCCGCGACGTACAGCTTGCCCTGCCACACGGGCAGCAGCCGGACGTCCTGGACCATGATCTCCTGCGCCTCGGTGAACTCGTCCGTGACGGCCGCGCGGTCGGTGTCGCGGCGCGACTTGGGGATCAGCTCGTCGGTGATACGGGAGTTGATGTACGGGGTGCCGAGGACGTTCTCCTTGCCCAGGAAGGGGGCGATGAAGTTGTCCGGGTCCGGGAAGTCGGGGAACCAGCCACGCCCGTAGACCGGGTACTCGCCGTGCTGGAAGCCCGCCTGGAACTCCTTCCACGGCTTGCCGTGGATCGTGATCTTGAAGAGCCCGGACTCCTCGAGCTGCTTCTTGATCTCGGCGAACTCGGCGGCGGTTCCGGAGCCGTAGCGGTCGGTCGCGTACCAGAAGTCCATCGCGACGGGCTCGGTGATGCCGGCGTCGCGCAGGATCTTCTCGGCCTTGTCCGGGTCGGGCCCGCCGAACCGGTCGAAGAACTTGGTGGTGTGACCGGCGATACCCTTGGGCACCATGGAGTACAGGGGCTCGGCGGTGCCCTGGTAGATGTTGTTCACCAGCCGGTCGCGGTCGACGAGCTGGGCGATGGCGCGGCGTACGGGCAGCTTGGCGGCCGTCTTGTCCTTGCTGTTGAAGACGAGGTAGCGGATGTCCGAACCGGTCGACTCGACGAGCTGGAGACCCTTGTTCTCGGGCTTGTCGTCCTCGAGGTCGACGACCTCCGCGGAGGTCAGACCGCGGTAGGTGGCGTCGATCTCCTTCTTCCGGAGCGCCGCGACCATCGGCTCGGACTCCTTGAAGTACCGGATGGTCACCCCGGCGTTCTTGCGGTCCGCGAAGCCCTTGTAGTTGTCGTAGCTGCTCAGCTCGGCCTTGTCGCCCTCCTTGTAGGAGTCGAGGACGTACGGGCCGGAGCCGGTGACCTTGCCGTCCTCGCGGAGCTTGTCCGCGGGGTACTCGGCCGGGTCGACGATGGACATGGCCGGCGTGGCGAGGATGAACGGGAAGGTCGCGTCGGGCTTGTTGAGCCGGAAGAGCACCGTGTTCGCGTCGGTGACCTCGATCTTGTCGAGGGAACCGAGCATTCCGTTGGGGCCGGCCTCGACGTCGATGGTGCGAATGCGCTCGATCGAGTACTTGACGGCCTTGGCGTCGAGCTTGTGACCGTTGGTGAAGGTCAGCCCGTCGTGGACCTTGCATTCGAAGAGCCGGCTGTCGTCGTCCTTGAACCGGCAGTCGGCGGCGTCGGGCTTGGGCGACGCGCTTCCGGTGGGATACGCCACGAGCGTCTGGAAGACATTCCGGAAAAGCTCCCAGGAGTTGTCCCAGGCGGCTGCCGGATCGAGCGTGGTGGGGGAACTCGTCGTCCCCACGACGATTCGCTGTTCCTCCGTGGATCCACTGTCCGAAAACACGCCGCATCCGGACAGGAGGGATATGGACGCAAGGGCTGCAGCGGCCTGCAGACTGGTCCGGTTGAACACGTGCACGCTCCTCGTTCAGCCTGGGATCGGCCGACCATACCGCAGCACCCTGCCAGGTCAATGATCCGCCCTGGCAGGGCACTTGAGGCATTCAGCGTGCAACCGGGGCCAAACCGGTCATGCTTTCAGGAAAGTGTCCGGATACCGGTCACCCGACACCGGCGTTCAGGAAAATGCCGCCGTCGACGACCAGCGTCTGACCGGTGATCCAGTCCGACTGTGACGAGGTCAGGAAGGCGGCGGCACCGCCGATGTCCCGCGGCTCGCCGAGCCGGCCCATCGGGTACGGGGCGGCCGCCTCGACCTCCCGGCCCTCGTACAGCGCGGCCGCGAATTTCGTCTTCACGACGGCCGGAGCGATGGCGTTGACCCGGACCACGGGCGCGAATTCGTGCGCCAGCTGGAGGGTCAGATTGATCATCGCCGCCTTACTCATTCCGTACGCGCCGATGAAAGGCGACGCGGAAAGGCCGGCGATCGAGGCGATGTTCACGATCGCCCCGCCGTTCTCCTTCTGCCAGGCCCGGTAGGTCTGCTGGGCGAATCCGAGGGCCGAGACGACATTCGTCTCGAACACCTTCCGGGCGACACCCAGGTCGAGTTCGGCGATCGGGCCGAAGACCGGGTTCGTACCGGCGTTGTTGACCAGGAAGTCGACGCGGCCGAATGCCTCCATCGTGGCGGCGACGGCGGCGGCCTGGTGGGCCTCGTCGTGGGCCTTGCCGGGCACCGCGATGACCCGGTCGGACCCCAGCCGCTCCACGGCCTCCTTGAGGGCCTCCTCACCGCGGCCGGTGATGCAGACCCGGTCGCCGCGGGCGACCAGGGCCTCGGCGACGCCGTAGCCGATGCCCCGGCTCGCGCCGGTGATCAGGGCCACCTTGCCGGACAGCGCGGGCAGTTCCTGCGTGCTCATGCGTGTGTCTCCTTCTGCGGCGGGGCGTCAGTTGAGCGGGCCGCCGGCCACGTACATGACCTGGCCGGAGACGAAGCCGGCGTCGTCGCCCGTGAAGAAGGCGATGGCGTTGGCGACGTCCTCCGGCCTGCCGACGCGCTGCACCGGGATCATGGAGGCGGCGGCGGCCTGGAAGTCCTCGAAGCCCATGCCGACCCGCTCGGCGGTCTGCGCGGTCATCTCGGTGACGATGAAGCCCGGGGCGACGGCGTTGGCGGTGACGCCGAACTTGCCCAGCTCCTTGGCCAGCGTCTTGGTGAGGCCCTGCAGACCGGCCTTCACGGCGGAGTAGTTGGCCTGGCCGCGGTTGCCGAGCGCCGAGGACGAGGAGAGCGAGACGATCCGGCCGAAGCCCGCGTCCACCATGTGCTTCTGGCATGCCTTGGCCATCAGGAACGCGCCCTTGAGGTGCACGTTCATGACGATGTCCCAGTCCGACTCGGACATCTTGAAGAGCAGGTTGTCGCGGAGCACGCCCGCGTTGTTGACGAGGATGGTCGGCGCGCCCAGCTCGGCGGCGACCCGCGCGACCGCGGCCTCCACCTGGGCGGCGTCGGAGACGTCGCAGCCGACGGCGAGCGCGGTGCCGCCGGCGGCGGTGATCTTCTCGACGGTGTCCTTGCAGGCCGCCTCGTCGAGGTCGAGCACGGCGACGGCGCGGCCCTCGGCCGCCAGGCGGATCGCGGTGGCGGCGCCGATGCCCCGCGCCGCACCGGTGACGACGGCTACGCGCTGCTCGGTGGTGGACATGGTTGTTCTCCTCGCCCTTGGGTTCGTCCCTGGATACGGCCCGTACCCGCGCCGCCCCACTCCCCCGAGCATGAGCGACCGCTTAGTATCGTCCGCAGACGAGACGCTAGAAGCCCTGGCACCCGGTGTCAACGGCCCACCGGGTGCACCCGCTCACAGGGGGTGACGAGGATCCGGGCTACCGGACGAGCAGGTCGAGCAGGCGTTCCACCTCGGCCTCGGGGTCGGCGGTCAGACCGGTGTGCACCGGGCCGGGCTGGACCACCGTGGAACGGGGCGCCATGAGCCAGCGGAAACGCCGGCCGGCGTCGTCGGGCGCGGCCTGGCCCGCGGCCTCGCCGCCCGCGCAGACCCCCTCGACCGCGCGCAGCGCGGCCCGTACGCCGGTGACGTCGGCACCCGGGTCGAGCGCGGCGAGCTTGGTCTCGTCGAGATGGACCCGGGCGGCCACGAAGGACCGGGCCCGGCAGTAGACGACCACCCCGGCGTTGAAGCACTCGCCGCGCTCGACGCGGGGCACGACGCGCAGCAGCGCGTACTCGAAGACATCGCGGTCGGTCACGTGGTGCTGTCCTTCGGGGTGCTGACCAGGGAGGTGCTGTCCGGGGCGGAACCGTCGCCGGCCGTGCCGTGCGACCGGGGGGCGAGGCGGTCGGCGAGCCAGCCGGGCGGCTGCTGGGGCCGGCGCTCGACGCGCGGGCCGAGGGTGATCCGCTCGTGGATGGTGGCCGCGCGCGGCAGCAGCGCCGTCACGTACGCCTCCCGCAGCTCGTCGGCGCTCGCGAAGCCGGGCTCGTCGACCAGCCACGCGTCGGGCACGTCGGCGGCGACCTCGGTCAGCAGCTCGCGGGTGACGAGCGGCGCCAGCTCGGCGGCGGCCGCGGCGATGTCGGGCGAGAACGGCGCGAGGGCGTGGTCGGAGGCGTCGTACGGCTTGGCGGCGGACGCCTGGGCGCCGGGCCAGTTGTGGTGCCAGATCATGCTGGCGCCGTGGTCGATGAGCCACAGGTCGCCGTGCCAGACCAGCATGTTGGGGTTGCGCCACGACCGGTCGACGTTGTTGATGACCGCGTCGAACCAGACGACCTTGCCGGCCTCCTTCGGGTCGACCTCGTACGCGAGCGGGTCGAAGCCGAGCGAGCCGGGCAGGAAGTCCATGCCCAGGTTGAGCCCGCCGCTCGCCTTGAGCAGCTCCTGTACCTCCTGGTCGGGCTCGGACAGCCCGATCACCGGGTCGAGCTGGATCGTCACCAGCTCCGGCACCCGAAGGCCGAGCCGCCGGGCCAGCTGCCCGCAGACGACCTCGGCCACCAGGGTCTTGCGCCCTTGGCCGGCGCCGGTGAATTTCATGACGTACGTACCGAGATCGTCGGCCTCGACGATCCCGGGGAGCGAGCCGCCCTCACGCAGGGGCGTGACATAGCGGGTCGCTACGACCTCTTCCAACACTTTCCCGGGCCACCCATCTCTTCAGCCTTATAATCCACGGACGACTTCTCCGGAGCGTAGAGGCAGGAATCACGGGTCAACGGCGCTGGGGAGAATCTGGGGAGTCTCGGCGGGCGCGCCGATCCCCCCGCTCCCCAAGCAGACCGTCGATCGTGCCGCGCCCCTTGCAGCCGGCTTCCGGCATGAAGTGAGCATAGTAACCGAGGGTGATCGCCGGCGAGGAGTGTCCGAGCCACCGAGCCAGGGTCACGACGGACTCCCCGGCTTCCAACATGATCGAGGCGTAGGTGTGCCGAAGCACATGGAAACCGTCCTTCGGGGCCGCCGCCCACTGCCAGGCTTTCGCCCCCTCGGCGCGCGGCGGGATGACGCCCGCCTTGGCCAAGGCGGGCTTCCAGGTGCAGGTGTTCCATGTGTTCACCGCGACAGCGTTGCCGAAGCGCGTGGTGAACAGCAGGGAGAACTTGTTCCTCTCGCTCTCCGGGCCGCGATGTCACGCAGGCGTACCTCGGGGTCGCGGGCGATCCGCAGCAGCACCCGTCAAGCGCTCCGGCCTCGGTCCGGCTTCCGCGTCGGTGCGGGCGGTGCTGGCCCGCGTGATGCCGCGGGTCGATCCGCTCCATGTGGCTGACGCGGCGCGGCACTCCCGTCGACCCCGTGACCGTCCTGTGGGAGGCACAGCAGCACGGACTTCTCAACGCCAGGACTGTGCCGAAGGAGCTGCTCGACCTCCTCGCCGTGCCAGTCGGCGCCCCGTAGCACTGGGGCGAGCGCATCCTCCAGCGCTCGGTCCTCGCGACCGCACACCAAGCGGGCCGGCACATCGAAGCATTCACCGACGACCCGGCCACCACGCCGTACCAGCTCGTCGTCGGCAGCCGCCGCGCTCTCGCCGACCTGTCCGCGGTACGCACCCGCTGGCAACACGCCACCGCGCCGGAGCCGACGAGGAGGCCCGCACGCACCAGGGCCACAGCTGCGCCCCGGGCCGGTCCTCCGACCACGGCTCCCCCCGCCGCACGCATCTCCCGCCGACCCCAAGGCCCGCCGGCGGCCGACCTTCTGGTCTGGCCGCCGGCAGAAATGAGCACCGTTTCGTGGCATCCCAGCCCATCGACGCGCACGTCCGCCTCGACACGCATCCCACTCATCCCAGCGCCGTGACCGCCACTCTCACCGAGACCCAGGCCCACGTCCCCCACTTCGGCCTGGAGACCGCCGGCTGACACGTCGCGGCGCCGAACACCCTGGTCCTGGCCCGCATCGACCACGAGGAGCCCTACTGGGCAGAGGAGGCCGCTCAGCAACTGGCCGCCGACGGGATCACCGTCTGGACGATCAGCGGCATCGTGTCCGGCAGGCTCCCGAAGTGTGCGCCCCCTCGGACATCAGGGCGTCCCGAAGATGGCGCCAGCGCAGTTCCATGACGGCATCGGGATGCTCGACGGCGGCATCGCGGGACGTGTCCAGGTAGACGGACGCGAAGGGACCCGGCTGGTTGCAGAGGGGTTCGAGGAAGGAAAGTCTCATCGACACTCCCGAGAGGGCTCTCGGCACCGCGTACCACCATGCCCGGGATGCCGCCGCACCGAGACACATCGGGTGGGCACCGCGATTCGTTCCAACTCCAGGATGCGCCTGCTCCAGGAGCCGCGCCCGCGCCGCGGAACGAGCCGCGTCGCGTCTCGCGCCGGCCTGATCACAGGCCCCCTCGCCCTCCGGAAGGACCCGAACGGCCCTTCACCACGACCCGACTCCCGGCGTCATCCTGGTCAAAGAGCAGGAAGACGGCAGCGAACGAGGTGAGCCTCGACGAAAGCGCACGAAGGCGACGTGCTGCGATTCACCGGCAGAACGTGGGAACGCCCGAACACCGTGCCACCGTCGTGAAAGTGCTCGGCCACGACGGGGAAGCGCCCTATCGAGTGCGTTACGAGGACGGTCACCAGTCAGAGATCTTTCCCGGCCCCGGCTGCGTGGTCGAGCCCGGTCCGGTACGCGATCCCTCATCCGGGTAGCCCCGCCGCGAGCGGCAGTGACCGGCTTCACCGCCCGCGACGACCAGGGCTGCCGACTGCCGAGGACATCCCGAGGACCGCAGCAGCGCGCGCCCCGGGCTGCCTGAGCAGCCGGGGCGGCACACGCCACACAGTGACACGGCTCGGGTCCGGTTCAGGATCGCCGACGGTGGGTCCACAGCGGTTCCACGACGGCCCACTCGCTCTCCCATTCGTCCAGGGTGGCGGCCTCGGTACGCCGCAGCCGCAGGCCGACCACGCCAGCGGCGGTCAGGGAGAGCGCCCCGGCGACGAAGGCGCCGCCGACGATTGCGCCGAACTGTCCTTCGGCCGCGCTGCGCGGGGCGCGGGTGACCGCCCCGGCGTCGTCGACCCAGATGGTCACCGTGGTGCCTTCGGCGGTACGCGGCTGAACAGCGACCTTGCCGGTACGCGAGGTGCCGTCGGGGGCGCGCCAGGAAGCGGCGACGAGTGCCTCGGGCGTACCGAAGCGGGCCGCCGTCGACGAGCTGTTGACGCGGGCGAGGGTGGTCGCCGTGGTCTCGTGGCGGTGGGCGGCCTCGTCGCGGGCGGTTCGTGCCGCGTCGCTCCACAAGCGGGCACCCGCGATCACGCCACAGATCAGGGCGACGACACGGCGAAGGCGAGGCCGACATGCCAGCGGGTACGGATCCGGTCGCCGGGACGGCGCGGGGGGTTGGCGTCCGGACGGGCAGGGTCGCCGTTCCGGCCGTCGTGCCACGGCCGGAACGGCCGCCCGGGTGTCGGTGTCGCTCCGTCGCGCATGGCGGACCTCCAAATGGGACAACCTACGCCGGGCCGCACGGGCTCAGCGCGGTGTGATGGTGTCGGCCTCGCGGGGTGGATCCGGGATCGCACCGAGCTTCATACTGCGGATTCCGCCTCGCCGGATCCCCCCGCGCGGGTCACGGGAACGGTGTGGGAGCGGCTCTCCTGGGGCTGTCGGATGAAGACGCTGACGGTGAGGATGCCATCGGCGTACTCCGCCTTGACGTCCTCGGGGTTGATCACCTCCGGCAGACGCACCGCGCGCTCGAAGGAGCCGTAGCGAAACTCGGAGTGATCCTTCGTCTCGCTGCTCTCCTCGTGCTCGGCGCTGACCTTGAGCACGTCGCCATCCACCGTGATGGCGATGTCCTTTCCCGGGTCCACTCCGGGCAGCTCCGCCTTCAGCACGTACTGTCCCTCCCCGCTCGTCACCTCAATCGGGATGGCGTGCCGACCGAAAGCCGTGCGCCACGTCGGGAAGCGGGGAAAGTCGCCGAACCAGTCCCTGACGTCGGGGAACTCGGGGAAGAAGCTGCGACGGCGCTCCATGTCGCTCGACATGATCGTTCGCTCCTTGCGTCGTGGATCGGCCTGTCATCCCCACCCTGACGCCCGTCGGCCTGCTCTCCGAGTGCCGGACGGGCCGTGGAAAGGGCCGACCGGGGCACTGCTGTCAGGGACTACCGGCCCCTCCGGCGCCACAGCGCTGCCGGTCCGGCACGTCGCGGCCCGCATGCGCGGCAGGACTATCTGGGGTACTCCTCGAATGAGGAGTAAGGCAGGTGCTTCGGTCTGCGGCTGCAGACGTCCGCGCATCCCTGCCTGCGGCGTCGTTCGAGAGGGAGGCAATTGCCATGGAGCCCGTCGTCACGGTCGGCCTGGACGGCTCGCCCGAGAGCATGGCCGCCGCTCACTGGGCCGCCGACGAGGCCGAGCGGCGCAAGGTCACGCTGCGCCTGATGCATGCCTGGCCCATGCTCGCGCCCGAGCCGGTCCGCGCCGCATCGGAGATCGATCAGAACTACTGGGCAAAACAGATCGTGCACAAGGCGCAGGCGGAACTCCAGGCCCGCCATCCGGGCCTCCTGATCATCGGCAACCTGGTCGCCGACGACGCGCATGACGCCCTGCTGAAGGCGGCGTCCGAATCCGAGCTGACCGTGCTTGGTTCGCGCGGCCTAACGTCCGCCGAGAGCTATTTCCTCGGCTCCGTCAGCATGGCCGTCGTGGCACGGGCCACGCGGCCGGTGGTTCTGGTCCGTCCCGGGCCCCACGTAGAGGGCACGTCGCACGCCACCGGCGGCGTCGTGGTCGCTCTGAAGCTGCACGGCCCCTGCGACGCCCTGATCGCCTTCGCCTTCGAGGCCGCCGCGGCCCGCGACGCGCCTCTCCGGGTGGTCCACGGCCGAAGCCTGCCGCTCCACGCGCACACCCCTTGGGGGGTGGATCACGACGTCACCAAGGAGATCACGGAGGACACGCAGAAGCAGCTGGGTCAGGTCCTTGGCCCCTGGCACGAGAAGTTCCCCGGGGTGGAGCCGGTCGATGCCGTCCGCCTCGAAAGCCCCGCCGAGGCTGTCGTGCGCGCCGCCGAAGGCGCCGACCTGCTGGTCGTCGGCCGGCGCAAGCACCGTCCCCCACTCGCACCACGCCTCGGCCCCGTAGCCCATGCCGCCCTGCACCACGCGCGCTGCCCGGTCGCCGTCGTCCCCCATGACTGAGCCAACCCCATTGAACGACCTGATCGCGACGGTGCGCCAGGAGCACACCGCCACGCCCCAGCCGGGCGCCGCCTCTGACACCGGCGCACTACCGCGGGCGGAGGTGCGCGAGACCCATACCGCAGTCGTGTTCTTCGTCGGCGACCGCGCCTACAAGCTCAAGAAGCCGGTCGACCTGAAGTTCCTGGACTACACCACGGTGGAGGCCCGGCGGGCCGCATGCGAGCGGGAAGTCGCTCTCAACCGCCGCTTCGCCCCGGACGTCTACCTGGGTGTGGGAGAAATCCGCGTCCCGGACGTGGAGACTCCCGAGCCCCTCGTGGCGATGCGCCGCATGCCGGCGGAGCGCCGCCTGTCTCAGCTCGTACGGGAAGGAGCCGTAGTCGACGATGCCCTGCGAACCGTCGCACGGCTCCTCGCCACCCGCCACGCGAACGCACCCCGCACACCCGACGTGGACGCGCAGGGCACACGGGACGCCCTGTCGTCGCGGTGGGAGGCGAGCTTCGCGCAGGTGCGGGAGATGTGCGGGGAAGGCCGCCTGCCCGAGGGCATGGAAGAGGTGGAGTGGCTGGTCCGCCGCTATCTCGCCGGGCGTGAGCGGTTGTTCGAGATGCGCGTCGAGCAGGGCCGCATCGTCGACGGCCACGGCGATCTGCTCGCCGAGGACGTCTTCTGCCTCGACGACGGCCCCCGCGTCCTGGACTGCCTGGAGTTCGACGACCACCTGCGCTACCTCGACGGCCTCGACGACGCCGCCTTCCTCGCCATGGACCTGGAACGGCTCGACGCCCCTGATCTGGCGGCGTTCTTCCTCGCCCGGTACAGCGAGTACTCCGGCGACCCCGCACCACCCTCACTGCGGCACCACTACGTCGCCTACCGCGCCTTTGTCCGCGCCAAGGTCTCCTTGATCCAGGCCCGCCAAGGCGCTCCCGATGCCGGCCTCACCGCACGGCGACTGATCACGACGACTCTGCGGCACCTGCGCACCGCCGCCGTCGGCCTGACCCTCGTGGGAGGACTCCCAGGCAGCGGAAAGTCCACCCTCTCCGGTGCGCTGGCCGACCGCCTGGGCGTCACACTCCTCAGCAGCGACCGCCTCCGCAAGACACTCGCCGGCATCCCGGCGGACCAGCCCGCTTCAGCCCCCTATGGCAAGGGCCTGTATACGCCCGAGCGGACCGCCTCGGCCTACGCGGCCCTGCTGGAACGCGCAGCCACCCTGCTGTCCTGCGGCGAGTCCGTCGTCCTCGACGCCACCTGGTCGAACGCCGCGCAGCGCGAAGCCGCCCACCGCGTGGCCGAACGCACCAGCGCCGACCTCGTGGCCCTTCACTGCCGGATCCCGGACGAGATGACGGCGGCTCGCCTGGAAGGCCGCACCACCGGACCGTCCGACGCCGACCTCGACGTGGCCCTCGCCATCGCGGAGCGGGAGCCGCCGTGGGCGGAAGCCGTCACGATCGACACCAGCGGCCCCCTGGAGACCGCGGTCTCCCGGGCACTGACAGCCGTACGCCCGCACGACACCGGCCCCCTGGTCTTCCGCCGCCCCTATACGGGGCCGGACTAGCGGCGAAGACACCGATGCGACCGACCCCGACCAGGACCGCGCACGACTCACCCCGACATCCGGGAGCGTCCGCTCCCCTTCTCCCCCGACAGAAAAGCGAACCGTGATGACCGAGAACATCGCCCCGAACGAGCACGAGAGGCTGCGCACCCTGGAGACCCAGGTGCGGGTCCTGGCCCAGGCCGTCAAAGCACTGGCCGAAGGGCTGGAGGAGATCCCCTCGGAGGATGTCGAGCGGGAGAAGCAAGCGGCACACGGCGCCCGGCTGGCGCACGAACTGCTCCTGTCCCAGGGGCTGTAGGAACCACGCTGATGAAGGTCTCCGAAGCGATGAGCCATCCGGCGGTGTCCGTGCCCGTGGGGACACCGCTGCAACAAGTCGCCCGCGAGATGGCCGAATACGGGATCGGTTCCGTGATCGTCACCGAGGACGGCGCCCTCCGCGGCATCGTCACCGACCGCGACCTCGCGCTGGCCGCCCTCGCCAGGGGCCTCGACGCAAACGACGTGGTCGATTCGCTGATGACCTCGCCCGTGATCACGGTGCACGTCACCGACGACGTCCACGTGGCCTACCGGACCTTCCGCACGGCCCGGGTCCGCCGCCTGCCCGTCCTGGAGGATCACCGGGTCGTGGGCATCCTGACCGTGGACGACATGCTCATCGACGTCTTCCAGCGTCTGGCCGACCTCCTGGGCCCGGTCGCCTGGAGCGTCCTGGAGGAACCACCCGGACCGCCCTCCGTGGACACCCGTTCACGCGGGGCCTGACCCTGCGCGCCCTGGCTGTTCATCCCTTGACGACCCCGAGCGGTACCAGGCGGGCGACCAGCCGGGCGAGCCCCGCGCCCTCCGTGGCGGCGGCCACGGCGTCGACATCCTTGTAGGCGTCGGGCGCCTCCGCGGCGAGCGCAGGCCAGGACTTCGGCCGGACCGCGATGCCGTGCGACTCCAGCTCAGCATGCAGTTCCTCGCCGCGGACCCGGCGCAGCGCCTGATGACGGCTCCAGACCCGGCCCGCGCCATGGGCGGAGGACCAGAAGGCGTCGTTGTCGGCGGTGCCGGCCATCACGTACGAGGCGGTCCCCATCGTGCCGGGAACGAGCACGGGCTGCCCGGCCTCCGCCAGGTCGTCGGGCAGGTCGGGGTGGCCTGGCGGCAGGGCCCGGGTCGCTCCCTTGCGGTGTACGCACAGCCGGCGCCGTACCCCGTCCACGTCATGGGTCTCGATCTTCGCCATGTTGTGAGAGACGTCGTAGACCAGGTCAAGCCCCGCCCCCGCGGCGACGGAGAACGCGTGGCGCGCGGCCTCGGTCAGCAACTGCCGGTTGGCACGCCCGTAGTTGGCGGCGGCTGCCATCGCCCCGAGGTAGGCGCGGCCCGGCGTCGAGACGGCCGGCGCGCAGGCCAGCTGCCGGTCCGGGAGGCTGATGCCGAAGGAGCGCAGCGACTGGTCCATCACGCGGACGTGATCGCTGCACACCTGGTGCCCCAGGCCGCGCGAACCACAGTGGATCATGACGCACACCTGGCCGGTGTGGAGGCCGAAGGCGGCTGCGGCCGGCTCGTCGTACACCCGGTCCACGGCCTGCACCTCCAGGAAGTGGTTGGCGGAGCCCAGGCTGCCCACCTGCCGCAGCCCCCGGTCCACCGCCCGCCGGCCGACCTGCGACGGATCCGCCCCTGCCAGCGTCCCGCGGTCCTCGCAGCGCTCCAGGTCACGGGGGACGCCGTGGCCGCGCTCGACCGCGTACGCCGCCCCGGCCACCAGCAGCTCCTCCATCTGCGGACGTCCCGACAGCTTCAGCAGCCCGCCGGGACCCAGGCCCCGCGGAACGGTGTCGCCGATGATGTCCATCAGGCGCCGCATCCGGGGCGCCAGCGGCTCGCGGTCGGTACCGGCGGCGAGCAGCCGGACGCCGCACGTAGCGCTCAGGATGGCGCAGGAAGGGACGCGCAGCAGGACCACGAGCAGGACGGCCAAGGTGGCGATGGGCAGCCGCCGGCGCGTCCAGGAGCGCGTCGGCGTGGGCGCCGGTGGCTTGGGCGGCTCACGGGGAGGGCCTGATCTCGCCGAGCGTGAGAGATGCTGGCCCGAGAAGAGGACTGATGCGATCACCGGACGACGCCCTTGGCATAGGGGCAGACCCCAGACGAGTCGGTTCCCGGATCCGGAGAAGAGGCGAAGAGGGCCGGAACGGGCTGTGCCCTGCGAAGCGCACGCGCTGTGACTCACGTGGGCCAGGCCAGTCCCCGGCGCCCGCCCGCTCAGCCGTCCCGTACGGTCAGCTCGTCGAGCACGTCGGTCACCGGCTCGAGCCCTTTCACCTCGGCGAGCAGCCGCGCCGCTTCGTCGCCCGTCACGGAGCCGCGGAGGCGGACCACTCCCTCGTGGACCGTGACCTCCACGGTGTCGGCTGCGTCGGGAAACGCCTGCTTGATGCGGCCCCGCACGCCCTCAAGGACGGCAGGGTCTTCCTTGAGCAGTGCGTCAAGCAGGATGTGCCGGTGGACGGTGCCCACGAGCCGACCGTCCGCTTCCGCCACGGGAACGCGCTTGAGACGGGACAGAGCCAGCAGCCAGGCGGCCTCGGGGACCGTCGTGTCCGGCTGGACGGTGATAGCAGGGCTGGTCATGAGGGTCTCGGCCGTCTCCTCGCCCGGCTCGACCGACGGCCCGGTCCCTCGCACCTGGCGCACGGCGCTGGGCCGATACGCCCGGGCGGCGACGACGGCGAGCAGATCGGCCTCGGACACGACGCCCATGACCCGGCCATCAGTGTCGGCAACGGGCAGCGACCCTGTCTCGTGCGCCGACAGCGCGCTGACGATGTCGGTCAGGGTGGTATCCGGGGCGACCGACGGCGGGGGCGCGTTCATCAGGTCACGTACGAGGAGGGCCGTACGGGGTGCCTGCTCGGCGGGCCGAGCCGTCTTGGCGGCGGACACGTTCGCGATCGCGCCGACGTAACGAATGAGGGCGTCCTGCCGCTGCTGCTCGTCGGGCCGCCAGCCGTGCCGGGGCACAGCTCGTCGGGCCTTGGCGCCCGCTGCGGACTTCTCACGCTCTTTCATGACGATGTCTCCAGATGGGCCATGTCGCCCGGGCCTGGGACGGCGCGGTGGCTCGTCCTGTTCAGGCGGCTGTAGTCGACGGCTCGCGGGCGGTGGGGGTAATGAGACCGTAGTGGCCGTCGTAGCGGTGGTAGAGGCCGTTTCCGCGGCCGATGCCGGCGTCGGCGAAGAACACGAACGGCCAGCTGGTGACATCCAGACGCTCCTTCGCCTCCATGATCGTCATGCGAGGGGCGGCGGCCGGGCTGACGGTCACCGGCACTGCCACCGGGCCGATCAGGTCGGGACGCGGATGCACCTGCGCCAGCCGGTATCCCTCCGGGTCCGAGCGGTACAACACGCTGTCCTCGGCCGGGCGCGGGAAGTAGTCGGGGCGGTGGGTCGGCTCGTCACCGTGTCGCCATGGGTGGGAGGTGCCCGGCGGATGCCTCCGGTCACGCCGGGCCTCCCAGTGCTCCGCCATCCGCGCCAGCACGCCTTCGATCCGGTCCCGGAGAAGATCGGCCGCCTCCGTGGCGTTGACACCCGCCACGTGCGCGCGGGCGGGCTTGCCGTTGACGTCCAAATTGGCCTGGGCCGTCACGGGCCGCTCCATCGCCGGGTTCGCGTACCGGGTCAGCTTCACCCGGGCGAAGAGCACGGGCCCCGGCGCCTGGCCGAACACGGCCCGCACCTTGTCCCGGGCGTAGGCGGCTTCGTCGCTGGACACACCGCCCCGGGTCTCCACCTGTACGTCGCTGAGGGGTTGTGCCGAGTTTCGTTTCATGATGGCCTCCGCCGAGGGGAGGAGTTCGCGTGGTCGGCCGCCCTTACGACCTCCTGGTCAAGCAGGCGTTCGTGCGCCAGTGGGGCCGCCGAGAACTCTTCGTCCCACGTGTGAGGTGCCGACGGCCCCTCGTACGTGGGTCCCGTCGACGCCCCCGGCCCGGGAGCTCGGCTCCAGCCACAGCTCTCACCCGCCATCCAGTCTTCCCTCGATCCACGAGACCCGCAGGGGCCGAACGGCCCCCTCTCGGGGACTGACAGTCCGCCGGGGAAGGCTCCTGGCTGGGCGCAGGCCACACCGACGCGCGGCGCCCCAGTCGCCCCCACCGTCGCACCCGGCGGTCAGAACCGCTGCGATCCGCATTGCCGTCGGGGTGGTTCGCCTCCGGACGAGTGCGGTCAGGGCATCATGCTGCTGGTCACGGCCCGACCCAGGCCGCCCGTACAGCGGCATGCCGGCCTGGGCCGACTACGTGCCCACGAGATCGTCATCGGAGCAGTGAGGTAAAGACCATGCCGTACGACCACACCGTCAAGCTGACGGGAACCTTCGAGGAAACGGCGGAGGCCGTCCGCCGCGCGCTGGCCGGCCAGGGCTTCGGCATCCTGACCGAGATCGACGTCCAAGCCACGCTCAAGGCGAAGCTCGACCACGACATGGAGCCGTACCTGATCCTCGGAGCGTGCAACCCCCCACTCGCCCGTCAGGCGCTGGACGCCGACCGTTCGGTCGGCCTTCTGCTGCCCTGCAATGTCGTGGTCCGCACCGAAGGCGACCAGGTGATCGTGCAGGCCATCGCCCCCTCCACCATGGTCGCTCTCACCGGCGTCGACGCGATGGCCCCCGTCGCGGACGAGGCGGCTCGCCGCCTCGACGCGGCACTCGCCTCCCTCGTGGAAGGCACTGCGTGAACGGTCAGGTCGCCGTGCAGGACCGGCCGGCCCTCCGCGGGAGCCGGTCGGCCATGGAAGCGCGTCACTCCGCGGGACCGTGTGCGGGCAGCTCGTCAAGCTGTCCGGCGATCTCGTCCGCCCATGCCTCGACCGCCGCCCAGTCCCGGTGATCTCCGTAACGGCAGCCGAGCAGGCGGAAGAGCACGGCCCCCTCGCGGTCCAGGTGTTCGCGCCGGATCACGCCGGAGAACCGCCGATGCTCCTGGGGACGGACGACATCGACGAGCGCGGCGATAGGCGGCTGCTCGGCACGGTCAGCCAGCAGGCGCAAGGGTTTGGGCAGCGCGGCGGACATACCGACGCTGAACATCCAGACCGGCTGTTCGCGCAACTGTTCGGCGCCACCTCGGACGGCGGCCTCGGCCTCCGGCAGCCAGGCCCCGTCATGAACCGCGCTCCCCATCACGAGCGCGTCAGCCTGGTCCAGCCCCTGCCTGCCAGGGGCCGGGTCCAGCGCCTGTACCTCGGCACGGTGACCGTGAGTTCTCAGCCGAGCGCCGATCCGCTCGGCGATCTCCTGTGTGGAGTGATGCTCGGAGGCGTACAGGATCCGCACGAAAGCCATGGCCTTTCTCCGTGTCCGATTCGGCTCGGGGCGGATGCACTACGTACCCCGGCCGCCGCCGCGCCCGCGCGGAATGGTCGTCATCAGCCAGGTGACCATGCGGCTGACGTCCGACGCCGAGACGATGCCGACCAGTCTGTCCCGGTCGAGCACCAGAACACGATGCTCCGCGCCCGGCTCGATACGGGTCAGCAGGTCGGCCAGAGGGCTGTCCGCGCCGACGACCGTGACCTGCGACAACGGCAGCATGACCTGCTCCACCATCACAGCGTGCCGCCGGTCCTCAGGGACCTTCCTGGCCAGGTCCAGAGTGATGAGGCCGACCGGTGCCGAGCCGTCGCCGGTCACCGGGAACGCCGAGTGGCGATACCGGTACCGGGGGCCGACCAGGAACTCAGCAACCGTGAGGCCAGCGGGGACGGTGACCGGTTCCGGTGTCATGGCGTGCCGTACCGGAATCCCGGCGAGGACGGCCCGCAGCTGCGCCTGCTGTCCCTCGGCGGTGGCCGCGGCGACCAGGAACCAGCCGATCATCGCCAGCCACAGTCCGCCGAGGATGTCTCCCCTGACGAACAGGAACAGGCCCACCACCGTCAGGAACCAGCCGAAGGCGCGCCCGGCGGCGCTCGCGCCCGCGGTCGCCCGCAGCCGGTCTCCCGTACGCCACCACAGGAAGGCACGCAGCAGTCGCCCACCGTCCAGCGGGGCGGCCGGAACGATGTTGAACACCGCCAGCAGGATGTTGATCGCGGCGAGCCAGGCCAGCGCCTCGACGGCCAAGCCCGGCGCGGACGCGGTGTCGAGCAGCCACGCGGCGAGCGTGAAAAGCCCGCCCAGGACGAGGCTGACCAAGGGGCCGACGCCCGCGATCCGCAGTTCAGCCGCCGGATTCGGCGCCTCCGCCTTGAGCCGGGCCGCACCGCCGAGGAGCCAGAGGACGATGTCGTCCACCTCGACCCCGTTACGCCGGGCGAGGATCGCGTGCGCCAGCTCGTGCGCGAGCAGGGACGCGAAGAAGACCACGGCGGTCAGCAGCCCGACCGCCCAGTACACCGGCCAGGCGCGGCCCGGGTGCGCCTCGGGAAGGCGACCTTCCGCGAGCCCGAGGGCGATCACCGCGAAGATGAGCAGAACGCTCCAGTGGACTCCGATCCGCACTCCGGCGATCCGCCCCAGAACGAACGTCGGTCGCATGGTGCTCTCCCATCGTCAGATACGTGACGAACCCGTGCCCGCCGCTCCGGCCGGTGCGGAGGCCCACCGTCTGCGGACGGACTCCTCGTGCTCTGTCTGCTCCAGGCTCTGTTCGGCGGCGGCCAGTTCTCCACTCAGACGGGGGATCCAGTGGTGGCGCAGCGTGCGGACGCGTTGCCGTGTCCTGCGGATCTCGGCGGCCACGAGGCGGGTCGTCTCGCGCGGACGCGTACTCGGCCGCCGTCCTGACCACGTCGTGGTAAGCCGCCTCGGCCTGGACCAGCGCGCTGTTGCGCGGCGTCGGATCATCCGGTGAGTGGGCAGTGGGTTTGCACGTCACGTCGGCGGGGTGCCGTACCCCCATGGTGGTCGCGTACGCGATCGTGACCGTCGCCCTGTCTGCCGTGGTCCCTTGGGCGAGGGCCTGTTCCCCGCTCAGCAGCATGCCACGGAGCAACCACTTCCCGGCCTCGCGGAGCCGGGACGTCCAGAGCCGCTCCCCGGGCTGCGGGCGGCGGCTTCCCGGTAGGGCGAGCCGGCCAGACCGCGCAGGGCATGGGCGAGGGTTGGGCTCGCGGCCAGCTCGTGGGTGGCGGCGGACCCCAGTCGCTGGGACGTCAGAGCTCTGGCCCTGATCACACCGGCGACCCACCCGGCGCCCATGCGTCGCTCCCCAGACTGTCGGGGCGGCCGAGAGCGTACCCGGCCACGCGGTCGGCGAGACCATGGATCCGCTCGCCGGCCCGCCTGCGCACCTGCTCCGCCGCGCTCCGCCCGGCCGCGAGAAGGGCGATCTCCTCACGGCGGGCCGCGGCCAGCGCGGAAGCCATGGCTTCCGTACGCACCCGACCGGCCTGTTCCTGGGCGTCGGCCACGATGTCGGCGGCCTGCCGGGCCGCCTCCCGTAGGAGGGCCGCGGCCTCGTCCCCGGCTCTGGCGCGGATCTCCGACGCCTGCTCCTGGACGCCCGTGAGCCGGGAAAGCACCGGCCCGAGTTCTGCGGCGGGGTCGCCCGCCCGGTCGTCCGGCACGGCGACGACGGCCGCACCGGGCGCGCCCATGAGCCGGAACCGTGCGAGGAAGGTCCGAAGTCGCATCCGGCGACCTCCTCTCTCACTTCGTTTCCAGTCTCGCCACCCCGCGCGAGCTGTCGCCTCGAACCGCGACCTGGTGGACCGGGGCGGGGCCCTCCGGACCGACCACCGGAGCGAGCCCCCGGGTCAGCGCTCGGCGGGCTGTCGCACCACGGCGACCGGGCTGTGCGCGTGGTGCAGCACCGCCTGGCTCACCGAGCCCAGCAGCAGGCCCGCGAAACCACCGCGCCCCCGTGCGCCGACGACCACGAGCTGCGCGGCGCTGCTTGCCTCGATCAGAGCCTCACGCGTCGCACCGTGCACGACGCGGAGCTCGACAGCGACGTCCGGGTACCGCTCCCGGCGGCCCGCGAGCGCCTCGGCGGGCAGACGCTCCTCGGCCTGGGCGAGCATGCCCGGTCTGCTCGCGTACGGTTCGGCGGGATCCTGCGGCGGAGGCACGGGCGCGTTCCACGTGGTCCAGGCATGCAGGGCGACGACGCCCACGCCGCGCATCGCGGCCTCCGCGAACGCGAAGTCCACCGCCGCCGCGCCGGCCCGGGAGCCGTCGACCCCCAGCACGATCGGCCCGGTCGGCTCCGGCTGGTCCCGCACCACGAGCACGGGACATCGGCCGTGCGCTGCCAGGTTCACAGCCGTGGAGCCCACCACCAGCCCGACGAAGCCGCCCATGCCCCGGTACCCGACGACCACCAGCTCCGCGGCACGCGACTGTGCCTCCAGCACCGCCACTGGCTCCCCCATCACCACAGCGGGGGTGACGTCAACCGACGGTGCCACCGTCCTGGCACGTTCTATCGCCTCGCTCAGCAGCCCCTCGGTCATCTTCCGGATCTCGCCCTCGTCCGGCATCGGCAGGGCCTGCCACAACGGCACACGTGCCACCGGCCAGTGGAAGGCGTGCACGATCCGCAGCCCCGCATCTCGCCACCGGGCCTCGCTGGCCGCCGTCTCGACGGCGGCCAGGCTCGACGCCGAGCCGTCCGCTCCCACAATCACCAGTCCGCTCACGGCATTCCTCCGCCCAGCCCCATGTCAAGGCTCCCCCGGCGACGCTCGACGGCCACAGAGCACACCGACCGGCAGATCCTCCTGATGCCTGAACCAGGCGACCTGAATCGACCCGCCGCGCCTCGGAGCCGGTGGCTGGCTCGCGTGCCAGGACACGGTCAGGGTGGTCCCCGAATCCCTCATTCCTCCGAGGACCAGCCACCGTCTCTGGCAGCGGTGGTCGGGTGCCGTGGCCGTTCAGGCGCAGACGGCCTCGACGAACTTCCCGACCTGCTGCTCGTCCAGGTGCCTGGCGAGGTCCGCTTCGCTGATCATGCCGACGAGCCGGTGGTCGTCGATCACGGGGACACGGCGAATGTGGTGCTCCGTCATGGTCCGCAGCACCTGCTCGCTGTCGGCGTCCGCGTCTACGGTGATCGGCTTGCCCTGGGCGAGGTGTCCGGCCGTCATATGGCGCGGGTCCTTGTCCTTGGCGAGACACTTCACCACGATGTCCCGGTCAGTGATCATCCCGTGGAGCCGGTCGTCCGGCCCGCAGATGGGCAGGGCGCCGATGCCGAGTTCGTCCATACGGCGCGCGGCGTCCACGAGAGTCTCGTTCTCCTGCACACAGACGGCGCCCGTGTGCATGATCTCGCGTGCGGTCGTCATGGCTGCTTTCTCCTTCGTTGATGGCCTGCTTCTTCCGGAGTGGTCCCGAGCTGTCAGAGGAAGAGGGCGCTCACACGAATGGTGTGCACTGGTCGCCTGGGACGTGTCCTGATCCCCTTCACCGGGACGTACGCCGTCACGCTCGGCGTGGGAAGCACGCCGCTCGGGATCTGCCGGCGGCCGGACCGGACCTTTTCCCTGGTCTCCCGTGTTTGGGGCGGCTGCGCCCTGGCGGTCACTGATGTCCTCCTTCCTCCGTTGTGCGCGGCCACTGTCCGTCGCCGTACATCTGCTCGGGTGAGACGAGGAGCACTTTCCCGCGCGCCTCGGCATCGCGGAGGTCCGGGCCGAACCCTGCGGCTCCGTAGCAGACGAGGCGGGTCCGGTCGGCGTCCTCGCCGAGAGCGGCGAGGTGCACCAGATGACCGCGCAGCCGTTCGAGGTGGGGCCTGTCCATGGGCTCCGTCCATGAGACCTGGCCGATCGACAGCAGCGGACCGCGGCGGAGGGCTTCTCGGCCGCGCACCACGATGTCGATCCCCGCAGGCTGATCGGTGACGTGTGGGACGGAGCCCGACAACGCGGATGCCGGTGCGTCTCCGAAGATATCCGCCGGGGCGAACCGGACCGCCCACTCCCGGCAGATCTGGGCGAAGTGCGGGCCCGCCACGTCTCGTTCGAACACGGGCCGGGCCTGCCGCCAGATCTCGTCGATCGCTTTGGCATCCGCGTCCACGAGGTCGGCGCGGCGGGGGCGGATCACAGCGTGGTCGAAGGCCAGAAGCGGTTCGGTGATGCGGTAGTGGATCAGTCCGGGCTGGAAGGCGTCGGGCTCGCCGCGCACCAGGCCACGTGCTTCGAGGTGGGACAGGATGTGCGGCAGCTCCGTCGCCGGCCGGTCGAGGAAGTCGGCGATCTCCCCGGGCGTGGATCGGCCGGCAGCGAGCGCGGCCACGGTGGAATGGCACGCGGCGATGTCCCAGCTGTCCGGTACGCGGTCCAGGATGTGCCCGGCCCTCCAGAACAGCGGCAGCCGGGGGCTGAGCACGCACTCGCGTATCCACCGGTCGAAGTCGGCGAAGCCGGCCGGGGGCCGGTCGCCTGCGGGGTCGAAGCGGAAGGCCGCGCTGCCACCGACAACGGCGTGCACCCGCAGCGCGAGCCCGAGGTCGTCGATCGCCCACATTTCTCGTGCCTGCCGGAAGTCCAGGGGGGCCAGCTCCACGACCTGGTCCACCCACATGGTCGAGGCGCTGAGCAGTCGGCTCATCACCGGTGTCGTGCTGCCGCAGAGCAGCAGCCGTAGCCGGGAGGAACCGCCCGGGCCGTCACCCAGCCGATGACACACCTCGCTGATCGTGGCCGGGAACCCTGGGCTCTGCCGCACGACCTCGGGGAATCCGTCTATGACGACCAACGCGGTCGGGCCACACCCCGAGACCGCCAGCGTGAGCAGCGCGTCCCTCCATCCCGTCCAGTGCGGCGCCCGTGCGAGATCAGCATGGCGCGCGTACCGCTGGGCGAGCGCGCGGAGGGTCTCGGCCTGGGCGGCCTCCTGAACAGCGAAGTAGAACCCACCCGTCGCACGGGCCAGGGCCTTGAGAAGAAACGACTTACCGTGCCCCCGTGGACCGGTGACGACACCGATCGCGGGCCTGGGACGCGGATCGTCGACGAACGCGACAAGCCGCTTCCACTCGGCCTCACGGTCGTAGAGCCCCTGCGGTCGGGCGACAGGGGTGATCAGATCTCCCACGGTTATCTCCCCTTCCCAGGGCACTCTCGTGCCTGTGGACGACCCGAACGCCAGGGGGGCGAGGAGAGGGGGGTCTTCGCCCCGTGCATCTCACGATACGAGCTGCGGGCCCAGGCCGTGAGGCTCCGATCAGCCCCTCGAAGAACCCGTTCGGCCCCTGCCCGAGCGCTACCCGTACGTGCTGCACTGGATGCCGACCGCTCAGGAGACGCTCTCGTCCAGAAGTCGCTGAGCGTCGGCACCGAGCCCGGTGAGCGCGAAGTCGACGCCCACATTTCTGCACATACGGTGGGTGCGAACCAGCGCACTCAGAGTCGCCGATGAGGGCTCGGTCAGCGGGACCTCCACGAGCACCCGCATGGGGTGGTGCGCCTGGACCAGGGTCTGGAGTGCCAGCGCAACCGCGGCTCGGTTGGTGACATCCAGGTCGCGATGGAGCGTGACACGGAGAATGTCTCCATCGACGCTGTGAGTGATGATCACGAGGGTCCTCCCGTCCACGGCGGAACGACGCCACTCGGCGACGTCTATCAGATGCCCCTGGAGCGGAGCCGGGGCTCTCGGGGATCCGGACGCGTGAGCGAAGACAAACGCCCTCCAAGGGTGGCACCCGACGAAGACGAACGCACCCGCAGTCGTCGGGTTCGCTCGCAGCCCGACTGCACGAGTGGGCCGCACCGACGCTGGACGAGCCGACCGGTTCCGCCGTGTGCGGGACCGGTGATCCTGAGATAATCGGGGGCACACGTCCAAGGTTCTCTTCCCTTCGTCGACTGGGGACCGACATGGCCGAGATACCCACCCCACCTGCCCGGGTCTTCCTCGTGGACGATCACGAGGTCGTGCGTCGAGGCGTGCGTGAGCTGATCGACGACGAGCCGGACATGGAGGTTGCCGGGGAGGCGTCGTCGGCGGAGCAGGCGCTGGCCCGTGGGCCCGCGCTGCGACCCGATGTCGCCGTTCTCGATGTCCGGCTGCCGGACGGGAACGGCGTCTCGGTATGCCGCGAGCTGCGTTCCCGGGTACCGGGGCTCGCCTGTCTGATGCTGACCTCGTTCGACGACGAGGAGGCTCTGCTGGACGCGATCATGGCGGGGGCCGCCGGCTACGTCCTCAAGCAGATCGAGGGTTCCGACCTGGTCGCGGCGATACGGACGGTGGCCACGGGCGCGTCGATGCCGGATCCAGCCACTACGGCTCGCCTCATGAGCACCCTGCGCGACCCTCAGGCCGGGAAGCCGCCGGAGGACCAGCGCCTGGCGGTGCTGACGGAACGCGAACACGCGGTACTCGACCTGGTAGGCGAAGGACTGACCAATCATGAGATCGCCAAGCGTCTGTACCTGTCGGAGAAGACGGTCAAGAACCACATCTCCCGTCTCCTCGACAAACTCGGCGTCGAGCGGCGCGTACAAGCCGCCGTGATCGCCGCCCAGGCACACGAGCACGACCACGGCCATGACGTGCCACCCCTCCGACGCCGACAGTCACGTTAGCGGCAACTGCCGCTCCTGCCGTGTGCCGAACGGTTTCCTCGCCTGTCGCCCTCCGGCACGCCAGCGCCGTCGGCGGGCATCGCATGGACCAGCGCGACGCGCACATGAGCGACGCCCGCCGGCCCGGCGCCCTTCGGCCCCTCCGCCGTCCCGATGCGGCGCTGGTGACCTCGCTCGTCGAGGACGCGGTGACCGCCCGGACGGTCACGGGGGATCCGCGCTCGATGGTGGGATACCTGCAGATGATCACAGAGTCGACTGCGGCCCCGCTGGACGGGTCACGCACCGCAGAGCGGTGGCGGAGGCTCGACTTCGCCTGAGCGATGTCCTCCTCCGGTCCACGGAACTGGCGGGGCAACCACAGGAACGACGCGAAGTGAGGGGGCGCCCGGCGGCGTACGGACATGAGGGAGCTGAGTGGCGTGTCGAAGGTGACGACGACAGACCTCTACGAGATCACCATGGCCCTCTCGTACTCCCGCGAAGGCATGCGATCACCTGCCACGTTCAGTCTCTTCGTGCGGGATCTGCCGCCGGGGCGCGGATTCCTCGTCGCCGCAGGTCTGGAGCCCGCGCTCGACTACCTCTCCGGCTTCACGGTCGGGCCGGCGGACGCCAGGGACTTCGCCGAGGTGTTGCACCGGCGTGAGCAGGACCTGCGGCCGCTTGTCGGACTTCGTTTCGACGGCGAGGTGCGGGCCGTACCGGAGGGAACGATCGTCCTCGCTGGCGAGCCGCTCCTTGAGGTGACCGCGCCGCTTCCGCAGGCACAGCTCGTCGAGACGTATCTGCTCTCGCTGGTCTGCCACCAGACCGCGGTCGCCTCGAAGGCCGCTCGCTGTGTGCTGGCGGCCGCTGGACGTCCGGTGATCGATTTCTCGCTGCGCCGCAGTCACGGCCCGCAGGCCGGTCTGGCCTCGGCGCGGCTCGGAGCGCTGGTGGGGTTCGCGGGCACGAGCAACGTGGCCGCGGCCGTCCGGTACGGGATCCCGGCGTCCGGCACGATGGCCCACTCGTATGTCGAGGCGTTCCCGAGCGAACTGGACGCCTTCCGCGCGTTCGCCCGGGCCCACCCGGGGCCCGTGACACTGCTCGTCGACACGTACGACACCGAGCGCGGCACCCGGACCGCCGCTCGCGTCCTGAATGAGCTGGGGTCTCCGGACGGATGCGCGATCCGTCTCGACAGCGGCGACCTCGGCATGCTCGCGCGGCGCGCCCGCACCCTCCTCGACGAGGCGGGACTGCCGGGGGTGCGGATCATCGCCAGCGGTGGCCTGGACGAGTACGCGCTGGACGCGCTCGTACGGTCCGGGGCACCGATCGACGTGTACGCCGTCGGCACGAAGGTGGGCGTGGCCGCCGACGCCCCGTACCTCGACGCGGCTTACAAACTCGTCGCCTACGACGGACGCCCGGTCATGAAGCTGTCGTCCCGCAAGGTCACCGCCCCCGCCGCCAAGCAGGTCTTCCGCCGACCAGACCTCGTGGATGTCATCGGACTGCTTGACGAACCGGTCCCGCCCGGCGCGGAGCCGCTGCTCCGGACCGTGATGCGCAACGGTCGCAGGATCGGGCCGCGCCCCTCCCTCGCCGCGGCGCGCGCCCGCTTCGAGACGGACCTGAAACAGGCACCGGCGGCGGCGCGCCGCATCGACGAACCGCAGGCACCGGTGGCCTCCGTATCGCCACGCCTGGCGGCCCTGACGAACGAAGTGAGGCGGCGCATCGCCGCCACGACCGGGAGTGACAGCCATGAGGCACCGCAGCGTCGCTGATCTGATGACCCCCACCTCGGTGAGCGTCCGCCCCGACACTTCCTTGAAGGAGGTCGCCCGGCTGCTCGACGAGTTCGACATCACCGCCGTGTGCGTCGTCGACGAGGCGAGCCACCCACTCGGTGTGGTCTCCGAGCGTGATCTGGTCCGCCGCCAGGCGGACGGCGGTGGAGGAAGCACCGCCGGGGAACTCATGACGAGCCCCGCTGTGGTGGCACGGCCCGAGTGGAGCGTGGTGCGCGCGGTCCGGGTCATGGACCGGCAGGGCGTGAAGCGGCTGCCGGTCGTGGACGAGGAGGGCGTGGTCCTGGGCGTCCTGAGCCGCAGTGACGTGGTCCAGCTGTTCCTGCGCCGCGATCGCGCGGTCCAGGAGGAGATCGTCGAGGACGTCCTCACCCGCACCCTGCGTCTGTCTCCCTCAACAGTGAACGTCGAGGTCGCCGACGGCGTGGTGACCCTCAGCGGTGTTCTGCCGCGCCGCGACCTGGCACCCGTGGTCAAGCGGCTGTGCGGCAGCGTGGACGGCGTCGCGGGTGTCGTCGACCGGCTGCGGTACGACGACTGAGATCGGCGACGGCGCGGCCAGCACCGCCAGACCCGCCGGCGGGCGCGCCGTCACTGTCGCGGATGAGCGTCGTGTATGACCACGGTGCCCCAGGAGTGGCTGTGAGCGAACTCGGCGCCAGGGGCGGGGGTGCAAGTGCTGCCACGTCCCCGGCAAGCGCCTCGGTTCTTCGGCCGTACATCCCCGTCGGACTCGGCCATCTCCGTCACACTCTGCCCAGACGCGCCCAAGACGGGGCCGAACGGTCCACGTCGCGTCGGCATGGCGCGTACGAGGCCGCCTCAGACGTCACTCAGCGTTGGACCCGGGACGGGACTCTGGGGGTGCAGGTCACAGGGGATCTCCGTACGACACGGCCGCGACGGCCTCGTCCAAGGCGGACTCCGCCTCCGCCACGGTCCGTTTCACGGTGGGGAAGCTGTCGGGCGCCACCGAGATCGAGTCCAGGCGGGCGCGGACGAGGAGCGCGGTGAATCCGGGGTCGTCGCTGGGCCGCTGGCCGCACAGGCCGACCGGGCGGTCGACGGCGTGGGCGCGTGCGGCGAGGAGTCCGATGCTGCGGACGACGGCGGGGTCCCGCTCGTCGAAGACGTGGGCGAGGGCCTCGGAGTCGCGGTCGATGCCGAGGGTGAGCTGGGTGAGGTCATTGCTGCCGATCGAGAAGCCGTCGAACCGCACCGCGAACTCCTCCGCGAGGATGATGTTGGCCGGTATCTCCGCCATGACGTAGACGTGGAGCCCGTTCTCGCCGCGCACGAGTCCCTCCTCTGCCATCACCCCGAGCACCCGGTCGGCCTCGCCGAGCGTGCGGCAGAAGGGGATCATGACGACGACGTTGGTCAGGCCCATCTCGTCGCGGACCTTGCGCAGCGCCCGGCATTCGAGGGCGAACCCCTCCCGGTAGCCCGGGCTGTAGTAACGGCTCGCGCCGCGCCAGCCGATCATCGGGTTGGCCTCATCGGGTTCGAAGGGGCGGCCACCGAGCAGCCTGGCGTACTCGTTGGTCTTGAAGTCGCTGGTGCGCACGATGACGGGGGCGGGCCAGCGGGAGGCGGCGATCCGGGCGATGCCACGGGCGAGCCGGTCGACGAAGTACTGCCCACGGTCGGGATATCCCTCGGTGAGGCGCTCGATCAGGTGCCGGTCGTGGGCGTCGAGGCGTTCGGGGTGCAGCAGCGCCATCGGGTGGACCTTTACCTGGTGGGCGACGATGAACTCCAGCCGGGCGAGGCCCACGCCGTCCGCGGGCAGCCGCCACCAGCGGAACGCGGCCGACGGATCGGCCAGGTTGAGCATGACGTGCGTCCGGGTGGCGGGCAGGTCCGCGAGGTCGGTCTCGGTCTCCTCGTACGGCAGTGATCCCTCGTACACCCGGCCCCGCTCGCCCTCGGCACACGAGACCGTCACCGGCATGCCGTCGTGCAGGAGGCGCGTGCCGTCGCCGGTGCCGACGACGGCGGGGACGCCGAGTTCGCGGCTGACGATGGCGGCGTGCGAGGTGCGGCCACCGTGGTCGGTGACGATCGCGGAGGCCCGTTTCATCACGGGTTCCCAGTCGGGGTCGGTGACGGCGGTGACGAGGACGCCGCCGGGTGGGAAGCGGTCGAGGTCTACCGGCGCGTCGAGAGCGACGACGGGGCCCTGGCCGATTGCCTCGCCCACAGCGATGCCCTCGACGAACGGGCTGGGTACGGGGGTGGCGGTCAGACGGCACCGGCGCAGCGTCGTGGTGCGGCGTCGCGACTGCACGGTCTCTGGGCGCGCCTGGACGATCCAGAGCTCGCCGGTGAGGCCGTCCTTGGCCCATTCGAGGTCCATGGGGCAGCCGTAGTGCTGCTCGACGGCCGCGGCCCACTCGGCCAGGACGCGCACCTCGGCGTCGTCGAGGACCCGCGCGCCGCGTTCCGTGTCGGGCGTGTCGACGGTCCGGGTCAGACCGTCCTCGGCATAGACGGCCTTGACGCGCTTCGCCCCGATCCGCAGGTCGATGAGCGGATCGAGCGCGGGATGTCTCAGAGTCGGTTTGAAGACCGTGTACTCGTCGGGATCGACCTGGCCACTGACGACGGTCTCCCCCAGGCCCCAGGCCGCGCTGACGACGATCACCTCCGGGAAGCCGCTCTCCGGGTCGAGGGTGAAGACGACGCCGGCACCGGCGAGGTCGGAGCGGACCATGAGCTGGATTCCGACCGACAGGGCGACGGTGAGGTGGTCGTAGCCCATGCGTTCGCGATAGTCGATGGCCCGGTCGGTGAAGAGGGAGGCGTAGCAGCGCCGGCACGCGTCCACGAGTCGGTCGACGCCCCGCACGTTGAGGTATGTCTCCTGCTGGCCGGCGAAGCTCGCCTCGGGCAGGTCCTCGGCAGTGGCGCTGGAGCGGACCGCCACGTCGGGATCCGTCCGGCCGCAGCCCTCAGCCAGTTGCCGGTAGGCGCCGATGATCTCGTCCCGCAGGAGCTCGGGCAGTGGTTCGGCGAGGAGGAGGGAGCGGATGGCGGCACCGACCTCTTCGAGCGGTGTCCCGTCGTGGAGGCGTCCGGCCTGCTCCTCGATCCCCTCGCGCAGCCCATGGCCGGCGAGCAGCTCACGGTACGCCTCGGCGGTGGTGGCGAAGCCCGGTGGTACATGGATGCCCGCCGCGCCGAGTCGGGTGGTCAGCTCCCCCAGGGAGGCGTTCTTGCCGCCGACCCGGTCGACATCCTTCCGGCCGAGCACGGTGAACGGCACGACCCTGGACTCCGGCTTCCTGATGGTGCTCACGATGTCCTCCACGGCTCTGGCCGGGGCCTCAGTACGGGAGCGGGCGACCGGAAGGCGTCCGCAGATCGAGGAGGCTGGGCCGACGGGGCGGCCGGGGCCGGCGGCTGATCCGGATCTGCTGCATCGTCCTCATCTCTCCGGCCCCGGGCGCGGTGCCGACGGTCCCTGTCGCCCG
Source organism: Streptomyces laurentii (assembly GCA_002355495.1). GTDB lineage: Bacteria > Actinomycetota > Actinomycetes > Streptomycetales > Streptomycetaceae > Streptomyces > Streptomyces laurentii. Next base: position 903,854 of record AP017424.1, read on the forward strand.
GGGCCTCGGGACGGTGATGACGGGGCAAGCCGCTCCGTGGAGGAGCCCGTGACCGTGGAGCCGAGCCGTACGGCGGAGCCGCCGCCATGGCCCCTTCGGCCGATGACGAGCGCCAGGGATTCCCGGGAAGCGCGGGTGAGCTCCTCAACGGGGTGGCCGCGCACGACCTCCTGCTCGATGTCGACATCCGGGTACCTCTCCGAGCAACCGGCCACGGACTCGGCGAGCAACCGACTGCGTTCGGACAGTTCCTGGGCCACGTTGTCGTGGGACAGGAGGAGGGGGACCACACCCAGAGGGCACGCAGTCGTGCCTCGCGCAGGCTCGCCTCCGCCACGGCGAAGGCGACGGCCGCCCGGCAGTCCCTGCTGCCGCCCACGCCGACCACGCCGAACGGAGGATGGACGGCGACGTGCCTGGGCACGCACGACGATCACAGGAACGGTGGCTCGGGCGGCCACACCCAGCCCGACCGATCCGAGCATCAGCGCGGCGAACCCGCCGAGGCCCCGGTTTGCCACCACGATCGTGCCCCGGCGGCCGGCGATCGCGCTGAGTGCCGCGACCGGCTCCAGTTTGCTGAGTTCCTTGACCACGGTCAGATCGGGGTGATCCTTCTGGACTGCGGCAGCCGTCTCGTCGAGCAGGTCGCGACCCGCCTCCCGTATCGCTTGAAGAGTCTCCGCACGGACGAACAGGGCGCGCCGGTCGGTATCGGCGGCGTGCACGAGATGCAGGGACTGGCCGCGCCGCGCCGCCTCGTCGGCGGCCCACAGGGCGGCCATCTTGGCGGACGGGGAGCCGTCGACCCCCACAATGACGGTGCCGAGCTCCGAGTGGACGGGAAAGTCACTGCTCATCGCTCCTCCTCGGCAGTACGTCCCGGGGCCGGGGATTCCGTCCGCCCCAGGTGCGGCACCTTCCACGCTGGCACCACTCCGATACACCCGCGACTGGGCCCTTCGGTCCATTTCGAGCCCTCCCGGCCCCTCTCCGCGCGGAGCGGCCCAGGACGCCCCCGCAGGGAAGCCCGCCATGGCAGCCCCGGTCGTCGTCGGTCTTGACGGCTCGCCGACACCGCCGCAGCGAACCGGGCCGCACGAACCACGGTCCTGTGCGAGCGTCCACTCCGCCTCGTCCACGTCGATGCATGGCCGAGCACGCCCCCTCTCACGTTCGCACGGGAACCGGCGGGCGCACCGGCCGCCGCGCGCGCCGCCTACCATGATCTTGAGATGAGCGCCGATCAGCCGGGGGCGGGGAGGCCGAGGAGTTGACCGGCCGGGCGGACAACTCCGATCTGACAGTCCCCGGCTCCCGCCTGCACAGCCCTGCGAGGTCGTAGTGGGCGGGGAGCTGCACCGTCCCTGCGAGCCGCTGCTCGGTTTCGCCTTCGGGGAGAGAGCCCGCCGCAACTGCCCGCTGCGCTTCCCGCACAGTCGGACGCTGCCGCCGCGTACGGCTACGCGGCGATCACGGACCCGGCTTCTGCCCTGGTCAGCGACCTCGGCGAACTGCCGCGGCCGTGGCGGCGCACTCTCCGAAGGTCGAGGCGACGGCGAAGGCCGCCGTCGGGTCCGCCGCGTACCAGCTGGTCGAAGCGTCTCAGAAGCGTTGTCTGTGGTCGCCGGCCGCCGCCAGCGGCGGGATACCGCTCGGGCCCCATCTCGGCCATGTGGCGCACGCGCCGATCCACCACTGCCCGGTGCCCGTCGCGGTGCACCGCCACAAGCCCGGCCCTCACGGCCCGGCGTAGCGGCCCGGCGCCGCCAGGCGCTGGCGCCCGGCGGCGCCGGGCCGCTACGCCGGGCCGTCCGGAGGCCCCTCGACTCCGGGAGCGCCCTCGACGACGATGCGCCGCCCCGTGATGCGGCGTGGCGCCAGGACGATGACCACGTCCCGTCCCTCCCCCGCCCACGGGCCCGTGTACATCGCGTTCCGCAGCCGTCGGGTGGCGAACGCTTCGGTGACACGGCGGACCGGGCCCACGACGAGCACGCTCCAGCCCTGGCTGAACGCCTCGTCCACGTGGTCGGCCTCGAAGGCGATCTCCGTCCCGGCCGTACGGACCACTGCCGCGCCCGGCGCCGTCATGAAGACGATCTCCCCGTGATCGATCTGGTAGTTGACGGGGAAGGCCGCGGGACCTTCCTCGGTGGTGAAGACGATCCGCCCGACGCCGTGGGTGCCGAGCAGACGCCAGCACTCCGGCTCGTCCAGCTCGGCGAGCCGGGCGTCGCGGCCTGCCCGGCCGGTGCCGTCCGGCAGTTCGGCCGTGTACCCGGTCAGGTCCTGGACCGTGCACTCCAGGGCCTTGGCGAGTCTGACCATGAAGGCGATGCCAGGGGTGGTCACCTGCTCCTCCATGTACTGGATGTAGCTCGGTGCCGAACCGGCGCGCTCGGCCACCTCTTCCCTGGTCAGGCCGAGAGCCTCCCGCCGGGCAGTGACCCGGCGTCCGATGTCGCCGCGAGCGTGCGGGGTGGCGTCGCCGGTCATCACCGCTCACCCCCGGTCGGAGCACGGTGATCCTGCGGGACGACGGCGACCGGGCAGGCGGCGTGGTGCAGCGCCCGGTGGGCGACCCGGCCCGGCTCCATGCCGAAGTGGCCTTCGCGGCGCCGTGCCCCGACGACCAGCAGGTCGGCCGCCGTCGACCGCGCGACGAGCGTCTTGTGTGCGGGGCCCTCGACCGTGGTGCGCCGCAGCCGCACCTCCGGATAGGCCCGGGCGGCGGCCTCCACGGCCTTGTCGTGGAGCGCGGTCGCCCGCTGCTCCTCGTGGTGCGCGACACTGCCGGTGAGCAGGGGATGGCCGGCCGGTTCGTGGGCGGCGGGGCGCCGCCAGGCGTGGACGGCGTCGAGTTCGGCCTGCCGGAGGACGGCCTCGCGGAAGGCGAAGCGGACGGCCACGTCGTGCTCGCCGATACCGAGCAGGACACTCTGGTGGCGCGCGTACCGGGCGTGCTGGTGGCCGCGCACGACGATGACGGGGCCGTGGGAGCGGGCTGCCACGATGAGTCCGACGGAGCCGAGCAGGAGGTCGGCGAGCTCACCGCGGCCCCGGGATCCGACGACGACCGCATCGGCCGAGCGTGTTTCCCTGAGCAGAGCGCTCGCCGCGTCTTCGACGAGGACGTCCGTCGTGACCTTCAGGCCCGGGGCGCGACGCAGGGCACGTTCGGCCGCGGTGGCGGCGATGTTCTCGGCGCGCACCTGGCCGGATGGGCGGTTCAGGCTCCAGGCCGGCACGGAACCCTCGTACCGTTCCCACCGCGAGGCGTGCACGATACGCAGCGGCACTCCCAGCCGTACGGCTTGGTCGGCGGCCCAGTCGGTCGCAGTGAGGCCGGCGTCGGAACCGTCGACGCCGACCACGAGGGGCGTCTCCATGGCCCCCACCGCCTTTCGGGATACGAGAAGCCTCGCTGCCACGCTCACACAGGAAGGGGGAGCCGGGGCAGCGCCGGTCGGTCCCGACCGCGGTCCGCCCGGACCTCACGGCACGGGGCCGACGGGGAGGAGGGGCCCATCCGCTTCTCGCGGATCCTGATTGCGCGGTGCGCGGCTCGAAGTCAGTTCCTCCGCGTCCTTCCAGGAGGACCTCTCCTCACTTCAGGAAAGCACGTGCCGCCCGCTCCTGCCAGGGCCGACCGGGTCCCGACGGCCCCCATTCGGCCCTTGCCGTACGGGAAACGGCGGCGGCACCCTCGGATCATCGGGCCGCAGGTGGCGCAGCGGCAACGGTGGCCCGTGGGCAGCGGACACCTCAAGCGGCTGCCGATCGGTGAGGACGGCTGCCCGTTCGCTTTCGTCAGCCCGGGCGTCCTCCTCAAGGTCCGTCTCCGCTCCGAAGCCGAACCCGCCGAGGACGTGTGAAAAGAACTCCTCGCACCTGATCCCCGAGGGGACGTTCACCGTCCGGACGGCGCGGTGACGCTCGCTGGGCGCCTTCCGGATTCCGTATGCCGGAAGACGTTGCCATCGACGGAGGCAGATTCCGGCCGACTCGCGGGACGCGTATCGGGGCGGGCTTCCACGGCTCCTTCGCTGAGTCTTCCAGCGGACGCCAGCGGGCGATCCCATCGCTCTGATTGCTCCCCAGGTTGAATGGCGTGGGTCGAGCCGGGAGCGGACCCTCGGAATATGGAAGACGTCCTCGCGTACGTCGCCGCGGGCCTGGTCGGGCTGTGGGGGGTTTCGGATGCGATCCCGCCCCGGGCCGTCGTCGCCGGGTTCGGGGAAATCTCGGCGGACAACCGTCGGGTGCTGCTGCAGGAGCGGCTGGCCGAGGCGGTGGCCGTGTGGTCCTTCGCCGCGCTGGTCATCGTCGTCACCGCGGTCGGCGGCGGGATGTCCACCGCCGACTGGACGTACCGCGTCATCGCAGGAGCGTTGCTCGTCCTCGCGGTGCTGACGGCTCTCACCGGGGCTCGTACGAGCGTCGTCTGGTTCAAGATCTGCCCGGTACTGCTGACCTGCTCGGCCGTACTTCTGCTGATCGCCGGCCTCGCCTGAACATTGGCTCAGACCCATGGGGCACGAGTCATCTCCCGAGGATCTCGTCCGAGCGGCACGGTCCATTGGGGTGGCGGACGGACGGCTGCTCGAAGCCGTCCGAGCCACCCCGCGGGCGGAGTTCGTCCCCGCCGAGTACGTGGTGTCCGCCTACCGGGACCCGCCCCTACCGCTCCCCCACGACCAGGTGACCACCCAGCCCTCGCTGGTCGCCATGATGGTCTCCGCGCTCGGCCTCACCGGCGGCGAACGCGTCCTGGAGGTCGGCACAGGCTACGGCTGGCAGACCGCACTGCCGGCCCGCCGCCTCGCCGCACATGTGGTCAGCGTGGAACGCCGGCCCGATCTGGTCGAGGATGCCCGCCGTCGGCTCGCCGGACAGAGCCTGGAGAACGTCGAGATCGTCCTCGGCGACGGAACCCTCGGTGTGCCGGACCGTGCCCCGTACGACGCCGTCATCGTCTACGCGGCCTTCCCCGAGGTACCAGAGCCGCTGGTCGCACGACTGCGGACCGGCGGACGGCTCGTCCAGCCCATCGGCCCGGGCGGACGGGAGCGGGTCCAGCTGTACGAGCGTCTGGCCCACGGTTTGGTGTACCGCGCGACGGTCACGCCTGCCACTTCGTCCGCCTGCACGGGGCCCATGGCTACGATCAGCACTGATACGTGCCGGCGAAAGTGCCGACGGCCGGTTCTCTGCCCTTGACAGTGCACTGCACAGCGTCGACGGTCGGCCGGCCGTGCAGGGTGAGTGGCTCGGACAGGGCCTACAGGCGGAAGCAGCGACGCGAGCGAGACTATCGAGGAACTGGCTGGCTCGTGGTCGACCTCGACGAAGCGGAGGGGGCATCCACGCGGTCGACGTGTACGCGGTTCCCGGCGGTAGGTGCTCGGTCCTGAGTCGGCCGCACCGACCCAGGACACCCTGAAGGCCGGGCCTCCACAGAACCGTACGACCAGCCCCCCCCCGGCAAAGACGTACGTCAAGGATCTCGCCTAGCTCCCGGTCAGCGGCCGCCGGAGGCCACACTCGCCGTAACGGCGTGCCCCCCGCTCCCCAATATCGGCATGTCTGCGCCACTTGGACCGTTCTTGGCATTACGGTCCAATCGATCGAGAGGCAGGAACCGGTGCACGTCCGACGGGACTGCTGGAGCACCGACGTGTTGGGAGAGCCCCGTGATCATCGACGGTGACTGGTACAACGAGTTCGGGTCGCGTATGCACCTGCGATCGGACCCGGTGGGAGGCATCAGCGGGACGTACCTCACGGCCGTGGGACACGCGCCCGGCACATACGTCCTCACCGGCCGCCATGGCGGGCCGACGGAGCCGGGGCACGGCATCGCTCTCGGCTGGACCGTCGCCTGGCGCAACGAGCACGGCGATGTGGGCTCTCTGACGAGTTGGAGCGGACTGCTCCTGCCGGACCCGGAATGGCTGCTGACCACCTGGCTGCTGACCCGTTCCTCATCTCCGGCGCAAGCGTGGGAATCCACAGTGATTGGCCAGGATGTGTTCACCCGGCAGGAGCCTGCCCGGGACGCGGTGGAGCGTGCTCTCGCCAGCGGTCGGCCTGTCTCGCACCCGAAGCCGTCCTGAGTACGCCGTGCCTCCCACGGGCTCGCTCATACGCAAGGTCAGCGGGCCTTCCACGGAGTCCCCACGGGTGCAAATCTCGACAATCTCCACCCCACCTCTGCGGTCGTCCTAGCGGGAGTGGCATGCCCGCGGGAGGGAGCCCGCCTTTGCGAGACCGGCTCATCCCTGTGGCGACCATGACGGAGGGCCGCACCACCGGAGGACCTCCCACCGAAGTGCCCCTGTGTCAACGGCCATGTAGTTCTCCCACAGTCACGCCTGTCCGTGGCCACCGCCCGCGAACTCAGGACGAGCCTCGGCACCATGCCGCCAGCCGGCCCCTCTGCGAAGGCATCCTGAAATTCCTCCGCCCCGACGCACAGGGCACCGGCCGGTTCGACAAGGCCGGCATCCCCGCCCCTGGCCTCTTCGCGCCTCTGGACGGGGTGTTCGAGATCGCCTGCGGCCTGCTGATCCTGGTCGGACTGCTCACCCGGCTCGCCACGATCCCCATGATCGTGAACATGCTGGGCGCGCTGCTGATCACCAAGCTGCCGATCCTCTGGGGAGACGCGTTGCTGTTCGCGGGGAAGTCCGGCTGGTGGGACTTCGCCCACGAATCCCGCACCGACCTGGCCCAGTTGTGCGGCAGCCTCTTCCTGGTCCTTGTCGGCGCCGGTGCCCTCTCTCTCGACGCGCACCTGCCCCGCACGGCTTCCGTCCCGGCCGCGACAACGGGAACCGAGGGCCGCTAACCCCGCGCCGCCGGTCTACGGGCTTCGCCCCGAGAACCTCGCGGGCAAGCTCCTTCAGCGCCTGACTGTCCTCCGCGAGGGCCTGCTTCCCGGCCTCGGTCGCCTTGTAGACCCGCCGGGCACGGCCGTCGACCACTAGTGACCTGAGTCGGAGATTCGTCGGCAGTAGGTGGCGAGTTTGTCGAGGATCTCGTCGGCTGTCTTTGTCCAGACGAAGGGTCTGGGGTGCTCGTTCCAGTCGGTGAGCCAGGCTCGGATGTCGCGTTCGAGGGCTTGGACGGAGCGGTGGACGCCGCGCTTGAGCTTCTTCTGTGTGAGCTCGGCGAACCATCGCTCGACCAGGTTCAGCCAGGACGCGCTGGTGGGAGTGAAGTGCAGATGGAACCGCGGGTGGGCCAGCAGCCACTTCTTGATGTCGAGTGTCTTGTGAGTCGCGTAGTTGTCGAGGATCAGGTGGACCTGAAGGCCGGCGGGGACTTCCTTGTCGAGCTTGACCAGGAACTTCCTGAACTCCGCTGCCCGGTGGCGGCGGTGGAGCGAGCCGATGACCTTGCCGGTCGCCACTTCCAGGGCGGCGAACAAGGTGGTGGTGCCGGCCCGGATGTAATCGTGGCTGCGGCGTTCGGGGACACCCGGCATCATCGGCAGGACCGGCTGGGACCGGTCCAGGGCCTGGATCTGCGACTTCTCGTCCACGCAGAGAACCAGGGCCTTCTCCGGCGGGTCGAGATACAGGCCCACGACGTCGCGGACCTTGTCGATGAACAGCGGGTCCGTGGACAGCTTGAACGTCTGCGACCGGTGCGGCGCCAGGGCGAACGCGCGCCAGATCCGAGAGACCGTCGACTGCGACATCCCCGTGGCCGCCGCCATCGACCTCGTCGACCAGTGCGTGGCGTTCTTCGGAGTCTCCTCAAGTGTCTTGACGATCACCCGCTCGACATCGGCATCGGTGATCTTCCGGGGAACACCCGGCCGCGGATCATCACACAGGCCGTCCAGGCCGCGTTCCAGGAAACGGCGCCGCCAGGTGCGGACCGTGTCCGGAGCGACCCGCAGCCGGCGGGACACCTCCATGATCGAGTGTCCCTCGGCGCACTCCAGCACGATCCGCGACCGCTGAGCCAGAGCCTGGGCCGTCGTCCGCCGACGCACCCACCCCTCCAGCACAGCCCGCTGGGCATCAGTCACCGACAACGGCGGAATCTTCGGACCCGGACGACTCATACCTAACTAACGACAAACCTCCGACTCAGGTCACTAGGGCCTTTCTTTTGGATCAGGCTGGATCAGGGAGCGGGGTCCGGTGCGGGTGATCGCAAGGCGGAGGAAAGAGACAACGCGGTGGGGGTACCTCCCGTGCCCGAAGGGCTACGGGGGAGCGCGTGGGGAGAATCGACTGCGTAAACAGGCGCGAACCCGAAAGACCCAGAAAGACAGATCCGCCCAGGTCAGAGACCAGATGGACGACATTGCCGCAGGTCAGCGCCACCTGGTAGACAACTTCATGACGTACGTGCCGGGATCGTCGGCCTCGACGATCCCGGGGAGCGAGCCGCCCTCACGCAATGGCGTGACGTAGCGCGTCGCTGTCACTTCGGTAAGCATCCCCCCAGGTTATCCATTCCCCCGTCGTCACATTCCGGGGTTTTTCGTGGCATGGTGCGCGCCGTGGCGGGGGTCGCGGACAACTCGTTCGACGGCCTCCGCCGGCCCTGCCAGGGTGGGGCCATGGCTGAGAGTGGGACCGTCGACTGGTTCGCGGCGGGAGACGAGGGTGAGCGGGGGCGTCTTTACGCGTACCGGATCCGCGGGCGCGACCGCGGCGGGGTGCTCCTGTGGATCGGTGGCGTCGGCAACGCGCGGGACCGGGTGCTGACGCTGCCGGGCGCCGCCGGTCACCGCACGGTGCCGGTGTTCCGGACGGCCGGGCAGGCACGCCGGTACGCGGACCGGCGCGGATGGCCCCTGGCGCACCCCGAGGCCGACACCCTGGAACTCGCCCGGGTCCAGCACTGGCTGGCGGATCCGGCCCGCCGGCGGGTCCCCGCGGGGGCGGTGCTGGACGCCTGGAACTTCTTCGAGGACCTGGCCCGGGGACTCCCCGCGGCCTCCGGCCCGCGACAGACAGCGGTGCACGACGGCGCGTACGAGAAGCTGTTCGGCGACGCGTGCGACATCTGGACGCCCGAGGAGCGAGGGGCCGTACAGGAGCTGCTGACGGCCGGGGTGGAGCTGTGGAACTCCTGCCTGGTGTCCGTGAAGCCCCGGGCGAGCGCCGTCCGGATCACGGGATCCGTCGGCCGCTGATCGGCATGGCCAGCCGCCTTTGTGACACCACTGTGACCGGAACTGTGGCCTCCATCATGACTGCGGGGAGGGCGCCTTGATGGGATGCCCGGATGCGCAGCCTCCTCGCCGCTCGCCCGGCCCTCGCCGCGACCACTCCCCTCGTCTCGGCTCTCGCCGCGACCGCACTGCTCCTCACGGGGTGCGGGACCACCCCGGCGGGCGCCGGGAACCCGGCCCCGGGCGGTGCCACGGCCGGGGCGCCCTCCGCCAAGCCGGTCGACGATCCGGGCAAGGACGGCGCACGGATCACCTCGATCACCCTGTCGGCCCCGTCGGTTTCGCCCTCGCCCTCGTCGTCGCCCTCGTCCTCGTCCCCGTCCTCGTCCTCGTCCGGTTACGGCGTACACGCCGACTCCCTCCCGTCACCGTGGACCGGTTACGGCGTACGGCCCGATCCCCTCGACGCCCCCGAGGATCCGAAGACGTCCGCCGCCTACGAGGTCGTCAACACGACGTCCACGGCCCAGACGTACACCGTCGTCGTCACCTTCACGAGCAGTGACGGCGGGGCCATGTCCACCCGGACCGTGACCGTGCGCGACGTCGCCCCGGGGAAGACCGCGCGGGGGACGGTCCATGCCGAGGTGCTGCCGCCCGGCGCTCCCGCGATCACCGGGGCACACGTCCTCAAGGCGACCAAGGTCCCCGCGGACGAGGCGCCGATCGAATCGGGCCCGTGCCCCGCCTCCGGCGTCCGGGTCAGCGCCGACCAGGGCGACGCGACCATGGGGCTGCGCGTCGTGGGCCTGCACCTCGTGAACTGCGGCGCGCGTGACTACACCGTCGAGGGCTATCCGCTCCTCGTGCTTCTGGACTCCGACCACGAGCCCGTCAGCGGCGTGCGGATCCTCGACGGCGGCAAGGACATCGCCACCGGCGTCGGAGGCGACGAACCGCCGCGGCGCGTGACGCTCCGGCCGAACGAGTCGGCGACCGCGAACCTGGTCTGGCGCAACACCACCGAGGCCGGCACCGCGGTGAACGTGCCGCACGTCCGGGTCCGGGCGAAGGCGGGGGCCGCCCCGGTGACGGTGACCCCGAACCTCGACCTCGGAACGACGGGCAGGCTTGGAGTCACCCCCTGGAAGAAGAACTGAGTCCCAAGGGCACGGGTTAGGGTACGGGGTGCTTTCGCGTCTCCCGGCCGCCGCGCCGGACCCCACCCGCGCCGCTTTCGCCGACGCCGTCCTGCTCGACCACGAGGAGGACGGCCGCCGCCGGCCGATGTGGGTGTGGGCGCCCGGGCCCGGCACGCGGATGGTGTCCAGCGCCGTGCTCGGAGGGGGCGTCGGGGAGCGGTCGTGGGTCGTCAACGCCCAGGTGCCGCCGGGTACGGGCGGCTCGACCCGGTCGCCCATCTGCGCGAACTGGCCGCCGGCGCCGGTCTGACCGGTCCCGGCGTGGGGCTGATGACGGCGGCGGAGCTCGGCGACCGGCAGTGCGCCGCCGACGGTGGCGCCGAGGCCATGGTGACGGCGGGCATCGGGGTACGGGGGTGGGCGGCCGCTCCGGACGCGGGCACCGTCGGTCCGCCGCGTCCGGGCACGATCAACATCGTCGTCTCGCTCCCGGTGCCGCTCACGGACGCGGCCCTGGTCAACGCGGTCGCCACGGCGACCGAGGCGAAGGTCCAGGCGCTGCTCGACGTCGGCGCCGACGCTTCCGGCACCCCGACGGACGCGGTGTGTGTCGCGTGTCCCGTCGCCGGGGACGGTCCGGCCGAGCCCTTCGCCGGTCCGCGCTCCCGCTGGGGCGCCCGGCTCGCGCGCGCCGTGCACCAGGCGACCCGGGAGGCGTGCCTGCGCTCGCTCGCCCGCGGCGCCTGACGGTCCGATGTCACGAACGGCCCTCAGTGCGCCCGCCAGCAGGCCAGGACCTCGTCCGTCGTCGTGAGGGTGGCGACGAGGGCGAGTGTGTGGCGGGTCAGGGCGGCCGTGTAGTCGGCGGGCACTCCGGCGATGGCGTCGCTCGGCACGACGACCTCGTAGCCGAGGTTGACGGCGTCGAAGACCGCGTTGGGTACGGCCACGTTGGCGGAGACGCCGGTGACGACCAGGGTCCGGCAGCCGAGGTTGCGCAGCAGCGCGTCGACATCGGTCCCGGCGAGCGGCGAGAGCCCGTGCAGACGCCGGACCACCAGGTCCGCCTCGGTCACCTCGATCGGTTCGGCGATCTGTACGGCGGCGCTGCCGGTGTGCTGGGCGACGGGGAGCCGGGCGGCGGCGCGGAAGAGGCGGGCGTTACGGTTCGCGCCGCGCCCGTCGGGGCGGCGTTCGGCGACGGCGTGCATCACCTGGACGCCTGCCCGGTGCGCGCCGGCGACGAGCCGCGCGATGTTGTCCAAGGCCCCCGACTCCCGTGCGGCGGCGGCGAGTTCGGGGAGCGCGCTCGTCTTCCCCACCACACCCTCCTGGCATTCGACGGTCAGCAGGACGGCTCCGTCAGGGTCGAGCTGTCCGGTGAGCCGGTCCGGTCGCGTCATGACGCCCTCCTCCTTGCTCCGGGATACCCGATGCCCCATGCTTTCTGACACCTCATCAGAAATCCAGAAGGGTGCGGACGATGACCACCGGACAGCGCCGTGGACGCCGGATCATGATGACCCCGGCCGAGCTCGATTCCTTCCTGGCCGGGCAGCGCACCTGCCGGGTGGCGACCGTCGCCGCCGACGGCCACCCACACGCCAGTGCCCTCTGGTTCGCCTGGGACGGGACGTCGCTCTGGCTCTACTCCCTGACCCGCAGCCGCCGTTGGGCCGAACTGGAGGCCGATCCGCGGGTCGCGGTCGTGGTCGACGACGGCGAGGAGTACGGGGAACTGCGCGGGGTGGAGCTGTCAGGCACCGTGGAACGCGTCGGCGAGGCCCCGCGCACGGGTGAGCCCTGCCCCGAACTCGACGTCCCCGAGCGACTGTTCGCCGCCAGGAACTTCGGACTCGACGCCATGCCGCACGACGGCCGGCACGCCTGGCTGCGGCTCACCCCGAGCGCCGTCGTCTCCTGGGACTTCCGCAAACTCGCGGGGGCGTGATCCCCGCCCGTACCGCCAGCCGGACAGCGGCGCGCCGGCCGTCCGCAGCGCGTCGACGACGGCGCGGATGGAGGGTCGGCGTCCGGCGTCGGTGCGCCAGGTGGCGTAGATGTGCCGGCTGACCGGCTGTCGTACAGGGACGAAGGCGACGTCGTCACCCATCGGCAGCCGGCCGAGGCGGGGTGCGACGCAGACGCCGAGTCCGGCGGCGACCAGGGCGAGCTGGGTGTGGTGGTCGGCGGCGACATGGGCGATGCGGGGCTCGATGCCCTTGGCGCGCAGGGTGAACATCAGCCATTCGTGGCAGAACTCGCCGCGCGGCCAGGACACCCACTCCTCGTCGGCGAAGTCCTCCAGGTCGACGACCTCGCGGCCGGCCAGCGGGTGGTCGGCGGGAAGGGCCAAGTCGGCGGCGTCGTCGAGGAGATGGGCCCGTTCGAGCCCGGCGGGGACGGGCGCCCGCTTGTTGTTCCAGTCGAGGACGACCGACAGGTCGCAGTCGCCGCGCAGTACTTCGCGGATCCCGGGCTCGGGTTCCAGCTCGGCGCAGACGCTCCGGATTCAACATGTAAGCGATGCTAAGATATTCACCGGAGGAATTCTCGCTTGTTCTACGAGGTTGCCTCGGTCACTCTGTGGTGCATGAGCAGACCCTCCCCTTCCGCGTCCCCCTCCTCCGCCCTTCCCTCCTCCCCCGGCGCACCGCGCCCGGGCGGCGTGGACTGGCGGGTGCGCTTCGGCGCCCTCGCTCTGATCTGGGGATTCAGCTTCCTCTTCATCAAGGTGGGCACGGACGGCTTCGCCCCGTTCCAGGTGACCTTCGGCCGGCTGCTGTTCGGTACGGCGGTGCTGGCCGTCGCCATGGTCGCGAAGCGTGACCGGCTGCCGCGCGGCGCGCGCACCTGGGGGCATCTGGCGGTCGCGGCCTTTCTGCTCAACGCGCTGCCGTTCTCCCTCTTCTCGTACGCGGAGCTGACGATCCCCTCGACGCTCGCGGGCATCTGCAACGCCACCACCCCGCTGTGGGGCATGCTCCTCTCGCTCGTCGCCCTGTCCGAGGACCGCCCGACCCGGGTACGCGCGGCGGGTCTGGGCATCGGCTTCATCGGCGTACTGACCGTGCTCGGCGCCTGGCAGGGCTTCTCCGGCCTCGACGTCACCGGCACCGCGATGGCCCTGCTCGCCTCGTTCAGCTACGCGGTCGGCTGGATCTACGTCCGCCGCACCCTGGCCGGCACGGACGCCTCGAACCTGTCGCTGGCCGGCACCCAGGTCGGCCTGGCGACGGTGCAACTGGCGATCGTCACCCCGCTGTTCACGTCCTGGCCGGAGCGCTTCGAGATCATGCCGCTGCTGTCGGTGGTCGCGCTCGGCGCGCTGGGCACCGGGGCCGCGATGCTGCTCCAGTACGGGGTGGTGGCGGAGGTCGGCCCGACGACCGCGTCCATGGTCACGTACTTCATCCCGGTCATCGCCACGGCCGCCGGTGTCGCCGTCCTGGGCGAGGGGCTGACCTGGAACACCCCGGTCGGCGCGGTGATCGTCCTGGCGGGCGCCGCCCTCACCCAGACCCGCGGCCCGCGCCGCGCCGCCCGGCGGGAGCCGGTCCGGGACCACGTACCGACCGCGACGCCGGCCGGGACGCCGACCCCGGCCATGACCCCGGCGACTCCCTCGACCCCCGCGGCTCCCTCGACCCCCGCGGCTTCCACGGCGACCACGGCCCCGGCCGGCGCGGACCCGGACCGCTCGCGGCCCGTCGCTCAGTAACGCAGCACGCCCGCGATCCGCCCCTGCTCCTCCAGCGTGCCGTCGGGCACGAACCGCACCTCGGTGCCGCTCTCCAGCGCCTGCTCGACGATCTCGTCGACCATGTCGTCGCGGGAGCCCGCGTCCCCGGACTGCGCGGGCTCCAGGTGCCCGCCCTCCTGGCGTACGACGGTCCGGTAGTGCTCCTCGACCGCCAGCAGCCGCACCCGCGCCTGCTGCACCGCCTGCCACACCTCGTCGATGCCGCCCGCGAACTCGCGCCGGCCGCGCGCCGCGTCCAGCTCCGCCACCACGGTCGCCGTCGCCGCCGCCACCCGCGCCTGGCGCAGCGGTTCGACGGCCTGCCACACGGCGGCGGCCGGCCCCTCGGCGAGACCGCCCTGCTGGATCGTCATGGCGTCCGGGCCGAGCGAGCCCAGGTCCTCCAGGAGGGCCAGCGCGGGAGCCGATCCCAGCACGTAGAGCGGGCGGGGTTCGGTGGCGAGGACGGCCCGCAGCTTCTCGTGCGCCTCGCGCAGGAAATGGCGGGCGTCCTCGTCCTGGAACGTGCTGGGCACGTCGCCGATCTGCTCCTTGCGCTCGACGTCCGGGTCCTCCAGGCTGCGGGTCAGCGGGAAGCCGTCCTTCGGGCGCTCGGCGGCCCGCTCGGGGTCGCCGCTCCACAGCGAGACCCGGTCGGCCGCCACCGCGAGGGCCCAGTAGGGCTGTTCGGCGGCCTGGGCGGCGACCAGGTTGCGGGTGAGGAAGGTGTCGGCCAGGACCACCCGCTCCGGCACGGTGCGGGCCACCGACCACACCTGGTACTCGCCCTGCGCCGCGTAGATCACCAGTCCGTCCTCCGCGTGCACGAGGTCGGTCTCCGCCACGGCCCGGCGCAGCTGGTCGAGCACGTCGAGGCGCCGCTCGCGGGGCACCTTCGGATCCTCCTGGACGGCCTTCTCCGCCTGCGCGACCAGATTGCGCAGCCGTACCGGGTCCTGGGTGTTCTCCGGTTCGCGGCGATGCGTGGGCATCACCAGGGAGACCGCGGGGTACGGGCGGGGCTGGCGCAGCTTGGCGAGCGCGTCGGTGGTGAGCACGGGGTCCATGAAGGGGAGCCTCCTGCCGGGTTCGGGCGGTTGCCGGGACGGGCCTCGGGGTCGCGCTGCGGCGGCCTGCGGGGCGGCCCCAGGGGCCGGTCGCGGGTCCGCCGCCCCGTCCGGCCCCCACACAGCGCCATCCTGGACCGAGATGTCACCACCCGCGACTCGGCGCGTTCGAACGGTGCGCGCACCGGGGCACGGGGCCGGGGCGCCGGAATACGAAGCCGGAACACCCGGACTCGGGGCCGGGCGCCGCCCCGGTCCCGGCCCCCTGCCGCATCGGCACGGCCCCGCACCGGCCCGGCCGTGACCGCGGGCCGGCCCGTCAGCCGTAACTGCGGGCCGGTGCCGGTCCCGCCGCGTGGGCGAGCGCGTCGGCGAGCGGTTCGAGGTCGGCGAGGGCGAGCCCGGAGACGGTGACGCGGACCGCCGGCCCGGCCTCCATCCGGAAGCGGGCGCCGGGCGCGACCACCCAGCCGCGGGCGAGCAGCCGGGCGACGGCGCCGGTCTCGTCGGCGACCGGGATCCACACGTTCATGCCGCTGCGCCCGTGCGCCTCGACCCCGCGCGCGGCGAGCGCCCGGACGAGTCCGTCGCGCCGCTCCCCGTACGCCGCCGCGACCGCGTCCGGGTCGACGGCCCCCGAGGTCCACAGCCGGACGACCGCGCGCTGGAGCAGCCGGCTGACCCAGCCGGGGCCGAGCCGCTGCCGGCCGAGGACCCGGTCGACGGTCTCCGCGTCCCCGGTGAAGGCGGCGATCCGCAGGTCGGGCCCCCACGCCTTGGCCACCGACCGTACGAAGACCCAGGCGCCCGTGCCCGTGGCGAGCGGGTGCGGCGGCTCGGCGACGATGCCGTGGCCGTGGTCGTCCTCGATGAGCAGGACGTCGGGGTGGCGGGCCAGGACCGTCCGGAGTCCGGCGGCGCGCGCGGCGGTGAGGCGGGCGCCGGTGGGGTTCTGCGCGCGGTCGGTGACGATCACGGCGCGGGCCCCGGCCCGCAGCGCGCCGGCCACCGAGTCCGGCAGTGGTCCGTCGTCGTCGACGGCGACCGGCAGGGGCCGCAGGCCGAGCGCGGGGACGAGGTCGAGGAGGCTGCCCCAGCCGGGGTCCTCGACGGCGACGGCGTCGCCGGGCCGCAGCCGCGCGGTCAGCACCCGTTCGACGGCGTCGAGCGAGCCGGACGCGACGCCGACGGGCCCGGCCGGTACCCCGGCGGTGTCGAAGGCGGCCCGGGCGAGCCGGGCGAACTCCTCGTCGACGGGCTCCTCCCCGTACATCGTCGGCCGCGCCGCGTACGCCTCGGCGACCTCGGCGAGGGCGGGGCCGAGCGGCGGCAGCAGCGCCGGATCGGGGCTGCCGTTGCTGACGTCCCGGGCGCCGGCCGGGGCCTCGACCCTGATCGAGCCGCGGGCGGTCGTCGCGGGCGCGGGCCGCACCCGGCTGCCGCGGCGGCCGTCCGTCTCGATCACCCCGCGTTCGCGCAGGGTGCGGTAGGCGGCGGCGACGGTGTTCGGGTTCACGCCGAGGGTGGCCGCCAACTCCCGCATGGGCGGCAGGGGTTGCCCGGGTTCGAGCAGCCCGGAGCCCACCCCCCGCTCCACGCTGGCGGCGATCTCCGATGCGCGACGGCCTTCGATCCGATATTCTCCTAGCACAAAGCCGATTATGCACTAGTGCAATGGAGTACGCCACCATGACGGACGCACTTCCCGCGGTTCCACCGCCCTACGAGCCCACCGAGCGGACCGTCCCCACCCGTTCCCGCCACCGCGCCGCGTACGACCGCCCACTGGTGCACGCGATACTCGACGAGGGGTACGTCTGCCATCTCGGCTTCGTCCGCGACGGCGCGCCCGTCGTCCTGCCCACGCTGTACGGCCGGGTCGGCGAGCGCCTGTACGTCCACGGTTCGACCGGCTCGCGGCCGATGCGGATGGCAGGCGGCGCCGGCGGCGGGGCCGACACGCCGGGGCTGCCGGTGTGCTTGACCGTGACCCACGTGGACGGCCTGGTCCTCGCCAAGTCCGCCTTCCACCACTCGATCAACTACCGCTCGGTCGTCGTGCACGGCACCGCCCGCCAGGTGACCGACCCCGAGGAGCTGCGCACCGCCCTCGACGCGCTGGTCGACCATGTCGTCCCCGGCCGCGCCGCCGACTCCCGCCCCGGCAACGCCAAGGAACTCGCCGCGACCGCCGTCCTGCGCCTCGACCTCGCCGAGGTGTCGGCCAAGGTCCGCACCGGCGGCCCCAACGACGAGCCCGAGGACGCCGCGCTCCCCCACTGGGCCGGCGTGATCCCGGTGCGCAGCGGCCACGGCACCCCGGAGCCGGCCGGCGACCTGGACCCGGCCATCACCCTGCCCGGCTATCTCACCGCTCACTGAGGGGCCTTCGCATGCTGATCCATCCCTGGGACGCGCCCCATGACGACGGCGATTGGCAACACTGGCTCGCCGCCCACGACTTCGGCCAGCTCGCGGTCAACGGCACTGCCGGCGAACCGCCGTGGGTGCAGCCGCTGCACTTCCGGTACGAGCCCGAGCCCGGCCCGTACGGCCAGGCGATCGCCCATCTCGCCCGCCCCAACCCGCTCTGGCGCGACCTGGACCGGCACCCGACCGTGCTGCTGAGCGTGGTCGACGACTACGTGTACGTGCCTGGCCACTGGACCGCCTCCGACGGCGCGCCCACCGAGCACGGCACCCCGACCTCGTACTACACGGCCGTCCAACTCCGCTGCACCGCGCACGTCGTCGACGACCCGGAGGAGAAGGCGACCCTGCTGAACCGCCAGGTCGCCCATTTCCAGCCGGAGGGCGGCACGGCGCAAGCCCGGCCCGGCGAAGCTCCGTTCGGCCGCATGCTGCCGGGCATCCGGGTGCTGCGGCTCGAAGTGACCGATGTCCGCGCGAAGTTCAAGTACGCGGGCAACAAGCCGCCGGCCGTGCAGGAACGGGTCTCGGTCCGGCTCGCCGAGCGCGCGGGCCCCGGCGACGCGGCGGCGCGGGCCCATCAGCTCCGCCGCCTCGCCGCCAAGCCGTCCACGACCGGACCGTCCGGTTCCGGGTCATCCGTTCCCGGACCGTCCGTTCCCGGACCGTCCGCTACGGCGTGACGGACACCGCCCCGTCGGCCCGCTCCCCGCGCGGGCCCACCGCCGCCCGGGTCTCCGCGAAGGCGAGCCCGGTGACGGCGCCGAGCAGCAGCAGGGTGCCCCCGACCGTGGAGGCGGTGAGGCGCTCGCCGAGCAGGGTCACGGCGATGAGCGCGGCGCTGACCGGCTCCAGCAGCATGATGACGGAGACCGTCGCGGAGCGGATCACGGCCGCCCCGGCGAAGTAGAGGGCGTTGGCGAGCGCGGTGGGGACGGCCGCCACGTAGACGAGCAGGCCGAGGACCGCCAGCGGGGCCTCGCTGTGCGGGACGAGCCCTTCGACGGCCGCGAACGGCAGCAGACCGACCGCCCCGACGGCGAACGACCAGGTGGTGGTGGACAGGACGTCGACCCGCCCGCCCCCGGTACGGCCGAGCCACCGGGTGAGCAGCGTGAACGCCGCGTAGGCGAGCGCGGACACGAGGGCGAGGACGACGCCGGACGGCCGCACCTCGGCACCGCCCCCGCCGAGCACGAGCACGCCGAGCCCGGCGAGCGCGCCGCCGACGGCCAGGACACCGCCCAGGCCGAGCCGTTCGCCCAGCAGGATCCGGGCGCCGGCCGCGATCAGCACGGGCCCGGCGCCGAGTGTCACGACGGTGCCGACGGCGAGCCCGGTGGCCTGCACGGCGGCGAAGTAGGCCCAGTGGAAGACGGCCATGCCGAGGCCGGTGCCGAGGACCCGGACGAGCCATCGCCCGCGCGGTTCCCGGATGGCCGGGGCCTGCTGCCCGCGCCGCCGGCGCAGGGCGAGGACGCCGAGAAGCAGCAGCAGCGCGCCGACGTAACGCCAGAAGGACAGGGCGAGCGGGCCGAGATCGCTGGCCCGGAAGACGAGGGAGGCGGCGGCGCCCGCGGTGCCCCAGGCGACACCGACGATGATCAGCGAGACGAGGCTCCGCCCCGTGGACAGGGCGGAACCAGGAGTGTTCGACACGTACATGCTCCGGATGAGGAGGAAGGAAAGATGGTCGCCGTGTCCGCGGGCGGGCAGCGACGAACCGCTCGGGGGCCTCGTATCGGCCCGCCCGAGTCCGGTCCTCGTCAGCGGAAGTGAGCCGCCCGCGGTCAGCGTGCGGGGGGCGGAAGTACGGTCATACGCATGGCCGGAACCCTACGGGGTGGCCTTCCCTGCCGCCACCCCGGCTCCATCGGACGCCTGCCCGCCGCCGGCCCGCTCGCCGCCGGCCCGCTCGCCGTCGGCCTGCTCACCGGCCGCCTGGTCGGCGGATCCGGCGACCGGTTCGGCCGTCGCGGCCTTCGGCGTCGAGGACTGCGCGATGAACGCGCCGACGAGCACGACCGCACCGCCCGCGATCTGCGGCACCCCCAGGTGCTCGCCGAGCAGCACCCAGGCGAGGACGGTGGCGATCACGGCCTCCAGACAGGCCACCACACCCGCGACCTGCGGGGAGAGCTTGCGTACGGACACGACCCCGGTGACGTACGCGAGGACGGTCGCGATCAGCACGATCCAGCCCAGCAGCAGCCAGGCCGGGACCGCCGTGCCGTCGAGATCGGCGGTGCCGCCGAGCACCGACCCGTCCATGTCCCACGGGCGGGCGACGAAGGTGAGCAGGACGGCGCCGAAGAGGAGTCCGTACGCGATGAAGCCGAGCGGGTCGACGGGCTCGTCCTCGTCGCTGCCCTGGTCGGCCAGGACGAAGTAGCCGACCTGGCAGCCGGCGGCGGCGAGCGCGAGCAGCAGGCCGAGCGCGTCGAAGCTCAGCCCGGACCAGATCTGGACGACACAGGCGAGTCCGCCGACGGCGAGGACGACGCCGAGGGCGGCGGCGCGGGTCACCGGGCGGCGCTGGACGAAGCGGACCCAGCCGAGGACGAGGGCCGGGGCGAAGTACTCGACGAGCAGCGCGACGCCGACGGGGATCCGGGAGATCGCGGCGAAGTAGCAGGCCTGGACGCCGGCGACGCCCAGCAGACCGAACCCGGCGAGCAGGGCCGGCTTGCGGCGCGGCAGGTCCCGGTGGCGCCAGGCGATCGGCAGCATCACGAGGGCGGCACCGGCCACCCTGAGCCAGACCACGTGCAACGGGTCGAGACCCGCCTCGATGAGCGGCTTGGCCGCCACACCTGAACCACCGAATGCGAAGGCCGAGGTCAGGGCGAGTCCCAGACCGGCGCTTCTCCCCTGAGACGCGTGCATCGGGCCATCATGACAGGGCCCGGTCAGGTGCGTAACCCCCGTTACACCTGTTGAGACAGCTCCGCGATCCGGGCCGTCAGGACGGTGCGGTCGACGCCCGCGCGGCGCAGTACCTCGCCGGCCCGGCTGTCCGGTTCGGCGGCGAGCACGGCGAGCAGATCGAGGCCCCGGACCCGGCGGTCGCCGCGCCGCGCGGCCCGTTCGAAGGCATGCCCGAGGGCGGCCGCGGCGGCCGGTGACCAGCCGGAGGCGGCCGGTTCGCCGACCCGGAGGACGGGGAGGGAGCCGCCGGTGTCCTCGACCGACCGCTGCCAGCGCAGCCCGTAGCCGATGGAGCGCTGCACGAGATAGCCGAGCACCCGGGCGACCTGGTGGCCGCCGTCGAAGGCGGCACCGGCCTCGGGGTCGGTCTCGAGGAGGGAGTGCAGCAGGTGAGCGGTGTCGATCTGCCGGTCGCCGTCCCGCAGCGTCCGCCTTCTGGCTCCGGCCACGACCGTCAGGAGCTCCGCGGTCAGGACGTTCTCCAGGTCGGCCCGGCGCGAGGCGGGCAGCAGCCGGGACACCTGAGAACGGGAAGCGGGAACGCTCGGGACGGGATTGTGCACGATCCCACCTCATCAGGCCGACGGCTTCGGGACATCCCCGGCGAGAAGCATGTGGACATACCACCGGAGTCGGGTACGGAGGGCGATTCCTCCTCCTTGCGAAGGAGATCGCGCCACTTCTCCCCCCTAGGGGCGCGCCGCTTTGCCTCCCGGCCCGGCGCACGCCCCGACGTGTCGTATCGTCCTCCCGGCATGTTCTGGATGGTGGATCTGCCCGCACTCGACGGGCGGCGGTACGTCTACCGGGTGTACGCACCCCGGGAGGCGCTGCCGGGCGATCTCTTCTGGGCCGCGTTCCACTGCCACGACGAGAGCGGCCGGCCACGCGCCTCGGACCGCTTCGACTCCGCGCGGATCCGGTGGGCGGGCGACGGAACGACGGAACAACAGGACGACACAAGAACTGACGGTTCATCAGTATTGAATGTTCGCGCCGCCCCGGCTACGTTCCGCGACACCGAAGCCCGACTGGTACGCGTGAAGGGGTGGCCCATGGCCGAAGTCAGCGCGGAGGCACGGATCGAGGCACCTGCCGGGAAGGTGTGGGCGCGGCTCACCGACTTCGGCTCGTACGGGGAGTGGAACGCCACCCACACCGACTTCCCGGCCGGCGGCCCGGAGCGCCTGGAGTCCGGCGCCACCTTCACGGAGAACATGAAGCTGATGGGCTTCCCCGCCGAGGTGGCCTGGACGGTGGAGGAAGTGGAGCCGGAGCGCGTGCTCGCGATCCGCGGCAAGGGCCCGATGAACGTCGCCATCGGCACCCGCTACGCGCTCACGGCCGACGGCGAGGCGACCACCGTACGGATCGACGGGGAGTTCACGGGTGCGGCCGTGTCCCTGATGGCGGGCAAGCTGAAGGACTCGGCGACGGCGGCCCTGACGGAGTCGCTGCAGCGACTGGCGGGGCTGGTGAGCTGACAGGGCCGACGGGCCCGCTTGCCCGGATACGGCGAGGGGCCCCGCGGCGGACGCCGCGGGGCCCCTCGTTCGCGAGCCGAGCCGGGCCGAGTCGTACCGAGCCGGGCCGAGTCGTACCGGGTCGGCTGGGTCGGCTGGGGACCGGATCAGTCCTCGTCGGCCAGGATCAGGTACATCTTCTTGCGGGCCTCGTTGACGACCTCGACCGCCTTCTGCCGCTGCTCCGCGCTGCCGGTCTTCCAGACCTGGCCGAACGCCTCCATCAGGCCGAAGCCGGCCTGCCGGATCTCGTTCACGGCGTCCCAGTCGATCCCGCGGCCGGCCTCCTCCCACGGAGCCTCCGGCCCGTCCTCGGCCTCGGCGCGCCCGGTGTCGGTGAGCGTGAACAGCTTCTTGCCGCCCTCGCTCGCGCTGGCGATCAGGCCCTCGTCCTCCAGCATCTGGAGGGTCGGGTAGACGGATCCGGGGCTGGGCTTCCAGGCGCCGGACGTGCGCTCGCCGATCTCCTGGATCATCTCGTAGCCGTGCATCGGGCGGTCCTTGAGCAGCGCCAGGATCGACGCCCGCACATCCCCGCGCCGCGCCCGGCCCCGCCCGCCGCCACGCCCCCGGCCACCGAAGCCGCCACCGCCCCAGGGTCCACCCCCGAAGCCCGGCCCGAACGGCCCGAACGCGGCCCGCCGCCCTTCACCCGCACCCCGGGGGCCGGGGCCGCAGTTCCCGTGACCGTGCTCATGTCCGTACTCGTGTCCGTAGCCACGCATCGCAGTGCTCCTTCCATCGAGTTCCATCGCCGCACTGTCGCGATGCTTCAACGATATATCGGAACCTGTCGTACGACAAGGAACCGTACGGGGGAGGTCGGTGTCGACCTGTGCCAGTGGGTGTCGATCGATTGCCGGCGCAGGCAGATCGGATGGCTTCTGCGCCCCTGAGAGATGACGGCCTGTCTGTTTGCGACATGACCACAGACGGCGACGATCACTCCGCTCGACGGGTCTGTAGTGTGCGGCGATGACAAGAAGCGAGCGACTCGCGGACCAGCTGGACTGGTACTGGCACAAGAACCTGCGGCCGCGGCTGGACGGTCTTACCGACGAGGAGTACTTCTGGGAGCCGGTGCGCGACTGCTGGAGCATCCGCCCACGTGGCACGTCGGCCGCACCGATGCCGAAAGGCTCGGGGGAATGGACGATGGACTTCGCGTCCCCTGACCCCGTGCCGGCACCGGTGACCACGATCGCCTGGCGGATGGCGCACATCATCGTCTCGTGCCTGGGCTATCGGGTCGCATGGTACTTCGGCGGCCAGGACGTCGACTCCCGGACATTCGCCTACGCGGGGACCGCTGACGAGGCGCTGAAACAGCTCGATGAGATGTACGGGAGATGGAACGCGGGGGTCCGCGGGCTCTCGGACGCCGACCTGGACAATCCGCCCGCGGTGGGTCCCGAGCGGTTTCCCGTGGAGAACAGGGTCCTGCACGTCAACAGGGAGCTGATCCATCACGGCGGCGAGATTTCCCTGCTGCGCGACCTCTACCGCCGGCAGGACGGAGCCGTACCGCGCCGCATATGACGTTCGGTGACCGGCGGCGGGAGACGCGGCCGGCCTCAGCCTTCTAGGCTGGCGCGATGACTGATGAGCGGGAGCGGGTGCGGCCGTCGGGAGTGTGGGCCACGGCGGTGGGAGTGGCCAGAGTGCGGGCGCTGGAGACCGAACGGGAAAACGCCCTGTTCCGCGACCCGCTGGCACAGGCATTCGCCACCGCCGGCGGCCTGTGGCCCTCCTCGCCGCCGCTGCCCGATGACGAGGCCGCGCGCCGCCGACTGGCCGTGTCGCTCTCCATCGTCATCAGGACGAAGTTCCTCGACGACCTGGTGCGGCGGGCCTCCGCGTCCGGGGTCCGGCAGGTCGTGCTGCTCGGCGCCGGCATGGACAGCCGGGCCTTCCGGATGGACTGGCCCGAGGGCACCCGGCTGTTCGAGGTCGACACCGCCGCTCCACTGGACTTCAAGGCTTCGGTGCTCGTCCAGGAGCGGGCCGTCGCGCGCTGCGAGCGGATCCCCGTCGCGGTGGATCTGCGTGAGGACTGGCCGGGTGCGCTGGCCGCCGCAGGGCACGACCCGACCGTACCGACCGCGTGGATCGCCGAAGGACTGCTGATCTACCTGCCCGAGGAAGCGGTGGAGCTGCTGCTGGCCCGCATCAGCGCGCAGTCGGCGGCGGGCAGTCGGATGGGGCTGGCCTTGGGCTCGCGCGGCGTGATCGAGCGCTTCGGCGCGGACGCGGAGCCGGGATCGGCGGCGTCCCTGTGGGTCTCGGAGATGCCCGACGACCCGGTGGGCTGGCTGGCCGGGCACGGCTGGGAGGCCGACAGCCACACCCTGCGCGAGCGAGCCGCCGCCTACGGCCGCCCGATCGGCACCCCGCCGCAGCCCGAGGAACGGCCCGGTGGACTGATCTCGGCGGTCCGCCGGTAGAGCACGAAGAGGGCTGCTCCGCAGGGGGTTCCGTGATCTACTCCCGGTCATGCCGTGGGTGCCGCCGGACCTGGACGACACCCTGGCCGACTGGGACGCGGCCTTCCGCGCCGCCGTTTCGAAGGGGACCAGTGGGAGGGCCTTCGCGCATGACCATGCACGATGACCAAGTGGACGTGACCACCGAGATCGTCGCGGCCTTGGTCCGAGAGCAGTTCCCTCAGTGGAGCGGCAAGGCCATCCGGCTCGTGTCGTCGACCGGGACGGTCCACGCCATCTTCCGTATCGGGAACGACCTCTCCGCGCGCTTCCCCCTGCGCCTGGCCGATGCCGCCGAGGTTCTGACGGTTCTGGAACGGGAAGCCCGGGCGAGCGCGGAGCTGGCGCGGGTGTCCCGGTTCCCCGCCCCGGAACCCGTCGCCTTGGGAAAACCCGGAGCGGGCTACCCCATGCCGTGGTCGGTCCAGACATGGCTGCCGGGAACGGTCGCTTCCGATGCCGACCCGAGTGGGTCGGACGCGTTCGCCGAGGACCTCGCGGCCTTCATCGCGTCCCTCCGGGACGCCGACACCCGGGGACGACGTTTCAGCAGCGAGAACCGGGGCGGCGTTCTCGCCGACCACGACGCTTGGATGGCGCAGTGCTTCGAGGAGAGTGAGGGCCTGCTCGACGTGCCCCGGCTTCGCCGGATGTGGAGCCGCTTTCGGGAGTTGCCCCGCACGGGTGCTGACGTGATGAGCCATGGTGACCTGATTCCGGGCAATGTGCTGGTGGCGGGAGACCGGCTCAGCGGTGTACTCGATACCGGCGGCTTCGGCCCGGCCGACCCCGCGCTGGATCTGGTCGGCGCCTGGCACCTGTTGCGATCGGGCCCGCGGGACGTGTTCCGGCGGACACTGGCCTGTGACGATCTGGAGTGGGAGCGCGGCAAGGCATGGGCGTTCGAACAGGCGATGGGCCTGGTCTGGTACTACATCGAAAGCAATCCGCCGATGAGCGGAATGGGGCGCCGGACACTCGACCGCATTCTGGAGTCGATGGAGTGAGGTCGCCCCGATCGCAGGCCGCGACAGAGACGACCGCTTGCCACCCCCGCTGGCAACAGCACCCGCGTGACCGGATCGGCTGAGACGGGACACCGGCCGGGCATGCACTGGTCGTACCGCGGCCCAGGCCGCGGCGCGCTCAGCAGGCGGGCTCGACTTCCGGCTCGACAGGGAAAATCCCGTGGTCGGCGCGGTCCGCTCCTGATTACCGTGTGCCGCATGAGTGAGGACACGTGGACGGGGATACGGGAGCGGGTGCTGCGGCTCGCCGAGCACCCCGGAGCAGGCGAGGTCTTCGGGGCGCAGGGGCATGGATTCCGCCTCGGTCCGGTCATGCGCGAGGAGGAACTCCTGTCGCTGGAGGCCGCCTTGGGCAGTGAGCTGCCGGCGCCGTACCGAAGCTTTCTCCTCCGCGTCGGAAGCGGCGGAGCCGGCCCCCATTACGGCCTGATGACACCGGTGGCGAGCGACGGCGGATGGCGGTGGACCGGCATCGGACTGGCCTTCCCCGCACAGTCGACCCCCGCGGAGTTCGCCGGACAACCCTTCGTGGCACCGGCGTTGCAAGACGAGTTGGACGCGCTCGACGCGGAGGAGCCCGAGAAGGACGCCTTCGCGGACGAGGAGACGTTCCGCCAGGCGTACGCGGCCTGGGACGCGCGGTACGACGAGCTGTGCGACGCCCAGGAAGCGGGCGCGGTGTTCCTGAGCGAGCAGGGATGCGGCTACGCGTCGCTGCTGGTGACGACCGGGCCGCACCGGGGCACCGTCTGGGACGACCTGAGGCCCATGGACCGGGGAATCGAGCCGACCGGGTACGACTTCGCGCACTGGTACCTGAGGTGGCTTGAGCGCACCGAGCAGCGACTCGCCCTCACCTCGTCCGCGTCCACGCCTCCCCCGGGGCCTTGATCGTTCGTCACGGAGGGTCGACTAGCGTGCTCCGCCATGGACGCCTACGACCTCGACCGCATGGAGCGGATGCGGACCGGCTGCATCCCTCCGTCCCTGGTCACCCACCTGCTCGAACGCGGCCACGCCCGGGAGGTGGAGCGCCAGGCCGGTCGCGGGGAGTGGTTCTGCGCACGGGAGTGGGCGCGGCTGCTGGATCAGCGGGGGCAACGGGACGAGGCCTTGAAGGTCCTGGCCCCGTACGTCGCCACCGGCTGGTGGCCGGCCGCCCAGGTCCAAGCGGAGCTGCTGGAGAGCGGGGAGCTGGCGGCCGAGGCGATCACGCTGGTCAGGCCGTACGCGGCGAAAGGCGGGCAGCCGCTGGAGTTCCTCGCGCGCCTGCTGGCCCGGAACGGACACGCGGACGAGGCCGTCACCCGGCTGAGCGCGGGGATCGACGACCCGGTCCTCGCCCGCGCTCTCGTCGACCTCTCCGGCGAGGCCGGCCGGGACGACGAGGTCGCCGCGCTGCTGGCCGCCCGTATCCCGGCCGAGCAACAGTGCGCGGATCCGTGGTGCTGTCGCGGTCTCGGCCCCGAGGACGCCATCGGCCTGCTGGCCACGATCCACGAACGCCAGGGGCGCGTGGACAAGGCGATCGCCCTGTTGCGCACCCGGCAGATCACTTCCGTCAACAACCGCGATCAGCTGGCCGATCTGCTCGCGCGACACGACCGGATCGACGAGCTGCGCACGTACGCGAGGACCGACGGCCTCGGGCACGGCAGGCGGCGCCTCGCCGAACTGCTGGAAGAGCGCGAGGACGTGGAGGGCGCGATCGCCGTCTACCAGGACACGGCAGGCTCCTTCGAACAGGCCCATGGCGACATCGAGCTGGCGCAGTTGCTGGCCCGGCACGGCCGGTTCGACGAGGCGATCGACGTGATGCGCGCACTCGTCGACTCGTCCGGGGCCGAAGACTGGACCGTGGGCACGCTGTGCACCCTGTACGCCGACCGCGGCCACGCCCAGGAAGGTCTGGCCTACCTCGACTCCCTCGATGTGCGCCATGACGGCACAGAACCCTGGGAGTTCTTCCAGTCGAGGCTCGGCCTGCTGGCCGCCTGCGGCAGGTTCGACGAAGCGATCGAGCAGGCGCGGGCACACCCTGAGAGCGACGGCTTGCATGCGGTTTGGACGATCTCCCACCTGCTCGCCGAGCACGGCCGTGTGGAGGACGCCGTCGCCGTCCTCGAACCGCGCGCCGACACCTACAGGCATCAGCTGGCCAGCCATCTCATCGAACTCGGCCGGATCCAGGAGGCCGTACCCCTCCTCCAGCAACCCGCCGTCGGACCCGAACCGCCCCAATGGAACGGCGCGCTCTTCCAGGACCCCCCGTTCTGAACCGTGCCCCCGCCCGCCCGGCTCCCCGGCCCAGGCCAGACATCTCCGATTGGCCTTGGATCGTGGTTTCGCGGGTCCGTTACGGTCCGGCTCATGCGCATCCGAATCGTCGACGCCTTCACCGACCGTCCCTTCTCCGGCAACCCGGCAGGGGTCCTGATCCTCGACTCCGACTCCTTCCCCGACGACGGCTGGCTCCAGCGGGTGGCCGCCGAGGTCAACCTCTCCGAGACCGCGTTCGCCCATCCGCTGCCTCCCGGCGGCGAGGCCGACTGGGCGCTGCGCTGGCTCACGCCCACCACCGAGGTCGACATGTGCGGGCACGCCACCCTGGCCACCGCGCACGTGCTGCACCGCACCGGTGCGGCGACCGGCACCATCCGGTTCGCCGCGCGCTGCGGGATCCTCAGCGCCACGGCCGACCCGGACGGCACCGTCACCCTGGACTTCCCGACCTCCTCGCTCACCCCGGTGCCCGCGCCGGACGGCCTGGCGGCGGCGCTCGGCGCCAAGCTTGTCGCCGTCCACGACACCGCCGCGCACATCGGCGACCTGGTCGTGGAGCTCGCCGACGAGGCGACCGTACGCGGCCTCACGCCCGACCTCGCGGCCATCGCCGCGCTCTCCGGCCGCGGCGTCGTCGTCACCGCCGTCGCCGACCACCCCGAGGGGGACTACCAGTTCGTCTCCCGCGGCTTCTTCCCCGCCGCCGGCATCGACGAGGATCCCGTCACCGGCAGCGCCCACACGGCACTCGCCCCCTACTGGGCCGCCCGCTTCGGCCGCGACGAGCTCACCGGCTTCCAGGGCGGGGCGCGCACCGGCCTGGTCCGTGTCCGGCTGCGCGGCGACCGTACGCTGCTGACCGGCCACGCCGTCACCGTCATCGACGGCGAGCTGCACGCCTGACCCGACTGCCGTCCTGACAGGACAGTGAGGGGCGTGCGGCCGCAGCCGTACACCCCTCACCGCCGATACGCCCCACCACGCGCTCACACCGTGGGCAGCCAGCCCACCTTCCCGGCGAGCAGCCCGTATCCGACGAAGGCCACGATGTCGAGCAGCGAGTGCGCGACGACCAGCGGACCGACCCGGCCCCAGCGCCGGTACAGCCACACGAACACCACGCCCATGACCATGTTGCCGATGAAGCCGCCGATGCCCTGGTAGAGGTGGTACGAGCCGCGCAGCACCGCGCTCGCCGCGAGCGAGGAGCGGGGGCTCCAGCCCAACTGGTCGAGCCTGCGCAGCAGATAGCCGACGACGATCACCTCCTCCAGGACGGAGTTCTGGATCGCCGACAGGATGAGGACCGGGTACTTCCACCACACGTCCGGCAGCGACTCCGGCACCACGGTGAGGTTGAACCCGGCCGCCCGCGCCACCAGGTAGAAGGCCAGGCCCGCGCTGCCGATGCCGGCCGCGACCAGTGCGCCGCGCCCCAGGTCGGGCCACGGCCGGGTGCGGTCGAAGCCGAGCAGCCGCAGCCCGCGCGCCCCCGGCGCCACCCCGTCCCCCACACCCGTGCCCGAGCCCGGCATGGTGCTCACAAGGGCCCGCGCCCGCGCGCTCTCCCGCCACAGCAGGTGCGCGACCAGGGCGACCGGCACGAGCGCGGTGGCGATGCCGAACAGCTGCCAGGCGAGGTCGAGCCACGGCCGCCCGGGCGCGTACGAGCCGTTGAGAGTGGCCGCCTGCTGTTTGAGGGCGGCCGGCCGGGTCAGCGCGCCGATGAAGCTGATGAGCGCGGACACCCCGCTCGCGCCGAGCGACAGCGCGAGCACCAGCAGGGTCTCGTCGCGCAGGGTCCGGCGCGTCGGACCGTCGGGCGGCAGCGCAGCGTCCACCACAGATTGCTCCGACACCACACCGCTCTCCCGTTTCCCTCGCGTCCCTGGGTACGGGAACCCTACCTAGGCAGTCTGTGCGCCGTCGTCGATCCCCACGGGCCAGGTGTGCACGGGCTCGCCGGTGAGCATGAGCGCGCGGTAGCGCCGGGTGGTCGCGGCCAGAGCGGACGGCCGGTCGAGCCCGGACCCGCGGGCCCGGTGGAAGGTGGCGACCTGCCAGGCGGCGCCGTTCGTCTTCCGCCGGCAGCGCTCCTCGATGATGCCGAGGTAGAAGTCCCGTTCGCGGGGCTCGACACGCCAGGCGTCGAGCCCGGCGGCGGCCATCGGCAGCAGTTCGTCGCGGATGAGCCGTACGGCGGGCACGGTGGCGGGTCCGCCGGAGCGGCCGGGGCGCGGCCAGCGCAGCTCCGCCTCGATGCCGTGGCGGCACGCGGTGTCGAAGTTGTACTCGGCGTCCGCGAAGGTCATCCGCTTCCACACCGGCCGGGACTCGTCGGCGAGCGTACGCACCAGGCCGTAGTAGAAGGCGGCGTTGGCGATGACGTCGGTGACGGTCGGGCCCGCGGGCAGCACCCGGTTCTCGACCCGCAGGTGCGGGACACCGTCGACCCAGCCGTACACCGGCCGGTTCCAGCGGTAGACGGTGCCGTTGTGCAGGACCAGTTCGGCGAGTCTGGGCACTCCCCCCTCGTCGAGGACGTCCAGCGGCTCCTCGTCGTCGCACAGCGGGAGCAGGGCCGGGAAGTAGCGCAGGTTCTCCTCGAAGAGGTCGTAGGCGGACTCCACCCAGCGTTCCCCGAACCAGGTGCGCGGCCGGACGCCCTGCGCCTGGAGTTCGGGCGGCCGGGTGTCGGTGGCCTGCTGGAAGAGCGGCGGGCGGGACTCCCGCCACAGCTCCCGGCCGAAGAGGAAGGGCGCGTTGGCCCCCACGGCGATCTGGACGCCGGCGATGGCCTGCGCCGCGTTCCATACGGACGCGAACCGCGCCGGGGTCACCTGGAGGTGCAACTGCACCGACGTGCAGGCCGCCTCGGGGGTGATGGAGGCGGAGGTGCACAGCAGCCGTTCGACCCCGTGGATGTCGAGGGTGAGGTCCTCCCCGCGGGCGGTCAGTATCTGGTCGTTGAGCAGCGCGTAGCGGTCGGCTCCGGAGAGATTGGCGAGAACCGCGTGGTCCTGGGTGAGAGTCGGCAGGATACCGATCATCACCACCCCGGCGCCGACGTCCCGGGCCTTGCGGTCCGCATATCCGAGCCCGGTCCGCAGTTCCTCGGCGAGCCGGTCGAAAACGTGGCCGTCGAGCCGGTGCGGAGCGATGTTCACTTCAAGATTGAACTGACCTAGTTCGCTCTGGAAATCGGGGCTCGCGATCGCGTCGAGCACCGGCACGTTCATCATCCGGGGCAGTCCGTCCTCGCCCGCCAAATTCAGTTCGATCTCCAGACCCAGAAGATTGCGCGCGCGGTCGAATCGTTTCTCCGCGAGCAGCCGCGCGAGCGCGGCGAGGCATTGCTGAAGCTTTCCACGATAACGCTGCCGGTCGGACAGGCCGAACACTTCGGCCACGACCTTCTCACCCATCGAAGCCCTCCCCGTGTGGGCAGCCGCCACGACGGCCGCGAGAGTCACGGACGATGATGCCCCGCCCGCTGATCGACAACGCCTGCGAAGGAACAGTGTGTACGAATACTCTGGACCGGGATTCTCCCGTGGCAGTCACCGGCGGCAAGCAGCAATGGACATATCCCCGTGTCATTTTGCTCCGGAAGCACGTCCCCGGAAGGATCGCCGTGAGATCCCTCACCGGCCCGCCAAGGGAACATATTCGGCCGAACCGTCTCACAGGGAAAAGTGCAGGAGAGCGTTCCGCCGGACGCATGTGTTCCATGCGATCGCCATGGACATGTGACCGGATGACGCCTTGTCAGGAATATCGACGGCGCCTGGCCGAAACACCGAACGGACGCATGTCGTATAAACTCCGCGCACGGGACGGAGTGTCGGCGTACGGCCACATCCTCCGTGGCCCCCCACTCCGGTCCCGTCGCCGACAGCGCTGTCGCACCCGTCACGTGTCACCGTGTCTCCGTGTCTCCTGAGTGAGAGGCGACCCACCATGCTCCGTCTCCCCGCGGCCCCCACGCCGGCCCTCCGTTGTGTCCTCACGGCCCTCGGTTCCCCGGCGGCGGTCCACCCGCCACGCACCCCGGCCCTGCGGGCCGTCCAGGGGCCACTGAGTGCCGAACTGCCCCTGCCCGTCCATCTCCTCGGCGGGCCGGGCGGCACGGGGACGGCCGGGACACCGTCCCTCACCCGGCTGGCGGCCTGGCGCTTCCTCATCCGCTGCGGGGACCGGTCGATCGCCGCCGCGGACACCCGGCTCACGCCGGAGGGCTGGACCATCTCCCACTTCTGCGAGGGGCCGTACCTCGCGGCCACCGAGCGGGCGCTGGTCCAGGCCGAGGCCCTCGCCGCCCCGTACCAGCCGCGGCTGCTCGGCGTCCCGGGGCTGTACATGCTGGCGCTGTGGCTGCACGCCGATGTCGAGTCCGACGGCACCAGTACCACACCCGGGCCGGCCGACCTCCTCGTACCGCTGTCCCCCGCCCCGCCCGGGATCGCCGCGCACCACATCCACCGGGCCGCGGATCTGCTGCCGGTGATCGGGCTGCGGCTTCCCCCGCCGCCCGTGCTCGACTCCGCCGCCTCGGCCTGACGGCGCGCGTACCGCTTACGTACGGCATACGCACGGCATACGCACGGCCTGCGGCACGAACCGCGGCGAGACCTGCGGCACGGCCCGCGGTGCGGCGCGCGGGAGGACGTCGGCAGGGGGCGCATCCGGGCCCGGCGCGCCCCGGCGCACTGCTGTCCGACCCCTCTCCCGATCGGACTAGCCCGCTTGGGCCACCCCGAACCCCCCGAAGAGACGGTGTAGTTGGAGCGAACCGCCCCTGCGGGTGACGCGTCATCAAGGAAGAGGACGAGCTGCCGGGAAATCCCTGCGGAACGTCGTCCATGAGGCAAGACTGGGACCGGAACCAACCGACCGACGGGGGCGGCCATGCCAGCGAAGAGCCGCAGGACATCCACCACGACACAGCGAGAGAATCCGCCCATGTGCCAGCATCAGCCTGCCTGTCCCACCGCCGACTCCGCCGACCGGGAGGCCGCCCGACTCGTGGCGCACCACCCGGAACAGGGCTGGAGCCTGCTGTGCAACGGGGTCCTGCTCTTCGAGGACACCGGTGAGCTGCTGCCGGACGGGCAGATCATCGCCCCGCACCGCACGCCGGCGGCGGCCGCCGTGACCGCCGCCGCCTGACCCGGCTCCGTCCCCCGCCCGTACGGGACGGACACCCACAGGACGAGCCGAGGGCCGGCCCGGAGAGATCTCCGGACCGGCCCTCTTGTGTGCCTCCGCGTACCTCCGCGCCTCACACCCCTCCTACGCGGGCGCGGACGCGGGGTCGCCGTCAGTTCTCGTACGCGTCCAGCGGCGGGCAGGAGCACACCAGGTTGCGGTCGCCGAAGGCACCGTCGATGCGGCGGACCGGCGGCCAGTACTTGTCCGCGACCGAGACGCCGGCCGGGAAGACCGCCTCCTCACGGGTGTACGGGTGGTTCCACTCGCCGCCCAGCGCCGCCGCGGTGTGCGGGGCGTTGTGCAGCGGGTTGTCGTCGGCCGGCCAGGCGCCCGAACCGACCTTCTCGATCTCGGTGCGGATCGCGATCATGGTGTCGCAGAACCGGTCGAGCTCGGTCAGGTCCTCGGACTCGGTGGGCTCGATCATCAGCGTGCCGGCCACCGGGAACGACATGGTCGGCGCGTGGAAGCCGTAGTCGATCAGACGCTTGGCGATGTCGTCGACGCTGACGCCGGTCGCCTTCGACAGCGGGCGCAGGTCGACGATGCACTCGTGGGCGACCAGACCGGCCGGGCCGGTGTAGAGCACCGGGTAGTGCGGCTCCAGGCGCTTGGCGATGTAGTTCGCCGCGAGGACGGCGACCTGGGTGGCGTGCTTGAGGCCCTCGCCGCCCATCAGCCGGACGTACGACCAGGAGATCGGCAGGATGCCGGCGGAGCCCCACGGGGCGGCCGAGATCGGGCCGACGCCGGTCTCCGGGCCCGCGGTGGCCTGGAGCGGGTGGTTCGGCAGGTACGGGGCGAGGTGCGCGCGCACGCCGACCGGGCCGACGCCCGGGCCGCCGCCGCCGTGCGGGATGCAGAAGGTCTTGTGCAGGTTGAGGTGCGAGACGTCGCCGCCGAAGTGGCCCGGCTTGGCGAGGCCGACCAGGGCGTTGAGGTTGGCGCCGTCGACGTACACCTGGCCGCCCGCGTCGTGCACCTGGCCGCAGATCTCGGAGACGTGCTCCTCGAAGACACCGTGCGTGGACGGGTAGGTGATCATCAGCACGGCGAGCTCGTCGCGGTGCTGCTCGATCTTGGCGCGCAGGTCCTCGACGTCGACCTCGCCGTCGTCGGCGGTCTTGACGACGACGACCTTCATGCCGGCCATCGTGGCGGAGGCGGCGTTGGTGCCGTGCGCGGAGGACGGGATGAGGCAGACCGTGCGCTGGGTGTCGCCGTTGGCGCGGTGGTAGGCGCGGACGGCGAGCAGGCCGGCCAGCTCGCCCTGGGAGCCGGCGT
Organism: Streptomyces laurentii; assembly: GCA_002355495.1. Classification (GTDB taxonomy): domain Bacteria; phylum Actinomycetota; class Actinomycetes; order Streptomycetales; family Streptomycetaceae; genus Streptomyces; species Streptomyces laurentii. Next base: position 938,117 of record AP017424.1, read on the forward strand.
TCGGCTGGATGGACACCTTGTCGTAGCCGGTGACCTCGGCCAGGCGCTCCTCCAGCTCGGTGATGAGCGTGACGTAGCCCTGGGCCTGGTCGATCGGCACGAAGGGGTGGATCTGGCCGAACTCGGGCCAGGTCACCGGCTCCATCTCGGTGGTCGCGTTCAGCTTCATGGTGCAGGAGCCGAGCGGGATCATGCCGCGGTCGAGCGCGTAGTCGCGGTCGGCGAGCTTGCGCAGGTAGCGCAGCATCGCCGTCTCGGAGCGGTACGCGGCGAAGACCGGGTGGGTCAGGTACGCGTCGGTGCGCAGCGCGTCGGCCGGCAGGGCGTCCTGGGTGTCCTCGTCGAGGGCCTCGATGTCGCCGGTGACGCCGAAGGCGGTCCAGACGGCGGCGAGGTGCTCGCGCGTGGTGGTCTCGTCGCAGGAGACGGAGACGTGGTCGCCGTCGACCCGGTGCAGGTTGACCCCGGCGGCCAGGGCGGCGGCGACGATCTCGTCGGCGCGGCCGGGCACCCGGGCGGTGAGCGTGTCGAAGAAGGCGCCCTGGGTCAGCTGCACGCCGCCGGCCCGCAGGCCGGCCGCGAGGATCGCGGCGTAGCGGTGCGTGCGCTGCGCGATCTGCTTCAGGCCCTCGGGGCCGTGGTAGACGGCGTACATGCCGGCCATGACGGCGAGCAGCACCTGCGCGGTGCAGATGTTACTGGTGGCCTTCTCGCGGCGGATGTGCTGCTCACGGGTCTGCAGCGCCAGGCGGTACGCCTTATTGCCGTCGGCGTCGACGGAGACGCCGACGAGACGGCCGGGCAGCGAGCGGGCGTGCTTGGCCTGGACGGCCATGTAGCCGGCGTGCGGGCCGCCGAAGCCCATCGGGACGCCGAAGCGCTGGGTGGTGCCGACCGCGATGTCGGCGCCGAGGGAGCCGGGCGAGGCGAGCAGGGTCAGCGCGAGCAGGTCGGCGGCGACGGTGACGATCGCGCCGAGCTCGTGGGCCTGGTCGACGACCGGCTTGATGTCCCGGATGGCACCGGAGGCGCCCGGGTACTGCAGGAGCACGCCGAAGACGCCGCGCTCGGCGATCTCGGCCGGGATGCCGGCGGAGAGGTCGGCGACGACGACCTCGACACCGGTCGGCTCGGCGCGGGTCCGGATGACGGCGACGGTCTGCGGCAGCGCGTCGGCGTCGACCAGGAAGACACCGTTCTTGACCTTGCCGACACGGCGGGACAGCGCCATGGCCTCGGCGGCCGCGGTGCCCTCGTCGAGCAGCGAGGCGCCGGAGGTCGGCAGGCCGGTCAGGTCGGCGACCATGGTCTGGAAGTTGAGCAGGGCCTCCAGGCGGCCCTGGGAGATCTCCGGCTGGTACGGCGTGTAGGCGGTGTACCAGGCCGGGTTCTCCATCACGTTGCGGAGGATCACCGGCGGGGTGAAGGTGCCGTAGTAGCCGAGGCCGATCATCGGGGTGACGACCTGGTTGCGGTCGGCCAGGGTGCGCAGCTCGGCCAGTACCTCGGCCTCGGTGCGGGCGGCCGGGAGGGCCAGCGCCTCGGTGTTCTTGATGACGTCCGGCACGGCGGCGGCCGTGAGCTCGTCGAGGGATCCGTAACCGACCTGGGCGAGCATCTTGGCCCGCGCCTCGGCGTCGGGTCCGATGTGCCGCTGCTCGAAGGGGATGCCCTGCTCGAGCTCGGAGAGCGGAGTGCGGTTGGCGGTCATGTACGGGGGCCTCCTGGTCGTCACGACCTGCGAGGGGCACCGCGGCGCGGTTGCCCGGACGACCTCCCCCTCTGTCATCTGACCTGAGAGCTTCACCGGCCCGCCTCGCGGAAGACCGGCTTTCACCGTCGGTGAGAGCGGATGCCGTCCGACGTCCGCCCTGCTTTCCAGAGTGACCTCGTCCGCGCGGTACAGGGGCCTGAGAGATTCCGGGGAGGAGTTGCTCCTTCGGCGCCTCCGAATGGTTCTCCGGAGGACTCTCCCGCGTGGGGTCGACAGCCATAACCAGCCTACCAGCGCGGATGCTTCCCCCATCGCTCAAGTGGCCGACATCCGAGATGTGCCCTTTCGTAGTGTTGCAGAGCAGTTGCGACCAGTTGGAGGGACCGTGCAGACCGACATCGATCCGCGCAGCCTGATCGGCCGCAAGGCGTTCGACCGGAACGGGCACAAGATCGGCACTGTGGACGAGGTGTACCTGGACGACGCGACCGGAGTCCCCGAATGGGCCGCCGTACGCACCGGACTCTTCAGCCGGGACGCCTTCGTCCCGCTGGAACCCAGCGAACTGGTGGCGGACGGCCTCCATATCCCCTACGAGCGCACCCTGATCAAGGACGCCCCCGACTTCGGGGTCGGCCGGCATCTCTCCCCCGAACAGGAGCTTCAGCTCTACCGTCACTACAACCTGACCCTGCCCCCCGCGCCCCCGGCCGTCGTGGAGCACGACTTCGGCCGTCTGGCGGGCCAGGAGGAGGCCTGACGGCACACGTCACCCGGCCGGTCTAAGCGGTCGAAACCGTTGCTCCGCCCGGGACGAGCGGGAGCGGATCGGCCGGTTCCAGGTCCGGGTCGCCGACGACGAAGGTGCGGACGCGGCCCGGCGCGGAGCAGGGTTCCTCGAAGCGGACGGTGACCCGCCCGACGCCGCTGCCCTGCACCCAGCCGGGCCCGTACACGGCATGCCGTACGTCGTTGCCGGGCGCCCAGTGCCGCTCCGCGGTCTCCGTGGCCGCGGGCGGCGCGGCGGCCGGCGCCTGGGGCCCCGTCTCCGCGGCCCGCTCCGCCGCCTCCGTACCGGCCTCGGCAACCGCGGTGGCGTCCGCCGCCGCTTCCGCCCCCGCCTCCGCCTCGGCCACGGCCTCCGCCTCGGCCTGCGCGAACAGGTCCTCCTGGGTGTAGTCCGCGAGCCCGCTGACACCGACGCCCAGCAGCCGCACTCCGCCCGTGGTGTCCACCAGATCGAGCAACCGCGCCGCCGCGTCCCGGACCACCACCGGATCGTCCGTGGGCCCGCGCAGCGTCTCGGAACGGGTCAGCGTGGAGAAGTCGTACCGCCGCACCTTCAGGACGATCGTCCGCCCCGAGTGCCCCGACCCGCGCAGCCGCGCCACGCAGCGCTCGGCCAGCCGCTCGACCTCCAGCCGGATCCGCAGCCGGTCGTGCAGGTCCACGTCGAAGGTGTCCTCCACCGACACCGACTTGGCGTCCCGCTCGGCCACCACCGGCCGGTCGTCACGCCCGAGCGCCATCGCGTACAGCGAGGTGCCGTGCGCCCGCCCCAGGAGCCGTACCAGCTCGTCCTCCCCCGCCTCCACCACCTCGGCGACGGTGCCGATCCCGGCCCGCCGCAGATGCTCGCCGGTGGCCGGGCCGACCCCGGGGATGATCCGTACCGACCGCGGCCCGAGCAGTTCCCGCTCGGTGCCCGGCTCGATCAGCACCAGCCCGTCCGGCTTGGCCTCTTCGGAGGCGATCTTCGCGAGCATCTTGGAGCCGGCCAGGCCGACCGAGCCGGTCAGGCCGGTCGTCGTCAGGATGTCCCGCCGCAGCCGCTCCCCGGCCTCCCGGGCGCCCGCGCTGTCGTCGGCCACGCCCCCGGCCTCCAGGTCGACGAAGGCCTCGTCCAGGCTCAGCGGCTCGACGAGCGGGGAGAGCCGGCCGAGGAGTTCCATGACCTGCCCGCTGATCGCCCGGTAGAAGGCGAAGCGCGGCACCAGGTACGCCGCGTTCGGGGCGAGCCGCCGGGCCTGCCCCATGGGCATCGCCGAATGCACCCCGAAGCGACGCGCCTCGTACGACGCGGTGGCGACCACACCGCGCGGCCCGAGGCCGCCCACGACCACGGGTTTTCCGCGCAGACTGGGCTTCGACGCCTGCTCGGCTGCGGCGAAGAAGGCATCCATGTCGAGATGCAGGATCGTGGGCGCGGCTCTCACGGTTCCGATGCTGCCCTACGCCACTGACAATCGGCTCGTACGCACGTACGGGCCGATGCGGGGGCCGGAGTCGGGGGCAGAGGTCAGACGGCCTTGTCGCGGCGCCGGCGCGCCAGCTCGTCCGCGGGATTGTGCCCGACCAGCGTCTCGCCGGTGTCGACGCGCTCGCCGTGCAGCTGCGAGAGCGCCGCCTCGACGTCCCGCCACACCACGCCCACGGCGATGCCGAAGACGCCCTGCCCGCCCTGGAGCAGGTCGACGACCTCGTCCGGGGACGCGCACTCGTAGACGGTCGCGCCGTCGCTCATCAGCGTCATCCGCTCCAGATCGCGGAAACCGCGGGCCCGCAGATGCTGCACCGCCGCCCGGATGTTCTGGAGCGCGACCCCGGTGTCCAGGAAACGCTTGACGATCTTGAGGACGACGACGTCCCGGAAGCTGTAGAGCCGCTGCGTCCCGGATCCGTACGCGGGCCGCACGCTCGGCTCGACAAGCCCGGTGCGCGCCCAGTAGTCCAGCTGCCGATAGGTGATCCCGGCCGCCGCGCAGGCCGTGGGGCCGCGATAGCCGACGGCGTCCGAGCCGACCGCCGGCCGCGTGTCCGTGTCGGTCCCGAGGCCGCCCACCCTGCTGTGAAGCGGATACGGCCCCGGCTCCCCCAGCGCGTGCCCCCGGAAGCCCTCTGCCGTACCGTCGCCGCTGCTCATCACGCCGACCCTCCGTCCTTGACCTGCCCACACGAAGGTAGGCAGTCACTCGGGGTGCGTCAACGATCGCCACACTCGGCACGCCGAGTGATAATCACCCTGAGAGTGGTTTTGCGTACCGCTCCGCGGGGAAAGGCTACTCGAATGTCCGCGACACTCCCGGGCGGCGGCGCCGCCGGATCCCGTCCGGAACCCGGCTCCTGATCCGTCAGGTCGCCCTACTGGTTGCCGCTTCCGAAGTCCTCGGGCGAGATCTGGTCGAGGAACTCGCGGAACTTCTCCACCTCGTCCTCCTGCTCGTCCGGGATCGCGATGCCCGCGTCGTCCAGCACGCCGTCACTGCCGTAGATGGGCGTGCCGGTGCGCAGCGCCAGCGCTATCGCGTCGGAGGGCCGGGCGCTGACCTCGACGCCGCTGGCGAAGACCAGCTCGGCGTAGAAGACCCCGTCCCGCAGATCCGTGATGCGGACTTCGGTGAGCTCCTGTCCCACGGCTTCCAGCACGTCCTTGAAAAGGTCGTGCGTCAGCGGCCTGGCCGGGGCCATGCCCTGCTGGGCGAAGGCGATCGCGGTCGCCTCACCCGGTCCGATCCAGATGGGGAGGTACCGGTCGCCTCCCACTTCACGCAGGAGCACGATCGGCTGGTTGGAGGGCATTTCCACCCGGACACCCACAACGTCGAGCTCGTTCACACAGCAACCCTAGGCCGTGCCCGACCGGTTTGGGTAGTCGGGACGGTCCGGGGTCACTGCGGGCGGATCCCGAGCGCGGTCTGGACCAGTGCCGCGTGGAGCCGGACCGAGAGGCCGGCGAGCTCCTTGGCGGTGGCCTCCGCGTGGGCTCTGGTCTGGGGGTTGCGGTGCCGCCGCAGCGGCGCCACCCTCGTCTCGATCAGTCCGGCCTCGCGGTCGGCGGCGGCTTTCACGGCCCGCAGATGGCGCGGCTCCAGGCCGAATCTCCCCAGTTCCGCCACGAGTTTGGCGACGGTGACGGTCTCCGCGTCGTACCCGCCGCCGCCTTCGAGCGGGGCGATCAGACCGTACGACTCCCACTCGGCGAGCTCGGCCTCGGTCACCTCCGCCGCGGCGAGGAGCTCGGCCCGGCCCAGACGCGCCGCGGTCGGGCGCTCACCGTCCGTCTCCCAGGACCCGTCGAGCAGGTCCCTGGGCCGGCCCGGGGCGGGCAGCGCGATCTGCTCGCCGCGGGCGAGGGCGTCCAGATGTTCGCGGATCACCCGCAGCGGGAGGTAGTGGTCCCGCTGCATCCGCAGGATCTGGGCGAGCCGCTCCACGTCCTGCGGACTGAACTTGCGGTAGCCGGAGGCCGTCCGCCGGGGCTCCACGAGCCCTTCGGCCTCCAGGAACCTGATCTTGGAAATGGTCACTTCGGGAAACTCGTCGCGCAGCCTCGTCAGCACCGTGCCGATGCTGACGAGACCGTCGCCCGCGGCGGCGGTGCCGAAGCCGGCACCGCCCGACGCTGTACGCACCATGGACCTTCCCTGAAGGTTCTCCGGGGCGTCACATGCCCCGCTGGCTCGCGAAGAACACGAGCCGGTACTTGCCGATCTGCACCTCGTCACCGTTGGCGACCACGACCGAGTCGATCGGCTCACGGTTGACGTAGGTGCCGTTGAGACTGCCGACATCGGCCACCTGGAACGTGCCGTCCTGCTGACGCCGGAATTCCACGTGCCGACGCGACACCGTCACGTCGTCGAGGAAGATGTCGCTCTGCGGGTGGCGGCCGGCCGTGGTCAGCTCGCCGTCCAGCAGGAAGCGGCTGCCCGAGTTCGGGCCGCGGCGCACGATGAGCAGCGCCGCACCGGACGGCAGCGCCTCGACGGCCGCCAGGGCCTCGGGCGACAGGGCCGGGATCTGGCCCGTCACCTCCGCGTCATACGCCTCGAGTCCCGAGATGGAGATCGTCGAGGTCGTCTCGGACGCCCGCTCCGGCACCGCCCCGGCCCGCAGCGGCGCACCGCAGTGGGAGCAGAAGCGGCTGTCCGCCGTATTGCGGTGACCGCACCTCGTACACACCATGGACGCGCCCTCCGGCCGCGGCTGACCCGCGGAGGTCTGGGTCGCGTACGGGTCGGGGGTGGACCCTCCACCCGTACTCGAGGTTGATGCTTCCCCGAAACCTATGCGCGCGGCACCGGCAGGGTCAACAGAAGACGCGCCCTGCGCGCCCGAAATGTCACCGCCCTGACCAGCGACCTCGTCACGGAAGAGCGGGCGCTCCGCGCCCTGCTCCTCGTTCTGGGCGTGACGCGACGCGCGATGCCTGGCGTTGCCGCCGTCCTCGCGTCCGCTCTTGCCGAACAACTTCGCAAACAACTTCACGGGCGATTCCCCTTGACCGAAACAGACCCGCCCGTGGGGCAGGACGAACCCTGACTCAACACACCTGCCGACCCGGACACCTGGACAACGTCCGTATCCTCCCGACAGTTTCCATCACGCACCACCAGTGTGGTGCGGCGACCCCCCGCAAGGTCTCGACCTTGCCGTGTCACCGTCATCACCCCCCGCCTCACTGCGAGGACGACTGAGCGTAGTCAGGCCGCTTCGCAGGCCGCAAGGCGTCGACGACGATCTTCTCCGAACGCTCCACCGCGGCCGTGGCCTGCTCCTTCTCCAGTGTCTGAACAATGCCGCCGGGGATGTTGAGCGCGGGCTCGAGATCCTCCGGCTTCCCGATGACCTTGAAGACGTACGGAGCGGCTATCACCGTTCCATCGATTCGCATATCGCGTCCACTGCCCGAGAAAAAGCTGTCGGCCACCACGCGCACGTCGTTGACCTGGATCGCCTCCGCGCCGGCCGCCCGCAGCTCCTGGATGGCGTCCAGGAGCATGTCCGACTCCACGGCGCCGGCGGCGTCCGTGATCGTCAGCGTGATCCCGGGGCCCTCGGCGGCGACGGTACCGGCCAGGATGCCGAGCTGACGCTCCTTCTCCCGGGTCTGCTTGCGCGCCTCCTCGGCCTGGTCCGAACTGGACTCCAGCTCGGACCGCTGCTTCTCCAGGCGGGTCTTCTCGTCCTCCAGGCGCTGGGTGCGGTCGTCGAGCTCGTCGAGGATCCGCACCAGGTCCTCCTGGCGGGCGCCGCGCAGCGCGCTGTTGTCGCTGGTCGACCGGACCTGGATGGCGAGGCCGAGGCCGAGGACGAACAGCAGCAGCGCGACGACGAGTTGGGCCCGGGTGACCCGCGGCGGCCAGAGCGCGGCCACCAGCCGCTGCCGGCCGGCCGTGCCGGGGTCGGGCAGGGGCTGCGGCGGGATCCTCGGGGGCTGCTGCGCGGGGCGCGGCTCGGGCAGGGGCTGGGCCCGCTGCGCGAGGTGCGGCGGGGTACGCCGCGGCGCCGGGCTCTCGTCCGGCATCCGGGCCCCCTCGGCCCCCGTGCCGTTCACGGCGTCGGCACCGTTGCCGGCGGCCCGGGCCTTCCCGCCGCTCTCGCCGCCCACGGGCGCCGGCGCGTTCTCGCCGTTCTCGCCGGCCGTGCCGGTCTCGTCCGTCGCGTCGGTCTCGTTCATCGCCGTCACGCCCGGAAGACGTGCCGCCGGATGGCGGCCGCGTTGGAGAAGATCCGGATGCCGAGCACGACCACCACGCCGGTCGACAGCTGCGCGCCGACGCCCAGCTTGTCGCCGAGGAAGACGATCAGCGCCGCCACCACCACGTTCGACAGGAACGACACCACGAAGACCTTGTCGACGAAGATCCCGTCGAGCATGGCCCGCAGGCCGCCGAAGACCGCGTCGAGGGCGGCGACCACGGCGATCGGAAGATAGGGCTCGACCACCGCCGGAATCTCGGGCCGGACCAACAGTCCGACCACGACTCCCACGATCAGGCCCAGTACGGCGATCAAGATGTGCCCTTCCCTGTGTCGGCCGTGGCCTGCCCGGTGGCCTTGGCCGCCCCGGCTCCCCTCGGCTCTGCTGTACGTACGATCAGGCTCGGCGCCGCCGGCAGGCGCACGTCGCCCTCCGCCGAGATGCTGGTACGGATCCCGAAGTTCTCCCGCAGCGCGTGCAGGTACTGCCCGTCGGCGCTGTCCTGGAACGCCGTGCTCAGCCGTTTCCCGTCGCCTACGGCGAGGACGGTGTACGGCGGCACCAGCGGTTTGTTGTCGACCAGTATGGCGTCGCCCGCGGCCCGGATCGCCGACAGGGCGGTCAGTCGCTGCCCGTTGATCGCGACGGCCTCGGCGCCGGACTGCCACAGGCCGTTGACGACCCGTTGCATGTCCCGGTCGCGTACCCGCCCGGTGTCGGAGAAACCGGAGCTCTCCCTCGGCCCGCCGCCACCCGTGTCGGCTTCCTTGGCGTCGTCCACGACCAGCTTCACGCCCGGACCGCGCACCGGCGTCGCGCCGGACAGGAGCGCCACGAGCTCCGCCTGGTCGCCGCCGTGCCGTTCGAGCGCCTTGCGCTGCCTACTGCCGACCTCGGCCCGCAGGCTGTCGACGTCCTGCTCCAGCTTGTCCGCGGCCGAGGTCTCCGACTCGATCCGGTCGATCAGATCCTGGCGTTCCTTGGCGACGACGGGCGCGGACACCCGCGCCTCGGCCGCGCCGAGCGTCACCACCGCCGCGGCGAGGACCAGGCCGGCCGCGAGGCCGAGCTTGGCCTTGATCGTCCGGGGCATTCCGCCGCCCTCGGCCGCGCGCCGGGCGGACGCCTCGGCGTAGCCGTCGTCCACGGCGTGGTCGATCACGTTGTTCAGCAGCGACATGGAGGCGTCGGGGCGCGGAGGTGGCGTACCTGTGCTCCGAACGGGGGGCTGCTGCGACATGCCGCACATCGTCGCACGTCGTCGGCCGTACCGCCGAATGGCCCCACCGGTGAGCCGGGAGGCGGCCCCAGGCGCCTCCCGGCCACGCGGCCCTGGACGGGCCGCGAATGCTCAGTGACCTGCGCTCTCGACCACCGCCGACCACTCGTCGAGGAGCGCGTGCGCCGAGGCGTCGTCGGGTCCTTCGGCCCACAGATGGGTGACGGCCTCCGCCGGATCGGGCAGCACCATCACCCACCGTCCGTCGGCCTCCACGACCCGCACGCCGTCGGTGGTGTCGACGTCCCGGTCCCCGGCCGCCTCCACCACCCGGCGCATCACGAGCCCCTTGACCGCCCACGGCGTCGGGATGTCCCGCCTCAGCACATGGGCCCGCGGGATGCGGGCGTCGATCTGGCTGAGCGTGAGCTGGGTCCGCGCCACGAGGCCGATCAGCCGGACGAAGGCCGCGGCCCCGTCGAAGACGCTGCTGAACTCGGGCACGATGAATCCGCCGCGGCCGTCGCCGCCGAAGATCGTGGACTCCTCCCGGCCGACCCGGGTGAGGTCGTCGGGCGAGGTCGTCGTCCACTCCACCCGCGTGCCGTGGTACGCCGCGACCTGTTCGGCGATCCGTGTCGTCGTCACCGGCAGCGCGACCCGGCCGGACCGCCGCTCTGCGGCCACCAGGTCGAGCAGGACGAGCAGCGCCCGGTCGTCCTCGATGATCCGGCCCCGCTCGTCGACGAGCGACAGCCGCTCCCCCACGGGGTCGAACCGCACCCCGAACGCGGCCCGCGCCGACGCCACGATCTCCCCGAGCCGTAGGAGACCGGCCCGACGGCTCTCGGCGGACTCGGTCGGCCGGGACTCGTCGAGCCCCGGGTTGATCGTCAGCGAATCCACCTGGAGCCGTCCGAGCAGGCTGGGCAGAACAAGCCCGGCACTGCCGTTGGAGGCGTCCACGACGACCTTGAGACCCGCCTCGGCGACCCCGGAGGTGTCCACGTTCCGCAGCAGCGCGCCCGTGTACGAGTCGAAGACGCTGGCCGGGAAGGACAGGTCGCCGATCTCGCCGGGGAACGCCCGCCGGTACTCCTGGCGCGCGAAGACCCGGTCCAGCTTCCGTTGCCCGGCCTGCGACAGGTCCGCACCGCGCCCGTCGAAGAACATGATGTCGACGGAGTCGGGCACTCCGGGCGAGGTCCGGATCATGATCCCGCCGGCGCTGCCCCGGGCCGTCTGCTGGCGTGCCACCGGCAGGGGTACGTTCTCCAGGTCGCGTACGTCGATGGCGCTGGCCTGCAGCGCCGAGATCACCGCGCGCTTGAGCGCCCGGGCGCCCCGGGAGTGGTCGCGGGCGGTGGTGACCGTCGAGCCCTTCTTCAGGGTCGTGGCGTACGCGCCGGCGATCCGGACCGCCAGCTCGGGGGTGATCTCCACGTTGATGATCCCGGACACGCCACGGGCGCCGAACAGGTGCGCCTGGCCGCGGGACTCCCAGATCACGGACGTGTTGACGAAGGCACCGGCCTCGATCGTCTTGAACGGGTAGACCCGCACATTGCCCTGCACGATCGATTCTTCACCGATCAGGCACTCGTCCCCAATGACCGCGCCGTCCTCGATCCGGGCGGCCCGCATCACGTCGGTGTTCTTGCCGATGACACAGCCGCGCAGATTGCTCTGCTGCCCGATGTAGACGTTGTCGTGGACGACGGCCTTGTGCAGGAAGGCGCCGGTCTTGACGACGACGTTCGACCCGATGACGGAGTGCTCGCGGATCTCCGCGCCGGCTTCGACCTTGGCGTAGTCGCCGACATAGAGCGGTCCGCGCAGGACGGCGTCGGGGTGGACGTCGGCGCCTTCGGCGACCCAGACGCCCGGGGAGATCTCGAACCCGTCGACGTCGACCTGGACCTTGCCCTCCAGGACGTCGGCCTGGGCTTTGACGTAGCTCTCGTGGGTGCCGACGTCCTCCCAGTAGCCCTCGGCGACATAGCCGTAGATCGGCTTGCCGTCCTTCATCAGCTTCGGGAAGACGTCCCCGGACCAGTCGACGGGGACATCGGCTTCGACGTAGTCGAAGACCTCGGGCTCCATGACGTAGATGCCGGTGTTCACGGTGTCGGAGAAGACCTGTCCCCAGGTCGGCTTCTCCAGGAACCGTTCGACCTTGCCCTGCTCGTCGACGATGGTGATGCCGAATTCCAGCGGGTTGGGCACCCGGGTGAGGCAGACGGTGACGAGGGCGCCCTTCTCCTTGTGGAAGGAGATCAGGTCGGAGAGGTCGAAGTCGGTGAGCGCGTCGCCGGAGATCACGAGAAACGCGTCGTCCTTCAGCGCTTCCTCGGCGTTCTTCACACTCCCCGCGGTGCCGAGCGGCTTCTCCTCGTTCGCGTAGGTGAGCTCCATTCCGAGCTCTTCGCCGTCCCCGAAGTAGTTGCGGACGAGCGAGGCGAGGAACTGCACGGTGACGACGGTCTCGGTGAGCCCGTGTCTTTTGAGCAGCCGCAGGACATGCTCCATGATCGGCCGGTTGACCACCGGCAGGAGAGGCTTGGGCATGCTCGAGGTCATGGGGCGAAGGCGGGTGCCTTCGCCACCTGCCATCACGACGGCCTTCATGTCGGAAGCGTCCTCCTTGAAGAGACGACGGTCCTGCCGACTTCACCTGTCCATTCGATGGCCCTCGTGCGTCCTCGATCCTGCCGGCGTCGTTGCTCGGCACGGGACGGACGGGCTCAATCGGCCGCGGTATCCGCCTTGACGAGTCGACGGACCTGGATCACATAGAGGATCCCTGCCCACCAATACAGACTTGTACCCCATCCTGCGAAGGCCCACCCGAAAACTTCGGCAAGTGACGCAAGCCACCCGTTTCCGTCACTGAGCAGGAGCAGCGGGAACGCGTACATCAAGTTGAAAGTCGCAGCTTTCCCGAGGAAGTTCACCTGCGGCGGCGGATAGCCGTGCCGGCGGAGCACTCCCACCGCGATGAGCAGCATCAGCTCGCGCGCCAAAAGGACGGCGGTCAGCCAGAGCGGAAGGATCTCCCGCCAGGTGAGGCCGACGAGCGTGGAAAGGATGTACAGCCGGTCGGCGGCCGGATCGAGCAGCCGGCCGAGGCTGCTGATCTGGTTCCAGCGCCGGGCGAGCTTCCCGTCCAGGTAGTCGCTGACTCCGCTGAACGCGAGCACGAGCAGTGCCCAGCCATCACTCTTGGGTCCGCCGAACTCGGGGCGGAGGATCAACCACAGGAACAGGGGTACGCCGACGAGGCGAGCCATGCTGAGGATGTTGGGGATGGTGAGCACTCGGTCCGTCTGTACCCGAGTCTCCTGGACCTCCACCCGGGGGCCTCCTGTGGGATTGAGCTGCTGATGATGGCCCCATGACCTTACCGTCAGCCACGACGGCCGGTCGCACAGGGGTCTGTTGAACGCAAAAATGCCTCAACCCCCGGACAAAGTCCGGGGGTTGAGGCTAAAAATTGTTCGGCGGTGTCCTACTCTCCCACAGGGTCCCCCCTGCAGTACCATCGGCGCTGAAAGGCTTAGCTTCCGGGTTCGGAATGTAACCGGGCGTTTCCCTAACGCTATGACCACCGAAACACTATGAAGTTGGAACTCCAGCCAGAAAAGGCGAGTTCGTTACTTCAGAACAAACACAGTGGACGCGAGCAACTGAGGACAAGCCCTCGGCCTATTAGTACCGGTCAGCTCCACCCATTACTGGGCTTCCACATCCGGCCTATCAACCCAGTCGTCTACTGGGAGCCTTACCCTCTCAAGGAGGTGGGAATACTCATCTCGAAGCAGGCTTCCCGCTTAGATGCTTTCAGCGGTTATCCCTCCCGAACGTAGCCAACCAGCCATGCCCTTGGCAGGACAACTGGCACACCAGAGGTTCGTCCGTCCCGGTCCTCTCGTACTAGGGACAGCCCTTCTCAATATTCCTACGCGCACAGCGGATAGGGACCGAACTGTCTCACGACGTTCTAAACCCAGCTCGCGTACCGCTTTAATGGGCGAACAGCCCAACCCTTGGGACCGACTCCAGCCCCAGGATGCGACGAGCCGACATCGAGGTGCCAAACCATCCCGTCGATATGGACTCTTGGGGAAGATCAGCCTGTTATCCCCGGGGTACCTTTTATCCGTTGAGCGACGGCGCTTCCACAAGCCACCGCCGGATCACTAGTCCCGACTTTCGTCCCTGCTCGACCCGTCGGTCTCACAGTCAAGCTCCCTTGTGCACTTACACTCAACACCTGATTGCCAACCAGGCTGAGGGAACCTTTGGGCGCCTCCGTTACCCTTTGGGAGGCAACCGCCCCAGTTAAACTACCCATCAGACACTGTCCCTGATCCGGATCACGGACCGAGGTTAGACATCCAGCACGACCAGAGTGGTATTTCAACGGCGACTCCACAACCACTGGCGTGGCTGCTTCAAAGTCTCCCACCTATCCTACACAAGCCGAACCGAACACCAATATCAAACTGTAGTAAAGGTCCCGGGGTCTTTCCGTCCTGCTGCGCGAAACGAGCATCTTTACTCGTAGTGCAATTTCACCGGGCCTATGGTTGAGACAGTCGAGAAGTCGTTACGCCATTCGTGCAGGTCGGAACTTACCCGACAAGGAATTTCGCTACCTTAGGATGGTTATAGTTACCACCGCCGTTTACTGGCGCTTAAGTTCTCAGCTTCGCCCTGTCGAAACAGAGCTAACCGGTCCCCTTAACGTTCCAGCACCGGGCAGGCGTCAGTCCGTATACATCGCCTTACGGCTTCGCACGGACCTGTGTTTTTAGTAAACAGTCGCTTCTCGCTGGTCTCTGCGGCCACCCCCAGCTTGGGAAGCAAGTCCCCTCACCAGGCGTGGCCCCCCTTCTCCCGAAGTTACGGGGCATTTTGCCGAGTTCCTTAACCATAGTTCACCCGAACGCCTCGGTATTCTCTACCTGACCACCTGAGTCGGTTTAGGGTACGGGCCGCCATGAAACTCGCTAGAGGCTTTTCTCGACAGCATAGGATCATCCACTTCACCACAATCGGCTCGGCATCAGGTCTCAGCCTTAACGTGTGACGGATTTGCCTACCACACGGCCTACACCCTTACCCCGGGACAACCACCGCCCGGGCTGGACTACCTTCCTGCGTCACCCCATCGCTTACCTACTACCACCTTGGGTCGGCGGCTCCACCACTTTCCATTCCCCGAAGGGTCCGGAACGGCTTCACGGCCTTAGCATTAATGGGCTCGATATTGGGCGTTTCAAAGCGGGTACCGGAATATCAACCGGTTGTCCATCGACTACGCCTGTCGGCCTCGCCTTAGGTCCCGACTTACCCTGGGCAGATCAGCTTGACCCAGGAACCCTTAGTCAATCGGCGCACACGTTTCTCACGTGTGTATCGCTACTCATGCCTGCATTCTCACTCGTGAACCGTCCACAACTCGCTTCCGCGGCTGCTTCACCCGGCACACGACGCTCCCCTACCCATCACAGCACCCGTTGGGGCTTATTGCTGCAATGACACGACTTCGGCGGTACGCTTGAGCCCCGCTACATTGTCGGCGCGGAATCACTTGACCAGTGAGCTATTACGCACTCTTTCAAGGGTGGCTGCTTCTAAGCCAACCTCCTGGTTGTCTCTGCGACTCCACATCCTTTCCCACTTAGCGTACGCTTAGGGGCCTTAGTCGATGCTCTGGGCTGTTTCCCTCTCGACCATGGAGCTTATCCCCCACAGTCTCACTGCCGTGCTCTCACTTACCGGCATTCGGAGTTTGGCTAAGGTCAGTAACCCGGTAGGGCCCATCGCCTATCCAGTGCTCTACCTCCGGCAAGAAACACACGACGCTGCACCTAAATGCATTTCGGGGAGAACCAGCTATCACGGAGTTTGATTGGCCTTTCACCCCTAACCACAGGTCATCCCCCAGGTTTTCAACCCTGGTGGGTTCGGTCCTCCACGAAGTCTTACCTCCGCTTCAACCTGCCCATGGCTAGATCACTCCGCTTCGGGTCTTGAGCGTGCTACTGAATCGCCCTATTCGGACTCGCTTTCGCTACGGCTTCCCCACACGGGTTAACCTCGCAACACACCGCAAACTCGCAGGCTCATTCTTCAAAAGGCACGCAGTCACGAGATACAGCAAGCTGCATCCGACGCTCCCACGGCTTGTAGGCACACGGTTTCAGGTACTATTTCACTCCGCTCCCGCGGTACTTTTCACCATTCCCTCACGGTACTATCCGCTATCGGTCACCAGGGAATATTTAGGCTTAGCGGGTGGTCCCGCCAGATTCACACGGGATTTCTCGGGCCCCGTGCTACTTGGGTGTCTCTTAAACGAGCCGTTGATGTTTCGTCTACGGGGGTCTTACCCTCTACGCCGGACCTTTCGCATGTCCTTCGACTACACCAACGGTTTCTGACTCGTCCTGTCGCCGGCAGACGACAGAAAAGAGATCCCACAACCCCGCATGCGCAACCCCTGCCGGGTATCACACGCATACGGTTTGGCCTCATCCGGTTTCGCTCGCCACTACTCCCGGAATCACGGTTGTTTTCTCTTCCTGAGGGTACTGAGATGTTTCACTTCCCCTCGTTCCCTCCACATGCCCTATGTGTTCAGGCATGGGTGACAGCCCATGACGACTGCCGGGTTTCCCCATTCGGAAACCCCCGGATCAAAGCCTGGTTGACGGCTCCCCGGGGACTATCGTGGCCTCCCACGTCCTTCATCGGTTCCTGGTGCCAAGGCATCCACCGTGCGCCCTTAAAAACTTGGCCACAGATGCTCGCGTCCACTGTGTAGTTCTCAAGCAACGACCAGCCACCCATCACCCTGAACCCTAAGGTCCAAGTTCACTGGGGCCGGCATCGCGAAGGTTCAGCCTTTCGGCCGTACCCTCAGATACCCAACAACGTGCCAAGCACACTCATCGAACCTCTTCACTGTGTTCCACGCCGAAGCAGTACTTACAGGGGAGGCTTTCCGAGTGTGCCAACTAATCAACGTTCCACCCATGAGCTGACCGTGCAGAACGTTTGTCTGCAATCGGTACTGTGCTCCTTAGAAAGGAGGTGATCCAGCCGCACCTTCCGGTACGGCTACCTTGTTACGACTTCGTCCCAATCGCCAGTCCCACCTTCGACAGCTCCCTCCCACAAGGGGTTGGGCCACCGGCTTCGGGTGTTACCGACTTTCGTGACGTGACGGGCGGTGTGTACAAGGCCCGGGAACGTATTCACCGCAGCAATGCTGATCTGCGATTACTAGCAACTCCGACTTCATGGGGTCGAGTTGCAGACCCCAATCCGAACTGAGACCGGCTTTTTGAGATTCGCTCCGCCTCACGGCATCGCAGCTCTTTGTACCGGCCATTGTAGCACGTGTGCAGCCCAAGACATAAGGGGCATGATGACTTGACGTCGTCCCCACCTTCCTCCGAGTTGACCCCGGCGGTCTCCTGTGAGTCCCCATCACCCCGAAGGGCATGCTGGCAACACAGGACAAGGGTTGCGCTCGTTGCGGGACTTAACCCAACATCTCACGACACGAGCTGACGACAGCCATGCACCACCTGTATACCGACCACAAGGGGGCATCCATCTCTGGATGTTTCCGGTATATGTCAAGCCTTGGTAAGGTTCTTCGCGTTGCGTCGAATTAAGCCACATGCTCCGCTGCTTGTGCGGGCCCCCGTCAATTCCTTTGAGTTTTAGCCTTGCGGCCGTACTCCCCAGGCGGGGAACTTAATGCGTTAGCTGCGGCACCGACGACGTGGAATGTCGCCAACACCTAGTTCCCAACGTTTACGGCGTGGACTACCAGGGTATCTAATCCTGTTCGCTCCCCACGCTTTCGCTCCTCAGCGTCAGTAATGGCCCAGAGATCCGCCTTCGCCACCGGTGTTCCTCCTGATATCTGCGCATTTCACCGCTACACCAGGAATTCCGATCTCCCCTACCACACTCTAGCCTGCCCGTATCGGATGCAGACCCGGGGTTAAGCCCCGGGCTTTCACACCCGACGTGACAAGCCGCCTACGAGCTCTTTACGCCCAATAATTCCGGACAACGCTTGCGCCCTACGTATTACCGCGGCTGCTGGCACGTAGTTAGCCGGCGCTTCTTCTGCAGGTACCGTCACTTTCGCTTCTTCCCTGCTGAAAGAGGTTTACAACCCGAAGGCCGTCATCCCTCACGCGGCGTCGCTGCATCAGGCTTTCGCCCATTGTGCAATATTCCCCACTGCTGCCTCCCGTAGGAGTCTGGGCCGTGTCTCAGTCCCAGTGTGGCCGGTCGCCCTCTCAGGCCGGCTACCCGTCGTCGCCTTGGTGAGCCATTACCTCACCAACAAGCTGATAGGCCGCGGGCTCATCCTTCACCGCCGGAGCTTTCCACCCGAGAAGATGCCTTCCCGAGTCGTATCCGGTATTAGACCCCGTTTCCAGGGCTTGTCCCAGAGTGAAGGGCAGATTGCCCACGTGTTACTCACCCGTTCGCCACTAATCCACCCCGAAGGGCTTCATCGTTCGACTTGCATGTGTTAAGCACGCCGCCAGCGTTCGTCCTGAGCCAGGATCAAACTCTCCGTGAATGTTTACCCGTAATCGGGTCGAACACCACGAGAGCGGAACAGCCGGACCGGAATATGGTCGGCTGTTCACAGCGTCCTCGCTGTGTGCCACCCCGTGGGGTGGACTTTTTCAAAGGAACCTCGACCATCCGAAGATGGACGGGGTATCAACTAATCTGGCGTTGATTTTTGGCACGCTGTTGAGTTCTCAAGGTGCGGACGCTTCCTTTGTACTGACCCTCTCGGGCTTTCCTCCGGGCGCTTCCTTCGTTTCCGACTCTATCAGATCTTTCCGATCCGATTTCCTCGGTGCTTTCCGGTCCCGGTCGCTTTCGCTTCCGTTCCCTTCCGGCTTTTCGAGCTTATCAGATCTTTTCGATCCGAATTTCTCGACCGCTTTCCCGTCCTTTTCGGCTTTCACCTTGAGGACCTTCGGCGGGGTCAAACCGTATCAGGCTTTCCCGGCCCCTCCGGCCACTCCCCCCGCACGCAGGCAGAGGTGTAGACCACTGAGGTTAGGATCTGGCTTGATGAGGTGCTGCCGACCCGCGGCTGGGCCGCACTGGGGTCAGGCAGGAGTACGACAGTACATCTCCGCGCCACTGGAGGCAAACCGTTTCCGGTGCTCCCTTGCTCCGCCAAGCGGTACATCTCGTGCGGAACCGGGACTTCCTATGGCATAGGCTGCGGAAACACTACGCCGTCCAGGACAGGCAGTGACGGCGCAACACGCATCTCCGCCCCCTGGGAGGCTCCCCATGACCCTCGTGACGTCGCCGCTCGCCGGACGCGCCATCGGTCTCGCCCAAGTGCCCGACCCCGTCTTCTCCGGCGCGATGGTCGGTCCCGGCACCGCCATCGACCCCGTGCGCGAGCCCTCCGAAGCCGTCTCGCCCGTCGACGGTGTCATCGTCTCTCTTCACCCGCACGCGTTCGTCGTGGTCGACGGGGAAGGTCACGGGGTCCTCATCCACCTCGGTATCGACACCGTCCAGCTCAACGGGGAGGGCTTCGAGCTCCTCGTGAACAAGGGGGACACCGTGACGCGCGGACAGGCCGTCGTGCGCTGGAACCCGGTCGCGGTCGAGGAAGCCGGCAAGTCCCCTATTTGTCCGATCGTGGCCCTGGAGGCCACCGCGGACGCGCTCTCGGATGTCGTCGAGGACAACGAAGTGAAGCCTGGTGACCAGCTCTTCGCCTGGAGCTGACCGGCCGCTCATCCTGGTGGACGAGCACACACACGACATTCAACGCGGCGGCCCGGCCGTCGCACTACTCGGAGACGGGTGAGATGGAGACAACGCTGCGAGGCGTCGGTGTCAGCCATGGTGTGGCGATCGGCGAGGTCCGGCACATGGGCACGGCCGTGCTCGAGCCGCCGGCCAAGCAGATTCCGGCGGACGAGGCGGAGCGCGAGCAGGGGCGTGCCCGTCAGGCCGTGGAGGCCGTGGCCGCCGACCTGAACGCGCGGGGCAACCTGGCGGGCGGCGAGGCGCAGGCGGTGCTGGAGGCCCAGGCGATGATCGCCCAGGACCCGGAGCTCATCGCCGACGTGGACCGCCGGATCGCGGTCGGCAGCACGGCCGAGCGCGGGATCTACGACGCGTTCTCGCACTACCGGGAGCTGCTCGCGGGCGCCGGTGAGTACATGGCGGGCCGGGTCGCCGACCTGGACGACGTACGGAACCGGATCGTGGCGCGGCTGCTCGGCGTGCCGATGCCCGGCGTGCCGGACAGCGACGAGCCGTACGTGCTGATCGCGCGGGACCTGGCGCCGGCCGACACGGCGCTGCTGGACCCGTCGCTGGTGCTCGGGTTCGTGACCGAGGAGGGCGGGCCGACCAGCCACAGCGCGATCCTCGCGCGGGCGCTCGGTGTGCCGGCCGTGGTCGCGCTGCCGGGTGCGGTGGATGTGCCGGAGGGCACGGTCATCGCGGTGGACGGGTCCACCGGCGAGATCTTCGTGAACCCGAGCGAGGAGAAGAAGGAGGCCATGACGCGGGCCGCCGAGGAGCGCAAGGCCGCGCTCTCCGCGTCGACGGGTCCCGGGGCGACCTCGGACGGGCACAAGGTGCCGCTGCTCGCGAACGTGGGCGGTCCGGCGGACGTTCCGGCGGCGGTCGAGGCCGGTGCCGAGGGCGTGGGTCTGTTCCGTACCGAGTTCCTGTTCCTGGACGACAGCGCGAAGGCGCCGTCCGAGGAGAAGCAGGTCGAGGCGTACCGCAAGGTCCTCGAGGCGTTCCCCGAGGGCCGGGTGGTCGTCCGGGTGCTGGACGCGGGCGCGGACAAGCCGCTGGACTTCCTGACGCCGGCCGACGAGCCGAACCCGGCGCTGGGCGTGCGGGGTCTGCGGACGCTGCTCGACCACCCCGAGGTGCTGCGGACGCAGCTGACGGCGCTGGCGAAGGCCGCCGCCGGGCTGCCCGTGTACCTGGAGGTCATGGCGCCGATGGTGGCCGACCGTACGGATGCGAAGGCGTTCGCCGACGCGTGCCGTGAGGCGGGGCTGCGGGCCAAGTTCGGCGCGATGGTGGAGATTCCGTCCGCCGCGCTGCGGGCGCGTTCGATCCTCCAGGAGGTCGAGTTCCTGTCGCTGGGCACGAACGACCTGGCGCAGTACACCTTCGCCGCCGACCGTCAGGTGGGTGCGGTGTCGCGGCTGCAGGATCCGTGGCAGCCCGCGCTGCTCGATCTGGTGGCGCTGTCCGCGGAGGCCGCCAAGGCCGAGGGCAAGAGCTGTGGTGTGTGCGGTGAGGCGGCGTCGGATCCGCTGCTCGCCTGTGTGCTGACGGGGCTCGGGGTGACCTCCCTGTCGATGGGCGCGGCGTCGATCCCGTATGTGCGGGCGACGATCGCGAAGTACACGCTCGCGCAGTGCGAGCGGGCCGCGGCCGCGGCGCGTGCGGCGGACACGGCGCACGACGCGCGGATCGCCGCGCAGGCGGTGCTGTCCGGGGAGTGATCCCGGCGCGCACGGCGCGCAGCGGTATCGGAGGGGCTTCCCGCCATGGTGGCGGGAAGCCCCTTCGGCGTCAGTGGGGGTGGGTGAGGTCGTCGGGGCCGAGGGGGAAGCCGGCGCGGTAGTCGGCGTGGGACTCGGGGGCGACGGGTTCGCCGGTGAGGGCGTCGGTGCAGTAGGCGTCGAAGACCTCGGCCTCGGTGAGGGGAACGAGGCGGCCGTCGCGCAGGCGCCAGCCGTGCAGACGGTCGAGGGTGCCGGGGGTGCTGGTGCGCAGGACGACGCCGCCGGGGGTGCCGCGGGCGATGCCGGCGGCGAGGACCGAGGTGAACTCGGCGGCCTCGGCGCGGTCGAGGAGGGCGGGGCCGGTGTCCTCGCGGGTGGCGTGGAGGACGGCGATGAGCAGGTCGTCCTCGGCGGGGACGCTGCACACGAGGTGGTGGGTGCCGGAGCCGGCCGCGTCGAGGAGGCGCAGGAGCAGCTGGGAGGCGCGGTCGTAGGAGGCGAGGCCGATGTCCCGGCCGCAGTCGGCGCAGGGGCCCGCGTCGCCGAGCAGCGTCGTGGCGTACTCCCAGGTGGCACGGCGGACGGCGGTCTCGACGAGCAGGGGGACGAGGGTGTCGAGGGGTTGTCCGGTGTAGGGGACGCGGGCACCGGTGGCGGCGCGTTCGGCGGTGTAGCGGGCGCGGCTGCCGGGGTGGTCGGGGTCGATTCCGGTGTCGGCGCAGTAGTCGGCGTACTCCTCCGGGTCGAAGAGGGCGACGGTGGTGTGGCCGCCGGTGGCGGCGAGGGAGGCGAGGACCGCGTCGGCGTGGGCGAGGTACTGGGGGTGGTCGTCGAAGGGGAAGGTCGGGTACACGCGCATGGCGGTGAAGTCCTCCTCGTCGGCGAGGAGGGCCAGGGTGCCGGCGGTCTCCCGGCGCAGGCCTCGGCGGAGTGCCGCGGTGGTGCGGGGTGTGCGTGCGGTGCGGGTGTGGTGCTGACGGGTCATGTCTCCCCCTGAGCTCTGGCGATTCAGTGCTCACTCACCGTAACCGTCGGCACTGACAGTGAGGGTGACGGTGCGTCGAGGGCGTCGACGCGGTCGCGGATCAGCCGGTGCTGGGCGGCTCCGGCGGCAACGAGGGCGAGGCCGAGGACGGGCCAGGCGAGGGCGCCGACGCTCATCACGCCGGTGACGGCGAGGGGGCCGGCGAAGCGCTGGGCGGACTGGGCGATGCCGTGGAAGCCGACGTAGGAGCCCTGGGCCTCGGGCGGGGCGAGGGCGACGGAGAGTTCCCAGGAGGAGGTGGCGTGGATGATCTCGGCGAAGCTCACCGCGATGACGGAGACGACGAGCGCGGTGATGGCGAGGGTCCGTCCGCCCGCGGCGGAGACGGTGAGGGCGACGGTGCCGACGAGGAAGAGGCCGCCGAGGGGGACGAGGAGGCGGCGGGCGTCGCGGGCGGTGGCGCCGAAGCGGGCGAGGGGCACCTGGAAGAGGACCACCAGGACGGTGTTGAGGACCAGGAGGAGCGGCGCGAGGCCGGCGGGGGCGGCGGTCGCGTGGACGATCCAGAGTGGGACGGCGACCTGGAGGAGCGTGTTGTCGGCGAAGAGGGCGACTTCGGTGGCGGTGTAGGCGACGTAGACACGGTCGCGCCAGGGGCTGCCGGGCCTGGCCCGGGGGGCGTCGGCGCCGGTGGCGACGACGCGCGAGGGGGTGGGCGCCGGGGGTTCGGCGCAGCGCAGGGTGAGGGCGGCGATGACGACGTAGCCGACGACGTTGCCGATGAGGAGCAGTGCGTAGGCGCGGGAGCTGCCGGTGGCGAGGGCGGCGGCGGCGCCGAGACCGCCGATCGACCAGCCGATGTTGACCGTGGTGCGCTGGATCGCCTGGTAGCGGACCCGGTCGGCGCCGGCGACGCGGGCGGCGTAGAGCTTGACGAGGACACTGCCCGCGCGGTCGGGGAGGGCGCCGAGGGCGGAGTAGAGAGTGAGGAGGGCGAAGTCGTTCGTCGTGAGGAGGGCGAGGAGGGTGACGGCGCGCAGGAGCTGGGTGGCGGCGATGACGCGGATGAGGGGGAAGCGGTCGGCGAAGCGGCCGGCGAGCGGGGCGCCCGCGATGCCGACGCCGCCCGAGACGGTCAGGAGGAAGCCGACCTGGCCGAGCCCGAGACCGGAGACGTAGGTGAAGTAGAGGGCGGTGCAGCTGGCCCAGAGGCCGGTGCCGGTCTTCTCGATGATGCTGACGACGAGCATCCGGCGGCCGTCGAGGCCGCCGGGTATCCGGTCGAGCGCGGTGCGGTGCCACGGAGTCGGGCGGCTCACTCGGTTCCCCCTTGACGCGAGTTATGTATTGATACATAGTTCAGTACGTGGCAACACAATATGCGATCACAGGGACGACGGCCAAGGGGATTGCCGCGTCCGTCGAACGCGGCGTGGCCGAGGGCGCGCTCGCGCCGGGCGACCCGCTGCCTCCCGTACGACGGCTCGCCGACGAGCTCGGCGTGAGTCCGGGCACGGTGGCGACCGCGTACAAGGAACTGCGCGGGCGCGGTCTCGTCGTCACGCGTGGGCGGGGCGGCACGGTGGTGGCGGAGGCGCCCTCGGTGGCGTCCCGGCGCCCGGTGCGGGTGCCGCCCGGCCTGGTGGACCTGGCCAGCGGCCTGCCTGATCCCGCCTTCCTGCCGGTGCTGCGCCCGCCGGCCGAATGGCGCCCGGTGTTCGGCTCGCACCGGGCCGAGCCCCGGCTCGCGCGACTGGAGGAGCTGACACGGGACTGGTTCGCCCGGGACGGGGTCCCGGCGGAGCGGGTCACCTTCGCGCACGGGGCGCTCGACTGCATCGCCCGGCTGCTCTCCGTCGAACTGCGCCCCGGGGACGCGGTGGCGGTGGAGGACCCGGGCTTCCACCACCTCCTGGACCTCGTAGCGGCGTTGGGGCTACGCCTGGTGCCGGTCGCCGTCGACGGGGAGGGGATCACGCCCGACGCGCTGCGGACGGCTCTCCAGGCCGGAGTGCGGGCGCTGGTGTGCACCCCGCGCGCGCAGAACCCGACCGGGGCGTCCTTCTCCCCCGCCCGGCGGGACGAACTGGTGGCACTCCTCCGGGAGTTCCCCGAGGTCCTGGTCGTCGAGGACGACTACACGGTGGAGATCGAGGGGCCGCCGGCGGCCACGCTCTCCCAGGCCGGCCTCGAACGCTGGGCGCAGGTGCGGACCGTGTCCAAGCGCCTGGGGGTCGATCTGCGGTGGGCCGGGGTCGCCGGTGATCCGGTGACGATCTCCCGGCACGACGGGCGGATGCTGATGACGTCCGGCTGGGTCAGCCACATCCTGCAGGAGACGGTCGCCGGGCTGTTCGCCGATCCGGCGGTGTCCCGCCTGGTGGCGGCCGGCGAGGCCGCCTACGCGAAACGGCGCCGGGCGCTGGCCGACGCGCTCGGCTCGTACGGCATCCGCGCGGCCGGCGGGAGCGGCGTCAACGTGTGGGTGCCGGTGCGCGACGAGTCGGCGGTGGTGAACGGGCTGCGCACGCACGGCTGGTGGGTGGCGGCCGGTGCCCGATTCCGGATCGGCGCGCCCACCGGCGTACGGATCACGACGGCGACCCTGCCGCCGGGCGACGCCGGGCGGCTGGCGGCGGACTTCGCGGAGGTGCTCGGGGACACGCAGGCGACGTACGGGGGGTGAGCCGTACGCACGCGTAGAGGGCCCCGCGCGGGTGCGCGGGGCCCTCGGGCTGTTCCGGGGGGGGTACGGGGGCGGGGTCAGCCGGTCTTGCGGGTGCGGGCCAGCTCCTCGTAGAAGCTCAGCAGGCCGATGTCGTCGACCGAGCCGGGGTTGACGGCCTTGGCCATCGGGGTGCCCTGGAGGAGGCGCTTGACCGGGACCTCGATCCGCTTGCCGGTGAGGGTGTGCGGGATCGCGGGGACCTCGATGACGGTGTCGGGGACGTGCCGCGGGGAGAGTTCGGCGCGGATGGTGGTCTTGATCCGGCCGATGAGGTCTTCGTCGAGGGTGGCGCCTTCGGCGAGGTGGACGAAGAGCGGCATCCAGTAGCCGCCCTCCGGTTCCTCCAGGCCGATGACGAGGGATTCGCGGATCTCGGGGAGCCGCTCGACCGCCTCATAGATATCGGCGCTTCCCATACGGACGCCCTGGCGGTTCAGGGTGGAGTCGGAACGGCCGTGGATGACGACCGAGCCGTGGTCGGTGATCGTGATCCAGTCGCCGTGCCGCCACACGCCGGGGAACATCTCGAAGTAGCTGTCGCGGTAGCGGCTGCCGTCCGGGTCGTTCCAGAAGCGGATCGGCATGGACGGCATCGGCCGGGTGACGACCAGTTCGCCGACCTCGCCGACGAGCGGCTTGCCCGACGGGTCCCAGGACTCCAGGGCCGTGCCGAGGCCGGCGGCCTGCAGCTCGCCGATGTGGACGGGGAGGGTGGGAACGGCTCCGGCGAAGCAGGAGCAGACGTCGGTACCGCCGCTGACGGAGGCGATCCACAGATCGGCGCGGACCTCGTCGTGGAGCCAGCGGAAGCCGTCGGGCGGCAACGGGGAGCCGGTGGTGGCGACGCACTTCACCTTCGACAGGTCGAAGTCGCGGCCCGGGTGCACGTCCGCCTTGGCGCAGGCCATCACGTACGCGGCGGAGGTGCCGTACAGGGTGGCGCCGGTGCGTTCGGCGACGCGCCACTGGGCGCCGGTGTCGGGGTAGCCGGGGCTGCCGTCGTACACGACCACGGTGGTGCCGGTCAGCAGGCCGGAGACGAGGAAGTTCCACATCATCCAGCCGGTGGACGTGTACCAGAAGAACACATCGTCCGGGCCGAGGTCGCAGTGCAGGCCGAGCTGCTTGAGGTGCTCGACGAGGATGCCGCCCTGGGACTGCACGATGGCCTTGGGCAGGCCGGTGGTGCCGGAGGAGTAGAGCACCCACAGCGGGTGCGAGAAGGGGACGTGCTCGTAGACCGGCGCAGTGTCGGCGGCGGTCAGCGCAGACCACTCCAGGGTGCCCTCGGGGGCCGGGGTGCCGAGCAGCGGGATGTGGACGACGGCGCGCAGCGTGGGTAGTTCGGCGCGCAGCTCGGCGACGGTGTCGCGGCGGTCGTGCTCCTTGCCGCCGTAGCGGTAGCCGTCGACGGTGAACAGGACGACGGGCTCGACCTGCTGGAAGCGGTCGAGGACGCTGCGGGCGCCGAAGTCGGGGGCGCAGGAGGTCCACACGGCGCCGACGGCGGCGGTGGCGAGGAGGGCGACGACGGCCTCGGGGATGTTGGGCAGGTAGCCGCTGACCCGATCGCCGGGACGGACGCCGAGACCGCGCAGTTCGGCGGCGAGGGAGCCGACCTGGCGGCGCAGTTCGGCCCAGGTGATCGGCGTCGGCTCATGTGTCTCGTCCACATGGAGCAGAGCGGTGTCCTGGGGGCGCTCGTCGGCGGCGCGCAGCGCGTGCTCGGCGTAGTTGAGGGTGGCGCCCGGGAACCAGTCGGCACCCGGCATGGCGTCGTCGCCGAGGACCCGCTCGTACGGGGTGGCGAACCGGACGTCGAACCATTCGGCGACGGCCGCCCAGAAGGCTTCGAGGTCGTCGACGGACCAGCGGTGCAGGGCCGCGTAACCGCCGTCGGCGGGGGCTCCGTGGCGCTCGGCCGCCCAGGCCTGGAAGCGGGTGACGGCGGCCGCGGCGACGCGGTCCTCGTCCGGCTGCCAAAGCGGCTCGGTCTGCGCTGATGTCATCGATCGACTCCCCTGGAGCTGTACACGGGCTAGGCGTGTGTCCCGCGCACAGGGTGGACGGTGCGCGCGACGCGGCTGACAGGGACGATGCCACGGGACGCGCGTTCGCACCAGGGTTCGCCGCCCATGGTCCGGTAGGTGAATATGTGCTCTGACCATGGGTGAACGGCAGTTGAACGACGCTCGCACGCCCCTTCGGGGGTGGCAGGGTGATCAGCATGAACGGTCGTGAGCTGGTGCGCTCGGTGAAGGTGCTGGGTTCGGTGCAGGCGCTGCGGACGGTGGGGGCGGCGTGGCGACGGCGCCGTACCGACGCGCGGGCGCTGCCGCCGCGGGGTCCGGAGCGGGCCCGGACACCGGGTCCGGTGTGGGCGGCGATCCCCCAGCCCGGCGGCGGGATCGTCCGCTTCGACCGCGCGGAGCTGCGGGTGTCGGTGGCGGCGGGCGGCATCGTCTTCTGGGGCTGGGGCGGGGCGGCGCCGCTGCCGTCGTACGCGCTGGCGGGCGAGCCGCCCGAGCCGGATCCGCGGGCCGTCCTGGAGCCGGACACCGACGGCGGCTGGCGGGTGGTGTCGGAGCGGGTGACGGTCGCGGTGTCCCGGCACGGCGCGGTGGAGATACGGACGCCGGGCGGGGTGGTGCTGCGCCGCGACCTGCCGCCGCGCTGGTGGGAGCCCGTGGCCAAGGAGCCGGCGGTCAAGAGTCCCGTACCTCAGGAGTCCGTACCCCAGGAGTCCGTACCCCAGGAGTCCGTACCTCAGGAGGCGGCGACGGGGACGGGCGCGGCCGGGGAGGCGGCTTCTCCGGAGGCGGCACCCGACAGGGCCGCGGCCCGCTGGGTGCAGCGCAGCGAAGTGCCGGCGGACGCGCGGTTCTTCGGGCTCGGCGGCCGGGCCTCGGGGCCGCGGCTGCGGAACGGGACGTACCGGCTCTGGAACACCGACCCCGCCGCTCCCTTCTCCCCCGGCGACGACCCGCTGTACATCACCATGCCGGTGCAGCTGGTGGTGGCGGACGCGGGCACCCACCTGGCCTTCTACGACAACTCCTGGGACGGCCGGGTGCTCCTCGCCGAGGGCACCGACGGGGCCGGTTCCGGACACGACCGGCTGGGCACCAGCGAGCTGCGGATGGAGGGCGGCCCGCTGCGCTGCTGGGTGGTGGTCGGCACCCCCGCGCGCGTCCTGCACGGCTGGTCCGCGCTGACCGGCGCGCCCGCGCTGCCG
The DNA here is from genome assembly GCA_002355495.1 of Streptomyces laurentii. Classification (GTDB taxonomy): domain Bacteria; phylum Actinomycetota; class Actinomycetes; order Streptomycetales; family Streptomycetaceae; genus Streptomyces; species Streptomyces laurentii. The sequence goes on from AP017424.1 coordinate 966,046, forward strand.
CCGTCCTGGGCGCTGGGCCCGCAGCACGCCCGCTGGGGCTTCGGCGGCGAGCGCGAGGTACGGCGGATCGCCGACGGCTACCGGGACCGGGGGCTCGCGCTCTCCGCGCTGCACCTGGACATCGACCACTACGACGGGCACCGGGTCTTCACGGTGGACCGGGAGCGGTTCCCGGATCTGCCGGGGCTCGCGGCCGAGTTGCGCGAGCGCGGCGTACGCCTGGTGTCGATCGTCGATCCGGCGGTGAAGGCGGAGCCGGGCGATCCGGTGTACGAGGGCGGGCGCGCGGCCGGGGCGTTCGTCCGGGACGGCCGGGGCGAGGAGGTCCGGGGCGTGGTGTGGCCCGGGGAGTGCGCGTACCCGGACTTCACCGATCCGGAGGCCCGGACCTGGTGGGGCACGCTGTACGAGGAGCGGCTCGCGCAGGGCTTCTCGGGCGTATGGCACGACATGAACGAACCGGTGTCGTTCACCGCGTTCGGCGACCGCACGCTGCCGCGCTCGGCCCGGCACTGCCTGGAGGGGCGGGGCGGGGACCATCGCGAGGCGCACAACGTGTACGGCCTCGCGATGGCCCGCGCCGGATACGAGGCGCTGCGCCGGCTGCGGCCGCGGGAGCGGCCGTTCCTGTTCTCGCGCTCCGGATGGGCGGGGATGCAGCGGTACGGGGGGACCTGGTCGGGCGACGTGGCGACCGGGTGGCCCGGGCTGCGCGCCTCGCTGGCGCTGGTGCTCGGCCTCGGGCTGTGCGGGGTGCCGTACTCGGGGCCGGACGTCGGCGGCTTCGACGGCGACCCGGCGCCGGAGCTGTTCCTGCGCTGGTACCAGCTGGGGGCGTGGCTGCCGCTGTTCCGGACGCACGCGGCGATCGACGCGGGGCGGCGCGAGCCGTGGGAGTTCGGTCCCGAGGTCCTCGCCCACGCGCGCGTGGCGCTGGCCGAACGGGAGCGGCTGCGGCCGTACTTCGTCACCCTGTCGCGGCTCGCCCGGGCGACGGGCGCGCCCTACGCACGGCCGGTGTGGTGGGGGACGCCGGAGGACCGGGCGCTGCGGGACTGCGAGGACGCCTTCCTGCTCGGGGACGCGCTCCTGGTCGCCCCGGTGCTGACGCCGGGCACGGACCGGCGGGCGGTGCGGCTGCCGCGCGGGCGCTGGTACGACACGGCGACCGGGCGGGCGTACGAGGGCCCGGGGCAGGTGCTGCTCGACGCGCCGCTGTCGCGGGTGCCGGTCCTGGCCCGGGCGGGCGCGGTGATCCCGGTCCGGGACGGGGACGCCAGCGGCGACGGCGACGGCGGGGGCGAGCCGGTCCTGGAGGTGTGGGCGCCGGCGGCGGGGCGGACGGGCGGCGGTCTGGTCGTCCGGGACACCGGGGACGGCTGGGAGCCGGGCCGGCTCGAGCGGTACCGGTCGCGGCTGGTGGACGGGCGGGTCGTGGTGGAGTGGGTGACGGACGAGGGAGCGGTGGAACCGGAGTTGCGGGTCCGGGTGCGCGGGCTCGGGGGCGACGGTGACGAGGGCGGGGGCGGGGAGGCCGGAGCGGCCGGAGAAGGGTGACGGCCGCCGCGTCCTGTCCCGGGCCCGGGGCGCGTCAGCCGTACATCCCGGCGAAGAAACGCCGTACCGCCTCCGTGTGCAGCGGGAACGCCAGCTCCTGCGGCCCGTACAGCAGGTGGTGTCCGCTGGTCTCGTCGGTCGGGACCGACGGCGGCAGGGCGGCGGCAGGGCGGGGCGGCAGGAGGCCGAAGAGGAGGAGGTGGCCGCCCGGGGAGCTGAGCGCGTCGGCGAGCCGGACGTCCCCGGCCGCGGCCTCGATGCCGGTCTCCTCGCGCAGTTCGCGGACGACGGCCTCGTGCCAGTCCTCGGCGTGGTCGACGAAGCCGCCGGGGAGGGCGACGAGGCCGGACTGGGGCTGGATGGCGCGGGTGATGACGACGAGCGCCGTGGGCCGCCGCGGATCGGTCACCGGCAGCAGGGCGACGGCGACCGGGAGCGGGTTGCGGTAGGCGGTGGTGCCGCAGGCGGCGCAGGTGCGGGGCCAGCCGAGGCCGTCCGGGTAGCGGGTGCCGCAGGCGGAGCAGTGGCTGAAGGGCGCGGGGCGCGAGGTGTCGGTCACGGGCCGACCGTATGTGATCACCCTTCCGCGCCGCTGCCGGAACTGGTAGACGGTGTGCATGACAGGACTGACAAGGTTGAAGACGTCCCTGCGGCCGGCCGGGGCCGCCCCGTTCGCCTCCGCCGTCCGGGCCCTCGGCGCGCTGGCCGCCGCCGGTCTGCTGGCCCTGACCGCCGCCGCGCCCTCGGCGAGCGCGGCCCCGGAGCCCAAGGCGCCGGCCGGGTTCGTGGCGCTGGACCGGGTGGACCGGACGATCCTTCAGGAGATCCGCTACGCCACGCCGCACAACTTCGTGGGCGAGCCGGTGGACGGGTACCGGCAGCCGATGTGCCTGCTGACCCGGCCGGCCGCCGAGGCGCTGCGCCGGGCGCAGGTGAAGCTGGTGGCCCGCGGCTACTCGCTGAAGGTGTACGACTGCTACCGGCCGCAGCGGGCGGTGGACCACTTCGTGCGCTGGGCCGGGGACCTGGGCGACGAGCGGATGAAGCGGGAGTTCTATCCGCTGGTCGACAAGTCGCGGCTGTTCGAGGACGGGTACATCGCGGAGAAGTCGGGACACAGCCGGGGGTCGACGATGGACCTGACCGTCGTACGGCTGCCCGCCGCGCCCACGCGCGCGTACGAGCCGGGCGAGCCTCAGGTGGAGTGCTTCCGGCCGCAGACGGAGCGGTTCCCGGACAACTCCCTGGACATGGGGACCGCGTTCGACTGCTTCGACACCCTCTCGCACACCGACGACCCCCGGATCACGGGCGCGCAGCGGGCCAACCGCGACCTGCTGCGGGACGCGCTGGCCGCCGAGGGCTTCGTCAACCTGCCCGAGGAGTGGTGGCACTTCACCTACAAGCCGGAGCCGTTCCCGGACACCTTCTTCGACTTCCCGGTGGCGCGCCGGTCGGTGGGCGGGCAGTGACAGCGACCGGCAACGGGGGGCAGGCACGGACGACGAGCCGGACCCGGACGACGGGCACGGACGTCTTCCCCGCCCGGACCGCCCGTGCCACACTCCCCCGTAACTGACGCTTAGTCAGATCCGAGGGGTGTCGGAGGGACGGAGGGTCGCGGATGACACGCGCGCGCAGGCCGGTGGTGCCCGGCTGGTTCACGGACGACACCGATCCCGACGGCGCGTTCCGGCTTCTCGGGACGCGCTGCACCGCCTGCGCGGCCGTGTTCTTCCCCCGGGAGGACGACGGCTGCCGCAATCCGTACTGCCCCGGCGGCGGCGAACTCGCCGAGACGCCGCTGTCCCGGCGCGGCCGCGTCTGGTCGTACACCGACGGCCGCTACCGGCCGCCCGCGCCGTACGTCTCGGACCCGGACACCCCCTGGGAGCCTTACACCCTCGTCGCGGTGGAGCTGGCGGCCGAGGGCATGGTGGTGCTCGGGCAGGCCGCGCCGGGCGTGCGGCCCTCCGAGCTGGCGGTCGGTGCGGAGGTCGAGCTGGTGCCGGGCGTCCTGCACGAGGACGCGGAGCACGTCTGGACCACCTGGCACTGGCGGCCCGTCGCCACGGACGCGCGGGAGGCGGCGTGCTGACCGACATCGCCGTCCTCGGCGCCGGGATGCACCCGTGGGGCAAGTGGGGCCGGAGTTTCGTCGCGTACGGGGTGGCCGCCGCGCGGGCCGCGCTCGCCGACGCCGGCCTCGACTGGCGCGAGGTCCCGTCGGTCGTCGGCGCCGACACCGTGCGGGGCGGCTATCCCGGGTACGTGGCCGGGGCCAGCTTCGCCCGGGCGCTCGGCTGGCAGGGCGCACGGGTGACCAGCGTCTACGCGGCCTGCGCCTCGGGGGCCCAGGCGATCGGCACCGCCCGCGCGCAGATCCTGGCCGGGCTCGCCGACGTGGTCCTCGTGGTGGGCGCGGACGCGGCACCGAAGGGGTTCTTCGCCCCGGCGGGCGGCGAGCGTCCCGACGACCCCGACTGGCTGCGCTTCCGGGTCCTCGGCGCGACCAACCCGGCGTACTTCGGCCTGTACGCGCGCCGCCGGATGGCGCTGTACGGGGACACGCCGGAGGACTTCGCCCGGGTGAAGGTGAAGAACGCGGCGGCGGGCGCGCTCAATCCGCTGGCCCGCTACCGCAAGGCGGTGAGCGCGGACGACGTGGCGGCCTCGCCGGTGGTCGCCGATCCGCTGCGGCTGCTCGACATCTGCGCGACCTCGGACGGGGGCGCGGCGCTCGTCCTGTCGAGCATGGCCTTCGCCCGACGGCACGGGCATCCGGACCCGGTCCGGATCCGGGCGGTGTCCACCGTCACGCCGGAGTATCCGCGGACGGTCCTGGACCTGCCGGACATCGCCACCGACGCCATGGTGGGTCACGGCGTCGCCGATCGGCCCTTCCGGCCCTTCCGCGCGTCGATCGCCCGGGCCGCGTACGAGGAGGCGGGCATCGGCCCGGAGGACCTGTCGCTGGCGGAGGTGTACGACCTGTCGACGGCGCTTGAACTGGAGTGGTACGAGGACCTCGGGCTGTGCCCGGCGGGGCACGGCGCCGCGCTCGTACGGAACGGGGTGACCGCGCTGGGCGGGCGCGTCCCGGTCAATCCGAGCGGCGGCCTCGCCTCGTTCGGGGAGGCGGTGCCGGCGCAGGCCATCGCGCAGGTCTGCGAGCTGACCTGGCAGCTGCGCGGGGCGGCCGGGGACCGGCAGGTGCCGGGGGCGCGGGCCGGGATCACCGCCAACCAGGGGCTGTTCGGCCACGGGTCGGCGGTGGTGGCGGTCCGCTGACGGCCCTGCCACCCCGGTGGGGGCCGGAGCTGTCCGGTCCCCACCGGGCGGAGCGGGTCAGCGGCCGGCCGGCGCGCCGGCCGCGGCGGGCGGCGGGTGCTCGGCCAGCACCAGGGCGTGCTGGACGACGGCCACGAGGACGTTCTTGACCGACTCGCGGTCGCGCGCGTCGCACATCACCAGCTCGACCTCGGGGTCGAGGTCGAGCGCGCCCCGGACGGTGTCCGCCGCGAACCGGCGGGCCCCCTCGAAGCAGTTGACGGCCACCGTGAAGGGGATGCCGCGCCGCTCGAAGTAGTCGATGGCGGCGAAGCTGTCCTCCAGACGCCGGGTGTCGGCGAGGACGACGGCCCCGAGCGCGCCCTGCGCGAGCTCGTCCCACAGGAACCAGAAACGGTCCTGTCCCGGCGTACCGAACAGATAGAGGACGAGGTCCTCGCGCAGGGTGATCCGGCCGAAGTCCATGGCGACCGTGGTGGTCGTCTTGGTCTCGACGCCGTGCAGATCGTCGACCGGCCGGCCGACCTCGCTCAGCATCTCCTCGGTCCGCAGCGGCCGGATCTCGCTGACCGCCCCCACCAGGGTGGTCTTGCCCACCCCGAAGCCGCCCGCCACCAGGATCTTCAGCGTCACCGGCTCGACCGGCGGCTGCCTGCGGCCGGTACTAGAGCGCCCGAAGGCCATTGATCACCTCACGAAGGATGCTCACGTCCGGCAGCTCGGCCGGCGGAACGGGGCGGGTCACGTGTACGAGCTCGTCGTCCACGAGATCACCGATCAGGACCCGGACCACCCCGACGGGGAGGTCGAGCCCTGCGGCGAGTTCGGCGATCGACTGCGGCTGCTCGAAGCAGCGTTCGACGATCTCGACATGCTCGGGGGACAGCGTCTGGTCGCGGCCGGGGTCCCCGGCGGCCGGTTCCGGGACCACGACCGCGATCAGGTCGAGCCGGTGCCGGCTCGCGGCGCTGGTGCGGCCGCGGGTCATGGCGTACGGGCGGACCACCGGCCCCGCCTCGTCGTCGTACCAGTGGCCGACCGCGTCCTGCTGGGACTGGTCTGCGTCAGTCATGCCGTCCCCCTTGTTCATCCCCCGTTGGTCAGGCCGGACCGGGGCGCCGTGGCGAGATGGGCACCGACCCGCTTGACCATGAGCGTCATCTCGTACGCCACCTGGCCGACGTCCGATTCGGAGTCGGCGAGCACGGCCAGGCAGGAGCCGTCACCGGCGGCGGTGACGAACAGGAAGGCGTCCTCCAGCTCGACGACGGTCTGGCGGACCCGGCCCGCCTCGAAGTGCCGGCCCACGCCCTTGGCCAGGCTGTGGAAGCCCGAGGCGACGGCGGCGAGGTGCTCGCCGTCCTCGCGGGTGAGGTCCTTCGAGGCGCCGGTGGCCAGGCCGTCGCTGGAGAGCACCAGGGCCTTGCGGATGGAGCCGACGCGCTGGACCAGTTCGTCGAGGAGCCAGTTCAGCTCTCCGTTGCCCTGGGCGGCGCTGTGGGTTGCTGCGGCGTTCGGTGCGGTCATCGACCGTCCCCCTCGGGTGTCGTTCCTCGTGCTGTCGTTCCGGGCGCTGTTCCGGGTGCTGAACCGGGCGTCGCCGCCCGGGAGTCCGTCGTGCCGGCTCCGGCCGGGCCGGGTTCGGGCACCCCGTCGTTCTGCCGGCGGCCGCGCTGCCAGCCGCGCTGCATCGAGGCCATGCGGCTGCGCACCTCCTCGGCGTCCCGCTCGAAGGGGTCGGTCCCGGGCCCGGAGCCCGCGGGGCCGGCGGCCGGCCGGGCCTCGTCGCGGGCGCCGTGCGCCCGCAGCTGCGGGGCGAGGCTGGCCTGGCGCACCCGGCGGGGCAGTCCGTCGAACAGGGGTTCCTCCTCCTGCGGCGGTACGGGCACCAGGGTGGGCGCGGGCCGGACGCGAGCCAGTTCCATGGTGTCTCCGTCTCCCGGTCCGTGGCTGTGACCGTGTCCGTCGTTCCCGGTGACGTGCCGGGAGTCGTCGCCGGAGGTGCCGTGGCCGGCCGGGCCCGCCGGGGCGCGGCCCGGTTCGTCGAGGCGCCGGCCGTGGTCGACGACGAGCGTCGGCGTACGGCGGCGGGGCAGTTGGACGGGGCCGTCGGCGAGGTCCCCGCCGGCCGGGCCCGCCGGGTCGGCGGCGCCGCCCGGGGCGGGCTGGTGCTGCTCGCCGCGGCGGCGGTGTTCGCGGGCGCGGAACAGTCCGCCGCGCTCGCTCTCGGTGTCGAGGAGGTCGGCCGCGCCGTCGAGCAGATCGTCGAGGGAGCCCGACTCCAGCGGCGCTTCGAGTTCGACGGGGCCGTCCAGGACCGGGCTCGGAACGGGTTCCGGGGCCGGGTCGGGGACCTTGGCGAGGGCGGGGCGGCGGCGCGGCAGCCCGGCCGGGCCGGTGGTCTGGGCGCGGTCGCCGCTCTCGCCGGCGGCGCCGTCGCGGCCGGCTCCCGGGCGTCCGTTGTCACGGTCCAGGCGGAAGCCGGCGCCCTGCGTCTCGGGGGCGTCGGTGAGCAGCGTGGCCGGGATGAAGACGACCGCGGTGGTCCCGCCGTACGGGGAGGTCTGCAACGACACCCGGACGTTCTGGCGCTGGGCGAGGCGGCTGACGACGAAGAGACCGAGGCGGTCGGTGTCGGACAGCTCGAACTCGGGGGTCTCGGCGAGCCGGAGGTTGGCTTCGAGGAGGACCTCGGGGTTCATGCCGAGGCCGCGGTCGTGGATCTCCAGGGTGAAGCCGTTGGCGACGCGCTCGCCGAGCACCTGGACGGCGGTGTGCGGGGGCGAGAAGACGGTGGCGTTCTCGAGGAGTTCGGCGACGAGGTGGGTGAGGTCGGCGACGGCGGGGCCGCCGACGCCCAGCCGGGGCAGCCGGCGGACCTCGATGCGCTCGTAGTCCTCGACCTCGGCGACGGCGGCGCGGACGACGTCCATCAGCTGGACGGGCTTGCGCCACTGCCGGGAGGGGGCGGCGCCGGAGAGGATCACCAGACCCTCGGCGTGCCGGCGCATACGGGTCGTCAGGTGGTCGAGCCGGAACAGGTCGGCCAGCTCGTCGGTGTCCTCGGTGCGCCGCTCCATGGTGTCGAGGAGGGTGAGCTGACGGTGCAGCAGGACCTGGTTGCGGCGGGCCAGGTTGACGAAGACCTCGGAGACGCCGCGGCGCAGCTCCGCCTGCTTGACGGCGGCCTCGACGGCGGCGCGCTGCAGGGTGTTGAGGGCCTGGCCTACCTGGCCGACCTCGTCCTCGCTGTAGGTGAGCTGGGGCACCTCGGTCGCGGTGTCGACGTCCTCGCCGGCGGCGAGCCGGCGCATCACGCTGGGCAGCCGGACGCCGGAGACCTCCTGGGCCTCCTTGCGCAGCCGGCGCAGGTCGCGGACGAGGCCGCGGCCGACGCGGACGGAGACGACGATGGAGACGAGGAGGGCGACGAAGCCGAGGACGCCGGCGATGCCGGCCTTGAGCAGGACGCGGTACGCGACGGGCTGGAGGCGTTCCTGGAGGCGCTCTCCGGCCGCGTAGTTCTCGCGGGCCAGGGCGTCGAGGACGGGGGTGGTCTGTTCCTGCCAGAGCTGGGCGGTGACGGCGCGCGGGCTGTCGGTGGGGCCCGCGGCTATCAGGGCCTCCTCCGACTTGCGCAGGGGCGCGGTCTCGGCGCCGGTCCAGTACTTCTCGTACCGGTCGCGGTCGCCCGCGGGCAGGACCTCCAGGTTGGTGTCGTAGTAGGTCCTGCGGGTGGCGACGATGTCGGTGAGGGCGCGGATCTCCGCGGGGGTGATCCGTTCGGCGACGAGCGCGGAGCCGACCAGCGCGTCCTCGCGGGCGACGATCTCGCGGGCTCGGGTGATGCCGACGAGGGCGCGGCCCTGCTTGTCCATCTCCACGTCGTCCAGGGCGTGGAGGGACATGAGGAAGCCGTAGCAGGGGTCGACCAGGCGGTTGAAGAAGTCGAGCGCCTGCATCCGGCCGACGCTGCGGTTCTCCACGGAGCGGCGCAGCGAGTCGAGGCCGTCGAGGGCTTCGAGGAGGAGGGAGAGCCGCTGGGCGGTGGCGGGCGGCATGTCGCCGCTCACGCCGGGCTCGGCGGCGTTGCGCCGGATCAGGGCGACCTGCTGGTCGGTGGCCTCGCGTTCCTGGCGCAGCCGGGTCATGGCCTCGGCGGCGCGGGGATCGGCGAGATAGACGAGGGATTCGCGGCGTTCCTTCTGCAGGACACGGGCGGTGTCCTCGATCGGGTAGCCGATCTTGTCCATGATGTAGCCGGTGTCGAGGAGCGTACGGGCCTCGCGGCCGGTCAGGACCGTGGAGAAGCCCCACAGTCCGGTGAGGGAGACGAGCGGTACGAGGAGCAACGCCACGATCTTCCGGCGGATGGATTTCCCGCGAAAGCGCATGGCCTCCCCCAGCTCGGCCTCCGCGGCCGCGGAGGCTCCTCACATCGGCACGCCTGGCGTCAACACGCGGCGTCAACCTTCGGCTTCAACTAACGGCGGCGCGAGCCTACTACTGCATCACGGCCAACCCGAAGGCGTGGCCGGTCGATTTTCGGCCGGTCGGGAAGGTGTTGATCATGAGATGTCCCGGTATTCGGGGAGTTGCGTTGCACTGGTGTGGCGCAGGACACCCGCTGGTCAGGGCTTTCCACGGGGCGGGCGGTTGGCTGGAATTGTCTGTTCCGCTCCCGCCGTGACCGACCCCCGGCGAAACCTTTTCCCTCCCTCATGCGTCATTCTGTACGGGGGAGGCTTGTGTCCGCGTAAAGCGACTCAAAACGGGCAGCCACCCGGAACACATCGGTGGTGGGGAGTGACGGCGCTATGGAACACGAGGCGCAGCCGGTACGGCAATTGTGGGTGGACGACGAGCGGGGCCGGCGAAGGATGCCGGACCCGGTGCGAACGGCGGCGGTACGGGCCGTTCTGATCGTCTCGGTGACGCTGATCCTTTCGATGGTCGCCTTCCTGTGCTCGGTCACAGGATCGTGGCTGGCGTTCCCGATGACGCTCGCGGCGATAGCCGGCACGGTCGTCGCGACCTGGTCGGTGCTCGACGTATGGATCACCCGTCAGGTGTGGCGACAGCGCAACGGGGTCGTCTCCGAGCCGAGCAGTGCGGAGCGACCGCTGCGGCGGGAACGCCGCCAGGAGGAGTCCCAGGAGCACCCCGGGCCCGCGGCCCGCGCGGGCAAGGGGCTGCTCCCGGAGGGGGCTCTCTCGGAGGCGGCCTGACCGTCAGCGGCTTTCTCGGGCGTACCCGAGGGGCCGGAAGCAACACCCGGCGGACGGCCGTGGAGCGGTGGAGGTCTCACCGCTCCACGGCCGTTCGCACGTCCGGACCTCCCCGGCGTGCGGAGCGCCGCCGTCTCCGGTGAGGTGAGAGTCGACGACACCGATGCCGGTCGCCGAGCCGTGCCACGGCCGCGCGACGCCGAGGAGACAAGGCCCCCGATGAGGTTCGACTTCACCGCACGACTCGCGGCGGCCGTGACCGCCGCGACGACGATCATGGCGATGGGCTCGGCGGCCGCCGCCGCGCCCTCGGGCGGGGACGGCAGACCGTTCCTCGACCCGCTGCACACCGTCTCGACCATCGCCTCGACCGTTCCGGACAACGGGGACCTCAACCCGTACGGCACCGTCCTGATCGACAAGAGCGTGGGCGACCTGCGCCGCGGCAACGTCCTGGTCAGCAACTTCAACAACGCCGCGAACCAGCAGGGCACCGGGACCACGCTCGTGCAGGTCGATCCCGACGGCTCGGCCAGCCTGTTCGCCCGCATCGACCCGGACCACCTGCCCGGGCCGTGCCCCGGCGGGGTCGGGCTGACCACCGCGCTGTCCGTCCTGCCCGGCGGCTGGGTGGTGGTCGGCAGCCTGCCGACGGCGGACGGCACCTCCGACACCGCGCAGGCCGGATGCCTGATCGTGCTGGACCGGCACGGCAAAGTCCGCGAGACGTTCAGCGGCCACGGGATCAACGGCCCCTGGGACATGACCGCGCGGAGCTGTGGCGACCGGACCGATCTGTTCGTCACCAACGTGCTCAACGGCACCGTCGCCGCCGGCGGCGACGTCGTGCGGGAGGGCACCGTGCTGCGCATCAGCCTGCGCACGCACGACGACCGGCCGCCGACCCGGGTCGACACGACCGAGATCGGTTCGGGCTTCGCCGAGAAGACCGACCCGGCGGCGCTCGTGATCGGGCCGACGGGCGTCGGACTGAAGGGCTCGACGCTCTACGTGGCCGACACCGTCGACAACCGCATCACCGCGATCCCCGACGCGCTGACCCGGGACGACAGCGCCGGCACCGGCGACGTGGTCACCACCGACGACAACCTCAACGGCCCGCTCGGCCTCGCGATCACCCCGAAGGGCGACATCCTCACCGTCAACAGCGGTGACGGCAACATCGTCGAGACCACCCGCAGGGGTGAGCAGGTGGCCGTCCGCACACTCGACAGCAGCGGCACCCCGCCGGGAGCGGGCGCGCTGTTCGGGCTCGCGGTCGCCGCGAAGCCGGACCGGGTCTACTTCGTCGACGACGCGACCAACACGCTGAACCTGCTCAGCCGGCCCTGAGGCAGGGGTGGGGCGCCGCCGGAACACGACGGCACCCCACCACCGTCTTTCTAGGTTTTCTCCAGGTAGGCGAGGACGGCGCGGACCCGGCGGTTGCCATCCTGGTCGTCGGTGATGCCGAGCTTGCCGAACAGCGAGGTCGTGTACTTGCCGATGGCGCCCTCGCTGAGGAACAGGCGGCGGCCGATGGCCTGGTTGGACAGGCCCTCGGCCATCAGGGCCAGGACCGTGTGCTCGCGCTCGGTCAGCCGTTCCAGACCGCGGGCCGGGGAACCAGCGGACAGCAGCCGCGCGATCACGGCCGGGTCCAGGGCGGTCCCGCCACCCGCGACGCGCTCCAGGGCGTCGACGAACTGCTCGGCTTCGAAGACGCTCTCCTTGAGCAGATAGCCGACGCCGCCGGAACCGTCGGCCAGCAGCTCGCGGGCGTACAGCCGCTCGACATGCTGGGAGAGGATCAGGACCGGGAGCCCGGGCACCTCGGCACGGGCGTCGAGAGCCGCCCGCAGGCCCTCGTCCCGGTGGGTCGGCGGCATCCGGACGTCGATGACGGACACGTCGGGGCGCCAGGTCCGCAACGCGTCGAGGGTCTCGGGGCCGGTGGCCGCGGTCGCGACCACCTCGTGCCCGTAGGCCTCGATCAGGCGGACCAGGCCGTCCCGCAGGAGGTAGAGGTCTTCGGCTACGAGAACGCGCATGGCACCGTCATCCTGACACGCGTCGGCCCGCCGGGCGGACTCGTGACCTCCAGAGTGCCGTCGAACACCGCGAGGCGGCGGCGCAGCCCGTCGAGGCCCCCGCCGGCCTCGAATCCCGCGCCGCCACCGCCGTCGTCCCGGACCTCGGCGACCGCGCCGGAGCCGTCCCGGCCGGCGGCGAGGGCGACGCGCGCGTGCGAGGCCCCGGCGTGCTTCACCACGTTGGTGAGCAGTTCGGCGACACCGAAGTAGACGGCCGACTCGACCGGCGCCTCCAGGCGGGGAAAGCCCCCAACGCCGCCGGACTCCGCGTCGACATCGACATCGACGGGGAGGGCGACGTCCAGGGCGAGAGCGCGTATCGCGTCGGCGAGCCCCCGCTCGCTCAGGACGGGCGGGCTGATGCCCCGAACGAGTTCGCGCAGTTCGGCCAGCGAGGCGGCGGCGCCGGTCCGCGCGTCCCGCATCAGCGCCCGGGCCCCTTCGGGGTCGGTGTCCATCAGCCGCTCGGCGGTCGCGAGCGAGAGCCCGAGCCCGACGAGGCGGGCCTGCGCCCCGTCATGCAGATTCCGCTCTATGCGGCGGATCTCGGCGGCCTGCGCGACCGTCACGTCGGCGCGCTGCGCGGTCAGTTCGCCGACGCGGTCGGCCAGGGCCATCGCCGGGGACGGGCGCAGGAAGCGGACGGCGACCGGCTCGACGGGCCGCCACGCGTACGGGGCCGAGCCGACGGCCAGCAGCAGGGCGAGCACCCCGGCGAGACGCTGGGCGGGCCCGGCCCCGCTCAGCCCGAGCACGGCGAAGGCCGCGCCGGCCGGCGGGAGGACCGCGACCAGGCCGGCGGTGAACGGCGCGATCGCGGTGAACCGCAGGTCGCGCCAGGTGGCCGGGTCGCTCCAGCGGATCCGCCACTTCTGGTCCAGCAGGGCGTCCCGGCGGCTGCGCTCGTAGGAGAAGCCGTTCCACCAGTACCCGGTGGACAGCCGGCCGACCGGGCCGGGCCGCCGGTGTCCGGCGGGCAGGTCGGTGCCGGTCCAGCGTGCGACGAGGAAGCGGACCGCCCGGCAGACCGGGCCGGACAGGGCGAGGGTGCCCGTGCCCACCAGGATCAGCGGCAGCAGCCAGGACCAGGGGTTGCCCGCCCCCCAGTGGATCCCCAGGGCCACCGCTCCGGCCCACACGGCGGGTACCAGGAGGGTCACGGCCGCCACGGCACAGGCCCGTACGAATCCCACGGCCGCCGCCACCGCCCAGCCCCTTGGCCGTCCCATGGTCTCCCCCTGTTCCCGGGCCCGGGGAGTTCCCGGGTCCGTCCGCCGCTGTCACGTTCCCACTGTGCACCGCGTGCGGGCCGTCCGAGCTCTTGCCCGGCAAGGAGTGGGGCTTGCCCCACCCCGACGTGGGGCAAGGCCGATTCCGCGCCCGGCGGTCCGTTCGTAGTGTCGTGGGCATGGACCTCACCGCTCAGCACGCCACCACGACCGCGCCGGCCCTCGCCGACGCCTCCCCCGCCCACGACGCCCTCACCACGGTGCGGCGCTGCGTCGTGCTCTACGGCGCGCTCGGCGGCGCCGCCCTCGCCGGCGTCGTCACGGTGGCGGGCGCCGGACATCCGGTGAACACCTTCATGTGGGTCAGGGCGGTGTTGCTGCCGCTCGTCGCCGTGTTCCTGCACCGCTTGGCCGTCGCCGCCTCCCGGGGGGACCGCAAAGCCTTCGAACGGCTGCGCGGCCTCGCGGCCGTCCTGCCGGTCGCGATCGTCGGCGTGGACCTGATCCCGGGGGTCTGCCCACCGTGGTACGCCGTGCTCCAGGCGGTCTGCGTGCTGCCCGTCGCCGGTGTGGCGGTCCTGACCCGGCGCGCGGCGCTGCGCGCCGTCTTCCCCAAGGTCCGCCAGAGAGCGTGACGGTGCCGGAGCCGGGGGACGGGCCGGTCCGCCGGGAAACACGATGCTTCCCGGCGGACCGTCGCCTGTTCCACGCCTACGCCTGCGCCTCGGCGCCCGTCGTCGCGGCCTCGGCCGGCGACCGGCGGAACATCCGGGTCGCCGTGATCTCGCCGTGGATCGTCTCGCCGCCCTCGGTGGCCGGCTGCGGCAGACCCGGCCGCAGGTGCTCCTCCACGCTGATGTACTTCAGACCCGCGCGCAGGTCGGCGTCGTTGCGCAGCCGGATGACCAGCGGGAACTCGGCGAGCGCCGTGGTGTCGAACAGACCCGTGGTGTAGAGCAGCTGGACACCGAGCGCGTCCGACACGGCCCGCTGGAGCTCCAGCAGGTACGTGGCGTTGGCGCGGCCGATCGGGTTGTCGAGGAACAGGGTGCCCGCGTGCCGGTGCTTGTCGCGGCCCCGGTCGTTGGAGCGCAGCGCGGCCATCGTGCAGTAGAGGGCGATGGCGGCGGTGAGCAGCTGGCCGCCGGAGAAGACGTCGCCCATCTGCCCGACCGGGACGCGCTCGGCGCGCAGCACCGCGTCCGGCTTGAGGATCTCGACCGCGATGCCGCGCGGTTCGAGCGCCGCCTGGACTCCGCGCAGCAGCAGCGACATGCCGTCGCGGCGCAGGTCGGAGTTCTTCTTCACGGCGGCGCGGGTGGCCGCGTCGACCACCTCGCCGAGCCGCTCGGTGAGGGTGGCCGCGTCGGGCTCCTCGAAGCGGATCCGCAGGAACTCCTGGCCCGACCACTCCCCCAGGCCCTCGGGCAGCTGGGACAGCCGCTGCGCCGAACGCAGCGTGGCGAGCGAGGACTCCACCAGGCCGCGCAGCCGGTCGACGATCGAGTCGCGGTTGCGCTCCAGCTGCGCCAGCTCGTCGGTGAGCACCCGCAGCCGGGGCGCGAACGCCTCGGCCCACTTCGCCGCGTGCTCCGGCAGCGCGGCGGCGGGCAGTTCGCGGATCTGCTGCCGGGCCGGAGTGCGGACCTGCTCGTAGCGGGTGGAGTTGGCGTGCCGGACGAGGATGTCGCCGGCCTCGCGGACGGCGGCGTCGGCGGCCGACAGGTCGGCGGCGCAGCCGCGCAGCGAGCGGCGGGCCTCGGCGGCGGCGGTGCGGGCCTCGGCGAGCGGGCCCGGGTACGGCTCGGGCTCCTCCTGCTCGGCGTCGGTGTTGTCGGGGTTGTCTCGGAGCAGGTCGCGCAGCAGGGCGGCAGTCTCGTCGAAGCCGCCGGCGGCGTCCTCGGCGGCCCGGTGGCCCTGGAGCAGCCCGGCGTGGGCGGCGCGCGCGGCCTCCAGCGCGTCGGTGCGGGCGGCGAGTTCGCCGGTGGCCGTACGGAGCAGGGTCTGGGCGTGGTCGGCGTCGCCCGGGATCAGCTCCTCGGACAGCTCGGTGTGCGCCTCGCCGTCCTCGGGGGCCAGCCGCTCGGCCTCGCCGCGCAGCCGGCCCAGCTTCTCGCTGGCCTCGGAGGTGCGCGACTCCAGCTTGTGGACCAGTTCCTCGGCGCGGGCGGCGGCGGCCTGGCGGGACGGGCCGTCGGCGCCGTCGGTGGACTCCAGGAGCTGCTCGGCGCGGGTGCGGACCTTGTTGGTGAGCCGGTCGAGTTCGGCGAGGGCGGCGGACTCGTCGCTCTCGGCGCGGGCCTGCTCGGCGCGCAGGTCGGCGCCGACGCCGACCTTCTCGTACACCTGGGACGCGGCCCGGTACGCCTCGCGGAGCACGGAGAGCGCGACGCTCGGCGCGGCCGGGTCCTCCTCCGGGAGGCTCTCGGGGGCACCGGCGATCTCGGCGCGCTCGGCACGCAGGGCGCGGGCGGTGCGGTGGGCGTCGTCGGCGGCGCGCTGGGCGGCGCGGCGGTCCTCGTCGGCGGCGCGGGCGCGCTCCAGGCAGACCTGGGCGCGGGCCTCGTACTCGGTGGCGTCGTCGGCGAGTTCGCGCAGCTTGACCGGCCAGGCGGAGCGCTCTCGGAGCCGGAAGGCGAGTCCGGCGAGGGCGTCGGCGGCGCGGCGGGCGCGCTGGGCGGCCTCCTGGCGCTCGTCGCGCACCGTGCGGGCCTCGGCGGCGGCCTCGTCGGCCTCGGCCCGTACCGTACGGGCCTCGGCGAGGGCGGCGGTCGCGGTCTCGGCGGCGGTCCGGGCGGCCGCGGCGGCCGCCGCCAGTTCGGCGAGCATGCCGAGCGGGCAGTCGGCGCGCCAGGCTCCGATGCGGGCGGCGA
The DNA here is from genome assembly GCA_002355495.1 of Streptomyces laurentii. Classification (GTDB taxonomy): domain Bacteria; phylum Actinomycetota; class Actinomycetes; order Streptomycetales; family Streptomycetaceae; genus Streptomyces; species Streptomyces laurentii. The sequence continues at coordinate 982,317 of AP017424.1, forward strand.
GGGAGCGGTCGCCGGTGAGCCGGCCGGCGAGGGTCCGGATCTCCTCGTCGCGGGCGGCGGCGCGGGCGCGCAGGGCCTGGCGTTCCTCGTCGGCGGCGTGCTCGTCGTGCATGGCCGGGTTCGGCGGCACGAGGAAGACGTCCGTGTCCTGCGCGGCGTCGGGCGCGGGCACAGGGGCGAGGAGGGCGGCGGCGGTGCCGACGGCCACGGTGGAACGGGGCAGCAGGGCGGCGCCGGCGAGCGCCTCGCGGGCACGGACGTACGAGGCGGGGTCGGTGATCACGACGCCGTCGACCAGCTCGGGGCGGCCGGCGAGGACGGCGGCGTGGTCGGCCGGGTCGACGGACTGGGCGAGGTAGCGCCAGCCGGGGAGGGCGGGGATGCCGTGCTCGCCGAGGAACTCGACGGTGGCCAGGACGTCGGGGCCGGGCGGCAGCAGACCGCCGTCGCCGAGGGCGCCGAGGATGCGGTTGTCGTCGGCGGCGGCCGTGCGCAGGTCGAAGAGCTGGCGCTCGGCGGTGGCGATGGACTGGTCGAGCAGGGCCCGCAGGTCGTCGGCGTTCCGGTCGAACTCGGTGACCGTGAGGGCGGCGCCGTCGGCCGCGGTCTCCTCGGCGACGGCCTCCTCCGCGGTGGACGCGGTGTCGCCGGTGCGCTGGCCCGGGAGCGGGGATCCGCCCGGGGCGGCCGTGCCGGGCAGGCCGAGCAGGTCGGCCAGGCGCGGTTCGGCGGCCAGCGACTCGGCGGCGCGGCGCTCGGCGTCGTAGGAGTGCCGCGCGGCCTCGGCGGCGTCGGCGGCGCGGGCGGCGGCGAGTTCGGCGCGGGATTCGGCGGCGGCCGTCTCGCGGGCCCGCTCGGTGGCGGTACGCGCGGCCTCGCGCGCCGTGTCCCAGGCGGCGACGGTGGTCTTCTCGGCGTCGGCGGCGGCGAGCGCGGCACGGGCCGGGTCGGCGTCGGGCGCGGTGTCGTCGAGCCAGCCGGCCCGGACGGCCTCGGCCGTCTCCTGCTCGACCTCGGCGAGGCGCTGGCGCAGGTGGCCGGCCTCGCTGCGGGCGCGCTGGGCCTCGGTGGCGGCGGAGGTGGCGTCGCGGTGGGCGGCCTCGCCGGCTTCCTGGAGGATGGCCCCCCGCTCCTCCTCCTCGGCCGCGTGCCGCTCGCCCTCCTCGGCGGCGGACGCGAGGGCCCGTACCAGATCGGCGGCGGCCTTGGCGCGGGCGGCGAGCGCCGGGGCGGCGTCCCGCTCGGCCTCGCGGATGGCGGTGGCGACGCGCGCGGAGCGGTCGCTCGCGGCGCGGTGGCGCAGCACGGACTCGGCGGCCTGCCAGGCGGCGTGCAGGGTGCGGGCGTCGATGAGTTCGCGGCGCTGGGCGGCGGCGCCCTTCTCGGCGGCGGCGAGTGCCAGCGAGGCGTGCCGGTAGGCGAGTTCGGCGGCGACGAGGGAGGCCCGGCCGCGGGCGGTCTCGGCTTCGGAGACGGCGTGGGCGGCGGAGGTGACCTGCTGGGCGAGCTCGGCGGCCCGGGCGCGTTCCGCGCCGGCGCGGGCGGACAGCCGGCGGGCCAGGGCGCGGGTGCGGCGCTCGGCCCCGGCGTGGACGTCGCGGGTGCGGGCGCGGGTCTCGGTGGCCTCGACGATCCGGGTGAGCAGGTCGACGGAGCCGGCGGTGAACTCGCGTTCGGCGGTGAGTTCGGCGCGCCGGCCGAGCTTGTTGCCGAAGCCGCTGATCAGGTCGGCGAGGCCGTCGGTGTCGCGGGTGTCGGTGACGGCGCGCAGCAGCAGGTCGGTGAAGTCGGAGTCCTTCTTGACCGCGAAGAGGCCGGCGGCCTCGCCCTCGTCGGCGTTCATCTCCCGCTGGTAGCGGAAGAGTTCGGGGTCGAGGCCCAGCTCGCCAAGGTGCTCGTTCCAGCGGTCGTGGATCTCCTCCCAGACGACCTCCAGGTGCGGGTACGCCTTGCCGGCCTCGGTGAGGGCGTCGCGGAAGCCCTTCATGGTGCGGCGGCGGCCGGTGGCGCCGGACGCGCCCTCGACGGGCGGGCGGACGGCGGTGGCCTCGGCGACCGGCAGGTTGTCCAGGCTGAGCCCGGGGCCGGGGCGGAAGGAGTACCAGGCCTCCGCGAACTTGCGCGGGTCGTTGGAGACCTGACGGCCGCGCCACTCGCTGACCTTGCCGACGACGACGAGTTCACCGGTGAGGGTGTGCTGCCACTCCAGGGCGACATGGCCGCAGTCGTCGGCGAGCAGGAACTTGCGGAGCACGCCGGAGCTGGCGCCGCCGAGGGTGTTGCGGTGGCCCGGGAGCATGACCGAGAAGATCAGCTTGAGCAGGACGGACTTGCCGCCGCCGTTCTCCAGGAAGAGCACGCCGGCGGGGGCGGGGCGGCGCGGCGGGCCGACCGGTTCCTCCTCGAAGAACTCCGCCTGGGTGGGCGCGGGACGGGGCACGGGTGCGCCGACCCCGCGCAGGTCCAGAACGGTGTCGGCGTAGCGGGCACCGGCCGGGCCGATGGAGTAGAGGCGGACCCGGGACAGCTCGTACATGTGCGGCGGACTCTCGTCGTGTCGTGCGGGGATCGGGCGGCGGATCGGACTGCGTGAAGGGAGGTGGGGAGACGGTGGGGCGGCAGTCGGGGGTCAGGCGTGGAAGGGCAGGCCGGCGTCGGCGGCGAGTTCCAGGTCGTCGCCCTCGGGCGGCGGCAGGAGGGTCGCGGAGCCGTCGCTGACGGAGACGACGCCCAGTTCGAGCAGTTCGGTCAGGGCGGCGCTGCCGGCCATGTCGCGGACCTGGAGCTGGTAGCGGGCGGTGGTGCGGTAGGCACCGCCGGACTCGTCGCCGGTGCGCTGGAGGAAGCCGGAGTCGGTGAGGAAGGCGACGGCCTTGCCGACGATGCCCGTGGTGGAACCGGCCAGACGGCGGGCGTCCTTGGTGGCGCCGGTGGCGCTGCGCCGGGCGTAGATCCGCCAGGCGGCCTCCAGGCCGGGGGCGTCCGTGGCCGGGTCGGTGTTCTCCCCGTCCTGTTCGGCACGCTCCTCCAGGCGGCGGCAGGCCTGCCGGACGAAGGTGTCGACGCCGTTGACGGTGAGCCGGCCGATGTAGCCGTCGTCGGCCAGGTCCTCGGGCCTCGGGAAGGCCATGGCGGCGACGGCGAGGTGGGCGAGGCCGTGCAGGAAGCGGTCGGCGGAGTCGGTGGCGGCACGGCGGGCGTAGTCGCCCATGCGGACCGCGAAGACCGAGTCCTCGGCGGCGGTGACGGCCATGCCCGCGCGCGGGGAGACCTCCAGGACAACAAGGCCGAGGCCGGTCGCGACGGCGTCGGCGAGGCGCGCGAAACCGGGGTCCTCGCGGTAGCGGCGGAGCAGTTCGGCGTACTCGGCGTCGCGGGCGGGCAGCAGCTTGGGCTGGAGTCCGAAGGAGACGAGCCGGGCGGCGTCGGCCGCGTCGGCGGGGGTGAGCGCCGTGGCTGCGGGGTGCGCGGCCGGGGTCTGCGGGGCCTCCGGCTCGTTCCACGCCTCGGTGTGCTCGACGTGGTGTTCGCTCACGGCTGGGACTCCTCGGTACGGCGGTTCGGTGACTCGGGTTCGGGCTGGGGTTCGGGCCGGGGCTCGGACCCGGGCAGGGCCACGGGTTCGGGCAGGGCCACGGGTTCGGGCAGGGCCACGGGTTCGGGCAGGGCCACGGGTTCGGGCAGGGCCACGGGTTCGGGCAGGGGCACGGGTTCGGGCAGGGGCAGGCGTACGGGCGTCACGGCGACGGTCCGTACGGGGCGCGGGGGCTCCGTGCCGGACGCGCCGCCGGGCTCGGCGTCCAGGCGCCGGCCGCGCGGCAGCGGTACGGCCCGGACGTACGCGCGCGGGGACGATCCGGCGGCGGCCGGACGCGGTGCCCCGGTCCCGTCCGGCCGCTGGACGACGATGTGCGTCACGCGCAGGGCGGGGGTGTGGATGCCGGTGTCGGCGCCTTCCCCGGGCACGGAGGGCGACCCGGCCGCGGCCGGCGGTTCCTCGCCCGAACGCGCCGGTGCGTCACCATCCGGCGGAAGCGGCGCGGACGGCCGCGCGGACGGTGGCGTGGACGGCCCGGTCACGAGGCCTCCGTACGGTCGGCGGCCATGCCGACGGCGTCGAGGAGCGCGGTGCCGACGATGAGGTCGGCGCCGCCGAACTCGTGGTCGTCGAGCGGGGTGCCGTCGTCGACCGCGAAGAGCAGCCGCTCCTCGCCCTGGCGGTAGGCGGTGCCGACCGGCGGGCTGGCGGCGTGCACGGCGAGCAGGGCGACCAGATAGGGCAGGTCGGGGTCGCGCAGCCGGGCTTCGGCGAGCAGTCCGGACAGCCGGCGCGGGGCGTCGTGCTCCAGGTCGAGCAGTTCCATGGCGCTCGCCAGCTGCTCCTCGCTGAAGCGGCTGTCGTCGGGGGTGGCGATCAGGTCCGGCTCGGGCATCTCCGCGCCGAGGTGCTGGCGTTCCACGGGCGGCGTGAGCAGCAGGTCGACGAGATCGCCTATCCGGACGGAGGCGGGGGTGCGCAGTCCGGTGCCGTGCGCGAAGAAGGCGTCGGTGACCCGGGTGGCCTGCTCGGCCGGGAGCGGCAGGACCGGGGCGAGCAGCTGCCCGTACAGGTCGAGTCCGGTGTACGCGGTGGGCGCGGCGAACGCCTGGCGGTCCTGCTCGGCGCGGAACAGCGGGCCGGCCTCCAGGAGCCGGGACTGGAGCTGGGTGTGCCGGCGGATGCAGTCCTTGACGATGTCGACGAGCTCGGCGGCGCGGCGCTTGTGCTCCTGGTCCTCGGCCTCGTCGCGGGCCTTGCGGATGTTGGTGAGGATCGCGTTCTCGTGCCGGTAGCGGTCGGCGACGTGCTCCAGCGCCTCGGCGATCATGTCGGGGACGGTGTTGAGCCAGTCGACCGCGCGCACGTTGCGCCGGGTGGCCTCCAGGGTGCGGCGCAGGGTCTCCGCGTACTGCACGGTCCGGTAGCGGGCCTGTTCGGCGGCGAGCTGGGCGTCGGCGAGGCGGCCCCGGCGGATGAGCACCTCCAGCTTCACCTCGGCGGCGATCTGGGCGCTGGTGACGTCCGTGTCGAGGGCGCCGACCAGGACGTTGACGGCCTCGTCGGTGGTGCGCAGGCAGACTCCGCCGCCGTAGCCGGGGACCTCTTCGATGAGCTTGAAGTCGTAGTCGCGACGCGTGTAGACCCCGTCGGAGCCGAAGGTGCCGTAGACGGCGCGGAAGCCGCGGTCGACACTGCCGACGTTGATCAGGTTCTCCAGGACCCAGCGGGCCACCCGCTCGTGCTCGGCGGCGGGGCGCTCGGGGCCTGCGCGGCGACGCGGGGCAGCAGCCGGGTGACGACCTGGTCGTGGTCGGCGCCGGTGTCGAAGTCCATGTGGAGGGTGACGAGGTCGATCGCGGCGAGGGCGACCTCGGCCATCGCGTAGACCGAGTACTCGCCCGCCAGATTGGCCTTGCGTACGTCGAGGTCGTGCAGCGGAGCGGTGCACGCGAGCGCGCGCAGCCGCCGCGCGAGCCCTTCGTCGGCGGCCGGGCCCTGCGCGGGGCGCGGCCCCGCGCTGAGCTGGGGCGGAGCAAGGTCCGTCGAGGCAGGCGAAGTCACGGTGCACAGACTAGGTCCTCGCGGCGACTACGGTCGAAACGGCGATTATGTGCCCGGTCGCACGGCCGGGCCGGGCGGCTGCGAAGGGGCGTTCCCGCCGCCCTCCTTGTCGTCGTCCTTCTCGTCCTTCTTGACGTCCTTCTTGACGTCCTTCTTGACGTCCTTCTTGACGTCCTTCTTGACGTCCTCCGGCGGGCCGTAGCCGCCCCGCCCGGGGTGCGGACGACGAGGACGTCACCGGGGCCGACGTCCGTGGTGTCGATGCCGCCGAGGTCGTCGACGGTGCCGTCGGCGCGTTCCACGGTGTTGGCGCCGAGCGCGCCCGGCTCGCCGCCCGCCATGCCGTACGGGGGACGCGGCGGTGTCCGGTCAGCAGCGCGAGGGTCATCGGCTCCAGGAACCGGATGCGGCGCTCGACCCCGGCCCCGCCGTGCCAGCGGCCGCGGCCGCCGCTGTCCTCGCGGACGCCGAACGAGTCGACGCGGACGGGCAGGCGCCACTCCAGGATCTCGGGGTCGGTGAGCCGGGAGTTGGTCATATGCGTCTGGACGGCGTCGGCGCCGTCGAAACCGTCCCCGGCGCCCGAGCCGCTGGCGACGGTCTCGTAGTACTGGACACGGTCGTTGCCGAAGGTGACGTTGTTCATGGTGCCGGAGCCCTCCGCCTGGACCCCGAGGGCGGCGTACAGGGCGCCGGTGACGGCCTGGGAGGTCTCGACGTTGCCGGCGACCGTGGCGGCGGGCGGCTCGGGCGCGAGCATGCAGCCGGGCGGCACCCGGACGTCGAGGGGTTCGAGGCAGCCGCTGTTGAGCGGGATGTCGTCGGCGACGAGGGTGCGGAAGACGTACAGGACGGCGGCCATGACGACGGCGGTGGGCGCGTTGGTGTTGCCGGGCCTCTGGGGCGAGGTGCCGGTGAAGTCGAGGACGGCCGAGCGGCGGGCACGGTCGACGCGGACGGCGACCTGGATGACGGCGCCGTCGTCCGTCTCGTAGCGACAGGACCCGTCGTGGAGGGTGGCGATGATCCGGCGGACCGACTCCTCGGCGTTGGCCCGGACGTGCCGCATGTACGCGTGGACGACGTCGAGGCCGAACTGGTCGACGGTCTTGCGCAGTTCCTCGATGCCCTTCTCGTTGGCGGCGATCTGGGCGCGCAGGTCGGCGAGGTTGGTGTCGGGATCGCGGGAGGGGTACGGGGCGTCGGCGAGCAGGGCCCGGGTCTCGGCCTCGCGCAGCGTGCCGTCGCGGACGAGGAGCCAGTTGTCGAAGAGGACGCCCTCCTCCTCGATGGTGCGGCTGAAGGCGGGCATGGAGCCGGGGGTGATGCCGCCGATCTCGGCGTGGTGGCCGCGGGAGGCGACGAGGAAGAGCAGGTCGGTTCCGGCGTCGTCGAAGACGGGGGTGACGACGGTGACGTCCGGCAGGTGGGTGCCGCCGTGGTACGGGTCGTTGATGGCGTACACGTCCCCGGGGCGCAGCTCGTCCCGGTCGCGCCGCAGCACCTCCTTGATGGACTCCCCCATGGAGCCGAGGTGGACGGGGATGTGGGGGGCGTTGGCGATGAGGTTGCCGTCGGGGTCGAAGAGCGCGCAGGAGAAGTCGAGGCGCTCCTTGATGTTGACGGAGCGGGCGGTGTTCTCCAGGCGGACGCCCATCTGCTCGGCGATCGCCATGAAGAGGTTGTTGAAGACCTCCAGGAGGACCGGGTCGACGTCGGTGCCGGCGGCCGTACGGGCGGGACGCGGGGTGACCCGGCGCAGCAGCAGATGACCGCCGTCGGTGGCGGTGGCGGCCCAGCCGGGGTCGACCACGGTGGTGGCGTCGGCCTCGGCGAGAACGGCGGGGCCGGTGGCGGTGTCGCCGGGGCGCAGGTCCTCGCGCCGGTAGAGCGGGGTGTCGGCCGGCGTGCCGCCGCTGTACGTGGTGACCGTGGCGCGCGGGGTGAGGGCGCCGCCGTGGCGGGTGCCGGCGGGGACGACGACGGGACCGTGCGGACCGGCCGTGCCGACGGCCTCGACCGAGACGGCCTCGACGACGAGGGGCGCGTCCGTGGTGAAGCCGTACCGCGCGCGATGCAGCGCCGTGAACGCGGCGCTCATCTCGTCGGCGGAGGCGAGGGGTATGGGGAGGCTCGCGTCGGTTCCGGCGTACCGCAACAGTACGCGCGCGTGAGTGGTGACCGCCTCGTCGGGGAGTCCGTCGGCGCGCAGGTCGGCGCGGGTGTCGTCGGCAAGTGCGGCGCAGAGCCGCTGGACCCGGTCGGCGGTGCCGGGCTCGTCGAGGCCCGCTTCGACGGACCGTTCGCGCATGGCGGTGGCGTCGGCGAGCCCGATGCCGTACGCGGACAGGACGCCGGCGAGCGGCGGGACGACGACGGTGTCGACGCCGAGCGCGTCGGCGACGGCGCAGGCGTGCTGGCCGCCGGCGCCGCCGAAGCTGGTGAGGGCGTAGCGGGTGATGTCGTGGCCGCGCTGGACGGAGATCTTCTTGACGGCGTTGGCCATGCTGAGGACGGCGATCTCCAGGAAGCCGCCGGCGACGTCCTCGGGGGTGCGGCCGCCGCCGGTCTCGGCGGCGAGGGCGGTGAACTTCTCGCGGACGACCTCGGCGTCCAGCGACTGGTCGCCGTGCTCGCCGAACACGGCGGGGAAGTGTCCCGGCTGGATCCGGCCGAGCATGACGTTGGCGTCGGTGACGGTCAGCGGGCCGCCGCGGCGGTAGCAGGCGGGGCCGGGGACGGCGCCCGCGGAGTCGGGGCCGACACGGTAGCGGCTGCCGTCGTAGTGGAGCACGGAGCCGCCGCCCGCGGCGACGGTGTGGATGCTCATCATCGGGGCGCGCATCCGGACCCCGGCGACCTGGGTACCGAGTTCGCGCTCGAACTCGCCCGCGTAGTGGGAGACGTCGGTGGAGGTGCCGCCCATGTCGAAGCCGACGACCCGGTCGTGGCCGGCCTGCGCGGCGGTGCGGACCATCCCGACGACGCCGCCGGCCGGGCCGGACAGGACGGCGTCCTTGCCGCGGAAGTGGGCGGCCTCCCGCAGACCGCCGTTGGACTGCATGAACATCAGGCGGATTCCGGCGAGGTCGCGGGCGACCTCGTCGACGTACCGGCGCAGGATCGGCGAGAGGTAGGCGTCGACGACGGTGGTGTCGCCGCGCGGGACGAGCTTGATCAGCGGGCTGACCTCGTGGGAGCAGCTGACCTGGGGGAAGCCCGCGGCGCGGGCGAGGGCGGCGACGCGCTCCTCGTGGCCGGGGTGGCGGTAGCCGTGCAGGAGGACGACGGCGGCGGAGCGCAGCCCGTCGTCGTGGGCGGCGGCCAGGGCGGCCGCGACCGCGTCCTCGTCGAGCGGTACGAGGACCTCGCCATGGGCGTCGATCCGCTCCGGTACCTCGATCACGCGCGCGTAGACGGCTTCGGGCAGCACGATGTGCCGGTCGAACAGGTGGGGGCGGTTCTGGTAGGCGATGCGCAGCGCGTCGCGGAAGCCGGTGGTGACGAGCAGGACAGTGGGTTCACCGCGGCGTTCCAGGAGGGCGTTGGTGGCGACGGTGGTGCCCATCTTGACGACGGCGATCCGGTCGGCGGGCACGGGTTCGCCGGGTTCGAGGCCGAGCAGGAGCCGGATGCCGGCGACGGCGGCGTCGTGGCGGCGGGCGGGGTCGAGGGAGAGCAGCTTGCGGGTGACGAGCCGCCCGTCGGGCCGCCGCCCCACGACGTCGGTGAAGGTGCCGCCGCGGTCGATCCAGAACTCCCAGCGTCCGGTCATGCCCTCATTGTGGCCTCGGGCCGGTTCCGGGTCCTGGTTTCGGCCGTTCCCGGGAGGCATGGGTGCGGGGTGATCATCGGTTCTAGGCTGTGCCGCGCGTGCTCATCGGATCTCGGCCCGGGAGGAAACCATGAACGAGCTCACGAGTCTGACGGGGCTTCGGATATCACCGCACGGGCTGGCGATCTTCCTGCTGGTCTGGGGGCTGCTGGCAAGCCTGTTCGGGTGGTTCCTCGCTCTCCGGCGGACCGGCGTCGCCGAGAGCACGGCGGGCCGGGGCGATCGGACGCGGCAGGACGCCCACGCGGCGTACGGGCGAGGCGGTCCGCCGCGTGCGGCGCAACCCGAGGGAAGGCGGCGGACGAAGAACATCGCGTGGGTGCTCGCCGTGCTCGGGCCCGCCGCCGTGATCACCGGAGTCGTGCAGCTCGTCGGGTAGTGACCGCACGGAACACCAGGTCGGGGGCGGGCCCGTCCAGGGCCGCGCGAGGTGCCCGCTCCCCGAACGCCGGACACGCGTACGGGGTGACCCCATGGGGCCACCCCGTACGACGGTCGCCGGTGTGCCGGCGCTCAGACCTGGAGGTCGAGATCCGGCCCGATGCGGTTGCGGACCGCCGTCTGCACCTCGGCCTCCTCGGCCGGGTCGGCGGCGAGGCGGCGCAGGCGATCGGCCACGCGCGCGTCACCGGTCTCGGCGTGCAGCGCGGCCAGTTCGCGGGTGGTCTCCTCGCAGTCCCACAGGCACTCGACGGCGAAGCCCGTCGCGAAGCTCGGGTCGGTGGCGGCCAGTGCCGTCGCCGTACGGCCGCGCAGCTGGGAGGAGGCCGTCTCGCGATAGACGTGCCGCAGGACGGCCGCCGCGCAGACGATGCCGAGGCGTCCGGCGCCGTCCACGAGCGGATAGAGCGCGGGCGCGTCGGGGCCCTGGGTACGCACGATCTCTCGCAGGGCGCCGAGGACGCGGGGGGAGTCCTGGGTGCCGCCGCGGCAGGCGAGCGTCCCGGCCGCCGCGGCGCCGAGCGCGTCGGGGCGTCGGATCCACCGTCGCGCGCGGTCGACGGCCGCCTCGCCGGGCATCCGCCGGTACGCGGTGACGGCCGCGTCGGCGACGGCGTGGGAACCGTCGTCGACGGCGCATTCGATGAGGTCGAGGACCCCGGGGTCCTGGGCCTCGGCGAGGTAGTGCAGCGCGGCGCGGCGGGCGCCGTCGGGTCCTCCGGCGGCGGCGTCGAGGAGCGTGGCGCGGTCCTCGGGCGCGGCGACGGCGACCAGGCAGCGGGCGGCGGGCCCGCTCAGGTCCGTACCCCGCTCGTGGCCCTCCTGGGCCCAGTCGAGGACGGCGCGCACGCTCCAGCCGGGGCGGGGCCCGGTGGGGCGCAGCTGCCGCTGCCAGCGGTCGAAGGAGCCCTGCTCGCGGGCGGCCCGGATGCGGGCGCCGACCGTCTCGCGCGGGTCTTCGGCCCACAGCCGCCAGGGGCGGGGCTCGTAGGCGTCGCGGACGGCGGCGGCGAGCGCGGCCTCGCCCTCCGGGGTGGCCGGGAAGCGGGCGAGGACGGGACCGGCGAGGGTCCGCAGGCCCGCGTCGTCGTCGCGCAGCGCGAGCTCGTCGAGGGCCCAGGCCCAGCTGGCCCCGCCGGCCGCGTAACGGCGCAGGAGCAGCAGCGCGTCGTGGCGCCCGTAGGAGGCGAGGTGCCCGAGGACGGCGAGCGCGAGCCCGGTCCGGGACTCCTCGGTGTCGAGCTGGTCCTCGACATCGAAGAGGTGCGCCTCGATCTCCTCCAGACCGCCGTGCAGGTCCAGGTAGAGCCGTGCGTAATAGAGCGAGCGGTTCTCGACCCGCCAGTCCTGGCGCGGGTCGCCGAGAACGCAGTGGTTCAGGGCCGCGAGGGCCTCGGCACGTGGTGCGGCGAGCGCGTGGAGGGTGCCGTCGCCGCGGCCCCTCTGCAGCAGACCGAGCAGAGTGCCGCTCGGCGCTATGACTGGATCGAACATGGAAGACGCCTCATATCAAGCTGTCGACACGACCGGGGGGAATCCGTGATGAACCGGGACAGGCTGTTCGCCTAGGCCGCGCGGCAACATGTCGGGCCGTCCGTCGTCCTGTGCTTGTCAGTGACCATCTTCCTCTGCCTCTCGTCGGTGGCCCCCTGCGGGCCCGACGTCATGATGACCCACCCATTTCGCCACCGCGACCACATTTACCGCGCCGTCTCACCTGGGGTTCAACCGTCGTTCACCGGGATCCGAAGAGTTCCAGGAGTTCGATCTTGCCGAACATCCGTGCGGTATCGAGGGCGGACGGAGTCCCGGATTCCGGATTCGCCCCGCCGGCGAGGAGCGCGCGGACGACGGCGTCCTCCCCCTTGAAGACGGCGCCGGCGAGCGGGGTCTGACCGCGGTCGTCGGCCCGGTCGGCGTCGGCACCGCGGGCCGGCAGCACGGCGACGGCCTCCGCGTGCCCGTGGTAGGCGGCGAGCACGACGAGGGAGTCGCCCCGGCCGTTGGTGAGATCGGCCGGGACGCCCGCGTCGAGACAGGCGGCCAGGGTCGTCGCGTCCCCCACGCGCGCGAGGTCGAAGACCTGGGAGGCCAGTTCGACGACCTCGGGGTCCGGGGTCTCGTACCCGCTCATCGTTCACAACCCTTCCTGCTCGGCCCGCGCACGGCAGGCGCGGCCGTACGAGTGAACCGACAGGGTACTGCCCGCCGGGCGACCCGAGGCGGCATGTGCACGGCAAGGATCACTCCGGACCCGCCGGGAACCCGCCCCTACCTCATCCGGCGCGTTCCGCCACCGCAGGAGGCCGTCCCGTGCGCCGGGCCGGTGAAATCGCGAGCGATTCACCCATTGGCACCTTTAGTCACATAGATACTTCCCGTGAACCTGGAAGGACTGATGGTGACTGTCCCCTCAACCAGGAGAAACCTCATGATCCTGTCCATCTCGGGCGTGGTCCTGCTCGGCATCATCTGCTTCCTGTTCTTCAAGAAGGACGGGCTCAAGGCGTCCCACGCCTTCGTCTGCTCGCTCTTCGGCTTCTACCTCGCGGGCACCGCGATCGCCCCGAGCATCACGGCCGGCGGCCAGAGCCTCGCGAGCCTCCTGGGCGGCATCAAGTTCTGACGCCGCCCCTCCCGTCCCCACCCTCCACGTCCCCTCGCCCCTCTCGCCCCTCTCGTCCCCCGCGTCCCTCTCGCCCCCTCGCATTCCAGGAGTACGACGTGTCCCGGCGACCACTTCCCCGCATCCTGAGCAGCGGCAGCGACCGGATCGCCCGCAGCCGAGAGCTCGCGCGCACGGCCGCCGACGGCGCCACCGACGTGCTCCAACCGCTGATCACCGTCTCGCGCGGACTGCGGAAACTGGCCGCCGCCGCCCGCGCCCGGTGGGCCGCGACACCCAAGGAACGGCGCGGTCCCACGCTGCTCGTGGCCGCGGCCTGCCTCCTGGTCGTCGCCTTCCTGCCGTACGGGCCGCTGCTCGCGCTCGCCGCGCTGATGGCCGCGGCCGCCTGGCAGGGCCGGGAACGCCCGGTGGCGCGGACCGGCCCCGACCCGGCCGAGTCCACCCGGCTCCAGGGGCTCTACGAGGCCCTGGTGCCGTATCTGTCGCTCCCCGAGGACCCCGCGCCGCTCTACGCCCACGGCGGCGACTGGACCGCCGTCTTCGCGGACCAGGCCTTCGACGAGGACGGCCGGCTCACCCGGCTGCGCCTCGCCTACCCCCCGTACTTCATGGACGGCGAACCCGCCGCACGCGCGCGCGTGGAGCAGGTGCTGCACGCCAAGTCGGGGCGGGGCCGCGAGTACCTCTTCGACTGGGACGAGGAGGGCAACCGGCTCACGCTGCGGGTGCTGCCCGCCCTGCCCACCACCATCGCCGCCCAGCGGTTCGTCACCGTCCCGGGCGAGACGGTGCTCGGCTTCACCGACGCCGACGCCGTCCAGCGGACCGTACCCGTGCGCGCCGGGGACGGGGCAGCGGACGCCCCGGCCGTGGTCTGGCGCACCGGCCCTCACTCCACCGAGCCGCACCTGCTGGCGATCGGCCGCCCCGGCGGCGGCACCACGACCCTGCTGCGCTCGATCGCGCTCCAGGCCCTGGCCCACGGCGACGTCCTCGTGATCGACGGCGACGGGACGGGCGGGTACGCGTGCCTGACCGGCCGGGACGGGGTCCTCGCCGTCGAGTGCGGGCTCGCCGGCGCGCTGGCCAGCCTGGAATGGGCCGCGCACGAGACCGAGCGGCGGCTCCTGGTCGCGAACCAGGCCCGGCAGGCCGGATACCCGGCCCCCTCGGACACCCGCCGCCCGCTGTGGATCCTGCTCGACCGGCCCGGCGCGCTCGGCGCCCTCGCCGCCGCGGCCGGCCGCCCCGACCCGCAGGAGCTGCTCGACGTGCCCCTGCGGCACGGACGCGCCGCGCAGGTCACGGTGGTGGTGGCGGAGCAGTACGACAGCGCGGACACGCTGTGCGAGACGGTACGGAGTCAGACCCGGGCGCGGATCGCGCTCGGGCCGGCCGCGCCGGAGCAGATCGCCGCCGTTCTGGGGGCACCCCCGCACACCACCCCGGTCGCGCATATGCCACCCGGTCGGGGATATGCCCGCCTGGGCACCGGCCCCGTCGTCCGCCTGCAGGTGCCCGCGACCCCCGACCCGTACGACGACGCGACCAGCGAGGCGCACTGCCAGGCGGTCCTGGAACTGCTGCCGCCGCGCCGGAACGAGCCGGCCGGACCGGACACGGCGGCCGCGCCGATGGTGGTGGCGCCGGGACCGTCACCCGAGCCCGACCTGGATCTGGACGCGGACACCGCGCCGACCCTGCGCAAGACGCCCGGCCTCCCCTCACCGGTCCCGGCGGAAGGCTGAACCCGGCACCCGGCACCCGGCCGAGACCACGGCGGCGGTGACCCCATGGGGCACCGCCGCCGTACGTTTCCCAGGCCACTCCTAGGCCACGAACGACCGGGGCGACTCCACCCCCGCGCCACCACCGGAGCCCACCAGCCGGGCCGCGGCGGCCAGCCGGGCGGCCGCCTCCTCGGCGACCGGGCCCGCGACGGTGAACGGAAGCCGCACATACCCCTCGAAGGCGCCGTCCACGCCGAAGCGCGGCCCGGAGGGGACCCGGATGCCGACCCGCTCACCGACCTCGGCGAGCCGCGAACCGGACAGCCCGCCGGTGCGTACCCACAGCGTGAGCCCGCCGCTCGGCACCTCGAACTCCCACTCCGGGAGCTCGGCGCGGACGGCGGACACCAGCGCGTCACGGTTCTCGCGGGCCTGGTCGCGACGCAGGGCCACGGCCTCCTGCCAGCCGCCCGTGCGCATCAGCCAGTTGACGCCCAGCTGTTCCAGGACGGGCGTGCCGAGGTCGGCATAGGCGCGGGCGGCGACCAGGGACCGGATGACGTCGGGCGAGGCCCGTACCCAGCCGATCCGCATGCCCGCCCAGAAGGCCTTGCTCGCCGAGCCGACGGTCAGCACGGTGGCGCCGGCCGGGTCGAAGGCGCAGACCCGGCGGGGCATGTCCATGCCCTCGTCCAGGTGCAGCTCGACCATCGTCTCGTCGACCACCAGCACGGTGCCGGCGGAGCGGGCGGCCTCCACGAGCTGCCGGCGCTGGTCCTCGTCGGCGAGGGCGCCGGTGGGGTTGTGGAAGTCGGCGACGACGTACGCGAGGCGGGGCGCGGCATCGCGCAGCACCTGACGCCAGCGGGGCAGGTCCCAGCCGCCGAGGCCCTCGGTCATGGCGACGGGCACCAGCCGGGCGCCGGTCTCGCGCATGAGCTGGAGGATGTTGGCATAGGACGGGGACTCGACGGCGATCCGCTCGCCGCGGCCCGCGAAGAGATGGCAGATCGCGTCCATGGCGCCCATGGCACCGGTGGTGACCATGATCTGTTCGGGCATGGTGGGGATGCCGCGCTCGGTGTAGCGGTCGGCGAGCATCTGGCGCAGCGCGGGGAGTCCGGCCGGGTAGTCGCCGTGGGTGTGGGCGTACGGCGGCAGCTCCTCCAGGGCACCCTGGATGGCGCGGGTGAGCCAGGGTTCGGGCGCGGGCAGCGCGGCGCAGCCGAGGTCGATCATGGAGCCGAGGGACTCGGGAGGCAGCGGTTCGAGGCCCCGGGCGGGCAGCGGGTTGCCGGCCGGCACGGCGGTCCAGCTGCCGGCGCCGCGCCGGGACTCCAGGAAGCCCTCGGTGCGCAGCGCCTCGTAGGCGGCGGCGACCGTGGTGCGGCTGACGGAGAGGGCGACGGCGAGTTCGCGTTCGGCGGGCAGCCGGGCGGCGACCGGGACGCGGCCCTCCAGGACGAGCAGCCGGACGCCGTCGGCGAGGGCGCGGTAGGCGGGCGGCTTGCGGGCACCGGGCACGGCGGGCCGGGCCTGCTGGGCCTGGAGCTGCCGGGCGAGCTGAGCCGGCCCCACAGCCGAAGTCCACTGGGCCATGGAAATCAGTCCACCTTCCGCGAATTGGCCATGGTTGACGCATGGCCTCCCGCCACAGAGTGGCATGAGCCAGTCCACTCACACCACCCAGGTCATCCCAGGGGGCAGTCCCTTGTCCATAGCCACCGGCCTCCGCGGCCGCCATATCCCCCGCAGGCTCGTCCAGCTGTACGCCGGTCTCGGCCTGTACGGCGTCAGCTCGGCGCTGCTCGTGCGCGGCGGGCTCGGCCTGGAGCCCTGGGGCGTGCTGCACCAGGGCCTCGCCCGGCTGACCGGGCTGAGCATCGGGGTCGTCTCGATCATCGTCGGGGCGGTCGTGCTGCTCCTGTGGATCCCGATGCGGCAGCGGCCGGGCCTGGGCACGGTCTCCAACGTCTTCGTCATCGGCCTGGCCATGGACGGGACCCTGGCCCTCACCCCGGAGACGGACGGCTGGGTGGCCGGGATCACCCTGATGCTGCTCGGCATCGTCCTCAACGGCGCGGCCACCGGCCTGTACATCGCGGCCCGCTTCGGACCCGGCCCGCGCGACGGCCTGATGACCGGGCTGCACCAGCGGACCGGGCGGTCGATCCGGCTGGTGCGGACGGCGATCGAGGTGGCGGTGGTCGCCACCGGCTTCCTCCTCGGCGGCTCGGTCGGGGTCGGCACGGTGCTGTACGCGCTGGCGATCGGCCCGCTCGCGCAGCTCTTCCTGCGCCTGTTCGCGATCGCCGAGCGCGACGCCGCGTCCGGGCCGGCATCCGGGCCCGTGGCCGCGTCCGGGACCCTGGCCGCGTCCGGGACCCTGGCCGGCCCGGCGGGCGCGGCCGCCGAAGCCGCGGGCGTGCCCACCGCCTGACCCGCCGCCCGAGACGGCGCCCGCCCCGGGCCGGGCGCGCCGCCCGATCCGCCGCCCGTTCCGGCCCGGTCACCTCGGCGACACCGGAGCGGGCCATACTGCGGCGGTGACTCGCGAACGCCATCCCTTCCTCGACCACCCGGCGCCCCTCCCCTTCGCCCACCGCGGCGGCACGGCGGACGGCCTCGAGAACACGGCGGCCGCCTTCCGGCGCGCCGCCGCGGCCGGTTACCGCTACTTCGAGACGGATGTGCACACCACCTCCGACGGCCGTCTGGTGGCCTTCCACGACGCGACCCTGGACCGGGTCACGGACGCCGGGGGCAAGATCCGTGATCTGCCCTGGTCGGCGGTCCGGCAGGCCCGGGTGGCGGGCCGGGAGCCGCTGCCGCTCTTCGCGGACCTGCTGGAGGAGTTCCCGGAGGCGCGCTGGAACGTGGACCTCAAGACCGAATCGGCGCTGGCCCCGCTCCTGGACCTGATCCGCGCGGCGGACGCCTGGGACCGGGTGTGTGTGAGTTCGTTCACGGAGGCCCGGGTGGCGCGGGCGCAGCGGCTCGCCGGGCCGCGGCTGGCCACCTCGTACGGCGTGACGGGCGTCCTCGGCCTGCGGCTGCGCTCGCTCGGCATACCCGCGGCACTGCGGGCCGGGGCGGTCGCCGCCCAGGTGCCGGAGCGGCAGGCGGGCGTCCCGGTGGTGGACCGCCGGTTCGTGCGCACCGCCCACGCGCGCGGGATCCAGGTGCACGTGTGGACGGTGAACGAACCGGAGCGGATGCACGCCCTCCTGGATCTTGGCGTGGACGGCATCATGACCGATCATCTTCAGACGTTGCGCGAGGTCCTGACCGACCGGGGTCTGTGGATCTGAGCACACGGAATTCCGCCACAGGAGCCACGGGGACGAGCGAGGGGGCGCGGCCTTGACCGACGTCGACACGACCGAACGGCCGGACGGCGAGGCCGCCGATCCCGGCGGTTCCGGCGATCCGGCCGAACGCCGCCGCGAACAGCGCGGCTGGTACTTCTACGATTTCGCGTGCTCGGTCTACTCGACGAGCGTGGTCACGGTCTTCCTGGGCCCGTATCTGACCTCGGTCGCCAAGGCGGCGGCCGACGCGGACGGGTTCGTGCACCCGCTGGGCGTGCCGGTGCGGGCGGGTTCGCTGTTCGCGTACGCCGTCTCCGCCTCCATCGTCGTCGCGGTCCTGGTGATGCCGCTGGTCGGCGCGGCGGCGGACCGTACGGGCCGGAAGAAGCCGCTGCTCGCGGCCTCGGCCTATCTGGGCGCGGCGGCCACGGCGGGGATGTTCTTCCTGGAGGGCGAGCGGTATCTGCTGGGCGCGTTCCTGCTGGTCGTGGCGAACGCCTCGCTGTCGGTGTCGATGGCGCTGTACAACGCCTATCTGCCGCAGATAGCCGGGCCCGACGAGCGGGACGCGGTCTCCTCGCGCGGCTGGGCGTTCGGCTACACCTCGGGCGCGCTGGTGCTCGTGCTCAACCTGGTCCTGTACTCCGGCCACGACTCCTTCGGCTTGTCCGAGGGCATCGCGATACGCATATGCCTGGCTTCGGCGGGCCTGTGGTGGGGCGCCTTCACCCTGGTGCCGCTGCGGCGGCTGCGGGACCGCCGGATCGCGCGGACGGCCGGCGACGGCCCGGGAGCGGCCGGCGGGGGCGCGGTGGGCGGTGGCTGGCGGCAGCTCGCGTCGACCCTGCGCGACATGCGGCGCCATCCGCTGACGCTGGCCTTCCTGCTCGCCTACCTGATCTACAACGACGGCGTGCAGACGGTGATCTCGCAGGCGTCCGTGTACGGCTCCGAGGAGTTGGGCCTGGATCAGACGACGCTCATCACGGCGGTCCTCCTGGTGCAGGTGCTCGCCGTGGCGGGGGCGCTCGGCATGGGCCGCCTCGCGCGCGTGTACGGCGCGAAGCGGACGATCCTCGGGTCGCTGGCGGTGTGGACGGTGATCCTGGTGGCCGGCTACTTCCTGCCCGCCGAGGCCCCGGTGTTCTTCTACTGCCTGGCGGCGGCGATCGGCCTCGTCATGGGCGGCAGCCAGGCGCTGTCGCGGTCGCTGTTCTCGCATCTGGTGCCGCGCGGCAAGGAGGCGGAGTACTTCTCGGCCTACGAGATGAGCGACCGCGGACTGAGCTGGCTGGGTCCGTTGGTGTTCGGTCTCGCGTATCAGCTGACCGGAAGCTATCGGGATGCCATCATCTCTTTGGTGATCTTCTTCGGTGTCGGGTCCGTGCTCCTCGCGCGGGTGCCGGTGCGGCGCGCGGTGGAGGCCGCGGGGAACCCCGTACCGGCCCGGATTTAGACGTGGAAGTGATTGGGCGGTAGTGTACGCCTTTGGCCTGCCAGGCGGACCGTTACTGCGTGCTGACTTGGTGAAGACGTTGAGTGACATCTCCTGCCAGATGTGACAAAACGGGCACTGGTGGGTACAAAAAGGGGCGGCACGACGGGCGACGCATGACCCGGAACGGGAATCTTTACCGCCGACCGGACGTTGACCGGATGACGACGACAGCGACACCTGTCCTGTGGGCGACAAGCCCGGGAGGCACGATTCATGAGTGAGCGAGCTCTTCGCGGCACGCGCCTCGTGGTGACCAGCTACGAGACCGACCGCGGCATCGATCTGGCCCCGCGCCAGGCGGTGGAGTACGCATGCGAGAAGGGGCATCGTTTCGAGATGCCGTTCTCGGTCGAGGCGGAGATTCCGCCAGAGTGGGAGTGCAAGGTCTGCGGGATCCAGGCACTCCTGGTAGACGGGGACGGCCCCGAGGAAAAGAAGGGCAAGCCGGCGCGTACGCACTGGGACATGCTCATGGAGCGGCGCACCCGTGAGGAGCTGGAGGAGGTGCTGGCCGAACGGCTGGCGGTCCTTCGTTCCGGCGCCATGAACATCGCCGTGCATCCGCGCGACAGCCGGAAGTCCGCCTGACGGACGCGCACGGTTCAGAGATACGCCGCGGGGCCCGGTACACATCGTGTACCGGGCCCCGCGGCGTTCTCGTACGTCCCGAGAGCCCCGAGCGTCCTCAGCGCCCCGAGACCGTTCCGGGCCCAGGCCGCGAAAAAGCCCGGGCCGGAGCCCGGGCGGTGGAACCGGAATCAGGACACCGGCGTCAGGGCATCAGAGGCGGGCGCGGCTCCTGGGGCTCACGCGGCCCCTGAGGCCCGTCCTGCCGGATGACCTCGCCTGGCACCACCTTGCCGTCCGGACGGTGCATACGGGCCTGCTGGAAGGCGTCCTGGAGGCTTCCGGGGGCGGCGGCGCTCATCCGGCGCTCCACGGCCTTCTCCGCGTACCGTCCGACGGCCGTACGGACCTGCGGGACGAGGAGCAGCAGACCGACCGCGTCGGAGACGAGGCCCGGGATCATCAGCAGCAGGCCGCCGAGCATCAGGAAGCCGTTGCGGTCCTCCGCGCCGGCCCGGTCCGCCTCCGCGGGCGTCTCGCCGCGCCGCGCGGCCTCCTGGGCGCGCTGGAAGGTGCCGGTGAGGTTGGCGAAGGCACGGCGGCCGGCCCGCTTGATCACCGTGCCGCCGAGCACGGCGCCGCCGACGAGCAGCAGCAGGACGGTGACCCCGCCCGCCACGTCGGCCACGACGGTCAGCAGCCAGATCTCCAGGACCAGCCAGGCGGCGAGGCCCAGCGGCAGGAATCTGCGCGCGCGGGAACGTCGGGGGGCGGGGAAGGAGGGCGATGCGCCGGTCGTCATGCTCCCCAGTGTGCCTGGCGGCCCGTGGGAACGTCGTAAAGGAAAGATCGGCTACGCGCGCGAGGAGCGCGGCCCGGGGAGCGTGCGCGCCCGAAGGCCCGGCCGCCCGGCCGCTGCTCGTACAACGTCCGGCGTCAGGACCGCTTGCGGCCGCCGAGGATGTCGCCGGCCTTCCGCGCGCGGGCGGACAGGCCCCAGCCGGTGACCCGCCACAGCGCCTCGACGAGGATGTCCTTGCTCATCTTGGAGTCGCCGATCTCCCGCTCCACGAAGGTGATCGGCACCTCCACGACATGGAAGCCGGCGGCGACGGCACGGCGGGCCAGGTCGACCTGGAAGCAGTAGCCGGCCGAGGCGACGTCGTCGAGGCCGAGGCCCTCCAGGGTGCCCCGGCGGAAGGCCCGGTAGCCGCCGGTGACGTCGCGGATCGGGACGTCCAGCATGAGGCGGGAGTAGAGGCTGCCGCCGCGGGAGATGAACTCGCGGGACTTCGGCCAGTTCACGATCCGGCCGCCGGGCACCCAGCGGGAGCCGAGCACCAGGTCCGCGCCCTTGAGGGCGGTGAGCAGGCGGGGCAGTTCCTCGGGCTGGTGGGAGCCGTCGGCGTCCATCTCGACGAGGACGTCGTAGCCGTGCTCCATGCCCCAGCGGAAACCGGCCAGGTAGGCGGCGCCGAGGCCCTCCTTGCCCTTGCGGTGCAGGACCTGGACGTGGTCGTCCTCGGCGGCCAGCTCGTCGGCGATCTTCCCGGTGCCGTCGGGGCTGTTGTCGTCGGCGACGAGCACGTACGCCTCGGGCACCGCCTCCCGCACGCGCGAGACGATCGGCTTGATGTTCTCCGCCTCGTTGTAGGTGGGGATGATCACCAAGGTCTTGCCGAGCGGGCCGTAACGCCTCTGGCCACCGTCGTTCACTACTGCCCCTTCGGGATACCTGCGCGAGCCCCCACCATAGCGAGCCTCGCACAGGGGGGTACGGACGGGACCGCGGACCGATGCCCTCCGGTCCGGAAAACCCTCCCTCGCCCCAAAGGCCGAGCGGCCTCCGGCGCCCACGGGGAGGGTCCGTCCGCCGCGGACGTCCGGGGCGGACGCTCGCGGGGGACGCGGAGAACCTACCGCTCCCCGGCGGCCCTCCGCCCTTGACCGCTTGACCTGCGGAGACGAGCGATCCCCGAGCCGCCCGCCGAAGATCCGCAGGTCGCGGGCGAGCCCCGGGAGGGGCGGGAGCCGTATGGAACCCCGTTACGTCACTCGTTCGGCCGTACGAAGACCGTCTGGCCGGAGACGACGGTCCGCAGGCAGACCGGAAGCGCGCTCCCGGGGGTCAGGTCCGGCAGGCCGGGCGTCCCGGAGCGGGGGTCGGTGGACCAGCGGGCCACCCGGTCGTCCGGCGCCTGGACGACCAGCTCGCCCGCCCGCCAGATCGCGTAGTCGGCGGGGGCGCCGGGCACCAGGGTGCCGGCGTCGTCGCGGCCGACCGCGCGCCAGCCGCCGCGGGTGTGCGCGGTGAACGCGGCCCGTACCGAGACCCTGTGCTCGGGCGTGCGGTGGAAGGCGGCGGCGCGCACGGTCCCCCACGGGTCGAGCGGGGTGACCGGGCTGTCCGAGCCGAAGGCCAGCGGCACGCCGGCGCGCAGCAGGGCGGCGTACGGGTTGAGGGCGCGGGCCCGCTCGGCGCCGAGGCGGTCGGCGTACATGCCGTCCTCGCCGCCCCAGTACGCGTCGAAGGCCGGCTGCACGGAGGCGGTCAGGCCCAGCTCGGCGAAGGCGGCGACCGACTCGGGGGTGAGCATCTCGGCGTGCTCGACGCGGTGCCGGGCGGCGCGGATCCGGGCCAGGCCCAGCTTCTCGGAGGCGGCCCGGACGCCCTCGACGACGGCGTCGACGGCGGCGTCGCCGATGGCGTGGAAGCCCGCCTGGAGCCCGGACTCGGTGCACGCGACGACATGGGCGGTGACGGCCGCCGCGTCGAGGTGGGCGACGCCCGCGCTGGAGTGGTCGGCGTACGGCTCGTGCAGGCAGGCGGTGTGCGAGCCGAGCGAGCCGTCGGCGAACAGGTCGCCGGCCGCGCCGAGGGCGCCGAGGGCACGGGCCCGGTCGATGTCGAGGTCG
Source organism: Streptomyces laurentii (assembly GCA_002355495.1). GTDB lineage: Bacteria > Actinomycetota > Actinomycetes > Streptomycetales > Streptomycetaceae > Streptomyces > Streptomyces laurentii. The sequence goes on from AP017424.1 coordinate 1,004,846, forward strand.
GCCCAGTAGCCGACGATCCGGGGGCCGGGCTCGCTGCGGGCCAGGTCGAGCAGGCCGGTGAAGTCGTCCTCGGAGGAGATCTCCGGGCCGCCGCACTCGTGCAGGGTGCCGATGCCGAGCGAGGCGGCGTGGTGCCGGGCGGCGCGCTGCGCCTCGGTGCGCTGACGCGGGGAGAGCGCGGCGTAGGAGGCGGCCCGGACGGCGTGGTGGGCGGCGCCGGTCAGCGGCTGCTGCCCGTCGTGGAAGCCGTCGAGCGCGCGGACGCTGGGCACCAGGTCGAGCAGGGCGGTGGTGACGACGGCCGAGTGGACGTCGATACGGGTGAGGTAGAGCGGACGGCCGCCGGTGAGCGCGTCCAGCTCGGCGCGGGTGAGCGGGCGGCGCTCGGGCCAGCGGGCGGCGTCCCAGCCGTGCCCGATGAGGATGCGGTCCTCGGGGCGCGCCTCGGCGTAGGCCCGGATCCGCTCCGCGGCGTCGGCGAGCGAGGCGGCGGACGACAGGTCGAGGCCGGTGAGGGCCAGACCGGTCGCGGTGGTGTGCACATGGGCGTCGACGAACGCGGGGGTGACGAGCGCGCCGTCGAGGTCGACCACCTCGTCCACGCCGGAGGCGAAGGCGTCGGCGGCGCCCTCCGAGCCCACCCAGGCGACGTGCCCGCGCTCCACCACCATGGCGGTGGCGAAGGGGTCGGCGGGGCTGTGGACTTCTCCACCGCGCAGCAGCACGGTGCGGTCTTCGTACACGCTCATGCGACCAGGCTAGGACCTGCCGGGACCCGGTTTGTCCGCCGGGCCCCGGTTCGGAGCGGGCCGGCAGCCGTGGTGATCTTGAAACCGGCCCCGCGCCGGCCCCGCGCCGGCCGGGCGGCGGCCGGGCGGCGGGCCTAGATCCGGGGTGGCCGGGCCTCGTACGGGGTGGACAGGACGACGGTGGTCCGGCTGGAGACATGGGCCTGCGAGCGGATGCGGCCGAGCAGGTGCTCCAGCTCCAGCGGGGTGGCGACGCGCACCTTGAGGATGTAGTTCTCCTCCCCCGCGACGCTGTGGCACGCCTCGATCTCGGCGATGTCGGCGAGCCGGTCGGGGGTGTCGTCGGGGGCGCTGGGGTCGAAGGGTTTCACCGAGATGAAGGCGGTGAGCGGCAGGCCGACGGCCTCCGGGTCGACGACGGCGGCGTAACCGCGGATGACTCCGCGCTGCTCCAGACGGCGGACGCGCTGATGTACGGCCGAGGTGGACAGGCCGGTGGCCTTGCCCAGGTCGGTGTAGCTCATGCGCCCGTCCTTGACGAGCAACTCGACGATCTGACGATCCAGCTCCTCCATGCGGTGACCCTAGTGCCCCCGAGGGGACGTGGGACAGTCGGGGCGGACCTCTATGCGGCAGTTCGCGCCACCCTGAGGCACCTGCGCCGTTCATGTGACGAACGCCACATGTTTTACAGGACCTCGGGCGGGGGCCTCACGGTTATGCGGCGGGCCGCATGGGAATTGCTTGCTGTGGTCACGGCCGCCAGATCCGGCCGACCCGTTCGAGGGGGAGAGTCTCCATGCAGGAGCCCGTTGAATCCGTCGACGCGCCCGAAGAGCAGGACGCGTACGACACATTCGAGATGTACCGGGTGATCTGCCCGGATTGCGTGCAGCCGATCGCGCTGCTCGCGGACGAGGACGTCCTGCCGGAGCACGCGCTCTGCCCGTCCCCGTGGAACCCCTTCGTCCTCACCGTCTGCTCCGGGACGGGGCGGCCCGCCGCCGACGCCCGGCCGGCGGACGAGACGCTGGAGGTCCAGGAGCAGGACACCGCCCTGCTGCTGACGCTGCCGCAGGGGCTGGACTGGCGGATGCAGCCGTTCTCGCACGTGGGCGGGCCGGGCTCGCGCCCGATCAAGCCGGCCCAACTGCGCCGCGCGGCCTGAGACACGTCCGGGGCCGCGGCCCCGGACCGGGCTCGTGCCGTGCCGTGCCGTGCCGTGCCGTGGGGGCGGAGTGCCCGGGCAGGGGTGCGGGGTTCGGGACGGCTCAGGGAGCTCGGGGCGCTGATCAGGGCCGGTGCCGGGGACGCGTCGAACTTCCGCGCTACGGGGTCGGGCGGTGACCGGGGGCCCCGGCGGGACGTTGGGCCGGACATGAGCACGCTGTATACGACACCCAGCGGATACGGCCGGCACCGGCAGCCGGAGCCGCACTCTGAAGAATCGGTTCGGCGGGAGCTTCCCGCGCCTGCCGTCACAACGTCCCCCGGACCCTCTGCCGCGGCTGCGCCCGCACCCGCACCCGCCGCCGCGTCGCCGTTGCCACCGCCCGCGCCCCGGCCCGTACCCGCTCCGGCACCCGCCCGGTCGGCGGCTCAGGCACCGCCGCCGACCGGGCGGGTGCCGGCACCACCACAGGCACCGCCGCAGCCGCGGCCCGCCCCGGCGGGCACGGCCCCGGCACCGGTTCCGCCGCGGCCGCAGCCCGGGGGCGCGGTGGCCCCGGCCGCCGTTCAGCCTCCGGCAGCCCTCGCGCAGCCCGCCGATCCGCCGATCTACGCGGCGCTGCTCCAGCTGTGGGCCGGCCACGGCAGGACCCTGCCGGGCCGGCGCGACCAGGAATGGAGCCGGCTGGCGGCCGGGCCGGTGTGGGCCGACCGCACCGTCCGTGTCAACGGGACTCTGGTCCGGCGAGGTGACGAGCGATGACCACGCGCTGAATCTGGTTGGTGCCCTCGACGATCTGGAGCATCTTCGCCTCGCGCAGGAAGCGTTCGACGGGGAAGTCCGCGGTGTAGCCGTAGCCGCCGAGCACCTGCACCGCGTCCGTCGTGACGCGCATCGCCGCGTCCGAGCAGAAGAGTTTCGCCATGGCCGCCTGCTTCCCGAACGGCCGTCCCTCGTCCCGCAGCCGCGCCGCCTCCAGGTACAGGGCCCGCCCCGCCTCGATCCGGGTGGCCATGTCGGCGAGCAGGAAGCGCAGACCCTGGAAGTCGGCGATCGGGCGGCCGAACTGGCGCCTCTCGCGCGCGTACGGCACGGCCGCGTCCAGCGCGGCCTGCGCGAGGCCCACGGAGCAGGCCGCGATGCCGAGCCGGCCCGAGTCGAGGGCGGCGAGCGCGATGGTGAAGCCCTGGCCCTCCGCGCCGATCCGCCGCTCGTCGGGGATCCGGACGCCGTCCAGACGCACCTGGGCGGTGGGCGAGCCCTTCATGCCCATCTTGCGTTCGGGCGCGGCGGCGCTCAGTCCCGCCGCGTCGCCCGGCACCAGGAACGCGGTGATCCCCTTCGGGCCCGGTTCGCCGGTGCGGGCCATCACCGTGTAGAAGTCGGCGATCCCGCCGTGGGTGATCCATGCCTTGGTGCCGTCCAGGACCCAGGTGTCGCCGTCCCGGACGGCCCGGGTGCGCAGGGCGGCGGCGTCGGAGCCGGAGGCGGGTTCGGACAGGCAGTACGCGCCGAGCAGCCCGCCGCCCAGCATGGCCGGAAGACGCGCGGCGCGCTGTTCCTGGCCGCCGTAGGCGGCGAGGGCGTGGCAGGACAGGGTGTGCACGCTCACACCGAGGGCGACGGTGAGCCGGGCGGCGGCCAGCTCCTCCAGGACCTGGAGGTAGACGGCGTACGGCTGGTCGCCGCCGCCGTACGCGGAGTCGTACGGAAGGCCGAGCAGGCCGGAGGCGGACAGCAGGGTGAACAGCTCGCGGGGGAACCGCCCCGCGGCCTCGTCCTCGGCGGCGCGGGGCGCGATCTCGCGCGCTGCGATCTCGCGTACCACCGCGAGCAGTTCGCGGGCCTCTTCGGTGGGCAGCCGGCGTTCCACGGGCTGCGGGGCGTGGTCGGGCATGGGCGGCGCGCTCCTTCCCCGCCGGGCCCGCGCGGGCCCGGCACCGCACCGATGCTGCCCCGGGGCGGGACGCGCGCGGGGCGGCAGGCGGCGGGGGCGGCGGAGTGTGCCCGTTCGGCGGGTCGAGGGCCGCGCGCCGAGGGCCCCGGCGTGGCTCACCCGGGGGTGCGAGTCACATGAGGCCTGCCCGGGTGACGAACACGGCGAGGAGGACCACCAGGGTCCAGCCGAGAATCCGCTCCAGGATCCGGGGGCCGTCGTCCTTGGGGCCGCCGGTACGGGCGCCCGCGCGGACCCTGGGCCCGGTACGCCGGTGACCGGGTACGGGCCGGTGTCGGCCCGTACCCGGTCACCGCGGGATCGTCGGTACCTCAGCTGAGGGACTTCAGCGCGGCCGCGTCGTACGCCTTCAGCTCGTCGGTCCGGCCCGCGAGGACCTTGGCCGCCCACTCCGGGTCCTGGAGCAGGGCGCGGCCGACGGCGACCATGTCGAACTCGTCGCGCTCCATGCGGTCGAGGAGGTTGTCGAGGCTGCCGAGCTCGGCGCCCTTGCCCGCGAAGGCGTGGATGAAGTCGCCGTCGAGGCCGACCGAACCGACCGTGATCGCGGGCCGGCCGGTGAGCTTCCGGGCCCAGCCGGCCAGGTTCAGGTCCGAGCCCTCGAACTCCGGCAGCCAGTAGCGGCGGGTGGAGGCGTGGAAGGCGTCGGCGCCGGCCGCGGCGAGCGGGGCCAGGATCGCCTCCAGCTCCTGCGGGGTCCCGGCGAGCCGGGCGTCGTACGCCTCCGACTTCCACTGCGAGAAGCGGAAGATCACCGGGAAGGCGGGCGAGACGGCCGCCCGGACCGCGGCCACGATCTCGGCCGCGAACTTCGTACGGGCCACGGCGTCGCCGCCGTAGGCGTCGGCACGGCGGTTCGTCCGCTCCCACAGGAACTGGTCGACGAGGTAGCCGTGGGCGCCGTGCAGCTCGACGCCGTCGAAACCGATCCGCTCGGCGGCCGCGGCGGCCTCGGCGAAGGCGCCGATGACGTCGTCCAGGTCGCCCTGGGTCATCGCCTTGCCGGTGCCCTCGGTGCCGTCGAGGCGGATGCCGGAGGGACCCATGGCGGGAGCGTCGGCGTAGGGGGCCTGGCCCTGCTCGCGCACCATGCCGATGTGCCACAGCTGCGGCACGATCGTGCCGCCCGCCGCGTGCACGGCCTCGGCGACCTTCGCCCATCCGGCGAGCTGCTCCTCGCCGTGGAACCGCGGCACGCGGTCGCTCTGCCCGGCCGAGTCGTGGCCGACGTAGGTGCCCTCGGTGACGATCAGGCCCACGCCCGCGGCGGCGCGGCGGGCGTAGTACGACAGCACGTCGTCGCCGGGAACGCCGCCGGGAGAGAACATGCGCGTCATCGGCGCCATCGCGATGCGGTTCGGAACGGTCAGGCCGTTCAGGGTGACGGGCCGGGACAGGATCTCGGCCGCGCGGGAGGCGGGGGACGCGGTGACGGTCACAGGGAGGCTCCTCATGGCTACGGGACAACCTTGATGCTTGAGAACTTCATGCAATGACAAAGACGGTAGAACTCGATATTTGAGATAGTCAAGTTTCATTGGGTAAAGTGCTCCCATGACAGAAGCTCCCCGCACCGACACGGCCCGGCTCATGGAGCTGCTCTCGGTGTCGCTCGGCGTCTACTACGGCGACTTCACCATCGCGGCGGCGAGTGAGAACCTCACGGCGAGCCAGGGCAAGGCCCTCACCGTGCTGCGCCGGGGACCCGCCGCGATGCGCGCCCTGGCCGAGACCATGACCTGCGACGCCTCCAACATGACCGGGATCATCGACCGGCTGGAGAAGCGCGGCCTGGTGCGCCGCGAGGCCAGCCCCTCCGACCGGCGCGTCAAGAACGTCATCCTCACCGCCGAGGGCGAGCGGGTCACCGACGCGATCCGCGCGAAGATGCACACCACACGGGACGGCCTCGACCGGCTGAGCGACGAGGAGCGGGACCGCCTGTACGTGCTCCTGGAACGCGCCTTCGTCACCCGGCCCGCCTGCTCCTGACCCGGAACGTCCCGGCCCGGAACGTCCTGGCCCGGAACGCAAGGCCAGAGGGTCGCACCCACGCGCATACGCCGACGCCGCACCCGATGAAGCGGGGCGGCGGACGCCCCGGCCCTTCACTCCCCTCGCTCTCCCGAGAGCGCGAGGGGGTTTTCTTATTTCTCCACGGATAAACGTCGATTCCTATGCGATAGATCACAAAGGACATAGACGGCATGGGTGCCATGCCCGGTATCAACGAATGGACCTCGCCGGGGATTTGCCTGAAACTGCCTGGTGATCAACTTTGAGTCTGCTGTGGGTACCCGGGGGGACAGTGCAGCCCTCGTCGACCATGCCCGCGGCGTGCTCGTGGAGACCCGGACCTCCCAGTGGCGGCCGGCTCGGGGCGGTTCTCTTTCGACGCTCCGAGGCGCCGCTGCCCGGTGGATCCCCGAATTCGAGGAATCACTTGATGCCACGCGCCAGACGCGTACGTCTCACCACACTCGCCACCGCGCTCTTCGCGATCCCGGCCGCCGTGTACGCCGCGCCGGCTTCCGCCGTCACGGGCCCGGTCACCGCGGACGCCGGTTACGCCTTCACCGCCCGCCTGGATCTGGGCGACGGCCAGCGCGCCTGCTCGGCGGCGCTGGTGGCCCCGCAGTGGCTGGCCACCTCCGCCAGCTGCTTCTCCGACAACGGCACCGCGCAAGTCGCCGCGGGCAAGCCCAAGTCGAAGACGACGGCCACGATCGGCCGCACCGATCTGACCACCACGACCGGGCAGGTCCGTGAGGTCGTCGAGCTCGTGCCCCGTGAGGACCGGGACCTGGTCCTGGCACGTCTCGCCTCCCCGACCACCGGGATCACGCCCGTGGCGTTCGCCAGGACCGCGCCCGCCACAGGAGACGCCCTGACGGTGGCCGGTTTCGGCCGGACCAAGGACGAGTGGTCGCCGCTCAAGCTGCACACCGCCGCCTTCACCGTCGACTCCGTGTCCGGCGGCACGCTGGCCATGCACGGCACCTCCGCGGCGGACGCCATCTGCGCCGGCGACGCGGGCGGTCCGATCGTCCGGCAGAAGGACGGCAAGACCGAGCTGGTCGCCGTCAGCAGCCAGTCCTGGCAGGGCGGTTGCTTCGGCGCGGACCCGGCCGAGACCCGTAACAGCGCCGTCTCGACCCGGCTGGACGACGTGGCCTCCGGCAACACGCTCCCGGCCGGCGGGGTGCTCAAGCCCGGGGACTCCCTGACGGCCGGCATCAACCGCGTGACGATGCAGACCGACGGCAATCTGGTCGTCGCCCGCGCGGGCACCACCGTCTGGTCCACCAAGACCGGCGGCCACCCGGGCGCGACCGCCCGTCTCGACGCGCAGGGCAACCTCGCCGTCCTCGAAGCGGACGGCACCACCGTCCTGTGGGAGACCAAGACCAGCGCGCCCGGCGGCAAGGCCGTCCTGCAGGAGCGCGGCAACTTCGTCGTCCACAACGCCAAGAACGAGTCGCAGTGGGCCGCCGGCACCACGGTCCGTCACGACTACAACGGCGACGGCCGCAGCGACATGGCCGACTGGTACGACTACGCCGACGGCAGCGACAAGATCCACGCCTTCCCGGCCAAGGCCGACGGCGGCTTCGACGCGCCCGTCCACGGCTGGGAGGCGCCCGCCGGCAACTACTACGCCGAGAACATGAAGCGCGTCACGGGCGACTTCAACGGCGACGGCATCGGCGACGTGGCCAGCCTCTACGGCTACTCCACCGGCGAGGTCGCCCTCCTCACCTGGCTGGGCAAGGGAGACGGCTCCTTCGCCGCGCCCCTGCACTCCTGGAAGGTCGCCTCCGGCTGGACCTTCTCTCGTATGACCCCCGTCGCCGGCGACGTCAACGGTGACGGCCGCGACGACGTGGCCGTCTGGTACGACTACGCCGACGGCAGCGACAAGATCCACACCTTCCTCTCCAAGACCGACGGCGGCTTCAACAGCCCCTTCGTGGCCTGGGAGACGCCGGCCGGCAACTACTACCGCGAGAACATGAGGTTCGTCTCCGGCGACTACAACGGCGATGGCCGCGACGACCTCGGCGTCCTCTACGGCTACTCCACCGGCGAGGTCAAGCTCATCACCTGGACCGCCAAGCCGGACGGTGGCTTCAACACGCCGGTGGGCGGCTGGAGTTCCGCCACGGGCTGGGAATTCAAGCGCGCCACCCCCTACTCCGGGGACTTCGACGGCGACGGCCGCGACAACGTGGCCGTCTGGTACGACTACGCCGACGGCAGCGACACGGTCATCGGCTTCACGCCCAGCGGTACGGACGGCAAGTTCGGCGGCCGCACCGACCTGTGGACCACCCCGGCGGGCAACTACTACCGCGAGAACATGCAGGTGGTGACCGGGGATTACAACGGTGACGGCCGCGACGACCTGGCCACCTTCTACGGATTCTCCGACGGCTCGGTCAAGACCATCACCTGGACCGCCAAGGCCGGCGGCACCCTCAACGGCCCGCTGCACAGCTGGCAGGCCGCCACGGGCAACTGGTCCTTCGGCCGCGTCCACATGATCGAGCGCTACAACAACCCGTCCTGATCTTCCCCCGCCTCCGCACGGCGCGCCGGTCCGCGTTCCCGTAGCACCGGCCTCGCTCCGGAGGGCGCTGCCGCCTGTACGGCGAGACCGCCGCTTCCCAGGGAGCGGCGGTCTCGCCGCGCCCGGACGCGCCGCCGCACGACGGCCCGTCCGGCACCACCCGGGGGCGGGGAGGCCGAACCGCCGGATCAAGGTCGACCTTTCCGAAATAAACCAGAATTCCTGTGCAATAGATCACGAAGAGAATGGCCGACATGCACGCTATGTCGACTATCTCCGAATGGATCTCCCGTTGGATTTCCTCAATACTTGCCGATGCTCAACTCCCCGGCCTCTTACGGACACTCGGCAGGACAGTGCCCTTCGCCGGTCACGCCCTCACCGATTCGAGCGGATCCCCGAAGGAGAGCAATGCGCCGGCCGGCCCGAATCGCCCTTCCGGTTCGAGCGCGCGCTTTCTCCATTCGAGTCCGAAATCGGCATCTTTCAGGGAAGGCCACCGGGGCACCGATTCCCTTTTCCGAGCAATTACCCGAGGCCTCGAATCCGGCGATCTCGCGCCGGTGAGGGTGACGACACCCAGGGCTTCCGGATGATCCTCGCGCGCGGGCACCCGCCGCGGCACCGCCCTCGCGCCGAAGGATCCGCCGACCACGTCCGGGCGCCGTCCGAGCACCGGATCCTCCCGACGCTTTCCCCACCGCGAAAGGAACGACGCGTATGCATCCGATACGGCCGATACGCCCCGCACAGAGACGCACCCGCTCGGCCGTCATGGCCCTGCTGACCACGGTGACGCTGGGCCTCGCCACGCTCGGTACGAGCCCGGCGGCGCAGGCCGCGGAGGAGAAGCCGCGGCAGGTGGCCGGGGCGGCCCCGACCGCCCCGGCGAAGGCCTCGGCTCCCACCACCGCGATCAGCTCCTTCCCGAAGACCTCCAAAGAGCGCTGCGAGCCCACGGCCGCGGGTTCGAAGGAGCGTCAGGCGGGCGCCGTCCAGGCGTGTGTGAGCACGAGGCCCGCCCCGGCGAAGCGCGCCGCGAAGCAGGAAACGACGAAGCCGCAGGGCCTCGCGGCGGCAAGCACGGGCAGCTGTGACATCACCAGCCCCGGCACCTACTCCTACGAGCGCTTCGAGTACTGCGTGACCGGAGTGAACGTCGTCTACATCCTGCGCGACAGCAACGCCAAGGAGATCGGCCGCGGCACGCTGGAGATCTCCGCCGGGGCATCGCTCCAGAAGGCGGCCACGACCTGGAACGAGCAGGTCACCGTCAAGATGACCGCCGCGAGCGGCGACGTCACCGCCCTCAACGCCAAGTTCCGCTCCTCCTGCGGGTCCGGCTGCACGGCGACGAAGACCGCGCCCTGGTACGGGGGCGACCTGACCCTGGGCCAGTCCCTCACCGGCACCGTCTCCTACTCCTCGTCCCCCGCGGCGGGCGCCGCCTCCGAGTTCGTCACCTCGTACAAGATGTACGTGACCTCTCCCGGTGCCACGGCGGTCGACCCGAACGCCTCCTGGGACAACCCGCGCAAGATCCGCTGCGACAACGCGGTCGGGGGCACCTCGCCGGCGGGCTGCGCCGTCCCCTCCGTCATGCCCGTCGTGAAGATGCACGCGCAGAGCGCCGACCCCGGCGCCGCCGTCGCCGCCTACCAGTGGGCACAGAAGAACCTCAACGACGCCTGGGGCAAGGGCAAGCCGCTGACCCGGGCGACGAGCGGCGTGGATGGCCGCTCGGCCAGCACCTGCGGCAATTTCCAGGTGCTGACGGACCTCGTCGACAACGACACCTGCGGCGAGTTCCCCTTCGCCGAGACGAAGGAGGGGGGAACCAGCGGCGATCAGTGCGTCGAGATGATCTCCAACCTCGGCAACCGCGAGTGGGACGCGTACGTCCTGGGCAACGCCAAGGAACTGGACAGGTCCCGGCCCTGCGTCCAGGCCCATGTCCCGGCCGCCGACAAGCAGTTCGCGGACGCGCAGCTCACCGAGGGCTTCGCGGACCAGCGGGTGATCGACGCCGACCAGTTCGAGGTTGAATTCACCACGCCGAACACCGGCCCGCACGCACGCTGCCTGGACACCACGCCGATGGGTTCGGTCCCCAACGGTGACGGATGGATCCTGAACACCACCGAGGCGGTCGACCACGTCAACAAGACGACGACCCCGCCCGGCGCGGCCGGAGCCCGACCGACCCGAGCCGAGGCGTGCATCGGCAAGAAGATCGGGAAGGGATCCTCCGCTCAGGGAGACATCGTCGGGTGGCAGGACGCTCAGCTGTTCAAGCAGGCGAACTCGCCCACTTCGGGCTCGCTGGCCCGGTGCCACCTGATCCCGAACGTCGTCGGCGGCAAGGGCATCCGGGTCAATCTCGTCCCCTGCTGGCAGGCGGGGATGAACACCGGTACACCCAGCATGCGGACCTTCGAGGCCATGGCGGAGACCCTGGTCAAGTCCACCGACCTCAATGTCTTCGGAACGGACGACGCGATCTCCTATCAGGTAACGCCCGTTTACACGGACGCCACCAGCACCATCCCGGTGGGAGTCACCATGAGCGCTGATGTCGAGCGGGCGAACGGGGCGGTCGAGCAGCTGTTCCCCAACGTCTACGTCCCCAACACCCAGGGAGACACCCTGTTGCTCAACCTCGGCAACTGAGCACACCCGCCTCGTCAGTTCGCGCCATCGGGAGCCGGCATGAGTTTCACCACCCCACCGCGGCCGCTCGACGTCACCGCGCTCCTTCCTCGGCCGGCCCCGCCGGCGCGCCCGGCGACCCGGCCGCATCCCCGGCCCGGATCGCCTTCCTGACACCACAGTTCCGCCGGCGGGCCGCCGCTGTGGCCTGACGACCCCGGGCCGGTGCCGGCCCGGGGTCGTCAGGCCGCCGGCGCGGACGTGACGCCGCGTCCGTTCAGAGCACGCCCAGCGACTCCAGTGCGCGGCGCTGGGAGGGGGTCGGTTTGGCGGGCCAGTAGAGGTAGCAGACCCCGCCCGAACCGCTTCTGACCTTGCCATTCGCGTCGTACCGCTTCGTCCGCAGCCAGATGTTCTCCCACTCGCGGCGCCGGTAGACGCGGCGGACGGCCACGTCGCTGGGCGAGGCCGGGTCGTTGGCGATCACGTCGCCGTCGGCGGTGAAGCCGATGACCGTCATCAGGTGGCCCGAGGTGCCGTAACCCGCGCCGGTCAGCTCCGCCTTGAGGAAGGACTGGGAGGTGATGACCGGGACGCCGGCCCGGATCAGGGTCTCCACGTCGGTGAGCGAGCGCAGCCGGGTCACCACCGCGTTCATGTCGGTGTACGAGGCGGCGTAGGCGGCGTTGAAGGGCCAGTTACCGCAGCCCTCGTACTGGTGGTCGTAGGTGAACCGGGCGGCATGGCAGACCTGGGGGTCGGCGTACTCCGGGTTGACCCAGGCCAGGTCCTCGGCGGTGGGGCGGCGGTCCCAGTACTCGATGATCATCTGCGAGGAGGTGGGGCTGCACCAGGCCTCGCCCCCGTTGTCGTACTCCGGGTACTGGCCGACGTGGATGTTCTGCGAGTAGCGCGGCACGGTCAGTTCGCGGTCGAGACCGGGCGTGGACGCGGGCACCGTGAACCGGTCGGGGACGTCCGAGGCCATCGCGCCGATCCGCCACACCGTCGGCGTGAGGGTGGTGCCGGGCGTGCGGTAGAGGGTGAGCCGCAGCCGGTACGAGACGAGCCGCAGCCCGCTCGCCGGGTCGTCGACCGAGAAGGTGTCCGTCCAGATCGACGCCTTGCCGTCGGTCTGGTCGTCGACCGAGGTACGCCGGATGTCGGTGTCGCCCGCGGCCCAGCGGCCCATCACGAACCAGGGCGTCTCGGTACCGTCGCCGTACGTGCCGCGCAGCTCCACCTGGAGCCAGGTGCCGGCCGGGGTGTCGGCGTTCCAGGAGGCGACGAGCTCGGTGGCCGGGACGGTGGAGGTGTGGCGGGGCGAGGTCCAGCTCGCGTACTCCCAGCCGCTCGTCCGCCCGGTGTGCGGGTCGGTGTACTCGGTGGTGCCCGCCGGGGTGCCGATGACGAGACCGGGGCGGCGGCCGGAGACGGCGCGGGTGCCGGCGGGCGTGCCGCAGCGCCAGTCGGTGTACGTGTGCCAGAAGCGGTTGTCGACGGCTCCGGCCGCCGGCGGGGCCTGGCCGGCCGTCGTCGTGACGGCCTCGTCGCCGCAGGTGTCGCCCCCGGCGCCGCACGGTGCGGCAGCGGCGGCGGAGGCGGGGATGGTGCTCGCGGCGGTGGCCGCGACCGTGCCGGCGGCCGTCGCGAGGGCGGCGGCGAGGACGGTTCTGCGCGGGGTGGCAGGGGGCATGGGCGGTGACCCTCCAGTCGGTGGTGGCGAAGGGACGGGCTGCGGGCCCCACTATCGCGGCTCGCGGACGGCTTCTGCCAGCGATTCGACCGGCGCCGCGCGAGCAATATTGGTCTGTGCCACTGGCGGACCGGGCCGCGCTGACCTGCGGACGGACGCGCCGGGCCGCGGCGGGGCGCCGGGATCGACTCGCCTACCCTGGGGCCATGGACGCTCTCGACCGCCTCGCCGCGGAACTCCTCCGGCTGCCGCCCTCCTGCGGTCCGGTGCGGCTGGTCGCGATCGACGGCCACGCGGGCTCCGGGAAGTCGACGCTCGCCGGGCGGCTCGCCACCGCACTCGACACCCTCCATACAGGCACCGCCACCGGGCCCGCGCCCGTGCTCCATCTCGACGACCTCGCCACCCACGACGAGCCCTTCGCGTGGACGGACCGGATGCTGCGCCAGGTGATCGGCCCGCTCTCCCGGGGCGAGTACGCGCACTACGCCCCGTACGACTGGGACCGGCGCCGCTTCGGCCCGCTCCGGCCGCTCCCGCCGGCACCCGTGGTCCTGGTGGAGGGCGTGGGGGCCGGGCGGCGGGTGCTGCGCCCGTATCTGGCGCGGCTGCTGTGGATGGAGCGCGGCCCCGAGGAGTCCTGGGTCCGCGGCCGGCACCGGGACGGGCATGAGCTCGCCGATTTCTGGGACGGCTGGACCGTGGCGGAGACTCGCCATTTCACCGAGGACCCTTCACGGCCGTTCGCCGACGCCCTGGTACGGGAGTGCGGAGAGGGTTACGTGCGGCTGCCCGGGCCTTCTGTGGCAGCAGGCGCGCACCAGACCATCACGTACCGTGACGGCTCCCCGGCCGCAAACTGAGCCGGCCGGATTCCGCTTGCGCGAGTGCCTCAACTCGGCTTGACCCAAGGGGCGTACAGGTCTTACGTTCTCAATGTGCGGCTCTCCGGAGCCGCCGCGGACGCGAAGCCCCCGGTTGTTCCCCCGTGATCGGGGGCTTCGTTCCGCCTCCCGATCTCACCGTCCGTAATCATCGGTGAACCGGCCGCCGCCACGTCGGAATCGAGCCGAACGGCCCCTGGCGGATCCCCCTGATCGAGGGGATCGCCTCCTTCTCCCTCTTCACACGCCCTCCACGCCGGTACGATGCCCCTCGGTGTGGTCAATTCCCGTCCACGTGAAGACGGTTGTGGGGGACCGATGGATTTCGGCACACAGGGCGCGCATGCCCCCGCCGAACTCGCCTGGCTGCGCGGAGTCGACGCTTACACCATGGGCGCGTATCCGCAGGCCGAGGAGGAGTTCCGGACGGCGGTACGCGTCGACCCCGGCATGGCGGACGGCTGGCTCGGCCTGCACGCGCTGCGGGTCGACACCACGACCGCCCTGCTGCGGATGTTCCGCCACCGGGAACGGTTCGGCGAACAGCGGGCACGGCACCGGCGGAACCTCAACTCCTGGTACTGGCTGGGCTGGTGGGTGCAGCCGGTCCTGGAGACCCCGCGCGACCTGCTGCTCGCGCACGCCTCGCACTGGCTCGACGGCCGCCATGTGGCCGAGCTGGACCGGGCGTTGGCGGGGCTGCCGCCGGTCGACACCGACTTACACGTGCGCTTCCTGCACGCCTGCCGGGCGTATCTCGTCAAGGACTGGGACCAGTTGGTCCGGCACACCGAGCCGCTGGTGGACGATCCCTTCCTCGGCATCGAGGCGGGCCTGTTCGGTGGCATGGCCCGGGTCCGCCTGGAGATGTACGGGCAGGCCGAGCCGATGCTGGCGGCCGCGCTCATGCGCTGCCGCAGCGAACAGCCACAGCGCAAGGAGCTCCGCTACTGGCTGGCCCGGGCACACGAGGGCACCGGCCGGACGGCCGCCGCGCTCCCCCTCTACCGGGCCGTGCACCGGATCGACCCGGCCTTCATGGACACCACGGCACGGCTCGCCGCGATCGCCGAGTACGACGGTTTCGAGGGGCCGGACGATCCCGGGCTGAGCGCGCCCCTGTACGGCGGGATCGGCCAGGACATACCGGCCGCCGTCGACACGGAGGCGGTGGCCGGGTTCGACCCGGAGGTGCCGGCCGGGGACGGGCTGCTGGTCAGCACCGAGGCCGTGCCCCCGTTCGTGCCGTCCGTTCCGCCGGAACCGCCGGAGCCCCCGGAGTTCGTCCGGCAGAAGGCGGCGGTGCCCCGCCAGCCGGTGCCGCCCCGCTTCCCCGCGAGCCCGACCGACCCGGAGCTGCTCGCGGACGCGCTGGAGCAGTTGGAGCGGATGGTCGGCATGGAGCCGGTCAAGCGGCAGGTGAAGGCGCTGTCGGCGCAGCTGGAGATGGCCCGGCTGCGCGCCGGGCAGGGGCTGCCCGTCCAGCCACCGAAGCGGCACTTCGTCTTCTCGGGCCCGTCCGGCACCGGCAAGACCACCGTCGCCCGCATCCTCGGCCGGGTGTTCTACGCGCTCGGGCTGCTCGGCGGCGACCACCTCGTGGAGGCCCAGCGCGCCGATCTGGTCGGCGAGTACCTGGGCCAGACCGCCGTGAAGGCGAACGAACTGATCGACTCGGCGATCGGCGGGGTGCTGTTCGTCGACGAGGCGTACGCGCTCTCCAACACCGGCTACAGCAAGGGCGACGCGTACGGCGACGAGGCGCTCCAGGTGCTGCTCAAGCGCGCCGAGGACAACCGCGACCATCTGGTGGTGATCCTGGCCGGCTACCCCGAGGGCATGGACCGGCTGCTGGCCGCCAACCCCGGGCTCTCCTCGCGCTTCACGACCCGGGTCGACTTCCCCTCGTACCGCCCGCTCGAACTCACCGAGATCGGCCGGGTGCTCGCGGCGGCCAACGGCGACGGCTGGGACGAGGAGGCGCTGGACGAGCTGCGCTCGATCAGCGGGCACGTGGTCGAGCAGGGCTGGATCGACGAGCTGGGCAACGGGCGGTTCCTGCGCACCCTGTACGAGAAGTCCTGCGCGTACCGCGATCTGCGGCTGTCCGGCTTCGCCCGCACCCCGTCCCGCGAGGATCTGGCGACGCTGCGGCTGCCCGATCTGATGCAGGCGTACGGCGAGGTCCTGTCGGGCCGCGGCCCGACGGCCCGGGGCCCACAGGAACCGGGCCTCTGAGTCCCGTACGGCTCCCCCGGATGTACGGGAGCCGCCCGGGATCCAGGTCCCGGGCGGCTCCCGCTGACGACGGGCGTCGGCTCAGCTCGCCAGGGCCTGCGCCGTCCGCGGGTCCGGGTGCGACGCGGGCGCCACGACCCGGTGGGCGGGGTCGCGGACCTCGCCGACCAGCATCTCCAGGACGTCCTCCAGGGCGACCAGGCCGAGCACCCGGCCGGAGGCGTCCGCGACCTGCGCGAGGTGCGTGGCGGCCCGGCGCATCACGGTGAGCGCGTCGTCCAGCGGCAGCTCCGGCCGGAGCGTGGCCAGCGGGCGCCACACCTGCTGGGGCAGCGCGCGCTCCCGGTCCTCCAGGTCGAGGACGTCCTTCACGTGCACGAAGCCCATGAGGGTGCCCCGGCCCTCGGCGCGCACCGGGAAGCGGGAGTAGCCGGTCCGTACGGTCAGCTCCTCGATCTCGCGCGGGGTGGCCGACGGGGAGACCGTGACGAGCGCGGCCGCCGGTATGAGGACGTCCGTGACCGGGCGGGTGCCCAGTTCCAGGGCGTCCTCCAGACGCTCCTGCTCGGCCGGGTCGAGCAGTCCGGCCTGGCCGGCGTCCTCGACGAGCCGGCCGAGCTGCGTGCTGGTGAAGACGGCCTCCACCTCGTCCTTCGGCTCGACCTTGAAGGCCCGCAGGACCAGCGCGGCGCAGGCGCCGAGGGCGGCGGTGACGGGCCGGCAGACCCGGGCGAAGGCGACCAGGCCGGGGCCGAGGAGCAGGGCGGTGCGCTCGGGGTCGGCCATGGCCAGGTTCTTCGGCACCATCTCACCGATGACCAGGTGCAGGACGACCACCACGGCCAGCGCGATCACATAGCCGAGGGGGTGGATCAGGCCCTCGGGGACGTGGACGGCGTGGAAGACGGGTTCGAGCAGCCGGGCCACGGTCGGCTCGGCGACCGCGCCGAGCGTCAGGGAGGCGACGGTGATACCGAACTGGGCGGCGGCCATCATCTGCGGCAGGTGCTCCAGGCCGTGGAGGACCTGGCGGGCGCGGGCGCCGCCGAGCGGTTCGATCTGGCTGCGGCGGACGGAGACGAGCGCGAACTCGGCGCCGACGAAGAAGCCGTTGGCGAGGACCAGCAGGACGGCGAAGAGCAGGGGCAGGAGACTCATCGGACCGCCTCCGCGGCGACGGGCACCGGGGCGATGCGCATGAGGCGCACGCGTTCGGCGCGGTAGCGGTCGACCTGGCGGACCGAGAGCCGCCAGCCGGGCAGCTCGGCGCGGTCGCCGGGGGCGGGGATGCGGCCGAGCAGGTCGGCGACGAGCCCGGCGACCGTCTCGTACGGGCCGTCGGGCACGTCGAGTCCTATCCGGCGCAGGGTGTGCACCCGGCAGGAGCCGTCGGCCTCCCAGATCTGGGAGCCGTCGTCGGTGGGCACGGGCGCGAGCTCGGGCCGCGCGTCGGCGGCGGTGTCGTGCTCGTCGCGGACCTCGCCGACGAGTTCCTCGACGATGTCCTCCAGGGTGACGACGCCGGCGGTGCCGCCGTACTCGTCGACGACGACCGCGATGGGCTGCTCGCGGCGGAGCCGTTCGAGCAGGGCCTGGACGGGCAGCGACTCGGGGACGAGCAGCGGCGGGACGGCGATCCGGCCGACCGGGACCCGGTGCCGCTCCTTCGGTACGACCGCGAGGGCGTCCTTGAGGTGGACCATGCCGACGATCTCGTCGATCCGCTCGCGGTAGACCGGGAAGCGGGACAGACCGGTGGCCCGGGTGAGGTTGAGCACGTCGGCCGCGGTCGCGTCGGACTGCAGGGCGCTCACCTTCACGCGCGGGGTCATGACCTGGTCGGCGGTGAGGCCGCCGAGGGTCAGGGTCCGGACGAAGAGGTCGGCGGTGTCCTGTTCGAGGGCGCCGGCCTGGGCCGAGTGGCGGGCGAGGGAGACCAGCTCCCGCGGGGTGCGGACCGAGTCGAGCTCGTCGGCCGGTTCGACGCCGAAGAGCCGGACGAGCCGGTTGGCCACGGTGTTCAGCGCGGAGATCACCGGACGGAACAGGCTGGAGAAGACGTGTTGCGGGCCGGCGACGAAGCGCGCGACCTGCAGCGGCCGGGAGACCGCCCAGTTCTTCGGCACGAGTTCGCCGACGACCATCTGTACGGCGGAGGCGAGCAGCATGCCGATCAGGACGGCGATGCCGGAGACGGCGCCGTCCGGGAGGCCGGTGGCGCTCAGCGGTCCGTCGAGCAGCCCGGCGATCGCGGGCTCGGCGAGCATGCCGGTGACGAGCGAGGTGATGGTGATGCCGAGCTGGGTGCCGGAAAGCTGGAAGGACAGCTCGCGCAGCGCCGTGACGACGGTGCGGGCGCGGCGGTCGCCTTCGGCGGCGGCGCGCTCTGCGTCCGCCCGTTCCACGGTGACGAGGCCGAACTCGGCGGCCACGAAGAAGCCGTTGGCGAGGATCAGGAGGAAAGCTGCGAGGAGCAGCAGGAGAGAGACGATCATGCCGCCGCCTCGGACGAGGGGGCGGCGCAGGTACTACCGGACGATCCGTCCATTGCCGGAGGGAGTCACTCCTCGGGTCGAAGGTCTGCCTCGCGGGCCGCCGGCGGGCGGCCCTGCACACGCGAGACGGTGGCGCCGCTCGGCACCACCGCCATCAAGAGTAGTCACGTGCGGGCCGTCCCGGGCAGGGGGTCGGCCCCGGATGGGGGACGGATCAGGGTCCGGTACGGGGTCGGCTCGGGGTCTCCCCCGGTCCGCGCGCCCCCTCGTCGGCCCCTGTGCGCGCCTCCGACCGCCCCGGGTCCCGAGGCCGGATCAGGCGCCTTCGCGCCCGGTGCCCCGGCTGTCGGCGAGGGCCCGCAGAGCCCTCGCGTCCTCTATGGCCCGGCCCTTGGCGATGCCGGGCTGGATGCCGAGCACCGGCAGGCTGGTGCCGTCGCTCAGGTCGAGGAACACCCACGGGTCGCCGGGGCGCAGGTTGACCCGCAGGATCTCGGCCCAGGCGAGCCGGCGGACCCGGGTGATGTTCACCACGGTCACGCCGTCGTCGTCGGCGACGACCTTGGGACGGCTGAGCATGACCAGGACACCCGCGAAGAGTGCGGCGACGAACACGAAGCTCATCCGCTCCCCCGGCGACAGCGAATCCAGCATCAGGCCGACGGCGCTGATGACGACGAACATCGCCACCCCACTCGTCAGCAGGACGACCCGGGTGCGGGCCGGCCGGAAGGTGACCGGAAGGGCGGGTGCGCTGGTGTCGGACATGCGGGTGTTCCGGCTTTCGGTACGGGGTGGCGTGAGGACGTCGGCGTGAAGTCGTCGGCGCGGGGTGGCCCCCGGCGCGGCTCAGAGCCGGCAGGCGTGGATGGCCGTGGTGAGGATGGCGCGGGCGCCCAGCTCGTACAGGTCGTCCATGACCTTCTGCGCCTCGCGGGACGGCACCATCGCGCGGACGGCGACCCAGCCCTCGTTGTGCAGCGGGGAGACGGTCGGGGACTCCAGGCCGGGGGTGAGGGCGACGGCCTGCTCCAGGTGCTCGGCGCGGCAGTCGTAGTCCATCATCACGTAGCTGCGGGCGACCAGGACGCCCTGGAGGCGGCGCAGGAACTGCTGCACCTTGGGGTCGTCGGTGGGGGCGCCGGCGCGGCGGACGACGACGGCCTCGGAGGTGAGGATCGGCTCGCCGATGACCTCCAGGCCGGCGTTGCGCAGGCTCGTGCCGGTCTCGACGACGTCCGCGATGATCTGGGCGACACCCAGCTGGATCGCGGTCTCGACCGCGCCGTCGAGGTGGACGACGGCAGCGTCGATGCCCTGTTCGGCGAGGTGCTTGCCGACGATGCCCTCGTAGGAGGTCGCGATCGTCATGCCGTGGAAGTCCTTGGGACCGGTCGCGGTGCCCGGGCGGGTGGCGTAGCGGAAGGTGGAGCGGCCGAAGTTCAGCGGCAGGATCTCCTCGGCGTTGGCTCCGGAGTCCAGGAGCAGGTCGCGGCCGGTGATGCCGATGTCGAGCCGGCCGGACGCCACGTAGATCGCGATGTCCTTGGGGCGGAGGTAGAAGAACTCCACCTCGTTGTCGGGGTCGACGGTGACGAGTTCCTTGGACTCCTTGCGCTGCCGGTAGCCCGCCTCATGGAGCATCTCCATCGCAGGTCCGGAGAGGGAACCCTTGTTGGGGACGGCGATGCGCAGCATGGGGTGGGCTTCCTTTGCCTCAGAGGTCGTACGTCGTGCGGGGTGGGGTGGTTCCGGTCCGGCGGCCCCTTCGGGGAGGGGCGGCGGGATCAGAGATGGGCGTAGACGTCGTCGAGCGAGATCCCGCGGGCGACCATCATCACCTGGACGTGGTACAGCAGCTGCGAGATCTCCTCGGCGGCGGCTTCGTTGCCCTCGTACTCGGCGGCCATCCAGACCTCGGCGGCCTCCTCGACGACCTTCTTGCCGATGGCGTGGACGCCCTTGCCGACCAGTTCCGCGGTACGGGAGGTCGCCGGGTCGCCGGTCTCGGCCTTGCTCTTGAGCTCGGTGAAGAGCTCTTCGAAGGTTTTGTTCGCCATGATGTCCTAAGGGTACGGGGTACGACGGCGCGCCTCAGCGCCAGGGTTCGCTCACCGTGCGCAGCGCGGTCGCGGTGGCGACGGCGGCGGTCACGGCCTCGTGGCCCTTGTCCTCGTGGGACCCTTCCAGGCCGGCCCGGTCCAGGGCCTGCTCCTCGGTGTCACAGGTCAGGACGCCGAATCCGACGGGTACGCCGGTCTCGACGGCGACCTGGGTCAGGCCGTTGGTGACGCCCTGGCACACGTACTCGAAGTGCGGCGTGCCGCCGCGGATGACGACGCCGAGTGCCACGACCGCATCGTAGCCGCGCCCGGCGAGCACCTTGGCCACGACGGGGAGTTCGAAGCTGCCCGGGACGCGGAGCAGGGTGGGCTCCTCGATGCCGAGTTCGGTGAGGGCGCGCAGGGCGCCGTCGACGAGGCCGTCCATGATCTTCTCGTGCCACTGGGCCGCGACGACCGCGACCCGCAGGTCACCGCAGTTCTTCACGCTGAGGACGGGTGCGCCCTTGCCGCTCATGTCTCTCCTTGCCGGGTTGTGCCGTGTGATGCGGTGCCCCGCCCCTCGCCGTTCGTGAAAGGGGCGGGGTGCCGGGGTTACTGGTGGGGGTGGGTGCCGGCCGGGGTGGGGTCCAGCCAGGGCAGGTCGTGGCCCATCCGGTCCCGCTTGGTGCGCAGGTAGCCGAGGTTGTGCTCGCCCGCCTGGACCGGCATGGGCTCGCGGCCGGTGACGTCGAGGCCGTGCCGGGTGAGGGCGGCGGTCTTGTCGGGGTTGTTGGTGAGCAGCCGCAGGCCGCGCACGCCGAGGTCGGCGAGGATCCGCGCGCCGGCCGCGTAGTCGCGGGCGTCGGCGGGCAGGCCGAGCTCCAGGTTGGCGTCGAGGGTGTCGCGGCCGCGTTCCTGGAGTTCGTACGCGCGGAGCTTGGACAGCAGGCCGATGCCGCGGCCCTCGTGGCCGCGCAGATAGACGACGACACCGCGGCCGGCCTCGGTGATCCGCTCCATGGCCGCCTCCAGCTGGGGGCCGCAGTCGCAGCGCAGCGAATGGAAGACGTCGCCGGTCAGGCATTCGGAGTGGACCCGGACGAGGACGTCCCGGCCGTCGCCGAGGTCGCCGTGGACGAGGGCGACGTGCTCGACGCCGTCGGTGGTGGAGCGGTAGCCGTACGCGGTGAACTCGCCGTACGCGGTCGGCAGCCGGACCTCGGCCTCGCGGCGGACGAGGGGCTCGGCGGAGCGGCGGTAGGCGATCAGGTCCTCGATGGAGATGATCGTCAGGCCGTGTTTGCGGGCGAACGGGACCAGCTCGGGCAGTCGCAGCATCACGCCGTCCTCGCCGGCGATCTCGACGATCGCGCCGGCCGGGCGGAGTCCGGCGAGCCGGGCCAGGTCGACGGCTGCCTCGGTGTGGCCGGGGCGGGTCAGCACGCCGCCGGACCGGGCGCGCAGCGGGAAGACGTGGCCGGGGCGGACGAAGTCGCCGGGCTCGTACGTGCCGGCGGCCAGCATCCGCAGGGTGGTGGCGCGGTCGGCGGCCGAGATGCCGGTGGTGACGCCGTGCACGGGGGCGGCGTCGACGGAGACGGTGAAGGCGGTCCGCATCGCCTCGGTGTTCTGCTCGACCATCTGCGGCAGCCGCAGGCGGTCGAGTTCGTCGCCTTCCATGGGGGCGCAGATCAGACCGCGGCACTCGCTCATCATGAAGGCGACGATCTCGGGGGTGGCCTTCTCGGCCGCGATGACGAGGTCGCCCTCGTTCTCGCGGTCCTCGTCGTCCACGACGACGACGGGACGGCCGGCGGCGATGTCCGCGACGGCCTGCTCGACGGGGTCGAGGGCGAGGTCGGTGGTGTCCCAGAACCGGCTGGTGGTGTCCGCGGGGAGCGCGTCGGAGGACAGGGGGCCGGCGGACGACAGGTGGGTGCTCACGCGTGGGCTCCTTCCAGGGCGGGGACGGTCCGCGACCGGAGCCACCAGTCGCGCATGCCCCAGACGACGAGGGCGAAGTAGACGACGTAGACCAGGCCGGAGAAGGCGAGGCCGCTGTGGAAGGCGAGCGGGACGCCGACGAGGTCGACGAGGAGCCAGGCGAACCAGAACTCGATCAGGCCACGGGCCTGGGCGACCATCGCGACGAGGGTGCCGACGAAGATGTACGCGTCGGCCCACGGGCTCCAGGAAAGCGACGGGTAGAGGGTGAACAGGCCGCCGACGGCGAGGGTGCCGAGGGCCGCGCCCGCCAGCAGCAGCCCGCGCTCCTTCCAGGTGGCGAAGCGGACGGCGAGGGAGCCGTCCTGGGCCTGCTGCTTGCCGCGGTTCCACTGCCACCAGCCCCAGGCGGCGACGCCGATGACGAGGAGCTGCTTGCCGACGCCGCCGGACAGGTGGGCGGAGGCGTAGGCGCCGACGAGGACGATGCCGGAGAGCAGCTGGGCGGGCCAGGTGAGGATGGAGCGGCGCCAGCCGAGGGCGAGGGCCAGCAGACCGATCGTGTTGCCGATCATGTCGGACCACAGGATGTGCTGGCCGAAGACGACGAACGCCTCGGAGTTGAGCCAGTTCACTTGACGTTCTCCTGTGCGTTCGGGCCGAGCAGCCGCTCGACGTACTTGGCGATGACGTCCACCTCGAGGTTGACCGGGTCGCCGGGCTGCTTGATGCCGAGCGTGGTCAGGGCGAGGGTGGTGGGGATGAGGCTGATGGTGAAGCGGTCGTCGCCGGCCTCGACGACGGTGAGGCTGACGCCGTCGACCGTGATGGAGCCCTTGTCGACGACGTAGCGGGCGAGCGGGGCGGGCAGGCCGACGGTGACGACCTCCCAGTGCTCGGAGGGCTCGCGCTTCAGGATCGTCCCGGTGCCGTCCACGTGGCCCTGGACGATGTGGCCGCCGAGACGTCCGCCGACGGCCATGGGCCGCTCCAGGTTGACCCGGGAGCCGGGCTCCAGGGCGCCGAGGGAGGAGCGCTTGAGGGTCTCGGCCATCACGTCGGCGGTGAACTCGCCGTCGGCGGTCTCCACGACCGTGAGGCAGACGCCGTTGACGGCGATCGAGTCGCCGTGCCGGGCGCCCTCGGTGACCAGGGGGCCGCGCAGTCGGAAGCGGGAGGCGTCGGTCAGCTGCTCGACGGCGACGACCTCGCCAAGTTCTTCGACGATTCCGGTGAACACGGTCAGGCTCCCTTGGGGGTCGGGACGGCAGAGGCGGTGGGAACGGCGGTGATACGGAGATCGGATCCCACGCGCGCGGTGTCGGTGACGTCGAGGCGCAACGCGCGCGTGATCGTGTTGATTCCGGCGTCGGCGAGGGCGGCGGGGCCCGCGCCGAGGAGGACCGGGGCGAGATAGCCGACGACCTGGTCGACGGCGCCCGCGGCGACGAAGGAGCCCGCGAGGGTGGGGCCGCCTTCGAGGAGGACGGAGCGGACACCGCGCGCGTACAGCCCGGAAAGCAGCTCGTCGACGCCGATGCGGCCGTCACGCAGGGGCAGCCGGAGCAGCTCGACGCCGGGCAGGTGCCGGGTGTCGGCGTCCTCGCCGACGACCAGCAGCGTGGGCGCGGCGTCGTCGAGGATCCGGGCGGTGGGCAGCACGCCGGCGCGGGTGTCGAGGGCGACCCGCAGCGGCTGGGCGGCGCCCTCGATGCCGCGGACGGCGAGGTGCGGGTCGTCGGCGCGGAGCGTGCCGCCGCCGACCACGACCGCGTCGGCCTCGGCGCGCAGCCGGTGGACCTCGGCGCGGGACGCGGCGGAGGTGATCCAGCGGGAGCTGCCGTCGGCGGCGGCGATCCGGCCGTCGAGGGTGGCGGCGTACTTCCAGCGGACGAAGGGGCGGCCGTGGCGTACGGCGGTGAGCCAGGCCAGGTTGCCGGCCTCGGCCTCGTCCTCCAGGAGCCCCTGCCCGACCTCGGTCCCGGCCGCGCGCAGGGTGTCGGCACCGCCGGTGGCCTCGCGGTTCGGGTCCCCGACCGCGTACACGACCCGGGCGATCCCGGCCTCGATCAGGGCCTGGGCGCAGGGGCCGGTGCGACCGGTGTGGTTGCAGGGTTCGAGGGTGACGTACGCGGTGCCGCCGCGGGCCGCGGAACCGGCCGCGGCGAGGGCGTGGACCTCGGCGTGCGGGCCGCCGGCGCGCTGGTGCCAGCCCTCGCCGACCGGGTGGCCGGACGCGTCGGTGACGACACAGCCGACGACGGGGTTGGGGCTGGTGAAGCCGAGACCGCGGGCGGCGAGCGCGATCGCACGTCGCATGGCGGTGATGTCGGCCTGGGTGGCCACCGGGTCCTCCTGCCTCTTCGGGCACGGACTCCGGGGCCTGTCGATGACGACAGAAAAGCGGAAACGACTCCTCGCGCAGGGTGCGCCGAAGGCCGGATCCTCTGGTACGCCACGTGGACCCGCCGAAGCGGGTACGGCGACCAGCGGACGTACGGCCGGCACACCCCTGGAAGAGGGGTCACCCGCCGCGCACTGCCTCCCATCCGGACTTTCACCGTCGGTCCAGGAATCTCACCTGGTCAACCGGCCGCTGGCTGCGGACGGGTCGCGGACTATAACCGCCGGTTCGGAATTACACCGACCCCGGAGTGCGCTGCTGCTGATACAGGCCCAGTCTGCCACGGCCCGCAAGGGGACCGACCCCCCGGGTGTCCGCCTGTGGCCCGACTCACATATCGAGCGGATCGCCGACCGTCGTCGACCGTCGCCGCCCGCCGTCACCCGGCACCGCCCGGCCTTACGCCTTTGGTCCAGACCTATTGACGCACTGGTCTAGTCCTCTTAATCTCCGTGTCACCTCCGAGGTACGGACCAGCGGTGTGCGCACTCCGCGGGCCCCACACGACCCACCCCCCTTGTTCGTTGTGTTCGCCCGACCTCCCCTGGAGGAACCGATCGTGCTCTCCCCCACGAAGAAGAGGGCCTCGCTGCTCACTTCCGGCGCGGCCGTCGCCGGACTGCTGATCAGCTCCCTCGCCTCGGGCGGCGTCTCGTACGCCGCCGACAACGAGTCCTGCCGCCCCGACGGCCTGTACAAGACGCCCGGCGTCGACGTCCCCTACTGCTCGGTCTACGACACCGAGGGCCGCGAGAAGATGGGCGCCGACCACCAGCGCCGCGTCATCGGCTACTTCACCGGCTGGCGCACCGGCAAGAACGGCGAGCCCGCCTATCTGGCCTCCGACATCCCGTGGGACAAGGTCACCCACCTCAACTATGCCTTCGGCCACGTCGGCGGCGACAACAAACTGTCCGTGGGCACCGACGGCCCCGACAACGCGGCCACCGGGATGACCTGGCCCGGTGTCGCGGGCGCCGAGATGGACCCCGCGTACCCCTACAAGGGGCACTTCAACCTGCTCAACAAGTTCAAGAAGCAGCACCCGAACGTGAAGACCCTGATCTCCGTGGGCGGCTGGGCCGAGACCGGCGGCTACTTCGACGACAGCGGCAAGCGGGTCGACTCCGGCGGCTTCTACTCGATGGCCACCAACGCCGACGGCTCGGTCAACCAGGCCGGCATCGACACCTTCGCGAACTCCGCCGTCGACTTCATCCGGAAGTACGGCTTCAACGGCGTCGACATCGACTACGAGTACCCGACGACGATGAAGGACTCGGGCAACCCGCTCGACTGGCAGCTCTCCAACGCGCGCCGCGCGGGCCTCGTCCAGGGCTACGCGGTCCTGATGAAGTCGCTGCGCGAGAAGCTCGACCGGGCCGGCGCCACCGACGGCAAGCACTACATGCTGACCGTCGCCGCGCCCTCCTCCGGCTATCTGCTGCGCGGCATGGAGACGTTCCAGATGCAGAAGTACCTGGACTACGTCAACATCATGTCCTACGACCTGCACGGCGCCTGGAACGAGTACGTCGGCCCGAACGCCTCGCTCTTCGACGACGGCAAGGACGCCGAGCTCGCCGCCGCCAACGTCTACGGCTCGGCGCAGTACGGCTCCCTCGGCTACCTCAACACCGACTGGGCCTACCACTACTTCCGCGGCTCGATGCCGTCCGGCCGGATCAACATCGGCCTGCCGTACTACACCCGCGGCTTCAAGAACGTGCAGGGCGGCACCGACGGTCTGTGGGGCAAGGCCGCCACGACCGGCTGTCCGGCCGGCTCCGGCCTGACCAAGTGCGGCATCGACAACCTGTGGCACGACAAGGACACCGCGGGCAAGGAGTCGCCCGCCGGCTCCAACCCGATGTGGCACGCCAAGAACCTGGAGAAGGGGATCGTCGGCGACTACGTCACCCGCTACGGCTTCCCCGCCGACACCAAGCTGACCGGCGCCTACGCCCGTATGTACGACGCGACGCTGGTCGCCCCGTGGCTGTGGAACGCCGACAAGAAGGTCTTCCTCTCCACCGAGGACGAGCAGTCGGTGGGCGCCAAGGCCGACTACGTCGTCGACCGCGGCATCGGCGGCACGATGGTGTGGGAGCTGGCCGGCGACTACGGCTGGAACGCGGCCAAGGGTCAGTACGAGCCGGGCTCGACGCTCACCTCGCTGATGTACGACAAGTTCAAGGCGGCCGCCCCGTACGGCGCGAAGAAGGCGGGCACGACGCTGCCCACCCAGGCCGTCGACGTGGGCTTGGAGTTCACCGACTTCAAGCTGGGCGACTCCAACTACCCGATCACCCCGAAGCTGCGGATCACCAACAACACGGCGACGGCGCTGCCGGGCGGCACGGAGTTCCAGTTCGACTACGGCACGTCGGCGCCGAACAACGCCTCCGACCAGTCGGGCTTCGGGACGAAGGTGATCGCCAGCGGTCACACGGGCAGCAACGTGGGCGGCCTGAAGGGCGACTTCCAGCGGGTGTCGCTGAAGCTCCCGGCGTGGCAGTCGCTCGCCCCGGGCGCGACGGTGGACCTGTCGTTCAACTACTACCTGCCGGTGTCGACCCCGTCGAACTGGACCGTGACCATCGGCGGGACGGCGTACGCGCTCACCGGGGACCTGGCGCGCGGCACGACGACGGTGGAGCCGGGGACGACGACCCCGCCGACCACGCCTCCCACCACTCCGCCGACCACTCCCCCGACGACCCCGCCCACCACGCCTCCGACGACGCCGCCGACCACCCCGCCCACGGGCTGCGCCGCCCCGGCGTACACGGCCGGCTCCGTCTACAACGCGGGCCAGACCGTGTCCCACAAGGGCCACGGCTGGAAGGCCAAGTGGTGGACCCAGAACGAGGAGCCGGGCACGACCGGCGACTGGGGCGTCTGGCAGGACCTCGGCGCCTGCTGACCGTCCGCTGACGGAACACACCTGAGACCCCCGGCGGCGGTTTCCCACGGCCCTTGCCGTCGCCGGGCCCCCTCTCCGCCCCGCGTCCGCGCCGCGCCCCTCCATCCCGGGGCGCGGCGCGGACGTGTCGTATCCGGGTGTCCGGGTTACGGGTGTCCGGATCACGGGTGTCCGGGTTACGGGTGTCCGGGTTACGGGTGTCCGGGTTACGGGTGTCCGGGTTACGGGTGTCCGGGTTACGGGTGTCCG
Organism: Streptomyces laurentii; assembly: GCA_002355495.1. GTDB lineage: Bacteria > Actinomycetota > Actinomycetes > Streptomycetales > Streptomycetaceae > Streptomyces > Streptomyces laurentii. Next base: position 1,032,823 of record AP017424.1, read on the forward strand.
GGTTACGGGTGTCCGGGTTACGGGTGTCCGGGTTACGGGTGTCCGGGTTACGGGAAGAGGGCGTCCTGAGCCGCGTCGCGGGCGGTGAGGAGGGCGCCACGCAGGATCGCGGTGTCGCCGAGCGTGGTGGCGCGGACCTCGGTGCGCAACGGGGAGAGCGTGGCGAGGCGGGCCTCGACCCGGGCGGCCAGGGCCGGGCCGCCGCGGTGGCCGGTCTCGCCGGCGAGGATCACGCAGCCGGGGTCGAGGACGGCGGCGACCGAGGCGGCGCCGAGGGCGAGCCGGCCGGCGAGTGCGTCGAGGAAGGCCGGATGCGCCGACTCCAGCGCGGTGGCCGGGTCCAGGCCGTGGGTACGGGCCAGGGCGTCGATGGACGCGGCGCAGGCCAGTTCGTCGAACCCGCCGTCGCAGCCGTGGGCCGAGGGCAGCCCGGAGGTGCCCGGCACCGGCAGGAAGCCGATCTCGCCCGCGCCTCCGGAGGCGCCGCGGCGCAGCCGTCCGTCGAGGACGACGGCGGCGCCGATGCCCTGGCCGAGCCAGAGCAGGACGAAGGTGTCCCGGCCGCCGGCCTGCCCCACGCCCTCGCCGCCGTTCTCGCCCCGGGCCGCGCCTTCGCGGAGTTCGGCGACGGCGGCCAGGTTGACCTCGTTCTCCACCAGGACGGTGGCGGGCAGCCGCTGCTGGAGCGTGGCGATCAGCAGCCGGTGCCATTCGGGGAGCTTGGCGGTGTCCCGCAGTTGGCGGGTGGCCGGGTCGATGAGGCCGGGCGCGCCGACGGCGACGCTGTGCAGCCGGGCGGCGCCGGCCGCGCGGGCGGTGCGTTCGAGGAGTGCCACGGCCTGTTCGGCGGCGGGTCCGGGGGCGGCTCCGGCACCGTCGCCGATGGGCAGGGTCGCCTCGGCGAGCGTGGTGCCCAGCAGGTCGGAGACGACGACGGAGACGGAACGCGTGCGGACGTCGAGCGCGGCGAGGTGGGCCCGGTCGGCCACGATCCCGTACAGCCGGGCGTTGGGGCCGCGGCGCTGGGCTCCGGTCTCGCCGACGATGTGCACGAGGCCGCCGCTCTGCAGCCGCTCCACGAGGTCGGCGACGGTGGGGCGGGAGAGCCCGGTGAGCGTCTTCAGCTGGGTCGCCGTCAACGGGCCCGCGTCCTGGAGCAGACGCAGGGCGAGCCGGTCGTTGAGGGCCCGGGCGGTGCTCGGGGATGCGGCCATGCGGTGATCCTCTCAGATGCCCGCGCGGGTCCGGCGCTCCCGCACTTCTATTTATCAGGCAGGGTTCCTGATAGTTTACGCGACGCGGAGTCGGCGTGGACTCGGCGCGGGGCCCGGCACGAGTTCGGCGCGCGCCGCGCCTCGCGCTGCGCACACTCGTATCCAGGGGTTCCAGGGAGGGACGGACCGATGGCGGACAGGATCGGCATCACACCAGGACTGCGGCGGGCCAGGTACGCGATCGCCGCCGTCTTCTGCGTCCACGGCGCGGTCACCGGCAGTTTCGCGACCCGGATCCCCTGGATCCAGGAGCACGCGGACGTCGGCGCCGGCCAGCTCGGGCTCGCGCTCGCCTTTCCCGCGATCGGCGCCTCGCTCGCGATGCCGCTGGCCGGCGCGATCAGCCACCGGCTCGGCGCCCGAACGGCCCTGCGCGGACTGCTCGCGTTGTGGACGCTCGCCCTGACGCTGCCCTCGCTCGCGCCCAACGTCTACACGCTGTGCGCCGCGCTCCTCGTCTTCGGCGCCACCGCCGGCATGTCCGACGTCGCCATGAACGCGCTCGGCGTGGAGACCGAGACCCGGCTCGGCCGCTCGATCATGTCCGGCTTGCACGGTATGTGGAGCGCGGGCGCGCTGATCGGCTCGGCCGCCGGCACGCTCGCCGCGCACCTCGGCGCGGACGCCCGGCTGCACCATCTGATGGCCGCGCTGATCCTCACCGCGCTCGGCCTGGTGTGCTGCCAGGGCGTGCTCGACCTGCGCAGCTCGCCCGAGGAGGAGGCCCCGCCGCGTTTCGCGCTGCCGCCGAAGTCCGCGCTGATCATCGGCGCCGTCGGGTTCTGCGCGGTGTTCGCGGAGGGGGCGAGCATGGACTGGTCGGCCGTCTACCTCAAGGGCGAGCTGGGCACCTCCGCCGGCCTGGCGGCCGCCTCCACCACCGCCTTCGCCCTCACCATGGCCGTGGCCCGGCTGGCCGGCGACCGGATCGTGGACCGGTTCGGCGCGGTGCGTACGGTACGGGTCGGGGGTCTGGTCGCCACCGTCGGCGGGGTACTCGTGGTGGCCGCCTCGCACGCCGCCCTGGCGATGGCCGGATTCGGACTGATCGGGCTCGGGGTCGCGGTCGTCGTCCCGCTCGCCTTCGCCGCCGCCGGGCGCAGCGGCCCGAACCCGAGCCAGGCGATAGCGGGCGTGGCGACCATCACGTACACCTCGGGGCTCATCGCCCCGTCGGCGATCGGCGGGATCGCCGACGCGACCAGTCTCGTCGTCTCGTTCTCGCTGGTCACCCTGCTCGCGTTCGGTCTGGTGCTCGGTGCGGGAGTACTCCGGACCCGGGCCCGCGAGGCCGCCGGAGGGGCCCCGTCGCGGGCCTCGGAGCAGGTCCGCTGACGGGCAGGATCACCGGGTCGGGGAACCGCCGTACTCACTGGTCGGTCGGGCGTGCCGTGCGGCATTACCATATGGCTGATCTTTTTCGGTCCCGACACGGCGGGGCCGGCCGTCACCGGACCCTGAGAACTGGAGCGACCACATGAGCCTCGGCGTGCGCTGGACCCTGCACGGCGACGGGAAGACACCCGCTCCCGGGGCCGTCGTCCGGCCGGACGAACGGCTGACCTGGCCGCGGACGATCGGACTCGGCGCCCAGCACGTGGTCGCGATGTTCGGCGCGTCCTTCGTCGCTCCCGTCCTCATGGGGCTGGACCCGAACCTCGCGATCATGATGTCCGGTGTCTCCACCGTGATCTTCCTGCTCGCGACCCGCGGCACCGTCCCCTCGTACCTGGGCTGCTCGCTCTCCTTCGTGGGTGTCGCCGCCGCGATCCGGGCCTCCGGCGGCACCAGCGCCACCGTGACCGGCGCCGTGTTCGTGGTCGGCGCGGCGCTGTTCCTCGCGGGCCTCGCGGTGAAGAAGTTCGGCGCGCGGATCATCCACGCGGCCATGCCGCCGATCGTCACCGGCGCCGTCGTCATGCTGATCGGCTTCAACCTGGCGCCGGTCACCGCGTCCACGTACTGGCCGCAGGACCAGTGGACGGCCCTGCTCACGATGCTGTTCACCGGACTCGCGGTGGTCTGCCTGCGCGGTTTCTGGTCGCGTATCGCGATCTTCCTCGGCCTGATCTTCGGTTACGGCATCTCGTGGCTGTCCGACCTGGTCTTCGGCAAGATCCACTCGGTGTCCGCGAGCGGCCAGGTCACCGACCACTGGCGGCTGGACCTCTCCGGTGTCTCCAAGGCCGACTGGTTCGGTCTGCCGTCCCTGCACGGCCCCACCTTCGAGTGGTCCGCGATCCTCGTCGCGCTGCCCGTCGTCATCGCGCTCATCGCGGAGAACGCCGGACACGTCAAGGCCGTCGGCGAGATGACCGGGGACCCGCTGGACGACAAGCTCGGCACCGCCATCGCCGCCGACGGCGTCGGCTCCATGCTGTCCACCGCCGTGGGCGGCCCGCCGAACACCACGTACTCCGAGAACATCGGCGTCATGGCCGCCACCCGGGTCTACTCCACCGCCGCCTACTGGGCCGCGGCCGGCTTCGCGCTGCTGTTCGGTCTGTGCCCGAAGTTCGGCGCGGTCGTCGCCGCCATCCCCGGCGGTGTCCTCGGCGGCATCACCGTGATCCTCTACGGCATGATCGGCCTGCTCGGCGCCCAGATCTGGATCAACGCCAAGGTCGACCTGCGCAACCCGCTCAACCTGGTGCCCGCCGCGGCCGGCATCATCATCGGCGTCGGCGGCGTGAAGCTGACCTTCACCGACACCTTCGAGCTGGGCGGCATCGCGCTCGGCACCCTGGTCGTCATCACCGGCTACCACGTGCTGCGCGCCTTCGCCCCGGCCCACATGAAGCAGCAGGAGCCGCTGCTCGACTCCGGTACCAGCTCGTACGAGAGCGGCGGCGAGGACGCGTCGAAGAACTGACGGATTCGTCCGATCCGGGGAAGCCGGGCCTGTGGAGTTCCCTCCCGGGCCCGGCTTTTGCGAATCTGCCCTCATGGCGCAGACCCGGCAGTCCTCCCCGCAGTCCCCCGAGCGGCTCACCCGGCCGCCCGACGCCGAGCCGTCGGCCGGCCCGGCGGACGGGTGGGACGCCGGGCCGATCGGACCGTTCCTCGCGGTCGACCCCGTGGTGGACCGGCTGCGGGCGCTGCGCACGGCCTGGAGCCCGGCCGACGGGGTGGCCGTGTTCAACCGGGTCTATCTGACCGTCACCGAGGAGATCGGCCGGGCCATCGAGGCGGGCGCCTTCGCCGACCGGAAGGCCGCCACCACCCTCGACGTACGGTTCGCGGAGCGCTATCTCGCGGCCGTCGACGCCGTCGCGGCGGACGTCGCGCCCCCCGCCTGCTGGCGGCCGCTGTTCGACTACCGGCGCCATCCCGGGGTCCTGCCGCTCCAGTTCGCGCTCGCCGGGATCAACGCGCACATCGGGCACGACCTGGCGCTCGCGGTCGTCGACACCAGCCGGGCCCTGGACTGTACGCCCGCCGACCTGGAGGACGAGTTCGACCGGGTCGGCGACGTCCTCGCCCTCATGGAGGAGCGGGTACGGGAAGAGCTGATGCCGGGCCCGGACCTGCTGGAGGTCACGGACCCGCTCACCCATCTGCTCGGCTGCTGGAGCCTGGAGCGGGCCCGCGACGGGGCCTGGCTCGCGGCCCGGTCGCTGTGGCAGATCCGCCGGCTGCCCGCGCTGGCCGAGGAGTTCGCCGAGCGCCTCGACCGGTCGGTGGGCCTGGTGGGGCGGATGCTGCTCACGCCGCTCGCCCGGCGGCCCTGACCCGCCCCTTCGTCCGCTCCGGGCCCGAGCGCCGGTCAGTCCTCCGGCAGCTCGACCGGGGCGATCTCGTCGTACAGGTCGCCCGGTCCCGGGTTGGACGCGTCGGTCGTCCCGCCGAAGTGGTGCATCACGCCCCACACCGCGTTGAGCGCCGTCTGCACCGCGCCCTCGGCCCAGCCGGCCGTCCACGAGATGTCGTCGCCGGCCAGGAATATGCCCCGCATGTCCTCGGGCAGCCGGTCCTGCATGAAGTGCGTGAACAGACGGCGCTGGTAGCGGTAGTGGCCCGGCAGGTTGGCCTTGAAGGCGCCCATGAAGTAGGGCTCGTTCTCCCAGGAGACCGTGACCGGGTTGCCGATGATGTGCGACCGGATGTCGACATCCGGGTAGATCTCGCCGAGCGACTTCAGCATGACCTCCATCCGCTCGGCGGCGGACAGCGGCAGCCACTTCAGGCTGTCGTCGCACCACGTGTACGACAGGCATATGACAGCCGGCTTGTCCGGGCCGTCGTCCAGCAGGTACGTCCCCCGGGTCATCCGGTCCGTGAGGGTCATCGACATGACGTCCCGCCCGGTCTTCTCGTCCTTGTCCAGCCAGAACGGCCGGTCGACCGGCACGAAGAGCTTGGAGCTCTCCATGTAGTGGGTGCGCTCGATCGCGGTCCAGTGGTCGATCGGGAAGAGCGAGTCGTCGCAGGCGATCTTGGACAGCAGCATCCAGGACTGGGCGGTGAAGATCGCCGCGCGGTACGTACGGATGTCGCCGGACGCGTCGGTGACGGTGATCCGGTTGCCGGCGGCGCGGTTCAGCCGGGTGACGGCCGGCCGCGGCTCGCCGTCCTCGTGCAGGGAGCGCAGGGAGGTGCCCGGCGTCCAGTGCGTGATCTTCTCCGGCTCGCGCTCCCACAGCCGCAGCGGCAGCTGCTGCGAGCCGCCGACGATGCCGCGGTGGTGGTCGTCGGCCTCGGTGTAGACGACCCGCAGGATCTCCAGGATGGAGTTGGGGAAGTCGGTGTCCCAGCCGCCGGTGCCGAAGCCGACCTGGCCGAAGATCTCGCGGTGCCGGAAGGACTTGAACGCCTCGGACTCGCAGAGGAAGCCGTAGAAGGTCTGGTTGTCGAGCTTCTCGACGAGCCGGGCCCAGATCTCGCGGATGCGCGGCACGTCGCGCTCGCGCAGGGCGCGGTTCATGTCGGAGAAGTCGGCGCCCTCCTCCAGGCAGTCGTTCCACGCCCGGGCGACGTCCCGGTAGACCTGCGGCAGGTCGTCGATGGTCTCGGCGTAGTGCGACTCGCCCTTGAGGTCGACGACGGTCGAGCGGGTGGCCTCGGCCAGCGGGTTCGGGAACGGCGTGGTCGTCAGGCCCACCAGGTCGATGTAGTGCTGGAGCGCCGTGGAGGAGGGCGGGAAGCGCATCGCGCCCATCTCGGCGCTCAGGCCCTCGGTCTCCGGCCCCTCGAATCCGACGGTGCGCAGTCGGCCGCCGATCCGGTCCGCCTCGTAGACGACGGGCTTGAGGCCCATCTTCATCAGCTCGTACGCGGCGATGATCCCCGACAGACCGCCGCCGATCACGGCGACCTCGGCGCCGAGCTCGGTCGCCGGGATCTGGCCGAGGCCCGCCGGGTGGGCCAGGAAGTCGTCGTAGGCGTACGGGAAGTCCGGGCCGAACATGGTGATCGGCGGCTGGCCGTCGGTGTGCTGGACGGCGGTGGGCACCGTGGACGTCATGGGGTACGGACTCCTTGCACGGATACGGGTGAGGCAGGTGAGGGGAAGCGGGGGCGCGCGGCGGGACGCGCGGGGAGGCTCGGGCGCGGGGTGAAGATCCGGCTCGGGCGCGGGCCGGGGCCGAGGTCGGGAGATCCGGCCGGTTCAGGCTTCGGTGAGGGCGCCGTACAGGCCGGGACGGCGGTCGCGCAGATACGGGTTCTCCGCGCGGGAGGCCGCCAGGAACGCGGGGTCGACGTCGCCGAACACCAGCTCCTCGCCCCGGCCCGCGCGGGCCCGGGCGGTGCCGTCGGGCCCGGCGAGCGTGGACAGGCCGACGAACTCGAAGTCGCCCTCGGGGCCGGTCCGGTTGGCGTACGCGAGGTAGAGCTGGTTCTCGAAGGCCCGCACGGGCACGACGGCCTCGGGGACGATCTCGGCCGGGTGCATGAGGGCGGTCGGGACCAGCAGCAGGTCGGTGCCGGCCAGCGCGTGCGCCCGGACGTTCTCGGGGAACTCGACGTCGTAACAGATGATCAGGCCGACCGTCAGGCCGCCGACGACGGCCTGGACGACGCTCGCGTCACCGGGGGTGAACCACCTCCGCTCGCCCTCGCCGAAGAGGTGGGTCTTGCGGTAGTGCGCGAGGGGCGCGCCGTCGGAGCCGAAGAGCTGGGCCGCGTTGTAGAGGACGCCGGGCCGTTCGGGGTCGCGCTCGGGGTAGCCGTAGCCGACGGCCAGCCCGTGGCGGGCGGCGATCGCGGCGACCGCGCGGGCGGACGGGCCGTCGGCGGTCTCGGCCAGCCGGGTCACGGCGTCGCCGATCGCGTAGCCGGTGAGGAAGAGTTCGGGCGCGAGCAGCAGTCCGGCACCGGCCTGGGCCGCGCGGGCCGCGGCCTCGTCGAGGACCGTGAGGTTGGCGGCCACGTCGCCGGGCTCGCCGGAGCTCTGGAGCAGGGCCGTGCGCAGCGCGGGCATGGGCGGTCCTCGCAGGTCGGGGGCAGGGTCGACCGCACGCGAAAGCGCGGGGTCGCCAGGGAGGTTGCCAAGAACGGTACGTTTCCGCGTTCGGCCGCGACAAGGCGCGTCCGTTGCGGACCGACCGCCGAACCGTTGCGCGATCTTCGGCCCTGACGGCGATTCGTTGCGTCGGGCCGGACCGGCCGGCTCCGCCCCTGGCAGGACCCCTCCCCCGCCGTACGGGGGAGAGCGGCACCGTCCCCCGGCGCGATGCCCGGACGGGGGGCGACGCGGAAGAGTGAGGGCATCCGGTCGAGGGGGCCGGACGGTCTGCCGAGAGGACCACGAGGCCATGAACCGCCGTACGAAGATCGCCGCCGTCGCCGCCGCCCTGCTCCTCACCGCGGGCGCCGCGGGGTCGGCCGCCGCGACCGGCACCGGGCCGGGCGAGGAGCCCGGCGCCCGGGAGGCCGCGGCCCTGACCGGGACGGCGAAGCTCTACCGCCCGGCCGGGGACGACATCACGTTCTCCTTCGACGCCCACCTGGCCGCGCCGGACACCATGAATCCGCAGGCGGCGACGGGCACGTTCCGCTTCAGCCACTACGTCCAGGGCAAGGGCGGATACGCGGTGGCGACGGTGGACTGCCTGGTCACGGGCGGCCCGGTGGCCGTGGTGACCGGGCGGGTGGTGGAGACCGACGTGAAGGCGTTCAAGGGCGCCCGGGTCGGGGTCTCGGTGCTGGACGACGGCACGAACGACCGGCTGGGCTACAGCTGGATGACCCAGGACCCGAAGAAGGGCAACGTACCTCCGTGCCAGTCGGCGCCGCCGTTCGAGCAGGTGCTGGCGGGTACGGGTGATTTCCGGGTGCTGCCATGGATACCGGAGTACCCGGGTTCCGAGGCCGTGTCCGGAAAGTAGCGCCGTCCGCCCGGAAGGCAGGGCCCGCGGCGTCTGGTGCGCTGCGCTCGCTTCGCTCGCTCCGTCTCGGCGCTTCCTTCGTCCTTCGGATGCCGAGCCGCGACCGCAAGGCGGAGGATCGCCCTGGGGGAGAGACTTTCCGGACACGGCCTGAAGACCGCCCCACGGGGGTGGGCGGGCGAGGGCGGCGGTGCGGGAACCACGGCCCGCACCGCCTCGTATCGCCTGGCCTCGTTCCGCCGGAAGACCCCGGCGGAGGACCCCGGTCGCGGGCTTACGAGGAGGACGAGGGCGAGCCCGAGGAGAAGCGCCGCAGCAGCGGCGAGAGCACCAGGACGGACTTGGTGCGCTCCACGAAGGGCTCGCCCGCGATGCGCTCCAGGACGCGCTCGAAGTGGCGCATGTCGGAGGCGAAGACCTGGACGAGGGCGTCGGCGTCACCGGTGACGGTCGACGCGGACGCCACTTCCGGGTACCGCTCCAGGCCGCGCCGGATGTCCTCCGGCGAGGTGTTGTGGCGGCAGAAGATCTCGACGAACCCCTCGGTCTCCCAGCCGAGCGCCGCCGGGTCCACCCGTACGGTGAAGCCGGTGATGGCGCCCTCGGCCCGGAGCCGGTCCACGCGCCGCTTGACGGCGGGGGCGGAGAGGCCGACCAGCGAGCCGATGTCGGCGAAGCTGCGCCGGGCGTCTTCGGCGAGGGCGTGGACGATGCGTTCGTCGAGGTCGTTGAGTCGCACTACGGGTGGATCACTTCTCTGCGGATGCTGTGGCCAGTTTCGAGCGGCGGATGCCGTACAGGAAGTAGAACACGAGGCCGACGGCCATCCAGACACCGAAGTACGCCCAGGTGATCAGGTCCAGCATGTACATGCTGTACGCACAGCAGGCGAAGCCGAGCACCGGGAAGAGCGGACCGAACGGCACCTTGAAGGTGCGGTCCATGTCCTTGCGGGTGTAGCGGAGCACCACGACGGCGATGTTGACCAGACAGAACGCGAAGAGCGTGCCGATGCTGGTGGCGTTGACCAGCTCGCCGAGCGGGACGGCGGCGGCGAGGACGCCGCAGAAGAGCGAGACGATCAGGGTGTTGGTGCGCGGGGCGCCGCTCTTCGGCTCGACCTTGCCGAACACCTTCGGCATGAGGCCGTCGCGGGACATCGCGAAGAGGATGCGGGTCTGGCCGTAGAGCACGGTCAGCACGACGCTGGCGATGGAGACGACGGCGCCGGCGGCGAGCACCGTGCCCCAGACGTCCTGGCCGGTCACGTCGTCCATGATCGCGGCCAGCGAGGCCTCCGAGCCCTCGAACTTCCTCCAGTCCCAGGCGCCGATGGCGACGGCGGCGACGAGCACGTAGAGGGCGGTGACGATGACCAGCGAGAGCATGATCGCGCGGGGCAGGTCGCGCTTGGGGTTCTTCGCCTCCTCGCCGGCCGTGGAGGCGGCGTCGAAGCCGATGTACGAGAAGAACAGGACGGCCCCGGCGGCGCCGACGCTCTTGGCACCGAGCGGCATGAAGTCGGAGTAGTTGCCGGACTTGAAGCCCATGAAACCGATCGCGCAGAAAAGCGCCAGCGAGGCGAACTTCACCCACACCATGATCATGTTGGCCCGGGCGGACTCCCGGACGCCGCCGAGCAGGAACAGCATGGCGAGCACGACGACGATCAGGGCGGGCAGGTTGAACACACCGCCGTCACCGGGCGGCGCGGAGAGCGCCGCGGGGAGGGTGACACCGATCGTGCCGTCGAGCAGCTCGTTGAGGTAGTCACCCCAGCCGACGGCCACGGCGGCGACCGACACGCCGTACTCCAGGAGCAGGCACCAGCCGCAGATCCAGGCGATGAATTCGCCCAGCGTTGCGTACGCGTACGAGTACGAGGACCCGGCCACCGGGATCGTACCGGCGAGTTCCGCGTACGACAGCGCCGAGAAGAGCGCGGTGAGTCCGGCGAAGACGAAGGCGATGGTGACCGCGGGGCCGGCCTTGGGAACGGCCTCGCCGAGCACCACGAAGATGCCGGTGCCGAGCGTCGCACCGATGCTGATCATGGTCAGCTGCCACATCGAGAGCGAGCGCCGCAGCGAGCCGCCGTCACCCTGGCCACCCTCCGCGACCAGGCGTTCCACCGGCTTGCGCCGGACGAGGAAGGACAGCGACGGGGGGATGCGGCTGGGCCGGGCGTCGGTGTCCGCGGCCGCTGGGGCTGCGCCGTGGTCGAGCACTGCGGGGGCTCCTTCTCACTGCCTGTCGACGAGGCGGAGACCCGCGGCGGTACGTGGGCATGCCGAGACAGCCCACGGGAAAGGGGGAAGACCGCCGAGCAGACGGTCACCGTCACTCCTGGTACGAGGGATGAGCCTAAGCCCTCGCACTTCGTGACCGTGACGCAGGGTTCTTGCGAAGGGCCGTTCGATCATTGCGCGCGTGCCACGCAGACGGGGAAACATTGCGCGCCGTTGCATGAATCGATATATCGGGGGCATGGCGGGCAGCCCGCGTACATGCCCTCTCCGGGGATGTTCCGGGTACGGGGAGGGGGTGTCGGGAGGGGGTGTCGGGAGGGGGTGTCGGGAGGGGGTGTCGGGAGGGGGTGTCGGGAGGGGGTGTCGGGAGGGGGTGTCGGGATGCGGGATTCAGGGGGCGGATCGGAGCCGGGGTTCCGGGTGCCGGGTCCGGGTGCGCCGGGTGCCGGGTGCGCCGGGTGCCGGGTGCGCCGGGTGCCGGGTCCGGATACGGCCGTGGGCCCCGGGAGACATGCTCCCGAGGCCCACGGTCCGGTCTGCCGATACGTTTCACCGGCGACGGCGAGGTCAGCTCCAGCTGGCGTGCAGCGGCTTGCCCTCCGCGTACCCGGCGGCCGACTGGATGCCGACGACGGCCCGGTCGGCGAACTCGGCGAGGTTGCCCGCGCCGGCGTAGGTGCAGGACGAGCGGACACCGGCGATGATCGAGTCGATCAGGTCCTCGACACCCGGACGCTGCGGGTCGAGGTACATCCGCGAGGTGGAGATGCCCTCCTCGAAGAGCGCCTTGCGGGCCCGGTCGTAGGCCGACTCGTCGCTCGTGCGGTTCTTGACCGCGCGGGCCGAGGCCATGCCGAAGGACTCCTTGTAGAGCCGGCCTTCGGCGTCCTGCTGGAGGTCGCCCGGGGACTCGTACGTCCCGGCGAACCAGGAACCGATCATCACGTTCGACGCGCCGGCGGCGAGCGCCATGGCGACGTCGCGCGGGTGCCGGACGCCACCGTCGGCCCACACGTGCTTGCCGTACTTGCGCGCCTCGGCGGCGCACTCCATGACGGCGGAGAACTGCGGCCGGCCCACGCCGGTCATCATCCGGGTGGTGCACATGGCGCCGGGGCCCACACCGACCTTGATGATGTCCGCGCCGGCCTCGATGAGGTCCTTGACGCCCTCGGCGGCGACGATGTTGCCGGCCACGATCGGGACCTGCGGGTCGAGCGCCCGGACGATCCGGATGGCGTTGATCATCGATTCCTGGTGGCCGTGCGCGGTGTCGACGACGAGGGTGTCCACGCCCGCGTCGAGCAGCTGCTTGGCCTTGCCCGCCACGTCGCCGTTGATGCCGACGGCGGCCGCGACGCGCAGCTTGCCGTTCTTGTCGACGGCCGGGGTGTAGAGGGTCGCGCGCAGGGCGGCCTTGCGGGTGAGGATGCCGACCAGCCGGCCGTCGCGGTCGACGGCCGGGACGTAGCGGCGGTTGGCGGCGTCGAGGGTGTGGAACGCGGCGCGCGGCTCGATGTCGGCGTCCAGCAGGAGCAGGTCCCGGGACATGACCTCGTTGAGCTGGGTGAAGCGGTCCACGCCGGACAGGTCGGCGTCGGTGATCACACCGATGGGACGGCGGTTCTCGTCGACGACGACACCGGCGTCGTGCGCCCGCTTGGGCAGCAGGGACAGCGCGTCCGCGACGGTCTGGTGCGGCTCCAGGACGATCGGGGTGTCGAGGACCAGGTGGCGGGCCTTGACCCAGGACACGACCTCGGTCACGACCTCGATCGGAATGTCCTGCGGGATGACGACCAGGCCGCCGCGGCGCGCGACGGTCTCGGCCATGCGGCGGCCGGCGATGGCGGTCATGTTGGCCACGACCAGCGGGATCGTCGTTCCGGTGCCGTCCGGCGAGGAGAGGTCCACCGCCTGGCGGGACCCGACGGCCGAGCGGCTCGGCACCATGAACACATCGTCGTACGTGAGGTCGTACGGCGGCTTGAGGTCGTTGAGGAAACGCACGTGCTGACATCCCAGTCGTTCGGATCGGCCCCTAGGCATTTCAGCCAGGGGAAAAAGCACGTAGTTCATTGTCCCACGCCCCCATGGATACCAGCCCGGGGCGAATCATCCGAGGCTCGCGGAGGGCCTTTCGTCGGATCCTCCGAGGGTGGCCGGGAGGTCACCGAGGGAGAGGAGGACCGTGAGACGGGTGGGGCGTTCGGCAACGGAAGTGGCGAAGACGTCCTGGGCGGTCCGCCACTCGGCCGGCCGCGCCTCGGCATAGGCCTGCCAGCCGGTGACGACAAGGGCGACACGGCCGGACAGGTCGGTCAGGCTCTCGGCGAGGGCGTCCCAGTTGCGGCCGAACCACGCGGGCAGCGCGAGGGCGGCGGCGCAGCGGTCCATGAAGGCGGCCTTGTCGGTGACGCCGTGCAGGTCGAGGACGACGGGGCGGCCGAGGGCACCGAGGCCGGGGGCCCGGGAGGTACGCGGTTCGCCGGGGTCATGGGGGGTACGGGGGTCATGGGGCTCGCGGGGGCTCATTCGGTGATCACCTCCCGGAAGCTCGCGTAGTGATCGTCCGTGTAGAAGAACCCGCCGTCCCGCCCGGTGACGATCCGCCGGGCCCCGCGGTCGTGCGCGCCCGGCGTCTTGACCGTGTACTCGTGGTAGTAGCCGCGCTCGTGCCGCGGCAGGACGCGCTCGAAGTTCGAGAAGACGGCGCCGTCCTTGGCGTACGGATAGGGCCCGCCGTCCCGGATCAGCCGGATCGTCCGGCGCGCCTCGGGCGGCAGGTCCGCCTCGCGGACGGTCGGGAGGGCCGAGTGGGCCGAGGGCGCGCTCGTGGCCCTCGCGGTGGCGGTGGCGTCACCGGTCGGACCCGGGGTGGCGACCGCGGTGGTACGGGCGGGGGCGGGACTGCCGGTGACCGTACCCGTACCGCCGGAGCAGCCCGTCAGAAACAGCGCGAGCCCGGCCAGAAGGCCGAGCCCGAGCCGGGCATATCGCATGATCATGCCCTGATGCTGTCACGGCGCGGCCGGAGCCGCCGCCAGGTCGGCGCGCGCTGCGGGACACCGCCCCGGGGCGCGCGCCGGTTCTCAGATGCCGTCCGGGTCCGCCCGGTCGAGCGCCGGGCGCGGGCCCGGGCTGAACTCGGTGAGCAGGTAGTCCGCCGCCGAGCGGTCGGTCACCAGGCTGGTGACCAGGCCGGAGCGGAGCACCGCGCCGATGGCCGCGGCCTTGCGCTGGCCGCCCGCGATGGCGACGACCTCGGGAATCCGGCGCAGCCGGTCCGCCTCGACGGTGATGCACCGCTCCCCCAGGTCGCGGCCGACCCGGCGGCCCTCCGCGTCGAAGAGGTGCGCCGACATCTCGGCGGCGACGCCCAGCGAGGCGTAGTGCGCGCGCTCCGCGTCGGAGAGCATGTCGTGGACGGTGGAGATGCCCGGCTCCCAGGAGCCGATCGACACACAGGCGACCGTCACCTTGTCGAAGTAGTCGAAGGCCCGTGCGATGCCGGTCTGGCTGCGCAGCGCCGCGGCGGTCGCCGGGTCGGGCAGCAGCATCGGCGCGTAGATGGGGTGCGCCTCGCCGCCGGAGACCTGGGCGGCCCGCCGGACCGCCTCGACCGAGCCGCGCTCGGCGGTGCCCGCGTCGTACACGCCGGTGAGCTGGACGACGGTACAGGGCGGCAGCCGGTCGAGGGCGGCGGCCATGTGGATGGTGGACCGGCCCCAGGCCAGGCCCAGCACGTCGCCCTCGGTGACCAGCTCGCCGAGCAGGTCGGCCGCGACCTCGCCGAGGTTCTCCGGGTCGGGCGATTCGTCCTCGCCCTCCGCCGGGGACTCGACGACGACCGCGTGGCGCAGGCCGTAGCGGGCGCGGAGCGCGTCGGAGCGCTCGGCGTCCAGCTCGGCCGGCACGCGGATCTCGATGCGTACGAGATCGCGCTCCAGGGCGGTCTCCAGGACCCGGGCCACCTTGAAGCGGCTCACGCCGAACTCCTCGGCGATCTGGATCTTGGACTTGCCCTCCAGGTAGAAGCGGCGGGCCATGGCCGCCGCCTGCACGAGCTCCGCGGGGCCCATCCGCAGGGCTGACCGTCCCGCCGGCATTCCCGCCACCGCGATCTCCTCACTGCTGTTCACGTACCGCTGCCGCGCTTCATGTGCTGCTGTGGTGCTGGTGTGTGCTGTCTGTGTCTACTGCTGCTGTGCCGTGCTGTGGTTCTGCTGATGCCGCTGTACTGCCGATTACTGCCGATTACTGCCGATTACTGCCGAGTGTGTACGGCGTGCCGCTCGTCCGCCGCCGGTGTCGCCGCCCGCTCCCGACGGCGGCGAGGCCGGCCCCGCCGCTGGTCACCCCCGGGGCCCACCTTCATCCTGTCAGATCCGACGGGCCCGGAACGGACGTGTCCGCGGTCCGACGGCCCCCGTTCACGTACCGGTGGCGCGGTGGCGGCTCAGTGGCCACACGCCCAGGCCGCCGTGGCGGTGACGGTGTCCGCCTTGGCCCGCAGGGAGCGGACCGCGGCGGCCGGGTCGGCCGCCCCGTACACCGCGGAACCGGCGACGAAGACGTCCGCGCCGGCCTCCGCGCATCGCTCGATGGTGGACTCGGAGACACCGCCGTCGACTTGGAGCCAGAGCTCCAGGTCGTGCTTGGAGATCAGCTCACGGGTGCGGCGGATCTTCGGCAGCATGATGTCCAGGAACGCCTGGCCGCCGAAGCCCGGCTCGACCGTCATGATCAGGAGCATGTCCAGCTCCGGCAGCAGGTCCTCGTACGGCTCGATGGGCGTGCCCGGCTTGAGCGCCATCGACGCCCGGGCGCCCTGGGCGCGGATCTCGCGGGCCAGCCGGACGGGCGCGGCCGCCGCCTCCACGTGGAAGGTGACGGAGCCGGCCCCGGCCTCCACGTACTGGGGCGCCCAGCGGTCCGGGTCCTCGATCATCAGGTGAAGGTCGAGGGGGGTGTCGGTCGCCCGGCTCAGCGACTCGACGATCGGCACGCCCAGCGTGAGGTTGGGGACGAAGTGGTTGTCCATCACGTCGACGTGCAGCCAGTCGGCACCGTCGACCGCCTTCGCCTCCTCGGCGAGCCGGGCGAAGTCCGCGGACAGAATGCTGGGATTGATCTGCGCCATGGGCCAAGCCTGCCATGTTCTCGGGGACTTCTTGGCCGCGCTGTCCGAGTGTGGCCATCCGAGAGCGGGACGTATTGGTACAGACCAGTCGGAAACGCCGCCCCCGAGGTCGAACGGATGTCGGGGGAGCGGCGCTGCCGCTCGCTTTCGGACCGGCGCCGGTCCGAAAGCGGGCGGATGTCAGGCGGACATCAGGCGGTACGGCGGATCAGCGCCAGGTACATGGCGTCCGTGCCGTGCCGGTGCGGCCACAGCTGAACGTCCGGTCCGTCGCCGAGGTCCGGGACCCCGGGGAACAGCGGGCGGGCGTCGATCAGCTCGGCGCCGCCCACCTTCTTCAGGACGTCGTCGACGACCACCCGGGTCTCGGCCAGATGCGGCGAGCAGGTCGCGTAACCGACCACGCCTCCGACGCGGACCGCGCGCAGCGCCTCGGTGAGCAGCCCGCGCTGCAGCGGGGCGAAGCCGTCGAGGTCGGACAGGCGACGGCGCCAGCGGGCCTCGGGGCGGCGGCGCAGGGCGCCGAGCCCGGAGCACGGCACGTCCATGAGGACCCGGTCGAAAGAACCCTCGCGCCACGGCGGGCGGGTGCCGTCGGCGGCGATGACCTGGTACGGGCCGGGGTTGCCGGCCAGGGCGCGCTCGACCAGACGCGCGCGGTGCGGCTGCTTCTCGGAGGCCAGCAGGGCGGCGCCGCGCCCGGCGGCGAGGGCGCCGAGCAGGGCCGCCTTGCCGCCGGGGCCGGCGCAGCCGTCGAGCCATCGGGTGTCGGGGCCGTCCAGGGGCGCGTTGGCCAGGGCGATCGCGACGAGCTGGCTGCCCTCGTCCTGGACGCCGGCCCGGCCGTCCCGTACCGCCTCGACGGCACCGGGTTCGCCGCCCTCGGCGAGCCGCACGGCGTACGGCGACCAGCGGCCGGGCTCGGTCTCGACGGCCTCGGCCAGCTCTTCGACGGTGGTTCGGCCGGGGCGGGCGACGAGGGTGACCTCGGGCCGCTCGTTGTCGGCCGCCAGCAGCTCCTCGATGCCGGCCCGGCCGCCGCCGAGCGCGTCCCACAGCGCCGAGACCACCCAGCGCGGGTGCGAGTGGACGACGGCCAGGTGCTCCTCGGCGTCGTCCTCGTACGGCGGCGCGACCCGCTCCACCCAGGTGTCGAGGTCGTCCCGGGCGATCTTGCGCAGGACGGCGTTCACGAACTTGGCGCGCCCGTCGCCGAGCACCACCCGGGCGAGCTCGACGGTCGCGGACACGGCGGCGTGGCTGGGAATGCGGGTCCCGAGCAGCTGGTGGGCGCCGAGCGACAGCACGTCGAGCACCGGCGGGTCGACCTCGCGCAGCGGCCGGTCGACACAGGCCGCGATGATCGCGTCGTAGGTGCCCTGGCGGCGCAGCGTGCCGTAGACGAGCTCGGTGGCGAGCGCGGCGTCCCGCCCGTCGAAGCCCTCGTTCTTCTCCCGGGCCTTCTTCAGCAGGGGCGGCAGGACGAGGTTGGCGTACGCGTCGCGCTCGTCCACGGCCCGCAGCGCCTCGAAGGCGAGGATCCGCACCGGGTCCTTCTGCGGCCGGCGGTGCGGCCGGGGGGCCTTGCCGCCCTTGCCTCCCTTGCCGCTCTGGGGGGACTTGGTGGTCGGGGGCGTGGCGCGACGTGCCTGCTCGCTCAAAGGTGCTCCGCGTGAGAAATGACGTACTGAATGACGTACTGAGAGGGTGCCAAGAGGGCCGGACGCCCGGCGTCCGGCCCTCTCAGCGTAGCTCCAGGGAGCCCAGTACCAGGCGTACAGGGGGTACCGCCGCCGGACCGCGAGGCGTGCGAGGGCCGTGCCGTCCCGGTGATCCGGCCGTCACCCGGCTCGCACGCTCCGCCGGAACGTCCCCTGCCGCACCGCCCACGCCTCGGCGGCGATCAGGCAGGAGACCGGCTCCGTGCCGCCGCCGTCCGCCTCGAAGGCGACGAGCACCGGCGGTTCCCCGCCGACGAGGCGGGCGGTCTCCGCCCGCTCGCCGGGGGTCGGCTCGCGGAACTCCGGGTCGCCGAAGGCCATCGGGCAGCGGACGTAGACGGTGTCCGTGAAGACGACCTCGAGGCCGTGGTGGTACGTCAGGTCGTGGCCGGCGACCAGGGTGAGCCGGCTGCCGTCGTAGTGCCGTACCTCCCAGTCCCACCAGGACCCTTCGGGAAGCGGGAGCGCGGTCCCGGCCGTCAGGCGCCCACCCGCTCGCCGGGCGCGATGCGGACGCCGCGCGCCCAGTCCGCCGCCTTCATCGGCTTCTTGCCCTGCGGCTGGACCCACAGCAGTTCGACGGCGTGCGACCCGGTGCCGACGTACACGTTGTTCTTGCCTGCGGCCAGTTCGCCGGGGGCGAGGTCGGTGCGGTCGGTGACCAGGGCGGCCTGGACGAGCTTCAGGCGCTCGCCGCGGAACAGGGTCCACGCGCCGGGCGCGGGGGTGCAGCCGCGGACGACGCGGTCGACGCGCAGCGCCGGGGCGGCGAAGTCCACCTGGGCGTCCTCGACCTGGATCTTCGGGGCGAGGGTGATGCCGTCGGCGGGCTGCGGCACGGCCTTGAGGGAACCGTCCTCGATGCCGTCCATGGTCGCGGTGAGCAGCCCGGCGCCCGCGAAAGCGAGCCGGGTGAGCAGGTCGCCGCTGGTGTCGGTGGAGCGGATGTCCTCGGTGACGACCCCGTACACCGGGCCGGAGTCCAGCCCCTCCTCGATCTGGAAGGTGGAGGCGCCGGTCACCTCGTCCCCGGCCATCAGCGCGTGCTGTACGGGCGCGGCGCCGCGCCACGCGGGCAGCAGCGAGAAGTGCAGGTTCACCCAGCCGCGGGCGGGGATGTCGAGGGCGACCCGCGGCAGCAGCGCGCCGTACGCGACGACCGGACAGCAGTCCGGCGCGATCTCACGCAGCCGTGCGAGGAAGTCCTCGTCGCGCGGCCGGCGCGGCTTCAGCACCTCGATGCCGGCCTCCTCGGCCCGCTCGGCGACGGGGCTGGCGACGAGCCGGCGCCCGCGCCCGGCGGGGGCGTCGGGGCGGGTGATCACGGCGGCCACCTCGTGCCGCCCGGAGGCGAGCAGGGCGTCCAGGGCGGGTACGGCGACCTCGGGGGTGCCGGCGAAGACGAGCTTCACGCGGGAAAACCTCGCATCTTGGGGCGTGAACGGGCAGCGCACCAGTCTAGAGGTGTCCCCCTGCGGCTGGAGGTGTCCCCTCCCCACGCCTCCCCTGGGCCTCGACCGGACCTCGACCGGGAGCGCTCGGGGGGCGTACGCGCAGACGAGCGCTGTGCGCACGTACCTGCACGCCCCCGCAGCGTGACCCAAGTCCAGGCGGCGCGTTGGTCAAGAGAGATTGACCAACGCGGGTCGCCTCTCCTCCAGCGGCCCGTCTCCTTTCCACGCCGGTTCGAGAGGCTCATCCATGGCCGACCACGCAACCCATGACGCCCAGGCCCGGGCCAGTCTGCACCTGCTCGTGCGGGACATCGAGCGCGTACGGCGGCAGGTGGACGCACTGCGCACGCTCACGGCCCAGCTGGGCAATGTCTACCGCCCGCGCCGCTCCGCCCCGTCGACGGGCTTCGTCGTCTACGGGCGCGCGCCCGCCCCGACCGTCCGTCTCGCGCAGGAACTGCGGGACAGCGTCGAGACCCTGGTGACGGCGGCGGTGGACTTCGACCGCTCGCTCGGGTTCTCGTGGGACGCGGTGGGCTCCGCGCTCGGGGTCACCAAGCAGGCGGTGCACCGCCGTTACGGGTCCCGCCGCACCCCGCAGCCGGGTGCCGCCCTCGACCAGACCCGGCCGCCGGAGCCTGGGGCGCCGGTCCGTCCGCTGCCGGTCGTCCCGTCGGCCCGTCCCATGCCGCCGCAGCCCGCGCCGGGCGGCCACGGCCTGCGCGAGGAGCAGCGCCCGCCCGCCTTCCCGGCCCCGCGCAACGGCTGACCGCCGTGGCACAGGGGGCGCACGAACGGCGCTCCGGACCCCAGGGGCGGGAAGGCCGACGGCCGGGGCCGGGCGCGGCCGGCGCCCGCTAGCCGATGTCGGGCGGGTCGACGCGCACCCGCACTGGTTCCCCGCCACCGCGGGCGAGACGGGACGCCTGGGCCCGCTTCAGGGCGGTGGCCAGCGCGGCCCCGCTGCCCGGCGGGACGCGGACGAGCGCGCGCTCCCACTGTTCGCCGGGCGGAGTGTCGCCGGGGCGGCGCGGGCCGCCGGGCCGGGTGACGGGCAGCGGTACGGGCCCCAGGATCTCGGCGTCGGGCGGCAGTTCGGCGCCGTCGAGGAAGGCCGCGAGGGCCTCGGGCAGACCGGCCACCGACGCCATCCGGGACACGGGCGGGAAGCCCAGCTCGGCGCGTTCGGCGAGTTCGCGCTGGGCGTGCCCGACGGGGTCCCAGCGCACCAGCGCCTGCACGGGCCGCAGCGTCGGCTCGGCGACGACCACCACGGTGCCGCCGTCGCCCTGACCCCGTACCAGCGCCGCCGCGTCGATCCAGCGGCGCAGCGCCTCCTCACCGGCCCGCAGGTCGGGGCGGCCGAGCATGGCCCAGCCGTCGAGGAGCAGGGCCGCCGCGTAGCCGCCGTCGGCGACGGGCTCGGCGCCCGGGGTGCTCACCACCAGCGCGGGACGGCCCGGCACCCGGTCCAGGACATGATCGCGGCCGGAGGTCCGTACGGGCACGGCGGGAAACGCCCGCCCCAGCTCCTCGGCCGTACGCCGGGCTCCCACGATCTGCGCGCGCAGCCGGGTCGCGCCGCACGCCTCGCAATGCCAGTCGGGCGCGCCCCTGCCGCACCAGCCGCAGCGCAGTTCCTGCTGTTCAGGGGCCTCCAGGGGACCGGAGCAGTGGCGGCAGCGGGCAGGGGTGCGGCAGCGCTCGCAGGCCAGTCGCGGGACGTATCCGCGGCGCGGCACCTGGACGAGCACGGGCCCCGTCTTCAGCCCCTCCCGGACCACCTGCCAGGCCACGGTGGGCAGCCGGGCGGCGCGGGCGGCCTCGTCGCGCGCGAGGTCGGTGTCGCCGACGGTACGGACGAGGGGCGCGGCGGCCCGGACCTGGTCGCGGCCGGCCAGCAGGGGCCGGGCCCAGCCGGACTCGACGAGCTGGGCGGCCTCGACGGTGCAGCTCGTCGAACCGAGCAGGAAGGCGCAGTGGTCGTGGGCGGCGCGCAGCAGCAGCACCTCGCGCGCGTGGGGCTGGGGGGCGTGCAGCTCGCTGTGGCTGGAGTCGCCGTCGTCCCAGATGACGACGAGGCCGAGGTCCCGTACGGGCGCGAACATGGCGGCCCGGGTGCCGACGACGGCCCGGACCGCGCCGCGACTGACGGTGAGCCACTGCGCGTACCGCTTCTCGGGCCCGGCCTCGGCGGTCAGCAGGGCGTGCCGCCCCTCGCCGAGCAGACCGGTCAGGGCCGCGTCGACACGGGTGGCGGCGCGGCCGTCGGGGACGACGACGAGGGCGCCGCGCCCGGAGGCGAGGGTGGCGGCGACGGCGCGGGCGATCTCCTCGGCCCAGTGCGGTCCGGGCAGCGCGTTCCACACGGCACGGGGCGCGCCGCCGCCCGCCAGCGACTCCAGGAACGCGGGCCCGCGCTCGTACCGCGCCCAGCTGCCCGCAGGGGGCGCGGGGGGCGGCGGCAGCGGCGCGGGCGAGGGCCGTTTCTCGGCGCTCGCGTTGCGCGGCGGGACGGCGAGCTGGAGCACGTCGGCGAGGCTGCCCGCGTAACGGTCGGCGACCGCCCGGGCGAGGCCGAGCAGTTCGGGCCCGAGCACCGGCTCGGGTGAGACGACGTCGGCGAGCGCGGCGAGCGGCCCGGAGTAGTCGGACTCGGCGCGCCGCTCGATCAGGAACCCGTCGATGAGCCGCCCGCCCTCGCGCCGCCCCCCGCGCACCTTGTGCGCCCCGGCCCCGAACCGGACCCGGACCCGCACCCCGGGGCGCGCGGCCTCGTCCAGCTCCTCGGGCACGGCGTAGTCGAAGAACTGGTCGAGGTGGAGCACACCCTTGTTCACCACGACCCGCGCCACCGGCAGCTCCTTCGCGAGCGCGGCCCCCCGCCAGGTCCGCGGCTTGGCCCGCGGCACCTTCGCCGTCCGCACGGTCTCCCGGATGAGCGCGAGCTGCTCGGGCTCCGCCGCCTCACCGGCCCCGGGCCCCTCGGACTTCTCGTTCTCGCTGCTCACAGCCTCATACCTACCAGACGCCTCGGACACCCGGGCGGGTGCGGGATCAGCCAGGGCTGGCCGAATCGGCGCTCTGTCGGGCGCTCCCGCGCGAGTGGAAACGTGAAACAGCAGTGATCGTCTTGTTGCCGCCTCGCCGTCGGCTCCAGGCTGGCACACGGTACGAGGAGGGGAGCGCACATGGAATCGTGGGTGAGGTTCGGTCCCGAGCTGCGGCGTCGGCGGCTGGAGGCCGGGATGACGCTGGACGGCCTGGCGGCACGCGCGCACTACAGCAAGGCGCAGCTGAGCAAGGTGGAGACGGGGCGGCAGCGGCCGACGCCCGAGCTGGCGCGGTTGTGCGACGGCGCCGTCGGCGCGGGCGGCGAACTGGCCGCGCTGGTGCCGGCCGGGAGCGGTGCTGTGCGGCCGAGCCGACGGCTGGTGGTGACGGCCGGAGCGGCCTCCGCTCTCGCGCTGGGCGCTCCGTCGGCCGCTGCCGCGCAGGGACCGGGCACGGCTCCGGCACGGAGCGTCGCGGACACGGCCGTCCCGGAGGCGGCGGACGCGGTCGGCGGGCAGCTCCTCGACGGTGTGCAGGCGCTGTTCGATCAGTTCCGCAGGCTCGGGCAGACCGCCCCGGCCGCCGCCGTCCTGCCGGGGATCGCCGCGCAGACCCGGTCGCTGCCCGCCCTGGCGCTCGGCTCGGGTGCGCGTACGGCACGCGGGTTGTACGTCCTGGCCTCCCGGTACGCCGAGTTCACCGGCTGGATGGCCCAGGAGAGCGGCGACGACACGGCGGCTCTGGCCTGGACCGACCACGCCGTCGGGCTCGCCGAGGCCGCCGGAGACCGTGATCTCGCCGCGTACGCGCTCGTCCGCCGGGCTCTGATCGCCCTCTACGCCGGTGACGCCCGGGCCACCGTCGATCTCGTCCAGGCCGCCCAGAAGAGCCGGCTGCCCGCCCGCATCCGCGGGCTCGCGGCCCAGCGCGAGGCCCAGGGACACGCGCTGGCGGGCGACCGGGACGCCTGTCTGCGCGCGCTCGACCGGGCGCGCGCCCTGCTCGACCGCGCGTCCGGTCCCGGTCCGGACGGCAGGCCCGTCATCGGCACCACGCACGTCGGCGACCCCGCCGCGATGACGGCCGGCTGGTGCCTGCTCGACCTGGGACTGCCCGCCCAGGCCGCGGCGGCGCTGGACCGGGAGGTGGCCCGGATTCCCGCGCACGCCGTCCGTACCCGCGTCCGCTACGGCGCCCGCCAGGCCCTCTCCCACGCCGTCGCCGGGGAGATCGACCACGCGTGCGCACTCGCGCGAGCGCTCCTGTCGGAGAGCGGGGCGCTGGTCTCCGCGACCATCCGGACCGATCTGCACCGGCTGTCCCGCGTCCTGGGGCGGCACCGGGGCAACGCCGCCGTGCGCGCCCTCGCCCCGGAGCTGGCCGCCGCCCTGCACCACACCGCTCATCCCGTTCCCGTACGAGAGGCAGTCCCCCGTGTCTGAGATCTTCATCAACTACCGCACCGGCGACGGCAACGAATCGGCTGCCCTGCTCGACCAGGTACTCAAGACACGCTTCGGCGACGACGCCGTCTTCTTCGCGGGGCGTTCGATCCGGGCCGGCCAGCGCTTCCCGGACGAGCTGCTGACCCATGTCCGCCGATGCCGGGTCCTGATCGCCGTCATCGGCCCGGACTGGGCCGGCCACCCCGGTCTGGGCAAGGAGGACGACTGGGTCCGCACGGAGATCCTCGAAGCCCTGCGCTGCGGCGTCCACGTGATCCCGGTCCTCAAGGGCAGGCGGACGGAACGGCTGAACCCGGCGTCCCTGCCGCCCGGGCTCGGGGAGCTGGCGGATCTCAACTCCCTGCGGCTCGACTCCCAGAGCCACGACCGGGACGCAACGGAGATCGGCGACGAGATCGCCCGGCTGGTCCCCCGGCTCGCGGCCCTCGACTCCCGGAACCGGCCGGTGACCGCCGAAGCCCAGGAGACACCGGACACCACGCGGAACACGGTCTCGGGGGACAACTCCGGCTTCAACCTGCAGGCGGGGAGTGTGGGCCGGATCGGCACCATCATCACCGGCCCGACCGGCCCGGTCCACACCGGCGACGGCGCCCAGCACAACCACACGCACCAACCACATCTGTCGGGTGACGGAGCGGCGTACGTGGCGGGGAACAACCACGGGGGCATCTCGCACCGGTTCGGCCGTACGGAGAGGAACGAGGCCGACGGCCGATGAGCGATCAGCAATACACGGGGGTGAACACCGGGGGCGGGGCGGCCCATACCGGGTCCGGTGATCAGCACAACCACTTCACCTTCCATCTGCCGAAGGACCCCGGCCCCGAGCCGTTCCGGCCCCTGGCGGAGGACCACCTCCGCTGGCTCGAACCCCGTTTCGTGTGGCCGGCCCGCATGCCGGACGCGATCACGCGCCTGCGCGCACGGGGCACGCTGCTGGTGGACGGTGCTCCGGGCAGTGGGCGCAATGCCACGGCCCGGATGCTGCTCCACCGGCTCGGTGGCCCACGCGCGCCACGGCAACTGCTCGCCGAGGACGACAAGGCACGCCTGGATCTCCAGGACGATCAGGTCAGCGAAGGTGACCGGCTGCTGCTCGATCTGGCGGACGCCGACGAGCAGACGTGGAACAAGGTGCACGGCAAGTTGCCCTCGCTCCACCACACGGTTCGGCTGCGCGGGGCGCACCTGGTCGTCGTCCTGCCGCATGGCATACGGCACCCGAGCAACGAGCTGGAAGCACACCGGTTCACCGTCCTCCGCCCGGACGCCACGACCGTGCTGACGCGGGCACTCCGGGCGGAGGAGGATCCGGTCGTCCAAAGCCCGGACGAACTGCCCGCCGACATCCGGGAGTACGTCGCGACGGGGCCTCCGTTGCGGGATGTCGCCCGCCTGGCCGGGCTCATCGCCGAATCGCGGCGTGTGAAGCCCCGGGACGGGCTGAAACAGTGGTGTGCCGATGCTCTGACGAGTCTGCGCGAGCTGCGCGCGGAAGTCGCCAGGCGTCTGATCACGTTGGAGGACGGCGCCCAGCGCGCGCTCCTTCTCGCGGTCGCCATGATGCACGGACGGCGCACCGGTGCGGTGCACGCGGTCGAAGACCTGCTGCTGTACACCCTGAGGCATCCCGCGGACGAACGGCCCCTGCTCGACTGGGAGGACCTGTCCCAGCGCGTGAAGGCCATCGGCGCATCGATCCGCCCCGACGACACGGTGGTGTTCGACCTCCCTGGCTACGCGGCGGCGGTCCGCACCCACTTCTGGACTCACAGGCCGGGCCTGTGGGGTCATTTCCGGCGGTGGGTCGACCGGGCCGTATGCAGCGAGGCGCTGGACACACAGGACCGCGACGCGCTCGTCGCCGGGTACGCGGAGCAGGCGCTGCGCACCGGACAGAGCCAACGGCTTCTGGACCAGGCCCGGCAGTGGACCGAGGACGGCTCCCCCAGCCTGGTGCAGGCCGCCGTCCAGGCCCTCGGCCTCGGGCTGAGCGATCCGCACGCGGGCCGGGAGTTCCGGCATCAGGCGTACGTCTGGTCCACGGACGCCAAGATCCCGACCGGACTCGTGCGGGCTCTCGTGGCCGTCTCCGCCGATGTCATCGCGGTGAGCCACCCCGACCAGGCCCTCGTACGCCTCCACCATCTCGCGCGGCAGGCCGGTCCGGGCAACCGCGAGGCGAGCGAACGCCTGCTGTCGCTGGCGTTCTCCGACGAGCGGTTGCACCTGAAGCTGCTGAGCCGCCTTGAACGCGATCTGGACCGGCACGACTGGCCGGCCGATGTCCGGCTGTTCCACTCCGCCGCCGCTCCCGACCGGGTGACGGTGTTCCTCGGCAGGCCCGCCGACCGGGAGCTGCTCGTCTCCGGCTGGCGTGCCCTCTTCACTCGCGGAGAGCCGTCCCAGTGGCTGCCCCAGGTCCACCCCTGGCTGGCCGCCGCCGGCCCCGACCGCGTCCACGGCGGCCTTCTGCTCGATGTCCTCGTCGACGCCGCCACCCCCAGCCCCGCCGTCCTCGCACGGCTCTACCAGGCATCGCGGCGGTATCCGTGCAACGCGCCGCTGCGGCGGAGGATCGACGCCGCACAAGGCATCGGGCCGGTCACCAACCCGTTCTGACCCCTTCCGCCGCCCACCGTCGCGCGGACCTCACCAGCGGAGACAACAGCACCGTGAGTTCTGGACACAAGACCATGACGGCTTTCCTCACCCTCCTCGGGGGCTTGGTGATCGTGATCGCCGGGCTCTGTGCCGAGTGGCCGTGGTGGGGGTGGCCCGCCTCCTTCGGGGCGCTGCTCGCCCTGGCGGGCGCCGCGCTGCTGCGGGCCCACCGCCGCCGGCCCGTCATCCCGCCCGAGCATCTGCTGGAACCCGACCGGCCCATTCCGCCCGTCGAACGATGGGAGGAGATCGTCCGTGACGTGTCGCTGCCCAGTGCCTCCCCGGACTACGACTTCCTCGTCACCGCGCGGGTCCGCTGGGTCCCGGTCGACGTCCCTCATGGTGCGCGGGAGGTCAGCGGGGCGGGGCTCGCCCTGGATGCCGTACTGACCCGGGCCCAGGTGATCACCCGCGGCCAGTCGCCCCAGCGCGGCAGTCTGGTGCAGCACCAGCTGAGCGGCGAACTCGGCACCATGCAGCCCGACGTGACCGGGCGGGTGCTCGCCATGGCCGAGGACATCACGGTCAGGCTCTCCGACGCGGACCGGGAGCGGCTCGACAAGCTGGCCACCGTACGCAAGGACGAGGCCGTCTGGGAGCACGAGCGCAAGTGGGAGAAGAACAAGCGGGCGTACCTCGGGGAGGATGTCCTGGCCTCGACCAGCAGTGCGGTCGTGTGGTGGCTGGCGAAGAACGACGACAAGGTCGACAAGGCGGTGGCCGACATCGGCCTGCTCGCACAGCTCGCCTCGGTGGCCAATGACACGCCGGTGCCCGAGCGGCTGCGCCCTTACGTGGAGGATCCGCACCAGGTGCCCTCGCCCGGAAGCGACACGGCGGCCCCGCCGGACACCGAGGACCCGGAACCGCGCGACACCGTCGCCGAGACCTTCACCCGGTTCATGGAGGAGACCGGGCTCACCGAGGACGACCCCGTACGCGGGCTGTTCCTGCGCCGGGTGGCCGAGGCGGCGCGGGCCGCGCGGATGCCGGGCGCCGACACGTTGGAGCGGCTCGCCGACGAGGCGGACGAGCCGTTCGACGATCCGTTCCCCGACGGATCGGACGACCCGGACAGCCCGGCCGGCAGCGGCGGCGGGAACGGCGGCAACCGCCCCGGCGGCGGCGGACCCTACGGAAACGACAGCGCCGCGTACGGCGACGAGGGCGTTCCCGTGCTCTGATCCCCGCCTCGGCTTCCGGTACGCCGACGGCCCGGCGCCCTCCAGGGGTGCCGGGCCGTCGTGGCCGTGGTGCGGGCCGGCGGGTCAGACGCCCGCGGCCGCCTTCAGGGCGTCCACGCGGTCGGTGCGCTCCCAGGTGAAGTCCGGCAGCTCGCGGCCGAAGTGGCCGTAGGCGGCGGTCTGGGAGTAGATCGGGCGGAGCAGGTCGAGGTCGCGGATGATCGCGGCCGGGCGGAGGTCGAAGACCTCGGCGATGGCGTGCTCGATCTTCTCGGTCTCGATGCTGTTCGTGCCGAAGGTCTCGACGAACAGGCCCACCGGCTCGGCCTTGCCGATCGCGTACGCGACCTGGACCTCGCAGCGCGAGGCGAGGCCCGCGGCGACGACGTTCTTGGCGACCCAGCGCATGGCGTAGGCGGCCGAGCGGTCGACCTTCGACGGGTCCTTGCCGGAGAAGGCGCCGCCACCGTGGCGGGCCATGCCGCCGTAGGTGTCGATGATGATCTTGCGGCCGGTGAGGCCGGCGTCGCCCATCGGCCCGCCGATCTCGAAGCGGCCGGTCGGGTTGACCAGCAGGCGGTAGCCGTCGGTGTCCAGCTTGATGCCGTCCTCGACGAGCTGCTTCAGCACGTACTCGACGACGAACTCACGGATGTCGGGCGCGAGCAGCGACTCGAGGTCGATGTCCGAGGCGTGCTGCGAGGAGACGACGACCGTGTCGAGGCGGACGGCCTTGTCGCCGTCGTACTCGATGGTGACCTGCGTCTTGCCGTCGGGGCGCAGGTACGGGATGGTGCCGTTCTTGCGGACCTCGGTCAGGCGGCGCGACAGGCGGTGCGCGAGGTGGATCGGGAGCGGCATCAGCTCGGGGGTCTCGTCCGACGCGTAGCCGAACATCAGGCCCTGGTCGCCGGCGCCCTGCTTGTCGAGCTCGTCCTCGTCGCCCTCGACGCGGGACTCGTAGGCGGTGTCGACGCCCTGCGCGATGTCCGCGGACTGGGAGCCGATGGACACCGACACGCCGCAGGAGGCGCCGTCGAAGCCCTTCTTCGAGGAGTCGTACCCGATCTCGAGGATCTTGTTGCGCACGAGGGTGGGGATGTCGGCCCACGCCTTCGTGGTGACCTCACCGGCGACGTGCACGAGGCCGGTGGTGATCAGCGTCTCGACGGCGACGCGGGAGGTGGGGTCCTCCTTGAGCAGCGCGTCGAGAATGGTGTCGCTGATCTGGTCAGCGATCTTGTCGGGGTGACCCTCGGTGACGGACTCCGAGGTGAACAGACGACGGGACACAACGCTCCCTGGGGTTGCAGCGGCTGCTGGCTACTCGTTTCGCGGACCGGCAGGGGGCTGCGCCCCGCGACGTTCCAGAGGACAGTCTATCGGGCAGGCTCCGGCAAGTGGCCAGGTCCCGGGCACGCCTCGGCGTGATCTGTGCGGTATTCGCCACCGATCCTTGTGGTTTTCAGTCCATAAACCTGGACTTATGTCCGAGTTTGTTCGCCTTTACCCCGAGGGGTGAGCCGGGCACCCGTCTCACCTCTCGGACGATATTCAGCCGGACGCGCCGCGCAGCCGCGGCACCACCAGGTCCCAGACGGTCTCCGCCAGGGCTTCCTTCGGTCCGTACGGGACGGGGGTCTCAGTGCCGTCGGCGGCGAGGACCACGGCCTCGTTCTCCTCCGAGCCGAAGGTCTTGCGCTCCCCCACCTCGTTGACGACGAGCAGGTCGCAGCCCTTGCGGCGGAGCTTGACGCGCCCGTTGGCGAGCACGTCGTCCGTCTCGGCGGCGAAGCCGACGACGACCTGGCCAGGCAGGGCGCGGTCGGCGGAGATCTCCGCGAGGATGTCGGGGTTGCGGACCAGCTCGATGGTGGGCGCGCCCCCGTCGTCGGTCTTCTTGATCTTGCCGGAGGCGTACGCGGCGGGGCGGAAATCGGCGACGGCCGCGGCCATCACCACCGCGTCGGCGTCGGCGGCGGCCTTGACGACGGCCTCGCGCAGCTGGACGGCGGTGCCGACCCGGACGAGGTCGACGCCGGCCGGGTCGGGCAGTCCGGTGTTGGCCTCGATCAGGGTGACCCGGGCACCCCGGGCGGCCGCGGCCTTGGCGAGGGCGTAGCCCTGCTTGCCGGAGGAGCGGTTGCCCAGGTAGCGAACCGGGTCGAGGGGCTCGCGGGTGCCTCCGGCGCTGACCACGACGTGGCGGCCGGCCAGGTCGGGGGCGGTGACCCCGCGCGCGAGGACGCGGCGGCAGACCTCGAAGATCTCGGCCGGGTCGGGCAGCCGGCCCTTGCCGGTGTCGACGCCGGTGAGCCGGCCGACGGCGGGCTCGATGACGACGGCGCCGCGGCGGCGCAGGGTGGCCACGTTCTCCTGGGTGGCCGGGTGCTCCCACATCTCGGTGTGCATGGCCGGGGCGAAGACGACCGGGCACCGGGCGGTGAGCAGCGTGTTGGTGAGCAGGTCGTCGGCGAGCCCGTGGGCCGCCTTGGCCAGCATGTCGGCGGTGGCGGGGGCGACCACGACGAGATCGGCGCCCTGGCCGATGCGCACGTGCGGGACCTCGTGGACCGAGTCCCACACCTCGGTGGAGACGGGGTGGCCGGAGAGGGCGGACCAGGTGGCCGCGCCCACGAAGTGCAGGGCGGACTCGGTCGGCACGACCCGGACGTCGTGTCCGGACTCGGTGAACCGGCGCAGCAGCTCGCACGCCTTGTACGCGGCGATCCCGCCGCTGACACCCAGGACCACCTTCGGCTTTGCCACGATGTGCCACTCCCCGCACTCGGATCCGCACACGGGCGCGTACGAATCGACTCGAATCGCCTCCAGGCGCCTCCGGACGCCTGGCTCCGGACGCCCGCCGCCGGACGTCGCCTCCCGACGCCTCCCGACGCCTCCCGACGCCTTCCGACGCCTTCCGACGCCTCCATGAGACACCACAGGCCCGGCGGTTGTTCCGCCGGGCCTGTGATCGCGGATTACTCCGCGTTTTCTGCTTTTCTCTGCTCTTCTCCGCGTATGTCCGCAGAGAAGACGCTCTACTGAGCCGGGCCCTCGATGGCCTCGGAGGTCAGCAGACCCGCATTGATCTCGCGCAGGGCGATCGAGAGCGGCTTCTCGTGCACGTGGGTGTCGACGAGCGGACCGACGTACTCGAGCAGGCCCTCGCCGAGCTGCGAGTAGTACGCGTTGATCTGGCGCGCGCGCTTGGCGGCGTAGATCACGAGGCTGTACTTGGAGTCCGTCGCCTCGAGCAGCTCGTCGATCGGCGGGTTGATGATGCCCTCGGGCGCGGTGATGGAAGAGGACACGCTCTACCTTCCGAAGATGGGGTTCTCTATCCGAAGACGGATAAAGGATCAGACAACGTTCATCAACGTTAGCAGCTCACGCGCGACGTCCTCGACCGAGGTGTTGACGAGCGTGGTGTCGAACTCGGCCTCGGCGGCCAGCTCGACCTTCGCCGCCTCCAGGCGGCGCTCGATCACCTCGGGCGACTCGGTGCCGCGGCCGGTGAGCCGGCGTACCAGCTCGTCCCAGCTCGGCGGAGCCAGGAAGACCAGCCGGGCCTCGTCCATGGACTCCTTGACCTGGCGGGCGCCCTGGAGGTCGATCTCCAGGAGCACCGGCTCGCCGGCCTCCAGCCGGTCGAGGACCGCACGGCGCGGGGTGCCGTAGCGGTTGCCCGCGAATTCGGCCCACTCCAGCAGCTCGCCGTTGGCGATCAGCTTGTCGAACTCGTCGTCCGTGACGAAGAAGTACTGGACACCGTGCTGCTCGCCGGGCCGGGGCTTCCGCGTCGTGGCCGACACCGAGAGCCAGACATCGGGGTGGACCTTGCGCATATGCGCGACGACCGTGCTCTTCCCGACCCCAGAGGGTCCGGAGAGCACGGTCAGCCGCGGACGTACTTCTGCTGCCATGCAGCGATTATTCCAGGGCTTCACCCCCGCTTGCGCCGGGGTGGAGACCATTTGTCGGATATGACCGAAAGGTCAGGCTCCGGTGCTGCCGAACTCGCGCTCCAGGGAGGCGATCTGGTTGGAGCCGAGACCGCGGACACGGCGGCTCTCTGAGATGCCGAGACGCTCCATGATCTGCTTGGCGCGGACCTTGCCCACGCCCGGCAGGGACTCGAGCAGCGCGGAGACCTTCATCTTGCCGATGACGTCGTTCTCCCGGCCCTGCTTGATGACCTCGTGCAGGGAGGCGCCGGAGTGCTTGAGTCGATTCTTGACCTCGGCCCGCTCCCGGCGAGCCGCGGCGGCCTTTTCGAGCGCGGCTGCGCGCTGTTCAGGGGTAAGGGGCGGAAGAGCCACGCCTACGTCACCTCGGATGTCGAACTGTCGGATACGGACCAGTGAGAAGCGGGGTGCCCCACACCAGCGGAGCAGCGAACAGCACAGGGAGTGCCGATCGCCGACTCTGCCCCGGAGACTAGCGGCCGAGGCCGCTCCAGTCAGCGAGAACAGACGAAAAGTCCTGGTCAGCATCGGCCGACCAGGACTTTTCGGGCATTTAACCCCAGTTTTGGGGCAACTTTTGTCAAGCGCCGGCACGGCCGCGGACACGCGGCCCCACCTGCGGATTGGCGCAAGAGGACCGAAAACGGCCGCGGGGGCGTGTCAGCCGCCGACGGCCTCGCGGATCTCGTTCGCGTAACGTTCCGCCGCGCCGCGCAGCGCACCCGCGTCGGGGCCCTCCTTGAGGACGGCCCGGCTGACGTTCGGGACGACGTTGCCCACGGCCGCGCCGAAGACCTTCGGCAGGTCGGCCGGGGTCGCGCCCTGGGCACCGATGCCGGGGGCGAGCAGCGGACCGTTGATGCCGAGGTCGAAGGCCGACAGATCGCCGAGCGTCGCCCCCACGACCGCGCCGAAGGAGCCCATCGGGGTCTCCCCCGCGTTCTCCTCGGCCAGGTGCGCCAGCATCGTCGCGCCGATGGTCCGCCGCTCCGGGTCGTCGGCGCGCACGGCGCGCTGGACCTCGGCGCCCTCCGGGTTGGAGGTGAGAGCCAGCACGAACAGGCCGGCGCCGGAGGCCCGGGCCAGGTCGACGGCCGGCTTCAGGGAGCCGTAGCCCAGGTACGGGGAGACGGTCAGCGCGTCGGAGAACAGCGGCGCGCCGGGGCGCAGGAAGGCCTCCGCGTAGGCGGCCATCGTGGAGCCGATGTCGCCGCGCTTGGCGTCCATGACGACCAGGCCGCCGGCCGTCCGCAGATCGGCGGTGGCGCGCTCCAGGACGGCCACGCCGCGCGAGCCGAAGCGCTCGAAGAACGCGGCCTGCGGCTTGAAGACGGCGACCGTGCCGGCCAGCGCCTCCACGACCGTGTACGTGAAGCGCTCCAGGCCCGCAATGTCGTCGGCCAGGCCCCAGGAGTCCAGCAGGGCGGCGTGCGGGTCGATGCCGACGCACAGCGGGCCGCGCTCGTCCATGGCCCGGCGCAGCCGGGTGCCGAAGGGTTCCAGGGTCACTTCGCTCGTCACTTCGCGCGTCACTTCGCGGCCTTTCCGGTACGGGTGCGGGTGTCGGCGCCGACGGCCTCGGCGAGGGTGGCGTACGGGGAGGCGGCGAGCCGCTCGGCGAGGCCCCGGTGGATGGCGCGGGCGTAGAACGGCCCCTCGTAGATGAAGGCGCTGAAGCCCTGGATCAGGGTGGCGCCCGCGAGGATCCGCTCCCAGGCGTCCTCGGCGTTCTCGATGCCGCCGACGCCGACGAGGACGATCCGGTCCCCCACGCGCGCGTAGAGGCGGCGCAGCACCTCCAGGGAGCGCTGCTTGACGGGCGCTCCGGACAGTCCGCCGGTCTCCCGGACCACGGCCGGGTCGGACTTCAGGCCCAGACCGTCGCGGGCGATGGTGGTGTTGGTGGCGATGATGCCGTCCAGGCCCAGTTCCAGGGCGAGGTCGGCGACCGCGTCCACGTCCTCGTCGGCGAGGTCGGGGGCGATCTTCACCAGGAGCGGCACGTGGCGGCCGGGCACCGAGCGGTCGGCGGCCTCGCGCACGGCCGTGAGCAGCGGGCGCAGCGACTCGGTGGCCTGGAGGTTGCGCAGGCCGGGGGTGTTCGGCGAGGAGACGTTGACGACCAGGTAGTCGGCGTGCCGGGCGAGCCGCTCGGTGGACTTCACGTAGTCGGCGGCGGCGTCGGCCTCGGGGACGACCTTGGTCTT
Source organism: Streptomyces laurentii (assembly GCA_002355495.1). Lineage (GTDB taxonomy): Bacteria > Actinomycetota > Actinomycetes > Streptomycetales > Streptomycetaceae > Streptomyces > Streptomyces laurentii. The sequence continues at coordinate 1,066,541 of AP017424.1, forward strand.
GCCGATGTTGACGCCGACGACCGTCTTGAAGACGGGGCTGCGGGCGGCCAGGCGGGCGGCGACGGCGGCCGAGCCCTCGTTGTTGAAGCCCATGCGGTTGATCAGGGCGCGGTCCGGGACCAGCCGGAACATCCGCTTCTTGGGGTTGCCGGGCTGGGCCTCGCCGGTGACCGTGCCGATCTCGACGTGGTCGAAGCCGAGCATGGCCATGCCGTCGATGCCGACGGCGTTCTTGTCGAAGCCGGCCGCCAGGCCGAAGGGGCCGTGCATGCGCAGGCCCAGGGCCTCGGTGCGCAGCGCCTTATGGCGGGGGGCGAGGACGGCCGCGACGAAGGTGCGCAGGACCGGGACGCGGGCGGCGAGCCGGATCCAGCGGAAGGCCATGTGGTGGGCCTGCTCGGGGTCCATCCGCTTGAAGACCAGGTGGAAGAAGAGTTTGTACATCGTCCGGGTTATCCCTCGTGCGCTGGTACGGGGTGGGCGCTCATGGCGGGGCGGGAGCGGGGGCCGCTCATGAAGAGGGGGACACCGCGGGTCGTGCCGGTGTCCCCCCTCCTCGTACAGGGCCCTCAGGACCTCTCCAAGGCCCTAGTCGCGGGCCGCCGTCAGGTGCCGGGCGTGCTCCTGGAGCGAGCTGACGCTCACGTCGCCGCGGCCGAGGGCGTCGATGCCCTGGACGGCCGCCGCGAGGGCCTGGACCGTGGTCAGGCACGGCACGGAGCGGGCCACCGCGGCCGTACGGATGTCGTAGCCGTCGAGGCGGCCGCCGGTGCCGTACGGGGTGTTGACGATCAGGTCGACCTGGCCGTCGTGGATGAGCTGGACGATGGTCTTCTCGCCGTCCGGGCCCTCGCCCTCGGACTGCTTGCGCACGACCGTGGCGTTGATGCCGTTGCGCTTGAGCACCTCGGCGGTACCGGAGGTGGCCAGCAGCTCGAAGCCGTGGGCGACCAGCTCGCGGGCCGGGAAGATCATCGAGCGCTTGTCGCGGTTGGCGACCGAGATGAACGCGCGGCCCTTGGTGGGCAGCGGGCCGTAGGCGCCGGCCTGCGACTTGGCGTAGGCCGTGCCGAAGACCGAGTCGATGCCCATGACCTCGCCGGTGGAGCGCATCTCCGGGCCGAGGACGGTGTCCACGCCGCGGCCGTGGATGTCGCGGAAGCGGCTCCACGGCATCACGGCCTCCTTGACGGAGATCGGCGCGTCGAGCGGCAGGGTGCCGCCGTCGCCGTTCTTCGGCAGCAGGCCCTCGGCGCGCAGCTCGGCGATGGTGGCGCCGAGCGAGATGCGCGCGGCGGCCTTCGCGAGCGGCACCGCGGTCGCCTTCGAGGTGAAGGGGACGGTGCGCGAGGCGCGCGGGTTGGCCTCCAGGACGTACAGGATGTCGCCGGCCATCGCGAACTGGATATTGATCAGACCGCGCACGCCGACGCCCTTGGCGATGGCCTCGGTGGAGGCCCGCAGCCGCTTGATGTCGAAGCCGCCGAGGGTGATCGGGGGCAGCGCGCAGGCCGAGTCGCCGGAGTGGATGCCGGCTTCCTCGATGTGCTCCATGACGCCGCCGAGGTAGAGCTCCTCGCCGTCGTAGAGCGCGTCGACGTCGATCTCGATGGCGTCGTCGAGGAAGCGGTCCACCAGGACCGGGCGGGTCGGGGAGATCTCGGTGGACTCCTCGATGTACGACTCGAGGCGGGTCTCGTCGTAGACGATCTCCATGCCGCGGCCGCCGAGCACGTACGACGGGCGGACGAGCACCGGGTAGCCGATCTCGTCGGCGATGGCCTTGGCCTCGGCGAAGGTGGTGGCGGTGCCGTGCTTGGGGGCGGGCAGGCCCGCCTCGTCGAGCACCCGGCCGAAGGCGCCGCGGTCCTCGGCGGCGTGGATGGCCTCCGGGGAGGTGCCGACGACCGGCACGCCGTTGTCCTTGAGCGCCTGGGCGAGGCCGAGCGGGGTCTGGCCGCCGAGCTGGACGACGACACCGGCGATGGGGCCGGCCTGCGCCTCGGCGTGGACGATCTCCAGGACGTCCTCCAGGGTGAGCGGCTCGAAGTAGAGCCGGTCGGAGGTGTCGTAGTCGGTGGAGACGGTCTCCGGGTTGCAGTTGACCATCACGGTCTCGTAGCCCGCGTCGCTGAGCGCGAAGGAGGCGTGGACGCAGGAGTAGTCGAACTCGATGCCCTGGCCGATGCGGTTCGGGCCGGAGCCCAGGATGATCACCGCGGGCTTCTCGCGCTGCGCGACCTCGGTCTCCTCGTCGTACGAGGAGTAGAAGTACGGGGTCCTCGCGGCGAACTCGGCGGCGCAGGTGTCGACGGTCTTGTAGACGGGGCGGACGCCAAGGGCGTGCCGGACCTCGCGGACGACGTCCTCGCGCAGACCGCGGATCCCGGCGATCTGGGCGTCGGAGAAGCCGTGCCGCTTGGCCTCGGCGAGCAGCTCGGGGTCGAGCTTCTCGGCGGCGGCCAGCTCGTCGGCGATCTCCTTGATGAGGAAGAGCTGGTCGACGAACCACGGGTCGATCTTGGTGGCCTCGAAGACCTCCTCGGGCGTGGCGCCCGCGCGGATGGCCTCCATGACCGTGTTGATCCGGCCGTCGGTCGGGCGGACCGCCCGGGCGAGCAGCTCGGCCTTGTCACCGAGGTCACCGGGCTTGCCGGTGAAGTCGAACTGGCTGCCCTTCTTCTCCAGCGAGCGCAGGGCCTTCTGCAGGGCCTCGGTGAAGTTGCGGCCGATGGCCATGGCCTCGCCGACCGACTTCATGGTCGTCGTCAGCGTGGAGTCGGCGGACGGGAACTTCTCGAAGGCGAAGCGCGGGGCCTTGACGACGACGTAGTCGAGGGTCGGCTCGAAGGAGGCCGGGGTCTTCTCGGTGATGTCGTTCGGGATCTCGTCCAGCGTGTAGCCGACGGCGAGCCGGGCGGCGATCTTGGCGATCGGGAAGCCGGTGGCCTTGGAGGCGAGCGCGGAGGAGCGGGAGACGCGCGGGTTCATCTCGATGACGATGATGCGGCCGTCGTCCGGGTTCACCGCGAACTGGATGTTGCAGCCGCCGGTGTCGACGCCGACCTCGCGGATGATCGCGATGCCGATGTCGCGCAGGCGCTGGTACTCGCGGTCGGTGAGGGTCATCGCCGGGGCGACGGTGATCGAGTCACCGGTGTGCACGCCCATCGGGTCGAAGTTCTCGATGGAGCAGACGACCACGACGTTGTCGTTCTTGTCGCGCATCAGCTCCAGCTCGTACTCCTTCCAGCCGAGGATGGACTCCTCCAGGAGCACCTCGGTGGTCGGGGAGAGCGTGAGGCCCTGGCCGGCGATGCGGCGCAGCTCCTCCTCGTCGTGGGCGAAGCCGGAGCCGGCGCCGCCCATGGTGAAGGAGGGACGGACGACGACCGGGTAGCCGCCGAGCGTGTCGACGCCCGCGATGACCTCGTCCATGGTGTGGCAGATGACCGAGCGGGCGGACTCGCCGTAGCCGATCTTGGCCTTGACGGCCTCGACGACGCCCTTGAACAGGTCGCGGTCCTCGCCCTTGTGGATGGCCTCGACGTTGGCGCCGATCAGCTCGACGCCGTACTTCTCGAGGACGCCCTGCTCGTGCATGGAGATCGCGGTGTTGAGCGCGGTCTGGCCGCCGAGGGTGGGCAGGAGGGCGTCGGGGCGCTCCTTGGCGATGATCTTCTCGACGAACTCGGGGGTGATCGGCTCGACGTAGGTGGCGTCGGCGATCTCCGGGTCGGTCATGATCGTGGCCGGGTTGGAGTTGACCAGGATGACCCGCAGACCCTCGGACTTGAGGACGCGGCACGCCTGGGTGCCGGAGTAGTCGAACTCGGCGGCCTGTCCGATGACGATCGGGCCGGAGCCGATGACGAGGACGGACTGGATGTCGGTGCGCTTAGGCACGCTCGGCCTCCATGAGGGTCACGAAGCGGTCGAAGAGGTACGCGGCGTCGTGCGGGCCCGCGGCCGCCTCGGGGTGGTACTGGACGGAGAAGGCCGGCTGGTCGAGCAGCTGGAGGCCCTCCACGACGTTGTCGTTCAGGCACACGTGGGAGACCTCGGCGCGCCCGAAGGGGGTGTCGGAGACCTTGTCGAGGGGCGCGTCGACGGCGAAGCCGTGGTTGTGGGCGGTGACCTCGACCTTGCCGGTGGTGCGGTCCTGGACCGGCTGGTTGATGCCCCGGTGGCCGTACTTCAGCTTGTACGTGCCGAAGCCGAGGGCGCGGCCGAGGATCTGGTTGCCGAAGCAGATGCCGAAGAGCGGCGTCTTGCGGCGCAGGACCTCCTGCATGACGGCGACGGGGCCGTCGGCGGTCGCCGGGTCGCCCGGGCCGTTGGAGAAGAACACGCCGTCGGGGGCGACGGCGTAGACGTCCTCGGCGGTGGCGGTGGCGGGCAGCACGTGTACCTCGATGCCGCGCTCGGCCATCCGGTGCGGGGTCATGCCCTTGATGCCGAGGTCGACGGCGGCGACGGTGAACTTCTTCTCGCCGATCGCGGGGACGACGTACGGCTCCTTGGTGGCGACCTCGGCGGAGAGGTCGGCGCCGGCCATCTCGGGCGCCTGGCGCACCTCGGCGAGCAGGGTGCCCTCGTCGGGCAGCGCGCTGCCGGAGAAGATGCCGACGCGCATGGCGCCGCGCTCGCGCAGGTGGCGGGTGAGGGCGCGGGTGTCGATGCCCTGGATGCCGACGACCCCCTGGGTGCGCAGCTCCTCGTCGAGGGAGCGCTGGGCGCGCCAGTTGGAGGAGACGCGGGCGGGGTCGCGGACGACGTAGCCGGCCACCCAGATGCGGGCGGACTCGGGGTCCTCGTCGTTGACGCCGGTGTTGCCGACGTGCGGGGCGGTCATGACGACGACCTGCCGGTGGTACGACGGGTCGGTGAGGGTCTCCTGGTAGCCGGTCATGCCGGTGGAGAACACGGCCTCGCCGAAGGTCTCCCCCACGGCCCCGTAGGCGCGGCCGCGGAAGATGCGGCCGTCCTCCAGGACGAGTACGGCGGGAACCCTGGCGGTTCCCCGGGTGGAGGTCGTCATCGTGCGGTGCCTTCCGTCGTGCTTGCGTGCTGGTTCTGGTGGTGGGTGCTGCTCAGGGAGTTCACGGCCTCGACCCAGGCGGCGTGCTCGGCCGCGCGGTCGGCGCGGAAGCCGGAGTCGAGTTCCTTGCCGCCGTGCTCCCAGGTCACGATCAGCAGGCCGCCCTCGGTGAGGACCTTGCCGGCGATGCCCTTGTCGAGGCGGGCCTCGCGCAGGGCGGCGGCCGGGATGAGGAAGTCGTTCGCCCCGGGGCGTACGACGGCGATCCCGGCGTCCGTGAGGGTGAGCTCGGCGCGGCTGCGCAGGCCCAGGCCGTGGGCGACGATCCGGTCGAGCCACTGTCCGGCGGTGGTGGAGCCGTGGTAGCGGCCCCGCAGCGTGAGCCGCGCCTCACCGGGGTGGTCGGGGATCCCGGGCAGCGGCGGGAGGTCGGACTGGAGGCTGCCGCGCCACTTCCATCCCTGGCGCATCAGCCAGTAGACGAAGGTGATGAAGAGCAGCAGTCCGACGACCCAGCCGAGCCGTCCGGCCCAGTCGGTGACCTCGGCCGATTTCGGTTCGGCGGCCATGGTGGCGGCGGCCGCCTGGAGTACGTGTGGTGTCACGCCAGCTTCCCGTCGACGAGCGTTGCGCGGCCCCGCAGGAACGTGTGGGTGACGCGTCCCGGCAGCTCACGGCCCTCGTAGGGGGTGTTGCGGCTGCGCGAGGCGAAGTCGGCGGGGTCCACTTCACCACGGTATGCCGGATCGACCAGGGTCAGGTTCGCGGGCTCACCAGCCGAGACGGGTCGTCCGTGGCCGGCGGCCCGGCCGATGCGGGCGGGAGCGAAGGACATCCGGTCGGCGACGCCGGCCCAGTCGAGCAGTCCGGTCTCGACCATCGTCTGCTGGACCACGGACAGGGCGGTCTCCAGGCCGACCATGCCCATGGCGGCGGCGGCCCACTCGCAGTCCTTGTCCTCGTGCGGGTGCGGGGCGTGGTCGGTGGCGACGATGTCGATCGTGCCGTCGGCCAGGGCCTCGCGCAGCGCCGTGACGTCGCGCTCGGTGCGCAGCGGCGGGTTGACCTTGTAGACCGGGTCGTACGTGCGGACCAGCTCGTCCGTGAGGAGGAGGTGGTGCGGGGTGACCTCGGCGGTGACGTCGATGCCGCGGGACTTGGCCCAGCGGACGATCTCGACGGAGCCGGCGGTGGACAGGTGGCAGATGTGCACGCGGGAGCCGACGTGCTCGGCGAGCAGCACGTCGCGGGCGATGATCGACTCCTCGGCGACGGCCGGCCAGCCGCCGAGGCCGAGCTCGGCGGAGACGACGCCCTCGTTCATCTGGGCGCCCTCGGTGAGACGGGGCTCCTGGGCGTGCTGGGCGACGACACCACCGAACGCCTTCACGTACTCCAGGGCGCGGCGCATGATCACCGCGTCGTCGACGCACTTGCCGTCGTCCGAGAAGACGGTGACGCCGGCGGCGGAGTCGTGCATGGCGCCGAGCTCGGCGAGCTTCTTGCCCTCCAGGCCGACGGTGACGGCGCCGATGGGCTGGACGTCGCAGTAGCCGGCTTCCTTGCCGAGGCGGTAGACCTGCTCGACGACGCCGGCGCTGTCGGCCACCGGGTGGGTGTTGGCCATGGCGAAGACGGCCGTGAAGCCGCCGGAGGCGGCGGCGCGGGTGCCGGTGAGGACGGTCTCGGAGTCCTCGCGGCCGGGCTCGCGCAGATGGGTGTGCAGGTCGACCAGGCCGGGCAGCAGGATCTGCCCCTCGGCCTCCACCACCTGGGCGTCGTCGGCCGCCAGGCCCGTACCGATCTCGGCGATGATCTCGCCGTCGATCAGGACGTCCGCCACCTCGCCGCCGAGCACCTTCGCACCACGGATCAGGATCTTGCTCATGGGGTGTCTCAGCTCTCTTCGGTGGTACGGGGGGAGGCGGGGGCGGTGAACTCGGCGCCGCCGAGCAGCAGGTAGAGGACGGCCATCCGGGTGGAGACGCCGTTGGCGACCTGCTCGACGACCGTGCAGCGGTCGGAGTCGGCGACCTCGGCGGTGATCTCCATGCCGCGGACCATCGGGCCGGGGTGCATGACGATGGCGTGCTCGGGCATCTTCGCCATGCGCCGGCCGTCGAGCCCGTAGCGGCGCGAGTACTCGCGCTCGGTCGGGAAGAAGGCGGCGTTCATCCGCTCGCGCTGCACACGCAGCATCATCACCGCGTCGGACTTCGCCAGCACGCTGTCGAGATCGTACGAGACCTCGCAGGGCCAGCTCTCGACGCCGACGGGCACGAGGGTGGGCGGGGCCACCAGGGTGACCTCGGCGCCGAGGGTGTGCAGCAGGTCGACGTTGGAGCGGGCGACCCGGCTGTGCAGGACGTCGCCGACCAGGGTGATCCGCTTGCCGTCCAGGTCCCGGCCGAGGCCGGTGTCGCGGCCGACCAGGCGGCGGCGCATGGTGAAGGCGTCGAGCAGGGCCTGGGTGGGGTGCTGGTGGGTTCCGTCGCCGGCGTTGATGACGGGGGCGTCGATCCAGCCGGAGGTGGCCAGGCGGTACGGGGCGCCGGAGGCGCCGTGCCGGATGACGACGGCGTCGACGCCCATCGCCTCCAGGGTCTGGGCGGTGTCCTTGAGCGATTCGCCCTTGGAGACGCTGGAGCCCTTCGCGGCGAAGTTGATCACGTCCGCGGACAGCCGCTTCTCGGCGGCCTCGAAGGAGATCCGGGTGCGGGTCGAGTCCTCGAAGAACAGGTTGCAGACGGTGCGCCCGCGCAGGGTCGGGAGCTTCTTGATGGGCCGGTCGGCCACCCGGGCCATCTCCTCGGCGGTGTCGAGGATCAGGACGGCGTCGTCGCGGGTGAGGTCGGCGGCCGAGATGAGGTGACGCATCATCGGGGTGTGACTCCGTGGGGAGAGTGAGGGCATGCGGGTGCGCAGGGCTGTGCCCTGGACCCGGCGATGGCCGGCTTGGGGGTCAGGAGGCGGGGCGGCTGCCGAGCAGGACGGTGTCGCGACCGTCTTCCTCGGCGAGCTGGACCTTGACCGTCTCCCGCAGCGACGTGGGGAGGTTCTTGCCGACGTAGTCGGCGCGGATGGGCAGCTCGCGGTGGCCGCGGTCGACGAGGACGGCGAGCTGCACGGCGCGCGGGCGGCCGATGTCGCCGAGGGCGTCGAGGGCGGCGCGGATCGTGCGGCCGGAGAAGAGGACGTCGTCGACGAGGACGACGAGGCGGCCGTCGATGCCGTCACCGGGGATCTCGGTGCGGCCGAGGGCGCGGGCCGGCTTCAGCCGCAGGTCGTCCCGGTACATCGTGATGTCGAGGGAGCCGACCGGGATCGTGGTGCCGGTGATGGCGGCGAGCTTGTCGGCGAGCCGGCGGGCGAGATGGACGCCGCGGGTCGGGATGCCGAGGAGGATCACGTCGTCGGCACCCTTGGCGCGCTCGACGATCTCGTGGGCGATGCGGGTCAGGACCCGCGCGATGTCCGGGGCCTCGAGAACGGGCCGGGCGACATCGGCATGCTGCTGCTGTGTGTCCATGTGAAACGGACCTCCTTCTCCGCCTCACGGGACGGACCTTAAAGGACGTCGGATTTGCGCCATTCACTCTACCAGGGGCGGACGGCTCCCTTCCTCACCACCCGTCCGGCGCTCCGGGCGCCGTCCCCCGGAAGGGGCCGGTATGGACCATTCGGCTTGACGGAAGAGCGTCACGCTGCGTAACCTCACAGTGAGTTACCAGTCGAGCGGCACAGCCGCCCGTCGTCTCAGCGTCCGGGAGCGTTATGTCAAGCGAGTACGCAAAGCAGCTCGGGGCCAAACTGCGTGCGATCCGCACTCAGCAGGGCCTTTCCCTCCACGGCGTGGAGGAGAAGTCCCAGGGCCGCTGGAAGGCGGTCGTGGTCGGTTCCTACGAGCGCGGTGACCGCGCCGTGACCGTGCAGCGTCTGGCCGAGCTGGCCGACTTCTACGGGGTTCCGGTGCAGGAGCTGCTGCCAGGCACCACGCCGGGCGGAGCCGCCGAGCCGCCGCCGAAGCTGGTCCTGGACCTGGAGCGGCTGGCCCACGTCCCCGCGGAGAAGGCCGGCCCCCTCCAGCGCTACGCGGCGACCATCCAGTCGCAGCGCGGCGACTACAACGGCAAGGTGCTGTCGATCCGCCAGGACGACCTGCGCACCCTCGCCGTGATCTACGACCAGTCCCCCTCGGTGCTCACCGAGCAGCTGATCAGCTGGGGCGTCCTGGACGCGGAAGCGCGTCGCGCGGTCGCCCACGAGGAGAACTGACCCGCTGCGCCGACCTCTCGGGGTCACCCCGCAGAAACGTACCGCCGGGCCGCGGGAGTCACCACGACTCCCGCGGTCCGGCGTTTCGTTTGTCGGACGGCCCGGACGTCCCGGACGTCCCGGCCGGTGCGGTCCTCGCGTACGACGAAGGGGCCCGCAGCACCCTGGAGTGCTGCGGGCCCCTTCCGGCTGCCCTGACGGGCGGGACGGGCCTGACGTGAGCCTAGGCGTCCGCTTCCCGGCGCAGCCGCGGCTTCAGGTCCTTGAAGCGTCCGAGCAGACCGTTGACAAAGGCCGGGGAGTCGTCCGTGGAGAACTCCTTGGCGAGCTGCACGGCCTCGTCGATGGCCACCGCGTCCGGCGTGCCGTCCTCCCAGATCAGCTCGTACGCGGCGAGGCGCACGATGTTCCGGTCGGTGGCCGGCATCCGGTCGAGGTCCCAGTCCACCGCGTAGGTCGCGATGAGCTCGTCGATCCGCCCCACGTGCTGGGCGTAGCCCTCGACCAGCTGCATGGTGAAGTCGCTGACCGGCGGCTGGCGGTCGTCGGACCGGTGCAGCCGTACCTGGTCCGCGAGGACCTCATGGACCGAGGTGCCGCGCTGATCGGCCTCGAACACGATCTGGAAGGCGCGCTTACGGGCCTTGCTCCGGGCAGCCACGGTTAGCTGTTCACCCGGCCGAGGTAGTCGCTGGTGCGGGTGTCGACCTTGACCTTCTCGCCGGTGGTGACGAAGAGCGGGACCTGGATCTCGTGGCCGGTCTCCAGCGTGGCGGGCTTGGTGCCGCCGGTGGAGCGGTCACCCTGGACACCCGGGTCGGTGTGCTTGATCTCCAGCACGACGGCGGCGGGCAGCTCGACGTAGAGAACCGAGCCCTCGTGCTGCGCGACCGAGGCGGTGAAGCCCTCGATGAGGAAGTTGGCGGCGTCGCCGACGGCCTTGCGGTCGACGTGCAGCTGGTCGTACGTCTCCTCGTCCATGAAGACGAAGTAGTCGCCATCCATGTAGGAGAACTGCATGTCGCGGCGGTCGATGGTGGCCGTGTCGACCTTCACGCCCGCGTTGAAGGTCTTGTCGACGACCTTGCCCGACATGACGTTCTTGAGCTTGGTGCGCACGAAGGCCGGGCCCTTGCCGGGCTTGACGTGCTGGAACTCGACGACGGACCAGAGCTGGCCGCCGTCGAGCTTGAGCACCATGCCGTTCTTGAGGTCGTTCGTGGAAGCCACGTTGCGGAATCTCCTGGACTGACGTGGACCGAAAGGCCGGCCCGCGCCCTACAGCGCGAGCAGCTCCTTGGTCGTGATGGTGAGTAGCTCGGGTCCGCCGTCCGCCTCCTGGCGCACGACGAGCGTGTCATCGATCCGGACTCCGCCCCGGCCCGGGAGGTGGACCCCCGGTTCGACGGTGACCGGCACACAAGCGTCCAGTTTACCCATGGCCGCGGGTGCGAGCTGCGGGTCCTCGTCGATTTCCAGGCCCACCCCGTGCCCGGTGAGCCCGGCGGTGGCGTCACCGTGGCCCGCCGCGGCGAGCACCTGCCGGGCCGCGCGGTCCACGTCGCGGTACGCGGCGCCGGGTGCGAGGGCCTGCCGGCCGGCCCGCTGAGCGGCGAAGACGAGCTCGTACAGCTCGATCTGCCAGTCGGCCGGCGTGGTCCCGATGACGAAGGTACGGCCGATCTCACAGCGGTAGCCGTGATAGCTGGCGCCCAGGCAGACGGACAGGAAGTCGCCCTCCTCGACCCGTCGGTCGGTGGGCTTGTGCCCGGACACGCCGGAGTTCGGGCCGGTGGCCACGGAGGTGGGGAAGGCGGGTCCGTCCGCGCCGTGGTCCACCAGCCGGCGTTCCAGTTCCAGGGCGAGGTGCCGTTCGGTCCGGCCGACCAGGATCGACTCCAGGAGTTCGCCGAGGGCCTGGTCGGCGATCTCGGCGGCGATCCGCAGGGAGCCGATCTCCTCCTCGTCCTTGACGATCCGGAGCTGTTCGACGGCCGAGGACAGATCGGCCAGGCGCAGTCCGGGCGCGGCCGACCCCATGGCCCGGTGCCGGGCCACGGTCAGATGGTGTTCCTCGACCGCGAGGGCGTCCGCCCCGGCCGTACGGGCGAGACCGACCGCGACGACGGCGGGATCCACGCCGCCGGTGGGTGGCTGCCGGTACAGGACCTCGTCGACGCGCCCCTCGGCCGGGTCGGGACCCGGCGCCGCCGGGCAGAGCAGGACGTCCTCGTCCGGGCCGATCAGCAGGACCGCGCCGACGGGCGAACCGCCCGCGAGATAGCGGACGTTGGCGGGACGGGAGACCAGGGCCGCCGGGCTGCCCGCGGCCACGCAGCGGTCGCGCAGCCGGGTCCGGCGTTCCGCATACACCTCTGACATGGTCCGAGCCTACGAGTGGCCGGACGCCCCGGCCTGTTGGGCGCCGCCGACCGGGCCTCCCGGGCCGGGCCGGATCGGGTCGGGCCGTCCAGGTCAGGCCGTCCAGGTCAGGCCGTCGGATGCTGCCCGGAGATCGCGCGGGCGAGCACGTCGTCGAGGACCCGGGCGGTGGTCTCCACGTCGTACGTCGAGTTGTCGATGATCGGGAGCCCGGAGCCGTACCAGCCGGCCATCCGGCCGTGGATCGCGGCGACCTCCTCGTCCGACAGCCGCCGGTTGCCGCTGCGCTCGGCGTTGCGCTCCAGGACGATGTCGAGGCCGGGCAGCAGGACGACGGGCAGCAGGCCGGGGCCGACATGGCGCTTCCAGCCGCCGAGGCCGACGACCGGCCAGTCCGGGAAGACGGCGTCGTCGAGGATGCAGGAGATCCCGTTCGCGAGGAAGTTGCGGGCGGCGAAGCCGCAGGTGCGGCGGGCGAGCCGGTACTGGGCCTCGGAGTGCTCGTTCCAGCCCGACTGAGGGTCGGCGAAGCCGGAGCAGACCCATTCGCGGACGTCGTCGAGGCTGATGTGGGCGGTCGGGACGCGCCGGCGGGACGCCCAGTGGCGGGCGACGGTGGTCTTCCCCGCGCCGGCCGGGCCGATGAGCAGGACGGCGATGGTGGCGCCGGCGGTGCCGGTCACCGGGGGCGGCAGGGTGACGTGTGCGGTGGCCGGGCCGCTCGCGGCCCAGCCCGCCGACGCGGGGGCCGGTGCCGCGGCGGCGGCCGGAGCCGCCGGGGCGGGGGGCATCGGCGGGGCGGGCGGCACGCCCTGCGGGACCCGGGCGGGGGCCGGACCCGTGGCCGGCATCGGCGCCGGGCCGGAACCGGGGTAGGGCAGGTGCCCGGGCGCGGGCGGTACGGGGGGCGCGGCGGGCGCCGGCGGCACGGGCGGGGGCCCGCCCTGGGCCGGTGCGCCGGGGGCGCCGGCCTGGCCGTGCTGCCAGCCCGGCGGGCCGCTCTGACCTGGCGGCTCATGCGGTGGCAACGGAGCCCTCATCGCGTGCTGCATCCGGTGCCCCACTCCGTCCCGTCGCGCCGAAACTTCCGCTGTTGCCGGAACGTTACCGCCCCCGGCTCCCTCTGGGGAAACGGCCGGGGGCGGTCCGACGTGCCCGGATGCGTGGACGGAGAGGTGCCCGCGCGGACCGGCCGGGCGGGCCGGTCAGTCGTCCAGTTCCTCGGCGAGGGCCCGCAGCGCGAGCCGGTAGGAGCCGATACCGAAGCCCGCGATGGTCCCGGTCGCCACCGCGGCGACGACCGAGGTGTGCCGGAACTCCTCACGGGTGTACGGGTTGGAGATGTGCACCTCGACGAGCGGCGCGGTGCGCTGGGCGGCCGCGTCGCGCATCCCGTACGAGTAGTGCGTGAAGGCACCCGGGTTGAGGACCACCGGGAACGCGCCGTCGGCCGCCTCGTGCAGCCAGCGGATCATCTCGCCCTCGTCGTTGGTCTCGCGCACCTCTACGTCGAAGCCCAGCTCTTCGCCGAGGCTCCGGCAGGAGGCGACGAGCCCCTCGTAGGAGGTGGCGCCGTAGATGTCGGGCTCGCGCGAGCCGAGCCGGCCGAGGTTCGGGCCGTTCAGCACGAGCACCCGGCGGGGCTCGGTCACGCGGACACCTCGCCGTAGGCCGCGATGAGGACGGCCGGGTCGGGGCCCTCCAGCACGGTCGGCTTGCCGAGGCCGCCGAGGACGATGAAGCGCAGCAGGTCGCCGCGCGACTTCTTGTCGACCTTCATGGTCTCCAGGAGCCGCGGCCACTGGTCGCCACGGTAGGTGAGCGGCAGGCCGACGGACTCGAGGACGGTGCGGTGCCGGTCGGCGGTCGCGTCGTCGAGGCGGCCGGCGAGCCGACCGAGTTCGGCGGCGAAGACCATGCCGACGGAGACGGCGGCACCGTGGCGCCACTTGTACCGCTCGTTCTTCTCGATGGCGTGCGCGAGGGTGTGGCCGTAGTTCAGGATCTCGCGCCGGCCGGCCTCCTTGAGGTCGCCGGAGACGACGTCGGCCTTGACCCGGATCGAGCGCTCGAGCAGCTCGGCGGTGTGCGGGCCGTCGGGGGTGCGGGCGGCCGCCGGGTCGGCCTCGATGAGGTCGAGGATGACCGGGTCGGCGATGAAGCCGGCCTTGATGATCTCGGCGAGGCCGCTGACGTAGTCGTTCACCGGCAGCGAGTCGAGCGCGGCGAGGTCGCACAGCACCCCGGCCGGCGGGTGGAAGGCGCCGACGAGGTTCTTGCCCTCGGCGGTGTTGATGCCGGTCTTGCCGCCGACGGCCGCGTCGACCATGCCGAGCACGGTGGTCGGCACGGCGATCCAGCGCACCCCGCGCAGCCAGGTCGCGGCGACGAAGCCGGCCAGGTCCGTGGTGGCGCCGCCGCCGACGCCGACGATGACGTCGCTGCGGGTGAAGCCGGTCTGGCCGAGCGCCTTCCAGCAGTAGGCGGCGACCTCGGCGGTCTTGGCCTCCTCGGCGTTGGGCACCTGGATGGCGACGGCGTCGAAGCCCTGGTCCGCGAGGTCGGCGCGCAGCGCCTCGCCGGTCTCGGCCAGCGCCTCGGGGTGGATCACGGCCACGCGCTTGGCCCCGGGGCCGATGAGGCTGCCGAGTTCGCCGAGCAGCTGCCGGCCGACCAGCACCTCGTACGGGTCGGTGCCCGCGGAGCCTGCGACCTGGATCCGGGTGATGTCCTGGTCCGTGTCCGTCATACGTCCTTCAACTCCAGTGCGTCGAGGACCGCCTGGGCGACCTCTTCGGGCGTGCGGTCGTCGGTGGCGACGACGGCGCTCGCGACTTCTTCGTACAGATGGCGGCGTGCGTCCATCAGCTCGCGCCACTGACGGCGCGGGTTGACGGCGAGCAGGGGCCGGGCGGCGCCGAGGCCGACGCGGCGGACCGCGGCCTCGACGTCCATCGAGAGATACACGACGGGCAGCGGCGCGAGCAGGGCGCGGGTGTCCGCGTCGAGCACGGCGCCGCCGCCGAGCGCGAGGACGCCCCGGTGCTCGGCGACGGCCGTGCGCACGGCGGCGCGCTCCAGGGCGCGGAAGTGGTCCTCGCCGTCCTCGACGAAGATGTCCGCGATCTCGCGCCCCTCGGTGGCGACGATGTCCGCGTCGGTGTCCCGGTAGACCGCGCCGAGCCGCTCGGCGAGCAGGGCGCCCACCGTGGACTTGCCGGAGCCCATGGGCCCGACGAGGACGACGAGCGGTCGGCCGCTCTCGGAGGCGGTCACCGGATGCGGAGGTTGTCGAGGTACGAGCGCACGTTGCGGCGGGTCTCGGGGACGCTGTCGCCGCCGAACTTCTCCACGACGGCGTCCGCGAGGACGAGTGCGACCATGGCCTCGGCGACGATGCCGGCGGCCGGGACGGCGCACACGTCGGAGCGCTGGTGGTGGGCCGCGGCGGCCTCGCCGGTGGCGACGTCGACGGTCGCGAGGGCCCGCGGCACGGTCGCGATCGGCTTCATCGCGGCACGGACGCGCAGCAGTTCGCCGGTGGAAAGTCCGCCCTCGGTGCCGCCGGCCCGGCCGGTGGACCGGGTGATGCCGTCGGCGCCCTGGACGATCTCGTCGTGCGCCTGGGAACCCGGCACCCGGGCGAGGTCGAAGCCGTCGCCGACCTCCACGCCCTTGATGGCCTGGATGCCCATGAGCGCGGCCGCGAGCCGGGCGTCGAGCCGCCGGTCCCAGTGCACATGCGAACCGAGACCGACGGGCACGCCGTACGCGAGGACCTCGACGACGCCACCGAGGGTGTCGCCGTCCTTGTGGGCCTGGTCGATCTCGGCGACCATCGCCTTCGACGTCTCGGCGTCGAGGCAGCGCACCGGGTCGGCGTCGAGCTTCTCGACGTCGGCGGGGATCGGGTAGACACCGTACGGGGCCTTGGCGGCGGCCAGCTCGACCACGTGCGACACGATCTCGATACCGGCCGCCTCCTTCAGGAAGGAGCGGGCCACGGCACCGAGCGCGACCCGGGCCGCGGTCTCCCGGGCGCTGGCGCGCTCCAGGATCGGCCGGGCCTCGTCGAAGCCGTACTTCTGCATGCCGGCCAGATCGGCGTGACCGGGGCGCGGCCGGGTCAGCGGCGCGTTGCGCGCGGAACCCTCCAGCTCGGCCGGGTCGACCGGGTCGGCCGACATGACCTTCTCCCACTTGGGCCACTCGGTGTTGCCGACCATGACCGCGACCGGCGAGCCGAGCGAGAGGCCGTGCCGGACACCGCCGAGGAAGGTGACCTCGTCGCGCTCGAACTTCATCCGCGCGCCGCGTCCATAGCCGAGGCGCCGCCGGGCGAGATGGTCCGCCACCAGCTCCGTGGTGACCGGAACGCCGGCCGGAAGTCCCTCAAGGGTCGCGACCAGCGCGGGCCCGTGCGATTCTCCCGCCGTCAGCCAACGCAACCTGCTCAACGATGCTCCTCATGCTCGCGCCTGGGCACTGCGGCGCGACCCGGGTGCGCGGCCCCGGTCCGCCGGGGACGATCCTCCCATGTCCGACCCACCGGTCGATCTCCGGTCCACGAGTCGGGACACTCGTCTCACGTGTCGGGTGAGGTCTTCTCCGTCCCCGGAGCCGTCTCCGGGCCCTCTCCCGCTTCCCCTCGCTCGCCCTGTTTCCGCAGCTCCCGCCGCTTCCGCACCGCGTTGCGGCACCAGGCCACGACGAGGTAGACGGCCGTGGCGCCGATCAGGACGAGCAGCGGATAACGGACCACGGCCGGCATCGAAACGAACACGGCCCGCCCCGCCGCCACCGACAGCCGCAGCAGATCCTCCGCCAGCGCCCACTTGGACGCGAGCAGCACATTTCCCCCCATGTCTCCCCCTTGTGTCGCCCGTCTCGTGGCCCCTCGGTCAGCGCTGGGCCAGCGCCGCCTCCCCCGCCGCCCGCATCGCCGCGAGCGGGCCGGGGGTCCGCCCGGTCATCTGCTCCACCTGGAGCACGGCCTGGTGGACCAGCAGGTCGAGCCCGCCCACCACTTTGCCGCCGCGCGCGGACCAGGCGGCGGCGAGCCGCGTGGGCCACGGGTCGTACAGGACATCGAAGAGTGTGCCGGGAGCGTCGGGGACGGATGCCGCGAGCGCGTCCGTGGTCCCGGCGGGCGTGGTCGCGACGACGAGCGGTGCGGCGAAGGCCTCGGCCGCGTCGTCCCAGGCGGCCGTACGGACGTCGACCCCGAGGCGCTCGCCCCAGCCGCGCATCTCCTCGGCGCGCGCCTCACTGCGTACGTACGCGGTGACGGGCCCCGAGCAGATCCGGGCGAGGGCGGCCAGCGCCGACGACGCGGTGGCGCCGGCGCCGAGGACCGCCGCCGCGTCCACCTTCTCGACGCCCCGCTCGCGCAGGGCTGCGACCATGCCGGGGATGTCGGTGTTGTCGCCGACCCGGCGGCCGTCCTCGGTGAGGACGACCGTGTTGACGGCCTCGACGGCGGCGGCGGTGTCCGTGATCTCGTCGAGCAGCGGGATGACCGCCCGCTTGAGCGGCATCGTGAGCGAGAGCCCCGCCCATGACGCGTCGAGCCCGCCCACGAAGCCGGGAAGCGCGGGCTCGTCGACCTCGAAGCGGTCGTACGACCAGTCGTCGAGGCCGAGCTCCCGGTACGCGGACCGGTGCAGGACCGGGGAGAGCGAGTGGGCGATGGGCGAACCGAGGACGGCCGCCCGTCGCCCGTCAGTTGCCGGCATTGAACTTGTCCTTCAGCCTCAGGAACTCGTCGTGCGTCTTGGCGAACTCGGTCTTGTTCTTGCCGTCGGTCGCGACGAAGTACTTCCAGCCGTCGTGGGTCGGATCGAGCATCGCGGCGAGCGCCTTGTCGCCCGGGTTGCCGATCGGTCCCGGCGGCAGCCCCGTGTTCGTGTACGTGTTGTAGGGGTCCTTGTTGTTCTTGACCTCGTCCTCGGTGAGCTTGATCTCGCTCTGGCCCTTCAGATAGTTGTACGTCGAGTCGAACTGGATGAGGTAGACCGTCTCCTTGGGGTCGGCGAGACGGTTGTAGACGACCTCCGCCATCTTGCGGAAGTCGTCGTCCGTCTTACCCTCCGCCTGCACCATGCTCGCGATGGTCAGCAGCTCCCAGGGACCCTTGACGCCCAGCGCGCTCGCCTTCTTCTGAAGGTCGAGCTTCCCGTACTCCCCGTTCGCGTGCGCGACCATCCTGCGCAGCACGTCTTCCGGCTTGGTGCCCTTGGCGACCGGATAGCTCGACGGGTAGAGGAAGCCCTCCAGCGGGTCCTTGGTCCGGGGGCGATTCTTGGCCCAGTCGGGCAGCCCGAGCTTGTTCGCGTCCTTGAAGGCGATGTCCTTGGTGGTCCCGGGTTCGAGGTCGAGGCGCTTGTCGATCTGGGCGTACACCCAGGAGTTGCGCTTGCCCTCGGGGATGATGAAGTTGGTCTGGCTCGCCGGGTTGAGCATGAGCGCGACCGCGCTCGCCGCCGACATCTCCTTCTTCATCGTGTAGACACCGGCCTGGATGGAGAGACCCTTGGGGTTCCTCTGCTGGGCCGAGACGAAGGCGTCGACGCTCTTGACGACACCGGCCTTCTTGAGGATGTTGCCGATCCGCGAGCCGCTCGCCTGGCCCGGGATCTCGACCTGGACGTCGCCGCTGCCCTCGCCCACGTAGTCGGGCGCGGCGGCGAAACGGCCTTGGTAGAACTTGTAGCCGAAGTAGCCGACGCCACCGACGGCGCCGAGGATGACGCCCGTGACGACCAGGCAGGCCACCCCGTTCTTGGCCTTGCGGCCCTTCTTGCCCTTGCCGCCGCGGCCGGAGCGGGAGCCGCGGCCCGGCTCCTCGTCGTCGTCTTCCTCGTCGTACTTGTCGTACGCGTCGTCGTGGTCGTCCCGGGCGCCCCGGCGGCCCCGGCCGGCGCGGTCTCCGCGACCGGCGCCCCGGCCACCGTGGTCGTCCCGGCCGTCGCCGTCGTCGTCACCGCCGCCGGTGAAGAAAGGATGCTCCTCCTGCGACTCCGGGTCCGCGTCCCATTCGTCGACCGGCTCCGGCGGAGCCTGGCGGTGGCCGGGGGGCTGCGGCGGCGGGTACGCCTCGGGGGTGCCGTAGAGGTCGGGCTGCTGCTGGCCGCCGTACGGATCGGCGGGCGGGGCGTTGTACGGCATCGCCGCCTGGCCCGTCTCCCAGTTGCCGTCGTACTGCGGCTGCGACTCCGGCGACTGCTGCTGCACGGGGTAGCCGTTGGCGTCGTAGCCGCCCTGGTTCCCGTACTGCTGCTGCCCGCCGTACGCCTGCTCCTGCGGAGACTGCTGCGGGTACTGCTCCTGCGCGTACTGCTGCGGATACTGCTGCTGGTGCTGCTCCTGCGGATACTGCTGCTGATCCTGCTGCGCGTACTGCTGCTGTTCCTGCTGCGGGTACTGCTGATACGCGTCACCCGCGTACGGATCCGTTTGGCCGTACGTCGCCTGCTGCGGGTACTGCTGCTGTTGTTGGCCATCCCACCCCTGGTCCCCGTACAGGGGGTCCTGGGGGTGCCACGGTTCGGAGCCGGGGCTCCGGCCATACTCAGTCATTGATCCCCAAACAGCCGCGAGGCCTCCGGACGTTCAGCCTCTACGTGGTGCGGCGGCTGTTCGAACACCGCCGCAACGCGCGGAACGTTACCGTATCGCGATCAGATGACTGTTTCGACGCCCTCACCGGGCGGATTACCTGATACCCGTTCGGACTCAAGAGCGTTCTGAAGGATGATCACAGCGGCGGCCTGATCGATGACGGACCGCCCCTTCTTCGCCTTCACGCCGGAGGCCCGCAGCCCGTGCGTGGCCGACACCGTCGTCATCCGCTCGTCGACGAGCCGCACCGGGACCGGGGCGATGCCCTTGGCCATCTCCCGGGCGAAGGCGCGCACCTTGGTCGCGGCCGGGCCCTCCCGCCCGCTGAGCGAGCGGGGCAGGCCCACGACGACCTCGATCGGCTCGTACTCCTCGACGAGCTTCCGCAGCCGCCGGTGGGCGGCCGGGACGTCACGCCCCGGCACGGTCTCCACCGGCGTGGCGAGGACCCCGTCGGGGTCGCACGAGGCGACCCCGATCCGGGCGTCCCCGACGTCGACGGCGAGTCGGCGTCCTCGACGCATCGTCACGCGTTCTCCGTCACGAGGCGCTCGACAGCGGCCATGGCCTCGCTGACGGCCTGCGGGTTCTGCCCGCCGCCCTGGGCGACGTCCGGCTTGCCGCCGCCACCGCCACCGAGGGTCTTGGCGGCCGTGCGGACCAGCTCGCCGGCCTTGAAGCCGCGCTCGCGGGCGGCCTCGTTGGTGGCGATGACCGTCAGCGGCTTGCCGCCCACGGTCGTGAACAGGGCGACGACGGCCGGGCGGTCCGAGGGGATGCGGCCGCGGACGTCCAGGACCAGCTTGCGCAGGTCGTCGGCGCCGGTGCCGTCCGGCACCTGGCCGGTGACCAGGGCGACGCCGCGGATGTCCCGGGCGGAGTCGACCAGACCGGCGGCGGCCTGCAGGACCTTCTCCGCGCGGAACTTCTCGATCTCCTTCTCGGCGTCCTTCAGCTTGCCGAGCATCGAGGAGATCTTCTCCGGCAGCTCCTCCGGACGGCCCTTGACCAGCTCCTGGAGCTGGGCGACGACCGTGTGCTCACGGGCCAGGAAGTTGTACGCGTCGACGCCGACCAGGGCCTCGATCCGGCGCACGCCGGAGCCGATCGACGACTCGCCGAGCAGCTTCACCAGACCCAGCTGGGCGGTGTTGTGGACGTGCGTACCGCCGCACAGCTCCTTGGAGAAGTCGCCGATGGTGACGACGCGGACCTGCTCGCCGTACTTCTCGCCGAACTCGGCGATGGCGCCCTGACGCTTGGCCTCGTCGATCGGCATGACCTCGGCGTGCACGTCGAGCTCGCGCGCGAGCACCTCGTTGATCTTCTGCTCGACGTCCGTGAGGACGGCGCCGGGGACGGCGTTCGGCGAGCCGAAGTCGAAGCGGAAGCGGCCCGGGGAGTTCTCCGAACCGGCCTGGGCGGCGGTCGGGCCGAGGGCGTCGCGCAGCGCCTGGTGGGTCAGGTGGGTGGCGCTGTGGGCGCGGGCGATGGCCCGGCGGCGGCGCACGTCGATGGCGGCGTAGGCGGAGGCGCCCACGGTCACCTCGCCGACCTGCACCGAGCCCTTGTGGACGTAGACGCCGGGGACCGGCTGCTGGACGTCGCGGATCTCGATGACGGCACCGGAGTGCAGCTTGATCCGGCCCTGGTCGGCGAGCTGGCCGCCGCCCTCGGCGTAGAACGGGGTGCGGTCGAGGACGACCTCGACCTCGTCGCCCTCGGAGGCGGCCGGGGACGGGGCGCCGTTGGCGATCAGGCCGACGACCGTGGTCTCGCCCTCGGTGTTGGTGTAGCCGGTGAACCGGGTGGCACCGGAGGCGTCGGCGATCTCCCGGTACGAGCTGAGGTCGGCGTGGCCGGTCTTCTTGGCCAGGGCGTCGGCCTTGGCGCGCTCCCGCTGCTCCTTCATCAGGCGGCGGAAGCCGTCCTCGTCCACGGAGAGGCCCTGCTCGGCGGCCATCTCCAGGGTGAGGTCGATCGGGAAGCCCCAGGTGTCGTGGAGCAGGAAGGCCTTCTCGCCGGCCAGGACCGTGCCGCCAGCGGCCTTGGTCTCGGTGACGGCGGTGTCGAGAATGTTCGTGCCGCCCTTGAGGGCCTTCAGGAACGCGGCCTCCTCGGCGAGGGCGACCGTCTCGATGCGCTTGCGGTCGGTCTCCAGCTCCGGGTACTGCTCGCCCATCGTCGTGATGACGGTGTCGACGAGCTCGCGGACGACCGGGCCGGTGGCGCCGAGCAGCCGCATGTTGCGGACGGCGCGGCGCATGATGCGGCGCAGCACGTAGCCGCGGCCCTCGTTGCCGGGGGTGACGCCGTCGCCGATGAGCATGACCGACGTACGCATGTGGTCGGCGACCACGCGCAGCGACACGTCGCTGTCGTGGGACTTGCCGTAGGCGACACCGGTCAGCTCGGTGGCCTTGTCGATGACGACCTTGAGGGTGTCCGTCTCGTACATGTTCTGGACGCCCTGGAGGATCATCGCCAGGCGCTCCAGGCCGAGGCCCGTGTCGATGTTCTTCGACGGCAGGTCGCCGAGGATCTCGAAGTCGTCCTTGCCGGTGCCCTCGCCTCGCTCGTACTGCATGAAGACGAGGTTCCAGATCTCGACGTACCGCTCGTCGTTGATGGCGGGGCCGCCCTCGACGCCGAACTCGGGGCCGCGGTCGTAGTTGATCTCGGAGCAGGGGCCGCAGGGGCCGGGGACGCCCATCGACCAGAAGTTGTCCTTCTTGCCGAGGCGCTGGATGCGCTCGGCGGGGACGCCCACGACGTCGCGCCAGATGGTCTCGGCCTCGTCGTCGTCGAGGTAGACGGTGATCCAGAGCTTCTCCGGGTCGAGCCCGTAGCCGCCGTGCTCGACCGAGGAGGTCAGGAGCTCCCAGGCGAGCTTGATGGCGCCTTCCTTGAAGTAGTCGCCGAAGGAGAAGTTGCCGCACATCTGGAAGAACGTGCCGTGGCGGGTGGTCTTGCCGACCTCTTCGATGTCGGGCGTGCGCACGCACTTCTGCACGCTGGAGGCGCGCGAGAACGGCGGCTTGACCTCACCCAGGAAGTAGGGCTTGAAGGGCACCATGCCGGCCGGGACAAGCAGCAGAGTCGGGTCGTCCGCGATGAGCGACGCCGAAGGGACGACGGTGTGCCCGCGCTCCTCGAAGAAGCTCAGCCAGCGGCGGCGGATTTCAGCCGACTCCATCAGTGGTCCTCATTCCGGTTGTACGAGATCGAATACGGGGTGGTGCGGGAGGTGGCGGTACGCGGGCCGAGCGCCGTCGGGCGGTGCGCGGCCGGCAGCTCGCGGCCGGGCTCCGGCTGCGGCACGTCCAGGCCGAGCGCCTCGCCGAGTTCGGCCTCCCGCTGCTGCATGTTCGCCCGCACGTCGAGGGCGAAGTCCTTCAGTCGGTGACCTGCCTCGACGGCCTTGTCGGCCGCCTGCGCGGCCAGGCTCTCCGGGGCCAGCTGCTTGAGCTTCCGGTTGACCTTGGCGGTGGCCCACACGCCGGCGGCTGCGCCCGCGGTGAACCAGAACGTACGGCGGAACATCGGGTTCAGCCCTTCTGCTTCCGGCGCCGCGCGATCGGCACGGTCCGGCCGACGAGGACGGTGCGCCGCTCGGGCGCGGGCGCGGGCTCGGACCCCTTGCGGCCCAGGGCCCGGCGCACTCCGTAACCGAAGGCGGCGACCTTGACGAGCGGGCCGCCGAAGGTGGAGGCGACGGTGGAGGACAGCGCGGAGGCGTTGGACGTGACTTCCTGGACGTCCGTGGCGATGGCGTCGACCCGGTCGAGCTGGGTCTGCGCCGAGCGCACGGCCGTGGAGGCGTCCGCGAGCAGCGGGACTGCCTGGTCGGTCACATCCGCCACGAGCTTGGTGGTCGCCTTGAGCGTCTGCGCCAGCCTCACCAGCACCACGGCGAGGAAGGAGACGAGGATCGCCCAGAACACGGCCACCAGGATCCCGGCAACCTCACCACCGGTCACTGTGCACCGCTCTCTGCTGTCGTCGGGCTCGTAGACGAGGTCCGGCCCGGGTGGATAAGCGTCCTCCGAGCCTATCGCGCCGGAGGTCCCCGTCCGTACCGGATTCCGGCCCGGACCAGGGGTGTCCGGGCACCCGGTGCCGCGGCCGGGGCGGGGGCGGCCGCAGACGCGGAAGCCCGCCGCTCCCCCGCCACGGCGGGCGGGGAAGCGGCGGGCTCACACCGCGGAGGTGAGTACGGCGGCCGGCTGGATCAGCGGGCGTAGTACTCGACGACCAGCTGCTCGTCGCAGATGACCGGGATCTCCTTGCGGTTCGGGTCGCGGTCCAGGCGGAAGGCCAGGGCCTTCAGGTTGACCTGGAGGTAGCGCGGGGTCTCGCCGTCGGGGGCGAAGCCACCCTCACGGGAGACCTGGAAGAGGGTCTTGTTGCGCGACTTCTCGCGGACCATCACGACGTCGTCGGGACGGACGCGGAAGGACGGCTTGTCGACCTTCTGGCCGTTGACCTGGATGTGGCCGTGGACGACCATCTGGCGGGCCTGGTAGATGGTGCGGGCGATGCCCGAACGCAGGACCAGGGCGTCGAGACGACGCTCGAGCTCGACGACCAGCGCCTCGCCCGTCTTGCCCTCGGCCTTCTTCGCGCGGTCGTAGGCGCGGGCCATCTGGCGCTCGCTGATGTCGTACTGGGCGCGCAGACGCTGCTTCTCGAGCAGACGGACCTTGTAGTCCGAGTTCTGCTTGCGGCCACGACCGTGCTCACCCGGCGGGTACGGGCGGGCCTCGAAGTACTTGACGGCCTTCGGGGTCAGCGCGATGCCGAGGGCACGCGACTTCTTGACCTTGGGACGGGACTGGTTCGGCATGAACCAACCTCTCTATCTCTTTCGAATACGGCTTCACCAGGGTTAGGGAGGTCGCAATCCGCAGCCGGGAAGACCCGTCGGGTCCACGAGAGACCTGCCGGGCAGCCGCTCCCTGGTCTGGGCACATACGTGCAGCACGCGAACGGCCCACCGCCGCTCCGGGGAATCCCGGTGGTGATGGGTTGCCCGCGACACCTTCGAAGGTGCGCGACGCTCCTGGAGAACCGGCCCGAAGGACCGGGACTCCGGCTGCCTGTCCCGTTCTGGTGATGCCGGCCGAAGCCGGACACGGGACGCAGCACTGTCGGTCAGTGTACCGGTTCCGCGAGACCGCCCGTGCCACCCGGGCCCCTGGCCTCACGCCCGTACACCCCCAGGATCAGCCGTTCTCGCCCCGCAGGCGCTCGCGCACCTTCTCCACCACGTCCGCGTAACGCGCCTCGGCCCCGTAGCGGGTCGGCTCGTAGTACTGCTTGCCGTGCACCGGGTCCGGGGCGTACTGCTGGGCGGCGATGGCGCCCGGGACGTCGTGCGGGTACACGTACCCCTGGGCATGGCCGAGCTTGGCGGCGCCCTTGTAGTGGCCGTCGCGCAGATGGGACGGGACCGGGCCGGCGAG
The DNA here is from genome assembly GCA_002355495.1 of Streptomyces laurentii. Classification (GTDB taxonomy): domain Bacteria; phylum Actinomycetota; class Actinomycetes; order Streptomycetales; family Streptomycetaceae; genus Streptomyces; species Streptomyces laurentii. The sequence continues at coordinate 1,091,324 of AP017424.1, forward strand.
GCCGTTGCGTACGTCGGCGCGGGCCGCGAAGATCGCGTTCGTCGCCGCGTTCGACTTCGGGGCGAGGGCCAGGGCGATGGTGGCGTGGCTCAGGGTCAGCGCCGCCTCCGGGAAGCCGATCAGGGCGACGGCCTGGGCGGCGGCCACGGCCAGCGGCAGCGCGTTCGGGTCGGCGAGGCCGATGTCCTCGCTCGCGGAGATCATCAGCCGCCGGGCGATGAACCGCGGGTCCTCCCCCGCCTCGATCATCCGCGCCAGGTAGTGCAGCGCCGCGTCGACGTCCGAGCCGCGGATGGACTTGATGAGGGCGCTGGCCACGTCGTAGTGCTGGTCGCCGTCCCGGTCGTACTTCACCGCGGCCCGGTCGACGGTCTCCTCGACCGTCTCCAGGGTGATCTCCGGCTCCTTCTTGGCGAGGGCCGCGCCGGCCGCCGCCTCCAGGGCCGTCAGGGCGCGCCGGGCGTCTCCGCCGGCGATCCGCAGCAGATGCGTCTCGGCGTCCTCGGCGAGGGTCACCGCGCCGCCGAGCCCACGCTCCTCCTCCAGCGCCCGGCGCAGCAGTCCGCGCAGGTCGTCGTCGGTGAGCGGCTCCAGGGTGAGCAGCAGTGAGCGGGACAGCAGCGGGGAGATCACCGAGAAGTACGGGTTCTCGGTGGTGGCGGCGATCAGGGTGACCCAGCGGTTCTCCACGGCGGGCAGCAGCGAGTCCTGCTGGGCCTTGGAGAAGCGGTGGATCTCGTCGAGGAAGAGGACGGTCTCCTTGCCGTAGCCGCCGACGGCCCGGCGGGCCCCGTCGATGACGGCGCGGACCTCCTTGACGCCGGCGGTGATCGCGGACAGCTCCACGAAGCGCTTGTTGGTGGCCTTGGAGACCACGTACGCGAGGGTGGTCTTGCCGATGCCGGGCGGGCCCCAGAGGATCACCGACGAGGCGCCGGCCGGGCCGCCCGACCCGTCGCCGACCAGCCGGCGCAGCGGCGAGCCCGGCTTGAGGAGATGGCGCTGGCCCACGACCTCGTCGAGGGTGCGCGGACGCATCCGGACGGCCAGCGGGCTGCCGGCCGGGTCCTTCTCCTGGCGTTCTTCGGCTGCGGCGGTGAAAAGGTCGGGCTCCACGGTCATGAAGCCTAAGCCAGACCACCGACACGGCGAGAAGGCCGGTCCCGGACGCGACGCGCCCGGGACCGGCCTTCCCCGCGACCGGGTGGCCCGGCCGGCCGGACTCAGCTGGTCCAGAAGTCCCACCAGCGGGTCAGGATCAGCATGCCGATGACCCCTATGTGCAAGGCCGGCAGGACCCAGGTGAACTCGTCGAAGAAGGAGCGCAGGGCGCCGGGGGCGGGGATCACGCCGTTGCGGATGTTGTACGAGGTCGTGTACCAGAACATGACGAGGGTGGCGATCCAGGCGAGCACGCACCACAGGCACAGGGCGTTGATCTCGTACAGCGCCTGGATCATGAGCCAGGTGCAGAAGACGACGCCGAGGAACATGCCGGCGTTGAGGCCGAGCCAGTACCAGCGGCGGTAACGGGCGCCCGCGAGGACGCCGACGCCGATGGCGATCACCACGCCGTACGCGACGAGGCCGGCCATCGGGTTCGGGAAGCCGAACACCGACGCCTGCTCGCTCTGCATCACGCTGCCGCAGGAGACGACCGGGTTGAGGCTGCACCCGGGGACGAAGTCGGGGTCCTCCAGGAGCTTGTACTTGTCGATCGTGATCACCCAGGACGCCAGCAGTCCCGCGGCGGCGGTGATCACCAGAAGCCAGGCGAAGCCCCGGCCGGCGCCGCGCGTACGGGAGCCCTCCCCTTGGGCGGTATCGTGCGCGGCCGCTGTGTTCGTCATGTCGCCACCAGTTCTTCCTCGGTCAACCGATGGGCCCCGGCGAGGCCGGAACCTGTCGTCTCTCCCCGGGCACAGGGTGCCACGCCCATGGATACGGGCAGGGGCCCGGTCCGCGATGATCGCGGCTCCGGACCCCTGCCACAAGGGTCCGATGGGACCCTCGTACGCGGCGGATCAGGCGAGCTTCGCCTTCACCGCGTCCACCAGCTCGTCGAGGGCGACGGCCTGCTGCTCGCCGGACTCCATGTCCTTGAGCTGGACCATGCCCTCGGCGAGGTCGCGCTCGCCGGCGACCAGCGCAAAGCGGGCGCCGGAGCGGTTGGCGTCCTTCATGGCGCCCTTGAGGCCCTTGCCGCCGAAGGAGAAGTCCGCGGCGACACCGGCCCGGCGCAGCTCGGTGATCTTGCCGAACAGCACCCGGCGGGCCTCCTCGCCGAGCGCGACGGCGAAGACGCTGGTGGCGGCCGGCAGGTCGAGGGTGATGCCCTCGGCCTCCAGGGCCAGGACCGTACGGTCCACGCCGAGCGCCCAGCCGACGGACGGCAGCGCGGGGCCGCCGATCATCTCGGACAGACCGTCGTAGCGGCCGCCGCCGCCGACCGCGGACTGCGAGCCGAGACCGTCGTGGACGAACTCGAAGGTGGTCCGGGTGTAGTAGTCGAGGCCGCGCACCAGCTTCGGGTCGTCCTCGAAGACCACACCCGCCGTGGTGATCAGCGCACGCACCTCCTCGTGGTACGCCTTGCACGCGTCGCACAGGTAGTCGCGCAGCAGCGGGGCGTCGGTGAGCTGGTTCTGCACGGACTCGCGCTTGTCGTCGAGGACGCGCAGCGGGTTGATCTCGGCGCGGCGCAGAGTGTCCTCGTCCAGGTCGAGACCGCGCAGGAAGGTCTGCAGGGCCTCGCGGTAGACGGGGCGGCACTCCTTGTCGCCGAGCGAGTTCAGCAGGATGCGGAAGTCGCGCAGACCGAGCGAGCGGTAGGCCTGGTCGGCCAGGATGATCAGCTCGGCGTCGAGCGCCGGGTCCTCGGCGCCGATGGCCTCGGCACCGACCTGCGAGAAGTGGCGGTAGCGGCCCTTCTGCGGGCGCTCGTAGCGGTAGTACGAGCCCGAGTACCAGAGCTTGACCGGGAGGTTGCCCTGCTTGTGCAGGTTGGCCTCCAGGGCCGCGCGCAGCACGGAGGCGGTGCCCTCGGGACGCAGGGCGAGCTCGTCGCCGCCCTTCGTGGTGAGGGTGTACATCTCCTTGGTGACGATGTCGGTGGACTCGCCGACACCGCGGGCGAAGAGGTTCACGTCCTCGAAGCCGGGGGTCTCGACGTAGCCGTAGCCGGAGGTCCGCAGCGGCGCGGCGATGGCGTCGCGCACCGCCAGATAGGTCGCGGAGTTCGACGGCAGCAGGTCGTACGTGCCCTTGGGGGCCTTGAAGGTGCTCACGTGGATTCTCGTCACATTCCTCGTCGGGGAGCCTGGTTCGCGCTCCCGAGGCCGGAGGCCACCTGCCGTACGTACGGGTTGGTGGCGCGCTCCTGGCCGATGGTCGTCTGGGGACCGTGCCCCGACAGCACCACGGTCGAGTCGTCGAGCGGCAGGACCACGCGGGTCAGCGATTCGAGCATCTCGTCCATGTCACCGCCGGGCAGGTCGGTGCGTCCGATGGAGCCGGCGAAGAGCAGGTCTCCGGAGAAGAGGACGGAGGGGATCTCCGTGGTCTCCGGGGTCCTGAAGGTCACCGACCCCTTGGTATGCCCGGGCGCGTGCGCGACGGAGAGCTCGAGGCCCGCGAGCTTCAGCGCGGCCCCGTCGGTGAGCTCGTGCACGTCGTCGGGCTCGCCCACGGTCAGCTCGCCCATGAGGGGCATCCCGATGGAGCGGCCGAGGGCCTTCTCCGGGTCGCTCATCATGTACCGGTCGGCGGGGTGGATCCACGCGGGTACGTCATGGGCGCCGCAGACCGGGACGACGGAGGCGACGTGGTCGATGTGTCCATGGGTGAGGACCACCGCGACGGGCTTGAGCCGATGTTTTCTCAGCGTCTCCTCGACTCCCTGGGCGGCCTGGTGGCCCGGGTCGACGATGACGCACTCCTCGCCTGCGGCGGGGGCGACCACGTAACAGTTGGTGCCCCAGGCCCCGGCGGGGAACCCGGCAATCAGCACGATCGTCCTTCTGGTCTCGTCCGGTGGGTGGGTGCGGCCGTGTGACAAGCAGCGGATCAGAGTTTACTGGCGGTGCCTGTTCCACAGCCAACCCGTATACGGTACGGGCACACCCGGCCAGGACTGGACTGGCGATCGACGAAGGAGCGGAACCGGTGGTCAGCAGCGATCAGCGGCGGCGGCAGCTCGCCAGGGAGAAGTACCTGCGACAGCAGCAGCGGCGCGTGGAGGCACGGCACAAGGCACGACGGAACACCGTCATCGCCTCCGCGCTCGCGGTGGTGCTCGCCGCCGGCGGCGCCGTCTGGGCCTCGGTGGCCCTGTCCGGTGACGACTCCCCGGCCTCCGACAGCGCGGCGGCCGGCGCGTCGGCCACGCCGGACCCGCAGAAGAGCGAGTCCGCCGAGCCCAAGCAGCCCGAGCCGGCGATGTCGATCGACAAGAAGGCCACGTACGCCATGGCGCTGAAGACCAGCGCCGGCGACATCACGGTCACGATGGACGCGGCGAAGGCCCCGCACACCGTGAACTCCTTCAAGTACCTCGCCGACAAGAAGTACTTCGACGGGACGAAGTGCCACCGGCTGACGACCTCGGGCATCTACGTGCTGCAGTGCGGCGACCCGAAGGGCGACGGCACCGGCGGTCCCGGCTACGCGATCCCGGACGAGAACCTGACGGGCCTCGGCAAGGCGAAGGAGGACGGCACGGTCACCTTCCCGAAGGGCACCGTGGCGATGGCGAACGCGGGTCCGGGCACGGGTGGCAGCCAGTTCTTCCTCGTCTACAAGGACACCCGGCTGCCGCCGAACTACACGCCGTTCGGCACCTTCGACGCCGCCGGCGTCAAGGCCGTCGAGGCCGTGGCGAAGGCCGGCGTGCAGGGCGGCGCGCAGGACGGGGCGCCGCAGACGGCGGTCACGGTCGAGAAGGCCACCGTCTCCAAGAAGTAGGCCCGCCGGGCGGGGCGAGGGCGGCCCGGGGACCGTACCCGCGCGCGACCGTGGAATTTCGGTCGCGCTGAGTGCGGACAGCCGGGCCGCCGTTCGCCTAGATTGGCGTTGTGCAGTGCCGGCCGTCGGCCGGGCTGTGGAGGGCGGGCGAGACCCGCCGGGAATCCGTGGACGATGCCAGGGGGCGGGTCCCCCGTGACGGCATCATGGTGAGGAGGCGCTGTGAGCAGCGACCCGTGGGGCCGCGTCGACGAGACGGGCACCGTGTACGTGCGGACGGCCGAGGGCGAGCAGGTCGTCGGATCGTGGCAGGCCGGCAGCCCCGAGGAGGCGCTGGCCTACTTCGAGCGCAAGTACGAGGGCCTGGTGGTCGAGATCGGCCTCCTCGAGAAGCGAGTGAAGACCACCGACCTCTCGGCCAAGGACGCCACGACGGCCATCGAGCACATCCGCACGCAGGTCCGGGAGCACCACGCGGTGGGCGACCTGGCGGCGCTGGCGGCCCGGCTCGACCAGCTGGACCGGACGGTGGAATCACGCCGCGAGGAGCGCAAGGCCGAGAAGGCGAAGCAGGCCGACGAGGCGCGTGTCGCCAAGGAGGCCCTGGTCGCCGAGGCCGAGGAGCTGGCGCAGAGCGAGCAGTGGCGGTCGGCCGGCGAGCGGCTGCGGGCGCTCGTGGACACCTGGAAGGGCCTGCCGCGGCTCGACCGGAAGTCCGACGACGAGCTGTGGCACCGCTTCTCGCACGCCCGCTCGGCGTTCAGCAAGCGCCGCAAGGCCCACTTCGCCGCGCTGGACGCGCAGCGCGAGGACGCCCGCAAGGCCAAGGAGCGGCTGGTCGCCGAGGCCGAGTCGCTGGCGAACTCGACGGACTGGGGCGGCACGGCGGCCCGCTACCGCGAGCTGATGGCGGAGTGGAAGACGGCGGGCCGGGCCCAGCGCGAGCACGAGGACGACCTGTGGAACCGCTTCCGCGGCGCCCAGGACGTGTTCTTCGCGGCCCGTGGCGAGGTGTTCGCCGAGCGCGACGCCGAGTTCGGCGAGAACCTCAAGCTGAAGGAGGAGCTGGCCGTCGAGGCGGAGAAGCTGGTTCCGGTGACGGACCTGAAGGCGGCCCGGGCCGCGTTCCGTGCCGTCAACGAGCGCTGGGAGGCCATCGGCCACGTCCCGCGTGACGCCCGTCCCCGCATCGAGGGCCGGATGCACGCCGTGGAGCGCGCGATCCAGGAGGCCGAGGAGGCCGAGTGGCGTCGCACCAACCCGGAGGCCCGGGCGCGTGCCGCGGGCCTGACGGGTCAGCTCCAGGACGCGGTCGACAAGCTGCGCGGGCAGATCGACGCGGCCCGGGCGGCGGGCAACGACGCCAAGGCCGACAAGCTCTCCAAGGAGCTGGAGGGCCGCCAGGCCCTGCTCGACCAGGCGCTGAAGGGCCTGCAGGAGTTCGGCGGCTGATCCCGCCTCTCCCGGTCGTACGAGGAAGGGCCCCCGGCGCGTGCCGGGGGCCCTTCCTCGTATCGCGTACGGCTCGGCGCGGTGGCCGGCCAGGTGGGGCTACGGCCTGCGGGCGCTGGTCACGCGGTAGACGTCGTACACGCCCTCCACACTCCGTACCGCCTTCAGGACGTGGCCCAGGTGCTTGGGGTCGCCCATCTCGAAGGTGAAGCGCGAGGTGGCCACCCGGTCGCGGGAGGTCTGGACGGCCGCCGACAGGATGTTGACGTGCTGGTCGGACAGGACGCGGGTGACGTCCGACAGGAGCCGGGACCGGTCCAGGGCCTCGACCTGGATGGCGACCAGGAAGACCGAGGACTGGGTGGGCGCCCACTCGACCTCCAGAATCCGCTCGGGCTCCCGGGACAGCGAGTCCACGTTGACGCAGTCGCTGCGGTGCACGGAGACGCCGCTGCCGCGGGTGACGAAGCCGATGATCGGGTCGCCCGGCACCGGGGTGCAGCAGCGGGCCAGCTTCACCCACACGTCGTCGACGCCCTTGACCACGACGCCCGGGTCGGCGCTGGAGCGCCGCTTGGCGCGGCCGCGGGCGGGCGGGACGGTCTCGGCGATGTCCTCGGTCGCGGCCTCCTCGCCGCCGAGGGCCTGGACCAGCTTCTGGACGATGGACTGGGCCGTGACATGGCCCTCGCCGATCGCCGCGTACAGCGAGGAGATGTCGCTGTAGCGCAGCTCGTGGGCGAGGGTGACCAGCGAGTCGCCGGTGAGGATGCGCTGGATCGGCAGGTTCTGCTTGCGCATGGCCCGCGCGATGGCGTCCTTGCCCTGCTCGATGGCCTCGTCGCGGCGCTCCTTGGAGAACCAGGCGCGGATCTTGTTGCGGGCGCGCGGCGACTTGACGAAGCCGAGCCAGTCCCGGGACGGTCCGGCGCCGGCCGCCTTGGAGGTGAAGACCTCGACCAGGTCGCCGTTGTCGAGGGTGGACTCCAGCGGCACGAGCCGGCCGTTGACGCGGGCGCCTATCGTGCGGTGGCCGACCTCGGTATGGACGGCGTACGCGAAGTCGACCGGGGTGGCGCCCGCGGGCAGCGCTATGACGTCGCCCTTCGGGGTGAAGACGAACACCTCGTTGCGGGACAGGTCGAAGCGCAGCGACTCCAGGAACTCCGAGGGGTCCTCGGTCTCCTTCTGCCAGTCCAGCAGCTGGCGCAACCACGCCATGTCGTTGACGTGATCGTCCTTGCCGGCCTTCTTCGGCACGTCGGTGCGCACCTTGGAGGCGCCGGCGACGGCCTCCTGCTTGTACTTCCAGTGCGCGGCGATGCCGTACTCGGCGCGGCGGTGCATGTCGAACGTACGGATCTGGAGTTCGACCGGCTTGCCGCTGGGTCCGATGACCGTCGTGTGCAGCGACTGGTACATGTTGAACTTCGGCATCGCGATGTAGTCCTTGAACCGGCCGGGGACCGGGTTCCAGCGCGCGTGGACGGTGCCGAGGGCCGCGTAGCAGTCGCGGACGGTGTCCACGAGGACACGGATGCCGACCAGGTCGTAGATCTCCGCGAAGTCCCGGCCGCGGACGATCATCTTCTGGTAGACGCTGTAGTAGTGCTTGGGGCGGCCGGTGACGGTGGCCTTGATCCGGGCGGCCCGCAGGTCGGCCTGCACCTCGTCGGTCACGACGGCCAGGTACTCGTCGCGCTTGGGGGCGCGCTCGGCGACGAGGCGGACGATCTCGTCGTACATCTTGGGGTAGAGGATCGCGAAGGCGAGGTCCTCCAGCTCCCACTTGATGGTGTTCATGCCCAGCCGGTGCGCCAGCGGGGCGTAGATCTCGAGGGTCTCGCGGGCCTTCTTCTCCTGCTTCTCCCTCTTGAGGTAGCGCATGGTGCGCATGTTGTGCAGGCGGTCGGCGAGCTTGATGACCAGGACCCGGGGGTCCTTGGCCATGGCGACGACCATCTTGCGGACGGTCTCGGCCTGCGCGGCCTCGCCGAACTTGACCTTGTCGAGCTTGGTGACGCCGTCGACGAGCAGGGCGACCTGGTCGCCGAAGTCGCGGCGCAGGTCGTCCAGGCCGTACTCGGTGTCCTCGACGGTGTCGTGCAGGAGCCCCGCCATCAGGGTCGCCGGGTCCATGCCCAGCTCCGCGAGGATGGTGGTGACGGCGAGCGGGTGGGTGATGTACGGGTCACCGCTCTTGCGCTTCTGGCCGCGGTGCCAGCGCTCGGCGACCTGGTAGGCGCGCTCGATCTGGCGCAGCGTCGCCGTCTCGATCTTCGGGTCGTTGGAGCGGACGATCCGCAGCAGCGGTTCGAGGACCGGGTTGTACGGGGAGGAGCGCTGGACACCCAGGCGGGCGAGGCGGGCGCGGACGCGGCTGGAGGAGCCGCCCGAGCGGCCCGGAGTGTGCGCCGGGCGGGCGGGCTCGGTGCGGGCCGGTTCGGTCCTGGCGGGCGTCGCCGACGCGGGCCGGGCGGCGGAGGCGGGCGCGGGTGCCGCGGATCGGGGCCGGTTCTCCGCAGGCTCGTTCCGTGGCGCGGCAGCCCCCGGCGCGGCCTGCTGGGCCTGCGGGTCGGGCTGCTCGGCGGAGAATGACTGGGCCTCGTCTGGCAACGGCGCTCCTCTGAGGGTCCCCCGGACGGAGTCTGGGGGAGGTTCCGGATCCCCGGTCTGGCCCGGAAAGGCCATCGTATCGACCTGGGAGACGCGGTGCTCGCGTGGCCGGGGCGGGCCCGGAGCGGGACGGGCGGCGACCGCCCGCCGCGGCGCCCTGGGCGGCCGTCCACAGTCGTCCGATGTCGTCCGGCGTCGTCCGGCGTCGTCCGGCGTCGTCCGGCGTCGTCCGGGGACCCTGGCGGGTCTGTGGGGAAAACGACGGGGGCGGCCCGGGGAATTCCCCGGGCCGCCCCTTTCGTCCTGCGGGCCGCTCGTCAGACGGTGATCAGCGCCGTGAGCGGAGCGCCGCCGAGGGCGGACTCCAGGCGGGCCCGGCCGGGCAGGAAGCCCAGCTCCATGAGGACGGCGACGCCGGCGACCTCGGCCCCGGCACGCCGGATGAGCTCGATGGACGCCTCGGCGGTGCCGCCGGTGGCGAGGACGTCGTCGATGACCATGACGCGGTCGCCCGCGGCCAGGTCCTCGGCGTGCACCTCGATCTCGGCGGTGCCGTACTCCAGCTCGTAGGCCTGGCTCAGGGTTGCCCCGGGCAGCTTCCCGGCCTTGCGGACCGGAATGAAGCCCAGACCGGCGCGGACGGCGACGGGGGCGGCCAGGATGAAGCCGCGGGCCTCCAGGCCGACGATCTTCGTGGCCCCGGCCACGGCGCACAGCCCGGCGAGGGTGTCCGTGAGGATGGTGAACGCCTCCGGGTCCGCGAGCAGCGGGGTGATGTCCTTGAACATCACACCCGGCTTCGGATAGTCGGGGACGTCCCTGATCCGGCTGAGGAGCAGGTCGCTGGTGCTCTGGGTCTCGGTGCTCATCCGCGGCGCTCCGAGGACCGGCCGCGGCGCGAACGCTGGCCGACGACGGCGGGCTCGGCCGCCATGTCGTCGTACGCGCCGTCCACGTCCTGCTCGTCGCCCCGGGTGGCCGCGGCGGACCGCTTGGCCAGGACGCGCTTCCTCAGGGCCCGCATGGCCGGCTCGCGCTCCTTGAGGTCGGCGACGAGCGGCGTGGCGATGAAGATCGAGGAGTACGCTCCGGCGGCGAGGCCGACGAACAGCGACAGCGAGATGTCGTTCAGCATGCCGGCGCCGAGGACGCCGCCACCGATGAAGAGCAGGCCGGCGACCGGGAGCAGGGCCACCACCGTGGTGTTGATCGAACGGACCAGGGTGCCGTTGATCGAGCGGTTGGCGATATCGCTGTAGGTCCAGCGGGTCTGCTTGGTGATGCCCTTCGTCTGCTCCTTGAGGGAGTCGAAGACGACGACGGTGTCGTAGAGCGAGTAACCGAGGATCGTCAGCAGACCGATGACCGTACCGACCGTGACCTCGAAGCCGACCAACGAGTAGATGCCGACCGTGATCGTGAGGTCGTGGATGAGCGCGACGAGCGCCGCGACGGCCATCCGCCATTCGAACGCGATGGCGAGGTAGATCACCACGAGGATCATGAAGACCCCGAGGCCGGTCCAGGCCTTGTTGGCGATCTGCTCACCCCAGCTGGGGCCGACCAGCTCGGCCGCGATCTTCGGCTCCTCGACCTTGAGGTCCTCGGCCAGCTGCGCGCGCACCTGGTCGGACTTGCCGGTGTCGAGGCCGCCGACCTGGATGCGCAGCGAGCCGTTGCCGAGCTTCTGGACGATGGCGTCGTGACCGGACGCCTCCTCCGCGTACTCGGTGGCCTGCTCGACCGAGACGGCGGTCTTCGGGGTGGTGAAGACAGCACCGCCCTGGAACTCGATGCCCATGTTCAGCCCGCGCACCGCGAGGGCGACGATCGCCGTGATGGTGATCAGGATCGACAGGCCGTACCAGATCCTGCGGTTGCCGATGAAGTCGTAGCCGACCTCACCTCGGTGGAGCCGGGCGCCGAGATCTCCGAGCTTCGACATCTCACGCCTCCTTCGGTTCGACAGTGCCGGCGGCAGGGGCGGACGTACGGCGGGTGCGGCGCAGCGGCGGCTTGGCGCCGAGGCTCTTCGGGTCGAGGCCGGACAGCTTGTGGCCGTTGCCGAAGAACTTCGTACGGGCCAGCAGCGTCATCACCGGCTTGGTGAAGAGGAAGACCACGACGATGTCGAGGAGGGTGGTCAGGCCGAGCGTGAACGCGAAGCCCTGGACCTTGCCGACGGTGACGATGAACAGCACCGCGGCGGCGAGGAACGACACGAAGTCGGAGACCAGGACCGTACGCCGGGCCCGCGGCCAGGCGCGCTCGACGGCCGGGCGCAGCGAGCGGCCCTCACGGATCTCGTCGCGGATGCGTTCGAAGTAGACGATGAACGAGTCGGCGGTGATACCGATGGCGACGATGGCGCCACAGACGGCCGGCAGGTTCAGCGCGAAGCCGATGGCCGGGCCGAGCAGGGCCATGAGCACGTAGGTGAGCAGGGCCGAGACACCGAGGCTGAGGAGCGCGATGAACGACAGGCCGCGGTAGTAGATCACCAGGTAGAGGACGACCAGGGCGAGACCGATGGCACCGGCGATGAGACCGGCCTGCAGCTGGTCGCTGCCGAGGGCGGCGGTGACGGTGTCCACGCTCTGGGTCACGAAGGAGAGCGGCAGGGCACCGTACGACAGGATGTTGCCGAGGTCCTGGGCGCTCTGCTGGGTGAAGCTGCCGGAGATCTGCGCGTTGGCGCTGAGCGTGGTCTGGACGCGGGGCGCCGAGACGACGTCGCCGTCGAGGACGATCGCGAACTGGTTCTGCGGCTCGGCCTGCTGCGAGAGCTTGCTGGTGATCTTCTGGAACTTCTTCGAGCCGCCGTCCGTGAACGTCATGTCCACGATCCACTGACCGGTCTGCGGGTCGAGCGAGGCGCGGGCCTTGTCGACGTCCTTGCCGTCGACCTCGGCGGGGCCGAGGAGGTACTTCTCCCACATCCCGCCGTTCTCGCCACAGGCGACGGCGGGCTCGGTCGGCTTGACGCCCTGGCCGACGGCCGCGCGCTGCTTCGGGTCGAGGCAGTTCAGCGCCGCGAACTTCTGCTGGAGCGCGGCGGTGGCCGGGTCGGGGGTCTGCTCCGGGGCCGGCGGGGTGGCCGCCTTCGCCGGGGCCGACGGGGAGGTGCTGGCGGTGGCCGTCGGGCTCGGGGCCTTCAGGCCCTCGGTGACGGCGCGGCCCTGCGGAGTGGCGGTGGCGGTCGGAGTGGCGGACTTCCCGTCCGCCTCTCCGTTGCCGGCCTTGGCTCCCTGGCCGGCTTTGTCCTTGTCGCCCTTGTCTCCCTGCGCGGGCTTGCCGGAAGCGGAGGGCTTCGGCGAGGCCGTGCCGTTCGGCTTGGCGCTCGGGTCCGCGACGGGCGGCTGGGCGGCGGCGACGGTCAGGACCGGCCGGAAGTACAGCTGGGCGGTGGTACCGACCTGCTCGCGGGCCTGCTTCTCGTTCGTCCCCTTGGGGATGTTGACGATGATGTTCTCGCGGCCCTGCGTCTGGACCTCGGCCTCCGAGACACCCAGCCCGTTGACACGGCGCTCGATGATGCCGACCGCCGTGTTCATGTTGGACTCGTTGACGGCGGACTCCTGTCCGGGCTCCGCCTTCGCCTTGAGCGTGATCGACGTACCGCCGGCGAGGTCGATGCCCAGGCGCGGCTTGGTGTGCCCCGACCAGAACATCCCGCCGGTCAACGCGACCATGGCGATCAGAATGAGTGCCAGGGCGCGGCCCGGCCGGCTCTGGCCCCCGCCGGCCTTCGGCCCTTCTTCGGTGCTGCCACCTGTCGTTTCTCCCTGTCCGAACCGCCCCGCGCCGCTGGGCCGGGGACGGCCACGAAGTATGTGAGGGGCAACCGCCCCGCAGACGTGAGACCGCCGCGGAAGCCGCGCACGCCCCGGCGGGGCGGACGCGGCTCCCGTGCGTGGAACTTACTTGGCCTCGGTCTCGCCGTCCGCCTTGCCGTCCTTGTCGCCCTCGGCAGCGCCGGTCTTCTTGGTCAGGTCGGCCTTGGGCTCGACCGCGGCCTCCGTGGAGGTCTCCTCGGCGTCCTGGGCGGCCTCGGTCAGCGAGGACACATCGTCGGGGACGACCGTGTCGGGCTCGTCACCGTGCACGATGCGGTTGTACTCCGCGTCGTCGAGGACGGCGCCGATCGAGTTCTTCGCGTAGACCGCGTGGACGCCGGGAGCGACCTCCAGGAGGACGGTCTCGTCGTTGATCTCCTTGACCGTGGCGTACATCCCCCCGATCGTGCGTACGCCGGTGCCGGGCTGCATCTGGTTGCGCATCTCCGCCGCCTGCGCCTGCTTCTTCTTGGCAGAGCGGGTCATGAGGAACATGGCCCCGATGAGCACGATGAACGGGAGGAGCATGCCGATGTTATTCACGGGACGGAATTTCCTTCGCAAGGCCGGGGAAAAGTCCGTCGGCCTGATTCGGGGGTGGGTGCGCCGACCATAAGGGCGGCATCGGCGGAGTCTAGGCGAGTCCGCATCGATGGAACAACGCCCAGCATCGCACCCCGGTTCCCGAACGGGCGAGTCTCCGCGCCGTCACGCCCCGAAGAGCCCCGGTTGTCCGGTTCCCCCATTCCCGGTGGTGGAGCCGGGTCCCGCGGCCTGCGGCGGGACCATTCCGAGGTGGTCCCAGGCCGCCGGAGTGGCGACCCGGCCACGGGGCGTGCGCGCCAGCAGTCCCTCCCGTACGAGGAAGGGCTCGGCGACCTCCTCGACGGTCTCGCGCTCCTCCCCCACCGCGACCGCGAGGGTGGACAGACCGACCGGGCCGCCGCCGAAGAGCTTGAGCAGGGACGTGAGGACGGCGCGGTCGAGGCGGTCGAGGCCGCGGCTGTCGACCTCGTACACCCCGAGGGCCGCGGCGGCGATCTCACGGGTGATCGCTCCGTCCGCCCTGACCTGGGCGTAGTCGCGCACCCGGCGCAGCAGCCGGTTGGAGATACGGGGGGTGCCGCGGGAGCGGCCGGCGATCTCGGCGGCGCCGGCCGGGTCGATGGCGACGTCGAGGAGTCCGGCGGAGCGGCACACCACCCGCTCCAGCTCGTGCGGCTCGTAGAACTCCATGTGGGCGGTGAAGCCGAAGCGGTCGCGCAGCGGCGGCGGCAGCAGGCCGGCCCGGGTGGTGGCGCCGACCAGGGTGAACGGCGGCAGGTCCAGCGGGATGGCGGTGGCGCCGGGGCCCTTGCCGACGATGACGTCGACGCGGAAGTCCTCCATCGCCATGTAGAGCATCTCCTCGGCGGGCCGGGACATCCGGTGGATCTCGTCGAGGAAGAGGATCTCGCCCTCCTGGAGGGAGGACAGGATCGCGGCGAGGTCGCCCGCGTGCTGGATGGCGGGGCCGCTGGTGATCCGGATCGGGGCGTTCATCTCCGCCGCGATGATCATGGAGAGGGTGGTCTTGCCCAGGCCGGGGGCGCCGGAGAGCAGCACGTGGTCGGCGGTGGCGCCGCGCTGGCGGGCCGCTTTGAGGACGAGGTCGAGCTGCTGGCGGACCTTCTCCTGGCCGACGAACTCGGCGAGGTCCTTGGGGCGCAGCGCCGCCTCGACGGCCTGGTCGTCGCCCTCGGCGGAGGCGTCGACGATCCGCTCCTCGGCCGTTGCCGTCTCGTCGTCCCAGTTCACGGTGGTGGTTGCCTTTTCGCTCGTACGGGGAAGGGGCGGCCGGGTCAGCGGGCGCGGTTGAGGGTCTGGAGGGCGGCGCGCAGCAGCTGCGGCACGGGCGCGAAGCCGGTCTCGGCGAGCGCGGCCTCGGCCTGCGGGGTGACGGCGGCGACGGCCTCCTCGGCCTCCCGGCTCGCGTAGCCGAGGCCGACGAGCGCGGCGGAGAGCTGCTCGGTCCAGGGCGCGGGGCCGGCGGCGGCCGCGCGCCGCTGGCCGACCAGGCCGCTGCTGCCGAGCGGCGCGCCGAGCTTGTCCTTCAGTTCGAGCAGAAGCTTCTGGGCGCCCTTCTTGCCGATGCCGGGGACGGCGGTGAGCGCCTTCTCGTCGCCGGTGGAGACGGCGAGGCGCAAGGCGTCGGGGCTGTGCACGCCGAGCATGGCCTGGGCGAGGCGGGGGCCGACGCCGCTGGCGGTCTGGAGCAGCTCGAAGACCTGGCGCTCGTCGTCGTCCGCGAAGCCGTACAGGGTCAGCGAGTCCTCGCGGACCACGAGGGAGGTGGCGAGGCGGGCGGGCTCGCCGACGCGGAGGGCCGCGATCGTGTTCGGGGTGCACTGGACGGCCATGCCGACGCCCCCCACCTCGACGACGGCGGTCGTGGGGGCGAGGGCGGCCACCGGGCCGCTGACGAAGGCGATCATGACGTGCGGCCTTTCGAGGCGTGCAGGGCAGCGGCCTGCTGGAGACGGTTCTGCGCCACGGCCTGCTGGAGACGGTTCTGGGCGGGGGCGCGCCAGATGTGGCAGATGGCGAGGGCGAGGGCGTCGGCCGCGTCGGCGGGCTTGGGCGGGGCGGAGAGCCGGAGCAGCCGGGTGACCATGGCGCCGACCTGGGCCTTGTCGGCGCGTCCGCTGCCGGTGACGGCGGCCTTGACCTCGCTCGGGGTGTGCAGGGCGACCGGCAGTCCGCGGCGGCTCGCGCACAGCATGGCGACGGCGCTGGCCTGGGCGGTGCCCATCACCGTACGTACGTTGTGCTGGCTGAACACCCGCTCCACGGCGACCAGTTCGGGCTCGTAGCGGTCGATCCACTCCTCGATGCCGCGCTCGATGCCGACGAGTCGCGGACCGATGTCGGCGTCCGCGGGGGTCCGGACCACCCCGACGCCGAGCATGGTCAGCGGACGTCCGGCGACGCCTTCGACGACACCGACACCGCACCGGGTCAGACCCGGGTCAACCCCGAGGACGCGCACGCCACCCCTCCCTGATCTCCAGTCGATCGCAAGTCTGTTTGTGCAGGCTATCCGCTGCCACTGACAACGCGGGACAAAGCAGCGGGCCGACGGGGTGTCTCCCGTCGGCCCGCTGCCTCGGATACCGCGCTCAGGTCGCGATCAGGCGTCGACCTTCGCCATGACCTCGTCGCTGACGTCGAAGTTGGCGTAGACGTTCTGCACGTCGTCGCTGTCCTCGAGGGCGTCGATCAGCTTGAACATCTTGCGCGCGCCGTCCTCGTCGAGCTCGACCTGCATGCTCGGGACGAAGCTGGACTCGGCCGAGTCGTAGTCGATGCCGGCCGCCTGGAGCGCGGAGCGGACCGCGACCAGGTCGGTGGACTCGCTGATGACCTCGAACTGCTCGCCGAGGTCGTTGACCTCCTCCGCGCCCGCCTCCAGGACGGTCTCGAGGACGTCGTCCTCGGACAGCTCGCCCTTGGGGAGCACGACGACGCCCTTGCGGTTGAACAGGTACGAGACCGAACCCGGGTCGGCCATGGAGCCGCCGTTGCGGGTCATGGCGACGCGCACGTCGGAGGCGGCGCGGTTGCGGTTGTCGGTGAGGCACTCGATGAGCACCGCGACACCGCTCGGGCCGTAACCCTCGTACATGATCGTGTCGTAGTCGACGCCGCCGGCCTCAAGGCCGCCACCACGCTTGATCGCGGAGTCGATGTTCTTGTTCGGGACCGACGACTTCTTCGCCTTCTGGACGGCGTCGAACAGCGTCGGGTTGCCCTCCATGTCGGCGCCGCCGGTGCGGGCCGCGACCTCGATGTTCTTGATCAGCTTCGCGAAGAGCTTGCCGCGCTTGGCGTCGATCACGGCCTTCTTGTGCTTCGTCGTAGCCCATTTAGAGTGGCCGGACATCTGCCTGTCTCCTTCGCGTAACCAATTTTCTGCACGAACCCGAGAGATCCTACCGGGAGCGCGTCACCGCTCCGTGCGCACCATGTCCACGAACAGTGCGTGGATTCGGTGATCGCCGGTGAGTTCGGGGTGGAACGAGGTCGCGAGGGCGCGGCCCTGGCGCACGGCCACGATGTGACCGCCGTGCTCGGCGAGCACCTCGGTCTCGGCACCGACGGACTCCACCCAGGGGGCACGGATGAAGACGCCCTCGACGGGGCTCTCTATTCCGCGGACCGCGACGGAGGCCTCGAAGGACTCGTTCTGCCGGCCGAAGGCGTTGCGGCGCACGATCATGTCGATGCCGCCGAAGGTCTCCTGGCCCGAGCGCGGGTCGAGGATCTTGTCGGCCAGCATGATCAGGCCGGCGCAGGTGCCGTACACGGGCATGCCGGTCGCGATCCGCTTGCGGACCGGCTCCGTGAGGCCGAACAGCGTGGCCAGCTTGGAGATGGTGGTGGACTCGCCGCCCGGGATCACCAGGCCGTCCACCTCGGCCAGCTCCTCGGGGCGCCTGACGGGCCTGGCCACGGCGTCCGCCGCGGCCAGGGCGATCAGGTGCTCCCGTACGTCGCCCTGGAGGGCCAGGACTCCGATGACCGGGGTACCGGAGGTGCTCATGGGTGCTTACCAGCCCCGGTTCGCGTAGCGCTCGGACTCGGGCAGGGTGTCGCAGTTGATGCCGACCATGGCCTCGCCCAGGTTGCGGGAGGCGTCCGCGATGACCTTCGGGTCGTCGTAGAAGGTGGTGGCCTTCACGATGGCGGCGGCGCGCTTGGCCGGGTCGCCGGACTTGAAGATGCCGGAGCCGACGAAGACGCCCTCGGCGCCGAGCTGGCGCATCAGCGCGGCGTCGGCCGGGGTGGCCACACCGCCGGCGGAGAACAGCACGACCGGCAGCTTGCCGAGCTCGGCGACCTCCTTGACCAGCTCGTACGGGGCGCGCAGGTCCTTGGCGGCGGCGAACAGCTCGTTGTTGTCGAAGCCGCGCAGCCTGGCGATCTCGTTCTTGATCTGGCGCAGGTGGCGGACGGCCTCGACGACGTTGCCGGTGCCGGCCTCGCCCTTGGAGCGGATCATGGCCGCGCCCTCGGCGATGCGGCGCAGGGCCTCGCCCAGGTTGGTGGCGCCACAGACGAAGGGGGTCGTGAAGGCCCACTTGTCGGAGTGGTTGACCTCGTCGGCCGGGGTGAGGACCTCGGACTCGTCGATGTAGTCGACGCCGAGGGACTGCAGGACCTGGGCCTCGACGAAGTGGCCGATGCGGGACTTGGCCATCACCGGGATGGAGACCGCGCCGATGATCTCCTCGATCATGTTCGGGTCGGACATCCGGGCCACGCCGCCGTCCTTGCGGATGTCCGCGGGGACCCGCTCCAGAGCCATGACGGCGACGGCGCCGGCGTCCTCGGCGATCTTCGCCTGCTCGGCGTTGACGACGTCCATGATCACGCCGCCCTTGAGCTGCTCGGCCATGCCGCGCTTGACGCGCGCGGTGCCGGTCTCGGGGGACTGGGGGGTGGCGGAAGGCGTGGTGGACACGGGGTACCTCACTCGTTCACAGCGGGTTAAGACAAGAGTGAGGAAACAGGCCACGACCAGTCCACATCAAGGGCCAATACGGACCCCGTGGATCATTTTCGACCGTAGGTGATCATGACCCGCCGATGCCGCGGGCCGCGGCCGGTTCAGGCCGGGCGGTCCGCGAGCGCGACGGGCGGCTCGTCGTCCATCTCGAAGGCCATCGGGAACGGGGCGTGGCCGGCCAGCCGGAACCAGCGGACCTTGCGGTGGCGGCGCAGCGCCCGCGCGGCCCGTACCGCGTCGTTGTGGAACCGCCGGGCCATCGGCACCCGGCGCACGGCCGCCGCGAGCTCCCCCGCGGCCTCCTCGCCGCCGGGCGCCCGGCGGACCGCCTCGACCTGCTCGGGCTCCCCGAACACCGCGCGCAGCGCCTGGCTCAGCTCGCTCTCGGCGACCTCGCGCTGCTCCTCCTCGGCCTGCCGGGCGGCGTGCGCCGCCTCGTAGAGCACGATCGACGCGGCCGGGTCGAGCACCCCCGACGTGGCCAGCTCCTGGGCGACCGAGGCGCGGCGCAGCAATTGCGCGTCGAGGGCGGCGCGGGCGGCGTCGATGCGGGTGTGCAGCCGGTCGAGGCGTCCGGCTGTCCAGCTCAGGTAGACGCCGATGAGGATCAGTGCGGCTACGGTCCAGATCAGTGTTGCGGTCACGGGCGCACAGGCTACCGGGGCGCCGGCAGCGTCCCTTCCCAAAGGTCGTGGTCATGGGCGAACAGGACACGCACCGGCCGCCCGGCGGCGAGCTCGCCGAGCCGGTCGAGCCAGGGCCGGTACGGGGTCCCGAACTCGTGCGCGAAGTCGTACGCCTGCCCGGCGAGCACGGTCATCCGGTCCCCGTGGTCGAGCACGAGCGACTGGTGCCCCTCGGTGTGCCCGGGCGTGGGGACGACGCGGACGCCGTGCGCGAGCGCGTACTCGCCGTCGATCTCCTGGTAGGAGACGCCCGGGAGCAGGGTGTCGATCGTGTGGTCGCCGGCCCGCGCGGTGGCCAGTTCGGTGCGCTGGACGAGGACGGGGGTGCCGGGGAAGAGCTGGTTGCCGCCGATGTGGTCGAAGTGGAGGTGGGAGTTCACGATGACGTCGACGTCACCGGGCTCGACGGGGAGCGCACGGCGTACGGGACGGTAGTGCGCGTCGGCCTCGGGCGACCCCTCGCCCATGCCGGTGTCGAACAGCACGGTGCCGGTGGCATGGCGGACCAGATAGCCGAGGGCGGGCTCCCGGCGGTCGTACGGTCCGCCCCACTCGGCGGCGGGCCGGGTGAAGTACCCGAGGTCGAGACACGTGGTGGAGATCATGGGGTGTGCCTGCCCGGCGGGCGGACAGGCACACCACGCTCTTCCGTTCCTAGGGTCTTTCTTTTGGATCAGGCTGGATCAGGGAGCGGGGTCCGGTGCGGGTGATCGCAAGGCGGAGGAGGGAGACAACGCGGTGGGGGTACCTCCCGTGCCCGAAGGGCTACGGGGGAGTTGGCGACTGACGACAACGCGGCGAGCGCGCGTGCCGGGGCACGCGAGCCCAGCAAGATCCAAAAGAGAGGCCCTAGAGCCCCAGGCGGGCGCGCAGACCGCCGCCCGTGCGGTCGTCCGTGGCGACCGAGGCCGCGCCGTCGGTGACCGTCTCGTAGACCGCGAGGATGTCCGCGCCGACCGTGGACCAGTCGAAGCGCCGTACGTGCGCGGAGCCGCGCGCGCGGAGTTCGGCGCGGCGCCGCTCGTCACCGAGCAGGCGTACGGCGTGCTTCGCGAGGTCGTCCGCGTCCTCGTTCGCGAAGAGTTCGCCGGCCGCGCCCTGGTCGAGGACCTGGGCGAAGGCGTCGAGGTCGGCGGCGAGCACGGGCGCGCCGGCGGACAGGGCCTCGACCAGGATGATGCCGAAGCTCTCGCCGCCCGTGTTGGGCGCCACGTACACGTCGACGCTGCGCAGCAGCCGGGCCTTGTCCTCGTCGCTGACCATGCCGAGGAACTCGACCCGGGCGCGCATCTCCGGCGGCAGCGAGGCGACCGCCTCCTCCTCGTCGCCGCGGCCGGCGACCAGCAGCCGGGTGTCGGGCCGTTCGGCGAGGATCTTCGGCAGGGCCCGCATCAGCACCGGCAGGCCCTTGCGGGGCTCGTCGATGCGCCCGATGAAGCCGAGCGTGCCGCCCTGCCACTCCTTCTTCGGCTCGGCCCGGGCGAAGAAGTCGACGTCGACGCCGTTGGGGATGACGACCGCGTCACCGCCCAGGTGCTCGACGAGGGTGCGGCGCGCGTACTCGCTGACCGCGATCCGCGCGCTGATCTTCTCCAGGGCGGGCTGCAGGATCGGGTACGCGGCGATCATCGCCCGCGAGCGCGGGTTCGAGGTGTGGAAGGTGGCCACGATCGGGCCCTGCGCCGCCCAGCAGGTCAGCAGCCCGAGCGAGGGCGAGGTCGGTTCGTGGATGTGCACGACGTCGAAGGTGCCGTCGTGCAGCCAGCGCCGGACCCGGGCGGCGGACAGGAAGCCGAAGTTGAGCCGGGCCACGGAGCCGTTGTACGGCACGGGCACGGCGCGGCCGGCGGAGACGACGTACGGCGGCAGCGGCGTGTCGTCGTCGGCGGGGGCGAGGACGGAGACCTGGTGGCCGAGCCGGATGAGGTGCTCGGCGAGGTCGCGGATGTGGAACTGGACGCCGCCCGGCACGTCCCAGGAGTACGGGCAGACGATCCCGATCTTCACGCGGTCCGCTCCTCCAGGTCCGCGAGCCACAGCCGCTGCAGCATGTGCCAGTCCTCCGGGTGCTCGGCGATGCCCCCGGCGAAGACGTCGGCGAGGGCCTGTGTCATGAGAGACGTCTTCTCGGCGCGGGTGCCTGACTCGGGGACCTCGATCGGCGCGTGCACCTGGCCGCGCATGACGTCGGTGTCGTCGTACCAGAGCGTCACGGGCAGCAGCAGCGCGCCGGTCTGCTGGGCGAGGATCGCGGGCCCGGCGGGCATCCGCGCGGCCTCGCCGAAGAACGACACCTCGACGCCGGAGGCCGACAGGTCGCGGTCGGCGACCAGGCAGACCAGGCCGCCGGCCCGCAGCCGGCGGGCGAGCGTGCCGAAGGCGGAGCCGCCGGTGTGCGGCAGCACCTCCATACCCAGGGACTCGCGGTAGGCGACGAACCGGTCGAACAGCGTCTCGGGCTTGAGCCGCTCGGCGACGGTGGTGAACGGGACGCCGAGCGCCCGGGTGACCCAGACGCCCGCGAGGTCCCAGTTGGCCATGTGCGGCAGCGCCAGGATGACGCCGCGGTCGGAGGCGAGCCCGTCCATCAGGTAGTGGACGTCCTTGGGGTCGAAGCTGTTCGCCGCCCGTTCCTTGCTCCAGGTCGGCAGCCGGAAGGACTCCATCCAGTAGCGCATGTACGAGCGCATGCCGGCCCGCGACAGCCGCTGGAGGCGCTGCGGGGTCGGGTCCGGCACGATGCGGGCGAGGTTCGACTCCAGGCGCAGCACGCTCTTGCCGCGCCGCTTCCAGACGGTGTCGGCCATGCGCCGGCCGAGGCCCCGGGCCACCGGCTCGGGCAGCTTCTTGACGGTCGCCCAGCCCAGGCCGTACAGCCCGTCGCTCAGCCGGTCCTTGAAACCGCTCACGATCCCCCTCCGCTCCCCCGGGAGGCCGCCTCCGCCTGCGCCTCCGCCGATTCCCTGCGTACCGTCACGACCCGCTGCCCCAGGGTGACCGCCGAGCCGACCGCCACGATCCACAGCGCGATCGGCAGCAGCACCTGGATGCCGGGGACGCCGAACGTGTGGAGTCCGGCGAGGCCGGCCGCGACCAGCGAGATCACCAGGCGTTCGGCACGTTCGACGAGACCGTTGACGGCGACCGGCAGGCCGATCGACTCGCCGCGCGCCTTGGTGTATGACACCACCTGGCCGGCGGCCAGGCAGAAGATCGACACGGCGCACAGGACGTTGTCGTCGCCCTTGCCCGCGTACCAGAGCGCGAAACCGCCGAAGATCGCCCCGTCGGCGACCCGGTCCAGGGTCGAGTCGAGGAAGGCGCCCCAGGGGCTGGAGATGCCGGCCTGCCGGGCCATGTTGCCGTCGACGAGGTCGGAGAAGACGAACAGCGTGATGACGATCGTCCCCCAGAAGAACTCTCCGCGGGGGAAGAAGACCAGCGCGCCGGCCACCACTCCGGCGGTGCCGATCAGCGTGACGGTGTCGGGGCTGACGCCCCGGCGGAGCAGAAACGCGGCGAACGGTGTGAGAACACGCGTAAAAAACGCACGCGCGTACTTGTTCAGCATGGCCTTCCCGAGGTTCGGTGGGCCGCGCGGCCCCTACGACCACCGGCTCACCCATCGTAGCCACGCGGGTCCGCGCGGGAGCGGCGGCACCCGCGGACGGCGCCGCGGGAGGCCGCCGGAGCGTGTCGCGGACCGCCGCGCGCCCCTGGTGAGCGGGCGTGCGCGGCGCTCCCGGGGCATCCGCCCCGCGTACGACGTATGGACGCACCGTGACAGCGGTGCCAAGCTCGAAGGACGACCGCGGGCGCCGGAGCCGCACGCGACGACGGGCGGCCCCACGCCGCCGCTGCCCCGCCGCTCCCCCGCGCCCGCGCCGCCGCCTCACCGTGCGAGCAGTCGGGAGGAACATCATGGGCGACAAGGCGAACACCCGCTCCGGAGCCGCCGGCAGGGAGCCGACGGCCGACCGGCCCGCGGACATACGGAACGTGGTGCTGGTCGGCCACGGCGGATCGGGCAAGACGACCCTCGTGGAGGCCCTGGCGCAGACCGCGGGCGCGGTGGGCCGGGCCGGTCGGGTCGAGGACGGCGGGACGGTCTCCGACTACGACGCGATCGAGCACCGCACCCGGCGTTCCGTCCAGCTCTCGCTCGTCCCGGTCGCCTGGGACGGCTGCAAGATCAATCTCCTGGACACCCCGGGATACGCCGACTTCGTCGGGGAGCTGAGGGCCGGTCTGCGCGCGGCGGACGCGGCCCTCTTCGTCGTCTCGGCCGCGCAGGAGGCCGACGCGGTGGCGGGCGCCACGCGCGCGGTGTGGGAGGAGTGCGCGGCGGTCGGGATGCCCCGGGCGATCGTCGTCACCCATCTGGACACGGCCCGCACCGACTACGCGGGGCTCACCGGGGTGCTGGCCGCGCTCTTCGGCGGGGACGACCCGGACGCGATCCTGCCGCTCTACCTGCCCGTGCACGGCCCCGAGGGCGCCGACGGGCACGCCCCGGCCACCGGCCTGGTGGGACTGCTCACGGAGCGGATCTTCGACTACGCGACAGGAGTACGGCGGGAGGACCCGCCCGACGAGGCGCAGCGGCCGCTGATCGCCGAGGCCCGGGCCCGGCTCATCGAGGGGATCATCGCCGAGAGCGAGGACGAGACCCTGATGGACCGCTATCTGGGCGGCGAGCGGATCGACGTCGGGACGCTGGTGGAGGATCTGGAGAAGGCCGTCGCGCGGGGCACCTTCCATCCGGTGCTCGCGGCGGCCCCGGCACCGGAGGGCGGCAGCCAGGGGCTCGGCACGGTGGAGCTCCTGGACCTGATCACGCGCGGTTTCCCGACGCCGCTCGAACGGCCGGCGCCATCCGTCGTCGCGCCCGGGGGCCCGGCGGACGCGGCGGGTACGGCGGTGCCGTGCGATCCGGACGGGCCGCTGGTGGCCGAGGTCGTGAAGACCTCCTCGGACCCGTACGTGGGGCGGATCTCACTCGTCCGGGTGTTCTCCGGCACGCTGCGGCCCGACGAGACGGTGCACGTGTCGGGGCACGGGCTGACCGATCCGGGCCACCCGGCCGAGGACCCGGACGGGGACCGTCACGACGCGGAGGAGCGGATCGGGGCGCTGACCTCGCCGTTCGGCAAGCAGCAGCGGCCGCTCGCGCGCTGTGTGGCCGGGGATCTGGCGTGTGTGGCCAAGCTGGGCCGCGCGGAGACCGGCGACACACTGTCGGCGAAGGACGCGCCGTTGCTGATGGAGCCGTGGTCGATGCCGGAGCCGCTGCTTCCGGTGGCCATCGAGGCGCACGGCAAAGCGGACGAGGACCGGCTGTCACAGGGGCTCGCGCGGCTGGTCGCCGAGGACCCGACGATGCGGCTCGAACAGAACCGGGACACCCACCAGGTGGTGCTGTGGTGCCTCGGCGAGGCGCACGCGGACGTGGCGCTGGACCGGCTGCGCGGCCGGTACGGCGTACGGGTCGACACCGTGCCGCACAAAGTGGCGCTGCGCGAGACCTTCGGGGCCGCCTCGGCGGGGCGGGGCCGGCTGGTGAAGCAGTCGGGCGGGCACGGGCAGTACGCGATCTGCGAGATCGACGTGGAGCCGCTGCCGGCGGGCAGCGGGATCGAGTTCGTCGACAGGGTCGTCGGCGGCGCCGTCCCGCGCTCGTTCATCCCCTCGGTGGAGAGGGGCGTCCGGGCGCAGGCGGCCCGCGGCGTGGCCGCCGGCCATCCGCTGGTGGACGTCCGGGTCACCCTGCGCGACGGCAAGGCGCACTCGGTGGACTCCTCCGACGCGGCCTTCCAGGCGGCGGGCGCGCTCGCGCTGCGGGAGGCGGCGGCGGAGGTTCCGGTCCACCTCCTGGAGCCGGTGGCGGAGGTGTCGGTGCTGGTCCCGGACGAGTACGTGGGCGCGGTGATGGGCGATCTGTCCGGGCGGCGCGGCCGGGTGGCCGGCACCGAGCAGGCGGGGCCGGGGCGGACCCTGGTGCGCGCGGAGGTGCCGGAGATCGAGATCGGGCGGTACGCGATCGATCTGCGGTCGGTCTCGCATGGCACGGGGAGCTTCGACCGGGTGTACGTACGCCATGAGCCGATGCCCCCGCAGGTGGCCGATCGCGTACGCGAACAGGCCGAAAATGGCGTGTGATTGACGACTTTTCGACCACATGACCGCCGGTGCCGCCCGCCCGCCCCTCCTCGGGCGGGCGGCATTCGGCCGTCCCGTACCAGTCCTCCGCTGATGCGGTGACGCATCCCGTGTCACCCGGTTACGCTGGGGTGCCCAGCTCAGAAGGTGTGCGGGGCGCGGCAGTTGGGAAACAGCCCGCACAGGAACCGCGGCGATGGGGGCGGCAGTGACGATCGGCAGTTTCGGACCCGGGGCACAGATCCCCCTCCAGGGCTCGGACGCGGGAACGGCGGCGACCTTCGCGCTCGCCTCCGCCGCGTACCGTGACAGCCCGGTCGAGGCGATCCTGGACGCCAACAACGACTGGCACAAGTCGACGGTCAAGACCGGCAAGATGCCGAAGCTCTTCCGGCCCGACCTCGGCGAGGCGTTCTCGCGCGCCGTCCAGGTCCGGATGCTCGGCGGCGCGCGCAAGGCGCTCATCCAGTCCTTCGGCGCCGACCCCCGGCCGGTCGTCGAGCACTGTCTGGCGGCCTCCGGCATCCGCAAGCAGCGCGACATCAAACTCACCCTGGTCACCGCGGTGTGCGGGGTGCTGTTCCTGCCCGGCCTGCTGCTCTGGCTCGGAGTGATCTATCTCCGCCGGAAGGCCGCGGGCTCCGAGAACAAGCGCAACAGCGCCCTCGGCACCGCGCTGCTCGTGGCCGCCGGCCTGTTCGCCGCGCTCGTCCTGGTCAAGCTGCCCTGGGACGGTCTGCTGCCGAACTATCTGCGCGCCATGATCGTCGCGCCGGTGATCGGCTGGTTCCTGGCCCGCCGGATCTGCGAGAGCACCGCCGTCGACCTGCGCGAGCGCTGGACGGCCCTGCTCAGCGGGGGCATCGGCGCGGCGATCCCGGAGGCCGTGGCGAAGGACCCCACCGACAAGGCCGCCCAGGAGCTGCAGGCCAACCTGAACAAGGTGTCCGCCGAGCAGCTGTCCAACGTCGCCTTCTACGCGGGCCCCAAGGGCATCCTGGGCATGGGCACCCGCTGGGGCAGCTGGGTGATGGCCGAGGAGCTGGTCCCGCAGGCCGGCAAGGAGATCCACGACTTCCGGACCTGGGACATCATCCGCAAGATCCACACCGAGCTGACCCTGCTGGAGCGCGGCGCCCTGAAGACCGGCTTCCCGAAGCCGACCGTCAAGCACTGGATCGTGTCACCGGTCGGCGAGGGAGCCGACGAGGTCTCGCGGCCCTCGGGCGACAACATCGTCAACTACGAGGTGAAACCGCACGAGATCCAGCGCATCTGCAACGACCAGCAGTTCGGCGCCGGCAACCGGCACTACCTGGGTGTGCAGTTCACCATGTGGGACGGCCAGCTGGTGCTCACGATGATGGTGACGGTGACCGCGCTCCACCACACGCTGCGCGTCGAGGTCACGGGTCACGCCCTCGGCCCGGTCCACGGCTTCTTCGGCTCGAAGCCGAAGGGGAAGTCGAAGGAGGTCTCCAAGACCGTCCGGTTCTGGGAGACCCGTGAGATCAAGCTGCCGCTGACCGACACGGACGAGGTGGTGCGCCAGGCCGTGCGCGCCCCGCTGACCTGGTTCCCGCCGATCCTGGAGTTCCTGGGCGGCAAGCTGGTGCTGCCCGAGCCGTTCGGACTGCGGCACGCCTGGGCGGGCCAGCCCTGGCGGAACCGCTTCATGGCCGACGACGCCCTGCGCATGGCCACACCGGTCCTGCGCGCGGTGCACGCCGCGACGATCAAGGCGCTCGACGAGCACAACGTGGACACCGACCGCTTCACCTCGCGCGCGCTGGGCCTCGCCGGCGGCGCCGCGGACGCGAGCCCGAAGAAGGCCGACCTGTACGACGCGTGAGGGGTGTCCCCCTCTCGTATCCCCGCATGTGCCTGTGCCCCCGTTGCGCGTCGGTCGCGCGATAACGGGGGCACAGGCATATGCGCAGCACTAGCTGATGGCTCAGGCGGCGGGCCAGGCGTCGGCGAGCATCTTCCGGGTGTCGGCGAGCAGCTGCGGCAGCACCTTGGTGTGGCCGACCACCGGCATGAAGTTGGTGTCCCCGCCCCAGCGCGGCACGACGTGCTGGTGCAGGTGCGCGGCGATCCCGGCGCCCGCGACCGTGCCCTGGTTCATGCCGATGTTGAACCCGTGCGCCCCGGACGCCGCCCGCAGCGCGGTCATCGCCCGCTGGGTGAACGTGGCCAGCTCGGCCGTCTCGGCCGGGTCCAGCTCCGTGTAGTCGGCGACGTGACGGTACGGGACCACCATCAGGTGCCCGCCGTTGTACGGGTAGAGGTTCAGCACCGCGTACACGCTCGTGCCCCGCGCGATCACCAGGCCGTCCTCGTCCGACTTCGAGGGGATCACGCAGAACGGGCAGCCGTCGTCGGCGCCCGGCCCGGTCGGCTTGTTCTCACCCTGGATGTAGGCCATCCGGTGGGGCGTCCACAGGCGCTGGAACGCGTCCGGCGTCCCCACTCCGATCTGCTGTTCCGGCTCAGTCGTCATGCTGTGCAGCATATTGCGTCGCCCGTTCGGAACGTGTCGCCGGGGCGGAGGAGGCCGTCCCGGGCCATCCTGATCCGGTGAGCGACAAGCCGCCGGTGCCGCCCCGGCAGCGATCCTGGGAACGCCGGATGGAGATCCCGCTGGCGGTGGCCTCCGTCGTGTTCCTCGGCGGTTACTCGGTGCGCGTCCTCGCCCACGGTCATCTCCATCAGGGCTGGCTCGACCTCAGCCTCGCGCTCACCCTCGCGGCCTAGGCCTTCTTCGCCTTCGACTACGCGGTCCGCGTCCGGCTGAGCGGCCTCGGACCGCTGCGCTTCGTCCGCCGCCATCTGCTCGACACCGTCATCCTGCTGCTGCCGCTGCTGCGCCCGCTCAGCGTGGTCAGCGTGTACGACCGGATCCAGCACCGGTACGACAAACCGCGGCTCACCCTCTACGCGCGCGTGATGGCGTACGCGAGCCTCACCGCCGTCCTGCTGGGCTACACCGGCGCGCTCACCGTCTACTTCGTCGAGCACAAGGCGCCGGGCGCGACCATCCTCACCTTCGGCGACGCGGTGTGGTGGGCCTGCGCGACCCTCTCGACGGTCGGCTACGGGGACGTGACCCCGGTGACCCCGCTCGGCCGGGTCACCGCGGTGGGCCTGATGGCCTGCGGGCTCGCGCTGCTCGGGGCGGTGACGGGCTCGTTCTCGTCCTGGCTGATCCAGGTCTTCCGGCGGGAGGACGAGCGCTGAGCCGGGATGCGCGAGGCCCCCGGGAAGCGCGTGCTTCCCGGGGGCCTCGGCCACGGCTCCGCGTCAGACCTGGACGCGGTCCTCGACGATCTTGGCGATCTTGGCGATGGCCTCGTCGCGCGGCACGCCGTTCTCCTGCGAACCGTCGCGGTAGCGGAAGGAGACCGTGCCGCCGTTCATGTCGTCGTCACCGACGATGATCATGAACGGCACCTTCTGCTTCTGGTGCGTACGGATCTTCTTCTGCATGCGGTCGGACGAGGCGTCGACCTCGACCCGCAGGCCCTTCTTCCGCGCGTCGGCGGCGAACTCCCGCAGGTAGTCCACGTGCGCGTCGCCGATCGGGATGCCGACCGCCTGCACCGGGGCCAGCCACGGCGGCATCGCGCCCGCGTAGTGCTCCAGGAGCACCGCGAAGAAGCGCTCGATCGAGCCGAACAGGGCACGGTGGATCATGACCGGCCGCTGGCGCGAGCCGTCCGCCGCCGTGTACTCGAGGTCGAAGCGCTCCGGCAGGTTGAAGTCCAGCTGCACGGTCGACATCTGCCAGGTACGGCCGATGGCGTCGCGCGCCTGCACGGAGATCTTCGGGCCGTAGAAGGCGGCGCCGCCCGGGTCGGGGGTGAGCGGCAGGCCCTGCTTCTCGGCGACCTGCTGGAGGACCGCGGTGGCCTCCTCCCACACCTCGTCGGAGCCGACGTACTTCTCCGGGTCCTTGGTGGACAGCTCCAGGTAGAAGTCGTCCAGACCGTAGTCGCGCAGCAGGTTCAGGACGAAGGTGAGCGTCTTGTCGAGCTCCTCCGCCATCTGCTCGCGGGTGCAGTAGATGTGCGCGTCGTCCTGCGTGAAGCCGCGGGCCCGGGTCAGGCCGTGCACGACGCCCGACTTCTCGTACCGGTACACGGTGCCGAACTCGAACAGGCGCAGCGGCAGCTCACGGTACGAACGCCCGCGTGCGTCGAAGATCAGGTTGTGCATCGGGCAGTTCATGGGCTTGAGGTAGTAGTCCACGCCCTCGTCGAGCTGCATGGGGGGGTACATGCCCTCGGCGTACCAGTCGAGGTGGCCCGACTTCTCGAACAGCTTGCCCTTGGTGGCGTGCGGCGAGTAGACGAACTCGTAGCCCTCCTCCTCGTGCCGGCGGCGCGAGTAGTCCTCCATCGTGCGGCGGATGATGCCGCCCTTGGGGTGGAAGACCGCGAGGCCCGAACCGATCTCGTCCGGGATGGAGAACAGGTCGAGCTCGTTGCCGAGCTTGCGGTGGTCGCGCTTCTCGGCCTCGGCGAGGAAGTCGAGGTGGGCCTTCAGCTCGTCCTTCGACGGCCACGCGGTGCCGTAGATGCGCTGGAGCATCGGGTTCTTCTCGCTGCCGCGCCAGTAGGCGGCGGCGTTGCGCATCAGCTTGAACGCCGGGATGTTCCGGGTCGTGGGCAGGTGCGGACCGCGGCAGAGGTCCTTCCAGCACAGCTCGCCGGTCTTCGCGTCGAGGTTGTCGTAGATCGTCAGCTCGCCGCCGCCGACCTCGACGTCCGCGCCGTCGTCGGTGGACGCGGCACCCTTGATGCCGATGAGCTCCAGCTTGTACGGCTCGTCCGCCAGCTCCTCGCGGGCGGCCTCGTCCGTCACGACGCGGCGGGCGAACCGCTGGCCGCGCTTCTGGATCTCCTGCATCTTCTTCTCGATGACCTTGAGGTCCTCGGGAGTGAAGGGCTTCTCGACGTCGAAGTCGTAGTAGAAGCCGTCCCGGACCGGCGGGCCGATGCCCAGCTTGGCCTCCGGGAACAGCTCCTGCACGGCCTGCGCCATGACGTGCGCCGTGGAGTGGCGCAGGATGTTCAGACCGTCCTCGGACGAGATCTCGACACCCTCGACGGCATCGCCTTCGGCGAGCTCGTACGACAGGTCCTTCAGCTCGCCGCCGACGCGGGCGGCGATGACGGTGCGGTCGTCGGCGAACAGGGCGCCGGCCGTGGTGCCCGCGCTCACCGTCCTCTCCTCGGGCCCGGAGGCGGACGGGACGGTCACACGGACTTCAGACACGGATACTCCATACATAGGGGCGCAGGCAGGCACGAAGTGCCGGCGCCGACGGTGTACGGCAGAGACGAGGTGCCGCACGAGGGGAAGTCTATCGGGGGCTCCGCTCCCCCGGCGCGGGTGCGCCCGGCCCCCGCCCCTCCCGCCCCTCCCGCCGGCCCCGTCTGCCTCGTCCATCCTGCCTGTCCCGTCGGCACCGCCCGGCCCGTCGGCACCGCCCGCCCTGTCCGTCCCACCCGGCTCGTCGGTCCCGCCCGGCCCGTCAGTCGGCCTCGGGCACGTCCCCGAAGAAGTCGGGAGTCTCCTGGAGGGACTGGAGGGACTTCATCAGGCGGTCCCGTTCCGCCTCGTCGACGTGGACCGGGGCGACCTCGCTCGCCTCCGTGAGCCGGCGGAAGCCGCCGCGGCTCTCCAGCCGGCCCACGACCCGGATCGGCAGGCCGGTGAGGTGGGCGTGGCCCGCGGTGCGGTAGCCGTCCTCGTCGAGGGAGACCCGGACATGGCCGACCTCGGCACCGGACAGGACGCGCAGCCGGACCGTGCCCTCGCCGTGCGGGCCGGAGCGGCGCATGCGGACGACGGCGCCGGTGATCCGTACGGGTACGGAGGGCTCGCCGGCCAGGTAGCGGGCGCCGGCGGCGCGCAGGGCGGGCAGGTCGCCGGGCGAGAACTCGACGGGCTCGGGGCGGGCGGCGCAGCCGTCGGGGGTGCCGGCGGCCGGGGACCAGGCGAGGGCGATGCTCGCCCCCTCGGTGCCGCGCACCAGGGCGACCAGCGCGTCGGTGAGCTCGCGGCTCACCCCGGCCTCGACGGCGGTGTCGAAGGCGTCCATTCCGCCGGTGGCCCGCTGGTAGTCGACGGCCTCGCGGGTGGCGTACAGGGCGTGGTGGAGCCGTACGGACACGGACCGGCCGTGCTCGACGGGCAGGAACGCCGTCAGGCCGCGGCCACCGGGCACGGCGCCGACGACGACGGACGCGAGGGTCGCCTGCGCGTACCGCCGGTGCCGTGAGCCGTGGTAGCCGGTACGGGCGCGGACGGCGAGGGCGCCGGCGAGCAGCAGGGCGCGGGCGGCGGAGCGGAGCTGTTCCTGAACGGGCCAGGGCACGGCGCCGGCCGGGCCCGGGGGGACGTCGCGCCACCAGCGGATCTCGTCGCTGGGGACGGTGAGGCCGGTGAGGACCTCGCGGGCGGACGGCACGGCGCTGTGGGCGAGCGCGGCGAGGGCTTCGCCGAGCAGGTCCTCGGCGTCGGGGAAGGCCCGGTTCTCGGGGACGAGGAGGCTGGTGGCGCGCCCGGCGTCGCCGGAGCCGGGCGGGGTCCAGCGGCTGTAGCGGCCGGTGGCCCCGCCGCGCCGGCGCCAGCCGTGACGGGCGAG
The DNA here is from genome assembly GCA_002355495.1 of Streptomyces laurentii. Classification (GTDB taxonomy): domain Bacteria; phylum Actinomycetota; class Actinomycetes; order Streptomycetales; family Streptomycetaceae; genus Streptomyces; species Streptomyces laurentii. Next base: position 1,123,238 of record AP017424.1, read on the forward strand.
GAGCGCGCCGAGGACCCGGGGGTCGACCCGGCCGGGGTCGGGGGTCTCCCCGGCCTCGGCCCAGGGTCCGGGCGGCGCGGCGGGCACCCCGCTCCAGTGGCCGGGCAGGCCGCCGGGCACCGGAGGGGGATGCGGTTCGGCGTGCGGATGGGGGCGGGGGTGGGAGTGCGGGGGCGCGTGGGGCGGAAGCGACGGGGGACGGGACCGTACTCGGGTTCGTCCATCGGCCGGTGCATTCAGGGTCTCCCTCCCACGCCGACCCGCGCCATGATCTCGCACAGCGCCCGGTCGTCGAAGATCCGTGTCGTCGGCACGCGCACGGTGGTCCGGCGCCGTCCCGTGACCGGGTGGCCGGCCAGGTTGATCCAGTAACAGCAGTGCCTCAGGTCGAGCCGGTCGTGCCCGGCCCGCAGCCAGTCCTCCTGGTTTCGCGGGACGAGCATCACGACCAGGATCTTGTGCACCGCCACGGGGGTGCGGGCGAGTTTCACCAGGTGTTCGTTGTCGAGCGTGAACGAGAACGCGGCGGACTTCCCGGCGGTCGCGGCCCCCGCCGTGGCCCCCGTCGTGATCCCCGCCGTGCCCCCCGCCCTCGTCCCCGTGCCGGTTCCCGCCGCGGTCCCGGGCACCCGCGGCGCTATCTGGTAGGTGCATTTGAGCTGCACCTTGATGGTCACTTCGTCGTCGACGGTGTGGCCGGGAGCGCTGTGGCTCACGTGCCAGTCGATGCCGTTGTCCGGAAACGGCTGCGACAGCGAACAGCCCGCCGCCGCCGCGACCGCGTGGAGATAACCCACCTGCAAGGTCTCCATGCAGGCGGTGGTGGCGAGCGAACCACGCAAGAGGGCTTCCCGCTGGGGCGGCAGCCCTCCCGACTCGGGCTGGGCGAGCGCCATGTCGATTCCCTTCCCCGTCACCTCTGTTGTGACCGGTCCGCGTACGGCGCAAACAGCCCGGGTATCTACGAATCGGGGCAGGGGGATGGCCATCTGCCGCGCGTGGGCGAGGAGTTCGGGGATGACGACGCACTGGTACGAGGGGCCCCTGGCCGCATTCGACACGGAGACCACAGGAGTCGACGTCGAGGAGGACCGGATCGTGTCCGCCGCCCTCGTCGTCCAGGACGCGGCGGGCACCCGGCCGCGGGTGACCCGCTGGCTGGTGAACCCGGGGATACCGGTCCCAGCGGAGGCCACCGCCGTCCACGGCCTGACGGACGGCCACCTCCAGCGCAACGGCCGCTGGCCGTCTCCTGTGATGGAGGAGCTGGCCCGGGCGATAGCCGAACAAACCGCGGCGGGCCGCCCGTTGGTGGTGATGAACGCGCCGTTCGACCTGACGATTCTGGACCGCGAGCTGCGCCGCCACCGCGCGTCCTCGCTGGGCCGCTATCTGGACAGCGTCCCGCTGTGCGTGCTGGACCCCCGGGTCCTCGACAAACACCTGGACCGCTACCGCAAGGGCCGCCGGACGCTGACGGATCTGTGCGACCAGTACGAGGTGGTGCTGGACGGGGCGCACGACGCGGCGGCCGACGCGAGCGCGGCGATGGAGGTCGTCCGCGCGGTGGGGCGGCGGTTCGCGGGACGGCTCGAACGGCTGTCGCCGGGCGAGCTGCACACCCTCCAGGCGGTGTGGCACGCGGCGCAGGCACGGGGCCTGCAGGCGTGGTTCGCGCGGCAGGGGACGCCGGAGATGGTGGACCCGGCGTGGCCGCTGCGGCCGGAGCTGCCCGCGGTGGCGTGAGCGCGGACGTACGCACCGGGGACGGCCCACGATCCGGGCCCCGGAACGGCGAAGGCCGGTCCGTCATCTGACGGACCGGCCTGACCCGGTGGGCGATACTGGGATCGAACCAGTGACCCCTTCGGTGTGAACGAAGTGCTCTCCCGCTGAGCTAATCGCCCGGGCAACGGGTTGAACCATACAGGCCCCCGCGCGTTTCGTTCAAACCGGCGGTACCGGGGTGCGCAGGCGAGCGGCCAGGCCACGGCGCCCGCCGCGCATCATCAGGGCGTGGTTGGCACGGAACAGCAGCCGCCCGGGGACGGCGAACGCCCGCATCAGCCGGTCGCGCACCTCGACCTCCTGCTCGTAGAGGGCGCGGGTGCCGGCGCCGCCGGGCAGCGCGCTGAGGGTCCAGCGGGCCCAGCCCTCCAGATCGCCGCCGAGGCCGACCTCGAGGACGCCCGCCGCCGGGTCGCGGCGCCGGGCCTCGGCGGTGACGACGAGGTCGTACGGGAGGACGGAACGGAAGCGGGCGGTGCCGGTGCGCGCGTCGCGGGGGACGACCTCGCGTACCTGGGGCCACCAGCGCGGGTACTCCTCGGCGCGTTCCAGGACGGCGTAGACGGCCTCGGGCTGGGCGGCGAGGCGCCAGACGCTGCGGAAGCGGAAGCGGCACCAGTCCATGGCCCCAGTGTGGGGTACTCAGGCACGGATCTGAGTACGTGCGCGCATCCCCCGGCCGGGGGCCCGGGCGCACACTCCGGCCATGGAACCCTCGCTGCCTCCCGCGGAAGAGCTGGTGCTCGTCGACCGCGAACTGGCCCGACTCGACGCCCACCGGGCGCAGTTGCTGCTGCGCCGGGACTGGCTGCTCCGGATGTCGCAGGCGCGGCTGCCGATGCCTGGGCCCGCGGGCGGGCCGGCCGCGCCGTGGCCCGGCGCCGTGCCGCCGCGGCCGGAGGCGACGCCGCACAGCACGCAGAACGTGCTGCTCACCCTCGGCGGGGTGCTGCTGACCGTCGCCGCGCTCGTGTTCACGCTGGTGAGCTGGGGAACGATGGGCATCGGCGGCCGGGCGGCGGTGCTCACGGTGGTGACGTCGGCCGCGCTGCTCGCGCCGGTGGCGCTGCTGCGCCGGGGACTGACGGCGACGGCGGAGTCGGTGGCCGCGCTCGGTCTGGTGCTGACGGTCCTCGACGCGTACGCGGTGCAGCGGGTGGCGCTGCCGGAGACGGGCGTCGCGGCGTACGCGTCCGGGGCGGCGGCGGTCCTCGCGGCCGGGTGGGCGGCGTACGGCTCGGCGCTGGGCACGCTGCGGATCCCGCTGCCGGCCGCGGTGGTGGCGGCCCAGCCGGCGCTGCTCCTGGCGGTGGCGGCTCTGGACGGCGGATTCGTCGTCCACGCCTGGGCGGCGCTGGTCACGGCCGTCCTCGACCTCGTGGTGGTCCTGCGCTCCGGGCCGCGGCGCGCGGTCCGGGTGACGGCCGGGATCGGGGCCGGCGCGCTGGGCGGCTGGGCGCTGCTGACCGGTCTGGTGCTGTCCTCGTACGCGCCGGGCCGGGCCGCCCCGCTGCTTCTGGCGGGCGCGCTGGTGCTGCTGTACCTGGCGACGCGGCACGCCCCGACGGCGCTCGCCGCCGCGACGGCCGCGGGGGTGGCCGTGCTCGCGGCCGGGGGCGGTCTGCTGCGGCACGGGGTCCCGGGTGTCTGGGCGGTGCCGGGGTACGCGCTGTGCGCGGTGGTCCTGGCGGCAGTGGCGCTGCGGGTACGGGTCGGGGCCGGGCGGGCGGTGCGGCACGGGCTCGCCTTCGCGGGCGCCGGGGTGCTCGCACTCGCCGCGCTGTGGGCGCTGCCGCCGGTCGCGGCGGGCCTGCTGGGGCCGCTGGTGCGGACGGACGGGATCTGGTCCGGCACGCACACCGCCCCGGTCCTGACCGGATTCCCGGCGACCGCGCCGGTGGTGCTGTTGCTCGCGGCCGTCGCGCTGGCCGCCGTCCCCCGGTTCTGGGCGCGCTGCGCGTCCCTGGTGTGCGGCTGGGCGCTGCTCACGGCGCTGCCGGTGTCCCTGGAGCTGCCGTACGCGGCCTCGGTGACGCTCCGGCTGGCGACGGCCGCGGCGGGGCTCGCGCTGGGCGCCGGGGTGGTGCGGGTGGCGCCCCGGTCGCCGGTCTTCGGGTGGCCGGCCTACGGGTGCGGGCTGGCGTCGGCCGTGAGCGTGGTGGCGCTGGGCCTGGACGCGCGGGGGGCGACGTTCGCGGTGCTCGGCGTGCTGGCCGTGCTGTTCGGCGGGGTGGCGGTGTGGTCGACGGGGGCCCGGCGGCTCGTGGGGGCCGGTGCGGCGGTGGTCGCGGTGGCCGGCCTGGTCGGCGCGGGTGCGGCGGCCGGGCACGCGGGGGTCGCGGTGAGTGGGCTGGTGCTGCTCGCGGTGCCCGCGGGGACGGCCGGGCCGGGGGCGTGGCTGGGGCGGCGGCCCGGGCTCGCGTCCGTGGGCCTGGTGGTGGAGGCGACGGGCGCCGGTGTGGGCGTGTGCGGGATCGGGGCGACCGCGGCGCGGCCGGAACTGCTGGCGCTCGGGCTCGCGGTCGGCGGCACGATCGCGGCGGCGACGGCGCTGCGGCCCGAGCGGCGCCCGCTCGCCTCGTGGGCGGCGACGGTGCTGTTCGTCCTGGCGGCCTGGGTGCGGCTCGCCGTCTGGGAGGTGACGACCCCGGAGGCGTACGCGCTGCCGGTGGCCGTCCCGGCCCTGGTGGTGGGTCTGCTGCGGCGGCGGAGCGATCCGGAGGCGTCCTCCTGGGTGGCGTACGGGCCGGGTCTGGCGGCGGGGCTGGTGCCGAGCCTGTGCGCGGCCTGGGTCGATCCGTCCTGGGTGCGGCCACTGCTGCTCGGCCTCGCCGCGCTCGTGGTGACGCTGCTCGGGGCGCGGTCCGGGCTGCGGGCGCCGCTGCTGCTCGGCGGGGTGGTGCTGGCTCTGACCGGGCTGCACGAACTGGCGCCGTACGTGGTGCGGGTGGTGGGCGCGCTGCCGCGCTGGCTGCCGCCGGCGTTCGCCGGAGCGCTGCTGCTGGCGGTGGGCGCGACGTACGAGCAGCGGCTGCGCGACGCCCGCCGACTGCGGGACCGGCTGCGCGCGATGCGCTGAACCCCCTTCGACGGAGGGCCCGGTACGGGCATGCCGAAGGCCCGGAGACAGCGACTGTCTCCGGGCCTTCGGGCCGGGTGGTGGGCGATACTGGGATCGAACCAGTGACCCCTTCGGTGTGAACGAAGTGCTCTCCCGCTGAGCTAATCGCCCCGGCGCACTGCAAACATTACCGCATGTCAGCGGGGCTCCCGCACCACACCGGGGTCACCCCGGGATCACTCGTCGATCTTCCACGGCATGACGAGGCCGAACTTCCAGACGTAGATGCCGACCAGCACGGCGATGATCACCAGACCGATGGTCGTGAGGATCAGGTTCCGGCGCCGGACCTTCGGGTCGAGGGCGCGCTGGGCCGCCTCGGTGACCTTGCGCTTGGTCCAGCGCAGGACCAGTTGGGCCCAGACGAACTCGGTGGCCCAGATCGCCATGCCGCCGAAGATCACCAGCCAGCCGGGGCCGGGCAGGGGCAGCATCACGATGCCCGCGCCGACGACGGCGAGACCGACCAGGAACACGCCGACCTGCCAGCTCAGATGCAGGGTCCGGCGCGCTTTGATGAATTCGGGGGCCCGGGACCCCAGGGGGGCATTCCCGTCCGGTTCGCGCTCACTCGCCGCACTCGCCCCGTCTGTCACGGACTCCCCCGTCCGCTCGTCACTGTCCGCGTTCATGGGCCCAACCTACCGGACCGGCACATCCCCCTGAAATGGCGGTATTACCCAAAGTTACACGCCACCAATCGAGCTATCCGAACGATCACAAAACAGACAGAGGGGTTTACAACGGCACCGTAGGTGGCATGTCGATTGCGCCGACGTGCGAATCCCCGAGCGCACACTGAGCGAAAGGCCCTGGCGCTTATGAACACCACGGTCAGCTGCGAGCTGCACCTGCGCCTCGTTGTGTCGAGCGAGTCCTCACTGCCTGTACCCGCGGGCCTGCGGTATGACACGGCCGATCCGTATGCCGTGCACGCCACCTTCCACACCGGAGCCGAGGAGACGGTCGAGTGGGTCTTCGCCCGCGACCTTCTCGCCGAGGGGCTGCACCGGCCCACCGGCACGGGCGACGTCCGGGTCTGGCCGTCCCGCAGCCACGGTCAGGGAGTCGTCTGCATCGCACTGAGTTCCCCGGAGGGCGAGGCCCTTCTCGAGGCCCCCGCGAGGGCCCTGGAGTCGTTCCTCAAGCGAACCGACGCCGCGGTGCCGCCCGGCACCGAACACCGGCACTTCGACCTGGATACGGAGCTCTCCCACATCCTGGCCGACAGCTGAGGCGGCCGGAGAGCAGCCCGGCGCCGTCCGACTCGGGGAGACGGCGCCGCGCGGAGAGCCGCACGGGATGTCCTTCGGCGTCCTCCCCCGCGCGTCCGGCGCGGCGGAGGGCGCCGTTGCCCGTTTCCGGGTCACGCTAGAGTCAGCGCAATTCCGCGGGCGCCCGCCCGTACCCGGCCAGGGAGCGAATCGTGCTGATCCCTCACGACACCCGCACCGCCCTCGACACCGTCGTCGACTTGATGAACACCGCGCCCCAGGGCGCCGGAGACGACGACCTGCTGGACGTCCAGGCCCTGCGGTCCTTCGTCCGCGGCCACAAGATCAGCGACGTGGGCGAGTTGGGGACCGGGGACCTGCGGGCCGTCCTGGAGGTGCGCGAGCGCTTCACCGCGGTCTTCTCGGCGCCCGACGCCCGGATCGCGGCCACCCTGATCAACCAGCTGGTCGCCGCCGCCGGCACCACCCCGCAGCTGACCGACCACGACGGCTACGACTGGCACGTGCACTACTTCGCGCCCGGTGCCTCCGTCGCCGACCATCTGGCCGCCGACTGCGGCATGGCGCTGGCCTTCATCGTCGTCGCGGGCGAACAGGAGCGGCTGCGGCGCTGCGAGGCCCCGGACTGCGGCCGCGCCTTCGTCGACCTCTCCCGCAACCGCTCGCGCCGCTACTGCGACAGCCGTACCTGCGGCAATCGGCTGCACGTGGCCGCGTACCGCGCGCGCCGCAAGGAAGCCGCGGGCTGACCCGGCAGGCCGGCGCGCGCCCGGCCCCTCCGCCCGCACCCGTCACCGGGCTCACAACAGGAACAGATCGTGCACGGCGGCCATGAGAATCAGGCCGCCGACCACGGTCAGGAAGATCATCAACGGTGGCTGGGAGAGGGCGAACAGACAGCCGCGCGGCTCCTCGGAGGGAGGCGGTGCGGCAGGACGGTGAGCGGGATCCCGCGAGGTATCGAGCATGGCGCGTGGATGATTGCGCACTGAGAGGCCTCGAAAGCCCGTAAACGGCTCCTGGCCAGCACGGTTCACTCCATCCCGTGGACCCCGGAATCGAGAAGCGTCAGAACCGGTCGGACCGTGACGCGGTCATGGTCATATTCCGTGCTTCTTCAGAATCGCCTCGATGTCGCTGAAGTCGTCCTCACCGGACGTGGCCTGCTGCGGCTTCGCCGGCGCGCTCCGGCGGCCCGCGCCGAGCGACGGCGCCGAGGCGGCGGGTGCCGCGGGAGCGGCGGCTCTGCCGGTCTTGCCCCCGGTCACCTCGCCGCGCCCGGCCCGGCGCCGCTCGACCGCCCGCACGGACGAGAAGAGCAGCCAGGACAGGCCGAGGATGCCGAAGCCGATCCAGACCGTCGGGTTGAACGTCAGCGCGTTCGCCACCCAGTCGATCGCGCCCGTCATCACCAGGCCGAGCGGCACCAGCGCGTAGGCGGCGATCCGGGTCGCGGTCAGGAACCGCTTGCGGTAGGCCGTGATCGCGGCGACGCCCAGGCCCGCCGCGGACACCGCGGAGCAAATGGTCTCGGCAAGCATGCGATCCTCCTGAACCCGGGCGATACGTCCCTTCCATCCTGCACCGCGAGGCCCGTCGGGGGCCATGCTTCCGGCGCCGGATCAGGGAGATCTCCGGGTCGTCCCCCAGGGAACGGCCAATGCGAGACTCTTCCCATGAACGAGTCCACCACCCCCGCCTCCCCCGTCGTCCTGGAAACCTGGTTCGACCTGCAGTGCCCCGACTGCTTCACGGCCCTCGCCGACCTGGACGCGCTGCGCGAGAAGTACGGCGAGCGTCTCGACGTCCAGCTGCGCCACTTCCCGCTGTCCAAGAACAAGCACGCCTACGCCGCCGCCCAGGCCGCCGAGGAGGCGTACGCCCAGGGCAAGGGCCGGGCGTACACGGAGGCGCTGCTCGCCCGGACCGAGCAGCTGCGCGACCGCGGCGAGCCGGTGCTCCTGGAGGTGGCGCGCGAGCTCGGGCTGGACGCCGAGGAGTTCGACACCGCCCTGATCGACGGCCGGCATCTGCTCACCGTCGACGCCGACCAGGCCGAGGGCCAGGCCCTGAAGGTCACCGGCACCCCGACCTACGTCATCGGCGGCGAGCGGCTGGACGGCGGCAAGAGCCAGGAGGGACTGCGCGCCCGCATCGAGGAGATCGCCGACCGCCTCCTGGCGGGCTGACCGCGGCCCCCGTCACACCCGCCGCCGGCCGGTCAGACCAGCTTCTTCGACTGGTTCACCTGCGTCGTGCGGTAGCCCAGCGACTCGTAGAGCCGGATCGCCGGGGTGTTGCCCGCGAAGACGTGCAGTCCGAGCAGGCGCTCCCCGGCCTCGACCGCGCCGCGCTCGGCAAGCAGCATCAGCGCCCGGCCGTAGCCGTGGCCGCGCCACTCCTCCGCGACCTCGATGTCGTACACGTAGCCGCCCCGCGTCCCGGGCTCCAGCTCGCGGACGCCGGTCCAGATCCAGCCGACGATCCGGCCGTCCTTGACCGCCACGTTCATGAACAGGCCCTCGCTGGCGAGGCCGTCCGGCATCAGCTCCCGGTGGCTGGCCTCCGCCTTCGCCCGGGCCTGCTCCTCCGGCACCCCGCGGTCGATCCAGCTCTGGGCGAAGTTCTCCCTGGCCCGAGGCTCCCAGTCGGCGAACTCGGCCGGGGTCATCGGGCGGACCTCGACGCCCTCGGGCAGCTCCGGCGGCGCCTCGGGAAGGTCCTTGACCATGTTCCGGCTGCGCTCGGTGTAGCCGAGCGACTCCGCCATGCTCAGCGCGGGCGCGGCGTCGGCCGGGACCGATATCCCCACCTCGTGGCAGCCCCAGCCGCGCAGCACCTCCTCGGCGGCGAGCACCGCGACCGTGCCGCGGCCGCGGCCGCGGTCCGGTTCGTCGACCTCGAGTCCGCGGATGATCGCCATGGTGGCGCCGAAACCGGCGTCGTCGGTCAGGAGGTGGACGGCGCCGACCCGGCGGCTGTTCACGCAGATGTCGTAGGTACGCGAACGGCCGCCGTCGGCGGATTGCTGGAGCGGCTCGGTCGGCCGCAGAGTGGTGGTCATCACCGGTGTTCTACCCACTCGACCACCTGCCCGTCATCCGGATTTATCCGGGCCGCCCGAGCCGAGCGGGTCAACCGAGCTTCGGGTCCCGGTCGTGGGCCGCCCGCTCGGCGAAGATGCGCATGGCCTTGGCGGTGACCGGCCCCGGCGCCCCGGCCAGCTCCCGCTCGTCGGTCCGGCGCACGGCCTGGATGTCGCGCAGGGTCGAGGTCAGGAAGATCTCGTCGGCGCTGTCCAGGATCTCCAGCGGCAGATCGGTCTCCTCGGCGCCGGTCCACTCGACGGCGAGGGCGCGGGTGATGCCCGCGAGGCAGCCGGAGGAGACGGGCGGGGTGAGGACGCGGCCGTCGACGACCACGAAGACGTTGGAGCCGGTGCCCTCGCACAGCTGCCCCACCGTGTTGGCGAACAGGGCCTCGGAGGCACCCCGCTCGCGCGCCCGCGCGAGGGCGACGACGTTCTCGGCGTACGAGGTGGTCTTGAGGCCGGTGAGCGCGCCGCGCTCGTTGCGGGTCCACGGGACGGTGATCACGGCCGTGGTGTCCGGGCGGCGGCCGGTCTCGCCGAGCGCCACGACCAGGGTCGGGCCGGTCCCGCCACGCTCGGAGCCGAGCGGGGAGAGCCCGCCGGTGTACGTGATCCGGAGCCTTCCGAGCTCCATCGGGTTCGCCTCCAGGACGGCGGCGCAGGCGCGGCGGACCTCGTCGAGGTCCGGGTCGGGCAGGCCGAGGCCGCGGGCGGAGCGGGTCAGCCGCTCCAGGTGAAGGGTGAGGGCGAAGGTCTCGCCGCGTTCGGCCTTGACCGTCTCGAAGATGCCGTCGCCGACGGTCAGACCGTGGTCGAGGACGGACACCAGCGCGTCCCCGGCATCGTGCAGTGCGCCGTTGACCCAGAGTTTCATCGGGATATGGCCTTTCCGTTCGCCCCGGACTCCACCGAGTGATCCGAGGACACCTCGGACTCTTCCGACGCTATCGCGACCAGGCGGGACGCCTTCAGTTCGGTCTCGTCCCACTCGCGCTCCGGGTCGGAGCCCCAGGTGATGCCCGCTCCGGTGCCGAAGCGCAGCGCGCCCGCGGCCCGGTCGATCCAGAAGGTGCGGATGCCGACGGCCAGCTCGGCGGTGCGCCGGTCGGCGTCGACCCAGCCGATGCCGCCGCAGTACGGACCGCGCGGCGCGGTCTCCAGGGCCTCGATGATCCGCAGCGCGCTGGACTTGGGGGCGCCGGTGACCGAGCCGGGCGGGAAGGTGGCGGCCAGCAGCGCGGCCCAGCCGGCCCCGTCGCGCAGCTCGCCGCTCACGGTGGAGACGAGGTGGACGAGACCGGGGTGGTCCTCGACGGCGCACAGCGCGGGCACGGTGACGGACCCGGTGGCGCAGACGCGGCCCAGGTCGTTGCGGACCAGGTCCACGATCATCACGTTCTCCGCGTGGTCCTTCTCCAGGAGGTCCGCGGCGGTCCGTCCGGTGCCCTTGATGGGGCCGGACTCGACGACGGCGCCGGTGCGGCGCAGATAGAGCTCCGGCGAGGCGGTGGCGATCTCCACGCCGTGCGCGGGCAGCCGAATCGTTCCGGCGTACGGGGCGGGGTTGCCGCGGGCCAGCAGGGCGGTGAGAGCGTCGACGTCGGCGCGCGCCGGATCGGGCAGCGGCGCGGACATCACCCGACAGAGGTTCGCCTGGTAGACCTCGCCGCGCGCGATGTGCTCGCGTATGCGGCGCACGCCCGCGGTGTACGCGGCGCGGTCGAGCGAGGAGGTCCAGTCGCCGGCCGCCGGGCCCCGCCAGGCACCGGGCACGGGCGCGGGGACCGGGTCGGGCCGCACGTCGCCGAAGCGGGCACAGGTCAGGCGGCCCTCGAAGTCCGCGCAGACGGCCCAGAAGCCGGAGGAGTCCAGGGCCTCGGGGTCGTGGGTGACGTCCCGGAGGTCCGTGGCGAGCAGGCCGCCGAAGCGGGCCATGGGGGTGAGAGGGTGCACGTCAGCGAGTCTAGGAGCCCCGTCCATGATCGGGTCGGGCGTCGTGGACACCGTGGGAACATCGCCCCACGCACGCGTACGGAAGCGGTCCGTGGCCCCCGTCCGGGTGGCCTGATCGGTGCCGTCCGGGTGCGCGGCTCAGCACGCTGCGCAAACGCGTTTTTGTACTGGCCCAGGAATCCGCTAAAGTTCAACACGTCGCCGGGACGCGCAAGCGAAACGGAAACGACAAGCGGACGTGGCTCAGTTGGTAGAGCATCACCTTGCCAAGGTGAGGGTCGCGAGTTCGAATCTCGTCGTCCGCTCGATGTGGGGGATCATCCCGAACCCCCGCGATCACTCCTGGTGGAGTGGCCGAGAGGCGAGGCAACGGCCTGCAAAGCCGTCTACACGGGTTCAAATCCCGTCTCCACCTCCAAGGACGATTAGCTCAGCGGGAGAGCGCTTCCCTGACACGGAAGAGGTCACTGGTTCAATCCCAGTATCGTCCACTGGACCTTCGGGTCCTCGATCTACGGATCCATCCCGCGCGATTAGCTCAGCGGGAGAGCGCTTCCCTGACACGGAAGAGGTCACTGGTTCAATCCCAGTATCGCGCACCGGGCCTTCGGGCTCCGGATCCTCGGGTCACCCGCGCGATTAGCTCAGCGGGAGAGCGCTTCCCTGACACGGAAGAGGTCACTGGTTCAATCCCAGTATCGCGCACTGGATCTTCGGTCCTCGATCTTCGGATCATCCCGCGCGATTAGCTCAGCGGGAGAGCGCTTCCCTGACACGGAAGAGGTCACTGGTTCAATCCCAGTATCGCGCACCGGACAAGAGCCCCCGGCCGCTTCGAGCGGACGGGGGCTTCTTCGTGCCTCCGACGGGCCGAGGGCCCCTCCGTGCCGCCCGCGAGGAGCGGCGGCGGCACGGAGGCGGGGGCTCAGGAGGAGAACAGCATCCGGCCGAAGCCGCGGTGGCCGTGGTGGTGGCCGCCGTGGTGCGGCGCGCCCCAGGCCGGGGCGGCGGGCTGCGCCGGGTAGGCCGGCGGCGCGGGCGGGGCCTGCTGCGTCCACTGGGACTCCAGGCGGGTCAGTGCCTCCAGCTCGCCGTAGTCCAGGAAGATGCCGCGGCATCCGCTGCACTGCTCGATCTGGACACCGCTGCGGTTGTACGTGTGCATGGGTGCGTGGCACTTGGGACACTGCATGCGCGTCTCAACTCCCTGACGTTCGAATGGTGATCTCACTGTATGCGGACGCGGGCGGATCCAACTCGGTTCGGTGCGAGACGATTCGGGCGCAGGTGTCGATCATCACGTTCTCCACCTCGTCCAACGGACGCCCCCCGGCGGTGGACTTGGCGAGCGCCAGCGCGGCCGTCTGGACGGTCAGCGCGCGGGCCGGGACGTCGAGCCGGGCCCACGGGTCGCCGCCCTCCCCCGCGTACGGCGTGGTCGCCGGGCCGCCGGCCGCCTCGTACGCGCCGAGGAACCGCGCCCAGACCTCCGGCGCCAGCAGTCCGGCCGCGAACCACGCCGCCGGGCGGGCCAGATCCCAGGCCGGATCGCCGACGCCGAGGTCGTCGACGTCGATCAGCCGCCAGTGCGGAGCCCGGACCAACTGCCCGAGGTGGAAGTCGCCGTGGCAGAGCCGGTCGGCGGCGGTCCGGGGGTACTCCTCGGGGAGGGTGCGCCAGGCGCGCAGCACGGTGGCGGTGGCCGGATGGCCGGGGGCCGCGCGCCGCATCCGCTCCACGGCGAGCGCGGCCTTCAGCGGCGCCCGCATGGGCGGGAGTCCGGGCGGCGGCGGGGTGCGGTGCAGCAGGGCGAGCAGCCGGGCGGCCTCCTCCCAGGGGGCCGCCTCGGGGGCGCCCGGGTCCACCGGGATCCCGTACGGCCAGAGCGTGAGCGGGCGTTCCGCGAGCGACGGCGTCCGCGGACGCGGCAGCGGGGCGCCCGGCAGGGGCGCCAGGAGGACACCGGCCAGGCCGGGCAGGGCCGCGACCGCGATCCGGGCGCGCAGTTCGTCGTCGTCCTCGTGGCCCCGGGCTCCGGCTCCGTGCGCCTTGAGGACGAGGGCCCCGTGGCGGACGACCGTGCCGTCGTCCCGGTCGGCCAGCAGGTCGACCGGGCAGGGGCACGGCGCCGCCCCCTCGGGGTGCGCGGCGGCGCGGGCGAGGGCGTGCAGCTCCTGGAGCGCGGGGGTGCCGGGTGCGGTGTCGTCCACCCGGGGAGCCTACGCGTGGCCCGTACGGGGAGTCCGCCGCGGGTGCGGGGCCCTGCGGGCCGGGGGCCGGGGGCCGTGGCCGGGCACGCGCGAAAGGCCGGTCAGCTCCCCAGCCGACCGGCCCCACGCTGCCGTCCGCCGCACCCCCGTCCCCACGGGGTTGTTGGCCGGATGTCCCCGACCCGGACCGCTCTCCCGGGTCCGGGGCGCCGTTCAGCGCCCCAGCATCACGCCCACGGACGACGCCTGTGTGACCACCGCGTCCCAGCCGCCGAAGACGACCACGAGCAGGGCCGCGAGAGGAAGGACCATGGCGGTCGCCACCAGAGGGTGACGGCGGCCTGAAGGGCGTGAGGTGATCCGCTGGGCCGGGAACGCCATGGTCCTCTCCTGTCGAGTCGAGCTGTCGTGTCGATCGAGCGGCGGACGCGGTGACCTCGGGGGACGAGTGCTGCGTCCGCCGCTCGACTTCAAATCTACGCAGCGGGCACGGCCCGGGCGTCATGCCCGCGTACCGCCTTTTTGGCCTCCGGGAGGATGACCCGGATCGGCCCCGTGTACTCCCCTGGGTGGAGACCGGGCCGCCGGTCTAGGGGACCTCCCTGAGGGGGAGCGTGACGTCGCTCACGTTTGCGGTGGTCACGCGGGGTGTCGCCACAGGCTTTCACCAACGTCCCTGATATGAGGGGATGTTGAAAGCGGTCGGAGCTGACCGGCACTCAGGTGCCCTGGTCCGCGCCGACAATCGGCGCCGCCCCGAGGGCGCGGCCTGTGAGCACGCCGGGGCGGCACTACGTAAGCTGTGCCCGTCGAACGGACGAGGGGACGGACATGGCGATGATGCGGCTCCGGCGCGAGGATCCGCGGATCGTCGGGTCGTTCCGGCTCCACCGCAGGCTCGGAGCCGGCGGGATGGGGGTCGTGTACCTCGGATCCGACCGGCGCGGACAGCGGGTGGCGCTCAAGGTCATCCGGCCGGATCTGGCCGAGGACCAGGAGTTCCGCTCCCGGTTCGCGCGCGAGGTGTCCGCCGCCCGCCGGATCCGAGGCGGCTGTACGGCGCGTCTGGTCGCCGCCGACCTGGAGGCCGAGCGCCCCTGGTTCGCCACCCAGTACGTGCCGGGGCCGTCGCTGCACGACCGGGTCGCCGAAGAGGGTCCGCTGCGGGCCGCCGACGTGGCCGCGATCGGCGCCGCCCTGTCGGAGGGCCTGGTGGCCGTGCACGAGGCGGGGGTCGTGCACCGGGACCTCAAGCCGTCGAACATCCTGCTCTCCCCCAAGGGCCCGCGCATCATCGACTTCGGCATCGCCTGGGCGACCGGCGCGAGCACCCTCACCCATGTCGGCACGGCCGTCGGCTCGCCCGGCTTCCTCGCGCCCGAGCAGGTCCGGGGCGCGGCGGTGACCCCCGCGACGGACGTCTTCTCGCTCGGCGCGACCCTGGCGTACGCGGCGATGGGCGACTCCCCGTTCGGGCACGGCAGCTCCGAGGTCATGCTCTACCGGGTGGTGCACGAGGAGCCGCAGCTGATCGGCGTACCGGACGCCCTCGCCCCGCTCGTACGGGCGTGTCTGGCGAAGGATCCCGAGGAACGGCCCAGCACCCTGCAGCTGTCCATGCGGCTCAAGGAGATCGCGGCGCGAGAGGCGCAGGGACTGCCCGCCGCACGGCCGGCCGGCACCCGGGAGCGGGGCGACGAGCGCGGGCTCGCGCGGCCCACGGAGCGGTATACGGAGCGGGCGACCGAGCGGTCCGTGGAGCGGGTGGGCGAACGGCTCGGGGACCGTCCGGGTGAGCGCGTGGGCGAGCGCCCGGGCGAGCGGCACTCCGAGCGGGACCGGTCCGGGGAGCGGCGCTCCGAGCGGCCCGTTCCCGACCGGCCGACCGGCGGCAAGGGGCGCCTGGGCAAGGCCCGCCCCGCCACCTCCCGGCCCGCCGGCCCGCGCACCGGCGGCGGCTCCCGGGCCCCGCAGTCCCGGCCGGGCACCCGGCCCGGGGGCCGGAACACGTCCACCGGGCTGCGCCCCGCCAACCCGAAGCTGCTGCGGCAGCGCCTCTTCGTCTTCGTGGTCGTGACGCTCGTCGTGGCCCTGGGCATCGCGGCCGCGCAGGCCCTCCAGGGCTAGGGCGACCGCTGCCGAGCGGCGGGCGTCAGTCCTGCGGGCGGCCGCTCGTCACCGCGTAGAAGGCCACCGCTGCGGCGGCACCCACGTTCAGCGAGTCCACGCCGTGCGCCATCGGGATGCGCACCCATTCGTCCGCCGCGCGCAGCGCCTGGGTGGACAGGCCCTCGCCCTCCGCGCCCAGCATCAGCGCCACCCGGTCGAGCCGGTGCGGGGCCGCCTCGTCGATGGACGTGGCCCGCTCCGCCGGGGTCAGCGCGAGCAGCTTGAAGCCCGCCTCCCGGACCGCCTCCAGGCCGCGCGGCCACGTGTCGAGACGCGCGTACGGCACGGAGAACACCGCGCCCATGGACACCTTCACGGAACGCCGGTACAGCGGGTCCGCGCAGTCCGGCGACAGCAGCACCGCGTCCATGCCGAGGGCCGCCGCGCTGCGGAAGATCGCGCCGATGTTGGTGTGGTCGTTGACCGACTCCATGACGGCGACCCGGCGGGCGGTGCCCAGCAGGTCCGTCGCCGCCGGCAGCGGCTTGCGCTGCATGGAGGCGAGCGCGCCGCGGTGCACGTGGTAGCCGGTGACGCGCTCGGCGAGCTCCGGCTGCACCGCGTACACGGGCGCCGGGACCTCGTCGATGACGTCGCGCATCGTGTCGACCCACTTCGCCGAGAGCAGCATCGACCGCATCTCGTACCCCGCCTGCCGGGCGCGCCGGATGACCTTCTCGCCCTCGGCGATGAACAGACCCTCGGCGGGCTCGCGTCTGCGCCGCAGCTCGACGTCGGTCAGTCCGGTGTAGTCGCGCAGACGCGGGTCGTCGGGGTCGTCGATCGTGATGAGTTCGGCCACGGGGTGATACTGCCTTGTCCGGTGGGAGGTGCCAATGCGTACGGGGTGCGGCGGCCGCGAGGGCGCGCCGCTGTTCACGAGAGCGGCTTGTCGGGGCCCTCGGCGACGACGTCGCCGATGACGATCACGGCCGGCGGCCGGACCTCCTGGGCCCGGACCGTGTCGGCCACGGTCGCCAGGGTGGCGTCCACCCGGCGCTGGGCCGCGGTGGTGCCTTCCTGGACGAGGGCCAGCGGGGTGCCGGGCGACTTGCCGTGGGCGATCAGCGTCTCGGCGATCCGGCCGATCTTGTCGACGCCCATGAGGATGACCAGGGTGCCGGTGAGCCGGGCGAGGGACGCCCAGTCGACGAGCGAGCGCGGGTCGTCGGGGGCGACATGGCCGCTGACCACCGTGAACTCGTGCGCGACGCCCCGGTGGGTGACCGGGATGCCGGCCGCGCCCGGCACCGAGATCGAGCTGGAGATGCCCGGGACCACGGTGCACGCGATGCCCTCGGCGGCGAGGGCCTGGGCCTCCTCCATGCCGCGGCCGAAGACGAACGGGTCGCCGCCCTTGAGGCGGACGACGGACTTGCCGGCCTTGGCGTGCTCGATGAGCGCGTTGTTGATGGCCTCCTGGGCCATGAACCGGCCGTACGGGATCTTCGCGGCGTCGATCACCTCGACGTGCGGGGGCAGTTCGCTCAGCAGGTCGCGCGGGCCGAGCCGGTCCGCGATGACGACGTCGGCCTCGGCGAGCAGTCGGCGGCCGCGGACCGTGATCAGGTCGGGGTCGCCGGGGCCGCCGCCGACCAGGGCGACGAACGGGGTACGGGAGCGGTGCGCGGGCGCGGCCAGCGAACCGTCGCGCAGGCCCTCGACGATCGCGTCCCGCACGGCCGCCGAACGGCGCGGGTCGTGGCCGGTCAGGACCGCGACGGTGACGCCCTCGCTGTGGCCGGTCGCCGGGGTCCAGGCGGTGGCCGCGGCGGCGTCGTCGGAGCGGACGCACCAGGTCCGGGTGCGCTCTGCCTCGGCGGAGATGGCCTCGTTGGCGGCCGGGTCGCTGGTGGCGACGAGCGCGTACCAGGTGTCGGCCAGGTCGCCGGCCTCGTAACGGCGCTTGATCCAGGTGATCTCGCCGGCCTCCGCCATCGCGTCGACGGACGGGGTGGCGGACGGGGAGACGAGGGTGACCCGCGCGCCGGCGGCTATCAGCGCGGGCAGCCGGCGCTGGGCGACCTGGCCGCCGCCGAACACGACGACGCGGCGGCCGGCGAGGCGCAGTCCGACGGGATAGGCGGGGTGCTCGTGCGCGGCGGGCTCGGCGTGGGCGGCGTGCTCGGTCATGGTGCGGGCGGCTCCTCTGGAGGGGCGGTGCGGTGCGCACCTGACGATATCGGTGACCTGCGGCTTCCCGCTGCCGCTGAGGGCGTGGGCAGGGCCACACGTCGCGTACCGAAGCACGTACGGACAGGTATGCCGGACACGTGTATCGGACACACGTACCGGAAAAAAGGGAGGCCCTGCCCGCCCCCGCGTGGAAGGGGGCGGGCAGGGCCCGGGGTCACTTCTCCGTGACGCCCGCGGAGTCGAACGTCGCGACCTCGTGCATCGCGCGCGCCGCGCTCTGGACCACCGGGAGGGCCAGCAGGGCGCCCGTCCCCTCGCCGAGGCGGAGGTCCAGGTCGACCAGCGGGCGCAGCCCCAGCTTGTTGAGGGCCGCGACATGGCCGGGCTCGGCGCTGCGGTGGCCCGCGATGCAGGCGGCCAGGGACTCGGGCGCGATGGCCCGGGCCACGAGCGCCGCCGCACCGGTGGACACGCCGTCGAGGATGACCGGGGTACGGAGCGAGGACGCGCCCAGGATCAGGCCGACGAGCGCCGCGTGCTCCAGGCCGCCGACCGCCGCGAGGACGCCGATCGGGTCCTCCGCGTCGGGCTGGTGGAGTTCGAGCGCCCGGCGGACCACGTCCACCTTGCGGGCGTGCGTCTCGTCGTTGATGCCCGTGCCCCGGCCGGTGACCTCGGCCGGGTCGGCCTCGGTGTAGACGGAGATGAGGGCGGCGGACGCGGTGGTGTTCGCGATGCCCATCTCTCCGGTCAGCAGCGCCTTGTTGCCGGCGGCGACGAGGTCGCGGGCGGTCTCGATGCCGACCTCGATGGCGGCGACCACCTCCTCGCGGGTCATCGCCTGGCCGATCGTCATGTCCGCCGTGCCCGGACGGACCTTGCGCGGCAGGAGACCGGGGCGGGCCGGCAGCTCGGTGGCCACGCCGACGTCGATGACGCAGACCTCGGCGCCCACCTGGGTGGCGAAGGCGTTGCAGACCGCTCCCCCGCCGAGGAAGTTCGCGACCATCTGGCCGGTCACCTCCTGGGGCCAGGGGGTGACGCCCTGGGCGTGCACCCCGTGGTCGCCGGCGAAGATCGCGACGGCGGCCGGCTCGGGGATCGGCGGCGGGCAGACCCGGGAGAGGCCGGCGAGCTGCGCGGAGATGATCTCCAGCATGCCGAGCGCCCCGGCGGGCTTGGTCATCCGCTTCTGGCGCTCCCACGCCTCGCCGAGCGCCTTGGCGTCCAGCGGGCGGATGTTGGCGACGGTCTCCTGGAGCAGGTCGTGCGGCTCCTCGCCGGGCAGCGCGCGGCGGCCGTACGTCTCCTCGTGGACGACCCAGGACAGCGGGCGGCGCTTGGACCAGCCCGCCTGCATCAGCTCGGGCTCCTCGGGGAACTCGTCGACGTATCCCACGCAGAGGTACGCGACCACTTCCAGGTGCTCGGGCAGGCCGAGGACGCGGACCATCTCGCGCTCGTCGAAGAAGCTGACCCAGCCGACGCCGAGGCCCTCGGCGCGGGCGGCGAGCCACAGGTTCTCGACGGCGAGCGCGGAGGAGTACGGGGCCATCTGCGGCTGCGTGTAGCGGCCGAGGGTGTGCCGGCCGCCCCGGGTGGGGTCGGCGGTCACGACGATGTTGACCGGGGTCTCGAGGATGGCCTCGATCTTCAGTTCCTTGAACTGCTTCGCGCGGCCCTTGGGCAGGGACTTCGCGTACGCCTCGCGCTGGCGCGCGGCGAGCTCGTGCATCGCCTGGCGGGTCTCGTCCGAGCGGATGACGACGAAGTCCCAGGGCTGGGAGTGGCCGACGCTGGGCGCGGTGTGGGCCGCCTCCAGGACACGGAGCAGGACCTCGTGCGGGATCGGGTCGGAGCGGAAGCCGTTGCGGATGTCGCGGCGTTCGCGCATCACGCGGAGGACGGCCTCGCGCTCGGCGTCGGCGTAGCCGGGCGCGCGCTCGGTCGGGGGCTCCTCGGATGCGGCCTCGTTCGCCGGGTCCGCGTCCGTGTCCGTCTCGTTTCCGGCCTCGGTCGCGGTTCCGGGCTCCGCCACGGTCACGGGCTCCGTCACGGTCACGGGCTTCGCCGCGTTCGCGGGCTCGGCTCCGGCCTCCGCCGGGGCCGGGGCCTGGGGCTCGGCGTCGGAGTTCTCCTCGGGGGTCGCCTCGGCCGGGGCCTCGGATACGACCGGGGCCTGGGGCTCGGGCTGCTCCGGGGCCGCGGGCTGGGCCGCCACCGGCTCGGGGGCGGCGGGCTGCTCCGGGGCCGCGGGGGCCACGGGCTCGGCGGCGGGGGCCGGGGCCTCGGGCTGCTGTTCCGGGGCGGCCTCGGCGACGACCGGGGTCTCCGCGACGGCGGGCTCGGCCGGAGCGGCGGGCACTTCGGCGACCGGGGCCTCGGCCACCGGGGCGGCCTGCTCGGGGATCTGGGCGACCTCGGCCGGGGTCTCCGGCTCGGCCTCGCGCGGGGCGGGGACCGGCACCGGGGCGGGGGCCGGGGCCTCCACGACGACGGGCTCGGGCGCTACGGCGACAGGGGCCTGCGGAGCCTCCGGGGCGGCGGGGGCCTCGGGGGCGACCGCTTCGGCGGGCGCCTCGGCAGCGGCGGCGGGCTCGGCCGGGGCGGCGGCGGGCACCTCGGCCGGAACCTCGGCGACGGCCTCGGCGGGCATCTCGGCGACGGGCTCGGCCGGAGCCGCGGGCGCCTCGACGGGAACCTCCGCGACCGGAGCCTCGGCCACCGGGGCCTCGGCGGCGGGCGCCTCGACGGCCGGAGCGGGCTGGGCCTCCGGGGTCGCCTCGGCGGCGGGGGCCTCCTCGGCGGTCTGCTCCGGTGCGGGGGCCGGCTCGGCCGGGGCCTCCTGCGGGACCGGGACCTCGGCCGGGGCCTCCGCCGGGGCCTCGGCGGGCACCTCGGCCCGGGGCTCGGGCTGCGGCGTCGGGGCCAGGTGCGGGGCGGTCGGCACGGCGCCCTCGACGGGCACGAACTCCGCGACCGGCGGGACGACCGTTTCCGCCGGGGCCGGGGCGGGGGCCGCCTGGGCGGGGGCCGGGGCCGGGGCCGCCGCGACCGCCTGGGCCTGCGGAGCCTGCGCGTCCTGCGGCTGCGCGGGCCACGGCACGGCACCCTGCGGGGCGGTCTGCTGGTCCTGCGGGACGTCCAGGTACTCCGGACCGCCCGGCTGCGGGACCGGGGCCTGGGCGGGGGCCGGTACGGGCATGGCGGCGGCCGGGGCCGGCGCCGGAACCGGTACGGGCACGGGCTGCGGGGCCGGAGCGGCGGCCGGACCGCGGTCCGCGAGCGAGCGGACCACACCGCCGGTGGCGTGGTCCGGCATCGGCGGGCCCATGTGCAGCGGACGGCGGGCGGGCTGCGGGACCTGCGCGCCGGCGGGTGCCTGCACACCGGTCCCGGTCAGGTCGACGGAGCCGGTGTCGAGGACTCCGGGCTCGTACCCGTGCTCGGTGACGACGGGGCCCTGCGGGGCGGCCGGCGGCACGCCGTGCGCGGGGGTGCCGTGCGGCGGCATCGGGACACCGTGCGCCGGGGTGCCGTGCGGGGGCATCGGCACGCCGTGCGCGGGCGTGCCGGTGACCTGCTCCAGCGGCGCGGTGAGCGGGTCGACGTCCAGCGGCGCGGGCACGGCGACCGGCGGCGCGGGCGTGGCCCCCGGCGGGTGCTCGCTCCAGGCGCCCTGCGCGCCCGGCATGAGGAGGATCTCGTCGTCCTCGGTCGGCTGCGCGGAGGGGTCCAGGTAGGTGTACGCGCCCGGGGCGGGGATGCCCGGCTGCTCGACCATGCCTGAGTTCTCCGGCAGTCCCTCGCCCGGGACCTGGCCGGTGTCCGTCATGCTGCGTACCCCTCGCCCATCGGTTGTGCTCCTTCAGACCTGCGCCCGTCTAGGACAACGAGCGTGCGCGCCGCGCGGCACGTGACGCGCGGACACCCCTGCATTGTCGCGGCCTTCGGCCTTCGTGGCAGGCGGAACCGCCACGGTGCGCTGTGGACTGCGCCACGTCGCGCCGCCCTCCGTCTGCTCCGTACCACATCAGCGACCCAATGGGGCCACTGTTTCCGGACATTGACGAACAAACCGCCGAGGTTCCGGGGGCGGTACAACAATCGGCCAGCCTACCGCGCCCGGTATGGAACACGTTCACGGGTGGGTCCGCCGGCCGGTCCGTCAGGCGGTCCGTCGGGCGGCTCACCAGGCGGTCCGTCAGCCCGTCCGCCGGATGCCCGGGGCGGGGCCGAGCGAGTGTCAGATCCGGCGGCCGGACAGCAGGAACGCGAAGGAGCGGGCCCGTTCGCTCCAGTCGCGCGGGTCGAGCCCGACGGTCTGCAGCAGGGCGCACTCGACCGCGTAGCCGCCGTCGGCGAGGGCCGCCCCGATCGCCTCGGCCTCGTCGCGGGTGGCGGCGTGCGTGACGATCCGTTCGGGCCGGCGGTCGGTGCAGGCGGTGACGACGGGCACGCCGCCGCCCCCGATGCGTACGACATCGGGTTCGGGCAGCCGCTCCAGCAGGTGCGGGGCGCGCCCGGCGAGGGCCTGGAGCTGGACTCCGGCACGGCGGGCGGCGGCCTCGGTGCGGGCGCACGCCTCGGGGTCGGCGTCGACGGCGATGACGGCGGCGCCGAGGCGGGCGGCCTCGACGGCGAACGCGCCGCCCGCGCAGCCGATGTCCCAGACGAGGTCGCCGACACGGGGGCCGAGGCGGGCGAGTTGGGCGGCGCGCAGGGTGGGGTCCTGGCCGGGGTGGCCGCCGGTGTCCTCCTCGGGCAGGGCCCAGCCGCGTACGGCGGGGGTGTCGTGGCCCATCAGCCAGCCGCCGCCGGCGGGGGCGCCGGCCGGGCCGCCGCCGATGACGAGGACGACGTTGGGGTCGCGCCAGGAGTGGTCGGCGGCGCGGTCGGAGGTGAGGACGCTGACCTGTTCGCGCGCGGTGCCGAGTTCCTCGCAGACGACGAAGGTGCGGTGGACTCCGTCGAGGAGCAGGGCGAGTTCGGCGGGGCCGGCGCCGGGCGAGGTGAGGACGGCGACCTTGGGGTGGGCGCGGCAGACGTTGACGGCGCGGCGCAGGGTGCGCCGGTGGGCGACGACGACGTGGGCGTCGTCCCAGGGCATGCCGGCCCGGGCGAAGGCGGCGGCGACGGAGGAGACGGCGGGGACCACCTCGACTTCCAGGCCGTGTTCGGGCGCGCGCAGGGTGCGGACGACGCCGAAGAAGCCGGGGTCTCCGTCGGCGAGGACGACGGCGGTGCCGCGGTGGCCGACGATCCGGCGGGCGGCGAGGTCGACGCTGCCGAGGCGGACGCGTTCGGCGGTGGGCGGTACTTCGGGCAGGGCCAGGTGGTGCGCGGCACCGGCCACGAGGGTGGCGGCGGCGAGCGCGGACCGAGCCGCCGCGGTGAGGGGCGAGCCGTCCCAGCCGATCACCGTGACCCGGTCGGCCATCTTGAGTCTGTCTCCTGCGCTGGTGGGTACGGGTGGGGGCGGGTCGAGCCTACCGGTGGGGTCCGCTCCAGTCGGCGTACGCGGAGTAGCCGGTCTCGGGAAGCTGGTCGCCGAGGCCGTCGAGGTCCTCGGGGAGCAGGCTCCACAGGATGAGGTCGGTGCGGACCTCGGTCCATTCTCCGCTCTCGGTCTGACTGCGGGCTATCCAGGCGTTGCGCAGGACGCCTTCGCTGATGCAGCCGATCTTCTGGGCGACCTGCTGGGAGGCGGTGTTGTCGGCGGCGGTGCGCAGCTGGAGGCGTTCGAAGCCGCGGGCGCGGAAGAGCCACTGGGCGACGGCGAGGACGGATTCGGTGGCGTAGCCCTCGCCGCGGGCCCAGGGCGCGGTCACGTAGGCGACCTCGGTGGCCTTGAGGCGCCAGTCGGTGCCGTGCAGGTGGACGGTGCCGACGAGGCGCTGGGTGAGGAACTCGGTGACAGCGAAGACGAGGCCGCGGCCCTCGGCGCGTTCGGCGGGGGCGAGGTCGCGCACCCATGCCTCGGCGTGGGCCTGGGTATAGGGGTGCGGGACGGAGGTCCAGGCGACGACGAGGTCGTCGTTCATCATCTCCACGAAGGCGGGGATGTCGCCTTCCTCGTAGGGGCGCAGCACCAACCGTTCCGTGCTGATGGTGAGGGACGGGAAGGTCGTTGTCATGCGCAACTCCGTACGTGAAGACCGTGAAGGCACAGCATGCAGCATCACGCGGCGGCGGCGCATGCGCGGGTCGCCGGAAGTCCCGAAGGCCCCGCGCGCCGGTCGGGGCGTGCGGGGCCGGGGCCGCGGCCGGGGTGTGGCCGATGCGTGTCCGGCGGGTGGCCGGATCTCGCGGGAGCGCCGGGAGGGTTACTTCGCCGGGGTGCCGAAGGCGGGGATGACGGCACCGTCGTAGTGGTCCTCGATGTACTTCTTCACCTCGGGCGAGGTGAGCAGCTTCGCGAGCTTGGTCACCCGGGCGTCCTTCTCCTGGCCCTTCTTGACGACGAGGATGTTGGCGTACGGGTTGCCCTCGGCCTTCTCCACGACGAGGGCGTCCTTGGCGGGCTGGAGCCCGGCGTCGATGGCGAAGTTGCCGTTGATGACGGCGGCGTCGACGTCGTTCAGGGCGCGGGGCACGGTGGCGGCCTCCAGCTCCTTGAACTCCAGGCCCTTCTTGTCGGTGATGTCCGCGAGCGAGGCGTCGGTGCCGACGCCCGGCTTCAGGGTGATCAGGCCGTTGTCGGCGAGGAGGTGGAGCGCGCGGCCCTCGTTGGTGGTGTCGTTGGGGACGGCGACGGTCTGGCCGGCCTTGATGTCCTTGAGGGCCTTGGCCTTCTTGGAGTAGATGCCCAGCGGCTCCAGGTGGACGGAGGCCACCGAGGTGAGGTGGGTGCCGTTCTTCTTGTTGAAGTCGTCGAGGTACGGCTGGTGCTGGAAGTAGTTGGCGTCGACCTGGCCGTTCTCGGTGGCGGTGTTCGGCAGGACGTAGTCCGTGAACTCCTTCACCTCCAGCTTCAGGCCGGCCTTCGCGGCGAGCTTGTCCTTGACGAAGTTGAGGATGTCGGCCTGCGGGTTCGGGGTCGCGCCGACGACGAGCGGCTTGTCGGCGGAGCCGGCCGCGTCCGAGGAGGACGACGGGTCCGAGGCGGTGCCGCAGGCGGTGAGGCCGAGGGCGAGGGCTGCGGTGGCGGCGACGCCGGCGGTGATCTTGATGTTCTTGCGCACGAAGAGTGCCTCTTTCAGGTGGAGTGTCTCGCCTGGACAACAAGTCCGGGCTCTTCTTCGGAGTACGAAGTAAGGGGGGCGGCCGCGTTACGCGGTGCGGCCGCGGCGCGCGAGGAGACGGACGACGCCGTCGCCCGCGAGCTGGACGAGGGTGACGATCGCGACCAGGATCACGACGGTGACCAGCATGAACGTCGTGTCGAAGCGCTGGTATCCGTACGTGACGGCCTTGGAACCGAGTCCCTCGCCGCCGACCGCGCCGGCCATCGCGGAGTAGCCGATGAGCACGATCACGGTGGTGGTGACGGCGGACACCAGGGCCGGCAGGGCCTGCGGGAGCAGCACCTTGCGGACGATGGTGGGAATGCCGCCGCCCATGGACTGGACGGCCTCGACGAGTCCGTGGTCGACCTCGCGGACGGCGGTCTCGACGAGCCGCGCGAAGAAGGGGATGGCACCGACGGCGAGCGGCACGATCATCGCGGTCGGGCCGATGAAGGTGCCGACCACGAAGGTGGTGAAGGGGATCAGGGCGATCAGCAGGATGATGAAGGGCAGCGAGCGCCCCACGTTCACGATCGCGCCGACGATCTTGTTGACCGGCCGGTTCCGCAGCAGTCCGCCCTTGTCGGTGAGGACGAGGAGGATGCCGAGGGGCAGGCCGCCGATGATCGTGACGACCGTGGCCCACAGGACCATGTAGAGGGTGTCGATCGTGCCCTGTTCGAGCAGCGGCTGCATCTGGGTCCAGGTCACCGGGCACCGTCCTTCACCAGGGCGGGCGCCGTGGCGGCGGGCGCGGCGTCCTGCTTGTCGATCTGCGATTCGTCCTGCCGCGCGTCCCGCGCCTCGGCCTGCTCGCCCTCCGCTGCGCCCCGCGCCTCGTCCTGCGGCTCGACGATCTCGATCTGGAGGCCCTGCTCGCGCAGGAAGCCGACCGGGACGACGTTCTCCTCGTAGCGGCCGGGGAGCTCGATGCGCATCCGGCCGATCTGGCGGCCGCCGACGGTGTCCATGGCCGCGCCGAGGATCGAGATGTCGATGTTGTACGTACGGGACAGCTGGGAGATCACCGGCTGGGTCGCGGTCTCGCCGTGGAACGTGACGTCGATGACGGTGCGGTCGGGGCCGGTGGCGGCGCCGCCGACCGGGAAGAGCTCGGTGGCCAGCCGGGAGCCGGGGGTGGCGAGGAGCTCGCCGACGGTGCCGGTCTCCACGACGCGGCCCTTCTCCATGAGGGCGGCCGAGTCGCAGATGGTCTTGACGACGTCCATCTCGTGCGTGATGAGCAGGACGGTGAGGCCGAGCTGCCGGTTGAGGTCGCGCAGGAGCTGGAGGATGGAGCGGGTGGTCTCCGGGTCGAGGGCGCTGGTGGCCTCGTCGGACAGCAGGACCTTGGGCTCGCCGGCCAGGGCGCGGGCGATGCCGACGCGCTGCTTCTGGCCGCCGGACAGCTGGCCGGGGTACGCCTTGGCCTTGTCGGCGAGGCCGACGAGGTCGAGGAGTTCCAGGGCGCGGCGGGAGCGCTCGGCGCCGGAGACGCCGAGGATCTCCAGGGGGAGCTCGATGTTGTCCTGCACGGTGCGCGAGGACAGCAGGTTGAAGTGCTGGAAGACCATGCCGATGCTGCTGCGCGCCCGGCGCAGGTCCTTGCCGGCGCGCCGGCCCTTTCCGGCGAGGGCGGTGAGGTCGACACCGTCGACGACCACGGTGCCGGAGGTGGGGCGCTCCAGAAGGTTGACGCAGCGGATGAGCGAGGACTTGCCGGCCCCGCTCTGGCCGATCACGCCGAAGACCTCGCCTTCGCGAACGTGGAGATCGACCCCGTCCAGAGCGGTGACCTGGCGGCCTCGCGACTCGTAGACCTTGGTCAGGCCCGAAATGGTGATCACAGGATTTCCGTCACTGTCGAGTGCGCGGCGCTCGTCCGCCGTGCACGGCATTCGTCATCGGAACAGTCAGGCGCAGGGGGGCCGGTCGCGGAAATGATCCGGCGGGCGGCACGTGCGCGGGGCGGGCTCGCTCACACACCCGGTGGGGGCGGGAACGGCTCGGCCGTCGGGGCTCGCTTCGGGGCGCGAGCGTGCGGCGGGGGCCCTCAGTTGGCGCACATTCGACACATACAACGAGCACCGGGCGTCTGGTTCGCCTCGGTCGCAAGGGTGCGGCTGCTCGTCGTGGTCATGGCTGCAAGTAAAGCATGCGCACGTGCGAACGAAAGGGGGTGTCCGAATAGCGGACATGGCTGAGATGCGCGCTGAGATACGAGCGGTCCGAAGCACCCGCCCGTCGCGCCCGCGCCTCCGGGCCGCGGCACCTCGCGTACGTCCTGGGTGTGACCTGGGCCGAGGCCCCGGCGCGGGCGGTCCGCGCCACCCGTACGAGAGGGACGCCGGCGGAACCCTGCGGAGTGCCGTGCCGGGGTGCCGCGCGGCGCATTGTGTCCAAGGCCACGCCGGTGCCGCGTAGCGCGGAAGGGCGGGGCCCCGCACGCCCGTTCCCGGGCTCGTACGCGTACGGAACGGGATCCGGCACCGCGCGGGACGGGGCCGCGCGCGGCGGGCGGTTCCGCCCGTAATACCCTCGGGCCCATGCTTGACGCCCTGACGGTCGCGGTCTCGGCCGCCGCGCTCGCCCTCGCCGCCTGGTGCGGCTTCGCCTTCTCCCGTGACCAGCCCACCAAGGACTGGCACTTCATCGGCATGGCCGTGGTGACCTTCCTCGCCTTGGTGCAGGTGGTGGTCGGCATCGTCCAGCTGACCCGCGGCGAGAAGGCCGACGAGGGCACGGCGATCTTCATCGCCTATCTGCTGGGCGCGCTGTGCGCGGTGCCGGCGGCCGGCCTCATGTCGCTGACCGAGCGCAGCAAGTGGGGCTCGGCGACCGTGGCGGCGGGTGCCGTGGTGCTCGCCGTCCTCGAAGTGCGTCTCTACGACATCTGGACGGTGGGCTGATCATGACCGCGACCGAGAACGGCACCCCGGCCGCGACGGGGACCGACACCGAGGCCGGAGCCGCCGAGGCCCCGGCCAAGGCCCGGCTGATCTCGGGCCCGGGCCTGGTGGTCGTCTGGCTGTACGGCGTGATGTCGGTGGGCGCGGTGTCCCGCTCGATCTACCAGATCGCCACCGAGTTCGACCGCGCCCCGCTCCCCTACGCCCTGTCGGCCGTGGCCGCGGTGGTCTACGCGTTCATCACGTACACGCTGGTCCGCGGCGGCGAGACGGCCCGCAAGGCGGCGCTGGTGTGCTGCGCCGCCGAGCTCGCGGGCGTGCTGATCGTCGGCACCTGGACGCTCATCGAGCCCTCGGCCTTCCCGGACGCGACGGTCTGGTCGCAGTACGGCTACGGCTACGTCTTCATCCCGATCCTGCTGCCGCTCACCGGCATCTGGTGGCTGCGCGCGAACCGTACCGCCCAGGCGTAGAACCCCCCGCCTTCTCGGCCCCTTCTCATCCGCCGTGCTCCGCGGCGAAGGCGAGGAGCACCGCGGCGGTGCGTGGCGGGTCCTCCATGTTCGGCGAGTGCCCGAGTCCGGACAGCGTCTCGACGCGCGCGCCGGGGACGACGTGATAGTCGTCGGCGGACGTGGGGCGCCATCTCCGGTCCCCCGCGCCGAAGATCACCAGGAGGGGCTTGCCGAGCGGCTTCAGCCGCTCGGGCACCGGTCGCTCCGTCAGATAGTCCTCGACGGCCCGGCTGGTCGCGGTGAACGCGTGGTAGGTCATGCCGCGTACGTCGTCCACCACGGCCTGCGGCGCCTCGAAGCCGGGACGGCTGAACGCGGTGCTCGCGGCCTCACGGATCAGACCGTCGGTCCGCAGCCGCCACAGCAGCTGTCCCAGCACCGGTGTGAACAGGAGATTCCCGACGGCCCCCTCCGAGACGAAGGCGTCCAGGCGGGGGCCGGTGCCGATGAGCGCGAGGGCGGTCACCAGGCCGGGACGCTGTTCGGCGAGGGCGGTGGCGACCGAACCGCCGGTGGAGTGGCCGATCAGCGTCGCGCTCCGGACGCCGAGCCGGTCCAGTGCCGCGCCGACCCGGCGCCCCTGGTCGGGGATCGTGTAGCCGCCGCCGGCCGGTTTGGCCGAACGGCCGTGCCCGAGCAGGTCGATCCGGATGACCCGGTGCGACCCGGCCAGCAGCGGGACCAGCGCGTCCCAGGACCGGGTCGAGGCGGCGAACCCGTGGATCAGGACGAGGGCCGGGGCGTCCCGGGGCCCGTCCTCTCGTACGTGGATGTTCCCGCCGTCCAGGGAGAGCATCGACCCGCCGGACTCCCGTCCGGTGCCGTCCGCTCCGGCGCTCTGCCGTGACACCACCGCCGCGTTGCCCAGCAGCAGCCCGGCGACGGCGAGGGAGGCGGCCAGGGCGAGGGTCTGCCGTCTCCCCCACCGCCGCTTCCGTCCCTCGGCGCGGGTCCGTTCCGTGGTCTTCGTCGGCTTCGTCATGAGACCACCGTCGCGGCCGGGGCCCGGCCCCGTCTTGAACGAATGTTCCCCTCCCGGCCGGGCTCGTACGATGAAGGCATGCGGCCCGTCGACCCCGAGCGCGATCCCACCGCCGTGTGGAAGGTCGAGTGCCCGACGCGCCCCAGCCGGATGCCCGGCGTCCGGATGGCGGGATTCCGTGACAACGGTACGGGCCTGGCGGCGGCCGGCCACCGGGTGGTGCCGCATCCCGACGTCACCCTCTTCCTGGAGTTCGGTGCCCGCGCTCCCCTCATGGAGGACACGGCGGGGCGGCAGCGCCGGGAGAGCCTCCTCGCCGGGCCGGGGCTCGGTTCCGGCGGGGCCCTGTGGGTACGCGGCGAGGATCTGGAGTGCGTCCAGGTACGGCTGTCCCCGCCGGTCGCGGGCGTGGTCCTGGGCGTCTCGCCCGGCGACTTGGACGGCGCCCCGGTGCCCGTCGAGGACCTGTGGGGCCGGGAGGCGGCCCGGATCCGGGAGCGGCTGAGCGAGGCGGCCACCTGGGGCGAGCGTTTCGCGCTGACGGACGCGCTGCTCGCCCGCCGTTACGACGAGGCGGCCCGGCGGAGCCGGTCCGCGGACTCGGCCGTCGACCCCGAAGTGGCCTGGGCCTGGCACCGTATCGTCGCCGGACACGGCCTGATCCGGGTCGACGCGCTCGCGGCGGAGGTCGGCTGGAGCCGCAAGCGTCTGTGGGCCAGGTTCCACGCGCAGATCGGACTGCCACCCAAGCGCGCCGCCACCCTGGTCCGTTTCGACCACGCCGCCCATCTGCTGACGGCCGGTGAGCCCGCGGCCCGGGTGGCGGCCGACGCCGGCTTCGCCGACCAGTCCCATCTGCACCGGGACGTCATGGCGTTCGCGGGAGTGACCCCGACTGCCGTGGCCGGCGAACCCTGGCTGACGGTCGACGACCTCGCCTGGCCCAACGGCGGAGCATCGTCGGAAAGCCCGGCGCGACCGGGCCGTACCGACCCTGGGTGAGCCGGTACGAGGCGCTGTGCCGCCTCGACGCGGTCGGCGGCGCCGCTCCTTCGGATACGGGCGGCCGGCCCCGCGAGTGCCGGCGCGCGCCCCGGATTCCGCGGCATGGACCGATCCCCCACCGCGCGTTCCGGCGACGCGCGGCGCGGGGGTGTCGGCGCTACCGTGAAACCGGAAGTCGCTGTCCGGCGGTGCGTCCCCGATCCCTCGGCGGGACGCCGCCCTCACACCCCCTCAGGAGAGGCCGTGGCTACAGGCAAGGTCAAGTGGTTCAACGCCGAGAAGGGCTTCGGCTTCATCGAGCAGGTCGACGGCGGCGCCGACGTCTTCGTCCACTTCTCGGCGATCGAGGCGGGCCCGGGCTCGTACCGCTCCCTGGAGGAGAACCAGCCGGTGGAGTACGACGTCACCCAGGGCCAGAAGGGCCTGCAGGCCGAGAACGTCAGGCCGCTCTGAGCATCCCGTTACCGCGAAGCTTGGGAGGACGCGATGACCCACCGGCATACCTTGAGCGTGCTCGACTGGCACGACGACGGGTCCTCCACCTCGTCCGTCTGGGTGGTCAGCGCCGATGAACGCGAACGCGTCAGGGATTTCCTGGGCCGCGGCCCGGACATGGAGGGCGTCGTCACCCCGGAACAGGCGGACCAGGCGAGGACGATCACCCGGTCCTGGCTGACCTGCGCCAACGGGGACTCCCCGGCCTGACGGACGACGTCACCCCCGGGCCGGCAGGCCCTGGGTGTGCCGCAACGTGTACAGCTGCCGGTGCCGGTGCACGGGTGGACCCGGGGTTCGAAGGAGTCGTCGTAGTCGAAGGTGTCGACGCGGGTCGCGACGGCTTTGCCGTCGGGTCACGAGGAGGGGCGAACCGCCGGACGCCGCTGCGGGAGCCGGACCCGCGCCCGGGCCGGGTGGTCCGGGCGCCACGGCCCGCACGACAGCACCGGCAGGAGAGTCACGACGGCCAGCCGACGACACCGTCGCGTACCACCAACGGCTCCGCCCGCTCGGATGCGTGGAAGCGGGTCGTCCCCAGGACGATGCCGCCGTCCGGACGCCGGTGTCCCTCGCCGGCCCGGGCCGCGAGCCGGCCGAGCAGTTCGCCGGCGCGCTCGAACTCGTCGGGGTGGAGCTCCTGCCGGCTGGTCAGCGCCCATCCGCCGCCCCCGGCGCCCTCGCGGCGGCGAAGGGCCGAGACGAGCGTGCCGCCCACCTTCCACGCCTCGCCGCGGCGGCCCAGCAGCGGTTCGGGACAGTCGTCGACGACGGGTGCGCCGTCCTCGTCCACACGCACGCACGGGAACGCGGTCACGAGGCGAAGGCGCTCCGGCCGGGGGCCGAGTCCGAGGTGCCATCGGAGCTCGGTCAGTTCCTCCTCGGACACCGCGTCCCGCAGGTCCAGCGTGAGTGTGAACTCAAAAATGTCGGCCATGACCGCGCACGCTAGCGGTCATGGCCGACAGGGGCTCTTCTTCGGACGCCGCTACGCGGCCTTCTCCAGCGTCACGAGGGTCTGCGCGAGGCCGGCCTCGGCCGGCTGCGGGCCGACCTGGGCGTAACCGCGGCTGTGGTAGAGCCGCAGGCCCGCCTCGCCGCGGCGGCCGGCGGAGAGCCGGAAGCGCTTGGCGGCCGGGCCGGGCTCGGCGGCGAAGTGGCGCTCGATGGCGTCGAGGAGCCGGCCGCCGAGGCCGTGGCGGCGCATCCGCGGGTGGACGATGAGCCGGTCGATCCGTACGGTGCCGTCGGCGTCGAGCCGGCCCCGTACGGAGGCGACGATCTCCTCGCCGAGCCGGGCCACCAGACCCACGCCCTCGACGAGTTCGGCGCGCAGGGCGTCGAGCGGCTGGGTGAGCGGTTCGATCGACCAGTCCTGGTGGATCTCCGCCTCGCGCTGATAGCAGAGGTACTGCAGCTTCAGGATCTGCTCCGCGTCACGCGTCGCGTCCGCCGCTGAGATGGTCACGCTCATGCCCATGTGCGCATGCCTCCCGCTCACCAGTCCGAGTCCGTATCTACGGCACCCTTCCCCGGACCCCTGGGCCGGGAACCTCCGCCGCCAGCATTCTGCGCAGGCATCCCAGGCAACGGGAACGCATCGGTCCCAGACTGCCTTGTGAGATACCCAACGCTCCTGCGATATCGCGGTAACTGGGGTCGCCGGGATGCAGCATCGCGGTGAGCAGCCGGGGGCAGTGGCCGGGGGTGCGGCGGACGGCGGCGCGGACGGTGCGGTGGCGTTCGGCGGCGAGGGCGGAGTGCTCCGGGGACGGGGCTTCGGCGCGGACCTCGCCGCGGTACGGCAGGGTGCGGGCGTGTTCCCGGCGGGCGCGGCGGGCCTCGGCGCGTACGACGCGGCGCAGCCAGTCGGCGGGGCGCTCGGGCTCGGCCCCGCCCGCCGCGTCGCGCTCCAGGAACCGCAGCCACACGGCCTGTTCGAGGTCGGCGGCGTCGATGCCGGCGGCCGCGGCCTCGGCCCGGGACTCGGCCGCGAGCAGCGGGGTGAGGCGGGCGAGCCAGGATGCGCGGGTGGTCATGTCCGCCACGATGCGCGGCGGGCCGGGCCCGGTTGCGGGCCCGGCCCTGATTCACCCGGTCGGAGCAGGGTGGGCGCGGGGCGGGCGGGGCGGACGACGCGGAGGTCGTACGCCCCTGCGAGCGCGCGGCGCGCGGGGCGCCGGGCGTGCGGCTCAGCGGTGGTGGGCCGCCGCGTAGTCCGCGGCGGCGAGCAGCGCCGTGTCCGCGTTGTCGGAGAAGATGCCGTCGATACCCGTGTCGAAGTAGCGCCGGAGCAGGCCGAAGGCGTCGCCGTACGCGGCCGGGTCGGTACCGCGGCGGTACTCGGTGGGCAGGAAGCTGTTCTCGTTGCGCATGGTGTACGGGTGCAGGATCAGGCCCGCCTTGTGCGCGTCGCGGACGAGGCTGGTCTCGGTGCCGAGCCGGCCGCTCGCGTCCCGGGGCAGGATCAGTCCCATCGTGGGACCGATGCCCTGCGCGTACGAGGCGATCTCGCGCAGGCCCTTCGGGGTGACCAGGTCGGCGACGGTGCGCGGGTCGCCGGCGGCGACGAAGTCCCAGGGCCGGGTGGCGGCGGCGTCGAGCAGCACGACGCGCGGGGAGTCGACCAGGCGGGCGAGCCGCTGGATGCTGCCGGGCTCGAAGGACTGCAGGAAGACCGGGGAGTCGGCGCGGTGGCGACCGTACCGGCGCAGCAGCCTGGCCAGCCGCTCCTCCAGGCCAAGGCCGAGGGAGCGGAAGTAGGTGGGGTGCTTGGTCTCGACGTGCAGCCACACCTCGCGGCCGCGGCGGCGGCCCTCGTCCTCGGCCCAGCGCAGCACCTCCTCGAAGGTGGGCACGGTCCAGCGGCCGTTGTAGAGGGTGTTCTTCTGGCGGACGGCGGGGATGCGCTCGGTGGCCCGCAGGGTCTTCAGCTCGGCGAGCGTGAAGTCCTCGGTGAACCAGCCGGTGAGCGCGACGCCGTCGACGGTCTTGGTGGTCTTGCGGGAGGCGAACTCGGGGTGGTCGGCCACGTCGGTGGTGCCGGTGATGTCGTTCTCGTGGCGGCAGACCAGGTGGCCGTCCTTGGTGGGGACGAGGTCCTGCTCGACGACGTGGGCGCCCATGTCGAGGGCGAGCTGGTAGGAGCCGAGGGTGTGTTCGGGGCGGTAGCCGCTGGCGCCGCGGTGGGCGATGACGGTGGGGTAGGGCAGCGCCCGGTAGCCGCGGCCCTTCCCGTTGCCCTGGCCCCGCTCCCGGCCCTGGTCCCCCTCGTGGCCCCGAGTGGGGGTGACGGCCGACTGGACGGCCTGGGCCGTACCGCCCGCGAGGACGGTCGAGCCGCCGAGGACGGCTGCTCCGGCCGCGCCGAGGACGGCTCGCCGGGCCGGGGTCGGGCGCTCGGGCTGGGTCATGGACGCTCCTTCGGTTGGGTGTCCCGCACCTGTCAACTCTTCTCCCTGACGCTAGGCACAAACGTGCTACGCGGAGCGGATCACAGTCGAACACGACGGAAACACGAGTCGACGTCATGGATCCGGCCACGCTGTCCGGTTCCGTTCCGTCACCCCGGCGTATGCGTCCGACCGGTGAGACCCGATGTGCGACGCGTACCGACTCGCGAGTATCGTCCGGTCCTGCGCCACCGGCTCGGCCCGAGCCGCGGACGCGTCCGTCCACCCGCCCGGCACCGGAGGAACCGTTGTCCCGTCCCGCGCTCATGAAGGCCGCACTCGGTCCCGTCCTGCGCCTCATGTTCCGCCCGCGCGTCGAGGGCGCCGAGAACATCCCGGGCACCGGGCCGGTCATCCTCGCGGGCAACCACCTGACCTTCATCGACTCGATGATCATGCCGATCTGCCTGGACCGTCAGGTCTTCTTCATCGGCAAGGACGAGTACGTCACGGGCACGGGCCTGAAGGGCCGTCTCATGGCCTGGTTCTTCACCAGCGTCGGCATGATCCCGGTGGACCGGGACGGCGGACGCGGCGGTGTGGCGGCGCTGATGACGGGCCGCCGGGTGCTGGAGGAGGGCAAGATCTTCTCCATCTACCCGGAGGGCACCCGCTCCCCCGACGGCCGCCTCTACCGCGGCCGCACGGGCATCGCCCGGCTCACCCTGATGACGGGCGCGCCCGTGGTGCCGTTCGCGATGATCGGCACCGACAAGCTCCAGCCGGGCGGCGCGGGCATGCCGCGCCCGGGCCGGGTCACGGTCCGCTTCGGCGAGCCGATGGAGTTCTCCCGTTACGAGGGCATGGACCGCGACCGGTACGTGCTGCGCGCGGTGACGGACTCGGTGATGGCGGAGGTCATGCGGCTGTCGGGCCAGGAGTACGTGGACATGTACGCCACGAAGGCGAAGGCGGCGTAACGAGGACGCGTGGTCGCGCCGGCCCCGTCAGGGCCGGCGCCGGTCCGGTACGACGCCGGTCCGGTACGACGTCCGTCTGGAGGAACCCGAAGGTGGCCAGTTCGTTCACGGTCGCCTGGAGTTCGCCGATATGGGCGCGGCCGATGCGGACGAGCTCCTCCCCCGCGGTGGCCCAGAGCGGGAAGACCGTGCGCAGGGGCGCGACGGCCCGGATGCCACCGGAACCGCCGTAGCCGACGAACGCGACCGGCTTGTAGGCCCATTCCGTGAGGTGCCAGTCGATCGCGTTCTTCAGCGCCGCCGGATAGCTGTGGTTGTACTCCGGGGTGAGCAGCACGAATCCGTCGGCGTCCGCGAGCCGGTCAGGGAGGCTGTTTTCCGTCACGCCCGCGACGCTGGGCATTCGCCCATAGGCGAACTCAAGCCGTGCGAGGCCGCCGTTCGACACCACGGTTCCCGGTCCTCAGGGCCGTACGCCGGGAGCCCCGTACGGAAGGGTCCGTACGGGGCTCCCGGCCATGGTCCCACCCGACGCGTCAGTGTCCGGCGTCGTCCGCCAGCTTCTGGCCTTTGAGGAGGAACCAGGCGGCCACGGCGGTCGCGAGGAGGACCGCCGCGCCGATGCCGGAGGCGATGCGCAGGCCGTCGACGAAGGCGACCTGGGCGGCCGATACCAGGGCCTCGGCGCGGTCCGGGGCCAGGCCCGCGGCGGCCTCGACGGCGCCGCCGAGGGATTCGTGCGCCGCGGCGGCGGTGCCCGACGGGACGCCGGCCGGGGTGGTGAAGTCCCGGTAGACGCCGGTCACGATGGAGCCGAGGAGCGCGATGCCGAGGGCCGCGCCCAGCTCGTACGCCGTCTCGGAGACCGCCGAGGCCGCGCCGGCCTGCTCCTTCGGGACGCTGGAGAGGATGACGTCGGCGGTGACGGTGAACGCGAAGCCCGCGCCGGTGCCGACGACCAGCAGGCTCGCGCCGAGCAGCGGGTAGCCGGTCGCCTGTCCGAGGAAGGTCAGGGCCCCGAGCGCCAGGCCGATGGCGGCGAGACCGCCCGCGACGACGACGCGCACCGAGAAGCGGCGGGCGGCCCTGCCCGCGATCAGGCCTGCCGTCACGGCACCGACGGCGGCGGGCAGTTCGGCGAGCCCGGCCTCCAGCGGCGAGCGGCCCTGGACCAGCTGGAAGAACTGGGACAGGAAGAACACCAGGCCGGACAGGCCGAGGACGGTCAGCAGGTCGGCGACGACAGCGGCCGACAGACCCCGGTTGCGGAACAGCCGCATGTCCAGGAGCGGGGTCGGCAGGGTGAGCTGGCGCCGGACGAACCAGGCCAGGGAGCCGACGCCGAGCACGGCGGCTACGGCCGCGCCGGGGGTCGCGCCCGCGGAGGCCAGTTCCTTGATCGCGTAGACGATACCGATCATGCCGATCAGGGACAGACCGACGCTGAGCAGGTCCCACGGGCCCGGGTCCGGATTCTTCGACTCGGGGAGCAGCTTGACGCCGACGACGACCAGGACGGCCATGACGGGCAGGTTGATGAGGAAGACCGAACCCCACCAGAAGTGTTCGAGCAGGATTCCGCCGACGACCGGGCCGACGGCGGCGCCGGCCGAGGCCA
The DNA here is from genome assembly GCA_002355495.1 of Streptomyces laurentii. Classification (GTDB taxonomy): domain Bacteria; phylum Actinomycetota; class Actinomycetes; order Streptomycetales; family Streptomycetaceae; genus Streptomyces; species Streptomyces laurentii. Next base: position 1,160,066 of record AP017424.1, read on the forward strand.
TCGCGCCCCACACGCCGATGGCGAGGCTGCGCTCGCGCGGGTCGTGGAAGAGGTTGCGGATCAGGGCCAGGGTGGACGGCATCAGGGTGGCGCCGGCGACGCCGAGCAGCGCGCGGGCCACGATCATCAGCTCGGGGCTGGTGGCGTACGCGGTCAGGACGGACACGGCGCCGAAGGCCGTGGCACCGGTGAGCAGCAGCTTCTTGCGCCCGATGCGGTCGCCGAGGCTGCCCATGGAGACCAGCAGGCCGGCGATGACGAAGGAGTAGACGTCGCCGATCCACAGCAGCTGGGTGCCGGTCGGCTTCAGGTCCTCGGAGAGGAAGGGGGTCGCCAGGCCCAGGACCGTGGCGTCCACCGCCACGAGCAGGACGGCCAGGACGAGGACGCCGAGGGCGAGCCACCGGCCGGGCCGGCGGGCGCCCTCGATATGGCTCTCGCCCGGGTTCCCGGCACCCTTCTCGTGCCGTACGGTGTCGGTGATCACTTCTCCACGCTCCTGCGGGCTCCACCGAGCAGCAGCTCGGTGATCATGTACGAATAGTCCTTGGCGGCGACCCGCCCGTCCGCGACGGCCCAGGCGCCCGAGCTGATGAGCCCGTAGAGCGCCTCGCAGAGCCAGGCCGGCGTCAGATCGATCCGGAAGACGCCCTCCTCCTGACCGCGCCGGAAGACCGTGGAGATCCGCGCGTCGAGGGCGGCCCAGCCCTCGTTCTGCCCCTCGCCCTCGAAGAGCTGGTTCTCGGTGACGAGGAAGGCGATCAGCGGGGCGACCGGCTGTACCGCGCCCACCATCCGGCGCACCACCTCGTCGGCGGGGCCCTCCTCGACGCCCACGGTGTCGAGGACGGTGGTCAGCTCTTCGAGAGCCAGCTCCTCCAGCGCCCGGATCAGGGCCTCCCGGCCCGCGAAGTGCCGGTGCAGGGTGGCGCGGCCGATGCCGGCGGCCCGGGCGATCTCGTCCATCGTGGCGGTCGCCTTGACGCTGAGGGTGGCGGCGGCGGAGCGGAGTACCTGGGTGCGATCGACTGACATGAGTCGACCGTACACCGAACGAGACAAAGATGTCTCACTCGATATTTCGATGCCTCACCGAGACGGGGACGGAACGCTGTGAACATGACGAAACGATCGACGAAACCCCTGCTGCTGATCGACGTCGACGGACCGCTGAACCCCTATGCGGCGCAGCGTGAGCGCAGGCCGGAGGGGTACACCACCCACCGGATGCGCCCGTCCGGCTGGACCGGCACCGCGCCCCTGCGGGTGTGGCTGAATCCCGCGCACGGCGACGAGCTGCGGGCCCTGGCCGGCGCGTACGAGCTGGTCTGGGCGACGACCTGGAAGGACGAGGCCAACGAATGGATCGGCCCCCACCTGGGGCTGCCGGAGCTACCGTCGATCGACTGGCCGCAGATGCACGGAAAGGCCCCTCGCGGGACCTTCTGGAAGACGCAGTACATCCTGGAGTACGCGGCGGGGCGGCCGTTCGCCTGGGTCGACGACGACATCACGGCGTACGACCACGAATTCGTGGAGCGGAACCACCTCGCCGCCGCCCTGCTGCAGCATGTCGATCCGCAGCTCGGACTGCTCCGGGCGGACTTCGACAGGCTCGCGGACTGGGCGGCGGCGCTGTGACGCCTGGGGGTTACTTCTTCGCGTCGGCCCAGGCGTGCTGGATCACCAGGTCGGCCTTGACCTCGACGAGCTGGGCGGCGACGGCGGAGGGCGCGGTGCCGCCCCGCCCGTTGCGGGAGGCGAGGGCGCCGGGGACGTTCAGGACGGTGCGGACCTCGGGCGTCAGGTGCTCGGAGATCTTCGCGAACTGCTCGTCCGTGAGGTCCGCCAGCTCCTTGCCCTCGGCCTCGGCCACCTTGACGCACTCGCCGGCGACCTCGTGCGCCACCCGGAACGGCACGCCCTGCTTGACCAGCCATTCGGCGATGTCGGTCGCGAGTGAGAAGCCGGCGGGGGCCAGCTCCTCCATGCGCTCCCGGTTGACGGTGAGGGTCGCCATCATGCCGGTGAAGGCGGGCAGCAGGATCTCCAGCTGGTCGCAGGAGTCGAAGACCGGCTCCTTGTCCTCCTGGAGGTCCCGGTTGTAGGCGAGCGGCAGCGCCTTGAGCGTCGCCATCAGGCCGGACAGGTTGCCGATGAGGCGGCCGGACTTGCCCCGGGCCAGCTCGGCGATGTCCGGGTTCTTCTTCTGCGGCATGATCGACGAGCCGGTGGAGAAGGCGTCGTGCAGGGTCACGAAGGAGAACTCCTTCGTGTTCCAGATGATGATCTCCTCCGCGATCCGGGAGAGGTTCACCCCGATCATCGCCGTGATGAAGGCGAACTCGGCGACGAAGTCGCGCGAGGCCGTGCCGTCGATCGAGTTGCCGGCCGAGCCGCGCTCGAAGCCGAGGTCCTTGGCGACGGCCTCCGGGTCGAGGCCGAGCGAGGAGCCGGCCAGCGCGCCGGAGCCGTACGGGGAGACGGCGGTCCGGGTGTCCCACTGGCGCAGCCGCTCGGCGTCCCGGGACAGCGACTGGACGTGCGCGAGCACGTGGTGGGCGAAGAGCACCGGCTGGGCGTGCTGGAGGTGGGTGCGGCCGGGCATGGCCACGTCCGGGTGGGCCTCGGCGAGGCCGACGAGCGCGTCCTGGAGCTCGGCGATCAGGCCGCCGATGATGCGGGCGTGGTCGCGCAGGTACATCCGGAAGAGGGTGGCGACCTGGTCGTTGCGGGACCGGCCGGCCCGCAGCTTGCCGCCCAGCTCCGCGCCGAGCCGTTCGAGGAGGCCCCGCTCCAGGGCGGTGTGCACGTCCTCGTCGGCGATGGTGCCGGTGAAGGAGCCGTCGGCGACGTCCGCCTCCAGCCGGTCGAGACCGGCCAGCATGCGGGTCAGCTCGTCCTCGGTGAGCAGTCCGGCCTTGTGCAGCACGCGCGCGTGGGCGCGGGAACCGGCGATGTCGTACGGCGCGAGCACCCAGTCGAAGTGGACGGACGCGGACAGCTTCGCCAGGGCCTCGGCGGGTCCGTCGGCGAACCGGCCGCCCCAGAGCCGTACGTCACCGTTGTTGCTGCTCACTTCTGCTGCTCCTCAAGCCGGGTCTGGGTCTGGGTCTGGTGGGCGAGGGTCCGGACGTACGCTGTGCGCGCCACGCACGTCGCGGGTGCCGCGCGTGCGTCGCGCACGTCCCGTACACCGCCCGGACGCACCCCGGATGTGCGCCCGCCTCCCCGCCGCGTCGCGGAACGGGGAGGCGGGATGTGAACGACTCGGGTCAGCCGAGGTCACGCTTCGCGGCGATCTTCGACGAGAGCGCGAAGATGTCGATGAAGCCCTGGGCCTTCGACTGGTCGAAGGTGTCGCCGGTGTCGTAGGTGGCGAGGTTGAAGTCGTAGAGCGACTCCGCGGACTTCCGGCCGGTGACGACGGCGCGGCCGCCGTGCAGGGTCATCCGGATGTCGCCGGTGACGTGCTGGTTGGCCTCGTTGATGAAGCCGTCCAGGGCCCGCTTGAGCGGCGAGAACCACTGGCCGTCGTAGACCAGCTCGCCCCAGCGCTGCTCGACCTGCCGCTTGTAGCGGGCCAGCTCACGCTCGACGGTGACGTTCTCCAGCTCCTGGTGGGCGGTGATCAGGGCGATCGCGCCGGGAGCCTCGTAGACCTCACGGGACTTGATGCCCACGAGCCGGTCCTCGACCATGTCGATCCGGCCGATGCCCTGGGCGCCGGCCCGCTCGTTGAGCTGCTGGATGGCCTGCAGGACGGTGACGGGCTTGCCGTCGATGGCGACCGGGACGCCCTCCTTGAAGGAGATGACGACCTCGTCGGCCTCACGGGCGACGGCCGGGTTGGCCGTGTACTCGTAGATGTCCTCGATCGGCGCGTTCCAGATGTCCTCGAGGAAGCCGGTCTCGATGGCCCGGCCGAAGACGTTCTGGTCGATGGAGTACGGGGACTTCTTCGACGTCGCGATCGGCAGGTCCGCCTTCTCCGCGAAGGCGATGGCCTTGTCACGGGTCATGGCGTAGTCACGGACCGGGGCGATGCACTTGAGGTCCGGGCCGAGGGCCTGGATGCCGGCCTCGAACCGCACCTGGTCGTTGCCCTTGCCGGTGCAGCCGTGGGCGACGATCGAGGCGCCGTGCTTGTCGGCGGCGGCGACGAGGTGCTTGACGATGGTGGGCCGGGAGAGCGCCGAGACCAGCGGGTAGCGGTCCATGTAGAGGGCGTTGGCCTTGATCGCCGGGAGGCAGTACTCGTCGGCGAACTCGTCCTTGGCGTCCGCGACCTCGGCCTCGACCGCACCGCAGGCGAGCGCGCGCTTGCGGATGACGTCCAGGTCCTCGCCGCCCTGGCCGACGTCCACGGCGACGGCGATGACCTCGGCACCCGTCTCCTCGGCGATCCAGCCGATGGCGACGGAGGTGTCCAGGCCGCCCGAGTAGGCGAGTACGACGCGCTCGGTCACGGGGTTCTCCTTACCTTGCAACCACTGATGGGTATAACTATGCAGTGCTCCGTATGGTTTGTCAAAGACCTCCTGCCGGAAATCGAAAATCGCAGGCGGGAGGCCCTAGGCTCCGGTGCATGACTGGCGAGGAGACGCCGCGCGACGCGGTGCTGCGAGGGCTCGCGCACGGGCGCCGGCTCACCGACGTGGTCGATGTGTGGAGCCCCGAGGGGTGGCTCGAAGTGGACCGGCGGGTCCGGGACGCCTACCGCTTCGGCGAGCCGGGGCTCCCCCGGCACGACTGGCTCACGGCGACCGGGCCGGGCACCCCGGAGCCCGCCGACGGGCGCCTGCTGCTCGCCCTGTGCACCAGTGACGGCCGGATCCGCGAGGCCGCCCTCGCGCACGCCGCCGGCCGCCCGGTGTTCCTTCCGCTGATCGCGCTCCGTACGACCGACTGGGCCGGGCCGGTACGCGCGCGGGCGCGCGCCGTCCTCGCCGCCGAGCTTCCGGGGGCGGAGGCCGGCACCCTGCGCCTCGCCGTGCCGGTGATCCTGCGGGGCCGGCGCCGCGAGCGCGGCGACGCGGCGTTCCGGATGCTGGAAAAGACGCTGGCCACCGCCCCGCCCGAGGTGATCCACGCCCTGTCCGGGGTCCGGGACCGGGCCACCCGGCTGTTCGCCCTGGACGTCGCGCTCGATCGCGGGCTGTACACACTCGAAAAGCTGGCCGAGATCGCCGCGGACGACATCCACGTGGAGATACGGGACCGGGCCTCGGCGGCCGTGCTCGCGGCGGGCGCGCCGGGCGAGTCCCTGGGGCCGCTGCTCGCTTCCACCTGCGGCCGGGTGCGCTCGGCCGGGGTGACCGCGCTGCGGAAGACGGGCCGGGCCGCCGAGGCGGAGGCCTTCCTCTTCGACCGGTCGGGCCTGGTGCGGGCCTGCGCCCGCTGGGTGCTGCGGCAGGACGGCCGGGACCCGGTGCCGCTGTACCGGGCGGCCTGCGCGGACCCGGCGACGGTGCCCGACCACGCGCCGTTCGGGCTCGCCGAGTGCGGCGACCGGGCGACGGACCTGCCGGCGCTGTGGGCGCTGACCGCACACGAGCGGCCGCGGGTGCGCGCCTCGGCCGTCGCGGGCCTGCGCCGGTTCGACGTCGCGGACCTCGCCCGGCTGTTCCCGCTCCTCGACGACCCGTCGCCCCGCGTCGCCTGGGAGGCGACCCGGACGCTGCGCGCGTGGGCCGACCGGCTGCCCGAGGCCGAGCTGCTGCGCCGCACCGGGCCGGGGCATCCGGCGCACGTCCGGGCACGGGCGCTGCGGCTGCTGGGCGCCGCGGACTCGGCGGCGTACGAGGAGACGGCCGGACGGCTGGCCGAGGACCCCGACCCGGAGCTGCGCCTGCGGCTCCGGTACCTCCGCGCACGTCCCCGTACGTCCTCATAAGGTCGCGCGCCCCGCCGTGTCCGAGGAGGGGAATCAGCCGTCCGGGCGCGGTGGCCCCGCACAGAATGGGCGGCATGGGTAAAACGTATGAACGAATCGACGGGCGGCTGCGCGCATTCATCGAGGCCCAGCCGGTGTTCTTCACCGCGACCGCCCCGCTGGCCGGGGACGGGACGGTCAACCTCTCCCCCAAGGGACTCGCCGGGTCCTTCGCCGTCCTCGACGAACAGACCGTCGCCTATCTGGACTTCGCCGGATCCAACGCCGAGACCGTGGCCCATCTGCGGGAGAACGGGCGCATCACCCTCATGTGGTGCGCCTTCCAGGGGCCGCCCAACATCGTGCGGGTCCACGGGCGCGGCGAGCCGGTGTTCCGGGACGACGCGCGGTGGGCGGAGCTGATCGGGCACTTCGGCGGTATCGACCCGGAGCCGCACGGACTGCGGGCGATCATCGTGGTGCGCGCCGAACTCGTGCGGGACACCTGCGGGTACGGCGTGCCCTTCATGTCGTACGACGCGGAGCGCGATCTGCACGAGCGGCGCTTCGCCCGGGAGGACGACGCCTCGCTGAGCACGTACTTCGCGGGCAAGGAGCACATCGCGTCCAGCATCGACGGGCTCCCCGGTCTGCCCCTGCCGCTGCCGCCGCTCCCCCGTACGGGGCAATAGCCCGGCAAAGCGGGCGGGGCGGTCCTATCGTCGCGCCATGCGTACCCTTCTCGCGCTCGGCGCGGTGCTCTGCTCGCTCGCCCAGGGGCCGGTGGCCGAAGCGACCCAGGCCCCGCTCCCCGCGCGGATGGCGGACACCGGCGGCGGGACGCAGCTGATCACCGCCGAGGCCGCCGACACCCGGGCCACCACGGGCACGCTCACCTGGTGGGACCGGCGCGACGGGCGGTGGGTACGGGCCGGTTCGGCGCCCGCGCGGTTCGGGGCGAAGGGGCTCGCGGAGGGGGCCACGCGCCGGCAGGGCACGAACACCACGCCGACCGGGCTCTTCCGGCTCCCGTACGCCTTCGGCATCGCGCCCGCGCCGGCCGGGACGGCGTACCGCTACGCCCGGGTGACCGACCGCTCCTGGTGGTGCCAGGACAACGCGTCCCGCGCGTACAACCGCTGGGTGGAGGGCCTGCCACCGGACTGCCGGGCGGCCGAGGCCGAGCGTCTGACCGCGTACCGGACGCAGTACGCCCACGCCCTGGTCGTCGGCTTCAACTACGACCGGCCGGTGCGCGGGCGCGGCGCCGGGATCTTCCTGCATGTGAACGGGCGCGGGGCGACGGCCGGCTGTGTGTCCGTACCGGCGGAGGCGATGCGCCGGATCCTGCGCTGGGCGGATCCGGACCGCCGGCCGCGTCTCGCCGTCGGCACGCGGGGCGGTCCGACGGCGATCACCCGGTATTAGCGGACGCGGCAGTTCCGGTGGTACGCGGAGGGGCTCAGCTTTCCTTCTGCGCGAGGCGCAGCAGGTGGTCGGCGAGCGCCTGGCCGCCGGCCGGGTCGCGGGAGATGAGCAGCAGTGTGTCGTCGCCCGCGATCGTACCGAGGATCGCGTGGAGTTCGGCCTGGTCGATGGCCGACGCGAGGAACTGGGCGGCGCCCGGCGGCGTACGGAGCACCACCAGGTTGGCGGACGCCTCGGCGGAGATGAGCAGTTCGCCGGAGAGGCGGCGCATCCGCTCCTCCTTGGCGGACTCGCCGAGCGGGGCCTGCGGGGTGCGGAAACCGCCCTCGCTGGGCACCGCGTAGATCAGCTCGCCGCCGGTGTTGCGGATCTTCACCGCGCCGAGCTCGTCGAGGTCGCGGGAGAGCGTCGCCTGGGTGACGCTCAGCCCGTCGTCCGCGAGGAGCTTGGCCAGCTGGCTCTGGGAGCGCACCGGCTGCCGGTTGAGGATGTCGACGATCCTGCGGTGGCGGGCGGTGCGGGTCTGCGGGACAGCGGGCCCGGCCCCGGACTCCGTCCGGGGGGACTCCCCGTGCTCGTGTGCCTGCGCGTCGCTCATCGTCGGTTCATTCTCCGGTTCGTCCTTCCCCGTTCACCACGTCGAGGACGCCGGGCAGGGCCCGCAGGAAGGTGTCCGCCTCCGCGTCGCCGATGATCAGCGGCGGCATGATCCGTACGACATCGGGGGCGGGCGCGTTCACCAGGAGACCGGCGTCCTGAGCCGCCTGCTGCACCTGGGGCGCGAGGGACTCCGTGAGCACGATACCCAGGAGAAGGCCCGCGCCACGGACGTGGGAGACCAGTGGGTGGCCCAGACCCTCGATTCCGTCGCGCAGTTTCTCCCCGATCCGCTTGACCTCGTCGAGCGCGGCGCCGTCGGCGAGGGTGTCCAGGACGGCGAGCCCGGCGGCGCAGGCGACCGGGTTGCCGCCGAAGGTGGTGCCGTGGTGGCCGGGGGCGAACAGCTCCGCTGCCGGGCCGAAGGCGACGGTCGCGCCGAGCGGCAGTCCGCCGCCGAGCCCCTTGGCGAGGGTGACGACGTCGGGGTCCACGCCCTCGTGGGCCTGGTGCTCGAACCAGGTGCCGCAGCGGCCGACGCCGGTCTGCACCTCGTCGAGGACGAGCAGGGTGCCGGTGGCTCGGGTGATCTCGCGGGCCGCCTTGAGGTAGCCGGAGGGCGGGACGACCACGCCGTTCTCGCCCTGGATGGGCTCGATGATCACCAGGGCGGTGTCCTCGGTGACGGCGGTGCGGAGCGCCTCGGCGTCCCCGTACGGCACGTACGTCACGTCGCCGGGCAGCGGCAGGAAGGGCTCCTGCTTGCCGGGCTGGCCGGTGAGGGCGAGGGCGCCCATGGTCCGGCCGTGGAAACCGCCGGTGGTGGCGACCATGTGGCGGCGGCCGGTGAGCCGGCCGATCTTGAAGGCGGCCTCGTTGGCCTCGGCGCCGGAGTTGCAGAAGAAGACCCGGCCGTCGGTCCGGCCGAAGAGCCGCAGCAGCCGTTCGGCGAGGGCGACGGGCGGTTCGGCGACGAAGAGGTTGGAGACGTGGCCGAGGCTCCCGATCTGCCGGGTGACGGCCTCGACGACGGCCGGGTGGGCGTGGCCGAGGGCGTTCACGGCGATGCCGCCGACGAAGTCGAGGTACGTGGTGCCGTCGGCGTCCCGGACGTAGGCGCCCTCGCCGTGGACGAGCGGCAGCCGGGGGGTGCCGTAGTTGTCCATCAGCGAGCCCTGCCAGCGGCGGGTCAGCCCGGCGTTGCCGCCCTGGCCCTCATCCGCCGGGTCGTTCGTCAGGTCGTTCGCCGCTTCGTTCGTCAGGTCCGTACCGTGCGTCAGGTCCGTGCCGGTCATCACGACTCCCCCGTCGTCTCGTCGGGCACGACCATGGTGCCGATGCCCTCGTCCGTGAAGATCTCCAGCAGGATCGAGTGCTGGACCCGGCCGTCTATCACGCGGGCCGTGGTGACGCCGTTGCGGACGGCGTGCAGACAGCCCTCCATCTTGGGGACCATGCCGCTGGACAGCTCGGGCAGCAGCTTCTCCAGCTCGCTCGCGGTGAGCCGGCTGATCACCTCGTCGCTGTGCGGCCAGTCCTCGTAGAGGCCCTCGACGTCGGTGAGGACCATCAGCGTTTCGGCGCCCAGCGCAGCAGCGAGTGCCGCAGCCGCCGTATCAGCATTGACGTTGTAGACATGGTCGTCGTCCTGGGAGCGGGCGATGGAGGAGACGACGGGGATGCGTCCGTCGTCGAGGAGCGCCTGAATGGCACCGGTGTCGATGGCGGTGATCTCGCCGACCCGGCCGATGTCGACCGGTTCGCCGTCGATCACCGGCTGATGCCGGACGGCGCTGAGCGTGTGGGCGTCCTCGCCGGTGATGCCGACGGCGAGCGGGCCGTGCTGGTTGAGCAGCCCGACGAGCTCGCGCTGGACCTGGCCGGCGAGGACCATCCGTACGACGTCCATCGCCTCGGGCGTGGTGACCCGCAGGCCCGCCTTGAACTCGCTGACCAGGCCCGCCCGGTCGAGCGCGGCACTGATCTGCGGGCCGCCGCCGTGCACCACGACCGGCTTGAGGCCGGCGTGCCGCAGGAAGACGACGTCCTGGGCGAAGGCCGACTTGAGTTCCTCGTCGATCATGGCGTTGCCGCCGAACTTGATGACGACGGTCTTGCCGTGGTGGCGGGTCAGCCAGGGCAGCGCCTCGATGAGGATCTGCGCCTTGGGGAGGGCGGTGTGCTTGCGCGTGGTGCTCGCGGGCTGCGTCGACTTCGTCGCGGTGTTCGTCGTCGTGTCCGTCGTCGTGTTCGTCGTCTCGCTCATGAGCTGTACGCGCTGTTCTCGTGGACGTAGTCCGCGGTCAGGTCGTTGGCCCAGATGACGGCGGAGTCCGACCCGGCGGCGAGGTCGGCGGTGATGACGACCTCCCGGTAGCGCATGTCGACGAGGTCGCGGTCCTCGCCGACGGAACCGTTCTTGCAGACCCACACGCCGTTGATGGCGACGTTCAGCAGGTCGGGCTCGAAGACGGCGGAGGTGGTGCCGATGGCGGACAGCACCCGGCCCCAGTTGGGGTCCTCGCCGTGGATGGCGCACTTGAGGAGGTTGTTACGGGCGATGGTCCGGCCGACCTCGACGGCGTCGTCCTCGGAGGCGGCGTTGATCACCTCGATCCGGATGTCCTTGCTGGCGCCCTCGGCGTCGCCGATGAGCTGGCGGGCCAGGTCGGCGCACACCTCCTGGACCGCCTGGGCGAACGCGTCCGGGGCCGGGGTGACCTCGGCGGCGCCGGAGGCCAGCAGCAGCACGGTGTCGTTGGTGGACATGCAGCCGTCGGAGTCGACCCGGTCGAAGGTGACCCGGGTGGCCTGCCGCAGCGCGGCGTCCAGGCCGGCGGTGTCGACGTCGGCGTCGGTGGTGAGGACGACGAGCATGGTGGCGAGGCCGGGGGCGAGCATGCCCGCGCCCTTCGCCATGCCGCCGACCGTCCAGCCGTCCTTCTGCACCACGCACGTCTTGTGCACGGTGTCGGTGGTCTTGATGGCGATGGCGGCCTTCTCGCCGCCGTGCGCGGACAGTTCGGCCGCGGCCTTCTCGACGCCCGGGAGCAGCTTGTCCATCGGGAGGAGGATGCCGATGAGGCCGGTGGAGGCGACGGCGACGTCACCCGCGCCGGTCTCCATGCCCCGGGCGGTGAGGGTCTCGGCGACCTTCTCGGCGGTGGCGTGGGTGTCCTGGAAACCCTGCGGGCCGGTGCAGGCGTTGGCGCCGCCCGAGTTGAGGACGACGGCGGTCAGCTCGCCGTCGGCGACGACCTGCTGGGACCAGACGACGGGCGCGGCCTTCACGCGGTTGGAGGTGAAGACTCCCGCGGCGGCGCGGCGCGGCCCGGTGTTGACCACGAGGGCCAGGTCCGGGTTGCCGTTCTGCTTGATCCCGGCCGCGATGCCCGCGGCCGTGAATCCCTTCGCTGCGGTGACGCTCACTGTGTCTCTCCGTTCGCTTCTCCGCCCGCGCGGCAGGCCGCCGCGGGCATCGTCATCGTGGTCGTCCGCGGTCCGGTGGCCGCGCGTGCGCCGCTCACGGAGCGACTCCCGTCGTGGAAAGCCCGGTGTCCTCGGGGAGTCCGAGGGCGATGTTCATGCTCTGCACCGCGCCGCCGGCGGTGCCCTTGGCGAGGTTGTCGATCGCGCTGATCGCGATGATCCGGTTCGCGGCCGGGTCGTACGCGACCTGGATCTGGACGGCGTTGGAGCCGTACACGGACGCCGTGGCCGGCCACTGCCCCTCGGGGAGCAGATGGACGAACGGCTCGTCCGCGTAGGCCTTCTCGTACGCGGCGCGCACGCTCTCGCCGGTGACGCCGGGCTTGGCGGTGGCCGAGCAGGTGGCGAGGATGCCGCGGGGCATCGGCGCGAGGGTGGGCGTGAAGGAGACGGTGACCCGCTCCCCCGCCGCCGCGCTGAGGTTCTGGATCATCTCGGGGGTGTGCCGGTGGCCGCCGCCGACGCCGTACGGGGACATGCTGCCCATGACCTCGCTGCCCAGCAGGTGCGGCTTGGCGGCCTTGCCCGCGCCGGAGGTGCCGGAGGCGGCGACGATCACGGCCTCGGGCTCGGCCAGCCCCTGCGCGTACGCCGGGAAGAGCGCGAGCGAGACGGCTGTGGGGTAGCAGCCGGGCACGGCGATACGGCGGGTGCCTTCGAGCGCGGCGCGCGCGCCGGGCAGCTCCGGGAGGCCGTACGGCCAGGTGCCGGCGTGCGGGGAACCGTAGAAGGTCTCCCAGTCGCCCGCGTCCTTCAGCCGGAAGTCGGCGCCCATGTCGACGACGAGGGTGTCCGGCCCGAGCTGCTCGGCGACGGCCGCGGACTGCCCGTGCGGGAGGGCGAGGAACACGACGTCGTGGCCGGCGAGGTTCTCGGGGGTGGTGTCCACGAGGACGCGGTCCGCGAGCGGCAGCAGGTGCGGCTGAAGGCCGCCAAGGCGCTGACCTGCGTTGGAGTGGGCGGTCAGGGCGCCGATCCCGACGCCGGGGTGCGCGAGGAGCAGGCGCAGAAGCTCTCCGCCCGCGTACCCGCTCGCACCCGCGACCGCTGCTCGTACCGTCATCGAAAGACCTCCTCTAGATGGCATGACTATACGAGGTAGCGCAGTTTTATGCAACGAGCTCATGGGGAAGCCCCCGCGAGGACGGTCTCCGGGCGGCGGCGACGCAGCCGCCGAGCGGCCACAGTCGGGCATCGCCCCCCGACCCCCGACCCTCCCCGTCGACCAAGCGCGCGGCACGCGGCACGCGGCACCGGCCCGACCGGGTGGCCCCTCGGCAGGGGGGTCAACGGGCCTGACGGGCGAGGAAGTCGACGCAGGGGCCGATGAGGTCCGTCCCGCTGAGTGCCTCCATGAAGAGGAACTGCCCCTGCGGATTCACCTCAAGCCAGACGGGCCGGCCGCCGGGGTCGAGCTTGAGGTCGACGACCCCCATGGCGAGATGGAGCCGCTTCAGCGTGGCGGTCACCCGGGCGGCGGTCGCGTCGTCCAGCGTGGCCGGACGAGTCGTACCGCTGACCAGCCCGCGCAGGTTCGACCTCCAGTCCAGTTCGCCGCTCTCGATTCCGACGGCATGGATGTCGGATCCCAGACACAGGGCGCGGATGTGCCGGGTGCCCGGGACGTATTCCTGATAGATGGCCGGCGCCAGCCGTATCGACTGCTCGGCGGCGAGATGCGCGTCCGTGACCCGCCGGGTCAGCAGCGGCTGATGGGCGCAGCCCCGTACCGTCTTCACGATCACCCGGTGGTCCAGCGAGGCGCAGAATTCCCTGATCTCGACCGGGTCCTGGCTGACGAGGGTGCGGGGCACCCGGAGTCCCGCCGCTTGGGCCGCGCGAAGTTGGACGAGCTTGTTCTCGGCGGTGGAGGTGGCGTACGGGTGGCTGATCCAGGTGCCGGAGAAGTCGTTCAACAGCACACCGAGGAGAGCCGTCCGGCAGTCGTTGTCGATGAGATCCGTCTCGGCTTCCCCGGTCCCTTCCGGTACGAGCTGACGCATGACGGGGCGCCGCCACCACACGGCGCCGATCCGCTCGACGTCGACCCGTCCCCCGTCCGCGGTGGGGAGCGTGCACACGTCATCCGACCAGGTGAGGCCATCGCGGCCGCAGATCCCGTCGGACTCGATCACGTCGCACCCGACCCGACCGGCCCGGTTCAGCGTCTCTCGTACGACCGCCGCGTGAAGATCGCCCCGCTCGGAGACGACGGCGACACGTCTTGCGGCCACATGGCCTCCAACGGATTCGATCCGACGCTTCAGGCGAAGGTGTAGTCCACCTTGGAATCACACGGTTCACCATCACAGACGGTGAACGCGCAACTTCCGCCGTCGTCCGCCTTCATCCGCAGGTTGGCGAAGCGGACGACGGCTGCTTCCCACTCTCGGAGTTCGGCGGGTACGGGCCCCATGTCGGGCTTGGGCTGGTCCAGGAAAATAATGGGCCTCGGGTTCGATTCAGTGGTCATGACACTGACCCTCCGTGCATGAGCGATGCGCGAGCGCGGAACAGTCGGATCACCCACATGCCCGCGTCGGCTAATTTCAGGATCAGCCCCTCGCCTCCGCACGGCAACTGCGCAGGAAGAGGTGGGCAATTCGACTTCCCACCGGGGAGATCGCCGCGAGCGCCGCCACCCGTGGCCGCTCGTGGGCACGAACTCGCTCCTCGGTCAGGGCAGGGCGAGGACGCAGAACTCGTGGCCCTCCGGGTCGGCCAGACAGGTCCAGGGGACGTCGCCCTGGCCGAGGTCGAGGTCGGTGGCGCCGAGGGTGCGGAGGCGGGTCACCTCCGCCGCCTTGTCGTCGCCGGGGTACGGGAGCAGATCCAGGTGGACACGGTCCGGCACCGCCCGTGTACCGGGCACGCGCAGGAACTCCAGGAACGGGCCCGTGTCGTCGGCCGCACGCAACACCGCGATGTTGTCGGTCACTTCGCGTACGGTCCAGTCCATCGCCTCGCCCCAGAACCGGGCCATGCCGCGCGGGTCCGCGCAGTCGACGACGATCGCGGCGAGCGGCCCGGCGTCCCGGTAGATCTCCCGGGGCTCCAGCACGCAGAACTCGTTGCCCTCGGGGTCGGCGAGAACCGTCCACGGGGTGTCGCCCTGGCCGAGGTCGACGTGCTTCGCGCCGAGGGACAGCAGGCGCGCGACCAACTCCGCCTGGTGAGCGGCGGAGGTCGTGGCGAGATCGAGGTGGGTGCGGTTCTTCGTCGCCGCCTTGCCCTCCGGAACGGGGACGACGTCGACGGCGACGACGGCCGGGTGCGGCCAGACCAGGCCTCCGGCGGGGGCGACGTACGTGGTCACCCCCGGGCTGTACGCACTCCAGCCGAGCGCCTCCGCCCAGAACCGGCCGACCGCCGCAGGGTCGAGCGCCTTGATGTTCACCTGGACGGGTCGCAGAGCCATGCCGACGATCCTATGCACCCGGCGCACGACACCCGCGGCGCCGGCGGCCCTGAGGGGAATCGATGGGGCGGGGGCCGGGTACGGGGCCGGGGCCGGGTACGGGGCCGGGTGCCACCCGATCGGCTTTCGCGTCGCGGACCGTCGCGAGATCGCATCGGATGCAATTGGCGGCGCTTGGAACATCGGTACAGCCGTGGGCGCTGAGATTGCTCATGGGCGACAGAGCACGAGCGGGACCAGCCTGCTGTCGCCCATACACACAGCAGACCGCCGGTCCGTCCCGACGTCACCGTCCCCGGCCTGATCCGGGGCAGAAGACAACTCACGTGGTGACGCCGAGACTCACGGCCGGCTCACTGGGGTTTGGTTACGCCGTTGCTCCGGAGCGCTTACGCGTTCTGCGCTCCGTTGAAGACCTGCCAGGCGGCGTCCCGGTAGTACGCCCAGTAGGCGTCGCCCCAGGACCCGAAGTAGCTGCCGGTCTGGACCGCCGAGCCGTCGTTCTGGTAGTTGGCAAGGAACGGGCCGCCACTGGCGCCGCCGCTGAGGCCGATGCAGTTGCGCAGGCTGACGCCGCCCTGGTACGAGTCGTACGGCATGCCCTCGCACCAGACGGCGTAGTCCTTGTCGCCTGGTACGCCGATGGCGTGCGCGTAGTTGTTGGTGGCCCAGTTGAAGCCGATGCCCGAGCCGCCGACCACGTCCTGGACGTGCTGCCCGGTGTTGCCGCCGGTGCTCAGGACGATGAAGGCGTTGTCGCCGCCGGGGGAGGTGTCGTCCTCGCGCCAGCCCATGGAGCGCCAGTTCCACCAGCCGTGCGGGGCGTTGCCCCGGTCGTAGCCGGGCGCGAAGCGGAAGTTGGTGAACGTCTGGTGGGTGTCGATGTCGATGACGCAGTGCCGGCCGGTGGAGATCACGTCGTGGTTGTTGCTGGTGACGACGTTGGCGGTGCAGATGTAGTCGCCCTTGCCGGGGACGGTGAACACCAGACGGCCGGTGGTGCCCCAAACGCTGGCGGCTGCGGCGGAGTTGACCGCCTTCGTCGACGGCTTGGTGGCCGGGATGAGCCTCGGCTTGCCGTGAGCGGTGTCGGAACTGCGCGGCGCCTTGGCGGACGGTGCCTTCGCCGGGGCATCGAGCGGCTTGGCCTTGGCGAGGCGCTGCGGGGTCCAATAGGCGTCGAGCTTCGCCTCGGAGGTGTGGTTGACGGCGGTGCCGGCCATGGACGACGGGGTGGGGGTGGCGGCCAGGGCGGCGGTCTGGGCGCAGGCGATGAGCGCGGCGGCGGCCGCGGTCGCGGCGAGTGCAGTTCGGCGCACGATGGTTCCCCTTGGTGATCGGAAGTCCCGGTGAGGGAGGAGGACCTCGCCATCGTGCGGGGAACCGATCACCAGGCGATAAACGAGTGATGCGCCGCCGCTACCGGGCCACTTACCGTGGCGTGCATGAGAGGTGGGTGATTACGTCCGCCGTATGCCGGTGGAGTCTTTATCTGATGAGCAGGCTGAGGCGTACGACATGCGGCGGAGACAACCACCCACCACGACAGACCGTGGAGCTTTGGCCGAAGCCCCCCATAGAACAGATCACCTGTGCGAGAGACTCAGCACCTGTCGCCCATGATCAATCTCAGCGACCATGGCTGTACCGATGTTCCCCAAGCCCGGGTTCCGTCTAGCGGTGCGTCCACCACGTGAGCAAGGCCCCGCCGCCGGTGGTGGTCAGGGCGACGAGCCATCCGGGGACACGCTGGATAGTCAAGTGGAGCCCGCCCACGCGCAGTTCGATGAAAGGGCGAGGGCTTTCGTGGGCTGTCACGGCTCGTTCGGGCATGGCTGCGCCGCCTCTCCGCGTGGGGGTGGGTGAACTACCCGCAACGGTAGGACCCGGCGAAGACCAACTGCCCTTTGATCACGAAAAGTTCAGCCCGATCGGAGAAGGAAATCGCCACCCCTGGCGTTTGATTCGTTCCTCTCGCGGGCATCATCGGCGGCCAATTCCGTGCCCTCTTACGCGCGCCGACGAGCCCTCAGGAGTCGGACGGGGCAGGCGGGGGCGGAGGCGGAGGCGGCGGGTAGGCCGGAGGGGGCGGGTAGGAGGGAATCCGCGGCCGGGGCGAGGGTACAGACGGCGGGGGCGGGGGCGGCTCCGACGGGTACGTGAAATGCTCTCGGCGCGGGGGCTGCGGCGCGACCACGGTCGGCGGGGGCGGCGGAAGCGGCGGCGGGGGCGGCTCCACCACGGGCAGGAGCGAACCACCCGCGCGCAACCGGGCGATGGTCAGCTCGTTGCGACGGCGGGCGAGCGGACCATCGTCCCGCTCGTAGGTGAGGAGCCACCCGGCGGGGAGGACCACGACGCCGAGCCCGGGGGCGGCAGCGGTGAGAGCCTGGCTCGAGAACAACTGGTATCCGAAGGCGCGGGCGATCTCATCGACCCGGCTCCGCTCCGCGGCGGTGACGCGCCCGAGCCGCACCTCCACACGAACGCGCCCGTCGAACCGCACCCGTATCTTGTCCTCGTCCACCCCGGCCCCTCCCTGGGAAAGATCGCCCGCCCGCCCCATCGTCCCCTGTTCTCCCCCTGCCTAAGCACCAGTTGTCGATGCGTCAGACCCGAACCCTGGGCAGGTGCACCAGCCCCGTAGGCTGCCATCGACCAGGGAAATCCCTGGGGAGGGGAATGACCACAGTCATGACAACGGGGATACAAGGGCGACGGTGGCTGCCCAGCAAGATGGTGCTCGGAAGTTCAGTGGTGGTGCTCGCGGTGCTCGCGGGCGCGGGATGGATGGCCAAGCCGGTGTGGCAGCCCTGGTGGTATGCGTCCACCATGTGCGGGGGTCATCTGTCGGGCGGCGAACTCGCTGACCTGCTTCCGGACGAACGGCTCCAGGCCGGCAGGGACACGTTCGACTCCGGGCAACGCAACCTGCTCAAGTGCGTGATCGAGGAGAACGACGGTCAGCACTTCGCCCTCAAGATCGAGGCACAGATCGACACGGGCGAGGTGCACGGTCCGCTGGACATGGAGTTCGGCATCCCGGTGAACCCTCGTTACACCTATCCGAAGTCCGTACCCGGCTTCTACGGCAAGTTCGGCCCCGTGATCATTCAGGAGTGCCCGAAGCTCGGCCGCGACGACGACGGCCGCGCGCGGCGTCTCGTCACCAACGTGTACGCCCACGGAGTGGAGAACGACCCCTCCCCCGCGTCCCTGCGCACGGCCGTGCGCATCGCCAACGGCGCCAACGCCGAACTCGGCTGCGGCGCCGACCCGCTACCGCTGCCGGACCGCGTCGAAGTGCCTGCCAAGCTGCCCCTGAACCAGACCAAGGGCACCATGTGCGCGTGGCTGACCCAGGCCACCCTGCCCAAGAGTCCGTCGGGCAAGGAGTGGAAGGTGATCGCCCCCACGGACGAGAAGGCACCGATCACCAGCTGCTCACTGTCCGACCCCGGCACGGGCGAGACCGTCGACTTCACGGCCTGGTTCGGGGACTGGACGGACAAGCCCTTCGAGAATCTGATCCTGCACAACGCGCAGATCCCCGACGAACGCGGTGAGGACGAGGCGCTGCTCACCGAGAACTTCGGCCGCGCCAAGGCCCGATGCGACGGAGAGCCCGCCAACTTCCTCGCCAGCAGCTACGCCCGGCACAGCGCCGACCCCGTACTGCCGATGGGCAAGGTACGACCTCTCCTCGAAGCGTTCACGGCGGACCAGGCCAAGCGCCGAGGCTGCACCGACGTGAAGCTCCCCGGCCACACCGTCTACCCGGGCCGCCACTGACGACGCTGCCCGGTGCCGTCCGCGGACTTCGAGATCTCACACTGGAGGGGGAGCATGTACGAACTCACCGCCGTCCTGGCCGACGCGGCCACTCTCGTGCGCAACACGGCGGACTGGGAGCATGCGACCGTCGTACCGCTCCAGGAGGGGATGGGCCTGTTGCCGGTGTCGGACGGCCTCTTCACGGAGATGTTCGGCTTCCGGCGGGAGACGTGCGCGGGCGGCCCCTCGAAGGAGTCCCCCTTCCTCTACCCGATGCCTCCGGCTCTGGAAGAACTCCTCGCATCCTGGTCGACGGAGCGACCCATCGCCTATGTGGAAGCCGAGTTCTTCGGTGGCGACGGGTACCAGTCGGCTGCCGTATGGTCCGGCGGTACGCGAGTGTGGGGGCCGGTGTTCGACGAGACGCTCGACGGGCCGCGTGCCGACTGGCCGATCAACGGCGCGCTGGCACACCTGGGCCTCCGGAGCGGCGGTGCCACGTACGACCTGTTCGACGCCGTCGGCCTCGGCCGAGAACGCAGCACGGACGGATGGCTCGCTCGGGGCCGCACGCCATAGCCCCTCCGACAGCCGGTTGCCACATCTGACCGCGCGCATGAACAGGGCCCCGTCTCCCCTGGTTCGGGGGTGAGACGGGGCCCTTGGCGTGCTGGGTGTAGGTCAGGCGGTGCCGAGGTCGCCGGCCTTGACGCCGCTCACGAAGGCGGCGAACGCCGGAGTGGAGACATCGAGAACCGGACCAGCGACATCCTTCGAGTCACGGACGGGAACGATGCCGCGCAAGGCAACGAGGTTGGTGGCGACCTCCACGCAGCTGCCGCCGGTGTTGCTGTAGGAGGACTTGAACCACTGCGGGTGTTCGGTCGTCACGGGTAGTCCTTTCGTACTTCTTGGATCATGGCAACCGATGCTGAATGGGATAGCGCTTCGGTCTGTAGCTGATGGTAGGCCGTCAGTAGGGGCCACACAGCAGTTGAGTCACGCTCCAAGTGCCCTCGGCTCTGCGACTCTTCGTACGCGATCACAGTCATGTCGGGCAGGGTCAGCAGATTGACCGGCAGGTAGAGCGCGCGTCGCTCGCCTATGTCGAATGTGGCGATCTGGAGCACGGTGTTCGGTTGCTCTGCGAACTCCAGCAGGCGGTCAAGCTGCGTTCCCATGATTCCGGGGCCACCCACCTGCCTGCGGATGCAGCTTTCGTCCATGACAACCATCACCGTCGGAGGGCGAGGCCGCATGAGGGCTGCCTGCCGCTCCGCCAGGAACGCGACGACTTCATCCGCCTGGTCTCGCGTGATGGTGCCGCGCCGCACGTCACCGTAGGCCACCGCCTGGGCATACTCCGGCGTTTGGAGTAGGCCGGTGACAATCCCGATGTCGAAGAGTCGGAGTTCCGCCGCCCGCCCCTCGTGCTCCACGTACTCCGGGAAGCCCTCCAGCAGGGACGCCTGCGTCATCTCGCGCCACTCGCGCTCGAACGTGTCGCCGGCCTCCAGCACCACATCCATCCGCTTGGAGAAACGCAAGGTTGGGAGCTTGCGAGCATTTTCGACCTGCGAAATATGCGTCCCCGAGTACTCTGCTTGACTACCCAACTCGACCTGAGACAGCCCCCGCTCTTCTCGCAACCTGCGCAATCGCGCACCGTAGGCCGCTTGAGGTGAGGCGTCCGGGTCGAGGTCTCGCCGGTTTACCAACTTCCTTTCCCCCCTTGAGACGTTGCGGTCTCTTCGACTGTAAGCCAGGCTGACCACGCCTCGTAGTGGATTCGCTACAGAAAGGAGCGATGATGCCTGGACACATCGCTCAGCCAAGCCCGCAACCTGCATCGATGCCGGTCATCGGGTCGTACATGGTCGACACTCGCGTGGCGACAACTCGCCCCGGTCGGGTGATGGCCCACGAAGACGACCTCGTCTACCTCCGCCCTGTGGGCGGCGGCAAGGAATGGACCGCGCGCGCCGAGGACCTGCGCCCGCCGACCGACAGCGAGTGCGAGAGCATCCGCACCCTCACCACCCCCGTGTTCCCGCCGGGGAAGCCGTGACGACCACGGCCACGACCACACCCACCACCGGGCTCGCCACCGACCACGGACTCCGCCGCCATCCCGCCCCGGCGCCCGGATGCACGGTGTGCGCGCTGCTGATCGAGTGGTTCGGGCATTACGCGGGAACCGGACCGCGACACGATGCGTCTGCTGCTGTGGACTGTGCGGTGGAGATCCGCAATCACCCGCACGATCCGCCGAAGATGACCCTCAAACGGCACGCGCCACCGCCGCCCCGCTGACACCGCGCTCATCACACTCACCGCGCGGTTCCACGGACTCCCGCTCCGTCCGGATCCTCCACCTCCGGGCGGGGCGGGGCACATTCCGGCAGGGCGAGAGCCCAGCGAAGGGAAATCCGGATGCGGCGGCTCTCCTCCCCCGCTATCGTCGGCCCCATGTCTACGCCCCGAATTTCCTAGCCCAGGACCCGCTTCCACGTCACCCGTGTGTCCTCGGCTTGTTTCGGAGCGTCATCCCATGATCACCGCCCGCGGTGTCGACGTGCGCGTCGGCGCCCGTCTTCTGCTTTCCTCTGTCTCCTTCCACATCGCCCCCGGCGACCGCGTCGGTCTGGTCGGCCGCAACGGCGCCGGGAAGACGACTCTTCTGCACACCCTCGCCGGCCTGCGCGCCCCTGCCGCCGGGGAGGTCGTGCGGACCGGCCCGGTGGCGTGCCTCGCGCAGGACTCGCGTGCCGCCGACCCCGACGTGACGGTCCTGGACCGGATCCTGTCCGCGCGCGGCATGGACGTCGCGACGCGGCGGCTGCGCGAGGCCGCCGACCGGCTCGCCGCGCGGGCCGACGACGCCGCCATGACGGCGTACACCCGTGCCGAGGCCGCCTTCGAGGCCTGCGGCGGTTACGCGGCCGAGGCCGAGGCGGCCAGGGTCGCGGCCGGGCTCGGGCTGCCCGCCGAGGCGCTGGGCCGGCCCGTCGGCACGCTGTCCGGCGGGCAGAAGCGGCGGGTCGAGCTGGCGAGGATCCTGTTCGCCGGGGACGGCCGCGACGGCACCCTGCTACTCGACGAGCCGACCAACCACCTCGACGCCGACTCCATCGGCTGGCTCCGCGGGCACCTCGCCGCGCACCGCGGCGGGCTCGTCCTCATCAGCCACGATGTGAATCTGATCGCCGCCACCGTCAACCGGATCTTCCACCTCGACCCGCAGCGCGCGGCCCTCGACATCCACAACACCGGCTGGGCCGCGTACCTCACCCAGCGGGACGCCGACGAGCGCCGCCGGACGCGCGAACGCGCCAACGCCGAGCGCAAGGCCGCCGCGCTGCACGACCGGGCGGACCGGATGAAGGCCCGCTCGTCGACGTCGGTCACCGCCCGCAGCATGGCCCGCCGCGCCGACCGGCTGCTCGACGGCCCGGAGGAGGTGCGACACACCGAGCGGGTAGCCAGGATCCGGCTGCCGGAACCCGCCCCCTGCGGCCGTACCCCGTTGGGCGCGATCTCCCTCACCAAGGGGTACGGGCCCGGGCGCCCGGTCCTGGACGGGGTCGACCTCGCCGTGGACCGGGGCAGCCGGCTCGTGGTGCTCGGGCTCAACGGCGCGGGCAAGACGACCCTGCTGCGGCTGCTCGCGGGCCGCGAGACCCCGGACGCGGGGCGGGTGGTGCACGGGCACGGGCTGCGGCTCGGCTACTTCGCGCAGGAGCACGAGACGCTTGATCCGGCGCGTACGGTACGGGAGAACCTGGCCGCGGCGGCGCCGCATCTGACCGACGGCGAGGTGCGCCGGGTGCTGGGCGCGTTCCTGTTCCGGGGCGACGACGCCGGCAAGCCGGCCGGGGTGCTGTCGGGCGGCGAGAAGACCCGGCTCGCGCTCGCGGGCCTGGTCCACTCGGGCGCGAACGTGCTGCTGCTCGACGAGCCGACGAACAACCTCGACCCGGCCTCGCGCGACGAGGTCCTCGCGGCCGTCGGCACGTACCCCGGCGCGATCGTCATGGTGACCCACGACGAGGGCGCGATCGACGCGCTGCGCCCCGAGCGCGTCCTGCTGCTGCCGGACGCGGCGGAGGACCTGTGGAACCCGGGTTACCGGGACCTGGTCGCCCTCGCCTGAGCCCGGGGCTCGGGCCCCGGCGCGGGCCCGAGCCGCGTCAGCCGCCGCGCTTGACCGCCCTCAGGACCACGAACTTCGGGTCGCTCGCGACGAGTTCGCTGTTGCCGAACACCCGGCGCAGGGTGACGTGGTAGCCGAGGTGGCGGTTGCCGACCACCCACAGTTCCCCGCCGGGCCTAAGGGCCCGGCGGGCGTCGGAGAACATCCGGCGGGCGGTGCGGTCGGTGGTGGCCTGGTGGTTGTGGAACGGCGGGTTGTTGAGCACCAGGTCCACCGTGCCTGGTGCCACGTCGGCGAGGCCGTCGCCGACCGTGAACTCGGCGGTGCGGCCGTCCTCGCCCGCGTGGACGCGGAAGTTCTCCTCGGCGGAGGCGACGGCCTGGTACGACTCGTCGGTGAAGAGGAGTTCCGCCTCCGGCTCGGCGAGCGCGACGGCGAGGCCGACGACGCCGTTGCCGCAGCCGAGGTCGACGACCCGCGCGCGGCCGAGGCCGGTCGGCAGGTGCTTCAGGAAGAAGCGGGTGCCGATGTCGAGACGGTCGGCGCAGAACACACCGGCCTGGTTGACGACCGCGCGCCCGGCGAGGCCGGCGGGGGCGTCGGCGGGCAGCTCGTACCGGTACGGCCAGGGGTTGGCGCCCTGGGCGTCCCGTACGCCGTCCGTGGTCACCGTGGTGTGGACGAGCCGGGCCTTCTTCACGGCGAGGGAGGTCCGGGTCGGGCCGAGGATCGTCTCGAAGAGGGTGAGGGTGGAGGTGTGGATCTCCTTCACCATGCCGGTGCCGACGACGACCGTCCCCGCGTGCACGGCGGGCGCGAGCCGGTGCAGCTGGTCTTCGAGGAGCGCGAGGCTCTTCGGTACGCGGACCAGCAGCACGTCGATCCGCTCGGGCGGCGGGTCCTGCGTGGTGAGCATCCGTACCACGTCGGGGGCGGCACCGGACCGGGCCAGGTTCTCGGCGGTGGCGGTCCGGCCCAGGTACGAGTCGGAGATCTGCACCAGGGTGCCGGGGTGCCGGGCGGCGAGCGCGGTCGCGAGGGCGCCCCAGCGGTCGCCGACGACGGCGACCGTGCCGGACAGGTCGGTGCCGGTCTCGGCGAGGTGGTTCAGCAGGTACTCGTCCGCCGCGTCCCAGGCGCGCAACGGGTCGCGCGGGTCGGCCGGGCAGCGGGTGAGCGCGAAGGCACCCCATGACGTGGTCAAACGGTTCATCGTGTCCCCAGGCTAGCCGGTGCGCGGGGCTTGGCGGACCGGTGCCGGGGCCGTACGGCCGACCAGGCCGCAGAGGTGGCCGGGGGCGTGCGGCCGATCGCCGCGCCCACCGTGCCCGCCGTGGCCGCCCTGGCCCGTACGTCAGCCCGCCACCGCCGCCAGTTCCAGGTGCCAGCGTCCCGGATGCCCGGTGAGGGTGACGGTCGACAGGGGGCGGACGTCGACGTTCCAGTACGTCGGGGGCGGGGCCTTCAGCGCGTGGACGAAGGCGGCGCGGACGACGGCGGGTTCGGCGACGGCGACGATCGCGCCGTCGTCGGCGGGCCGGGTGTCGAGCCAGCCGCCGACCCGGGTGATGAAGGCGAGCAGCGGCTCGCCGCCGTGCGGGGCGGTGCGCGGATCGGCGAGCCAGGCGTCGACGGCGGCCGGTTCGAGCGCGGCGACCTCCGCGAGGGTGTGGCCGCGCCAGCGGCCCATGTCGCAGTCGCGCAGGGCGGGCTGGGCGAGCGGCGCGTAGCCGAGGGCCGTGCCGGTGGCGCGGCTGCGGGGCGTCGGCGAGCAGTAGCGCAGTTCGGCCGCGCCGAGCGGGATCAGCCGGGGCGCGGCGAGCTGCACCTCGTACCAGCCGGCCTCGTCGAGCGGCCGGTCGTCGTCGAATCGCTCGGCGAGCAAGGAGGAACTGCGTGCCGCCGCGACGAGCGTGACCCGAGTTGCCATGGCCGCGATGGTGGGGCCGGGGGCCCGCCGGGTCAAGGGTTACGGAGCGGGCCGGTGGGGGCGGCGGGTCACTGGAGCCCGAGAGTCATCCACTTGTCCGGGTATTCCAGGGGTTCGAAACCGACCTTCGCGTAGACGCCGTGGGCGTCGGCGGTCGCGAGCATGATCCGGCGCAGCCCGTACGGCGCCAGGTGGTCGCGGACGGCGGTGACGAGGGCGGTGCCGAGGCCGGTGCCGCGGGCGGCGGGATCGACGTAGACGTCGCAGAGCCAGGCGAAGGTGGCGTAGTCGGTGACGACGCGCGCGTAGGCGGCCATCTCGCCGCCGCCGGTGTCGTAGGCGCCGAAGTTGAGGGAGCCGGCGATGGCCCGGTCCTGCGTCTCCCGGGTCCGGCCCAGGGCCCAGTAGGAGTCGCCGGAGATCCAGTGGTGGACGCGGGCGGCGTCGATCCGGGCGGGGTCGGCGGAGATCTCGTACGCACCGTGCGGGACGGGGCCGGGGACATCGGGCTTGCTCGGGTCGGTCGCATCGTTCAGGTCGTTCATGGGCGCAGGCTGCCAGGCCGTAGCGCTCCTGTCAGCCGAATTCCTCCCGGTCCGGCCACCGGGCCTCCGCGTGAACCCGTTGGCGGAGCGGGGCGCGGTCCTGCTACTTTTTCGGCAGCCGTGCAAGGAAACGAGGAGGTGGTACCCGTGAACGTATCGACATGGGTGCTCCCCTCCGGGGTCACGGTCGGACGATAGGTCGTCGTCCGGGAGCGCCGTTCCCCGCGCACTCCCGAAAGGCACGACCGTGCACTTCACTCCGCGTTTCACCCCGCATTTCACGTCCGCACGGCGTCTCGACGACGGCGTCCTCGACCGCGACTTCACCCTCGGCGAGATCCCCGGTGTCCTGTGGACGCCCGCCTCCGCCACCCCTTCGGCCCCGGCCCCGCTGATCCTCGTCGGCCACCCGGGCGGCCTGCACAAGCGACTCCCCCGGCTGGTGGCCCGGGCCCGGCACTACGCGGCGCGGTACGGCTTCGCGGTGGCCGCCATCGACGCCCCCGGGTGCGGAGACCGGCCCCGTGACACCGCCGGCGACCAGGCCCGCGCCGACTTCCGCCGGGCGATCCAGGCCGGCGAACTGACCGACGAGATCGTCCACGCCTTCATCGTCCCGCTGGTCGACCAGGCGGTCCCGGAGTGGCAGGCCACCCTGGAAGCCCTGCTGTCGCTGCCCGAGATCGGCGGCCCGGTCGGGTACGACGGGATGCTCCCGATCGGCATCCGGCTGGCGGCGACCGAGCCGCGGATCGCCGCCGCCGCCCTGTTCGGCCAGACCTTCGTGCCCGACGCCCTGCGCGAGGAAGCTCGAAAGGTCGGCATCCCGCTGCGGTTCCTCATGCAGTGGGACGACGAGGGAATGGAGCGGCAGCCCGTACTGGATCTGTTCGACGCCTTCGGGACCAAGGAGAAGACGCTGCACGCCAACATGGGCGGGCACACCGGCGCTCCGTGGTTCGAGGTGGAGGAAGGGGCCCGGTTCTTCGCCCGTCATCTGAAGTAGGCCGGACACGCGGCCGTCGGGGAGGGTTCCGGCCCTCCCCGACGGCCGCGATCGCCCCGCCCGCAGACGCTCCTCGGCGCCGGTCCGGCCGCGCGCGGAAATCGAGGTGCGGGAGTCGGGCGCGCGTCCCTACCCTCGGCCGATGCGCCCCGAATCCGCCCTGCTGAACGTCATCGATGTGGAAGCCACCTGCTGGGACGGACAGCCGCCGCCCGGCTCCGTGCACGAGATCATCGAGATCGGTCTGACCGTCGTGGACGTGCGGGCGCGGCGCCGCGTGTCCCGGCACCGTCTTCTGGTCCGCCCGGTCCGGTCGGCGGTGAGCGACTTCTGCACCGGACTGACCGGTCTGACGCGGGCCGAGGTGGAGCGGGGCGTCCCCTTCGCGGAGGCCTGCCGGATCCTCGTCGAGGAGTACGGGGCCGGGGAGCGCCCCTGGGCGAGCTGGGGCGAGTACGACCGCCGGCAGTTCGCCCGGCAGAGCCGGGCCGACGGGGTGGCCTACCCGTTCGGGTATCCGGCGGAACGTACCCACACCAACGCCAAGGCCGTCTTCACCACGGCGTACGGGCTCCCGAGGAAACCCGGCATGGATCATGCTCTCCGGATCGCCGGACTGCCGCTGGAGGGACGTCACCACCGCGGCGAGGACGACGCGTGGAACATCGCCGCGCTCGTCCTCGATCTGCTGGGACGCGGGGCATGGCCCGGCACGGCCGCGGCCGCGCCGGAGGGAGCCGCACCGGCTCGCTGAAGGACGGAGCACGGCCGTCGCCGCCGCGGGACGCGTGTGCCGCACGCGGTCACGGCCGGACGCCGTCGATCGCCGTACGCAGCCGCCGCACCCCCTCCGCGATCTCCGCCGGGCCCGCGACGCCCGCGAAGCTCAGCCGGATGTGTCCGGCGGGCGGCTCCGCGCAGAAGTACGGGCGGCCGGGGGCGACGGCGACTCCGGCGCGCAGGGCGGCCGGGAAGAGGGCCGCCTCGGGGAGGGTGTCGGGCAGGCGGAGCCAGAGGTGGTAGCCGCCGGAGGGGACGTGGGGCAGGGCGAGTTCGGGCAGGTGCCGGACGACGGCGGCGGTCATGGTGTCGCGGCGGCTCTTCAGCTCGTGGGCGACGGCGCGCAGATGGCGGGTCCAGGACGGCGATCCGACGAGTTCGAGGGCGGCTTCCTGGAGCGGGCGGGGGACGAAGAAGCTGTCGACGACCTGGATGGCGCGGAGGCGTTCGAGTACCGGGCCGCGGGCCGCGAGCGCGCCGACGCGCAGGCTCGGGGAGGTCGGCTTGGTGAGGGAGCAGACGTGGACGACGACGCCGTCGGGGTCGTCGGCGGCGAGCGTCGGCGGCAGCGGGCCGGCGTCCTCGTGGACGAGCCGGCGCGCGAAGTCGTCCTCTATGACGAAGGCTCCGGCGGCGCGGGCGACGTGGACGACGGCGGCGCGCCGCTGTTCGGGCAGGGCTGCGCCGGTGGGGTTCTGGAAGAGGGGCTGGCAGACGAGGACGCGGGCGCCGGTGGCCCGGAAGGCGGCTTCGAGCAGGTCGGGACGGATCCCGTCGGCGTCGGTGGGGACGGGGACGGGGCGCAGTCCGGCGGCGCGGGCGACGGCGAGCATGCCGGGGTAGGTGGGCGATTCGACGAGGACCGGGGTGCCGGGTGGGGTGAGGGCGCGCAAGGCGGTGGTGAGGGCGGACTGGCCGCCGGCGGTGACGAGGACCTCGGCGGCGGTGACGCCGCCGCCGATCTCGCGGGCGAACCAGGCGCGCAGTTCCGGCAGTCCGTCGATGGGCGGGCGGCCCCAGGCGCCGGGACGCCGGCCGGCCCGGGCGAGGGCGGCGGCGAGGGCGCGTTCGGGCTGGAGCGAGGGGTGCAGGTAGCCGCCGTTGAACTCGATGGTGCCGGACGGGGGTTCGGCGAGGGTGACGAGGACGCCCGAGGCGTCGACGGCGCGGGGGACGAGTTCGGTGGCGGCGTCCGCGCTGAGGGCGAGTTCCTGCCAGGAGGTGTCGCCCGCGGCGGGGGTGGCGGTACGGGGGCCGGCCCGGTAGGCGCCCGCGCCCGGGCGGGTCACGACCAGGCCCTCGGAGGCGAGCCGGGCGAGCGCGCGGGTGACGGTCACCGGGGAGACGTGGTAGCGCTCGACGAGGGCCCGACTGGACGGCAGCTTCTCTCCCGGTGAGTAGCGGTCCAGCTCCACTTTCAGGGATTCGGCCAAATCCGCGACACTGCTACGCTCATGCATGAGAGCACAGAATAGCGCTACCCCCGAGGGCGCGATAACGGTCGCCGAGCCCCGCACGGCCGGCACCCCCTCACGTACGACCTCCCGTACCGCCCTCCGCACCACCCCGTCCGGCTCCCCCTCTCCCGCCGGAAGCTCCGCCGGAAGCTTCTCGGGCGGCTCCTCCGGCGGCACCCTGCTCGCCGCGCTCGGCGTCGTCGCCTTCTCCCTCACCTTCCCCTCCACCGTGTGGGGTCTGGAGAGCTTCGGCCCCTGGTCCCTGGTCGCCCTGCGCTCCGTGCTCGCCGCGCTGATCGCGGGCGCCTTCCTGCTGGCCGGCCGTGTCCCGCCGCCCGCCCGCCGCCACTGGCCCGGGCTCGTGGTGGTCGGCGGCGGGGTCGTCATCGGCTTCCCGCTGCTCACCACGCTGGCGCTGCGGACCTCCACCACCGCGCACGCCGCCGTCGTCGTCGGTCTGCTGCCGCTGACCACGGCGGTCTTCGCCGCCCTGCGCACCGGTCGCCGGCCGTCCCGTACGTTCTGGGCCGCGGCCCTCGCCGGCGCGCTCGTCGTCATCGTCTTCACCGTCCAGCAGAGCGGCGGCGCGCTGACGGCCGGCGACCTCTACCTCTTCGGCGCTCTCCTCGTCTGCGCCGCCGGATACACCGAGGGCGGCCGGCTGGCCGCCTCGATGCCCGGCTGGCAGGTCGTCGGCTGGGCGCTGGTCGGCTGTCTGCCGCTGACGGCGGTGGGCGCGGCCGTCGCCCTCGCGTACGAGCCGGTGCACCTCACCGCGCACGGCGTCACCGGACTGGTGTGGGCGGCGGCCGGCTCCACCTTCTTCGGCCTGTACGTCTGGTACCGGGGCATGGCCGCGATCGGCATCCCGCGCGCCAGCCAGCTCCAGCTCGCCCAGCCGCTGCTGACCCTGGTCTGGTCGGTGACCGTCCTCGGCGAGCGGCCCGCCGCGGCCGCGCCGCTCGCCGCCGTCGGGGTTCTCGTCTGCATCGCCGTGACCCAGCGGGCGCGGAGCTGAGACGCAGGTCACAATGGCAGACGTAGACTCCGAGTAGGGCGTATCCGAGCACTTGCCACGCCCCTTCCGAGCACTTTCCGAGGAGCACGAGGAACGCGAGGAGCGGCGAGGAGGGGCGAGGAGGGGCGAGGAGAGCCCACCCAGCGAGAGCCAGCCCAGCCGCGAGGAGGTCACGCGATGCAGGCGAGCGTGGGCGACAGACTGCTGATGCACGGCCGGACCGTCGGACAGCACGACCGTACGGCCAAGGTCCTGGAGGTACGCGGGGAGAACGGCGCTCCCCCGTACCGCGTCAAGTTCGACGACGACGGTCACGAGGCCCTGATGTCACCGGGTCCCGACACCGTCGTACGCCATCACGCCGAGGCCGCGGGCCAGTGAGCCCCGCCGGGGGCCGGTGGGCCCCCGGCCCGGCCCGTCCCCGCGGCGAAGGGATTCAGCGCGTCATCTCCCGAGGGCGGTGGTGAGCGCGCCCAGCGGGTCCTCGCGGACCTCGCGCGCCGCGAACCAGCAGTGCCCGCCGACCGACGCGTACCGCCTGCCCAGGTCGACGTGCCGGGCCGGCTCCTCGGGGTCCTGCCAGGCGTCCGGCTGCGCCGGGTCGCCGACCTTGTACAGCGCCTCGCCGAGGTAGAGCCGTACGCCGGTGCCCCGGACCGTCTTGTCCCACCAGGGCACGAGCTTCGCGTAGTCGGCGGCGGAGTTGCCGATCTGCCAGTACAGCTGCGGGATCACGTAGTCGATCCAGCCCTCCCGGACCCAGCGGCGGGTGTCCGCGTACAGATCGTCGTACGTCTGCAGCGAGCGGGTGTCGGAGCCGGCCGGGTCGGTGCCGGCGTTGCGCCAGACCCCGAAGGGGCTGATGCCGAACGCGACCTTGGGCTTGATCTCCTTGATCCGGGAGGCCGTCTCGGACACCAGCAGGTCGATGTTGTTCCGCCGCCAGGCAGCGCGGCCGGAGAACCCTCCCCCGTAGCGCTCGTACGCGGCGTCGTCGTCGAGGGTCTCCCCTGACGCCGGGTACGGGTAGAAGTAGTCGTCCCAGTGCAGCGCGTCGATGTCGTAGCGGCGTACGGCGTCGAGCATCGCGTCCTGCACGTGCTCGCGGACTTCCGGCAGGCCGGGGTTGTAGAGCAGCTGGCCGTTGTAGGCGAGCGCCCAGTCGGGGTGGCGGCGCACCGGATGGCTCGCGGCGAGCCGGTCGGGGTCGGTGTGGAAGGCGACGCGGTACGGGTTGCACCAGGCGTGCAGTTCCAGGCCGCGCGCGTGCGCCTCGGTGACGGCGGTGCCGAGCGGGTCCCAGCCGGGGTCGCGGCCCTGGACGCCGGTCAGGTACTGCGACCACGGCTCGTACGCCGACGGCCACAGGGCGTCGGCCGAGGGCCGGATCTGGAAGACGACGGCGGTCAGGCCGCGCCGTACCGCGAGATCGAGCCAGCCGACCAGCTCGGCGCGCTGCTCGGCGGCGCTCAGGCCGGTGCGGGACGGGAAGTCGCGGTTGGAGACGGACGCGAGCCACATCCCCTGGAAGGCCCGGGCCCGCTTTCCGCCGCCGCCACCCTCGCCGGGCGCCGCCCCGGGATCCTCGGCGGCCTGCACGGGCCCGACGCCTGAGCCGGTCGCGCCCAGTCCGAGCGTCGCGATCGCCACTCCTGTCACGAACCCTCTTCTACCGATCGGTGCCATTTTGTCACCCCTCGCTATCGGATACGTCACAACCCATCCGACAGCATGCCCAGGCTGGAACGATCGATCATTTGCTCCGTCGGGAGTAACGTCGTGGGGTCGAGGCGGACGCACCGGAATCACCCGGGCCCGCCGCCAGCAGAGAGCGAAAGGCACGAGGTGACGGACTCCATGGCCGACATTGAGCGCGTCGGAGTGGTCGGCTGCGGCCAGATGGGCGCGGGCATCGCGGAGGTGTGCGCCCGCAGCGGCCTCGAAGTGAAGGTCGCCGAGACCACCGGCGAAGCGCTGGAGATCGGCCGCACGCGGCTCTACAACTCGCTCGCGAAGGCCGCCGAACGCGGCAAGATCAGCGAGGAGGAGCGCGACGAGACGCTCGCGCGGCTCAGCTTCACCACCGACCTGGGCGAGTTCGCCGACCGCGACCTCGTCATCGAGGCGGTCGTGGAGAACGAGCAGGTCAAGACCGAGATCTTCCAGGTGCTCGACCAGGTGGTGACCCGGCCGGACGCCATCCTGGCCTCCAACACCTCCTCGATCCCCCTGGTGAAGCTGGCCGTGGCGACTTCTCGCCCCGACCAGGTCATCGGCATCCACTTCTTCAACCCGGCGCCGGTGCAGAAGCTCGTCGAACTGATCCCCGCGCTCACCACCTCCGAGGGCACCCTCAGCCGGGCCCAGCTGTTCGCGGAGAAGGTCCTCGGCAAGCACGCGATCCGCGCCCAGGACCGCTCGGGCTTCGTGGTGAACGCGCTGCTCGTGCCGTACCTCCTCTCCGCGATCCGGATGTTCGAGTCGGGCATCGCGAGCCGCGAGGACATCGACAACGGCATGGAGTTCGGCTGCGCCCACCCGATGGGCCCGCTGAAGCTGTCGGACCTCATCGGTCTGGACACCATCGTCTCGATCGCCGACTCGATGTACACCGAGTACAAGGAGCCGCTGTACGCCGCTCCCCCGCTGCTCCAGCGGATGGTGGACGCGGGCCGGCTCGGCCGCAAGTCGGGCTCGGGCTTCTACCCGTACGCCTGACGCGACGCCGGACGGCACGGCCGCGGGCCCGGCATGACGCACTCCATGTCGGGCCCGCGGTGTGTCCTGACCCAGGTATCGCCACCTGGGTATCTCCACCGGGGTATCGCCGCCGGGCAGGTTCAGCCGCCCACGGGGTACGGGCTGGTGATGGCGACCCGGTTGAAGGCGTTCATCACGGTGGCCGGCCAGGCGACGGCCGAGATCTGGTCCGCGGTGAGCACGGCCGCGGCGGCGTCGTACTCCGTGTCCGGGACGTGCCCGTCCGGCACGCGCGTGACCGCCTCGGTGAGGCGGAGGGCGGCGCGGTCGGTCTCGGAGAAGCAGCCGGTCTCCTCCCACGCGGGCAGGACGGCGATCCGGTCGGGGTTCTCGCCCTTCTTGAGGGCGTCACGGGTGTGCATGCGCAGGCAGAAGGCGCAGCCGTTGATCTGCGAGGTGCGCATCCTCAGCAGCTCCACCAGGAGCGGGTCCAGACCCGCGGTGACGGCGGCCTCCTCCACCTCCGCGGACAGGGCGATGAGGGCCTTGTAGGCGGCCGGGTGCTGCTTGCCGAGGTTGACACGCGAGTCGCTCATGCTTCCTTCGCTGCGTACGGGTGGCCGCCCGCCGCGCGGCGGGCGGCCAGGGGTGTGGGGGCGGGAAAGGGCGGGTTCACGCGGGTACGCTGCCGCCGCCCCGCCCGAGAGGGACGACGGCTCCCGCGTGCGCCTCCGGATTCAGTCTTCCGTGACGCGGATGATCGTCTTGCCCCGGGCGCGGGTGGCCGGGGCCAGGGCGACGGGTGCCTCGGCGAGCGGCCGTACGGCGTCGACGCGCACCGTGAGCCGGCCGTCCCGTACCCGCGCGGCGAGATCGGCGAGCCGGGCGCGGTCGGGTTCGACGACGAAGAAGACCGCCCGCCCGTCCTTGGGCCGGACCTTGGGCGGCTGGGCGATGGTGACGAGCGTGCCGCCGGCCCGGACCAGCGCGGCCGAACGCTCCAGGATGTCGCCGCCGATCACGTCGAACACGACATCGGCCTCCCCGGCGTCCTCCAGCTTCCCGGTCTCCAGGTCCAGGAAGGTGTCGGCGCCCACGGCGGCCGCCCGCTCCCGGTCGGCGGACCGGCCGGTGCCGATGACGCGGGCACCGGCCGCACGGGCGAGCTGGGCCGCGATCGACCCGACGGCCCCCGCCACGCCGTGGATCAGGACGGTCTGACCGGCGGTCAGCCGGCCGTGGTCGAACAGGCCCTGCCAGGCGGTCAGTCCGGAGATCGGCAGCGCGGCGGCCCGGACGTGGTCGACGTCCGCCGGCAGCGGCGCGAGGTTGCGGGCCTCCACCGCGACGTACTCGGCGAGCGCGCCGTCCCGGGCCCAGTCGGCCAGGCCGAACACCCGCTGGCCGACCGTCAGACCGGTGGTGCCGTAACCCAGTCCGGCGACGACACCCGACAGCTCGTGCCCGGGCACGCTGGGCGTCCGGTCGCGGCCGGCGCGGTCGGTCCAGGTGGCCGGCCAGTTCAGCTCCCCCGGCGTGAAGCCGGAGGCGTGCACCCGCACGACGACGTCGTTCTCGGCCGCGTGCGGGTAGGGCCGCTCCGTCAGGGACAGCCCGTCGGGACCGGCTTCCCGGTCTCGCACGGTGATCGCTTGCATGAGAGCTCCTTACTGTGGGAGGGCGACGCGAGGGTACGGCCCCTCCTCCCGTCGAAGGGGTGCAACCGATCAACGTCATGCCGGTGTCCCCGTGTGCCCCTCACCCCGGCCCGGACGGACGGGGGTGAGGGGATACGGACGGAACGGTCGTCAGGCTTCCACGTCGAGGCGCACGACCGCGCCGATCTCGACCAGCTGATCCGGCAGGGCGAGGTCGGAGACGCCCATGACGGTGCTGGTGGGGCGGTGCTCCCCGAAATACGCGGCGTGGAGTCGCGCGGTCGTGTCGAAGTTCTCCCGCAGCACCCGCACGGTCCAGTACCACCTGAGCAAGGTCTTCGGGAAGCTCGGCGTGACTTCGCGCGGCCGGCTCGACCGCGTCCTGCCCGCCGGCCCGGGCACCCCCACGGCCCCTCCCGCGCCCGCGGACCCGCCGCGCAGGACCTCCGCTCGGACCGCGGGGCGCCGGCGCACGGGGGCGTGAGCGGCTCCGCGGGCGGAGCGCCAGGCGTACGGAAAAGGCCGCGGCCCGGGGCGAACCCCGGGCCGCGGCCCTCCCTGCTTCCCGCGGGCGGTTACGCGCCGCGCAGGACCGCGCCGGTGTGCTCGGCGGCCATGGCGACCGCGGCGTCGCGGGCCGCCGTCGCCTCCTCGACCGTCAGGGTGCGGTCGGCCGCGCGGAAGCGCAGCGCGTAGGCCAGGGACTTCTTGCCGGCGTCGATTTGGTCGCCGGTGTAGACGTCGAACAGGCGGATGGACTCCAGGAGTTCACCCGCGCCGCCGGCCAGGTAGTACTCGACCATCGCGGCCGGGACGCTCTGGTCGACGACCAGGGCGACGTCCTGGGTGGCGACCGGGAAGGCGGAGATGCTCGGGGCCTTCACGGCACCCTCGCTCGCGCGCTCCAGGACGTCCAGGTCCAGCTCCATGGCGCAGGTGCGGGCGGGCAGGCCGAGGGCCTTGACCACCCGCGGGTGCAGCTCGCCGCCGTGGCCGGCGAGGGTCTTGACCCCGTCGACCATGACGTGGAACGCGGCGCACCGGCCCGGGTGCCACGGGGCGTGCTGGTCGGCGTCGATCAGCAGCTGCGCGCCGGACTCGGCGGCCACCAGGCGCGCGGCCTGGATGGCGTCGGCCCAGTCGGACGGGCGGCCCTTGCCCCACCAGCCGGCCTGCTCGCGCGAGCCGGAGAGGACGACGGCCACGCGGCGCGGCTGCTCGGGCAGCACGCTGTTGACGCGGGCGATCTCCTCGTCGCTCGGGCGGCGGTCGACGGGCAGACGGACGGCGACGCCCGGCTGGCCCTCGGTCGGCCGGAAGACCAGGCCGGTCTCGAACAGCGCCAGGTCGTGGCTGCCGCGGCCGTCGTTGCGGCGCAGCGCGCCGAGCAGGCCCGGCAGCAGCGTCGTACGGAGCGCGGGCTCCTCGTCGGACAGCGGGTTGACCAGGGTGACGACCCGGCGGCGGGCGTCGTCCGCGTCCAGGCCGAGCTGGTCGAAGACCTGCGCGCCGATGAACGGGTAGTTCAGCGCCTCGACGTAGCCGGCGCCGGCCAGGGCGCGGCCCACCCGGCGGTGGACGCGCTGGCGCTCGGTCAGGCCGCGGCCGGCCGGGGGCCGGGGCAGCGTGGAGGGCAGGTTCTCGTAGCCCTCCAGCCGGATGACCTCTTCGGCGAGGTCGTTCGGCGCGGCCAGGTCGGGACGCCACGACGGCACGGTGACGATCAGCTCGTCCTGTCCGTAGACGTCGCAGCCGATCTCCTGGAGGCGGCGGACGACGGTCTCGCGGCCGTAGGCGACGCCCGCGACCTTGTCCGGGTGGTCCGCCGGCATGGTGACGGTGCGCGGCGCGGAGGGCGCGACGACCTCGGTGACGCCGGCCTCGGCCGTACCGCCCGCGAGCAGCACCAGCAGGTCGGCGCAGCGCTGCGCCGCCGCGGCGGCGGCCTTCGGGTCGACACCGCGCTCGAAGCGCTTGGACGCCTCGGAGGACAGCTTGTGGCGGCGGGCCGTGCGCGCGATCGCGATCGGGTCGAAGTGCGCGGCCTCGATGACGACCTCGGTGGTGGCACCGGCGAGGTCGGCGTGGTCGGCGATCTCCGTGTCGGCGCCGCCCATGACGCCCGCGATGCCGATGGGGCCGCGGTTGTCGGTGATGACCAGGTCGGCCGGGTCGAGGGCGCGGACCGTGCCATCGAGGGTGGTGATCTTCTCGCCGGCCTCGGCGCGGCGGACCCCGAGGGGACCGTCGAGCCGGGTGCGGTCGTAGGCGTGCAGCGGCTGGCCGAGCTCCAGCATCACGTAGTTGGTGATGTCGACGGCGAGCGAGATCGGGCGCATGCCGGCCTTCTGGAGGCGGCGCTTGAGCCAGATCGGCGACCGGGACTCGGGGTCCAGGCCGACCACGGTGCGGGCGGTGAAGCGGTCGCAGCCGGCCGGGTCGGCGACCTGGACCGGGTAGCCGTACGCGTTCGGCGCGGGCACGTCGAGCAGCGCCGGGTCGCGCAGCGGCAGGCCGTACGCGATGGCGGCCTCGCGGGCGACGCCGCGCATCGAGAGGCAGTAGCCGCGGTCCGGGGTGACGGCGATGTCGAGGACCTCGTCGAACAGCTCCAGGAGGACCGTGGCGTCGGTGCCGATCTCGTGCTCCGGCGGCAGCACGATGATGCCGTGCGTGCCGTCGTCGCCCATGCCGAGCTCGTCGCCCGAGCAGATCATGCCGCGGGACATCCGGCCGTACGTCTTGCGCTCGGCGATCCGGAAGTCGCCGGGCAGCACGGCGCCGGGCAGGGCCACGACGACCTTGTCGCCCTCGGCGAAGTTCCGGGCGCCGCAGATGATCTCCTGCGGCTCGCCGGTGCCGTTGGCCTGGCCGACGTCGACCGTGCAGAACCGGATGGGCTTCTTGAAGTCGGTCAGTTCCTCGATGGTGAGGACCTTGCCGACGACCAGCGGGCCGGTGAGGCCGGCGCCGAGCTGCTCGACGGTCTCGACCTCGAGGCCGGCCGAAACCAGCTTGGCCTGCACGTCACGGCCGGTCTCCGTCGCCGGCAGGTCGACGTACTCCCGCAGCCAGGAAAGCGGGACCCGCATCAGATCTCCATCCCGAAGGGCCGGGTGAAACGAACGTCACCCTCGACCATGTCTCGCATGTCTTCGACGTTGTGGCGGAACATCAGCATCCGCTCGATGCCGAACCCGAAGGCGAATCCGCTGTACTTCTCGGGGTCCACACCGCAGGCGACGAGCACCTTCGGGTTGACCATGCCGCAGCCGCCCAGCTCGATCCAGCCCTCGCTGCCGCAGGTGCGGCACGGGCGGTCCGGGTTACCGACGGACTCGCCGCGGCACACGTAGCAGAGCATGTCCATCTCGGCGGACGGCTCGGTGAACGGGAAGAAGTTCGGACGGAGCCGGGTCTTCATGTCCGAGCCGAAGAGCGCCTGCACCATGTGGTCCAGGGTGCCCTTGAGATCGGCCATCGTCAGGCCCTCGTCGACGGCCAGCAGCTCGATCTGGTGGAAGACCGGGGTGTGCGTGGCGTCGAGCTCGTCGGTGCGGTAGACGCGGCCGGGGCACACCACGTAGACCGGGGGCTCCCGGTCGATGAGGGTGCGGGCCTGGACCGGCGAGGTGTGCGTACGGAGCACGACACCGGACTCGTCGCCCGTCGTTCCCTCGGGGCCCTGGACGAAGAAGGTGTCCTGCATCTGCCGCGCCGGGTGGTCCGGCACGAAGTTCAGGGCGTCGAAGTTGAACCACTCGGCCTCGACCTCGGGACCCTCGGCGACCTCGTAGCCCATGGAGACGAAGACATCGGCGACGCGCTCCATGAGGGTGGTCAGCGGGTGCCGGGCGCCGGCCGGGACGCGGTCGTACGGCAGCGTGACGTCGACGGCCTCCTCGACGAGGACGCGGGCGTCGCGCTCGGCCTCCAGCTCGGTCTGGCGGGCGGCCAGGGCCTTGGAGACGGCGCCGCGGGCCTGGCCCACGATCTTGCCGGCCGCGGCCTTGGCCTGCGGGGGCAGCGCGCCGATCTCGCGGTTGGCGAGCGCCAGCGGCGAGGTGCCGCCGGTGTGCGCGGTCTTCGCCTGCGCGAGCGCGTCGAGGTCGCCCGCGGCTGCGAAGGCGGCGATCGCCTCGTCCCGCATGCGCTCGATCTCTTCCGGTTTCAAGGCTTCGACCTCGACCGGGTCGTACGACTTATTGGGTGCCGACATCTCTTCCCGTGTTTCCGTTGGCTGGCTGGGCGGTCCCGCTCGACGTCAAGGGCGCAAACGTGCCAAAGGACGAGTCTAACGGGGCGCGGGGACGCGAATGAGCCCGTAGGCGGCCCGGGCGGCTCCTGACCTCGGTCCGTCTCGGCCGGTGAGACACGAGACGCGATCCGTCGCCGCTTGTGGCGGCGGTGGGATCAGACGAGGTGGGCCGGGGTGCCGACGGGCAGGATAAATCGGAACTCGGCCCCGCCACGGGGACCGCGTCCGACGGTGATCGTGCCGCCGTGGGCCTCGACCAGGCCCTTGACGATATAGAGGCCGAGGCCGGTCCCGCCGCGCTTGCTGCCCCGCCAGAAGCGGGTGAACACGCGGCCCATCGACTCCTCGGGGATACCGGGTCCCTCGTCGCTCACGGTGACCTCCGTCCCCTTCTCCCCGTCGGTGGTGGCCATGGTGGGTGCCACGTCGATGGTGACCGTTCCGCCACCGTGGCGCACCGCATTTTCCAGCAGGTTGCCGAGGATCTGGTCGATCTTGTCAGGGTCGGCCCACAGGTCCGGCAGACCGGGCCGGACCCGGACGAAGAAGCTCTCGGGGGCCTGGCCGCGGGCGGTGTGGGCGTGGACGTGGCGGCCGACGGCGGCGGCGATGTCGACGCGCTGGCGGCGGACCTCCAGACGGCCGGAGTCGATCCGCGAGATGTCGAGGAGCTCGGCGATGAGCCGTTTGATGCGGCCGGCGTCGGCGTCGACGGTCTCCAGCATCAGCCGCTTCTGGTCGTCGGTGAAGCGCTCCCATTTGGCGAGGAGCGTGGCGGTGAAGCCCTTGACGGAGGTGAGCGGCGAGCGCAGTTCGTGGGCGACCGTGGCGATCAGCTCGGCGTGGCTGCGTTCGGTACGGCGGCGGGCCTCGGTGCCGCGCAGCGAGACGACGACCCGGCGGACGGGGCCGGTGGGGCGGGTGCGCAGATAGCGGGCGGAGACCAGGACCTCGCGGCCGCCGGGAAGCAGCAGATTGCGTTCGGGCTGGCCGCGGCGGGTGGCGAGGCCGCCGTACGGGTCGGTGAGCGCCCACCAGCGGTGGCCCTTGAGGTCTTCGAGGGGCAGCGCCTGGTCGAGCGGGCGGCCGAGGGCCCGGGCGCCGGGCACGGCCGTGATGCGGCTGGCGGCGGCGTTGAAGCAGATGATCCGGCCGGTCTCGTCGGCGACGACCAGGCCGTCGGGCAGGTCGTCGGGGTCGATCCCGAGCTCCGGTCCGAATCCGTACCCCGGGCCGGACCCGGAACCGGGTCCGTTTTCCGGACCGCCGCCCGCGCTGACGCCGGCGCCCGGGTGGCCGCCGCCCGGTCCTGGACCGGCTCCCGGCGCAGACGCCGGGGCGGGCCGGGTGTCCGGGCCGGGTCCCGGCCCTGATCCGGACCGCGGGGCGGCTTCGCTTCCGTACGGGACGGGGGCGGCGCGCGGCCCGGGTACGGGTGGAGGTTCCGCCCCGTATGGCGCGGCGCTCCGTGCCTGTGCGGGACTGCCCGTACCGACTGTCATCCCCTTATCCCACCCCTCCGTGTAACGCAGTGGGCCCCGAGTTGGTCACCCTACTAGGCCCAGGGGGCGCATGGAGGGATCAGAGGGTGGTTCGGGGCGGGCGCTGGGCGCGCGCGGAGGCGTACAGGCACACGGCGGCGGCGGTCGCGAGGTTGAGGCTCTCGGCCTTGCCGTGGATCGGGACGCGGACGACGGCGTCGGCGAGGGCGCGGGTCTCCTCGGGCAGGCCCCAGGCCTCGTTGCCGAAGACCCAGGCGGTGGGGCCGCCCATGGTGCCGGCGTCCAGTTCGTCGTCGAGGTCGTCCTGGCCGGCGCCGTCGGCCGCGAGGATCCGTACGCCGACGCTCTTGAGGCCCGCGACGGCCTGCTCGACGGGGACGCCGACGGCGACCGGGAGGTGGAAGAGCGAGCCGACGGAGGCGCGGACGGACTTGGGGTTGTACAGGTCCACGGAGGCGTCGGTGAGGACGACGGCGTCGGCTCCGGCGGCGTCGGCGCAGCGGAGCACGGTGCCGGCGTTCCCGGGGTCGCGGACGTGGGCGAGCACGGCGACGAGCTTGGGCCGGGCGGCCAGGATGTCCTCGAACGGCGAGTCGAGGAAGTGGCACACGCCGACGAGGCCCTGCGGGGTGACCGTCTGGGAGACCTCGGCGAGGACCGCGTCGGAGGCGTGGTGGACGCGGGCGCCGGAGGCGCGGGCCGCGTCGACGATGGCGGCGTAGCGCTCGGCGGCCTCGACCGTCGTGAAGAGCTCGACGAGGGTGGGCCGGCCGGCGGTGCCGCGGTGCTCGACGGCCTCGCGGACGGCCTGCGGGCCCTCGGCGAGGAAGAGGCGGTCCTTGCCCCGGAAACTGCGCTTGGCGAGCCGCCGGGCGGCGACGACGCGCGGTGAACGCGGGGAGATCAGCTCGGGGGTGGCCATGTGCCTGCGGCTCTCTGACTCAAGTGACGGCAGCGGTGGGCGGGGTGGCCGGCGCCGGACGGCGGACCTTGGGGTCGGTGCCGGGCGGACGGCCGGAAGGGGCGGTCAACGCGCCGGACCCGCAGGCGCGGGGCCTGCGGGTCCGGGCAGAAGTACTGCGGCCTGGAAGATCAGGCAGCGGCCTTCGGGGCGTTGACGTCGGCCGGGAGGGCCTTCTGCGCAACCTCGACCAGCGCGGCGAACGCGTTGGAGTCGTTGACCGCGAGCTCGGCCAGGATCTTGCGGTCGACCTCGATGTTGGCGGCCTTCAGACCCTGGATGAGGCGGTTGTACGTCATGCCGTTCTGGCGGGCAGCGGCGTTGATGCGCTGGATCCACAGCTGACGGAAGTCGCCCTTGCGCTTCTTGCGGTCGTTGTAGTTGTAGACCAGCGAGTGGGTGACCTGCTCCTTGGCCTTGCGGTAGAGGCGCGAACGCTGACCGCGGTAGCCGGAAGCCTGCTCGAGGATCGCCCG
This sequence comes from Streptomyces laurentii, assembly GCA_002355495.1. Lineage (GTDB taxonomy): Bacteria > Actinomycetota > Actinomycetes > Streptomycetales > Streptomycetaceae > Streptomyces > Streptomyces laurentii. The sequence continues at coordinate 1,201,091 of AP017424.1, forward strand.
GCGCTTCTTGTGGGCGTTGACTGCCCGCTTGACGCGTGCCACTTCTTAACTCCTTGTAGCGGGGCCGTGGGGGTACTCACACGACCCGAAAAACGGATGGGTCCCGGTCTCGACCGGATGCCCTCGTCGCCGAGGGCGGGAGATCAGATCAGATGCCCAGCATCTTCTTGATCTTGGCGGAGTCACCCGGGGCCATCTCGGCGTTGCCGGTGAGGCGACGCGTCAGCTTGGACGACTTGTGCTCGAGCAGGTGGCGCTTGCCGGCGCGCTCGCGCATGATCTTGCCGGAGCCGGTGACCTTGAAGCGCTTCTTGGCACCGGAGTGCGTCTTGTTCTTCGGCATGGCGCCGTTATCTCCTCGTCAGTGGCGCTCCCCCGGTGCGGACACCGGTACTGCCGGGAGCGTCAATTCTTCGTTTGATGGTTCCGGGCGGAACCCGGGGCCGCCGTCCGGCAGCCCCGTGGGATCACGCCTCGGGGTTCTCGGCCGGCATGTCGACCGGAGTGTCGGCCGACAGGTCGGCCGAAGCCTCGTCGTCGTCCTGGGCCGAGACGGGCGCACCGCCCAGACGCTCGGCCTTGCGGGCGGCCTGCGCCTCGCGGGCCTCGGCCATGGCCTCGGTCTTCTTCTTGTGCGGGCCCAGAACCATGATCATGTTCCGGCCGTCCTGCTTCGGGTTGGACTCGACGAAGCCGAGATCCTGAACATCCTCCGCGAGGCGCTGCAGCAGTCGGTAGCCGAGCTCCGGCCGGGACTGCTCACGACCACGGAACATGATCGTGATCTTGACCTTGTCACCCTGCTTGAGGAACCGGACGACGTGACCCTTCTTGGTGTCATAGTCGTGCGGGTCGATCTTCGGCCGGAGCTTCATCTCCTTGATGACCGTGTGCGCCTGGTTCTTGCGCGCCTCACGGGCCTTCATGGCCGACTCGTACTTGAACTTCCCGTAGTCCATGAGCTTGCACACGGGCGGACGGGCGTTCGCCGCTACCTCGACAAGATCGAGGTCGTACTCCTGTGCGAGCTCCAGGGCCTTCGCAAGCGGCACAATGCCAACCTGCTCGCCGCTGGGGCCGACAAGACGCACCTCGGGAACGCGAATCCGCTCGTTGATGCGGGGCTCGGCGCTGATGGATCCTCCTCGGTTGCACCACGCGACCGCCTGGCGGACGGACACGTCACGGTAGAACTGTCGAGACCAACCGAGCCGATGCAAGAAAAATGCCCCGGACGGGACACAGGCGGGGCTCCAAGGAAACCGGAGCGCCGCGGTCAACCGCGGGGCGCGTCATCGGGCGGCCCCATCGTCCGTACGGAACGATGGTCGCCACCAGACCGGTGACCCGCCGTCCGTGAGGACGGCCAGGTGGGAGTTCGGAGCCTCCACTTGTGGGCCGGACACACAGGTATCCAGCCGGTCTTTATGTGCCACAACCTTAGCAGGACCCTCTGGTCGGCGCGAACCACGCCGCGGCTTAGGCTGTGGGGCATGAGCGAGACGCCCCAGAACGAGTCGACCGACTCCGCCGTTCCTTCGAACCCTTCGGACACGCCCGACTTCTCCGCGATGACGCGTGACATCGCCGAGGTGCCGGCGGTCGAGGTGATCGTGACGGTCGCCGTCAACCTGATGAGCGCCGCCGCCGTGAAGCTCGGCCTCACCGAGGAGGGCGACGAGTACAAGGACCTCGACGAGGCCCGCAAGCTGATCCACACGCTCGCCGGCCTGCTCGACGCCGGTGTGCCGGAGATCTCCTCCTTCCACGCCTCGCCGCTGCGCGACGGCCTGAAGTCGCTCCAGCTGGCCTTCCGCGAGGCCTCCTTCGTGCCGGACGAGCCGGGCCAGGGCCCGGGCGAGAAGTACACCGGACCGGTGTACGGCTAGAAACCTCGAAGAGCCCCGGACCCTCGCGGGATCCGGAGCTCTCGGAGTCCTACGATCCACCACGACACACCTCCGGCCGCCACGGGTACATCCGTGGCGGCCGGAGGTGGTTCATGGGGGGCACCGCTCGGCGTGGGACCGAGGAGACCGACACGGCTCCCTCAGGTGCCACCGTCCTCGTCCTTGTCCGTACGGGACCGGGCGGCCCGCCGCAGCCGGTGGTGGCGGGCCGCGCCCTGCTCGGTGATCGCCTCGCCCACCATGGCGCGCACCGCGTCCCGCACGCCGTGCAGCGCGGGATGCCGGGCGGGGCCCGCGCCCGGGTCCGTCCGCAGCTCCTTCAGCAGCGCCCAGCACAGGCCCAGCATCACGAGCACGAAGGGCAGCGCCACCAGGATCGTCGCGGTCTGCAACGAGGACAGCCCGCCGGCGACCAGCAGGACGGCGGCGACCGCCGCCATGAGCACACCCCACGCCACCACCAGCCAGGTCGGCGGGTTCAGCGCGCCGCGGCTGGTCAGTGAGCCCATCACCAGCGAGGCCGAGTCGGCGCTGGTGACGAAGTAGGTCATGACCAGGAGCATCGCCAGGTACGAGGTGACTGTGCCGATCGGCAGCGCGTCCAGCATGGCGAACAGCGACGCCTCCGCCCCGGTCTTCACCGAGCCCGCCAGATCGGCGGCGCCGGTCGACTCCAGACGGATGGCGGTGCCACCCATCACGCAGAACCAGACCACCGTCGCCCCCGAGGGCACGAGCAGCACCCCGACCAGGAACTCGCGCACCGTCCGGCCGCGCGAGATACGGGCGATGAAGGTGCCGACGAACGGCGCCCAGGACAGCCACCACGCCCAGTAGAAGATCGTCCATGCCCCCAGCCAGGCCCGGTCCGAGAACGCGCCGGTGCGGCTCGCCATCGGCACCACGTCGTGCAGGAAGCCACCGAGCGACGCGGGGATCGTGTCCAGGATGTAGACGGTCGGCCCCAGAAGGAACACGAAGGCCGCCAGGGCCGCGGCGAGGACGATGTTGAGGGTGGACAGCCACTTCACACCCTTGTGCAGACCGGAGAACGCGGACAGCACGAACGCCGCCGAGAGCGTGGCGATGATGATCAGCTCGGTGGCCGTGGAAGCCCGCACGCCGGCGGTCAGATGGAGGCCCTCCGCCACCTGGAGCGCGCCCAGGCCCAGGCTGGTGGCCGTCCCGAAGACCGTCGCGAAGACGGCGAGCAGGTCGATGGCCCGGCCCGGCCAGGCGGCCGCCCGGCGCTCGCCGAGCAGCGGCACGAAGGCGGCGCTGAGGGTGTTGCCGCGGCCCTTGCGGAAGCCCGCGTAGGCGAGGGCGAGACCGGCGATGCCGTAGATGGCCCACGGGACGAACGTCCAGTGGAAGAACGAGTACTCCAGGGCGACCCGGGCCGCGTCGCCCGTGCCGGCCGCGACGCCGGTCGCCGGGGCGGGCTGAGGAAGTGCTGGAGTGGCTCCCCCACTCCGTAGAACATCAGGCCGATGCCCATCCCCGCGCTGAACATCATGGCGATCCAGGCGAGGTTCGAGAACTCCGGCTCGGAGTCGTCGGCGCCGAGCCGGATCCGGCCGAACCGGCTCACCGCGATCACCAGGCACAGGACGAGGAAGACGTCGGCGGCGGTCACGAACAGCCAGGCGAAGTTGGCGAGGACCCAGCCGAGGGCCGTGGAGGAAGCGGTGTCGAAGGACGCCTTGCCGAGGGCCGCCCAGCCGACCAGGCCGACGACCGCCGCCATGCCGATCCCGATGACCTTCGCGTCGGGGCGGGGATTCCGTCCGGGTTCCCGGGCCGTCCGTTCGGTGCTCATGGGGCCCCACTATGGAGGCGCCGCAGCCGGACGCCGGGAGGGCACGCCGCCCCACGCCGTACATCGGGCCGTACGTCGGGTCGTGCACCGGGGCGTACAGCGGGCCGGGCATCGGAAAGGGCGGCCGACGGCACGAAGCCCGCACCGCCGACCGCCCACCGGCCGCTGGGCCGGTACCCGCTCAGTTCCTGACGTAGAAGGGCTCGCCCGGAGGCGTCGCCGAGGCCGGCAGCAGGGCCAGGTCGAGGCCGCGCACCAGGCGGGCCCTCAGCGTCTCGTCGGCCGCGAGGGCGCGGGCCACGCGCTGGGCGGCCTCGGCCGGGGCCGCGTCCTCGGCGAGGACCAGGGCGAGGGTGCCGTCGGCGGAGCCGGGGCCCAGGTGGGCGCTGAGCACGGCGGGCTCGGCGGCGACGGCCGCCCGTACCGCGTCCCGTACCGCCGGGTCGTCCAGCGGGTCCACGCTGGTCCGGCCCTCCGCGAGGGCGAGCAGGGCCGAGCCGGTCACCTGGTAGGGCACCGGGCCCGACATGTCCAGAACGAGGGTGTCGGCCTTCTCGTGGACGAGGGCTGCGAGGGCCTGGTGGAGCGGGACGGCGACGGGCCGGGCACCCGGGTCCCACAGATGCAGCGATTCCATCGAGGTGAAGGCGGGCAGCGCGCGCCGGTCGCCGGCGGTGAGCGTGGGCACCGCCATGTCGCTCGTCTTCTCCTTCTTCAGGCCCGTCTCGGGATCGATCTCGATCTCGCCGAGGACGGCGACGACGGGAACGAGCAGCCGGGCGTCCTGGAGAGCGGCGAGGACGGGCCCGTGCGCGGTCCGGTCCTCCGCCCAGGCCGCGAGCGCCGCGGCGAGCCGCGGGTCGGCGGAGCCGTCGTCGTCGGAGTAACCGGGGTCAGGGATGTTCTTGAGCTCCACGCCCCGAGCCTAACCGGCCGGGGTCCGGCCGGTGGACCTGGGCCGATCGGCCCGCCCGCCCGTCCCCTCCCGCGCGTATGGCGGCTCAGCGCGTACGGCCGCCGCGCCACAGGGCGACGGCGGCGGCCAGGAAGAGCACGCCGACACCGCCGACGAGGGGCGCGAGGAGACCGATGGGGCGGGAGTCGTCGGCGTCGGGCTCCGGGCCGTTGCCGAAGTAGCGGCCCGTGTAGCCGGTGACGGCGCTCTTCGTGTCGGCGCCCTTGAGTCCGTCGGCCGCCTTGATCGCGGCGGCGGGGTCGACCGTCCCGTACCCCTTGTCGTCGCTGCGGCCGCCGTCGGGGCGGCTGCGCGCGGTGTCGACGAGGAGCCGCTTGATCTGGGCGGGCGTCAGGTCGGGATGGGCCGAGCGGATCAGGGCGACGGCGCCGGAGGCGAACGCGGCGGCGGCGCTGGTGCCCCAGCCCTCGTAGTAGCGGCGGTCGGGGTCGGCGATGACGATGTCGACGCCGGGCGCGCTGACCGTGGCGTACCAGCGGCTGGTGGAGAACGCGGCGTGGGTGCCGTAGCGGTCGACGGCGGCGACGGCGATGACGCCCGGGTAGGCGGCGGGGAAGGAGATGTGGTCGCCCTTCTCGCCGCCGTTGCCTGCCGAGGCGACGACGGAGACGCCCTTGTCGAGGGCGTACTGGACGGCGGCGTCCTCGCCCGCGTCGGGATGGGCGGACTCGGAGTCGTCGCCGAGGGAGAGGTTGATGACGTCGGCGCCGTGGTCGGTGGCCCAGCGGATGCCCTCGGCGAGCGCGGTGCCGCGGCTCTTGCGGGCCTTGTCGCGCTGCTTGTCGGAGCCTTCGAGGATGACCCGCACGGGCAGGATCCTGACCTTCGGGGCGACACCGAGGACACCGTCCCCGCCGCCGGGTCCGTGGCCGTGCCCGGCGATGATGCCGGCCATCGCGGTGCCGTGACGGGCCCAGGCCCGGTCGCCGCGGGCGGCGCCGAAGCCGATGAGGTCGGTGCCGGGCAGGACGGAGCCTTCGAGGTCGGGGTGGGTGGCGTCGACGCCGGTGTCGAGGACGGCGACGGTGACGCCCTCGCCGCGGGTGGTCTGCCAGACCGTGCCGGTGTGCAGCGCTTCGAGACCCCACTGACGGGCCCGGATGGTGTCGGCGTACGCGGGCGTGGTGGTGGCCGGGAGCACGGCGAAGGCGGTCGCGAGCAGGGCGGCGGCGGTACGGCGCGGGGTCACCGCTTGTCCTCCTCGACGGTGGCGGCGACGGTCCGGCGCAGGGCCTGCTCCACGGCCTCGCCGACGCCCTTGGCCTCGTGGCCGAGGCCGGCCTGGGCGACGGGGCTGGTGCGCTTGGGCGTCATCGCGCGGGCGGCGGGTTCGGGCGCGGCCACGGTGCGGCCGTCGGCGAAGCCGGACACGGTGGTGACGACCACGGGCAGGTCGGCCGGCACGTGCCGCCACCAGCTGGCGCGCTGGGCGGCGCCGAAGTGGGCGGCGACGGTGCCGGGGCCGGCCAGGGCGGGCGGGAGTTCGTCGGCGGCGCGGGCGCCGAGGGTCTTCATGGTGGCGGGGTCGGCCTGGGTGAAGGCCAGGGCCACGGTGACGACCTGGGAGGACGTCGCGTCGGTGTACGTGGCGCGCAGGACGCGGTCGCAGCCGACGGCGCTCAGCGCCGCGTACAGCTTCGGCGGCAGGTTCTCGGCGGAGCAGGCGGTGTCGGTGGCGACGACGATCCGGGTCCAGGTGCGGGGCGCGCCGCCGGGGCCGGCCGAGGGGCCGGGGAGGGTGCGGGGGAAGAGCGTGTCGACGGGGGCGTCGTGCCAGAGCGCGCGGGCGGGGGTGAAGCCCGGGGGCTCGTCGCGTTCGTTCGGGCCGCTGTCGGTGAGCAGCGCGCCGGCCGCGGCGCCGCCGACGAGTCCGGCGGCGAGGACGGCGCAGACGGCGGCGCCCACGACCCGGCCGGTGCGGCGGCCTGGGACGGGGCGGAGGCGGGTGGTGGTCTCGGCCGGCGTCGGGGCGCCCAGGGCCCAGGTGTCGTACGGGTATCCGGGGCGGGCGCGGCTCCGGTACGGGGGGCGGGGACGGGCCGGGCGGGCGGCCGCGCGGGGCGGGCCGGGGAAGGCGGCGCGGGGGTGGTGCGGGGAACCGGAGCGGTCCGGCTGTCACGTATGGGACGCAGACGGGTGGTGGTCTCCGTGGGCCGCTCGGCGCCGGCGGCGGGCTGCTCGGGCGGCAGCGGGCGTCCGGTGGAACGCGTGGGCGCGGGCGCGGGCGTGGCCGGGCTGGGCTCGGGGGTGGCGGGTGCGGTGCGCCGAGTTGGGGCCTGGGGCGCGGCCGGTGCGGGCGGTGTCGCCGGTGCGGCGGGCTGGAGGGCGTCGCCGATCCGGGAGGCGGGGGGCTCCGGGCGGTCCGTCGCGCGGGACTCCGTAGGGTCGGCGCCGCCGCCCGGTGGCCCGAGGACACCGACGGCGCGGTGGGCACGGCGGGCGCGGGGGCTTTGGCGGGCGTCGCGGGTGCCGGCGGCGCGGAAGACCGTACGGGCGGGGCCGTCGGCGGCCCGGCGGGCCGCAGGGCCTCGCTGATCCGGGACGTGGGGTGCTGCGGCTCGCTGCTCATCCCCGTCCCCTGTCCCCCTGGTCGATCCGCGCGGGCCGGCCGATCCGGTCCCCGGCCGCTCCGCGAAAGCAATGGCCGCCACTCTACGGGCTGTTCTCCCTGACACGGGAACCCAGGGGCCGCCCGCGCGCGGACCGGGCGGGGCGAGCGGTTCGCGGCCCGTACCGGCATACCGGGACAAGGGCCGTGCCTCCCTCCACCCGCCCTCGGCGTCTCTGTCAGGCCCGCCGGGAACGTCCCTGGTCGAGCCCTGGTCGAGCCCTAGTACTGCAACCGCATCTGGGGTGACTGATGGCACTGTTCGTCGTTGATGTGACTGTGTGCTGATGAGTTGACGGTCGAGCAGGTCGAGTCGTGGTCGGAGGGGATAGCCGGGCTGCATGCCCGCTTCGCCCACCGTTTCGGCAGGTCCGAGCCACGTGAGCGAGCGCTGGACTACCTTCAGGGTCTGATCGCTCCTCTGGAGAAAAAGAACGGTTGGACGCTGTCGGAGCAGGTCGGACAGCTCCGCCCGGACGGTGTCCAGCGCCTGCTCAACCTCTCGGACTGGGACGAGAACGCGGTCCGAGACGACATCCGTGACTTCGTCGTGGAGACCATCGGCAGGCCGGACGGTGTCCTGATATGCGACGACACCGGCTTCCTGAAGAAGGGCACGAAGTCGGCCGGCGTGCAGCGGCAGTACTCCGGAACAGCCGGAAGGACCGAGAACTCCCAGATCGGCACCTTCCTGGCCTACGCCTCGGCAGCCGGCCGGGCACTGATCGACCGCGAGCTCTACCTCCCGGCGTCCTGGACGGACGACCGGGACCGCTGCCGGGCCGCCGGCATCGCCGACGAGGTGCCCTTCGCCACCAAGAACGAGCACTTCCGACAGATGGTGCAACGTGCCATCGACGCCGGAGTGCCGTTCGCGTGGGTGACCGCGGACGAGGCGTACGGGCAGGTCAAGCGCACCCGGTTCTGGCTGGAGCAGCGCCGGATCGCGCATGTGATGGCCACCAAGGTCAACGACACAGTGATCACAACGCGTTGGGGCGAGGAACGCGTCGACCGTCTGATCGCCGCGCTGCCCCGGCAGCGCTGGAAGCGGATCTCGGGCGGACAGGGCGCGCACGGGGAGCGAATCTACGACTGGGCCCGTATCGCGATCCGCCCGTGCTGGGAGGACGGCTTCGGGCACTGGGTCCTGGCCCGCCGCAGCGTGGCGGACCCCACCGAGATCGCCTACTACGTCTGCTACGGCCCGGCTGTCTCACGGCTGAAAGACCTGGTCAAGGTGGCCGCGGCGAGGTGGGCGGTGGAGGAGTGTTTCCAGACGGCCAAGGGCGAGTGCGGCCTGGACCACTACCAAGTCCGGCTCTACCGGGCCTGGTACCGACACATCACTCTCTCCATGGCCGCCCTCGCCTACCTGACCGCCATCCGTGCCGCAGAAGCCACAAAAGGGGCACCGTCGACGACGAGCAAGACCTCATACCCCTCAGCGTCCCGGAGATCCGCCGACTGATCGGGCACGTCGTCATCACGCCCCGCCACCACACCAACGAACACCATCTGCACTGGTCACGCTTCCGCAGACGCAGCCAGGCCCGAGCCCGACGCTCCCACTACAAACGCCGAGGCCACACACCCCAGATGCGGTTGCAGTACTAGTCGAGCCACTCCCCGTCCCGCATGAGGACGCGGCCGCGCAGTTCCGCCGTGCCGCGCCACGCGTACACGGTCCGCGGCACCACGCGCAGGTACAGATGGGAGCCCTCCTCCACCCGCGGGTCCCAGCCGAACGTGGCGGTGTAGGCGTCGGCCGCGTCCGCGGGCACGTTCTCGTCCGGGAAGCACTCCGCCTCGCCCTGGAGCATCACCACGTCGACGGTGTCGGGCAGCCCCAGGCGGACACGCGGCTCCGCTCGGACGTTCCGCGCGGTCGCGGCGGCGGCGGTGGTGCACATCCACACGGTTCTCCAGACATCGAGAGGTGTCTCATCTGGGTGAGATCTTGTCTGGCCCGTAGCCGTCGGCAGCGATCTTCCGTTGGCGTGACTGCATACATATGAACGTGCTCAGGTCGGTACGGGAGGGGTCGGTGCGGCTGTACTTCGCCAACCACCGGGCGGTGTGGCGGGTCGGTGATGTCGCGGGGGTCGATCGGTCTCTGCTGGCAGGGGCTCTTGAGCGGTATCGCCTGCCGACCGGTACGCCGGTCCTCCTGGACGATGCGATGCGGCCGGTGGAGCCGGTCTCCTCGTGGTTTCGCAGTCTGGCGCTGGCCCGGCGGGACGCGAAGTCGATGCGGGCCTACGCCTACACGGTGCTGATGCTGCTCGGCTTCCTGCTGGCCCGCGGGGCGGACCTGCGCTCGGCCACCGAGATGTGGACATCTTGCAGTTCCGGCAGTGGCGCCGCGAGGACGCCGAGGACACGGTGGCGGGAACCACCTGGGACCGGGACGCTGCCGCGATCGTCAGCCTCTACAAGCACCTGATCCGCATCGGCTACGTGCGGGTCAGCCCGTGGCGGTCGTCGCAGGGGGAGTCACTGGGCAGCGGTTTCAGCACGGACGTGCGGGTGCGGCATCTGGAGCTGGAGCAGTACCTGTTCTTCCGGGACGTCGGATTCGGTGGGCTGACGCCCGAGGCCGAGCTCGACGAGACGTTCGGCGGGTGGCGCCCACATCGCAACCGGGCCGCGGCCGAGCTCGCGCTGCTGACCGGGATGCGAGCCCAGGAGTGGTCCACGCTGCTGCTGCCCGAGCTCGGCTTGATGGCAGGGCGCCGTCCACGGACCGCCGATGTCGATCTGGCGGCCTGCGCGAAGCAGAAGCGGCCCCGGTCGGTCTACGTCCCGGTCGGCGCAATGGAGTTGCTGGACCCCTACTTGACGATCGAGCGGCCGGAGATCGTGGCGAAGGCCCAGCGCACGCTGCGGCGCCGGCACCGGGACCTGTTCGTGGTCCAGCGGCTGGAGGCCGACGACACGAGGGTGCGGGGCGTTCTCGAAGGACGCACCGTCACCCGCTCCATCAAGGACATGGCCCCGGACCTGCGCCGCGTCACGGTGCTAGAGACCGGTGGCGGGCTGGAGCCGCTGGCGCTCTTCATCGGCCAGGGCGGGAAGATCCTGACCGCCTCGAGCTGGGACCGGGTGCGTTGGAGGGCCTGGGACCGGCTCACAGTCTGGTCGACACATCAAAACTCCCCGCAGCTGCCGCGTCGTTGCTGGGTCTATCACGATCTTCGGCACACCTTCGCCCTGCGTCTGCTGATCTTCCTGACCCGGGAGGCCCTCGGCGACGCCGAGAAGCAACAGCTACCGATGTCGACGCTGCTTGACCACATGACCAGCAACCCGCTGCTGGTGGTCCAGCGCCGGCTCGGTCATGTCCTTCCATCGACGACCTACCGCTACATCCGCTACCTGAAAGACCCGATGCGCGAGGTCGACGACGCTTTCCGCGAGTGGACCGTCGCCGACGGCGCTTCCTACGTCACCATTGCCCGCCACCTGCTGAACCTGGAAGAGAACGCCCATGCCGCGCCGCGGTGAGTACACCCGGAACTTCCCGCTTCCCGGTCCGCGGGCGGCGGAGCCCGTCCGGATCGGGATCCGGACGGTGACCGGCCAGACCGCCGACGGCCGCCAGCAGAGCCCCTCGCTCGATCCAGCCGATTTCACCTGTTCACCCCTCGCGGGCGAGCTGGCGGACGAGTGGGTGGAGAAAGCCGCTGCCGCGACGCTGTCGGCGACCGCCGCGGCGTTGTATCGCCAGGCCATCACGCTGTTCTGCCGGCACGTCGATGCCCACGTTCCCCACGCGGTGAAGGCCTCGCTCGGTGAGCCGGAGCCGGACCTCGCCCACGCGCTGACCGACTGGACCCGCCTGCTGCCCGCCGCCTACGGCCCCGGCTCGCGGGTGCCTGCCGCGCTCGCCGGCAAGCTGCGCATTCTCATCACGCGCCGGGCCGAGCATCCCGACCGCCCGGTCGCGGCCGGCCTGCGTCACTGGGCGAGCGGCCATGTCGGTCTTCGTGGTGGACAGACCCAGGAGCTGGACGAGTTCACCCGCGCGGACAAGAAGGAGCTGGTGAAGGCCGCCTGGTCCGATCACCTCGCGATCACAGCGAGAATCCGGCGGGGCTGGGAAGTGGCGGCCACCGGGAAGGACCCGGCCGAGGACGGCTGGGACCGCCCGGTGAACCTGCTCTGGGCGATCGCGAACGACGCCTGGACCTGCGAGGAGATCGCCGAACATCTGCCGGGATGGCACGAGATGCCGCCCTCGCTGCGCGCGCTGATGCCGCCCGGAACGCTGCCGCACTTCGGCAAGCGGATGGTGCTACGCCACCTGGTCCGCCAGTTGTTCCCGCACAACCTCGATCTGCACAGCTACCGGATCCTGCTGATGGCAGCCACCGGCCGCTCGTCCGAAGAGGTCAGCGCACTGACCGAGGACGACATCGAGTTCGGCCCGCGCAGTGTGGTGATCGACTTCACCAAGGGCCGGGCCCATGCCCGCACCCGGCAGGCGTTCAGCACCTTGGGCGAGCAGGCTGACGGACTGCTCCATCCCCGGCGGCCGAAGCTGGACGCGGCCGCTCTCGCCCAGGCGCTCCTTGAGCTGGCCACCCCGCTGGCCCGCCGGGCGAGCATCGCGCCGGTCCCGCTGTTCCTGCGCGCCGCCGTCGACCCCTACACGCTGCGGATCAGACGGTTCAGCGGGGACACGGTGGCCTCCCAGTTATCCGACTGGCTCGACTTCCACGGCGTCAGCGTGGAGGGGCCGGTCGACATCCGGCGTCTTCGCAAGTCCGGCAAGGTCGAGAAGGCCTTGGCCTTCAGGGGCAGGGTCAGCGACATCGCCGATGACCACTCGCAGCAGACCTTCCGCGGACACTACGCCCACGGCACGACGCTACGGGTGATCGCCGGGAACGTCATCGCCACGGCTCAGCGGCGTTGGCTGGACCACGCGTTGAACGGACCGGTGGTGCTGAGCGAAGAAGCCGAGCGGTCGCTGGCCGAGCCGGGGGCGGCCGACGCTCTCGGACTGTCGCAGGAGGAGATCGACCAGCTGCGGGACGGCCAGCTCGACATGGGGGTGTCCAGCTGCAAGGACCAGGTCGACGCCGCGGCGACCGTCATCATGACGCTCCTTGCGGAGAACGCTTCTCTACGCGAACATGCCGCCGGCCGTTTGGCAGTGATTCCCTTCCCAGCGGAGCGAGCCAGACTTCTTTAGCGGCTCAGGGGACGGCGACAGGCGGCGGCTTCTGCCAGGAACGCCACGGTCCTCGCCACAAACTGTTCTGCATGGTCGAGCCAAGGGAAGTGCCCGGTCCTAGGCTGAATGACGAGCTCGGCATGCGGGAAGGGCTCGGCGAACTCGGCCATCGCGCAGGGAGGTGCCGCCAGATCGACTTCCCCGGCGAGTAGCAGCACTGGCGACCTGAACCGTGCAAGTGCCCTGCTGATGAGGATCTTTGAAAAGAGCGTCATCATCGAGGAGGTCTTCGGCCGTGCCGTGCTCGGGCGGGACGGTGTCGGCCCAAGCCTCCCCTACGGTGGAGGCGAAGGCCTGTCTGATGTCGGCAGGTTCGTACGCGTCGGCTTCCGGGCTCTTGGCCGGGGTTTCCTCGGCGGGAGGCTCCGCGGGCGGCGCGGCCTCGGGTTCGGTCTTGAGCCGCCACTGGGGGACTCCGTAGGAGTCGTACAGGACTCCGTCTGCCGCTCGCCATGCTCCGGTCGGCATGTCGTTGCCGGTCCATAGGGGGAGTTCTTGTTGCTGCCGGGAGGGCGCGGCTGCCGCTCGGGCCAGTGCGCGGTCCTGTAGCGAGCTGTCCCGGTCTTCCGCAGTCGGCTCGGGCTGGACGGTCGGCGGGTTCTCCTGCTGGGCCCGGTTCGTGGCGGCCTCGGCTGCGACCTGCAGGTGCGCGCCAAGGGCCGCGGATTGAGGCACAGCTTCCTCACGTGACGGCGCTGGCGTCGTCTCGGCGGCCGGAGCCACGAGTTGCTGTGCTCCGCCATCAGACTGTGCCGCGCGCCGTTCGGCGCCGACCTCCTCGACGGTCGATTAGCCGCTGTTAGGACGACGGACCATAGCGGGCAGTGATCGCGGCGGCACGGTTACACAGGGAGGTGCGCAGCCACTGCGGAGCCAGGACTTCCGCGTCGGGGGCGTGCTGCCACAGAGCCCATTCGGCATGTCGTGAATCCTGGAAGATCACGTTCAGCCGTAGCCAGCCGTCCGCGTCGGCCTCCTCGGCACAGACGGCCAGGGCGGTGCCGGCCAGATGTTCCCGCTGCGCAGGGTTCGCCCGGACCAGTACAGCGACCTTGTCACCATCTGTCCGGAACCGGGCGTTGCGTTCCTGCCAGGCCCGGTCCAGGTCGACGGTGTCCGGTCGCTGCGCGGGTTCGTCGAGTTCCTCGGCGGCTAGCAACCGGGACAGCCGGTAGGTGCGGCCCTCGCCTGCCCTCTTGGCCAGCAGGTAACCCTGTTCGCGTACGGTGACCAGGCCGATCGGGTCGACCGTGCGCCACTTTGGGGCCTGGTCCACCGCCGCGTAGTGGATGCGAAGCTTGTGTCCGGCGAACACCGCGCGCCGGACCTCGGCCACGACGGTGTCGGACACCTCGTCGGCGGTGACGCGGCGCGAGAGGAGGTCGGTCTCCGGGTCGATGAGTAATCGCTGCGTCGCGTCGGCCGCAGTGTCCCGAAGGCTCTCGGGTAACGCGTCGACCAGCTTGAGCATGGCCGAGGCAAGAGCCGAACCGAGGCCGAACAGGTGAGCGCCGCGCCGGGATCCGGCCACGAGCAGGGCGAGCGCCTCGTCGTGATTCAGTCCGGTGAGCGCCGTCTGAAAATCGGGCAACAGTGCGAAACCGCCGTGCCGACCGCGCTCGGCATAAACCGGGACGCCGGCCGAGGACAGCGCCTCTATGTCGCGCAGCACTGTGCGGGTGGATACCTCCAGCTCACGGGCGAGTGTCTCCGCGGTCATCCGACCGCGCTGACGCAGCAGGAGCACCAGGGATACCAACCGGTCGGCGCGCATGCGAGAAACCCTAGCCAAATACATGACCAAGGATGTCACGTATTGGTGGAAGGCTCCTTTGTGCCACGTCAAAGCCCGGCGGCTGTCGGGGCGTTGAACGTGCGTGATGTCAGTGAACCGAGTGGATGGAGTGAGTCGGCAATGGAACGCAATGCGGTCAACCCTGTGACGTGGTCGGTCGAGATGGGCTTCAACCAGGGTGAGGTCGTCTCCGGGCACTCGCGGACCCTGTACATCTCGGGGCAGACCGCGATGAGTAAGGAAGGCAAGCCCGAACACGACGGTGACATGGCGGCGCAGCTGGCGCTGAGCATCGACAACATCGAGGCGGTGCTCGCCGAGGCCGGTATGTCCCTCTCGAACCTTGTCCGACTCAATGTCTACACGACCGACGTCGACTTGCTCTTCCAGCACTACGGCGTACTGGCGGGCCGACTCGGCGCCGCCAAGGTCGCGCCGACCACCACCATGCTCGGCGTGACGCGCCTGGCGATCCCCGGCCAGATGGTCGAGCTTGAGGGCACCGCCGTCGAGTGAGGTGGCCCCGACCTGCCTCGCGCCCCGCGACGCGTCGTCGTGGAGATCCTCCAGTGCAAGGGGTGACCCCTCGGCTCGGCTCAAGCTCCTGCCGGTGGGCGTGACCAAAGCGTTCTGGGGCCGGTGGAGTTGTAGTCGTCTGCACTGTGGCCCGTACTGGACTCCTCCCCAGGGCAGGCGCTACTCCTCTGGATGCCCCGTCCGAGAGCTGGAGAGGGTCGCATGCGACAGATGCCGTGCTCAGACGACAACTACCGCGCTCAGTCGCCCCCGGCCTGCCAACACGCGCGCTGGACCACCGAGGGCACCATTCCCGTCGCTGGCAGCATGCCCTGACGCCACCTCAGTAGGCTAATACTCCAGCCGGACTTCTGTATTTCTGCTGGTCAGTGGCCTGGCGGTGGGGAGCGTAGGGGGTGTGGCGTGCATGGGACGATCTTGGGCCGGTCGTCCCACCAACGTGTGCCCGCGCCGCATGCAATGACAGCGCGACGAGCAGTTCCTCGCTATCCAGCGGGCGGGGTCTACGCTATGGCCTGCGGCCACCGCACGATCTTCAGGAGTCCACACAACCCCCGATGATCACGCCGTACCCGTTCCCAGCCGGGTCCGCGACAAGATCGTGAGGTCAGACTGGATTATTAGCTAGGTGTACTGGCCGGGGACATTGGTTGAGTGTCGCACGGGAACCTCTCGCTGTGTGAGAGTTTGGGACCGGCGAAGCCTGGCGGCCAGTTCGCGAAGTGCGTCGCCGAGCTCGTCGGGCTCGATGTCGTACAGGTCGGAGCCGAAGGTGACGAACAGGCCGGCGACTCCCATCCAAGACCAGCCGCCGATGGTGAGTGTGCAACGTTGCTCGTCGATGTGTTCGACCACGGAGCCGCCGGGTGCCCAGCGGGCGACGACGCTGGCGGGCAGATCGATGGTCGCGCTGCCACGGCACGGCCACTGCGCGACGGTGTCGCCGCGGTCGGGGTTCTGAATCACGAGTCGGGTGAGGTCCTCGTCGGTCAGGGGCATTGGCGTGAACAGCGCGCCGGCAGGGTTGCGTGGGGCGATCCTGTCGACGCGATAGGTGCCCCATTTACGGGTCCGTCGGTCGCTGGCGATGAGGTACCAGCGGCCGGCCCACACGACGAGATGGTGGGGTTCGACCTCCCGTGGCGGCGTGAAGTCCGGTTCACCGGGGTCCGGGATCCGTCCGTCGGGTGAGCGGTAGTCGAAGCGCAGCGTGCGGTGGGTGCGGATCGCCGCTCCCACGGCCTGCAGCGTCGCGACGCCAATGGGTGGGGCGGCGAACTCCCAGTAGTTACGTAGGGCCGTGAGCTCGAACGCCTCGGACGCGGCCCGCAGCCGAGAGGGCATCACCTGCCGCAGCGTTGTCAATGCCCGGGCGACGGCGTCGTCAATGCCGACGACGGTCGCGGGTGCGGTCTGCAGGGCGATCGCGATGGCGATCGCCTGGTCATCGTCGAGGACCAGGGGCGGCAACTTTCCACCACTCCCGAGGCGGTAGCCACCGCCGGGACCCTTGACTGCTTCGACGGGATAACCGAGCTCGCGCAGAGTGTGGACATCCCGCCGCAACGTGCGGGCGCTCACGCCCAGTCGCGTGGCGAGCCCGGCGCCGAGCCACTCGGTTCGCGCCTCGAGCAAGGACAGCAGTCGCAGGATTCGTGCGGATGTGTCAGCCATACCAGCAGACTGACAGCAGTAGCGGTCACTCGGTGACCGCTACTGCTGTCACGGTGCGGTCATGAGCACTGAGAACTCCTCCGTGGCGCCGTCCCATGCGTCGCCGTCGACCGTGACCGGCAGGCGCGCCGCCCTGCCGCTCCTCGTGGTCCTGTTCGCCTCATTCATGGATCTGCTGGACGTCACGATCGTCACCGTCGCAGCGCCGTCCATCGCCGAGGATCTACACGCCACCCAAGCCCAGCTGCAGTGGATGCTCGCCGCGTACACCCTGGCCCTTGGGTCCGGGCTGATCACCGGCGGCCGGATCGGCGACGAGTACGGCCGCCGCAAGGTCTTCCTCGCCAGCCTGGCCGGGTTCGCCATCGCGTCTGCGGCGTGCGCGCTCGCACCGTCCGCGGGCGTGTTGATCGCGATGCGGCTCCTGCAAGGCATCGCGGGCGGGTTCATGGTCCCGCAGGTGTTCGGGATCATCCGTTCCTCGTTCGACGCGGCCTCGATGGCGAAGGCCTTCGGCGCGTACGGCGCCATTCAGGGCCTTGCCTCCGTCGCGGGGCCGCTGCTGGGTGGGGCACTGGTGGACAGCGACCTGTGGGGCATGGCCTGGCGCACGATCTTCTGGGTCAACGTGCCCGTCGCCGTCGTCGCACTGGTTCTCGGAGTGCGGGTACTGCCGGAGTCCACCGCCGAACGGCGTGCCCGCCTCGACGTGGCCGGGGCCGTGCTCTCCGCCCTGGCGATCGCGCTGATCCTCCTGCCGTTGGTGCAGGGCCGGGACTGGGGCTGGCCTTGGTGGGGCTGGGTCCCGCTCGCCGCCGGCGTGGGCCTGTTGGGCGTGTTCGTCGCCTATGAGCGTGAGCTCGCGTCCCGCGGCGGTCGGCCGGTGCTGGAGCCCGGGCTGCTGCGCATCAAGACTTTCACCGCAGGCCTGGCCGCGTCGGTGCTTTTCTTCGGCGCTCTCGGGTCGTTCTTCCTCGTGCTGTCGCTGTACCTGCAGGCGGGCACTGGGCGGTCCGCGTGGGACACCGGGCTGGTGATCTTGCCCTACGCGATCGGGTCGGTGGTCACCTCCGGGCTCGGCGTCCAGCTCGCTGCCAGGGGCGGACGCGTCCTGCTCGTGACCGGCTCGCTGGTTCTCGCCGTCTCTCAGACCGTGATCTGGGTTCTGGTCCGCGACGGGGGACAGCCGGGATACTGGCCGCTGGCGGCCGCGTTGTTCCTCGGTGGGCTCGGTCTCGGGCTGGCCGCGCCGATCCTGCTGAACGTCGTCCTCGCCGGCGTCCCCGGCCGGCACGCCGGTGCCGTCGGCGGAGCCCTGTCCACGGTCAATCAGATCGGCGGCGCTGTCGGAGTCGCCGCCCTGGGCACCGTCTTCTTCACCGCGCTCGGCCCGGCCCCTTCCACAGCGGACGTATTCGGGAGCGCCCTCGCCACCGTCATGCCCTGGCAGGTCGTCGCCTACCTGGCCGCGGCCCTGCTGATGCTCGCCCTACCCAAGACCGCCAGCGCCCACCAGGCTTGACCCGCCCCGGCGCACCCACCCATACCGGCCGTCGTCGGCAAGCCCGTCGTCGACGACGGCCGGCCCATCAGCGAAGTCGCGGCCCGCTTCCAGGTCTCCCGGCCGACCGTCAAACGCTGTGCCGACCACTACCGCGCCAGCGAGTCCCTGCAGGACAAGTCCTCGCGGCCGAGGGTGGTGCGGCGCGGTAGGCAGAACGCATGACAGTCCCTCACATCCTTGACCGTTTGCCACTGAAGGTTGACGGACGCCGGTTTGCGCCACTGAACATTGACCGGCCAGGGAAGTCCCACTGAGGGCCTACAAGCCACGCAGCGCCTCATACAGATCGGCGTAGATGCTCCAGCAGATGGCGCTGCCGTCATCGTTCCGGCTACCCATGTACCAGTCGTCGTCATTGGAGACCTTCACGATGCAGAGTTCGCCAAACCCAAGGACGAGCGTGGGGTGAAGAACCTCGTCAGCGGCGTCGTAGTACACGACGGTCCGATCCGGGCTGAGTGCCTCGACTCGGGCATCCCCGGAGACGTCCGAATCTGTTGGAGCGTCCACCCGTCCGGCAGCCGGCGGTTTTCCATGAGCCCGATCGTCGCATGGAGCACCGTGCACTCGGACGCGCGGGGAGTGCAGGGAGAGTTTGAGAAGCGGACGCGCTTTGACCTGGTCGGTCAAGGTTCAGTGACAGAGGACATCCATGTCCGGTGTCTGTCGCTGAACCTTGACCATTTGCCACTGAACTTTGACCGCTCACTCGTCGCCCACTCCGGAGCACTTGCCTCTGGCCGCGGTCGTCCCGTCTGCCGGCCCCGTCCTACCCGGTGAGGGGCGGAGGGGCTGGTTTCGACAGATCGGGGCTGCGCGCGAAGCTCGTGTGCTCAGCTGGCCTGGTGTTCCTTCAATGCCTCCGACTGCGTCCGGAACTGAAGCAGAGACTCGCCCATTACGTGGCCGCGGACGATTCCTTCGCGCGGGACCAGATCGCCCATGTCCTGGCCGGTGCCTGTGGCGAAGCGGCCCTGCCCGCCTTGCTGCGCGCCAGGGTGACCGATCGCAACGACGATGGGGACACGTTGGAGCTCGACGTCCTCGAACTCTTCGAGGAGTGGCCCGAAACCTCGCTCAGGCTGTCTCTGGACTGCGTCGCTTCCGGCGACCCCGGGATACGGAGAGTCGGCCTCTGGGGCCTGTGCATCATCGACTTCGGCGGGACCACGTACTTCGGGCTGGTCGCCGACGCGGCCTCCGACCCGGACCCTGGGGTACGCGCCGACGTGATGAGCACCCTCGGCACCATCTTCGGCACCGGTGATCCCTCACGGGCCCAGGCCATCCTGATCACCGGCACATCCGACGCCGCGCCCGAGGTCCGAAGAGCAGCTGTAATGGCCCTCTGGGGGGCACCCGAAGGGACGGTTGACGTGCTCGTCGCCCGCACCTGCGACGCTGATCGCGACGTCCGGTACTGGGCGGCGTGGGCACTGTCCGGAAGCCCGGCCCCCCAGGCCCGAGCCGCGCTCGAACGACTCATGACAGATGAGGACGCGAACGTACGCGACGCCGCGCGCCAAGCCCTGGCGCCGCCGACCGGGTGGCCCTGATCTCCGGCACTGTGCTGTCCGATGCCCTGACAGCACAACCCTGGTCTAGTGGCAAGCGCCCGAGCGCTCTCAAAACTCAGCGACATCGATTCCTCACGACATGGGGCGTTCTCGGCGCTGAGCGACAACTGCTCTCGATACTGGCCTACAGAACCGACGTGTCTCATGAGACACGTCGAAGTCTGGAGAAGCAGGGCTCGCCCGTCCCACAGGAACCACAGCGGCACCTGGTGCGGCCCGTGCTCGGGGTGGGCGGTCGACACCCACATGTCCCGCTCGGCGCCGAGCCGTTCCAGGGTGTCGCGCGTGCGCTCCGCCGTCGTACGGCGGGCCTTCTCCGTGGTCTGCATGAGCGCCGACGGTAGCCAGCGGGCCCGGCCCCGCGCATGGGGCGCGGGACCTACGCCCCCCGCCCGGGGAACACCTCGGCCTCCCGCCCGAAGAGGGCCGGCCGAGGTGTCCGATGCCCGGTGTCCCGCGTCCAGTGCCCTGAGGCTCTACAGCGGGGTCACGTACGCGCCGGAGATGCCGCCGTCGACGAGGAAGTCGGTGGCGTTGACGAACGTGGAGTCGTCGCTGGCGAGGAACGCGACCGCGGCGGCGATCTCCTCGGCGCGGGCGAAGCGGCCGAGCGGGATGTGCACCAGGCGGCGGGCGGCGCGCTCGGGGTCCTTGGCGAAGAGTTCGCGCAGGAGCGGGGTGTCGACCGGCCCGGGGCAGAGCGCGTTGACGCGGATGCCCTCGCGGGCGAACTGGACGCCGAGTTCCCGGGACATGGCGAGCACGCCGCCCTTGGAGGCGGTGTACGAGATCTGGCTGGTGGCGGCGCCCATGCGGGCGACGAAGGAGGCGGTGTTGATGATCGACCCCCGGCCCTGGCGGCGCATGTACGGCAGGGCGGCCTTGCAGCACAGGTAGACCGAGGTCAGGTTGACGTCCTGGACCCGCTTCCACGCCGCCAGACCGGTCTCCAGGATCGAGTCGTCGTCGGGCGGCGAGATGCCGGCGTTGTTGAAGGCGACGTCGACGGAGCCGTACGTCTCGAAGGCGGTACGGAAGAGGGCCTCGACCTCGTCCGGGTCGGTGACGTCGACACGGACGAAGGTGCCGCCGGTCTCCTCGGCGGCGGCCTTGCCGGTGCGCTCGTCGATGTCGCCGCAGACGACGTGGGCACCCTCGGCCGCGAGCCGGCGGGCGGCGGCGAGGCCGATGCCGCTGCCGGCGCCGGTGACGACGGCGGTGCGGCCGACGAGGCGGCGGCAGACGAACTCTTCGGACGCTGCGGACGTTTTGGACGCGACGGACGCTTCGGTGGTCATGCGGGGCTGCCCTCCGTACGGATGAAGACGTTCTTGGTCTCGGTGAAGGCGGTCAGGGCGTCGGGGCCGAGTTCGCGGCCGAGGCCGGACTGGCCGTAGCCGCCGAACGGGGTCCAGTAGCGGACGCTGGAGTGGGAGTTGACGGAGAGGTTCCCGGCCCGGACGGCGCGCGAGGTGCGCAGGGCGCGGCCGAGGTCGCGGGTCCAGATCGAGCCGGACAGGCCGTACGGGGTGGCGTTGGCGAGCCGGATCGCGTCGGCCTCGTCGGTGAAGGGCAGGACGACGGCGACCGGTCCGAAGATCTCCTCGACGGCGCAGGGCGCGTCCTCGGCGATGTCGGTGAGGAGGGTCGGCGGGTACCAGAAGCCGGGGCCCTCGGGGGCCTTGCCGCGGATGGCCGGGGTGTCCTCGGGGACGTAGGAGCGGACCTTGTCGAGCTGGGCGCGGGAGATGAGGGGGCCCATCCCGGTGCGCGGGTCGAGGGGGTCGCCGACGACGATTCCCTCGACGGCCGGGGTGAGCAGGCCGAGGAAACGGTCGTACACCTCGCGCTGGACGAGGATCCGGGTGCGGGCGCAGCAGTCCTGGCCGCTGTTGTCGAGGAAGGACATCGGGGTCGCGGACGCCGCGGCTTCCAGGTCCGCGTCGGCGAAGACGAGGGTGGGGCTCTTGCCGCCGAGTTCGAGGGTGAGCCGCTTCACGTGGTCGGCGGCCTTGGCCATGATCCGTTTGCCGGTGCGGGTGGAGCCAGTGAACACGATCTTGGCGACGCCGGGGTGGTCGACGAGGGCGGCGCCGGCGACCGGGCCCTCGCCGGGCAGGACCTGGAAGAGGTGCGCCGGCAGTCCGGCGTCGAGGGCGAGTTCGGCGAGGCGCAGGGCGGTGAGCGGGGTGGCCTCGGCGGGTTTGAGGATGACGGCGTTACCGGCGGCGAGGGCCGGGGCGGTGGCCCAGGCGGCGATGGGGAGCGGGAAGTTCCAGGGGGCGATGACGCCGACGACGCCGAGGGGTTCGAGGATCGTGAGGTCGAGGCCGCCGGGCACCGGGATCTGGCGGCCGGTCAGGCGTTCCACTCCCCCGGCGGCGTAGTCGAGCAGGTCGCGGACGTTGCCGGCTTCCCAGCGGGCGTTGCCGAGGGTGTGGCCGGCCTCGCGTACCTCCAGGAGGGCGAGTTCCTCGATGTGGTCGTCGACGACGCCCGCGAAGCGGCGCAGGAGCCGGGCGCGGTCGGCGGGGGCGGCCTCGGCCCAGGTGCGCTGGGCGGCGGCGGCCCGGCGGACGGCGGCGTCGACGTCGGCGGGGGTGGCGGCGGGGACGGTGGCGACGAGGTCCTCGGTGGCCGGGTTGAGGACCCGGAGCAGGGTGCGGTCGGTGGTGACCGTGGGGCTCAGGGGGCTGGTGGGGTCCAGGGGGTCCAAGGTGCGGTCCTCACATGCGTTCGAAGGAGCGGCGCAGTTCCCAGTCGGTGACGGTGGCGTCGTACGCGTCGAGCTCGACGCGCGCCATGTTGCGGTAGTGGGCGACCACCTCGGCACCGAAGGCGGCCTTGGCGATCTCGCTGTTCTCCCAGAGCTCGGCGGCCTCGCGCAGGGTGGTCGGGACGTGCTCGTACGCGGCGGTGTACGCGTTCCCGGTGCAGGGCGGCGGGAGTTCGAGGCCCTGCTCGATGCCGTACAGCCCGGCCGCGACCATGCCGGCGACGGCGAGGTACGGGTTCACGTCGCCGCCCGGCAGCCGGTTCTCGAACCGGGTGGAGCGCCCGTGGCCGACCACCCTGAGCGCGCAGGTGCGGTTGTCGTGGCCCCAGGCGACGGCGGTGGGGGCGAAGGAGCCGGGCTGGAAGCGCTTGTAGGAGTTGACGTTGGGCGCGTAGAGGAGGGCGAAGTCGCGCAGCGCGGCCAGCTGTCCGGCGAGGAAGTGCCGCATCAGCGGGGACATGCCGTCGGGGCCTTCGCCCGCCATGAGGGTGCGTCCGGGCTCGCCGACGGGCTGGAGCGAGAGGTGGATGTGGCAGGAGTTGCCCTCGCGCTCGTTGTACTTGGCCATGAAGGTGAGCGAGCGGCCCTCCTGGGCGGCGATCTCCTTGGCGCCGGTCTTGTAGACGGTGTGCTGGTCGCAGGTGACCAGGGCCTCGTCGTACCGGAAGGTGATCTCGTGCTGGCCGGGGTTGCACTCGCCCTTGGCGGACTCGACGGTGAGGCCGGCGCCGGCCATCTCGTTGCGGATGCGGCGCAGCAGGGGTTCGATCCGGCCGGTGCCGAGGACGGAGTAGTCGATGTTGTAGCGGTTGGCCGGGGTCAGACCGCGGTAGCCGGTGTCCCAGGCCTGCTCGTAGCTGTCGTTGAAGACGATGAACTCCAGCTCGGTGCCGACCTGCGCGGTGCAGCCGTGGACGTCCGCCAGCCGGTCGAGCTGGCGGCGCAGGATCTGCCGGGGCGCGGCGGCGACCGGGGCGCCGTCGGCCCAGACGAGGTCGGCGGTCACCAGGGCGGTGGCCGGATGCCAGGGGATCCGGCGCAGGGTCGCGAGGTCGGGGCGCAGGGCGAAGTCGCCGTAGCCGCGGTCCCAGGAGGACATCTCGTAGCCGTCGACGGTGTTCATCTCGGTGTCGACGGCCAGAAGATAGGCGCAGCCCTCGGTGCCGTGGTCGAGGACCTCGTCCAGGAAGAACGGGGCGGCGAACCGCTTGCCCTGGAGCCGTCCCTGCATGTCCGGGAAGGCCAGGACGACGGTGTCGATCTCGCCGCGTCCGGCCAGCCTGCGCAGCGATTCGACGGTCAGCGGGGGTGTTCGGTCTGCCACGGGACGACTCCTCGATCGGCGTGCCGGGAGCCATAAGGTATGGGCTGGAACCATGGGGTGGGAAGGAAAAACGGCGAGGTGGCCAGAACGAGTGACACGGCGGACCGGCTGACCCAAGTGCTGCGCCCGGTGCGCGCGGGCAACGGTTTCGAGGAGGCCCTCGAACAGATCCTCCAGGTCGTACGGCTCGGTCTGGTGCCGGGCGGCGAGCGGCTGCCGGCCGAGCGCGAGCTCGCCGACCGGATGGGGATCAGCCGGGTCACACTGCGCGAGGTCCTCAAGGTCCTGCAGGAGCAGGGCCTGGTGGAGAGCCGGCGGGGGCGGTACGGCGGGACGTTCGTGCTGCCGCGCCCGCGGACCGCCGACGAGGCGGAGCTGCGGCGCCGGATAGCCGCCGTCGACCTCGAGGACACGCTGCGCTTCCGGGAGGTCCTGGAGGTGGGCGCGGCGGAGCTGTGCGCGGGGCGGGGCCTGACCGAGGAGGGCGCGCGGCGGCTGCGGGCGGCGCTCGCGGCGACGCACGACGCGCCGCTCGACGCGTACCGGCGCCAGGACACGCTGCTGCATCTGACGCTGGCCGAGCTGGCGGGTTCGCCGTCGCTGACGGCGCGGTACGCGGCGGTACGGGCGAGCGTGAACGAACTCCTGGACTGCATCCCGCTCCTGGTCCGCAACCTGGAGCACTCCCAGCGCCAGCACACGGCGGTGGTCGAGGCGATCCTGGCGGGGGACGCGGACGGGGCGCGCGCGGCGATGCGGGAGCACTGCGACGGGACGGCGGCGCTGCTGCGCGGCTTCCTGAGCTGAGCAGCCGCTCCGGGACTGGCTCCCCTGGACCCGGCCCCCTCCGCGGAGTGCCGTCAGCCGAGCGGACGAATCGGCGCACGGGGTCTTGCGCTCGCACCCCGCGACCACAAAGGTATGGCAGCAGTCCATTGGAGGTGCCCCGGGGGATCGCCGTCGGGGCACGGCCGGGAAAGCCGAAAAGCCGGAAGCGTCTGAAGCATCGGAAGCGCCAACAGCGTCGGGAGCCGAGTGCCGCCATGACTGTGGATGAAACCTCGAAAGGTTCGGGCGCCCCGGCTCCCCCGGCCGTCACCGACGACTACCTGAAGCGCCGCACGCTGCGCCGCGGCAGCGCCGGCTGGCTGCTGCTGACCGGCCTCGGGGTCGCGTACGTCGTCTCCGGCGACTACTCGGGCTGGAACATCGGCCTGTCGAAGGGCGGCTTCGGCGGACTCGCCGTGGCGACGGTCCTGATGGGCACGATGTACGCCTGCCTGGTCTTCTCGCTCGCCGAACTCTCCGCCATCCTGCCGACCGCGGGCGGCGGTTACGGCTTCGCCCGCCGCGCGCTCGGCACCTGGGGCGGGTTCCTGACCGGCACCGCGATCCTCATCGAGTACGTGCTGGCGCCCGCCGCCATCTCCCTCTTCATCGGCGACTACGTCGCGTCCCTGGAACTGTTCGGCCTGACCGCCGGGTGGCCGGTCTCCCTCGTCTGCTTCGCCCTCTTCCTCGGCATCCACCTGTGGGGCGTCGGCGAGGCGCTGCGCTTCAGCCTCGCCGTCACGGCGATCGCGGTGACCGCGCTGCTCGTCTTCGCGATCGGCGCGCTCGGCGACTTCGACGCGGCCGGCCTGACCGACATCCCGGTGGACCGCACGGCCGCCGGGGCGAGTTCCTGGCTGCCGTACGGCTTCCTCGGCATCTGGGCCGCGTTCCCCTTCGGCATGTGGTTCTTCCTGGGCGTGGAGGGCGTACCGCTCGCCGCCGAGGAGGCCAAGGACCCGGTGCGCTCGATGCCGCGGGCGCTCGCGCTCGCGATGGGCGTCCTGGTACTGCTCGCCGTGCTGACCTTCCTCGCGGCGACCGGGGCGCGCGGCGCGGCGGCCGTCCAGGAGGCGGGCAATCCGCTGGTGGTCGCGCTCCAGGGCGACGGCGCGCCGACCGCGCTCGGCCGCTTCGTCAACTACGCGGGCCTCGCCGGTCTGGTCGCCTCCTTCTTCTCGCTGATCTACGCGGGCTCGCGCCAGCTCTTCGCACTGTCCCGGGCGGGCTATCTGCCGCGTTTCCTGTCGCTCACCAGCCGCCGCAAGGCCCCGTACCTGGGGCTGCTGATCCCGGGCGCGCTCGGCTTCGCGCTGGCCGCCGGGACCGGGAACGGGGCGCGGATGCTGAACATCGCGGTGTTCGGCGCGACCATCTCGTACGCCCTGATGGCCCTCTCGCACATCGTGCTGCGCCGCCGCGAGCCGGGCCTGGAGCGGCCGTACCGGACGCCGGGCGGGGTGCTGACCTCGTCGGTCGCGTTCGTCCTCGCGCTGTCGGCGCTGGTGGCGACGTTCCTGGTGGACCGGGACGCGGCGTTCATCGCGCTCGGTGTGTACGTGATCGCGCTGGCCTACTTCGCGTTCTACAGTCGCCACCACCTGGTGGCGAGGGCGCCGGAGGAGGAGTTCGCGGCGCTCGCGGCGGCCGAGGCCGAGCTCGACCGCTGACGACCGATCACCGGCCGCTGACGACTGACGACTGACCAACCGACATGTCACCCATCGACATCCCCACGACGCGGGAGGACCCGTGCCCAAGCCGCTCATCGGCGTGACGACGTATCTGGAGCAGGCCCGCTGGGGGGTGTGGGACCTGCCGGCCGCACTGCTGCCGGCCGGCTATCCGCGGCTGGTACGGGAGAGCGGCGGTCTCGCCGCGCTGCTCCCGCCGGACGAGCCGGACGCGGCGGCCGAGGTCGTGTCCCGGCTCGACGGGCTGGTGATCGCGGGCGGCGCGGACGTCGAGCCGGTCCGGTACGGGGCCGCGCCCGACCCGCGCACCGGGCCGCCCGCGCGGGAGCGGGACGCCTGGGAACTGGCCCTGATCGAGGCGGCCCTCGCCGCCGGGACCCCGCTGCTCGGCATCTGCCGCGGCCTGCAACTCCTCAACGTGGCCCTCGGCGGCACCCTGGTGCAGCACCTGGACGGACACACCGGGGCCGTCGGCGTCATGGGCCGCCACCCGGTGGTCCCGGTGCCCGGCACCCGGTACGCCGCGCTGGTCCCCGAGACCGCGTCGGTGCCCACGTACCACCATCAGTGCGTCGACATCCTCGGCAAGAACCTGACGGTCTCCGCGCACGCCCCCGACGGCACGGTCGAGGCCGTCGAACTCCCCTCCCCCGCCTGGGTCCTGGCGGTGCAGTGGCATCCGGAGATGGGCGAGGACACGCGGGTGATGCGCGGTCTGGTGGCGGCCGCGCGCGAGCGCATGGGCTGACTGCCGCCGGGGAGCCACCAGGCACGGGAGCCATCCGGCACTGGTCCGAGCACGAGCGCGGCGGCCACTTCGCGGCGATGGAGGTGCCGGAGTCGTTCGCCGCCGACGTACGGGAGTTCTTCCTCGGCCTCGGCGGGAGCGGTACACCGGCTTGAGGACCTGGGGCCTTTCTTTTGGATCAGGCTGGATCAGGGAGCGGGGTCCGGTGCGGGTGATCGCAAGGCGGAGGAGGGAGACAACGCGGTGGGGGTACCTCCGTGCCCGAAGGGCTACGGGGGAGTTGGCGACTGACGACAACGCGGTGTGGGGGCACCTCCCGTGCCCGGAGGGCTACGGGGGAGCGCGTGCCGGGGCACGCGAGCCCAGCAAGATCCAAAAGAAAGGCCCTAAGCCCGGGGCTCCGCCCGGGTGAGCGACAGCAGGTCCCGCGCCGGACCCGTCGGCCGGTGCCCCGCGGGCCAGACCGCGCGCAGGTCGCGGGCGAGCGGCATGCCGGCGACGGGCACCGCGACCAGCCGGCGGGACGCCAGTTCCTCCGTGATGGCCAGTTCGCTCAGGACGGCCGGGCCGGCGCCACTGACCGCCGCCGCCTTCACCGCCGTGGTGGAGGCGAGTTCGAGCAGCGGCCGGGCCAGTCCCCCGTACGCGGACAGCGCCGCGTCGAGGACCTGACGGGTGCCCGAGCCGCGCTCACGCAGGATCAGCGGGGTGGCGGCGAGTTCCGCCGGGTCGAGGGCGGCGCGGCGGCGGGCCCACGGATGGGAGGGCGCGGTGACGACGGCGAGCCGGTCGCGCGCGACGACCACCCCGTCGAGCCCGTCCGGAATGGCGAGGCCCTCCACGAAGCCGAGGTCCGCGTCCCCGGCGAGGAGCTGCCCGGCGACGGCCGCGGAGTTGCCGGCCTGGAGGGAGACGGCGGTGTCGGGGAGTCCGGCGCGCAGCGCGATCAGCCAGCCCGGCAGCAGATACTCGGCGATGGTCATGGACGCGGCCACCCGCAGCCGCGAGTCCCGCCGCCCGCGCAGCGCCTGCACCCCGGCGTCGAACGCCTCGGCCGCCTCGACGACCCGCCGTGCCCAGTCGGTGACGAGTGCCCCGGCGTCGGTGAGCCGGGACCCGCGCGGCGAGCGGTCCACCAGGGCCACGCCGAGCTGCCGCTCCATGGAGCGGATCCGGCTGCTGGCGGCGGGCTGGGTGATGCCGACCTCGCGGGCGGCGCGGCCGAGACTGCCGTGCCGGGCGACGGCGAGGAGCAGTTCGAGCGCGCCGAGGTCGGGCACCCGGTGGGACACCAGCGCGGGAAGCTCGGGCGGACGCGGCACGTTGCTCATAAAGCCAGCTTATGGCCCCATAGTCACGATGTCCCTGGTGGGGGCCGTTCTCCCGGGAGACGGTGGCCTCATGGCACCCCTCGCTCCTCCCTCCGCGACTCCCACGACTCCCACGGCTCCCACGGCTCCCACGGCTCCCACGGCTCACGTGACCCCGACGGCATCCACGGCCTCCACCGCGCGGACCGCCGAAACCATCGAGACCACCGAGACGACCGAGACGACCGAGGCCGCCCGGACCACCGAGGGCGCCGCGACCGCCCCCGCCCCTCGCTGGGCGTCGGTCCGTCACCTCGGCCCCAACTGGTACGCCTCGGTCATGGGCACCGCGATCATCGCCAACGCCGGAGCGGGCCTCCCCCTCGCGATACCCGGGCTGCGCACGGTCTGCGCCGCCGTGTGGGCACTGTCGCTCGCCGCCCTGCTCGTCCTGCTCACCGCCCGCGCCCTGCACTGGACGCACCACCGCGACCAGGCCCGGGCACATCTGCTGGACCCGGCGATGGCTCCTTTCTACGGCTGTCTGTCCATGGCGCTGCTCGCGGTCGGCGGCGGCGCGCTGATCGTCGGCCGGGACTGGATCGGCCTGCCCGCGGCCGTCGCCCTGGACACGGTGCTGTTCACGGCGGGCACGCTGATCGGCCTGGCGGCCGCGGCGGCGGTGCCGTACCTGATGGTGGCCCGCCACCGGATCGACGAGGCGTCACCCGTGTGGCTGCTTCCGGTGGTGGCGCCGATGGTGTCCGCGGCGCTCGGTCCGCTGCTGCTGCCGCATCTGCCCGCGGGCGAGCCCCGGCAGACGCTGCTGCTGCTCTGCTACGCGATGTTCGGGGCCAGCCTCCTGGCCACGCTGGTCATGCTGCCGCTGCTGTTCGGGCGGCTCGCCCTGGGCTCCGCGCTGCCCCTGGCCCTGACGCCCACGCTGTTCCTGGTGCTCGGCCCGCTGGGCCAGTCGACGACGGCCGCGAACGCGTTCGCCGACGCCGCGCCGGGCGTGCTCCCCGAGCCGTACGCCCGCGGCTTCGAGGCCTTCGCCGTGCTCTACGGGGTCCCCGTGATCGGGTTCGCGCTGCTGTGGCTGGTGTTCGCGGCGGCGCTGGTGGTGCGGGCGCGCCGCCGGGGCATGGGGTTCGCGATGACGTTCTGGGCGTTCACGTTCCCGGTCGGCACCTGTGTGACGGGCGCCGAGGGACTGGCCCGGCACACGGACCTCGCACTGTTCCGCTGGCTCGCGCTCGCGCTGTACGCGCTGCTGCTGGCGGCCTGGCTGGTGGCGGCCTTCCACACCGTGCGCGGTCTGGTCAGCGGCGCGCTGCTCGCAGGGCCCGGGCGAGCGACGCCGGCGCCTCGGCAAGCGACGGCCCGTACCACGTGAGGTGCCGTCCGTCGACGAGCGCGGCGGGGAGCCCGGGAAACGCCTCGGGCCCGTCGTCGCGGGTGAAGCGGTACGGCTCGTCGGGCAGGACGACGAGGTCGGGGCCGGCCGCGAGGAGTTCGTCGAGCGGGACGCGGGGGTAACGCTCGGAGTGGCCGGCGTAGAGATTGCGGACGCCGAGGCGGGCGAGCAGGTCGCCGGCGAAGGTGTCGCGGCCGAGAACCATCCACGGGCGGCGCCAGATCGGGACGACGGCGGAATACGTCAGGTCGCCGGGGGTGACGGCGGCCCAGGCGGCCTCGGCCTCGTCGAGCCACCCGGGCCGGGCGCGTACGCCGCAGGCGGCGAGGACCCGGCCGAGTTCGGCGAACGCCTGCTCCAGGGTGCGGATCCCGGTGACCAGGACGCGGAGTCCGGCGGCGCGCAGGGCGTCGAGGTCGGCGGCCCGGTTCTCCTCCTCGTTGGCGAGGACGAGGTCGGGGCGCAGGGCGGCGATCCCGGCCGTGTCGGGGTTCTTGGTGCCGCCGATCCGCGCGGCGCCACCGAGGTCCGCCGGGTGCGTGCACCAGTCGGTGACGCCGACGAGGGTGCCGGGCTGCGTGGAGACGGCGACGGCCTCCGTGAGCGACGGCACCAGGGACACGACCCTCAGGGGCGCGGGCGCTCCGCTCATCCCTCCGCGGCCTCGATGTGGTCGCCGACGGCCACGAACAGCAGCCGGGTGCCGGGCGCGGTGGCCCGCCAGCGGTGCCGGACCCCGCCGGACAGGTAGAGGGTGTCGCCGCGGCCCAGCCGGTACGCGCTGCCCTCGGCCTCGACGGCGACCGCACCGTCCGCGACGTACAGCAGCTCGTCGTTGCGGTGCAGGAACTCCCGGCCCGCGTCCTGCTCGCCGGTGACCTCCAGGGCCTGCATCTGGTGCCGGCCGCGCACGAGGGGCCGCAGGCCGGACCCGGCCTCGCCCAGCTCCTCGGCGGCCCGGACGACGTCGACGGTACGGGCGGCCTCGGCGGCGGCGAGCAGTTCGGAGGCGGTGGTGTCCAGGGCCTCGGCGACCCGCTGGAGCGAGCGGTCGCTGGGGCGGGCCCGCTCGTTCTCGATCTGGCTGAGGAAGGGCACGGACAGGCCGCTGCGCTGGGCCACGACGGCCAAGGTGAGCTGGAGCGCCCGGCGGCGCCGCTTGACGGCCGCGCCCACGCGCGGTGACTCCTTGTCGTCCATGTCGGCCCCCTCCCTCGTATCTCTCGTGTCCCGTGCCCGGGCTCTACTGGTCGGTTACCTGAACCTTACGCAGCTTTCGGGCGGGGTTTCGCGTCGTAGCGGAAAGGGGCGGCCACCGAACACGTTCGGTGGCCGCCCCTTTCGGCGGGGTGACGCCCGGTTACCGCTTCCCCGGTGCTACTGCGGGGTGAGCCGCTCCACGACGCCCGGGTTCTGGTCGAGCCAGGTGCGGACGGCGTCCTGTTCCTTGCCCTTGCCGGTCTCCTGGATGACGGCCTCCAGGCCGGTCAGCTCCTTCTCGCTGAGCTTGAAGTCCTTCACCCAGCGGCCGACCTCGGGGTTGTCGGCGGTGAAGCCCTTGCGGGCGATGGAGTGGACACCGTCGCCGGCGCCCCAGGTGCCCTTCGGGTCCTTGAGCTTCTTCAGGTCGAAGTCCGAGTAGGCCCAGTGCGGCGACCAGAGGGTGACCGCGATCGGCTCCTTCTTGGCATAGGCGCGCTTGAGCTCGGCCAGCATGCCGGGCGTGGAGCCGTCAACGACCTTGTACTCGCCGTCCAGGCCGTACTCCTTGAGCACCTTGTCCTTGAGGATGCCCATCATGCCCGCGCTCGGCTCGATGCCGACGATCCGGCCCTTGAACTGCCCGGCCTTGCCCTTGAGGTCGGCGAGGGAGTTCACGTCCTTCACGTAAGAGGGGACGGTCAGCTCCAGGGAGGTCGGCCCGTACCAGGAACCGAGGTCCTCCAGCTTGTTCCCGTACTTCTTCAGGTACTGGGCGTGGGTGACGGGCAGCCACGCGTCGGTCTGGAGGTCGACCTGGCCGCCGGCGAGACCGGTGTACAGGGCGCCCACCTCCAGCTGGCTGACGGCGACCTCGTACCCGCGGCGCTCCA
Organism: Streptomyces laurentii; assembly: GCA_002355495.1. Classification (GTDB taxonomy): domain Bacteria; phylum Actinomycetota; class Actinomycetes; order Streptomycetales; family Streptomycetaceae; genus Streptomyces; species Streptomyces laurentii. Next base: position 1,232,986 of record AP017424.1, read on the forward strand.
GTAGCTCCTTCCAGAGGTACGTCGAGGCGATGCCCTCGTCCCACGGGATGTAGCCGAGGGTGATCTTCTTGCCGTTCCCGCTGCCCTTGGCGGACGAGGACGCGGCGCCGGAGCCGAAGAAGCCCATGCCGCCGGCGACGAGCGCCAGGATCACGACGCCCACGAGCGCGGTGACGGGCTGCGGGCGGTGCGCCCAGATCTTCGCGCCGGCGCGGCTCGCGCGGGCTGCGTGCGCCTTGGCGGCGGCGCGGCGGCCGAGCGGGGAGACCTGGCGGCCGAGGGCGCCGGTCATCCGGTCCAGGTACATGGCGAGGATGACGATGGAGATGCCGGCCTCGAAGCCGAGGCCGATGTCGACGTTGCCGATGGCGCGGTAGACGGCGCCGCCGAGCCCGCCGCCGCCGACCATGCCGGCGATGACGACCATGGACAGACCGAGCATGATCACCTGGTTGACGCCCGCCATGATGGTCGGCAGGGCGAGCGGCAGCTGGACGCGCAGCAGGGTGTTGCGCGGAGTGGTGCCGAACGCCTCGGCGGCCTCGACGAGTTCGCCGTCGACCTGCCGGATGCCGAGCTCGGTCATGCGGACGCCGGGCGGCAGGGCGAAGACGATGGTCGCGATGATGCCGGGGACCACACCGACGCCGAAGAAGATGATGCCGGGGATCAGGTAGACCATCGCCGGCATGGTCTGCATGAAGTCCAGGACCGGGCGCAGCACGGTGCTGACGGCCTTGGAACGGGACGCCCAGATGCCGAGCGGTACGGCGATCACGAGCGTGACGAGGGTGGCGACCAGCACCAGGGAGAGGGTCGACATCGCCTCGTCCCACAGGTCGATCGAGTCGACGAGCGCGAAACCGGCGAAGGCGAGGACACCGGCGGTCAGGCCGCGCAGCCACCAGGCGACGACGGCGAGGATGCCGGCGAAGAGCAGCGGCTGGGGCGCGGACAGGACCGCGTCGATGCCGTCGTAGAGGCCGGTGACGCCGGTGCTGATGGCGTCGAAGAGCCAGGACAGCTGGGCCTGGAGCCAGTCGACGGTGCTGTCGACCCACTGGCCGAGGGGAAGCCTAGGCATGGGTGGTCACCTCCAGGCCGGTGGCCGGCGCAGCCGTGGCGGCGGCCGCCTTGGAGACGGAGCCGGCCGTGGCCTTCTGGGCGGCAGGCGTCGTGGCAACGGGCGTCTTCGCGGCGGGCTGCTCCAGGGACGCGGCGGACGCGGCGGACTCGGCGGTCAGGCTGCCCATGGCGGCGAGCAGCTTCTCCTGCGGTACGACGCCGAGGACGGAGCCGTCCTCGTCCTTGACCGCCACCGGGTGCGGGGCGCGCGCGGAGATCGCGCACAGCTCGGCCAGCAGAATGTCGGGGCCGACGGCCTGGCAGGCGCAGTCGGCCGGGCAGTCGGCCGCGGGCACGGTGCCGTCGGTCATGACGGCGGCGGCGGTGAGCACCCGGGTGCGGTCGACGTCCTGGATGAAGGAGGCGACGTAGTCGTTGGCGGGGCGGACCAGGATGTCCTCGGCGGTGCCGAGCTGGACGATCCGGCCGTCGCGCATGACGGCGATACGGTCGCCGAGGCGCATGGCCTCGTTGAGGTCGTGGGTGATGAAGACGATGGTCTTCTTCAGCTTGCGCTGGAGCACCAGCAGCTGGTCCTGCATGTCGCGGCGGATCAGCGGGTCGAGCGCGCTGAAGGACTCGTCCATCAGGAGCAGGTCGGCGTCGGTGGCGAGGGCGCGGGCCAGGCCGACGCGCTGCTGCATGCCGCCGGACAGCTCGTCGGGCCAGGACTTCTCCCAGCCGGCGAGCCCGCACAGCTCCAGCGCCTCGGCGGCGCGCTTCTCGCGCTCGGCGCGCCCGACGCCCTGGACCTCCAGGCCGTAGGCGGCGTTCTCGAGGACGCTGCGGTGCGGGAAGAGGGCGAAGTGCTGGAAGACCATGCTGATCTTCGTGGAGCGGACGGCACGCAGCTCGCGGGGGAGAGCGCCGTCAGGTCGCGGCCGTCGAAGAGGACGCGGCCGGCGGTGGGGGGCAGCAGGCCGTTCAGCATCCGCAGGAGCGTGGACTTGCCGGATCCGGACAGGCCCATGACGACGAAGATCTGGCCGGGGTCGACGGTGAACGACGCGTCGATCACGGCGGCCGTCGTACCGGCGGAGCGCAGGGCTTCGCGGTCGACCGATTCGCCGCCGACGGCGGCGAGCTCGCGGACGGCTTCGTCGGGTCGTCTGCCGAACACTTTGAACAGATGGTCGGCCTGGAGCCTGGACACATACACCTCACGGGTAGCAACGAAAACGGCCCGCCACCCCCGCAGCCGGGCCGTGGAGCGGGGCGGGATCCGCCCGCTTCACCCGTCGCGTACGGGGATTCTCGCGCGGTTCACACCGTCGAATCCCGTACCGGGTCCGCTCCGGGCTCGCGCCTGCCCGGGTCCCCGTGGCGCAAACCGAATGGTGACCGGCGTCACTCCAGGTGGCGGGTGGTGTCGGTGGGGTGCGGCATGATCGGGGGGTGACGCGACGCCTGATGCTCCTCGACACCGCCAGCCTCTACTTCCGCGCGTACTTCGGCGTTCCGGACTCGGTCCGGGCGCCGGACGGGACCCCCGTGAACGCGGTGCGCGGGCTGCTCGACTTCATCACCCGCCTGGTCCAGGACCACCGGCCGGACGACCTGGTGGCCTGCTGGGACGACGACTGGCGGCCGCAGTGGCGGGTGGACCTCATCCCCTCGTACAAGGCGCACCGGGTGGCCGAGGTGACGGAGCCGGGCCGGCCGGACGAGGAGGAGATCCCGGACACGCTGGGGCCGCAGGTGCCGGTGATCGTGGACGTGCTCGACGCGCTGGGCATCGCCCGGGTCGGCGCGGCCGGCTTTGAGGCGGACGACGTGATCGGCACCCTCTCCTCGCGGGCGGCGGGCCCGGTGGACATCGTGACCGGCGACCGCGACCTGTTCCAGCTGGTCGACGACGGGCGCGGGGTGCGGGTGCTGTACCCGCGCAAGGGCGTCGGGGACTGCGATCTGGTGGACGAGGAGCTGATCCGTACGAAGTACGGGGTGCGGGCCGACCAGTACGCGGACTTCGCGGCGCTGCGCGGGGACGCCAGCGACGGGCTGCCGGGCGTCAAGGGCATCGGCGAGAAGACGGCGGCGCAGCTGATCACGGAGTACGGGGATCTGGCGGGGGTCCGCGCGGCGGCGGCCGACCGGACCTCGCGGCTCACCCCGGCGAAGCGGCGGGGCGTCGTGGAGGCGGCGGAGTACCTGGACGTCGCCCCGACGGTGGTCCGGGTGGCACGGGACGTGCCCCTGCCGGAGTTCTCGCCCACCCTGCCGGCGGCGCCGCGAGACCCGGAAGCGCTCATGGGTCTGGTGGAGCGGTGGGGGCTCGGCGGGGCGGTGGGGCGGATGCTGCCGGTCCTGGAGCGCTGAGGGGCCTGTTACGGACGCGCGCCGGGATGTTAGCTTAGGTAATCCTAAGTTCTGTTCCGAGGGCGCGTCGGCTCCCCCGGAGGCAGGATCTCGACCGCATGGATCCGAAACGGGGAGACCACCGTGGCCCAGCAGCCCGCCGCCCAGCCCGCCCGCAAGGCGCCGCAGGCACACGAGGCCCGAGTGGTGCGCACGGAGCGGATCACCCCGCACATGATGCGCGTGATACTCGGCGGCCCCGGCCTCGACGCCTTCACGCTCGGCGACTTCACCGACCACTACGTGAAGCTGCTGTTCGCGCCGGAGGGCGTGACGTATCCGGAGCCGTTCGACATGGAGCGGATCCGCGCGGAGTTCCCGCGCGCCGAGTGGCCGGCGACCCGGACGTACACCGTACGGGCCTGGGATCCGGTGCACCGGGAGCTGACCGTCGACTTCGTGGTGCACGGCGACGAGGGCCTGGCCGGGCCGTGGGCGGCGCGAGCCCAGGCCGGGGACACCATCCGTTTCCTCGGCCCGGGCGGCGGCTACGCCCCGGACGAGGCCGCCGACTGGCATCTCCTCGTCGGTGACGAGAGTGCCCTGCCGGCGATCGCGGCGGCGCTGGAGCGGCTGCCGGAGGGCGCGGTGGCGCACGCGTTCCTGGAGGTGGCGGACGTCGCCGAGGAGCAGAAGTTCCGTACGCCCGCCGGGGTCGACGTCACCTGGCTGCACCGCGGCGACCGCCCGGTGGGCGAGGCCCTGACCGAGGCGGTGCGCGCCCTGGACTTCCCGGCGGGCGACGTCCACGCCTTCGTGCACGGCGAGGCCGGTTTCGTGAAGGAGCTGCGCCGCCATCTGCGGCTGGACCGCTGCGTGCCGCGCGAGCGGCTGTCGATCTCGGGCTACTGGCGGCTCGGCAAGACGGACGAGGCGTGGCGCGCGGTCAAGCGGGAGTGGAACGCGCAGGTGGAGCGCGAGCAGGAGGGCTGACACTCCCCGTTCATACCTGCCCGAGGGGGCGGAGGCCGACCGGTCTCCGCCCCTTCGGGCGTTTCCCGGGGGCGGCGGCTCCGCGATCCGTGCCGTACAGCCGGTCTCGGGGCCGGCGGCTCAGCGCTCCAGCCGGTCTCGGGGCCGGCGGCTCAGCGTTCCGTGCCGTACAGCCGGTCCGAGGCGTCGACCTGGGCGAGCCGGCGCAGTGCGGCGAAGACCGCGTCGCCGAGGACGGTGCCGACGACCACGCTCTCGACCAGGTCCTCGCGCGCCACGTTGCGGGCCACGTAGTCCAGGTCCGCGCGGGCCACGCCTTCGGCGGCGTCCGCGTAGTCGTCGAGGACCTCGATGAAGGAACCGTGGCCTACGTCCTCCAGGGCGGCGAGGGCGACCGCGAGGGCCTCGCCGGCCGGGGACAGCGGGTGACTGCGCCAGCCGCGGCGGGCGATCAGCTCGGCGACGGCCTTCCGGGCGGCCGCGCGGCTGTCTTCCGTCTGCCCGCCGGCGGCACCGTCATAGCTCGGGGCCACGCGCTGCGCCGCGGTGCCGAGCATCTCGTGCAGGGGGAGTTCGGGATCGTCGATGGCGACGATGACCTCGCGGATGGCCGCCACGGACAGACCGCCGACGTCGAGCAGGGCGCGGATGAGGCGGAGCCGCCGGATGTGCGTCTCCTCGTACGAGGCCTGGTTCGGGCTCGTCAACTGCCCCGCGGGCAGCAGCCCTTCCCGGACGTAGTACTTGATCGTCGGCACGGACACCCCGGTCCTGCGACTCAACTCTCCGATACGCACCGCGCGTTCACCTTTCCCGTCGTGCTCCGGCCTTGCCGACCGCCTCCTCATCATAGATAGTGGCGCTATCAGATAGCAGGAAGTGCCACTATCCGTTTCTGCCGCTGTGCGCTGCGCGCCGCGTGCGCGCCCCACATGCCACGCATCCCTCGGGGGGACTCCCATGACCTCGGCACCACGACTCCGCACTCTCCACCGGCCCCTGGTCTGGTTCGCCGCGTCAATGGCCGCCCTCGCACTCGTCTGCGTCGGCGGACTTGCGCTGGACGACCGGGTCCTGGTCGGCGTGCCGATCTGGGCCAAGCCGCTGAAGTTCGCGCTCTCGTTCATCGCCTACGGCCTCACGCTGGCCTGGATGCTCTCGCTGCTGCCCGGCACCCGGGCCCGCCGGGTCGGCTGGTGGGCCGGCACCGTGCTCACCGTCGCGTCCGCCGCCGAGATGGTCATCATCACCGGCCAGGTGATCCGCGGCCGGCAGAGCCACTTCAACGTCGGGACACCCTTCGACGCGGCCCTCTTCCAGGCCATGGGCGCCACCGTCGCCGTGCTCTGGCTGGCCGCGCTGGTCATCGCCGTCCTGCTGCTGCGCGCCCGGATCCTGGACCGCGCCACCGCCTGGGCCGTACGGCTCTCCTCCCTCATCGCGCTCGCCGGCGCGGCCATCGGCTTCGTGATGACCCAGCCCACGGCCGGCCAACGCGCCCAGGACAAGCCGGGGATCACCGGCGCGCACAGTGTCGGCGTGACCGACGGCGGGCCCGGCCTGCCGCTGATCGGCTGGTCCACCACCGGCGGCGACCTGCGCGTCGCCCACTTCTTCGGGATGCACGCGCTCCAGCTGATCCCGCTGCTCCTGCTCGCCGTGGCCGCGCTCGCCCCACGCTTCGCCCGGCTCGCCGACGACCGGGTCCGGCTGCGGCTCGTCCTGGTCGCCTCCGGCGCGTACGCCGCCGTGTTCGCCGTGGTCGCCTGGCAGGCGCTGCGCGGGCAGCCGCTCCTCTCCCCCGACGCCGCGACCCTGGCCGCGGCCGGCGCGATCGCCGTCGCCACCGCCCTCGGCACGGCCCTCGCCCTGCGCCTCCCGCGCGCGAGGCCCGGCACGCCGGCCCGCAGGACCCGCGAGCCCCAGGCCGCCTGACGTCGACGGAGAGACGAAGGGGCGGAGGCCGGCCGGCCTCCGCCCCTTCGTCATCCCGCGGGTGCGGGTCCGCTTCGACTTACCTACCGAGAAAGTCAGCGCCAGCTTTCCCAGGAAAGTCGAAGCGGGGCGGTCCTGCTTGATCCGGTCCGGCGCGCCCCGGCGATCCCTCCACGTTTCAAAGAGGCGAGGGCATGACCACACCCACACCGGTGGACGCCGAGCGGGCCTGGCAGTCTCTCCAGCTGGTTCCTCACCGGCGGCACGATCCTGCTCACCGGCCACGGTGCCGCTGACGGGTCTACGACACGCGCATCTTCCCCAGGAGGTGCAGCGCTTCCCTGAAATCGTCGAGGGCGGGGGCGTATTCCCGGGCGACGACCCGGTACGCCGCCCGGTCGACGAGCCGGTCGGCCAGGACCCGCGTCCCGTCCGCCGACTGGTGCCGGTGCAGCCGGCGGGCCAGCTCCACCCCCTCGTCGAACAGGGAGCACACGCGCTCCGGCAAGCGGTACCAGCGGTTCCCCGCCAGCACCGCGGAGCGGATGGTGAGCGTGTGGTGGACCCGGACCAGTTCGGCCAGGAACCGGTCCGGATCCTCGGCGGCCCGCGGCGTGAGGACGTCCCTCTCATCGCGCAGGGGGTCCAGGCTGTCGGCGTAGTGCCGCCGGGCGTCGGCGGACCAGTCCTGGTGGCGCGCACCCGCCGCGGGGCGTGGCGCGGCGCGGGTCGCCCGCTCGCCGTCCACACGGGAACACGACTGCAGGACCGCCCAGTACGCCACCTGACGGTCATCGTTCCAGCCCGTGCGCTCGCCGGTGGCGGCCAGCTCCATGAACACGGCCAGCGCCTCCTGCCATGCGGCGGCGGCCCGCTCGTCCCGCTCGCGGGCGTCGAGCATCCGCGCGTGGCCGATCAGCGTATGGAGGTGGTCGCCGAGCGACACATCGCCCTGCCCGACCCCGGCCCGTTGCACATCGACGAGCTCCCCGTACGCGGCGAGTGCCTCACCGGACCGGCCGGCGGCGTCGAGCGCGCCGATCCACTGCACGAACCCCGCCGCGAGCTCCCCGTACCGAAGCCCGTCCGGCCGAATCGCCGCGACCCACTCGGCCATGGCCTCGGCGGCCTCGGCGTGCCGTCCCTCCTCGGCGACACCGGCGGCCCACAGGGGCAGCCCCCCGACCCGGCTGCTTCCGGTCCGCTTCGCCTTCGCCCGGTCCATGGCCAGCATCTCGGCGCGCAGCGCGAGTCCTTCCGCGCGTCGCCCCAGTGCGAACAGAGGCCGCTGGGCGTAGGCGAGCGACGTGTGCACGAGGTCTTCCCGGGCGGGCTCGGCCGGATCCACGGCACGGGCCGCCGCCAGCGCCTCCTCGCACAGCGTCCACTGGATCTCGGGCCGGTCCCTGAACCGGTCGTCGAAACCGAGGTGCTGCAGGGCCCGGACCAGCTTGGGCAGATAGGCCTTGGGACTCACCTGAGCAAGTACCCGATAGGCGTCGACTTCCTCGCGTACGGTGCGGCGCCCCGAGGCCAGAAGTGCCACCCGGGCCCGGAGAACTGCGTCCTGATCGAATTTCCCCCACGCATTCATGACGGCGATTCTGAGTGCCGCCGACAGGGCCCAACAACCGTCCTGAGCTGTGCCGTTCGTCCTACGAAAAATCCCTTTGACCTGTCATGATGGATCTGGCATCACTTTTCGCGGGAGGACGGGACAACCGAGTCCGTCCGGCGCGAAACGAGGTCGCTTTCCATGCGTTTCGAGGACAGGGCCGTCGGTGCCGTACTGGGTTCCGCCGTCGGAGACGCGCTGGGGGCGCCTTTCGAATTCGGGCTCCCGGGGGTGTTCCGGGAGCGGTTCCCGGACGGGGCCGGCGAGATGTGCGGGGGCGGCGGCTGGGATCCGGGCGAGGCGACGGACGACACGCAGATGGCTGTCCTGGTCGGCGCGTCGCTCGTCGAGCGCGACGGGCTCGACCTGCCCGACATCTTCGACCGGTTCCGGCGCTGGGCCGCCGCCGAACCGAAGGACATCGGCCTGCAGACCGAGGCCGTGCTGCTCGGCGGGGATCCCTGGGACACCGCCGCGGCACGGCACTTCGAGGGCACCATGCACGCGGCGGGCAACGGTTCGCTGATGCGCGCCGCCACCTCCGCCGTGCACTTCGCCGCCGCGGGGCGCACCGCCACCATGACCGCCGCCCGGCACCTCGCCGCGCTCACCCACGGGGACCCCGCCACGTGGGAGGGCACGGCGGTGCTCCACGAACTGGTCCGCGTGGCCCTGCTCGGCGACGACCCGCTCGCCGCCGTACCCGCCACGCTCGCCGAAGTCGCCGCGCCGCACCGGGAGCGGTGGGCGACGGTCCTCGCGCCGGACTGGCGGCCCGAGGACGCCACCGAGTTCAACGGCGCCGTCTGGCCCTGCCTCGGCTCCGCCCTCTGGGCACTGCGCACCACCGCCTCGTACACGTCGGCGCTCGCCGCCGCGATCGACCTGGGCGGCGACACCGACACGGTCGCCGCCGTCACCGGCATGCTGGCGGGCGCGGTCCACGGCCCCGCCGCCCTCCCCGCCCGCTGGACGGACCCGCTGCACGTCCCGCTGCCGGGGTTCGGCAATCGCGTGCTCCGCGCCGCCGACCTGCGCGACCTCGCCCTGGCCCTGCTCTGACCCGGCCCGAACCCGCCCCCGCGTCAAGGCGTCCCGTGCGTGACAGGATCTCGCCGACCGTACGCACACGAGGAGGCACCGTGGACGACCGTTCACCGCACGACCACGCCGACTGGGAGGAGGTCGTGTCCTCGGCTCGCGAGCGGGCCCGCTCGCGGCAGGCCCTCATGGTCGAGCGCCACGGCCTGTCGGGGGATGTCCAGTACCACTGGTCGCTCGACGACGCACGGATGACCTGGTCCCGTGGAGGGGAGCCGTTCCTGACGGGACGGCTCACGATGATCGGCAGCGTGAGCCTGTCCCAGCGGACCTGGCTGTGGTCCTGGGCCAACGAGTCACTTCCGTCAGCGGCCTTGGGCGACATCGCGCGGGTACGCCGGTTCGGCGAGGCGCACGACTTTCCGGTGCTGCCCTGGCCGGGCTTCGGCTACCTGCCCGAACTCGTCGCCGAAGCACGGATGGTCGCGGCCTCGGTCCTCGACGCCGACGGACTCTGGTCGGAGTCCACCGACGACGGGGAACCGCACTTCCTGCTCCACGACCTGAAGCCGGTCACCGACGCCGCATGACGGGGGCGTGACGGCCCCGGCGCTGATCCGTCGGCCCCACCCCGGGCTTTCCGGACACGGCCTACCGCTTGCGCACCGTGGCCAGGACCTCGCGGTCGGGCTGGAGCGTCAGGCTCGGCACCGGGCGTATCTCGCCGGGGTCGAGGTCGAGCCGGAAGCGGCGGGCGATCACCGCCAGCACGAGGACGGCCTCGACCATCGCGAAGCGGGTGCCGAGGCAGACCCGCGGGCCGCCGCCGAAGGGGAACCAGGCGTACTCGGGTATGTCCTCGGCCGGGGTGCCGTCGGCCTGGGCGAGCCACCGCTCGGGACGGAACTCCAGCGGGTCCCGGTACCAGCGGCCGTCGCGGTGGGTGGCCCACTGGCTGCTCCAGACCCGGGTGCCGGGGCGCACCGGCGCGCCACCCAGAGTGGCGCCCTCCTTCGCGATCGCGGTGGTCAGCCAGATCGCGGGATAGAGACGCAGGGTCTCCTTCACCACGGCCTGGGTGTAGGCGAGTTCGGTGAAGTCGTCGAAGCCGGGGTCCCGGTCGCCGAGCACCCGGTCGAGCTCCTCGCCCAGCGCGTCGGCGACCCGCGGGTTGTGTGCCAGCAGGTACCACGCCCACAGCAGGGTGGAGCTGGTGGTCTCGTGGCCGCCGACGTAGAGGGTGACGGTCTCGTCGCGGATCTCCCGGTCGGAGAGCGGCGCGCCGGTCTCGTCCCGGGCCGCGAGCAGCCGGCTGAGCAGGTCGGGGCGCTCGGTGTCGCCGCCCCGGTGGCGGGCGACGACCCGGGCGACCTCGTTGTCGATGACGGCCACGGCCCGCTTGATCCGGGCCCGCCCCCGCGTGGGGACCCAGTCGGGCAGGATCCCGCCGAGACCGCTGAACTCGTCGCCGATCTCCCGCTGGGCGACGTCCATGGCCTGGCCGATGGCCTCGACGTCGGCGGCGGTATCGGTGCCGAAGATGGTGCGGACGGCGATCAGCTGCGTGAGCCCGGTCATCTCCCGCTTGACGTCGACCCGTTGTCCGTCGGTCCACCGCTCGGCGAGGGCGACGGCGCACTCGGCCATGGTGGCCGCGTAGGACTTGACCTGCCGGGGCCGCACGGACGGCTGCACCAGGGAGCGCTTGCGCCGCCAGTCCGCGCCCTTGGCGACCACCACCCCGTCACCGAGCAGGGTGCGTACGGCAATGCCGAGGTCGGGCTGGTCGAAGGTCCGCTCGACCTCGGTGAGCAGTTCGCCGACGGTCTCCGGGTGGGCGACGAACAGCATCTCGCTCGGACCGAACCGCCAGCGGACGAAGTCCCCGCGCCCCCGCAGCTGTTCGAAGAAGGCAAGCGGGTCCTTGCCGAACTCCGGCATGTTCCCGAGCACCGGGACCCCGCGCGGTCCCGGCACCCTCCTTCGTCCGTCCGCCTCCCTGGCCTCGGCATCGGCGGGCGGACCGGCGTGCGTGGTCACAGGCGTTTCCTTCCACGGGAGTTGCCCCACAGGGCCCGGTGGTGCGTACGCGACCATGGAAGCCGACGGACCCGACACCACGCCAGCCCTGTGGACAACCGGCTGTGGAAAACTCGCCGGCACTCCCCCGCCGACATCCGTCCGGGCATGTCGCCGAACCTGGCCGGAAAACCGTCGGACCCGGCCAGGCGTCCATCCGCCCCGGCCGGGCCCGTCAGCGCACTGCTCAGTGCGTCTCTCAGCGCATCGCTCAGCCCACCGAGCTGTACGCCACCACGCCCCTCAGCAGCGCGTCCACGGCCTTGCGCGCGTTCTTCGGCACGGTGCTGCCCTCCCTGGGCGCGGCCGCGGCGATCTGCCCGAGCACGTCGATGACCTGCTTGCACCAGCGGACGAAGTCGCCGGCCGGCATCTCGGCCTCGCGCAGCACCTCGTCGAGCCCCTTGTCGGAGGCCCACTGGTACACGGCCCAGGCGAAGCCCAGGTCGGGCTCGCGCTGTCCGACGCCCTCGGCCTGGTGGAGCCGGAACTCCTCCTCCAGCGCGTCCAGCCGGCCCCAGATCCGCACCATCTCGCCGAGCGCCGCCTTCGACCGGCCGGTCGGCAGCTTCGGCGCCATGGCGTCGTCGGACTGCCGGGCCTCGTAGACGAGCGCGGAGACACAGGCGGCCAGCTCGGCCGGGCTGAGCCCCTCCCACACGCCTTCGCGCAGGCACTCGCTCGCCAGCAGGTCGAGTTCGCCGTAGAGCCGGGCGAGCCGCTTGCCGTTGTCCGTGACCTCGTCGTCGCGCAGATAGTCCAGCTCGGTCAGGAGCGCGACGATCCGGTCGAAGGTTCGGGCGATGGTGTTGGTGCGGCCCTCGATGCGCCGCTCCAGCTGCTTGGTGTCGCGCTGCAGCCGGTGGTAGCGCTCGGCCCAGCGGGCGTGGTCCTCGCGCTCGTCGCAGCCATGGCAGGGGTGCGCGCGGATCTCGGTGCGCAGCCGGGCGATCTGGCGGTCGTCGGCCGCGGCCGAACGCTGCTTGCGGTGCCGCTCGGGGTCGAGGTGACCCGCCTTGGACCGCAGTGCGGAGGCCAGGTCGCGGCGGGACTGCGGCGACTTCGGGTTGAAGGACCGCGGGATCCGCATCCGCTCCAGCGGCTCCACGGGCACCGGGAAGTCGATCGACGCGAGTCGCTTGACCTGCCGCTCGGCCGTCAGCACCAGCGGGCGCGGCCCGTCGTGGTGGTCGAAGCCGCGGTGCCGGTCGGTCCGGCCGGCCGGCACGCCCGGGTCGAGGACCAGCGCGAGACCGGCGAACTTGCCCGTCGGCACGTGGATGACGTCACCGGGCTTCAGCCGCTCCAGCGACGCCGCGGCCTGCGCACGGCGCTGCGCGGCGCCTTGCCGGGCCAGGTCCGTCTCGCGGTCCTTGAGTTCGCGGCGGAGCCGCGCGTACTCCTCGAAATCGCCGAGGTGGCAGGTCATGCCCTCCTTGTAGCCGCTCAGGCCCTCCTCGTTCTTCTGCACCTGGCGGGAGATCCCGACGACCGAGCGGTCGGCCTGGAACTGGGCGAAGGAGGTCTCGAGCAGCTCGCGCGAGCGGTGCCGGCCGAACTGGTCGACGAGGTTGACCGCCATGTTGTACGAGGGCTTGAAGCTGGAGCGCAGCGGATACGTACGGGTGCCGGCGAGTCCGGCGAGGTGGCCGGGGTCCATGCCGCGCTGCCACAGCACCACGGCGTGGCCCTCGACGTCGATGCCGCGCCGCCCGGCCCGCCCGGTGAGCTGGGTGTACTCGCCGGGGGTGATGTCCGCGTGCTGCTCGCCGTTCCACTTGACGAGCTTCTCCAGGACCACCGACCGGGCCGGCATGTTGATGCCGAGGGCCAGCGTCTCGGTGGCGAAGACCGCCTTGACGAGACCGCGGACGAACAGCTCCTCGACGACCTCCTTGAAGGTCGGCAGCATGCCGGCGTGGTGCGCGGCGATGCCCCGCTCCAGGCCTTCGAGCCACTCGTAGTAGCCGAGGACGTGCAGGTCCTCGGTGGGGATGGCGGCGGTGCGCTCCTCGACGATCTCGCGGACCCGCAGGCGGGCCTCCTCGTCGTTGAGCCGCAGGCCCGCGTGGAGGCACTGCTGTACGGCGGCCTCGCAGCCGGCCCGGCTGAAGATGAAGGTGATGGCGGGCAGCAGCCCCTCGGCGTCCAGCCGGTCGATGACCTCGGGCCGGCCCGGCGTCCAGATCCGGGAGCGTGCGCGCCGCTCGCGCTCGCGGTCGGCCTCGCGGACCATCTTGCCGCGCCGCCGCTCGCGCGGGTTGTACGTCCGCGAGTTCTCGGTCCGGGCCAGGCGCAGCAGGTCGGGGTTGACCTCGCGGCGGGAGGAGCCGCGGCCGCCGTGGTCGGTCTCCTCCTCGAAGAGGTCGTACATCCGCCGGCCGGCCAGCACGTGCTGCCACAGCGGCACGGGGCGGCTCTCGGAGACGATGACCTCGGTGTCGCCGCGGACGGTGTCGAGCCAGTCGCCGAACTCCTCGGCGTTCGACACGGTCGCCGAGAGCGACACGAGCGTCACCGACTCGGGGAGGTGGATGATCACTTCCTCCCACACGGCGCCGCGGAAGCGGTCGGAGAGGTAGTGGACCTCGTCCATGACCACGTAGCCGAGGCCGGAGAGCGCCTGCGAGCCCGCGTAGAGCATGTTGCGCAGGACCTCGGTGGTCATGACGATCACCGGGGCGTCGCCGTTGACACTGTTGTCACCGGTGAGCAGGCCGACCTTGTCGTGTCCGTAGCGCTTGACGAGGTCGGTGTACTTCTGGTTGGAGAGCGCCTTGATGGGCGTGGTGTAGAAGCATTTGCGGCCCTGCTGGAGGGCCAGGTGGACGGCGAACTCGCCCACGATGGTCTTGCCGGAGCCCGTGGGCGCGGCGACGAGCACGCCCTTGCCCGCTTCGAGGGCCTGGCATGCCTCGATCTGGAAGGGGTCCAGACCGAAGTCGTACATCTCGCGGAAGGGGGCCAGCGCGGTGGCCTGGTCCGCGGAGCGGGCGCGGGCAGCCGCGTACGCCTCGGCTGGTGTGAGGTCCTCAGTCATCTTGTCAACGAGCCTACCCGCCCCCTCTGACAGTGACGCGATCTTTATGGGGCGGCCTCGGGAGGCCCCGGGCGGACCTGCCGGGCGGGCTGCTACGGGGCGGGCGGGGCCAGGACGCGCAGGGCACCCGGGACGCAGCGGGCGGTGAGCGGGAGGGGGCCCAGCGGCTCGCCGTCGGCGTATCCGGTCACGTCGGGGGCGTCGAGGGTGAGGGCACGGACCCGGTGCAGGGTGACCTTGGGGTGGCTGAGGTGGGTGCCCTTGTAGACGCGCGGGAAGACCTTGATCAGTTCGGTGCGCGGGAGGTCGCCGACGACGATGACGTCGAAGAGCCCGTCGTCCATGACGGCGTCGGCGCATATGCGCATGCCGCCGCCGTAGGAGGTGCCGTTCCCGACGGCGACGAGCGTGGCGTCGACCCTCGTCTCGGTGCCGTCGTCGAGGGTGAGGCGGTACGGGATGGGCCGGAACGAGGCGAGTTCGGCGAGGATCGCGAGGTCGTACTTGAAACGTCCGGCGGGCAGCCGCATCCGGTTGCCGCGGTCGTTGACCCGGGAGTCGAAGCCGGAGGCGAGAACGGTGCCGAACCAGCGCCCGCCGGCCGCACCGGCGGCCTTCCCCCCGAGCCGTCCTCCTCCGAGCCCCCCTGGTTCCGCTCCCCCAGGCCCTGCTCGACCCGTCCCAGGTCGATCACGCGCCCGCCGTCGCCCTTGAGGACCTCGGCGACGGTCGCGGCGGCCCCGGCCGGATCCCGGACGGGCAGTCCGAGGGAGCGGGCGAAGTCGTTGCCGGTGCCGACGGCGATCACGCCGAGCGGGGTGCCGGTGCCGGCCACCGCCTGCAGCGCCAGGGAGACGACGCCGTCGCCGCCCACGGCCACGAGCGCGTCGGTGCCGGCCGCGACGGCCTCGCGGACGCGCCGCAGCGCGTCGTCGGCGTCGTGGCCGAGGATCGTCCGCACCGAGAAGCCGGCGTCCCGGAGCACGCGAGCGGCCGGCTGCGCGGCGTGCGCGCCCCGGCCGCGTCCCGCTGTGGGATTGACGAAGAGGGTGATGTCGCTGGTCATGGGGTCCCCCCGGATCGGGTCTGAGGGGGGACCCTACATCAGGTGATGTCGTCGTAACCGTTGAGCCGCTGCGACCTGGCTCCGTCCGACTCGCCAGTGGCCTGCTCGGGCAGCACCCGCGCGGCACCCACGGTCTCGACCTCGCCGATCGCCTCGGGGGTCAGGTCCAGCCGGGAGGCCTCGTCGTCGTCGAGAGCGGCATCGGCGTTCTTGCGTCCGCGCCGCCTGTCGTTGAGCAGCGAGAAGCCGACGGCCGCCAGGTAGAGCACGGTGATCGGGCCGGCCAGGGCGAGCATGCCGACCGGGTCGGTGGTCGGGGTGATCACGGCGCCGAAGACGAACACGCCCATGATCACGCCGCGCCACCAGCGGGCCATCCGGCGGCCGCTGAGGACGCCGGTGAGGTTCAGCATCACCAGCACCAGCGGCAGCTCGAAGGCGAGGCCGAAGACGAGCACCATGCGCAGGGTGAAGTCGAGGACGTCACCGAGCGAGAGGATGTTGGCGGATCCCGCGGGCGTGAGGCTGATGAGCACCTGCACGCTGACGGGAAGGATGAGGTAAGCGAGGTAGGCGCCGGCCGCGAAGAGCGGGACCGCGGCGCCGACGAAGGCGTATGTGTACTTCTTCTCGTGCTTGTGCAGACCGGGCGCGATGAAGGCCCAGAGCTGGTACAGCCAGACCGGGCTCGCCACGACGAGACCCGTCGTGAGGGAGAGCTGGATGGTCGTGCTGAACGGCGCCATCAGCGTGTTGAAGGACACGATCGCGCAGTTGCCGCCGTCGCTGGTGACACCGGGCCCGCACTTGGGCACCGACCCGGTCAGGAACTGCATCAGCTCCTCGCTGTACACGAGGGCCACGATGGTGACCGCCGCGATGGCCAGCAGGCCCTTCGCCAGGCGGTTCCGAAGCTCACGCAGGTGTTCCACGAGGGGCATACGGCCCTCGGGGTCCTTCTCCTGCTTGCGGGCGGACTTGAGCAACCCACGTCCTCATCTCGTGCGGCAGCCGCCGCGTGACGCGGCGGCTACGGCGGGCCGGGTCAGCTCAGCGCTTGGTGGTGTCGGTGGGCTCGGCCACGGGACGCGCGCTGGTCACGTCGCCGGGCGCGGCCTGGATGGTCCGGGGCACCGCCTGGTCCGCGGGGTGGCGTGGGGCGGGTCGGCGGGCGCGCTCTGCTGGTCGTCGGACTTCATCGCCTTGGCCTCGCTCTTGAGGATGCGTGCCGACTTGCCCAGCGAACGAGCCATGTCCGGGAGCTTCTTGGCGCCGAAGAGCAGGATGATCACGACAAGGATCAGAATGATCTCGGTGGGGCCGAGCCTACCCATAGCTGTTTACCTTCTTCACCGAGGCGACATTGGAAGTGCGTGCCCGGCGGGCCGGACGGGCGTCCGGCCACCGCGCTGCATGCGATCGTAACCCGCAGGGGTAAACGGGCGGCAATGACTGTGCATACTCGCGATTGCGCCCCGCGCCTGGACACCGCGCGGGACAAGCCCGAAGTCAGCGCAGGGTCTCCCCCGTTCGCGCCAGGTCGGTGGCGGCGCGTTCCAGGTCCTCGGCGGCCTGATGGATGCGCTCTGTGGTGCGGGCCACTTGACGGCCGAGACGCCGCGCCTCCACGAAGACCTTGATGCCGAGGACGCCGAGGACGGCGATGCCGAGGAAGCCGAGAGCGACGGCGAGCATGGGCCAGAACATATGCCGAGCCTAGACGCTGTGCGGGAGCGGGCCGCCGCCGGTGGCCGGCCGCGGCCCGTACAGGTCCGTGGGCCGGTCCGTGGGCCGGTCCGTGGGCCGGTCCGCTCGCCGATGGACGCCCGGCATATGCCGCCCTTCAGCAGGCGGCGGACCGAACCGTGATGTGCAGGCGCAGGGTGTTGACGCCGCCGTCGGTGAGGAGTTCCACGATCCGCTCCCCGGCCGGCTTGCGGACGGCGCTGCCGCACTCGGGGCAGGTGAAGGAGTAGAAGGTGGTACGACGGCTCGCGCCGATGGCGAGCCGGAAAGCGCCCGCGGAGAGTTCGAAGCGGGCGCGGCAGTCGGGGCAGGCGGCCTTGTAGAGGACCTGCGCGACCGGGGGAACCGGGGCCACCGGAGCCATGAGGCCGGGCATCACGGACATTTCCCTTGACTCTCCCTGTGCTCGGGAGAGGCGCCCGGACGACACCCCTCATGGGGAACAGCGCCCCGCCGCTCCGGAACGTCACCGTCCGGTCCGCCGGACACCGGCCCGGCGGATGCCCTGGCACTCGCTAACGCACGCACCCCGCCGCTCCCGGCCCGCCGCTCAGCCGTCGTACGCGGCCAGCGCCGCGGCCGCCGCCTCGCGCGCGCTGTCCGCCAGCTCCGGCGGGGACACGATCCGCCCGTCGCTGCCGAGCCGCAGCGCGAGCCGTCGCAGCGAGGCGGGCGCCGGGGTCCGCAGGGTGATCCGCAGTCCCCCGTCGGGCAGTTCCTCGGCCCGGTCGTGCGGGTAGTACTCGGCGACCCAGCGGCCGCCGGGCCCCACCTCCACCACGACCTCCGGGTCCTCGGCGGACGGCTGCACCAGCCCCGCCGACAGGTCCCGCAGCTCGATCTCCGGCGGCGCGGCGGCCTCGTCCAGGAGCCGGATCTCGGCCACCCGGTCGAGCCGGAAGGTGCGGCGCGCCTCGGAGAGCCGGCACCACGCCTCCATGTACGTGTGGCCGACGGCGAACAGCCGGATCGGGTCCACCTCGCGCTCGGTGAGCTCGTCGCGCGCGGGCGAGTAGTAGCGCAGCCACAGCCGGCGGCGTTCCGAGATCGCCCGGTCGACCTCGGCGAACACCCCGCCCTCGGACTCGAAGGTCACCGAGAGCCGGGAGCTGGCCCCGGCGGCCTCACCGGCCGCCGCCTCCAGCTTGGCGGTCGCCCGCAGCAGCGCGTCGCGGTCGCCCTCGCGCAGCCCGGGCAGCGTCGCCACGGCGCGCGCCGCGACCAGCAGCGCGGTCGCCTCGTCGGCGGCGAGCCGCAGCGGCTCGGCGGCCTCCGCGCCCAGGGCGTTCGGATTGCGCCACCAGATCCGGTCGCCGTCGGTGTCGATGTCCAGCAGATCGCCGCCCCGGAAGCTGGTGCCGCACATCGGCAGCACGTCCAGGTCGGAGATCAGCTCGTCCTCGGTGATCCCGAAGGCCCGGGCGACGTCGGCGACGTGCGCGCCCGGACGTTCGCGCAGATACGTGACGAGGGAGAGCATCCGCCTCGTCTGGTCGATGGCGTTGACGGCCACGGTCGTTCCTCTTCCCCTCAGCCCTTGGCCACGGCGCGCAGCCGGTCCACCACGTCGGCCCGCAGATCGGCCGGTTCCAGCACGACCACGTCGGGGCCGAACTCCACGAGCCAGGCGTCGAGGCCGTGCCCGTACGGGATCTCCAGCTCGTCCCAGCCGTCGGTGCCCTCGGTCACCGCGGTGGCCTTGGCCCGCAGCGGATAGGCGCAGCCGGCCCGCAGCCGGATCCGGGCGGTCCGGGTGGCGGTCTCGCCCGCCCAGCTCTCGACGGTCTCACGGACGGTGACGGCGTCGGGCACGGGCGTGGTGAACGCGCCGGCCCGGGAGCGCACCTTGCCGGTGATCCGGGACAGCCGGAACACCCGCTCCGCGCCCCGGTCGCGGTCCCAGCCCGCCAGGTACCAGTGGCCGCGCCAGCACTCCAGGGTCCACGGCTCGACCTGCCGGGGCTCGGGGCGGGCGGCGTTGGCCTTGCGGTAGTCGAAGACGACCGGGCGGCGGTCGCGGCAGGCCAGCATCAGCGGCTCGAAGGCGACCTCGTGGACCGGGATACGGGGTTCCAGCGCGCCCGGCCGGTCGTCGTACGGGTCCTCCGCCTCGGGCATGCCGGCGGCGCGCAGCTTCTGCAGGGCGCCGCTCGCGGCGCCGGCGAGGCGGGCCTGCTGCCACACCTTGGCGGCGAGGCCGAGCGCGGCGGCCTCCTCGGCGTCCAGGGTGATGGGCGGCAGCCGGTTGGAGTCGCGGCGGGCCAGGTAGCCGGTCTCGCCGTCCAGGTTCTCGACGGTCTCGATGACCAGGCCGAGCTCGCGCAGATCATCCTTGTCGCGCTCGAACATCCGGTTGAAGGCGTCCTCGCCGGACGCCCCGCCGGGCCCCGGTCGGAAGGCCTCGACATAGGCCTCGATGGACCCCCGCAGTTCGCGCTTGCTGAGCGGCCGGCGGGCGCCGAGCAGACACAGCGCCAGGTTCATCAGCCGCTCGGCCTTGGCAATCGCCATCGACGCCCCGCACCCTCTTTTACCGGTTGGACTCTTCGGAGGTCCGACCGTACCGCCCCGGGGTGTGTGGACCAAAGCCGAGGGTCCCCGCCCTGATGGGCGGGGACCCTCGGTCCGGTCTCGCGATCCGGGTCAGCGCTTGTGGACGGCCACGAGGTCGCAGACGAAGATCAGCGTCTCGTTCGGGCCGATCTTGCCGCCCGCGCCCTGCTCGCCGTACGCCAGGTGCGACGGGATGATCAGCTGACGGCGGCCGCCGACCTGCATGCCCTGGACGCCCTTGTCCCAGCCCTGGATGACCATGCCGACACCGAGCTGGAACTGCAGCGCGGAACCGCGGTTCCAGGAGGCGTCGAACTCCTCGCCGGACTCGAAGGACACACCCACGTAGTGGACGTCGACCACGTCGCCGGCCTCGGCGACCTCGCCGTCGCCCTTCCAGATGTCCTTGATCTCCAGGTCGGACGGCGCCTCGCCGCCCGGGAAGTCGACCTCGGGCTTCTCGATGCTCACTGCAGTGTGCTCCTCATACGATGAACCGCACGGACGATGGCCCGCGCGACCGGGACAGTCTTACATCTTCGTCAGGATGTCCACAGCGAAGACCAGGGTGGAATTCTTCGGAATGCCCTGCTTCTCCTCGGCGCCGAAGGCCTCCGACGGCGGCGCGACGATCAGCACACGGCTGCCGACCTTCTTGCCGACGAGGCCGTCCTTGAGTCCCTTCAGGGTCAGGTTGGCCAGCGGGAAGTTGGCCGGCTTGCCCGCCTGGTACGTCGAGTCGAAGACCTTGCCGTCCTTCCAGATGGAGGCGACGTAGTTCACCACGACCGTGTCCGTGGCCTTCACGGCCTCGCCCTTGGACTCCAGGATGTAGTTGGAGACCAGCTTGGTCGGCGGATCCACCTTGGGGATCGTCAGCGAGGGCGCCTTGCCGTCGGTGTTGGTACCGACCTTCGGCAGGTCCTTGTTCTCCTGGGCGACCTCGGTGCCCTCGGCGGTCTTCGGGATGGTGACGGCCTTCAGGATGTCGACCACGAACACCAGCGTGGCGTTGGGCTTGATGTCGCCCTGGCCCTGCGCCCCGTACCCGAGCTCCGGCGGGATGCCGATCATGACGCGGCTGCCGACCTTCTGGCCCGCGAGGCCCTGGTCCCAGCCCTTGATGACCTGTCCGGCGCCCAGCGTCAGCTCGAAGGGCTGCTTCCGGTCGAAGCTGTTGTCGAAGGGGGTGGTCGAGTCCCACGACTGGCCCAGGTAGTTCACCTGAAGCGCGTCACCGTTCTTGGTGACCGGGCCCTTGCCCTCGCTGATCACGTTGACCTTGAGCGACTTGGGCGGGGCGCCCACGCCCTTGGAGACGGTCGGCTTCTCACCGAACTTCTCCCCCGCCGTGATGGCGGGAAGCCCGTTCTTCATCGAACCGGAATCGGAATCGGAGCCCTTGTTGTCGCTGCCGCAGGCCGCTGTGGTGAGCAGCAGCAGCGGAACGACGAGCAGGCCGGCAAGTCGGCGCACTAGTTCCTCAGATCTCAGACGGCACGGTAGTTGTCCCGACACTCTAGGGGACCACACTGTGAATGCCGTCGGCCCCGCACGCGAAACGTGCGGGGCCGACGGTCCGTCCGAGCCGGTCGTACGCCGGGCGGCGCCCGGTCCTACATACCGGCGATCAGCTTTTCCACCCGGTCGTCGACCGAGCGGAACGGGTCCTTACACAACACCGTGCGCTGCGCCTGGTCGTTGAGCTTGAGGTGGACCCAGTCGACGGTGAAGTCCCGGCGCTGCTCCTGCGCCCGCCGGATGAAGTCGCCGCGCAGCCGCGCCCGGGTGGTCTGCGGCGGCACCGACTTCGCCTCGAAGATCTTCACGTCGTTGCAGATCCGGGCCGCCTGGCCGTTCTTCTGGAGCAGGTAGTACAGCCCGCGGCGGCGGTGGATGTCGTGGTAAGCGAGGTCTATCTGAGCGATCCGCGGATGCGACATCGTCATGTTGTGCTTGGCCCGGTACCGCTCGATGAGCTTGTACTTCATGACCCAGTCGATCTCGGTCTCGACCCGCTCGAGCGCCTCCTGCTCGATCGCGTCGAGGGTACGGCCCCACAGGTCCAGGACCTGGGCGACCGTGCCACTGCGGATGCCCCGGCGGTCGACGAAGTCGGCGGCCTTCTCGAAGTACTCCCGCTGCACCTCGAGCGCCGACGCCTCGCGGCCGCTGGCGAGCCGCACCTTGCGCTGGCCGGTGATGTCGTGGCTGACCTCGCGGATGGCCCGGATCGGGTTCTCCAGGGTCAGGTCGCGCATCACGGTGCCCGCCTCGATCATGCGCAGCACGAGGTCGGTGGCGCCGACCTTGAGCAGCATGGTCGTCTCGGACATGTTGGAGTCGCCGACGATGACGTGCAGGCGCCGGTAGCGCTCGGCGTCCGCGTGCGGCTCGTCGCGGGTGTTGATGATGGGACGCGACCGGGTGGTCGCCGAGCTGACGCCCTCCCAGATGTGCTCGGCCCGCTGCGAGACGCAGTACACGGCACCCCGCGGGGTCTGCAGCACCTTCCCGGCGCCGCAGATCAGCTGCCGGGTCACCAGGAACGGAATGAGGATGTCCGCGAGCCGGGAGAACTCCCCGTGCCGGGCCACCAGATAGTTCTCGTGGCAGCCGTAGGAGTTTCCGGCGGAGTCGGTGTTGTTCTTGAAGAGATAGACGTCGCCCGCGATTCCTTCCTCGTGCAGGCGGCGTTCCGCGTCGACGAGAAGTCCTTCCAGAATGCGCTCGCCGGCCTTGTCGTGGGTGACCAGTTCGACCACGTTGTCGCATTCGGGAGTTGCGTATTCCGGATGCGAACCCACGTCCAGGTACAGGCGGGCGCCGTTCCGCAGGAAGACATTGCTGCTGCGGCCCCATGACACGACACGGCGGAAGAGGTACCGCGCCACTTCGTCAGGAGACAGTCGGCGCTGTCCCCTGAACGTGCACGTGACGCCGTACTCGTTCTCCAGCCCGAAAATGCGGCGGTCCATGTCTGAACATTACGCCTGACGGCCTGTGCTGAAACCGGGTTCGGCCGCCCCGTTTCGTTCGTTTCCCGAGGACCGCGCGTCATTTTCGCCCCGCGCGCCGGGCAGCGGGGCGCTTCCCCCACCCCCGCCGACGGCGTGTCGCACCGGGGTGACGTCCCCCAGCACCCGGCCCGTGGCGAGCAGCACCAGGAAGGCCACGAAGCCGCCGACCCCGGCCACGGCGAAACCGGCGGGGGTCCCGGCCACTTCGACGACCGGCCCGGAGACCGCCGAGCCGAGCGCCGAGCCGACCCCGAAGGTCGTGACCAGCCAGGAGAACGCCTCGGTGACGGTGCCGGCCGGCGCGTGCCGGTCGACCACGATGAAGGCACAGGCGATGGACGGCGCCAGGAACACCCCCGCGAGGGCCGCCAGGAACGCCATCGGGACCGCGCCGGGCACCAGGACCAGCGGCAGATAGCCGACCGCGAGCAGCAGCACCAGCACCCGCAGCCGCCTCTCCGGCGCGCCCGCCCACTGGCGGGCCCCGTACACCACGCCGCCGATCAGCGCGCCGAGCCCGAGCGCCGCCATCAGCCAGCCGTAGACCGCGTCGTCACCGAGATCGTCGGCGTAGGCGACGGCGGCCACCGTGATGGAGCCGAGCGCCAGCCCCACGAAGAAGAACGAACCGAGCAGGGCGAGCAGACCGGGCGAGCGCAGCGCGCCCAGCCAGTGCGCCTCGCGCGGCGCGGAGCGCCAGGCCCGCGACGGCGGCGAGAGCACCACCGAGAGGGCGCCGAGGACACCGAGGACGTTGATGACGAGGAGGGCGGCGGCGGGCGACCACAGCGCCACGAGCAGGGTCAGCAGCAGCGGCCCGGCGGTGAACATGACCTCCTGGGCGACGGCGTCCAGGGCGTACGCCCGGTGCACCTGGTCCGCCCGGCCCAGCACGCTCGGCCACAGCGCCCGCAGCCCGCCTTCGAGCGGCGGGGTGAAGAGTCCGGCGACCAGGACGGCCGCGTAGGCGAGGAAGAGGTTGCCGATGCCGGCGACGGCCAGCACGGCCATGCCGAGGGCGGAGAGGAGCGCGGCGGGCAGCTGGACGCGAGGCTGGCCCTTGAGGTCGACGGCCCGGCCCAGCAGGGGCTGGCCGACGGCCATGGCCAGGCCGTACACGGCTATCAGCCCGCCGGCGAGGGTGTAACTGCCGCCCTCGGCGCGGGTGAACACCGTCAGGGCGACCGGCCCCGTCCCGCTCGGCAGCCGGCCCACGAGGGTGCCGGTGAGCAGGCGCGTGGCATGGGGCGCGCGAAGGATCTCGAGATAACCGCCGCTCGCGGGTGCCTCGGTGGGCATGGGGTCTCCCTCCCGGGGCATCAACCCGAGGTTTTACGTATAACGCGACGGGGTCATACGTACCATGACCGCACCACGCCGGTCCACCCGCGCGTCCACACGAACCAGCACACAGCCGCCGCGGAGGTCGTACGCGTGCACAGCCCCGAGCCCCCCGGCGGGCACCGCCCCACCAGCCGCGACGTCGCCCGCGTAGCCGGCGTCTCGCAGGCCACCGTGTCCCTCGTCCTCGGCGACAAATGGCGCGGCCGCGTCTCCGAACGCACCGCCGCCACCGTCCGCGAGACCGCCGCGCACCTCGGCTACCGCCCCAATCTCGCCGCCCGCAACCTGCGCCTCGGCCGCACCCGCACCGCCCTGCTCGTGGTCCCCGCCCTCACCAACGAGTTCTTCGCCCGCGTCTACACCGGCGCCGCCACCGTCGCCGCCCGGCACGGTTTCGGCGTCGTCCTCTACCCCTCCCCCGCCGGCATCGGCCCCGCCCGGGACCCCTTCGCCTCCGCCCGCGCCGCCCTCGACGGCGTCATCGCCTCCTCCATGGCCGCCGAGGCCCTCAAGGCCTTCGCCGGCACCGACCTCCCCCTCGTGATGCTCGACAGCGACCCCGCCGACCCCGGCGCCGCCGCCCACGTCAACCTCGACATCGCCGACGGCATGCGCCAGGTCACCGGCCACCTGCTCGGCCTCGGCCACCGGCGCTTCCTGCACCTCGCCTCCGCCGTCTCCTCCTGGACCTTCGACGTCCGCGGCGCCGCGCTCGCCGACGCCCTGCGCGACGCGAGCGTCACGGTGGTCCGCGCCCCGCTCGACGTCCAGGGCGCCCGCGAAGTCACCGAACACGCCCTCACCCGGCCCGGCCCCCGGCCCACCGCCATCGTCTGCGACGACGACATCCTCGCCGCGGGCGCCTGCAAGGCGGCCCGCCGGCTCGGCCTGCGCGTCCCCGAGGACCTCTCCGTGACCGGCTTCGACGACCTGGCCCTCGCCACCGCCCTCGAACCCGAACTCACCACCGTCGCCCTCCCCGCCGAACGCATCGGCGAACGCGGCATGGACGCCCTCCTCGCCGTCCTCGACGGCCGCGCCCCCGAGACGGACGACCTGCCCGTCACCCTCGCCCGCCGTGCCTCCTCCGGCCCCGCCCCGAGCACCTGACCCCGGGTACGGCAAAGGCCCCGGAGCCGTACGGCTCCGGGGCCCTGCCACACTCCCGCGGACTACTCCTCGGCGGCCTCGTCCGACGGGTCGTCCGTGCGGGTCACCGCCGCGTCGTCCGCCTCCAGCAGGCGCTTCAGCTGGCGGCCGACGATCCGCTTGAACTTCCGCTGCTGCGGCCGCGTCCGGTCCAGCACCGCCACCTCCAGCCGCTCCGCGGGAATCTCCCGCTCGCCGCCGTTGGTGTCCCGCGACAGCGCCTGCACGGCCAGCTTCAGCGCCTCCGCCAGCGACATCCCGTCCCGGTGCCGCTGGTCCAGGAACGAGCTGATCTGCTCCGCGTTGCCGCCGACCGCGACCGAACCGTGCTCGTCGACGATCGACCCGTCGTGCGGCAGCCGGTAGATCTGGTCGCCCTCCGGCTCCGCGCCGACCTCGGCGACGACCAGCTCCACCTCGTACGGCTTCTCGCCCGCGCTGGAGAAGATCGTGCCCAGCGTCTGCGCGTAGACGTTGGCCAGACCGCGCGCGGTGACGTCGTCGCGGTCGTAGGTGTACCCGCGCAGATCGGCGTAGCGCACCCCGCCGATCCGCAGGTTCTCGTACTCGTTGTACTTGCCGGCCGCGGCGAAGCCGATCCGGTCGTAGATCTCGCTGAACTTGTGCAGGGCGCGAGACGGGTTCTCGCCGACGAACACGATGCCGTCGGCGTACTGGAGGACGACGAGACTGCGGCCCCGGGCGATGCCCTTGCGGGCGTACTCCGCCCGGTCCGCCATGGCCTGCTGGGGTGAGACATAGAACGGCGTGGACACCGGCTACCGTCCCTTTCTTCCGGTCCGAAAGGCTTCTTCGCTACGAGGTCGACGCGCGGTCAGAGCAGGGCGGCGCGCGGCCCGTCGGGCTGCTCCAGACGCCGCTCGGTGACGGACCGGGCCAGCGCGAAGGATTCCTCCTCCGAGAGCCTGCGGAAGCCCTCCTCGGTGATGACGGTGACGATCGGGAAGATCCGGCGTGCCAGATCCGGGCCGCCGGTCGCGGAGTCGTCGTCCGCCGCGTCGTACAGCGCCTGGACGACCAGCGTGGTGGCCTGCTCCTCGGTCAGGTCCTCCCGGTACAGCTTCTTCATCGACCCGCGCGCGAAGATCGAACCCGAGCCGGTGGCGGCGTACCCGTGCTCCTCGGAGCGGCCGCCGGTGACGTCGTAGGAGAAGATCCGGCCCCGCTCGCGGCTCTCGTCCCAGCCGGCGAAGAGCGGGACGACGGCGAGACCCTGCATGGCCATGCCGAGGTTGCCGCGGATCATGGTGGACAGGCGGTTGGCCTTGCCCTCCAGGGAGAGCGTCGTGCCCTCCACCTTCTCGAAGTGCTCCAGCTCCAGCTGGAACAGCTTGACCATCTCCACGGCGAGACCGGCGGTGCCGGCGATGCCGACCGCCGAGTACTCGTCGGCCGGGAACACCTTCTCGATGTCCCGCTGCGCGATCATGTTCCCCATCGTGGCGCGCCGGTCACCGGCGAGCACCACGCCCCCGGGGAACGTCACGGCGACGATGGTGGTGCCGTGCGGCGCCTCGACAACCCCCTCCGGCAGCTTCCGGTTGCCCGGGAGCAGCTGCGGCGAGTGATCGGCCAGGAAGTCCATGAACGACGAGGACCCCGGCGTCAGGAAGGCTGCTGGGAGACGCCCGGTGCTCAGATTGTTTGCTTCCACGCGTTGCCCTCCAGGTATGCGATGGCCCGACGAAGGACGTCGGGATCGTCTCCCAACTTTCCGATGGCCGAATGACAGTTGCAGCACAGTACGCCACGGACCCTACCCGTCTCGTGGCGGTGATCCACATGCGTGGCCGGGGCCTTTCGGCGGATGCGGCAGGGACCGCGGGGGCAGGCCGTACGAGGCTGTCGCGTCGCGACGCCACGCGGAGCGAGTCCCGGTCACTCCACGGGGCCGGAGAGCGAAGAATGCGCGCGGCTTCTTCTCGCCACACCGCGCGCATCCTTCGAAGTGCCACTTCCGAGCACAACCCCCGCTTTTCACCTTCGCTTCGAAGGCTACTGGCCGCCCTTTTGCACAAATGAGCGAACGAAGTCCTCTGCGTTCTCCTCGAGGACGTCGTCGATTTCGTCCAGAACGGAATCCACGTCGTCGCTCAGCTTTTCCTGGCGTTCCTTGAGGTCGGAGCTCGCCTCCGCCGTGGTCTCCTCGACCTCCTCGGTGGAACGCGTCGCCTTCTGCTGTCCGCCGCCGGTGTCCTTGGTCGCCATTTCCTCACCCCGCTCGAATCGGCCCGCTCGGTTGGGTCAGTACCAGATCCGACCCTACAAGCCGGGACTGACATCGGCCCCGCAGTTTCTGCAACGTCCGGGCACTGATCTCATGATTCCCAGTGCCCGGCCATTTCAGGCTCCCGCGTTGCCGGAAAGGACCCGCACCAGTTCCTCGGCCGTCCTGCACCGGTCGAGGAGGTCCTTCACATGGCTCCGGGTACCCCGGAGGGGCTCCAGCGTCGGCACCCGCTGGAGCGAGTCGTGACCCGGGAGGTCGAAGATGACCGAATCCCACGAGGCGGCGGCCACGTCGTCCGCGTACTGCTCCAGGCAGCGGCCGCGGAAGTAGGCCCGGGTGTCGTCCGGGGGGTTCGTCTCGGCCCGTTCCACCGCCGGCTCGTCCAGCAGGCGCTTCATCCGCCCGCGGGCCACCAGCCGGTTGTACAGGCCCTTCTCGGGGCGTACGTCCGCGTACTGGAGGTCGACGAGGTGCAGCCGGGCGGCGTCCCAGTCCAGGTTGTCGCGGCGGCGGTAGCCCTCCATCAGCTCCCGCTTGGCGACCCAGTCCAGCTCGCCGGCCAGGCTCATCGGATCGTTCTCGAGCCGGTTGAGCGTGTCCTCCCAACGGGTGAGGACGTCCTTGGTCTGCTCGTCGGCGTCGGTCCCGTAGCGCTCGTCGACGTACTTCCTGGCCAGCTCGAAGTACTCCATCTGAAGCTGCACCGCGGTGAGTGTCCGGCCGCTGCGCAGCGTGACGAGGTACTGCAGGCCCGGGTCGTGGGAGACCTGGTGGAGGGTGCGCACGGGCTGGTCGACGGCGAGGTCGACGGTGATGAAGGCGTCCTCGATCATCGACAGGACGAGCGCGGTGGTGCCGAGCTTGAGGTAGGTGGAGATCTCGGAGAGGTTGGCGTCTCCGATGATCACGTGCAGCCGCCGGTACTTCTCGGCGTCCGCGTGCGGCTCGTCACGGGTGTTGATGATGGGGCGCTTGAGGGTGGTCTCCAGGCCGACCTCGACCTCGAAGTAGTCGGCGCGCTGGCTGAGCTGGAAGCCGTGCTCGCGGCCTTCCTGGCCGATGCCGACCCGGCCGGCGCCGGTGACGACCTGGCGGGAGACGAAGAACGGCGTCAGGTGGCGCACGATGTCCGAGAACGGGGTCTCCCGTTTCATCAGGTAGTTCTCGTGCGTGCCGTAGGACGCGCCCTTGTTGTCGGTGTTGTTCTTGTAGAGGTGGATGGGCTGGGCGCCGGGCAGCTGGGCGGCGCGCGCGGCCGCCTCGGCCATGATCCGTTCGCCGGCCTTGTCCCACAGGACGGCGTCCCGGGGGTTGGTGACCTCGGGGGCGCTGTACTCGGGGTGGGCGTGGTCTACGTAGAGCCGGGCGCCGTTGGTCAGGATGACGTTGGCGAGGCCGATGTCCTCGTCGGTGAGCTGGCTGGAGTCGGCGGCCTCGCGAGCGAGGTCGAAGCCGCGGGCGTCCCGCAGCGGGTTCTCCTCCTCGAAGTCCCAGCGGGCGCGCCGCGCCCGGTGCATCGCCGCCGCGTAGGCGTTGACGATCTGGGACGAGGTGAGCATGGCATTGGCGTTGGGGTGCCCGGGGACGGAGATCCCGTACTCCGTCTCGATGCCCATTACTCGCCGTACGGTCATGCGACCCTCCTTGCCCGGCGCCGCTCCCCGCACCGTGCGTGTTGCGGCGGTACACCCACGAGCCTAGAGCGGTCGCGCGCGTACGGGGAGATCAAAACGAATCGGTGAGTGGAAAGCGACGGCTGCGGATGTCCGTTTCCGGACATCCGCAGCCGGTTGCGCGCGTCGCTACAGGTACTGACCGGTGTTGGCCACCGTGTCGATGGACCGGCCGGTGTCCGCGCCCTGCTTTCCGGTGACGAGGGTGCGGATGAAGACGATCCGCTCGCCCTTCTTGCCGGAGATCCGGGCCCAGTCGTCGGGGTTGGTGGTGTTGGGCAGGTCCTCGTTCTCCTTGAACTCGTCCACGCAGGCCTGGAGGAGGTGGGAGACGCGGATGCCCTTCTGGTCATGGTCGAGGAAGGCCTTGATGGCCATCTTCTTGGCCCGGTCGACGATGTTCTGGATCATCGCGCCGGAGTTGAAGTCCTTGAAGTAGAGGACTTCCTTGTCGCCGTTGGCGTACGTCACCTCGAGGAACCGGTTCTCCTCGGATTCGGCGTACATCTGCTCGACCACGGACTGGATCATTCCGTGGGCGGCGGCCTCCCGCGACCCGCCGTGTTCGGCCAGATCGTCCCCGTGGAGCGGGAGGGAGGCGGTGAGGTACTTGGCGAAAATGTCCTTGGCGGCCTCCGCGTCCGGACGCTCGATCTTGATCTTGACGTCGAGCCGGCCGGGGCGCAGGATCGCGGGGTCGATCATGTCCTCGCGGTTGGAGGCGCCGATGACGATGACGTTCTCCAGGCCCTCCACACCGTCGATCTCGGCGAGCAGCTGCGGGACGATGGTGTTCTCCACGTCCGAGCTGACGCCGGATCCGCGGGTGCGGAAGAGCGATTCCATCTCGTCGAAGAAGACGATGACGGGGGTGCCCTCGCTCGCCTTCTCGCGGGCGCGCTGGAAGACCAGGCGGATGTGCCGCTCGGTCTCGCCGACGTACTTGTTGAGGAGCTCGGGGCCCTTGATGTTGAGGAAGTAGGACTTCCCCGCGGGCTGGCCGGTCACCTCGGCGACCTTCTTGGCAAGGGAGTTGGCGACGGCCTTGGCGATGAGCGTCTTGCCGCAGCCGGGCGGTCCGTAGAGCAGGATGCCCTTCGGGGGCCGCAGTTCGTGTTCCTTGAAGAGGTCCGGGTAGAGGTACGGAAGCTCGACCGCGTCGCGGATCAGCTCGATCTGGTTGCCCAGACCGCCGATCTTGTCGTAGTCGACGTCCGGGACCTCTTCGAGGACGAGCTCTTCGACCTCGCTCTTGGGGACCACCTCGTAGACGTACCCGGACCGGGGTTCCAGGAGCAGGGCGTCGCCGGGGCGGATGGTGATGTCCAGCAGGGGCTCGGCGAGCCGGACCACGCGTTCTTCGTCGGTGTGTCCGATGACCAGGGCGCGCTCGCCGTCCTCGAGGAT
This sequence comes from Streptomyces laurentii, assembly GCA_002355495.1. Classification (GTDB taxonomy): domain Bacteria; phylum Actinomycetota; class Actinomycetes; order Streptomycetales; family Streptomycetaceae; genus Streptomyces; species Streptomyces laurentii. The sequence continues at coordinate 1,263,321 of AP017424.1, forward strand.
CTCCTTGAGGGTGACGATGTCGCCGGCGCGCTCGAAGGCCATGGCCTCGACCACGTTGAGCGCCTCGTTGAGCATGAGTTCCTGGCCCCGCTTGAGCTGGTCGAGCTCGACGCTGGGGCTGACGTTCACCCGGAGCTTGCGGCCCCCGGTGAAGATGTCGCACGTGCCGTCCTCGTTGGCTTGCAGGAAGACACCGAAGCCGGCCGGCGGCTGCGCGAGCCGGTCGACTTCTTCCTTGAGGGCCACGATCTGGTCGCGGGCCTCACGGAGCGTACTGGCGAGCCGCTCGTTCTGCGCGGACACGCCGGCCAGGTTCGTCTGCAGCTCGACGATCCGCTCTTCGAGAATCCTCGTGTGACGCGGAGAGTCGGCGAGCTTGCGGCGCAGGACGGCGATTTCCTGCTCGAGATAGGCGACCTGACCGGCGGGGTCTTCAGAGCCCCGGCCCGGCCGGATGCCGCGGTTGATGTCGTCGTCGTGGGCTGCCACGGTCCTCACCTCCTCCAAGGGGAGCTGGACGCTTCCTGACCCTACCTGGGTGGGTGATGATTGAAACCCCTAGATCACAAAGACTCCGAGGTGTGTCCGATCTTCACCCTTGCGCTTCCCCTCACGCCAGGGGGATACCCACCGGCGGAGCCCGCCAAAGCGGGCGGCGGTATCGTCATGGGTGGTCAACACCCGTCAGGGTTGGCCCGACTTGTCCAGGCGAGGCAGAAACGGCAGGAGAGATGAGCGTGCAGCAGGAGGCCCCGGCGGTAGGCACCGAGGAGGCACTGGAGGTCTGGATCGACCAGGACCTGTGCACCGGGGACGGGATCTGCGCGCAGTACGCTCCCGAGGTCTTCGAGCTCGACATCGACGGGCTCGCGTATGTGAAGAGCGCGGACGACGAGCTGCTCCAGGCGCCGGGCGCGACGACGCGGGTGCCGCTGCCGCTGCTGCAGGACGTGGTGGACTCCGTGAAGGAGTGTCCGGGCGAGTGCATCCATGTCCGGCGGGCCGGCGACGGCGTCGAGGTGTACGGGCCCGACGCCGGCTGACGCCCGCCGATCGGTGACGGGCGCGGCCGCGGGCCGTACGGGAGTACCGGCCTCCGTCAGGCGGCCTGGTCCTCGGTCCGGGTGGTGCGCAGGAAGACCCCGCCCCGCCAGCGCCAGGTGACGCGGTCGGTCTGGTCGGGGCAGCAGCTGGGGACGTCGAGCGAGGAGTAGCCGAGCAGGGTCGCGTGGACGGCTCCGCCGCGTATCGCGAAGTCGGTCACGCTCCGCTTCTCGGACGGTTCGACGAGGGTGGCCACGACTCGGGCCGCGGAGGCGCCGGTGTTCTCGCCGGCGCCTTTTTCCGTGTTCTTGGCGTGGGTGAGGACATAGACGCCGCTGGGCGGGGTGCCGGAGCCGGCGTCACAGCGGACGACGGCGACCGTCTCGGGGTTCCCGTCGCCGTCGAGGTCTCCGGTGGCCCGCTGGACGATCTTGTTCGGGAGCCCTCCGCATTCCAGCGGGTAGTGGGCCGTGGCCGCGTCGGGCGCGGGCCGGGGTGCCGGTGGCGCTGCCGTGGCTCCGGCCGGGCCGGAGTGGAGCAGCCCGGCAAGGGCGACGACTCCGGCCATCGCGGTGGCGGTGGCCAGCCAGTGCACCGGCCGGGCGTGGGTGTGCGCCAGGTCCGTGACGGCGGGGGTCTGCACGCGAGGAGTCTCCTGTGAGGGTGATGCGGAAGGAGTTCGCCCGGCTCCCGGGCCGGCGGTGCCGCGGTGGCACTTCGGAGGCGGGGAGCCTGTGGAACGGCATCGTGCCACACGTCACAGGCGGGCGGAACAGCCGGGGTGGACCGTGGCCGTACGGCCGGGGACGCGGGCCGAAGGGAATGTGCGGGCGCGAAAGGCGTGAACATGAGGGTGCCGCCGTCGACTTCCGGCCTGTGGGGCGGGAACTCGGCGGCGGCACACGTGTGTTGCGGGGGTTCTTGCCCCCTGACTGACGAGGGTCAGCCCTTGTTGGGGCCCTCGTAGTCCTCGCCGTAGGCACCCTTGGCGGGGCGGCGGCGGCGCATCGGGGGCTCCACGCCGTCCGCGAGACGGCGGGCGGTGACGAGGAAGCCGGTGTGGCCGATCATCCGGTGGTCCGGGCGGACGGCCAGGCCCTCGACGTGCCAGTTGCGGATCATGGATTCCCAGGGCTGCGGCTCGGCGTAGCAGCCGAACTCGCGGATGGACTCCACGGTGCGGGCGAGCTGCGTGGTGGTGGCCACGTAGCAGCAGAGGATGCCGCCGGGGACGAGGGCCTTGGAGACGGCCTCCAGGCACTCCCAGGGAGCGAGCATGTCGAGGATGACACGGTCGACGTCGGTGTCGGACAGATTGTCCTGGAGGTCGCCGACGGTCAGCTGCCACGCGGGGTGCGGGCCGCCGAAGTAGCGCTCGACGTTGCCCTTGGCGATCTCGGCGAAGTCCTCGCGGCGCTCGTAGGAGTGCAGCATGCCGCTGTCACCGATGGCGCGCAGCAGGAAGGAGCTGAGTGAGCCGGAGCCCACACCCGCCTCGACGACACGGGCGCCGGGGAAGATGTCGGCGAAGGCCAGGATCTGCCCCGCGTCCTTGGGGTAGACCACGGCAGCGCCGCGGGGCATGGACAGGACGTAGTCGGGGAGCAGGGGGCGCAGCGCGAGGTAGGCGACGTTTCCCGTGGTACGGACAACACTGCCCTCGGGAGCACCGATCAGCTCGTCATGGGGGAAGGAACCCTTATGGGTGTGGAAATTCTTCCCGGCTTCGAGCGTGAAGGTGTAGTGGCGTCCCTTGGGGTCGGTGAGCTGGACCTGGTCCCCGACCTTGAAGGGCCCGCGACGGCGGGCGGCACCGGTCGGTTCGGACATGTGAGCAGCTTATCAAGGGCGCGCCGGGCCCCTTGCCGCGTCACGACCCCCTGGAATGGCATATGCCCCCAGGGCACCTATAGGTGCGGGGTTGCCCCCTGCCGTCGCGCTCGCGTGCTGGCTCGCCTCGACGGCCGAGTGAGCCGAAGGGGTGCGTCGGGGGAACAGTGCCGAACGCGCGCAGGTCCCGAGGAACGAGGGACCGAGCACGATCGGTGCTGTGAGTCCGACTAAAGCACCCCGGAGGAGAACCGAGGCACAAATCAAGCAGTCGGCCGGGCCATGGCTTTCACGAACGCCTTCTCCACGTCGGCCGTGGACAGGACGCCGTAGATCTCGCCGCTTTCCTCGACGACGAGGTATTCGGTGGCGGGGCTGGCGCGGAGGTGGTCGAGGAGGGGCTGGCCGGTGAGGTCGGCGGGGACCTTCATGCCGTCGGCGAGGTCCTGGGTGAGGGCGCTGACGGCGACCCAGGGGCGGCGGTGCTGGGGGATGCCGGCGATGGCGGTCTCGCGGACGATGCCGGTGGGGGTTCCGTGGCCGTCGACGACGACGAGGGCGCGGGCGCCGGCTTCGTTGGCGCGGCGCAGGGCCTCGGAGAGCGGGGTGGCGGATTCGACGGGGATGGCGCGCCGGGTGAGGGTGCGGGCGCGGAGTTCGGGGAGGTGTTCGCGCAGCCGGGCCATGCGGAGGCTGTTGCCGGCGCCGGTCCAGATGATCGCGGCGAGGATCGCGGCGAGCAGGGCGTCGGTGACGGTGGTGAAGCCGGAGATGTCCTCGGTGTTGTTGCCGGCGAGGCCGCTCTGGGTGAGCAGGGGCAGGCCGATGAGGACGGCGAGGGCGAGGGCGCGGCCGACCCAGGCGGCGGCGACGGTGCCGCTCATGGCGTTGCCGGTGATCTTCCAGACGACGGCGCGGAGCATGCGGCCGCCGTCGAGGGGGAGGCCGGGCAGCAGGTTGAAGATCGCCACGATGAGGTTGGAGATCATCAGTCCGCCGAGCAGGACGCCGGGGACGGTGCCGGGTTCGACGGCGTACATCGTCAGGTAGAAGATCCCGGCGAGGACGAGGGAGAGCAGCGGGCCGACGAAGGCGAGGACGAATTCGCGGCCGGGGGTCTCGGTCTCCTTGTCGATCTCGGAGACGCCGCCGAAGAACTGGAGCTGGATGCGGCGCACCGGGAGTTTGAAGCGGAGCGCGGCGAGGGTGTGGGCCAGTTCGTGGACGAGCACGGACGCGTAGAAGGCGATCGCGAAGAAGAGGGAGACGAGGTAGCGGGCGGCGCCGAGCTCGGGCAGGACGCGTTCGATCTGGTCGCCGAAGACCCAGGTGATGAGGGCGGCGACCAGGAACCAGCTGGGCGCGACGTAGACGGGCACGCCGAAAGGCCGGCCCATGAGGATGCCGCCGCCCGGCTCCTCGGTCCGCTGCGGCTTGGACTCGTCCTGGTTCACGGGTTCCTTTCGTCGCCGAGCTGCTCGGCCCGCGTCACGTCCCGCGGTCACGTTTCGATCATGCAGTGCGACGGGGTCCTGAGTCGATGGTATTCCGCTCGCTGTCGGTGGCGGGTCGTAGGGTCTGTGTCATGAGTACGAGCGAACAGCAGCCGGCGGATGTTCCGGTGTCCCGGTCGGCGCCGGGGCCCCGGACGCCCACGTCGTTGTCCCCGTCGCGGGCGAGCGATTTCATGCAGTGTCCGCTGCTGTACCGGTTCCGGGTGATCGACCGGCTGCCGGAGAAGCCGAGCGCGGCGGCGACCCGGGGCACGCTGGTGCACGCGGTGCTTGAGCGGCTGTTCGACGCGCCGGCGGTGGAGCGGACGGCGCCGCGGGCGAAGTCGCTGGTGCCGGGGCAGTGGGACCGGCTGCTGGAGTCGCGTCCGGAGCTGGCGGAGCTGTTCGCGGAGGACCCGGAGGGCGAGCGGCTGGCCGAGTGGCTGACGCAGGCGGAGGCGCTGGTCGACCGGTGGTTCACGCTGGAGGATCCGACGCGGCTCGAGCCGGCGGAGCGCGAGCTGTTCGTGGAGACGGAGCTGGCGTCGGGGCTGCGGCTGCGCGGGGTGATCGACCGGGTCGACGTGGCGCCGACGGGCGAGGTGCGGATCGTCGACTACAAGACAGGGAAGGCGCCGCGGCCGGAGTACAGCGAGGGCGCCCTGTTCCAGATGAAGTTCTACGCCCTTGTGGTGTGGCGGCTGAAGAACGTGGTGCCGCGCCGGCTGCAGCTGGTGTATCTGGGCAGCGGGGACGTGCTGACGTACGACCCGGTGGAGGCGGATCTGCTGCGGGTGGAGCGGAAGCTGCTGGCGCTGTGGGAGGCGATCGCGCTGGCGACCCGTACGGGTGACTGGCGGCCTCGGCCGACGAAGCTGTGCGGCTGGTGTGACCACCAGGCGGTGTGTCCGGAGTTCGGGGGGACTCCCCCGGTGTACCCGCTGCCGGTGGTGCCGGAGCGCCCGGCGGAGTCGGGCGAATCGGGGCAGGGCAGAATGGACGCCGTTCCGCCTGCCCCCTGATGTCTCGAGGAGTTGTCCGTGGCGATCCGCGTCCTACTGGTCGACGACCAGCCGCTGCTGCGTACCGGTTTCCGGATGATCCTGGAGGCGGAGCAGGACATCGCGGTGGTCGGTGAGGCCGGTGACGGTCTGCAGGCCCTGGACCAGGTGCGGGCGTTGCAGCCCGATGTGGTGCTCATGGACATCCGGATGCCGCGGATGGACGGGGTGGAGGCGACCCGGCAGATCACGGGTCCGGGCCGGGACGGTCCGGCGAAGGTGCTGGTGCTGACCACGTTCGATCTGGACGAGTACGTGGTGGAGGCGCTGAAGGCGGGGGCCAGCGGCTTCCTGTTGAAGGACGCGCCGGCGCACGAGCTGGTGCAGGCGATCCGGGTGGTGGCGGCGGGCGAGGCGATGCTGGCGCCGTCTATCACGCGGCGGCTGCTCGACAAGTACTCGGCGCATCTGCCGTCGGGCGAGGAGCAGGTGCCGGACACGCTGAGCAGGCTGACGGACCGCGAGGTCGAGGTGCTGAAGCTGGTGGCGCGCGGTTTGTCGAACGCGGAGATCGCGGCGGATCTGTTCGTCAGCGAGACGACGGTGAAGACGCATGTGGGTCATGTGCTGACGAAGCTGGGCCTGCGCGACCGGGTGCAGGCGGCGGTGTACGCGTACGAGAGCGGTCTGGTGCGCCCGGGAGCGCAGTGACGGCGAAGGATCGGCTGGTTTCGGTACGGGTGAGGGCCCGGCGCGTGGGTACGCGCCGGGCCCTCACCCGTGTCCCGTCCGGGCGGCGACCGGCGTCAGTCGGCCTTGATCTCCCAGAAGCGGAAGACGGCGTTGGCGTCGAGGGTCCATTCGAGGCCGGTGACGACCTCGCGGGCGACGGCGTACTGCTTGCCCTGCCACAGCGGCAGGAAGGGCACCTCGTCGGCGACGATGTCCTGGATGCGGCCGAAGTCGGCGGAGGCGGCGCCGCGGTCGGCGGAGCCGGCGGTCCTCGGCAGGAGGCGGCCGGTGATGGTGGCGTTCTCGTAGGGGCTGCCGGCGACGTTGCCCTCGCCGAAGAAGGGGGCGGTGAAGTTGTCGGCGTCGGCGTAGTCGGGGACCCAGCCCTTGACGTAGACGCCGTACTTGCCGGCCGCGATGTCCTTCTCGTACTGGCCGAACTCGACGGACTCGACATCGGCCTCGAACAGGCCGCTGGCGTTGAGCTGCTCGGCTATCGCCTTGAGCTCCTGGTCGGTGGCCGGGCCGTAGCGGCTGGGGGTGGACCAGAGGGTGAGCTTGACCTTGTCCGTGATGCCGGCGGCGCGCAGGGCCTTCTCGGCCTTGGCGCGGTCGGGGCTGCCGTAGGTGTCGTAGAAGGCGGTGTTGTGGCCCGCGATGCCCGCCGGGACGATGGAGTAGAGCGGCGTGGCGGTCGACTTGTAGACGTTCTGGACGAGCGCCTCGCGGTCGACGAGGTGGGCGATGGCCTGGCGGACGCCGAGCTTGCCGACGACCGGGTCGTCCGTGTTGAAGACGAGGTGCTGGACCTCGGCGCTGGTGCCCTGGACGACCTCGATGCCCTGGCCGGTGCCGGAGGAGTTCTCGATGCTGACGATGTCGTCGTCGGAGAGTCCTCGGTAGGCCACGTCGAGGTCGCCGCCGGTCAGAGCCTTGGCGAGGGCCTTGCGGTCGCCGCGGAAGAGCTTGAGGGTGACGCCCTCGTTCTTGCGCTTGAACGTGCCGTGGTAGCCGGTGTTGGCGGAGAAGACGGCGGCGGTCTCGCCGAAGGAGTCGAGCTTGTACGGGCCGGAGCCGACGGCCTTGCCGTCGGTGCGCAGGGCGTCGGCGGGGTACTCGCGGTGGTCGACGATGGAGCCGGCGCCGGAGGCGATCTTGCTGGGGAAGGTGGCGTCGGGAACCTTGAGCCGGAAGACCACGGTCTGGGGGTCGGGGGTCTCGATGGTGTCGATGCTCGACAGGAGCGAGGCCGGGCCGGACGGGTCGTCGATCTTCAGGGTGCGCTCGAAGGAGAACTTGACGTCCTCGGAGGTGAGCGGGTTGCCGTTGGAGAACGTGAGGCCGTCGCGGAGCGTGCAGGTGTAGACGGTGCTGCCCGCCGAGAAGCCGCACTGTTGCGCGGCCTCGGGGGCGGGCCGCGATCCGCCGTTCGGGAAGGCGACAAGGGTCTGGAAGACGTTGTTGAACAGGATCCAGGAGCCGGGGTCGTAGCCGGCGGCGGGGTCGATCGCCAGGATCTCGTCCGACATGCCGATGCGTACGGTGTCCTCGGAGCTTCCCGAGTCACCGCCCTGCTCGGTGCCACAGCCACTGAGCAGGGTGGCGGCCAGGCCCGCGGCGAGCGGGGCGGTCAGCCACTTGTTGGATGCCTTCACAGAACTTGCCTCTTGATCTCTTGCCAGGCCGGCCGCGCGGGCAGTGCGCGGCCGGTACAACGAAGGGGTCAGGCGTTGCCGCGGCCCAGCTCCCACAGGAGCAGGTCGGAGGAGGTGTTCAGCGACCATTCGACGCCCGTCAGGTCGTCGCGGGCGGCGACGTACTGCTTGCCCTGCCACAGCGGCAGGACGGGTACGTCCTTGGCGACGATCTTCTGGATCTGGTCGAAGACCGGGGTCGCGGCGGCACGGTCGGCCTGGCGGCGCGACTGCGGGATCAACTGGTCACGGACGGACTGGTTGACGTAGGGGGTGTTGAGGAAGTTGTCGCTGTCGAGGAAGGGGGCGACGTAGTTGTCCGGGTCCGGGTAGTCGGGGAACCAGCCGAGGCCGTAGACGGCGTAGTCGCCGCGCTTCTGGGCCGGGCGGAACTCGGCCCACTCGGTGCCCTTGATCTGCACGTCGAAGAGCTTGGTGGCGTTGAGCTGGTCGCGCAGCGCCTCGAACTCCTCGGCGGTCTCGGCGCCGTAGTGGTCGGTGGTGTAGTCGAGGGTCGTCCTGACCGGGGTCTTCACGCCCGCCTCGCGCAGGAGCTTGGCGGCCCGCGCGGGATCCGGCTCGCCGTAGGTGTCGATGAACGAGGTGGCGTGGCCGGTGACGCTGGAGGGGATCAGCGAGTAGAGCGGCTCGGCGGTAGGGCCGTACACCTTGCTGACGAGGGCGCCGCGGTCGATGACGGCGGCCATGGCCTGCCGGACGGCCTTGTCCTCGACGGCGGGGGCCTTGGTGTTGAAGGCGAGGTAACGGATCTCCAGGCCGGGGACCTCGGTGAGGTCGATGCCGTCCTGCGGCTTGTCGGTGTGCTCCTTGATCTGCGCCTGCGACATGGCGCGGGCGGCCATGTCGATGTCGCTGTCGCGCAGCGCCTTGTCCATGGTGGAGGCGTTGTCGAAGGGGCGCAGTTCGACCTTGTCGTTGCGCAGGGTGATGTCGCCCTTGTACTGGGCGTTCTTGGTGAAGACGAACTTCGTCACCCGGTCGCCGGAGGTCTCCGTCTTCATCGTGTACGGGCCGGAGCCGTCGACCTCGAAGCCCTCGCGCAGCTTCGTCCCGTCGTACTTGTCCTTGCTGAGGATGCCGGCGACGGGGGTGGAGAGCTTGTACGGGAAGGTCGCGTCGGGCGCCTTGAGGTGGAAGACGACCTCGCGCTCGCCCTTGGTCTCGATGGTGTCGATGTCCGAGAGGAGGGCGGCGGTGCCGTTGTCCGACTTGATGGCGAGGACGCGCTCGATGGAGAACTTGACGTCCTCGGCGGTCATGGGGGTGCCGTCGGCGAAGGTGAGGCCCTCGCGGAGCTCGCAGCGGTAGCTCTCGCTCTCCTTGTCGGAGAAGCCGCAGTTCTCGGCGGCCTCCGGGACGGGCAGTCCGCTGCCGCGCGGGACGTGCATGAGGGTCTGGACGGTCTGGCGCAGGACGTTCCAGGTGCCGGTGTCGTACGCGAAGGCCGGGTCCAGGGGGGCGGGCGCGTCCGTGGTGGCGACGAACTGGTCCGTGGTGCCGACCACGATGGCTCTGCTCTCGTTCCCACCACCGCAGCCGGCGAGCAGGGGCGTGAGCAGTGCGGCCGTGAGCGGCAGCACCAGGGTCTTGCGGTTCATCGGGACGTTCTCCTCATCCGGCACGGGGTGACGGCCGGCGGTGGTACAGCGGCTTTCGGTCACTCCGCCGGACGCCCGGTCGGGGCGGGGTCGAACGGCCCGTCCGGGCTCGATCGGTCCCGTGTACGCGGCGACTTGGGTGGGCGCCGGAGCACTCGGAATGCGAGGCGGAGTACTCGCGAAAGATTAGTGGGCCACGCCCGTCATTACCGGGCGGGGAGCGACCCGGGAGTAATCGCACGGTGATAGCGGATACACAGCTCGCGATATTCATGCGCCGTCACGATCCGTGCGGTATTGATCGAATCGGGACACATGGGGGTGAAGTAATCACCAAATTCCGGGCGCCGGGCGCGCGAAGGCCATCCGCCACCGGGCACTCTGGGTGACCAAGGTCACGTGAGACCTGGGGCCGGATGGCCCTGGGATTACGGCACAAAGGGAAGGATGCGAACCGGAATGAGCCCTCCGCTATCCAACCTCAAATAAAGCTCAAATTCCGTGTTCCGGGAGAGCGCGCTATTCGCGGCGGCCCTTGCCGGTCCGGGGCGGCCGGGACGGTTCCGTCCGCTCTGGCCGGTTCCCGACCCCGTCAGTTCCGGTGTGCCCCGGCGACGAGGGTGCGCAGGAACGGCACGTCGACCTCTTCGAGGGAGCCCACGACGACCCGGCCCGGCGAGGGGAGGATCGACGCCACCGACGGCACCACGACCACCCGGCAGCCCGCGGCCTCGGCGGCCGCGACCCCGGTGGCGGTGTCCTCGACGACCGCGCAGCGCAGCGGATCGGCGCCCACCCCGCGCGCGGCGGTCAGATACGGCTCCGGATGCGGCTTCGTACGGGCCACCTCGTCGCCCGCCACGGTCAGCGCGAACCGGTCGCGGCCCAGCGAGGCCAGCACCTTGTCGATGATCCGGCGGTGCGAGGCGGAGACCAGGGCGGTCGGGATGTCGTGCCGGGCCAGCTCGGCGAGCAGCCGCTCGGCGCCCGGCATCAGCGGGACGCCCCGGTCGATGCGCTGCTCGAAGCGCTCGTTGAGCAGCACCGACAGCTCGTCGAGGGTGATGTCCGCGCCGGTCGCCTCGATGAGGTAGCCCGCGCTGCGGGTCATCGGACCGCCGACGACGATCTCCCGCCACGCCTCGTCGAGCCGGTGTCCGAGGTCGGCGAAGACCTCCACCTCCGCGTCCCACCAGAAGCCCTCGGTGTCGACGAGGGTGCCGTCCATGTCGAGGAAGACCGCCTGCAGGGCGGGGCTGCCGTTGGCACGGATCAAGGACGCGGGGACCGTGCTGGTCATCCGGCACACCTCCATGGAGAGACGAAGAGGCCGGTCGCCCTCCCCGGTACGGGGGGAAGGAGACCGGCCTGCACTGGACCGACAAGTGTACGTCGCCGGCCCCTCGGACGCAGCGGAATACCGCCGGTGCGGTTACCGAGCGTTGAAGTACTTCGCCTCAGGGTGATGGATGACGAGGGCGTCGGTGGACTGTTCGGGGTGGAGCTGGAACTCCTCCGAGAGGTGCACGCCGATCCGCTCGGGCCGGAGCAGCTCGGCGATCTTCGCCCGGTCCTCCAGGTCCGGGCAGGCGCCGTAGCCGAGGGAGAAGCGGGCGCCGCGGTACTTGAGGTCGAACATGCCCTGGACGTCGGCCGGGTCCTCGCCGGCGAAGCCCAGCTCGCCGCGCACGCGCGCGTGCCAGTACTCGGCGAGGGCCTCGGCGAGTTGCACAGACAGACCGTGCAGTTCCAGGTAGTCGCGGTAGGAGTCGGAGGCGAAGAGCTCGGCCGTGGCCTCGCCGATCCGCGAGCCGACGGTGACGACCTGGAAGCCGACGACGTCGGTCTCGCCGGACTCCTCCGGGCGGAAGAAGTCGGCGAGGCAGAGGCGGCGGCCGCGGCGCTGGCGCGGGAAGGTGAAGCGGGTCCGCTCGTTGCCGTCCTCGTCGAGGACGATCAGGTCGTCGCCCTTGGAGACGCAGGGGAAGTAGCCGTGGACGACGGCCGCCTCCAGCAGGTTGTCGGTCTGCAGCCGGTCCAACAAGCCGCGCAGCCGCGGCCGGCCCTCGGTCTCGACCAGTTCCTCGTACGACGGCCCGTCGCCGGCCCGGTTCTGCTTGAGGCCCCACTGGCCCTTGAACAGGGCGCCCTCGTCGAGCCAGGACGCGTAGTCCTTGAGCGGGATGCCCTTGACGACGCGGGTGCCCCAGAACGGCGGGGTGGGTACGGGGTTGTCGGTGGCGACGTCCGAGCGGCCGCCCGGCTCGGGCTCGTCGACCTGGAGGGCCGCGGCGTTCGGCCGGACGCGGCGCTGCTTCAGCTCGGGCAGTACGGCGCCCGGCACCCCGCGCTTGACGGCGACGAGGGCGTCCATGAGGCGCAGGCCCTCGAAGGCGTCGCGGGCGTAGCGGACCTCGCCCTGGTAGATCTCGTGCAGGTCCTGTTCGACATAGGCCCGGGTGAGGGCGGCGCCGCCGAGGATCACGGGGTACTTCGCGGCGAGCTCGCGCTGGTTGAGCTCCTCCAGGTTCTCCTTCATGATCACGGTGGACTTCACCAGGAGACCGGACATGCCGATGACGTCGGCCCGGTGCTCCTCGGCGGCTTCCAGGATCGCGGAGACGGGTTGCTTGATCCCCAGGTTGACGACGTTGTAGCCGTTGTTGGAGAGGATGATGTCGACGAGGTTCTTGCCGATGTCGTGGACGTCGCCGCGCACGGTGGCGAGGACGATGGTGCCCTTGCCGTCGGCGTCCGACTTCTCCATGTGGGGTTCGAGGTGCGCGACCGCGGTCTTCATGACCTCGGCGGACTGGAGCACGAACGGCAGCTGCATCTGGCCGGAGCCGAAGAGCTCGCCGACGGTCTTCATGCCGTCGAGCAGCGTGTCGTTGACGATGTCGAGCGCGGGCCGCGACTCCAGGGCGGCGTCGAGGTCGGCCTCCAGGCCGTTCTTCTCGCCGTCGATGATCCGCCGTTTCAGCCGCTCCTCCAGCGGCAGCGCGGCCAGCTCCTCCGCCTTGCCGGCCTTCAGCGACTTCGCCGTGGCGCCCTCGAACAGGGCCATCAGCTTCTGCAGCGGGTCGTAGCCCTCGGCGCGCCGGTCGTAGACGAGGTCGAGGGCGGTGCGCACCTGCTCCTCGTCGAAGCGGGCGATCGGCAGGATCTTGGAGGCGTGCACGATGGCCGAGTCCAGGCCCGCCTTCACGCACTCGTCGAGGAAGACGGAGTTGAGCAGGATGCGGGCGGCCGGGTTGAGGCCGAAGGAGATGTTGGACAGACCGAGGGTGGTCTGGACGTCGGGGTGGCGGCGCTTCAGCTCGCGGATCGCCTCGATCGTGGCGATGCCGTCCTTGCGCGACTCCTCCTGACCGGTGCAGATGGTGAAGGTCAGGGTGTCGATGAGGATGTCCGACTCGCGGATGCCCCAGTTGCCGGTCAGGTCGTCGATCAGCCGCTCGGCGATGGCGACCTTGTGCTCGACCGTGCGGGCCTGGCCGTTCTCGTCGATGGTCAGCGCGATCAGCGCCGCGCCGTGCTGCCGGGCGAGCCGGGTGACCTTGGCGAAGCGGGACTCGGGGCCGTCGCCGTCCTCGTAGTTGACGGAGTTGATGACGGCGCGCCCGCCCAGCTTCTCCAGGCCGGCCTGGAGGACGTCGACCTCGGTGGAGTCGAGGACGATCGGCAGCGTGGAGGCGGTGGCGAAGCGTCCGGCCAGTTCGTTCATGTCGGCGACGCCGTCGCGGCCGACGTAGTCGACGCAGAGGTCGAGCATGTGCGCGCCCTCGCGGATCTGGTCGCGGGCCATCTCGACGCAGTCGTCCCAGCGGCCCTCCAGCATGGCCTCGCGGAACTTCTTCGATCCGTTGGCGTTGGTGCGCTCGCCGATGGCGAGGTACGCGGTGTCCTGCCGGAACGGCACGGTCTGGTAGAGGGACGCGGCGCCCGGCTCCGGGTGCGGCTCGCGGACCGGCGGGACGACGCCCTGGACCCGCTCCACGACCTGGCGCAGGTGCTCTGGGGTCGTACCGCAGCAGCCGCCCACCAGGCTGAGGCCGTACTCGGCCACGAAGGTCTCGTGGGCGTCGGCCAGCTCCGCCGGGGACAGCGGGTAGTGCGCGCCGTCCTTCGTCAGCACCGGCAGTCCCGCGTTCGGCATACAGGAGAGCGCGACGCCGGCGTGCCGGGCGAGGTAGCGCAGGTGCTCGCTCATCTCGGCGGGGCCGGTGGCGCAGTTCATGCCGATCATGTCGATGCCGAGCGGCTCCAGGGCCGTCAGGGCCGCGCCGATCTCCGAGCCGAGCAGCATGGTGCCGGTCGTCTCGACGGTGACCGAGCAGATCAGCGGGACGGTGTAGCCGGCGGTCTCCATGGCCCGGTGGGCCGCGATGACCGCGGCCTTGGTCTGCAGGAGGTCCTGGGTGGTCTCGACGAGCAGCGCGTCGGCGCCGCCGGCCAGCAGGCCCTCGGCGTTCTGCTGGTAGGCGTCGCGGATGGTGCCGTACGCGACGTGGCCGAGGGTCGGCAGCTTGGTGCCGGGGCCCATGGAGCCGAGGACCCAGCGCTGCCGCCCGGTCTTCTCGGTGAACGCGTCGGCGGCCTCGCGGGCGATGCGGGCGCCGGCCTCGGAGAGTTCCTCGATGCGGTGGGCGATGTCGTACTCGCCGAGCGCGGAGAAGTTGCAGTTGAAGGTGTTGGTGCCGACGCAGTCGGTGCCGACTTCGAGGTACGCGTCGTGGACCGCGCGGACGATGTCCGGGCGGGAGGCGTTCAGAATCTCGTTGCATCCCTCGAGCTGCTGGAAGTCCTCGAGGGAGGGGTCCTGGGCCTGGAGCATGGTGCCCATCGCGCCGTCGGAGACGACGACCCGGGAGGCGAGGGCCTCGCGGAGGGCGTCGGCCCGCTGAGCGGCGGTCGCGGATGCGGCGGAAGGGGTCGGCGACGAGGCCATGGAATGAGCTCCCTGGGATGCGACGGCTGTCGGCTTTGCGTGCTCGGCGGAGCGCGCACGGGCCCAGCGTAGCCGTGCGGACGCCGGGGTGGGCACTGGGTTCCAACAGGTGGACTGCATCCTGTGTGCGGGGACTCCCGGTCCGGCCCGCTCTTGTCCGACACTGTCAGGTGTGACGCAAGGTCGGCATCGACCGATAGTGTTCAGCATTACCGAACAAGAGATGAGAAGAAGGGCCGGGCGATGGCGAAGAACATCCAGTCGCTTGAACGGGCTGCGGCGATGCTGCGACTGCTCGCGGGCGGCGAGCGCCGGCTCGGCCTGTCCGACATCGCCTCCTCCCTCGGGCTCGCCAAGGGCACCGCCCACGGCATCCTGCGCACCCTGCAGGCCGAGGGCTTCGTGGAGCAGGACGCCGCCTCGGGCCGCTACCAGCTGGGCGCCGAGCTGCTGCGGCTCGGCAACAGCTATCTGGACGTGCACGAGCTGCGCGCGCGGGCCCTCGTCTGGACGGACGACCTGGCCCGCTCCAGCGGCGAGAGCGTGCACCTGGGGGTGCTGCACCAGCAGGGCGTGCTGATCGTGCACCACGTCTTCCGCCCCGACGACAGCCGGCAGGTGCTGGAGGTGGGGGCCATGCAGCCGCTGCACTCCACCGCGCTCGGCAAGGTCCTGTCGGCGTACGACCCGGTGGCGCACAGCGAGGCGGTCGAGGGCGTACGGGACTCCTTCACGCCCCGCACGGTCACGGGTCTCGCGGACTTCGAGACGCTCCTCGACACCACCCGGGCGCGCGGCTGGGCCGCGGACGTGGAGGAGACCTGGGAGGGCGTGGCCGCGGTGGCCGCGCCGATCCACGACCGGCGGCGGATGCCGGTGGGGGCGGTGGCCATCACGGGCGCCGTGGAGCGGGTCTGCGCCGAGGGCGAGCTGCGCTCGGAGCTGGTGGCGGCGGTACGGGACTGCGCCCGGGCGGTCTCGCGGGACCTGGGAGCCGGCCGCTTCTGAGCCCGCGGGCGGACGCGCGCCCCCTCGTACCGCCCCGGACGCACTTCCTCCGCTTCCCTCGCCGTCCCCTCTGCCCGAACACGACTGAACCCGCCGGTAACGATCGCGTCATCGGCGGGTTTTTGGTGCTCACGCCCCTTGACGTGCTGTTAACCCTGGCGCAAAACTTCCGTTCATCGGTCGGCATTGTCGAACAGCTAACGGCAAATACGCGTTAAGGTAGGACAGTGCCAAGGGCCGGCCAACGCCCTCACACGAGGGCGCGGACCACCGGAGTGACCCGTGGTTCGCCTTCCCCTGGACGAAGGACAAAGGAGTCGCGGGTGTCCAGCTCCGACATCTTCATCGGCGAGACCCTCGGTACCGCCGTACTCATCCTGCTCGGCGGTGGCGTGTGCGCCGCCGTCACGCTCAAGAGCTCCAAGGCCCAAGGCGCGGGCTGGCTCGCGATCGCTTTCGGGTGGGGCTTCGCCGTCATGACGGCCGTCTACATGACCGCTTCCCTTTCCGGAGCCCATCTGAACCCCGCAGTCACGGTCGCGATAGCCATCAAGGACAGCGACTGGAGCAACGTGCCGGTGTACCTCGCCGGTCAGCTGCTCGGCGCGATGATCGGCGCGGCGCTCGTCTGGGTGGCGTACTACGGCCAGTTCCGGGCCCACCTCACGGACGACTCGATCGTCTCGGTCCCGCGCGAGGAAGGCATGGTCGACCAGCACGCGGCGCCGAACGCCGGTCCGGTGCTCGGCATCTTCTCGACCGGCCCGGAGATCCGCGTCCCCTGGCAGAACCTCGCGACCGAGATCATCGGCACCGTCGTCCTGGTCCTCGCCGTGCTCACCCAGGGCCTCAACGACGACGGCAAGGGCCTCGGCCCGCTCGGCGCCCTCATCACCGCGTTCGTCGTGGTCTCCATCGGCCTGTCGCTCGGCGGCCCCACCGGTTACGCCATCAACCCGGCCCGTGACCTGGGTCCGCGCATCGTGCACGCGCTCCTCCCGCTGCCCAACAAGGGGGGCTCCGACTGGGGCTACGCCTGGGTCCCGGTCGTCGGTCCGCTCGTCGGCGCCGTCATCGGCGGGGGTATCTACAACATCGTGTTCGCCTGAGCCGTCCTTCTTCCAGACTTCCCTTGGAGTACACCGTGACCGACGCCCCCACCTCCGCCGCCACCACGCACGGCGCGGGCCCGTTCATCGCCGCCATCGACCAGGGCACCACTTCGTCGCGCTGCATCGTCTTCGACAAGGACGGCCGGATCGTCTCCGTCGACCAGAAGGAGCACGAGCAGATCTTCCCGAAGCCGGGCTGGGTCGAGCACGACGCCAACGAGATCTGGGCCAATGTCCAGGAAGTCGTCGCCGGCGCCATCGCCAAGGCCGGGATCACCGCGGCCGACGTCAAGGCCATCGGCATCACCAACCAGCGCGAGACCACGCTGATGTGGGACAAGAACACCGGTGAGCCGGTCCACAACGCGCTCGTCTGGCAGGACACCCGGACCGACGGCCTGTGCAAGGAACTCGGTCGCAACGTCGGGCAGGACCGTTTCCGCCGCGAGACCGGCCTGCCGCTCGCCTCGTACTTCTCCGGCCCGAAGGTCCGCTGGCTGCTCGACAACGTCGAGGGCCTGCGCGAGCGCGCCGAGCGCGGCGAGATCCTCTTCGGCACCATGGACTCCTGGGTCATCTGGAACCTGACCGGCGGCACCGACGGCGGCGTCCACGTCACCGACGTCACCAACGCCTCGCGCACCCTCCTGATGAACCTGCACGAGATGGCGTGGGACGAGCGCATCCTCGCGTCGATGGAGATCCCGGCCGGCGTGCTGCCCGAGATCCGTTCCTCCGCCGAGGTGTACGGCGCGGTCAAGGGCGGCGTCCTCGACGGCGTCCCGGTGGCGTCGGCGCTCGGCGACCAGCAGGCAGCCCTGTTCGGCCAGACCTGCTTCGCCGAGGGCGAGGCCAAGTCCACGTACGGCACCGGAACGTTCATGCTGATGAACACCGGCGACAAGATCATCAACTCCTACAGCGGCCTGCTGACCACCGTCGGCTACCAGATCGGCGAGGAGAAGCCGGTCTACGCCCTGGAGGGCTCGATCGCCGTCACCGGCTCGCTCGTCCAGTGGATGCGCGACCAGATGGGCCTCATCAAGTCCGCCGCCGAGATCGAGACCCTGGCCTCCTCCGTCGAGGACAACGGCGGCGCCTACTTCGTGCCGGCCTTCTCCGGTCTGTTCGCCCCGTACTGGCGCTCCGACGCCCGCGGTGTGATCGCCGGCCTCACCCGGTACGTCACCAAGGCGCACATCGCCCGTGCCGTCCTGGAGGCCACCGCCTGGCAGACCCGCGAGATCACCGACGCCATGACCAAGGACTCCGGCGTCGAACTGGCCGCCCTCAAGGTCGACGGCGGCATGACCTCCAACAACCTGCTGATGCAGACCCTCTCCGACTTCCTGGACGCCCCCGTCGTGCGCCCGATGGTCGCCGAGACCACCTGCCTCGGCGCCGCCTACGCCGCCGGCCTGGCCGTCGGCTTCTGGCCCGACACCGACGCGCTTCGCGCCAACTGGCGCCGGGCCGCCGAGTGGACCCCTCGCATGGACGCCGACAAGCGTGACAGCGAGTACAAGAACTGGCTCAAGGCCGTAGAGCGCTCCATGGGCTGGCTCGAAGCAGAAGAGAAGTGACGAGGAGTAATTCGCGATGACCACCCTGCAGAGCCTCCCCTCCCTGGGGATGCACCCGGCCGCCGGTTCCCTCCCGACCCGCGCCGAGACCCGCGATCAGCTGTCGAGGGCGACGTACGACCTCCTGGTGATCGGCGGCGGCATCCTGGGCATCTCCACCGCCTGGCACGCCGCGCAGTCCGGGCTGCGGGTGGCCCTCGTGGACGCCGGCGACTTCGCCGGCGCCACCTCCTCGGCCTCCTCCAAGCTGCTCCACGGCGGCCTGCGCTACCTCCAGACCGGCGCGGTCAAGCTGGTCGCCGAGAACCACTTCGAACGGCGCGCGGTCTCCCGCCAGGTGGCCCCCCACCTGTCCAACCCGCTCACCTTCTACCTGCCCGTCTACAAGGGCGGCCCGCACGGCGCCGCCAAGCTCGGCGCCGGCGTCTTCGCCTACAGCGCCCTGTCCGCCTTCGGCGACGGCGTCGGCCACCTGCTGAGCCCCGCCAAGGCCGCCCAGGACGTGCCGGAGCTGCGCACCGACAACCTCAAGGCCGTCGCCGTCTACGGCGACGACCAGATGAACGACGCCCGCATGGCGCTGATGACGGTCCGCGCCGCCGTCGACGCCGGCGCGGTCGTCCTCAACCACGCCGAGGTCAGCGGGCTGCGCTTCACCCGGGGCCGGGTCACCGGCGCCGAGCTGAAGGACCGGCTGTCCGGCGAGGAGTTCGGCGTCGACGCCCGCCTGGTGCTCAACGCCACCGGCCCGTGGGTCGACCACGTCCGGCGCATGGAGGACCCGAACGCGGCCCCGTCCATCCGGCTGTCCAAGGGCGCGCACCTGGTCCTCAAGCGCACCTCTCCCTGGAACGCGGCCCTGGCCACCCCCATCGACAAGTACCGGATCACCTTCGCCCTCCCCTGGGAGGACATGCTCCTGCTCGGCACCACCGACGAGGAGTACGAGGGCGACCCGGGCGAGGTCGCGGTCAACGACAAGGACATCGCCCAGATCCTGGACGAGGCCGCCTTCTCCATCCGCGACCAGCAGCTCGACCGGTCCCTGATCACCTACGCGTTCGCCGGTCTGCGGGTGCTGCCGGGCGGTCCCGGCGACACGTCGAAGGCCAAGCGCGAGACGGTCGTCACCGAGGGCCGCGGCGGCATGCTGTCGGTGGCCGGCGGCAAGTGGACCACCTTCCGGCACATCGGCCGCACCATCATGAAGAAGCTGGAGGCGCTGCCCGGCCACCCGCTCGGCGACTCGTACGAGCCGGTGTCCGCGCTGCCGAAGCGGCTGCCGCTGCCCGGTATCGCCAACCCGAACGCGGTCGCCCACCGGCTCCTCGTGGACGGTCCGGCGCCCGGCCCGCGGATGTCCGCCGACACCGCCAAGCACCTGGCCACCCACTACGGCTCGCTCTCCTTCGACATCGCCCGCATGGCGAACGAGAACCCGCACCTCGCCGAGCGCATCCACCCGGACGCGCCGGAGATCTGGGCCCAGGTCGCCTACGCGCGCGACCACGAGTGGGCCGAGACCGCCGACGACGTGCTGCGCCGCCGTACCACCCTGACCATCCGCGGCCTGGCCACGGACGAGATCCGGGGCAAGGTGGAGGACATGCTGCGCGGCTGATCCCGCGTGGTGCCGTGAGCAGTATGTAAGGGGCGGTCTCTCTGGAGGCCGCCCCTTACGCGTGAGCGGGCCCGGCCGGCCCCCCGTCGGGCCGTGTGCCGACGGGAGTTCCTGGGTAGTCGATCACAGCCGAGAGGGGCCCCGGGCGATGTCCGAGGGCTGCGGGCGGGCCGCCGCGAAGGCATAAGGTTGGTCCGTACGACACAAACATCGACGAAGGAGGCGCTGGGTGATCGAGCTCGAGGGGGTTCCCGAGCTGATCGACCCGGTCATGGTGGCCGCGTTCGAGGGGTGGAACGACGCCGGTGACGCCGCCTCCGCCGCGGTCGCCCATCTCGACCGGGAATGGAAGGGCGAGGTGTTCGCGGCGCTCGACGCCGAGGACTACTACGACTTCCAGGTCAACCGGCCCACGGTGTGGCTGGACAACGGCGTACGGAAGATCACCTGGCCGACGACCCGGCTGTCCGTGGTGCGGGTCGGCGGCGAGAAGCCCCGCGACCTGGTGCTGGTGCGCGGGATCGAGCCGTCGATGCGCTGGCGTTCGTTCTGCAACGAGCTGCTGGGTTTCGCGCACGAGCTGGGCGTGGAGATGGTGGTGATCCTGGGCGCACTGCTCGGCGACACCCCGCACACCCGTCCGGTTCCGGTCAGCGGTGTCACCTCCGACCCCGATCTGGCCCGCACGATGGACCTGGAGGAGACCCGCTACGAGGGCCCGACGGGCATCGTGGGCATCCTCCAGGAGGCCTGCACGCACGCCGGGGTGCCGGCGGTGAGCCTGTGGGCGGCGGTTCCGCACTACGTGTCGCAGCCGCCGAACCCGAAGGCGACGCTGGCGCTGCTCAACCGGCTGGAGGACCTGATCGGTCTGCACATCCCGCTGGGCGAGCTGCCCGAGGACGCGCGGGCGTGGCAGACGGGCGTGGACCAGCTGGCCGCCGAGGACAGCGAGGTCGCCGAGTACGTGCAGACGCTGGAGGAGGCGCGGGACACGGCCGAGCTGCCGGAGGCGTCCGGCGAGGCCATCGCGCGCGAGTTCGAGCGCTACCTGCGGCGGCGCGAGCCGGGACCGGGCACGGGCGCGGCTCCCGGAGTGGCGACGGAGGGCACCGACCCCTCGTATCTGCGGGACGCCTCCCCTGACCGGACCCGCCCGCCGAAGCCGCAGCAGCCGGGACCGGAGGCGGTGCCGGGCGCGGAGACGGACGAGGCCGCGGAGACGGACGGAACGTCGGAGACGGACGGAGCCGGGGCGGAGACGCCGGAGGCCGAAGCGGAGGCTTCGGGCCCGGACGCCTCCGGCACGGACGCGCCGGGCGCGGAGACGCCGGACAAGGATGCTCCGCGCCCGGACGCGGAGCCGCCCACGGCGGAGGATCCCGAGGGGACCAAGGACGCCGGGGGCTCCGAGAAGCCCACGGACGAAGAGGACTGAGACATACGGATACGGGAGGGGCGGCGCGGCCGTTCCTCCCGTAGCGCAGAGGACACAGCGGCGGGCCGCATCCTGGCATAGGTCAGGATGCGGCCCGCCGTCCATGGCCCGGGTGCCCGCTTACAGGGCGACGCCGAGCAGCGCGTCGACGGCGCGCGAGGCGAGACCGGGGGCGGACTCGTCGGCGCCGCCGCCGGCGGTCTGGAGCGCGGCCCAGCGGTCGACCGCGGCGAGCGCGGCCGGGGTGTCGAGGTCGTCGGCGAGCGCCTCACGCAGCTCCTCGACGAGCGCGTCGGCGGACGGGCCGTCGGGACGCGAGACGGCGGCGCGCCAGCGGCCCAGCCGCTCCACGGCGTCCTGGAGGACCTGGTCGGTCCACTCCCAGTCGGTCCGGTAGTGGTGGGAGAGCAGGGCGAGCCGGATGGCCGCCGGGTCGACGCCGTCCTGGCGGAGCCGGGAGACGAAGACCAGGTTGCCCCTGGACTTCGACATCTTCTCGCCGTCGAGGCCGACCATGCCGGCGTGCACGTACGCCTGGGCCATGGGGAACTCGCCGGTGAGCGCCTGGGCGTGCGAGGCGCCCATCTCGTGGTGCGGGAAGATCAGGTCGGAGCCGCCGCCCTGGATGTCGAAGCCCATGCCGAGGTGCCCGAGGGCGATGGCGACGCACTCGATGTGCCAGCCGGGGCGGCCGGCGCCGAGGCTGGCGCCGTCCCAGCTGGGCTCGCCGTCACGGGCGGCCATCCACAGCATCGGGTCGAGCGGGTTCTTCTTGCCCGGGCGGTCCGGGTCGCCGCCGCGCTCGGCGGACAGGTGGCGCATCAGCGCGGTGTCGTAGTGCGAGACCTCGCCGAAGTGCGGGTCGGCCTCGACGGAGAAGTAGATGTCGCCGTCGAGCTCGTAGGCGGCACCGGAGTCCCGCAGCTGCTCGACCAGCGGGACGATGGCCGGGATGGCCTCGACGGCGCCGACGTACTCCTTCGGCGGCAGCATGCGCAGGGCGGTCATGTCCTCGCGGAACAGGGCGGTCTCGCGCTCGGCGAGGCCGACCCAGTCGATGCCGTCGCGGATCGCGCGCTCCAGGAGGGGGTCGTCCACGTCGGTGACGTTCTGGACGTAGTGAACCTGCCGCTTGGTATCGAGCCACACGCGCTGGACGAGGTCGAACGCGTTGTAGGTCGCCGCGTGACCCATGTGGGTCGCGTCGTACGGCGTGATGCCGCAGACGTACAGGCGGGCGACGGGGCCGGGGGCGAGGGTCACTCGTCCACCGGTCGCGGTGTCGTGAATCCGGAGGTCGCGGCCCTTGCCGGGCAGGGCGGGGACCTCAGAAGCGGGCCAGGCATGCATGTCCTGAGCGTAACCGGACGACGGTTCCGGATACGAACCGCACCCTGGATCTCGTCCTATTAGACGGTCTTGCAGGGGACGCGGGTCCGTGCATACCCCCGAGGGGTCTTTCCGGCGTGAAAGATTTGGCCGGAAAGCATCGCCCCACGGAGTGTGAGGGATGTCTCCCGGACCGCTCAGACCGGGGGCCAGGGGATCGCCGGCCACTGCCCGGTCGGTACGGGGTGCCGGCCGGCCTCGATGAGGACGGCGACCCGTCGGCGCAGCGCGGTCACCTCGGCGTCGGTCAGCAGTCCGGCCAGCCGCTTGGCCAGCGGGGTTCCGGGGGCCAGCCGTTCGCCGAGCACGCCGAGCGCGGCGACGGCCTCGTCGGTGAGCTTCTCCCCCGCCCAGCCCCACAGCAGGGTGCGGAGCTTGTCGTCCACGTGGAACGAGACCCCGTGGTCGATCCCGTACAGCCGACCGTCCGGCGTGGGCAGCAGATGCCCGCCCTTGCGGTCGGAGTTGTTGATCACCGCGTCCAGGACGGCGAGCCGGCGCAGCTGCGGGGTGTCGGCGTGCACGAGGAGCGCCGTGCGGTCCTCGTCGACCTGGGCGGGGCCGACGGCCTTCCAGCCCTCCCCCGCCTCGTCGTCGACGAGGGCGAGCAGCGTCGCCTCCGGGTCGGGCTCGACCCACAGCTGCACCATGCCCTCGCCGTACGGGCCCTCGCGCAGCACGGTCGGCGGGACCAGGTCCCAGCCCATGGCCTCGGACAGCTCGTAGGCGGCGACCTCGCGCCGGGCGAGGGTGCCGTCGGGGAAGTCCCACAGCGGACGCTCGCCCGCCACCGGCTTGTAGACGCAGGCGGCTTCCTCCCCCGCGTACGCGACGGAGCAGTACAGCACCGCGTTGGACGCCTCGCGGATCCGGCCGCGGACGGTCAGCTCACCGCGGGCGAGCAGGTCGAGCACCCCGTCGCCGTCCCGGCCGTCGGGCCGGGACGGCTGCCGCGGGTCCGGTACGAGGCGGTCCTGGTCGCTGCTCATGCGTCGCGGCGGTATCCGTTCTGGCGCGGGCAGACGTGGCCCTCGGGGTCGAGCGGCAGGCTGCACAGCGGGCACGGCGGGCGGCCGGCGTTGACCACGTCCAGGGCGCGCTTGGCGAAGGCCCGGGCCTGGGCGCCGGTGAGCCGGACGCGCAGCATCGGCGGGCCGTTCTCCTCGTCCTGGAGCAGCCGCTCCTCGGCCTCGGCGAGGTCCTCCTCGGAGTCCGCGTCGAGTTCGACGAGCGCCTGCGCCTCGACGATCATGCGCTCTTCCCCGCCGTCCCAGGCGAGGGCCATGGTGCCGACCCGGAACTCCTCCTCGACCGGGGTGTCGAGGGGCGCGGCGTCGGCGTTCTCGGCGAGCGCGACGGCTGGTACGGGGGCGTTGCCGCCGGAGCGCCGGACGACCTCGTCCAGCAGCTCGTCGATCCGCTCGGCGAGCGCCGCGACCTGGCTCTTCTCCAGGGCGACGCTGGTGACCCGGCCGGTCGCGGACGCCTGCAGGAAGAACGTACGGCGGCCAGGCAGCCCGACCGTACCGGCCACGAAACGCTCCGGTGGGTCGTAGAGGAACACCTGACGGGACACGTTCCCGACTCCCTTGGGTCTCGGTGGGCAGCTGTCCCGGTGGGGGCGGCACAGCTGGAGCTACAGCGGCGCGTCCACCCTACTGCGCGTGGGGATCACGGTGCGCCCGCACCGCCTCCGACCTCCGCCGCCCCGCCGTCGGCGGAGCTCTCGCGGGGTGCGAGGGCGTCGAGATCGCCGGTGTCGCCGAGCCGGAGCAGGAAGGGGCGCAGCGGGGTGTAGCGGATCGCGGTGACCGAACAGGGGTCGGCCTGGATCCGCTGGAAGAGGTCGAGGTGCAGGCCGAGGGCGTCGGCGACGAGCGCCTTCACGATGTCGCCGTGGGTGCACATCACATAGGCGGCGTCCTCGCCGTGCTCGGCCTCGATCCGGGAGTTCCAGTCGTGGACGGCGTCCACGGCGCGGGCCTGCATGGCGCGCATGGACTCGCCGCCGGGGAAGGCCGCGGCCGAGGCGTGCGCCTGGACGACCTTCATCAGCGGTTCGTCCATCAGCTCGGCGAGCTTGCGGCCGGACCAGTCGCCGTAGTCGCACTCGTTGATCCGGTCCTCGACGTGCAGGGGAAGTCCGGGGCGGGCGTCGAGCAGCGGCCGTACGGTCTCGCGGCAGCGCTGGAGCGGGCTGGAGACGACGGCGGCGAGGGGCACACGGGCGAGCCGCCCGGGCAGTGCGGCGGCCTGCGCGGTGCCGCGTTCGTCGAGCGCGACGCCGGGCGTGCGGCCCGCGAGCACTCCGGAGGTGTTGGCGGTGGAGCGTCCGTGCCGGACGAGGATCAGCGTGGCCATGCCGGCCAGCCTACGCGCGCGTGGCGGCCGGGACCGCGGGTGCGGGCGACGGGATTGGCCGGGACCGGTCGGGTGCCGGGCGCTGAAGGAGGTCGGCGGCCGGGGCGGAAAAAGGCCGGCGGCCGGGGCGGAAAGAGGCCGGCGGACGGCCCGAGGGGCGGCAGATACGGGAGAGGTGCGGGACAGGGCCGGACGGGGGAGAATACGGCCCGTGATCGTGGACTCAGCCATCTACCGGGACGGGCGCAGGACGTCCGGCCCCGACGACCTCTCGGACGCGCTCGCGGAGGCGCGGGCGACCGGCCACGCGTTCTTGTGGGTGGGACTTCACGAGCCGACGCACGCCGAGTTCGCCCATGTCTCGGAGGAGTTCGCGCTGCATCCGCTGGCGGTCGAGGACGCGCTGAAGGCCCATCAGCGGCCCAAGCTGGAGATCTACGACGACTCGCTGTTCATGGTGCTCAAGCCGGTGGTGTACGACCCGGCGAGCGACCAGGTGTCGTCGGGCGAGCTGATGGTGTTCCTCGGCGACTCGTTCGTGGTGACCGTGCGGCACGGCGAGGGCGCGCCGCTGACGGCGGTACGGCAGCGGCTGGAGGCCGAGCCGGAGGTGCTGCGGCACGGGCCGACCTCGGTGCTCTACGCGATCAGCGACGCGGTCGTGGACCACTACATCGACGTGGCCGGGGAGCTCCAGATCGACCTGGAGGAGCTGGAGGCGGATGTCTTCGCACCGTCCGGCGGGGCCCCGACGGGCACGGCCGAGCGGATCTACACGGCCAAGCGGCAGGTCCTCGAGTTCCGGCGGGCGAGCGGCCCACTGGCGGGGCCGGTGGCCAAGCTCGCGACCGGCTCGCTGCCCTTCGTCCACGACCACGCGATGCCGTTCTTCCGGGATGTGCAGGACCATCTGCTGCGGGCGAACGACCAGGTGGAGGGGCTGGACCGGCTGCTGTCGGACATGCTCTCGGCGCACTTGGCGCAGATGGGCGTGCGGCAGAACGACGACATGCGCAAGATCTCGGCGTGGGCGGCGATGGCGGCGGTTCCCACGATGGTCGCGGGAATCTACGGCATGAATTTCAGGCATATGCCTGAGCTGGACTGGGTCTGGTCGTACCCGGCCGTGATCCTGCTGATGGCGGGCATAGTCACCGTGCTGTACCGGCTGTTCAAGCGACGCGGCTGGATGTAGCGGGGCGGAACGGGGCGGCGACCGGACCGGCCCCGGCCCCGGCCCTCAGAACGCGGAGACGGGCACCGGCGGGCCCCCGAGGGCGTTCCGGCGCTCGGGCATCCTGAGGTCGACCATCCGGTGCCAGCCGGCGACCCGTTCGTACGCGTACATGGCGTGGATGCCGGCGGCGAGCGTGCCGGCCTTGGCGCGCGGCCACTTCAGGATGCGGCCCATGTGTCCCATCACGGCGAGGCTGACATCCCGGTAGATCGCGATCTCGGCCAGCGCGCACGCGCGCAGGGTGTGCTGGATCAGCCGGCCGTGGCCCTCGTCGTTGAGCCGGAGCAGTTCCTCGTGGCAGTAGGCGAGATGGTTGTCCTCGTCGTGGCAGATCATCCTGATCGCCTTGCCGAGTTCGGGGTGGTCCCCGAAATAAGTGACGAGCATGTCCATCTGGGAGGCCGCGCGTTCCTCGGTGATCCGGCTGTGCGCGAGATAGACGACGATGTCCCGCTCGGTGAGCGGTTCGTCGCGGCGCAGGGTGGCGTGGGCGAGGCCGATGCCGCGCCGTTCGAGGAGCATCGTGTAGTCGGTGTCCGGCGGCACCGGTACCGGGGCGAGCCCGCGCTTCTTGAGCAGGGCGTTGAAGATCCTGCCGTGCTTGTCCTCGTCGGCGCCGTGCCGCGCGATCTTGGGGGCCAGGTCCCGCATGCCGGGGGCGACGAGGGCCGCGATCCGGCCGTTCTCCCAGCCGCCCTGCGCCTCACCGCTGGCGGCGATGGAGCAGAAGAGCTGGAACGACGCGTCGTCGTCGACGATTTCCTGGAACAGGCTCTTGGCCGTGAGCATGGCTGCCACCTCCCGTGCGGTACGAGTCAAGTGCGCCACGCCGGGAGGGGCAACAGGACGGCGGGGCGACTGGGCCGAACGAAGGACGGCGCGCGAGGCGTAACCGCGGGCGCGCTCGCGCGTTGTGCTCCGTGACGGCCGTGGCGGGGACGACCCCGAGCCCTCACCACGGCCGTGAGACGTCCGCCGGTTACGCCAGTCCGGCCCGCTCCAGCGCCTCCACCCCCGCGCGCAGGGCGGCGATCCGCTCGTCGAGCGTGAAGCCGGCGGGGGCCAGGGTCAGGGTCGTCACCCCCGCCGCCGCGTACTCCCGCATGCGGTCGGCGATCCGGTCGACCGTGCCGAGCAGGGTGGTCCGGTCGATCAGCTGGTGCGGCACGGCCGCGGCGGCACCGTTCTTGTCACCGGAGAGGTACTTGTCCTGGATCTCGGCCGCGGCCTGCTCGTAGCCCATGCGCTGGGCGAGCCGGTTGTAGAAGTTCTGCTTGCGGCTGCCCATGCCGCCGACGTAGAGGGCGGTGTACGGGCGGAAGATGTCGGCGAGCGCCTCGACGTCGTCGCCGAGTGCGAGCGGCAGGGTGGGATGGACGTCGAAGCCCTCCATCGTGAGCCCGGCCTTCTCGCGGCCCGCGCGCAGCGGACGCAGCGCGGTCTCCTCCAGGTGCTCGGCGGCGGGGAAGATCAGCAGGGCGCCGTCGGCGATCTCGCCCGTCTGTTCCAGGTTCTTGGGGCCGATGGCGGCGATGTACAGCGGGATGTGCGGGCGGGTCGGGTGGACCGTGAGTTTGAGCGGCTTGCCCGGACCGTCCGGCAGCGGCAGGGTCCAGTGCTCGCCCTGGTGGGTCAGGCGCTCGCGGGACATGGCCTTGCGGACGATCTCGACGTACTCGCGGGTACGGGCGAGCGGCTTGTCGAACCTGACGCCGTACCAGCCCTCGGAGACCTGCGGCCCGGAGACGCCGAGCCCGAGCCGGAACCGGCCGCCGGACAGGGAGTCGAGCGTCGCGGCAGTCATCGCCGTCATCGCGGGCTGGCGGGCCGGGATCTGCATGATGGCCGAGCCGATGTCGATCCGCTCCGTGCGGGCGGCGACGAAGGACAACACGGTGGGGGCGTCGGAGCCGTACGCCTCCGCCGCCCAGCAGACGGCGTAGCCGAGGCGGTCCGCTTCCTGGGCGACGGCGAGATTGTCGCCGTCCATGCCCGCGCCCCAGTAGCCGAGGTTGATGCCGAGCCGCATGCCACGTACCCCTTACTCATTGGTAACGTCGTTGTGGGCGGGACTCTAGCGCGCGGTCCGGGCCTCCGACAGGAGCCGGGACGGCCCGGTGCCTGTGGACAAGTCGTCCACAGGCTCTCTCGGTGTCCTGCCGTGGCCAGTAATCTCGCGGCCATGGAGCAGAGGCATCTCGGACGTACCGGCCTTCGCGTGTCCCGGCTCGGGCTCGGCACCCTCACCTGGGGCCGGGACACCGACGAGCACGACGCGGCCGAGCAGATGAAAGCGTTCTGGGACGCGGGCGGAACACTCGTGGACACCGCGGACGTGTACGGGGGCGGCGAGGCGGAGTACGTCCTCGGCCGGCTCCTGGACACCCTGGTGCCCAGACACGAACTGGTGATCTCGACGAAAGCGGGCAGCATCCCCGACCCGGACCGGCGCACGAACGGCTCGCGCGGGCATCTGCTCGCCGCGCTGGACGACTCGCTGGCCCGGCTCGGCACGGAGTACGTGGATCTGTGGCAGCTGCACTCCTTCGACCCGTACACGCCCCTGGAGGAATCGCTCCAAGCCCTCGACATCGCCGTGAACAGCGGGCGGGCCCGCTATGTCGGCGTGTCCGGTTTCTGCGGCTGGCAGCTCGCCAAGGCCGGCACCTGGCAGCTGAGCGGCGAGCGGACCCGGCTGGCCGGTACGCAGATGGAGTACTCGCTGCTCCAGCGCGGCATCGAGCGCGAGGTGCTGCCGGCGGCGCTGGACCTGGGCATCGGACTGCTGCCCTCCTCCCCGCTGGGACGCGGGGTGCTCACCGGCAAGTACAAGGGCGGCACCCCGGTGGGCTCGCGGGGCGGTTCGGAGGCGCTGGCGCCGTTCGTGGAGCCGTACCTGGACGAGACCGCGAGCCACATCGTGGACGCCGTCACGACCGCCGCCGACGGTCTCGCGGCGACCCCGCTCCAGGTCGCGCTGGCCTGGGTCCGCGACCGGCCCGGGGTGACCGCGCCGATCGTCGGCGCGCGCACCGCGCGGCAGCTGACGGCGGCGCTGTCAGTGGAGAGCCTTAGTCTTCCTGACGAGATCTGCCAGGCGCTCGACGATGTGTCGGCGCCCGTGCACCGCTATCCGGATCACGACTGGAGCACCTTGTGACCGACCCCTCCGCGGCCACCCCGCCGCCCGACCCCGCCGAGGCCCCCGCCGACGGCACGGCACCGGACACCGTCCCGGACGGCGAGCCGGGGCCCGGCGCGAGCGGCACGGAGGAGACCGGGACGGAGGAGCGGGAGACCGGTACGGGGGAGCCGGATGCCGGTTCGGTCGAGGCCGGTACGGACGAAGCTGGTGAGGAAGAGGCCGGTACCGGGGCGGAAGAGGCTCCCGACGAGGCGGCCGGGTCCGGCGACGGCGCCGCTGCCGGGGACGCGTCCTCGGGCGGCGAGGCCGCAAGCGGCGAAGCGGCGGCCGAGCTGAGCGAGGCGCAGGCGGAGCTGGCCGCGCAGCGGGAGCTGCGGGCCAGGATCGAACAGCGGAAGGCCGAGCGGAGCGCGCCCGTCGAGGCCGGCACGAAGCTGAGCGGGACGGCCGCGGACCTGCTGGCGGCGGTACGGGCCGTGGAGAGCGGCGCGCGACCGGCCGCGGTCCCGCGCGTCGAGGAGCCCGCCCCGGCCCGGCCGGCACCGGCCGCCGCGGCACCCGAGCGCACGGTACGCCCGCCCGCGCCCGCGGCCCCCACGGTGACCGAGGAGACGACCACGGCCGTCCGCCAGGTCCTCGCGCGCGGTGGCGCCCCGGAGACCCTGGCCCCGCAGGTGGCGGCCGTACTCGGCGAGGGCGCCGCCCGTGCCCTCGCCGACGACCCGTGGCAGCTGCTGGCCGTCCCCGGAGTGCGCGCCGAGCAGGCCGACGGATTCGCCCGCGCCCTGCTCGGCGCGGAGTGCGGCCCGGCCGACCCGCGCCGCGCGGTGGCGCTCACCGCCTGGCTCCTGGAGCAGGCGGCCCGGCAGGGCCACACGGCCCTGGAGATCGGAGCCGTACGGGAAGGACTCACCCGGCTGTCGGTGCCCGAGCCCGACAAGGCGGTCGACCTCGCCGTGTCCGAGGCCGCGGTCCTGGTCTTCCAAGAGGAGAACGAGCCGGAAGACGACACGGAGGACGCCGACGGGGCCCAGGCGGCCGAGGAAGGCCAGGGGCAGCCGCCGCGGCCCGAGGCGCCGGTGCTGCTGGGTCTCGAACGGTTCGCGCTCGCGGAGGAGAGCCTGGCCGACGGGCTCGCGCGGCTGGTCCGCACGGTCCACCCCGCCTCGTGGGACGGCCCCGAGCTGGCCCGCGCGGCCGGCACGCACGGACTGGTCCTGCACACCGGCGGCGAGGCGGCCCGCGCCGAACCGGCCGCGCTGGCCGGCGAGGCACGCGCGCGGGGCCTGCGGGTGGCGCTCGCGGCGCACACCGCGCGCGACGGCGCCGTACCGGTGGCCGCGCTGCTGTCCGGCGCCGCGGGTCCCGGCCGGGACGCCGAAGGGGCGCTGGCCCTGGACCTGCTCGTCGTCCTGGACGCGCCGCAGCTCGGCCTGGAGCCGGCCGCGGCCCTCGTCGAGGCGCTGCCCGACGGCTGCCGGCTCGTCCTCAGCGGCGACCCCCACGTGCTGGGCGCGGCGGGCCCGGGCCGGGTCTTCGCCGACCTGCTCGCCGCCCGTATCGCGCCGGTGATCGCCTCCCGTACGCCCGACCCGGGCCCGATCGGCGAGCTGGTCTCGGGCATCGGCATCGGCGAGCTGAACCAGGTCGCGGCTCCGGGCAAGGAGGTCGTGATCGTCCCGGTGCGGGACGCGGGCGAGGCGGTGCACCGCACCGTGCAGCTGGTCGCGGACTCGATCCCGCGGGCCATCGGGGTGCCGACCGAACACACCCAGGTGATCACGGTCGGGCACGGCGGCTCCGCCGGCACCCGTGCCCTGAACGCGGCCCTCAAGCAGCGGCTCAACCCGGGCCCGGGCCGGTTCGGCGGCTTCGACCCGGGCGACCGGGCGGCCCACTCCCCCGCGCCCGGCCGGACGGTGACCGGCACGGTCGTCTCGGCCGACGCCGAGGGCCTGCACCTGGACTGCGGCGGCACGCGGGTCGTCGTACCGAAGGAGCGGGTGGAATCGGAGCTGCGGCACGGCTGGGCGCTGACCGCGCACCAGGCGGCCGGGGCCCGCTGGCCGGCCGCGGTCGTGGTGCTGCCCGGGGACGCCGCCGGGGGCCTGAGCCGGCCGTGGGTCTACACGGCGTTCGGGCGGGCCGAGCGGCATCTGTCGGTGGTCCACGGTGTGGATCAGGCCCTGCCGCGCGCGGTCGCCGAAGGCGTGGCCCCGGAGCGGACGACCCGGCTGCGGCCCCTCCTCGACGCCCTGCTCGCGGACGACGACGAGGCTTAGGACCCCGTACGCGGACGGCGAAAGGCCCTCCCGGGCGCGGCGCGCTCGGGAGGGCCTTTTCGTGTGCGGTCGTTCGTCAGACCCGGCCTGGCGTCAGACCCGGCGTACCGGGACCGGTCCCTCCGACTCGTCGTCGATCACGTCGTCGTGATCGTCGTCACCGTCGTCGTGATCGTCGTCACCGTCGTCGTGATCGTCGTCACCGTCGTCGTGATCGTCGTCACCGTCGTCATGGTCGTCGTGGTCGTCGTCGTCCTCGTCGAAGACGGCGCTGATGTCGAAGCGGCAGACGATCCGCTCCGGATCCACGCGGTCGAAGGGGGTGCTCAGCCACTCCCCCGGTTCGGGCAGGTCCTCGGCGGCCTCGACCCAGAGGGTGGAGTCCCCCTCCTCCAGACCGAAGTCCGTGTGCCGGGAAGCGATTTCGTCAGGTTCGTACTCGCCGAAGAGAACGCCGAGCGCCGCGTGGGTGGTGACCGGCTCCTCCTCCCGGTCGAGGTCGGTGACCCGCCGGGCCTGGGCGATGAGGCGCTGCGGCTCCACCACGGCGTAGTCCCGTCGGATCAGCACGCTCAGCGCGTGCGGCTCCTCCGGTCCCGCGTAGGGCGGCAGGGAGTCGTCGACATCGGGGATCTCGAAGGGAGTGACCTCGTCGTGCCGGTCGTAGAGGAGTTCGTCGTAGGCCTCCGCCGCTGCCGCGAGCGCGTTGAACGCCTCGTAGACGGCCGGGTCGTCCTGCCCCGTGCGGCGTTCGACCGCAGCGAGGTGACGGTCCAGTGCGGCTTTGACCGCCTCGGCGGCGGCGCGTACCTCGGCAGCGGTGGGCTGCGCAGCATCAGACATAGGACAGACGCTATCCGTACCTGGCCCTTGGCCGCACAATAGATGCGATGCCGGAATACGAATTTGTCGACGTGTACGTGCCGCGCGGCGTCTCCCGCAAGGAGACGACGCGGCTTCTGACCGACCATGCCGAGTACGGGCACTGGGAGTTGGACCGCCTGAGCCTGCGCCGGGACGGCAGTCGAAGAGTACGGCTGAAGCGACGCATCATCCGTCAGATCCGCGCCACCTGGTGACATGAGGAAGGGGCCCGCCACGGGGCCCCTTCCATTTTCGTGTACGGCCTTCCCGTACGCCACCGGCCGCGGCCGCCGTCGCCGCGACCGGTTTCCGTCCGCTACGCGGCGCGGCGGGCCCGGCGGTAGAGCACGGCGCCCGCGAGGAGCATGCCCGCACCGACGGGGAGAACGAGCCCGAGCGGCGCGGCGCCGGTCTGGGCCAGCTCCTCGACGGGGCGGTCCGGGGTGTGCGTCACCGGGGTGTTCGGGTGGTGGGGCGTGCCGGGGTGCGCGGGAGGCGTACCCGGGTGCGCCGGGGTCCCCGGGTGCGCCGGTGTGGTCGGCGTCTCGGGAGTCACCGGGGTGGTGGGGCGCTCCGGGGTCGTCGGCACGGCGCCGTTGGCGCAGTTGTTGCCGCCGACGGGGTTCAGGAGGCCGACGCCGGTGACGTTGTTCCCGCAGACGTTCACGGGGACGTCGACCGGCACCTGGACGTTGTTGCCGGAGCCCACGCCCGGCGAGTTCGAGGCGCCTCCTTCGGCGGTGGCGCCGGAGCCGCCGTGGCCGCCCGAACCGCCCTTGTTGACACACGTGTTGCCCATCGCCGGGTTGAGCAGCCCGACGACGTTGACGGTGTTGCCACAGAGGTTGACCGGCACGTGGACCGGCACCTGGACGTTGTTGCCGGACGCGACGCCCGGCGAACCGGACGCCACGCCGTGTGCGCCCGCGTCGGCCTGGGCGTAGCCGCCTCCGAGGGCGAGCACGCCGCCCGCCGCGGCGACGGTGACGAGGCTCTTACGGGAGATGCGCGTGATGCGTGTGACCTGTCGCATTGCTGTGTGACCTGCTTCCATGCCTGCTCGGCTCGACGAAGATAACCACCGGCCCCGGAGTGCATGGCACGCATTCCGGGGCCGGCCTGGCTCAGACCCCCGAGGGGTCGAGGCTCAACGTCAGGCGTTGATGCAGGTGTTGCCGAAGGCGGGGTTCAGCAGCCCGATCACGTTGATCGTGTTGCCGCAGGCGTTCACGGGGATGTGGACCGGCACCTGGATGACGTTGCCCGAGACCACGCCGGGGGAACCGATGGCGGCACCCTGGGCACCCGCGTCGGCAACGGCCATGCCCGCGCCCGCGAGAACGAGACCGCCGGTGGCAGCCGCAGCAGCGACGACCTTCTTGATCATTCTTCCTCCTTGTTGGCAGTGCGGCCCCAGCCGCGGACCGCACCACCTGTAACGAGGAGGGTGAGGGAGGGCTACGAGCCCCGCAGGTCATTCACTCTTTTCGGGCATGCCCGTACGCGCGGTCGATTCCGGCGGCCTTCGGGCGGCCGGAGGACCCCCGCCTCGGGCCTGCGGGCACCCCGGCGCACGCCGTCCGCACGCCGGGGCGGGAGCCCGCGCGCGGGCCTCCGTACACCCGGAGGAACGCGCGCCGCCGCCGTCAGGAGGCGTCGATGAACCGGTCCAGGACCCGGACGCCGAACTTCAGGCCGTCCACCGGCACCCGCTCGTCGACGCCGTGGAACATGCCGGCGAAGTCCAGCTCGGGCGGCAGCTGGAGCGGCGCGAAGCCGAAGCAGCGGATGCCGAGGTCGTCGAAGGCCTTGGCGTCGGTGCCACCGGAGAGCATGTACGGCACGGCACGGGCGATCGGGTCCTCGGCGCCCAGGGCCAGCTGCATGGCGTCGACCAGGGCGCCGTCGAAGCTGGTCTCCAGGGCCTTGTCGCCGTGCACGTCCTCGCGCTTGACCCGCGGGCCGAGGATCCGGTCGAGGTCGGCCAGGAACTCCTCCTCGTACCCGGGCAGGAAACGGCCGTCGACGTGCGCGGTGGCCTGGCCGGGGATGACGTTCACCTTGTACCCGGCGCCCAGCATGGTGGGGGCGGCGGAGTTGCGCAGGGTCGCGCCGACCATCTTGGCGATGCCGCCGAGCTTGGCGAGCGTGGCGTCCATGTCCTCGGGGTCGAGCGGGGTGCCGAGGGCGTCGGACAGCTCGTCGAGGAAGGACCGTACGGTCTTGGTCACCCGGACCGGCCAGGTGTGGCGGCCGAGCCGGCCGACGGCCTCGCAGAGCTCGGTGATGGCGTTGTCGTCGTTGGTCATCGAGCCGTGGCCGGCCGTGCCCTCGACGGTGAGCCGCATCCAGTGCATGCCCTTCTGGGCGGTCTCGACCAGGTAGAGCCGCAGGTTCTCGTTCACCGTGAAGGAGAAGCCGCCGACCTCGCCGATCGCCTCCGTCACGCCCTCGAAGTGCTCGCGGTGGTTGTCGACCAGGTAGCGGGCGCCGTAGGTGCCGCCGGCCTCCTCGTCGGCCAGGAAGGCGAGGACGATGTCGCGCGGCGGCTTGCGGCCGCTGCGCAGCCGGTCGCGGACGACCGCGAGGGTCATCGCGTCCATGTCCTTCATGTCGACCGCCCCGCGGCCCCACACGCAGCCGTCGGCGATCTCCCCGGAGAACGGGTCGTGGGTCCAGTCCGCGGCGTTGGCCGGGACGACGTCGGTGTGCCCGTGGATGAGCAGGGCGGGCCGCGACGGGTCCTCCCCCTCGATCCGGGCGATGGTCGAGGCCCGTCCCCGATGGGACTCGATGATCGTCGGCTCCAGTCCGACCTCCGCGAGCTTCTCGGCGACGTACTCGGCCGCCGCCCGCTCACCCGGCCCGGAGTGGTCGCCGTAGTTGCTGGTGTCGATGCGGATGAGGTCACGGCACAGGTCGACGACCTCGTCCTCGCCCGTGACGCCCCGGCCGGTGTTCGACTCGCTCACGCTGCTTCCTCCCACTGCGTGCCCCACGCGATGACGGTTGATCCCCCCATCCTCCCGCGCCTCCCCCACCTGCCCAAGACCGCCTGTGGGCGGGAGTCAGGGTGGTGATCGACCCCCTCGAATGTTTGCTATGGTTTTCCTCGTCGGAAGGGCACAGCGGCCCGGAAGACAAGATCACCTGTCCGGGTGGCGGAATGGCAGACGCGCTAGCTTGAGGTGCTAGTGCCCTTTATCGGGCGTGGGGGTTCAAGTCCCCCCTCGGACACCAGCTGGAAGGCCCCACTTCATGTGGGGCCTTTTCGCGTGTCAGGGGTGTCTCCGGGACGGCTCGGGGAGGGCTCCGGGATCTGTTCGGGCATGGCCGTGGAAGGGCTGTACCAGGAGCTGGGGGTGCCCGCCGATCCCGGCCGGCTGCTCGCCGAGCGGGCGGCCGGGCTCTCGGCGCGGCCGTTCCGGCTGCTGCACGCGGACATCCACCGCAAGAACATGATCCTCACCGAGCGGGCGGGCGTGGTGTTCCTCGACTGGGAGCTGGCCCTGTGGGGCGACCCGGTGTACGACCTGGCCGATCACCTGCACAAGACGGGGTACGCGCGGGCGGACCGGGAGCGGGTGCGGGCCGGGTGGGAGCGGGTGGCCCCGGCGGACTGCCGGGTGGGCCTGCGTGAGGACGCCGCGTACTACGCCGCGTACGAGGAGATGAAGTCCGCCGTGGTGGACACGGTCCGCTGGGGGCGCCGGATCGCCCTGGCGGCGACGGCCGCCGAGCGCCGCGGGCTCGCGGAGGAGCTGCGGGGCAAGCTGCTGCGGGGCGGTCCGCACTGGGGTGGGGGGATGCCGGTGCGGCCCGAGGGGATCGAGCGGGCCGCCGTGCGGTGGCTGGGGGGCGAGGAGTAGGCCGGGCGGGTCGTTACCGTGGGGGTGTGAGACGGAGAACCAAGGCCCCCGCGTCGCCCCTGCCGCAGCGGGAGGGGATCGACGCCGTGCGGGTCCGGCTTCCCGAGGACGGGGCCGGGGCGTGGCGGACCGTGCGGGAGCATCTGGTGGACCGGTACGCCGGGGCCGTCGGGGCGGCGCTGGTCGGCGAGATGGTGCGGGAGGGGCGGTTCGTCGGCGCCGACGGGCGGGCGGTCGGGGGCGACGAGCCGTACACGGCGGGGCGGTATCTGTGGTTCCACCGGGACTTCCCGGCCGAGGAGCGGGTGCCGTTCGAGGTCGGCGTGGTGTATCGCGACGAGCGGATCGTGGTGGCCGACAAGCCGCACTTCCTGGCGACGATGCCGCGCGGGCGGCATGTCACGGAGACGGCGATGGCGCGGTTGCGGCGCGATCTGGGGCTGCCCGGGCTGCAGCCGGCGCACCGGCTGGACCGGCTGACGGCGGGCCTGGTGCTGTTCGTGGTGCGGCCGGAGGACCGGGGGGCGTATCAGACGCTGTTCCGGGACCGGCGGGTACGCAAGGCGTACGAGGCGGTCGCCCCGTACGCCCCGGAGCCGGTGCTTCCGGTGACGGTGCGCAGCCGGATCGAGAAGGAGCGCGGGGTGATGGCCGCCCGCGAGGTGGCGGGGGAGCCGAACAGCGAGAGCCGGATCGAGCGGGTGGAGCGGCGCGGCGGGCTCGCCCGGTACCGGCTGGTGCCGGAGACCGGGCGGACCCATCAGCTGCGGGTGCACATGAACGCGCTGGGGCTGCCGATCCTGCACGACCCGGTGTATCCGGTGGTGCGGGAGGACGGGCCGGAGGACTTCGGGCGGCCGCTGCAGCTGCTGGCGCGGACGCTGGAGTTCACCGACCCGCTGGACGGTTCCCCGAGGCGGTTCGAGAGCGGGCTCTCGCTCAGTGCCCTCGGCTGATCCACTCCTCCAGGTGCGGGGCCTCGGCCCCGATGGTGGTGGTGTCGCCGTGGCCGGTGCGGACGACGGTCTCGGCCGGCAGGGTGAGGAGCTTGTCCCGGATCGAGTCGATGATCGTGGGGAAGTCCGAGAAGGACCGGCCGGTCGCGCCGGGGCCGCCCTGGAAGAGGGTGTCGCCGCTGAAGACGGTGCCGAGCTCCGGCACGTACAGGCAGACCGCGCCGGGCGCGTGCCCGGGGGTGTGCAGGACGTGCAGGTCGACGCCGGCGATGGTGAGGACCTGGCCGTCGGCGAGGTCGCCGTCCGGGGAGTGGTCGGGGTGAGTGTTCTTCCACAGCGGCTGGTCGGCGGGGTGGAGCAGGATCCGGGCGCCGGTGGCCGCCGCGAGGGCGGGGGCCGCGTCGATGTGGTCGTCGTGGGCGTGGGTGCACACGATGGCGCGGAGGGCGCGGCCGTCGAGGGCGGCGAGGATCGCGTCGGCGTCGTGGGCGGCGTCGATGACGATCGCCTCGGTGTCGTCGCCGACGATCCAGACGTTGTTGTCGACGTCCCAGGTGCCGCCGTCGAGGCTGAAGGTGCCGGAGGTGACCAGATGGTCGATGCGGGCGTTCATCAGAGGATCACCACCGAGCGCAGCACGTCTCCCTCGTGCATCCGGGCGAAGGCCTTCTCGACATCGCCGAGGCCGATGGTCTCGGTGACGAAGGCGCCGAGGTCGATACGCCCCTGCTGGTGCAGGTCGATGAGCATCGGGAAGTCGCGGGACGGCAGGCAGTCGCCGTACCAGGAGGACTTGAGCGCGCCGCCGCGGCCGAAGACGTCGAGGAGCGGGAGCTCCAGCTTCATCTCGGGGGTGGGGACGCCGACGAGGACGACGGTGCCGGCGAGGTCGCGGGCGTAGAAGGCCTGCTGGTAGGTCTCGGGGCGGCCGACGGCCTCGATGACGACGTCGGCGCCGAAGCCGCCGGTGAGCTCACGGATGGCCTCGACGGGATCGGAGGTGCGGGAGTTGACGGTGTGGGTGGCCCCCATCTCCTTGGCCTTCTCCAGCTTCTTGTCGTCGATGTCGACGGCGATGATGCGGGCGGCGCCGGCCAGGCGGGAGCCGGCGATGGCCGCGTCGCCGACGCCGCCGCAGCCGATGACGGCGACGCTGTCGCCGCGGCCGACGTTGCCGGTGTTGATGGCGGCGCCGATGCCGGCCATGACACCGCAGCCGAGCAGGCCCGCGGCCTCGGGGGCGACGGCCGGGTCGACCTTGGTGCACTGGCCGGAGGCGACGAGGGTCTTCTCGGCGAACGCGCCGATCCCGAGGGCGGGCGACAGCTCGGTGCCGTCGAGCAGGGTCATCTTCTGCTTGGCGTTGTGGGTGTCGAAGCAGTACCAGGGGCGGCCGCGCAGGCAGGCCCGGCACTGGCCGCACACCGCGCGCCAGTTGAGGACGACGAAATCGCCGGGGGCGACGTCGGTGACGCCCTCGCCGACGGACTCGACGATTCCGGCCGCCTCGTGCCCGAGGAGGAAGGGGAAATCGTCGTTGATGGCGCCCTGCTTGTAATGGAGGTCCGTGTGGCAGACCCCGCACGCCTGGATCTTCACCACGGCCTCACCGGGGCCGGGGTCGGGAATGACGATCGTCTCGACCCGTACGGGTTCATTCTTCCCGGGGGCGACGACTCCCTGGACCTGCTGCGGCATCGTGGTGTTCCTCTCGAAAAACGGCAATCCACGTTTCGGATGTGACGATAACGGCCAGGTTACGCGGAGCTCGCAACCTTCGCCCAGGTGGTCACCGTCTGCCCCGATGCAGGCATGACACAGCCTCAGGGGGAAGTATGACCGGTGAGATCGAGCCGTACGTCGATGCTCTGACCGTGCCGCCGGTACTCCGCCCGGACGCGTCGGGGGAGCTCGTGGTCGAGCTCCGGCCGGCCTGGGTGCGGATGCACCGGCAGCTGCCGCCGACACTGATGTGGGGGTACGAGGGGACCGTGCCCGGCCCGACCATCGAGGTGCGGCGCGGGGAGCGCATCAAGGTCGCGTGGACCAACCGGATCCCGAAGGGCAGCGAGTACCCGGTGACCGCCGTCGAGGTGGGACAGACCGCCGGGCGGCCCGCCCCGCACAACCGGCCGGGCCGGGAAGGCGCGGAGCCGATCAAGGAGGTGACGGCGCTGCCGGCCTGGTCGGTGACGCATCTGCACGGGGCGCAGACCGGCGGCGGCAACGACGGGTGGGCGGACAACGCGGTGGGCTTCGGGGACGCCCAGCTGTCCGAGTACCCGAACGACCACCCGGCGGTGCAGTACTGGTACCACGACCACGCCATGAACATCACCCGCTGGAACGTGTACGCGGGGCTCGTGGGCACCTATCTGATCCGGGACGACGAGGAGGACGCCCTGGGTCTGCCGTCCGGGGCACGGGAGCTGCCGCTGATCCTGGCGGACCGGAACCTGGACCAGGACGAGGACGGGCGGCTGAACGGGCGGCTGCTGCACAAGACGACGCAGCTCGTCGCGGCGCACCCGGAGACGGGCAAGCCGGTGTCGCTGCCGTTCCAGGGCCCGTACACGACGGTGAACGGGACGATCTGGCCGTACCTCGACGTCGAGGCGGGCTGCTGCCGCGCCCGGTGGCGGTGGACTTCGGCGCGGCGGCCGCAGGTGACCCGGCGGACGTCGACCCGCTGACGATCGCACCCGCCGAGCGGTTCGATCTGCTGGTCGACTTCCGACAGCTCGCCGGGCGCCGGCTGCGGCTGCTGAACAAGGCGAAGGGGCAACCGCCGGGGGGCGCGGACGCGACGGCGAGCGTGCCGTATCCGCAGGTCATGGAGTTCCGGGTGGGCGAGCCGGCGGAGTACGAGGCGGAGGCGGACGGCTTCGAGCTGCCACCGGTGCTCTCGGGTTCCTTCCGGCGCTACGACCACGCGGAGGTGGAGCACGGGCACCGGCTGGTCGTGCTCACCCCGCCCGGCACCGTCGGGGGCGGCGGGCACCCCGAGATCTGGGAGATGGAGGAGGTCCCGGAGCACGAGCAGGCGGCGCTGCGCGGGCCGGCGGACGGGGTGATCCGGGTCCAGTCCTCGGACGGCAAGGTGCGCACGTACCGGCGTGGCGCCCGGACGTTCAACGACGGTCTCGGCTTCACCATCGGCGAGGGCGCGTTCGAGCAGTGGTCGTTCCTGAACCTGGCGCCGTCGAACGTGGTGCACCCGATGCACATCCACCTGGCGGACTTCCAGGTGATGGCCCGGGAGACGTACGTGACGGACGGGTTCGACACGGGGGTCGGCGGGACGCGGGCGCCGGTGCGCTTCGACGCGGAGCGGCCGCTGACGGTGCCGCCGAACGAGCGGGGCTGGAAGGACGTGTTCCGGGTGCCCGGCGGTCAGCTGGTGCGGGTGATGGGGCGGTTCGACGGGGCGTACGGACGCTTCATGTACCACTGCCATCTGCTGGAGCACGAGGACATGGGCATGATGCGGCCGTTCGTGGTGATGCCGCCGGAGGTGCTGCCGCTGGGGCACGACCACGCGGGCGGTCCGGGGCACGGCGGTCACCAGTCCTGACGGCCTGATGACCTGACGGTCTGATGGTCTGGCGGACTGACGGCCTGATGACCTGATAGCCCACGGTGCTGTCGGTCGGGGGCCGGGAATCCGAGGACCGGAATCCCGGGGGCGCTCGCGCGGGGACGGGCCGGTGGCATGATCCGGTCATGAGTCTCACCGAGCGTCGGCTCGCCCTGGCCCTGCTGGACCGTCAGCTCCTCCTCGAACGCCACCGCCTCGACGTGGCGGAAGCGGTCCGCCGGCTCTGCGCTCTCCAGGCGCAGTCGCCGGCGTCACCGTATCTGGCGCTGTGGAACCGCCTGCGGGAGTTCGCGCCCGAGGATCTCGACGCGGCGTTCGCCGAGGGCCGGCTCGTGAAGGCGACCCTCATGCGGCTCACCCTGCACGCCGTCCACGCCGAGGACTACGCGCCCTTCCGCGCCGCCA
The DNA here is from genome assembly GCA_002355495.1 of Streptomyces laurentii. GTDB lineage: Bacteria > Actinomycetota > Actinomycetes > Streptomycetales > Streptomycetaceae > Streptomyces > Streptomyces laurentii. The sequence goes on from AP017424.1 coordinate 1,304,553, forward strand.
TGCTGGGCACCCTGCGCGGGGCGCGGCTGTACGACCGCCGCTTCAAGGCGACCGGGCTGACCCCGGCCGACGCCGACGCGCTGCTCCCCGAACTCGCCGGGTTCCTGGAGCGGCCGCGTACCGGCGCCGAGGTGGAGCGCGAGGTCACGGGGAGGCACGGCGAGCACGCCTATCGGGTGTGGTGGGCGCTGCGCGCGTTCGCGCCGGTGCGTCACGCGCCGGTCGGCGGCCCGTGGTCGTTCGCCCACCGGAACTCCTACCGCGCCTCCGGGGCGGCCGCCGCGCCCTCGCCGGAGGAGGCCGCCGCCGGGGTCCGGCGTCTGCTGCTCGCGTACCTGGGCGCGTTCGGGCCGGCGTCGGCCTCGGACTTCGCCCGGTTCACGCTGCTGACGCGCGGCACGATAACCACGGCGCTGGAGGGACTGGGCGACCAGGTGGTGCGGGTGCCGGGCCCCGGTCGCGCCGCCTTGTTCGACCTGGCCGGCGCGACCGTACCCGACGAGGACACCCCGGCACCGCCGAGACTGCTGCCGATGTGGGACGGCACGCTGCTGGCCCACGCCGTACCCGGGCGGCTGATGCCCCCGGAGTACCGGCCGCTGGTCGTCCGGCGCAACGGCGACGTGCTGCCCTGTCTGCTCGTCGACGGGCAGGTCGCCGGTGTGTGGCGGGCGACCGGCGAGGGCGTGGAGCTGACCGCCTTCCGCCCGCTCGGGAAGGCCGCGTGGCAGGGCCTGGCCGAGGAGGCGGAGAAGCTGTCGGCGCTGCTCGCCGACCGCGATCCGGCCGTCTACCGGCGCTACGGCCACTGGTGGGAGAAGGGCTTCCCGTACGCCGAGCGGACGGTCGTCACCACCTGACCCCGTTCCCGGCCCGCGTCGGCGAAGCCGTCGGCCCCGGGTGTCCGTCCTGGGCGTCCGTCCTGGTCGGCGGCGTCCTTCGCCAGGACGCGGACGCGGCGGCGGACCAGGTACCAGCCGCCGGCGCCCAGGGGGGAAGGGTCTGTGCCCGGCCGTCCCCTGGCGGGGTGCGGCTCCGGCACGGCCGGCGCACGCCCTCGCGGCTGGCGAGGGAGCACCGGAGGAGGCGTATGTCACCGAACGCCCGGATTCGAGCACTTCACCCCACGCGTCGGTGATCACGCTCCGTCCACCGGGGGTCCCGGCCCGCGGCGGAGCCCGGGGCGGACCGGGGGGCGTCACGGCGCCAGGACGTCGAGTTCCCTCAGCGCGCCGACCGCGATCTGCCGGGTCAGCTCCTCGGCGCGGGCCGCGTTCTTCTCCCGTACGGCCTCGGCGACCCGGACGTGCAGGGTGACGGCGGCCGGGTCGGGGTCCTCGAACATCACCTGATGGTGGGTACGGCCGGTCAGGACCTCGGCGACGACGTCACCGAGCCGGGCGAACATCTCGTTGCCGGAGGCGTCGAGGACGACCCGGTGGAAGGCGATGTCGTGCACCAGGTACTCGTCCAGCCGGCGCCCGCGCGAGGTGGCGACCATGCCGAGGGCGTGCTCGGTGAGCGCGCGGCACTGCTCGGGGCCGGCGTTCAGGGCGGCGAGGCCGGCGGCGACGGGTTCGATCGCGGAGCGCAGCACGGTGAGCGAACGGAGCTGGCGGGGGCGGTCGGCGCCGGCCAGGCGCCAGCGGATGACCTGGGGGTCGTACACGTTCCACCGCTCGGTGGGCAGCACGATCACGCCGACCCGGCGGCGGGACTCGACGAGGTGCATGGACTCCAGGACGCGCACGACCTCCCGCACCACGGTCCGGGACACCTCGAAGCGCTCGGCCAGCTCGTCGGAGCGGAGCACGCTGCCGGGCGGATAGTCCCCCGCGGTGATCGCGAGACCCAGGGAGGTCAGGACGTGCGGATGGAGCCCCTGGGCCGGTGTCGTCATGCCGGCAAGCCTACGCACCCCGCGACGGCACTCGCACCCACCGTAATAAGTACGATGTTTAGGTCACAACCTCTTGAATAAGTCGTACTCAATGGGTTTCATGAGCGCGACGGATCGATGTCGAAGAAGACAGCGAGGCATCCCCCATGCGCACCACCCCCCTGCCCGACGGCCCGGCGGACTTCCCCCGGGTCGTCGTCGTGATGGGCGTCGCCGGAACCGGCAAGACCACGATCGGTCCGCTGGTCGCCGAGGCGCTCGGCGCTCCCTACGCGGAGGGCGACGACTTCCACCCGGCCGCCAACGTGGCCAAGATGTCCGCCGGCATCCCCCTCGACGACGAGGACCGGGCGCCCTGGCTGGACGCCATCGGGCAGTGGGCCCACGGCCGGGCCGGGCTCGGCGGTGTGGTGAGCAGCTCCGCGCTGAAGCGGATCTACCGGGACCGGCTGCGCGCGGCCGCCCCCGGCGTGGTCTTCCTGCATCTGACCGGTGACCGGGAGCTCATCGAGCGGCGTATGCGGGCGCGTCAGGGACACTTCATGCCGACCGCTCTGCTCGACTCCCAGTTCGCCACCCTCCAGCCGCTGCGGGAGGACGAGGCCGGCGTCGCCGTCGACGTGTCCGGCACCCCCGAAGAAATCACCGCCCGGGCCGTCGCCGCACTGCGCCGGCTCCCCCACTGATCCCCGAGGACCCCACCGTGACCAGTCTCAGCGTCGAGATCCTGGCAGCGGACGCCGCCGAACCCATCACCTCGGCAGGCAACGCCCAGCTCGGCATCGCCGTGCTCGCCGGCATCGCCGTCATCGTCCTGCTCATCACCAAGTTCAAGCTGCACGCCTTCCTGGCGCTGACCATCGGTTCGCTCGCGCTCGGCGCGTTCGCGGGCGCGCCGCTCGCGAGCGCCATCGCGTCCTTCAGCGCCGGTCTCGGCAACACCGTGGCCGGCGTGGGCGTGCTGATCGCGCTGGGCGCGATCCTCGGCAAGCTGCTCTCCGACTCCGGCGGCGCGGACCAGATCGTCGACACGATCCTCGCCAAGGCGGGCGGCCGGTCGATGCCGTGGGCGATGGTCCTCATCGCCTCCGTGATCGGTCTGCCGCTGTTCTTCGAGGTCGGCATCGTGCTGCTGATCCCGGTGGTGCTGCTGGTCGCCAAGCGCGGCAACTACTCGCTCATGCGCATCGGCATCCCGGCGCTCGCCGGTCTGTCCGTGATGCACGGGCTCATCCCGCCGCACCCCGGCCCGCTCGTCGCCATCGACGCGGTCGGCGCCAACCTGGGCGTCACGCTCGCCCTCGGCCTGCTCGTCGCGATCCCGACCGTTGTCATCGCCGGTCCGCTGTTCTCCCGGTACGCCGCCCGCTGGGTGGACATACCGGCGCCGGACAAGATGATCCCGGCCCGTCCGTCGGAGGGCCTGGAGAAGCGTCCCGGCTTCGGCGTCACCGTCGCCACCGTGCTGCTGCCGGTCGTCCTGATGCTGGTCAAGGCGCTCGTCGACATCGTCGTCGACGACCCGGCGAACGCCGTGCAGAAGGTCACCGACGTCATCGGCTCGCCGCTGATCGCGCTGCTCGCCGCCGTCATCGTCGCCCTGTTCACGCTGGGCCGCGCAGCCGGTTTCACCAAGGAGCGGCTGTCCTCGACCGTCGACAAGTCGCTGGCCCCGATCGCGGGCGTGCTGCTGATCGTCGGCGCCGGCGGCGGCTTCAAGCAGACCCTGATCGACCTCGGCGTCGGCCAGATGATCCTGGACTTCTCGAAGAGCTGGTCCATTCCGGCCCTGCTGCTCGCCTGGCTGATCGCCGTAGCGATCCGGCTCGCGACCGGCTCGGCCACCGTCGCCACCATCTCGGCGGCCGGCCTGGTGGCCCCGCTGGCCGAGGGCATGTCGACCGGCGAGGTCTCGCTGCTCGTCCTGGCGATCGGCGCCGGTTCGCTCTTCTTCAGCCACGTCAACGACGCGGGTTTCTGGCTGGTGAAGGAGTACTTCGGCATGAACGTCGTCCAGACCGTCAAGACCTGGTCGGTGATGGAGACGATCATCTCGGTGGTCGGCATCGTCTTCGTGCTGCTGCTGTCGCTGGTCATATGACGCGGCGGCCCCTGCCCTGAGACGAGGCCCCGGAGCGCGGATTCCCCCGCGCTCCGGGGCCTCACCGCTTTTCCCGTCGCCGCTCAGCCCACCGCCTTCGCGGCCGCGCGGCCCGCCGTACGTCCCGAGAAGAGGCAGCCGCCGAGGAAGGTGCCTTCGAGGGAGCGGTAGCCGTGGACGCCTCCGCCGCCGAAGCCGGCCGCCTCACCCGCCGCGTAGACCCCGGGCAGCGGCTCGCCCTCAAGGGTGAGGACCCGGGAGGAGAGGTCGGTCCGGAGGCCGCCGAGGGACTTGCGGGTGAGGATGTTCAGCCGTACGGCGATCAGCGGGCCGGCCTCGGGGTCGAGGAGCCGGTGCGGGGCGGCCGTACGGATCAGCCGGTCGCCCAGATAGCGGCGGGCCCCGCGGATCGCCGTGATCTGGAGGTCCTTGGTGAAGGGGTTGGCGATCTCGCGGTCGCGGGCGGTGATCTCGCGGCGCAGCGCGGCCTCGTCGATCAGGTCCTTCCCGGTGATCCGGTTCATGCCGCGGACCAGGGCGGCCAGATCGTTCTCGACGACGAAGTCCGCGCCCTTGTCCATGAACGCCCGGACCGGGCCGGGGACGTCGGCGCGGGCGCGGTCGAGGACGCCGCGCACGGACTTTCCGGTGAGGTCGGGGTTCTGCTCGGAGCCGGAGAGCGCGAACTCCTTGCCGATGATCCTTTGGTCCAGCACGAACCAGGTGTGGTCGTGGCCGGTGCGCATGATGTGTTCGAGGGTGCCGAGGGTGTCGAAGCCGGGGAAGAGCGGGACGGGCAGCCGCCGGCCGGTCGCGTCCAGCCACAGCGACGAGGGGCCGGGCAGGATGCGGATGCCGTGCCGGACCCAGATCGGGTTCCAGTTCTCGATGCCCTCGGTGTAGTGCCACATCCGGTCGCGGTTGACGTGGTGGGCTCCGGCGGCCTCGGCGACGCCGAGCATCAGACCGTCGACGTGGGCGGGGACGCCGGAGAGCAGCCGGGCGGGCGGGGTGCCGAGGCGCTCGGGCCACTGGGCGCGGACCAGGTCGTGGTTGCCGCCGATGCCGCCGCTGGTGACGATCACCGCCTGGGCGCGCAGCGAGAACGAGCCGGTGACCCGACGGTCGCTGGCGGTGCCGCGCGGTACGCCGGAGCGGGCCAGGACGTCGCCGGTGACGGTGTCGACGGCGCCCGCCGTACGGGCGAGGCCGGTGACGCGGTGCCGGAAACGGAAGCGGACCAGGCCGCGGGCGGCACCCTCGCGCACCCGGCGTTCGAAGGGGGCGACGAGACCGGGGCCGGTGCCCCAGGTGATGTGGAAGCGGGGTACGGAGTTGCCGTGGCCGGTCGCCTCGTAGCCGCCGCGCTCGGCCCAGCCGACGACCGGGAAGAAGCGCACGCCGAGCCCGTGCAGCCAGGCCCGCTTCTCGCCGGCCGCGAAGTGCACGTACGCCTCGGCCCAGCGGCGGGCCCAGGCGTCCTCGGGGCGGTCGAAGCCGGCGGTGCCGAACCAGTCCTGGAGCGCCAGGGCGTGGCTGTCGCGGATCCGCATCCGGCGCTGCTCGGGCGAGTCGACGAGGAAGAGGCCGCCGAAGGACCAGTGGGCCTGGCCGCCGATGGACTGCTCGGGTTCCTGGTCGAGGAGCAGGACGGAACGGCCGGCGTCGGCCAGTTCGGCGGTGGCGGCAAGACCGGCGAGGCCGGCCCCGATGACGATGACATCGGCGTCGTACGGCGCATGAGACATGCACCGCATCCTGGAGAGGGCGGTGCGGCGCGTCAACGGTCCGGCCCGGGTCGGTACGTGGGGCCGGTGCGTGGGGCCGGTGCGGGCGGACCGGTGCCGCCCGGGTCCATGATGGGGCGCATGAGCGCTGATGAAGTGATCGACGTCGTCGACGAGAACGACCGGGTGACCGGTCGGGCCCCGCGCGGTGAGGTGTACGCGCGGGGGCTGATCCACCGGGTCTCGTTCGTCCAGGTGCGGGACGGCCAGGGCCGGATCTTCGTGCACCGCCGGACCGCGACGAAGGCACTCTTCCCGTCGCGGTACGACATGTTCGTGGGCGGGGTCCTCGGGGCCGGCGAGTCGTACGACGAGGCCGCGCTGCGCGAGGCCGAGGAGGAGCTGGGGGTGACCGGACTCGCCCGGCCGGTACCGCTGTTCCGGTTCCTGTACGACGGGGGCGCGGCCGGGAAGTGGTGGTCGGCCGTCTACGAGGTGCGCTGCGATCTGCCCGTGCATCCGCAGGTCGAGGAGGTGGCCTGGCACGCTTTCCTGCCGGAGGCCGAGGTGGAGGCCCGGCTCGGCGACTGGCCGTGGGTGCCGGACGGACTCGCCGCGTACGAACGGCTGCGGGCGCACCGGGAGGGCTGACCGGACCGGCGGACCGGACGGGCGGTCCGGACGGGCGGTCCGGACGGGCGGTCCGGACGGGCGGTCCGGACGGGCGGTCCGGACGGGTCGCCCGAGCGTCAGGAGGACGGTGGCGGAGGGCCGGTGGCGCACGGCGGCGCGCACCGGCGGTGACCCGCCGCTTCGCGGAGAGGCGCCGATAAGGTGCCCGGGTGAGCGACTTCGTACAGACCCTGCGCCTGTGGTTCGCGCCGCGCCGCCTCCAGGAGGAGGGCACGACCCCGGACTACCGGTTCTCGCTGGCCAACGAGCGCACCTTCCTCGCCTGGCTGCGGACGGCGCTCGCGCTGATCGGCGGCGGTTTCGCCGTGGCCCAGTTCCTGCCGGACCTGGCCTGGGGCCTGCGGGTCGCGCTCTCGCTCGCGCTGCTGGCGGCCGGGGTGCTGTGCGCGCTGCGCGCCGTGAACCACTGGGTCCGCACCGAGCGGGCCATGCGGCGCGACGAGGATCTGCCGGCGTCCCGTTTCCCGGCCGTCCTGAGCCTGACGGTGGCGCTGGTCGCGCTCGCGATGGTGACGATCGTGCTCTTCGGCTGGGCCGAGCGGTGAGCCCCCCGCCCGGGACGGAGCCGGGCCCGGACCCCGTACCCGAGCCCGTACCGGAACCGGAAGAGGAACCCCGATCGGCGCACGCGGCCGCGGCGGAGACCGTCCGGGACCCGGGGCTGCAGCCCGAACGGACCCGGCTCGCCTGGCGCCGGACGACACTGTCGGCCGCGGTGGTCGCCCTGCTCGCCGCCCGGCAGGTGCTCCACGGCGGGCCGACCCCGGCCGGGCTGACCGCCGTCGGGCTGTCGATGCTGGCCTGGCTGGGCCTCGTGGCCGTGGCCCACCAGCGCATCCGGTCCCTGAGCACGGCCCGGCCCCGGCCGCTGTCCCACCGCGGCGCGCTGCTCGCCGCGGCCTGCGCGATCGCCTTCGCGGGGTTCGCGGTCGCCATCGTGCTCTGACGCCCCGGCCCCAACCCCGGCCCCTGATCGCTCGATTCCGCGATCCCGCGATTCCCCTGTTCTCCGCCGCGCGACTCCCCGGTGATCACCGCGCTTCCCACCGGCCCGGCCGACTGGCACTCTTCCCCTGTCGAATCGGGCTCTCACCGGGGGGAATTCCTTGTCCGCCACCGATCCTTACGTGGTCACACTCGCACCGCACGTCCATGCCTTCATCCAGCCCGACGGGGGCTGGTGCCTGAACAACGCCGGTTTCCTCGGCGACGGCGGCGAGACCCTGCTCGTCGACACCGCCGCCACCGAGCGCCGCGCCCTGCTGCTGCGCGATGCCGTCCGCGACGCGGGCCTCGCGCTGCCCCGCACCATCGTCACCACCCACCACCACGGCGACCACACCTACGGCAACAGGGTGTTCCTCCCCGAGGCCCGGATCATCGGGCACGAGAGCTGCCGCTCCGAGCAGCTCGCGGCCGGCCGCCAGCTCCACCTCCTGTGGCCGGAGACCGACTTCGGGCACGTCGAGATCGAGCCGCCGCACCTCACCTACAGCGACCGGCTGACGCTGTACGTCGGGGACACCGAGGTGCGGGTGATCCACCCCGGCCGGGCGCACACGATCGGCGACTCGATCGTCCATCTGCCCCGGCACGGCATCGTGTTCACCGGCGACCTGGTCTTCAACGGGGGCACGCCGTTCGTGCTGATGGGCTCGCTCGCCGGTTCGCTGCGGGCGTTCGACCTGCTGCGTTCGCTGGACGCCGAGACGGTGGTGCCGGGCCACGGCCGGATCACCGATCCCTCCGCGTACGCCCCGGCCGAGCGCTATCTGCGCTGGGTGCGGGAGCTCGCGGAGGAGGGCCGGGCCAAGGGGGACACGCCGCTGGAGACGGCGCGGCGGGCAGACCTGGGCGAGTTCGCGGACTGGCCGGAGAGCGAGCGTCTGGTGGCCAATCTGCACCGCGCGTACGCGGAGCTGGAGGGTCTGCCGGAGGGGCATCCGCTGGACCTGGCGACCGTGTTCGCGGACCTGACCGTGATGAACGGCGGCCGGCCCGTGGCCTGCCACGCCTGACCGTCCCACCCTCCCCTGGATCCGATCCGATCCCCTGCTCTCCGGGCACCCCCTCCCGCTCCCCCGGACACCGGCCCCCACACCCCTGGGGCCGGCGTCCGGGGGTCCCCGGGGATCCCCCTCTGGACGACATACCGACTGGTCGGTCATGATGAGCGCGACGCCGATCCCGGAGGTATGCCCGCATGAGTTCCGCCCTGCCAGGTCTCGACCCCGAGCGGCTGCGCCGCTTCCTCGACCGCGAGCGCCCCGGTCTGGTCGCCGGCCCGCTGGAGGCCCGGCTGATCGAGGGCGGCCGCTCGAACCTCACGTACGTGGTGACCGACGGCACGGGCCGCTGGGTCGTCCGCCGGCCCCCGCTCGGCCACGTCCTGGCCACCGCGCACGACATGAAGCGCGAGCACCGGGTCATCAGCGCGCTCGCCGACACCGCCGTCCCGGTGCCCGGCACGGTCCTGCTGTGCGAGGACGAGTCGGTGCTCGGCGCGCCGTTCTACGTCATGGAGTTCGTCGAGGGCACCCCGTACCGCTCGGCCGCCGAACTCGCCCCGCTGGGCGCCGACCGCACCCGCGCCGCCGTCCTCGGCCTCGTCGACACCCTCGTCGACCTGCACGCCGTCGACCCGGCCGCCGCCGGGCTCGGCGACTTCGGGCGCCCCGACGGCTTCCTCGACCGGCAGCTGCGCCGCTGGGGCAAGCAGCTCGCCGCGTCCCGGGGCCGCGAGCTGGCCGGCATCGACGAACTGCACGCCGCCCTCGGCCAGGGGCTGCCCGTGTCCCCCGCGCCGACCGTCATCCACGGCGACTTCCGGCTCGACAACGTGCTCGTCGGCCCGGACGACCGGATCAGGGCCGTCCTGGACTGGGAGATGTCCACGCTCGGCGACCCGCTCACCGACCTCGGCCTGCTGGTCATGTACAGCACCCCGCTCGACCTGCCGGACTCCCCCATCTCGACCACCGCCACGGCCGCCGGCCACCCCGCCGCCGCCGAGCTCGCCCTGCGCTACGCCGCCCGTTCCGGCCGCGACACCGGCGCCCTGGCCTGGTACACGGCCTTCGCCTGGTTCAAGCTCGCCGTGATCCTCGAGGGCATTCACTACCGCTACACCCTCGGCCAGACCGTCGGCGCCGGCTTCGACCGCATCGGCGAGCTGGTCCCCGTCTTCATCGAGCACGGCCTCACCACCCTCCGCAGCCAGGAAGGCTGATCCGCCATGGACTTCGCGTTCGACGCCCGCACCGAGGAACTGCGGGCGAAACTCCTCGCCTTCATGGACGAGCACGTGTACCCCGCCGAAGCCGTCGCCGAGGAGCAGCGCGCCACGCTCGCCTCCCCGTGGGACGTCCCGCCGATCGTCGAGGAGCTGAAGGCCGAGGCGCGCCGCCAGGGCCTGTGGAACCTCTTCCTGCCGGACACCGCGTACGGGGCCGGGCTCACCAACCTGCAGTACGCGCCGCTCGCCGAGATCACCGGCCGCAGCCCGCACCTCGCGCCCACCGTCACCAACTGCGCCGCCCCCGACACCGGGAACATGGAGCTGCTCGCCCAGTTCGGCGACGAGGCGCAGAAGAAGCAGTGGCTGGAGCCGCTGCTCGCGGGCGAGATCCGGTCGGCGTTCGCGATGACCGAGCCCGAGGTCGCCTCGTCCGACGCGACCAACATCGAGACCCGGATCCGGCGGGACGGCGACTCGTACGTCGTCGACGGCCGCAAGTGGTACATCTCCGGGGCGATGCACCCCGACTGCCGGATCTTCATCGTCATGGGCAAGACGGACCCGGACGGCGCCGACGTCCGCCGCCAGCAGTCGATGATCCTGGTCCCCCGGGACACCCCCGGGGTCGAGGTGCGGCGCGCGATGCGGGTGTACGGGTACGAGGACCACTCCCACGGCGGCCACGCCGAGGTCGTCTTCGACCAGGTCCGGGTCCCGGCCGCGAACCTGCTGGGCGAGGAGGGCAGCGGCTTCGCCATCGCCCAGGCCCGCCTCGGGCCGGGCCGCATCCACCACTGCATGCGGCTGATCGGCATGGCCGAGCGGGCGGTCGAGCTGATGTGCCGGCGCGCGCTCTCCCGTACCGCCTTCGGCAAGCCGCTCGCCCAGCAGGGCGTCGTGCAGAACTGGATCGCGGACGCCCGGGTGACGATCGAGCAGTTGCGGCTGCTCGTCCTCAAGACGGCCTGGCTGATGGACACCGCCGGCAACCGGGGCGCCCACACCGAGATCCAGGCCATCAAGATCGCCACACCGCGGGCGGTCGTCGGCATCATCGACCAGGCGGTGCAGCTGTACGGCGCGGGCGGCGTCTCGCAGGACTCCCCGCTCGCCGAGCTGTGGGCGGCGGCGCGGACGCTGCGGCTCGCCGACGGGCCGGACGAGGTGCACCAGCGGTCGCTGGCGCGCCGGGAGCTGAAGACATACATGTGACGCTCCGGCCGGCCTCCCGCCGGGGTCGCGCCGGGGTCACACGTGCCGGTCGCCGAGGGTGTAGCCGCCCTCGACGACCGGCATGTCGGCCGCGGAGGACATGCACTTCGTCAGGAGCGGCTGCTTCTTGAGGGTGGCTCCGGACAGTCCGACACGGGCCGGGCCGCCTGCGCCGTCCCGGGGCACGTAGAAACTGAGGCCCATCCGGGTGTGCGCGTCGAGGGCCTCGCGCCACGGGTGGCCGGGGCTGGTGCGCTGAAGGCGTCCGGTCACGGTGGCGGTGGGGCCGCCGGTGGTGAGGCAGTCGACCGCGAAGTCGCCCCAGTAGTCCTTGCCGTCGATGACGTGGGAGATACGGAAGGTGCCCCAGGAGCGGGTGGGGAAGGAGCCGGGCCCGAAGGTGGCATGGGCTTCGACGGTGACCCGTACCGCCTCCGTCTCGACCGGGTAGCCGAGCCTGGCCCGCCCCGTCAGGTCGGAGGTGGCGAGGCCGTCGGCGGCGGACGCGACGGGCGCGGAAAGCGACGTGGCCGCGGGCTCGGGCACGGACTCCGGCGCGGGGGCCGCCCAGGCGGCCGGGGCGGCGAGCGTCGCGACGACGGCGAGGACGGCGGTGGCGCGCAAGGCGGGCTTCAGCAGCATGGCGGGGCTCCGTTCGGAGTGTCCGGCGAGGTGTCCGGCAGGGTGGTGACCGACGCGTCGATCCTCCTCGCCGGACCCGCTCCCGGGCGTCCCTCGCCGGTCGCGACCCGCCTCCGCCGTACGGGCGAGGCGCTCCCGTCCTACGGGCGCAGGGCGCGCAGCAGGAGGTCGGCGAGGTGGTCGGCCACCTGCTGCGGGGTGAGCGGTCCGTCCGGGCGGTACCAGGTGGACAGGTGGTGGACCGAGCCGAAGTGGTAGTCCACCACCAGGTCGGCCGGGGTCGCGTCGGAGAACACCCCGGCCCGCTGGCCCTCCTCGATCAGGGCGCGGAACCGCTGGTGGTAGCGCCGCCGTTCGGCCCGTACCTGCTGGTTCTTCTCCGGGCTGAGGTGGTGCATGGAGCGGAAGAAGATCGACGCGTCGTCGAGGTTCTCGATGGTGGTGACGACCACGTCCGCGGCCGCGTCGCGCAGCCGCCGTTCGACCGGCGCGTCGGAGTCCGCGTAGGCGTCCAGGCGCTCCTGCTGGAGTCGCAGCACGCGCGCGTACACCTCCTGGAGCAGGTCCTCCTTGGAGCCGAAGTAGTGGTAGAGGGCGCCCTTGGTGACGCCGGCCGCTTCCACGATCTCCTGGACGGAGGTCCGGTCGTAGCCCTGCTCGGCGAAGAGCCGGGTGGCGGCGGCCAGCAGCCTCTGGGGGACGGGCGTTCCGCTCCCGTCCGTCGTCCTGGGCATGCCGCTCCTTCTCTCGTGACGTACGTGCGGACGGCCGCTGCCACGACCGTTCCCGCTGTTCGGTGGGGGGCCGCGGTGCGCGGTCCCGTCCTGGGAATCTTCCCATTTCCCGCCGGGCCGGTGACCGGCCGCCCCGGGACGGCGGGTGGGAAGGCCCGTCAGCCGCCGTTCGCCTCCCAGGTGCGCTGGATACGGTTCATGCCGCCGATCCACCGCTCGGGGTCGGTGGCCCGGGCCTCGTAGTAGCCCGCGACCTCGGGGTGCGGCAGGACCAGGAAACGGTCGGCGGCCATGGCGTCGAACAGGGCGTCGGCGACGGCCTCGGGCGCGACGGCGGTGGGGGCGAGGAGGAGTTCGCCGGCCGATCCGGCGGCGGTGAGCATGTCCGTGCGGACGCCCTGCGGGCAGATCGCGTGGACCTTGAGGCCGCGGTGGCGGTAGGTGAGGGAGAGCCATTCGGCGAAGGCGTACGCGCCGTGCTTGGACACGCTGTACGGGGCGGCGCCGATCATGGTGAGCAGGCCGGCGGCCGACACGGTGGACACGAAGCGGCCGCTGCCGCGCTCCAGCCAGTCGGGCAGCAGGGCGCGGGCGGCGCGGACATGGGCCATGACGTTGACGTCCCAGGCGGCGGCCCATGTCTCCTCGTCGGCGAACGCGTCGCCGGGCGAGCCGAGTCCGGCGTTGGCGCACCAGATGTCGACGGCCGCGCCGGTGCCCGCGAGCGCGGCGCGGGCCTCGTCGACGACGGTGGAGGCGTCGCCGGGGACGGCGAGGGCGCCGATCTCGTCGGCGACGGCCCGGGTGCGCTCCGGGTCGAGGTCGTTGACGACGACCCGCGCGCCCTCGGCGGCGAACCGGCGGGCGAGTGCGGCGCCGATGCCGCCGGCCGCGCCGGTCACGACCACTCCCGTGCCCTCAAGCGAACTCATCGGGTCCACCTCTCCGTCTCTCCGTCCGTCCGTCCGTCCGTCCGTTGTCTCCTCGGCCGTCGTGCGCGCGTCGGCTGCTGCCGTACGCGCCTCGGCTGCCGTGCGCGCAGACTAACCGGTCGGTATGGACCCGGGGAAGAGCGCGGCCCCCGGTCCCCCCGGTCACTCCTTCCTCAGGTTCCTCGCGCACGCCTCCTCCCGCTGGGCCGCGGTCGGCGCTAGCGTGCGTGGCCATGTCAGGGAAGGCGATCAAGGAGGTCTCTTCATGAGCCTGTCCAGGCGGGGTCCGTCCCGGCGCGGCCTGCTGACCGCGGGCGGCGGCGTGGTCGCGGCGGCAGCGGCGGGAGTGGGGGCGGGCACGGTGCCCGCGGCGGCGGACCCGCCGCCCGGCCGGGGCCGCGCGGTGCGGACCGGCTTCGACCGGCTCGCCGCCGGCGGCTACGCGCCGCTCGCCGGCCAACGGGTCGGCGTGGTCACCAACCCGACCGGCATCACCGCCGACGCCCGCCACCTCGTGGACGTGATGCACGCCGACGACCGGGTGGACCTGGTCGCCGTCTTCGGCCCCGAGCACGGCTTCCGGGGCACGGCGCAGGCGGGCGGTTCCGAGGGCCGCTACGACGACCCGGCGACGGGACTGCCGGTCTACGACACGTACACCAAGAGCGGACAGCCGCTGGCGGACGTGTTCACGGCCTCCGGCGTCGACACGGTCGTCTTCGACATCCAGGACGTGGGCGCCCGCTTCTACACGTACATCTGGACGCTGTACGACTGTATGGAGGCGGCCGCGCTCGCCGGGAAGCGGTTCGTCGTCCTGGACCGGCCGAACCCGGTGACCGGGCGGGCCGCGCTCGGCCCCGTCCTCGACCGGGCGTACGCCACGTTCGTGGGCCGTGAGCCGATCGCGCAGGCGCACGGGATGACGGTCGCGGAGCTGGCCCGGCTGTTCAACGCGGAGTTCCTGGCGAAGCCCGTACCGCTGGAGACGGTCGCCGCCACGGGCTGGCGGCGGGCCGACTTCTTCGACACGACCGGGCTGCCGTGGGTGCCGCCGAGCCCCAACATGCCGACGCCCGACACGGCGCTGGTCTACTCCGGCACCTGCCTGTTCGAGGGCACCAACCTGTCCGAGGGGCGCGGCACCACCCGGCCGTTCGAACTGCTCGGCGCCGAGGGGATCGACGGGTCCTGGGCGGAGGCGGCCAACGCGCTCGGGCTGCCGGGGGTGCGCTTCCGGGAGGCGTACTTCGCGCCGACGTTCTCCAAGTTCCAGGGGAAGACGGTCGGCGGGGTGCAGCTGATGGTGCACGACCGGACGGCCTTCGACCCGGTACGGACCGGGATCGCGCTGCTCGTCACGGCGCGGCGGACGTGGAGCGGGTTCGCGTGGCGGCCGGACGACTGGATCGACAAGCTGACCGGTTCGGCGCGGGTGCGCACGATGATCGACGCGAGCGCGCCGGTGGACGAGGTCGCCGGGGCCTGGGAGGCGGACCTGGCGGCGTTCCGGGCGATGCGGAAGGCGTATCTGATGTACCACTGACGGCGGGTGAGGGCCGGGGGACACCTGAGACGGTGGGGCTGTCCCCCGGCGGCGACGGGTGGCGTCCGGATGGCCCCGCCCGGGGCCCGCGGCGAGGCTGGGATCATGCACACGTTACGCACCCGTCGCCGCCGGCCCTTCCGTCCCCTGCGCCCGCTCACGGCCCTGCTGGCCGCCGCCTGCCTGGGCCTCGCGGTCCCCGTCGCCCAGGCCGCCGAGCGGCCCGCGTCCACCCCCGACCCGGCCCGTGAACTCGCCGCCACCGCAGGCCCGTTGACCGACACACGGACACTGGAGCGGATCGTCGGCTCGGCGAAGGTGGTGGGGATCGGCGAGGCCACGCACAGCTCCGCCGAGTTCTTCACCGCCAAGCACCGGATCTTCGAAGACCTCGTCGAGCGGCGTGGGTTCACCACCTTCGCGCTGGAGGCCAACTGGAGCACCGGCCTGCTCGTCGACGGCTACGTCCGCTCCGGCAAGGGCGACATCGAGAAGATCATGCGGGACGAGTTCCAGAACTCCTACGCCTTCTGGAACACCGGCGAGTACCTCGACCTCTTCCGCTGGATGCGACAGCACAATCTGCGCCATCCCGGCCATCAGGTCCGCTTCATGGGCAACGACCTCGGCTACGCCGGCCCGAACCTCTTCGACGAGGTCACCGACTACGTGACCCGCACCCGCCCGGCCCTGCTCCCCCGCTTCCGGGAGCTGTACCGCGCCTCGCGGCCGGCCGGCGACGACGTCGACGCCTGGATGAACGCGTACATGAACATGCCGATCACCGAGCGGCGGGCCATGGGCGCGGACGTCCGGCGGGCGCTCGCCCTGCTCGAGGAGCAGGGCCCGGCGGGTCCGGGGCGCGCGGCGCGCGAGGCGCACACCTGGGCGGTGCAGCACGCGCGGGCGATCGCCCAGGTCGGCACGGAGTACACGTACGACTTCGGGAGCGACCAGGGCATCGCCGGGGCCATGCTCTACCGCGACCGGATCATGGCCGAGAACACGGTGTGGTGGCAGCGGCACACGGGCGACCGGATGGTCCTGTCCGCGCACGACGGGCATGTCGGCTACGAGACGCCGAACCCCGCGCAGTACCCGCGCATCCAGGGCGCGTTCCTGCGTGACGCGCTGGGCCGGGACTACGTGTCCATCGGCGCGGCCTTCGGGCAGGGCTCGTTCACCGCGCACGACATGGAGGCGCCCGGCGAGCCGCTCCGGGTCTTCACCCTGGGCCCGCTCGGGCCGGACAGCAACGAGGCCGTCCTGGACCGGGTCTCGACGCGCCCGTTCCTCCTCGACACGCGGACCGCCACACCGGCCGCGCGGGCCTGGCTGGCCGGCGCCCGGCCGACCCGGTCGATCGGCACCGCGTATCCGTGGCCGGGCGACGTGACCGACCAGTCGCTGTCCCGGTCGTACGACGCGGTCGTCTACTTCCCGCGGATCTCCGCGGCGAGACTGCGCCACTGACGTCCCGTCGGCGACTGGCCCGTGCCGTACGCGGGAAGAATCCCGGCGGACGCCCGAGCGGCCGTGCCGGGCCGGGACGGGGCGGGGCGAGGCCCGGTGCGGCCCTCCGCCCCCGCCCCGTCCTCCCGGATCCGGCCCGCGGGCGAGGCACACCTCGACGCGGAGGGACGGGGCCATGACCACGACGGTGACGAGTGTCGAGCCGTACCACGAGATCGTGTTCGACAAGGACGGCGAGGGCCCGGCCGGGCAGGCGGACGCGCTGGCGGCGCTCGCCCGGCGGGGATGCACGGACCTGGTGGTCTTCACGCACGGCTGGAACAACACGCCGTCGCAGGCCGCCGGGTTCTTCGACCGCTTCTTCGCGCCCTTCCCGCGGGTGGCGGGCACGTCGGCGCGGCTGGGGTACGCGGGGCTCGTCTGGCCCTCGATCATGTTCTCGGACGAGCAGGTGCCCGACTACGCGGCGGTGGCCGCGGCCGTCCCGGAACGGGCGACGGCGGTCGCCCGGCTCGCGGAGCTGGCCGAGGCGGAGCCCGCGGACGACGCGTCGCTCGCGGAGTTCGCCCGGCTGCTGCGGGAGCTGGCGGGGGTGCCGGACGGCCCCGGGCTCGCCGCCGGGTCCGACGTGCCGGGGTTCCTGGTCGGGGACCCGCGGGCGGTGTACGCGATGTTCGCCGACGCGCACGAGACGGCGACGGGCGCGGGGGCGGCCGAGCTGTTCGGCGGCGATCCGGTGAAGCGGCTGTGGCGCGGTGCCAAGGAGGCGCTGCGGCAGGCGACGTACTACACGATGAAGCGCCGCGCGGGTGTGGTCGGCGAGCGCGGGCTCGGTCCGCTGCTCGGCGAACTCGCCCGGAAAGCACCGGACGTGCGGGTCCATCTGACCGGGCACAGCTTCGGCGCCCGGCTGATCGCGCACGCGCTGGGCGGACTGCCGGAGGGGGTGCGCCCGGTCAAGTCGGTGACATTGCTCCAGGGCGCCTTCTCGCACTACGCGTTCGCCGACCGGGTGCCGTACGGATCGGCCCGGGCCGGCTCGCTGCCCGGGTTGCAGGCGCGGGTGGACGGGCCGCTGGTCGCCTGCCACTCCCGGCACGACACGGCGCTCGGGATCTTCTACCCGCTGGCGTCCCGGCTGGCCCGGGACGACGACGCGCTGCTCGGCGACGACCGCCGCTGGTGGGCCGTGGGCCACGACGGGGTCCAGGCCGTTCCCGGCACATCCGCCGTCACGCTGGCGGCGGCGCTGCACGACGGGCTGCCCGCCTCGGGGTGCGTCAACGTGGACGCCGCCGCGGTGGTGTCCGAGCACAGCGACATCTGCCACCAGGAGCTGGCCCGGGTGGTGGCGCGGGCCGGGCGCTTCGCCTGAGGCAAGGCGGGACGGAGCGGGGCGCGATCCGGCGGCTGGTTTCCGTCACTGCGGTGTCCCCCACACGAGTGATCGAATCGATGGGTGGAACAGGAAAGGCCGTTCGTTCGTCCCTCTGATAACGCCGGAGTAGCAGCGACGGAGGTGGCAGGACATGGCCGGGTTCCGGAGTCTCGCGAGACAGGTCCGCGATCCACGGTGCGACACGGCCTTGCGCCGGTACGCCCTGCGCAAGTGCCTGGAGCGGTTCGCTCCGTACGGTCACCGCGCGACCTGGGACCATCTGTGCCGCAGGCACGGCTTCGGCCCGGAGGACCGGGAGGCGGATCCGGCGCGGCTGGTGGCCGCGCTGGAGGAGCTGGAGGAGGCGCGGGCCGTGTGGCTCGCGTACGAGGCGGAGTTCGCGGCGCGGCGGCGCCGCGAGAAGCGCGACGGGCTGCGCCGGCCCGCCTCTCTCGACGCCTGGCACCGCCAAATCTGGGGCGGCAACGGGGTGGCCCGCTGCGACGACCCGGAGCACCATCCGACCGCGCCGCTGCCGGAGGTGCTGGGGCGGCTGGTGGCCGCGCTGCGGCGGGGCCCGGGCGAGGGCTGCCCGGTGTGCGCGGGGCGGCATGTCGAATGGCGTACGGGAAACACGCGGGACGAGCCGTGGTTCGGCCCGGTGTGCGTGGACTGCGGAGTGCGCATACCGCGCCCCGTCCTGTCCCCCCGCGCCCGGACCCGCGCCCACGACCCGGGGACCGCGTCCCGGCTGGCCCGGGCGGCGTGACCCCGGCGGCCCGCGCTCCGCTCGACCGGCGCCGGTGACCGCCCCGTTCCGGGCGCCCGGCGCGGCCGAAGAGCGCGACGCTAGCAGTCGATAATCCGTTCGCCCAGCGATTTCGGGGCCCGGCACAGTGGCGGGGATGACCACGCCCCCGATACCCGCCGAACGACCGGAGTCCTGACCATGTCGACGCTGCGCGTCACCGCCGAGACCCTGACCGTCCACGTCCACCCGAACGCCGACGCGCTCGAACTCGCGCAGGTCGGCCTCTACCGGGCGGTCGTCGCCAAGGGCACGTACCGCAGTGGTGACATCGCGCTCTACATCCCCGAACAGGCCGTGCTGCCCGACGCGCTCGTCGACGAACTGGGTCTGACCGGGCGGCTCGCCGGGAAGGCGGGCAACCGGGTCAAGGCGGTCCGGCTGCGCGGCGAGCTGTCACAGGGGCTGGTGTGCCGGCCGCGCGCGCTCGACGGGGTGGACCTGCGCCGGGCGGCCGAGGACGGCACGGACTTCGCGGAGCGGCTCGGGATCACCAAGTGGGCGCCGCCGATCCCGCCGACCATGAGCGGCGCGGTGGAGTCCGCGCCGGATCTGCTGCCGTGGGTCGAGATCGAGAACCTGCACCGGTTTCCGGACGTCTTCGCGCCCGGCGAGCCCGTCGTCCTCACCGAGAAGCTGCACGGCACGGCCTGCCTCGTGACGTACCTCGCCGAGGAGGACCGCACACTCGTCTCCTCGAAGGGCTTCGGCGCCCGGGGCATGGCCCTCGTCGAGGACCCGCGCAACCTGTACTGGCGCGCCGTCCTCCGGCACGGTCTGTCGGCCGTCGCCGCCCGGCTCGCGAAGCGGCTCGGCGCGCGCCGGGTCGGGCTCTACGGCGAGGTGTACGGGGACGGGGTGCAGGACCTGGCGTACGGGGCGGACGCCCGCGCCGAGGACGGGGTGGGGTACGCGCTGTTCGACGTGTCCGCCGAGATCGACGGGCAGGTGCGCTGGCTGGACCCGGCCGAGGTGCTGGAGCCGGGCGAGCTGCCGCTCGTACCGCGCCTGTACACCGGCCCGTACGAGCGGGATCACGTCCTCGCGCTGGCGAGCGGCCGGGAGACGGTCTCGGGGCGCGAACTGCACCTGCGCGAAGGAGTCGTGATCCGCCCGGTGACCGAGCGGTACAGCCCCGTCGTCGGCGGGCGCGCGATCGCGAAGGCGGTCAGCCCGGCGTATCTGACCCGTAAGGGCGGCACCGAGTACGAGTGACGCGCCGAGTGACGCGCACACGCCCGGGAACAGGACGGGAGCCCGCCCACGGGGGTGGCGGGCTCCCGTCCCGCGCCGTTCGACTCCCCTGAATCCCCTGGGATCAGCCCGGCTTGCGCTCGCCCAGCAGGCGCGAGCCGGTGATCCGCTCGCCGAAGACGTCGTCGGGGTTGGACAGCACGCAGGTCTCCAGAGACAGGCAGCCACAACCGATGCAGTCCGTCAGGTGGTCGCGCAATTTGCCGAGCCGGTCTATGCGTTCGTCGAGTTCGGCCCGCCAGGTTCCGGAGAGCCGGGCCCAGTCCTCCCGGGTGGGGGTGCGCTCCTCGGGCAGCTGGGCGAGCGCGTCGCGCACGGTGGCGAGCGGGATGCCGACGCGCTGGGCGGCCCGGATGAAGGCGACCCGGCGCAGCGTGTCGCGGGTGTAGCGGCGCTGGTTGCCGCTGGTGCGACGGCTGTCGATCAGCCCCTTGGACTCGTAGAAGTGCAGGGCCGAGACGGCTGCTCCGCTGCGCGCGGACAGCTGGCCGACGGTGAGTTCGTGGATCTTCCCGGGAATCTGCGACACCCGTCCGAGCCTACGGCAGACCGCACGGCGCACCGGCCGCGTCGCGCCCCGTGCCCGGGCCGGGCGCATTGACAGGAAGCCGCCCGCCCCACAACATGCTGAGCAGTCGCTTAGGTGCGGGCGTCCCTGCCCGCGCCCGCGTTCACGGATGCACGAGAGGGAGCGGAACATGGCCGAGCCGAGGATCTTCACCTCCGCCGAGGAGCTGCGCGCCGCGGTCGGCGACCAGCTGGGGCACAGCGACTGGCTGGAGATCGAGCAGCGGCGGATCGACCTGTTCGCCGACGCCACCGGCGACCACCAGTGGATCCACGTCGACCCGGAGCGCGCCGCCACGGGCCCGTTCGGGCGGACGATCGCGCACGGCTATCTGACGCTGTCGCTGCTGCCGGTCCTGGTACCGCAGGTCATGCGGGTCGAGGGCATGAAGATGGGCCTCAACTACGGCACGAACAAGGTCCGTTTCCCCGCGCCGGTACCGGTCGGCTCGCGACTGCGCGCCACCGCCGTGCTCACCGAGGTGACGGAGGCCGGCGGGGGCGTGCAGGTGACGGCGACGGTGACCGTGGAGCGCGAGGGCGGCGACAAGCCGGTGTGCGTCGCCGAGTCGGTGTCCCGCTACTACTTCTGAGCCGCGGACCCGTCCGGTGCGGCAAGCGTCCGGGCGCCCACCATGCGCAGCACGAGGTCGGCGTAGAGCGCGCCGACCTCGTCGGCGGTCCGCCGCCCCTGGGTGGTGAACCAGCGCGAGACGTCGATGCAGAGGGACAGCACGGCGATGGTGGTGCCGGCCACGTCCGGGACGTCGAACTCGCCGCTCGCCACGCCCTCCTCGATGAGCCCGCGCACCGCCGCGTCCGACTCGCGGCGCAGCGCCACGATCTCGGTGCGGTGCTCGGGGCCGAGCGCGTCCAGCTCGTACTGCACTACCCTCGCGGTGGTGTGCCGCTCGGCGTGCCAGCGGACGAAGGACCGCACGGCGGCGGCGAGCCGCTCGGACGCCGTGCCCTCGGAGCCGGCGGCGGCGCGCAGGATCTCCAGGGCCTTGTCGTGCCCGATCCGGCTGATCCGGTGGAGCAGCTCTTCCTTGGTCTTGTAGTGGATGTAGAGCGCGGCGGGGCTCATCCCGGCCCGGCCCGCGATGTCGCGGGTCGTGGTGGCGTGGTAGCCGCGCTCGGCGAACGCCTCGACGGCCGCGATCAGCAGACGCCGGGCGGCCTCGGGCGTGACTTCGCCCCACGGCGTGTCCTCGCCGCAGGGCGTCTCCTCCGTCTCCTCCGCCGCGCTCATCGCTCACTCCTCTTCGGGCCGTCACAGGGACGAACACCATACAACGAAGCTGAGCAAGCGCTTAGAGTCCCAGGGGGCAGGGTTTCCCCCGCCCCGAGGCGTGCCGCGCCGCGCCGTGCTCAGAGCTTCTGGAAGGGATCGTGCTCGGCGAGCAGCTTCTCCAGCCGGGCCTGGTCGACCCGGCTGACGATCTGGCCCGCCTCCTGCCGGTCGCGGACGACCTTGGCGAGGGTGAACGCGGAGGTGGTCAGGTAGAGGACCGAGACCGCGAGGAAGGCACGCACCCAGGCGCTGGCCTCCAGCTGGTAGACCCCGACGGCCACCGCGAAGAGGGCGAGTCCGAAGGAGAGGGCGGCCTGCGCGTAGTACGCGGCGGTGTTCTGCTGCTTGACGGGTGTGTCGCTCATGCCGGACAGCATCGGGCGGGCGGGGCACCCGCCATATCCGCGCCGGTACTCAGGCGCGTACTCATCACCGCCCGTACGCACGGCGTGGAGAGGCTCACAGCGCGGAGAGGCCCAGAACGCGGAGAGGCTCAGAACGCGGAGACGCCCGTCAGCGCCCGTCCGATGATGAGCTTCTGGATCTGGCTGGTGCCCTCGTAGAGGGTCATCACGCGGGCGTCGCGCAGCAGCTTGCCGACCGGGTACTCGTCGATATAGCCGTAGCCGCCGAAGACCTGGAGGGCGTTGTTCGCGGCGCGGACGGCGGCCTCGGAGGCGTACAGCTTGGCCTTGGAGGCGGCGGTGGCGAACTCCTCGCCGCGGTCGATCAGATCGGCGACCCGCCAGGTGAGCAGCCGGGCGGCGTCGACGTCCACGGCGATGTCGCTGATCAGTTCCTGGACCAGCTGGTACGAGGCGATGGACCGGCCGAACTGCTCCCGCTCCCCCGCGTACCGGACGGCCGAGTCGAGGGCGGCCTGGGCGATGCCGACGCAGCCGGCGGCGACCGACATCCGGCCCTTGGCGAGCGCGGACATGGCGACGGCGAAGCCCTTGCCCTCAGGGCCGAGCATCGCGCTCCCGGGGACGCGGACGTCCTCCAGGACGAGTTCGGCGGTGGCCTGGCCGCGCAGTCCGAGCTTGCCGTGGATGGCGCGGCGGGTGAGGCCGGGGGTGTCGGCGGGGACGAGGAAGGCGGAGACGCCCCGGTGACCGGGGGTGTCGTTGGTGCGGGCGAAGAGCAGCACGATGTCGGCCCAGGTGCCGTTGGTGATGAACATCTTGCCGCCGTTGATCACGTACGTGCCGGTGGCGGCGTCGCGGACGGCGCGGGTGGCGAGGTTCCCGGCGTCGGAGCCGGTGCCCGGCTCGGTGAGGCCGAAGCAGCCGAGCGCGTCGCCGGCCGCGAGCCGGGGCAGCCAGGTCCGCTTCTGGTCCTCGTCGCCCCAGGCCGCGATGGTCTTGGCGACCAGCCCGAGCGAGACGGAGACGATGCCGCGGACGGAGGAGTCGCCGCGGCCCAGTTCCTCGGTGACGAGGCAGTACGCGAGATGGCCGCCGCCCGAGCCGCCGTACTCCTCGGGGATCGTCAGACCCAGGAACCCGACGTCACCGAGCTTCCTCACGATGCCCCGGTCGACCTCCTCGGCGCGGTCCCAGGCGACGGCGTACGGGGTGATCTCGCGGGCGACGAAGTCCTCGGCGAGCCGCCGTACGGCCGTCTGCTCCGGGCTGAGTCCCAGGTCCATCGCCGCCACCCGTCCGTTTAATTACCACTGCTAGTTTTCTGGGGCACGCCTACTATGTGCGCCATGGCCCGACCGCGCAAGCCCCTCCTGAGCCGTGACCTCATCGTCGAGACGGCGGGCGCGCTCGTGGACGCCGAAGGGCTCTCCGCCCTGTCGACCCGGCGCCTCGCGGCCGAACTGGGCGTCAGCGGGCCCTCCCTCTACAACCACTTCCGCACCAAGGACGCGATCCTGGACGCGGTCGCGGACACGGTCAGCGCACAGGTCGACCTGTCGATGTTCGCGCCGGACGACCCGCGGGACTGGCGCACCGCCCTGCACGACTGGGCCGTCTCCTACCGGGCCGCGCTCGCCCGGCACCCGCACCTCGTCCCCCTGCTCGCCCAGGGCCCCGGCCGCCGCCCGGCCGGTCTGCGCGTCGCCGACACGGTCTTCGGCGCGATGGTCCGCGCGGGCTGGCCCCCGGCGCAGGCCACCTCCGTCGGCGCCCTGATGCGCTACTTCGTCACCGGCTCCGCGCTCGGCTCCTTCGCCCGCGGCTTCGTCGACGACGAGACCGCGTACGACCCGGCCGACTACCCCCACCTCGGCCAGGCCCATCTCCTCGCGGAGCACCGCGAGAAGGTCGACGAGGGCGCCTTCACGACGGGCCTGCGGGCGCTGCTCGACGGTCTGGGGACGCAGTACGAGGCGGGGGTACGGGACGCGTGGGGCGCGGCGCGACGGGGCGCCGGGCAGGACACGTAGCGGCGGGGGACGTCGCGGCCCGAGCGGGCCGTGATCGTGCGGTGGGGACCGAACAGTTCCGGCCGTACTGTCCTCCCATGCCGAACCGAACCTCTCGACTCGCGCTCGCCGCCGCCGGTGTCACCGTCGTGCTGTGGGCCTCCGCCTTCGTCTCCATACGCAGCGCGGGCGCCGCCTACTCCCCCGGCGCCCTCGCCCTCGGCCGGCTGCTCGCCGGGTCGGTCGTCCTCGGCACCGTCCTGCTCGTCCGGCGGGAGGGGCTGCCGCCCCGGGCCGCCTGGCGCGGGATCGCGCTGTCCGGGCTGATGTGGTTCGGGGCGTACATGGTGGTGCTCAACTGGGGCGAGCAGGAGGTCGACGCCGGGACGGCCGCGATGGTCGTGAACATCGGCCCGATCCTGATCGCCCTGCTCGGGGCGAAGGTGCTCGGCGAGACGCTGCCGCCCCGGCTGCTCGCGGGCATGGCGGTGTCGTTCGCCGGCGCGGTGACGGTGGGTCTGTCGATGTCGGCCGGGTCGGGCGCGGGGCACGCGTCCCTGCTCGGGGTGGTGCTGTGTCTGCTCGCGGCGGTGGCGTACGCGGGCGGGGTGGTGTCGCAGAAGCCGGCGCTCGCACACGGCAGCGCGCTCCAGGTGACGACCTTCGGGTGCCTGGTCGGCGCGGTGGCGTGTCTGCCGTTCGCCGGACAGCTCGTCGAGGAGGCGAACCGGGCCCCGCTGTCGGCGACCCTGAACATGGTCTACCTGGGCGTCTTCCCGACCGCGCTGGCCTTCACCACCTGGGCCTACGCCCTGGCGCGGACGACCGCGGGCCGGATGGGCGCGACGACGTACGCCGTGCCCGCCCTGGTCGTCCTGATGGCCTGGGTGTTCCTCGGCGAGCTGCCGGGACTGCTGACGCTCGGCGGCGGCGCGCTGTGCCTGGCGGGCGTGGCGGTGTCCCGGTCCCGGCCGAGGGCCGCGGTGACGGCCCCGGCCGGGTCCGGTCGTTCGTAGGACCTAGAACACGACGAGGGCGCGGCCTCCCTTGCCGGCGCGCAAGGCGTCGAAGGCGGCCGGGATGTCGTCGAGGGTGATCCGGTCGGTGACCAGGGCGCCGGGGTCGAGGCGGCCCGCGCGGATGTGCTCGGCAAGGATGGGCAGGTCGCGGGCCGGGTCGGAGTTGCCGTAGACGCAGCCGGAGAGGGTGCGGCCCCAGTGGAAGATCTCCAGGGCGTTGAAGGAGACCTGCTGGTCCTTGCCGCCGATGCCGACGACCGTGGTGCGGCCGCCGCGCCGGGTGGACTCCCACGCGGTCCGGATGGTGACGGCGCGGCCGACGCATTCGACGGCCACGTCGACGCCGTGGCCGCCCGTCAGTTTCCGGACGTCCTTGGCGGTGGTGTCGGAGGCGACGACGTACTCGGTGGCACCGGCGGCCCGGGCCAGGGCCTCCTTCTCGGGCGACACGTCGACGGCCACGATGGCCGCTGCCCCGGCGGCGCGGGCGGCCTGGAGGGTGGCGAGGCCGACGCCGCCGACCCCGAAGACGGCGACCGTCTCGCCCGCCCGGACCCGGGCCGAGTGGTGGACGGCACCCCAGCCGGTGAGGACGGCACAGCCGAGCAGCGCGGCGTCGGTGAGCGGTACGCCCTCGGGCGCGGGCAGCACGCAGCCGGCCGCGACGACCGTCTCCTCGGCGAACGCGGCGACGTTGAGGCCGGGGTGGAGGGCGGTGCCGTCCTCGGTGCGGGCGTGGACGGCGGCGGCGCCGGAGAGGGCGTCGAGGCAGAGCCAGACCTCGCCGAGCGAGCAGGGGTGGCAGGTGCCGCAGGACGGCGCCCAGTTGAGGACGACATCGTCGCCGGGGGCCACGTGCGTGACGCCCTCGCCGACGGCGACGACGGTGCCGGCGCCCTCGTGGCCGAGGACGGCGGGGACGGGCACCCGCAGGGTGCCGTCGGACAGCGACAGGTCGGAGTGGCACACCCCGGCGGCGGCGAGGCGGACCCGCACCTGGCCGGGTCCGGGGGCGGGCAGTTCGATGCCGGTGATCTCCAGCGGAGAGCCGACGGCGGGCAGGACGGCGGCGCGGATCACGCTCGTGTCTCCTCGGGTGCTCGGACGCGCGTACGGAGAGCGCCGGGCACCCGGGGCACGGTGGCCCCGGACCCGGCGCCGGAGGACGGGAAGCTTCGGCTCAGCTCACCAGGATTCAGAACTGCAGGGACTTGGTCTGGAGGTATTCGGCGAGGCCGTGCGCGCCGAGTTCGCGGCCGACCCCGGACTGCTTCCAGCCGCCGAACGGGGCCAGCGGGTTGAACCGGCCGCCGTTGATGTCGACCTGGCCGGTCTCCATGCGGCGGGCGAAGGCGACGGCCGCCTCCGGTGCGCCCCAGACGGCGCCGGCGAGCCCGTACTCGGTGCCGTTGGCGAGGGCGAGGGCATCCTCCTCGTCCTCGTACCGCATGATCGAGACGACCGGGCCGAAGATCTCCTCCCGGGCGATGGTCATGCCGGGGGTGACGTCGGCGAAGACGGTCGGGGCGACGAAGTAGCCGGTCTCGCGCGGGGCTTCGGGGCCGCCGGCGACGAGCCGGGCGCCTTCGGCGACGCCCTGCTCGATGTAGCCGCGGACCCGGTCGCGCTGCCGGGCGCTGACGAGCGGGCCGACGCGCTCGCCCGGCACGTACGTGGCGACGGCCGCGGCGGCGAGCGCGACCGCCTCCTCGTACTGGTCGGTGTGCACGAGCATCCGGGTCCAGGCGCTGCACGTCTGGCCGGAGTTGGACATGACGTTGGCGACGCCGACGGCGACGGCCTTGCCGAGGTCGGCGCCGGGCAGGATGACGTTCGCCGACTTGCCGCCGAGTTCGAGGGCGACGCGCTTGACGGCCCCTCCGGCGAGGGCCCCGATCCGGCGGCCGACGGCGGTGGAGCCGGTGAAGGAGACCAGGTCCACGCCGGGGTGCTCGGCGAGGGCCTGGCCGGCGACCGGGCCGAGGCCGGTGACGAGGTTGAACACCCCGGCCGGCACGCCCGCGTCGTGCACGGCCTCGGCGAAGAGCTGGGCGGTCAGCGGGGTGTCCTCGGCGGGCTTGAGGACGAGGGTGCAGCCGGCCGCGAGGGCCGGGGCGGCCTTGGCGACGATCTGGTGGAGCGGGTAGTTCCAGGGAGTGATGGCGGCGACGACGCCGACCGGCTCGGAGTAGACGGTGGAGTTGCCGACCTTCTCCTCGAAGGGGTGGGTGGCGGCGAGTGCGGCGTACGTGCCGGCGACCGTGACCGGCAGGGCGGTGTGCACCCCGGCGGCGAGCTTCGGCGGGGCGCCCAGCTCGGTGGTGACGGTGGCGGCGATCTCCTCGGCGCGGGCGGCGAGCGCGTCGCGGAGCGCGGTGAGCCGGGCGGCCCGCTCGGCGGGCGGGGTGGCGGCCCAGCCGGGCAGCGCGGCGCGGGCGGCCCGTACCGCGGCGTCCACGTCCTCGGCGGTCCCGGCCGGGACATGGGCGACGACCTGTTCGGTCGACGGGTCGATCACCGCGATCGTCTCCGGGGAGGCGGGGGCGCGCCACTCTCCGCCGATGTACATCGCGTCGTGGACCTTCATCCGCTCTCTCCTCGCCTGTCACGCGGTCACGCTGTCGCGTGCCTGCGGGCCCAAACTAGCGCTGTTAGTTTTCGCGCGCCAGAGTCCTCTTCCCGCGGTACGGACCATGGCGAGGTGCGCTCCCGCGGGTCCGGCGCGCGCGTCAGCGGGGCGGGAAGCGCCGGAAGCGAGGGGCATGGCGGCAGAACCGCACCGCGCCCTGGCCCTCGCGTCCGTACGAGGCGAAGGGGCCCGAACCCTGGACGGCTGGCCGGCGGACCGGCCGGCCACAGGGCGGTCCGGCGCGGGAGCGGATGTCCGCACCGGCCGCCCTGCCGCCGTCCTGGGGAGGGCCCGCCCGGAAGCGGGGCGCGGTCCCGAGGAGGGGCGGGAGCGCTCGTTCCGGGCGACGACGGACCGCGTGACGCATGGCGGGGCGGAGCGGTCCGTGAAGGCGGTGCCGGTCGGACACCCACAGGGGGTGCGGGCTCCTGCCGGCTCCTCGGCCATCGTGCGCGCCGGGCCCGAAGGAGCGGAAGCCTCTGGCAAGTTCTCGCCAGGCCGGGCCAGGGCCAAGGGCGGGTACGGGGGCGGGGACGTGAAGCGGGGTCAGATCGTGCGGTCGACACCCGTGAGGTGGGCGAAGACCACGATGTTGGAGGCGTAGCCGTTCTTGCGGTCGAAGAGGCCGCCGCAGGTGAGCAGCCGCAGTTCGGCCCGGTCCGAGGGCCCGTACACCTCGTCGTCGGGGAAGGACGCCTTGTCGTACGTGCGGACCCGGTCGACGGTGAAGACGGCGACCCGTCCGTCGGCGCGGGCGACGCGCACGGTGTTGCCCGGGTTCAGCACGTTGAGGTTGAGGAAGATCGCCGGTCCGGTGCGGGTGTCGCGGTGGCCGACCACGACGGCGGTGCCGCGTTCGCCGGGCGTGACGCCTTTCGCGTACCAGCCGACGACCCGGGGGTTGTCGACGGGCGGGACCGCGAGATGCCCGGTGCCGTCGAGCCCCAGTTCGACGACCGGAGCCTGGATGGTGATCGCGGGGACGGCGAGGGCGGTGGGCCGGGAGCGCTTCAGCGGCGCGGCCGGCGGCTGGGGACGGGACTGCGGCACTACGACGGGGCGGGCCGCGACCGGTGCCGCCACGCCGTGGCCGACGGGCGCCGCCGCGAGCACGGGGCCGGGCGGCGGCTGGTCGTCCTGCGCCCACCACAGGCCGCCGACGACCAGGGAGAGGGTCACGAGGACGGTGCGGGCGAGCCGCCGGGTGCGCCGGAGCCGCCGCTTCCGGCGGACGGAGGCTCCGCCGCGCCGGACGGGCCCGCGCGGGTGGGGCCGGCGCGGCCCCGTCCCGCGCGGGCACCGCTCGTACGAGGGCCGCTCATACGGGGGCCGCTCGTACGAGGGCCGGGCCGGGACCCGGCCGCCGGCGGACACCGTCCCGCGCGGGGGAACGGACCTACGCGACGCCATTGTTGCGCCGGCGCGAGCGGCGGACGAGAAGGAGGCCGGCGGTGCCCGCGAGCGCCGCGACGATCGCCGATCCGACCCCGAAGGTGGTGTCGTCCCCGACGGCCGCGACGTTCTCCGCCGCCCCGCCGCCGCCCGCGCCGACCGGGCCGTGCGGCGGCTTGCCGCCTGTCTGGCCGCCGGTGCAGTCGACCGTGAAGACCTTGTGCTTGGCGGCGCCCGTCTCGCCCAGGAACTTCCAGGTGAGCCGGTACGTGCCGTTCGGCAGCATGAGGTCGTTGGTGTGCCCGATGCCGACCGAGAGGTTGATCGACCCGCTGAGGTTCGGCGTGGCCGACTTCGCCGGCTGAGGGGTGATCTCCCAGTCCACCAGTTGGAGGGTGTCGAAGTTGAAGGCGTCGAGGTAGAACCGGCAGACCTTGGTCTCGTCGCTCAGCGAACCGACGGGCGTGCCCGACAGATGGATCTTGACGTCACCGTTGTCGCCGGGGGCGGCGAAGGCCGCGGGCGCGCTCGTCAGGGCCAGGGAACCGAGGGCGAGCGCGGTCACGGCGGTGGACAGCAGGGGGCGGAGAGCCGGGGCGGTCATGCGGGATTCCTCCAGTCGTACCGATATCGAACCTATTGGTCGATAATCTGACTATTGGTCATCCCGTGACTACGGAGGGTGGCAACAAGCCGTGTCACCCTCCGACTTCCACCCGTCCGGCCCTGGATCCGCCGCGGGGGCGGGCGGCTCGCGCCGGGCACTACCGGGGCGCGGCCTCAGAGAATGCCGACCAGGATGCCCGCGCCGAGCACGACCAAAGAGGTCAGCGCCGCCCACTTCACGGTGAAGCGGGTGTGGTCGCCGAACTCGACCCGCGCCATGCCGACCAGCACGTACACGGCCGGGACCAGCGGGCTCGACATGTGCAGCGCCTGGCCGACCAGCGAGGCCCGGGCGATCTCCACCGGCGGGACGCCATGCGCCGCGCCGGCCTCGGCGAGCACGGGCAGCACGCCGAAGTAGAAGCCGTCGTTGGACATGAAGTACGTGAGCGGCAGGCTCAGCGCGCCGGTGACCAGCGCCATGTGCGGGCCCATGCCGCCCGGGACGGCGCCGACCAGCCAGTCGGCCATGTGCGCGACCATGCCGGTCCCGGAGAGCACTCCGGTGAAGACGGCGGCGGCGAAGACCATGCCGGTGACGTTGAGGACGTTGTCCGCGTGGGCCGCGAGGCGGGCCTTCTGGTCGGCCATACGCGGGAAGTTGACGGTGAGTGCGAGCGCGGCACCCAGCAGGAACAGCACCGGGATGGGCAGCAGCTCCGTGATCATCGCGGCGATCAGGGCGGCGGTGAGGCCGGCGTTGAACCAGTACAGCCGGGGCCGGAGCGTCTCGCGGTGCGGGTCGAGCACGGTGAAGGCGTCCTCGTCGCGGGGCTCGCCCTCGGCCGCGCCGGCCGCCGTGTCGCCACCGGCACCGGTGCCGGCACCACCTTCGCTGCCGCCACCGCCGTCACCGGCCTCGACCAGGACGCTCGCCGCCTGCGGCGCGGGGACGCCGCCGAGAGCGAGGCGGCCGACGCGGGCGCGCTCACGGCGGCCGAGGGCGTAGGCGAGGAGGAAGACGCACAGCAGGCCGGCGCCGAGCGCCGGGATCATCGGGACGAACACGTCGGCCGCGTCGAGCCCCAGCGCGGTGGCCGCGCGGGCCGTGGGGCCGCCCCAGGGAAGGGTGTTCATGACCCCGTTCGCGGTGGCGGCGACGCCGGTCATGACGACGAGACTCATGCCGAGCCGTTTGTAGAGCGGGAACATCGCGGAGACCGTGATCATGAAGGTGGTGGAGCCGTCGCCGTCCAGCGAGACGATGGCGGCCAGCACCGCCGTACCGACCACCACCCGCATCGGGTCGGCCTTGCAGAAACGCAGGATGCCGCGGACGACCGGATCGAACAGGCCGACGTCGATCATGACGCCGAAGAAGACGATCGCGAACATCAGCATCGCGGCCGTGGGCGCCAGCTTGCCGACGCCGTCGAGGACGCAGTCGCCCAGCCGGGCCCCTTGGCCGACGGCGACGCAGAACAACGCGGGAATGAGCACGAGTGCCGCGATCGGCGACATCTTCCGGGTCATGATCAGGACCAGGAAGGTCGCGATCATGGCGAAGCCGAGGATGGTCAGCATGAAGGACACCTCACGTCACGTTCGTCCGTGAACAGCCGTCAGAGTGGTGGTGCGGCCGACGGTAGGTGCGGGATGAGCGCGGCAACAAGGTGGCCTCGTGCGGACCGTACGAGCGAAACCCCAGGCCAGGCTGGTGCCCCAGGGGCGCGTGGGTCAGTGGGTGCCGCGGGGCCGGGCCAGCGCGGGTGCCAGGTAGGCGTACAGGAGGGTGCGGGTCTCGGCGACGAGCGCGGGGTCGCCGGAGGGGTCGGTGCGGAAGGCGAGCCGCAGCAGGGCGTCGGTGGTCTCGACGCCGACCAGCACCTTGCGGCGCAGGGTGTCGTCGGCGGACCGGCCGAGGGGCCCGGCGAGGAGGCCGCAGATACGGTCGGCGACGAGGTGGTTGGGGTTCTCGCCGGAGCCTTCCGCGACGCCCGACCCCTCCGGCTCGTCCGGGGCGGCGCACGGGTCCGGGACGCCGAAGTCGACGAGGCCGAAGCCCGGCACCGTGCGCTTCATCGCGAGGTACGCGTCGAGGACGGCGTCGATGACCCGCCCGGCGTCGACGGGCCGGAGCACGGCCCCGCCCTCGCCCGAAGCGACGGCCGGGGCCGGGAGCGCGGCGAGGCCGGCGGCGACGCGGGCGGCGTAACGGTCGAGGTTGCGGTGGGCGAGGGCGGCGGCCATGGCCCGCTTGTTGCCGAAGAAGCGGTAGACGGACCCGATGGGGACGCCCGCGCGGACCGCGACGGCGCGGGTGCTCAGCCGCTCGTACCCGGTCTCGTCGAGGAGTTCGGCACAGGCGTCGAGGATGCGGGCGAGCCGCTCGGCGCTGCGCCGCTGGATCGGGGCGCGGCGGAGCGCGGGTCCCGTCGCCGGGCGCGGGGCGGGCGGCTGCGGGACGAGCGGGCGGGGGCTGGACTGGGGCACGGAACCCATCATGCCGCTCCGGTCTGACTCAGGCGATGAGCAGGCCGATGCCGCCCAGGGTGTACGCGATCATCAGCGCGAACAGCGGGAGTTGGCCCGCCACGGCCCGGGCGGGCGGGAAGAGCCGGACGGAGCGGTCGTGGGCGGCGACGACGCCGAGCACGTGGCCGGTGACGATCGCGACGACCTGGAGGGTCGCGAGGCCGCCGGGACCCAGGGGCGGGGCGGGCGAGGGGGCGTTGTCAGTGCCGGCTGCCATCATGACGGTGCGTGGCGATTCGGTGACGAAGAGCGAGAAGTAGTGG
Organism: Streptomyces laurentii; assembly: GCA_002355495.1. Taxonomy (GTDB): domain Bacteria; phylum Actinomycetota; class Actinomycetes; order Streptomycetales; family Streptomycetaceae; genus Streptomyces; species Streptomyces laurentii. Next base: position 1,336,873 of record AP017424.1, read on the forward strand.
GCGACGAGATAGCCGAGGGCGATGGGCAGCAGGGAGTGGGCGAAGGAGGTGAGCGGGGTGGCGAGTTCGCGGTGGAGCAGCCGCAGGACGCCGGCGCACAGGGCGTAGAGCGCGGCGACGAGGGCGACGGCGGCGAGCAGGCCGAGCGTGGCGGTGAGGGTGCGGCCGAGGGATGAGGTCTGGAGGGTGGTGATCCAGCGGGGGTTGTCGGAGAAGCCGTCGTAGGCGGTGGAGCCGAGGAGGACGCTGACGGTGGCGACGAGGCCGGGGACGGGCGGGGTGGCGTCGAGGCCGTTGAAGGGGGAGCGCACGACGAGCCGGCCGTCGGCGCGGCGGCCGAAGGGGGAGAGCCGGGCGAGCAGGGAGGAGTAGACCTCGAAGGGGTCGGCGTGTTCGAACCAGGCGGGGCCGTGGCGGGCGGCGCCGAGGAGGCCGGTAGCCGTGTAGACGCCGAGGGCGGCGAGGAGGACGGGGGCGGTGGTGTTGTCGGGGGCGACGAGTTCGAGCCAGGCGAAGAGCAGGAGTCCGGCGGCCGCGGGCCGGATGCCGAGCCGGGGCGGGAGCGGGCGGGGCGCGCGCCGCGTGGGCAGGAGGGCGGACAGGGTGCGCAGGGGGTTGAGGAGGCGCCAGACGGGGCCGAGGAGAAGGGAGGCGGGGACGAGTCCGACCCAGAGCAGGACGTAGACGGCGCCGGGCGCGGGGTTCCGGTCCGGGTCGTCGGGGCCGAGGAGGAGGTACAGGACGACGGCGAGACCGGCGGCGGCGCCGAGCAGCCGGAGGGCGGTGCGGGTGGCGGTGGCGTCGGCGAGGCGCTGGACGGCGGCGGGCAGGGGGCGGCCCGCTTGGTCGCCGCGGAAGCGGGAGACGGACCAGAGCAGGCCGAGTGAGAGGAAGGAGACGAACAGTGCGGCGAAGGCGCCGGCGTACGCGTAGAAGGGCGAGAGGGGCAGGTCGTGCTGGGCGCCCACGCCATGGGCGAGCGGCAGGGGCGGCGGTGCCGTCAGGAGGCCGGTGACGGGGCCGGGAAGCGGGCCGGTGAGCGGGCCGGTGAGGCCGGTGAGTGCCGTCATCGGACGACCAGTTGGGTGAGGACGAGTGCGGAGGTGTGGGTCTCGACCTCGAACAGTCCGGTGCGGTCGGCGGTCAGGGTGAGGGTGGCCGTCGTGCCGGGAGAGAGGCGGAGTTCGCGGTCGTAGCCGTGGACGTGGAGGGTGTCGGCGCGGTCGCTGGTCACCTGGAGGGTGACGCGTTCGCCCTTCTTCACTTCGACGCGGGAGGGCGGTGGTTGGACGGAGGTGCCGGTGACGGTGATCGTGACGGTACGGCCGGACGGCGGGGACGGGGTCGCCGGGGTCGCGGGCGCGGGCGTGGTCGGGGCGGGGCCGGTGGCGGATGCGCCGGGATCGGACGCGCCGGTGCCGAGGCGGAGCGTGGTCTCGACGGGGCGGCCGGCGACGGCCCAGGCGGTGTGGTCGTCGGCGTAGAGCCGCACGGTGAGCGTGCGGGCGCCGGCCGGGACATGGGACCAGGGGCCGTAGGCGCGGGCGGTCTCGCGGCCGTCGAGGAGGAGACGGGCGTGGCCGCGGCCGGGCAGGGCGGCGCCGCCGGTGCTCTCGGGGGTGAAGCGGAACCTCTCCACCAAGAGGTGGACGTTCCAGCCGCCTCACTGTCGGGCCGGGCCTCGGCCCGGACGGTGGGCGCGCCCTTCCCGGGCACCTCGCGCAGGCGGTGCCCGGTGCTGTCCCGGGCGTCCAGGAGGGTGCCGGCGCCGCCGGTCGCCTCCTGGTGGCTGGTACCGGGCTTGTGGTGGGTGGTGGGGCGCCCGCCGCAGCCGGCGACGAGGGCCGCGCCGAGGGCGACGGCGAACAGCGCGGCCCCGGCGCGGGAGCGACGGCCGGCGCCCCGGGAGCGGGCCGCTCCGGTCGCGGTCCCGGCCGCCCCGGCCCGTGTCGGGGCGGCGTGCCCCTCGGCGCCCGCGAGGCGGGCCACCGTGCCATCGGCCGCTCCGGGCCGCCCGGCAGGATGCGTCGCGGCCGTACCGCTCGTGGCCGGCTCGGTGGCCGGCTCCGGTCGGCGGGGGGTCATGCGGGGCTGCCGGCGGGCTCGGGGGACGGGGCGGGGCGGCGGGCGCCGGCCACGATGACGGCCCAGAGCACCCAGACGATGCCGAGCAGTCCGCGGACCCAGGCCGGGCTGACGGGGATCCAGGGGATCATCAGGACCGCCTTGTCGAACGCGTCGAGGAGAGTGAGGACGCCGAGGACGAGTGTGGTCCAGGCGAAGACGGGGCGGCGTGGGTGACGGGTGCGCAGGGCGAGGCCGAGGCCGGTCCACCCCAGTCCCGTCAGGAGCAGGGCCACGGCGGGCAGCGGGGTCGGGGTGAGGGAGCGGGTGGAGGCGGCCACGTCGAGGGCCAGGCCGAGCAGCCCGAGCAGGGCCGCCGTGCCCGCGAGCCGGCCGCCGCGCAGCCGGCGCCACCACAGGGTGCCGCCGACCAGGGCGAGGACCGCGGCGATGCCGAGAGCGAGCTGGGTCTCGACGCGCCGGATGCCCTGGGCGCCGTACCAGTCGCAGCCCGCGGGCAGCCGGCGGGCCCGGACGTCGTAGTCGGCGCAGACGAGGAGCTGGGCGAGTTTGGCGGGTTCGCCCGCGAGGCGGCGGGTGTCGCCGGTGACGTCGCCGCGACGCGTCCCGCAGGAGGGCAGCGCGTACGGGGTGCCGGCCCCGGTGTCGGACTGCCAGCAGTTGCCGCTGCCCTGGCCGTCCCACCACACGTCGGTGCGGTTCGGGTGGGCGCGGCCGGCCTTGTCGACGCCCAGGTGGTTGCCGGCGTACCGGTTGTGGTGGGAGGTGTCGGTCTGCTTGCCCCAGGCCGATTCGCCGCGGATGAAGGCGGGGACGGCGCTGAGGAAGACGCCGGCGCGCTCGTGGCCGTAGATCCAGTTGTTCTCGTAGAGGTTCCAGTTGCCGCCTGCGGTGATGATGCCGGTGCCGGGCGGCATGGAGATCTGCGGGCAGACGACGCCCTCTTCGTAGCCGCGGTCGACGGGCGGCCGGGCGCAGGTGCCGTCGGCGACGTACCGGTAGTAGTCCTCGTTGTTGTCGTGGATCAGGTTCCGTTCGAAGCGGGCGTGGTTCTGCGGGAGGCCGGGGTGGCCGGGGAAGGCGGAGTCCATGGAGGCGCCGCCCATGTTGTGGTCGAACTCGTTGTCGTGGACGTAGACGGAGTCCCCGGCGGTGCCGCTGTAGCCGACCATGTTGTGGTGGCTGCGGCAGCCGGTGATCTCGATGGAGTGGCGGGGGACGTCGTAGCCGCGGCCGTCGTTGATGTTCGAGGCCGAGCCGGGGTAGATGCCGGAGTCGCCGTTGCCGTAGGACTCGCAGTTCTTGTAGAGCCCGTGGTCGGAGGCGAAGGTGAGGAAGCCGTACTCGTCGTTCCAGCGGGTGAGGACGTCGTCGATGACGAAGCCGTCGCTCGCGAGGACGTAGAGCGAGTTGAAGGTGGTGCGCTGGGCGGTGAAGTTACGGAAGTAGACGCCGTCGGAGGAGTCGGCGCGCAGCGCGTTGAGCTTGGCGTACCGGGCGTCGATGACGACGTCGAGCCGGGAGGCGCCGGTGCCCTCGATCTGGAGGTTCTTCTTGCCGAGGATGGCGACCAGGTTCTGGTTGTGCGGGCAGCGCCGCTGCTGCTCGTAGCTGAGGATCTGGTAGCCGAGCGCCGAGCGGGGCGCCTTGAGCGCGGCGCACGCGCCGGTGGGCGCGGGCAGCGAGGGCTCCTCCTCGTACAGCCCGGGCAGCATCGCGATGGTCATGCCGGGGCGGTCGACGGCGTCGACGGCCTGCTGGAGATGGCGGTAGCCCTGCCGGGCGCAGCGGGCGTACAGCGCGAGGTTGCGGGCCTTCAGCGGGGCCGGGAAGCCGGCGACACGGCGTTCGAAGTCGGCCCGGTCGGTCTTGCAGACGAGCAGATCGGGCTCCCCGGTGCGCGGTACGGGGACACTGCCCGAGCCGTCGGGGAAGGTGACGGGCCGCTCCTCGTGCGCCTGGGCGGCGGGAGCGGCGGTCAGGGCGGCGGCGAGCACCGCGAGCACGGCCGAGAACGCGAGAACGAACCGTCGGGTCCATGACATGGCGCGAGAGTAGAGCATTGCTCAACTTTTGGAACCCCTCGTGCACCCACCGCGTCCAAGGGCCCCGGTCACGACGCCGCCCGGCCACCCAGGCCATCCCGGCCACCCTGGCCACCGGACCGCCGCATCCCCCGGACGCGCCCGACACGCACACCGAACAGGCGGTCGTCGCCCACGACATCGCCGAGAGTCGTTGACGCGGGCGGAGTTCAATCCTACGGTCACCCATAGGATTGTTGTTGTGAGCGAGCGTCAGGACAGGAGCACACGATGCACGCGCTGAACGCGGAACAGGCGGGCAAGATCGCCGCCGCGCTGACCTACAGCACGGGATTCGGCAATGAGCACACCACCGAGGCCGTTCCCGGCGCCCTCCCCGAGGGCCGCAACTCGCCGCAGCGGGCCCCGCTCGGCCTGTACGCGGAGCAGCTGAGCGGCAGCGCCTTCACGGAGCCCCGGGCGCACAACCGGCGCTCGTGGCTGTACCGGATCCGTCCCTCCGCCGCACACCCGCCGTTCCGCCGGATCGACAACGGCACCCTGCGCGGCGGACCGTTCACCGAGACCGTGCCCGACCCCAACCGCCTGCGCTGGGACCCGCTGCCGGAGCCGGCCCCCGGTACGGACTGGCTGGCCGGCCTGTGGACGCTCGGCGGCAACGGCGACCCGGCCCAGCGCTGCGGCATGGCCGTGCACCTCTACCACGCGAACGCGCCGATGGAGCGGGTGTTCAGCGACGCCGACGGGGAGCTGCTGATCGTCCCCGAGCAGGGCGGTCTGCTGCTGCGCACCGAACTCGGTCTGCTCGCGGTCCGCCCCGGCGAGATCGCGCTGATCCCGCGCGGTGTGCGCTTCCGCGTCGAGCTCCTCGCCGCGACGGCCCGCGGGTACGTCTGCGAGAACCACGGCGCGCCGTTCCAGCTCCCCGACCTCGGCCCGATCGGCGCCAACGGCCTGGCCAACGCCCGCGACTTCCGGGCCCCCGTGGCCGCCTACGAGGACGTCGCGGGCCCGGTCGAGGTGGTCAACAAGTACTGCGGCAACCTGTGGTCCGCGACGTACGGCCACTCCCCGCTCGACGTCGTCGCCTGGCACGGCAACCACACGCCGTACGTCTACGACCTGCACCGGTTCAACGTCATCGGGACGATCTCCTACGACCACCCCGACCCGTCGATCTTCACGGTGCTGACCGCCCCGTCCGACACCGCCGGTCTCGCCGGCGTCGACTTCGTGGTCTTCGCCCCGCGGTGGCTGGTCGGCGAGGACACGTTCCGGCCCCCGTACTTCCACCGCAACGTGATGAGCGAGTACATGGGCCTGATCGAGGGCGCCTACGACGCCAAGACGGCCGGCAAGGGGGGCTTCGTGCCGGGCGGCGGCTCGCTGCACAACATGATGTCGGCGCACGGCCCCGACCGGGAGACCTTCGACAAGGCGAGTGCCGCCGAGCTGAAGCCGCAGCGGATCGACGACGGACTGGCCTTCATGTTCGAGACCCGCTGGCCGGTGCTCACGACCTCCCAGGCGGCCGAAGCCGAACACCTGCAGCAGGGCTACGACGACATATGGCAGGGTCTTGAGCGCCACTTCCGGCCGTGACCGTCGCCGTTCCCGGTGACCGGCCGGGTGGTGTCCGGTAGTCGTCGTACGGAGAGAGCCGTGACCGCCTTCGCCCCCGACTCGCTGGTCCTGAACCGGAAGCTCCCGCTCTGGTACCAGGTCTCGCAGTCGCTGCGCGCCTCCATACTGGGCCGCACCCCCGACGCCTCGCTGCGGCTGCCCACCGAGGAGCAGCTCGCCGCGCACTACGGCGTCAGTGTGCTGACCATGCGCCAGGCCCTCAAGGAACTGGAGGCGGAGGGCCTGATCAGCAGGCACCGACGGCGCGGCACCTTCATCGAGCCGGGCGCCCGGCGCTCCGCCCCGCGCCGGCTGCTGGGTTCGATCGACGCGATCGTGGCCCAGCAGTCCGGCGAGCGGACCACCGTCCTCGGGCACGGCACCGAGCCGGTGCCGGGCGAGCTCGTCGAGCACTTCCCCGGCTGCGGCGAGGTCGCCGTCTTCCGCCGGCTGCGCGCGGACGGGGAGAGCGGCGAGCCCACCAACTGGGTCGAGAACGCGGTGCTCCCGCAGATCGCGGCCGGCATCGACCCGGCCGATCTGGAGCGCTGGCCGATGACGAAGGTGCTGCGGGACGTCGTCGGCGTGAAGATCAGCCGGATCACCGACACCGTGGAGGCGCGCCTCGCCGATCCCGAGACCGCGCGGCTGCTCCAGGTGCCGCTCCTGTCGCCGATCCTCCACTACACGGGCGTGACGTACGACGACGGCGGCCGGGTCGTCGACGTGGCCCGGATCCACTACCGGGGCGACCGGTTCTCCTTCACGGTGACGGTCGAGGCCCACTGAGCCCTCCCCCGCCGTACGCGGGCGGTCAGGTGAGGGAGACCTCGGGCCGGTAGAGGTCCAGCCACAGCGCCAGGTCCAGGGTCCGTTCGAGACCGCGGCAGGAGTTCTGGGTGGCCTGCGGGGTGTCGCGGTACGCGGCCCGGCGGACCCGTTCCCGGTCGAGCAGGTCGAAGACGGGGTGGGCGGGGCGGGCGAGCAGGTCCTTGGCGTGGTTCTGGAGGGCGGTGGAGCGTCCCCGGATCGCCCGGAACAGCAGGAGGAGCGAGCTGTCCATGTCGCCGTAGCCCACCGGCAGGTCACGGGCGCGCAGCACCCTGGCCCGCAGCTCGGGATCCGCCAGGGCCTCCACGTCCAGCACGACGTCCCGGTGGTCGGTGCCGCTGTCCTCTGCCACGTCGTGCACGAACGGGGTGTCGGGGGCGGCGCGCAGCCCGTCGGGGACGAAGCTGTCGGTCAGCCCGGCGAAGTCGACGGCGAAGCTCCGTACCCGTTCGCCGTGCTCGCCCAGTTGCCGGGCGGCCAGGGCCGTCACCGCGGAGGAGTCCAGACCGCCCGACAGCAGCGTGCAGCGCGGGACGTCGGCGACCAGCTGGCGGCGCACGATGTCGTCGAGGAGGGAGCGGACGGTGGCGATGGTCGTGGCGCGGTCGTCGGGGTGCGGCCGGGTCTCAAGGCGCCAGTACACGCGCCGGCGCAGCCCCTGGCGGTCGACGGTGACGACGGTGCCCGGCTCGATCTCGTACATCCCGTCCCAGACGGCGTGTCCGGGCTTTCTGATCATCGCGAACAGCTCGCGCAGCCCGTCGATCCCCACCCGCGCGCGGGCCAGCGGGTTGGCGAGGATCGCCTTGGGCTCGGAGCCGAAGAGCACCCCGTCGGGGGTGGGGTAGTAGGAGAACGGCTTGATGCCCATCCGGTCGCGGACCATCACGAGCGCGTCGCGCCGGCCGTCCCAGAGGGCGAAGGCGTACATGCCGTTGAGCCGTTCGGCCAGCTTCTCGCCCCATTCGAGATAGGCCCGCAGGACCACCTCGGTATCGGACTGGGTACGGAAGCGGTGCCCGCGGTCGGTCAGCTCGCGGCGCAGTTCGGTGAAGTTGTACGCCTCGCCCGAGTAGACGAGGACGACGGTGCCGTCCGGGGTCCGCGCGGTCATGGGCTGGCGCCCGCCCGGCAGGTCGATGATCGCGAGCCTGCGATGGCCGAGGGCTGCGGGTCCCTCGATCCAGGTGCCGCGGTCGTCCGGCCCCCGACACGCCATGGTCTCCGTCATCGCGTCCACCGTCGCCACCTCGGTGCGCAGGTCACGCTCGTAGGAGACCCATCCGGTGATGCCGCGCATGCGCTGCCTCCCGGTACCGCCCGCCGGGAACGGTCCGCTCACTGGCGGCTCCGCGGAGTGTCCGGCGTCGCTCCCGGCGGACCCGTCGCGTCGAGCCCCTCTCCATCGAGCGTGGGTCACCCGCGCACGGCGGTCAACCGGGCGGCGCCGCGTCCCGCCCGCTCCTCAGCCGGTCCGGGACGTCTCGGTCCGGGGCGCTTCGGTCCGGGGCGCTTCGGTCCGGGGCGTGAACGAGTCCAGGAGCCGGGCGATCCCCGTCTCGAAGATCTCCTCGGCGTCGACGGGTTCGGCGGGCGCCGCGAGCAGGGCCGCGAGGTGCGGGTAGGCGCCGGACGCGACCTGTCCGGCCAGATAGGCCCCCCGGACGGCCTGCTCCTGTTCCTCGCTCCAGGGCAGTCCCCGGGCCCGCTCGGCCATGGCCTGCTCGTTGCGGACGGTCGCCATCACGGTGCCGTTGACCATGGCGATGAGCTGCATCTTCAGGCCGGGATCGATGGCGAGCGGTTCCAGGGCGCCCAGGCACCACTCCAGATAGCGCAGGGCGTTCGGGCTGAAGCCGTACGCGGTGGTCATGACCCGGGTCACCCAGGGGTGCCGGTACATGATCGCGCGGGTCTGCCGGGCGATCACGGTCATGTCGGCCCGCCAGTCGCCGCTGGATTCCCCGAGGTCGTACTCCGCGCTGACCGCGTCGACCATCAGCTCGTAGAGGTCTTCCTTGCGCGGCACGTAGTTGTAGAGCGACATGGTGCCGCAGCCCAGTTCGGCGGCGACGCGGCGCATGGAGGCGGCGTCGATGCCCTCGGCGTCGGCGATGCGGACGGCCGCGGCCGCGATGTCGCCCCGGCTGTACGCCGGTTTGGGGCCACGGCCCGTGCGCTCGGGGCGCGCCCAGATCACTTCGGGTTCGGCCGGTCGGCCCGCCATCGTTCATCACCTCGCCGCCCCATCGTAATGACGCTTCCGCTCCCCCGGTTACGTACACCGTACGTAGTGCGCTACCGTCCTCCCATGACGACTACGTACGCTGTACTTAGTGAAGGTCTGCGGAAGCGCTATGGAGACGTGCACGCGCTGCGCGGGCTCGACCTCGCCGTGCCCGAGGGCACCGTCTGCGGGGTCCTCGGCCCCAACGGAGCCGGCAAGACCACCGCCGTCCGGGTGCTCACCACCCTCGTCTCCCCCGACTCCGGCAGCGCGACGGTCGCCGGGTGCGACGTGGTCCGCGACCCGGCCGGCGTGCGCGCCCGGATCGCGGTCACCGGGCAGTACGCCTCCGTCGACGGCGATCTGACGGGCGCCGAGAACCTGCGACTGTTCGCCCGGCTCCTTCGCGCCCCGCGCTCGCGCACCGGCGAACTCCTGGAGCGCTTCGGGCTCGCCGACGCCGCCGACCGGCCGGCCCGCACGTACTCCGGGGGCATGCGCCGCCGGCTCGACCTCGCCGCGAGCCTGATCGTGCCGCCGAAGGTCCTCTTCCTGGACGAGCCCACCACCGGGCTCGACCCGCGCAGCCGCAACGAGATCTGGGACGCCGTACGGGGGTTGGCGTCCCAGGGCACGACCGTGCTGCTCACCACGCAGTACCTGGAGGAGGCCGACCGGCTCTCCGACGAGATCGTCCTGATCGACGACGGCCAGGTCGCGCAGCGCGGCACTCCCGCCGAACTCAAGGCGCTGATCGGCCACTACGCCGAGGTGACGGTCGCCGACGCGACCGCGCTGAACGCCGCGGCCGCGGTGCTCGACCGGCTCACCGGCTCGGCTCCGGTCCTGGACCCCGAGCGCCGCACGGTCGGCGCGGTCACCACCGACACCACGCTCACCCTGCCCCGGATCGTGCGCGAGGCGGACGCGGCCGGGGTCCCTCTGCTCGACGCGTCCCTGCGCCCGCCCTCCCTCGACGAGGTGTTCCTGCGCCTCACCGGCCGCGCGCCCGCCACCGCATCCCGCCTGGAGACCACCGCATGAGCTCCCTCGCCCACGACGGCACCGCGATCCTCGGCCGCCATCTCCAGCGCATCCGGCGCGCCCCGGCGATGACCGTCATGACGCAGGCCATGCCGATCGTCTTCCTGCTGTTCTTCGGGTACGTCTTCGGCAGCGCGCTCGCCATGCCGGGCACCGACTACCGGGCGTTCCTGGTCCCGGGGATGCTGGCGGCGACGGCGGCGAACGGCCTGATGACCGCGATGTTCCAGGCCGCTCAGGACACCCACCGAGGTGTCGCGGACCGGCTGCGCGCGATGCCGGTCAGCCGGGCCGCCGTCCCGCTCGGGCAGGCGCTGGCCGATCTGGTGACGAGCACGGTGGGCCTGGTCCCGCTGCTCCTGGTCGGGCTCGCGATGGGATGGCGGATCGAGGGCACGGCGCTCCAAGCCCTGGGCGCCATCGGCCTGTTGCTGCTGTTCCGCTCCGCGTTCACCTGGATGGGGATCCTCTTCGGGCTCACGTCACGCAACGAGGAGGCGGCCAGTCAACTGGGCAGTGCCACCTTCATGCTCCCGCTGCTCTCCAACGCGTACATCCCGACGGACGGGATGCCGGGCTGGCTGCGCACGGTCGCGGAGTGGAACCCGATCTCGGCGGTGACGACGGCCGTACGGCATCTGTTCGGGAACGCGCCGATACCGGCGGACGCGGCCTGGCCGGTGGCGCATCCGGTGGCGGGGGCGCTGCTGTGGTCGCTGACGCTGATCGCGCTGTGCGCCCCGGCGGCGGTCAGACGGTACGCGCGGACGTGAACGCGCGCCGTCCGTAGGGGGGTTGGCGCGCAGGCCACCGCACGGTCCGCGGGTGCGTACAACGAACCCGGCCGGGTCACGGGGGTCCGGCCGGGTTCGCCGCGTGACAAGCCGAAGGGGTGGCCGGGCACGCGAAAACGCCGGACGGGCGGGGACACGTCCGGCGTTCTCTCAGCGGCGGGCCGGGGGCCGGGCAGCGCGGAGCGGAAGCGGTGCGCCGGGGAGCGCGAGGGCCCGGCCCGGCCGGTCCGTCAGCGGTGGCTGCCGAAGAGGGAGCGGCGCAGCCGGCGCAGCGGGGCGAAGAGCGAGACCCGCGCGCTGCGGCTGCGGTGACCGTGCACCGTCGCCCCGCGCGGACGTGTCGTCAACTCCCGCATGAGCAGCGTCGCCTCGGCCGCCTCGCGCTGCGGTATGGCGGGGCCACCCAGCACCGAGAGATGGCGGTCGAGCCGCGAACTCGTCGCGCTGCTCCCGCAGGTGATGGCAGGCACTCGCGGCCTGCTGCGCATTGCTGTCTGTTCCATGTCACTCCCCACCCGTACAAGGGCACCCGGCCCGGGCAGGTTAACCCTATCGCCCCGCTACGACACCCGTGTATTCCGGCCGCAGGATTCACCATCAGGTGACGGGGGTTGACGATCACTGTCCGAATCCATCCGGCTCCCAGGCGAGTCGGCCGGAGCCCGGCCACCTGTCGAACCGTCACGAACCATCCTGCACGCACCCCATACACCCCCGCCTCCGCGGCCGGGTGTGATCCTCGCCACCATGGCCGGCGTTCCTCGGCTACCGTGGAGTGATGACGCTCATCTCGGGTCGTTACCGGCTGCTGGACGTGCTCGGCGAAGGCGGGATGGGCACGGTCTGGCGTGCCCGCGACGAGGTCCTGGGAAGAGACGTCGCCGTCAAGGAGGTCCGGGCGCCGGAGGGGCTGCCGGACGAGGAACGCGAGCGGCTGTACGCCCGCCTGGAGCGCGAGGCCCGCTCGGCGGCCCGGATCACCCACCCCCACGTGGTCACCGTCTACGACGTGGCGCTCCACGACGGCCGCCCGTGGATCGTGATGGAGCTGGTCCCCGGTCTCACGCTGGCCGAGACCCTGGAGGCCGAGGGGCCGATGCCGCCCCGGCGGGCCGCGGCCGTGGGCGCCGCGGTGCTCGACGCGCTGCGGGCCGCGCACGCGGCCGGGGTGCTGCACCGGGACGTCAAGCCGGCCAACGTACAGCTCGCCAACGACGGCCGGGTGGTCCTCACCGACTTCGGCATCGCGGCGCTGGCGGGCACCTCGCCGCTCACCATGACGGGCGAACTGATCGGCTCCCCCGAATACCTGGCGCCGGAGCGCGCGCTGGGACACGCACCGGGACCCGAGGCGGATCTGTGGTCGCTGGGCGTCCTGCTGTACACCGCCGTCGAAGGCGTGTCGCCGTTCCGGCGGGAAACCGCGCTCGCGACCCTGCGCACGGCGGTCGACGAGGAGCCCGCGCCGCCCGCGCACGCGGGACCGCTGGCCCCGGTGATCGAGGGGCTGCTGCGGAAGGACCCGGAGCGGCGGATGCCGGCGGCGGACGCCGAGGAGCGGCTGCGGCTGATCAGCGCGGGCGGCACCCCCCGTACACCACCGCCGCCGGGCGACGCGGCCCGTACACGCCCGCTCCGCACGCCCCCGCCGGCCGTCCCGGACGCGGGAGCGGGTGGACACGCGGGCGGGATGCCCGGCGGGCCCGCCGGTCCCGGTGCGACGGCTCCTCTGCCCGGTCCGGAGCCGCGTCAGGGCGGCGGCCGGACGGCGCTGATCGCCGGGATCGCGGCCCTGGCGCTGGTGGCGGGCGGCGTGACGTACGCGCTGCTGCGGGACACCGGGAAAGCCGACGCCCCGCCGGTGACGCCGGGCACGAGCGCGACGGCCTCCGCGCCGCCGACGACGGCCGCGCCGGCCACGGCGAGCACGAGCGCCTCCCCGAGCCCCACGACCACGCCCCCGGCGGCGGTCGCCGTCTCGGTGCGGGCGGTGCGCGGCGCGTACACCGGGAGCTGCCCGCCGCCCGCGGCCGGGGCGCCGGAGTTCACGGCGACGCTCACGGTGGACCGGACGCCCGCCACCGTGACGTACCGCTGGCGGACGGAGAGCGGCGAGGCCCAGGACACGGCGTGGCGGACGCTGGACTTCCCGGCGGACGGGCCCGCCGAGGAGCAGGTGACGCGGACCCAGTCCGCGTACGAGCCGGGCACGACGACACGCGACCGGATCCGGGTGGAGGTCCGTGATCCGGTCGCGCGGGAGTCCGACTGGGTGTCGTTCTCGGTGCGGTGCGAGGAGAGGACGGCCACGCCCTCGCCGCCCGTGCCGACGACCACGGGGACGGGGACCCCGACCGCGACATCGACGTCGGGGACTCCTTCGGGCGGGACCGCCTCTCCGGCGTCCGGCTGAACGCCGGTTACGCCACGGCGTTCAGGCCGGGCAGGTAGCCACCGGACTGGCCGGCGGCGGTCGGGTGGTACGACTCGCCGATGTTCAGCCAGTTGACGCTGTGCAGCCAGGCCGAGCCGGAGCAGATCTCGTGGCCGGCGAAGGTCGAGGTCACGCTGGAGAAGGTGAAGCCCTTGCTGGCGGCGCGCTTGGAGATGGCCGCGTTCAGGTAGTCCGAGGCGCCGTTGATGGCGCTGCGCTCGGTCTCGCTCAGGCCCGCGACGCAGGTGCCGTTGAGCTGGTAGAAGCGCGGGTAGCCGAGGACGACGACCTTGGCGTTGGGCGCCTTGGCGCGGATCGCGTTGTAGGCGGCGTCGAGGCGCGCGGGCAGCGTGGTGTCGACATAGCTCTTGGCCTGGTTCACCCGGGAGACACAGCCCGCGTCGGACTGCAGGATGCAGGTCGTCATGACGTCGGCGAAGCCCGCGTCGTTGCCGCCGATGGTAATGGAGATCAGGTCGGTGTTGGCGTTGAGCGCACCGAGCTGATTGTTGATCACATCCGTCGTCACGGCGCCCGAACAGGCGTTGAAGGCGAAGGAGGTGGTGGCGTGGGAGGCCTTCCACAGCATCGGGTACGCCTTGGTCGAGCGCTTGCAGTCGCCGCTCGCACTGTCGTAACTGCCGGAGCCGACACCGGAGGAGTACGAATCGCCGAGGGCGACGTAGTCGACCGCGGCGGTGGTGGCCGCCTGGGCGGCACCCGCGCCGGTGAAGGCGAGGACGGCGCCGAGGAGAAGCGAGGACGAAACAGCGGCAAAACGGGACAGCTTCATGAAGACCTCCCAGGGGCAGGATTTCTGCGTTACCAGGTAGTAGCAGTGGATCGGCCCCGCGAGAAGTGTTCATGTCAAAACTCGTAGGGAATTTTCTGTGAGGCACGGTCAAAAAACGTCGGTTTCAAGACATTCGGCAGGGTGCGTGCCCGCTTCCGGGAACCATCGCCCGACGGTACGCGTCTTGATGGCGCCTCTTCCCTTGGTCACCCTCAGGAGGGCGTGCCGAAAGGGCTGTTGACAGACCGTCCGAGGGCCCGCTCGCAGCCGCTTCCGGGTCGCCTCCAGGCCACTCGCGCACCGCTTCCGCACCGCTTCCGCACCGCTTCCGCACCGCTTCCGGACAGCGAAAGACCCCCGGCCGGTGCGCGTGCCCGGCCGGGGGTCGTCGAGGGATGGATCGAAGGGGCGGGTGGTACGGCTTACGGGGCCGGGACCCGCGCCTCAGTCGTCGTACGCGGCTCGCAACGCGTCGCGGACCGCCGCGTCCGCCTCCTCCCGGCTCAGGCCCAGCCGGTGAGCCTCCGTCGCGTAGGTCGCGGCCGAGGTGGCGGCGAGCCGGGAGGCCGCGTCGGAGGCGGCGGCGACGAAGGTGCCGTTGCGGCCCCGGGTCTCGATCACCCCGTCGGATTCCAGGGCCTTGTACGCCTTCGCGACCGTGTTCGCCGCGAGCCCGAGGTCCTCCGCGAGGCCCCGCACCGTCGGCAGCTTGTAGCCGACGGGAAGTTCACCGGAGCGGGCCCGCTCCGAGATCTGGGCACGCAGTTGTTCGTAGGGATGGGTGGTGGAACCGGCATCCACGCTGATTCGAAGCGTCACCCCCCTGATTCTGCACCCGTACCCGGGGAAAATGGGAGGCGCCCGGCCCCGGCCACCGCCTACCGTGCGGCCCCATGACTGTGATCGTCCGCGACGTGCGACCCGGATCCACCGAGGACGCCGAGGGTTTCGCGCGGGTACGCCGCGCCGCCCTGCCGTTCATGCTGACCACCGGCCCTCAGCTGGCCCACGACTGGGCGCACGCGCATCCCGACGCGCACGCGCGGCCGCTGGTCGCCGAGGCGGACGGCGAGATCGTCGGCAGCGCGGAGGTGGCGCTGGCCCACGAGTCACCGGAGCCGGGTGACGGGCTGGTGAACATCCACGTCCACCCCGAGCACACCGGCCGCGGCGCCGGCACGCTGCTGCTGCGGACCGCCGAGGAGCATCTGGCGCGGGCCGGGGCCCGGCGGATCTACAGCTGGGTCCTCGACGACCGGCCCTCCCGCGCCTTCGCCGAACGGCACGGCTACCAGGGCCGGCGCTCCGCCTACTTCCTGCGGCTCGACCTGGCGACGGCAGAGCTGCCGCCGCTCCAGGACCTCCCGGACGGCGTCGAGCTGCGCACGGCGGCCGACTTCGCGGCCGACCCGCGGCCGCTGTTCGAACTGGACGCGCTGACCACGGCCGACGAGCCGGGGGACGTGGCCGCCGATCTGACGGACTACGCGCACTGGCTGGCCACCACCTGGCGCCATCCGCTGCAGGCCCACGAGCTGACCATGGTCGCGCTCGCCGACGGCCGCCCGGTGGCCTTCAGCGCCGCCCTCACGGACGGCCTCGGCCGCTACGTCACCGGCATGACGGGCACGGCGCCCGGGTTCCGGGGCCGGGGCCTGGCCAAGCTGGTGAAGAACGCCTCGCTGCACCGGGCCCGGGCGGCCGGCTGCACGGAGGCGCTCACCGGGAACGACGCCGCAAACGCGCCCATGCTGGCCGTCAACCGGTGGTTCGGATACGAGATCAGCGCACAGGAGGTCCGTCATGTCCGCACCCTCGGATGAGACCACGGTCGAGGTTGTCCTGGTGAAGGCGGGGCGGACGAAGATCCGCTACCCGGCCCGGGTCCTCGCCGACGACGGGGTACGGCTGACCGTCCGCGCACCCTGGGCCGGCGAGGGCGTGCGGGACTTCGGCTTCGTGCGCTTCGAGCCCGGCGATGTCTTCACCGAGCACTACTGGCGCGACCGGTGGTACGCGGTGAAGGAGGTCCGGACCGGCGACGGCACGCTCAAGGGCTGGTACTGCGACGTGACCCGGCCCGCGCTGGCCGACGGCGCCGAGGTACGGGTCGAAGACCTGGATCTGGACCTGTGGGTGTCGGCGGACGGCGCGGAGGTCCTGCGGCTCGACGAGGACGAGTTCGCGGCGAGCGGGCTGGCCGCCGCCGATCCGGAGGCGGCCCGGCACGCCGTACGCGCCCTCGACGAGCTGGAGGCCCTGGGCCGGGACGGACTGCTCGCGCTGTCCGCCGTACCGGCCCCTAACGGAGACTGACCGACCGGCCGCCGCGCGTCAGGAAGACGGGCAGCGGCAGGCCCAGCGGGCCGTCGGGGGCGAGCCGGACGAGCACGGCCTCGACGCGTACCGTGCCCGCCTTGAAGCTGTTCTGCTTCACGAGCGAGCGGTGGGTCCACCGGTGCGTCCGGCCGTCGCAGACGACGCGGGTGCCGCCGATCCCGACGGAACGGTCCTGCTGGACCAGCGTGGAGCCGAGGAAGACCGGCCCGGAGCCGCCGCGGGCGCAGCGGTAGCTGCCGGAGACGCTGACCTCGCCGCTCTTCGCGGCCTTCCCCTGACGGTCGACGGACACGACGTTGGCGGAACGGGCGGGGGCGGCCGTGGCCGTCGCGCCGGTCAGCGCGGTGGCGGCGGTGGCGGTCGCCAGCACACCGGCGGCGAGAGCGAAACGTACGCGCATGGACGGAAGGTCCCTTCCGGACGAGAATATGACGCCCGCAAGGGATACCGGATCATCGCGAAGAATGTCCGAAACTCGCCCATCCGGCGGCGAGTTGAACACTTTGCGATGATCCGTACATCCGCACGGATCTGCGCCTCGGCCTCTAGAAGGCCGACGCGCAGGTCGTCGGGGTCGCCCGGGCCGGGTCGAGGGCGTTGGACACCTCGTGGAAGGCGATCCGGTCGGTCAGCCCGATCGCCAGGTGCTCGGACAAGTCGAGCGCGCAGCGGTCCTGGAGCAGCACGTTGGTGACGTTCGGACCGGAGAGCCAGCCCGATGTGTAAGGGGTGACGACCTCGTCGTACCGCGTCGCGATCACCGTGTACCGCACCCCGGGGACGGTGTCGCCGCCCGCGTTCAGCCGGGTCAGGAACGCGGAGCCGGCGATCTGGTCGGCGAGGCCCGGGGTCGCGGCACTGATCAGGTCCTCGGCGCCCGGGAAGTACGGCAGCAGCCGGGTCAGCCCGGACAGGGTGGTGCCGTGGTTGTCGGGGGCGAGGGCCACAAGCGCGTTCACCTTCGCCGCGCCGCCCAGGAACCTCAGGTAGTAGCGGGGCATCATGCCGCCCTGCGAGTGGCCGACCAGATCCGCCTTCGCGGCGCCGGTGGCGGACAGGACCCGGTCCACGTACGCGGAGAGCTGTCCGGCGGACGCGTCGATCGGGCCGAGGCCGTGGAACAGCGGCACGCCGGGCAGCTGCCCGTAGTCGAGCGAGAAGACGCAGTACCCGCGCTCGACGAGGTACGGGGCGAGGCCCAGCCAGTTGTCGACGGAGTTGCCGAGCGTGCCGTGGACCAGCACGACGGGGCGGGGGTGGGCGGCGGACGGCTTGCAGGAGAAGTCGTTCCACCCGCGGCTGGGGGCGGCCGTGGCGGAATCGGCCGCCGAGGCGGCCGTTGCGGCCTGGGCGGCCTGGGCGGTGACGGGAGCAAGAACGGCGGCGGCGGTCAGCGCGAGTACGGACAGCGCTCTGCCGAGGCGTCCGAACGGGTTCCGGGGCAGCATGGGGTGATCTCCTCGCGGCTCGAAAAGCGGGGGATGCACGACGCCTTGCGGTCCGGACCACAGGGGGATGCGTTCCCGTCAAGCTACGCACGAGTAGCTCCCGGGGGAAGTGACCCGTCGGCAAAAAGTGCGGCACCGCGGCCTGTCCGCCCGCGCCGTCACCGCGGCCACGTCACCGCGCCCGCCCCGTCACGACCGGGCGAGGGTGGCCGGTCCCACCACGCCGGGCCAGCGCGCCGCGATCCGGTCGAGGACCGGTTCGAGCCGGTCGGCGCTCTCGGCCTGCCGGTCGAAGGTGAGCTGCCGGCTGGAGAGCCGCGCGGGCATCAGGTCCTCGGCCCGCAGGGACAGCGCCGTGACCCGCGCCCGCTGGAGCCCGAGGGCGTCGTGCAGCGCCTGCGCGGTGCCCGCCAGGGCCGGGGTGTGCGCGGTGGGTTCCGGGAGCGCGCGCGTCCGGGTGGTCGTGGACCGGTCCGCGTACCGGACGGTGAGCGTCAGCGCGCGGGCCACCTGGTCGTCCGCCCGCAGCCGCCGCCCGAGGCCGACGGCCAGTTCGAGCAGCGCCCCGCGCCGTACCGACGCGTCGACCTCGTGCCGGGCGAACCGCCGTTCGGCGGCGGCCGACCGGGGCGCGGCGTGCGGTGTCACGCGCGTCCGGTCGATGCCGTGGGAGCGCTCGTGCACCAGGCGTCCCAGCCGGGCGCCCAGGATCCGCTGGAGGGTGGCCTCGGAGGTGGCCGCCACCTTCCCGACGCTGTCCAGGCCGTACGTGCACAGGGTGCGCGCCGCCTTCGGCCCCACCCCGTACAGGGCGATCACCGGCTTCCGCTCCAGGAACGCGGCGACGTCCCGCGGCGTGTCCGGGACGAAGCGGACGGCGCCGGGCGGTCCCCCCTGTCCGGCCATCCGGGCGAGCAGGGGGTTGGCTGCCACGCCGACGGCGCAGTTCAGGCCGTACCAGGCGAGTGCGCGCACCCGGATCAGGCGCGCGATCCCGACGGCGTCACAGCCGAAGTAGCGCACGCTGCCGGTGACATCCGCGAGGGCGGCGTCGGGGGGCAGCGCCTGGACGACGGGGGTGATGTCCTCCAGCACCCGCAGGAGCAGCCGCCCGCTCTCCCCCGGCGCCCTGGGGACCTGTGCGTAGACGACGGTCATCGCGCTCACCCGGCGCTTCCGGGGCTGGAGTGCCACAGTTTGCGGCCGCCGAGGGAGTCGGTGCCCGCGGGCCGGAGGTCCGACCAGGGGTTCATCTCGACGCCTTCGGCGACCTGGAGGGTCCGGCCGCGGCCGGACGTCACCCCGCCGTCCGGCTCCGCGCCGTGCGCACCCGGGGCGCGGCCCGCACCCGCCCGGTTCGCGCCCGGTCCGTCCGTACCCGGTCCGTCCGCGCCCGGTCCGCTCATGTCCTCGGCCAGCCGTGCCGCCACCGCGTCGAGCCCGCCCGTACGGCGCAGCTCCGCCAGCTCCGTCAGGTTCCA
This sequence comes from Streptomyces laurentii, assembly GCA_002355495.1. Lineage (GTDB taxonomy): Bacteria > Actinomycetota > Actinomycetes > Streptomycetales > Streptomycetaceae > Streptomyces > Streptomyces laurentii. The sequence goes on from AP017424.1 coordinate 1,356,018, forward strand.
CGCGGCGGAGCCCGCCACGGTGAGCGACCGCGGCCCGCGGCGCTGGACCTTCCCCCGCACGAGCAGCAGTCCACTGTGGAAGATCGTGTGCGCGCTCGCGGCCTGGCTGTCGGCGAAGAAGGCCAGGTCGATCAGGCCCGAGGCGTCGTCGAGGGTGACGAAGACGATCCGCTGCGGCTCCCGCGCGGCCGTCTCCCCGTACGGCCCGGACGCGGCGCGGCGCAGGATCGGCGGGGTCTGGGTGGCCACCTTGGCGCCCGCGACCAGGACGGTCCGGCCGTGCTCGGCCGCGCGCAGCTCCCGGGCGGGCACCACGCCGAGCTCGCGCAGGAACTCCTGGTGGTCGCCCATGAGATGGCGGGAGGCGTCCATGCCGAGGATGCCGAGTTCGGCGCTGAGCCGTTCGGCCCCGTCGAGGTCGGGCAGGCCGACGGGGGCGGTCTCGCGGCCCTGGGCGAGCGGCAGCTGACCGCCGTGGGCGGCGTCCTTGCGCCGGCCGCGGTGCAGTTCGGCGAGGTGGAGCAGCAGGTCGCGGCGGTTGGTGCCGAAGGCGTCGAGCGCGCCGACCTGGGCGAGGCGTTCGGCGACGGGCCGGCGCGGGCGGGCCCGCTCCCAGAAGTCGAGCAGCGAGACGTAGGGCGCGCCGGTCTCGATGCGGGCGCTCTCGGCCTCGCCGATGCCGTGGACGTCGGCGAGGCCGAGCCGGAGTCCCCACACCGCGCCCGGCGCGCCGACCCTCCCGGACACCAGTTCGATTCGATGGGCGACCGCCGACCGGTTCACGTCCACCGGCAGCACGGGCACCCCGCGCCGCCGGGCGTCCGCGAGCAGCAGCCGCTTCGGGTACATGCCGGGGTCGTGGGTGAGCAGCCCCGCGTAGAAGGCGGCCGGGTGGTGCGCCTTGAGCCAGGCCGACTGGTACGTCGGCACGGCGAAGGCCACCGCGTGCGCCTTGCAGAAGCCGTACGAGCCGAACGCCTCGACGATCTCCCAGGTGCGGGCGACGACCTCGGGCGCGTACCCGCGGCGCTCGGCCCGCTCCGCGAACCACGCCTTGATCCGGCCCTGCGACTCGGGATGGGAGAGCCCGCGGCGCACCTGGTCGGCCTCGTCGCGGCCGCAGCCGGTCATGACGCTCACGATCTCGATGATCTGTTCGTGGAAGACGACGACGCCGTACGTCTCCTTCAGCGTGTCCGCCAGGTCGGGGTGCGGGTAGCGGACCGGCGCGCGGCCGTGCCGGGCCTCGATGAACGGACGGACCATGTCGGCGGCGACCGGGCCCGGCCGGAACAGCGAGATGTCCACGACGAGGTCGTGGAAGTCCGCCGGCTGGAGCCGGCCCACCAGGTCGCGCTGGCCGGGCGACTCGATCTGGAAACAGCCCAGGGTCTCGGCGGAGCGGATCAGCCGGTACGTGGCCGGGTCGCCGGCCGGGATCGCGTCGATGTCCGGCCGGGTGCCGGTGGCCCGGCCGACCTCGGCGACGGCGTGCGCCATCGCCGACTGCATCCGCACCCCGAGGACGTCGAGCTTGAGCAGCCCGAGGTCCTCCACGTCCTCCTTGTCGAACAGGGACATGGGCAGTCCCTCGCCGCTGGTGGGGACGACGGGGGTACGGGTGAGCAGCGAGGCGTCCGAGAGGAGTACGCCGCAGGGGTGCATGGCGATGCCCCGGGGCAGCGCGTCGAGCGCCTCGACCAGCTCCCAGAACCGCTCGCGGCCCGCCGACGCGTCGCGCAGGCCGCGCAGTTCGGGCAGTTCGGCGAGGGCGGCGCGGGCGTCCCGGGCGCGGATGTGCGGGAACGCCTTGGCGATCCGGTCGATCTCGGCCGGGTCCATGGACAGGGCGGCACCCACGTCCCGTACGGCGTGCCGGACCCGGTAGGTCTCGGGCATGGCGACGGTGGCGACCCGCTCGGCGCCGAAGCGGCCGAGGATCGCGCGGTAGACCTCCAGCCGGCGGGCGGACTCCACGTCGATGTCGATGTCGGGCAGGACGGTGCGGCGCTTGGAGAGGAACCGTTCCATCAGCAGGCCGTTCCCGACCGGGTCGGCGTGGGCGATGCCGAGGAGGTGGTTGACGAGGGAGCCGGCGCCGGAGCCGCGGGCGGCCACCCGGACGCCCATGTCCCGGACGTCGTCCACGACCTGGGCGACCGTCAGGAAGTAGCTGGCGAATCCGTGGTGGGCGATGATGTCCAGCTCGTGGTGCATCCGGTCCCAGTAGACGCGCCGGGCGGGGCCGCGGTCGTAGCCCTTCAGGAGCAGGCCGGCGGCGGCCCGGGAGGCGAGCACCCGCTGGGCGGTCCGGTGCGCGGCGCCGACCAGGTACGGCTCGGGGAAGTGCGCGGAGCCCATGCCGAGGTCGTCCTCGGGGTCGACCCGGCAGGCGGCGGCGACCTCCTCGGTGCGTTCGAGCAGCCGGTACGCGGCGTCCCGCCGGAATCCGGCGGCCTCGGCGATCCGCTCGGCGGCGGCCGTCATCGCGCCGGGCTCCTTGAGCCAGGCCTCGCCGCTGTCGAGCCCGGCGCGCGGGTCGACGGGGACGAGCCGGCGGGCGGCGTCGAGGACGTCGGCGACGGGGCCCTGGCCGGGATCGGCGTACCGCACCTCGTTGCCGAGCACGGGTCGTACTCCCTGCTCGGCGGCGAAGCCCACCGTACGGGCGGCCAGCCGCAGCGAGCCGGGCCCGGTGCCGGACCGGCCGTGGTGCACGACCTCCAGGCACAGGGCGTCCCCGTACCGCTCGCGCCAGGGCGCGAGCAGCCGCGCGGCCCGGTCGGGGCGGCCGGCGGCGAGGGCGCGGCCGATGTCGGAACCGGGCCCCAGCAGGACGAAGAGGCCGTCGCCGGTGTGGCCGGACCAGGGCAGGACGGGCGGTCCCTCGCCGGCCCGGGCGTGGGCGGCGGTGACCCGGGCGCAGAGCCCGGCCCAGCCCTCCCTGGAGCGGGCGAGGAAGACGGCCCGGGGCGCGGACTCGTCCACGAACGCCCCGCCGCGCACCGGCGCGCGCCGGGCGGACGTCTCCTGCGTGGCGCGGCCGGCCGCGCCCGGCGTACGGGAGCGGTCGGACGGCGCGCCGTCCGGGGACGGCGCGGGGGGCTCGTACGCGAGGTCGACGCCGAACAGGGGGCGGATGCCGGCCGTCTCACAGGCCTTCGCGAAGCGGACCACGCCCGCGACCGTGTCACGGTCGGTGAGGGCGAGGGCGTCCATGCCGCGCTCGGCGGCGCGCTCGGCCAGCCGGGCGGGGTGCGAGGCGCCGTACCGCACGGAGTAGCCCGACGCGGTGTGCAGATGCGTGAATCCCGGCATATGCCGCACCGCCTTCCACGCTCCCGCTCGAATTCGTACACACGTTCCCACCCCCTTTTTCTCACCTTAACCCATCTTCGAACGCCCGTACGAATACCGAGGCGGGCGGCCCCTTCGCCCTCCAAGATCACCCATGTGGAGTAACCCGGCCTGCGGAAACGATCACTCTCCCCGAGCCTGGGGAAATGAGTCTCGTCGACGAACTGAAGAGCGCCGTCACCCCCGAGCAGCCCTGCTGGTCGCGGGCGTCTTCGCCCTCCAGCTGCTGTTCATCGCCTCCTACGTGGGCGCCCTGCACCATCCGCAGCCGAAGGACGTCCCCTTCGGCGTGGTGGCGCCGCCCCGGGTCTCCGAACCCCTGGTGACCCGGCTGGACCAGCTGCCCGGCGGGCCGCTCGACCCGCGCGCCGTCGCCGACGAGGCCGAGGCCCGGAAACAGATCCTGAACCGGGACATCGACGGAGCGCTGATCTCCGCCCCGGCCGGCCCCACCGACACCCTGCTCGTCGCCTCCGGCGGCGGCAAGGCGCTCTCCCTCACTCTGGAGGCGACGTTCCGGCAGGTCGCGGCGGCCGAACACCGCCGGCTGCGCGTCGTCGACGTGGCGCCCGCCTCCCCCCAGGACTTCAACGGACTCTCCGCCTTCTACCTGGTCATCGGCTGGTGCGTCGGCGGCTACATCTGCGCCGCGATCCTCGCGATCAGCGCCGGCGCGCGGCCCGCCAACGCGGAGCGGGCGGTCATCCGGCTCGGCGTGCTCGCGGTCTACGCGATCCTCGGCGGGCTCGGCGGCGCGCTCATCGTCGGCCCGATCCTGGGCGCCCTGCCCGGCAGCATCCCCGCCCTGTGGGGGCTGGGCGCGCTGGTGGTCTTCGCGGTCGGCGCGACCACCCTCGCCCTGCAGTCGCTGTTCGGGATCGTCGGCATCGGCCTGGCGATCCTCATCATCGTGGTCGCGGGCAACCCGAGCGCGGGCGGCGCCTTCCCGCTGCCGATGCTGCCACCGTTCTGGCAGGCCATCGGCCCGGCCCTGCCACCGGGCGCGGGCACCTGGGCGGCGCGCTCGATCGCATACTTCAAGGGCAACGACATGCTCGGTTCGATGCTGGTCCTGTCGGCCTGGGCGGTCGCCGGCACCGCGATCACCGTGGTGGTCTCCGCGCTCAAGCGGGAGGGACGGGAGCCGAGGGCGGCGGCCACCGCCTCCTCCTGACCCAGCGGCGGAGGCCCCGGCGGACCACCCTCACGGGCGGTCCGCCGGGGCCGTTTCCGCAGGCCGTACGGGGGAACGGGTGGAGCGGGCGGATCAGAACACGTTCACGCCGTACGCGCTCAGCGCCTCCGTCACCGGCTGGAAGAACGTCGTCCCGCCCGAGGTGCAGTTGCCGCTGCCGCCCGAGGTGAGGCCGATGGCGCGGCTGCCCGAGTAGAGCGGGCCGCCGGAGTCGCCGGGCTCGGCGCAGACGTTGGTCTGGATCATGCCGTAGACGATGTCGCCGCCGCCGTAGTTCACGGTCGCGTTGAGGCCGGTGACCGTACCGCTGTGGATGCCGGTGGTGGAGCCGCGGCGGGTGACGGACATGCCGGTGGTGGCGTTGGCGGCGCTGGTGATGTCGACGCTGCCGACCGTGCCGGACTTGACCACCGAGGTGTTGGTGTAGCGCACGATGCCGTAGTCGTTGGTGGGGAAGCTCGACCCGGTGGTGGTGCCGAGGGTGGTGGTGTGGGCGGAGTTGGACCACCAGGTGCCCGCGCCGTCGGTGCAGTGACCGGCGGTGAGGAAGTAGTCGTTGCCCGCGCTGTCCTTGACGTTGAAGCCCAGCGAACAGCGCCAGCTGCTCGCGTAGATGGCGTCGCCGCCGGAGATCAGCTTGTTGAACACGCCCGGGGTCCGCTCGATGCGCAGCGCGCCCGCGCCGGCCCCGGCCTTCTGCTTGATCTTGGCGATGTCGGACTGCGAGACCGTGGAGTCGGCGGTCACGACCACCGTCTTGGTCGCCGGGTCGATCCGCCAGGCGGTGCCGGCCACGTCGGCGCTCAGCACCGCGTCGTCGACGGCGTCGAGCTGCTCGGCGCTGAAGGTGCCGGTGGGGGTGGCGTTCGCGGCGGGGACCGCGACGGCCGCCGCGGCGGCGAGACCGGCCGCGACGGCGAGCAGGCGGACGGTGCGTGTGGGGGTGGTGCGCGTGATCCTCACTTTTCGTTCCTCCAGAGGGGAATCGGGGGTCCGCAGTGGGGTGTCGGACCCGTGAGGCGCGGCCTGGGGGCCGGCGCTGTGGGGGAGGCCTCGGGTCGTACGGAAGGGGGCGCCGCGAGGACGCCTTCCGGCCGCACGGCCGTCAACCGTCGTACTGGGTGCGGGTGCTGGAGCACGACACCGTAGGAGTGACGTGTTCCTGACAGGTCACACTCGGGGATAGTGGCCCGGAAAACCGGAGCGCACAAGACCGCCCGCATGGCGTGTCTACGCGCGTGGGGGATGCGGAACGGGTGGACCGGCGGGTGGACCGCGCCCCCGGCCCCGGTTCCGGTTCACGTTCCGGTTCACGTTCCGGTTCGTCTTCCGGGGCGTGTTCCGAAGGGGGTTCGGGGGCGGTCCGGAGCGGGGTGCGCTCAGCCCTCCCTCACCTGCCGTTCGCCCGCCGCCACCGCCGTGTCCAGCGTGTTCCCCGGCGGCGGGAACGGGCAGATGAAGTGCGGCGCGAACGCGCACGGCGGCAGCAGCGCGCGGTTGAAGTCCACCGTCACCGAGCCGTCCGCCGCCGGCGCCGCCGGCCGCAGGAACCGGAACCGGTAACTGCCCCGCCCGCTGGTGGCGTCCGCGAAGACCGCCCACAGCGTGCCGTCGTCCTCGACGGCCACCTGGAGGCTGTGCTCGGCGCCGTGCAGCTCGAAGAACAGCTCTCCGGCGAGCCCGAGCCCGCGCTCCTTGCCGTCGGCGTTCGCCACCCGGACGTGCCGGTCCTCCGGGTACGGCCGGTAGGTCCCGGGCCGCACCCAGCTCTCGTCGTACGGGGTGGCCTCGATGCCCTGGAACGCGCGCCGCGCCTCCGAGCCGGGGTCGAAGTCCCGTACCGCCCACTCCCCCTCGCGGCGCAGCACCACCAGCCGCCGCCCGCCCGACGCCACCCGGGACTCGTGGACCGGGGCGTGATCGGCCGTCAGCCGCACCGAGCCGGTCAGGGGCGCGCCGTCGACCGTGAGGGCGTCCTCGGCGTCCGCGTCGCCTGCGGGGTCCGCCGTGAGGATCACCTCGTCGCCGTCCGCCCGCCAGTCACCCGGCACGGACGGGATCCGCCCATCCGGGAAGTCCGAGAGCCAGTACGTCCCGGTCAGCGAGAGCGGCCCGTACGACGAGGCGACCGCCGCCGTGCGCTGCTCGTTCCAGCGCCGCCAGTCCCGCAGGCTCTGTGATGCATCCGTGCTCATGGTGCGTCACCTTTCCACACGCCTGTTCCCGGGACGGAGGAGGCTGGGCGGATCGTCCCCGGCCCGCCCCGCGAAATGCCCCGGCGCGGGCGAGTGGGGCGGTTGTACGGTGGCCCGGTGATCGAGACGGAACGGCTGCTCCTGCGCCCCTTGCGAGCCGACGACGCCGACGCGTTCGTCGCCCTCCACGCCGACGAACGGGTGAACCGTTTCGTGGGCGCCTACACCCTCCGGCAGGCCCGTGAGCGGCTGGCCACGATCGAACGCCAGTGGGCCGAGCGCGGCCACGGCCTGTGCGCCGTCGAACTGCGCTCCACCGGCGAGTTCCTGGGCCGTTGCGGCCTGAATCACTGGCCGCGGTTCGACGAGGTGGAGATCGGCTGGACGTTCCGGGCCGAGGCCTGGGGCCACGGTTACGCCACGGAGGCGGCCCGGGCCTGTATCGACTGGGGCTTCGCGACGCTCGACGCGGCGTACGTGCCGTACCTCACCGCCATGATCCGGCCCGGGAACACCCCCTCGGTACGGGTGGCCGAGCGGCTCGGCTTCACCCCGCTGCGCGAGGACGAGATGCACGGCAACCCGGTCACGGTGTACGCGCTGCGGCGCCCGACCCCCGAAGGGCCGGACGCCTGACGGACCGAGCCCCTGACGGACCTGGCGCCCGACGGGCCGGCCGTCCGAGGGGCCGGACGCCTGACGGACCGAGCCCCTGACGGACCTGGCGCCCGACGGGCCGGCCGTCCGAGGGGCCGGATGCCCGAGGGGCACGCGTCAGCAGTCGCAGCCGCAGCCGTCACAGCAGCAGCTGTCGCCGCAGCAGCCGCAGTCCGAGCAGTTGCTGCAGCAGTCACAGCAATCGCAGCAGTTGCTGGGGTCGCAGTGCGCGCACAGCCCGTCCCGGCGCTGCCGGCTCCACGGGCCCTCGTACGTCCCGCAGCACATCTGGCAGGTGCAGGCCAGGCCGAGCCAGACGGCGCAGCCGGCCAGCAGCCCGCGGCCGCGGTCCGGCGGCTGGGGCGGCAGCGGCCCGCCGGGGCCCCCGGGACCGCCCGGACCAGGGTTGTACGGCCCGCCCGGGCCTCCGGGGCCACCGGGGCCGGGGGCGTACGGGTTGCCGGGGACGGGCCCCGGCCCCTCGGGCGCGTACGGGTTGCCCGGCACCGGTCCGGGGCCGGGCCCGTACCCGGACCCCCGCACGCCGTGCGAGCAGGTCGTCGTCCCGAAGGCGCGGTCGATGGAGTTCCGCAGCTCGTGCGCGAGCAGTACGTGGGTGAGCCGCCCCTCGGCGAACTCCACGTCCTTCAGCGCCAGACGGATGCCGTGCAGCGCGTCGTCGGCGAGCCGGCGGGCCTCCTCGCGGGAGGTCCCGGTCGCGGTGAGCGGGTTCCAGGAACCGGCGGCGGTGTCGGCGCCCTGGTCCTCGACGGCGTCCAGGAGATGGGCAAGGCGTCCGAAGAGGCGGCCGGCCTCGGCGAGGGGCGCGGCGTTGCCGGGGCGGCCGGCGAGGACCGCGGTGTGCGCGAAGGCGGCGGCGGTGGCCGTCTCCGTCGGCTCGGTGACGACCAGGAGCGACGTGCCGAGGCCGGCCAGCGACTCGATGCCGGTCTGCCGGTCGACCGCGTCGACCAGGACGGCGGTGTCGAAGCCGAGTTCCCGCCCGGTGCGGGCGCCGGCCCGGTCCCAGGAGCGGGCCACCCGGCGGGCGGCGGCGGCCACCGGCCGGCGGGCCAGCAGCCCGTCCCGGTCGGCGACATGGTCGCGTATCTTCGCCGACGCCAGCACCAGGGACACGGCGGCGGCGAGCCGCGCGCCCTCGCCCCGTGCCACCGGCGCGCTCCGCATCTGGCGCAGCGGGCACGGCCCGGCCGTCCGCCGTCCGGCGTCGGTCCGCCCGATCTGGGCCTCCGTCAACACCGAGACGATCAGGCCGTCGTAATTGGTGACGACCCGGGCGAACTGGCCGTGATCGGCACGAAGCGCCAGACAGAGTCCGCAGAGATGGGCCATCCACTCCGTCTTGAGACCCTCGGTGAGACGGTGCGTGCAGGGCCTGACTATTCCGAACAAGTGACTCCCCCGTGAGCGTGTGCGCGAGATCCGCGCAGCGGCGTCCGGCATCGTACCGGGGACTTTCGGTCACCCGAACGCCCGTGTCGTCACCCTTACGGCCCGACTTTCATCATTTGAGTTGCACGGTCCCGGCCAACCCCCTGTCAGGCCCCGTATACCGCAAAATACCTGACGAATCGCCAGATACAGGGCCTGTCGTTGTGCACCAGTACCGTCACGAATCCCCTGCGCGCCGACTATCCACTTGGCGCGCGATCCGCATCATGGACGACGATAGGGATTGCGGAACCACGAGTGACCGCGCTGAAAGGAGGCGTCCATGGGATCGGTGCGCAAGGCCAGTGCCTGGCTGGGACTCGTCGAGGACCACGACGAGCGCTACTACGACGACGAGTACGCCGACGGTGCCGAGAGCAACGACGCCTGGGTGACGGACCCGCGGGTGCAGGTCGCGTCCGACACGGCACAGGACCGGGGCCGGCGGATCGCGACCGTCTCGCCCGCCGGATTCCGGGACGCCCGGGGCATCGGCGAGCTGTTCCGGGCCGGGGTACCCGTCATCGTCAACCTGACCGCCATGGAGCCGGACGACGCCAAGCGGGTCGTCGACTTCACCGCCGGCCTCACCTTCGGCCTGCACGGTTCGATCGAGCGCGTCGCGACCCGGGTCTTCCTGCTGACCCCGGCCGACACCCAGATCGTCACCGGCGAGACCATGGGCCGCGGCCAGGGCGGCTTCTTCAACCAGAGCTGACCTGTTTTCCGCGGCTCGGCTCCCCCTCCGGGCGCCGCGTCGCCGGGGTGGGACAGGTCCGGGTCGATGAGGCCCGGGGCCCCGTCAGCGGCTCCGGCGTACCGTCACGGCCGGTTCGGCGGGCGTACGACTGGCCGGGATGGACAGCGACGGCCCGGCGGCCGGCAGCTTCCGGCCGGCGTCCGTCGCGGACTCCGCGGCCGGACCCGGGTCCAGGTCCTGGTCCAGGTCGTCGGCCGGCGGGCACTCCATCACGCGCGGCAGCCGGAGCGCCATCAGCGCGCCGAGCAGCAGCAGCCCCGCACTCACGAGCAGGGTCACGTGGAGCCCGTTCACGAAGGCGTGGCGGGCGGCGGCATGCAGCGTCTCGCCGGCCGTGCCGCCGAGCCGGGCGGCGACCTGATAGGCCTCGCCAAGCGAGTTCGCGGCGGCCCGCGCGGCACCGTCCGGGACACCGGAGAGACCGGCCAGGCCGGGCGCGTACGCCGCGTTCATGACGCTTCCGAGCAGGGCGATGCCCATGCCCGCGCCGAGCTGGTACGAGGTCTCGCCGATCGCCGCCGCCCCGCCCGCGCTTTCCTGCGGCGCCTCGCTGAGCATCGACTCGTAGGCCGAGAAGAGCGTGGTCTGCAGTCCGAACCCGAGCAGCACGAAGCCGACGGTGAGCAGCACCGGCCGGTCGTGCTGGCCCATGAGCACGAGCAGCAGCACCGCGGCGGCGGTCAGTACGAAGCCCCAGCCGACCATCCGGCGCGGCCCGATCCTGCGCAGGGTGTACGAGCCGGTGGCGCCGGCGGCCATCGCCGCGAAGGTCAGCGGGAGCAGCCGCAGGCCGGTCTGCAGCGGGCTGAGGCCGAGGACGAGCTGGAGGTACTGGACGGCGATCAGCTCCAGGCCGACCAGGGCCAGCATGGCGAGCACGATGCAGCCGACGGAGGTGGTGAAGGCCGCCCGGCCGAAGAGCCGCATGTCGATCAGCGGGTGGGCGCGCCGCTTCTGCCGCCGGACGAAGAGCACCAGGAGCGCGGCGCCGGCCAGCAGCGGGCCGGCGGTCGGCAGCTCGAACAGGGTGTCGCCGGCGCCGAGCCGCTTGACGCCGAGGACCGCGCCGAGCACGCCGGCCGCCGCCATCAGGGCGCCGAGGACGTCCCAGGGGCCGTCGGAGCCGCCGCGCGACTCGGGCAGCAGCAGCCGGCCTATCGGCAGGATCAGCGCCATCAGCGGGATGTTGATCAGGAAGACCGAGCCCCACCAGTAGTGCTCGACGAGGAAGCCGCCGAGGACCGGTCCGGTGGCGGCGCCGACGGCCGCGACCGCCGTCCAGATGCCAATGGCGGTGGCCCGCTCGCGCCGGTCGGGGAAGACGGCGCGGAGGAGCGACAGGGTGGCGGGCATGATCATCGCGCCGCCGACGCCGAGCAGCGCGCGGGCGGCGATGAGCACCGCGGGGGCGGTGGCGAGCGCGGCGATCGCCGAGGCGATGCCGAAGAGCGCGTAGCCGAGGAGCAGCACCCGTCTGCGGCCGACCCGGTCGCCGAGGGTGCCGAAGAGGATCAGCAGCGAGGCGCAGATCAGCGGGTAGGCGTCGACGATCCACAGCAGGGCGGTGGAGCTGGGCCGCAGGTCCTCGGTGAGGGAGGGCACGGCGACGTGCAGCACGGTCGAGTCGAGCGCGACCAGCAGCAGGCTGACGCAGAGGACGAAGAGGACGACCCAGCGGTTGGTGCCGGCCTTGGCGCCGGGCTCACCCGGAGCGCCGCGCCCTGGTCCGGCTCCGGCAGGTCCGGCTCCGGCGGGTCCGCCGGCTCCTCCTCCGGCGGCGGGCCCGGTCCCGGGCCCGCTCGCGCGCCCGGTGCCACTGCCGGTGCCGCGGCCGAGGGGACCCGTCCGCCGCTTTCCAGCCGCGATCGTCCGCGCCATGCATGTACCTCCCAGTGAAGCCCTCGCGCTCGGCGGGCACCGTACCGGGAGCCGTGACCCCCGGGGCGGCCCGGCATCGACGGGCGAGTGAGCCGTCAGCGTACGCGAGTTCAAGCCCCGAGCGCGTGGCCAAGGTCTCACCCCGGCGGGGCGCCGGTGTGGCGTACGCCACTCCGGTCGGCCGGGTCGGCTCGGCCGAATTCCGTACGGTCTCCCGAACGAGGAATTCACCGACCCGTCAAACAGACTTACGGAAATCGCACCTCACGCAAATGGGTCCAAGGTCATCGGATTTTCCGACGGAAGGCGGGAAGCGAGCCCCACGCGAGAGGGACTCCACATCACATCGTCATCACGAAGAGACCGGAACGACCAAGGTCGCCACTCACTCCCTGTAACGTCGATTGGGTGCGTACCGACATCTTTGCCCGGCTGGACCGGGAGCCGGAACCGCCGAAGATAGAGGTCCCGCGGATGACCTGGACGCGTCTCGCCCTCTTCGGCGGGACGCTGGCGTTCTATCTGGTCATCGTCGTCGCCGTGCTGCTCTCGACCTGGCTGGTCACCCTGGACTGGAAGATCATGCTCTTCCGGCCCTACCAGCAGTGGCCGGAGCTGCACGCCTTCCTCGACTACTACGTCGTCCTCGGCCAGCGCGGCCCGACCGCCGTCATGGTGGCGTCCTGGCTGGGCTGGCGCTCCTGGCGCCAGCACACCCTGCGCCCGCTGCTCTCCCTCGGCGCCGCGCTGCTCCTGCTCAACGTCACGGTCGGAGCGGTCAAACTCGGACTCGGCCGGGCCGGTCCCCACTACGCGACGCAGGTCGGCTCCGCCGAGCTGTTCGCGGGCGGTGACATATTCCCGTCCGGGCACACCGCGAACGCGGTCGTGACCTGGGGCATCCTGGCCTACCTGGCGACCACCCCGAGAGCCCGCCGCTACCTCTCCGCGACGTCGGCCGTGGTCGCGCTCGGTGTCGGCCTGACCACCGTGTACCTCGGTACGCACTGGCTGAGCGACGTCCTGCTCGGCTGGGCCGCCGGACTGCTCATCCTGCTCGCACTGCCCTGGTGCGAGCCGGTCATCGCGGTCGTGGAGGCCTGGATCCTGGACCTGCGCGACCGGATGCGCGAGCAGCTGCGGTCCCGCCGCCGCCTGGTGCCCTCGCTGCCCGTGGCGACGGGGAACCGGCCGGTGCCCGGCCTGTTCCCGCCGCGCCCGGCCGGGGACGGGGAGCCGGTACGCGAGGCCGTCGGAGCCGGCGGGGGACGCGGTCCGTCCGCCACCCGCGGCGCGGGCCTGCAGGGCTCGCAGCTGGCCGCCCCGCGCGCGCATCACCCGGCCACGCATCCCGCGCACGCCGCCCATCACGCGGTGCGTTCGGAGCGCGGTCCGGCCGGTCCGGCCGGCAGCCGCCGTCCGCCGCACTCGCGGCCGGCGACGGGCGGCTGAGTCCAAGCACAGGCATATGACGGGAGGGCCCCGGCCGATCGGCCGGGGCCCTCCCGTCATATGGCCTCGATACCTCCCCGGACCGGTCGGCTCAGCCGCGCCAGGCGCGGGTGACGACGCCGTTCTCGGCCTCGAAGTCGATGCGCCCTTCCATGTACTCCATCGTGACGACCGCGCCCGGCGGCAGGATCCGGACGACCCGCCAGCCGCGGATCCTGGCGAGCCGTTCGGCCTCCTCGACGCGGAGTCCCACATACGTTTCGGGTGCGTGTTCGGGTGTCATACAGATCACGTTAGTACCTTGCCGGTCACGCTTGTGTCACAGCTTCCCGACATACGTTTGACATGGCCCCGTTCTTCACCAACCGTGTCTCCGGGGTCGGATTCCAGCCGTTTACCCGGAATTTCACGCACCGGGAACGCACCGGTGAATATCCGCTCCCGAATTCCGTACGGATGCCCCCGACGGGGAATTCCACGCCCGCTCCCCGCACCGTATTCACAGGATCCCCACAGTTTCCCGCGGCGGGCGCTCAGCGGAAGCGGCGGACCAGGGCACCCGCCCGGGACTTCGCCGTGTAGACGGCGTCGACGACGGTGCCGACGGCACGGTGCAGCGCGGCCCGGGCCGGGGCGTGGGCGCGCGGCCGGCCGGCGCCCGCGGCGGCGAGCCCGGTCCAGATCTCCTCGTGCCGGACCGCCGTCCGCGAGGGGTCGAAGCGCTCGGAGGCGGCCAGGGCCGCCTTCGCCGCCCGGGCCCGGGCCTCGTCGTCGTTGATGAGCGCGAGCAGCGCGCCCGCGACGGCGGCCGTGTCGTCGACCGGGACGAGCCGGCCGTCGACGCCGTCCTCGATGATCTCCGCCGGGCCGTACGGGCAGTCGGTGGAGACCACCGGCAGCCCGCAGCGCATCGCCTCGACGATGGTCATGCCGAAGGACTCGCGCCGCGAGGTGACCGCGGCCAGCGAGCCCTTGACCCACTCCGGCTCCATCGGGTGCGCGGTGCCCATGAGGCGGACGTTCTCGCCGAGGCCGAGCCGGTCGATCTGCCGGGCCAGGGTCTTCTTCAGGTTGTCGGCGGCGTCGCCGGTGCCGTAGATCCGCAGCGTCCAGTCGGGGCGGGCGGCGGCCACCTCGGCGAAGGCGTCGATCAGCAGGTCGTACCGCTTGACCGGGGTGAGCCGGCCGGCCGCGACGACGATCTTCGCGGCGGGGTCGGCGGGCGGCACCCGCGGCGCGGGCACGCTGTTGGGCACCGCGTCGATCCGTACGCCGGGCAGCGCGAGCGCCCGGTAGGAGCGGGCGTCGGCCTCGGTGACGGTGGTGACGGCGTCGAGCAGCGCGTACTCGTGGCCGATGTCGCGGCGCAGCCGGTAGCTGTGCCCGTCGAGGATCAGGTGCTCCTGCCCCACGAGCACCGGCCCGCGCGGCGCCTGCCGGGCGAGCTGCACGTTGAGCCCGGGGCGGGTGGCGACGACGACGTCGGCCTCGACGGCGGCGAGGTGCGCGCCGATGCGGGCGTCGGTGAGGGCGCTGTACTGCTTCCAGCGGCCGTCGCCGCGCGGGAAGACCCGGGCGGGGCGGTGGAAGTCGGGGTGGTCGCCGTCGTACCCGGGGCTGTTCTTCCGGATGTCGACCAGATGACGCAGGCTCACTCCGTCGGGGACGCCGAGCACGGGTTCGTCGCGGTGGCGGAACACCGAGACGATCTCGACCTCGTGACGGGCCGCCAGCTCGGCGGCGAGCGTGAAGGTCGCCTGGATCGTGCCGCCGATGTGGTAGCCGTTGTGGAGCAGGAAAGAAACGCGCATGGCTCTGCCGGTCCCCCTGGGGCAAGCGTATGTGGTCGTGGCCGACTGTAGCCGGGTCGCGTCCCCGCGCCCGCCGCCCCCGGCCCTGTCACGAGGGCAGGCTCAGCATCATGCCGACGGCGATGCGGTCCGGGTCCGAGCCGATCACCGAGCGGTTCGCCGCGTACAGCGCCTGCCATCCGCCTTCGACCGAGAAGCGGGCGGCGATCCGGTCGAGGGTGTCCCCGGGCTGGACGACATGGGCGCGGCCGCTCAGGCCGTACCGCCGCGAGCAGACCGGCCAGGCCTGCCAGCCCTGGACGCGCAGGACGTCCTCGGCGACCGTGATCTGCTGGGCGCGGGTGGCGAGGTCGGCGCGCGGGGCGTACCGGCCGCCGCCGAACTCCTCCCAGGTCGACTGCCGGAACTGCAGCCCGCCGAAGAAGCCGTTGCCGGTGTTCGCGTGCCAGTCACCGGCGCTCTCGCAGTCGGCGACGCACCCCCACGGCCAGTGGTCGCGGACGCACGGCTCGACCGGGGTGGGCGCGGCGGCCGCGGCGCCGGGGGCCGGGAGGAGGAACGCTGCCGCGGCGCCGGCGGCGGCCGTGCGCCATCGGAGTGCTCGGGTCTTCGCCATGGGGCAGGCTAGGCAGCCGTTCCGGGCCCCGGCGGGGCCGCCGCGCGGAACACCGTTCACATGTCACCCGGCCGGCGCCGACGCTCCGCGAAGGCGCGCGGCCGTTTCCGCGCAACTTGGCGGCGCTTCACGCGTGACCCCGGCCGAGGGTTCCCCGTTGAACTCGGCATGAGACGACCGGGAGCCGCCCGGCCCGTCACCCCGCGAAGAGTCCAGGGAGCCACCCGTGCCGCGCATGCTCGACGTCAGTGAGGACGTACGCGCCGAGATCGGCGACGAAGAAGCCGACCGACTGCTCGCCGGGGAGAACGCCCCGGGCAGCTACGACTGCACCTCCTGCCGTACGCCCGGCGACTCCGAGCGCGAGCGCACCAGCACCGTGCTGTTCGTCGGCGAGGAGACCGCCGTGCTCGCCTTCGCGCACGCCGGCTGTATCCGGTCCCAGGTGGTCCGGGTCGCCGAGGAGCAGCTCCAGGGCGCGGTCGCCTCGATCACGGCCGCCGACGCCGCCGAGTCCCTCGCCACCGAGAACCCCCGGCAGGCGGTCCTCGGCGTCACCAGCGGTCTGGTGCTGATCGAGGGCGAGCTGCACCCGGCGCTCGTCGTGGAGCCCACCGCCCCGGTCGCCCGCCCCGGCTCGGACGGGCTGACGGACGAGTTCCTGACGCTCCTCGTCGAGCAGGGCTTCCAGCCCGTCGCCGACGTCAACAGCAAGCCCGCGCCGCTGCCCGGCTGGTCGGTGCTGGTCGCGATGGGCCGGCTGCACTCGGTCCTGCAGCCGGGCATGAGCGGCACGGGCCAGATCGCCTGGTGGCAGGCGCACCAGCCGCTCCAGGTCACCGAGGGCTGGCGGACGGCGGCCAACAAGTCGCACACGGTGCTCGTCTTCGCCGCCCCGGTGGGCGCCATCGGCCAGCAGCCGCGCGAGGACCTGCTGCGCGACGCCCTGGAGAAGGCGGCGGCCAACGGCTGCCTGGTGGCCGCGGCGCTGCCGCTGGCCGGCACGTGAGCGAGCGGCCCGTACCGCGAGGGGAGGACGGGTACGGGTACGAGTACGGCGCGCGGTCCGGGCGGGCGGCGGCTCATTCCGGGCCCCGCCCGCATCCCGCGGACGCCGGGGTCGTTGGCAGATATGTGCACGCATACGACCCATTTCCGCAGCCGTACCCGACTCCGGGCCTCGCCCCCATCCCCGGCATGCGCCCGGCCCGGGACAGCGCGCCGGGATTCCCGGCGTTCTCCACGACGCCGATCTACGACGCCCTGTACGCCGAGTTCCGCCGCGCCTTCCGCACCCTGCCGGGCGACCGCGGCGGCGAGGACGACCTGCTCTTCCGCCCCTTCGGTACGGGCCGGGGTCTCGGCCCCGGTCCCGCCCCGGCCGGCCCGAGACCCGGCGGACACGCCGGCCCGGGCCCCACGGCCGCGGGCACGGGCCCGGGGGCGCTCCCCCGGGCGGGCACCGGCACCGGCCGGGGCTGGTCGGCGTACGCGCTGCCGCCCGGCACCGGGGGCGGTGCCTGAGCGCCCCGTACGGGCGCGTCCGACGCAGGAAGCGGTACGGCCGAGGGCCGGGGTGTCCGACGACGCCCCGGCCCTCGGCCGTACCGCTGTGTGCTTACTTCTTCTTGCCGCGCTTCTCGCGGACGCGCACCGACAGGTGCAGCGGGGTGCCCTCGAAGCCGAACTCCTCGCGCAGCCGGCGCTCGATGAAGCGGCGGTAGCCGTGCTCCAGGAAGCCGGAGGCGAAGAGCACGAACCGGGGCGGCTTGGTGCCCGCCTGCGTACCGAACAGGATGCGGGGCTGCTTGCCACCGCGGATCGGGTGCGGGTGGGCGGCGACCAGCTCGCCGAGGAAGGCGTTCAGACGGCCGGTGGGGACACGGGTCTCCCAGCCTTCGAGCGCGGTCTCGATCGCCGGGACCAGCCGGTCCATGTGGCGGCCGGTCTTCGCGGAGACGTTGACCCGGGGCGCCCAGGAGACCTGCTGCATCTCGGTCTCGATCTCGCGCTCGAGGTAGTAGCGGCGCTCCTCGTCCAGCTCGTCCCACTTGTTGTACGCGATGACGAGCGCGCGGCCGGACTCGACGGCCATGGTGATGATCCGCTGGTCCTGGACCGAGATGGAGTCGTTGGTGTCGATGAGGACGACCGCGACCTCGGCCTTCTCGATGGCGGCGGCGGTACGCAGCGAGGCGTAGTAGTCCGCGCCCTCCTGGAGGTGGACCTTCTTGCGGATGCCCGCGGTGTCCACGAACTTCCAGGTCTTGCCGCCCAGCTCGATCAGCTCGTCGACCGGGTCGCGGGTGGTGCCGGCCAGCTCGTTGACGACGACCCGCTCCTCGCCGGCGACCCGGTTGAGGAGGGAGGACTTGCCGACGTTCGGGCGGCCGATGAGGGCGATGCGGCGGGGGCCGCCGACGGCGTTGCCGAAGCGCTGCCCGGGCGCCTCGGGCAGGGCCTTCAGGACCTCGTCGAGGAGGTCACCGGTGCCGCGGCCGTGCAGCGAGGAGACCGGGAACGGCTCGCCGAGGCCGAGCGACCACAGCATGGCGGCGTCGGCCTCGCCGGACTGACCGTCGACCTTGTTGGCGGCCAGGACGACCGGCTTGCCGGCGCGGCGGAGCAGCCTGACGACGGCCTCGTCGGTGTCGGTGGCGCCGACGGTGGCGTCCACGACGAACAGGCAGGCGTCGGCGGCGTCGATGGCGAACTCGGCCTGGGCGGCGACGGAGGCGTCGATGCCGAGGACGTCCTGCTCCCAGCCGCCGGTGTCGACGACCTTGAAGCGGCGGCCGGCCCACTCGGCCTCGTAGGTCACCCGGTCGCGGGTGACGCCCGGGCGGTCCTCGACGACGGCCTCGCGGCGGCCGATGATCCGGTTCACCAGGGTCGACTTGCCGACGTTCGGACGGCCGACGACGGCGAGGACGGGCAGCGGGCCGTGCCCGGCCTCCTCGATCGCGCCCTCGACGTCCTCCGGGTCGAAGCCCTCTTCCGAGGCGAGCTCCATGAACTCCGCGTACTCGGCGTCGCCAAGTGCCCCGTGGTCGTGCTGGTCGTTCATGAAGTCCGTTCCTTGATCTTGGTGGTCGGTGGGTCCCCGTCGCCGGGGCCCACTACTGAGCACTACTGAGAGTGTCGCTCAGCGCCCGGTGAGGCGCCTGGCGTTTTCCAGATGGCCGGTGAGCCGGTCCTGGATGCGGTGGGTGGCCTCGTCCAGCGCCTTGCGGGTGCGCCGGCCGCTGCCGTCCCCGGCCTCGAAGGCGTCGCCGAACACGACGTCGACGCGGCTGCGGAACCGCGGCAGCGCCTTGACCAGCCGTCCGGGCCGCTCGGTGCTGCCCAGCACCGCGACCGGGACGATCGGCGCGCCGCTGCGGACCGCGAAGTACGCGAGGCCGGCGCGCAGCGACGCGAAGTCGCCGTCGCCCCGGGTGCCCTCGGGGAAGATCCCGAGCACGCCGCCGTGCTCGAGGACCGCGAGGGCGTTGCCTATGGCGGTGCGGTCGGCGCCGGAGCGGTCGACCTTGAGCTGCCCGATGCCCTCGAGGAAACCGCCGAGCGGCCCGACGAACGCTTCCTTCTTGATGAGGAAGTGCACGGGCCGCGGCGCGGTGCCCATGAGCATGGGGCCGTCGATGTTGTGCGCGTGGTTGACGGCGAGGATGACGGGGCCGGCGGCCGGCACCCGCCAGGCGCCGAGGACGCGCGGCTTCCACAGGCCGTACATCAGCCCTATGCCGATGCCACGGCCGACGGCCGCACCCTTCGCGGAGGGCTCGGTCACCGGGCGGCCGCCTCGCTCCGCCGCTCTTCCACCAGGGTCACGACGCACTCGATGACCTGGTCGAGGGTGAGCTCGGTGGTGTCCACCTCGACGGCGTCGCCGGCCTTGGCGAGCGGGGAGGTCTTACGGGAGGAGTCGGCGGCGTCGCGCTTGACCAGGGCCTCGCGGGTGGCCGTCACGTCGGCGCCCTTCAGCTCGCCGGAGCGGCGGGCGGCGCGGGCCTCGGGCGAGGCGGTGAGGAAGATCTTCAGGTCGGCGTCGGGCAGCACGGTGGTGCCGATGTCCCGGCCCTCGACGACGATGCCGTGCTCGGCACCGCGGGCGATGGTCCGCTGGAGTTCGGTGATCAGGCTCCGCACCTCCGGGACCGCGCTGACGGCGCTGACCCGGGAGGTGACCTCCTCGGTACGGATCGGCCCGGAGGCGTCGACGCCGTCCACCGTGATGGTGGGGTGGGACGGGTCGGTGCCGGAGACGATCACGGGCTTGGCGGCCGCGTTGGCGACGGCCTCGGCGTCCTTCACGTCGACGCCGTTGCTGATCATCCACCAGGTGATGGCCCGGTACTGGGCACCGGTGTCGAGGTAGCTCAGCCCCAGCTTGGCGGCGACCGCCTTCGATGTGCTCGACTTGCCCGTGCCGGAGGGGCCGTCGATGGCGACGATCACGGTTTCCACGGTGGGGAACACCTTCCTGGGTGAGCGGCAGACCCCGGCGGACGTGCGGGGACTCCCCCAAGGTTACCGAGTCCCCCGCACCCGTTCGGCCCAGTGGGGCCCAGGGCCGGGCGGGGACCCGTCACCGGGCCCCCGCGTCCGGCCTTGCCGGACCTTGCCGGACCTGGTCGGACCTGGTCGGCCGTACGCGCCGGGTCAGCCGGTGCGCAGCGACCAGCCCCGCTCGCGCAGCGCCTCGCCGAGGGCCTGGGCCGCCGCGGGCTCCACCATCAGCTGGACCAGACCGGCCTGCTGGCCCGTGGCGTGCTCGATCCGGACGTCCTCGACGTTCACGCCCGCGCGGCCCGCGTCGGCGAAGATCCGGGCCAGCTCGCCCGGCTGGTCGCTGATGAGGACGGCGACCGTCTCGTACGCGGCCGGGGCCGCGCCGTGCTTGCCGGGGACCCGGGCGCGGCCGGCGTTGCCGCGGCGCAGGACGTCCGCCACGCCCGAGGCGCCCGCGCGGCGGTCCGCGTCGTCGCCGGACTCGAGCGCGCGCAGCGCCCGTACCGTCTCGTCCAGGTCGGCCGCCACGCCCGCGAGGACGTCGGCGACGGGCCCGGGGTTGGCGGACAGGATGTCGACCCACATCCGGGGGTCGGAGGCGGCGATCCGGGTGACGTCGCGGATGCCCTGCCCGCACAGCCGTACCGCCGTCTCGTCCGCTTCCTCCAGGCGGGCCGCGACCATCGAGGAGACGAGCTGCGGGGTGTGCGAGACGAGCGCGACGGCCCGGTCGTGGGCGTCGGCGTCCATGACGACGGGGACGGCACGGCAGAGCGCGACCAGTTCCAGGGCGAGGTTGAGGACCTCGGTGTCGGTCTCCCGGGTCGGGGTGAGCACCCACGGGCGGCCCTCGAAGAGGTCGCCGCCGGCCGCCAGCGGCCCGGAGCGCTCCTTGCCGGCCATCGGGTGCGTGCCGATGTACGCGGTGAGGTCGAGGCCCGTCCGCTCCAGCTCGCGCCGGGGGCCGCCCTTGACGCTGGCCACGTCCAGGTAGCCGCGGCCGAGCCCGGCGCGCAGGGCCTCGGCGAGGGTGCCGGCGGTGAGCGCGGGCGGTACGGCGACGAGGACGAGGTCCACCGGGCCCTCGGGCGCCGCGTCCGTGCCGGCGCCGAGAGCGGCGGCCGTACGGGCGCGGCCGGGGTCATGGTCGCGGAGGTGCACGGTGACGCCACGCGCGGCGAGCGCGAGCGCCGCCGAGGTGCCGATCAGACCGGTTCCGATGACGAGCGCGGTTCTCACTGGGCGATGTCCTTGCGCATGGGGCAGATCCGGGGCGACGCGCGCGTGGAGCCGTACCTCCGGGTGGGCCGGGCTCCGCGTGGCGCTCCGGCCAGCCTAGTCAGCCGCCGGGGGCGGCCGCGTCCCCGCCCGCTCTCCGAGACGGCGGGTGCCGGGGGTAGAAACGTACCCATGCTGCTGCACCTCGTACTCCTGGACGACTGGTCCGCCGATCCCGACCGCCCCTACGCCCCGCCGTCGCTCGCCGACGAGGGGTTCACGCACTGCTCGCCGGACGAGCCGACGATCCTGGCCAACGCCGACACGTACTTCCGGGACGCGCCGGGGACCCTCCTGGTCCTCGTGCTCGACGAGGCGCGGCTGCGCTCCGAGGTCCGCTGGGAGGAGTCGCGGGGCGTGCTCTTCCCGCACGTCCACGGGCCGCTGGACCGGGACGCGGTCACGGCGGTCCTGGAGGTACGGCGGGATGCGGACGGCCGTGCGAGGGAGCTGGTTTCCCGGTCGTAGCGTGTTGCGGCGCGGGGCGCGGCGGGCGCGGGCCAAGCTGGGCGGCATGGAGAGCCCTGAGAGCCTTGAGAGCCCGGAGACATCCCCGACGCCGTCCGAGGCGCCCGCGCACCCGGGGGCCTCGCCCCGCTGCCCGTCCCGCCGGACCGCGCTGGCCGCCGCCGGTGCCCTCGGGGCGGCGGCGCTGGTGGCCGGCTGCTCGGGCGGCGGCAGCGACGACGAGTCGGGCGCGCAGCTGGCGCGGGTCTCCGACATCCCGGTCGGCGGCGGGAAGGTCCTCAAGGACCACAAGGTCGTGGTGACCCAGCCGGTGGCGGGCGAGTTCAAGGCGTTCTCGGCGGTCTGCACGCACCAGGGCTGCACGGTCACCCGGGTCGCCAACGGCATGATCGAGTGCCCGTGCCACGGCTCGCGGTTCCGGATCACGGACGGCGTGATGACGTCCGGCCCGGCGCCCCGCCCGCTGCCGGCCGAGGAGATCAAGGTCACGGGGGACACCATCGTCCGCGCGTGAGCGCCCCCGTTCTAGGGTGACGCGCATGACTCCCGAGGAACTGGTGCGCGATCACACGGTCTACACGTGCGTGATGGGGTCGCGCGCGTTCGGTCTGGCCACCGAGGACAGCGACACGGACCGCCGGGGCGTCTATCTCGCCCCGACGCCGCTGTTCTGGCGCTTCGACAAGCCGCCGACGCATGTGGACGGCCCGGCCGAGGAGCAGTTCAGCTGGGAGCTGGAACGCTTCTGCGAGCTGGCGCTGCGCAACAACCCCAACGTCCTGGAGTGTCTGCACTCCCCCGTCGTCGAGCGGGTCGACGCGACCGGCCGCGAACTCCTCGCGCTGCGCGGCGCGTTCCTGTCCCGCCAGGCCCACGCCACCTTCGTCCGGTACGCCGGGGGCCAGCGCCGCAAGCTCGACGCCGACGTGCGCCAGTACGGCGCTCCGCGCTGGAAGCACGCGATGCACCTGCTACGGCTCCTGGCGAGCTGCCGCGACCTGCTGCGCACCGGCGAGCTGCGCATCGACGTCGGCGCCGACCGGGAGCGGCTGCTCGCGGTCAAGCGCGGCGAGGTGTCCTGGCCGGAGGCCGAGTCCTGGATGAACCGTCTCCAGGACGAGGCCGACCGCGCCCTCACCGCCAGCCCGCTGCCGGCCGCGCCGGACCGGGCCCGGGTGGAGGACTTCCTCCTGCGTACCCGCCGCGCCTCGGCCCTGCGCGACCCGCTGCCGGTCCCGGGCGCCTGACGAAGCCGGGGCGCACCGGCGCCGGCGTCGCGGTCCCTCACACGTCGCGGCGCCGCACCACGTACAGCGTGACGGCCACCGCCGCGACCGCCCACGCCCCGTAGACGATCCACGCCTCGGTGACGGACAGCGGATACCGGCCCAGGCCGTACGGCCGCTCCGGGTTCATCACCAGCCGCTGCCAGGCGCTCAGCGGCATGGCGTTGCCGATCTCCTTGACCCAGCGATAGCGCTCGCCCTGGAACAGCGCCGGTACCAGCAGCAACAGGCCGACGGCGGTGACGATCGAGCCGGCGGCGTGCCGGACGGCGGCGCCGACCGCCATGCCCACAAGGGCGCAGAGCGGCGCGAGCAGCGCGCCGGCGGCGACGGCGCGCAGAGCGCCCGGGTCACCGAGCGACAAACCGCCGTAGTCCTTCAGCAGGGACTGGGTGACGCCGAAGGAGACACCGGAGACGACAGCGCCGAGCACGAGCATGACCGCCGCAACGACGGTCGCCTTGGCGGCTACCACCGCCTGCCGGCGGGGCACGGCGGCGAAGGTCGTACGGATCAGCCCGCTGGTGTACTCGCCGAAGACGGTGATCCCGCCCACGGTCGCGGCGATGATCATGAAGAGCTGCCAGGCCGGCGGGACGAACGCCGTGTGCAGCGGATCGAACATCACCTCGGGGAGCGGCGGAGCGCCCGGCTTGACCGGGGGCAGCGCCGGCTGGTGCGCGAGCAGGTCCGCGTTGGACACGGCGGAGTTCACGTTGATGCCGATCACGGTCAGCCCGCCGGTGCCGAGCACCCAGGAGGTCGACCGCAACGAGCGGAGTTTGATCCACTCGGCGGCGAGGAGCTGCCGGAAGCGGGGCGGGGCGACGGCCGGGGGGCGGTAGGCCGGGGCAGGGGCGTGTTCCGGTACGGCGGTCATCGGGCGGCCTCCGTGGCGTATTCGACGCTGTCCTCGGTGAGCGCCATGAACGCCTCCTCCAGGGAGGCCGCGCGGGGGCCGAGTTCGTACAGCCGCGCCCGGTGGGTGAAGGCGAGATCGCCGATCCGGTCGGCGGTCAGTCCGGTCACGGTGTACGAGCCGTCGTCCTCCGCCCGGACCGTCGCGCCCTCGCCGGTCAGCGCCGCGACGAGGGCGTCCGCGTCGGGCGTGCGGACGGCGACCCGCGGCGGTGTGCCGCCGGCCGCGAAGTCCCGCAGGCTCCCGGCCGCGATCAGCCGGCCGCGGCCGATGACGATCAGCTCCTCGGCGGTCTGCTCCATCTCCCGCATCAGATGGCTGGAGACGAGCACGGTGCGGCCCTCGTCCGCCAGCCGTCCGAACAGGCCGCGCACCCAGCGCACCCCCTCGGGGTCGAGGCCGTTGAGCGGCTCGTCGAAGAGCAGCACGGGCGGGTCCCCGAGCAGGGCGGCGGCGATCCCGAGGCGCTGTTTCATGCCCAGGGAGAAGCCGTCGATCCGGCGGCCGGCCGCGTCCGCCAGGCCCACCTCGGCGAGCACCTCGGCCACCCGCCCGCGCGGCAGGCCGTTGCCGGCCGCCAGCGCGGCCAGATGGGCGCGGGCGGTGCGCCCGCCGTGCACGTCGTGGGCGTCGAGCAGGGCGCCGACGTGTCGCAGGCCGCGCGGCAGGCCCGCGAAGGGGCGGCCGTCGACGGTGACGGTGCCGGAGGTGGGCCGGTTGAGGCCGAGGACCATGCGCAGGGTGGTGGTCTTCCCGGCACCGTTCGGGCCCAGGAACCCGGTGACCACCCCCGGGCGCACGGTGAAGGTCAGCCGGTCGACGGCGAGGGTCCGGCCGTAGCGTCTGGTGAGTTCGGTCGCTTCGATCACGAGGTCCACGCTGCCGGGCGGGCCGCGCCGGGGCATGGGGCCACGGGCCGCAATCGAGGCGCTCCGGGTAGCCCGTGGGCGTAGGTCCGCGGGCTACTGCCGGGGCCCGGGCCGGCTGCCTATGATCGGCCCATGACAGCCCCGCAGGATGCCGCGCGGCCGCTCCTCGCCGAGGTCCTGGTCTGGTGCGCGGGCATCGCCTACGTCGTCCTGCTCCCCCTGCTCGTGTCGGGCGCCGGCCCCGAAGCGACCGGCCTGCGCCTGCTGCCCGCCGCCCTGCTCGCCGTCCTGCTCGTTCCGCTCGCGCTGCGGCGGCCCCTCCCGGCCCTGGCGCTGCTGGTCGCGGTCTCGTTCGTGGTGACCCTGCGGGCGGACTCGGCGATGGCGGCCGGGCAGCACCTGCTGGGCGGTCCGTATCCGGTGAGCGGGCCGCTGCCGGTGGACGGGGCGTTGTCGGGGGGCGGCATGCCCCTCGTACCGGTGCTGCCGGAGACGCAGGCGTGGCAGATCGCGTCCGTACAGGCGGTTCTCACCGATCTCGCCGTCGGCTGGATCGCCGCCGGCACCCGGCCCTGGCGGACCACGGTCGCCGCCGCGCTCGCGGCGCTCGGCGCGCAGCTCGTGGGCGCCGGGTTCTACCGGGAGGGCCGGTCGGCGTTCCTCGCCACCTCGGTCCTCCTCGTCCTGATGGCGGTCACCGCGTGGACGGTCGGCCACTCGGTCCGCGAACGCCGCCGGCACACCGCCGAACTGCGGACCCGGGCCGCCGAACAGGCCGTCGTCGCCGAGCGGTTGCGGATCGCCCGGGAACTGCACGACATGGTGGCGCACAGCATCGGGGTGATCGCCATCCAGGCCGGGGTGGGCCGGCGGGTCATCGACACCCAGCCGGCCGAGGCCCGCAACTCCCTCGCCGCCATCGAGGACACCAGTCGCGACACCCTGGCGGGCCTGCGCCGGATGCTCGGGGCGCTGCGCGCGGCGGACCGCGCGGACGGTGCGCCCCTCGGTCCCGCTCCGGGGCTCGCCGCACTCGACGCGCTGGTGCGGCGGACCCGGGACGCGGGCGTGCGGGTGGACGTCGAATGGCGGGGCGAGCGGCAGACGTTGCCGGCGGAGATCGAGCTGTCCGGCTACCGCATCGTCCAGGAGGCGCTCACCAACGTCGTCCGCCATTCGGGCGCCCCCGCCTGCCGGGTGACCCTCGACTACGGGAAGGACGGTCTGGCCATCGAGATCACCGACGAGGGCCGCGGCCTGCCCGGTCCCGCCGGGTCGCCGAAGCTGCCCGGCGCGGCCGGCTACGGGCTGACCGGCATGCGGGAGCGGGCCGCGCTGCTGCACGGCGAGTTCACGGCCGGACCGCTCGTCGAGGGCGGCTTCCGGGTGGCGGCCCGGCTCCCGCTGCCGGCGGCGGTCGCATGACCCGGGTGCTGCTCACCGACGACCAGCCGCTGGTCCGGCACGGGCTGCGGGTGCTGATCGCCGACCGGCCGGGGCTGGAGGTGGCGGGCGAGGCCGCGAACGGCGAGGAAGCGGTACGGCTCGCGGAACGGCTGACCCCGGACGTGGTGGTGATGGACATCCGGATGCCCGGCATGGACGGCATCGAGGCCACCCGCCGGATCACCGCGGCGCCCGGCACGCCGCCGAAGGTGCTCGTCCTCACCACGTTCGACGACGACGCGTACGTCCATGGCGCGCTGCGCGCCGGGGCGAGCGGCTTCCTGGTGAAGGACATGGACATGGACCAGATCCTCACCGCCATCGAGGTCGTCGCCGCGGGCGACGCCCTCATCGCCCCGAGCGTCACCCGCCGTCTGATCGCCGAGTTCGCCGCCCGCCCCGCCGCGGCCCCGGCGACACCGCGCCCGGTGGACGGTGTCACCGCCCGCGAACAGGAGGTCCTCACCCTCGTCGGCCGCGGGCTGTCCAACACGGAGATCTCCGCGGAACTCCACATCAGCACGGCCACCGCGAAGGCCCACGTCGGCCGGCTGCTGATGAAGCTGGACGCCCGGGACCGGGTGCAGCTCGTCATCACGGCGTACGAGTGGGGGCTGGTGACACCGGGTCAGGGCTGAGCCCGGGCCCGTACGACGAAGTCGTCCAGGGCGGCGAAGGCGCTCGGCTCGTCCGGGAGGGCCGAGGCGTCCTGCGCCGCGTCGAGCACCAGGTGCAGCCGCTCCGTCTCCTCCCGTACGGCGGCGGGGTCCGTCCGCGCCGCCGCGTGTTCGGCCGCCGCCTTGGCGGCGATCAGCCCGGGGAGCCGGGCGGGCGCCTCGGGGACCTCGGCCGCGAGGGTGGGCAGATGGGCCTGGATCTCCCCCGTCCGCATGAGGTGGATGCCGGTGAGCAGGGCCCGGTAGGTGTAGAGCAGCGGCTTGAGTTCGCCGGTCTTCTCGTGGAGCCGCCCCTGGGTGCGCGCGAACCCCCGGTAGTGGTGGGCGTGGTGGGAGGTGAGGACGCCGGGCGCGAGGGCACGCAGCTCCTCGTGGGCGCGGGACGTGTGGACGACCAGCGGCGACAGGAGCTGTTCGAGGACGTAGCCGTTGCGGCGCAGCATCAGCCGGACGAACTTCCGCAGGTCGTGGGTGACCAGGTCCATCTCGACCCCGTCCCGGATCCCCATGCGGGTCCGGGTCTCGTCCGGCTCTCGCAGCCCGAGCAGCGCGGCGACGGGCAGCAGGTGCGCGCCGCGCAGGTCGATGTCCGAGTCACGGGAGGGGAAGCCGTAGAGGTGCGCGCCGGAGACGGTGGCGAAGAGGAGGGGGTCGGGCTGCTCGGCGACGACGGCGGACAGGCCGGCCGGGTCCATGGGGGTGGCGAGGCCGGGTACCGGAGCCGGGGTCGTCATGTTCACGCGTCCCAGTGCGCGCCCAGGGAGCGCAGTTCGGGGCCGTGTTCGATGGGGTCCGCCCACGCTCCCGGCCAGGCGTCGGCGCCCAGGTGGGCGCCCGCGAAGGCGCCGGCGAGGGCGGCGATCGAGTCGGAGTCGCCGCGGGTGCAGGCGGCGCGGCGCAGGGCGGTGAGCGGCTCGTCGGGGAAGAGGAGGAAGGCGAGCAGGCCGGTGGCGAGGGCCTCCTCGGCGATCCAGCCGTCGCCGGTGTACGTGCAGGGGTCGATCTCGGGGTCGGCGGTGCGCTGGACGGCGTCCAGGCGTTCCAGGACGGCCAGGCACTCGTCCCAGCCGCGCCGGATGAAGTGCAGCGGGTCGGGGTCCTGGGAGCGGGTCCACAGGTCGCCGAGCCACTCCTCGCGGTAGTGGGAGCGGTGGTCGTACGCGTACGAGCGGAGCTGTCCGACGAGTCCGGTCGGATCGGCGCCCTGGGCGAGCAGGTACACGGCACGGGCCGTCAGGTCGGAGGCGGCGAGGCCGGTGGGGTGGCCGTGGGTGAGGGCGGCCTGGAGTTGCGCGGCGCCGGCCCGCTGGTCGTCGGTCAGGCCAGGGACGAGGCCGATGGGCGCGACGCGCATGTTGGCGCCGCAGCCCTTGGAGCCGATCTGGCTGGCGTCCTGCCAGGGCCGGTGGGTCATCAGCAGCCCGCAGGCCGTCAGGCAGGTGTTGCCCGGGGCGCGGTTGTTGTCGGGCGAGCGGTACCAGTCGACGTACTCCTCCCGTACGGTCTCGGCGAGCCGCTCCGGAAGCAGTCCGCCGTCCGTCATGGCGGCGCGGATGCCGCGCGCGAAGGCGAGGGTCATCTGGGTGTCGTCGGTGATGCGGGAAATCCCCTGGGCCAGCCGCGGCTTCAGCTCCCGCCAGGGCCCGTAATAGGCGATGATCCTCGGCACGTCGATGAACTCGGTGGGAAAGCCCAGCGCGTCGCCGAGCGCGAGCCCGATCAAGGTGCCCTCGGCGGCCCGCTTCCTGGTCGCGATGAGGTTCATTCCGTCCGTCCTTCCGGTCGCAGCAGTGGCGGGTGCAGCGTCGTGGCCTCGCCCGCCCGGTAGAGAGCGGCCGGTTTCCCCCGTCCGCCGGTGCGGCGCGGGGGTGCCTCGACCGGCCGGACGAAACCGGGGGTGGCGAGGACCTTGCGCCGGAAATTGGGGCGGTCGAGCGGCACGCCCCAGACCGTCTCGTACACCTCCCGCAGCTCGCCGAGGGTGAACTCGGGCGGGCAGAAGGCGGTGCCGAGGCAGCTGTACTCGAGCTTGGCGCCGACCCGCTCGCGGGCGTCGGCGAGGATGCGGTCGTGGTCGAAGGCGAGGCCGCGGGCCTCGTCGTACGGCAGCCAGCGGGCCTGCGCCGCGTCGCCGCCGCCGCGGGGTTCGGGCAGGTCGGGGACGAGCGCGGTGAACGCGACGGACACCACCCGCATCCGGGGGTCGCGGTCCGGCTCGCTGTAGGTGCGCAGCTGTTCCAGGTGGAGGCGGGCGGCGGTGGCGCCGGACAGGCCGGTCTCCTCGGCGAGTTCGCGGCGCGCGGCCTGTTCGGCGGACTCGTGGGGCAGTACGAAGCCGCCGGGCAGCGCCCAGGCGCCGGCGTACGGCTCCTGGCCGCGTTCGACGAGCAGGACGTGCAGGGTGCCCGCGCGGACCGTGAGGACGGCGAGGTCGGCGGTGACGGCGAACGGCTCGAAGGCGTGCTTGTCGTAGCCCTCGGGCACGGACGGTGCCGGCGGCGGAACGGGGGGCGGGGGCGGGGTCGGGGTCATCGTCGCTCCGGGAGCGGGTCGGTGAAGTGCCAGCCTTCGGCGAGCAGCGCGTCCACGGCGGCGACGGCGGTCGCCAGGCGTTCCTCGTGCGGGCCGGTGAGGACGACGGTGCGGCGGCCGGTGTGGGCGAGCTGGGCACGGAAGCGGGCGGTCATCCAGGGCCGCAGGTGTGCCCCGTCGCGCAGGCCGTCGTCCTCGAAGGCGACGCCGTGGTGGTCGGTGAGGAGCCACAGGTGCCCGGTGCCGCGGGCGGCGACCTCGCCGGTGGCGGCGCTGGCGGTGCCCAGGTAGCGCTCGTGCCAGATGGTGGTGGCGAAGGCGTCGGTGTCGCAGAAGAGCACGGGCGAGCCGGCGCGGGCGGCCGCCTCCTCCAGCTCGGCCTGGCGCAGCGCGATGACGGGGAAGTCGGTGGTGTGGAAGGTGACGTCGGACCAGGTGGCGTCGGGGCGCTCGGCGCGCAGTTCGGCGAGTCTGAGCGCACTGTACTCGCGGCCGTACTCGGGGACCCAGCGGGTGTCGGCCCACACGCCGCCGCGCCGCCGGTAGTGGTCGGCGAGGGCGCGGGCCATGGTGGTGGTGCCGGTGGACTCGGCGCCGAGGACGACGACGCGGCGGGTGAGCGCGGCCCGTACGGGGGCCTCCAAGTGGCCCCAGTGGGCGACGGGGTCGGCGCGGACGGCCGTACCGGAGACGGGGTGCCGGGTCCGGCCGGGGTCGACGCAGACGGACGCGGCGCCGAAGCGGCGGCCCAGCTCCTCGCCGTACGCCTCGGAGGTGAAGACGGCGTCGACGGGTTCGGGCACGGCGGCGCGGAAGACCCGCATGTGGGCGTCCCACACGTCGGGGTCGTGGACGTCCATGGGGATGTCGTCGACCGTGCCGACGACGAGCGCGTCGGGGTGCGCCTCGCGCATCCAGGCGACGCGGTCGGCGAGCGGTACGGACTCGACGGAGGCGGCGCAGACCA
The DNA here is from genome assembly GCA_002355495.1 of Streptomyces laurentii. GTDB lineage: Bacteria > Actinomycetota > Actinomycetes > Streptomycetales > Streptomycetaceae > Streptomyces > Streptomyces laurentii. The sequence continues at coordinate 1,386,345 of AP017424.1, forward strand.
GCACGGTGAGCCGGTCGCACCGGGCGCGGGCGGTGCGGACGAGATGGTGGTGGCCGGCGTGCGGCGGATAGAACTTGCCGAGGACGAGGCCGTGACCGTAGCGGGGCGTGGTCATGCGCGGGCCTCCGACGTCCGGGGCACGCCGTCGGCATCAGCGGCAGCGGCGGTGGCCAGGTCGCGGCGCCAGCCGAGCAGGCCGACGACGCAGAGCGTCATGAAGCCGACGTACAGCAGCGAGGTGAGGTAGAGCTCCTTGTACGCGTAGAGGGGCACATACACCACGTCGGCGGCGATCCACAGCCACCAGGACTCCAGGCGCTTGCGGCACTGGCCGTAGGTGGCGGTCAGGGAGAGGGCGGTGGTCAGGGCGTCCCAGAAGGGGACGGTCGAGTCCGTGGCCCGGTCGAGGAGCAGGGTGAGCGCGAGTGTCGCCACCGCCCCCGCCGCGAGCAGCCAGATCCACTCGGTGCGGCTGGTGCGCCGTACCGGCAGTGTGTCGGAGCCTGGTCCACCCCCGTGGGTCCAGGTCCACCAGCCGTACGCGGCGAGGGCGATGAAGACGAACTGGAGACCGGCGTCCGCGTACAGCCCGCTCTGGGTGAACAGCAGGATGAAGAACAGGTTGTTGGCGATGCCGATCGGCCAGTTGGCGAGGTGCTGGCGGGCGACGAGCCACACACAGAGGGCACCGCTCCCGAAGCCGAGCACCTCGGTCCAGCTGACCGGGGTGTCGAGCAGGGTGAAGAGCGGCTGCTGGAGCGGCTCCAGGATGTGCGCGAGGCTCATGCCCGCCTCCTTAAGAGTCAGCCTGACTATAAATACGGGCGCGGTGGCATCGCAAGGCCGATTGCGCCGGCCCCACGTGGCACACCGGATGGCATCACGTGGCACCACATGGCACCACCATGTGCCACTCCACCCCTCCAGGGGGACCTGAGACTCACCCGACACCACCGCGACGCCATCACCTCCACTTCTATTTCCGCAGGTCAGAGCGTATACATCAGCAATGGCACCCCCTATGACGCCACTCAGGCTTGCGAATGGCGCCATCCTGGTGCCATGATGACGTCATGGACCTCACCCCGTACGTCGACAATCTCCGCCGCGAACTCGCGGTGGCCGCCGAAGCCGGCGGCGAAGAAGCCCGTGACCTGGCCGAGCGGCTCACCGCCCCCTTGGAGTCGGCGACCCGCCTGACCATGCTCAACGTGCTCTCCGCCGCGATGAGCGAGATCACCCGTGAACTCGCCCCCGGCTCGGTCGACGTACGGCTGCGCGGACTCGACCCCGACTTCGTGGTGACGCTGCCGCCCGCCGGCACCGGCCCCGCGGACCCCACCGTCGCCGTCGCCGCCCCCGCCGAACCGCTCCGGCCCCAGTCGCCCGCCGAGGGCGACGAGGGCGCAGTCGCCCGCGTCAACCTCCGGCTCCCCGCGCACCTCAAGGCCCGCGCCGAGGAGGCCGCGGGCCGCGAGGGCCTGTCGGTCAACGCCTGGCTCGTCCGGGCCGTGTCGGCCGCCGTCGACGGCGGAGCCGGCCGGCCGGCGGGCACGGCGGAGAAGAGCCGCAACGTCGGCAACAGCTTCACTGGCTGGGTGCGCTAGCGCCCCGGAGCGGCCGCCCCGAACCACCGCCCCCTCAGCTCACGCGCCACCCGCACCACTTCACCCACACCACGTCCCACCAGCGGGGACGCCCTGAAGACCCAAGAGGACGGGACAGCCATGCCTACGTTCGAGACCCCCCAAGCGATCTCCGTCACCTCCCGCGTGGACGCCGGCTCCATCCAGTTCACGGCGAGCGAGCGCACCGACACCGTCGTCACGGTGCGCCCCCGCTCCCCCAAGAAGGACGCGGACGTACGGGCCGCCGGCCAGACCGAGGTCGCGTACACGAACGGCGTCCTGACCATCCGGACGCCCAAGCCCGGCCTGCTCGGCCGCTCCGGCGTCGTCGAGGTGACCGTCGACTTGCCGGCCGGCTCGCACGTCGACACGACCGGCGCCTGGACCCAAGTGCTGGGCGAGGGGCGGCTCGGCGAGGTCCGCGTGAAGACCTCGTCCGGCGATGTCCGCCTCGACGCGACCGGCCCGCTGACGCTGGCCGCCTCCCACGGCTCGATCACCGTCGGCCGGGTCGACGGCCCGGCCGACATCTCCACCAGCTCCGGCAGCCTGCGCGTCGGCACCCTCGGCGGCACCGCCGTCCTGAAGAACTCGCACGGCGCCACGGCCGTCGAGGCCGCGCTCGGCGAGCTGCGCGTCAGCGGCGCCAACGGCGACATCGACATCCGCCGCGCCGAGTCCTCGGTCACCGCCACCACCGCCCACGGCACCCTGCGGGTGGCCGAGGTGGCCCGCGGCACCGTCCAGCTGGAGACGGCGCACGGCGCCATCGAGATCGGCATCCGCGAGGGCACCGCCGCCTGGCTCGACGTCCACTCGGACAACGGCCAGGTGCGCAACACGCTCACCTCCGCCGAGAGCCCGGCGGAGGCCGAGGACACCGTCAAGGTCCACGCCCGCACCCGCTACGGCACCATCGACATCCGCCGCGCCCGGGCATGACCCCGCACCACCCCGTATCGGCGCCGGTTCCGGGCCCGCCCCCGGTCCCGGCGCACCCCCTCCCCGCCGTACCGCACCTCTGACGCCTCCCGCCCCACTCCTCGAAACCGGAGTACTCCATGCCTTCATCTGTCATGCCCACGCCTAGGAGCGCCGCCGACGGCCGGCCGTCCTCCACCGCCATTTCCGCCACCGGTCTGCGCAAGGCGTACGGGGACAAGACCGTCCTCGACGGCGTCGACCTGCACATCCCGGCCGGATCCGTCTTCGCGCTGCTCGGCCCCAACGGCGCCGGCAAGACCACCACCGTGAAGATCCTCTCCACGCTCGTCACCCCGGACGCCGGACAGGCCCGGGTCGCGGGTCACGACCTCGCCGCCGAGCCGCAGGCCGTACGCGCCGCGATCGGCGTCACCGGGCAGTTCTCCGCCGTCGACGGACTGATCACCGGCGAGGAGAACCTGCTCCTCATGGCCGACCTGCACCATCTGTCCCGGCACGAAGGCCGGCGGGTCGCCGCCGGACTCCTCGAACGCTTCGACCTCGTCCAGGCCGCGAAGAAGCCCGCGTCCACCTACTCGGGCGGCATGAAGCGCCGCCTCGACATCGCCATGACCCTCGTCGGCGATCCGCGGATCATCTTCCTCGACGAGCCGACCACCGGCCTCGACCCGCGCTCCCGGCACGCCATGTGGGGCATCATCCGCGAGCTGGTCTCCGGCGGCGTCACCATCTTCCTCACCACCCAGTACCTGGACGAGGCCGACGAACTCGCCGACCGCATCGCCGTCCTGAACGGCGGCCGGATCGTCGCCCAGGGCACCGCCGAGGAGCTCAAGCGGATCGTCCCCGGCGGCCACGTCCGGCTCCGCTTCTCCGCCCCGGACGTCTACCAGCGGGCCGCGGCCGACCTGCGCGGGGCCGCCCGCGACGACGAGGCGCTGACGCTGCGGATCCCCAGCGACGGCAGCCAGCGCGAACTGCGCTCCGTCCTGGACCGGCTGGACGCGGCCGGCGTCGAGGCGGACGAACTGACCGTCCACACCCCCGACCTGGACGACGTGTTCTTCGCCCTCACCGACGGCGACGCCACCCCGCACCCGGCCCCACAGACCCGGCAGACCCAGAACCAGGCCCGTACCCAGCAGGAGGACGCCCGATGAGTTCCCTCTCCCTCGCCGCCCGCGACACGTCCACCATGCTGCGCCGCAACCTCCTGCACGCCCGGCGCTACCCGTCCCTGACCCTCAACCTGCTGCTGACCCCGGTCGTCCTGCTGCTGCTCTTCGTCTACGTCTTCGGCGACGTGATGAGCGCGGGCATCGCGGACGGCGGACCGGACCGCTCGGTCTACATCGCGTACATCGTCCCGGGTCTGCTCCTGATGACCATCGGCAGCACCACGATCGGCACCGCGGTCTCGGTCTCCAACGACATGACCGAGGGCATCATCGCCCGTTTCCGCACGATGGCCATCCACCGCGGCTCGGTGATCACCGGGCATGTCATCGGCAGCGTCCTCCAGGCCGTCCTCAGCGTCGTCCTCGTCGGCGCCGTCGGCGTCGCCATCGGCTTCCGCTCGGTGGACGCCACGCCCCTGGAGTGGCTGGCGGCGTTCGGACTGCTCGTGCTGTTCGCTCTGGCCCTGACCTGGATCGCCGTCGGGATGGGCATGGTCAGCCCGAACGTCGAGGCCGCCAGCAACAACGCCATGCCGCTGATCTTCCTGCCGCTGATCTCCAGCGCCTTCGTGCCGATCGACGCGATGCCGGGCTGGTTCCAGCCGATCGCCGAGTACCAGCCGTTCACTCCGGCCATCGAGACCCTGCGCGGCCTGCTGCTCGGCACGGAGATCGGGAACAACGGGTGGATCGCCATCGCCTGGTGCGTGGGCCTCACGGTCCTCGGCTACCGCTGGTCGAAGGCGGTGTACAACCGCGACCCGAAGTGACGGACGGCCCGCGCACCGGGCCCGTACGAACGGAAAACGGCCCGTGGCCGCCCCTGAGGAGGGGCGGCCACGGGCCGTATGGCCGTACGGGCCGGGCAGGCGATGCCTACAGGCCGACTTCCTTCATCAGCATGCCGACCTCGGTGTTGCTGAGCCGGCGCAGCCAGCCCGACTTCTGGTCGCCCAGGGTGATCGGACCGAACGCGGTGCGGACCAGCTTGTCGACCGGGAAGCCCGCCTCGGCGAGCATCCGGCGCACGATGTGCTTGCGGCCCTCGTGGAGCACGACCTCGACCAGGTAGTTCTTGCCGGTCTGCTCGACGACCCGGAAGTGGTCGGCGCGCGCGTAGCCGTCCTCGAGCTGGATGCCGTCCTTGAGCCGCTTGCCGACCTCGCGGGGCAGCGGGCCGGTGATGGCGGCCAGGTAGGTCTTCTTCACGCCGTACTTCGGGTGGGTGAGACGGTGGGCCAGCTCGCCATGGTTGGTGAGCAGGATGATGCCCTCGGTCTCGGTGTCGAGCCGGCCGACGTGGAAGAGCCGGGTCTCGCGGTTGGTGACGTAGTCGCCGAGGCACTGGCGGCCGTCGGGGTCCTCCATGGTGGAGACGACGCCGGCCGGCTTGTTGAGGGCGAAGAACTGGTACGACTGGGTGGCGACGGTCAGACCGTCGACCCGGATCTCGTCCTTGTCCGCCACCCGCAGACCCTGCTCCAGCACGATCTCGCCGTTGACCTCGACGCGGGCCTGCTCGATCAGCTCCTCGCAGGCACGGCGCGAGCCGTAACCGGCACGGGCCAGCACCTTCTGCAGGCGCTCGCCCTCCTGCTCGGCGCCCGGGAAGGTCTTGGGCGTCTTGATCTGGGGCTTGTCCGCGTACCGCTCGCGGTTGCGCTCCTCCGACCGGGTGTCGTACTCGCGCGAACGCGCCGGGGCGGTCCAGCCGCCGCCGCGCTTCGGGGACTGCTTGGGGCCGCCCTTGGCACCACCGCGGGCCGCGTCGCCGCGGCCCCGGCGGTCGCCGCCGCCCGTGCCGCCGCCGCGCCGCTCGTCGGAGGGCATGGAGACGTCGTAACCGCGCTCCTCCGGGCGGGTCCGGCGCGGGCGGCCCGCGCTCTGGCCCTGGCCCTGGCCCTGGCCGCGCTCGTCGCGCTGGTTACCGGCTCCCCGGTAGTTGCCGCGGCCGCCGCTCTTGGCACCACGGCTCCCGCCGTTGTTTCCGCTGTTCCTGCCGCTGCTGCTTCGCATCAAACTTCCGTCGTCTTCTCGTCCGGCTGACCGACGCTGTCGTCCGCGTCGGGATCGAACGACGGTACGCCCTCCAGGGAGTCCGGCTCGACCGCCTCCGCCTCGGGGAGGAAGGGCGCGAGTTCCGGCAGCTCGTCCAGGCCGCGCAGGCCCATCCGCTCCAGGAAGTAGTTCGTCGTCCTGTACAGGATCGCACCTGTTTCGGGTTCCGCGCCCGCCTCGGCCACCAGACCGCGCTGGAGCAGGGTCCGCATGACCCCGTCGCAGTTCACTCCGCGGACGGCGGAGACCCTCGAACGGCTGACCGGCTGGCGGTACGCGACGACCGCCAGGGTCTCCAGGGCCGCCTGGGTCAGCCGCGCCTGCCGGCCGTCGAGCACGAAGGCCTCGACGGCGGCGGCGTACGCGGGGCGGGTGAAGAAACGCCAGCCCCCGGCGACCAGGCGCAGCTCGAAGCCGCGGCCGGCGGCCGTGTACTCGTCCGCCAGCTCGCGCAGGGCGTCGCCGACCTCGCGCGGGGTGCGGTCGAGGACCTGGGCCAGATGGGCCTCGGTGGCGGGCTCGTCGACGACCAGGAGGACGGCTTCGAGGGAGGGCTTGAGCGCGGGCCTCGGATCGCTCAGATTACTCAGATCGCTGATGGTGCGGCCTCCCGATCGTGGTCCCGGTCCTGGTGACGGCTCCGGTCCTGGTCCTGGTCCCGGTCCTGATCGAATTCGTCGGTCACGGCCGCCGAGAAGTCCAAGGGGTCCCCCTCGCCGCCGGTCCAGGAGACGGTCAGCTCGCCGAGCGCGGTCTCCTGGTCGAGCGCCACGGCCTTCTCGCGGTACAGCTCCAGGAGGGCGAGGAAACGGGCGACGACGGTCAGGGTGTCGCCGGTGCCCTCGGTCAGCTCCCGGAAGGTCAGGGTGCCGCGCTCGCGCAGCAGGACGGCGACGACGCCCGCCTGCTCGCGGACGCTCACCAGCGGCGCGTGGATGTGGTCCACGTACACCTGCGGCACGGGCTTCGGCCGCATGGCCTGGGCCGCGAGCCGGGCGAAGCCCTCGGCGCCGATGGAGAGGACGACCTCGGGCAGCAGCTCGGCGTGCTGCGGCTCCAGGCCGACGGTCCGCGGGTGCCGCCGGCCCTCGGTCTCCCAGCGCTCGGCGAAGATCTCGGCGATCTTCTTGTACGCGCGGTACTGCAGCAGCCGCGCGAACAGCAGGTCGCGCGCCTCCAGGAGCGCCAGGTCCGCCTCGTCCTCGACCTCGGCGACCGGCAGCAGCCGGGCGGTCTTGAGGTCCAGCAGGGTGGCGGCGACGACCAGGAACTCGGTGGTCTGGTCGAGGTCCCAGTCCGGGCCCATGGCCCGGATGTGTGCCATGAACTCGTCGGTCACCTTCGACAGGGCGACCTCGGTGACGTCCAGCTTGTGCTTGGCGATCAGCTGGAGCAGCAGGTCGAACGGGCCCTCGAAGTTCGCGAGCCGGACGGTGAACCGCCCGTCCCCGTCGGCGGAGCCATCCGCCGGTCCGCCCCCGGGACAGCCCTCGGAGCTCTCCTCGGCCGTCTCCGGGGCCGTGGGGCCCACCGGGACCGCCGCCACTCCCCCGGGCGCCCCGGGCGCCGCCGTACGGCCCGTACGGCCGTCGGGAGCGTCGAGCCCCTCCGGCCCGGGGCCTGGGCCGCCGTCCTGCGCGGCGGCGGGTTCCGTCCGTACGGGCGGCGTCGGCGCCGCGACCGGTGCCGTCCCCGGACCGCGGCCGAGGGCGCGGCGGCGGGGCGGGCCGGACGTCTCGTCGGGGGGTGGCGGCATGAGGATCCTGGTGGAGCGGGGGTGCGGCAGGCCGCAGGCTACCGTCAGCGGCCGCGCAGCCGGCGGACGAGGATGCTCGCCTCGCCGCGCGACTCCAGATCCGCCAGGACCACGGCGACCGCCTCGCGGACGATGCGGCCGCGGTCGACGGCGAGGCCGTGCTCGCCGCGCAGCACCAGCCGGGCGTGCTCCAGGTCCATCAGTTCCTCGGCGGAGACGTAGACCGTGATCTTCTCGTCGTGGCGCTCGCGGCCGCTCGGGCGGCGGTTGGCGGGCTGGCTCCGCCGCCGCGCCTGGCCGGCGGCCTGGGCCGGGGGCTTCGCCGCCGCGGCGGGACCGGCGGGCGCGGACTGCGCCGGGGCCTCGGTCTCCCGGGCGCGCGGCTCGGCCGCCTCGGTGCCGGCCGGGGCGTGCTCCGGCTTCCCCTCGGCGCCCGTGACGGCCGCCGGGTCGCTCTCGCCGGCCGGTGCCGGAACGGTCCGGCGCGGCGTGGAGGACGTCAGCGACGTCCCACCGGTCGTACGGAACAGTTCGTCGGCGCCGGGCAGACTCACTCGGCGTGACACCGGGCGAGCACCTCCCTGGCGAGCTGACGGTAGGCGGCGGCACCCACGGAGTTGGAGGCGTACGTGGTGATGGGCTCGCCCGCGACGGTGGTCTCCGGGAAGCGCACGGTCCGGCCGATGACGGTGTGGTAGACGTGGTCGTCGAAGGCCTCGACGACACGCGCCAGCACCTCGCGCGAGTGCACCGTACGGGAGTCGTACATGGTGGCGAGGATGCCGTCGAGCTCCAGCTCCGGGTTGAGCCGCTCCTGGACCTTCTCGATGGTCTCGGTGAGCAGGGCCACGCCGCGCAGCGCGAAGAACTCGCATTCCAGCGGCACGATGACCTTGTGAGCGGCCGTCAGGGCGTTCACGGTCAGCAGGCCGAGCGAGGGCTGACAGTCGATCACGATGTAGTCGTAGTCGTTCATCAGCGGCTTGAGCGCGCGCTGGAGCGTCGACTCGCGCGCGACCTCGCTGACCAGCTGGACCTCGGCGGCCGACAGGTCGATGTTGCTCGGCAGCAGGTCCATGTTGGGAACGGCCGTCTTGAGCAGCACCTCGTCCGCCGCCATGCCCCGCTCCATGAGCAGGTTGTAGACGGTGAGGTCGAGCTCCATCGGGTTGACGCCGAGGCCGACCGACAGGGCACCCTGCGGGTCGAAGTCGACGAGCAGCACCCGGCGGCCGTACTCGGCGAGCGCGGCACCCAGGTTGATGGTCGACGTGGTCTTGCCGACGCCGCCCTTCTGGTTGCACATCGCGATGATCTTCGCGGGGCCGTGGTCGGTCAGCGGGCCCGGGATCGGGAAGTACGGCAGGGGCCGTCCGGTCGGGCCGATCCGCTCGCGGCGCTGGCGGGCAGCGTCCGGGGCGAGGGTGGCCGCGTACTCGGGGTCGGGCTCGTACTCGGCGTCGGGGTCGTAGAAGTGCCCCTCGGGCACCTCGTCGTAGGCGGCGAAGTGGGTGGACTCTCGGCCCATCTCGTTGCCGGCCGTGGCGTTCACGTGTAGGCCGTCCGTCATCTTCATCGTATGGGCTGTCGTCATGGGCTGGTGCGTCGCGAAGGTCCGCACCGCGACGGAGCCGATCGGGGCCCCTGGACCGCCACCCCCGGGAGTAAATGTCGACTCATTCACAAGTCGTCTTACCTCCTTGGATGTGGTCAGGAACATTTATCGATAGGTCAGCGTGGCACCATGCCGACGGTTGGCGACTCTATGGCGTGTCACCGGTCCGCAGCAACACAATCCGCCGGACCCGGCCCGATGTGTCGGTAACCGAACACCTTTCTGTCAAGGGTGCGCGGGCGGTGAACCGGGGTTTTCGAGGGTGCGCGAAACGGTTGAAGAGTCACCTTCGCGGCGAGTCGTGCGCCCGCCGGACGGGATCGGACGGTGCCGGACGCACAGCGGGCCGGACCTTGCTCGACAAGGTCCGGCCCGATGCGTGAGGTTGACGACGGGGGTTGACCCCGGCGCCGGCGGGCGTCAGCCCAGGAGGGTGCTCAGCTCGACGTGCTCGTAGCCGTGAGCCTCGGCGACCTCCTTGTAAACGACCTTGCCGTCATGGGTGTTGAGACCCTTGGCCAGCGCGGCGTCGCGGCGCAGCGCCTCGGCCCAGCCGTTGTTCGCCAGCGACACGATGTAGGGCAGCGTGGCGTTGGTGAGGGCGTAGGTGGAGGTGTTCGGAACCGCGCCCGGCATGTTGGCGACGCAGTAGAAGACCGAGTTGTGGACCGGGAAGGTCGGCTCGGTGTGGGTGGTCGGGTGCGAGTCCTCGAAGCAGCCGCCCTGGTCGATCGCGATGTCGACAAGGACACTTCCGGGCTTCATCTTGGCGACGAGCTCGTTGGTGACCAGCTTCGGGGCCTTGGCGCCCGGGATGAGGACGGCACCGATGACGAGGTCGGCCTCGACGACGGCCTTCTCCAGCTCGTAGGCGTTGGAGACCATCGTCTGCACCTTGGAGCCGAAGATCTTGTCGGCCTCGCGGAGCTTGTTGATGTCCTTGTCGAGCAGGGTCACGTGGAAGCCCATGCCGACGGCGATCTGGGTGGCGTTCCAGCCGGAGACACCGCCACCGATGACGACGGCCTTGCCGGCGTGGGTGCCGGAGACGCCGCCGGGGAGCACGCCGCGGCCGCCGGCCGGACGCATCAGGTGGTAGGCGCCGACCTGCGGGGCCAGGCGGCCCGCGACCTCGGACATCGGGGCGAGCAGCGGGAGCGCGCGACCCGCGGTCTCCACGGTCTCGTACGCGATGGAGGTGGTGCCGGACTCGAGGAGGGCGTCCGTGCACTCCTTGGAGGCGGCCAGGTGCAGGTAGGTGAAGAGCGTCTGGTCCTTGCGGAGACGGTGGTACTCCGAGGCGATCGGCTCCTTGACCTTGAGGAGCAGGTCGGCGGTGGCCCAGACCTCGTCGGCGGTGGCGAGGATCTCGGCACCGGCCGAGACGTACTCCTCGTCCGTGATGGAGGAGCCGACACCGGCGTTCTGCTCGACGAAGACCTGGTGGCCGTTGCGGACGAGCTCGTGGACGCCGGCCGGGGTGATGGCCACACGGAACTCGTTGTTCTTGACCTCGCGGGGGATGCCGACCTTCATCGTCGATCACGGTCCTTGAATCAGGGGAATAAACAGGGGGGTACTGCGTGGGGGTGCGTTGCCCGCGGCCCGTACGGACCGCAGACACAGCCATACATACCCGGAGGCAACACGGCACACCGGGACAGACCGCGCCTCAACGCGACGCACCCAGTCTAATGAAGGAGTTCCACCTGTCTAGCCTTTCAAAGTACTAATCTTCTTCAGAAGTACTACGGATTTCGTAGGCGGAACCTTTGATTCCAAGGAGTCGGTCGGCCGCGGACCGGTGCAGACCGGCCGCCGCCGGGTCGCCGAGGCGGTCCAGCGTGTCCGCCAGCCGGAGCCGCAGCGCCGCCTGGAGCCGCGCGTCCCCCGCCCGGCGGGCCCAGTCGACCGCTTCCTCGCAGGTCCGCAGGCTTTCCTCGGGCCGGCCCGCGTACTCCTGGACCCGGGCCGCCTCGCTCAACGCCCGTGCGTAGCCCGGGAGATCGGCCAGCCGGCGGTAGCCCGCGGCAGCCGCCCGCCAGTTGCGCAGCGCCTCCCCGTAGCGGCCCGCGTACGTCTGGACGGCGCCGATCCGGCCGTAGAGCCGGGCCTGGTCGGCCCGCTCGTCCCGGGCCAGCCGCTGGGCCAGCGCACGCCCGTACCAGTCGCCGGCCCGCTGCCAGTCTCCCAGCTCCTGGTACGTGCCGCCTACGGATTCCATCGCCCGACCGGTCGCGTACGGATCATTTGCCACCCTGCCCACGTCCAAAGCCAACCGATATCGCAGCAGAGCCTCCCGCGTGCGCCCGGTCCGGGCGTCGAGGTCGGCCAGGTTCAGCAGGGCCGCGGCGCGCTCGCGGTGCAGCTCACGCCGCTCGGCCACGTCCAGGACCAGGCGGTGCAGCCCGTACAGGTCGGGGGCGGCGGCCTCCGCGCCCCGGTGCGCGGCCAACGCCCGTACCAGAGCCGCGATCAGACGGCGTGCCAGCGTGTCGAACTCCCCGTCGGCGACGGCCAGCCGGGCCGCCGCGAGCAGCATCGGACGACGGCTCTCCAGCCACGCGGCGGCCTCGATCACGTTCGAGAAACGCAGCGCGCGGGGCAGCCCTTCGAGCTTGCGGCGGGACGGGGACTCCTCGGGTTCGGTGACCGCGCGGCTGGACTGGAGGAGGCGGACGGTCCGCTCCAGCATCCGGGCCCGGGCGAGCTGCACCTCGGCGGGCCGGTCGTGCTCTTCGAGCCCGGAGCGGAGCAGCGGCATCAGATAGCCGGGGACGTCGTACTGCCCGTCCCCCTCCGGGGTCTCCTGGACGAGCCCGAGCGCGGCGAAGTCGGCGAGGGTGGTCGTGGCGGCGGAGACGGAGCAGCCGGCCAGGGCGGAGGCGGTGTGGGCGTCGACCCGGCCGAGCGGGGCGAGGCTCAGGTGTCGCAGTATCCGGGCGGCGGGCTGCGGCAGCACGTCGTGGAGCAGGGCGAAGGTACGGACGACCGGGTCGCCGGTCTGGGCGCGCAGCCGCTTGGCGAGGTCCGCGACGGACGCCCGGGGGCGGGTGGCGAGCCAGCCGCCGGCCAGCACGAGCGCGCCGGGCAGCCCGCCGCACTCCTCGGCCAGGCTCTCGGCGGCCTGCGGGTCGACGGTGACCCGGACGCTGCCGGTGTACGAGGTGAGCAGTTCGATGGCCGACTTGGAGTCGAGGCCGCCCAGGGTGCAGGGCCGGACGTCCGGGATGCCGGTGAGCGGGCCGCGGGCCACGCCGATGACGAGGACGTCGGGATTGTCCGGGAGCAGCGGGTCGACCTGTTCGGCGTCGACGGCGTCGTCGAGCAGGAGCAGCGCCCGGCGGCCGGCGAAGGCCTCCCGGACCAGGGCGGTCAGTTCCTCCTCGGCGGCGCCGGGCGGCTCGGCGACGTTGAGCGCGGCGAGCAGTTCCCGGGCGGCCCGGGCGGTGGGCACCGGGTCCCCGCCGGGTTCGGTGAGCCGGGCCCGGAACACTCCGTCCGGGTACGTGGCGGCGAGCGAGTCCGCCAGTTCCGCGGCGAGCGCGCTCCGGCCGGAGCCGGGCTTGCCGGCGATGAGCAGGACGCGGGCGCGCGGGGCCTTGCGGCCGGTGAGGGTGTCGAGTCCGGTGCGTTCGATGTCCGCCCGCAGCGCCTTGAGCTCGCGCTGGCGGCCGTAGAACCGGGCAGCGCCGACCTCCCCCGGACTTCGTCCGGGGGGACCCCCAACCGCTTGATCCGTCACGGGCCACGCTCCCGTCCACCTGCGCACGACTGCCCGCGGGGGCTCCGCACGGGCGATCCCGAGCGTAGTTCAGCCCGGGTGGTGGACCGGGCGGAGCGCGGCGGGTGGATCCCTCAATCGGATCAGCAGATTGTCAGACTGGTACAGGGTGAAGGGCCGCCCCGTACGGCCGTACGGACAGGGCCGGACGGAGGGCAGCGGCGTCACCCGGGGCCGGGGACGGCGCGGGGCCGGGGCCGGAGCCGCGTCGCACGGCTTGGCCTCTCTGAACCCTCTGGGCCCTCTGGCCTCTCTGGACTCTCGGCGAGCGGGGACGCGACGCACACTCAGCTCATGGGCAACTTCCCCTATGCCGTTCAGACCACCTTCCCACTGCTCTTCATGATCGTGCCCGCTCTCGGAGCGATGCTGAGCTGCCGCCGTCGCGGCCCGGGCCGGCCGGCGGCCGAGATCTGGCAGCGCTGGTGGGCCGTGGGCGCCCTTGGTGTCGGAAGCCTGTGGATCACCGTCTCGTTCCTGGCGGACCCCGAGGGCATGGCCGACGCCATCGGCTTCGCCCACTCGCCGTTCCAGTTCGAGATCGCCTTCGCCAACCTCGGCCTCGCCGTGCTGGGTTTCCGCGGTGCGTCCGCCTCGCCCCGCGAGCGTCTTACCAGCGGGCTGGCGGCCGCCGCGTTCCTGTGGGGAGCCGCGATCGGCCACGTCCACCAGTGGTTCGCCCACGGCGACCACGCCGCCGGGAACACCGGCGGCATCCTCGCGGCCGACATCCTCGTCCCCGCCGTCATGATCGCCCTCGCCGCCCGGGACGTCCGCCGCACCGCCGGCCAGGCCGCCTGACCTCCCCCGTCCTGCCGGGGAGCTTGAGCAGCGGACCGGCCTGTCCGCCGTGGTCCACCGCGTCCAGGGACAGGGAACGCGGAAAACCTCGCCGCCGGTCCCTGGACAGGCCGTTCACCAGGGGCCTCGCTACGCCTCGAAGGGCCGGGCCGGCCAGGGCGCGTCCGCCGGGCGCAGGGTGTCGAGAGCGTCGGCCGCGCGGGCCGCCGCCAGCGAGAGGACACCGACGACCAGGCAGTTGTTGTGCAGCTCGCCGGCGAGCACACCGCGCACCAGCTCGGCGAGCGGCACGCGCGCGTACTCCATGTCGGCCTCCTCCTCGGAGACCTCGAAGCGCTCGCCGTCCGCCTCGGACAGGCCGCGGGCCAGGAAGATCCGCACGGCCTCGTCGCAGCCGCCCGGGGTGGTGTAGACGTCGGTGAGGACCCGCCAGTCCTCGGCCTTGACGTGCGCCTCCTCGTACAGCTCGCGCTGCGCGGCGTGCAGCGGGTTCTCGCCGGGCACGTCGAGCAGGCCGGCCGGGATCTCCCACAGCTTCTGCCGCACCGGGTGCCGGTACTGCTTGAGCAGCAGGACCCGGTCCTGCTCGTCGAGGGCGAGGACCGCGACCGAACCGGGGTGCACCTGGTAGTCGCGGCGGGCGACCCTGCCGTCCGGCATGACCACGTCGTCCGTGCGGACACTCGTCTTGTTTCCGGTGAACGGGGTGGCGGTGGCGGTGATCCGCCACTCCTCCGGGGTGTCCTGCACCTGCATCGGTAGTCCTTCCAGATGTCCGCGTGACATGCGCGGCCCGCGTACGGGAGCCGCACGCGTGGCCGCAGACGAAAGCCGGGGCGCGGACCCCCGGAAAGGGACCCGCACCCCGGCAACGGTAACGCCCGGCGCTTACTTGGCCGGCTTCCCCGTCTTGCGCTCGACGGCCGCCTTCACCAGGCCCGCGAACAGCGGGTGGGGGCGGGTCGGGCGGGACTTGAGCTCCGGGTGCGCCTGGGTGGCGACCAGGTAGGGGTGGATGTCGCGCGGGTACTCGACGAACTCGACGAGCTTGTTGTCCGGGGAGGTGCCGGAGAAGACCAGACCGGCCTTCTTCTCCAGCTCCGCGCGGTACGCGTTGTTCACCTCGTAGCGGTGACGGTGGCGCTCCTCGACGTACGGCTCGTCGGCGTAGGCCTCGCGCACGACGGAGCCCTCGGCGAGCTTCGCCGGGTAGAGACCGAGACGCATGGTGCCGCCCAGGTCGCCCGCGCCCTCGACGTACGCCAGCTGCTCCTCCATCGTCGAGACGACGGGGTGCGCGGTGGCCGGGTCGAACTCGGTGGAGTTGGCCTCGGGGATGTCGGCCAGGTTGCGCGCGGCCTCGATCACGATGCACTGGAGGCCCAGGCAGATGCCGAGCAGCGGGACCTTGTTCTCGCGGGCGTAGCGGATCGCGCCGACCTTGCCGGCCACACCGCGGTCGCCGAAGCCGCCGGGGATCAGGATGCCGTCGACGTCGCCGAGGTGCTTCTCGGCGCCGGCCTGGGTCTTGCACTCGTCGGAGGGGACCCACTTGACCTTGACCCGGGCGCGGTTGGCGAAGCCGCCGGCGCGCATGGCCTCGGTGACCGACAGGTAGGCGTCGGGCAGGTCGATGTACTTGCCGACGAGCGCGACGGTGACCTCGTGCTCCGGGTTGTGGACGCGGTCCAGGAGGTCCTCCCAGACGGTCCAGTCCACGTCGCGGAACGGCAGGTCGAGCTTGCGGACGACGTAGGCGTCCAGGCCCTCGGTGTGCAGCACCTTCGGGATGTCGTAGATCGACGGGGCGTCGATCGCGGCGACGACCGCGGCCTCGTCGACGTCGCACATCAGCGAGATCTTGCGCTTGATGGCGGTGGGGACCTCGCGGTCGGCGCGCAGCACGATGGCGTCCGGCTGGATGCCGATGTTGCGCAGGGCGGCGACCGAGTGCTGGGTCGGCTTGGTCTTCAGCTCGCCGGAGGGGCCGATGTAGGGCAGCAGCGAGATGTGCACGACGAAGACGTTGTCGCGGCCGACCTCGTGGCGGACCTGACGGACGGTCTCCAGGAACGGCAGCGACTCGATGTCGCCGACCGTGCCGCCGACCTCGGTGATGACGACGTCGACGTCGTCGGTCGCCATGCGGCGGATGCGCGACTTGATCTCGTTGGTGATGTGCGGGATGACCTGCACGGTGTCACCGAGGTACTCGCCGCGCCGCTCCTTGGCGATGACCTGCGAGTAGACCTGGCCGGTGGTGACGTTGGCCGAGCCGTCGAGGTCGACGTCGAGGAAGCGCTCGTAGTGGCCGATGTCCAGGTCGGTCTCGGCGCCGTCGTTGGTGACGAACACCTCACCGTGCTGGAAGGGGTTCATCGTGCCCGGGTCGACGTTCAGGTAGGGGTCGAGCTTCTGCATCGTGACCCGCAGGCCCCGGGCCTTGAGAAGCGCGCCCAGGCTGGAGGCGGTCAGGCCCTTGCCGAGGGAGGAGGCGACACCCCCGGTGACGAAGATGTGCTTGGTCGTCGTGTTTTTGGGCGGCATCGCCAAGAGGGGGCTCCCGTGGGTCGCGTTCTGGAGGTGCGTACCGGCGTTGCCTCCGGAAGAATCGGGGGTCGCCGTCGCTGCGGTTTCGGTGTCCTCGGCTGTTGCCGTTTCCCACCGGTCCACGGGGTACCAGGGTATCAGCGACATCGGGAGACCGCTTCCGGCCACACGGGGGAGTCGGGCGCGCACGGTCCGCGACGCGCCGGCGCGCGGAGGACGGAAGCGGCGCGGAACGGGCACGGGAAGCACACCGTACGCGCGCGTGAAGCGCGTGGTCCGGGCGCCGGAAGAGCGTGGTCCGGACGGCGCGGCGACCGAGGGAAGGGAGTGGAACCGGCGCGATGCCGATCGTGACGCGGAGACAGGACGGATGCCGTACGGGACCCTCGCGGGCGCGGTCCGGGACGGCCGGGCCCGCCGGCCGGAGGCGGGAGCGCGCGTCGCGCGTCGCCCGCCCGCCCCCGTCCGGCGCCCACAGTCAAGACCGTTCACCCGATCGGAGCAGTCCCGCCGATCGCCCCGGCACCCTGTCCGCCCGGCCCCGCCGGTCGCCGGACCCGCCATATCCTGCTCGGAAACGCACCGCCGGGCCTGCCGGGCAGCGCGTCGCCCCGTCTCCTTTCCTGGAACGTCGCCTGGGCGGTGCCCCCAATCTGGTAATCAAGACCCCGTCAACGGTCCCTTGACCGCTGACCTGCCGTCTGACCTGTCGTCGGCGCCCCGCTGCGCGGGGTGGCGGACGTGGCCGTTCTGTCTGGAGTGAAAGCACGTGGCCGGGCGCATCGAGGATTACGCACTCATCGGAGACATGCAGACCGCCGCCCTGGTCTGCCGGGACGGCAGTGTCGACTGGCTCTGCCTGCCCCGCTTCGATTCGCATGCCGTGTTCGCCGGGCTGCTCGGCACCGAGGAACACGGGCTCTGGCGGATCGGGCCGGCCGGTACCGAGGGGACACCCGCGGCCTCCGCCGACCGCCGCCGCTATCTGGGCGACTCGCTCATCCTGGAATCCGAGTGGGACACCCCGCGCGGCACCATCCGGGTGACCGACTTCATGCCCCCGCGCGAGGACACCCCGCAGCTGATCCGGATCGTCGAGGGGATCAGCGGCCGGGTGGCGGTGCGCTCCAGCCTGCGGATGCGGTTCAGCTACGGCCGGGTGGTGCCGTGGGTGCACAAGGTCGGCGACCGCACGGTGGCCGTCGCCGGCCCGGACTCGGTCTGGTTCGACACGGCCGCCGAGACGCACGGCCGCGCCCTCACCACGTACTCCGACTTCACCGTCACCCCGGGCGAGAAGGTCGCCTTCACGCTCTCCTGGCAGCCCTCCCACAAGGAGCCGCCGGCGCTGCCGGACCCGGAGGGCTCGCTGGAGGCGACGGCCGAGTTCTGGCGCGAGTGGGTCGAGCACTGCACGTACCACGGCCCCTACCGGGAGGCGGTGGTCCGCTCGCTGATCACCCTGAAGGCGCTCACGTACGCGCCGACCGGCGGCATCGTCGCCGCGCCGACCACCTCCCTGCCCGAGGAGATCGGCGGCGTCCGCAACTGGGACTACCGCTACACCTGGCTGCGGGACGCGGCGATCACCCTCTCCTCCATGCTGCGCACCGGCTACCGCGAGGAGGCCCGCGCCTGGCGGGACTGGCTGCTGCGCGCGGTCGCGGGCGACCCGGAGAACCTCCAGATCATGTATGGCATCGCCGGCGAGCGCGAGCTCGGCGAGGCGGAGCTGGACTGGCTGCCGGGCTACGAGAACTCCGGCCCCGTCCGGATCGGCAACGGCGCGGCGGGCCAGCTCCAGCTCGACGTGTACGGCGAGGTCACCGAGGCCCTCCACCTGGCGCATATGACCGGCCTGTCCCGCAACGACTACGCCTCCCTCCTCCAGATCAAGCTGATCCAGTACCTGGAGACCCACTGGAACGAGCCCGACGAGGGCATCTGGGAGGTCCGCGGCCCGCGCCGCCACTTCACCCACTCCAAGGTCATGGCCTGGGTGGCGGTCGACCGCACGATCAAGCTGATCGAGTCCGGCGACGCCGACGGCCCGCTGGAGCGCTGGCGCGCGCTGCGCGACGAGATCCACCGGGACGTGTGCGAGAAGGGCTACGACCCGGAACGCAACACCTTCACCCAGTCGTACGGCTCGCGGGAGCTGGACGCCTCGCTGCTGCTGATCCCGCAGATGGGCTTCCTGCCGCCGGACGACAAGCGGGTCATCGGCACGATCGAGGCGATCCAGCGCGAGCTGGCCACGGAGGACGGCTTCGTCCTGCGCTACCCGACCGCCGGCGAGGAGGCGGGCGTGGACGGTCTGGAGGGCGACGAGGGCGCGTTCCTGGCCTGCTCGTTCTGGCTGGCCGACGACCTGGCGATGATCGGCCGGGTCGACGAGGCCCGCAAGCTCTTCGAGCGGCTGCTGTCGCTCCGCAACGACCTGGGCCTGCTCGCCGAGGAATGGGACGCCCGGCTCCAGCGCCAGGTGGGCAACTTCCCCCAGGCGTTCAGCCACGTCCCGTTGATCGACACGGCCCTGCGGCTGACCGCCTCGGGCGCGTACGGCGGCTGACGGCCGTTCGACACGCGGCGCGCGGGGGCCGGATCTACGATGAAAGGGTCCTGTCCCCCCGTACGAAAGGGGGGCATCCCATGGCTCCCCGGACCAGTGCTTCCGCCGTCGCTCTCGACGCCCTGCGCGAGGACCTCGCCGGGCAGGTGCGTGTACCGGGCGATCCGGGCTACGACGAGGCCCGGGTCGTCTTCAACGCGATGGTCGACCGGCAGCCGGCGGTCATCGCCCAGTGCGAGACGCCGGAGGACGTCGCCAACGCGGTGGTCTTCGGCCGGGAGGCCGGTCTGCCGATCGCGGTGCGCGGCGGCGGACACAGCGTGGCCGGTACGGCCCTCGGCGACGGCGCGCTGGTGGTGGATCTGCGGCGGATGCGCCAGGTGGTCGCGGACCCCGAGCACATGACGGTACGGATCGCGGGCGGGGCCACGATCGGCGATCTGGACCGGGCCTGCGAACCGTTCCACGTGGCCGTGACCGGCGGGCGGGCGTCCACCACCGGGGCCGGCGGGTTCGTCCTGGGCGGCGGATCCGGCTGGCTGGAGCGGAAGTACGGGCTGGCCTGCGACAACCTGCTGGCCGTGGAGCTGGTGACGGCCGAGGGCGGGCATGTGCACGCGGACGCCACCGAGAACCCCGAACTGTTCTGGGCGCTGCACGGAGGCGGCGGGAACTTCGGGGTCGTCACCTCGATGACCCTGCGGGTGCATCCGCTGCCGGAGTTCGGCTTCGTGCTGCTGTTCTTCCCGCCGGAGAAGGGCCCCGAGGTCCTCCGGGCGTACCGGGACCTGCTCGCGGACGCGCCCGACGAGGCCGGCGGCGGCGGGATCTACCTCGTCGCGCCGCCCGAGCCGTTCGTGCCCGAGGAGATCCAGGGCACGCTGGTCTGCGCCACCCTGGTGACCTGGGCGGGCCCGGCCGCCGACGCCCGCGCGTTCGCCGCGCCGCTGTTCGCCCTCGGGCCGTCGGTGGAGGTGGCCATGGCCGTCCCGTACGCCGACTTCCAGTGCATGCTGGACGACCCGCCCGGGATGCGGAACTACTGGTCGGCCGAGTATCTGGCGGAGTTCCCGGACGCCGCCGTGGACGCGTTCTGCGCCCAGTCGGCCGGGATGATCGTGCCCTCGGGCACCCAGCACGTGCTGTTCCCGATGGGCGGGCGGATGGCCGACGACCCGGCCGGATCGCCGATCGGCTGGCGGTCGGCGGCCTGGGCGGTCCACCCGTTCGGGGTGTGGGCCGATGCGGCCGACGACGAGCGAGGGATCCAGTGGGTGAAGGACGTCCGCGCCGCCGTGCGGCCGTGGTCGACCGGCGCCGTCTATCTGAACTTCATCGGCACCGAGGGCGAGCAGCGGGTGGTCCGGGGCTTCGGCGAGGACAACCACCGGCGGCTGGCCCGGGTGAAGGCCCTGTACGACCCCGACAACGTCTTCCGCTTCAACCACAACATCGCGCCGGCCCCCGACCCGGGCCTGTTCCGGGCCTGACACACAGCCGACAGAGGCCGGAACCACCCCTGACCTGCTTCTGACCTGCGCATGTCGAGACACATCCGAGACGTGACGCGGCGGGGAACCCCGGGTAGCGTCCGGCTCCATGGAGAGTCAGGGCGGGATCACCGTGCAGCGGGCGCTGGAACTTCCGGGGCTGCGCGGCGGTCTTCCGGAGGTCGTGGCGGGCGCCGACCGACTGCACCGTACGGTGCGCTGGGTGCACGCGGGCGAGACGTCGAACATCGCCTCGCTGCTCAAGGGCGGGGAACTGCTGCTCACCACCGGCCTCGGGCTCGGTACCCGGCCGGCCGAGCAGCGGGCGTTCGTCCGGCGGCTCGCCGATCGGGGCATCGCCGCGCTCGTGGTGGAACTGGGCTCGCGGTTCAGCCGGCTGCCGGCCACCGTCGTCGAGGCGGCCAGGACGGCCGGGCTGCCCCTCGTCCAGCTGCACCGCGAGGTCGCCTTCGTCGCCGTGACGGAGGAGATCCACACCGAGATCGTCAACGGCCACTACGCCTTGCTGCGCCGGGCCGGCGAGGTCCACCGCACCTGCACCGAGGCGCTGCTCGGCGGCGGCGGGATCCCGCAGGTGCTGCGCATCCTCGCGGACTTCTCGCTCAACCCGGTGTTCCTGGAGACCCCGGACGGCCAGCTGCTGTACGCGGCGGGCACCGGGTCCGCGCCCGCCGACCCGCTCCAGGTGTGGGAGGGGCTGCGCGGGCAGCGGGCGGCGCGCGAGTCCGGGCCGCCGACGGGCGCGGTCCTCGTGGACGTGCCGGGCGGCGGGCCGGGGACCTCGTCCGTACGCGCCCGGCTGGTGCTGCTCGCCGTCTCCTCCCCCATGACGCCGGTGCACCGGATGGCGGCCGAGCGGGCCGCCGGGCTGATCGCCGTCGTCCTCATGCAGGCCCGGCAGGAGGAGGAGCTGGCCGCGCGCGGCCGGGGCGACTTCCTGACCGACCTCGCCGAGGGCCGGGTGTCGGCCGAGGACGCCCCCGCCCAGGCCCGGGTACTGGGTTTCCGGCCGGGCGACGGCCCGCTCCTGCCGGTCGTGATGCGGCTGGCCTCGGAGTTGTCCGCGTCGGGCAACTGGGCGCTGCTGGCCCGCGCCGTCCTGGAGGAGCTCGGGACCATCGGGGTGCCGGTGCTGCTCGGGGTGCGTCCGGTGGAGGGCCGGGTGCCGCTGCTGCTCGGGCTGCGCGCGGAGTCGGAGCGTACGGCGGTCGCGGATCGGGTCGCGGCGGCGCTGCGGGCCGGGGTCGAGCGGGCCGGTCTGGAGCGCGCGGGCGTCCATCCGCCGGTCGTGGTGGTGGGGGTCGCGGGCGGCTGGGCGGCGGCCTCGGCGGGGCTGCGGCACGCGGCCGAGACGGCGACGGCGGCCCAGGGCCTGTCGGACCAGCCGTGGTACGACGCCCGGCGCCTGGACACGGACCTGCTGCTGTGGCGGCTGCGGGACCATCCGGACCTCGCGGCCTTCGTGGACCGCGCGATCGGCCCGCTGCGCGATCACGACCGCACCTCGCGGCCGCCGCTGCTGCCCACCCTGGAGACGTATCTCGCGCACGCGGGCCGCAAGGCCGAGACCGCCCGCGAGCTGCATCTCAACCGCCAGACCCTCTACAACCGGCTGGCTCGCATCTCCGAACTCCTCGGCACCGACCTCGACGACCCGCAGACCGTCCTGGCCCTGAGCCTGGCGCTGCGGGCCCGGCGGCACACCGGCTGACGGGCCGGGGCCGGCCGGGCGTCCGCGCGGCGGTTCACGGCCTGCGGAAGTACCGGATCAGCGTCGCGTAGCCCTCGCCGCCCCGCCCGTCCGCCATCGCCCGCGCCGCCGTCTCCCGGACGAGGCGCGGCAGTTCGGTGCTGACGCCGAGGGCCTCGCTCTCGTGGACGAGGTGGTCCATGGCGGCGACGTGCGTGTCGAGGCCGGCGTCGTCGCCCGGGAAGGCGCCCTCGTCGATCTGCCGCGCGTACCCGGCCAGCCAGCCGGCGACGGTGCCCACGCCCGGCCCGGCGACCTTCTCGAACGCGGCGGCGTCCACCCCCGCGGCGCCGAGCAGGGCGGCCCCCTGGAGGAAGCCGTTGAGGACGCTCCACATGAGGCCGAGCATGGCGACGTCGTACAGGGCCGCCAGGCCGTGGTCCGCCCCGAGGTGCTCGGCTCCCCCGCCGAGCGCGCGCAGCGCCGGCCCGTACGTGTCGAACGATGCGCGCGGCCCGCTGAACAGGAGCGCCGCGTCCGCGGTGCCGATGCCCTGCGGAACGGTCAGGATCGCCCCGTCCAGATACGCGGCGGCGCCCCGCTCCGCCGCCCACGCGGCGGTCTCGCGGGCCTCCTCCGAGGTGCCCGAGGTGAGGTTGACCAGGGTGCGGCCCGCCAGGGCCGGGGCGGCGGGACCGAGGAGGGTGCGGACGGCCGCGTAGTCCGAGACGCAGACGATCACGAGCCCGCTCGCCGCGACGGCCTCGGTCACCGATGCGGCGGCGACGGCGCCCCGCCCGGCGAGTTCCGCCGCCTTGGCCGGCGTGCGGTTCCACACGGTCACGGGATGCCCGGCGGCCAGGAGCGCCGCGGCCAGGGCCCGGCCCATCAGGCCGAGGCCGAGGACCGTGACGGGAACGGGGGTGGTGTCGTGCTGGGGCATGGGTCAGCTCCTTCCGAAAAAGGGTGGTCGCCCGAAGGGGCCGTGGCACGATCCTGAACGTTCACACCGGTATGAAGGTCAAGCGGAGAATCCGGGGACGAGGGGAAACGGCCATGCGGATCGGGGAGTTGAGCCGGCGGACCGGCGTGCGCACGCACCAGCTGCGCTACTACGAGGCCCAGGGCCTGCTGCACCCGGAGCGCGCGCCCTCCGGGTACCGCGCCTACGGGGAGGACGCCGTGGCGACCGTGCGCCGGATCAGGCGGCTGCTCGCGGCCGGCCTGTCGACCGAGGACATCGCCTATCTGCTGCCGTGCGCGACGGGCACGGGCCCCGATCTGGCGCCCTGCGACGAGCTGCTCGACTTCCTGCGCACCCGGCTGGACGGCATCGACCAGTCCATCGACACGCTCCAGCGCTCCCGCGAGGCGCTGCACGGCTACCTCGAACGGACGGAACGGCTCCTGCGGGCCGCCTGAGGCGGGCGCGAACCCGGCGGCCCCAGGCCCGAGTTCGCGTCCGTCTCATTCGCGCCCGTCTCAGCGACCGGTGAGCTCGTCGTACACGCTCAGGACGTGCGCGATCGTCTCGTCCTCCGTCGGCCAGCCGCGCGCCTGCACCCGTCCCGCCGCCGCCAGGTCGAGGCGCCGGTCGGTGTCGTCGAGGAGGCCGCGGACGGTGCCGGCGAGCGCGGCGGCGTCGCCGTACGGGACCAACTCGGCCGCGTCGCCGACCAGTTCGGGCACGCCGCCGACGGCCGTGGCGACGAGCGGCACGCCGAGCCGCAGCGCCTCCTGGGCCAGCATCGAGCGGGCCTCCCACCGGGACGGAAGGACGGCGACGTCGGCGGCGGCGAGGAGTTCGGCGATGTCGGTGCGGCGGCCGAGGAGCCGCACGGCGAGGCCCTCCGTCTCGATCCGCCGCTGCAGTCCGGCCCGTTCGGGCCCCTCCCCCGCGATGACGAGCAGCGGCTGCGGGTCGAGATCGCGCCAGACCCGGGCCGCGTCGAGCAGTGTCCGATAGCCGCGCCCGGGCCGCAGCGCGCCGACGGCCATCAGCAACGGCCGGTCCACGGCGCCGAGTTCGGCCCGCGCCTTGCCGTCGTGCAGACAGACCGGGGCGTGTGCGGCAGGTATGGTCACGGGCGCGAGCCGGGCGTCCCGGGCGCCGCGCCGCCGGGCCCGGTCGACGAGCTCGGAGGAGGTGCCGAGCACGACGGCCGCCGCCCGTACGGTCCGCCGTTCCAGCATCCGTACGAGCCCGGCGCGGGCGCCCTCGGCGTGACCGCGGGTGTGCCAGGTGGTCACGAGCGGGGTGGCGGGCTCGGGGGTGCCGGACAGCGCGAGCGCGGCCCGTACCGAGGCGTTGAGGCCGTGCGCGTGGACGACGTCGGCGCCGATGCACGCGTTGCGCAGCGCGGCGACGCTCGGCACCGGGACGACGTCCGCGCCGGCGCCCAGGAAGTCGTAGGCATGGTCGAGCCCGGGCGGCGCGCACACGGTCACCCGCACACCTCGCGCCACCAGCCCCGAGGCGAGTGATCTGACGTGCGCGCCGCTTCCCGCGCTGCCGCCGCCCAGCACTTGGACCGTACGGAGCTGAGTCACGCGCCCAAGGATGCCAGTCCGTACGCGCGTTCCGGCACCGAAGAGGCTGCCTGGCCGGGTCCGCCGCCGTAACTCAGGCCTCGGATTCACTCACACGAGTGAAGTCGAGCGTGCGTGCGACCTCGCTGATCCGGTCGCCGTACGCCGCGGCCGCGACCAGCCCGGCCGCGTGGGCGGCGAGCCCGAACCGCCCGTTGGCGGCGGCGATCGCGCTGCCCAGGGCGGCCCCGAGCGCGTGCGCCCCCATGTCCCCGAGCATGCCGCGTTCGCCCAGGTCGTCGGCGAGGACCGCGGCCGCGGCGCCCATCGGCGCGGCGGCGAGCGAGCCGCGCAGCAGCCCCGGCGCACCGAGACCCAGGACCAGCAGGCCGGCCCGCCCTGGCCGGACGTCGACCAGGTTGACCAGGTGCGCGGTGCCCGCGACGACGACCCCGGCGAGGATCTTGTCGACGGGCCGCTCCTTCAGCAGCGCCCCGGCCACCAGCCCGGCGGTGGCGACGCCGATCAGCTTGACGGCCCCGCTGGTCACCTCGCCGCCCCGCAGCGCCGTCAGATGCGCCCGGAACCCGCGCCGTTCGTCCCCGCGCAGATCGTCGTACCGCCCGCAGACGGCCCCGGCGGCGGTGGCGACCACGGCGGGCACCACCGGCAGGGCGGCGAGGGCCGTACCGCCGGCCGCGGCGGCGCCGGCCAGCGCGGAGACGGTGCGGCCGGCGTGGTTGGTGTGCTCCCAGCTCGCCGGATCGCCGGGCGGCCGGGGGCTCATCGCCCGGTGCGCGGCACGGGTCGCGGCGAACGCGGCGGCGAACCGGACGGCCCGCCCGGCTCGGTACGGCAGTCGCATCAGGCGCCCGCCGTCCGCGCCGTGGCGAGCAGTTCCTCGGCGTGCGCCCGCGCGGTCTCCGAGTCCTCCTGCCCGGCGAGCATCCGGGACAGCTCGCGCACCCGGTCCTCGCCTTCCAGGACGGTGACACCGGAGCGGGTGACGGAACCGTCGTTGGTCTTCTCGACGAGCAGCTGACGGTCGGCGAAGGCCGCCACCTGCGGGAGGTGGGTGACGACGACGACCTGCGCGGTCTTCGCCAGCTTGGCGAGCCGGCGGCCGATCTCGACCGCCGCCTTGCCGCCGACGCCCGCGTCGACCTCGTCGAACAGGTACGTGGGCACCGGGTCCGTACCGGCGAAGACGACCTCGACCGCCAGCATCACCCGGGACAGCTCGCCGCCCGAGGCGCCCTTGGCGATCGGCCGCGGCGGGGCACCGGGGTGCGGCGCGAGAAGCAGTTCGACCTCGTCGGCGCCGGCCGGCCCGTAGGCGACCCGGCGGCCGCCGACCTCGACGCCCTCGGGGTCCTCGGTCTGCCCGAGGGCGAACGAGACCCGGGCGTGCGGCATGGCGAGCGAGGCCAGCTCGGCGGTGACGGCTCCGGCGAACCGGTCGGCCGCCTCGGTCCGCGCGTCGGTGAGGCGCTGGGCGAGCACCGACAGCTCGTCGCGCAGCCGGTCGCGTTCGGCGGTCAGTTCGTCGATCCGCTCGTCGTCGCCGTCGAGCTCGGCGAGCCGGGCGCCGCTCCGCTCCGCCCAGGCGAGGACGGCGGCGACGTCCTCGCCGTACTTGCGGGTGAGCTGGGTGAGCGCCGCGCGCCGCTCCTCGACGGCGGCGAGCCGCCGCGGGTCGGCGTCCAGGTCGTCGGCGTATCCGGCGAGTTCGCCGGCCACGTCGGAGAGCAGGATGGAGATCTCGCCCATCCGTTCGGCGAGCGCGTCGAGCGCCGGGTCGTGCGACCGTACGGCCTCCAGGGCCCGGCCCGCGCCCGCGACGAGCGTCGTGGCGTCCACGGCCTCCGGGTCCTCGGGCTGCCCGGCGAGCGCCGCGTGCGCGAGGGCGGCGGCGGAGGCCAGGGCCTCGGCGTGGCCGAGCCGCTCGGCCTCGGCGGCCAGTTCGACGTCCTCGCCGGCGCGCGGCTCCACCGCCTCGATCTCACCCAGCCCGAAGCGCAGCAGATCGGCCTCCTGCGCCCGCTCCCGGGCCCGGGTGGTGATCTCCTCCAGCTCGGTGGTGACGGCCCGCAGCCGCCGGTACGCGGCCCCGTACACGGCCAGCGGCCCGGCGACCGCCTCGCCCGCGTACCGGTCGAGCGCGCCCCGCTGCCGGGCCGGCTTGAGCAGGCCCTGCTGGTCGGTCTGGCCGTGCACGGCGACGAGTTCGTCGGCGAGTTCGGCCAGCAGCCCGACGGGCACGCTCCGGCCGCCGAGATGGGCGCGGGAACGCCCCTCGGCGGAGACGGTACGGGTGACCAGCAGCGCGCCCTCGTCGAGCGCGGCCCCCGCCTCCTCGGCGCGCACGGCGACCTGCGCGCCCGGGGGCAGCGCGATGCGCCCCTCGACCACGGCGGCCCCGGCGCCGATCCGCAC
Source organism: Streptomyces laurentii (assembly GCA_002355495.1). Lineage (GTDB taxonomy): Bacteria > Actinomycetota > Actinomycetes > Streptomycetales > Streptomycetaceae > Streptomyces > Streptomyces laurentii. The sequence goes on from AP017424.1 coordinate 1,413,398, forward strand.
CAGGGCGGGGTCGGCGCGCCCGCCGAGCAACAGCCCGAGACTCGTCACGACCATCGTCTTGCCCGCACCGGTCTCGCCCGTCACCGCGGTGAAACCGGGCGACAGCTCGACGACAGCGTCGTCGATGACTCCGAGTGACCGTATCCGCATCTCCTCCAGCACGCCCATGACCATACGAGGTTTTCCCCACCCGATGCCACGCAGCCCCGCCCGCACCACCCACGGCACCGGCCGAGGCCACTCCACCCCGCCCTCTTCCTCGTACGCCAGGAAGCACGGCCCGAGGGAGTGGCCACCGCCCTCGTGATTGACGGCCGCACCTGCCCCCTCGGCTCCCCCACCGGCGGACGGGGGCCCATGACCCGCACCCCCGAAAACGCCAAAGGGCGGCGCCCGCCACGGCACCGCCCTCCAGAAGTCCGGCTCAGCGCTGCGACCCGCCCCTCCACCCGGACACCGGCAGCGCGAACTTCGCCACCAGCCGGTCCGTGAAGGACGCGTGGTGCAGCCGGGCGAGCCGGACCGGTACGGCGCCGCGCCGGACCTCGACGCGCGCGCCGGCCGGGAGCTCGACCGTGCGGCGCCCGTCGCACCAGAGCACGCCGTGCGGGGTGTGCGGTTCGACCTCGACGGCGAGGACGGAGTCGGGGGTGGTGACGAGCGGCTTGGCGAACAGGGCGTGCGCGCCGATCGGCACCATGAGGAGCGCTTCGACCTCGGGCCAGATGACCGGCCCGCCGGCGGAGAAGGCGTACGCGGTGGAGCCGGTCGGCGTCGCGCAGATCACCCCGTCGCAGCCGAAGCCGGTCACGGGACGGCCGTCGATCGCGAGGACGACCTCCAGCATGCGTTCCGGGGACACCTTCTGCACGGCGGCCTCGTTGAGCGCCCAGTCGCGGTGCAGGACGTCGCCGTTCTGGTAGACGGCGACGTCGAGGGTCATCCGTTCCTCGACCTCGTACGCGCGGGTGACGACCCGGTCGACGACCTTGTCGAGGTCGTCGCGTTCGGCTTCGGCGAGGAAGCCGACGCGGCCCAGGTTGACGCCGAGCATCGGCACGCCGGAGGCGCGGGAGAGTTCGGCGCCGCGCAGGAGGGTGCCGTCGCCGCCGAGGACGACGAGGAGTTCGCAGCCGTCGAGGGGGTCGGGGCAGCCTTCGGCCACACGTTCGACGGAGGGCGGCAGCGGCAGATCGGCGGCCTCGGCTTCGAGGACGCGGACGCCGATGCCGCAGCGCAGCAGGCCGAGGACGACGAGTTCGGCGCTGCGTACGGCGGCGGGCCGGCCGGTGTGGGCGAGCAGGAAGACGGTACGGGCGGGTGCGCGGTCCCGGTCGTGGTCGTGGTGGTCACCACGGGGATCGCGGGTGTTTCCGGTCGCTGTGTTCGAGGGTGTGGTCAACGAGGTCCTTCCGCCACGGCGCGGTCGACGTCCGCGGGATCGAGGGCGGGCCCCCCGGCCCGCAGCCACAGAAAGTACTCGACGTTGCCGGACGGGCCGGGCAACGGGCTGGCGGTGACGCCGAGGACGCCGAGCCCGAGTTCGCCGGCCCGCCGGGCGACGTTCTTCACGGCGTCGGCGCGCAGCTCGGTGCTGCGGACGACGCCGCCGGTACCGAGCCGTTCCTTGCCGACCTCGAACTGCGGCTTGACCATGAGGACCAGGTCGGCGTCGGGGGCGGTGCAGGAGACGAGGGCGGGCAGGACGAGCCCGAGCGGGATGAAGGACAGGTCGCCGACGACGAGGTCGGCGGGGATGCCGTCGATGTCGTCGAGGGTCATCTCGCGGACGTTGGTGCGGTCCTTGACGGTGACCCGTTCGTCGCTCTGCAGCGACCAGGCGAGCTGTCCGTAGCCGACGTCGACGGCGACGACGTGGGCGGCGCCGGCGCGCAGCAGCACGTCGGTGAAACCGCCGGTGGACGCGCCGGCGTCGAGGGCGCGCCGGCCTTCGACGCGCAGCCCCTGGGGCACGAACGCGGCGAAGGCGCCGGCGAGCTTGTGGCCGCCGCGCGAGACGTAGTCGGGGTCGCTGTCGTCGGCGGCGACGACGATGGCCGCCGCGGTCTCGACCTGGGTGGCGGGCTTGGTGGCGACGGTCTTGCCGACGGTCACCCGGCCCGCGGCGATCAGCTGGCTGGCGTGCTCGCGCGAGCGCGCGAGTTTGCGCCGTACCAGCTCGGCGTCGAGACGGCGGCGTGCCGGTCCTGCCACGTTCGGTTCAGCTCCTGTTGTCGTACGGACGGGGTGGTGCGGGGGCCGGCGGTGTGTCGAGCGCGGTGAGCTCGGCACGCAGGCCCCGGTGTACATCCTCGTACACGCCGAGGTGTCCGTCCGCCGTGAGGTGGTCCGCGGCGGCGAGCCGGTCGAGCAGCGTGTCGACGGCGGGCCGCCCGGTGGGGGTCCGTACGACCCCGAGGGGCGCGGCCGCGGCGGCCTCGTTCGGGTCGCCGGTCTCCTCACGCGGACCTTCGGGCGGGCCCTCGTACGGGGCGTCACCCGGCCGGTCCGGGGCGGCGGGCTCCGCCGTGCGCGGGGCTTCGGGGGTCGCGTCGCTCATGCCCCGACGCTACCGCGAACACGCTGGGGTACGGTCGACGGCGATGGCGACGATCATGGAGTGCCGTACGGCACTGAGCAGGCTTTCGGACAGTCTTTCGCGCGCGAACGGTACGGCGCGCGGGGCCTCCGCCCTCGACCGCACCCTGAGCTGCCACCTCACCGACCTGGACACCACGTTCACGGGCCGACTGGCGGGCGGCCGGATCGAGGTCGACGGCACGGCGCCGGGAGCTCCCCGTGACAAGGCGCAGATCCGGCTGCGGATGACCGGCGACGACCTGGTCGCGATGGTCGACGGCCGGCTGGACTTCGCGCGGGCCTGGGCCTCGGGCCGGGTGGGCCTGGAGGCGGGTTTCCGTGATCTGCTGCGCCTGCGGTCGCTGCTGTAGAAGGCCCCGCCGAGGGCAGATTCCCGGCATATGCCCGACCGGTAGGCATGTGCCCAGTCATCGCCTCTCGGATCTCAAGGTCAGGCTCAGGTTCAGACTTTCAGCGCCGGCCGCGCCCGGCGGGCGGCCGGCACGACGAGCGGGGTGCCCGTCTCCGGGTCCTCGATGACCTGGCAGCGCAGCCCGAAGACGTGCTCGACCATGGCGGCCGTGACGACCTCGCGCGGCGGACCCTCGGCGACGACCTCGCCGTCCCGGCAGGCGATGAGATGGGTGGCGTACCGGGCCGCGTGATTGAGGTCGTGGAGCACGGCGACGAGCGTGCGGCCCTGGTTCTCGTGGAGTTCGGCGCACAGGTCGAGGACGTCGATCTGGTGCTGGATGTCGAGGAAGGTCGTCGGCTCGTCGAGCAGCAGCAACGGCGTCTGCTGGGCCAGTGCCATGGCGATCCAGACCCGCTGGCGCTGACCGCCGGACAGCTCGTCGACGTACCGCCCGGCCAGAGCGTCGACGCCGGTCGCGGCCATCGACTCCTCGACGATCCGCTCGTCCTCGGGCGACCACTGGCGCAGCAGCCCCTGGTGCGGGTAGCGGCCCCGGGCGACCAGGTCGGCGACGGTGATGCCGTCCGGCGCGAGGGAGGACTGCGGCAGCAGTCCGAGCGTGCGGGCGACCTTCTTCGCCGGCATCGTGTGGATGGCCTGCCCGTCCAGCAGCACCCGCCCCCGCGTGGGCTTCAGCATCCGTGACAGGGCGCGCAGCAGGGTGGACTTGCCGCACGCGTTGGGGCCGACGATCACGGTGAAGGAGCGGTCGGGGATCTCGACGCTCAGGTCGCGGGCGATGACCCGCTGGTCGTACGCGAGCGTGACCGCGTCGGCGCGCAGCCGCGCCGCCCCCTCCCCCGCCCCGTACCCCTGGCCCTGGCCCTGGTCGTCCGTGCCCATGCTCGCGCTGCCTCCGCCGTCGACGATGTTCCGGATGGTCATATGCGTCCCGCCTTCCGTTCGCTGACGAGCAGCCACAGCAGGTAGCAGCCGCCGAGGACGCCGGTGACCACGCCCACCGGCAGCTGTCGCTCCCCGAACGCGTGCGTGGCGGTCCAGTCGGCGACGAGCAGCAGCGCCGTGCCCATGAGCGCGGACGCCGCCAGGTTCGGCCCGGGCGCGCGGGTCAGCCGGCGGGCCAGCTGCGGGGCGCTGAGCGAGACGAAGACGATCGGTCCGGCGGCGGCCGTGGCGACGGCCACCAGCAGCACCGCCGCGCCCATCAGCAGGAGCCGGGTCCGTTCGACCCGTACCCCGAGCGCGTACGCGGCGTCGTCGCCCATCTCCAGCATCCGCAGCGCCCGGCCGTGCCCGAGGACCAGCGGCAGCAGCACGCAGCTGACGCCGAACAGCGGCCAGAAGTGCGCCCAGTCGCGCCCGTCGAGCGATCCGGTCATCCACACCACGGCCCGGGTCGCGTCGGCGAGCTGGGCCTTGGTGAGGAGGTAGTGGATGACGGCGGTGAGCATGGCGGCGGCGCCGATGCCGACGAGCACGAGCCGGTAGCCGTGCACCCCGCGCTTCCAGGCGAGCAGGTAGATCACGACGCCGGTGACGAGTCCGCCGACGATCGAGCCGCCCGCCGCCGCCCACGTGCCGCCCTGGAAGAGGACGATGACGATGAGCGCGCCGACGGCGGAGCCCTGGCCGAAGCCGATGACGTCGGGGCTGCCGAGCGGGTTGCGGGAGAGGGACTGGAAGACCGCGCCGCCGACGCCGAGCGCCGCGCCGGTGAAGACGGCGACGAGGACGCGCGGCAGCCGCAGGTCCATGACGGCGAACCGCTGCACCTCCGTGCCGCCGCCGAGCAGGGTGGCGACGACGTCGCCGGGCGCGACGGGGAAGTCGCCGCTGCCGATGAGCACGACCGCGGCGGCGAGGGCGAGCAGCAGCAGGCCGAGCAGGCAGGCGAGGGTGCGCGGCGCGTACCGGACGGACAGGCCGCCGGTGGCCGAGCGCAGCGTCTTGGTGGTCACAGCCGGGCCATCCTCTTGCGGCGGACGAGATGGATGAAGACGGGGCCGCCGAGGAGCGCCGTCATGATGCCGACCTGGAGTTCGGCGGGCCGGGTGACGACCCGCCCGATGACGTCGGCGCCGAGCAGCAGGACCGGCGAGAGCACGGCGGCGTACGGCAGGATCCAGCGCATGTCGGGGCCGGTGAGCGCCCGGACGAGGTACGGGACCATCAGGCCGAGGAACACGATCGGGCCGCAGGCGGCGGTCGCCGCGCCGCACATCAGGGTGACGGCCACCATGGCGACGACCCGGGTCCGGTTGAGGTGAGCGCCCAGCGCGCGGGCGGTGTCGTCGCCCAGCTCCATGGCGTTCAGGGCCGTGCGATGAGCAGCGCGAGGACGGCGCCGACGAGGATGAAGGGGGCGACGCGGACGACGGTGTCCGTGTTCGCGGAGGCGAGCGAGCCGACGGTCCAGAAGCGCAGCCGGTCCAGGGCCGCGGAGTCCAGCAGCTGTACGGCGTTGACGTAGCCGTAGAGGGCGGCGGTGGCCGCGGTGCCGGCGAGCGCGAGCCGCACGGGCGTGGCGCTGCGGCTGCCGCCGAGGACGTACACGGCGACGGAGACGACGGCGGCGCCCGCGAACGCGAACCACACGTACGCGTCGGCGTCCGTGACACCGAGGAAGGAGATCGCGGACACGACGGCCGCGGCGGCACCGGCGTTGACGCCGAGCAGGCCGGGCTCGGCGAGCGGATTGCGGGTCAGCCCCTGCATGACGGCGCCGGACAAGCCGAGGGCCAGGCCGACGAGCAGACCGAGCAGGGTGCGGGGGACGCGGACGTCGCGGATGACGATGTCGTTGCCGGCCCCGGTGGAGTGGAACAGGCCGTGCCAGACGTCGGCGAGCGGCACCGGTTTGGCGCCGATCATGATGCTCAGGACGCAGACCAGCAGCAGGACGGCGACGGCCGCGGCCAGTCCGGCCGCCCGCAGAGCGGTGCGGCGCGGGGGCGTCGGGGCAGGGGGAACCGGCTCCGCGCTCGTACGGGAGGAACTCTCGACCAACACGAAGTTAGGTTAGCCTACCCTGCCTTGGGGGTGGGGGTGCGGTCTCCGAGCCGGGGCCCGCACCCCTCACCTCACCCCCGGCGCGTCACGCGAGCCCGAGCCGCTCCAGCGCCTTGCCCGCGTCCAGCCCGCACGCCCCGGCGCCGGCGTCGGTCCACGCGGCGGCGCACAGCGCCCGTACCCCGTCCAGCGGGTCCAGGCCGTCGCCCTCGACCTCACCGTCGAGGAGCAGCGCTCCCCCGCTCACCGACGCGGTCCAGCCCCCGCACGCGAACGCGGCACCGTCGGCGCCCGCCGTCTCGGTCACCTCCGGTTGCGGCACGAGCAGCCCGCGCAGGTCCGCCGCCACGTACGTCGGCCGGTGCTCGGGCACCGCCGCGAGCAGCCGCGCCACATCCGTCACGCCGGTGAGCACGAGCAGCGAGTCCACGCCGCCGTTGAACGCCCCCTCGATGTCCGTGTCCAGCCGGTCGCCGACCACCAGCGGCCGCTCGGCCCCGGTCCGCAGCACGGTCTCCCGGTGCATCGGGGGCAGCGGCTTGCCCGCCACCTTCGGCTCCGCACCCGTGGCGATCCGGACGACCTCCACCGCCGCGCCGTTCCCCGGCCCGATCCCGCGGGCGCTCGGAATGGTCCGGTCGGTGTTCGAGGCGTACCAGGGCAGCCCGCGCCCCACCGCGTAACTCGCCTCCGCGAACCGCCCCCACGGCAGCTCCGGCCCGCCGTACCCCTGCACCACGGCGACCGGGCCGTCGTCCGCCGACTCCACCGGCACCAGGCCGCGCTCGCGCAGCGCCACCCGCAGTCCCTCGCCGCCGATCACCAGGACCCGCGAGCCGGGCGGCACCTCGTCGGCCGCCAGCCGGGCCACCGCCTGCGCGGAGGTGATCACGTCGGACGGCTCGGAGGGCACCCCGAGCTGCGTCAGGTGCGCCGCAACGGTGTCGGGGGTGCGCAGCGCGTTGTTGGTGACGTACGCGAGACGCATCCCGCCGGCCCGGGCCGCGCCCAGCGCCTCGACCGCGTGGGCGATGGCGTGCCCGCCCGCGTAGTACACGACTCCGTCCAGGTCGAGCAGCGCCGTGTCGTACGCCTCGCTCAGCGCGACCGCGCTGCCGTCCGGCCGATTCCTGTCGCGCCGGCCCCGGCCGCTTCCCGTCATCGTCATGTACTCCTCAAATCCCTGGGCGAAATCCCCGCTCTCCCGATCATCGCTCATGGCCACCGCCTACGATGTCGAGATGAACACCTCAGGTCACGCGGCCGACGACGTCCGCGCCCCCGGTCTCCGGCTGAGCCCCTTCCGGGGCCTCAGATACGTCCCCGAGCGGGTCGGCAGCCTGGCCGCCGTGACCTCCCCGCCGTACGACGTCATCGTCCGGCCCGACGGACTGCTGCATCTGGAGTCCGCCGACCCCCACAACATCGTGCGGCTGATCCTGCCGCAGGCCATCACCGCCGGCACCCGGCACCGCAAGGCCGCGGTCACCCTGGACCGCTGGATCGCCGACGGCATCCTCGCCCCGGACCCCGAGCCCGCCCTGTACGTGTACGAGCAGCGCGGCGACGGCCTCCTCCAGCGCGGCCTGATCGGCGCCCTCGCGCTCTCCGAGCCCGCCGAAGGCATCGTCCTCCCGCACGAGGACGTCATGCCGCACGTCGTCGAGGACCGGGCCGCCCTGATGCGCTCCACCGCCGCCAATCTGGACCCGCTGCTGCTCACCTACCGCGGTGAGGGCGACGGCGCGGCCGCGGTCGTCGACCGGGTGGCCGCGACCGAACCACTGCTCTCCACGACCACCGAGGACGGCTTCCGGCACAGTCTCTGGGCGGTCACCGACCCGGCCGACCTCGCCACCATCGACACCGAACTCGCCCGCCACCAGGCCCTCATCGCCGACGGCCACCACCGCTGGGCGACGTATCTGCGGCTGCGCGACGAACACGCCGAGCCCGGCCCCTGGGGCCTCGGCCTGGTGCTGCTCGTCGACACCGCGCGCTACCCCTTGCGGGTCCGCGCCATCCACCGGCTGCTCCAGCGGCTGCCGGTCGCGAACGCCCTGGCCGCGCTCGGCGACGGCTTCCGGGTCACCCGGATCGACGGCCCGCTGTCCGCCGCCCAAGAGGCGCTGGCCGCGGCCGCCGCCGAGGGCAACGCCTTCGTCCTCGCCGGCGACGGCGCCTTCCACCTCCTCGACCGGCCCGACCCGGAGCTGCTCGCCCGCACGATCCGCACCGACCGCCCGGAGGCCTGGCGCACGCTGGACGCCACGGTCCTGCACGCCACCCTCCTGGAGCACGTGTGGCACATCCCGGACGCCCCGGAGGACATCGCGTACATCCACGACACGGCCGCCGCCGTCGCCCAGGCGGAGCGGCGCGGCGGTACGGCGGTCCTCATGCACCCGGTGAAGGAGGAGGTCGTCCGGGACCTGGCCCGGCAGGGCGTCACCATGCCCCGGAAGTCGACCTCGTTCGGGCCGAAGCCGGCGACGGGTCTGGTGCTGCGGAGTCTGGCGCTCGACTGACCCCTGATACGCCGAAGGGCGGCACCCCTCAGGGGTGCCGCCCTTCATTCATGCGCGCGTATCCGCGAGGGACGTCAGTTCTTGTCGTCCTCGTCGGCCTTGGGGGCCTCGTCCGCTTCGTCCGCCTCGTCCTCGTCCTCGTCCTCGTCCGCCGTGGCGTCGGCGTCGGCGGCCGGCTCCTCGTCGTCCGACTCGTCGAGCGCGTCGACGAACTCGACTCCGTCCATCTCGGCGAGCCGGTCGGAGGCGTCCGTGGAACCGTCCTTGTCGGCCTCCACCGCCTTCGCGAACCACTCACGCGCTTCCTGCTCACGGCCGGCCGCGAGCAGCGCGTCGGCGTAGGCGTAGCGCAGACGGGCGGTCCACGGGTGGTGGGCGCTGGAAGCCAGCTCGGGGCTCTGCAGGGTCACGATGGCCGCGTCGAGCTGGTCCATGTCCCGGCGGGCGCCGGCGGCGACGAGCCGCATCTCGACCTGTCCGGCCCGGTCCAGCTTCTGCACCTCGGGCTCGCCGGCCATCGCCAGCGCCCGCTCCGGACGGCCGAGGCCGCGCTCGCAGTCCGCCATGACGGGCCACAGCTCGACGCTGCCGGTCATCCGCCGCGCGGCACGGAACTCGGCCAGCGCCTCGGAGTACTTCTGCGTCGCGTACGCGGCGAAGCCGGCGGCCTCGCGGACGGCGGCGACACGGGAGGCGAGCCGCAGCGCGATCCGGGAGTAGTCGTACGCCCTCTCCGGGTCCTCGTCGATGAGCTGGGCGACCATGACCAGGTTGCGGGCGACGTCCTCGGCCAGCGTCTTGGGCAGGCTCATCAGCTCCTGACGCACGTCCGGGTCGATCTCGTCACCGGTGACCTCCGGGGGATCGGCAGACGCTTGACCGGCGGACGATCGTTGCCCCGGTCGTCGCGGTAGCCACCGCCGCGGTTGTCGTCACGGCGCGGACCGCCGCGGAAGCCGCCGCGGTCGCCGCCGTCCCGACGGTCGTCCCGCCCGCGGAACCCGCCGCCGCCACGCCGGTCGTCCTCACGACGCGGCCCACGGGGCCGCTCGTCGCGACGGTCGTCACGACGGAAACCACCGCGGTCGTCCTGCCGGTCATCACGACGGAACGACGGACGCTCGTCGCGGCCGCGGCTGTCGCCGCCACGGTTGTCGTCACGACGGAACGAGGGCCGCTCGTCGCGACGGTCATCGCGACGGAAACCGCCCCGGTCGTCCTGCCGGTCATCACGACGGAACGACGGACGCTCGTCGCGACGGAACGAGGGACGCTCATCCCGACGCTCGTCGCGACGGAACGACGGGCGGTCGTCACGGCGGAAACCGCCCCGGTCGTCCTGCCGGTCATCACGACGGAACGACGGACGGTCGTCACGGCGGAAGCCGCCACCACGGCTGTCGCCGCCACGGTCGTCACGGCGGAAACCGCCCCGGTCGTCCTGACGGTCATCACGACGGAACGACGGACGGTCGTCACGGCCGCGGCTGTCGCCGCCACGGTTGTCGTCACGACGGAACGACGGACGGTCGTCACGGCCGCGGCTGTCGCCGCCACGGTTGTCGTCACGACGGAACGAGGGACGGTCGTCACGACGGTCATCGCGACGGAAACCGCCCCGGTCGTCCTGACGGTCATCACGACGGAACGACGGACGGTCGTCACGACGGAAGCCGCCACCACGGCTGTCCCCACCGCGGTTGTCATCGCGACGGAAACCACCACCACGGCTGTCCCCACCGCGGTTGTCGTCACGACGGAAACCACCACCGCGGTTGTCGTCACGACGGAAACCACCACCACGGTTGTCGTCACGACGGAAACCACCACCACGGCTGTCACCGCCACGGTTGTCGTCACGACGGAAACCACCACCACGGCTGTCACCGCCACGGTTGTCGTCACGACGGAAACCACCACCACGGCTGTCACCGCCACGGTTGTCGTCACGACGGAAACCACCACCACGGCTGTCACCGCCACGGTTGTCGTCACGACGGAAACCACCACCGCGGTTGTCGCCGCCACGGTCATCCCGACGGAACGGCGGGCGCTCGTCACGGCGCTCACCGCGACGGTCGTCCCTGCGGTCGTCACGACGGTCGTCGCGGCGGAAACCGCCCCGGTCGTCCTGACGGTCATCACGACGGAACGACGGACGGTCGTCGCGGCCGCGGTAACCGCCGCGGCTGTCGCCGCCACGGTTGTCGTCACGGCGCGGACCACGGAAGCCGCCCCGCTCGCCGCCGTCCCGGCTGCGCGGGTCGCGCTCCGGACGGTGGTCGGGAGAGTTGGTGGACATCGACGTGACTCCTGTCTTCGGGTACTGCAGTCATTCTCGCGCAGCCGGCGCACCGGCGCGCGTTTCAAGAAATTCGAGAAAAACAAAAGGACCCCTGGTCCCAGCGTGAACGCTGGGACCAGGGGTCCTGAAAGATTGTTCGGCGGTGTCCTACTCTCCCACAGGGTCCCCCCTGCAGTACCATCGGCGCTGAAAGGCTTAGCTTCCGGGTTCGGAATGTAACCGGGCGTTTCCCTAACGCTATGACCACCGAAACCCTATCGGTTTCGAGCGAACAAGCACACTTTGTAGTTGTGTTCTGCTCAAACCAGCAACTGTTCATTGCTTCAGAACAAACACAGTGGACGCGAGCAACTGAGGACAAGCCCTCGGCCTATTAGTACCGGTCAGCTCCACCCATTACTGGGCTTCCACATCCGGCCTATCAACCCAGTCGTCTACTGGGAGCCTTACCCTCTCAAGGAGGTGGGAATACTCATCTCGAAGCAGGCTTCCCGCTTAGATGCTTTCAGCGGTTATCCCTCCCGAACGTAGCCAACCAGCCATGCCCTTGGCAGGACAACTGGCACACCAGAGGTTCGTCCGTCCCGGTCCTCTCGTACTAGGGACAGCCCTTCTCAATATTCCTACGCGCACAGCGGATAGGGACCGAACTGTCTCACGACGTTCTAAACCCAGCTCGCGTACCGCTTTAATGGGCGAACAGCCCAACCCTTGGGACCGACTCCAGCCCCAGGATGCGACGAGCCGACATCGAGGTGCCAAACCATCCCGTCGATATGGACTCTTGGGGAAGATCAGCCTGTTATCCCCGGGGTACCTTTTATCCGTTGAGCGACGGCGCTTCCACAAGCCACCGCCGGATCACTAGTCCCGACTTTCGTCCCTGCTCGACCCGTCGGTCTCACAGTCAAGCTCCCTTGTGCACTTACACTCAACACCTGATTGCCAACCAGGCTGAGGGAACCTTTGGGCGCCTCCGTTACCCTTTGGGAGGCAACCGCCCCAGTTAAACTACCCATCAGACACTGTCCCTGATCCGGATCACGGACCGAGGTTAGACATCCAGCACGACCAGAGTGGTATTTCAACGGCGACTCCACAACCACTGGCGTGGCTGCTTCAAAGTCTCCCACCTATCCTACACAAGCCGAACCGAACACCAATATCAAACTGTAGTAAAGGTCCCGGGGTCTTTCCGTCCTGCTGCGCGAAACGAGCATCTTTACTCGTAGTGCAATTTCACCGGGCCTATGGTTGAGACAGTCGAGAAGTCGTTACGCCATTCGTGCAGGTCGGAACTTACCCGACAAGGAATTTCGCTACCTTAGGATGGTTATAGTTACCACCGCCGTTTACTGGCGCTTAAGTTCTCAGCTTCGCCCTGTCGAAACAGAGCTAACCGGTCCCCTTAACGTTCCAGCACCGGGCAGGCGTCAGTCCGTATACATCGCCTTACGGCTTCGCACGGACCTGTGTTTTTAGTAAACAGTCGCTTCTCGCTGGTCTCTGCGGCCACCCCCAGCTTGGGAAGCAAGTCCCCTCACCAGGCGTGGCCCCCCTTCTCCCGAAGTTACGGGGGCATTTTGCCGAGTTCCTTAACCATAGTTCACCCGAACGCCTCGGTATTCTCTACCTGACCACCTGAGTCGGTTTAGGGTACGGGCCGCCATGAAACTCGCTAGAGGCTTTTCTCGACAGCATAGGATCATCCACTTCACCACAATCGGCTCGGCATCAGGTCTCAGCCTTAACGTGTGACGGATTTGCCTACCACACGGCCTACGCCCTTACCCCGGGACAACCACCGCCCGGGCTGGACTACCTTCCTGCGTCACCCCATCGCTTACCTACTACCACCTTGGGTCGGCGGCTCCACCACTTTCCATTCCCCGAAGGGTCCGGAACGGCTTCACGGCCTTAGCATTAATGGGCTCGATATTGGGCGTTTCAAAGCGGGTACCGGAATATCAACCGGTTGTCCATCGACTACGCCTGTCGGCCTCGCCTTAGGTCCCGACTTACCCTGGGCAGATCAGCTTGACCCAGGAACCCTTAGTCAATCGGCGCACACGTTTCTCACGTGTGTATCGCTACTCATGCCTGCATTCTCACTCGTGAACCGTCCACAACTCGCTTCCGCGGCTGCTTCACCCGGCACACGACGCTCCCCTACCCATCACAGCACCCGTTGGGGCTTATTGCTGCAATGACACGACTTCGGCGGTACGCTTGAGCCCCGCTACATTGTCGGCGCGGAATCACTTGACCAGTGAGCTATTACGCACTCTTTCAAGGGTGGCTGCTTCTAAGCCAACCTCCTGGTTGTCTCTGCGACTCCACATCCTTTCCCACTTAGCGTACGCTTAGGGGCCTTAGTCGATGCTCTGGGCTGTTTCCCTCTCGACCATGGAGCTTATCCCCCACAGTCTCACTGCCGTGCTCTCACTTACCGGCATTCGGAGTTTGGCTAAGGTCAGTAACCCGGTAGGGCCCATCGCCTATCCAGTGCTCTACCTCCGGCAAGAAACACACGACGCTGCACCTAAATGCATTTCGGGGAGAACCAGCTATCACGGAGTTTGATTGGCCTTTCACCCCTAACCACAGGTCATCCCCCAGGTTTTCAACCCTGGTGGGTTCGGTCCTCCACGAAGTCTTACCTCCGCTTCAACCTGCCCATGGCTAGATCACTCCGCTTCGGGTCTTGAGCGTGCTACTGAATCGCCCTATTCGGACTCGCTTTCGCTACGGCTTCCCCACACGGGTTAACCTCGCAACACACCGCAAACTCGCAGGCTCATTCTTCAAAAGGCACGCAGTCACGAGATACAGCAAGCTGCATCCGACGCTCCCACGGCTTGTAGGCACACGGTTTCAGGTACTATTTCACTCCGCTCCCGCGGTACTTTTCACCATTCCCTCACGGTACTATCCGCTATCGGTCACCAGGGAATATTTAGGCTTAGCGGGTGGTCCCGCCAGATTCACACGGGATTTCTCGGGCCCCGTGCTACTTGGGTGTCTCTTAAACGAGCCGTTGATGTTTCGTCTACGGGGGTCTTACCCTCTACGCCGGACCTTTCGCATGTCCTTCGACTACACCAACGGTTTCTGACTCGTCCTGTCGCCGGCAGACGACAGAAAAGAGATCCCACAACCCCGCATGCGCAACCCCTGCCGGGTATCACACGCATACGGTTTGGCCTCATCCGGTTTCGCTCGCCACTACTCCCGGAATCACGGTTGTTTTCTCTTCCTGAGGGTACTGAGATGTTTCACTTCCCCTCGTTCCCTCCACATGCCCTATGTGTTCAGGCATGGGTGACAGCCCATGACGACTGCCGGGTTTCCCCATTCGGAAACCCCCGGATCAAAGCCTGGTTGACGGCTCCCCGGGGACTATCGTGGCCTCCCACGTCCTTCATCGGTTCCTGGTGCCAAGGCATCCACCGTGCGCCCTTAAAAACTTGGCCACAGATGCTCGCGTCCACTGTGTAGTTCTCAAGCAACGACCAGCCACCCATCACCCTGAACCCTAAGGTCCAAGTTCACTGGGGCCGGCATCGCGAAGGTTCAGCCTTTCGGCCGTACCCTCAGATACCCAACAACGTGCCAAGCACACTCATCGAACCTCTTCACTGTGTTCCACGCCGAAGCAGTACTTACAGGGGAGGCTTTCCGAGTGTGCCAACTAATCAACGTTCCACCCATGAGCTGACCGTGCAGAACGTTTGTCTGCAATCGGTACTGTGCTCCTTAGAAAGGAGGTGATCCAGCCGCACCTTCCGGTACGGCTACCTTGTTACGACTTCGTCCCAATCGCCAGTCCCACCTTCGACAGCTCCCTCCCACAAGGGGTTGGGCCACCGGCTTCGGGTGTTACCGACTTTCGTGACGTGACGGGCGGTGTGTACAAGGCCCGGGAACGTATTCACCGCAGCAATGCTGATCTGCGATTACTAGCAACTCCGACTTCATGGGGTCGAGTTGCAGACCCCAATCCGAACTGAGACCGGCTTTTTGAGATTCGCTCCGCCTCACGGCATCGCAGCTCTTTGTACCGGCCATTGTAGCACGTGTGCAGCCCAAGACATAAGGGGCATGATGACTTGACGTCGTCCCCACCTTCCTCCGAGTTGACCCCGGCGGTCTCCTGTGAGTCCCCATCACCCCGAAGGGCATGCTGGCAACACAGGACAAGGGTTGCGCTCGTTGCGGGACTTAACCCAACATCTCACGACACGAGCTGACGACAGCCATGCACCACCTGTATACCGACCACAAGGGGGCATCCATCTCTGGATGTTTCCGGTATATGTCAAGCCTTGGTAAGGTTCTTCGCGTTGCGTCGAATTAAGCCACATGCTCCGCTGCTTGTGCGGGCCCCCGTCAATTCCTTTGAGTTTTAGCCTTGCGGCCGTACTCCCCAGGCGGGGAACTTAATGCGTTAGCTGCGGCACCGACGACGTGGAATGTCGCCAACACCTAGTTCCCAACGTTTACGGCGTGGACTACCAGGGTATCTAATCCTGTTCGCTCCCCACGCTTTCGCTCCTCAGCGTCAGTAATGGCCCAGAGATCCGCCTTCGCCACCGGTGTTCCTCCTGATATCTGCGCATTTCACCGCTACACCAGGAATTCCGATCTCCCCTACCACACTCTAGCCTGCCCGTATCGGATGCAGACCCGGGGTTAAGCCCCGGGCTTTCACACCCGACGTGACAAGCCGCCTACGAGCTCTTTACGCCCAATAATTCCGGACAACGCTTGCGCCCTACGTATTACCGCGGCTGCTGGCACGTAGTTAGCCGGCGCTTCTTCTGCAGGTACCGTCACTTTCGCTTCTTCCCTGCTGAAAGAGGTTTACAACCCGAAGGCCGTCATCCCTCACGCGGCGTCGCTGCATCAGGCTTTCGCCCATTGTGCAATATTCCCCACTGCTGCCTCCCGTAGGAGTCTGGGCCGTGTCTCAGTCCCAGTGTGGCCGGTCGCCCTCTCAGGCCGGCTACCCGTCGTCGCCTTGGTGAGCCATTACCTCACCAACAAGCTGATAGGCCGCGGGCTCATCCTTCACCGCCGGAGCTTTCCACCCGAGAAGATGCCTTCCCGAGTCGTATCCGGTATTAGACCCCGTTTCCAGGGCTTGTCCCAGAGTGAAGGGCAGATTGCCCACGTGTTACTCACCCGTTCGCCACTAATCCACCCCGAAGGGCTTCATCGTTCGACTTGCATGTGTTAAGCACGCCGCCAGCGTTCGTCCTGAGCCAGGATCAAACTCTCCGTGAATGTTTACCCGTAATCGGGTCGAACACCACGAGAGCGGAACAGCCGGACCGGAATATGGTCGGCTGTTCACAGCGTCCTCGCTGTGTGCCACCCCGTGGGGTGGACTTTTTCAAAGGAACCTCGACCATCCGAAGATGGACGGGGTATCAACTAATCTGGCGTTGATTTTTGGCACGCTGTTGAGTTCTCAAGGTGCGGACGCTTCCTTTGTACTGACCCTCTCGGGCTTTCCTCCGGGCGCTTCCTTCGTTTCCGACTCTATCAGATCTTTCCGATCCGATTTCCTCGGTGCTTTCCGGTCCCGGTCGCTTTCGCTTCCGTTCCCTTCCGGCTTTTCGAGCTTATCAGATCTTTTCGATCCGATTCACTCGGCGCTTTCCGTTCCTTTCGGCTTTCGCTTCCAGGCCCTTTCGGCGCGTCCACTACTTTAGCGAATTTCCCCGGCGACTCATAATCGAGTCTTCGGAACGAATTTCGGCATGCCGAAAAAGGCCCCTGAGGGATCTTCGTAAGTGAGTGAATGGCCGCCTCGGGGGGCTTGAGTACGCACTACCCGTCTCAAGCGGCTCGGGCCACATTACGCATCTGTCGCAGCCGAGTCAAACCGGGGGCTCCCGGGGCGTTTCCGCGGCACGTGGGCGCGGTAGGGGCTCACGGTCCGGTCGCCGTCGATCCAGAAGCGCCAGGGGTGCGGGGCGCCGTCGCCGCCGACGCCGGTGCGGGGGCCGGTGCGGATCAGCGCGGGGTCGGGCGGAGTTCCGGTGAGGACGGACAGCGGGGCCTCAAGGCCGGCGCAGACGTCGGTGCCGTCGAGGGAGCGGGCCACGTCGAGGGCGGTGGCGAGGCGGGCCGGGCCCTTGGCCAGCTCCGCGTCGTCGCGGGCCGAGCGGCGGCGGGTCCGGGCCTGCTCGGCGCCCGTGAGGATCTCGCCGGCCCGGAGCAGGACTCCGCTCGCCCGGCCCTCGGGACCGCACACCAGGTTGAGGCAGTGCCACATCCCGTACGTGAAGTAGACGTACGCGTGTCCGGGCGGGCCGAACATGACGGCGTTGCGCGCGGTGCGGCCGCGGAAGGCGTGCGAGCCGGGGTCGATCTCGCCGGCGTACGCCTCCACCTCGGTGAGGCGGAGTTCGATACGGCCCTCCGGGGAGTTCCGTACCAGCGTGCGGCCGAGCAGGTCGGGCGCGACCTCCAGGACGGGGCGGTCGAAGAAGCTCCGCGGGAGCGGGGTGCGGTCGGTGCTCTCGCTCATGGGGTCCGAGCCTAGTGGCGGCCAGGGGCCCGAGGGGGCCGTTCGGGGAACCGGCTACGGTCGTCACGCGTATGTAGGGGTCAGGACTGCGCAGGACAGACAGAGGACCGACAGAAGGAGTCGTTCGGTGGCATTCAAGAAGCTGCTCGCGAGCCTGGGGGCCGGTGGGGCGTCGGTGGAGACCGTGCTCACCGAGGAGAACGTCGTCCCCGGCGGGATCGTCCAGGGCGAGGTGCGGGTTCAGGGCGGTTCGGTCGCCCAGCGGATCGAGGGGCTGTCCGTCGGTCTGCAGGCCCGGGTCGAGGCCGAGGGCAACGACCAGGAGTACAAGCAGGACATCGAGTTCGTGAAGGTGCGGCTCGGCGGCGAGTTCGAGGTGCAGGCCGGCGCGGTGCACGTGGTGCCGTTCGGTCTGGAGATCCCGTGGGAGACGCCGGTCACCGCGATCGCCGGGCAGCAGCTGCGCGGGATGCACATCGGGGTGAAGACCGAGCTGGAGATCGCCCGCGCGGTGGACTCCGGTGACCTGGACCCGATCAACGTCCACCCGCTGCCGGCGCAGCAGGCGATCCTGGACGCGTTCATCCAGCTCGGTTTCCGCTTCAAGAGCGCGGACATGGAGCGCGGGCACATCCGCGGGTCGCGGCAGCGGCTGCCGTTCTACCAGGAGATCGAGTTCTTCGCGCCGCAGCAGTACCGGGGCCTGAACCAGGTCGAGGTCAGCTTCGTCGCGGACGACCGGGAGATGGACGTCGTCCTGGAGATGGACAAGAAGCCGGGGCTGTTCACCGAGGGCAGCGACACCTACCGGGCGTTCAAGGTGGGGCTGCACGACTTCCACACGACCGACTGGGCGGCGTACCTGAACCAGTGGCTCGCCGAGGTGGGCGGCCGTCGCAACTGGTTCTAGGCTCGGTCCGTACAGCCGGTCCGCGAGGCCGGGCAGTGATTCGGAGGTTCAACGTGGCCGAGGGCAAGAGGGCACCGCTCCCCCATGACTTCCACCCGCCGGTGGTGCCGTTCACCGTGGTGAGCGACGACGTCGTGGCGGACGGGGTGCTGAAGGAAGCTCAGGTTTTCGCGGCGGGCAACACCTCGCCGCAGCTGCGCTGGGAGGGTTTCCCCGCGGAGGCGAAGAGCTTCGCCGTGACGTGCTTCGACCCGGACGCGCCGACGGGCAGCGGATTCTGGCACTGGGTGCTGTTCGACATCCCGGCGTCGGTGACGGAGCTTCCGGCGGGCGCGGGTTCGGGGTCGTTCGAGGGGCTGCCGTCCGGCGCCGTGCACGCCCGTAACGACTACGGGACCCGGGACTTCGGCGGCGCCGCGCCGCCGCCGGGCGACGGGCCGCACCGGTACGTCTTCACCGTGTACGCGGTGGACCAGGAGAAGCTGGGCCCGGACGCGGACGCGTCGCCCGCGGTCGTCGGCTTCAACCTGCGGTTCCACACACTCGGAAGGGCCCAGCTCGTGGCGGAGTACGAGACTCCGGCGCAGAGCTGATCGTTCGCCCTTTGTTTGCCCGCTTCTGGTCTTGGAGAAATCAGAAGCGGGCATCTTTCTTTACGCGGATATTGCGTTGTCCTACCCCGGCGTGCCCGGCCAGAGTTGATCCGGGCCCGGCTCCTGCGAGAGGCGGCTGGGCCGGCACACGGGAGGTGGGCACAGATGCGGGACACGCTGGTATTGAACGCGAGCTTCGAGCCGCTTTCGACGGTGACACTCAACCGTGCGGTGGTGCTTGTCCTCCAGGACAAGGCCGTCGTGGAGCAGGAGCATCCCGGTCTGCGCATGCGCGCGGCGGCGGTGGACATGCCGGTGCCGCGGGTGATCAGGCTCTGCCGGTACGTACGGGTGCCGTTCCGAAGACACGCGCCGTGGTCGAGGCGGGGCGTGCTGGTCCGGGACCAGCACCGGTGCGCGTACTGCGGGAACCGCGCCACGACCGTCGACCACGTGGTGCCGCGGGCGCAGGGCGGCGGGGACGAGTGGATGAACACGGTGGCGTCGTGCGCCGCGGACAACCACCGCAAGGCCGACCGGACGCCGGAGCAGGCGGGGATGCCGCTGCTGCACCTGCCGTTCGTGCCGACTCCGGCGGACGCGATGCTGCTCGCGATGAAGGCGGCGGACCGGCCGAACCTGCCGGGCCCGTCGGCCGAACCGCCTTCCGGCCAGGCGGCGTGACGCGTGCGACCGGCGTGACCGGATACGGCAGAGGACAAAGGGCCCGTCCCCTCTGTGGGGCGGGCCCTCCGTCATATGCCGTATCCGGTCACTTCAGGGTGAGCTGAAGGATCGCGACGATGCCGACGGCGATGATGACGCCGCGCAGCACGGTGGGCGGAAGGCGCCGGCCGACCTTGGCGCCGATCTGGCCGCCGATGGTGGAGCCGACGGCGATGAGGACGACGGCGGTCCAGTCGAATTCGGCGACGAAGAGGAAGAAGACGGCGGCGACGCCGTTGACGACGGCGCTCAGGACGTTCTTGACCGCGTTGATGCGCTGCAGGGTGTCGTTGAGCAGCAGTCCCATGAGCGATATGTAGAGCACGCCCTGGGCGGCGCCGAAGTAGCCGCCGTAGATGCTGGCGAGGAAGAAGCCGACGAGCAGGGCGGCGCCGCCGTGCGGATGGGCCTCGGTGCCGTTGGCCTCTCGGCGGCGCTGGACGGCGGCGCCGATGCGGGGCTGGAGCAGGACGAGCACCAGGGCGATGCCGATGAGGACGGGGACGATCGCGTCGAAGGCGTCGGACGGCAGGGCCAGGAGCAGGATGGCGCCGACGAGTCCGCCGAGGAGCGCGGCGACGCCGAGGCGCAGGACGCGGGCGGTCTGGCCCTTGAGTTCGCTGCGGTAGCCGATGGCCCCGCTGATGGAGCCGGGGACGAGGCCGAGGGCGTTGGAGACGTTCGCCGTGATGGGCGGGAGGCCGGTGGCGAGGAGGACGGGGAACGTGATGAGCGTTCCCGATCCCACGACGGTGTTCATGGCGCCGGCGGCGGTGCCTGCGCCGAAGACCGCGAGCATTTCCCAGATGGACAACGCCATCTCCTTCAGGGTCGGTGAGTCGCCTCCCCGCCCCGTGTGCGGCCGGAGTCGAGGGGCTCGCGGCCGATCATGCCCGAGGTTACGTGTACGTGTCATCCAAAAGGCCCCCGACCCGGTGGACGAACCGGGGCGGAGGCCCGAGGGAGGGAGCGGGTCGGTCAGTCGACCGGGGGAACCTCGCGGCGCTCGGTGCCGGCCGCCGGGGCGCTCTTGGTGAAGCCGGACGCGGCGCCGGGGGCGACGTTGCCGAGGGCGCCGGACAGGCCCTTGAGCGCGTCGCCGATCTCGCTGGGCACGATCCAGAGCTTGTTGGCGTCGCCTTCGGCGATCTTCGGCAGCATCTGGAGGTACTGGTACGAGAGCAGCTTCTGGTCCGGGTCGCCGGCGTGGATGGCCTCGAAGACCGTACGGACGGCCTGCGCCTCACCCTCGGCCTTGAGGGCCGCGGCCCGCGACTCGCCCTCGGCGCGCAGGATCGCGGACTGCTTCTCGCCCTCGGCGGTCAGGATCTGCGACTGGCGGATGCCCTCGGCGGTGAGGATCGCGGCGCGCTTGTCACGGTCGGCGCGCATCTGCTTCTCCATCGAGTCCTGGATGGAGGTCGGCGGCTCGATCGCCTTGAGCTCGACGCGGTTGACGCGGATGCCCCACTTGCCGGTGGCCTCGTCGAGGACACCGCGCAGCGCCGCGTTGATCTCCTCGCGGGAGGTCAGGGTCCGCTCCAGGTCCATGCCGCCGATGATGTTGCGGAGGGTGGTGACGGTGAGCTGCTCGATGGCCTGAATGTAGCTGGCGACCTCGTAGGTCGCGGCACGCGCGTCCGTCACCTGGTAGTAGATGACGGTGTCGATGTTGACGACCAGGTTGTCCTGGGTGATCACCGGCTGCGGCGGGAACGGGACGACCTGCTCGCGCAGGTCGATCCGGTTGCGGATGCGGTCGATGAACGGGACGACGATGTTCAGACCGGCGTTGAGGGTGCGGGTGTAGCGGCCGAACCGTTCGACGATGGCCGCGCTCGCCTGTGGAATGACCTGGATGGTCTTGATCAGGGCGATGAAGACAAGCACCACCAGAATGATCAGGACGATGATGATGGCTGACATCGTGTTGCCTGTGCCCTTCGCTGCCGGTTGATGGACCAGATGATGATCGAGTTTCCCAGATGGCGGAGCGTCATGGGTGAGGTTCGGTCACATGACGACCGCGGTCGCGCCGTCGATATCGACGACATCGACCTGTTCGCCGGGTTCGAAGCTCTGCCCGGAGTCGAGGGCGCGGGCGGACCAGACCTCTCCGGCCAGCTTGATGCGGCCGCCGCCGCTGCCGTCGACGCGTTCCAGGACGACGGCCTGACGGCCCTTCAGGGCGTCGACGCCGGTGGTGAGACCGGGCCGGTCGCTGCGGTGGCGGGCGGCGATGGGTCTGACGACCGCGATGAGCGCGACGGAGACCACGGCGAAGACCACCACCTGGGCGACGATCCCGAAACCGAGCGCGGCGGTCCCCGCTCCCGCGATCGCGCCGACGGCGAGCATGCCGAACTCCGGCATCGCGGTGAGGACGAGAGGGATGCCGAGCCCCACCGCTCCGATCAGCCACCAGATCCATGCGTCGATGTCCACAAGGTCATGGTAGGGCGGTGCGGCAGCCGGGGACAGGGCCCGGCCGGACCGGGCCGGATGCCGGGCCGAACACCTGCCCGTACGCCCGAACGGACGCCGGGCTCTGTACGGACGCGGCGCCCCGTGGCGGCTTCGGCGGAGGGGCGTCGGGCGGGCGGACCGTCGTCCGGTCACGCGGCCCTGGCCGCTCGGCCGCTCGGCCGTTACTTGAGCGGGAGGCCCTTGGCGGTGTAGCGCTCGCCGTGGTGCTCGACGACGAGCGGGAGGCCGAAGCAGTGGGAGAGGTTGCGGGAGGTCAGCTCGGTCTCCATCGGTCCGGCGGCGAGGACCTTGCCCTGGCGGATCATCAGGACGTGGGTGAAGCCCGGGGGGATCTCCTCGACGTGGTGCGTGACCATGATCATCGAGGGGGCGTACGGATCACGGGCGAGCCGGCCGAGGCGGCGTACCAGGTCCTCGCGGCCGCCGAGGTCGAGACCCGCGGCGGGCTCGTCGAGGAGCAGCAGCTCGGGGTCGGTCATCATCGCGCGGGCGATCAGGGTGCGCTTGCGCTCGCCCTCGGACAGGGTGCCGAACTTGCGGTCCAGGTACTCGGTCATGCCGAGCCGGTCGAGGAACGCCTTGGCGCGCTCCTCGTCGACCGGGTCGTAGTCCTCGTTCCAGGTGGCGGTCATGCCGTACGCGGCGGTGAGGACCGTCTGGAGGACCGTCTGGCGCTTGGGCAGCTTCTCCGCCATGGCGATGCCGGCGATGCCGATGCGCGGGCGCAGCTCGAAGACGTCGACGGAGCCGAGGCGGTCACCGAGGATCGTGACGGAACCGGTGGTGGGGTAGAGGTAGCTGGACGCGACGTTCAGAAGGGTGGTCTTGCCGGCGCCGTTGGGGCCGAGGATGACCCAGCGCTGCCCTTCCTTGACCGACCAGGAGACGTCGTCCACCAGAGCACGTCCGTCGCGGACCACGGATACGTCCACCAGCTCCAGTACATCGCTCATGAGCGCGTTGTCTCCCCTTGCGGTCGAGTCGTGTCGTCGCCAAGCGCCGATGGGCGCGGCGTCCAGGTAAGAACCTACGCCACCGGCGGGCCGGGCCGGTCCCTAGGGCTGGCTTTGGGCGGGATTCATGCCGTTGCGGCGAAGAAGTACGAGAGAGGATTCCGGACGTCGGGCAAGAGGCGAGTGGGGCACGTTCCGGGGATCTCCGCTCGTACGGACCAGGCGCGCGAGGGCCATCTCCTAGGCTTGGGGGATGCATTCGGAACCACGCTCAGGACGTCTGGCCGCCTGGGGCAATGCCCTGCTGGCCGGGACGGTGTCGCCGGACGACGCGGCGCTCGCGATTGTCGGGGAGGACGCGGTACACCGCGTGGAGGGGCTGCCGGGCGAGGCGGGGCCGGTGGGCCTGACGCTGGCGCTGGGGCGGCTGCGGCGGCTCGGGGTGACCGGGTGGCGGTTGGCGCTGCCGGCGCCGGGGCATCCGCTGGGGCTGAGCGGTCCGCCGGAGTTCAACGCTCGGGCGCTGGCGGCGGAGGAGGCGGTGGTCGGTTTCGGCGCGCCGTACGGGCTGGTGCCGGAGGTCTCGGAAGTGGGGCCGCCGGGTGACCGGCATGTGACGGTCGTCTGGCACTGTCTGCCGGTACGGGAGGCTCCGCCGGCGGACGTGCCCTCGCTCGGCGAGGCGGAGCGGGAGCTGGCGGAGGCGCTGCGGGACGCGACGCTGGTGCTGACCCGGCTCGACGTCGCGGCGTCCGGGCCGGCGGCCGAGGCGGCGCGGGACGCGTACCGGGCCCGTGCGGAGGCCGGCAGCGAGATCCTGGCCCCGGGGTATCCGCCGCGCGCGGTCCGGGTGCTGGAGCTGGCCCGGCGGATCGGGATGCTCGTCGATCTGGCGTACGACGGCCATGGCGGCGCGGTGAGCGCGGGCGAGATGGCGGCCCGAGGAGAGGCGTTGCGGCCGGTGGAGCGGGTCGCGCGGCGGGCCCAGGTCGCCGCCTACAACGCGTACGTCGAGGACAGGGAGCGCGAGCGCGAGAAGGAGCGGGGCCTGTAGGAGCCCTCTCCCCGTTCCTCGCACCGCTCGGTGCGACGGACAGCAAAAGGCCCGGCCCCCGGGGGATCGTCCGGGGGCCGGGAGTTTCGGGGGCGTCAGCCGTTGACGGCGCCGTTGCCGAAGGCCGGGTTGAGCAGGCCGATCACGTCGATCGTGTTGCCGGAGACGTTCACGGGGACGTGGACCGGGGCCTGCACCACGTTGCCGGAGGCGACGCCCGGCGAGCAGACGGCCTTCCCCTGGGCGCCCGAGTCGGCGGAGGCGGCGCCGGCACCGGCGGCGACGATGCCGCCGGCGATCATGGTGAGGGCTGCGGCCTTCTTGATGCTGATCACGTGAAGTTCCTCCTGGTCGTCGCTGCGGCCGGTCCGCCGCAGCACGCCCTGAAGAACGCCGCCACCCCCGGGAGGTTGCGCCGAACGGGGGACATACGCCCGACAGTATGAAAAGGGGAACGGCCGTGCCCAGTCGGACGGCGGCCGGCCGCGTTCCCCTTCTGTGTCGTCATGCCGTTTCTATGTCGTCATGCCGTGCCGTACGGCCCAGAGCGCGGCCTGGGTCCGGTCGGCGAGGTCCAGCTTCATGAGGATGTTCGAGACGTGCGTCTTGACCGTCTTCTCGGACAGGACGAGCGCGCGGGCGATCTCGCGGTTGGAGCGGCCGTCCGCTATCAGGCCCAGCACCTCCCGCTCCCGTTCGGTCAGCGTGGAGCCGCGCCCGGTGCCCCCGCCGGAGCCGTGGTCGTCCTGGGTGAGGAGCGCGCCGGCGACCTCGGGCTGGAGCAGGACGTGCCCGGCGTGGACGGAGCGGATGGCGCCGGCCAGGGCGTCGGGGTCGATGTCCTTGTAGACGTACCCCTTCGCGCCGGCCCGCAGCGCGGGGATCACGGTGCGCTGCTCGGTGAAGCTGGTGACGATCAGGACGCGCGCGGGGTTGCCGAGGTCGCGCAGCCGGCGCAGGGCCTCGATGCCGTCGGTGCCGGGCATCTTGACGTCCATGAGGACGACGTCGGGCCGCAGCTCCTCGGCGCGGGCGACGCCCTCGGCGCCGTCGGACGCCTCCCCCACCACTTCTATGTCGTCCTGGACCTCCAGGAAGGTGCGCAGGCCGCGGCGGACGACCTGGTGGTCGTCGACGAGCAGGACCCGGATCCGTTCAGCCACCGGGGACCTCCATCTCGATCGTGGTGCCCTGGCCCGGGGCCGAGGTCACGGTGAGCCGGCCGCCGACACCGTCGGCCCGGTCGCGCATGGACACCAGGCCGAGGTGGCGGCCGGCGCTGCGGACGGTCGTCGGGTCGAAGCCGGTGCCGTCGTCGGTGACGGTGAGCAGGGTGCCGGTGGCGCCGCGGGTCAGGGAGACGGTGACCAGCTCGCCGCCGGAGTGCCGCAGCGCGTTGTGCAGGGCCTCCTGGGCGACGCGGAGCAGGGCCTCCTCCTGGGCGGCGGGCAGGGCGCGGATGCCGGAGCCGTCGAAGGTGACGCGCGCGGTGTGGGCGCGGTCGAGGACCTGGACCTGGGTACGGAGGGTGTGGACCAGGCCGTCCTCGTCGAGGGCGGCGGGGCGCAGCTCGACGACGGCGGCGCGCAGCTCCTCGGTGGCCTCGCCGGCCAGCTCGGCGACCTGCTGCAGGGCGCCCTTGGCGCGGGCGGGGTCGCGGTCGACGAGGGCGGCGGCGGCCTGGGCGGTGAGCCGGAGCGAGAACAGCTTCTGGCTGACCGCGTCGTGCAGCTCGTGGGCGAGCCGGGAGCGCTCCTCGGCGATGGTCAGCTCGCGGCTGCGCTCATAGAGCCGGGCGTTGGTGAGCGCGATGGCGGCGTGCTGGGCGAGGAGGGTGAGCAGCTCCTCGTCCTCGGCGGTGAAGCCGCAGCTGCCCTCCGGCTTGGGGCAGCGCTTGTTGGCGAGGAAGAGGGCGGCGAGGGTCTCGTCGCCGTCGCGGACGGGCAGGCCGAGGAAGTCGGACATCGCGGGGTGGGTGTCGGGCCAGCCCTCGAAGCGGGGGTCCTTGCGGACGTCGGCGAGCCGCTCGGGCTCGGCCTTGTCGAGCATGGCGGCGAGGATGCCGTGCTGCCGGGGCAGCGGGCCGATGGCGCGCCACTGCTCCTCGGTGACGCCGTCGACGACGAACTGGGCGAAGCCCCCGTGGTCGTCGGGGACGCCGAGGGCCGCGTACTCGGCGTCGAGGAGTTCCCGGGCGGAGGCGACGATCGTCTTGAGGACGTCGCGGACCTCCATCCGGCGGTTCATCGCCAGCAGCGCGCTGCTCACGGCGGCGAGACCGGAGCTCGGTCGGTGACTCATGGTTTCACCGTACCCGTGGGGTGTGACAGTCCGTATCCGTCCGGGGACCGCGGCGACCTGGGCCCGGAGACCTACGCCGAAGGGCCCGCCCGCCGGGTACGGCGCGGGGCCGGCCGGGGCCGCCCTCACGCGCGCGTACGGAGAGAGGGACGGGTACGCGCGCGGGGTGCGGGGGCCGCGGGGCGGGGCCTGTGGGGTGGCCGGGGAAGCCTGCCCGGGAGTGGCCTCACCGTGCGCATTGCTCATGCAACATCCAGTGACGTCACCCCCCGGCCGATGTGAGGCCGCGCATAGGACCCAGGTCACTTACGAATGTCCCTAGTGGAAGGGCAAAGGCCAAGTGAGTGCCGTTGGGGCCGGATCCCGAGTGGTTCTGGGCCGTTCGGGTGCGGCCCCTGATCCACTACCGGGGATCGTACGTCACATCTTTGCCAGGGCATTTTGCGGCCGCTAAGAATTGCCTTCGTCGCCGCCGAGCCAGGCGCAGCGCCGCCCGGCCTGAGCGACTCCCAGCGATTCGAAGAGGTAGTCCTGCATGTCTGCGAACAACCCCCTGCGCGGTCTGAAGAAGACCCACAAGGCCGCGATCGCCGGCGTCGCCGCACTGAGCGCCGCGGCGCTCGGCTTCACTCTCGTCCCCGGTGGCGGCGGTTCGGCCCAGACCGAGCCCCAGGCGCTCAACAACACCCAGCACGTCACGTGGTCGTACGACGCGAACAGCCCGCAGGCGAAGGCCCTGGCCACCAGCCTGAAGAACGAGCACGGCATCGTCACCTACCAGGCGAAGCTGGCGTCCGACGCCAAGGTCGCCGCCGACCTGCAGAAGCAGGCCGTCGCCGACAAGGCCAAGGCCGCCGCCGAGGCGAAGGCCACGGCGCAGGCCGCCGCCGCGAAGCGCGCCGCCGAGCAGGCCGCCGCGAACCGTTCCGCCACCCGCGCGCCGGTGTACGCGAACAACCTCGACGGCTGGATCCGTGAGTCCCTCGACATCATGAACAAGCACGACATCCCGGGTACGTACCACGGCATCTACAAGAACGTGATGCGTGAGTCCAGCGGCAACCCGATGGCGATCAACAACTGGGACATCAACGCCGTCAACGGCATCCCCTCCAAGGGCCTGCTCCAGGTGATCTACCCGACGTTCAAGACGTACCACATCCCCGGTACGAAGTTCGACCAGTACGACCCGGTCGCCAACATCGTCGCCGCCTGCAACTACGCGGCCGACCGCTACGGCACCATCGACAACGTCAACAGCGCGTACTGATCGTCCGTACCCGCGTACGCCGAAGGGCGGCACCCCCCGCGAGGGGTGCCGCCCTTCGGCGTACAGGTGGCTCCGCGGTCGTTACTTGCGCATGACCTCGGGCTCGTGGCGGCGCAACAGCCGCGCGACCAGGACACCGAGCACCGCCGTCATGAGCAGCAGCACGCCGATGTCGAAGCCCCACTGGCCGGCGCTGTGCTCCCACAGCGGGTCCAGGTCGGTGGGGTTCTTCGGGTCCCACGGGGCCATCAGGTGGCCCAGGTCCAGGGTCGTGGCCGCGCCGCCGATGGCCCAGCGGGACGGCATCAGCCAGGCGAACTGCTCCAGGCCCGGCGAGTCGTACACCTGGAACAGCACACCGGTGAAGACGACCTGCACGATGGCGAACATGACCAGCAGCGGCATGGTCTTCTCGGCGGTCTTCACCAGCGAGGAGATGACCAGGCCGACCATCATCGAGGTGAGGCCGAGCGCGATGACCACCAGGCACAGTTCGAGGGCCGGCGGCATGATCAGGCCCTCGGCGGGCATCTTGCGCGGGGTGAAGCCGATGCCGCAGATGATGACGCCCTGGAAGGCCGTGATGAGGCCGAGGACGATCACCTTGGACATCAGGTACGCGGAGCGGGACAGGCCGGTGGCGCGTTCCCGTTCGTAGATGACCCGTTCCTTGATCAGCTCACGGACCGAGTTCGCGGCGCCCGAGAAACACATGCCGACGGTGAGGATCAGCATGATCGTGCCGGCGGCGCCGTTGAACCGGGCGGGCGGCGTGGGCGGCGCCAGGCCGTAGGTGGCCGGGATGACCGCGGACACCCCGCCGAGGACGGCCGGGAGGATCACCATGAGGGCGAGGAAGCCCTTGTCGGAGGCGATCACCGACACGTAGCGGCGGATCAGGGTCCACAGCTGGGAGCCCCAGCCCTGCGGCTTGGGCGGCCTGGTCATCGCCTGCTGCGCGTGCTGCGGCATCTGCACCGGCTGGGCGGCGACGGCGTCGATCTCCGCCGCGTACATCTGGTAGTGCTGCGAGCCCTTCCAGCGGCCCGCCCAGTCGTAGTCGCGGTAGTTCTCGAACGCGGAGAAGACGTCGGCCCAGGTGGAGTAGCCGAAGAAGTTGAGCGCCTCGTCCGGCGGGCCGAAGTAGGCCACCGAGCCGCCGGGCGCCATCACGAGCAGCTTGTCGCACAGCGCCAGCTCGGCCACCGAGTGGGTGACGACGAGGACCGTGCGGCCGTCGTCGGCGAGGCCGCGCAGCAGCTGCATGACGTCGCGGTCCATACCCGGGTCGAGGCCGGAGGTCGGCTCGTCCAGGAAGATCAGCGACGGCTTCGTCAGCAGCTCCAGGGCCACGGAGACACGCTTGCGCTGGCCACCGGAGAGGGAGGTGACCTTCTTCTCCTTGTGGATGTCGAGCTTGAGCTCGCGCAGCACCTCGCTGATCCGGGCCTCGCGCTCGGCCGTGGCGGTGTCGCCGGGGAAGCGGAGCTTGGCCGCGTACCGCAGGGCCTTCTGGACGGTCAGTTCCTTGTGCAGGATGTCGTCCTGCGGGACCAGACCGATGCGCTGGCGCAGCTCGGCGAACTGCTTGTACAGGCTGCGGTTGTCGTAGAGGACGTCACCCTGGTCGGCCGGCCGGTAACCGGTCAGCGCCTTCAGCAGGGTCGACTTGCCGGAGCCGGACGGGCCGATGACGCCGATCAGCGACTTCTCGGGGACGCCGAAGGTGACGTCCTTGAGGATCTGCTTGCCGCCGTCGACGGTCACCGTGAGGTGGCGCGCGGAGAAGGAGACCGCACCGGTGTCGACGAACTCCTCGAGCTGGTTGCCGACGATCCGGAAGGTGGAGTGGCCGACGCCGACGATGTCGTTCGGGCCGAGGACGGCGGTGCCGCCCTTGGGGATCGGCTGACCGTTGACGTACGTGCCGTTGTGCGAGCCGAGGTCGCGGATCTGGAAGCGGCCGTCGGGGGTCGCGTGGAACTCGGCGTGGTGCCGCGAGACCTGAAGGTCGGAGACGACCAGCTCGTTCTCCAGGGCACGGCCGATGCGCATGACCCGGTCGAGGGCGAGCTGGTGGAAGGTCGTGGGGCTGCGGTCGCCGTGGACCGGTGCCGCGCCCTGGACGTCGGCCGGCTTCTGGTACGAGGCCTGCGGCGGCTGCTGCGGGACCGCGTGCGGGGCCTGCTGGACCTGCGGCGGCATCTGCTGCTGCGCGGCCGGCTGCTGCCACTGCTGCTGCGCCTGCTGCGGCGGCGCCTGGTGCGCGGGATGCTGTACGGGCTGCGGCGCGGCCTGCTGCTGCGGCACCGCGTGCGGGGCCTGCTGGACCTGCTGAGCCTGCGGCTGCGGCGCCTGCTGCCGCGCGGCCGGAGCACCGGCGGCGGCGAGGTTCAGGCGCGGACCGTCGGTGGCGTTGCCGAGGTTCACGGCCGAGCCGGGGCCTATCTCCACCTGGTGGATCCGCTGCCCCTGCAGATACGTGCCGTTCGTCGAGCCGTGGTCCTCGATGACCCAGCTCCGGCCGCCCCAGCTGATGGTGGCGTGCCGCCACGAGACCCTGGCGTCGTCGATCACCAGGTCGCCCTGGGGGTCCCGGCCCAGGGTGTACGACCTGGACGGATCGAGAGTCCAGGTCCTTCCGTTCAATTCCAGTACGAGTTCTGGCACTCCACGCCCCACTGTGTGTCCCCCGATGCACCCCCGTCGCCGGGAGCCCAGGGATGGTGAACATCCGGGGGAACTATTTCAGGCCGCCCCCGGAATCCGAAAGTCGGGCCGCGTGAAGAGCTTGCGCACGACCGATATCTCGCGCAAGTCCGCACACGCGCGGTGGATCGCGGCGGGTAAAAGCAGGTCGGCGGCGGGGTGGACGGGCAGGAGGCTCACGGTCGTGTCCGTCAGTCGGGACGGGCGGCGGGTGGCACCGAGTGCCCGATACGGTGGAAGCACCATGAGCGCATCGCAGACCTCAGCCGTCCCCGCCGCGGACGTACCCACTCTTCTGGTCAAGATCTTCGGGAAGGACCGGCCCGGGATCACCGCCGGTCTCTTCGACACCCTCGCCGCCTACTCCGTCGACGTCGTGGACATCGAGCAGGTCGTGTCCCGGGGCCGGCTCGTCCTGTGCGCACTGGTCACCGAGCCGACGGTGGCCTCGCAGGGCGAGCTGCGGGCGACCGTGCACAGCTGGGCCGAGTCCATGAAGCTTCAAGCCGAGATCATCTCGGGCACCGGTGACAACCGTCCGCGCGGCGAGGGCCGCTCGCACGTCACCGTCCTCGGTCACCCGCTGACCGCCGAGCAGACGGCGGCCATAGCGGCCAGGATCGCCGGGGCGGGCGGCAACATCGACCGTATCTTCCGGCTGGCCAAGTACCCGGTGACGGCGGTCGAGTTCGCCGTCTCGGGCTGCGGTACGGAGGAGCTGCGCACGGCGCTGGCCGTCGAGGCGCACACGGTCGGCGTGGACGTGGCCGTCGTCTCCGCCGGGCTGCACCGCCGGGCCCAGCGGCTCGTCGTCATGGACGTCGACTCGACGCTGATCCAGGACGAGGTGATCGAGCTGTTCGCGGCGCACGCGGGCTGCGAGGACAAGGTCGCCGAGGTGACGGCCGCGGCGATGCGCGGCGAGCTGGACTTCGAACAGTCCCTGCACGCGCGGGTGGCGCTGCTGGCGGGCCTGGACGCCTCGGTGGTGGACAAGGTCCGCGCCGAGGTGCGGCTGACGCCCGGGGCGCGCACCCTGATCCGTACCCTCAAGCGGCTCGGCTACCAGGTGGGCGTGGTCTCCGGCGGGTTCACGCAGGTCACCGACGATCTGCGGGAGCGGCTCGGGCTCGACTTCGCCCAGGCCAACACCCTGGAGATCGAGGACGGCAAGCTCACCGGCCGGGTCACCGGGGAGATCGTGGACCGGGCGGGCAAGGCGCGGCTGCTGCGCCGCTTCGCCGAGGAGGCGGGCGTCCCGCTGGCGCAGACGGTCGCGATCGGCGACGGCGCCAACGACCTGGACATGCTGAACACGGCGGGCCTCGGAGTGGCCTTCAACGCCAAGCCGGTGGTGCGCGAGGCCGCGCACACCGCGGTGAACGTGCCCTTCCTGGACACGGTCCTCTATCTGCTCGGGATCACCCGCGAAGAGGTCGAGGCGGCGGACGGCGGCACGGGCGAGCTGCTGAGCTGACGGCGGGCGCGGTCCGGGCGTACGTTCGCGGTCCGGGCCGTACGGGCCCGGTCGCGGTCGCTTCGGGAGTACGGGAGGTACGGGAGCCGGGGCCGCCGCCGCATGATGCGGTGCGTCTGGCTCCCCCAGGACGCGAGTGCCCCCGGGTCCGCGCGTCCGGCCCGAGCCCGGGAATATGCCGGGTCCGGGCGGGGCGGGTGGGCTCAGGCGTGCGGGGTCCAGAAGTCGACGAGGGTCCCGGTGCCGGGCTCGACGGACTTCCAGGAGCCGTCGAAGGTGAGGACGGCGAAGGCCGCCGTCGGGAAGCCGACCTGGTTCATCCGGGCCAGGGCGTCGCCCTCGGACCGGCCCGTGAGGATGTCGGCGAGCCCGTGCATGCCGGGGTTGTGGCCGACGAGCAGCAGGTCGGCGACGGCGTCCGGGGTCTCGTTGAGCAGGGCGATGAGCTCGCCGGGCGAGGCCTCGTAGATCCGCTCCTCGTAGACGGTCTTCGGGCGCTCGGGCAGCTCCTGGACGGCCAGCTTCCAGGTCTCGCGCGTCCGCAGCGCGGTCGAGCAGAGGGCCAGGTCGAAGCCGATCCCGGTGTCGGCCAGTCTGCGGCCCGCGACGGGGGCGTCCGTACGGCCGCGCTCGGCGAGCGGGCGCTCGTGGTCGGAGGTCTGGGGCCAGTCCGCCTTGGCGTGTCGAAGCAGCACGATCCTGCGGGGTGTGTCGACGCTCATGGGCCCAGCTTCGCACGAAACGCCCCGGCTCGACCGGGAGACGGTGGAGGCTTCAGCGTGACAGCGAATGCTGGATCTGCTGGACGCGCGTGAGGACGCCGCCGACGCCCTCGTCGGCCGCGTCGCCGGCGGTCGCCCGCGCCTCGCCCTGGCCCGCCATGAACACGAAGAGCGCGGCGAACGCGACCATGGACAGCGACAGCGCCCACCAGGGAAGCCGGGTGGCGGTGCCGGCCGCCATGGGCCGGACGCCGGTGTGGGTTCGCGCCGTCATGGCCGCCTCCGTGGTCGGGATCTCCGTGTGGACTCCCACGCTACGGAGCGCGCGGGCTCCGGCCCATCAGGTGATCCACCCATGCGACCCTGAGAATCGCCCCCTAGGGGATGGTGGGGGCAGCCCCACCTTCCCGGGCCGCGGCCCGCCACGGGCGACCCCCGGGCCGGCTCGGCACGGGCGCGAGGAGGGGCCGTCGTTCAGGGCCCGGATCGGCGTCCGGCCACGGGTGTACAGGACGAGGTTGGCGTCGCGCTGGACCCGGAGCCAGGCCCCCTGGGAGCCGCAGCCGTTCGCGCCCAGGGCTCACAGGGGCCCGCCGTCCCGGTCGTAGCTCACGAAGTCGCCGCCGTTCTGCATCCAGGCGGTCGCTCCCCGCCCGCCGGTGCCGGTGGTCCACAGGGCGGCGTATCCGCCGACGGCGAGGTGGAAGGAGAGGACGAGGTCGCCCTTGTACAGCCACAGCTCGTACCAGAGGTTGTCGGTCCCCGACATGCCGTAGTGCGCGGCGATGACAGGGACCCCGCGCGCCCGGGGGCCGGGGGTGGGACGGTGGGTGGATCAGCGGGTCAGGGCGATACGACCGTGGCGATGACGGCGATCACGGCCGAGATGCCGAGCATCGCGCCGAGCACGATGAGCAGCTTCTTCTGACCGTTCGGGGGGTTCGGTTCGAGTACGGGCATGGGCTCAGTCTCGCATCTCAGCATTCGTCCTCGACCGTCCGGTCCCTCCCGGCGAGGGTGCCGACGATCATCTGCGGGATCAGCAGGCCGCCCATCAGCATGACGGGCAGGCCCCAGCCACCGCTGTGCTGGTAGAGCACGCCGACCAGGAGCGGTCCGGGGATGGAGATGAGGTAGCCGACGCTCTGCGCGAAGGCGGAGAGCTTCACGACGCCGGCACCGGTGCGCGAGCGCAGCCCGATCATGGTGAGGGCGAGCGGGAAGGCGCAGTTGGAGACGCCCAGCAGCAGGGCCCAGACCCAGGCGCCGCCGGCCGGGGCGAGGTAGAGACCGGTGTAGCCGGTGAGGCCGCACAGGCCGAGGGCGATGACGATGGGGCCCTGGGTGCGCATCCGGGTGGCGAGGCGGGGGATGACGAAGGCCAGCGGCACGCCCATGACCATGGTGACGGCGAGGAGCACGCCCGCGGTCTCGGCGGAGACGCCTGAGTCGCGGAAGATCTGCGGGATCCAGCCCATGGTGATGTACGCGCCGGTGGACTGGAGGCCGAAGAAGGCGCCGAGCGCCCAGGCGGTACGGCTCCGGGTCACCCGGGGCGCGACGGCGGACGGCACC
Source organism: Streptomyces laurentii (assembly GCA_002355495.1). Classification (GTDB taxonomy): domain Bacteria; phylum Actinomycetota; class Actinomycetes; order Streptomycetales; family Streptomycetaceae; genus Streptomyces; species Streptomyces laurentii. The sequence continues at coordinate 1,447,571 of AP017424.1, forward strand.
GCCGCCTCGGCTCCGGTCGCTGTCTCGGCCGCGGTTCCGGCCGTGCTTCCGGCCGGTGCGGCGCCCGGTTCGCCCGTACCGGCGGCACCGCCCTTCCCGGCGGCACCGCCCTTCCCGGTGATCACGCGCGGGCCGCCCGGCGTCGTCGCGCGGTCGCGGACCAGGGGCACCCACGCCAGGACGGCGACGGCGGCGAGCGCCGCCCAGACGCCGAGGCCGAGCCGCCAGCTGCCGCCGAGGGCCCCGGTCAGGGGCACGGTCGCGGCGGCGGCCACCGAGGTGCCCATGGCCAGGGCCATCGAGTAGAGGCCGGTCATGCTGCCGATGCGGTCCGGGAAGTACTTCTTGACGATGACCGGCATGAGGACGTTGCTGAGCGCGATGCCCATGAGGGCGAGGGCGCTCGCGGCGAGGAAGGTGACGGTGCCGCTCGCGAAGGGGCGCAGGGCCAGGCCCGCGCAGATCGCGGCCATGCCGGCGGCGACGACGGCCCCGGGGCCGAAGCGGCCGGCGAGGCGCGGGGCGGTGATGCCGAACACGGCGAAGCAGAGCGAGGGTACGGAGGTGAGGACGCCGGCCACGCTGCCGCTCATGTGGAGGCCCTGGCTGACCTCTTCGAGCAGGGCGCCGAGGCTGGTGATGGCCGGGCGCAGGTTGAGGGCGGCCAGGACGAGTCCGACGGCGACGAACCGGCCGACCCAGCGGGCGGGTCCGGCGGGTGCGGCAGAATCGGCGGCGGCCGGGGCGCCGTCGGCGCCGCGGGAGCGGTCACCGGGCCGTCCAGGAGGCGTCCTGGTGGCGTGGTCGAGTGTCTGGGGCTCGTCAGGCATAAGACACATCATAGAATCATGGGATGATTGATTGTCCCACCTTGAACAGTCGATCACGGGACACCACGACGCACCGGATGAACGGGGCGGACAGGAGGTACGGGCATGGCGCTCGGCCAGCCACGGCGCAGCGGGCTCTCCGACCAGGTGATCACCCAGCTGCGGAACCAGATCACCTCGGGCGAGTGGCCGGTCGGCACACGGATCCCGACGGAACCGGAACTGGTCGACCAGCTCGGCGTCGCCCGTAACACCGTCCGCGAGGCGGTCCGCGCGCTCGCCCACAACGGGCTGCTCGACATCCGCCAGGGCTCGGGCACCTACGTGGTGGCGACGAGTGAACTGGCCGGGGTGATGCACCGCCGGTTCGCCGGCTCGGACCCCCGGCACGTGGCCGAACTGCGCGCCACCCTGGAGTCCTCGGCGGCCCGGCTCGCCGCCGAACGGCGCACCGACCGGGACCTCAAGCAGCTCGACGCGCTGCTGCTGCGCCGCGAGGAGGCCTGGGACGCGCGGGACGCGGAGGAGTTCGTCACGGCGGACGCGGCCTTCCACCACGCGGTGGTGGTCGCCTCGCACAACGACGTACTCCTGGAGATCTACGCGGACCTGGGCCACGTGCTGCGCGCGTGGCTGCGGGAGGACGTGGGCGAGACGCTGCGCCCGGAGAACCACATGGACCACACGCGCCTGGTGGAGGCGATCCACGCGGGCGACGGCGAGCGGGCGGCGACGGAGGCGGCCGGCTATCCGTTCATGTGCCTGCGCGTGCCGAAGACGGAAGAGCCCCCGAAGGCCGAGGAGCCCCTGGAGACGCAGGAGCCCTCGAAGGCACAGGGTTCTCCGAAGAGTCCGGGGACTCCGGAGCCGTAAGCCCGTCCGGCCCCCGCCCCACCGGCGCGTGGGTGACCCAGGCCGAGCGGATCTCCTTCCAGCAGCGGCCGGTCACCCGCGCGAAGTCGGCCGGGTCGACGTCGACGGGGGCGCTGTCGCTGTCCACGTCCCACCAGCGGGCGCATTCCACGTGCAGCCGGACCCGGTCGGTGGCGGGGTCGGGATTCCGGCAGTGGGCCGTGACCACGGACCCCTGGGCGACCACCCGGCAGGACGGTCCGGCGTCCTGCCGCGCCCCGCCGCCCTCCGTCTCCCCCTCTCCGTCCCTCGGCGCGGGGCCGGAGCCGTGGGCCGCTCCCCCGGCCCCGGACGCCGACACCGCCCCGGTCCCGACGGGGTCCGTGACCCGGACCCGGGCGGGCGGATCGGGCGCGGCGTGCAGATCGGCGGCGACGGACAGACCGGCGAGCCCGACGAGGAGGGCGCCGACCGAGACGAGCCCGCGAACCCCGCGATGCCGCGCGCGCATACCGCACCTCCTCCCCGACCGTAGCCGGGACCTCACGCTCCGACATCGCATGATCTATCCCAGTCTGGGGTGGATCGCCCGACATTTCGACCCGGGACGGTCCAGGACACACGAAAGGGCCGGGTGCCCGCCGTCTTCCGGCGGGCACCCGGCCCCTCACAGGCGCTGACGAAGGTCAGGCGCCGATGGCGTGCAGACCGCCGTCCACGTGGACGATCTCGCCCGTCGTCTTCGGGAACCAGTCGGACAGCAGCGCGACGATGGCGCGGCCGGCCGGCTCCGGGTCGGACAGGTCCCAGGTCAGCGGGGAACGGCTGTCCCAGACGCTCGCCAGGTCGGAGAAGCCCGGGATGGACTTCGCGGCCATGGAGCCGAGCGGGCCCGCCGAGACCAGGTTGCAGCGGATGTCCCGCTTGCCGAGGTCACGCGCCATGTAGCGGCTGGTGGCCTCCAGGGCGGCCTTGGTCGGGCCCATCCAGTCGTACTGCGGCCAGGCGAACTGCGCGTCGAAGGTGAGGCCGACGACCGAGCCGCCCTCGCTCATCAGCGGCAGCAGCGCCATCGTCAGGGACTTCAGGGAGAAGGCCGAGACGTGCATGGCGGTGGCGACCGACTCGAACGGCGTGTTCAGGAAGTTGCCGCCGAGCGCGTCCTGCGGGGCGAAGCCGATGGAGTGCACGACGCCGTCCAGCCGGTCGCCCAGGTGCTCGCGCACCTGGCCCTCCAGGCGGGCGAGGTGCTCGTCGTTCGAGACGTCCAGCTCCAGGACCTTGACGGCCTCGGGGCGGGGCAGCTTCTTGGCGATGCGCTCGGTAAGCGTCGGCCGGGGCCAGGCGGTGAGGATGATCTCCGCGCCCTGCTCCTGGGCCAGCTTCGCGGCGTGGAAGGCGATGGAGGACTCCATCAGCACACCGGTGATCAGGATGCGCTTGCCCTCGAGAATTCCGCTCATGTGATCAGTGACCCATGCCCAATCCGCCGTCAACCGGGATGACGGCTCCAGTGATGTACGAAGCGTCGTCGGAGGCGAGGAACCGCACCGCGGCGGCGATCTCCTCCGGCTGCGCGTAGCGGCCGAGCGGCACCTGGGAGACGATCCCGGCGCGCTGCTCGTCCGTGAGCACCTTGGTCATGTCCGTGTCGACGAAACCGGGCGCGACGACGTTGAAGGTGATGTTGCGCGAGCCCAGCTCCCGGGCCAGCGACCGCGCGAATCCGACCAGTCCGGCCTTCGAGGCGGCGTAGTTCGCCTGGCCCGCCGAGCCGAGCAGACCGACGACCGAGGAGATCAGCACGACCCGGCCCTTGCGGGCCCGCAGCATGGCGCGGTTGGCGCGCTTCACGACCCGGAAGGTGCCGGTGAGGTTGGTGTCGAGGACGGACGCGAAGTCCTCCTCGGACATCCGCATGAGGAGCTGGTCCTTGGTCACGCCCGCGTTGGCCACGAGCACCTCGACCGGACCGTGCTTCTCCTCGATCTCCTTGTAGGCCTGATCCACCTGCTCGGTGTCGGTGATGTCGCACTTGACGGCCAGGAACCCGGCCTTCTCGAGCTCCACCGGGTCACCCGAGCGGTACGTGATGGCGACCTTGTCACCGGCGTCGGCGAACGCGCGGGCGATGGCGAGGCCGATGCCCCGGTTTCCTCCGGTGACGAGAACCGAGCGGCTCAACGGATCACCCTTTCAATAGCGGTCTGGTATGCCGAAACCTATCGGTCCGTTCCGGGATACGAGGAATCGGGCCGTGACAGTGGCACCCGGACGTCGCTGTCGGGTCCCTACAGAAACGTCTGGGCAACGCGGCCCAAAGAGCGACATGATCAGGGCGACCGGTCGCACACGACAGGAGACAACTGTGCAATCTGGGACCCATTCCCTCGATGAAGCCTTCACCCAGCTTCCGTTGCGGGCGCTCGCCGACGCCGCCCTCGCCCGGGCCCGGGCGCTCGGCGCCGAGCACGCCGACTTCCGCCTGGAGCGGGTGCGCAGCGCCGCGTGGCGGCTGCGCGACGCCAAACCGTCGGGCTCCTCGGACACCACGGACCTCGGCTACGCGGTCCGCGTGGTGCACGGCGGGGCCTGGGGCTTCGCGTCCGGGGTCGATCTGACCATGGACGGCGCCGCGCGGGTCGCCTCGCAGGCGGTGGCCATGGCGAAGCTGTCCGCGAAGGTGATCGCCGCGGCCGGCTCCGGCGAGAAGGTGGAGCTCGCCGACGAGCCGGTGCACGAGGAGAAGGTGTGGGTCTCCTCGTACGAGATCGACCCCTTCGGCGTCTCCGCCGAGGAGAAGAGCGGGCTGCTCGCCGACTGGAGCGCGCGGCTGCTGCGCGCCGACGGCGTGGCGCACGTGGACGCGTCCCTGCTGACCGTCTTCGAGAACAAGTTCTACGCGGACACCGCCGGCACCGTCACCACCCAGCAGCGGGTCCGGCTGCACCCGCAGCTGACGGCGGTCGCCGTGGACGGCACCACCGGCGAGTTCGACTCGATGCGGACGCTGGCGCCGCCGGTCGGACGGGGCTGGGAGTACCTGACCGGCACCGGCTGGGACTGGGACAAGGAGCTGGACGAGATCCCGGCGCTGCTCGCCGAGAAGATGCGCGCGCCGAGCGTCGACGCCGGCCGCTACGACCTGGTCGTCGACCCGTCCAACCTGTGGCTGACCATCCACGAGTCGATCGGTCACGCCACCGAGCTGGACCGCGCGCTCGGCTACGAGGCGGCGTACGCGGGCACCTCGTTCGCGACCTTCGACCAGCTGGGCAAGCTGGCGTACGGCTCGTCCGTGATGAACGTGACCGGTGACCGGACCGCCGAGCACGGGCTCGCCACCATCGGCTACGACGACGAGGGCGTCGAAGGGCAGAGCTGGGACCTGGTGAAGGACGGCACGCTCGTCGGCTACCAGATGGACCGCCGGATCGCCCGGCTGACCGGCCTCGGCCGCTCCAACGGCTGCGCCTTCGCCGACTCCCCGGCGCACGTGCCGGTGCAGCGGATGGCGAACGTCTCGCTCCAGCCGGACCCGGGCGGGCTGTCCACGGAGGACCTGATCGGCGGGGTCGAGCGGGGCATCTACGTGGTCGGCGACCGTTCCTGGTCGATCGACATGCAGCGCTACAACTTCCAGTTCACCGGCCAGCGCTTCTTCCGCATCGAGAACGGCCGGCTCGCCGGACAGCTGCGGGACGTCGCGTACCAGGCGACGACCACCGACTTCTGGGGCTCGATGGAGCAGGTCGGCGGCCCGCAGACGTACGTCCTCGGCGGCGCGTTCAACTGCGGCAAGGCCCAGCCGGGCCAGGTCGCGGCGGTCTCGCACGGCTGCCCGTCCGCCCTGTTCCGGGGCGTGAACATCCTCAACACGACGCAGGAGGCCGGTCGATGAGCGCGCGCCACGATCTCCGCCGGGGGTCCGGGGGTCGTCCCCCGGGCAAGCACAGTCTCAACACGACGCAGGAGGCCGGTCGATGAGCGCGCGCCACGATCTCCGCCGGGGGTCCGGGGGTCGTCCCCCGGGCAAGCACAGTCTCAACACGACGCAGGAGGCCGGTCGATGAGCCGCGACAGCAAGCCGTACGAGATCGTCGAGCGCGCCCTGGAGCTGTCGCGCGCCGACGGTTGCGTGGTCATCGCCGACGAGCAGTCCTCCGCGAATCTGCGCTGGGCCGGCAACGCGCTGACCACCAACGGGGTCACCCGGGGCCGCGAGCTCACCGTCATCGCGACCGTCGACGGCGCGCAGGGCACCGCCTCCGGCGTGGTCTCCCGCTCGGCGGTCACCGCCGACGACCTGGAGCCGCTGGTCCGGGCCGCCGAGGAGGCCGCGCGCGCGGCCGGGCCCGCCGAGGACGCCCAGCCGCTGGTCGAGGGCGTACCGGTGTCCGCCGGCTTCACGGACGCGCCGGCCGAGACCTCCTCCGCGGTCTTCGACGCCTTCGCGCCCGCGCTCGGCGAGGCGTTCGCCCGGGCCCGGGCGGGCGACCGGGAGCTGTACGGCTTCGCGTACCACGAGATGACCTCCACCTACCTGGGCACCTCGACCGGGCTGCGGCTGCGGCACGACCAGCCCAAGGGCACCCTGGAGATCAACGCCAAGTCGCCCGACCGGACCCGTTCCGCGTGGGCCGGGCGCGCGACCCGGGACTTCACGGACGTCGACCCGGCCGCGCTGGACGCCGAGCTCGCCACCCGGCTCGGCTGGGCCGAGCGGCGGATCGAGCTGCCGGCCGGCCGGTACGAGACGCTGCTGCCGCCGACCGCCGTGGCCGACCTGCTGATCTACCAGCTGTGGTCCTCGGCGGCCCGGGACGCGGCGGAGGGCCGTACGGTCTTCTCCCGGCCCGGCGGCGGGACCCGCGTCGGCGAGACCCTGTCGCCGCTGCCGCTGACCCTGCGCAGCGACCCGGGCGCGCCGGGCCTGGAGTCGGCGCCGTTCGTGATCGCGCACGCCTCGGGCGACGACTCGTCCGTCTTCGACAACGGTCTGCCGGTCTCCCCGGTCGACTGGGTCCGGGACGGCAAGCTGGCCCATCTGATCACCACCCGGCACACCGCGGGGCTCACCGGACTGCCCATGGCGCCGGGGGCCGGGAACCTGATCCTGGACGGCGGCGGGGAGAAGTCGCTGGAGGAGATGGTGGCCTCCACCGAGCGCGGGCTGCTGCTCACCTGCCTCTGGTACATCCGCGAGGTCGACCCGGCGACGCTGCTGCTCACCGGTCTCACCCGGGACGGCGTCTACCTGGTGGAGAACGGCGAGGTGGTCGGCGAGGTGAACAACTTCCGGTTCAACGAGTCGCCGGTCGACCTGCTGTCGCGGGCCACCGAGGCGGGCCGGACCGAGCAGACGCTGCCGCGCGAGTGGAGCGACTGGTTCACCCGGGCCGCGATGCCGGCCCTGCGGGTGCCGGACTTCAACATGAGTTCGGTCAGCAAGGGCGTCTGACCACCCCGGGCGTGTTTCGAAAGTCCCTCCTGACCCGCCCCGGGCGGGCGGAGCTCCTTTCGGAACACGCCCTAGACTGGACAGTCACATCCCCCTGCAATCGAGGAGACGGACGACGTGACCGACATCGTCGACGAGCTGAAGTGGCGTGGGCTCTTCGCCCAGTCCACCGACGAAGAGGCCCTGCGCAAGGCGCTCGCGGACGGTCCCGTCACGTTCTATTGCGGTTTCGACCCGACCGCGGCCAGTCTCCACGTCGGCCACCTGGTCCAGGTGCTCACCGTCCGCCGGCTCCAGCAGGCCGGGCACCGGCCGCTGGCGCTGGTCGGCGGGGCCACCGGCCAGATCGGCGACCCGCGGCCGACGGCCGAGCGCACCCTGAACGACCCCGAGACGGTCGCCGCCTGGGTGAGCCGGCTGCGGTCGCAGATCGAGCCGTTCCTGTCCTTCGAGGGCGAGAACGCGGCGGTCATGGTGAACAACCTGGACTGGACCGCCGGCCTGTCGGCGATCGAGTTCCTGCGCGACATCGGCAAGCACTTCCGGGTCAACAAGATGCTGACCAAGGACTCCGTGGCCCGCCGCCTGGAGTCCGAGCAGGGCATCAGCTACACCGAGTTCAGCTACCAGCTGCTGCAGGGCATGGACTTCCTGGAGCTGTACCGGCGCCACGGCTGCACGCTCCAGCAGGGCGGCTCCGACCAGTGGGGCAACCTGGTGGCCGGCCTCGACCTGATCCACCGCCTGGAGCCGGGCGCCGAGGTCCACGCGCTCGCGACGCCGCTGATGGTGAAGGCCGACGGCACCAAGTTCGGCAAGACCGAGGGCGGCGCCGTCTGGCTGGACCCGGAGATGACCACGCCGTACGCGTTCTACCAGTTCTGGCTGAACGTGGACGACCGTGACATCTCCACGTACATGCGCATCCTGTCCTTCAAGTCCCGGGAGGAGCTTGAGGAGTTGGAGGCACTCACCGCCGAGCGGCCGCAGGCCCGGGCCGCCCAGCGGGCGCTGGCGGAGGAGCTGACCACCCTGGTGCACGGCGCCGAGCAGTGCCAGGCCGTCATCGACGCGTCCAAGGCGCTGTTCGGTCAGGGCGAGCTGTCCGCCCTCGACGAGCCGACCCTGGCCGCGGCCCTGTCCGAGCTGCCGCACGCGCGCGTGACGGAGCTGGGCGCGGTCGTGGACCTGTTCGCCGAGGTCGGTCTGGTGGCCAGCAAGTCGGCCGCCCGCCGCACGGTGAAGGAGGGCGGCGCCTACGTGAACAACGTCAAGGTGACCGCCGAGGACGCCGAGGTGTCGGCGGACGAGCTGCTGCACGGCCGCTGGCTGGTGCTGCGCCGGGGCAAGAAGAACCTCGCGGCGATCGAGTACGCGCCGCAGGGCTGAGCCCGTCAGCGCGCGAAGGGCCCGGGAGGGCGGCGGATGTCCGTCGCCGTCCCGGGCCCTCTTCGTCGTACGGCCGTCGGGTACGGGCGCCCGCGGGCCCCGTCCGTACCGTCAGGTCCGCTGTTTGTTGCCCTTGAGCGAGACCCACAGCATGTCGCCCAGGCCCACGATCACGACGGCGCCGATCAGCTGGAGCAGATGACGGATCCAGTCGATGCCCTTGGTCTCGTTGACACCGATCCAGGTCGCCACCGCGTTGCCGAGCACGCTGCCGAGCATGCCGAACACCACCGTCAGCCACAGCGGGATCTGCTGCTTCCCGGGGAGGATCGCCTTCGCGATCAGGCCCAGGACCAAGCCCACAATGATCGCCCACAACCAGCCCATCGTCGCCTCCTCGCACGCGTGTGTGCCCAGTCTCGGCCCGTCGTCCACACGGCGCATTCCGGGCGGCGCCATCCGCGTCCGGGCCCCGCGCGGGGCCGCCGGTGCGGCCGCCCGCCCCGGCACCGTACGGCTCGCCGCTCCGGTGGACGCCCCGGTGGACGCCCCGGTCTCGTGGGACCGGACCCGCGGGCGTACCGTGGAAGAAGACCGGGCCGGGGAGAGTCCGGCATGAGCCGTGGTGGTGGAATGTGATGCGGAAGCATGGCGGGAGCGAGGTCTTCCGGATCACCGGCGCCCGTCAGGGGCTCACCGAGGACGTCCGGGGCCGGCAGCGCCGGTACGTCGTCTCGATGCTGATCCGCACCGTCGCCGTCATCGCCGCCACCACGCTGTGGAACGTGGAACGGCCCGTGGCGATCGTGGCCTTGGTGCTCGGCGCCCTCCTCCCGTACGTCGCCGTCGTCATCGCCAACGCCGGCCGCGAGACCACGCCGTCCCTCCCCTCCACCTTCGGCGTCACCCCGATACGGCCCGCCCTGGACCCCGCGTCCGAGGCCGGGACGGAAGACCGGACGAAGGCCCGGACGGAGGCCCCGACGGAGGCCCGGACCGAAGGCCGCCCCGACGACGGAGCGGAAGCCGGAGCGGAAGCCGGAGCGGAAGACGCGCACCGCCGCGACGATCACGCAGCGTGAGGCCAAGGGCCGGAAAACTGCCCGGGATTGCCCAGAGCAATCATGAAGTTCCGGTGCACCGCACCCCATTCCCCGTGACATACTGCCTACGCGCTCCGCATCCCCCGTCGGAGCGACGGACCGATGCCGGGCAGCTCCCCCCGTGGCTGCTCGGCATCGCCTTTTGTGGACAATGATCACGTGATCCATGGTCCCGTGAGCGAAGACAATCCGATCTGTTCCGCCAAGGGCTGCCGGGCGGCCGCCGTGTGGGTGCTGGCCTGGAACAACCCCAAACTCCACACGCCGGAGCGGCGCAAGACGTGGCTCGCGTGCGAGGAGCACCGCGAGCATCTCTCCCAGTTCCTGGGCGTACGAGGCTTCCTCAAGGACGTCGTCACGCTCGCCGCGTGGGAGGCGGAGCAGGCCGCGAACCGACCGGCCGACGGGGATACCGACGACGGCCCCGCCGGCCCCTCGGCCTGACCTGACGGGCCTGCCTGACCGTCCTGCCGTGCCCGGGCGTCAGCCGCCGATCGCCGACATCGGGCGCTCGGGCTGCAGGAAGTCCGGGTCGTCGAGGCCGGAGCCGGCCTTCTTGCCCCACATCGCCTTGCGCCAGATCTCCGCGATCTCCGCGTCGGAGGCCGTCCCGCGCAGCGCCGCCCGCAGGTCGGTCTCCTCGGTGGCGAACAGACAGGTGCGCACCTGCCCGTCGGCGGTGAGCCGGGTGCGGTCGCAGGCCCGGCAGAAGGGCCGGGTGACGGAGCCGATGACGCCGACCGTGTGCGGGCCGCCGTCGACGGCCCAGCGCTCGGCGGGCGCGGAGCCGCGCTCGCCGGCCGTCTCGGGGGTCAGCGCGAAGCGGGTGCGCAGCGAGGCCAGGATGTCGTCGGCGGTGATCATGCCGTCGCGCTTCCAGCCGTGCTGGGCGTCGAGCGGCATCTGCTCGATGAAGCGGAGCTCGTAGTCCTGTTCGATCGCCCAGGCCAGCAGGTCGGGGGCCTCGTCCTGGTTGAGTCCGGGCATGAGCACGCTGTTGACCTTGACCGGGGTGAGGCCGGCGGCGCGGGCGGCGGCCATGCCGTCGAGCACGTCCTGGTGGCGGTCGCGGCGGGTGAGGGTCTTGAAGACCTCGGGGCGCAGGGTGTCCAGGGAGACGTTGACCCGGTCGAGGCCGGCGTCCCGGAGCGCGGCGGCGGTGCGCGCGAGGCCGATGCCGTTGGTGGTGAGGGACAGCTGGGGGCGCGGTTCGAGCTCGGCGCAGCGCGCGACGATGCCGGTGAGGCCGGGGCGCAGCAGCGGCTCGCCGCCGGTGAAGCGGACCTCGGTGACGCCGAGGTCGGTGACGGCGATCCGGACGAGGCGGACGATCTCGTCGTCGGTGAGCAGGTCGGGCTTGGCCAGCCAGCTCAGGCCCTCTTCCGGCATGCAGTACGTGCAGCGCAGGTTGCACCGGTCGGTGAGGGACACCCGCAGATCGGTGGCGACGCGGCCGTACGTGTCGATGAGCACAGGGCCCCCTCCCCTTCTTCCGGTTCCGTGTTCCGGTTGCCTCGGTGCCGAGCCTACGTGACCACGCGGACATCGGACACGGAGACGGGTGGGGATCGCGTGGAGGACGGTGCGCGCGGGGCCCCGGACGCGGACCGGCCGCGTCGTGGCATCCACGACGCGGCCGGTCCGGGGGAACGAACGGCGGGCGGAACGGGCCCGGGTCAGTGCGCTCCGACGCCGGTGAGGGACTTGACCTCCAGCTCCGCGAACTTGCCGGGGTCCGGCTTCTCCTTGGACAGGACGGTGCCGAGCCAGCCGAGCAGGAAGCCCAGCGGGATCGAGACGATGCCGGGGTTCTCCAGCGGGAACCAGTAGAAGTCCACGGTCTTGAACATCGAGGTCTCCTTGCCGGAGACGACCGGCGAGAAGAGCACGAGGACGACCGCGGAGATCAGACCGCCGTAGATCGACCAGAGCGCGCCCTGGGTGGTGAAGCGCTTCCAGAAGAGGCTGTAGAGGATCGTCGGCAGGTTGGCGGAGGCGGCCACCGCGAAGGCGAGGGCGACGAGGCCGGCGACGTTGAGGTCGCGGGCGAGGGCGCCGAGCGCGATGGAGACGACGCCGATGAGGACGGTGGCCCAGCGGGCGGCGCGTACCTCCTCCTTCTCGGTGGCCTGTCCGCGCCGGATGACGTTGGCGTAGATGTCGTGCGCGAACGACGAGGAGGAGGCGAGGGTGAGGCCGGCGACGACGGCGAGGATGGTGGCGAACGCGACGGCGGAGATGACGGCCAGCAGTATCGAGCCGCCGGTCGAACCGGCGCCGCCGCCGATCTCCAGAGCGGCCAGCGGGGCCGCGGTGTTGCCCGCCTTGTTGGACGCGATGATGTCGCTGTTCTTGAGCAGCGCGGCGGCGCCGAAGCCGAGGACGATCGTCATCAGGTAGAACGCGCCGATGATGCCGATGGCCCAGTTGACCGACTTCCGGGCGGCCTTGGCGGTGGGCACCGTGTAGAAGCGGATGAGGATGTGCGGCAGTCCGGCGGTGCCGAGGACGAGCGCGATGCCGAGGGAGAGGAAGTCCAGCTTCGAGGTGCCCGTGGCACCGTACTTGAGGCCGGGCTGGAGGAAGGCGTCGCCCTTGCCGCTGTTGGTGGCGGCCGCGCCGAGCAGCTCCGAGACGTTGAAGTGGAACCTCATCAGGATGAGGAAGGTGATCAGGAGCGTGCCCGCGATGAGCAGGACGGCCTTGACCATCTGCACCCAGGTGGTGCCCTTCATGCCGCCGATGGTCACGTACACGATCATCAGCACGCCGACCAGGGCGACGATGGCGATCTTGCCGCCGTCGCTGGTGATGCCGAGGAGCAGCGAGACGAGCACGCCGGCACCGGCCATCTGGGCCAGCAGGTAGAAGATCGAGACGACGATGGTGGAGGTGCCGGCGGCGGTGCGGACGGGCCGCTGGCGCATCCGGTAGGCGAGGACGTCGCCCATGGTGAACCGGCCGGAGTTGCGCAGCGGTTCGGCCACCAGGAGCAGCGCGACCAGCCAGGCGACGAGGAACCCGATGGAGTAGAGGAAGCCGTCGTAGCCGAAGAGCGCGATGGCGCCGGCGATGCCGAGGAACGACGCGGCGGACATGTAGTCGCCGGAGATGGCGAGGCCGTTCTGGAAGCCGGTGAACTGGCGGCCGCCGGCGTAGAAGTCGGCGGCGCTGCGGGTCTGGCGGCCGGCCCAGATGGTGATGACCAGGGTGGCCACCACGAAGGCGCCGAACAGGCCGATGATCAGCGGGCGGTGCTCGGTGGTCGCGTTCGGCGCCGCGGCGAGGAGGAGCGGGGCGGTCATGCGTCGGCCTCCGTACGGGCGTCACCGGGGGTGCGGGGGGCCCCGAGGGGCGTCGGGGCGCCCTCCATGTGCGTCTTGATGGTCGCCGCGCGCGGGTCGAGGCGTCCGGCGGCGTGCCGGGAGTAGAGCCAGGCGATGAGGAACGTGGTCAGGAACTGACCGAGACCGAGGACGAGGGCCACGTTGATGTTGCCGAAGAGCTTGGTGCCCATGAAGCCGTCCGCGTAGTTGGAGAGCAGCACGTAGAGCAGGTACCAGGCGACGAAGGCGACCGTCAGGGGGAACGCGAACGAGCGGTGGGTACGGCGCAGGTCGCCGAACTCGCGGCTGCTCTGGACCTCGACGAACTGCTCCGTCGTGGGCTGGGCGGGGGCGGCGAAGTCCGTGCCGCTGCGGGGCGGCGGGGCGGCGTCGTGGGCCACGGGATCTCCTCATCTCCTCGGTCCGCGGTACGCGGCCGCGCAGGCGGTTCGCGGATCGGGACAAGGCGGGCAGGAATGGACACGGGTGCGGGGGAGGTTGGGAGGGCGGGGGCAGCGGAGCCGGGCGCCTCTCCTCCCTTGCCCATCGACACGGAATCCGACACCAGGCGGTTCACCCGGGCGGGAAATTCTCCGTCCGATCTTCATGAAGTCTTCTCAACTCATTGAGACAAATGAAGATCGGCGCTAGCTTCACTCGTCATGCACCTGCCTGTCCGCACGTCAGCGGCCGGGCAGCTCGACGATGATCTGGAGAACCCATGGCTCCTCTGGGATCGCGGCGCGCCCGAGTCCTCGCTCTGCCCGCCGGACTCGCGCTCACCGCTTCGCTCGGCTTCCTGCCCGCCGGCGCCGCCACGGCCGCGGAACTGAGCGACGCGCCGACGGCCGCCACGGCCGCCGACGGCCCGAAGCTGTCGTATGTCGTCAACATCGGTGGCGGCCGCTGGACCGCGGACGCGGTGCGGGCCTCCATAGCCAAGGCCGGCGGCGACATAGTCCAGTCGTACGACCAGATAGGCGTCATCGTCGCCCACTCGCAGAACCCGGACTTCGCGAAGACCATCCGCAAGGCCCCGGGCGTCATCTCGGCCGGCGCCACCCGTACGGCTCCGCTGTCGGTGCAGACCGACGACTCGGTCGGTGAGGGCAGCCAGGCGCTGACCCCGGCCGAGATCAAGGCCGCCTCGCAGGCCGCGGCCGACGGCCAGGACCCGCTCGAGCCCCTCCAGTGGGACCTGCCGGCCATCAAGGCCGACCAGGCGCACAAGAAGACGCTCGGCAGCAAGCGGGTGACGGTCGGCATCATCGACACCGGTGTGGACGACACCCATCCGGACCTGGCGCCGAACTTCGACGCCGCCGCCTCCGCCAACTGCGTGGGCGGCAAGCCCGACACGACGCCCGGCTCGTGGCGTCCGAAGGCGGGCGAGAGCGACCACGGCACCCACGTCGCGGGCACCATCGGCGCCGCCAAGAACGGCATCGGCGTCACCGGTGTCGCGCCGGGCGTGAAGCTCGCCGGCATCAAGGTGTCCACGCCCGACGGCTACTTCTACACCGAGGCCGTCGTCTGCGGCTTCGTGTGGGCGGCCGAGCACGGCATCGACGTCACCAACAACAGCTACTACACCGACCCGTGGATGTTCGCCTGCAAGAACGACGAGGACCAGAAGGCCCTCATCGAGGCGGTCACCCGCGCGACCCGGTACGCGGAGAAGAAGGGCGCCGTCAACGTCGCGGCGGCGGGTAACTCCGCCTTCGACCTGGCGGGCGACTCGATCCTCGACAACAGCAGCCCGAACGACTCCACGGCGGGCGACCGGGTCATCGACCCGAAGGAGTGCTTCGACTACCCGGCGATGCTGCCGGGCGTGGTGACGGTCTCCGCGACCGGCGCCAAGAACCTGAAGGCCTCCTACTCGAACTACGGCCTGGGCGTCATCGACGTCGCGGCCCCGGGCGGCGACAGCACCAAGTACCAGCCGCCGCAGGCCCCGGCCAACAACGGCCTCATCCTGTCGACCACCGTGAACGGCGGCTACAACTACAAGGCCGGCACCTCGATGGCCTCGCCGCACGTGGCGGGCGTCCTGGCGCTGCTGAAGTCGACCCACCCGAACGCCAGCCCGGCGGCCCTCAAGGCCCTGCTGTCCGCGCAGGCGGACGAGCGGGCGTGCGCGCCGTACGACATCAACGGCGACGGCACGAACGACGCCGTGTGCGAGGGCGGCAAGCAGAAGAACGGCTTCTACGGCGCGGGCATCGTCGACGCGCTCGACGCCGTCCGAAAGTAACGGCCCCGGCTCCACCTCTCCGTGAACCGCCCATGGCACTGAGTGCCATGGGCGGTTCATAGTGGTGCCCATGGACACCGACATGCGCACGGACACGGGTGACAGAGGTACGGGCACGCAGACGGGCACGGGTACGGCGTTGCTGTGGTCGGCCCTCGGCGGGGATCCCGCGCTGCTCGGCCGGGTGGTGTACGGCGGGCCCTCGGGGCTGCTCGGGGCGCGGCTGCCCGCGATGGACCTGGCCCGGGCGGCGGTCGCGGTGGCCGGGCTCGCGGCGGTGGAACGGGCGGGCCTGCCGGGCCCGGTACGGGTCGACGACGGCGCGGTGGCCACGGCGTTCACCAGCGAGCGGAGACTACGGGTCGACGGACGGGCGCCGGAGGTCTTCGCGCCGCTCTCCCGTTTCTGGCGGGCCTCCGACGGCTGGGTCCGTACCCACGCCAACTACCCCCACCACCGCGTCGCGCTGCTCACCGCTCTCGGGCTGAAGGCCGACGCGGACCCAGCCGCCGACGCCGGTCTGGTGGCCGCGGTCGAGGCGGCGATCGGCGCGCGGACGGCGGTGGACATCGAGACCGCGGTGTACGGGGCCGGGGGCCTGGCCGTCGCCCTGCGCACCCCGGACGAGTGGGCCGCCCACCCGCAGGGCCGCGAGGTGGCGGCGCGCCCGCTGCTCACCATGGAACGGCTCGACGAGGCGGCCCCGCGCCGCCGGCCGGACGGCCGCCCGCTGCGGGTGCTCGACCTGACCCGGGTGATCGCGGGCCCGGTGGCGACCCGGACGCTGGCGCTGCTGGGCGCGGACGTGCTGCGGATCGACCCGCCGGGCAACCCCGAACTCCCGGACCAGCACGCCGACATGGCGGTCGGCAAGCGCACGGCGGCGCTGGACCTGGAACGGCCGTCGGACCGGCGTACCGTCCAGGAACTCCTCGAAGCGGCCGACGTCCTGGTGACCGGCTACCGGCCGGGGGCCCTCGACCGCTTCGGCCTGACGCGGCCCGGTCTGGTGGTGTCCCGGCTGTCGGCGTGGGGCGACTACGGGCCGTGGGGCGAGCGGCGCGGCTTCGACAGCCTGGTGCAGGTGGCGACGGGCATCGCGACCCTGGAGGGCTCCGACGGGCGGCCGGGAGCACTTCCGGCGCAGGCCCTGGACCACGGCACCGGCTACCTGCTGGCCGCCGCCGTGCTCCGCGCGCTGACCGAGCAGGACCGGGACGGCGGCACCCGGCTGGTGCGGCTCGCGCTCGCCCAGACCGGGCACTTCCTCACCCACGGGCTGGCCCGGTACGAGCCGGGGCGGCACCTCCAGGAGACGGACGGCCCGCTCGGGCGGCTGCTGCACGCGCGTCCGCCGGTGGTGTACGACGGCGGTCCGGCCGACTGGTCGCGCCCGCCGGGCGTGGCGGGCGCCGACGCCCCCGTCTGGCTGTAGAGCCTGGGGCTCCCCGGGGCCGGGGCCGGGTCAGGCTCCGGGGCCGGGGCCGCCCCGGTGGCACGGGGTGCCGTACCCGTGGCGCGAGGGGCGCGCGTGGCCCGCAGGGCGCCGGTGGTGAGCAGGTACTGGGCGGCGATGTAGGTCGCCATCACCCAGAAGTCGTGCCCGGGCAGCCGGGGCCAGTCGGCGACGCCGGTGGCGATGAGGGTGTCGGACAGCAGGAAGAGCGCGCCGCCGATGCCGGCCGTCACGCCGAGGGAGCTGGCCCGGTAGGCCATCGCGGTCAGCAGGAGCGAGTAGCCGGCGACCGGTATCCGCAGGCCGGCGGGGAGGTCGGGCCAGAGCGCGACGACGGTGCCGGCGAGGGCGACGGCGTAGAGCCCGCCCAGCGGAAGGCTCGTCCGGCGCCGGCCGAACAGCGTCAGATAGCTGACGTGTCCGGCGGCGAAGCAGGCCATGCCGACGAGGAAGGCCCAGTCGGGGTCCAGCATGAGGAACACGTCGCCGCCCCAGCCGAGCACCAGCGCGGCGACCAGGGCCCGGGGCGCGCCCTGGGCCGCGGCGTATCCGGCGAGCAGCGGCATCAGCAGCGGCTTGGCGATCAGATGGCCCGTGTCCGCGCCGGCGAGCAGCGAGACGAGGTCGACGGCGGTGGCGAGCAGGAACGCGCCGAGCAGGACGCGGGACAGACGGTTCACGCGGCGGCCTCCGGTGCGCTGGTGCCGCCGTTCTGCGTGGCGGAGCTGGTGTGTGTGGCGGTGTTGTTCGGTACGGCGGGGCCGGCGGATGTCGCGGCGGCCGGCTGCCAGCCCGGTCCGCGCAGCAGCCGCCCGGAGCGCTCGCGCCAGTCGCGCGCGGCCTTCAGGTCGCGGGCGATGGCGGCGTACTCGTGGGTGGCGACGCGCAGCGGGTTGTAGGTGGAGATGTTCTTGGTGAGCCCGTACACCGGTCGCTCCGTCTCGGGGACGAAGGAACGGAACAGCCGGTCCCAGACGATGAGGATGCCGCCGAAGTTGCGGTCCAGGTAGCCGCCCTGGGAGGCGTGGTGGACGCGGTGGTGCGAGGGCGTGTTGAGGACGTACTCCAGGGGGCGCGGCAGCCGGTCGATCCGCTCGGTGTGGATCCAGAACTGGTAGACGAGGCTGACGGAGGAGCAGAACGCCACGGCCGCCGGATGCACCCCGAGCAGGATCATGGGCAGGTAGAACGGCCACGAGGTGAGGCTGGTCCAGGGCTGCCGCAGCGCGGTGCTGAGGTTGAACTTCCGGCTGCTGTGGTGCACGACGTGGCAGGCCCACAGGATGCGGACGACATGGTGGCCGCGGTGCTGCCAGTAGTAGCAGAAGTCCTGCGCGAGCAGCATGAGCAGGACGGTCCACCACACGACGGGGACGCGCAGCGGCGTCAGCTCGTACAGGACGGTGTAGAGCGCGACGACGGGGATCTTCCACAAGGCGTCGAAGACGAGGCTGCCGAGGCCCATGCCGATGCTGGTGGCGGCGTCCTTGGTCTCGTAGCCGGCGGCGTCCTCGTCGGGATGGAGCCGGTAGCTGACCACCTCCAGAACGGTGAGCAGGACGAACGCCGGTATGGACCAGAGCACGACATCGGGCAGGTTCGGCATGCCGACGACGGTAGAGGCGCGCGGCGGGGCACGGCTAGACGCTGTTACCAACAAGTATGCGAGACGGTTTGTCAGCAAGCTTTGGTGACTTCCGACAAGGAGGGGTCGCCGCGGGTCCGTCGACCGCGCCCCGGCTACACCCCGACGGCCCCGAGCAGGGAGCCCGCCGCGTACGTCACCGCCATCGCGAGCGCGCCGCCGGCGACGTTGCGCAGGATCGCGGGACCGGGCCGGGCCTCGCCGAGGCGGGCGCTCCACCAGCCGGTGAAGGCGAGGGCGCAGAGGACCGAGACGACGGTGATCCACAGCCGGTGCTCGGTGGGCGGCAGGACGATCGCGAGGAGCGGCAGCAGGGCGCCGACGGTGAAGGCGAGGAAGCTGGCGCCGGCCGCGTGCCAGGGGTTGGTCAGCTCGTCGGGGTTGATGCCGAGCTCCACGGCGGCGTGCGCGCGCAGCGCGTCCCGCTCGGTGAGCTGGACGGCGGCCTCGCGGGCCACGTCCGGACTCAGCCCACGGGCCGTCAGCATGGCGCTGAGCTCGTCGAGTTCGGCCTCGGGGTCCTCGTGGAGCTCGCGGCGTTCCTGGGCGAGGGCGGCCTGTTCGGAGTCGCGCTGGGTGGAGACGGAGACGTACTCCCCCGCCGCCATGGACATCGACCCGGCGAGCAGCCCGGCGAGGCCGGCGGTGAGCAGCGCCGAACGGGACTCGCTGGCGCCGGCGACGCCGACGACCAGACCGGCGGTGGAGACGACACCGTCGTTGGCGCCGAGGACGGCGGCCCGGAGCCAGTTCAGCCGGGAGCCGAGGGCTCCGCCGTGCGCTTCGTCGTGTGCGGGGACTTCGGTCATCCCAGGAGGGTCGCACCCGCCGGCCCGCCCGGACCGGACCGACCCGCCGCCCGGGCGCCCGCGTCCTGAGACCGTGCTCACACCGGCGTTGACGGACCGACGGCCCGGAAGCGGCTCTTTTCGGCCACTCGGAACGGCTGGTTCGGGCCAGGAACGGGACACCGGGGACCGGAGTGTCGGTCGGGGCCCGTATTCTCAATGACCATGCTCGACGACCGTACGACAGCAGCGACGTGGCCGACCGCCTACCCCCAGGGGTACGCGGTCGTCGACGTGGAGACCACCGGCCTCGCCCGCGACGACCGGATAGTGTCGGCTGCCGTCTACCAGGTGGACGCGCAGGGCGAGGTGGAGGACCACTGGTACACCCTGGTCAACCCCGAGCGGGACCCGGGACCGGTGTGGATCCACGGCCTCACCAGCGACATTCTGGCGGGCGCGCCGCTGTTCCCCGAGATCGCCGAGGAGTTCTCGGCGCGCCTCGACGGGCGGGTACTCGTCGCGCACAACGCGATGTTCGACTGGCAGATGATCGCCCGGGAGTACGCGCGGGCCGAGCTCACCGCGCCCGTACGGCAGCGGCTGTGCACGATCGCGCTCTCCAAGGAGCTCGCGCTGCCGCTGCCCAACCACAAGCTGGAGTCGCTCGCCGCGCACTACGGCGTCGTCCAGCAGCGCGCGCACAACGCGCTCGACGACGCGCGGGTGCTCGCGGAGGCGTTCCGGCCGAGTCTGCGCACCGCCGCCGAACGGGGCGTACGGCTGCCGCTGCTCGAATGCCGGCCGCTGACCGAGTGGGCCTCGGCGCCCGTCCGCCCGCGGGTCGGCTACCAGGCGTCGTACGCGGCGAACAGCTGGCGGCCCTCGCGGAAGCGGCCCGCGTGCCCGTACCCGAACCCCGGCCGGTACTCCTCCGACGCCCCGCTCAAGCAGGGCATGCGGGTGGCGTTCTCCGGCGACACCTCCATCGACCGCGAACTGCTGGAGGACCGGACCGTCGAGGCCGGGCTGCACGTGGCGAGCAGTGTGTCGCGGCTCACCAGCCTCCTCGTCACCAACGACCCGGACGCCTCCACCTCCAAGACGGTCAAGGCGAAGTCCTACGGCACGCCGATCGTCGACGAGGCCGCCTACACCCAGCTCCTCCGGGACGTCGCCCCGGCGGTCCCTCCGGCGGACGCCTCGTAGCCCCCGGCTCCCCCGCCAGGGCCTTTCTTTTGGATCTTGCTGGGCTCGCGTGCCCCGGCAGACGAGTGACGGGCACGGAAGGCCGGGCGCGCCGCCCGGCCTTCCGCCGTACCCCGCTCCACCCTGTGGCGCATGGCACGTTGTGAAGTCTGCGGAAACGACTACGGCATGTCCTTCGAGGTGCACGCGCAGGGCGCGGTGCACGTCTTCGACTGCTTCTCCTGCGCGATCCACCGCATGGCACCGATCTGCGAGCACTGCCGGGTCCAGATCATCGGACAGGGCGTCGAGGTGCAGGGCAGCTGGTACTGCGGCGGTCACTGCGCCCGCGCCGAGGGGAGGTCGGGGATCATCGACAAGGTGTGACGAGGCGACGGACGACACGCCGGTGGAGCAGACGCCTGGGGAAACGACTGAGGAAACGATCCGTCGCCCCCGGACCCGGCGAGCGGAACCCCCATGCGCACACCCCATGACCCCCGGATGTACCGTCGTGGGGTGTACCGCTTCCTGTTGTCCCGGCAGTGGGTGATCCTCACCCTCATCGCCCTCGTCCTCATCCCCGTGATGATCGAGCTGGGCTTCTGGCAGTTCCACCGGCACCAGAGCCGGGTCGCCCAGAACGCCCTGATCGCGGACAACCTCAAGGCGACCCCGACGCCGGTCGAACGGCTCACGTCCCCCGGGCACACCGTCCCGCGCGACGACTACTGGCGCCAGGTCGCCGCGACCGGCACCTTCGACACCGCGCACGAGGTCGTCGTCCGCCGCCGCACCTCGAACGACGACCGGGTCGGCGTCCACGTCCTCACCCCGCTCGTCCTCTCCGACGGCAAGGTCGTCATGGTCAACCGCGGCTGGGTCCAGGGCGCCGACGACCAGCGCTCCTTCCCGAAGGTGCCCGCCCCGCCGAAGGGCGAGGTCACCGTCACCGGCCGGCTCATGGCCGACGAGACCACCGGCGCCAGCGGCATCAAGGACCTCAAGGGCCTGCCCGACCGCCAGGTCATGCTGATCAACAGCACCCAGCAGGCCGCGCTGCTCGGCCGTACCGTCCTCGGCGGCTACATCGAGCAGACCGCGCCCGAACCGGCCGGCGACTCCCCCGAGCTGATCGCCGAGCCCGACCACGACTCGATCGGCTCCCACATGGCCTACGCCGTGCAGTGGTGGCTGTTCTCCGCCGGTGTGCCGGTGGGCTGGTTCATCCTCGTCCGCCGCGAGAAGCGCGACCGCGAGGCGGCGGCGCGCGAGGAGGACGCGGCCGAGCTGGTCGCGTAAGAACCAGGGCCGGGCCCGCCCGGGACCGCCGCGGGCCGGGACCGGACCCGTGCGGGGCGGCCGGCCGGCGCTGATTGGCCGTCGCCGGTTTCGGGAACAGCGCTCAGCGTGACGCGACGCATCGACGACTACGCCCTCATCGGCGACCTCCAGACCGCCGCGCTGGTCGGCCGCGACGGTTCGGTCGACTGGCTGTGTCTGCCCCGCTTCGACTCCGCCGCGTGCTTCGCCGCGCTCCTCGGCGAGGAGGACAACGGCCACTGGCGGCTCGCCCCCCAGGGCGCCGGCAGCTGCACCAGCCGCCGCTACGCCGAGGACAGCCTGGTCCTGGAGACCCTCTGGGAGACCCGTACCGGCACCGTCAAGGTCGTCGACTTCATGCCGCACCGCGACCAGGCCCCCGACCTCGTCCGGATCGTCGAGGGCGTCAGCGGCAGCGTCGAGATGAGCGGGGTGCTGCGGCTGCGCTTCGACTATGGCTCGATCGTGCCGTGGATGCGCCGCGCCGACGGCCACCGGGTGGCGGTCGCCGGCCCAGACTCCGTATGGCTGCGCAGCGAGCCGCCGGTGAAGACCTGGGGGCAGCGGTTCTCGACCTGCTCGTCCTTCACCGTCGACGCCGGGCAGCGGGTGGCGTTCGTCCTCACCTGGCATCCCTCCCACGAGCCGCGCCCCACGCTCGTCGACCCCTTCGAGGCCCTGGAGCACTCGCTCGCCGACTGGCGGGAGTGGGCCGCCCGCTGCACGTACCGCGGGCCGCACCGGGACGCCGTCGTCCGCTCCCTCATCACCCTGAAGGCGCTCACCTACGCCCCGACCGGCGGCATCGTCGCCGCGCCCACCACCTCGCTGCCGGAGGAGATCGGCGGGGTGCGCAACTGGGACTACCGGGCCTGCTGGCTGCGCGACTCCGCCTTCACGCTCGGCGCGCTGCTGTCCACCGGGTACGTGGACGAGGCGCGGGCCTGGCGCGACTGGCTGCTGCGCGCGGTGGCCGGCGACCCGGCCGACCTGCAGATCATGTACGGGCCGGCCGGCGAGCGGCGGCTGCCCGAGACGGAGCTGCCCTGGTTGCGCGGCTACGCGGACTCGGCGCCGGTCCGTACCGGCAACGCGGCCGTCGACCAGCTCCAGATCGACGTGTACGGGGAGGTCCTCGACTCGCTCAACCGGGCGCGGGAGGCGGGCATCCCGGCCAAACCGCACGCCTGGAACCTCCAGCTGAGCCTGCTCGGCTTCCTGGAGTCGACCTGGCGCGAACCGGACGAGGGCCTGTGGGAGGTCCGCGGGCCGCGCCGGCACTTCACGCACTCCAAGGTGATGGCCTGGGTGGCGGCCGACCGGGCGGTGCGCACCCTGGAGGGCGATCCGTCGCTGCGCGGCGACGTGACGCGCTGGCGGGCGATGCGGGACGAGATCCACGCGGAGGTGTGCGCGAAGGCGTACGACCCGGAGCGGGGCACCTTCACGCAGGCGTACGGCTCGCGCGAACTGGACGCGGCGACGCTGCTGATCCCCCGGGTGGGTTTCCTGCCGCCGGACGATCCGCGGGTGGTGGGCACGGTCGAGGCGGTCCAGGCGGAACTCCTGCACGGCGGCCTGCTGCGCCGCTACTCGACGGCCGGCGCCTCGGTGGACGGACTGCCGGGCGAGGAGGGCACCTTCCTGGTGTGCTCGTTCTGGCTGGTGGACGCGCTGCGGCTGACCGGGCGGGTGGCGGAGGCGCGCGAGCTGTTCGAGCGGCTGGTCGGGCTGTGCAGCGACGTGGGGCTGCTCGCCGAGGAGTACGACCCGGTGACGGGGCAGCAGCTGGGGAACTTCCCGCAGGCGTTCAGCCACCTGGGCCTGGTGGGCGCGGCGCTGGCGCTGTCCGACGAGGACCCGAACCCGGCGCGCTAGGCACGTCTTCCGGGGCGTGCCGGGCTGATCCAGAAGACAAGCCCGGGCCGTGTCCGGAAAGTCTCGGCGAGAACGCATCCCTCCGTGCGGAATACCCCCCGGGGGTATATGGTTCTGATCGTCGTCCTCAACGGACAACGCCAGAAGGTGCTTCACACCCATGGAGATGTCATGACGAACCACGCCGGTCACGACCACGCCCACCACGCCGCTCCCGCCGGACACGCCGGACACGGCGGACACGACGCGCACGCCGGACACGGCGGAGCCCAGCCCGGCGGTCTCTCGGTCTCCGAGCACGGGTACACCCTCGAACTCGACGCGACGATCTTCACCGCCGGCGTGCAGACGATCGGCTTCCGGGTGATCGGCCCCGACGGGCAGGCCGTGACCGAGTTCGAGCCCGAGCACGAGAAGGAGCTGCACTTCATAGCCGTCCGACGGGACACCGCCGGGTTCCAGCACGTGCACCCGGTGCGGGACGAGAAGGGCTCCTGGAGCACCGAACTGGTCCTGGAGCCGGGCGACTGGCGGTTCTTCGCCGACATCCACCCGGCCGGCCACGGCGGCACCATGACGCTGGGCATCGACGCCGCGGTCGCCGGGGCGTACGACCCGCGGCCGCTCCCCGAGGTCTCCCGGGTCGCGCGGATCGGCGCGTACGCCGTCACCCTCGACGGCGACCTCCTGCCCGCCGCCGCGAGCCAGCTGACCCTGACCGTCAGCCGGGACGGCGAGCCCGTCACCGACCTGGAGCCCTACCTGGCCGCGTACGGACACCTGGTGGCGCTGCGGGTCGGCGACCTCGGGTACCTGCACGTCCACCCGGAGGGCCACCCCGGGGACGGCGTCACCGCGCCGGGGCCCGAGATCGCCTTCATGGCGGCCGCGCCGTCGGCCGGAACGTACCGCCTCTTCCTGGACTTCCAGCACGGCGGCGTGGTCCGGACGGCCGAGTTCACGGTGCCGACCACCGAGGCCGCGCCCGCGGCCGCGCACGGCGGTCACGACCACGGCGGCCACCACGCGCACCACTGACCGAACCGTCGGCCGCCGATGGCCACGGCACGTCCTTAGAATCAGCCCATGGATCTTGGGCTGAAGGACCGTGTGTACGTGGTGACCGGCGCGACCCGAGGGCTCGGCCGAGCCTCGGCGGAAGCCCTCCTCGCGGAGGGCGCGAAGGTGCTCCTCACCGGACGCGAGGAGAAGCCCGCCACCGAGGCGGCCGCCGAACTGGGCCCGGACGCGGCGGGGATCGCCGCCGACAACGCCGATCCGGGCACCCCGGCCCGGCTGATCGCGGAGGCGAAGGAGCGGTTCGGCGGCTTCGACGGCATCCTGATCAGCGTGGGCGGCCCGGCGCCGGGCTTCGGCGCGGACAACACCGACGAGGAGTGGGCGGCCGCGTTCGACGCCGTGTTCCTGGGCGCGGTCCGGCTGGCCCGCGCGGCGGCGGAGGCGCTGCCCGAGGGCGGCGTGATCGGCTTCGTCCTGTCGGGCTCGGTGCACGAGCCGATCCCGGGCCTGACCATCTCCAACGGCCTGCGGCCGGGCCTGGCCGGTTTCGCCAAGTCCCTGGCCAACGATCTGGGCCCGCGCGGCATCCGGGTGATCGGCCTGCTGCCGAGCCGGATCGACACCGACCGGGTGCGTTCGCTGGACGCGCTGTCCGGTGACGCGGAGGCGTCGCGCGCGGCGAACGAGGCGCGGATCCCGCTGCGCCGCTACGGCACGCCGGAGGAGTTCGGGCGGACGGCCGCGTTCCTCCTCTCGCCCGCCGCCTCGTACCTGACGGGTCTGATGCTCCCGGTGGACGGCGGCGCGCGCAGCGGTTTCTGACCCGCCGCCGAAAGACCGTCACGCCACCCGGCGGGCCCGGTGCCGGACCGCGCGGAGGCGGGCCTCGGTGGGCAGGGCGGCAAGGCCGGTGGAGGTACGGGCGTTGCCGAGGGCCCCGGCGGCGAGGGCGGCCAGCGCGCCGGCCGGGGAGGCGTGTGGCTCCAGCAGCAGGGCGACCCGGGCGCGGGGGTGACCCGGCGTCCGGTGAGCGCGATCCGGGCCCGGGCGACGCCCTCCTGGGCCTCGGTGTCGGCCGCGAGGACGGCTTCGAGGGCTCGGCCCCGTACCACCGCCCCCTCGCCGTCGCCGCTGTCGACGACGACCTCGGCGAGCCGGGCCCGCCGGAACTGGGCGATCAGCCACCACAGCGCGAGCAGGACGACGACCCCGAGGGCCGCGATGACCGCCGGCCACCACCAGCCCTCGGAGCGCCAGTGCTGCCGCTCGGAGCGGCTGAGCAGTACGTCGTGCGGGCCGGACCAGGGCCACCAGGACGGTACGGAGAGCCCGAGGCCCGCGGCGAGTACGGCGCCGCCGCCCACGACGAGCAGGACGCCGGCGAGGGCGAGCACGATCCGGTTGACGCGGCGCAGGACGGCGGGCACGGCGTCACCCCTTCCGGCGCGGCCGGGCCACCCGGACGCGCACGGCCGGCGGGCGGGCGAGGGCGAGTTCGCCGACGCCGGCGGCGAGGGCGTTCTCCAGGTCGGCGCGGACGTCGTCGAGGGCGCGGAAGTGGGAGACGGCCCGGACGGCCACCTTGGCGCGGCCGGCCCGTACCCGTACGGACTGCACGCCGGACACCTCCATGGCACGGTCGCGCAGCACGAGCGCGACGGCCTCGCGGTCGAGCCCGGCACGGACGTCGGGGTACGTACGGAGCATGGGCAGCACGCCCCGCAGGCCGGGGGTCAGCGCGAGGAGCAGCAGCCAGAGGCCGATGAGGGCGGCGAGGGCCGCGGCGGCGAGCACCCAGGGGTCGTCGAGGGGCCGGGTCTCCAGCTGGTGGGCGAGGGAACGGCGCCAGGCCATGGCGGTCCGTCCGGCGCGTACGGCGGCGACGTCGTACAGCAGCAGTCCGGCACCGCCGAGCAGGACGGCCGCGAGGACGGCGGCGGGGACGCGCCGCACCGACCAGAAGCGGCGCGCCCGCGCCCCGGCCGGCGGCCGGTCGTCCTTCTCCGGTACGGGCCCGGGATCGGGGGACGTGGTCATCGCAGGCGCTCCCGCCGGTCGTGGGCGGTCCGCGGGGAGTGCAGCCGTTCGACGTGGACGGCGACCTCGTGGACGTGCAGGCCGGCCAGTTCCTCGACCCGCGCGCGGACCCGGCCGCGGACGGCGCCGCACTGGCGGCCGATGTCGGCCGGGTAGTCCAGTTCGAGGCTGACCGCGACCTGGGCGGTGTCGCGGTGGACGACGACCGAGGCATGCGGCGGCTGCCCCTGGGCGGGGACGGTGTCGAGGGCCTCGCGGGCCGCCTGGGCGGCGATCTTCGCGACGACCCGGTCGGCGATCGTGGTCGCCCCCCGTCCGGCCGCCCCGACCCGTACCGCCGCCGCCCCCTTCGCCAGGTCCGCCACCTCCGGTCACCTCCGGCGGTCGCCGCGCTCGCGGCCGCGGAAGAAGTCGCCGGCCTCGAGATCGCCGTCCAGGAACCGGCCGGCCACGAAACCGATCGCGCCGAGCGCCGCGACCAGCAGGAACGCGCCGAAGCCGCCGAAGTACCCGGCGAAGCCGAGCGCCATGCCGGCCAACAGACCGGCCATCGCCATGCTCATGCTGAGCCCTTTCCGCCGGGCGGTCAGCGGCTACTGGAGCCGCGCCTCCGGCTCCTCGTCCTCTTCGTCCGGCAGTTTGACGTCGCTGACGGCGATGTTGACCTCGACGACCTCCAGGCCGGTCATGCGCTCGACGGCGGCGATGACGTTCTCCCGGACGGAGCCGGCGACCTCGTTGATGGACACGCCGTAATCGACGACGATCTCCAGGTCGAGCGCGGTCTGCACCTCGCCGACCTCGGCCTTGACGCCCCGGGTCACCCCGGACTTGCCGCCGCCCCCGCCGGGGACCCGGTCGCGGACGGCGCCGAGCGTGCGGGAGAACCCGCTGCCCATGGCGTGCACGCCGACGACATCGCGCGCGGCGAGCCCGGCGATCTTCTCGACGACCCCGTCGGCGATGGTGGTCCGTCCCCGGGAGGCCGGATCACCCCCGCCGCGCTTGGTGACCGTCGTGCGCGGAGAGGAATCCGTACTGTCGGCCATCACGCACCCCTTCTCTCAACTTTTGCACCGTATTCGCCACATTAAGACGGGTTGACCGATCTCGCGGCCCGAGATGCGGCAGGCTGGGGCGATGACGACGGCTGAGGCGTGGCACGCGACGGACCGGCTGCTGCCGCTCGGCGACGCGGCGGACGGGACGTGGATCGCGGAGCGGACGGTACGGGACCTGCTGACCCGGGCGGCCCTGAACGTACGGGGCGTGGCACCCGGGCGCCCCGGATTCCATCTCGCGGACGACGGCGCCCGTTCCTCCGTTCCGGTGCCGCCGGGCGGGCTGCCGCCCGGGGAACTGCGGATCACGATGGAACTCGCGGCGGTGGCGGACCGGCCGCTCCCCCAGCTGACGGGGCGCCTGCGGGCGGCGCTCCTCGACGTGGCAGAGGGCACGCTCGGCCTGGCGGTGGCCGGGGTGGACCTGCGGGTGACGGAGCTGCTCGACACCGCCCCGGACCGCACGCCGCCCCCTCCCCCGCGGAGCCGCACCTCGCCCCCGGCCCCGGGCGACCCGGCCGCCCTGACGGCCCTCACGGTCCCGGGCGTGGCGGCCCTCACCGACGCCTTCGGCCCCCCGCTCCAGCGCACCCCGGCCCACGTCCGTATCGAGGTGGCGGTGACGACGGGCCACCGGGCCCTGACCGTGGCCCGCGCGCTCCGCACGGCCTTGGCCGAAGCCGCCCCGGACGGTCCGGAGGTCACCGTCCTGATCTCGGAATTCCACTAGCTAGCCGCCGCCGGTGGGCCCGTGACGCGGTCACAGTCGCGGTCGCGGTCGCACAGTTGTCGCAACCCCCCGTGCCGTCGAGGCGTCGTCCCTACGATGGACAGCGGCGAGGCAGAGGCAACCTTGGGGGGCTGATGACCGACCGGGGCCCGCTCGAAGGCGCGTCAGGGGGAGACGTCCACAACGTCTTCAGCGGCAGTGCCGACATCGTGGTGCAGTTCCGCGACAACTACGGCGGCATCCACTTCTACACCCCGCCGGCCGAGACGCCGGAGGACACGGCGACGCGCGCGCTGGCCGAGGCGGTGTTCCGCCAGTGGCGCGAGGAGGCCAAGGTCTGGGACATCGGCGGCGACCGGACGGCGCTGGCGGTGCGGTGGAAGCCGCGCGTCCAGTGGGCCCGGCGCGCGGAGTTCGCGGGCACCGCGGAGCCGGCGCACGGCGATCAGGCGGCCGACATGGTCGACGGGTTCCTGAACCTTCCGCAGCGGCGCCTGGTCGTCCTCGGCGGCGCCGGATCGGGAAAGACCGCGCTGGCCGTCCTGCTCACCCTCGAACTCCTCAGGCGGCGCCTCGTACCCTGGGAGAGCAGTACTCCCGGAGGGGACGGGCTGGACATCGGCCGGGCGCGCTGGTCCGGAGCCGAGCGGCATCTGCCGGTCCCGGTGCCGGTGTCCATGGCCTCGTGGGATCCGGAACGCGAGACGTTCGACGGGTGGTTCGTCCGGCGGCTCACGGCGGACTACCCCGGATTACCCCGCCTCGCCGGCCGCCATCCCGGCGCCGAGCTGTGGAACCGCGCCGGGTCCGTGGTGCTGCCGGTGGTGGACGGCCTCGACGAGATGCCGCCCGCCCGCCGGTCCGCGGCCCTGCACGCGCTCAACCGGGCGCTCTACGACGGCAGGCCGCTGATCCTCACCTCGCGCACGGAGGCCTTCGAAGGTCCGGCCAAGGACGTCATGCTGCGCTCGACGGCGGTCCTGGAGGCCCAGCCGGTCGCCCCCGGCGACGCGGTCACCTATCTCGCCACCAGCACGACGCCGCGCCTGCGCGAGCGCTGGCAGCCCCTCTTCCAGCGGATGCGCTCCGCCCCGAACGGCGCGGCGGCCTCGGCACTGTCCACCCCGTTGATGCTCTGGCTGGCCCGGACCGTCTACGCGCGGCCGGACGCGGACCCGGCCGAACTCGCCGATCCCGCGGCCCATCCCACCCGGCAGGACATCGAGAACCATCTGCTGGACCGGTTCGTCCCCGCCGCGTTCGGCGGCGAGGTCGTGCCCGACGACCGCTGGGAGCCGCCCCGGCGCTGGCCGGCGCGCCGCGCGCAGAGATACGCGGAGGCGCTGGCCGACCACCTCGCCCGGCGAGGCACACCGGACCTGGCCTGGTGGCGGCTGCACGAAGCCGCCCGGCCGACGCTGGTGGCCGGGGCGCTGTCCCTCGTCTTCCTGGTGGCCGTGGCACTCCGGCTGTCGATCACGGCCGGCCGGGTGATCTGGCAGCAGGCAGGCGAACCGGGCGTCGTGGGCGGGCTGTCGGCACCGAGCTCCTTCGCGCTGGGCACCATGATCGGCCTCGGTACCCAGATGGCGGTCCGGGCCTGGTACACCGAGACCCGGTTCGGAGAACCACGGCGGCGCGTCAACCTCCTGAGGCCGGGCGCGGCCCTCCGCTCGGCCGCGCGTGCCACCGGCCGCAGAAGCAAGATCACGGCCTTGTTCGCGGCCAGTCCCGTCCTGGCGGTGAGCGTGTGGCGGCTGTTCTCCGAGGACTCGGCCGCCGCCTGGCTCGGCGGCAGTCTCTGCCCGGTCCTGTGCATCGTGCTGGCCGTCATGTACGCGGCACCGTCCGACTCCGCGGTGGACGCGACCACGCCGCGGAGCCTGATGCGCGGCGAGCACGCGGCGGTGCTGCTCGGAGTCGCGGTCATCGCGCCCCTCGCCGGATTCGGCATCGGCCTCACCCACTGGCGGTTCTCCCCCGCCTCCGCCCTGTCCGGGGGCCTGGCCGCCTGGCTCGGCGCCTCCACCCTGCTCGTGCTCGTCAGCCCGTGGAGCCGCTGGATGCTCGGCCGCACGCGTCTGGCCGTGACCCGCCGCGCGCCGTGGTCCCTGCTGCGTTACCTGGGCGACGCGCACCGCCAGGGCATCCTGCGGCAGATCGGCGGTGTCTATCAGTTCCGCAATCTGAGCCTCCAGGAACGCCTCGCGGCCACCACCCCGTACGGCGCACGACGCCGCCGGCGGGCGGCGGGCCGGCAACCCACCCTGTCCCCTGACGCGATCACCCACACCAGCGACGCGGGCCGCGCCTTCCGGCTGCGGGTCCGCAGAACCAACCTGGCGCCGCTGCGGCGAGGCCTCATCCCGGCAACCTTCCTGACGATGGTCTGCGTGACCTTCGGCGGCACCTGGCTGCTGATCGGCCCCGGCCTCCTGCTCTTCGCCTGCGTCCTGACCGCCTTCACCTGGGCGCTGCCCGCGTACGTCGTCGATCTGCGGTTGAACCGCGACACCCTGGAGTGCCAGTCCCCCCGGTACAGCGCCCGCTTCGAGTGGCGGCACATCGAGGAGATCGCCCTCCACCGCTTCGAGCCCCGCGGCCGCCGGACGGGCCGCCACGTCCTCCAGGTCCGGCTCCGCCCGGACGCGCTGACCCCCGCCGAACGCAAGGCCCAGGACCCGGGCTGGCGCCTCGTCTGCGACCTCGGGGCGATGCCGTCGCTGCCGCCGGAGCTCGACGCGGCCTTGAAGGAGTACAGCGCCTACGGACTCCAGCCGGAGAGCTTCGCGCTCTGGGAGGAGCAGTTCGACTCCGACTGAGGACTCCTGCCCGACGCGGTGGGCTTGGCCTGGTCAAGGGCCGGTGTCGCGCACGAGGCTCGCGGCCGACGGAACGTGGGCGGCCGCGTCCTCGCCCGCGACACGTCCGGCGACGCCTGGCGATCGCCTCCGGGATACCGGCCGCCCACGGAGCACCTCGCCGACGCGGCCCATACGGGCCCACCCGCCCGCGCCCCGCTCAGTCCCCGAGCCCCGCGAGGTCCCGCAGCCGCCGCCCCTGCGCCGCCCGCTCCGCCGCCCGCTGCTCCTCGTACGACCGCTCCCCGGCCCCCCGCAGCAGTGCCTTCGTCTCGACGACGGCGGCCCGCGGTGCCGCGAGCAGCGCCGCGCTCAGGTCCCGTGCGGCCGCGTCGAGTTCGGCGGCGGGCACGGCGATGTTGGCGAGGCCGATGCGCTCGGCTTCGCCGGCGTGGACGAAGCGTCCGGTCGCGCAGATCTCGAGCGCGCGGGCGTAGCCGACGAGGGAGACCAGGGGGTGCGTACCGGTGAGGTCGGGGACGAGCCCGAGGCTGGTCTCGCGCATGGCGAACTGCACGTCGTCGGCGACGACCCGCAGGTCGCAGGCGAGCGCGAGCTGGAAGCCCGCGCCGATGGCATGGCCCTGGACGGCCGCGATGGACACGAGGTCGTTGCGGCGCCACCAGGTGAACGCTTCCTGGTACTCGGCGATGAGCGCGTCGAGATCGGCGTCGGACCCGCGGGCCATGTCGAGGAACGACGGTTCGCCGTCGAAGCCTTCCGGCGTGAACGCCTGCCGGTCGAGTCCGGCGGAGAAGGACTGGCCTTCGCCGCGCAGGATCACGACGCGTACGCTGCCCGGCAGTGACCGGCCGGCCTCCGTCAACGCCCGCCACAGCGCGGGAGTCTGGGCGTTGCGCTTCGCCGGATTGGTCAGCGTCACCGTGGCGACGGCGTCCTCGACGGTGAGTCGTACACCGTCCTTCTCGAAAACGGGCTCAGTGTTCTCGAACGTGGTCATGGGGCGTCTCCGGTTCCGGTGCAGCACTGCGTCCGATGCTAAGTGACTGCACAGTAACCACCCGGTCGACCGTCAGACCGACCGGGTGGCCACCGGGAGACCCGGTGGCCCGATCGAGACACCCCAGTGTCAGGCCGAGGCCGCCTTCTTGCCTCGTGTGGCTCCGCCGCGGCCTCGCAGCGTGACCCCGGACTCGCTGAGCATCCGGTGGACGAATCCGTAGGAACGGCCGGTTTCCTCGGCCAGTGCCCGGATGCTCGCACCGGAGTCGTACTTCTTTTTCAGGTCTGCCGCGAGCTTGTCGCGCGCGGCGCCGGTCACCCGGCTGCCCTTCTTCAGAGTCTCGGCCACCCGTGCCTCCTCATGGGAAGTGCGCTCTGGTCTTCTCATGATCACCCCTCCCGTCCGTCCTGGCCACCCATTCGACAAGGTCGGTGCCATTCGCTCGCGGAGAGTGAAACGGTCCGTCACGGCCGGAAGGGGCTCCTCCGACGGAACCGGGCGGCCGGCGTCATCCGCGCCGGGAAAAAAGCAGCAGGTCAGCGGCGTGCCGCGGGCGACGGAACGGCGCGGCCCCCCGGCGGAGGGATTCCGCGGGGCCGCGCCGGAGGCGGGTGAGGGGTACGAGACGCACTCACTCAGATGAAGGATCACCCATGAGCCGAATGATCCAGTCCGGCACCCCACGGCCGGGCCTGACGGCGGCCGGGAAGGGGCCGGACGGGGTCAGGCCAGGGCCACCAGGTCCGCGTAGTCCGCGCCCCACAGGTCCTCGATGCCGTCCGGCAGCAGGATGATCCGCTCCGGGTCGAGCGCCTCGACGGCGCCCTCGTCGTGGGTGACGAGCACGACCGCGCCCTTGTACGTGCGCAGCGCGCCGAGGATCTCCTCGCGGCTGGCCGGGTCGAGGTTGTTGGTCGGCTCGTCGAGGAGCAGCACGTTCGCCGAGGAGACGACCAGGGTGGCGAGGGCGAGCCGGGTCTTCTCGCCACCGGAGAGCACGCCGGCCGGCTTGTCGACGTCGTCGCCGGAGAAGAGGAAGGAGCCCAGCACCTTGCGCACCTCGACCAGGTCCAGGTCGGGGGCGGCGGAGCGCATGTTCTCCAGGACGGAACGCTCGGGGTCGAGGGTCTCGTGCTCCTGGGCGTAGTAGCCGAGCTTGAGGCCGTGGCCCGGGGTGACCGAGCCGGTGTCGGGCTTCTCGACGCCGCCGAGCAGCCGGAGCAGGGTGGTCTTGCCGGCACCGTTGAGGCCGAGGATGACGACGCGGGAGCCCTTGTCGATGGCCAGGTCCACGTCGGTGAAGATCTCGAGGGATCCGTACGACTTGGACAGGCCCTCCGCGGTGAGCGGGGTCCGGCCGCAGGGCGAGGGCTCGGGGAAGCGGAGCTTGGCGACCTTGTCGGAGGCCCGCACCGCCTCCAGGCCGGACAGCAGCCGCTCGGCGCGCTTGGCCATGTTCTGCGCGGCGACCGTCTTGGTGGCCTTGGCGCGCATCTTGTCGGCCTGCGAGTTCAGCGCGGCGGCCTTCTTCTCGGCGTTCTGGCGCTCGCGCTTGCGGCGCTTCTCGTCGGCCTCGCGCTGCTGCTGGTAGAGCTTCCAGCCCATGTTGTAGACGTCGATCGTGGAGCGGTTGGCGTCCAGGTAGAAGACCTTGTTGACGACGGTCTCGACGAGGTCGACGTCGTGGGAGATGACGATGAAGCCACCGCGGTAGGTCTTCAGGTAGTCGCGCAGCCAGGCGATCGAGTCCGCGTCGAGGTGGTTGGTGGGCTCGTCGAGGAGCAGGGTGTCGGCGTCCGAGAAGAGGATCCGGGCCAGCTCGATACGGCGGCGCTGACCACCGGAGAGGGTGTGCAGCGGCTGGCCGAGGACCCGGTCGGGCAGGCCGAGGGCGGCGGCGATGGTGGAGGCCTCGGCCTCGGCGGCGTACCCGCCCTTGGTGAGGAACTCGGTCTCCTGGCGCTCGTACTGCCGCAGCGCCTTCTCGCGGGTGGCGCCGGAGCCGTTCGCGATGCGCTCCTCGTTCTGCCGCATCTTGCGGATCAGGGCGTCGAGGCCGCGGGCCGACAGGACGCGGTCGCGGGCCAGGACGTCGAGGTCGCCGGTGCGCGGGTCCTGCGGGAGGTAGCCGACCTCGCCGGAGCGGGTGATGGTGCCGCCGGCGGGCTGGCCCTCGCCGGCCAGGCACTTGGTGAGGGTGGTCTTGCCGGCGCCGTTGCGGCCCACCAGGCCGATGCGGTCACCCTTGGCGACACGGAACGAGGCGGACTCGATGAGGACACGGGCACCGGCGCGCAGCTCGATGCCGGAAGCGGTGATCACGGACGGACTCCAGGGCGATTGGGAAACGGCGGAAGGACGACGGGCGGGGCTTCGACGCCGCTAATGAACCCAAAGCACGGTGGGAATGTCCATGCAGCCAGTCTAACGGCCCCCCGCAACTGGTTTTCGGCCACGAACGGCGGCCTCCCGCGCGGCCCTGCCCCACCTCCGGGGGACCGCTCCGAGGGGTGCGGAAGCGGAGATTCACCGATACTCCGAAGAGACGCGGAGGGCGGTGGGCATGCAGTTCGACGACGACGCCGATCTCGACACCTCGGGGGTCAAGGACGCCCGGGGCAGCCGTATCCCCGGCGGCGGCGCCACCATCGGCGGCGGGATCGTCGGCCTGGTGGCCCTGGTCCTCGGCCTGTTCTTCGGGGTGGGCCCGCAGGAGCTGGGGCTGTCCGGCGGGGACACCCCGGCCGCCACCACCTCGTCGGCGGCCCAGGTGAGCCAGACGTGCCGGACGGGGGCGGACGCGAACGCCCGCCAGGACTGCCGGATCGTCGCGGTCGTCAACAGCGTGCAGGACTTCTGGCGCGGCGAGTTCGCGCGGCGCGGCGCGCACTACACGGACGCGCCGACCGTTCTCTTCACCGGCCGGGTCGCCACCGCGTGCGGGACGGCGGACTCGACGGTCGGCCCCTTCTACTGCCCGGGCGATCAGCAGGTCTATCTGGACCTGGGCTTCTTCGACGAGCTGCGCACCACGTTCGGCGCGAGCGGCGGGCCGTTCGCGCAGGCGTACGTGGTGGCGCACGAATACGGGCACCACGTCCAGGACCTGATGGGCACCCTGACCCGGGCCCAGGACGGCCGGACCGGCGCGGGCTCGAACTCCGTACGGGTGGAGCTGCAGGCCGACTGCTACGCGGGGGTGTGGGCGCGGCACGCGACGACGACGCCCGACGAGAAGACGGGCCGCCCGCTGCTGACCCGGCTCACGGACGCCGACATCCGCGACGGCCTGGACGCCGCGGCGTCGGTGGGCGACGACCGGATCCAGGAACGCTTCCAGGGCCGGGTGGCGCCCGAGGCGTGGACGCACGGCTCGGCGGCGCAGCGGCAGCAGTGGTTCCGCACCGGCTACGACACGGGGGACATGGCGCGCTGCGACACCTTCCGGTGAGCGCGCGCCATGGACCCGCGACCGAAGGAAGGTGACCGGGCATGACCGGTGGACCCGACATCTGTCCGACGCTGCTCTACGCGGACGCGAAGGCGGCCATCGCACAGCTCACGGCGGCGTTCGGCTTCACGGCGGACGCGGTGTACGAGGGCGAGGACGGCCTGGTGGCCCATGCCGAGCTGTCGTACGGCAACGGGACGGTGATGCTCGGCAGCCGGGGCCGGGGCGGCCGTTTCGACGAGGTCATGACCGGCGCCGGGCCGGCCGGGGTGTACGTCCACGTGACGGACGTCGACGCGCACCACACGCGGGCCGCCGCGGCGGGCGCCGAGATCGTGACGCCGCCGACCGACCAGGACTACGGCTCCCGGGACTACATGGCCCGGGACGCCGAGGGCAACGTCTGGAGTTTCGGGACGTACGCCCCCGGCGCGTCCGCCGGGTAGCGAGGGCGGGTCACGCCCCGCCGGTGTGGACCTGGAAGGCGGCCCGGCGGACCGCCTTCGCGAGGGCCGGGTCGGGGTGGGCGGCGGCGAGGGCGACCAGGACCTGGACGGTGCGGGGGTGGCCGACGGCCCGGACCTCGTCGAGGAGCGCCGGGACGGTGCCCTGGACGGCGGATTCCAGATGGCGGACCAGCAGCGTGCTCTCGCCGTGGTCGGTGACGGCGGCGGCGGTGTCCACCCACAGCCAGGTGGCTTCCTCGCGGGTGAGCACGTCGGCGGCCTCGTCCGGGTCGGCGCCCTCGTACTCGGCGATCCAGAGCAGGGCGTACGGGCGGAGCGAGGGTTCGGCGACGGCGGCGCGCACCTCGGGCTCGGCGGGGGCGCCGACGACGCGGAGGGCCTCGAAGGCGAGCCCGCGCAGCAGGGCGTCCTCGCCGCGGGCGACGGTGATCAGCTCGGCGATGGCGGCCGCGAGGGTACGGGCGGCGAGCCAGGCGCGGTATTCGTCGCGGGCCGGGCCGGGAGTGAGCCGGGCGCAGCCGCGCAGCATGTCCTCGGCGGACTGCTCGATGTTGCCGGCCGGGCTCTGGGCGGCGACACAGATCTGTTCCAGCTTCACCCAGACCGCCCAGTTGCCGAGCGGGGTGAGGGTGGCCTGGCGGCCGTCCGGGCCGTCGCCGAGGGTGAGGGCGCCGACGGCCGCGAGGCCCTCCAGGGCCCAGTCGAGCAGGGCGGGCAGCCCGTCGGCGGGGGCGCTCTCGGGGCAGGTCCCGGGGTCGGCGGCGGGCGCGGTGCCGGGTGCGGGCACCTCGCAGCGTTCCTCGCGCAGTTCGTCGACGCGCTGGCCCAGCAGGTCGAGCAGGGCCCGCACGGCGACCGGGCCGGCGGACAGCTGGAGCAGCGAGAGGGCCTGCGGGACGGCCTCGACGACCTCGGCGACGGCGCCCGGCACCACGTCCTCGGGCGCCGGGTGGGCCAGCGACCAGGCGTCGAAGAGCGCGACCCAGCCGCGCAGCACGGCGGTGTCGTCGCGGTCCCAGGCGTGCAGCCGCCAGCCCGGGCGGGCGGTGCCGTCGTGCAGTTCGACGAGCCCGGCGAGCCGGGCGCGGTCCCAGCCGGCCCGGACCTGGCCGGGGGTCAGGTCGAGGGCGTCGGCGGCCGCCGCCCCGTCCGGGGGCGCGGTCTGCGCCCGCTGGTCGTCGGCGGCCCAGCGGGCGACGCGGACCGCGTCGGCGAGCAGGGTCCGCGCCTGGTGGGCGAGGACGGCGCGGGGCGGTGTGCCCTCGGGCGGCCGTGGCGCGGGGCGGGTGCGCCGGTTCGTCACGGCCTTGCGCGCGGTGGCGAGGGGCCGCGGACGGACGAGTCGGAGTCTGGAGTTGCGCGCCAATGGTTCATCGGGCTTTCGAGACGTCACGGGGGCAGTCTTCCCGCTGACGGCCCGAAAGCCCAATCGGAACCGGCCACGCCGCCGCCACACCTCCGGTTTCGTGCCCGTACGGCAGCGAAAGCCCCGTACTGACCTGTTTCGACCACTGTTCGACGGGGTTTCCGCGGGCGCTGCCGCGGGGACGCCGGTGAGGGCCTGTCTTCCGGGTCAGGCTGGGTCAGCTGTGCCCGAAGGGCCACGGGGAGCGCGTGCCGGGGCACGCGACCCCGGCAAGACCCGAAAGAAAGACCCTAGACAAGCGGGGTCAGGAAGCGGCGCAGGGCCTCCTCGTAGCGGACCGGGTCGGCGTTCCACATGGCGGCGTGCGGGGCGTCGCGGACGGTGGTGAGGGTGACGAGGTCGGGTCGGAGTTCGGCGAGCCGCCGCGAGTGCTCCCAGGGGGCGATGGTGTCGTCCGGGCCGTGGAAGAGGAGCGTGGGGACGCGCAGTCCGTCGGGGTCGGCGGCCTCCTGGAGGCGGTCGCCATGCGGGCCGGTCCGGCCTTGGGCGGCGCGGACGGCGAGCGGGAGCAGCGGGCCGGGGACGCGACGGGCGGTGGCCA
Source organism: Streptomyces laurentii (assembly GCA_002355495.1). Taxonomy (GTDB): domain Bacteria; phylum Actinomycetota; class Actinomycetes; order Streptomycetales; family Streptomycetaceae; genus Streptomyces; species Streptomyces laurentii. Next base: position 1,485,625 of record AP017424.1, read on the forward strand.
GATTGCGCACGGTGGTCTCCCAGTCGAGGACCGGGGAGTCGAGGACGAGGCCGCGGATCCGGTCGCGGACGCCGGAGTACGCGGCGGCGTGCAGGGCCATCGCGGCGCCGGTGCCGAAGCCGTGCAGGACGACCTGGCCGGCGCCGCGGCGGACGGCGTAGCGGATGGCCGCGTCGGCGTCGCGCCATTCGGAGTCGCCGAGGTGGGCCAGTCCGTCGGGGGACGGCGGGGCGCCGGGGTCGCCGCGGTAGGCGGGGACGAGGACGGGGACGCGCCGGTGGTGGAGAAAGGGGACAAGGTTGAGGGGGTGCTCGCGGGTGGTGCCGAGGCCGTGCAGGGCGATCACCCAGGTGGTGCGGGCGCCGGGGACGAGCCAGGCGGGCAGGACGCCGAGTTCGCCGGGCACGTCGACCTCCTCGTAGGGGAGGGCGAGGGCGGTCTCGGGGGTGCCACGGTGGAGCTGTGGGGTGAGGCGGACCCGGGCGCCGGCGGCGGGGATGCCGTATTCGACGCGTTCGAGGCGGCGGACCACGGTGTCGGCGGTGTGCGGGACCCGGTCGAGGACGGGGCCGACGACGGCGTGCAGGTCGCCGCTCTCCAGGCCGTACGTGCCGGGGCGCAGCGAGGCGAGGCTGCGGGTGAGGGTGATCCGGTCGGGGCCGGTGGCGTGGACGGTGAGCCGCGGATCGCCGGGGAAGGGGCGGCCGGGCGGCGCGCCGAGGGCGGCGTCGCAGGCGTACCGGCCGGCCGCCACCGCGGCCGCGCCGAGACCGAGCACTGTGGTGACGGCCGCTGCCGCCGCTGTAGCCGGGCGCACGCTCCCAGTGTCGGCGGCCCGCTCGCGCCCCGCTATCGGGACGCCCTCGTTCGAGTGACAAGGGTCTCGCGAGGGGGTCCCTCGTTCGAGCGAAAGCCAATCGGGTGACGTCCAGGGGGTGATACGGGGAGGGAACGGGAGGAGTGAGGCACCCCGGCTCCCCCCTTGGGAGAGCCCGGATGACCGGTGGTTACAGGGCGACCGCATCGTGGACGCACCCGCGGACCGGAGGCCCGGCCGGACGTAAGCGGAATGCGCGGACCCCGGTTCGGGACACCATGCCGCCCGGCCCAGTTCACCTTCCGTTCATCCAGGTTGCCTACGTTCGACGCGCCACTGACGTCAAACGATTGCCTGGGTAAATGGAACACATCACGCTGCTGCTCGCCATTGTGGTCGTGACAGCTCTCGTGTTCGATTTCACGAACGGTTTCCACGACACTGCCAACGCGATGGCGACGACCATCTCGACCGGTGCTCTCAAGCCCAAGACGGCGGTGGCCATGTCCGCCGTGCTGAACCTGGTCGGCGCGTTCCTCTCCGTGGAGGTCGCCAAGACGATCTCCGGCGGCATCATCAATGAAGAGGGCATCCGCACCGAAGTGATCTTCGCGGCGCTCGTCGGCGCCATCCTGTGGAATCTGCTGACCTGGTTGCTCGGCCTTCCGTCGAGCTCCTCCCACGCACTGTTCGGCGGCCTCATCGGCGCCGCCGTGATGTCCGCCGGCTGGTCCGCGGTCAACGGTTCGACCATCGTCACCAAGGTCCTGCTCCCCGCGGTCGCCGCCCCGATCGTCGCCGGCCTCGCCGCGATGGTGGCCACCAAGCTGACGTACCGCATCGACGCCAACCCCGAGGCGAAGGCCACGGCCAAGGGCTTCCGGGCCGGCCAGATCGCCTCCGCCGGTCTCGTGTCCCTGGCCCACGGCACCAACGACGCCCAGAAGACGATGGGCATCATCACCCTCGCCCTGGTCGCCAACGGCGTCCTGTCCCCCGGCTCCAACCCGCCGGTCTGGGTCATCGCCTCCGCCGGTCTCGCGATCGCGCTCGGCACCTACCTCGGCGGCTGGCGCATCATCCGCACCATGGGCAAGGGCCTCACCGACCTCCAGCCGCAGCAGGGCTTCGCCGCCCAGACCAGCGCCGCGACGGTCATCCTGGCCTCCTCGCACCTCGGCTTCTCCCTCTCCACCACCCAGTCCTGCTCCGGTGCCGTGATGGGCGCGGGCCTCGGCCGCAAGGGCGGTGTCGTCCGCTGGTCGACCGCCACCCGGATGTTCGCCGCCTGGGGTCTGACCCTGCCCGCCGCGGGCCTGGTCGGCGCCGGCGCCGAGTTCCTCACCAAGCAGGGCACCTGGGGCGTCGTCCTCGTCGCGATCCTGCTGGTCGCGGGCTCCGGCGTGATCTGGTCGCTGTCCCGGCGCAAGCCGGTCGACCAGCACAACGTGACCGCCGACGACCTCGACGCCCCCGCCGGCGCCGCGGACGCCGAGCCGGCCGGTGTCGTCACCACCGCCATCGCCGCCGTCAGCCCGCCGCCGCCGGCCGGTTCCGTCGCCGCCGTCGCGGACGAGCACCTGAAGACCACCATCCCCTCCCCCGGCCCCGCGGACCCGGCCGCCCCGCCGGCCGCTCCCGCCGCCGCGGTCTAAGGAACTGGAAGCACGCACATGAAGATCGACTGGGCAGCTCTCGGCTCCGTCTTCGGAGTCAGCCTCGTGGCCACCGTCGCCCTCGTGGGCCTGTTCACCCTCGGTGTCGCGGGCCTCGCCAAGCAGGAGCGGGCCGCCGCCGAAGGCGGCTCCGCCTCCCTGGCCCGCACGGGCGCGTACGCCTGCTTCGCGCTGTGCGCGGCGGCCGTGGCGTACGGCATCTACCTGATCGTCGCCTGACCGCTCACCGACGACTCCGACCACGACAGTCGGGCGGCCCCACCCGCGGGTGGGGCCGCCCGACTGTCGTGTTTGTGGCGCTTCGCACAGTGACCCGGCGCAGGTCAATGGCGGGTTGACGGGCGTTCGGGCCGCGTGGTGGACTGCCGGGGCCAATACGGCGGCATGGGGAGGAAGTCCGGTGTGATTCCGGCACGGTCCCGCCACTGTGACCGGCCCTCGGGGCCGGGAGTCAGGAACTCTCGCCGCCGGTCACGTCGATCCAGGGCGCGGACCCTGAGTGAGGACATGTGCCATGCCCGGCAGCGGCCCGAGCCCGTCTCGTACCCGCCCCCATCCCTCGCGCCCCCGCGTCTTCGCGTACGGGGCAGCCCTCGGCCTCGCCGCCGACCTGGTCGTGGGCGATCCGCGGCGCGGCCATCCGGTCGCCGCGTTCGGCCGGGCGGCGGGCGCCGTCGAGCGCCGTCTGCACCAGGACCACCGGGGCCGGGGCGCCCTGTACACCGCCCTCTGCGCCGGCTCCGCCGTGGCCCTCGGGGCCGCCGCGACCCGTGCCGTACGGGGCAGCGCCACCGCCTCCGCCGCGCTGACCGCCGCCTCCGTGTGGGCCGTCGTCGGCGGGACGACGCTGGGCCGCGAGGCCCGCGCGATCGGCGGGGCGCTCGAAGCCGGGGACCTGGACGTCGCCCGGGAACGCCTGCCGCATCTGGTCGGGCGCGACCCACAGGCGCTCGACGGGCCCGGGATGGCCCGCGCGGTCGTCGAGTCGGTCGCCGAGAACACCTCGGACGCGGTCGTGGGCGCCCTGTTCTGGGGCGCGGTCGCCGGAGTGCCGGGGCTGCTCGGGTTCCGGGCGGTCAACACCCTGGACGCGATGGTCGGCCACAAGTCGCCGCGGCACCGCCGGTTCGGCTGGGCCTCGGCCCGCCTGGACGACGTGGCGGGCTGGCCGGGCGCCCGTCTGACGGCCGTCCTCGCCGCCGTCGCGGGCGACGATCCGCGCGGGGCGGTACGGGCCTGGCGAGCGGACGCCTCCCGGCATCCGAGCCCGAACGCGGGTCCGGTGGAGGCCGCGTTCGCGGGGGCGCTCGGCGTACGGCTCGGCGGCACCCTGTCGTACGGCGGGCGGATCGAGCACCGGCCGGTGCTGAACGCGCGCGGACGGGCCGTCGAGGTGGCCGACATCGACCGGGCGGTCCGGCTCTCGCGCCGGGTGACCTGGCTGACCCTGGCCGGCTGCGCGGGCGGCCGGCTCCTGGCGGGCGCGGTCCGTCGTACGCGGCAAAAGCACGGGGGTGCGGTGTGAGAAGCGAGGGGACCATGGGCGGGGGGCTGCTCGTCGCGGGCACCACGTCCGACGCGGGCAAGAGCGTCGTCACGGCCGGGATCTGCCGGTGGCTGGTCCGTCAGGGCCTGAAGGTCGCGCCGTTCAAGGGCCAGAACATGTCCCTGAACTCCTTCGTGACCCGGGAGGGCGCCGAGATCGGCCGCGCCCAGGCCATGCAGGCGCGGGCCGCGCGCGTCGAGCCGACCGCGTTGATGAACCCGGTGCTGCTGAAGCCCGGAAGCGACCGTTCCAGCCAGGTCGTCCTGATGGGCAAGCCGGTCGGCGAGATGAGCGCCCGCGGCTACCACGGCGGGCGGCAGAAGGAACTCTTCGCGCCGGTGCTCGCCTGTCTGGAGGAGCTGCGGCGCACCCACGACGCGGTGATCTGCGAGGGCGCGGGCAGCCCGGCGGAGATCAACCTGCGCCGCACCGACATCGTGAACATGGGCATCGCGCGGGCCGCGCGGCTGCCCGTGGTCGTGGTCGGCGACATCGACCGGGGCGGGGTGTTCGCCCAGTTCTTCGGGACGACGGCGCTGCTCGCGCCGGAGGACCAGCGGCTGGTCGCCGGCTATCTGGTGAACAAGTTCCGCGGCGACGTGTCCCTGCTCGAACCGGGCCTCGCGATGCTCGACGGCCTGACCGGGCGGCCCACGCTCGGCGTGCTGCCGTACGCGCACGGCCTCGGCATCGACGAGGAGGACGGGCTGCGGGTCTCGCTGCGCGGCGCGGTCCGCGAGTCGGTCGTGGCACCGCCGTTCGGCGCGGACGTGCTGCGGGTCGCCGTGTGCGCCGTCCCGCTGATGTCGAACTTCACGGACGTGGACGCGCTGGCGGCGGAGCCGGGTGTGGTGGTGCGGTTCGTGGACCGGCCCGAGGAGCTGGCCGACGCCGATCTGGTGGTCGTGCCGGGCACCCGCGGCACGGTGAGGGCGCTGGCCTGGCTGCGCGAGCGCGGTCTCGCGGCGGCGCTGGCCCGGCGGGCCGCCGAGGGCCGTCCGATCCTCGGGGTGTGCGGCGGTTTCCAGGTCCTCGGCGAGCGCATCGAGGACGAGGTGGAGTCGCGGGCCGGGGCGGTCGACGGGCTCGGCCTGCTGCCCGTACGGGTCCGGTTCGCGCGCGAGAAGACGCTGGCGCGGCCGGTGGGCGAGGCGCTCGGCGAGCGGGTCGAGGGGTACGAGATCCATCACGGCGTGGCGGACGTACGGGGCGGGGAGCCGTTCCTGGACGGCTGCCGGACCGGGGCGGTGTGGGGGACGCACTGGCACGGCTCGCTGGAGAGCGACGGGTTCCGCCGGGCGTTCCTGCGGGAGGTCGCGGCGGCGGCCGGGCGCCGTTTCGTCCCGGCGCCGGACACCTCGTTCGACGCGCTGCGCGAGGAACAGCTGGACCGGCTGGGCGATCTGATCGAGGAGCACGCCGACACGGACGCGCTGCTGCGGCTGATCGAGAAGGGCGCGCCGGAGGGGCTGCCGTTCGTGCCGCCGGGTGCGCCGTGAGCGCCGCATTCCTTCCGCCCGCCGCCGTCCCCGCTTCCGTACTTCCGTACGACTCGAAGGAGTGACCGTCCGATGAGTACCCGTTATCCGTTCACGGCCGTCGTCGGCATGGACGATCTGCGCCTCGCACTGCTCCTGAACGCCGTCAGCCCCGCGGTGGGCGGTGTCCTCGTCCGCGGCGAGAAGGGGACGGCGAAGTCCACGATCGTGCGCGGGCTCGCGGCGCTGCTGCCGCCGATGGACGTCGTCGCGGGCTGCCGGTTCAGCTGCGACCCGGCGTCCCCCGACCCGGGCTGCCCGGACGGCCCGCACGACGCCTCCGCCGCGGGGGACACGCGGCCGGCCCGGATGGTGGAGCTGCCGGTCGGCGCCTCCGAGGACCGGCTGGTCGGCGCGCTCGACATCGAGAAGGCCCTCGCCGACGGCGTGAAGGCGTTCGAGCCGGGCCTGCTCGCCGACGCGCACCGGGGCATCCTCTACGTCGACGAGGTCAATCTGCTCCACGACCATCTGATCGACCTGCTGCTCGACGCCGCCGCCATGGGCTCGTCGTACGTGGAGCGCGAGGGTGTCTCCGTACGGCACGCGGCCCGGTTCCTGCTCGTCGGCACGATGAACCCGGAGGAGGGCGAGCTGCGGCCCCAGCTGCTGGACCGGTTCGGGCTGACCGTGGAGGTGGCGGCGTCCCGGGAGCCGGAGCAGCGGGTCGAGGTGGTGCGCCGGCGGCTCGCGTTCGAGGACGATCCGGCCGCGTTCGCCGCGCGCTGGGCGGCCGAGGAGACGGCGCTGCGCGGGCGGATCACGGCCGCGCGGGAGCTGCTGCCGCGGGTGGTGCTCGGGGACGCGGTGCTGCTCCAGATCGCCGCGACCTGCGCCGCGTTCGAGGTGGACGGCATGCGCGCGGACATCGTGATGGCCCGGACGGCGACCGCGCTCGCCGCGTGGGCGGGGCGGACGGAGGTCACCTCCGAGGACGTACGGCAGGCGGCGCTGCTCGCGCTGCCGCACCGGCGCCGGCGCAACCCGTTCGACGCGCCGGGGCTCGACCAGGACAAGCTGGACGAGACCCTGGAGAAGTTCAAGGGCGAGGAGCCGGAGGGTTCCGGGCGGCCGGACGACGATCCGGAGCCGGAGGGTCCCGGTGACCCGGACGGGCCGGGGGACGGCGGCCCCGACGGGGGCGGCGGGGGCGGGATTCCGCCGCAGGGTGACGCGCCCGCGCCGGAGACCTCCGGGACTTCCGAACCGGCCGAGACGGCCGAGACGGCTGACACGCCCGAGGCGCCCGAGGTACCCGAGTCCGCCCCCGCGCCCCGGGGCGCCGGGTCCGGTGAGCGGGCCGCCGTCGGCGCCGGCGAGCCCTTCCGTACGAAGATGCTCAGCGTGCCCGGACTCGGCCAGGGCGCGGCCGGCCGCCGCTCCCGCGCGCGTACCGCCCACGGCCGGACCACCGGCGCGGCCCGCCCCCGGGGCGCGCTGACCGCCCTGCACCTGACCGCGACGGTCCGGGCCGCCGCCCCGCACCAGCGGGCGCGCGGCCGCACCGGCCGGGGCCTGGTGGTACGCCGGGACGATCTGCGGCAGGCGACCCGCGAGGGCCGCGAGGGCAATCTGGTCCTGTTCGTCGTGGACGCGTCCGGTTCGATGGCGGCCCGGCAGCGGATGGGCGCCGTGAAGGGCGCGGTGCTCTCGCTGCTGCTCGACGCCTACCAGCGGCGCGACAAGGTCGGCCTGGTCACCTTCCGGGGCCGGGACGCGGAGGTCGCGCTGCCGCCGACCTCGTCCGTGGAGGCCGCCGCCGCCCGGCTGGAGCGGCTGCCCACGGGCGGCCGTACCCCGCTGGCGGCGGGCCTGCTGACGGCACACGACGTGCTGCGGGTGGAACGGCTGCGCGATCCGTCGCGCCGGCCGCTGCTCGTGGTGGTGACCGACGGCCGGGCGACCGGCGGCGGGCCGGACCCGCTGGCGCTCGCCACCCGGGCCGCGCGGCTGCACGCCGCCGACGGCACGGCCGCCGTGGTCGTGGACTGCGAGACGGGCCCGGTGCGGCTCGGTCTGGCCGGGGAACTCGCCCTCGGCCTCGGCGGCACCGCCGTCACCCTGGACGAACTGCGGGCCGACGCGATCGCCGGCCTCGTCCGCGACGTACAGAACCATCGCTCTGAGAGGGCCGCGTAAATGCCGCAGGGACAGCCGACCGTCGTTCCGGACGACGGTCTGACCACCCGCCAGCGCCGTAACCGCGCGCTGGTGATGGTGCACACCGGTGTGGGCAAGGGGAAGTCGACCGCCGCCTTCGGGATGGCGCTGCGCGCCTGGAACCAGGGCTGGCCGATCGGGGTGTTCCAGTTCGTCAAGTCCGCCAAGTGGCGGGTCGGCGAGGAGAACGCGCTGCGGACGCTCGGCGAGACAGGCAAGGGCGGCACGGTCGTCTGGAACAAGATGGGCGAGGGCTGGTCCTGGATCCAGCGCGCCACCGCCGAGGGCGAGCCGTCGCACGAGGAGAAGGCGCGCGAGGGCTGGGAGCAGGTCAAGCGGGACCTCGCGGACGAGCGGTACCGGTTCTACGTCCTCGACGAGTTCGCGTACCTGCTGCACTGGGGCTGGATCGACACGGCCGAGGTGATCGAGGTGCTGCGGAACCGTCCCGGGCAGCAGCATGTGGTGATCACCGGCCGCAACGCCCCGGCGGAGCTCGTGGAGTTCGCGGATCTGGTGACCGACATGTCGAAGGTGAAGCACCCGATGGACGCGGGTCAGAAGGGCCAGCGGGGCATCGAGTGGTAGCACGTCTCGTCATCGCCGCGCCGTCTTCCGGCGCGGGCAAGACCACCGTGGCGACCGGTCTGATGGCCGCGTTCGCCGGCCGCGGCCTCGCGGTCTCCCCGCACAAGGTGGGCCCGGACTACATCGACCCGGGCTACCACGCGCTCGCGACCGGCCGCCCGGGCCGCAACCTCGACGCGTACATGTGCGGCCCCGAGCTGATCGCGCCGCTCTTCGCGCACGGGGCGCGCGGCTGCGAACTGGCCGTCGTCGAGGGTGTGATGGGCCTGTACGACGGGGCCGCGGGGCAAGGCGAGCTGGCCTCGACGGCGCAGGTGGCGAAGCTGCTGCGGGCGCCTGTGGTGCTGGTCGTGGACGCGTCCTCGCAGTCCCGGTCGGTGGCGGCGCTCGTGCACGGCTTCGCGTCCTGGGACCCTCGCGTACGGCTCGGCGGGGTGATCCTCAACAAGGTCGCCTCGGACCGGCACGAGGAACTGCTGCGGGAGGCCCTGGAGGAGTCGGGCGTGCCGGTGCTCGGCGTGCTGCGGCGGGCCCCGGCGGTGGAGACGCCGTCGCGGCACCTCGGTCTGGTGCCGGTCGCGGAGCGGCAGACGGCGGCGGTGGCCGCCGTGGCGGCGCAGGCGGAGCAGGTACGGCAGGGCTGCGATCTGGACGCGCTGCTCGCCCTGGCCCGGTCGGCGCCGCCGCTGGACGCCGAGCCGTGGTCCCCGCCCGTGTCCGTGGAGGCACACGGGTCGGCCCGGCCCGTGGTCGCCGTCGCGGGCGGGCCCGCCTTCACCTTCTCGTACGCCGAGCACACCGAACTGCTCGCCGCCGCCGGGGCCGAGGTCGTCACCTTCGACCCGCTGCGCGACGAGGCGCTGCCCGAGGGGACGCGCGGTCTGGTGATCGGCGGCGGGTTCCCGGAGATGTACGGGGCGGAGCTGTCCGCCAACGCGTCGCTGCGGGCGGCGGTGGCGGAGCTGGCGGCGTCGGGCGCGCCGGTGGCGGCCGAGTGCGCCGGGCTGCTGTATCTGGCGCGGTCGCTGGACGGCCGGCCGATGTGCGGAGTGCTGGACGCCGAGGCGCGGATGTCGGAGCGGCTGACGCTGGGGTACCGGGACGCGGTCGCGGTGAACGACAGCGTGCTGGCGCCGGCCGGGGCGCGAATGCGGGGGCACGAGTTCCACCGCACGGTCGTCGAGCCGGGCGCGGGGGCGGTGCCGGCGTGGGGGCTGCGGCTGCCGGTGCGGCGGGTCGAGGGCTTCGTCCAGCGCGGGGTGCACGCCAGTTACGTGCACACGCACTGGGCGGGGGCGCCCGAGGCCGCGGCGCGGTTCGTGGAGCACTGCCGGTGACCGTGTCCGAGGGGCCGGGGGTCGTGTCCGGCGGGCCGGTGGCCGCGACGGGCCGCGGCGGGGATTCAGCCGGAGAGGCCCACCACGAGCCAGATGAACGCCACGCCCAGGGCCGTGCACAGCAGGGTCGTCCGGGCGGGGTGGGTGTGGTGCGCCTCGGGCAGGATCTCGGCGGCCGCGAGGTAGAGCAGGGCGCCGCCGAAGAAGCCGAGATAGCTGCCGAGGAATTCGGCCGGGAGGGTGAACAGCAGCGTGGAGGCGGCGCCCACGACGGGCGCGAGCGCGTCGGCGGCGAGCATGGCGAGGGCCCGGCGGCGGGCGTTCCCGTACAGGCTGGTGATCGTGTACGTGTTGAAGCCGTCGGCGAAGTCGTGGGTGATGACGGCGAGCGCGACGGTGGCGCCCATCCCGCCGCCGACCTGGAACGCGGCGCCGAGCGCGACGCCGTCCATGAGGCTGTGGCCGACCATGGCCGCGGCGGCGGTGAGACCGACCTGCGGGGCGCGTTTCCCGGTGTCGCCGCCGTGGGCCGCGCGGCGGACGGCGAGCAGGCGTTCGACCACGTGCGCGAAGAGGAAGCCGCCGACGAACAGCAGCAGGGCCTGGGGCACGCCGAAGACCGGCTTACCCGCGGTGGCCAGGGACTCGGGGAGCAGGTCGAGTCCGACGACGCCGAGCATCAGTCCGCCGGCGAGGCCGAGGACGAGGTGGCGGCGGTCGGTGACGCGCTGGGCGGTCCAGCCGCCGACCAGCGTCATGAGGAACGCGCCGAGCGCGACGACCACCGCCATGGGCTCTTGCTAACCGATGCCCCCTCCCCCGCGCACCTCGGGCCGTTCCTCCGTGTGGTGGTGGGCGTGGGGGCCCGGCCGGGGGCGCCGGCCGAGGAGGTCCTCGGCCTGGTGCGGGCCGCGCTCGCGGAGGCGCCGCCGGCCGAGGCCGCGCTGACGGCGTTCGCGACGCTGGACGCGCGGGCCGGGGAGCCGGGGATCACCGAGGCCGCGGCGCGGCTCGGGGTGCCGGTGTGGGCGTACGCGAGCGAGGAGCTGGCGGCGGCGACCGTGCCGCATCCGTCGACGGCGGCCCGGGCGGCGACCGGGACGGGTTCGGTGGCGGAGGCGGCGGCGCTGCGCGGGGCGGGGCAGGGGGCGCACTTGGTGGTGACGAAGCGCAAGACGCGTCGCGTTACGTGCGCTGTGGCCGCTTCTGCGCCGATTGTTCCGGGTGAAGGAGCCGTGGACGCACGGTTGTCGGGGCCTACTGACGGGTACATCGGTGGCGACGCCTGGACATCCCCCACATGTGCCAGTCCCACCCCCACCCCCCACGCGACGGCGGCCATGAGCATCGACATTCCCGCAGACACCCATGACCTCAGACACCACGGCGACGCCGAGGTGCGCGACGAGAAGCTGATCGACCTCGCGGTCAACGTCCGCACGCACACCCCGCCCGGCTGGCTGCGGGAGCGGATAGCGGCCTCGCTCACCGGGCTCGCGGCCTACCCGGATGGACGGGCAGCGCGGGCGGCGGTCGCCTCGCGGCACGATCTGCCGCCCCGCCGGGTGCTCCTGACCGCGGGCGCGGCGGAGGCGTTCGTCCTGCTCGCGCGGGCGCTGCCGGTGCGGCGGGCGGTCGTGGTGCATCCGCAGTTCACCGAGCCGGAGGCCGCGCTGCGGGGCGCGGGGCACGCGGTCGAGCGGGTGCTGCTGCGCGAGGAGGACGGGTTCCGGCTGGATCCGGCGGCGGTGCCCGAGGACGCGGATCTGGTGGTCATCGGCAATCCGACCAATCCGACGTCGGTGCTGCATCCGGCGGCGGCGATCGCGGCGCTGGCCCGGCCGGGGCGGACGCTGGTGGTCGACGAGGCGTTCATGGACGCGGTGCCGGGCGAACGGGAGTCGCTGGCCTCCCGGACCGACGTGCCCGGTCTGGTGGTGCTGCGCAGCCTGACCAAGACCTGGGGGCTCGCGGGCCTGCGGATCGGCTACGTGCTCGCGGAGCCGCGGATCATCGCCGCCCTGGAGCGGGCCCAGCCGCTGTGGCCGGTGTCGACTCCGGCGCTGGCGGCGGCGGAGGCGTGCATGTCGCACGCGGCGCTCGCGGAGGCGGAGGACGCGGCGCACCGGATCGGGGTGGACCGGGCCCATCTGCTCGCGGGCCTGGTGGAGTTCGACGAGGTACGGGTGGTGGCGGCGGCCGAGGCTCCGTTCGTGCTCGTACGGATCGAGGGCGCCGAGGCGGTGCGGGAGCGGCTGCGGGCCCTCGGGTTCGCGGCCCGGCGCGGGGACACCTTCCCGGGCCTCGACCGGAACTGGCTGCGGCTCGCGGTGCGGGACCGGGTCACGACGAACCGTTTCCTCCAGGCACTGGACCAGTCGCTGTTGCTGCTGGGCTGACGTCCGCACGGGAGGGCACCCGCACGGGATGCCGTCCCGTACGGAAGGAAGCGGGGGCGGCGCCCGGTCACGGCACCGCCCCCGCGTTCTCCTCACCTCACTTCACCCCGCGCCCCCGATTCCCCCGGGCCCCCCGTGGGCGCGGGTCCTCGCCGGCGGTCAGCCGCGGGCGCGGGCGCGGGACCGGCCGCGGGCCATGACGAGCGCGCCGCCGCCGGCCGCGACCAGCAGGACGGCACCGCCGGCCAGGTACGGGGTCATGGAGCTGCCGCCGGTCTCGGCGAGGTCGCCGGCGGGGGCACTGCCGCCGTTCTGGGTGTTCACCTGGGAGCCCTGGCCGGACCCGCCGGCCGAGCCGTGCGAGGACCCGCCGGTCGAGCCGTTCGAAGAGCCGCCCGTGGATCCGTTCGAGGACCCTCCGGTCGAACCGTTCGTGGACCCTCCGGTGGAGCCGTTCGTGGAGCCGCCGGTCGAACCGTTTGTGGAGCCGCCGGTGGACGGGTGCGAGGGCCGGCCGGTGGGCGGGGTGCTGGGCCCGTCGGTGGGCCGGCCGCCGCCGGCCGGGGCCGAGCAGGTGGCCTCGGCGAGGGTGACCTTGCCCTTGACCTCGGCGACGTTGAGCTTGAGCGGGTTGACCTCCACGGACAGTTCGAGCGCGGTGGCGGCGGCGGTCCTGGAGGTGACGGTGGTGCGGGAGAGGTCGAGGACGACCTCGCCGACGCCCGGCACGGTGACCTTGGTGCGGCCGCCGGTCGACAGGGTGGTCTTCTTGCCGAGGACGGTGACGTGGCCGAGCAGGTTGGCCTGGGCGACCGGGCGCTCGCCGGCCGCGCAGACGGCCTTGGCGGTGACCTTCTCCAGCTCGATCAGGGACAGTCCGGGCAGTCCGGGGACGTGGACGCCGGCCTTGACGAGGTTGACGTAGCCCTGGGCCACCTTGCCCTCGACCGTCGCCTCGGAGGTGGCGACGTCGGCTTTGAGGATGTCGACGGGCCGGTTCTGCTCCGCGCCCTCCACCCGGACACTGAGCGCGGTGCGCTCGGCGCTGGCGGGGGCCTCCACCGCGTTGAGGGAGGCCCGCACCGGCACGCGCACCGTCTTGTCGAGCAGGTCGACGTCGAGCCCGGCGCGCAGGACGACGGCGGTGGCCCGGCCCTCGCCGCCGGTGCCGCCCGTGGCGTGCGCCGCCGGGGCCGCGAGGACCAGCGGCCCCACGGCGAGCGCGGCGACGGTGGCCGCGGCGGCGGAGCGGCGTGCGGGCAGGCGGAAGGTAGTGCTGTTCACGTCGGTGGAACCCCCACAAGAGACTTGGCGTCGCGGGCCGCTCGCCACGGGGACTGTGGGTCACTGCGGCGCCGGCGACTTGAGACACGGGAATCTTTACGCACTGTGGGTGAACTGGTGGACACCTGGCGTGAGTTCACTCCAAAGGGTGGTTTCCGTGCTCATTTTCGAATCTTTTCGGCACAAGCGTGCGCAGCACCCTCACTCACCACGCCCCACGGCCGCACCCGCGTAAAAAAGCCCAACGAGCGACACCCCCTCAAGGCACCGAACCGTCAACCCGTCACCCACCCCCACGCCCCCACCCTCATGAGATAATTTAGGCGAGCCTAACCTAAGTAATCGTGAGCGGATCGGGGCGTACGCAGTGAGCATCGAGGTCTTCCGGGACGCCTGGGGCATCCCCCATCTGCGCGCCGCCGACCCCCTGGAACTCGCCCGCGCCCAGGGCCGGGTGACCGCGCTCGACCGGGCCTGGCAGCTGGAGGTCGAACGGCACCGGGCCGAGGGCACGACGGCCGCGTTCCTGGGCCCGGCGGAGACCGGCTGGGACACCTTCGCGCGGCAGGCACGGCTCGCCGACACCGCCCGCCGCTGCCACGCCCGGCTCGACGCGGGGACGGCGGCGTGGGTGGCCGCGTACGCGACCGGGGTGAACGAGGCACTGCCCGAAGGCGCCCGGCGCGCACCGGAGTTCGCCCGGACCGGCCTCGCGCCCGGCCGCTGGGAGCCGTGGACCCCGCTCGCCGTCTGGCTGTCCACTCACATCCTCTTCGCGGGCTTCCCCACCAAGCTGTGGCGGGACCGGGTCGCCCGGCTGCTCGGCGAGGAGTGGACGGAACTCTTCGCCACCGACGGCCCGGGCACGGCCGGTTCCAACGGCTGGGTCGTCGCCGGTTCCCGTACGGCGAGCGGCGCCCCGCTGGTGGCCGGCGACCCGCACCGGATCATCGAGGCGCCCGGCGTCTACCAGCAGATACGCCTCGCCTGCCCTGACTACGACGTCCTCGGCCTGGCCGTCCCCGGGGTGCCCGGCCTCGCCCACTTCGGCCACGCCGGCACCGTCGCCTGGGCCATCACCAACGCCATGGCCGACTACCAGGACCTGTACCGCGAACGGCTGCGCCGCCGGCCGGACGGCGGGATCGAGGCGCTGGGCCCGGACGGCTGGGAACCGGCCGCCGCGCACACCGAGACGATCCCCGTACGCGACGCCGCCCCGGCGACGGTCACGGTCGTCGAGACGGCCCGCGGCCCGGTGATCGCCGGCGCCGACAACCCGTCCGGAGACGGCATCTGGGACGCGGTCAGCCTCCGCCATCCGCCCCGCGTCACCGGCGACGTGGGCTTCGCCGCCCTGCCCGCGCTGCTGCGGGCCCGCGACGTCACCGACATCGACCGGGCGCTGGACGGCTGGGTGGAGCCGGTCAACGTCGTCCAGGCCGCCGACACCGACGGTGGGCTGCTGCACCGGGTGGCCGGCCACGTCCCCGTACGGGACCGGACGAACCGGCTACGGGTGGTGCCCGCGTGGGACGCCCGGCACGCGTGGGCCCCGGACCCCACGCCCACGCCCACGCCCACGCCCCGGGAGACGGTCGGCGCGTACGCGGTGATGGCCAACGCGCGCGGCCTGGCAGCGCCGCTGGGCGTCGAGTTCGCCCCGCCGCACCGGGCCCGCCGGATCGCCGCCCTCCTCGACGCCTCCGCCGCCTGGACACCGGAGGCGATGACGGCGATCCACACCGACACCGACAACCCCTCCGCCGCCCGCCTCCTCGCGGCCGTCCACGCGACGGACCCGGCGGCCCTCTCCCCCGGCGCCCGGGCCGTACGCGACCGGCTGCTCGGCTGGGACCGGCGGATGGCGGCCGACAGCACGGACGCGGGGCTGTACGCGGCGGTGCGCGGGGCCGTCGTCCGCGGCCTGGCCGCACACCCGGCGTTCTCCGCCCTGCGCGGCCCCGGCCCGGACCCGTACCCCGAACTCTTCGCCCCCTGGCTGGCCCTCGGCCCCCGGGTCGCGTTCGCCCTGGAGACCCTGCTGGCCGACGGCCCGGTGCCGGCCGCGGACCGGGCCGGGACCGTACGGGCCGCGCTGGAGGAGACCGCGGCCGGAGAGACGCCCCCGGCCTGGGGCACGACGCACCGCCTCGCCCCCTGGCAGGCCCTCCCCGACGAGGACGACACGTGGCCCGGGCTCGGCGGCGACCACGACTGCGTCCTGTCCACCTCCAGCGTGCCCGGCTTCACCGACCGCGGCGCCCGCGCGTCCGCCGCCCGCTTCGTCTGGGACCTGGCGGACCGGGACCGCAGCCTGTGGGTCGTCCCGTTCGGCGCCTCCGGGATCCCCGGCGACCCGCACCACCGCGACCAGCTGCCCCACTGGCTGCGCGGCGACCTCGTCCCCGTCACCACCGACTGGGACCACCTCGTACCGGACAGGACCCCCATGAGCACCCCCGAGCACGTCCAGACCGTCGCGGGCTTCGGCACCGTACGGATCGACCGCATCGACCCCGCCGCGGACGCCCCACTCCTGCACCGCTGGGTGAACGAGGGCCGCGCCCGCTACTGGGGCATGCACGGCACCACCGTCGACCAGGTCCGGGACGTCTACGCGCACCTCGACGCGCTCCCCACCCACCACGGCTTCCTCGTCCGCCGTGACGACGAGCCGGTGGCGGTCTTCCAGACGTACGACCCCGAGGCCGACCGGGTCTCCGCGTGCTACGACGCCCGCCCCGGCGACATCGGCGTCCACCTCTTCGTGGCCCCGTCGGCGGCCCCGGAACGGGGCTTCACCGAACACCTGCTGACCGCCCTGATCGACTTCGCCCTGACCACCCGCACCCGCCTGGTGGCGGAACCGGACGCCACCAACACGAAGGCCCTCACCCGCCTCACCCGCGCGGGCTTCACCCTCGGCCCGGACATCGTCCTGCCGGAGGTGGACCTCCCGGAGGTCTTCCTCCCGGAGAAGCGGGCCCGTCTGGCGTTCTACGAGAAGTCCTGAATCCCGCCCCTGCCCTCACCCCGCACCGCGGCGCCCCGCTACGCGATCACCCGCCCGTTCACCACGACACGCCGCGGCGCCGCAAGCACCCGCACATCCGCCCGCGGATCCTCCCCGTACACCACCAGGTCCGCCACCGCCCCCTCCACCAGCCCTTCCCGCCCCAGCCACTCCCGCGCCTTCCACGCGGTCGCGGACAGCGCGTCGAGCGCGGGAAGGCCGGCCCGGGTGAGTTCCTCGACCTCCGCGGCGACGAGCCCGTGGGGCAGCGAGCCGCCCGCGTCGGTGCCGACGAAGACCGGGATGCCGGCGTCCCAGGCGGCGCGCACGGTGTCGTAGCGCCGCTCATGGAGCCGCCGCATATGGGCCGACCAGCGCGGGAACTTCTCCTCGCCGCCGTCCGCGAGCCGCGGGAAGGTCGCGATGTTGACGAGGGTGGGGACGATGGCGACGCCGCGTTCGGCGAAGAGCGGGATGGTGTCCTCGGTGAGGCCGGTGGCGTGTTCGACGCAGTCGATGCCGGCCTCGACGAGGTCGCGCAGGGAGTCCTCGGCGAAGCAGTGCGCGGTGACGCGGGCACCGAGCCGGTGGGCCTCGGCGATGGCGGCCTCGACGTCGGGGCGGGGCCAGGACGGGGCGAGGTCGCCGAGGCCGCGGTCGATCCAGTCGCCGACGAGCTTGACCCAGCCGTCGCCGCGCCGGGCCTCGCGCCCGACGTACTCGACGAGCTGGTCGGGTTCGATCTCGTGGGCGTAGTTGCGGATGTAGCGGCGGGTACGGGCGATGTGCCGGCCGGCCCGGATGATCTTCGGCAGGTCCTCGCGGTCGTCGATCCAGCGGGTGTCGGAGGGCGAGCCGGCGTCGCGGATCAGCAGGGTGCCGGCGTCACGGTCGGTCAGGGCCTGTTTCTCGGCCGTGTCGGCGTCGACGGGGCCGTGCGCGTCGAGCCCGACGTGGCAGTGGGCGTCGACGAGGCCGGGCAGGGCCCAGCCCTCGACGGTGACGGCGTCGTCGGCGAGGGCGCCGGGCCGTTCGAAGGTGACGCGTCCGTCGACGCACCACAGCTCGTCCCGTATGTCCTCCGGGCCGACGAGCACCCGCCCCTTCACATGCAGCACCACGTGATCGCTCATACCCGCACTCTACGAGGCGGCGCATACCGGCGTGGGTACCCTGACCGGGAGCTTCACCGCGTACGAACCGATACGACCGATTCGAAGAAGGCACCACCGTGACCGTGACACACCCGCTTCTCGACCTGGCCCCGCTGACCGCCGGGCACTTCGCGTCCATCGAACGCCGGGTCGCCGCGCTGCTCTCCACCGAGCAGGACGTGGTCATCACCCAGGGTGAGGCGCTGCTGCCGCTGGAGGGCTGTATCCGCAGCGGCGCGCGGGCGGGCTCGACGGCGCTGAACGTGGTGACCGGGCCGTACGGGCAGACGTTCGGCAACTGGCTGCGGGACTGCGGCGCCACGGTCGTGGACCTGGAGGTGCCGTTCCACACGGCGGTGACCGCGGAGCAGGTGGCCCAGGCTCTGGAGGCCCACCCGGAGATCGACTTCGTGTCGCTGGTGCACGCGGAGGCGGCGACCGGCAACACGAACCCGGTCGCGGAGATCGGCGAGGTCGTACGGGCGCACGGCGCGCTGTTCTACCTGGACGCGGTGGCGTCGATCGGCGCGGAGCCGGTGCTGCCGGACGCGTGGGGCGTCGACATGTGCATCATCGGCGCGCAGAAGGCGATGGGCGGCCCGGCGGGCGTCTCGGCGGTGTCGGTGAGCGCGCGGGCGTGGGAGCGGTTCGCCGCCAACCCGAACGCCCCGCGCCGCTCGTACCTCTCCCTCCTCGACTGGAAGGAGCGCTGGATCGACGGCGGCCGCAAGGCCCTGCTGCACGCTCCGGCGCAGCTGGAGATGCTGGCCCTGGAAGCGTGCCTGGACCGGATCGAGACGGAGGGTCTGGACGCGCTGATGGCCCGGCACGCGGCGGCCGCGGCGGCCACGCGCGCGGGGGTGCTGGCGCTGGGCGGCGGTCTGGAGCCGTACGTCCACGAGGCGAGGGACGCGGCACCGGTCGCGACGACGCTGCGGTCGCCGGCCGGGGTGGACGCCTCGGAGCTGGTGGCGAAGGCGCTGGCGGCGGACCCGTCGCTGCCGCTGATCGCGGGCGGCGGGACGCTGGCCAAGGAGATGATCCGGGTGAACCACTACGGGGTGGACGCGACCCCGGGCGCGGTGCAGTCGTCGCTGGCGGCGCTGGGCGCGGCGCTCGCGGAGACGGGCCGCGCGGTGGACCTGGAGGGCGCGCGCAGGGCGGTCACGGAGGCGTGGGGCCGCTGACGCCGGTAGCGCTCAAGGCATCGCCCGGAGTCCCAGGTGGTGGGCGAGGGCGGTGTGCCCGGTCTCGGTGAGCCGGACGGCCCGGGTGGTGCCGACCCGGGTCAGCCAGCCGGCGTCGAACGCGTGGCGGCAGATCGCGGCGCCCACCGCCCCGGCCAGGTGCGGGCGGCGTTCGGTCCAGTCCAGGCACGGCCGGACGGCCGGACGGCGGCCTCCGCCGCCCGGGGCCGGGAGCGGAATGGACAGTTCGGCGAGCCAGTCCCGGCCGGCGGGGGTGAGCTCCAGGCCATGGGTCCAATCGAGCAGCCGGCGTGCGGTCATCGCGTCGGTCAGGGCGACGCCGAGCGCTCCGGCGAGGTGGTCGTAGCAGGTCCGGGCCCGGGCGAGGGCGTGTTCGCGCCCGGCGGCGGACAGGGTGGCGGGCGTCCGCGCCGCCGGCGCGGACGGCGCGGCGAGGCCGGCCAGGCGCTCGACCAGTTCGGCCACTTCGGGGCCGGCCAGCCGGACGTACCGGTGGCGGCCCTGCCGTTCCTCCGCCAGCAGACCGCCCCCGACCAGGGCGTTGAGGTGTTCGGTGGCGGTCGAGCGGGCCACCCCGGCGTGCCGGGCGAGTTCGCCCGCGGTCCAGGCCCGGCCGTCGATGAGGGCGAGGCAGAAGGACGCGCGCGTACGGTCGGCGAGCAGCGCGGCGACGGCCGCGAGGCCCTGCCCGTCCGCGGCGCGCCGCGCGCGGTCGTCACGGGCGTTGCGTTCCATGCCGTCCATCATCCCGCCGGGACGCTTCGGCCGTCCCCGAACCGTCGGCCTCCTACGGTCGCCGCATGCACTTCGCTCAGCACCCGACCGCACCCGCCGGCCGTCATCTGGCCATCACTCCGAGCATCCTCTACTTCGGCACCCCCGTCGCCTTGGTGACCACCGAGAATCCCGACGGCACCTTCAATCTCGCGCCGATCTCGTCGGCCTGGGCCCTCGGCCAGGTGGTCGTGCTGGGACTCGGGCGGGAAGGCCGGACCGGGAGGAACCTGGCGGACCGGCCGGAGCTGGTCCTCAGCCTGCCCGAGCCCGGGCAGTGGGCGGCCGTCGAGCGGCTGGGCCGGCTGACCGGGCGGCCTCCGGGGGACGGGCCGCGGCCGGGTGCCCGGGCGGCGCGCTACGAGCCGGACAAGTTCACGGCGGGCGGCTTCCGGGCGCAGCCGTCGGAGGCGGTGCGCCCGCCCCGGGTGGCGGAATGCCCGATCCAGCTGGAGGCGCGGGCCGCCCGGGTCGCGCCCGATGTGTCGGGAGACTTCCTGATCGTCGAGGCCCGGGTGGTGAAGGTGCACGCCGACGCGCGCCTGGTGGTCCCGGGGACCCAGCACATCGATCCCGCCGCGTGGAGCCCGCTGATCTACAACTTCCGGCACTACTTCGGCCTCGGTTCCGAACTCGGCCACAGCGGCATCTCCGAGACACCGCGCGAGGCCGCCCCGAGCCCGGCATGACCGGGACGACCGGCAGGTCCGGGACGACCGGCAGGTCCGGGACGACCGGCAGGTCCGGCGGGTCCAGGACGCCTCGGCGGCCCGGACCCGCCGGCCACCTCAGGCGGCCCCGGTGATCCCGGTGCCACCGGTGGTCCCGGTGATCCCGTAACCGGCGAGGGAGAGCCGGACCCGCGTCGGGTCCTCCGCCTCGACGTACACCCGCTGCCCCCAGTGGGCGGTCAGCCGGGCCGCGACGCCGACCAGCCGGCGCCGGTCCTCCGGCGTGTACGCCGGATAGCGCGCCCAGCCCCGGCCGGCGATCGTGTCGCCGAGTTCGCCGAACAGCACGGCCTGACAGCGCCGCTCCTCCTCGTCCGTCAGCGGCGTCGGGCCGTCGTCGGCGGGCAGCAGCCGGACGTTGAGGAGTTCACGCGTCATCCGGCGAGGACCTCCAGGGCCCGGTCGACGTCGGCGGCCGAGTTGTACAGGTGGAAGGAGGCTCGCAGGTTGCCCGCCCGGGCGGAGAGGAGCACGCCGGCCTCGCGCAGCGCGTCGGCACGGTCGCCGAGGCCCGGGATGCCGACGACGGTCGAGTCGTCCGCCACCGCGGGACGGCCCAGCTCGACGAGCCCGGCGCGGAAGCGGGCGGCGAGCGCCTTGTCGTGCGCCTCGATCCGCTCGATGCCGATCTCCTCCAGGAGGGCGAGGGAGCGGGCCGCGCCGTGGTACGAGGGGAAGGCGGGCGGCTCGTCGAACCGCCGCGCGCTGCGGGCCAGTTCACGTACCGGACCGTAGCTGTTGACCCACAGGTCCTCGCCGTTGACCCAGCCCGCGTGGATGGGGAGCAGCGCGTCCTGGGCCTCCTCGGTGACGGTGAGGAAGGACGCCCCGCGCGGGCACAGCAGGTACTTGTAGCCGCCGGCGACGGTGAAGTCCCACTCCCCGCGTACAGCGGCAGCCAGCCCGCGGACTGGGTGGCGTCGCAGAGGGTACGGGCGCCGTGCGCGGCGGCCGCGGCGCGGACGGCCGCGAAGTCGGCGGTGCGGCCGTCGGCCGACTGCACGGAGGAGAAGGCGACGAGCGCGGTCTCGGGGCGTACGGACTCGGCGAGCCGCTCCAGCGGGACGAAGCGGGTCTTCAGATCGCCGCACACGGTGAAGGGGGTGATGAGGGAGGAGAAGTCGCCCTCGGGGAACAGGATCTCGGCGCCGGACGGCATGGACTGCGCCACCATGCCGGCATGGACGGAGACCGAGCTGCCGACGGCGACCCGGTCGGGGGTGACATGCGCGATCCGGGCGTAGGCGGCCCGGACCTCGTCGACGACCCCGAAGTCGCCGGCGCCGTCGGGGCGGCCGGCGGCGGTCTCCTCGACCAGCAGGGTGACGGCCTCGATGGTGCGGCGGGGCAGCAATCCGCAGGCGGAGGTGTTGAGATAGGTCCGGGTCGGCGCGAACTCGGCTCCGCCGAGGGGCGCCAGCGTGTCAGAGGAATCCATGGCCCCAGCCTGGGTTCCCGCCGCTCCCCCGTCAATCGACAACCCGTCCCGGCCGCCCCGCCCCACCCTGGCCGCTCGCCGCGCTCCGTTCGGTCGTCGACGACGACGAGGAAGCCGGCCGTCGGGGGTCCCCCGCTCACGCCGTCTCGCCGTCTCGCCGTCTCGCCGTCTCGCCGTCTCGCCGTCCGGAGCCTTCTCCCCCTCAGGTCGTCGCCTCGCCCCTGCTCTTCCCGGTCAGGCGGCTGAAGGAGACACGGTACGCGCTCGGCGTGAGCCCCGTCCGCCGCAGCATGTGGCGCCGCAGCGAGTCCGCCGTGCCGAGGCCGGACTCGCGGGCGAGGACGTCCATCGGCAGCGCGGTGGTCTCCAGGAGCTCCTTGGCGCGTTCGACGCGCTGGTGCAGCAGCCACTGGAGCGGGCTGACGGCGGTCTCGGCGTGGAAGCGGCGGGAGAGGGTGCGCACCGAGACCCCGGCGTGGCGGGCCAGGTCGGTGAGGGTGAGCGGCCGGTCGAGGTGCGCCATGGCCCACGCGCGCGTGGCGGCGAAGGAGACGCCGCGCTCGGGCGGCAGCGGGGTGTGCGTGAACTGGGTCTGGCCGCCGGGCCGTACGGGCGCGACCAGCGCGAGCCGGGCCACGGTGTTGGCGACGGCGGCGCCGTGGTCGGTGCGGATGAGGCGCAGGCACAGGTCGATGCCGGCGGCGTAGCCCGAGGAGGTGACCAGCGAGCCGTCCTGGACGAAGAGGACGTCGTCCTGGAGGTCGACGGTCGGATGGCGGGCGGCGAGTCGTTCCCGGTGGGCCCAGTACGTGGTGGCGCTGCGGCCGTCGAGGAGCCCGGCGGCGGCCAGGGCGAACGAGCCGGTGCAGATGGAGGCGATCCGCTTGCCGTCGGCCGCGACGCGGCGCAGCACGTCGACGACCCGTGGATCGGGGGCGTCGATCGGGCCGCTGCCGGCCAGGATCACGGTGTCGGCGCCGTCCACGGCGTCGAGTCCGCGCGGGATGTGCAGGTCCAGCCCGCCGGTGGTGGCGACCGGGCCGGGGACGGGCGTGCAGACGACCGTCTCGTAACCGGGCCGGCCGTCCACCTCGACCTTGGCAAGGAGCAGTTCCGGTATCGCCAGGTTGAACATCGAGACGGGCGGGGCGGCGATCACGGCGACGCGCCGGACAGCGGTCATGGCCAGAACCTCCGGTCATATGACATTCAGGCCACTGCTGTAGGGCGCCGCCGCCCAGCAGGCTGGATCCATGACCACAACAGACCACGCCTCGACGGCCGTTGACACCCGTCCCGCCACCGGCGGCGGCACACCCTCCCCCTCGACCGGCCACAGCCCCGACCCAGGCTCCGACCCAGGCTCGGGCTCACGCTCAAGCCCAGCCTCGGGCGCCGCGTCCGGCGGCTCCCCGGGGCCGGCGCTCTTCACCGCGCTCCTCGGGTTCGCGCTCATCACCCTCGACTCCTCGGTGGTCAATGTCGCCCTGCCCGCGATCGGCGCCGATCTGCGGACCGGGATGGCCGGACTGCAGTGGGTGGTCGACGCGTACACGCTCGCCTTCGCCGCGCTGCTGCTGTCCAGCGGCGCGCTGGCCGACCGGATCGGCGCGAGCCGGGCGTACGCCGCCGGAGTCGTCGGCTTCACCCTGGCCTCGGTCGCCTGCGGCCTGGCCCCCGGACTGCCGGCGCTGCTCGCGGCCCGTACGGTGCAGGGCATGGCGGCCGCGGTGATGCTGCCGGCCTCGCTCGCGCTCGTACGGGAGGCGTACGGCGATCCCGCGCGCCGGGCCCGGGCGGTGTCGCTGTGGGCGGCGGGCGGCACGGTCGCCGTCGCGCTCGGCCCGGTCGTCGGCGGGGCGCTGACCACGGCCTGGAGCTGGCGCGGGATCTTCTTCGTCAACCTGCCGCTGGGGCTGCTCGCGCTCGCCCTGCCGACCCGGGTGGGCGGGGGCGCCGTGCAGGGCGCGCAGCGCGGCGGCGACGGCCGGATCGGCGAGGGCGGCGGACCAGCCGGTGGACCGGTCGGCGCGTTCGGCCAGCCACCAGGTGCGCAGCAGCGAGAGCAGCAGGGTGTCGAGGAGCGCGGGCACGATCGCGTCGGATCCGGGCAGCGGCTCGGCGAGTTCGGCGCCGAGCCCGGATGGCCGGGTGCGTCGGCTCCGGGCTGCGGGACGGCTCGCCGGCGCCGGTGATCGCCGAGGTCTTCGAGGGCCTGGAGTCGCTGCCGGACGCGCACCGGCTGATGGAGTCCGACACCCACCTCGGGAAGATCGTCGTACGGGTGTGACCTGTACGGGTGCGATCTCCGCCCCGGTTCTCCCCCGGCGGGCTGATCCTGCTCCCCCGCACGGCGGAGCAGGTCTGCCGGCCGGCAGGACGTGCCGGACGGGGGCGGGACCCGAGGGTGGGGACATGACGTTCTCCCGCTCCCCTTCCCCCTCCGCCGATGTCCCCCCGATGTCCCGCCCCGGCCCCGGACCCGGCCCCGCGGGTCCGCTCCGGCCGGCGCTGCGCGTCCTCGCGATGGTCGCCTGCCTGCCGTACATCGCCCTGAAAGTCGCCTGGGTGGCGGGCAGCCGGATCGGCGTCCCCGACGGCAGCGGGCTGCTCGACCACCGGGTCATGCTGATCGTCGCCAACGGGCTCAGCGTGCTCGCCGACGCGATCGTGGTGCTGCTCGCGCTGCTGCTCACCCGGCCGTGGGGTCTGCGGGTGCGGGCCTGGCTGCTGGTGTTCCCGATGTGGGCGGCCACCGGGCTGCTCGCGCCGATCATGGCCGGATACCCGGCCCAGCTCGTCGTCGCCGCCTTCGGTGACGCGGACGGCGGCGGGTCGGGGCCGGCCGCCGAACCGTTCCTCGACGCCTGGGTCTTCCCCGTCGTGTACGGCGGGTTCATCGTGCAGGGCCTGAGTCTCGGCACGCTGTTCGCGCTGTACGCGCACGACCGCTGGAGTCCGGTGTGGGCCGGGCGGCTCGGCGCGCCGGGGTCCGACGGGCTCGCGGGCCTGGT
Source organism: Streptomyces laurentii (assembly GCA_002355495.1). GTDB lineage: Bacteria > Actinomycetota > Actinomycetes > Streptomycetales > Streptomycetaceae > Streptomyces > Streptomyces laurentii. The sequence goes on from AP017424.1 coordinate 1,510,305, forward strand.
GGGGCCGCGGGTCCGGGTGGCCGCGGTGGCCGGGGCGGTGCTCGCGGTGGGTCCGGCCGCGCTCCATGCCGCGTGGGCGGCGGGCGCGACCGTCGGCCTGCCCGCCCGGTACCTCGCCGAGTACCACGGCGACCAGGCCGTCGTGGACCTGGTCCGGGCGCTGTTCCTCGGTGTCGCCGCGGTCGCCACGCTGTGCCTGGTGGCGGACCGGCCGGCCGGGCGGCGGGTGCGGACCGCGCTGGCGTGGGCGTGGGTGGCGTCCGGGGCGGCGGGCTGCTGGGGCGCGTACATGACGCTGGTGTCCGTGGTGTCGAGGGTGTCGAGCGGACCGATGGACGACGCCGGGAAAACCCCGACGACCCTGATGATCACCACTTACGCTGGCGAGATGATCACCGGATTCCTGCTCGCCGGCTGCCTGGCCGCCGTCCTGGCCGCCCGGAGCCGCCGCCTCGCCCGGGGCGCGGCGGCGTGATACGCGCCGCGCTCCGGACGCTGCTGGGGCAGCGGGCCCGGCGGCGCTGGATCCATATCGTCCTGGGCGGCGCCGTGTTCATGCCGTTCTGGCTGGTCGGCACGGTGGTCGTGGGCGCGTTCGGCGGCGGGGCGCCGTTCGGGAACCGGCTCGGCGACCAGTTCGCGGCATACGGGGTGGGGCTGCCGCTCGCCGCCCTCGCCGCGCTCCTCCCGCTCGCCCGGCCGATGTCGGTGGCGGCGGCCCGGACGCTGTGCGGGGTGGCGCCGGGCCGGTTCGCGGAGGGCCCGGCCCGCGGCTGGGGGGCCCGGGCGCGGTCGGCGGGCTGGTTCACCCTGCACGTGGGGCTGGGCGCGCTGGTCAGCGGGGCGAGCCTGGCGCTGCCGCCGTTCGCGGTGGCGCTGATGGCGCTGCCGTTCTCGGCCCGGCTGCGGGCCTCGGATCTGGGCGGGTACGGGCACCTCGACGGGGCGGGTCAGGCCTGGCTGGGGCTGCCGCTCGGGCTGCTCCTGCTGCTGGCGCTCGCGGGCGTGGTGGCGGCGACGGGCGCGCTGCTCGCCGCCGCCGCGCCGCGGCTGCTCGGGCCGAGCCCGGCCGACCGGCTCGCCGCCGCCGAGCGGCGGGCCGCCGAACTGGCCGTCCGCAACCGGCTCGCCCGCGAACTGCACGACTCCGTCGGACACGCGCTGAGCGCCGTCACCCTCCAGGCCGCGGCCGCCCGCCGGATCCTCGGCCCGAAGCCCGCCGCCGCGGACGCGGACCACGGCGAGGACCACGGCGCGGACCCGGCCTCGGACTTCGTGCGGGAGGCGCTGGCCGCGATCGAGGAGACCGGGCGCCGTACCCTCGGCGAACTCGACTCGGTCCTGGGCCTGCTGCGCAGCGGCGAGGACGACGGGGCGCTCGCCTCGCCCGGTCTGGAGGCGCTGGACGCGCTGGTCCGGGGCGCGGGGGCGGCGCGGGTGGCGCTGACGGTGCGCGGGGATCTCGGCCGGCTGCCGGAGGCGGTGTCACGCGAGGGGTACCGGATCGTGCAGGAGGGGCTGACCAACGCGGTGCGCTACGCGCGCGAGGAGACGGTGACGGCGCGGATCGCGCTGTCGGGCGACGAACTGGAGATCACCATGGAGAATCCGCTGTCCGGCCCGGCGCCGGTGGCCCGTCCGGACGGCGGGCGCGGTCTGCGCGGCGTCGCCGAGCGGGCCCGGCTGCTGGGCGGGAGCGCCGAGGCGGGTCCGGTGGACGGCGTGTGGCGGCTCGCGGCGCGGCTGCCGGCCGGGGGTGCGCGGTGATCCGGGTGGTGCTCGCGGACGACGAGCGGATGGTACGGACGGCGTTGCGGGTGATCCTGGACGCGGAACCGGACCTGGAGGTGGTCGGGGAGGCGGCGAACGGCGCCGAGGCGGTGTCGGTGGTGCGGGAGCTGCGGCCGGACGTCGTCCTGATGGACGTGCGGATGCCCGGGATCGACGGCATCCAGGCGACCCGGCGGATCGTCGCGGACGGGCACGGCGAGGCGGCGGAGGCCGACGCGATCGGGGAAGGGGAAGCCGAGGCGGCCGAGGCGGCCGGGGAGTCCGGGGGCCGGGGCGGGCCGCGGGTCGTGGTCGTCACCACCTTCGAGAACGACGCCTACGTCTACGAGGCGCTGCGCGTCGGCGCGTCCGGTTTCCTGCTGAAGCGGGCCGCGCCGGAGGAGCTGGTGAGCGCGGTCCGGCTGGTCGCCCGCAGTGATTCGCTGCTCTACCCGGCCGCCGTCCGCGGTCTCGCCGCCGAGCACGCCCGCCGCCGGCCGCGGTCCGCCCCGCCGTGGGCGGCCCGGCTCACCGACCGGGAGGCGGAGGTGCTGCGGCGGATGGCGAAGGGGCTGACCAACGCGGAGATCGCCGGCCTCATCGGCGTCGGCCCGGCCACGGTGAAGACCCATGTGGCCGCCGTCCTCGCGAAGACGGGCACCCGGGACCGTACACAGGCGGTGATCGCGGCGTACGAGTCGGGGTTCATCACGCCCGGCTGAGCGACGGGTCCCGGGCGTCCCGGAGCGCCGCCGCCTTCCATGAAGGTTCGCTGAGAATCCGGGCGAACCGGAACCCGGCCCGTACGCCCGTTCGTCCCGGATACGGGATGAACAAGACGATCAGGCGGGCCTCGGTCTTCTCGCTGCTCCTGGTGCTGGTCCTGCTGGGCCGGGCCACCTGGGTGCAGGCGTACGAAGCTCAGGCGCTCGCACACGAGAAGAAGAACCGGCGGAACACCATCGCGCAGTACGCGCAGCCGCTCGGGAACATCGTCGTGGCCGGCTCACCGGTCACCGGCTCGAAGCGGACGACCGGCGGCGACCTCGCGTACAAGCGGGTGTACACCGACGGCGCGCTGTACGCGGCGGTCACCGGCTACAGCTCCCAGGCGTACGGGGCGACCCAGCTGGAGGGCATCTACGCCGACGTCCTCGGCGGCACCGACGACCGGCTGAAGAACCCGCTGGACGCGATCACGCGCAAGCAGACGGAGCCGGGCACCGTCGTCACCACCATCGACCCGGAGGTGCAGAAGGCCGGGTACGAGGCGCTCGGAGACAAGAAGGGCGCCGCCGTCGCCATCGACCCGAAGACGGGGCGGATCCTCGGGATGGTGTCGACGCCGTCGTACGACCCGTCGAAGATCACCGGGGTGACGGACGGCGACGCGTGGCGGCGGCTCACCGAGGACCCGGACAAGCCGCTGGTCAACCGGGCGCTGCGGCAGCCGCTGCCGCCGGGCTCGACGTTCAAGCTGGTCGTCGCCGCGTCGGCGCTGGAGGACGGGCTGTACGGGTCCGTGGACGAGCCGACGCGCAGCCCCAACCCGTACACGCTGCCCGGCACCCGGACCGTGCTCACCAACGAGAACCCGGCCGCGCCCTGCGCGAACGCCACGATCCGCACCGCGCTGCGCTACTCCTGCAACAACGTCTTCGCGAAGATGGCCGTCGACCTGGGCCAGGACAAGGTACGGGCGACGGCGGAGAAGTTCGGCTTCGACGACGAGAAGCTGGACGTGCCGGTGCGGGCCTACCCGAGCGTGTACCCGACCGGCATGGACCGGGCGCAGACCGCGCTGACCGGCATCGGCCAGTTCGACGTGACGGCCACGCCGCTCCAGATGGCGATGGTGTCGGCGGCCCTGGCGAACGACGGTCTGCTGGCGGCGCCGCACATGGTCACGGAGGTCGTCGACGCCGACGGCGACCCGCTGCGGACGTTCGAGGACGGGGACACCCGGCGGGTCGTGTCGTCCAAGACGGCCGAGCAGCTGCGCAGCGCGATGCGGACGGTGGTCGAGGAGGGCACCGGCACGAACGCGGCGATCCCCGGCGCCGAGGTCGGCGGCAAGACCGGTACGGCGCAGCACGGCGAGAACAACAGCAAGACGCCGTACGCCTGGTTCACCTCGTACGCGAAGGACCCGGGCACCGGGAAGGAGGTCGCCGTGGCGGTGATGATCGAGGACTCCGCGGCGGCGCGCTCGGAGGTCTCCGGCAACGGGCTCGCGGCCCCGGTGGCACAGAAGATGATGCGGGCCGCACTGAAGGGCTGAGTGCCCCGGGAGGGGTGAAGTCGCGTGATACGGGGGCCGGTTGATCATCGGCCCCCGTCGCACGATATGCAGGTGTCCTGATCACGCTGCCGCGCGCGCGTCGGCGCGCGCCCGCACCCCGGAGGACCTGCTGTGCGTCTCCCCCGTTCCCTGTCCGGCTGGACCATGGCCGTTTTCGGCGTCCTCGCGGGCGTCCTCGGCCTGGTGGGCCTGATCCAGCCGGACGTCATGATCCGGCTCATGGGGCTGGACCCCCTGCCGGAGGCGAGCCGCGCGGACGGCGACCACACCCTCCTCTTTCTGACGGCTTCCTCGATGGCGGCCCTCAATATGGGCGTCTACTACGTGCTGGCCGCCCTCGCCGACTGGAAGCCCTTCTTCCGCTGGACGGTCCCGTTCCGGCTGCTGACCTGCACGGTGTTCACGCTCACCGTGGTCACCGGGCGGGCCCCGGCCGGGTTCCTCGGCGTGGGCCTGTGGGAGGGCGTGGGCGCCCTGGTGACGGGCGCGGCGCTGCGCGTCGAGTCGCGGCGCGCGGCCCGCGCGGACACCGCGGACACCGTCGGGTAGCTCCCCGTGAGGTCCGTCAGGGCCGTCAGGGCCGTCAGGGCTTGAGGAGCGCCTCGGCCACCGCCGCCAGATAGGCGGGGTCGGTGGGGACGGCGCCGGGCAGCGCGTGGGAGAGCTGGGCGTGGCCCAGGTAGCTCGTGTACGAGAGCAGGGCGCGGTGCCGGGCGGCCTCGGGCGGGAAGCCGAGCCGTTCGAAGAGCCGGGCGAGATAGCCGACCCGGCGCTCGGTGACACGGGCGAGCGCCGCCGCCACCTCGGGGTGGTCGCCCGCCGCGAGCAGCCGTACCTCCAGCGGGTCCTCGGCGGCGGAGGCGGTCGCGGCGCGCAGGAGGGTGGCGAGCCGGCCGGCGGGGTCGGGTTCGGCGGCTTCCATGGCCGCGATGATCCGCTCGGTGGACATCTCCTCCCAGCGGGCGAGGGCGGCGGCGACGAGCGCGTCCCGGTTGGCGAAGTGCCAGTAGAAGCTGCCCTTGGTCGTGCCGAGGCGGGTCGCGAGGGGTTCCACGGCGACACCGGCGAGCCCGCGTTCGCCGAGCGCGGCCAGGGCCGCTTCCGCCCAGTCGTCGGCGGTGAGCCGGCGGCGGGCGTGGCGTTCCCGGGCGGCCGGGGCCGCGGGCGGCGCGGGTGCGGAGGGGGCGGGTTCCGGGTGCTCGGACATGACACCGTACGCTACCGTACGGAGAACATACGCTCCCGTATGGAGGTGCGGTCATGCCCGCTGCGCGCACGGTACGCAACACCCATCACCGGATCGTCGCGGCCCCGGCCGAGACGGTCGGAGCCCTGGTCGACCGGCTGTCCGCGCCGGACGATCCCCTCTTCCCCACGCCGGTCTGGCCGGCCATGGTGCTGGACCGCCCGCTCGCCGTCGGCGCCGACGGCGGGCACGGCTCGATCCGCTACCGGGTCACCGCCCACGAGCCCGGCCGCTCGGTCCGCTTCGACATGAACGAGGGCGGCCTGGGTTCGGGCTATCACCGGCTCGACGTCGAACCCCTCGGCCCGGACCGCTGCCGCGTGTCCCACACCCTCGCCGTCGCCATGGACGCCCGGTCGCGCGCGCTCTTCAAGCTGGCGATCGAGCCCGTGCACGACACGATGGTCGAGGAGATCTTCGACAACGTGGAACGGGCGGCCCTCGGCGCCCTGCCCCACCGGCCGGCCCGTCGCCCGCCTCGCGCCCGGCTCGTCAACCGGCTCTTCTGGGCCCGCCCGCGGGCCGTCCCGGTCCCCGCCGCCGCCTCGCTGCTCCGTGAGGCCCTCCCGCGCCCCGACTTCACCGACGCCTGGCATATGCCTCTGAAACCGGGTATGCCGCGCGACCCGCGGGCCTGGCGGAACGTCCTGCCGTTCCCCGTGCGCGGCACCGCCGAACGGGAGCTGATGCTCGGTGAGGACGCCTCCCACCTGGACTTCCGGGCCTCGGTGGTGATCGACGACGAGGGCGTCACCCTGGCCACCGCCGTACGGTTCCACCACGTCCTCGGCCGCGCCTACTTCGTCCCCGTACGCCTCGTCCATCCGCCCCTGGTGCGGCTGATCCTCCAGCGCGAACACCGCCGTCTGGCCTATGCCACCCCGCCCGCCGGAGTTCGCAACCGGACGCCGTCCGCCCCAACGTCCGCCCCCACCGACTGAGTCCGCCCCCTGAGGCCACGGGCCGCCGAAGACCGGGCATATGACCGATCCGCGGCGGCCACCTCAGACGCCAGCCTGCGGGCATGCGTGTTCCCCTCTATCTGGCCGCCGTCCTCGTGTCCGGGTTCGGGACGACGGCGCTGTGGCTGGTCTCCGGCATCTGGGTCAAGTCGCTCACCGGCTCCGACGCCTTGGCGGCCCTCACCGCCTTCGCCCTGTGGGCGCCCGCGCTCCTCGGGCCGCTGCTCGGCTCGCTCGTCGACCGGGTGCGACGGCGGCCGCTCCTGGTCGGGGTGAACCTGGCGATGGCGGCGCTGCTGCCGCTGCTGCTCGCGGTGGACGGGCCCGGCCGGGTGTGGCTGCTGTTCGCCGTCCTCCTCGTGTACGGGACCCAGGGCGCCGTCCACGAGACGGCGGAGACCGCCCTCGCGGCCGGCACACTCGACCAGGACCGGCTCGGGGAGCTCAACGGGCTGCGGATGACGGTCAACGAGGCGATGAAGCTGCTCGCCCCGCTCGTCGCCGCGGGACTCTTCGCCCGGTACGGCGGCGGGCCCGTCGCCCTTCTCGACGCGGCCTCCTTCGCGGTGGCGGCCGGGGCGTTCGCCCTGCTGCGGGTACGGGAGGAGCGGCCCGCGCCGCGGCGGCGACCCCGGATCTCCGACGGCGCCCGGCTGCTGTGGGCGCCCCCCGAGCCGCGGCGGCTGGTCCTGGCGGGCGGCTTCACCATGCTGCTCGCGGGGCTCAACGGCGCGCTGATCTACGCGGTCGTCGACCACGTCCTCGGGCGCGCCCCCGCGTACGCCGGTGTGCTGTACGCGGTACAGGGCGCCGGGTCCGTCGTCGCCGGGCTGACGGCCGGTCCGCTGCTGCGGCGGCTGCCGGAGCGGGCGCCGGCCGTGCTCGGGCTCGGACTGTTCGCGGTGGGCGCGGCGGGGCGGGCCCTGCCGTCCGACGCCGCCGCGCTCGCCGCGAGCGCGCTCATCGGAGTGGGGCTGCCATGGGTGCTGATCTCCGCGACGACGGCGGTGCAGCGGCACGTCCCGGCCGAGGCGGTCGGCCGGGCGGCGGGGACCGCGCACACCCTGGTCTTCGCCCCGAACGCGGTGGCCCTCGCCCTGGGCGCGGGGCTGACGACACTGGTCGACGTCCGCGTGGTGCTGCCCCTGCTCGGGATCGCGGGCCTCGCCGGTGCCGCGGTGCTCGCCCGCACGGGGCGGGGACTCCGTAACCGCCCGCGAACCCGCACGCGCCTCCGCGCGAACAGATGAATATTCGTGTGACGGGCTCGGCGCGGACCGGCAGGATGCCCGCCATGCCTCAGCCTCAGGGATTCGTCCACACCCGGCGTTCGGACGGCAGCGTCGTCATCACCCATCGCGGCCGCGCCGCCGCCACGCTGCGCGGCGGGCGCGCGGCACGGTTCCTCCAGGAGGTGGAGGCCGGCGACCCGCAGCTGGTGATGGCGCGCTGGACGGGCGCGTACAAGTTCGGCAACGAACGGACCGCCAAGCAGCACCCGCGTCACCAAGGTGGCCGAACCGGGCGCGGGTAAGGGAACGGCAAAGGTGCCCTGTTCGTTAGCCCCGGCATGACCGCTATGACCCCCGGCTCGAACATCCCTCTCACCGCCGCGCGCGTGGCGGTGGACGTCGCCGCTCCGGTGCGGCTCGACGTATCGGGCCTGCTGCTCGGTGCCAACGGCAAGGTGCGCTCCGACGACGACTTCATCTTCTACAACCAGCCGGCCGGCCCCGGCGTCACCTACCGCTCCGGCGGCGGCACGGCGCCGGACGCGATCCTCGTGGACACCTCCGCCGTCCCGGCCGGCATCGAGAAGATCGTGGTGACCGCGAGCCCCGACGCCGCCGGCCAGACCTTCCAGGGCATCGAGCCCACCGCGACCCTGCGCAACGCCGACGACGGCAGCGTGCTCGCCACGTTCACCCCGCCCCAGCTCGCCACCGAGACCGCGCTCGTCGTCATCGAGATCTACCTGCGCAACGGGGCGTGGAAGGCCCGTGCCGTGGGCCAGGGGTACGCGAACGGGCTGGCCGGCATCGCCACCGACTTCGGCGTGAGCGTGGACGAGGAGCCCACGCCCGCCGCCGCCCCCGCGCCCGTGGCACCGCCCGCGCCGCCCGCCCCTCCGGTCGCGCCCTCGATGCCGTCGGCTCCGCCGGCCTGGCAGGCCCCGCCGGCTCCGGCCGCCCCGCCCGCCGCTCCCCCGGCCCCGCCCGCCGGCAGCGGGAAGATCAACCTCGACAAGGGCCGGGTCAGCCTCCAGAAGAACCAGACCGTGTCCCTGGTCAAGGGCGGGCGGCCGCTGCTCTCCCAGGTCAAGATGGGCCTCGGCTGGGAGCCGGCCTACCGCGGCAAGGACATCGACCTCGACGCGTCCGTGATCGCCTACGGCCCGCAGCGCAACCACGTCGACAGCTGCTACTTCGGCAAGCTGTCCATCCTCAACGGGGCCGTCAAGCACTCCGGTGACAACCTGACCGGCGAGGGCGCGGGCGACGACGAGGTCATCGTGGTCGACCTGGGCCGGCTGCCCGCCGACACCACCGGCCTGGTCTTCACCGTGAACTCCTTCTCCGGGCAGAAGTTCACCGAGGTCGCCAAGGCGTACTGCCGGCTGATCGACGCGGCGACCGGCGAGGAGCTGGTCCGGTTCGACCTGACCACGGCGGAGCCGCAGACCGGCGTGATGATGGCCAAGCTGATCCGTCAGTTCTCCGGCGAGTGGGAGATGACGGCGATGGGCGAGTTCGTCAAGTCCCGGACCGTCCGGGGCATGGTGAAGCCCGCGGCCCAGGCACTCTGAGCACGAACTCGTCGGCCCCCGCCGCCGCGCCCTCGGGCGCGGCGGCGGGGGCCGACAGGGTGGTCGTACGACCGTCAGTGGCGCGAGCGCGCCTTGAAGGCGGCCTTACGGGCCTCCTTCGCGGAGGGCTTGTCGCGGTGCAGCCGGCCCATCGCCTCCAGGACCTCGGCCGTGGACGGGTGGTCGACCCGCCACGCCTGGTCGAAGAAGCCGCCGTGGCGGCCCGTCAGACCCTCGATGAGGTCCTGGAGTTCGTCCAGCTCGCCCTCGGCGTCCAGGTGGGCGGCGATGGTGTCGATGGCCAGCCAGAAGATCATCGACTCGGGCGGCGCGGGGATGTCGGCCGCGCCGCGCTCGGCGAGCCAGACCCGGGCCAGACCGCCGAGTTCGGGGTCGTCCAGGACCTCCCGTACGACCGGCTCGGCCTCGGCGCCGACGAGGGACAGGGCCTGCTGAGCGTGCAGCCGGCGCAGCGGGGCGCCGGGCTCGCTGCCCCGGGCGGCGGCAAGCAGGTCGCGGGCCGCGGCGGGCACCTCGCGGGTGGCGAGCCAGCCGGCGATCTCGGCGCGGGCGGCCTCCTGCGGGTAGGAGACGACGCCGTCCAGCAGGGCGTCCGCGCCCTTCTCGGCGAGGTCGCCGACGGCCGGGGCGGACAGGCCGGCGTCGAGCATCCGGGCGCGGATGCCGTAGAGGCCGAGCGGGGTGAGCCGGACCATGCCGTACCGGCTGACGTCCTCCTCGTCGAGCGGCGCGGACGGCTCGCCGTCCCGCGCGCGTCCCGCGGCGTCCGCCGCGTCGTGTTCGCCTTCCTCCACCATCAGGGCCTCGTCGACGGGCTGGTACTCGACGAGACCGATGGGCTCCAGGATCCGGAACTGCTCGTCGAGCCGCATCATCGCGTCGGAGACCTGCTCCAGGACGTCGTCGGTGGGCTCGCCCATGTCGTCGGGGATCACCATCGACGCGGCGAGCGCGGGCAGCGGCACCGGGCCGTCGCCGGAGCCGCCCTCGGAGACGGTCAGCAGGTAGAGGTTGCCGAGCACGCCCTCCAGGAACTCCGCCTCGGCCTCCGGGTCCCAGTCCAGAGCCTCGAAGTCGATCTCGCCGTCCGGGCCGACCAGCGCGTCGAGGTCGTCGAGGTACGGCGCCGCGGCGTCGTCGAAGACGGTCGCGAAGCCCTCCAGCCAGACGGCGAGCACGTCCTGCGGGGTGCCGCCGGTCAGCAGGGCCAGGTTCTCGCCGACGCTGACGGTGCCCTCGGCGTCCACGGCCTCCTCGTCGCCGGCCGCGCCCTCGTCCGCGTTCCCGGCCGCGTCCTCGGGGTCGTGGATCTCGACCAGGCCCGCGTCGACGGCGACCCGCCAGGCCTCGCTCGCCTCGGCCTGACCGTCCTCGTCGTCCGCGAGACCGAGCGCCTCGGCGGCGGCGGGCAGCTGCGCGTCGACGAGTTCGCCGCCCGCGCCGACCCGGGTCTCGGGGCCGGCCCAGCGGGCGAGCCGGACGGCGCGGGTGAGGAGGGGAGCGGCCAGGGCGTCCCGGGCCAGCTCCGCGTCCGAGCGCAGCCGAACGGGGGGAAGGATCGGGTGGTCCGGTGCCATCGTGGGGTGTTCTCCTCGGCGGGGGGTGACGATTCGTGCTGCGAGCATCCGGCTCCAGCGCCTCTCAGCCTAGACGCATTCGGGGGACGCTCCGCCGGTTCACGGCCCCGTCAGCCTTCGTACACGCGTCGACCACCTACGAGATCTTGACAGCGGGACGCGCTCCACACGGACGCGCACGATCGCGCCGCACCATGAGGACCACGCCGCCACTCCCGAGGGACCATGCAGACAGGCGTGCGAAACTCCGGGCGTGATCTTGCGCCCCGCCACCCGTGCCGACCTCCCCGCCGTCCTCGCGCTCCTCGCCGACGAGGAGCGGGTGGTGGACCCGGCCTCGGTGACCGTCACCCCCGCCTACGAGCGGGCGTTCGCGGACATCGAGGCCGACGCCCGCAACGAGCTGCTCGTCCTCGTCGAGTCGGCGGAGCCCGGCGCGCTCGTCCTCGGCTGCCTCCAGGCCACGTACATCCCGGGCCTCGGCAAGGGCGGCGCCGAGCGGGCCCTGATCGAGGCGGTCCGGATCCGGGCCGACCGGCGCGGCGGCGGCCTCGGCCGCGCCCTGATGACGGGCGCGGCGGAGCGGGCGCACGCCCGCGGCTGCGCGCTCGTCCAGCTCACCAGCAACAAGAGCCGGACCGACGCCCACCGCTTCTACGCCTCGCTGGGCTTCGCCCGCAGCCACGACGGCTTCAAGCTCGCCCTCCGAGCCACCCGCCGGGGGTGTGACGGATCTGATGCCGTGTGACGGATGTTTCACGGCATCGTCCCTGTTGGACACGCCCGCTCATGCCTGCTCGATCCCTGGCTGGCCTGATCGCGTTTTCGCAGGTCGTACGCGTATCCGAGCCGTACGACAGGACGCCCGGGAGGCCAGGCCGTGACGTGCCACGCAGGACAGGAACCGACGCGCCGGGGGATGCTGCGGCTCGCGGGTACGGGGCTCGGCCTCCTCGCCCTCGGTGCCGGCGCGTGGGGCTGCGGCCCCGAGCAGCCGTCGGCCGACTCCGGCTCCGGACCCGGTTCCGGCTGCCCGTAAAGGGCCTCACCAACCAGCTGACCGCGCTCGCCGTCGCCGGGGGCGTGGTCCTGGTGTCGGGCGATCCCCTGATCGGCCGGGACCTGGTCACCGGCAAGGACCGCCGGCGCCGTACGGGCGTCGCCGTACCGGGCGCGAACCTGCTGGTCAGCGGCGGCACCCTGTACCTCGCGTCCGCCCAGTACGACGGGGATGTCGTCGGTCTCGACCCGTCCACCGGCAAGGAGACCGGGCGCAGCCGCCTCGGCGGCGGCCGGTTCACCCAGCCCCGGCCGATCGCCGCCGACGACCGGCACGGCTACGTCCTATCGCGGCCATCGACACGGGCACCGGGAAGGCGGTCTGGCAGGAGCAGCGCGACCTGGGCACCGAGGAGTACGGCATCACGGCCGTGACCGACTGCCCGTATCTCGTCTACACGGACTACCGCAAAAATCTGACGGTCCGCGACACCGCGACCGGCCGGCAGCGCTGGACGCGGAAGATCGGCAGCTTCAACAGCCGCCGGATCGCCGTGCACGAGGGCCTGGTGATCGTCACGGACGCCGAGCGGCTGCGGGCCTTCGCGGTGGCGGACGGCGCGGAGCGCTGGACGCTGAAGGCCGGGGACTTCTCGCGGTTCCGCGACCCCGAGGTGATCGACGGGGTGCTGTACGCACGGAAAGCGGCTGACCGCCCTCCCGGCCGTGTGAACCGGCCACGGCGGTAGAGCGGCCGGGAAACGCGTCGGCGAGGGTCCGGCCCGCGCGGGGATCTCCCCGCGCGGGCCGGCCTTCGTCAGTTGTGGCTGTGCAGGACCTCGTTGAGGCCGCCCCACACCGCGTTGTTCGGGCGGGCCTCGACGGCGCCGGTGACCGAGTTGCGGCGGAAGAGGATGTTCGAGGCGCCGGACAGCTCGCGGGCCTTGACGATCTGGCCGTCGGGCAGCGTGACCTGGGTGCCGGCGGTGACGTACAGACCGGCCTCGACGACGCACTCGTCGCCGAGCGCGATGCCGACGCCCGCCTCGGCGCCGATCAGGCAGCGCTCGCCGATGGAGATGACGACGTTGCCGCCGCCGGACAGGGTGCCCATGGTGGAGGCGCCGCCGCCGATGTCGGAGCCGTCGCCGACGACGACACCGGCGGAGATCCGGCCCTCGACCATCGAGGTGCCGAGGGTGCCGGCGTTGAAGTTGACGAAGCCCTCGTGCATGACGGTGGTGCCGGCGGCGAGGTGGGCGCCGAGGCGGACCCGGTCGGCGTCGGCGATGCGGACGCCGGCGGGGGCCACGTAGTCGGTCATGCGGGGGAACTTGTCGACCGAGGTGACCGACAGGTGCAGGCCCTCGGCGCGGGCGTTGAGGCGCACCTTCTCCAGGTCGTCGACGGCGACGGGACCGAGCGAGGTCCAGGCGACGTTGGCGAGCAGGCCGAAGACGCCGTCCAGGCTCTGGCCGTGCGGCTTCACCAGACGGTGGCTCAGCAGGTGCAGGCGCAGGTACGCGTCGTGGGCGTCGAGCGGCTTGTCGTCGAGGGAGGCGATGACGGTGCGGACGGCGACCACCTCGACACCGCGGCGGGCGTCCACGCCGAGGGCCTTGGCGGCGCCCTCGCCGAGCGCGTTCACGGCCGCGTCGGCGCTCAGCCGCTCGGTGCCGGCCGGGCCGGGGGTGTCGGTCAGCTCGGGGGCGGGGAACCAGGTGTCGAGAACGGTGCCGTCGCCGGCGAGGGTGGCGAGGCCGGCGGCGACGGCGCCGGTGGTGCGAGGAGCAGTGGTCATGACGGAAAACCTAACGGTCGAGGGCCCGCGCGGGCCAACCGGTCTCGGGTGTCGGCCGACGAACCGGCCCGCCGGACCGGCCTGCGAACCGCCCGCCGCGCCGGCCGCCTGACCAACCCCCGTACCGGCCACCCCGCACCGCCCGCCGTCCAGCACCCGGGCCAGCAGCTCGCGCGCGTACGCCTCGTCGTACCGCCCGTCCGTGAGCAGCACCTGGAGGCAGATGCCGTCCATCAGGGCGACCACGCCGCGGGCGGTCGCCGGGTCGGTCCGCGCGGCGAGGACCCGGCTCACGTCCTCGGCCCATTCGGCGGCGACCGGGCGCAGCGCGGGGCGGCGCAGGGCGGCGAGATAGAGCTCGTACTCCAGCTCCACGCCCCGCCGTTCGCCGCCCAGCCACTCCCCCATGAGCCGGGCGAGGACGGCGGCGAGGTCGCTCGCCGGGTCGGCGATCCCGGGGCTCTCTCGCAGGGCGCGCCCGAAGGTGTCGTTGGCCTCGCGCAGGGCGGCGACGAGGAGTTCGTCGAGGGAGGCGAAGTGGTACGTGGTGGAGCCGAGCGGCACGTCGGCCTCGGCGGCCACGGTGCGGTGGCTCAGTCCGGCGAGCCCGGACCGGCCGGCGACGCGCAGGGCGGCGTCGACGATCCGGTCGCGCCGGCCGGGGTCGTGGCGGCGGGGGCGTGCCATCAGTGCGCGCCGCCCAGGTTGAGGACGGCGACCCCGGCGATGATCAGGACGAGGCCGGCGATCTTGGCGGGGCCGAGGCTCTCGCCGAGGAAGAGAAAACCTATGACGGCGACGGCGGCGGTGCCGACGCCGGACCAGATCGCGTAGGCGGTGCCGACCTGGAGCGTCTTGAGCGCCTGGGCGAGGAGGGCGAAGGCGACGACGTACCCGACGCCGGTGACGAGCGAGGGCCAGAGCTTCGAGAAGCCGTCGCTGTACTTCATCGACGTGGTCGCGAGGATCTCCGCGGCGATCGCTCCGGCGAGCAGTCCGTATCCCATGACAGGCGAGTGTACGGGCGTACACATCCCTCCCGGGCGCTGCTCCGTCCGGGTGCCCGCTACGGTGTGCGCATGACATACCCCCGGGACCCCCGCATCCGTACGGATACGGCTATCCGCCGCCTCCCCCGCCTCCGAAGCCCGGCGTCATACCCCTGGCGCCGCTGCGGGTCGGTGACCTCCTCGGCGGCGCCTTCAGCACCTACGGCCGTTACTGGAAGCCGCTCCTCGGCATCGCGGCGATCGCCTACGGAGGCGCCGGGGTCCTCGTCGGCGGAGCGCTCCTGGCCGTCTACGGCAGCGTCATCGACAACCTGGAGCGGCTGGACGCCCTGCCCGACGACGCGAACCCCGGCTTCGCCGACTTCCAGGCCCTGCTCGTCGCCTTCGGCTCGGTCTGGCTGCTCGGGATGCTCGGGATGCTCGTCGCCACCGCCCTGATCAACGCGGCCGTCCCGGCCGTGATCCAGGACGCCGTCCTCGGCCGGCCGGCCCGCTTCGGCACCGTCCTGCGCCGCGCCTGGTCACGGCTCGGCGCGGTGATCGGCTCGGTCGTCCTGTCGACCCTGGCCGCCGTTCTCCCCGGGCTCCTGCTGATCCTGGCCTTCGTGCTCACGATGGTGCAGGTCGTCGTGAATCCCGACGACAGCGGGACGGCCTCCGCCGTCACGGCCATCCTGTCCGTCCTGTTCGCCCTGGCCACCTTCCCCTCGCCCTGTGGCTCTGGGTGAAGTTCAGCCTGGCACCGGCCGCCGCCGTCATCGAGAACCAGGGCCCGATGGCCGCACTGCGCCGCTCCGCCCATCTGGTCCGCGGCTCCTGGTGGCGGATCTTCGGCTGTGTGGCCCTGATCGGTCTGATCGTCGGTGTCGTCGGCGGGATGGTCCAGGAGTTCGTCTCGATCCTGGCCATGGTCCCGATGACCAGCCTCGCCAGCGGGGACCACGAGAACATGCGGGCGTCCTTCTCGACCCTGTGGGGCGTGATGCTGACCGCCGGGGCCGTGGGGCTCGTCGTCCAGATCCTGCTGGCCCCGCTCCAGCCGCTGGTGGTCTCCCTGCTCTACATCGACCAGCGCATCCGCAAGGAGAGCCTGGCACCGATGCTCGCCCAGAGCGCGGCCCCGGCCCCGGCCCCCGCCGGAGCTCCGGACGCGTGAGCGCCGTACGCCCGACAGCGGCATGAATACGACGAGGGCCCCTGGAAACCATCCGGTTCCCAGGGGCCCTCGTCGTCCGTCCGGCGGACGGATCAGACGTTGAAGCCGAGCGCGCGGAGCTGCTCGCGGCCGTCGTCCGTGATCTTGTCCGGGCCCCACGGGGGCATCCAGACCCAGTTGATCTTCAGCTCGTTGACGATGCCGTCGGTCGCGGCCTTCGCCTGGTCCTCGATCACATCGGTCAGCGGGCAGGCCGCCGACGTCAGGGTCATGTCCAGCGTCGCGACGTTGGAGTCGTCGACGTGGATGCCGTAGATCAGTCCGAGGTTGACGACGTCGATGCCCAGCTCGGGGTCGACGACGTCGTACAGCGCCTCGCGGATCTCTTCTTCGGAGGCCGGCTTCAGGGTGGCCTCGGCGTTCTCGGTCATGCCGACTTCCTCACAGACTTCTGGTCGTCCCCGCCCAGTGCCTGGGCGGTCGCGTCCTTCCACGCCATCCAGCTGAGCAGCGCGCACTTCACCCGGGCCGGGTACTTGGAGACACCGGCGAACGCGACCGCGTCCTCCAGGATCTCCTCCATCGCGTCGTCCGGCTCGACCTGGCCCTTGGACTGCATCAGTTCCAGGAAGGTGCCCTGGATCTTCCGCGCCTCGGCCAGCTCCTTGCCGACGAGCAGTTCGTTGAGGACGGACGCCGAGGCCTGGCTGATGGAGCAGCCCTGGCCCTCGTACGACACGTCCGCGATGCGCTCGCCGTCGTACTTCACGCGCAGCGTGATCTCGTCACCACAGGTCGGGTTGACGTGGTGCACCTCGGCGTCGCCGTCCCGCAAGCCCCGCCCGTGCGGGTGCTTGTAGTGGTCCAGGATGACGTCCTGGTACATCGAATCCAGCTTCACAGGTCAGCCGCCCTATCCGAAGAAGTTACGGACGTGCTCCAGACCCTCGACCAGGGCGTCGACCTCGGCCGGGGTGGAGTACAGATAGAACGACGCCCGCGTCGTCGCCGGAATTCCGTAGCGCAGGCAGACCGGACGGGCGCAGTGGTGGCCGACCCGGACCGCGATGCCCTGCTCGTCGAGGACCTGGCCCACGTCGTGCGGGTGGATGTCGCCGAGCGTGAAGGAGATCGCGGCGCCCCGGTCCTCGGCCGTGGCCGGGCCGATGATCCGCAGGTCCGGGACCTCCAGGAGGCGGCGGACGGCGTACTCGGTGATCGCGTGCTCGTGGCGCGCGATGTTCTCCATGCCGATCGCCGACAGGTAGTCCACGGCCGCGCCGAGGCCGACGGCCTGCGCGATCGGGGGCGTACCCGCCTCGAACTTGTGCGGTGCCGGGGCGTACGTCGAGGAGTGCATCGAGACGGTCTCGATCATCTCGCCGCCGCCGAGGAACGGCGGCAGGTCCTCCAGCAGCTCCTGGCGGCCCCACAGCACGCCGATGCCGGTCGGGCCGCACATCTTGTGGCCGGTGAAGGCCACGAAGTCGGCCTGCAGCGCCTGCACGTCGAGGACCATGTGCGGGGCGGCCTGGGAGGCGTCGACGCAGACGAGCGCACCGACCTCCTGGGCGCGCCGGACGATGGCCTCGACCGGGTTCACGGTGCCGAGCAGGTTGGAGACCAGGGTGAAGGACACCACCTTGGTCTTCTCGGTGATCAGCTCGTCGATGTCGGACAGGTCGAGCCGGCCCTCGTCGGTGAGCCCGAACCACTTCAGCTTCGCGCCGGTGCGCTGCGCGAGCAGCTGCCACGGCACGATGTTGGAGTGGTGCTCCATCTCCGTGATGACGATCTCGGTCTCGTGGTCGACCCGGTAGGGCTCGTCGGCCCAGCCGAGCATGTTGGCCACGAGGTTGAGCGACTCGGAGGCGTTCTTGGTGAAGATCACCTCGTCGCGGCTCGGCGCGTTGATGAAGGCGGCGACCTTGTCGCGGGCGCCCTCGTACAGCGCGGTGGCCTCCTCGGCGACCGTGTAGACGCCGCGGTGGACGTTGGCGTTGTGCCGCTCGTAGTAGGCGTTGAGCGCGTCGAGGACCTGGCGCGGCTTCTGCGACGTGGCCGCGGAGTCCAGGTACACGATCTTCTTGTCGTCGTGGACCAGCCGGTCGAGAAGCGGGAAGTCCTTGCGGATCGCCTCGGTGTCGAGGAGCCCGGTCAGCCCCTGATGGGCGGAAGTCACGCGGATGCGCCACCCTTCACGTACTTGTCGTAGCCCTCGTTCTCCAGCTGGTCCGCGAGCTCGGCGCCGCCGGACTCGACGATGCGGCCGTTCGCGAAGACGTGCACGAAGTCGGGCTTGATGTAGCGGAGGATCCGCGTGTAGTGCGTGATCAGCAGGGTGCCGACCTCGCCCCCCTCGCGGACGCGGTTGACGCCCTCGGACACGATGCGCAGGGCGTCGACGTCGAGGCCGGAGTCGGTCTCGTCGAGGATCGCGATCTTCGGCTTGAGCAGTTCGAGCTGGAGGATCTCGTGGCGCTTCTTCTCGCCGCCGGAGAAGCCCTCGTTGACGTTGCGCTCGGCGAACGCCGGGTCCATCTGGAGCTTCGCCATGGCCTCCTTGACCTCCTTGACCCACAGCCGCAGCTTGGGGGCCTCGCCGCGGACGGCGGTGGCGGAGGTGCGCAGGAAGTTGGAGACCGAGACACCGGGGACCTCGACCGGGTACTGCATGGCGAGGAAGACACCCGCGCGGGCGCGCTCGTCGACCGACATCGCGAGAACGTCCTCGCCGTCGAGGGTGACGGTGCCGCCGGTGATCGTGTACTTCGGGTGGCCGGCCAGCGAGTACGCCAGGGTCGACTTGCCGGAGCCGTTGGGGCCCATGACGGCGTGGGTCTCGCCCT
Organism: Streptomyces laurentii; assembly: GCA_002355495.1. Lineage (GTDB taxonomy): Bacteria > Actinomycetota > Actinomycetes > Streptomycetales > Streptomycetaceae > Streptomyces > Streptomyces laurentii. The sequence continues at coordinate 1,528,804 of AP017424.1, forward strand.
GCTTGATGGTCAGGTCGACACCCTTGAGGATCTCACGCGGACCGTTCTCGGCCTCGACGGAGACGTGCAGGTCGTGGATTTCAAGCGTTGCCATGGGTGACTCAGGACTCCTGGGTGACGGAGACGAGCACATCGTCCCCTTCGATCTTTACGGGGTATACGGGGACGGGGCGCGTCGCGGGAAGGCCGGACGGCTTGCCGGTACGGAGGTCGAAGGCGGAGCCGTGCAGCCAGCACTCGATCTGGCAGTCCTCCACCTCGCCCTCGGAGAGCGAGACGTTCGCGTGCGAGCAGATGTCGTAGATCGCGAACACCTCTCCCCCGGTCTGCACGAGGGACACCGGCGTACCGTCGATCTCCACCCGCTTCGGGGTGTCCTCGCTCAGCTCGCTCAGTGCGCAGACGCGGACGAAGGCCATCAGACGGACGCCTCCAGCTCGGCCTCGATCTTGGCGATCAGGCGCTCCTCGACGTCCGGGACGCCGATCTGCTGGACCAGCTCGGCGAAGAAGCCGCGGACGACGAGGCGGCGGGCCTCGGTCTCCGGGATGCCGCGGGCCATCAGGTAGAAGAGCTGCTCGTCGTCGAAGCGGCCGGTGGCGGAGGCGTGGCCGGCGCCGGCGATCTCGCCCGTCTCGATCTCCAGGTTCGGGACCGAATCGACCCGGGCGCCGTCGGTGAGGACGAGGTTCCGGTTGAGCTCGTAGGTGTCGGTGCCCTCGGCCTTGGCCTGGATGAGGACGTCGCCGATCCACACCGCGTGGGCGTCCTGGCCCTGCAGCGCGCCCTTGTAGGCCACGTTGGAGCGGCAGTGCGGGGTGTTGTGGTCGACCAGGAGGCGGTGCTCCTGGTGCTGGCCGGCGTCGGTGAAGTACAGGCCGAACAGCTCGGCGTCGCCGCCGGGCGCGGTGTACTCGACGCGCGGGTGCAGCCGGACCACGTCGCCGCCGAAGGTCACGACGACGGACTTGAAGGTCGCGTCACGGCCGACGAGGGCGTTGTGCTGGGCGACGTGGACGGCGGTGTCGTCCCAGTCCTGGACGGAGACGACGGTGAGCTTGGCGCCGTCGCCGAGCACGTAGTCGACGTTGGCGGCGAGGACACCGTCGCCGGTGTGGTCGAGGACGAGGACGGCCTCGGCGAAGGCGCCGACCTCGACGACCTGGTGGCCGAAGGCGACGCCGCCCTGGCCGCGGACGGTGACGCGGATCGGCTCGGTGAGCACGGCCTCCTTGGCGACGGTGATGACCGACGCCTTCTCGAAGGAGGAGTACGCCTGGGCGGCGACCCGGTCGACCGGCTTGCCGGCCTTGCCGAGGCGGGCGTCGTCCCGGCCGACGGTCTCCACGGTGACGCCCTCGGGGGCCGTGATCTCGACGTGCACGCCCTCGCCGGTGGCGGTGGCGGTGCCGTCGTGCAGACCGCGCAGCCGCTCCAGCGGGGTGAAGCGCCACTCCTCCTCGCGGCCGTGCGGCACGGGGAAGTCCGCGACGTCGAAGGACGGCGGGGCGCTCATGCGGGTGGCGACGGTGGACTCGGCGGCCACCGCGATCGAGCCCGCGGTGGTGGAGCCCGCGGGGATGTTCTGAGCCTCAGCCATGGCTGTCGTAGTGCTCTCTTCCTGCGTCAAAAGAATCGTTCGCTGCGTACGGGACGGGCCGGGCGCGCGCGGGGCGGCGCCCGGCGGGCGGTCTTAGCCGACCGCGCCTTCCATCTGCAGCTCGATCAGCCGGTTCAGCTCCAGCGCGTACTCCATCGGCAGCTCCTTGGCGATCGGCTCGACGAAGCCGCGGACGATCATCGCCATGGCCTCCTGCTCGGTCATGCCGCGCTGCATCAGGTAGAAGAGCTGGTCCTCGGAGACCTTGGAGACGGTGGCCTCGTGGCCCATCGTGACGTCGTCCTCGCGCACGTCCACGTAGGGGTACGTGTCGGAGCGGGAGATGGTGTCGACGAGGAGGGCGTCGCACAGCACGTTGGACTTGGCGCCCGGGGCACCCTCGCCGATCTCGATGAGACCGCGGTAGGAGGTGCGGCCGCCGCCTCGCGCCACCGACTTGGAGACGATGCTGGAGGAGGTGTTCGGGGCCATGTGGACCATCTTGGCGCCGGCGTCCTGGTGCTGGCCCTCGCCCGCGAAGGCGATGGACAGGGTCTCGCCCTTGGCGTGCTCGCCCATCAGGTAGACGGCCGGGTACTTCATGGTGACCTTGGAGCCGATGTTGCCGTCGACCCACTCCATGGTGGCGCCCTCGTAGGCGACGGCGCGCTTGGTCACCAGGTTGTAGACGTTGTTCGACCAGTTCTGGATGGTCGTGTAGCGGCAGCGGCCGCCCTTCTTGACGATGATCTCGACGACGGCGCTGTGCAGCGAGTCGGAGGAGTAGATCGGGGCGGTGCAGCCCTCGACGTAGTGGACGTAGGCGTCCTCGTCGACGACGATCAGCGTCCGCTCGAACTGGCCCATGTTCTCCGTGTTGATACGGAAGTAGGCCTGGAGCGGGATCTCGACGTGCACGCCCTTCGGCACGTAGATGAACGAGCCGCCGGACCACACGGCCGTGTTCAGGGAGGCGAACTTGTTGTCGCCGACCGGGATGATGGTGCCGAAGTACTCCTTGAAGAGTTCCTCGTGCTCCTTCAGCGCGGTGTCGGTGTCGACGAAGATGACGCCCTGCTCCTCCAGGTCCTCGCGGATCTGGTGGTAGACGACCTCGGACTCGTACTGGGCGGCGACACCGGCGACGAGGCGCTGCTTCTCCGCCTCCGGGATGCCGAGCTTGTCGTACGTGTTCTTGATGTCCTCCGGCAGGTCCTCCCAGGACTCGGCCTGCTTCTCGGTGGACCGCACGAAGTACTTGATGTTGTCGAAGTCGATGCCCGACAGGTCGGAGCCCCAGGTCGGCATGGGCTTCTTGCCGAAGAGCTTGAGCCCCTTGAGCCGAAGCTTCAGCATCCACTCGGGCTCGTTCTTCTTCGCGGAGATGTCGCGGACGACGTCCTCGGAGAGACCGCGCTGGGCGGTGGCACCCGCCGCGTCCGAGTCGGCCCAGCCGTACTCGTACCGACCCAGGCCCTCGAGCTCGGGGTGGCTGATCTCGGTGGTCATGCGGGGTTCCTCCCGGCCTTGCTGGCGGATGCTGTCGATGATGCGGTCTGTGGTGTGTCGGATGCGCACGCGCCCGGTGGGTCGCCGTCGCCGCCGCTGTCCGGGGCGTCGCCGTCGGCCTCGGCGCCCTGCGGGACGTCCGGGATGAACGTCGTACAGACGCCGTCGCCGTGCGCGATGGTGGCCAGGCGCTGGACGTGGGTCCCGAGGAGGCGGGAGAAGATCTCCGTCTCCGCCTCGCACAGCTGCGGGTACTGCTCGGCGACGTGGACGACCGGGCAGTGATGCTGGCAGAGCTGCTCGCCGACCGGCGCGTGACGTGCCGTGGCAGCGTACCCGTCGGCGCTCAGCGCCTTGGCCAGTGCCTCGGTGCGCCGCGCGGGACCGGCGGACTCGACGGCCGCCCGGTACGCCTCGGCCTGCGCCTCGATCCGGTCGCGGGCGAAGGCGGCGACGGCCGCTTCCCCGCCGGCGTTGCGCTCGATCCAGCGCAGCGCCTCGACGGCCAGTTTGTCGTACGACTGGTCGAAGGCGTCCCGGCCGCCGTCGGTGAGCGCGAAGACCTTGGCGGGGCGGCCTCGGGTACGGGCCCCGTAGACACGCTTCTCACGGGCCTCCACGACGTTGTCGCCGACGAGCGAGTCGAGGTGGCGGCGGACCGCGGCCTGGGTGAGGCCGAGCCGCTGGGCCAGATCGGCGACCGTCGAGGGCCCGTGGTCCAGGATGGAGCGCGCGACCCGGTTGCGCGTGGAACGCTCTCCGGTCGCGAGTTCCTCCGCGGGAGCCTCTCCGACGTTTTTCACAACGCCATTGTTGCGTAATTAATCTCGGGCTGACAAGCGAGGTCCCGCCGGCCGCCGGTGCCGTGCATCACGCAGGCAAGCCTTACCTGACCTGCGGAAACGATCATCGGAGGCGGCCTCGTCACGACGTTGACCAGGCTGAACAGGGGTTACGTCTCCTCGCCCGCCTCCTCCGGCGCCGCGACCGGGAGCCCCCGCGCGGCCGCCACGCGCGCGAAGGCGCGGGCGTCCCGGACGGCCGCGCCGCCCGCGTCGTTGTTGAGGAATACGTAGACCTCGTGCGCGTCCCCCCAGGTGTCCGCGATCCGGTCCGCCCAGCTCGCGAGCGCCTGTCGGCCGTACGAGGGAAACGGCCGGGCCCGGCCCTCGTGCAGCCGCAGATACCCCCAGTCGGCGGTGCGCCACGGCGGGGTCACGGGCCGTGAGCCGACGTCCGCCCAGCACAGCGCCGCGCCGTGCGCGGCGAGCACGCCCTCGGTGGCGTCCGTCCACCACGAGGGGTGGCGGAACTCGACCGCCACCCGGGTCCCGGCGGGGAAGGGATCGAGGGCCGCGGCGAGCAGCCCGGGATCGGCGCGCAGGGTCGGCGGCAGCTGGAGCAGCACCGGGCCGAGCCGTCCGCCGAGCCCCGCCGCGCGGTCCATCAGCCGGGCGACCGGTTCCTCCGGGTCCTTGAGCCGCTTGAGGTGGGTGAGGTAGCGACTGGCCTTGACCGCCATGACGAAGCCGTCGGGTGTGCGGTCCCGCCAGCGCGCGAAGGTCTCCCGCTCGGGCAGCCGGTAGAAGGCGTTGTCGTTCTCGACGGCGGCGAACCGGCGCGCGTACTCCTCCAGCCAGGCGCGCTGCGGCACGCCCTCGGGATAGAGCACGCCCCGCCAGTCCGGGTACTGCCAGCCGCAGGTGCCGGCGAAGACCGTCATACGGGGCGGGTGCCCCGGTCCGCGCGGCTCATCCGCCCCGGGCTCGGGCCGTGGGAACGGCGCCGGGCCCGCCCCGAGGGGACGGGCCCGGCGCCGCGTTCAGGTGCCGTCGCGAGGGATCATCCTTTGTCAGGTCGGCCGGTCCCCCGGCCTGCCCTGCGGACGATCACCCGGCGTTCAGCCCAGGTCGGGGCGGTGGCTCACCCGGACCGAGTTGACGAGGGTCTTGCCCGAGACGCCCACGAACCGCAGGTTCAGCCGGCCGTCGGTGACCTCGACTGTGAAGGTCTTGTCATGGGCGGCGAAGGTGCCCGCCACCAGCGTGACGTCGAGGTTGGAGACCTTCTCCGCGTCCTCGGCCATCACGTCCATGACCCGGTCCGCCGGCTTGGCGTTGCCCAGCTCCGCGAAGCCGAGGTCGACCTGGTAGACGCCGTCGGGCAGGTTGTCGAAGCGGTACTCGTAGGCACCCTGGCGGGCGCTGCGGTACAGCTCCGGGTCGGCGGTGCCGGAGATCGCCTTGGTCGTGGCGACCTTGCCGGTGGAGCCGAGGTAGCCGTACGCGCCGGCCTTGTACTCCTGGTCGGGACGCCAGCCGTCACCGCGCGTGTCCGTCGAGGCCGCGGTCGCGCCGGCGTCGACGGCCACCTGGTAGGCGGGCACGACGACCGTGACCGGGACCTCCGTCAGCGGCGTACGGCCGGACTCCGAGGAGATCTGCAGGGTGCCGGTGAGCACCGAGCCCGGGGTCGCGCCCGCGGTGTCGACGGTGAGCCCCACCGTCCGGGTGCCGCCGGCGGCCAGGTCGCCCTCGGCCGAGGCGATCCTCAGCCAGGACGCGCCGCTCTTCTCCTTGACCGTGTACGCGGTCGCGGAGCCGTCGTTGGTGAGGACGAGCTCCCGGGCGCGGCTCTGGTCCGCCGGGACGATCTCGGTCACCGCGGTGCGGTCGGCCGTGACCCGGCCGGTGGCGAGGACCGCGTCGGCCGTGGCGATCCCGGTGGCCTTGGCCTCCCGCGCGGCGGTGGCGCCGGCGTAGTGCGCGGCACCGAAGGCGAGGTCGTACGTCGCCTTGTCGCCGGTGGCCGGTACCTGGGCGAGGTAGGAGCCGTCGGCGCCGGTGGTGGCGGTGCCGACCTCGGTGCCGACCTGGCGGACGGAGACCGTGGCGCCCTCGACGCCCTTGTGGTCGTTGCCGTCGGTGACGACCGGCTCGTTGTACGAGTGCAGCAGGCCGTCGGTGCCGGTGGCGTTCTCCAGGCCGATGGTGGCGCTGGAGCCGTTCTCGTAGTTCCCGGTGCCGATGTCCTTGTAGTGATAGGACACCTCGCCGTCCTCGCCGATCACCGCGGAGAAGGTGAGGCGCTGGGCGGTGTTGGAGTAGATCACCACGTCACGCCACTCGACGGTGAGACGGCGGTGCGGGGCGGTGCCGGAGACGCCGGTGTAGACGCCCGAGTTCGCGTCCAGCTGCAGGTTGTCCCAGAAGGGGTACAACGCGCCGTTGGGCGTGGTCGTCGTCGGCAGGGTGCTGTTGGTGGAGGAGGTGGAGCTGGTGCCGAAGGCGAGGACGCCCTCGGTGGTGGCGGAGGCGGTGCGGTACGTCTTGCCGTACAGCGCCACCGGGAAGGGCAGGTTCACCGTGGCCGAGCCGGTGGTCTGGTTCGGCATGGTGAGCTTGGTGTCACCGGTCGGGAAGGCGCTCTCGGTGAGGCGGCAGGCCGTGCCGAAGGTGTCGGTACGCGGCGCCAGCTCGATGTTCCTCGTGGTGTCGCCGCTCAGCTTGACGCCGGCGCTGGTGCCCGAGGCGCAGCGGCTGACCGGGGTGACGGCCACGTCGTAGCCGCCGACCGGCAGGGTCAGCGCGTACGAGCCGTCGGCGGCCGTGGTGCCGCGCACCGGGGTGCCCTGGACGACCAGCGTGGCACCCGCCTCGGGGCCGGCCTCGGTGGTGACGCGGCCGGTGAGCCTGGCCGACGGGGCCTGCTCGACGGCGAAGTCCTTCGTCACGGACTGGTCCTCGACGACCGTGACGGTGCCCGTCGCGGTGACGTAGCCGAACTTGCTCACCTCGGCCGTGTAGTCGCCGGCCATCAGCTTCGGCAGCGTGTAGGAGCCGTCCGCGCCGGTGACGATCGTCGTCCGCATCGGGCCGGACAGGCTCAGCCGGGCGTCGCCGACGGCGCTGCCGCCGGAGGTGACGGTGCCGGACAGGGCGCCGAGCGCGCCGCGCGGGGTGGCGCTGACCGCGGCGTACGCGTCGAGCCGGCCCTCGCCGAAGACGTTGTTCTTGGCCGCGGTGCCACCGCAGGTGGTGTCGTCGACGTCGATCGCGCTCTGGTCGAGCAGCTTCTCCGTCTCGGCGATGTCGCCGCGGATCGCGGGCGACGCCGACCACATCAGGGCGACGGTGCCGGCGGTGTGCGGGGAGGCCATCGACGTACCGGAGATGGTGTTGTAGCCGCCGCCGGACCAGGAGGAGCGGACGTTGACGCCCGGGGCCGCCAGGTCGGGCTTGATCCCGCCGCTCTCGCCGGTGCCGCGCGAGGAGTCCGCCTTGGCGGCGAACCGGCCGATCAGCTTCGCGTCGCTCTTGGCGGCGAAGGCGGTGCCCGATAACTCCGCGGTGCCGCTCGCCTGGGCCGGGAGTGCCCCGAGTCCCAGGGGGACGGCGGTGATCAGGGCGGTCAGGGCGGCGAGGTTCGCTCCTCGCCCTGCGCCATGGCGGGCCTGTTTCCTGCGTCGAGCCGCGAACTCTCCTTGGTGAAAGCGGGTTCGTTCCGGACGCTCAATCCGCTGCTGTCCTGCGGTGGCGGGGTGCGGGATGCCGGGTCGTGCTGCGGGGGAGTGCAGTCGCGGCCTGAGCCACTAAAAGATGATGCAGAGATGACATGCGCGTAACAAGTAGGCACCGGGGGTCCGCTTCCGGCCAACCCGCGCCACCCGCCCCGCCCGCCCGTCTCGTCCCGTATCGCCCCCGCGCCCCGGGCGGCGCCACGGCCGGCTCCCGGGCCGCCGCCGGAACCGGTGCCGGAACCGCCGCCGGGACCCCGATCCGCGCCCCCGCGACCGAGCACCGCGCGGCCGTCTCTAGACTGGACCACCATGCGAAGCGAGCCCGTCCTCCGGATCGAAAGTCTGGTGAAGCGGTACGGAGACAAGACCGCGGTCGACGGTCTCGATCTGACCGCGCACCCCGGCATCACCGCCGTCCTCGGCCCTAACGGGGCGGGCAAGACGACCACCATCGAGACCTGCGAGGGCTACCGCAGGCCCGACTCCGGCACCGTCCGGGTCCTCGGCCTCGACCCCGTCAAGGAAGCCGCCCGGCTGCGGCCGCGGATCGGCGTGATGCTCCAGTCCGGCGGCGTCTACTCCGGCGCCCGCGCCGAGGAGATGCTGCGCCACGTGGCCCGGCTGCACGCGCACCCGCTCGACGTCGACGCCCTCATCGAACGCCTCGGCCTCGGCAGCTGCGGCCGCACCGGCTACCGGCGGCTCTCCGGCGGCCAGCAGCAGCGGCTCGCGCTCGCCATGGCCGTCGTAGGACGACCGGAACTCGTCTTCCTCGACGAGCCGACCGCCGGACTCGACCCGCAGGCCCGCCGCGCCACCTGGGACCTGGTCCGCGATCTGCGCGCCGACGGCGTCTCCGTGATCCTCACCACCCACCACATGGACGAGGCCGAACAGCTCGCCGACGACGTGGCCGTCGTCGACGGCGGAAAGGTCATCGCCCAGGGCTCCCCGGAGCAGCTGTGCCGCGGCGGCGCCGAGAACACCCTGCGCTTCGGCGGCCGCCCCGGCCTCGACACCGGCTCGCTCCTGAAGGCCCTGCCGGACGGCAGCTCGGCCGTCGAGACCACTCCCGGCGCCTACCGCGTGACCGGCGAGATCGACCCCCAACTGCTCGCGACGGTCACGTCCTGGTGCGCCCAGCACGGTGTGATGCCGGACCGGATCTCCGTCGAGCGGCACACCCTCGAAGACGTGTTCCTCGAACTGACCGGGCGGGAGCTGCGCGGATGAGCGCCGGTACGTACACCCCGAAGCCGGGAGCGGCCCCGCTCCCGCGCATGATCGGCGCGCAGGCCGTCCTCGAGACGAAGATGCTGCTGCGCAACGGCGAGCAGCTGCTCCTCACCGTCGTCATCCCCACCCTGCTCCTCGTGCTCTTCTCGTCCGTCGACATCGTCGACACGGGCGACGGTAAGGCCGTGGACTTCCTCGCCCCCGGCATCCTCGCCCTCGCGGTGATGTCCACCGCCTTCACCGGCCAGGCCATCGCCACCGGCTTCGAACGCCGGTACGGGGTCCTCAAGCGGCTCGCCGCCTCGCCGCTGCCGCGCTGGGGCCTGATGACCGCGAAGACGCTGTCGGTGCTGGTCACCGAGCTGCTCCAGGTGCTCCTCGTCACGGTCATCGCGCTCGCGCTCGGCTGGTCGCCCGAGGGCAACCCCCTCTCCGTACTGCTCCTGCTGGTCCTCGGCACGGCGGCCTTCTCCGGGATCGGCCTGCTGATGGCCGGCACCCTCAAGGCCGAGGCGACCCTGGCCGCCGCGAACCTCGTCTTCCTGCTGCTGCTCATCGGCGGCGGCGTGGTCGTACCGCTCGACAAGTTCCCCGACACGGCGCAGAACGTCCTCGGCCTGCTGCCCATCTCCGCCCTCTCCGGCGGCCTGCGGGACGTCCTCCAGCACGGCGCGGCGATGCCGTGGGGCGACGCGCTGATCCTCGCCGTGTGGGCGGTCCTCGGACTCGGCGCGGCGGCGAAGTTCTTCCGCTGGGAGTGACGCGGGGCGCGCTTCCCCGGCGCGCCTTCCGCAGGGCCCACGCGTCTTCCGGGGCGCGCCTCCAGGGCTTCGACATGACGCTGTACGTGGCGATGCGGTGACGTTTCGCGTCGACTCGCCCCGGAACCACCCCCTCGTGAAACCGTGCACAAGCCCCCGCCTACGATGGGCCCGTGCAAACCCCCCTTGCCTTCATCGCCCAGCGCTGGACTCCGTCTCCCCGGATCGTCCGGCGCGCCGCGCTCTCCGCCGTCGTGATGAGCGTGATCATCATCATCACCGGTGGCGCGGTCCGGCTGACCGGCTCCGGCCTCGGCTGCGACACCTGGCCGAAGTGCACGGACGACAGCCTGATCGCCACCGCCGAGCAGGGCTTCCACGGTGCCATCGAGTTCGGCAACCGGATGCTGACCTACGTCCTGTCGGCCGCCGTCGGCTGGGCCATCATCGCCGCCCGCAGCGCCAAGCCGCGCCGCCGCAGCCTCACCCGGCTCGGCTGGACCCAGTTCTGGCTGGTGATGAGCAACGCCGTCATCGGCGGCATCACCGTGTGGATGGGCCTCAACCCCTGGACCGTCGCCGGCCACTTCCTCGCCGCGAACGCGCTCCTGACCGTCGCCACGATCACCTGGGTCCGGGTCGGCGAGGGCGACGCCGCGCCGAAGCCGCGCGTCCCGGCGCCCGTACGCAAGCTGGCCTGGGGAATCGTCGGCGTCTCCGCCGTCCTGATCGCGCTCGGCACGACGGTCACCGGCGCCGGCAAGCACGCGGGCGACAGCAGCGACGTCCCCCGTATGCCGTGGGACTGGACCAACGCCGCCCATGTCCACGCCGCCGCCGCCTGGCTGCTCTGCGGCCTCGCCCTCGCCATGTGGCTGATCCTCCGCGTCGTCGACGCCCCGGACGACACCCGGGCCCGCGCCCGCGACCTGATCATCCTGCTGGCCGCGCAGGGCGTCATCGGCTACGTCCAGTTCTTCGCCGGCGTCCCCGAGCTCCTGGTCGCCCTCCACATGCTCTGCTCCTCGCTCATGTGGATCGCCGCCCTCCGCCTGGCCCTGAGCCTCCGCGAGCGCCCGTCCGCATCCCCGGAGATCCCGTCCCGGACCCCGGAGATGGCCGCGCTGTAACAGCGCCCGGCCCGGACTCGCCGCCTCTCTGCCCCTGCCGGTTTCGGCGGGGGCAGTGGTGTGGGAGGGGGCAGTGGTGTCGGCGGGGGCGGAGGTACGGGCGAGGGATCACCCCGTACGCGTCGGCAGCGACCAGAGGTGCCCCCGAAAAACCCGAAAGGGCGCTCCCCCCGGAGCGCCCTTTCCAGTGTGCGACGCAGACAGGCCGACTCAGCCGTTGGAGGGGCCGCCGAGCTGGATGCCCGCCATGCGGGTCCACTCGTACGGGCCGGTCTTGACCTTCGCGGCGAACTCGCCGTCGAACTCCTCGTGCAGGGTCAGCCCGGCCTGCTCCGCGGCCTGCTGGGCGATCGCGTAGCTCGGGGCCACCAGGTCGCCCCAGCCGCCGTCCTCCCCGACGAGGACGATGCGGGTGCCCGCCTGGCCGATGTGGGCCAGCTGGCCCTCGGCGCCGCCGTGCTTACCGGAGAACGCCTTGATCTCGCGGGCCAGCCTGGCCGCCTTGCGCTCCGCCTGCTTCGTGTCTGCCATACCGCAGATGCTACTCGTGGGTAGATCACGTGGCGACGGCCGGGGCACGTGGCGTGGGCCACGCGCCCCGGCCGTCGACCGGGTCCGTATGAGGCTGACGGGTCAGCGCAGGAAGGGGTCCACCGCGACCGCGACGAAGAGCAGCGACACATAGGTGATGGACCAGTGGAACAGGCGCATCTCCTTGAGCTTCGCGCCGGTCACCTCGGACTTGGCGCGGTTGAGGAGCGCGTGCGCCTCCCACAGCCACCAGCCGCCGGTGAGCAGTGCCACGGCCGTGTAGAACCAGCCGGTGTAGCCGAGCGGGGTGAGCAGCAGGGAGACCGCGACCATGACCCAGCTGTAGACCACGATCTGCTTGGCGACGACCTTGTTGGAGGCGAGCACCGGGAGCATCGGGACGCCCGCGCGGGCGTAGTCGTCCTTCACCTTCATGGACAGCGGCCAGTAGTGCGGCGGCGTCCAGAAGAAGATGACGAGGAACAGGATGATCGCGGCCCAGGACATCGAGTTCGTGACCGCCGACCAGCCGATCAGGACCGGCAGGCAGCCGGCGATGCCGCCCCAGACGATGTTCTGCGCGGTGCGCCGCTTGAGGATCATCGTGTAGACGACCACGTAGAAGAGCAGCGCGCCGAGCGACAGCCAGGCGGACAGCCAGTTGACCAGCAGGCCGAACCAGAGGGTCGACACGACCCCGAGGCCGATGCCGAAGGCCAGGCACTCGCGCGGCGTGACCGTACCGGTGACCAGCGGGCGCTGGGAGGTGCGGTCCATGAGTGCGTCGATGTCGCGGTCGATGTACATGTTCAGCGCGTTGGCGCCGCCCGCGGACAGATAGCCGCCGAAGCAGGTGGCGAGTACCAGCCACAGGTTCGGCACGCCCTGTTCGGCGAGGAACATCACCGGAACGGTGGTGATGAGAAGCAGCTCGATGATTCGCGGCTTCGTCAGCGCCACGAATGCCTTGACGCGGACCCCGAACGGCTGATGGCCCGCCGGGCTGGGAGTCAAGACGACCCCTGCGGGTCGGGACTCGACGGCCGTCACGCACACCCCTGACAGAGAAATCCCAGCAAGCTCTCCCCGTCTGCGAGCGGGGCGAAACTTGCGCGTACCACGCCACTGTAGACGTTGCCCATACCTCGTTCTTATTCGGGGTGGGGTCGTGTCACCCCGCCGCCGCCCGGCCTCGGGAGGCGAAGTCGGCGACCCCCCGGCAGTCTTGCTCAGAGCGCTCATTTGAGGGGCCTGAGCACGAAAAGAGAGGCGTTTTCCAAGGGTAGGCTCGACCTCGCCGGGACACCCTCCGTCACCGGCCCACGACATGCGGAGAGGAGCCCTGACTCAGGGTGAGCACTAAGCAGACGACCACAGACCTCGAATGGACCGAACTGGACCAGCGGGCCGTGGACACCGCCCGCATTCTCGCCGCCGACGCCGTGCAGAAGGTCGGCAACGGCCATCCCGGTACGGCGATGAGCCTGGCGCCCGCCGCGTACACCCTCTTCCAGAAGGTGATGCGGCACGACCCGGCCGATCCGCAGTGGGTGGGCCGTGACCGGTTCGTCCTCTCCGCGGGGCACTCCTCCCTGACCCTCTACACCCAGCTCTACCTGGGCGGGTTCGGGCTGGAGCTGGACGACCTGAAGGCGTTCCGGACCTGGGGTTCGAAGACCCCGGGCCACCCGGAGTACGGCCACACGGCGGGCGTCGAGACCACCACCGGCCCGCTCGGCCAGGGTGTCGCGAACGCGGTGGGCATGGCCATGGCCGCCCGTTACGAGCGCGGTCTGTTCGACCCGGAGGCGCCCGCCGGCACCTCCCCCTTCGACCACCGCGTGTACGCGATCGCCGGCGACGGCTGCCTCCAGGAGGGCATCTCCGCCGAGGCGTCCTCGCTCGCGGGTCACCAGAAGCTCGGCAACCTGATCCTGCTGTGGGACGACAACCACATCTCGATCGAGGGCGACACCGAGACGGCCGTGTCCGAGGACACGGTGAAGCGGTACGAGGCGTACGGCTGGCACGTCCAGCGCGTCGAGCCGAAGGCCGACGGCGACCTGGACCCGGCCGCGCTGTTCGCCGCGATCAAGGCCGCCGAGGCCGAGACCGAGCGTCCGTCGTTCATCGCGATGCGCTCGATCATCGCCTGGCCCGCCCCGCACGCGCAGAACACCGAGGCCGCGCACGGCTCGGCGCTCGGCGCCGAGGAGGTCGCGGCCACCAAGCGCGTCCTGGGCTTCGACCCGGAGCAGTCCTTCGAGGTCTCCGACGAGGTCATCGGCCACACCCGCGCGCTCGGCGACCGGGGCCGCGAGGCCCGCGCCGAGTGGGAGAAGTCGCTCGCCGCGTGGCGTACGGCCAACCCGGAGCGCGCGGCCGAGTTCGACCGGATCCAGGCGAACGAGCTGCCGGCCGGCTGGGCCGAGAAGCTGCCGGTCTTCGAGCCCGGTTCGAGCGTCGCGACCCGCGCCGCCTCCGGCAAGGTCCTCCAGGCGCTCGGCTCGGTGCTGCCGGAGCTGTGGGGCGGCTCGGCCGACCTCGCCGGCTCGAACAACACCACGATCGACAAGTCGTCGTCCTTCCTCCCCGAGGGCAACCCGCTGCCCGAGGCGGACAAGTACGGCCGGACGATCCACTTCGGCATCCGCGAGCACGCCATGGCCGCGGAGATGAACGGCATCGCCCTGCACGGCAACACCCGCATCTACGGCGGCACCTTCCTGGTGTTCTCCGACTACATGCGCAACGCCGTCCGGCTGTCCGCGCTGATGCACCTGCCGGTGACGTACGTGTGGACGCACGACTCGATCGGTCTCGGCGAGGACGGCCCGACCCACCAGCCGGTGGAGCACCTGGCCGCACTGCGCGCGATCCCCGGTCTGTCCGTGGTCCGCCCGGCCGACGCCAACGAGACGGCGATCGCCTGGCGCGAGATCACCGAGCGCCACACCAAGGCATACGGCAAGGGCACCCCGCACGGTCTGGCGCTCACCCGCCAGGGCGTGCCGGTCTACGCGCCGAACGAGGACACCGTCAAGGGCGGCTACGTGATGTTCGAGGCCGACGGCGGCACGCCGGAGGCCATCCTCATCGCGACCGGCTCCGAGGTGCACCTGGCCGTCGAGGCCCGCGAGCGGCTCCAGGCCGCCGGTGTGCCCACCCGTGTGGTGTCCATGCCGTCCGTGGAATGGTTCGAGGAGCAGGACCAGGCGTACAAGGACGCCGTCCTGCCGCCCGCCGTGAAGGCCCGCGTGGCGGTCGAGGCCGGTGTCGGCCTGACCTGGCACCGGTACGTCGGCGACGCCGGCCGGATCGTCTCCCTGGAGCACTTCGGTGCCTCGGCGGACGCCAAGGTCCTCTTCCGCGAGTTCGGCTTCACCCCGGAGGCCGTCGCCGCGGCCGCCCGGGAATCGATCGCCGCCGCCGCGCGCTGACGCACATACGCGGGATTACGTACGACTAATGGAGATGCAACTCTCATGACAGACGCTCTCAAGCGCCTCTCCGACGAAGGCGTCGCGATCTGGCTGGACGACCTCTCGCGCAAGCGGATCACGTCCGGCAACCTGGCCGAGCTGGTCGACCAGAGCCACGTGGTGGGCGTGACCACCAACCCGTCCATCTTCCAGAAGGCCATCTCCTCGGGCGACGGCTACGAGCGGCAGCTGGCCGACCTCGCCGCCCGCAAGGTGACGGTGGACGAGGCCATCCGCATGATCACGACGGCCGACGTCCGGGACGCCGCCGACATCCTGCGCCCGGTCTTCGACGCCACCGAGGGCCAGGACGGCCGGGTGTCCATCGAGGTCGACCCGCGCCTGGCCCACGAGACGGTGGCGACCGTCGCCGAGGCCAAGCAGCTGGCCTGGCTGGTGGACCGGCCCAACACGCTCATCAAGATCCCGGCCACCAAGGCGGGTCTGCCGGCGATCACCGAGGTCATCGGCCTCGGCATCAGCGTCAACGTGACGCTGATCTTCTCGCTGGAGCGCTACCGCGCGGTCATGGACGCCTACCTGGCGGGCCTGGAGAAGGCCCGCGAGCGCGGCCTGGACCTCTCCGAGATCCACTCGGTGGCGTCGTTCTTCGTGTCCCGGGTGGACACCGAGATCGACAAGCGCCTGGACGGCATCGGCACCGACGAGGCCAAGGCCCTCAAGGGCAAGTCGGCCCTCGCCAACGCCCGTCTGGCCTACGAGGCCTACGAGGAGGTCTTCGGCTCCGCGCGCTGGGCCGCCCTCGACAAGGCGCACGCCAACAAGCAGCGTCCGCTGTGGGCCTCGACCGGTGTGAAGGACCCGGCGTACAAGGACACCCTGTACGTGGTGGACCTGGTCGCCCCGGGCACCGTCAACACCATGCCGGAGGGGACCCTGGAGGCCACCGCCGACCACGGCGAGGTCACCGGCGACACCATCCGCGGCACGTACGAGGAGGCCCGTCAGGTCCTCAATGCGGTGGCCAAGCTGGGCATCTCGTACGACGATGTCGTCCAGGTCCTGGAGGACGAGGGCGTCGAGAAGTTCGAGGCCGCCTGGACCGACCTGCTCACGTCGACCGAGGCGGAGCTCACCCGCCTCGCACCCTCGGAGGCGTAGTCCCCTTGAGCGCAGTCACCGGAGCCAATCCGCTCCGTGACGCCGCAGACCGACGGCTCCCGCGTATCGCGGGGCCGTCGGGTCTGGTGATCTTCGGTGTCACGGGCGATCTGTCCCGCAAGAAGCTGATGCCCGCCGTCTACGACCTCGCCAACCGGGGTCTGCTGCCGCCGGGCTTCTCCCTCATCGGTTTCGCACGCCGTGAGTGGCACGACGAGGACTTCGCCCAGGAGGTCCACGACGCCGTCAAGCAGCACGCCCGCACCCCGTTCCGCGAGGAGGTGTGGCAGCAGCTGAGCCAGGGCATGCGCTTCGTCCAGGGCGACTTCGACGACGACGAGGCCTTCGAGCAGCTGAAGGCCACCATCGAGGACGTGGACAAGCAGCAGGGCACGGGCGGCAACTTCGCGTTCTACCTCTCCGTACCGCCGAAGTTCTTCCCCCTGGTCGTCCAGCAGCTGAAGAAGCACGGGCTGGCCGACCAGAAGAACGACTCGTGGCGCCGCGCGGTGATCGAGAAGCCCTTCGGCCACGACCTGGCCTCCGCGAAGGAACTCAACGACATCGTCCACGAGGTCTTCCCGCCCGAGGCGGTCTTCCGGATCGACCACTACCTCGGCAAGGAGACCGTCCAGAACATCCTGGCGCTCCGCTTCGCCAACACCCTCTTCGAGCCGATCTGGAACCGGTCGTACGTCGACCACGTGCAGATCACCATGGCCGAGGACATCGGCATCGGCGGCCGGGCGGGCTACTACGACGGCATCGGCGCGGCCCGTGACGTCATCCAGAACCACCTGCTCCAGCTGCTCGCGCTGACCGCGATGGAGGAGCCCGCCTCCTTCGACGCCGACGCGCTGGCGGCGGAGAAGACCAAGGTGCTCGGCGCGGTGCGGCTGCCGAAGGACCTGGCCGCCTCGACGGTCCGCGGGCAGTACGCGGCGGGCTGGCAGGGCGGCGAGCGGGCCGTCGGCTACCTCGAAGAGGACGGCATCGACCCGCAGTCGAACACCGACACCTACGCGGCGATCAAGCTGGGCATCGACAACCGCCGCTGGGCGGGCGTTCCCTTCTATCTGCGCACCGGCAAGCGGCTGGGCCGCCGGGTCACCGAGATCGCGGTGGTCTTCCAGCGTGCCCCGCACTCCCCGTTCGACCACACGGCGACCGAGGAGCTCGGCCGGAACGCGATCGTGATCCGCGTCCAGCCGGACGAGGGCGTCACGATGCGGTTCGGCTCCAAGGTGCCCGGCACCCAGATGGAGATCCGGGACGTGTCGATGGACTTCGCCTACGGCGAGTCCTTCACCGAGTCCAGCCCCGAGGCTTACGAGCGGCTCATCCTCGACGTCCTGCTCGGCGACTCCAACCTCTTCCCGCGGGTCGAGGAAGTCGAGCTGTCCTGGAAGATCCTCGACCCGATCGAGCAGTTCTGGGACCAGCACGGCCGGCCCGCGCAGTACGAGTCCGGGACCTGGGGTCCGGTCGAGGCGGACGAGATGCTCGCACGAGACGGCAGGAGCTGGCGCCGGCCATGAAGACCGACCTCACGGACACCACGTCCTCCAAGATCAACAAGGCGCTGGTGCTCGGACGGCGGGCCATAGGCACCCCGGCTGTCGGCATGGTGCTCACCCTCGTCATCGTCA
The DNA here is from genome assembly GCA_002355495.1 of Streptomyces laurentii. Lineage (GTDB taxonomy): Bacteria > Actinomycetota > Actinomycetes > Streptomycetales > Streptomycetaceae > Streptomyces > Streptomyces laurentii. Next base: position 1,546,343 of record AP017424.1, read on the forward strand.
CCGACGAGGAGAACGCCTACGACGCGCTGAAGGCGGCCAACGAGGCGTCCCGCGAGCACCCCTCGCGGACCCTCGTCGTCATCAAGCGGGTCTCGCGCACCCCGCGGGACCGCGCCAACGCGCGGCTGGACGCCGAGGTCCGCCTCGGCGCCGATGCCAGCACCGGCGAGACGGTGGTGCTCCGGCTGTACGGCGAGGTCGTCGACCACGCCCAGTCGGTGGTGCTGCCGCTGCTCCTGCCGGACGCGCCGGTCGTCGTCTGGTGGCCGGTGAACGCGCCGGCCGACCCGGCGAACGACCCGCTGGGCGCGCTGGCCCAGCGGCGGGTCACCGACACGTACGCCGCCGAGCAGCCGATCCAGGAGCTGACCGCGCGCGCCGACGCGTACACCCCGGGCGACACCGACCTGTCCTGGTCCCGGATCACCCCGTGGCGTTCCATGCTGGCCGCCGCGCTTGACCAGGTCCGGTGCGAGGTCACCGCGGCCGCGGTCGAGGGCGAGGAGTTCAACCCGAGCGTCGAGCTGCTGGCCATGTGGCTGGCGGACCGGCTGCAGGTGCCGGTGCGGCGTGCCGCGTCGGCGGGCCCGGGGCTGACCTCCGTACGCCTGGAGACCGACACCGGTCCGATCGTGCTGGACCGTCCGGACGGCTCGCTGGCGACGCTGTCCATCCAGGGGCAGCCGGACCGCGCGGTGGCGCTCAAGCGGCGCGAGACGGCCGAACTGATAGCGGAGGAACTGCGCCGGCTGGACCCGGACGACACCTACGCGTCGGCGCTGAAGTACGGACTGGAGCGACTGGACGAGGAGGCGGCGACCACCGCCCCGGAGCTCGTCGCGGAGGAAGCCCCGGTCGTGGACGAGCCGGTCGTGGACCAGCCGGTCGTGGACCAGCCGGTCGCGGCGGAGCCGACGGCCGAGAGCACGGAGCCGAAGGCCGAGGAGCCGCAGGCCGCCGAGGCGCCCCGGCGCGGCTCGAAGAAGTCCTCGGCCCGGAAGGCGGCCGCGAAGTGAGCGCACCCCAGCTGGTCGTCCACCGCGACAAGGAGCTGATGGCCGAGGCCGCCGCGGCCCGGCTCATCACGAAGATCGTGGACGCGCAGGCCGCCCGGGGCTCCGCCTCGGTGGTGCTGACCGGCGGCCGCAACGGCAACGGGCTGCTCGCGGCCCTGCGCGCGGCGCCCGCCCGGGACGCGATCGACTGGACGCGGCTCGACCTGTGGTGGGGCGACGAGCGCTTCCTGCCCGAGGGCGACCCGGAGCGCAATGTCACCCAGGCCCGCGAGGCGCTGCTCGACAGCGTCCCGCTGGACCCGGCGCGGGTGCACGCGATGCCCGCCTCGGACGGTCCGTACGGTTCCGACGTGGAGGCGGCGGCCGCGGCGTACGCGGCGCAGCTCGCGGCGGCGGCCGAGCCCGGCGACCACGGCGGGGTGCCGGCCTTCGACGTGCTGATGCTGGGCGTCGGCCCGGACACGCACGTGGCCTCGCTCTTCCCGGAGCTGCCCGCGGTGCGGGAGACCGAGCGGACGGTGGTCGGGGTGCACGGCGCGCCCAAGCCGCCGCCGATCCGGATCTCGCTGACGCTGCCGGCGATCCGGGCCGCGCGGGAGGTCTGGCTGCTCGCGGCCGGCGCGGACAAGGCGAAGGCCGCGGCCATCGCGCTGTCCGGCGCGGGCGAGATCCAGGCCCCGGCGGCCGGGGCCCGCGGGCAGGCGCGCACGCTGTGGCTGCTGGACGCGGCGGCGGCCTCCGAGCTGCCCCGGGACCTGTACCCGCCGGCGTCCGCCTGATCCTCGACGGCATGGCACGAGGCCCGGTCCACCACGTGGTGGACCGGGCCTCGGCCGTTCACGGCTTCGGTTCCAGGAAGGGGGCGAGGAGGTCCGGTACGGCCTCGGCGGCGAAGCGGAGGCCCTGGCTCTCGCCCGCGTCGTGGACGCTGTACGCGCCCTCCCCGGCGGCCGTCGTGGCGCGCAGCGTGAGCACTCCGGCGCGCCGCTGGAACCAGGACCGCCGGACGGTCCAGCCGATCACCCCGGCGCGCTGGAGGGCGACCGTGGAGCGGCGCACGCTGCCCGAACGGGTCACCAGATACGCGCCGCTGACGCCGTGTCCGAGGCTGCGGTAGGCGTCCCGGGCGAGCAGCAGGGCGAGCGGGGTGAGGACGACGGCGACGCCGGCCGCTACGTACACAAGGACCGGGGTGAGCCAGAGCCCGAGGACGGCGAGCACGGCCGCCGGTACGAGCGCGGCGGCCAGCGCCCGGCGGACCCGGCGGGTGCGGGCGGCCCGGGGGTGTGCGGCGAGCGGGGCGCCGGTGGGCGGTTCCGGCTCGCGCAGCACCTGGGCGGCGACCCGGTCGGCGACCGCGCGGGGCACCGGCGGCAGCAGGTTCTTCAGGTCGCCGTGCTTGTCGTCGTCGTCCTGGGCGAGGCCGGTGGCGACGGCGTCGACGCGGGCGCCGCGGAAGAGCCGTACGCCGAAGGGTTCGACCAGCTCGACGCCGCGCAGCCGGCGCTCCTCCAGGGAGACGGAGCGGGAGGTGAACAGGCCGCGGCGGACCCGGAGGGTGCCGCCGGGTTCGCGCTCCAGCCGGTAGCCGGACCACGACTCGATCCACAGGCCGAGGGCGCCGATCCCGCCGGCGGCGGTGACCAGCAGCACCAGGTCGACGACCATCCAGGTCAGCGAGACGTCCTCGAACCGGTCGCCGACCCAGCGGATGACCGCTTCCTGGGCGCCGAACCAGTCGCTGACCTGCATGACGGCCCCGCCCGCGGCGAGGCCGATCAGCGGGGCGACGAAGGAGACCGGGGCGTAGCGGATCCAGCGCGGGTCGAGGGAGGCGAGGACGCCGTCGTGGGCGGTGTCGCCGGGTGCTCCGGCGGGGCGGGCGAGCAGGGTGCGGCGCAGGTGCTCGCCCTCGGCGCGGGTGACCAGGTCGAGTTCGAGGGTGGATTCGCCGCCGGTGTGCTCACCGGTGCCGATCCGGACCTTGACGAGGCCGAGGAGGCGTTCGAGGGGGTTGGCGGTGAGGTCGACGCTGCGGATCCGGTCGCGGGCCAGGGAGCGGCGTTTGACGACGAGGAGCCCGCTGTGGAGGTCGATCCGTTCGGGTCCGACGCGGTAGCGGGTGCGGCGCAGCCGGACCCAGTCGGCGGCGCTGCCGCCGCCGACCAGCAGGAACGATCCGGCAAGCACCCAGGCGACGGCCTGCCACAGCGGGCGGGAGCCGCCGGAGAGGGTGACGTACGCGGGCATCGCGGCGCCGCCGGCGACACCGATCAGCACGGCGGCACCGGCGAGCAGCGAGCGCGGGGCGAGCCGCCGCCAGTCCTCGCCGCCGTCGTGGCCGGGGACCGGCCCGGGGCTGGTCATGTCGCGTCCCCCGGGGTGGCCCGGGTGATCGCGGTGAGCCGTTCGGCCAGCTCGGCGGCGAGCGCGTGGTCGAGGCCCTCGATGCGCAGGGCGCCCTTGGAGGAGGCGGTGGTGACGGTGACGGTGGCCAGCTTGAACGTCTGCTCCAGCGGGCCCCGTACGGTGTCGACCGTCTGGATCCGGGACATCGGCGCGATCCGCCACTCCTGCCAGAACGCCCCGGTCCGGACGTACACGGCGTCCTCGGTGACCTCCCAGCGGTGCACCCGGAACCACCAGCCGGGCAGGCCCGCGGTGGCGGCGAGGCCGAGCGCCGCCACCGCGCCGCCGGAGGCGAGCAGCCAGAACCTGGCCGGGCCGATGAGTGCGCCGAGTACGGCCAGGACCAGCACCGGCACGGCGGTGGTGATCAGGAGCTGCGTCCGCCACCAGCCGACGGCCCGGCCGTCGACGGCGTTCCGCGGCGGGCGCAGCCGCACCTCCCGCTCTCCGCAGTCCTCCCCGTACCCGCTGTGGTTCGTGTGCTCGCCCGGCTCCCCCCTGGTCATCGGGTCAGCTCCGGCCGCGCAGCGAGCGGTAGGCGGCGACGAGTCCGGCGGTGGAGGGGTCCAGTTCGGCGCCGCCCTCGCCGCGGGTGAGCACCGGCTCGATCCGCTTGGCGAGGACCTTGCCGAGCTCGACGCCCCACTGGTCGAAGGAGTCGATGTTCCAGACGGCGCCCTGGACGAAGACCTTGTGCTCGTACAGCGCGATGAGCTGGCCCAGGACGGACGGGGTGAGGGCGTCCGCCAGGATCGTGGTGGTGGGGTGGTTGCCCTGGAAGGTCTTGTGCGGGACGAGCTCCTCGGCCACGCCCTCGGCCCGTACCTCCTCGGGCGTCTTGCCGAAGGCCAGCGCCTGGGTCTGGGCGAAGAAGTTGGCCATGAGCAGGTCGTGCTGGGCGGCCAGGCCGGCCGGCAGGTCGGCGACGGGCTCGGCGAAGCCGATGAAGTCGGCCGGGATGACCTTGGTGCCCTGGTGGATCAGCTGGTAGTAGGCGTGCTGGCCGTTGGTGCCGGGGGTGCCCCAGACGACCGGGCCGGTCTGCCAGTCGACGGGCTTGCCGTCGCGGTCGACGGACTTGCCGTTGGACTCCATGTCGAGCTGCTGGAGGTACGCGGTGAACTTCGACAGGTAGTGCGAGTACGGCAGGACGGCGTGCGACTGGGCGTCGAAGAAGGCGCCGTACCAGATGCCGAGCAGGCCGAGCAGCAGCGGCGCGTTCGCCTCGGGCGGGGCGGTGCGGAAGTGCTCGTCGACCAGGTGGAAGCCGTCGAGCATCTCGCGGAAGCGGTCCGGGCCGATGGCGATCATCAGGGACAGGCCGATGGCGGAGTCGTACGAGTAGCGGCCGCCGACCCAGTCCCAGAACTCGAACATGTTCGCGGTGTCGATGCCGAAGTCCTCGACCTTCGCGGCATTGGTCGACAGCGCGACGAAGTGCTTCGCCACGGCCTCCTGGCCGGCGCCGAGGCCGGCGAGCAGCCAGTCGCGGGCGGAGGTGGCGTTGGTGATCGTCTCGATGGTGGTGAAGGTCTTCGAGGCGACGATGAAGAGGGTCTCGGCGGGGTCGAGGTCGCGGACGGCCTCGTGCAGGTCGGCGCCGTCGACGTTGGAGACGAAGCGGAAGACGAGGTCGCGGCGGGTGTAGGAGCGCAGGGCCTCGAAGGCCATGGCGGGGCCGAGGTCGGAGCCGCCGATGCCGATGTTGACGATGTTCTTGATCGGCTTGCCGGTGTGGCCGGTCCACTCGCCCGCGCGGACCCGGTCGGCGAAGCCGGCCATCCGGTCGAGGACGGCGTGCACCTCGGGGACGACGTTCACGCCGTCGACCTCGACGACCGCCTCGCGCGGGGCGCGCAGGGCGGTGTGCAGGACGGCGCGTCCCTCGGTGGTGTTGATCTTCTCGCCGCGGAACATGGCGTCGCGCAGCCCGGCGACGCCGGTGGCGGTGGCCAGGTCGCGCAGCAGGGCCAGGGTCTCGTCGGTCACGAGGTGCTTGGAGTAGTCCAGATACAGGTCGCCGACGCGCAGCGTGTAGCCCGTGCCGCGCTCGGGGTCGGCGGCGAACAGCTCGCGCAGGTGGGTGTCGCCCAGCTGCTCGCGGTGCTTGCCGAGGGCCGCCCACTCGGGCAGCTGGTTGAGCCTGGTGCCTGCGTTCGTCATCTCGGGTATCGCCCATTTCTTCGTGGTGACGCTGGTGTGCCCCGCCCTACCAACCTAGTTGATCGGAGGCCCCGAACCCGTCCGGCGCGAACCGCGGAGGACGGCCGCACCCCGCCCGCCCCACCCGGCGGGCGTCCCCGGGCGAACGACCCCGGACACGGCGAACGGGCCCCGCCGCGAATCGTGTTCGCGAGCGGAGCCCGTCCGTCGTCTCGTCGTACTGGCCGGGCGCGCGTCGCCCGGATGTCCCGTCAGATCTCGCCGCGGAGCTTGGCGAGCGCCTCGGCGAGAATCGCCTCCCCGTCGGCGTCGCTGCGCCGCTCCCGTACGTAGGCGAGGTGCGTCTTGTACGGTTCCGTGCGCGGCGGGTCCGGCGGGTTGTCCTGGTCCTGACCGGCCGGGAAGCCACAGCGCGGACAGTCCCAGGTCTCCGGCACCTGCGCGTCGCTGGCGAAGCTGGGCTGGGTCTCGTGCCCGTTCGAGCACCAGAAGGAGATCCGAAGACGCGGTGCCGACTCGCCCCGCTCGGCCTCCCCCATCGGCCCCGCTCCGACCCGGCTTCCCCGGATCGCGTTGCCACTTGCCACGGTCGTAACTCCCTGCGTGATGGTGCTCGAAGATGCCCAGTCTACGTAAGGCCCAACGCGCGTCCAGTGGTTGGAGTTACCCGTCCATCTTCATCACGAGACCAAGTACGACAATGCACGCGAACCACAGCAGACCGATCACCACGGTGATCCGGTCCAGGTTCCGCTCGGCGACCGAGGAGCCACCGACGGAGGACTGCATGCCGCCACCGAACATGTCGGAGAGGCCGCCGCCCTTGCCCTTGTGCATCAGCACGAGCAGCATCAGCAGCGCACTGAAGACGATCAGGGCGATCGAAAACCCCATAACCACGGCTGGACCAACTTCCTCGGACTCATACGGACAGGGGCCGGACAGGTACCTGCCCGGCCCCCGCAAGGGTACGACGGATCGCCGTCACCGCTCTACATCGTCAGACGTCGATCGGCACGGCGGGTGCCGTCACTGGTCGCGGAAGCGGATGATCTTGACGAACTCCTCGGCGTCCAGCGCCGCGCCGCCGACCAGGGCGCCGTCGATGTCGGGCTTCGCCATGATCTCGGCGACGTTGCCGCTCTTGACGGAGCCGCCGTACTGGATGCGGACCTTGTCGGCCAGCTCCTGGGAGTACAGCTCGGCGAGCTTGCCGCGGATCGCCCCGCAGACCTCCTGGGCGTCGTCGGCGCCGCAGACCTTGCCGGTGCCGATGGCCCACACCGGCTCGTAGGCGATCACGACGGACTCGGCCTGCTCGGCCGGGATGTCCTTCAGACCGCCCTCGACCTGGGCCAGGGTGTGCGGGACGGCTTCGCCGGCGTCGCGGACGGGCAGCTCCTCGCCGACGCACAGGATCGGGGTCACGCCGTGCCGGTAGGCGGCCTTCACCTTGGCGTTGCAGACCTCGTCGGTCTCGGCGTGGTACTGGCGGCGCTCCGAGTGGCCGACGGCCACGTACGCGCACTTCAGCTTCGCCAGCATCGGGCCGGAGATCTCGCCGGTGTACGCGCCGGAGTCGTGCGCCGAGATGTCCTGGGCGCCGTACTTGATCTTCAGCTTGTCGCCGTCGACCAGGGTCTGCACGGACCGCAGGTCGGTGAAGGGCACGAGGACCGCGACCTCCACGGCGTCGAAGTCCTTGTCGGTCAGGGCGAACGCGAGCTTCTGGGTGTGGGCGATGGCCTCGAGGTGGTTGAGGTTCATCTTCCAGTTGCCCGCCATCAGCGGGGTACGGATGCTCATCGGTGGATCAGTCCTCCAGTGCGGCGAGGCCGGGAAGCGTCTTGCCCTCGAGGTATTCGAGGGAGGCGCCGCCGCCGGTCGAGATGTGGCCGAAGGCATTCTCGTCGAAGCCCAGGGTGCGGACGGCGGCGGCCGAGTCGCCACCGCCGACGACGGTGAAGCCGGGCGCGTCGAGCAGCGCCTGGGCGACGGCACGGGTGCCCTCGGCGTAGTCGGGGTGCTCGAAGACGCCCATGGGGCCGTTCCAGAACACGGTGCCCGCGTCGGCGAGCTTGGCGGCGTACAGCTTGCGGGTGTCCGGGCCGATGTCCAGGCCCAGCTTTCCGGCCGGCATGGCGTCGGCGGCGACGGTCTCCGGGTGGGTCGGGGCCTTGGCCTTCAGGTCCGGGAACCCGTCCGAGACCAGGATGTCGACGGGCAGCACGAACTCCACACCGCGCCGCTCCGCCTCCGCCAGGTACTCCAGGCACTTCTGCTTCTGGTCCTCCTGGAGCAGCGAGGTGCCGACCTCGTGGCCCTTGGCGGCGAGGAAGGTGAAGACCATGCCGCCGCCGATGAGGATGCGGTCGGCCTTGTCCAGCAGGTTGTCGATGACGCCGATCTTGTCGGAGACCTTGGAGCCGCCGAGGGCGACCACGTAGGGGCGCCGGACGTCCTCGGTGAGCTTCTTCAGGACGCCGACCTCGGTGGCGATGAGGTAGCCGGCGTAGTGCGGCAGCCGGGCCGGGAGGTCGAAGACCGAGGCGTGCTTGCGGTGCACGGCGCCGAAGCCGTCGCCCACGTACACGTCGGCGAGAGTGGCCAGGAGGTCGGCGAACGCGCCGCGTTCGGCGTCGTCCTTCGAGGTCTCGCCGGCGTTGAAGCGGAGGTTCTCCAGGACGGCGACCCGGCCGTCGGCCAGGCCCGCGACCACGGCCTGGGCGGAGTCGCCGACCGTGTCGGTCGCGAACGCCACGTCGGCGCCGAGCAGTTCGCCCAGGCGCGCGGCGGCCGGGGCGAGCGAGAACGCCGGGTCCGGCGCGCCCTTGGGGCGGCCGAGGTGCGAGGCCACCACGACCCGGGCACCGGCCGCAGCCAGCGCCTTGACGGTCGGGACGACGGCGCGGATGCGGCCGTCGTCGGTGATGGTCGTGCCGTCGAGGGGCACGTTGAGGTCGGCGCGGACGAACACCCGCTTGCCGGAGACGCCCTGGGCGAGCAGCTCGTCGATCGTCTTCATCAGTTCTCTGACTCCTTGGTACACGTGGTGGAGCACACGACACAGGGCCCGCGCAGCGCGTCTTCGCACTGCCCGGGCCCTGCTTCACGCCGAAGCCCGCCCTAGAGTCTAGGCCGGGCCCGTAAAGTCCCGCCTGGCCCACGCCGCCTGGCACGCACCCTCGCCGCGTTGTCGGAGTCATCCAAGTACGCCCAGTACGAGGATGATCCTCCGCCTTGCGATCGCGCGCACCAGACGCCGCGGGCCCCGCCCTCCGGGCGGACGGCGCTACTTTCCGGACACGGCCTAGAGCTGACCACCGACGAAGACGGTGAGGTCGACCAGCCGGTTGGAGTAGCCCCACTCGTTGTCGTACCAGCCGAGGACCTTGACCGAGTTGCCCTCCTGGACCATCGTCAGCGACGAGTCGAAGGTGCAGGAGGCCGGGTCGCCGGTGATGTCCGAGGACACGATCGGGTCCTCGGTGTAGAACAGCAGGCCCTTGAGCTCGCCGTCCGCGGCCTTCTTGAACGCGGCGTTGACCTCGTCCTTGGTGACCTCGCGGGACAGCTCCACGACCAGGTCGGTGACCGAACCGGTCGGGACCGGGACGCGGATGGCCATGCCGTCGAGCTTGCCCTTGAGCTGCGGGAGGACCAGGGCGGTGGCCTTCGCGGCACCGGTCGTGGTCGGGATGATGTTCTCCGCGGCCGCGCGGGCGCGACGCAGGTCGCGGTGCGGGAAGTCCAGGATGCGCTGGTCGTTGGTGTACGCGTGGACCGTGGTCATCAGACCGCGGACGATGCCGAAGTTCTCGTCGAGGACCTTGGCCATCGGCGCCACGCAGTTGGTGGTGCAGGACGCGTTGGAGATGACGTGGTGGTTCGCCGCGTCGTACTTGTCCTGGTTGACACCCATGACGATGGTGATGTCCTCGTCCTTGGCCGGAGCCGAGATGAGGACCTTCTTGGCGCCGCCCGCGAGGTGCTTGGCGGCCTCCTCGCGCTTGGTGAAGATGCCGGTGGACTCGACGACGATGTCGACGCCCAGCTCCCCCCACGGAATCTGCGCGGGGTCGCGCTCGGACAGCACCTTGACGGTGTGTCCGTCGACGGTGATGGTGTCCTCGGTGTGGGTCACCTCGGCCTTGAGGCGGCCCAGAATGGTGTCGTACTTCAGCAGGTGGGCCGTGGTCGCGGTGTCGCCCAGGTCGTTCACGGCCACGACCTCGATGTCGGCACCCTGCTCAAGGAGCGCCCGGAAGTAGTTGCGACCGATACGGCCAAAGCCGTTGATGCCTACGCGGATCGTCACGAACCGATCTCCTCGTGGTACGCCGGGTTTCGACGCCCGGCGAGCTTCAATTTTGGGATGTCCCCGACCGCTTACGACCCTACCTCTCCTCGTGGCCGCGCGTGACATCGAGTGCGCCTCCACGTGCCCGGTATGTGCCGGTAAAGCGCTGGTAGCCCTTGTCTAGCAGCGGGTACGAGCCACCCCGACCCCCCGATTTCGACTACGCTAAGTGACGAAAATCGGTGCTCGCCTGAGCACCCGGAACGGCGTCGGAGCGAAGTGAGGGCCATTCCGAGCAGAGCCGCCCGTTCCGCCGTATTCGGGACGCGCGCGCGGCCGGAGCCGGGGCGCGCGATGTCACCGGTGGTGATCGGTCCGCGGGAGCGGATCGGCGTCTTCGAAGAGGCCGGGACGATCGTGTCCACGATGCGGCCACCGGAGTGGGTGGTACGGACCACACGCCCGTTCCGGTCCTTAAATCCGCTCCCGCGGTCCCCGGTGATCCGTCGCGCCGTCCTCGGTCCCCGGTCCCCGGTCCCCGGAAACGACTTCTGCCGGTGCCTCGGAAGGCACCGGCAGAAGAAGGGTGGGACGTACGGGCGGGGCCCGGGGCGGCGTCAGCCGACGAGGCTGTCGTCCAGCTCCTCCGTCAGGTTGGACTCGGTCCCCGGGATGCCGAGGTCCTGCGCCCGCTTGTCGGCCATGGCGAGCAGCCGGCGGATCCGGCCCGCCACCGCGTCCTTGGTGAGCGGCGGGTCGGCGAGCGCGCCCAGCTCCTCCAGGGACGCCTGCTTGTGCTCCATGCGCAGCCGTCCGGCGGCCGCGAGGTGCTCGGGCACCTCCTCGCCGAGGATCTCCAGGGCGCGGGCCACCCGGGCGCCCGCGGCGACCGCCGCGCGGGCCGAGCGGCGCAGGTTGGCGTCGTCGAAGTTGGCGAGCCGGTTGGCGGTGGCGCGGACCTCGCGCCGCATCCGCCGCTCCTCCCAGGCCAGCACCGACTCGTGCGCGCCGAGCCGGGTCAGCAGGGCGCCGATGGCGTCGCCGTCGCGGACGACGACCCGGTCCACACCGCGTACCTCACGGGCCTTCGCCGCGATCGAGAGCCGCCGGGCGGCGCCGACCAGGGCCAGCGCGGCCTCCGGGCCGGGGCAGGTGACCTCCAGCGAGGAGGAGCGGCCCGGCTCGGTCAGCGAGCCGTGCGCGAGGAACGCCCCGCGCCAGGCCGCCTCGGCGTCACAGGTGGCCCCGGAGACGACCTGCGGGGGCAGGCCGCGGATGGGCCGGCCGCGGCCGTCGACCAGACCGGTCTGGCGGGCCAGCTGGTCGCCGCCCGCGACCACGCGCACGACGAAGCGCGAGCCGCGGCGCAGTCCGCCGGGCGCCATCACGATCAGCTCCGAGCTGTGCCCGAAGATCTCCAGGATGTCCCGCTTGAGCCGGCGGGCCGCCATCGCGGTGTCCAGCTCCGCCTCGATCACGATCCGGCCGCTCACCAGGTGCAGCCCGCCCGCGAACCGCAGGATCGACGAGACCTCGGCCTTCCTGCAGCAGGTCCGGGTGACGGGGAGCCGGGAGATCTCGTCCTTCACCGCTGCCGTCATCGCCATGGGCCGATCCTTCCATGCATCCGAAAAATACGGTCGTACGCGGCGGCCAACAGCTCCGGGTCGTGCTTCGGAGTGCCGTCGGGCCGGGCCACCGGCGCCAGCTCGACCGCGGCGCCGAGCCGCTTCGCGGCTTCGGCGAGGGGTTCTCTTGCCGACGCGTCGGGCACGGCGGCCTCGTCGGCCAGCACCACGTCCAGGGCGAGTTTAGGGGCGTGTCGTGCCAAAACCTCCAAATGACGCTGCGGGGAGAAGCCCTCGGTTTCTCCGGGCTGCGGCGCGAGGTTCAACGAGAGCACCCGGCGGGCCTTGGTCTCCATCAGGGCGTCGAGCAGTTCCGGCACCAGCAGATGCGGGATGACCGAGGAGAACCAGGAGCCCGGACCGAGCACCACCCAGTCGGCGTCCAGGACGGCCGCGACCGCCTCCGGCACGGCCGGCGGGTCGTTCGGCACCAGGTGTACGGACTGCACCTCGCCGGGCGTGAGCGCCACGGTGGCCTGGCCCCGTACCGTGTCCACGTCGTGCGGACGGGCCGGGTCGTGGCCCTTGACCAGGGCCTGCAGCTCCAGCGGTACGGCGGACATGGGCAGCACCCGGCCGTGCGCGCCGAGCAGCTTGCCGACCAGGTCCAGGGCCTGCACCGGGTCGCCGCCCAGCTGCTCCCAGAGGGCGACGATCAGCAGGTTGCCGACGGCGTGGCCGTGCATCTCGCCCTTGGACTGGAAGCGGTGCTGGATGACCCGGGCCCAGGTCTGGCCCCAGTCGTCGTCGCCGCACAGCGCCGCGAGCGCCTTGCGCAGGTCGCCCGGGGGCAGTACGCCCAGCTCCTCGCGGAGCCGGCCGCTGGAGCCCCCGTCGTCGGCGACGGTGACCACGGCGGTCAGGTCGCCGGTGATCCGGCGCAGCGCGGCGAGCGAGGCCGACAGGCCCATGCCGCCGCCGAGCGCGACGACCTTGGGCTGCGCGCCGCGGCGGCGCAGCGTGCGCCGCACCGCCAGGGTGGAGTGACGACGGCGGTACGGTTTCACTCGCGCCCCATGTCCCGGTGGACGACCACGGTCTCCACTCCCTCGGAGGCCAGCCGCGCGGCCAGCTTCTCGGCGGTGGCCACGGACCGGTGCTTGCCGCCCGTACAGCCGACGGCGATGGTCACGTACCGCTTGCCCTCGCGCCGGTAGCCGGCGGCGATCAGCTGGAGCAGCTCGGTGTAGCGGTCCAGGAACTCCTTGGCGCCGGGCTGGTTGTAGACGTAGCTCGCCACCTCCTCGTTCAGGCCGGTGAACGGGCGCAGCTCGGGGACCCAGTGCGGGTTGGGCAGGAAGCGCATGTCGACGACGAGGTCGGCGTCGACGGGCAGGCCGTACTTGAAGCCGAAGGACATCACGGTGGCCCGCAGTTCGGGCTCCTCGTCGCCGGCGAACTGGGCGTCCATCTTGGCGCGCAGCTCGTGGACGTTGAGGCTGGAGGTGTCGATCACCAGGTCGGCGTCGCCGCGCAGCTCGCGCAGCAGGTCGCGCTCGGCGGCGATGCCGTCGACGATGCGGCCGTCGCCCTGCAGCGGGTGCGGGCGGCGGACCGACTCGAAGCGCCGGACCAGGACCTCGTCGGAGGACTCCAGGAAGACGATCCGGCGGGTGACCTGCTTGGCGTCGAGGTCGGCGAGGGAGTCCTTGAGGTTGTCGAAGAACTGCCGGCCGCGGACGTCGACGACGACGGCGATCCGGACGACGTTGCCCTGCGATCGGGCGCCCAGCTCCACCATGGTGGGAATCAGGGCGGGCGGCAGGTTGTCGACGACGAACCAGCCGAGGTCCTCCAGGCACTTCGCCGCGGTGGACCGGCCGGCGCCGGACATCCCCGAGATGATCACCAGCTCGGGGATGGGAGCGTCGCCGTTGGTGTCGGCGGCCGGCTCCTCCGTGGTCCCCGGTCCCGTGCCCGTATCCATGTCCGGTGCTCCGTCTTCGTACGTGTGCGGGTCGTTCCGCTGCTGATCGTTCTCGTGCTGATCGTTCTGGTCGCGCTCGGTCATGCGGTGGTGCCCCCGTCGTCTTCCATGATCTCTCCTGTGGCCGTGTTCACGGCGGGCGCGGCCGGAGCCGCCTGCGCGAGGGCCACCGCCACGGCCTCCGCCGTCTTGCGGCCCATGCCGGGGACCTCGCAGATCTGCTCGATTGTCGCCTGCCGGAGGCGTTTGACCGAGCCGAAATGCTTGATGAGTGCCTGTTTGCGTGTCTCGCCGAGGCCGGGGACGGCGTCGAGGGGGCTGCTGCGGACGCGCTTGCTCCGCTTGGACCGCTGGTAACGGATGGCGAAGTCGTGCGCCGCGTCACGGACCCGCTGGAGGAGGTACAGGCCCTCGCTGGAACGGGGCAGCACCACCGGGTCGTCGTCGCCGGGCAGCCAGACCTCCTCCAGGCGCTTGGCCAGGCCGCAGACGGCGACGTCGTCGATGCCCAGCTCGGTGAGGGCCCGCTGGGCGGCGGCGACCTGCGGCTGCCCGCCGTCGACCACGACGAGCTGCGGGGGGTACGCGAAGCGCTTGGGGCGGCCGTCGTCCTCCCGGCCCTCGGGGGTGTCGGCGGAGTCGGCGGACTCGATCGCTCCGGGGGTCTCGGCCGGCACCTCGCCGTCCACCCACTCCCCCGTCTTCTCCTTCTCCGCGAGGTAGCGCTTGAAGCGGCGGCTGATCACCTCGTGCATCGACCGGACGTCGTCCTGGCCTTCGAAGCCCTTGATCTGGAAGCGGCGGAACTCGCTCTTGCGGGGCAGCCCGTCCTCGAAGACGACCATGGACGCCACCACGTCCTCGCCCTGGAGGTGCGAGATGTCGAAGCACTCGATGCGCAGCGGCGCCGAGTCCAGGCCGAGCGCGTCTGCGACCTCCTCCAGGGCCCGGGAGCGGGTGGTCAGGTCGCTGGCCCGCTTGGTCTTGTGCAGGACGAGCGCCTGCTGCGCGTTGCGCGCGACCGTCTCCATCAGGTCCTTCTTGTCGCCGCGCTGCGGGATCCGCAGGGACACCTGGGAACCGCGGCGGTCGGCCAGCCACTGGGACACCGCCGCGGTGTCCTCGGGCAGGGCCGGGACCAGGACCTCCTTGGGGACCCCGTCGCCGCGCTCCTCGCCGTACAGCTGCTGGAGGGCGTGCTCGACGAGCCCGGCGGCGCTGACGGCCTCGACCTTGTCGGTGACCCAGCCGCGCTGGCCGCGCACGCGTCCGCCGCGGACGTGGAAGATCTGGACGGCGGCCTCCAGCTCGTCCTCGGCGAGCGCGATCAGGTCGGCGTCGGTGGCGTCGGCCAGCACGACGGCGCTCTTCTCCATGGCCTTGCGCAGCGCCTCTATGTCGTCGCGCAGCCGGGCCGCCTTCTCGTACTCCATGTCCTCGGCCGCCAGCATCATCCGCTTCTCCAGCCGGCGGATGTACGTGCCGGTGCGGCCGGCCATGAAGTCGCAGAAGTCACCGGCCAGTTCGCGGTGCTCCTCCGGGGTGACCCGGCCCACGCAGGGCGCGGAGCACTTGCCGATGTAGCCGAGCAGGCAGGGGCGGCCGGCGGAGGCGGCGTTGCGGAAGACACCGGCGGAGCAGGTGCGGACGGGGAACACCCGCAGCATCAGGTCGACGGTCTCGCGGATCGCCCACGCGTGCCCGTACGGGCCGAAGTAGCGCACGCCCTTCTTCTTGTGGCCGCGCATCACCTGGACCCGCGGGAACTCCTCGTTCAGGGTCACCGCGAGGTAGGGGTAGCTCTTGTCGTCCCGGTACTTCACGTTGAACCGGGGGTCGTACTCCTTGATCCAGGAGTACTCCAGCTGGAGCGCCTCGACCTCGGTCGACACGACGGTCCACTCCACGGAGGCGGCCGTGGTCACCATCGTCGCGGTGCGCGGGTGCAGGCTCGCCAGGGGCTGGAAGTAGTTGGCCAGGCGCTGGCGCAGCGACTTCGCCTTCCCGACGTAGATCACCCGGCGGTGCTCGTCGCGGAATTTGTAGACCCCCGGCGAGTCGGGGATCTGTCCCGGCTTCGGGCGGTAACTGGAGGGGTCGGCCATGGATCCCACCCTACTGGCGGGGGCCGACACTCCGGCCGCCTCCGCCGGGTTGGCCGGACGGGTCCGGTGGGGCGGGAGGCCCGGGAGGACCGGGGCCCGGGAGCGGACGGACCCGGGGCGGGGCCCCGGGCGCGGCCGGTGCGGAAAATCAGGCCTTGGGGCCGGCGATCAGCTTGCCGTTCTCGACCCGGACCGGGACCTCGGGCAGCGGCACGGTCGCCGGACCCTGGAGCGCCTTGCCGGTGGTCACGTCGAAGCGGCTGCCGTGGCAGGGGCAGTTGCCCTCGTTCTTCTCGATCTTGTCGAGGAGGCAGCCGGCGTGGGTGCACTGGGCACTGAACGCCTTGTACTGGCCCTCGGCCGGGCAGTGCACGAGCACCCGCTGCTCGCGGAACAGCTTGGCGGTGCCGACCGGGACCTCGGACGGCGCGCCGAGCTCTACCGGGGCCGTCGGCACCGGGTTCTGGGCGTGGCCGAGGTTGGAGTCGGTGGAGCAGGCGGCGACACCCAGTCCGGCGGCTCCGGCGAGAGCGGCGCCTTTGAGGACGGTGCGGCGGGTGGACTGGCCGGACATGAGCGCTCCACGGTCGGTCGGAGAGAAGGGACCCATGGGGCTCAAGGGACCCAAGGGATCCAGAGGGGACTCATCCGACGATACCGGCGGGTCGGAGGACACCCGCGCGCGGGGCCGCGCGAGGGGGCGGGCGAGGGGGCGGGCACACGCCTGTCCGCCGCGGTGCGTGATGGGCTACCTTCCGGTACGTGATCGTCGTCGCCGGTGAGTCCCTGATCGACCTGGTTCCCGACGGGAAGGTTCCCGACGGACCGCCCGACCCCCCCGACCCTCTGGCCCCGCTGCTGCCCCGGCCGGGCGGCGGGCCCTACAACACGGCCATCGCCCTGGGCCGGCTCGGCGCCCGGACCGCGTTCTGCTCCCGGGTGTCCACGGACGCCTTCGGGGACGCGCTCGTCGCCGGACTGCGGGCCGCCGGGGTCACCACGGATCTCGTCCAGCGCGGGCCCGAACCGACCACGCTGGCCGTCGCCTCCGTGGGGCCCGACGGCTCCGCGCGCTACGGCTTCTACGTGGACGGCACCGCCGACCGGCTCTTCGCCCTGCCCGGGCGGCTCCCCGAGGACGTCCGGGCCGTGGCCTTCGGCACCCTCTCACTGGCCTTGGAACCCGGCGCCCTCGCGTACGAGGCGCTGCTGCGGCGCTCGGCCGCGGACGGGCTGTTCACCCTGCTCGACCCGAACATCCGGCCCGGGCTGCTCCCCGACCCGGCGGCGTACCGCGCGCGGTTCGCGGGCTGGCTGCCGTTCGTCTCGCTCCTGAAGCTGTCGGAAGAGGACGCCGACTGGCTCGGCGGCGACCCCGCCGGGTGGCTGGAGCGGGGGCCCGGCGCAGTCGTGCTGACCCGGGGCGGGGCGGGGCTCACCGTCTACACGCGGGAGTACGAGGTCTCGGTGCCCGCCGTGCCGGTGCGGGTCGTGGACACGATCGGGGCCGGCGACACGGTGAACGCGGCGTTGCTGCACGGGCTGGTGGGGCGGGACGTGGCGGCGATAGGGGCGGAGGAGTGGCGGGGCGTGCTGGGGTTCGCGGCGCGGGCGGCGGCGGTGACGTGTACGCGGGCGGGGGCGGAGCCGCCGTTTGCGGGTGAGCTGGAGGGGGGCTGGGGCGCGGGTCCGGGTCCGGGTGCGCTGAGGTTCTCTTCATAGACGAGGGCGCCCCACCTTGAGTGGTGGGGCGCCCTCGTCATGCATCTACGGGTCAGCTCTTGCGGGCCCGGGTGGTCGTCTTCTTCGCCGTGGTCTTCTTGGCCGCCGTCGTCTTCTTCGCCGCCGTCGTCTTCTTCGCCGCCGTCGTCTTCTTCGCCGCCGTGGTGGTCTTCTTCGCGGCCGTCTTCTTGGCGCCGCGCGGGGCGCGGACCGAGGAGGCGTCGCTGACGCGGTCGGCGCCGAGGATCTCGCGGAGGAACTTGCCGGTGTGGCTGGCCGGGGTCGAGGCGATCTCCTCGGGGGTGCCCTCGGCGATGACCAGGCCGCCGCCGCTGCCGCCCTCGGGGCCCATGTCGATGACCCAGTCGGCGGTCTTGATGACGTCCAGGTTGTGCTCGATGACGATCACCGAGTTGCCCTTGTCGACCAGGCCGGAGAGGACCTTGATCAGCTTCGAGATGTCCTCGAAGTGGAGACCGGTGGTCGGCTCGTCCAGGACGTAGACCGTGCGGCCCGTGGAGCGCTTCTGGAGCTCGGAGGCGAGCTTGACGCGCTGGGCCTCGCCGCCGGAGAGGGTCGGCGCGGACTGGCCGAGGCGGACGTAGCCGAGGCCGACCTCGTGCAGGGTGCGCAGGTGGCGGGCGATGGTCGGGACGGCCTCGAAGAAGTCCAGGGCCTCCTCGATCGGCATGTCCAGGACCTCGGCGATGGACTTGCCCTTGTAGTGGACCTCCAGGGTCTCCCGGTTGTACCGGGCGCCGTGGCAGACCTCGCACGGGACGTAGACGTCCGGGAGGAAGTTCATCTCGATCTTGATCGTGCCGTCGCCGGAGCAGTTCTCGCAGCGGCCGCCCTTGACGTTGAAGGAGAAGCGGCCGGGCAGGTAGCCGCGGACCTTCGCCTCCATGGTCTCCGCGAAGAGCCGGCGGACGTGGTCGAAGACTCCGGTGTAGGTCGCCGGGTTCGAGCGCGGGGTGCGGCCGATGGGCGACTGGTCGACGTGCACGACCTTGTCGACGAGGTCGTCGCCGGCCACGCGCGTGTGGCGGCCGGGCACCGACTTGGCGCCGTTCAGCTCGCGTGCCAGGTGGGTGTAGAGGATGTCGTTGACCAGCGTCGACTTGCCGGAGCCGGAGACACCGGTGACGGCGGTGAGGACGCCCAGCGGGAAGGAGACGTCGATGTCCCGCAGGTTGTTCTCCCGGGCGCCGTGCACGGTGAGCAGGCGCTTCGGGTCGACCGGGCGGCGCAGGTCGGGCGTGCCGATCGCCTTGCGGCCGGACAGGTACTGCCCGGTCATCGACTCCTTGTTGGCGAGCAGCTCCTTGAGCGGCCCGGAGTGGACGACCTTGCCACCGTGCTCGCCGGCGCCGGGGCCGATGTCGACGACCCAGTCGGCGACCTTGATGGTGTCCTCGTCGTGCTCGACCACGATGAGGGTGTTGCCCATGTCGCGCAGCCGCACCAGGGTCTCGATGAGCCGGTGGTTGTCGCGCTGGTGCAGACCGATGGACGGCTCGTCGAGCACGTACAGCACACCGACCAGGCCGGAGCCGATCTGGGTGGCGAGCCGGATGCGCTGGGCCTCGCCGCCGGAGAGGGTGCCGGCGGCACGGTTGAGCGAGAGGTAGTCGAGGCCGACGTCGACGAGGAAGCGCAGCCGCTCGTTGACCTCCTTGAGGACGCGCTCGGCGATCTTCTTGTCGCGCGCGTTCAGGGTGAGGCGGCCGAGGAAGTCGGCGCAGTCGCTGATCGACATCGCGGAGACCTCGGCGATGGACTTCTCCATCACGGTGACCGCGAGCACGATCGGCTTCAGCCGGGTGCCCTCACAGGTGGGGCAGGGCACCTCGCGCATGTAGCCCTCGAAGCGCTCGCGGCTGGAGTCGCTCTCGGCCTCGCTGTGCCGCCGCTTCACGAAGGAGACGGCGCCCTCGAAGGCCGGGCTGGTCCAGGCGCGCTCGCGCCCGTACCGGTTGCGGTAACGGACCTCGACCTGGGTCTTGTGGCCGTACATGAGGGCCTTCTTGGCCCGCTGCGGCAGACCCGCGTACGGGATGTCGGTACGGAAGCCGAGGGCCTGGGCGAGCCCGTCGATCATCCGGCCGAAGTACTCCTTGGTGTGGCCGTGCGACCAGGGGTGGATGGCGCCCTCGTCGAGGGACTTCTCCTCGTCGGGCACGACCAGCTCGGGGTCGACCTCCATGCGGGTGCCGATGCCGGTGCAGTCGGGGCAGGCGCCGAAGGGCGAGTTGAAGGAGAAGGAGCGCGGCTCCAGCTCCTCGAAGGACAGGTCGTCGTACGGGCAGTAGAGGTGCTCCGAGTACATCCGCTCGCGCTCGGGGTCGTCCTCGGGGAGGTCGACGAAGTCGAGCACGACCATGCCGCCGGACAGGCCGAGCGCGGTCTCGACGGAGTCGGTCAGCCGGCGCTTGGCGGAGTCCTTGACGGTGAGGCGGTCGACGACCACCTCGATGGTGTGCTTCTCCTGCTTCTTCAGCGTCGGCGGCTCGCTGAGCTGGATCGTCTTCCCGTCGACCCGGGCACGGCTGTAGCCCTTGGTCTGGAGGTCGGCGAAGAGGTCGACGAACTCGCCCTTGCGCTCGCGTACCAGCGGCGACAGCACCTGGAAGCGGCTGCCCTCGGGCAGCTCCAGGACCTTGTCGACGATGGCCTGCGGCGACTGGCGGGAGATCGGCCGGTGGCACTCGGGACAGTGCGGCTTGCCGATGCGCGCGAAGAGGAGGCGGAGGTAGTCGTAGACCTCGGTGATGGTGCCGACCGTCGAGCGCGGGTTGCGCGAGGTCGACTTCTGGTCGATGGAGACGGCGGGCGACAGACCTTCGATGAAGTCGACGTCCGGCTTGTCCATCTGGCCGAGGAACTGGCGCGCGTAGGAGGAGAGCGACTCGACGTACCGGCGCTGCCCCTCGGCGAAGATCGTGTCGAACGCGAGGGAGGACTTGCCCGACCCCGAGAGCCCGGTGAAGACGATGAGCGAGTCACGGGGGAGGTCGAGCGAGACGTTCTTGAGATTGTGCTCGCGAGCGCCACGGACGATGAGACGGTCGGTCACGCCGTTCCGCACCTTTCTTCAGAGAGCGGATGTGCCTGGGTACCCAACAACCAAGGATGCCGGATGCTTCCACCGAGCTTATAGCACGTACATTCGATTTTTGGCGGCTTGCCGCCCGCGTCACCCGAACGAGTGGCCGCAGGCGCTGCCGGAATCCGGGCCCTCCGACAGGAAGGGCCTGGTGGGGAGGCACTCCACCCCCTAGGGTCGGCGCCATGATCGATCATGTGCGTGATCTCGACCTCGTACGCGAGGCGACCGACCGGCTCATCGACGCCGCCTCCTCCTGGGACAACGCGATGCTCGCCCAGCCGTCACGGCTGCCGGGCTGGACCCGCGGTCACATCCTGGCCCACCTCGCCCGCAACGCCGACGCCCTGGCCAACGTTCTCCAGGGCCTGCCGATGTACCCGGACGCCGCGACCCGCGACGCCGACATCGAGCGGGATTCCAACCGGCCGCTCGGCGAGCAGCTCGCCGACCTGCGCGCCTCCGCCGACCGCCTCGCGGCCGTGGCCGCCGAGCCCGCCGACTGGAGCCGTACCGTCGAGCTCCGCAACGGTGTCACCGACAGCGCCTCCCGGGTCCCGTTCCGGCGCTGGGTCGAGGTGGCCCTGCACCACGTCGACCTGGACGCCGGCTACGAGCTGGAGGACCTGCCGGACGAGTTCACCGGCCGCGAGATCGCGTTCCTCGCGGACCGCTGGAGCGGCCGCCCGGACGTTCCGCCCGTGACCCTGCGGATCGGAACCGACGACGACGCCGCCGCTCCCTCCTGGACGACCGGCGGCACCGACGGCAAGCCCGTCGTCCTCGGCGGCACCGGCGCCGAGCTCCTCGGCTGGCTGGCCGGCCGCGGCGACAAGGGCGCCCACCTCGCCGTCCTCGAAGGCCCCGGACTCCCGGAGCTCCCGCCGCTGTAGGCGCGGGCGCGCGTAGGCTGAGGCCATGACGTACAGCGGAGCGGTGAGGCCCGGCGGGCCGGCGGACGTGCACGAGCTGACCGACCTGATGATCTCGAAGGTCGCGGTCGGCCCGATGGACAACAACGCGTATCTGCTGCGCTGCCGGACCACCGGCGAGCAGCTGCTGATCGACGCCGCCAACGAGACGGACACCCTGCTCACGCTGATCGGTGACGACGGCATCGCGGCCGTCGTCACCACCCACCAGCACGGCGACCACTGGCAGGCCCTGGCCGAGGTGGTCGCCGCCACCGGCGCCCGGACGTACGCGGGCGCGTACGACGCCGAGGGCATCCCGGTCCCCACGGACGTGCGCGTGGAGGACGGCGACACGATCTCCGTCGGCCGGGTCCGACTGACCGCGCGGCGGCTCGTCGGGCACACCCCCGGCTCGATCGCCCTGGTCTACGACGACCCGCACGGTCACCCGCACGTGTTCACGGGCGACTGCCTGTTCCCCGGCGGGATCGGCAACACCTGGAAGGATCCGGAGGCGTTCGCGAGCCTGATCCACGACGTGGAGACCAAGCTCTTCGACGCCCTCCCGGACGAGACCTGGGTCTACCCGGGCCACGGCAAGGACACCACGCTGGGCGACGAGCGCCCGCATCTCGCGGAGTGGCGCGAGCGCGGTTGGTGATCACCGGCTGACCCTCGGGTGACCGGCGCGCGCGGCCGGTCACACCGGGGATGCCTCCGCACGCCCCCGTAACCCGGACGGCCCCCGGGTAGTTGGCGCCACATGCACCACAGTCACGCTCCGTCGCCGCCCCGGGCCCCTTCGATGGGGCGGCTCGCCGCGGCCTCGCTCGTCGGCACGGCCATCGAGTTCTTCGACTTCTACGTCTACGGCACGGCCGCCGCGCTCGTCCTCGGCCCGCTGTTCTTCCCGACCTTCTCCCCCGTCGCGGGGACCCTCGCCGCCTTCGGCACCTTCGCCGTCGGTTTCC
This sequence comes from Streptomyces laurentii, assembly GCA_002355495.1. Classification (GTDB taxonomy): domain Bacteria; phylum Actinomycetota; class Actinomycetes; order Streptomycetales; family Streptomycetaceae; genus Streptomyces; species Streptomyces laurentii. Next base: position 1,568,604 of record AP017424.1, read on the forward strand.
TGTCCCGGCCGATCGGCTCGGCCGTCTTCGGGCACGTCGGCGACCGATACGGCCGCCGCCCGGTCCTGTTCGTCTCCCTGCTGCTCACCGGCTTCGCCACGGTCGCGGTCGGTTTCGTTCCCACGTACGACTCGATCGGCATCGCCGCGCCCCTGCTGCTGCTCGTCCTGCGCTTCCTCCAGGGGCTCGGCCTCGGCGGGGAGTGGGGCGGGGCGGTGCTGCTGACCGCCGAGCACGCCCCGGAGCGCCGCCGGGCGCTGTGGTCGAGCTTCCCGCAGATGGGGCCCTCGATCGGCTTCCTGCTCGCGAACGGGGTGGTGCTGGCGCTCACGGCCGGCCTGAGTGACGCCGAGTTCCGCTCCTGGGGCTGGCGGGTGCCGTTCTGGGCGGCCGGGCTGCTCGCCGCGGCCGGGCTCGCGCTGCGGTCCTCGCTCGCGGAGTCCCCGCAGTTCGAGGCCATGACGGCGGCGGGGAAAACGGCGAACGCCCCGGTCCGGGAGGTGTTCCGGGACCACTGGCGGACCGTGCTGCTCACGGCGGGCGGGCTCTCCGTCGGCTACGCCGTCTTCTACGCGGTGTCCACCTGGTCCTGTCCTACGGCACGAAGCAGCTGGGCGTGCCGAGCGCGGTGATGCTGACGTGCGTGATGGGGGCCGTGGCGGTCAAGGGGATGCTGACGCCGTTCGTGGCGATGCTCGGCGACCGCTTCGGGCGCCGGACGATGTGCCTGACGGGCTGCACGGCCTCGGCGCTGTGGATGTTCCCGATGGTGGCGCTGCTGTCCACCGCGCGCCCGTGGCTGATGTTCCTGGGCTTCCTCGGCTCGTCGCTGGCGTTCATCACGGTGTTCTCGGTGGTCGCCGCGTATCTGCCGGAGCTGTACGAGCCGCGGGTGCGGTGCACGGGCGCGGCCGTCGGCTACAACCTGGCGGGCGTGCTCGGCGGGGCGCTGACCCCGATCGTGGCGACGGCCGTCTCGGAGGGCCGCTCGGGGCCGCCGTGGGGCGTGGCAGCCTATCTCACCGTGGTGGCCCTGGTGAGTCTCGGCTGCTTCGCCCTGCTGCCGGAGACCCTGCCGGGGCGGGCGGTGGCGACGGCCGGCGCGAAGCCGGAGCCGGAACCCGCATAGGACAAGGCGAGGGGCCGGTGCGGGATGGCCTGTGCCGTCCCGCACCGGCCCCTCGTGTGAGGTCAGGCCTCGACGCCCGTCTTGCCGGCCGTCTCGGCCGTCTCGGCGGCCTCGCGCTGCGCCTGCCGCTTCGAGGCGATCAGGCTGGTGATCGTGGTGACGATCAGGACGCCGCAGATGACGGCGAGGGAGACCGGGATGGAGATCTCGGGCACCGACACCCCGGACTCGTGCAGGGCGTGCAACACCAGCTTCACGCCGATGAAGCCGAGGATCACCGACAGGCCGTAGCTGAGGTGGACCAGCTTCTTGAGCAGGCCGCCGATCAGGAAGTACAGCTGCCGCAGACCCATGAGGGCGAAGGCGTTGGCGGTGAAGACGATGTACGGGTCCTGGGTGAGGCCGAAGATCGCCGGGATGGAGTCGAGGGCGAACAGGATGTCGGTGGTGCCGATCGCGAGCATGACCACCATCAGCGGGGTCAGCACGCGCTTGCCGTAGCTCTCGATGACGAGCTTGGTGCCGTGGTAGCGGTCGGCGACGCCGAACCGCTTCTCGATGGACTTGAGGAGACGGTTCTCCTCGAACTCGTCCTCCTCCTCGTCGGCGCGCGCCTCCTGGATGAGCTTCCAGGCGGTGAAGATCAGGAACGCCCCGAAGAGGTAGAACACCCACGAGAAGTTGGCGAGGACCGCGGCACCGGCGGCGATGAAGATCGCGCGGAGCACCAGGGCTATCAGCACGCCCACCAGCAGCACCCGCTGCTGGAGGTGGGACGGCACCGCGAACTTCGCCATGATCAGGACGAAGACGAAGAGGTTGTCGACACTGAGCGACTTCTCGGTGACATAGCCCGCGAAGAACTCTCCGGCGGCCTGTCCGCTGCCGAAGAGCAACAGGCCGAGGCCGAACAGCGCGGCGAGGACGATCCAGACGACCGTCCAGATGCCGGCTTCCTTCACCGACACGTCGTGGGGCTTGCGCCCGATGAGGAAATCGACCGAGATCAGGGCGGCCAGACCAAGAATGGTCAGCACCCACAGGGTCACGGATACGTCCACTGCGCCTCCGGCGTCGTACGGCTCACATGGAGCCTGCTCGTTGCCGGAGGTCTCTTCCACCCGGGAGAACCGGGCCGGCGCCCCGGGATCAGATGTCTGATCTGTCCGTATTGACGGGTACGCCGCAAGCAGGGAGTACTCCCCTCCGCTGAAAAAGAGAGTACAGGAAAGACCAAAGGAAGGTAAAGAGATGGGTAAAGCGGCCTCAAAAACCCAGGTCAGAGCCCTCTTCGCCGGCGGGCGTCGGCCACCTGCGCGAGCACCTGCCGCATGACCGCGCTCCCCGCCGGGAAGGCCGGGGGCTCGTACGTCCAGGCGTGCCCCACCCACGGGTCGGCGAGGTGGTCGTCGGGGACCGGGGTGAGCCGGGACAGCGAGCGCCACAGCGGATCGAGCACCGGTCCGTACGCGGCGGCCTCCGCCGGGTCCGCGACCATCAGCAGCTGGGTGCCGACCGCCGGACCCTCGTCGGCGAGGTAGCGCAGCTGGGTGACGGCCCGGTCGTCGAAGCCGTGCGGGAAGTCGTGCACCACCAGCAGGTGCGCGGCGGTGTCCACGCCCGGCGGCAGGTCCTCGGCCGCGCCCGCCCGCAACGCCATCTGCAGCAGGTCGACCCGCTCGGTGAGCTGGGCCAGGGTCGCCGAGACCCCGGCCGCCCCGGCCGCCGGCGGCGCCTCCAGGACGCCCGCCTCGACGAGCGGGGCGAAGGCGGCGGCGCCCGCGCCGGCCGGGTCGATCGCCCGGACCCGCAGGTCGTACGCCGGGTGCGCGGCGAGCAGCCGGACGGTGTGCGCGACGGCGCAGTCCAGGGCGAGCCGGCGCCGCTCGGCCTCGTCCAGGAGCGCCGACGCCTCACCGTGGCCGCGCCCGCTGTCCACCCACAGGCCGCGCGCGAGCGGCAGCCGGGCCAGGAACGGGACGCACAGTCCGGGCTCCTCGGGCAGATGCAGATCGCCAAGGCGGACGGCCATCGGGGCCTCCTCCGGCACCCGGTACGCCTGCCAGACCGGGCTGTCCCAGCGGGCGTACGCGGGCGGCAGCGCGGGCTCGACCACCTCGGACTCGGCGATGAGCTGGGTGAGATCGCGGTCCAGCGCCTCCTGGGCGCGGGCCACCAGTTCGTCGTGCTTCGCCCGGGCGGCGGCCCGGGCCGCGTCGCCGGCGCCGCCCATCCGCTGCCGCGGGTCGGACAGCAGCCGGTCCAGCTCCTGTTCGAGCCGGGAGTCGGCGAACGCGCGGGCGCTGCGGTACGCGGCGGTGGTCCGGGCCAGATCCTCGAACATGCCCCACACCTGGTTGTACAGCCGCTCGTCCATCGACCAGCCGGCCGCGTCACCGGCGACGGGCGCCGGGTTCGCGCCGGAGGCGGGATCCGGGGCGGGCGCGGGCGTGGGTGCGGGTGCCGGGGTGGGCGTGGGGCCGGGCGGCGGCGCGGATGGGTGTAGTCGACGCGGCCCGTGGAGGCGGCCGGCCGCTCGGGGGCGGCCGGGGTGGGCGGCGGCGTGGGAGCGGGCGCGGGGGCCGCGGCGGTGTACGGGGAGCGGTCCCGGCCGGTCCCGGGGACGCGCGGGGGCGGGGCGGCGACCGAGCGGGCCGCGCCCTGGGCGACGGCCTCCAGGACCGTGCCGGCCAGTTCGCCGGCGCCCGGGAGGCCCTGGTCGGCGAGGAGCGCGGCGAGCCCGCCCTCGTACCCCTGGCCGACGGCCCGGACCTTCCAGGCGCCCTGCCGGCGGTACAGCTCCAGGGCGATCAGCGCGGACTCGCGGTCGAGTCCGTCGATCGTGTACGTGACGAGGGTGTCCCCGTCGGGGCCGGTGACGCCGACGACGGGGACGGCCGTGGCCCCGAAGCGGGCCGGGCCGCCCACGCCGGTGGGCAGGGCGAGCAGGACGCTGACGCGGTGGACGGAGTCCCGTACCGCCGCCAGGTCGACCGCGAGCCGGTGGGTCGCGGCGGCCTGCCGGGACACCTCGATCCCGGGCAGCGCGGCCGCGCCCGGGTGGACGACGGCCTCGGGGCCCGCGACACGGCCCTGCTCGTCGCCGAGGGTGGCCGCGGCGAGGACCGGATGACCGGCCGAGACCCGGATCTCCAGGCGGGTGTGGGGCAGGGGGTGGTTCTGCCCCCGGACCAGCTCGGCGGTCATCGCGTGCGTCTCTCCTCTATGCAGGTATGGGTGGGCGGTGCCGTGCGGCCCGGTCGTCCGGGTTACAGAACCGGGAAGATCGCCGGCATCAGGTCCTGGAAGGTACGGCCGTTGGCGGGGTTGCCGATGGCCGTCATCTGCCAGCCGGTGCCGGCCCGGTGGACCTTGGCCATGATCTGCGCGGTGTACGGGCCGCCGCCGTCGAGCGTGTAGCGGGCCAGCTCCTGGCCGTTGGTCTCGTCGACCAGGCGGCAGAACGCGTTCTGCACCTCCTGGAAGGTCTGGCCGGTGAAGGAGTTCACCGTGAAGACGATCGAGTCGATGTGGACCGGGATCCGCTGGAGGTCCACCAGGATGGCCTCGTCGTCGCCGCCCTGGCCGACGCCGCCGACCAGGTTGTCGCCGGTGTGGCGGACGGAGCCGTCGTCGCTCACCAGGTGGCGGAAGAAGACCACGTCGACCGGCTGCTTGTCGGCGAAGAGGACGGCCGAGGCGTCCAGGTCGATCTCACGCGTACGCGAGCCGAACAGGCCGCGGCGGGGCGCCGCCTTCCAGCCCAGGCCCATCCGTACGGAGGTCAGGCTGCCCCCGTCCTCCTTCTCCAGGCTGATGGCCTGCCCCTTGGTCATGTTGACCGTCACGCGCTGCCCCTCTCATCGGTGTGATCAGAACCCTACGCAGCCACACTGACAATCTGCCCGGACCGGACCCGTTTCGTGTCGTTGTTGCAACACATGCGGGCCGGTCCGCGGCGTGGGGGCGGACCCCGCCAGGGCCCGGCTAGCCGAGCCCGGCCTCCTTCATCTGGCGCAGTTCCTTCTTCAGTTCGGAGACCTCGTCGCGCAGCCGGGCGGCGACCTCGAACTGCAGCTCGGCGGCGGCCGCCTTCATCCGCTCCGTCATCTCCTCGATGATCCCGGCCAGTTCGGTCGCCGGACGGTCGCCCAGGTCGACCGCCGATCCCGCCTTGGCGCCCTTGGCCGCGGCCTTGGGCGTGTGCGCGGCGAGCGACGGCACCGGGGACTTCGCGCCCTTGCCGTCCTTGCCCTTGCGGTAGCCGGTGCCCAGCAGCTGCTCGGTGTCGACCTCCTCGCGCGCGATGGTGGCGACGATGTCGTTGATCTTCTTGCGCAGCGGCTGCGGGTCGATCCCGTTGGCCTTGTTGTACGCGATCTGCTTCTCGCGGCGCCGGTTGGTCTCGTCGATGGCCTTGTCCATCGCCGGGGTGATGGTGTCGGCGTACATGTGGACCTGGCCGGAGACGTTACGGGCGGCACGGCCGATGGTCTGGATGAGCGAGGTGCCGGAGCGCAGGAAGCCCTGCTTGTCGGCGTCGAGGATGGCGACCAGCGACACCTCGGGGAGGTCGAGGCCCTCGCGCAGCAGGTTGATGCCGACGAGGACGTCGTACTCGCCCGCGCGCAGTTCGCGCAGCAGCTCGATACGGCGCAGGGTGTCGACGTCGCTGTGCAGATAGCGGACCCGGATGCCCAGTTCGAGGAAGTAGTCGGTGAGGTCCTCGGACATCTTCTTGGTGAGGGTGGTGACCAGGACGCGCTCGTCGCGCTCGGTGCGCAGCCGGATCTCGTGCACCAGGTCGTCGATCTGGCCCTCGGTGGGCTTGACGACGACCTCGGGGTCGACGAGGCCGGTCGGGCGGATGATCTGCTCGACGAAGCCGTCCGAGCGGGACAGTTCGTAGGCGCCGGGGGTGGCGGAGAGGTACACGGTCTGGCCGATCCGCTCCTGGAACTCCTCCCACTTCAGCGGGCGGTTGTCGAGCGCGGACGGCAGCCGGAAGCCGTGGTCGACGAGGGTGCGCTTGCGGGAGGCGTCGCCCTCGTACATGGCGCCGATCTGCGGCACGGTGACGTGCGACTCGTCGATGACGAGCAGGAAGTCCTCGGGGAAGTAGTCGAGGAGGGTGTTCGGCGGGGAGCCGGGGAGACGGCCGTCGAAGTGCATCGAGTAGTTCTCGATGCCGGAGCAGGAGCCGATCTGCCGCATCATCTCGATGTCGTACGTGGTGCGCATGCGCAGCCGCTGCGCCTCCAGGAGCTTGCCCTGCTTCTCCAGCTCCTTCAGGCGCTGCTCCAGCTCCGTCTCGATGTCGTTGACGGCCCGCTCCATGCGCTCGGGGCCCGCGACGTAGTGGCTGGCGGGGAACACGTACAGCTGCTGGTCCTCGCTGATGATCTCGCCGGTCAGCGGGTGGAGGGTGGAGAGGGCCTCGATCTCGTCGCCGAACATCTCGATGCGGACGGCGAGCTCCTCGTACACCGGGAAGATCTCGATGGTGTCGCCGCGGACCCGGAAGGTGCCGCGGGAGAACGCCAGGTCGTTGCGCGTGTACTGGATGTCGACGAAGCGGCGGAGCAGCTGGTCGCGGTCGATCTCCTCGCCCACCTTGAGGGGGACCATGCGGTCCACGTACTCCTGCGGCGTGCCGAGGCCGTAGATGCAGGAGACGGAGGCGACCACGACGACATCGCGGCGGGTCAGCAGCGAGTTGGTCGCGGAGTGGCGCAGCCGCTCGACCTCCTCGTTGATGGAGGAGTCCTTCTCGATGTACGTGTCCGACTGCGGGACGTACGCCTCGGGCTGGTAGTAGTCGTAGTACGAGACGAAGTACTCGACCGCGTTGTTCGGCAGGAGCTCGCGGAACTCGTTGGCCAGCTGGGCGGCCAGCGTCTTGTTCGGCGCCATCACCAGGGTGGGGCGCTGGAGCTTCTCGATCATCCAGGCGGTGGTCGCCGACTTGCCGGTACCGGTGGCGCCGAGCAGCACGACGTCCTTCTCGCCGGCGCGGATGCGCCGGTCGAGTTCGGCGATGGCCGCGGGCTGGTCGCCGTTGGGCTGGTAGGGGCTGACGACCTCGAAAGGCGCCACCGAGCGTTCGATCTTGGAAACGGGCCGCATGTCACCACGGTACGACCCGGCACTGACAGAGGGGGCCCGATCGCCCTCGGCGGGGGTGGCCGCAGGGGCCTGGCGGGGGTGGCCGGAGGGGTCCGGACCGGCCGTACGGCGGGGCTACCAGTCCTGGGAGCGGTAGGCGTCGCGGGGCACGGAGCGGCGGCCGGCGGGGCGGGCGGCGGACCAGTTCGCGGGCTCGCCGTAGGCCGGGACCCGGCGCGGGGCCGGCACCCCGCCCACCCGGTGCCGGGAGCGGCCGCGGGCGGCGGGCCGCTGCCAGTCGGGCTCGCCGAGCACGAGCAGCGGGTCGAACATCACGACGACGGCGGCGAGCAGCAGGAACACTCCCGGGCCGATCAGCAGGGGCAGCAGCAGCGTGGTGGGGCTGTCGCCGGTGCCGGTGGCGGGCATCCCGGGGAGTTGGGCCAGTTCCACGTGGACGGCGCCCATGGCGGTGTAGTGCATACCGCTGACGGCGAGCCCCATGACCATGCTGGCGCCGAGGCTGGGCAGGAAGCCGCGGACGGAGACGGCGGCCCACAGGGCGACGGTGGAGGCCACGACGGCGATGACGACGGAGAGCGCGACGGTGAGGGTGTCGTATCCGATCGTTCCGTGCAGCCGCATTCCGGCCATGCCCAGGTAGTGCATGGTGGCGACGCCGAGGCCGGTGACGGTGCCGCCGGTCACCAGGGGGAGCGCGGTGGCGCCGCGGTAGCCGACGATGAAGATGCCGATGCCGACCATGACGACGGCGACGCCGAGGCTGGCGAAGGTGAGGGGCCGGTCGTAGGTGATCGGGGCCTGCCGGACGGAGAAGCCCATCATGGCGATGAAGTGCATGGTCCAGATGCCGGTGCCGATGGAGGTGGCGCCGAGCGTCAGCCAGCCGGCCTTGAAGGTGTCGCGGTGGCGGAGGGATCTGGTGGTGCAGCGCAGTCCGAGCGCGCCGCCGAGGCAGGCCATGAGAAAGGCCGCCACCGGCGTGACGAGGCCGTAGCTGAATCCGTCGACCGTGCCCTGCATGAGCGTGTGTCCTCCACCCCTGGTGCCACGTCGTCCGAAAACAGTCGGTACCGCTGAGTACTGCCAGCGAATTATGGCGCTCGGCGAGGACATCCGGCCATGGAGTCCGAGTAAAGATCCACCCGCTGTCGGTGGAGGGTCGTACCGTGATCGGCATGAAGCGTGAGAAGCCGGGAGCGGACGGTGCGGCGGGCCGGGTGGAGTGGTCGGTGGTGCCGAGTGGCATCGGGCCTCTGCTGCTCGCCGCGACGGACCGGGGGCTGGTGTGCGTGGCGTTCCACGCCGAGGGGCCGGTGCGGGACAGAGCCCTGGAGCGGCTGGGGGCGGCGTTCGGCGAAGAGCCGGTGGAGGACGCGTCGGGGTGGCTCGCCGAGCCGATCCGGCAGCTCAGGGCCTATTTCGACGGGAGTCTCAAAAGCTTCGACGTCACGTTGGACTGGTCGCTGGTGACCGGATTCAACCGCCGGGTTCTGCGCGAGCTGGCCGACGGCGTCCCCTACGGGACGGTGGTCGGGTACGGAGACCTCGCCCGGCGGGTCGGGGAGCCGGCGGCGGCGCAGGCGGTCGGCGCGGCGATGGGGGCCAATCCGCTGCCGGTCGTGGTGCCGTGTCACCGGGTGGTGGAGCGGGACGGCGGGATCGGGGGATTCGGCGGCGGTCTGGAGACCAAGCGGCGGCTGCTGGCCCTGGAGGGTGTGCTGCCGGAGCCGTTGTTCTGATCCGGGCCCGGCCGCGCCGGACCTCTCCGCGCCGGGCCTCCCTCACGAAGGGGAGGCTCCTGTTCTGACAGAGTGCGCGGGGTTCCGGCTATCGGACGTTCCCTCGTCAGGGGCGGGCTGGCACACTGCGTAAGTGACCGACACCCCCAGTGCCCCTGACAAACTCGCGGCGGACGAGATATCCGGCTCCTCCCCCGGATCCTCCGGCTCCCCCGCCGTCTCTCCCGACCGGCTCCCGGCGCTGCGGCGCCGGATCCAGGCCGTGCTCATCGCCACCCAGATCCTCGGCGGACTCGGCATCGCCATCGGCGTCGCCCTGGCCGCCGTCCTCGCCAAGGAGGTCAGCGGTACGGAGGCCCTGGCGGGTCTCGCGTCGACGGCGTCGGTGGTCGGGCCCGCCCTGCTCGCGATGCCGCTCGCCGCGCTGATGGCCCGGCGCGGACGGCGGGCCGGACTGGTCCTCGCCTACCTGGTCGGCGCCGTCGGCGCGGGGGTCGCGGTCCTCGGCGCGGCGATCGGCAGCTTCCCGGTGCTCCTGCTCGGCCTCGTCGGCTTCGGGGCCGGCTCCTCGGCCAACCTCGCGGCCCGGTTCGCGGCGGCCGACCTCGCCGAGCCCGACCGGCGGGCCCGGGCCATCTCGACCGTGGTGTGGGCCACCACCATCGGCGCCGTCCTCGGCCCGAACGTCGCCGCCCCGGCCGGCGAGAGCGTGGCGGGCCTCGGCATCCCGGTGGCCGCCGGGCCCTTCGTCTGGGCGTCGGGGGTGTTCATCGTCTCCGCCGCGATGGTGGCGCTGCTGCTGCGGCCCGACCCGCTGCTGACCGCTCGCGCGCTGGCCGGTCCGGAGGAGGCCGCGGCGGCCGACGGCCGTTCCCTGAAGGCCGGTCTGCGGGCCGTACGGGAGTCCTCGCGGGCCCGGCTCGCCCTGGTGACCGTGGCGATCTCGCACACGGCGATGGTGTCGATCATGTCGATGACACCGGTCGCGCTCAGCCACCACGGGGCGGACATCCGGCTGATCGGCCTGGTGATCAGCGGTCACATCGCCGGCATGTACGCCTTCTCGCCGGTCATGGGCTGGCTGTCGGACCGGCTCGGCCGGCTCTCGGTGATCGGCCTCGCGGTGGCGCTGCTCGCCGTCGCCGCCCTGCTCGCCGGAACGGCGGGACCGAGCCACGGACAGACCGCGCTCGGCCTGTTCGTGCTGGGCCTCGGCTGGTCGGCCGGACTCGTCTCGGGCTCCGCGCTGCTCACGGACTCCGTCCCGCAGGCGGCCCGCGCGGCCGTCCAGGGGCTCTCCGACTTCATCATGAACGCCGCGGCGGGGGTCGGCGGGCTGTCCGCCGGCCTGATCGTCTCCCAGGCGGGTTACGGCTGGCTCAACGTGGTCGGCGCGTGTCTGCTGCTGCCGATGGCGTTCCTCGCGGTCCGGGCGGCGACCCGCCGCGCCTGAGCACGGGCCTTGGGCCCGGCGCGGGCCCAGGGCGGCCGTCCTCAGAGGCTGATGTGATACGCCTTGCGCAGGGTCTCGTGCACGGTCCAGGTGGTGCGGTCGCCCTCGCGGAGCACGCAGGCGTCGCCCGGGCCGATCTCCAGGGTGTCGCCGCCCTCGATCTCGACGGTGGCCCGGCCGCTGACGACGACGAAGAGTTCGTTCGCCTCGGTGTCGGTGACCACGCCCGGGGTGATCTGCCAGATGCCGCGGATCTGCGTGCCGTCGGCCGACTCCCACAGGACCTTGCCGGTCACCTCGGGGGTGCCGGAGACGATCTGGCCCGGGTCCAGGGGCTCGGGTTCGAGTGCGGCGTCGGGGATGTGGACGGCGAAGGACGGCTGCGTGTGCGTGGTCATGGGCGGCGACTGTAGCGGGGCCGGCACCCCGTTCCGGCGCCGGGTCGGCCCGGAGGAGAGCCTTCCGTCTCCCTTCCCGCCCGGGGACTTCACCGCGGCTCCGACGGCGACGGATTCCGTGGCGGCCGCCGGCGGCGCGGGCCCGGCCGAAACGCCGTACGGACGGCGGCGGGCGGGGTGACGGAGCACGGATTCCGCAGAGCGCGCTCCGGGGCGTCCCGCGCGCTCCCGGTGCGGAAACGGAAGCGGAGGCGCACTCTCCACTCCGGGGCGGCCGGACCGGCTCCAGGGAGCCGCCGGGCTCGTACGGCCCGTTCGGTGAACCCGGTGAACCCATCCGGAATCCCGCCCACCCTCCTGACAAAGCGGACCGAACGGCGTCACACTCCTCGACAGAGCCAATCCCCCCACAACTCCTCCCCCACCCTGGACAGGAGAGTGCGATGCCGGCCACCCCCGCCCTGCTCCGCGCCGCCGTGCTCACGGCCGCGGCACTCCTCACCACCGCCACCGCGGCGACGGCCACGGCCTCGGCCGTGCCCGTATCCCCCGCCGCCTCCCCCCGCTCCGTCTCCGCGCCGGAACCCGATACCGCCCCGGAACCCGACACCGCGCCTGGCACCGCGCCCGATGCCGCCCCCGGCGCCGCGTACAAGGCCGCCCACGACACCCTCGGCCCCCAGCGGCTCACCCCCGCCCAGCGCGAACAGGCCGCCGCCAAGCAGGTGAAGGCCGAGGCCTCGTACGCGAGGGCGCTGGGGCTGCGCACCGCGGGCCTCCTCGCCGGCTACAAGCTGTCCGGCGGCATCCAGCAGCCGCAGCAGACCTCGTACTGGTGCGGCCCGGCCATGCTGGTGGCCGCCCAGTCCGCCCATGACGAGGTGGGCGGCCGCTCCCAGCAGGACGCGGCCACCCTGCTGAAGACGAACACCTCGGGCACGGCCTGGTACGGGATCAACATCAACGTGCCGAGCCCGACCGGGTATCCCGTGGCCGACGCGCTCAACAGCCGGCTGCCGGGCGCCGGCTACGTACCCAACGCCCTCCCGTACACCCCCACCGCCGCCGACAAGACCGCCTTCAAGCAGCACATCACCCACGACACCGACAACGACTACGCGATCGCGGGCAACGCCTGGGAGGTGCCGGGCGGTCCGCATCTCGTGGGGCATCCGAACATCGAGATCTTCCACTGGGTCGCGGTCGACGGCTACAACACGGACACGGCGGCCGGGGAGGTCGACTACCTCGATCCGGTCGGCGGGGTGAGCACCAGTGTCATCTCGTGGGCGGGCTCCGTGCCGAAGTCCGCGCACATCTCCTCGGACACCCTCACCACCATCATGGGCGGCCGTGGGTACGTCTGGTAGGCGCGGCCGCCGTCGGCTGCTCGTCGCGGGTGCCGTCCTCCTCGGGTGCACCGCCGGGTGCGCGCCCGGCGGGGACGGCCCCGCGCCCGCCCGTACGTCCTCGTCGGCGTCCGCCCCGGCCACCGGCACCCCGGCCCCGAACGCGCCGACCGCGAGCGGTGCCTCCTCGGCTCCGGCCGTCCGGGCCGCCGCGTGCGAGGTGCCGCTCCCGGAGGCGTGGCGCGGCGCGTTCGCGGCGGGCGAGTTCCGGCCCGCGAGCGGGCGGCGGCCGGTGCTCGCGGACGTCGGCGCGGGCTGGACGGCGCTCCAGCTCTCCGGCGCGGACGGCCGCGGCGCGGTCCTCGTCCGGGCCGGCGAGAAGACGCCCCGGACCCTGCTGCGGTTCGCCGACCCCGTCGAACACCAGTTGCTCGCCGCCGACTTCGACGGGCGGCGGTGGGCCGCGTTCGCGGTCCTGGAGGGCCGCACGCTGGACAGCCCGTGGAGTCTGTACGTGTGGGACGCGACCACCGGGAAGGCCCGGCGGCTGGCCCGCGCCGAGCGGCCGGGGCCGCTGCCCCGTCCGGTCGTCCGGGACGGGACGGTGGTGTGGGCGCAGGGCACCGGCGCTGGGAAGGCCGGCGTCCTCGCCGCGCCGGCCGGGGGCGGACCCACGCGCGCGTGGCACACGGGTGTGGTCGACACGCCGTTCGCGGCGGGCGGTCTGCTGGTGTGGCGCGAGTCCGCGGGCGGCGGGACCCGGCTCGCGGCGGTCTCGCTGGCCGACGGGCGCCCGGCGAAGCTGCCCGCGCCGATCGCCGCGCTGCGCGACGTACGCGGCCTGGTCTCCGACGGCACCACCTGGGCGTGGGTGGCGGGCGAGGCCGACCCGCGGCTGATGGTGTGGCGTACGGGCGAGGCGCGGCCGGTGGCCGTGGTGGCCGGATCCCCCGCCGCCGACGGGATGGACCAGCTCAGGATCGCCGGACGGCTCGTCACCTGGCGCACCCCGCAGACCTCGTACGCGCTGGACCTCGACGCGGACGCGTACACCGTGCTCACGCCCGCGTACGGGTACGCGGCGGCCTCCGGCAGCGGGCTCGCGCGCGCGTACAGCCTCGGTGATGCCAAAGAGACGGGTGCGCGGGCCGTGATCCAAGTGGTGGACGCGAACCGGCTGCCCCGGCTGCCGGGCTGTGGCTGATGTCCGCCACCGAGGTTTGCGGGCCGCGCGGCCGCGTCAGATTTCCCGCATGTCCACACATGTGTCCGAAGAGGTACGGGAGGCGCTGCACGAGGGGCGTCCTGTCGTCGCGCTCGAGTCGACGATCATCGCTCACGGTCTGCCGCGCCCGCGCAACCTGACCGTGGCCCGTGAGCTGGAGGAGCGGGTACGGGCCGGCGGCGCCGTGCCGGCCACGATCGCGGTGCTCGACGGCACCGCCCGGATCGGCCTGGACGACACGGGCCTGACCCGGATCGCCGAGGACCCGTCGGTGCGCAAGCTCGGCCACCGCGACCTGGCCCCGGCGCTGGCGGCCGGGGCGACGGGCGCGACGACCGTCTCGGCCACGGCCTGGCTGGCCGACGCGGCCGGCCTGCGGGTCTTCGCGACCGGCGGGCTCGGCGGGGTGCACCGGGAGTGGACGGTCACCCAGGACGAGTCGGCGGACCTGCGGCTGCTGGCCCAGGTCGGGATCACGGTGGTGTGCGCGGGGGTGAAGTCGATCCTCGACGTGCCCGCGACGCTCCAGCGTCTGGAGACCCTGGGGGTGACCGTCGTCGGCTACGGCACGGACCGCTTCCCCGGCTTCTATCTGTCGTCCTCGGGCGAGCCGGTCGACTGGACGGTCCGCTCCCCCGAGGAGGTGGCGCGGGTGATGCGGGCGCGGGACGCACTGGGCGGGCCCCGCGCGGCCCTCGTCGTCGGGAATCCGGTGCCGGCCGGCCGGCAGCTCGATCCGGCGCTGCACGACCGGGTCCTCGAACAGGGTCTCGCGGCGGCGCGGGAGAAGGGAGTGGCGGGGCAGGCGGTGACGCCTTTCCTGCTGGAGTTCCTGACGACGCACACCGAGGGGGCGTCCCTGGAGGCGAATCTGGCCGCGGTCCGCGGCAACGTCTCGCTCGCGGCCCGGATCGCGGCGGCGGACCGCGCCGGCCGCGCCGCGCGGTGACCGGGTCCGGCGCGCTCCTGGTCGTCGGGGACGTCGTCACGGACGTCGTCGCCCGGCACCGCACGCCGCTCGCGCCCGCGACGGACACGGCGGCGGCCATCCGCACGCTGCCCGGCGGCGCGGGCGCGAACGTGGCGTGCTGGGCGGCGTGTTCGGGCTGTCCGGACGTACGGCTGCTCGCCCGGGTGGGCACGGACGCGGCGGACTGGCACGACCGGGCGCTGCGCGAGGCGGGCGTACGGCCGCTGCTCGTCCACGATCCGGAGGCGCCGACGGCGTCGGTGATCGCGCTGGTGGGCGCGGACGCGGAACGCACCTTTCTGACGGACAGCGGGGCGGCGCTGCGGCTGGCGCCGGAGGACTGGTCGGCGGAGCTGCTCGCCGGGGTCGCCCGCGTCCATCTGTCGGGTTATCTGTTCTTCGCCGACGTGAGCCGGGCGACGGCGGGACGGGTGCTGCGGGACGCGCGGGCGGCGGGAGTGCCGGTGAGCGTGGACCCGGCCTCGGCGGGGTTCCTCGCCGGACTGGGCGCCGAACCGTTCCTGGCGGCGGTGGCCGGCGCGGAGTGCCTGCTGCCCAACGCGGACGAGGCCCGGCTGCTGACGGGACGTACGGATCCGGGCGAGGCGGCCGCGGCGCTCAGCCGGCGCGTTCCGCTGGTCGCGGTGACCCTGGGGGCCGGCGGCGCGGTGCTCGCGGCGAAAGGGCGGGTGACGGCCCGGCTGCCGGCGCCGGCGGCGCGTCCGGTGGACTCCACGGGCGCGGGCGACGCCTTCACTGGCGCGTTCCTGGCCGCCCGGCTGGCGGGCGCGGCCCCGGCCGACGCGGTGGCGGCGGGCTGCCGGGCGGGTGCGACGGCGGTGACGCGGGTGGGCGGCCGGCCCTGAGAGACCACGCCGCCCGGAATTCCGGCGCCGCGCACCGTTAACGAAGCATGAGTGAAACGGCAGCAGGGTTCACGAGACTGAGCGCCGTCCGTGCCGGACGGCGCGGACCTCTCCCTCCCACGAAGGGCTCCCCTCCATGCGACCCATCCGGCATATACCAGGCGAGGCGCACGCCTCGCCTCCCGCCGTTCCCCTGACGAGACCCGCGGGCGCGGAGCGCGCCCGCCGTCCCCGTCTGCGCGCGGCCGTCCGGGCCACCGCCCTGTCCCTGGCCGGCGCGCTGCTCGCCGGTGGGGTGACGGCCGCGGTCGCCCCCGCGCCCGCGCTGGCCGCGATCGCCCCCGACGGGCCGCCCACGGACACGACCGTGGTGATCCAGAGCGTCGGCGACGACAACGACGGCAAGGGAGGCGCCGGTCAGCAGATATCCGGCAGCGAACTCCTCTTCCGGACCGCGCCGCCCAAGGGCGACGAGTCGGACCAGTGGTGGTACCTCCAGCCGTCCCCGGCCGGCGACGGCACGTACAAGGTGAAGAGCCGCACCAAGAACGACCGCTGCATGGGCCGGGACGCGAACTCCGAGGGCGCGGCCCGCCTCGCCTTCCGGGACTGCGCCGGGTCCGGCACGGACTGGGTGTTCGAGAAGGTGAAGGGCGAGCGGTACCGGATCCGTCCGTCCGGCTACCAGGAGTTCCTCGAGACGCCGCAGGACCGTTCGGTCAGCAGTGACGTGACGTTCCCGACGACGCGGAGCGACGGCGAGCGGCAGCTCTGGTACGTCTCCCCGGTCGAGGCCGCCCGCCGGCCGATGCCCGCCGACCCGACGTTCGACCAGATGACGTTCCTGACCGCGCACAACGCGTTCAACAACAACGTCGACATGAACGCCCCTCTGTTCCCGACCCAGAACCAGCTGCTGCCCATCTCCGCGCAGCTGAGGCAGGGCGTCCGCGGGCTGATGCTGGACACGTACCAGCGCAACGGCCGGGTCCGGGTGTGCCATCCGCCCGACCAGATCGTGGATCTGTGCGTGCCGACGGCCCAGCCGCTGTCGGACGTCTTCACCACCATCGCCACGTTCCTCAAGGCCGAGGAGAACAAGCGGGAGGTCGTCACCGTCTTCTTCGAGGACTACACGTCGGCCGCCGAGATGGCCGCCGAGATCGGTGACGACCTCGGGCCGAACGGCCAGCTCAGCGGCATGGTGTTCGACCCGTCGTCCGCCGACTGGAACGTCGCGACGAAGGGCTGGCCCAAGCTGTCCGAGCTGGTCGCCAAGAACAAGCGGCTGCTCCTGCTGTCCGACCGGGGAGACAAGAAGGACCTGGGGATCGGCTACCAGCGGGACTGGACGGCCGAGAACTACTGGTCGATGGGGCCCCGACCGGCAACTCCGACTGGACGTGCGAGACCCGCTGGAGCGAGGTGCCGCTGTCCCGTGAGGAGCCCGGGTTCCGCCGGCTGTTCGTCATGAACCACTTCCGTAGCGCCCCGATCGGCGTGACGCCCGGCAACGACAACGCCAAGATCCTCAACCGCGCGCAGCGCTTCTGCGCCCCCGCCGCCCGCAAGAAGCCGAACTTCGTCGCGGTCGACGCCACCACCGCGGGCGATCCGAAGAGCGCGGTCGACGCGCTCAACCAGTACGTGGACCACAGCGACACCCCCGGCTTCGGCGGCACGCCGGACACCCAGAGCGAGAACTGGCATGTGCCGAACCTGACGGTGATGCCGCTCGGCGACTCCATCACCGAGGGCGCCGGAAGCAGCACCCGCTCCAGCTACCGCGCCGCCCTGTGGCCGCAGCTCGTCCCCCGCGCGGACACGCTCGACTTCGTCGGCTCGCAGAAGCACGGCGTCCTGCCGGACACCGATCACGAGGGCCACTCGGGCTGGCTGATCGACGGCATCGCCGCGAACATCGACGCCTGGATGGAGGCGGCGAAACCGAACGTGGTGCTGCTGCACATCGGCACGAACGACATGGACCGCGACAACCAGGTCGCCACCGCTCCGGCACGGCTCGCCGCCCTCATCGACCAGATGATCGCCGCGTCGCCGCAGACCACGATCGTCGTCGCCTCCCTCGTCCCGTCGGCCTCGCCGGAGGTACAGGCCCGGATCGACGCGTACAACGCGCGGATCCCGGGCATCGTCGCGGCCCGGCAGGCGCAGGGCCACAAGGTCGCCCAGGTGAGCATGGGGGCGCTGACCACCGCCGATCTGAACGACCGGCTGCACCCCAATGACGGCGGCTACGTGAAGATGGCCGGGGTCTTCGCCGAGGGCATCGCGCAGGTGGCCCGCAACGGCTGGATCAGCCCGCAGGTGACGGTCCGGCCCGCCCCGCCGCGGGCCGGCCTGGGCGACTACCAGGTCGACCTGAACGCGGACGGCCGCGCCGACTACCTCACCGTGGACGCCGCGGGCGCCGTACGGGCGTGGCTGAACAAGGGCGGCGACGGCCACAGCGGCTGGACCGAAGCGGGTCAGGTCGCCTCCGGCGTGCCGCTGGCCGGCGGTCAGGTGCGGTTCGCCGACATCAACGCGGATGGATACGCCGACTATCTGGTCGTCGACCCGAACAGCGCCGTACGCGCGTGGCTCAACAAGGGCGGCACCGGCATCGCCGGCTGGACCGAGGCCGGACAGATCGCCACCGGGGTGACCCTGGCGGGCGGTCAGGTGCGGTTCGCCGACATCAACGGGGACCGGTACGCGGACTACGTGGTCGTCGACGCGAACGGCGCGGTCCGGGCCTGGCTCAACAAGGGCGGTACGGGGACCGAGGGCTGGACCGAGGCCGGACAGATCGCCGCCGGGGTCGGTGTCCCCGCCGACCAGGTGCGCCTCGCCGACGTCAACGCCGATGGATACGCCGACTATCTGTCCGTCGACGCGAACGGCGCCGTGAAGGCCTGGCTCAACAAGGGCGGCACCGGCATCGCCGGCTGGAACCAGACCGGGCAGATCGCCGCCGGCGCGGGCGCGCCCGGCTCCTCGGTGCGGTTCGCCGACCTCGACGCCGACCGGCGCGCCGACTACCTCGTGGTGGACGCGAGCGGCGCCGTCCGGGCGTGGCTCAACAAGGGCGGGGACGGCGGCGGGGTCGGCGGCAACGGCTGGACCTCCGTCGGGACCTTCGCGACGGGCGCCGGAGCGCCGGCCGCGCAGGTCCGGTTCGCGGACATCAACGCGGACCGCAAGGACGACTACCTGGTGGTGGCCGCCGACGGTTCGGTACGGGCCTGGCTCGGCACCGGCACCGCCGGAAAGTGGACCTCCCTCGGCCAGATCATCGCGGGCACGGGCGCCCCGGGCGACCAGGTGCGCTTCGCGGACCTCGACGCCGACGGGCGGGCCGACTACGTCACCGTCGCCGCCGACGGCTCGGTGAAGGCCTGGCTCAACAACGGCACCGGGGCGGGCTGGACCTCGCTCGGGGTCTACGCCACCGGCACGGGCGCCCCGGGCGACCAGGTCCGGCTCGCCGACCTCGACGCCGACGGACGGGCGGACTATCTGACCGTCGCCGCCGACGGCTCGGTGAAGGCGTGGCTCAACCAGGGCGGCGACGGCCGCGGCGGCTGGACCCCCGCCGGGCAGATCGCCACCGGGACGGGCGCGCCCGGTGCCTCGGTGCGGTTCGCCGACCTCGACGCCGACGGACGGGCCGACTACCTGACCGTCGCCGCCGACGGCTCGGTGAAGGCCTGGGCCAACAAGGGACTCGGCAAGTGGACCGCGCTCGGCGCGTACGCCCCCGCTCTGGGCACGCCCGGCACGACGGTCCTGTTCGCCGAGGCCAACGGCGACCGCCGGGCCGACTATCTGACGATCGCGGCCGACGGCTCGGTCCAGGCGTGGCTCAACGACGGGGCGGCGCTCAGCGGCGGCTGGTCGACGCTCGGCACGATCGCCACGGGCGTGGGCGTGCCCGGCAGCCAGGTGCACATCTGACCGTACGGGGTGAGGGGCACCGCTCCCGGGCGGCTCCCCTCACCCCGTACCCCCTGGCGGGTCACCCGTCCCGCTCAGGCGTCCCGGAAGCCGGTCCAGGCCGGCCGGCGCGGGTCGTCGGCGCGTACGACGGCGTCGGCAACGTCCGCGGGGCCGACCTCCTGCTCGTACCGCGCGAAGGCGGGCAGCGTCCACTGCTGCTCGGTACGGCGGGCGAGCGCGCCCGGCGACAGGCGCAGATGGACCTTCAGGTCGAACGGGAACCAGTGCCCGAGCAGGAACGGGCCGTGGACGACGAGGACCCCGCCCGGCGCCAGCGGGACGGCGGGGCTGCGGGTGGCCCGGTCGGTCGCCGGGTCCCACAGGTCGGGCAGCACCCGGCCGGAGCCGCCCGGCTCCAGCGGGCCGAACACCTCCCGCCACAGCGCGCCGGTGTCGACCCAGTCGGTGTAGTACGCGTCCGGATCCCGCTTCCCGTACTCGAAGCGCAGCGACGCCGGCCGCAGGAAGCCGTCGGTGGCGACGACGAGCACGGAACGCCCGCGCAGCCGCAGCTCCTCGGCGATCCGGTCGGCGAACTCCGCGCCCGGGGCGGCCGGCGGCCCGTCGACGCCGACCTTGAGCCAGTCGCTGCCGTCCCCGGGCGCGGTCCGGTCGAGACGGCGGACGACCGCGCCGGTCAGCCGCTCCCAGGTGATCGCTTCCACGCGCGTCCGTCCCCTGCCGTTCATCCGCCCATCCTGCCGCACGGCCCCCGGGCTTGACCTTGTCGCTGGCGGCAGGGTTCCAGGATCGGCGCATGAACACGGACACGCGCACGGACACGGACACACAGCGACAGAACACCGACACCGACACCGGCCGCCGGACCGACCGGGTCGTGGTGGTCACCGGAGCCGGCACCGGCATCGGCCGGGCCACGGCGCGGGCCTTCGCCCGGCAGGGGGCGACCGTCGTCGCCGTGGGCCGCCGGCCCGGACCGCTCCAGGAGACGGCGACCGGCTTCCCGGGGATCCGTCCCCTGGCCGCCGACCTCACCGCGCCGGGCGGGCCCGAGCGGATCGTGCGCGAGGTCGTGGACACGTACGGACGGCTCGACGTCCTGGTCAACAACGCCGGCATCGCGGACGGCGGCCCCCTGGAGTCGATGACCCGGCAGACCGTGGACGCGCTCCTCGCGACCAACGTCGTCGCCCCGGTGCTGCTCACCCAGGCCGCGCTGGAGGCCCTGACGTCCGCCGGCGGCACGGTCGTCAACGTCTCGACGGCCGTCGGGCAGCGCGGCTGGCCGAACTCGTCGGTGTATCCGGCGACGAAGGCCGCCGTGGAGACGCTGACCCGCTGCTGGGCCGTGGAGTTCGCGCCGCGCGGGGTGCGGGTGGTGGCGGTGGCGCCCGGGGCGGTGGACACCCCGATCGGCGTGCACAGGGGGCTGACGCCCGAACAGCGGGAGGCGGTACGCGGATGGCAGCTCGCGCACACACCGCTGCGGCGGATCGGCCGTCCGGAGGAGGTGGCCTGGGCGATCACCGTGCTGGCCTCGCCGGACGCGGAGTTCGTCACGGGCGTGGTGCTGCCGGTCGACGGCGGCGCCCTGGTCGCCTGAGACGGCAGGTAGGCGGGCCTGCCGAGGTGGTAGGAAGGCGCGGGGAGGTGGGGTCCTTGCGCATCGGTGAACTGGCCCGCCGGACGGGGACGACGACACGGGCGCTGCGCCATTACGAGCAGGCGGGGCTGATCGCGTCGGCGCGGGCGGCGAACGGCTACCGGGTCTACGAGGAGGGCGCGGTGGTCCGCGTCTCCAACATCCGGTATCTGCTGGGTGTGGGGCTGACGCTGGAGGACGTCACGGCCTTCGCGTCCTGCCTGGACGGGCATATGCCCGCCCGCGCACCCTCCGCGCAGGGGCTGGCCATCGCCCGCGAACGCCTCGCGGTGCTCGACGCCCGGATCGCGGCGCAGACGGAGGCCAGGGACCGGCTCGCCGCCGCCCTGGCCTCCCAGTCCGCCGCCCAGTCCGGCGCCCAGTCCGGCGCTCGGGTGGGCAGCGAGGGTCAGCCGGCCTTCCCCGCCGGCGCGCAGGCGGGCGCGGGCTCGTCCACCGACATCGGCGCGCCCTTGGGCAGCAGATAGGTCACATAGAGCACGACGGGTTCGGTGCCGAGATTGCGCCCGGTGTGGACCTTGTTCGCGCCGGCGGGCTCGATGAAGGAGTCGCCCGCCTTGGACACCTCCACCGAGCAGTCGGCCAGGGTCCGGGTGAGGGTGCCGGACCGGACGACGGCGATCAGCTGACCGTCGTGGTGGTGCCAGCCGGTGGTGCCGCCGGGGGCGACGGTGATGGTGCGGAAGACGACGTCGGTGTCGCCCTTCGGCGGCTTGACCGGCAGGGTGCCGTGCGAGGTGCCCTGGGCGAGTTCCGTGGCACCGACCCCGCTGCCGGGGGTGGCGATCGCCGCGGACGGGACGACCGCCACCGCGGCGACGGCGCCCGCCACGACGAGCGCCTTGCGCAGCCGCGCCCCGCGCGCTCCGACCCGCGTGCCGCCCGTGCCCGTCGTGCCCGTGCCGAGACCCATCGTTCTCCTCCGAACTCGTCTGCGCGGCCGTCCGGTTCGCGACCGTCGGAGCGGTCACGCTACCCGGAAGAGGGATACACGGGACGGATGTTCGATCAGTTGGTCCGGGCCGGCTCCTGAAGGGTGGCGCGGCCCGACTCGACCGCCTCCGTCAGGGTCAGTTCACCGGCGGCGAGCGCCCGGCAGGTGGCCGTATCCGTCCGCAGCCACACCTCGGCGTCGGCGGCCGGCCCGTCCCCGTACTCCGTCACCCCGCCGTCCCGTACGCGCGCGTGGAACTCGCCTTCGTCCAGGGTCACCTGGACCACCTTCGCGCCCAGCCCCTCCAGGACGCCGAGCAGCGGGATCGCGAACCAGTGCGCGCGGACGGCGTCGGTCGGGCGCGGCGCGTCGAGGTCGGGCGCGCCCCAGGCGGCGAGGGCGCGCAGCACGGGCAGCAGCGCGCGGCCGCGCTCGGTCAGCTCGTACACGACGGCGGAGGCGGGCGGCGGCAGCCGGCGACGGGTCACGAGCGCGCCGCCCTCCAGGTCCTTGAGCCGTCCGGCGAGCATGTCGGTGCTGACGCCGGGGAGATCGGCGTGCAGGTCGGTGTAGCGGCGCGGCCCGGCGAGGAGTTCACGGACGATCAGCAGCGTCCACCGGTCGCCGACGGCGTCGAGGGCGCGGGCTGCGGCGCAGTACTGGTCATAGCTTCGGCGGCGTGGCATGCGACGCAGTGTAGACGTGTTGTTGGACTTTCCAAGCGCTGACTTGGTAAAACCAAGCATCAACACTTCTGGGGAGGTCGGCGCATGGAGTTCCGGCAGTCGAGCAAGCTGAGCGAGGTCTGCTACGAGATCCGCGGCCCGGTGATCGAACACGCGGACGCCCTGGAGGAGGCGGGCCACAGCGTGCTGCGGCTCAACACCGGCAACCCCGCGCTCTTCGGCTTCGAGGCGCCCGAGGAGATCGTCCAGGACATGATCCGGATGCTCCCCAAGGCACACGGCTACACCGACTCCCGCGGCATCCTGTCCGCCCGCCGCGCCGTGGCCCAGCGCTACGAGTCGATGGGCCTCGCGAACATCCGCCTCGACGACGTCTACCTCGGCAACGGCGTCTCCGAACTCGTCTCGATGGCCGTCCAGGCCCTTCTGGAGGACGGCGACGAAGTCCTCATCCCGGCCCCCGACTTCCCGCTGTGGACGGCCGTCACGACGCTGGCGGGCGGCAAGGCCGTGCACTACCTGTGCGACGAGTCCTCCGACTGGTACCCCGACCTCGACGACATGGCGTCGAAGATCACCGACCGGACCCGGGCCATCGTCGTCATCAACCCCAACAACCCCACGGGCGCGGTGTATCCGAAGGAGGTCCTGGAAGGCATCCTCGACCTCGCCCGCCGCCACCACCTGATGGTCCTCGCCGACGAGATCTACGACCGGATCGTGTACGACGACGCCGTGCACCACCCGCTCGCCTCCCTCGCCCCCGACCTCGTCGTCCTCACCTTCGGCGGTCTGTCCAAGACCTACCGGGTGGCCGGCTTCCGCTCCGGCTGGCTGGTCGTCACCGGCCCCCGCGAGCACGCCCGGAACTACCTGGAGGGCCTGACCATGCTGGCCTCCATGCGACTGTGCCCCAACGCGCCCGCCCAGTACGCCATCCAGGCCGCGCTCGGCGGCCGGCAGTCCATCGACGAGCTGACCGCGCCGGGCGGCCGGCTGTACGAACAGCGCGACCGCGCCTGGGAGAAGCTCAACGAGATCCCCGGCGTCTCCTGCGTCAAGCCGAAGGGCGCGCTCTACGCCTTCCCGCGCCTCGACCCGGCGGTCCACCGGATCCACGACGACGAGAAGTTCGTCCTCGACCTGCTGCTGCGGGAGAAGATCCAGGTCGTGCAGGGCACCGGCTTCAACTGGCCGCGCCCGGACCACTTCCGCATCCTCACCCTGCCGCACGCGGACGACCTGGACGCCGCGATCAGCCGCATCGGCCGCTTCCTCGGCGGGTACCGCCAGTAGCGGCGCGGCCGTACGGGGCCGCCTGCGATGATCCGACGGCCCCTCCGGCAGCAGGGCGGTTTCTAGGGGCCGTTCCGTTCACGGATCCGACCAAGGAGGGGGCCGTCATGGACGCGGCACTCATAGCCGTCCTCGGCACCCTGCTGGGTGCCGCCGTCACCCACTGGTTCCAGGGCCGGGCCGCCGACCGGGGTGCCGCGCTCGCCCGAAGCGAGCAGCTGCGCCAGGAACGGATCGCCGCGTACAGCGCGTTCGCGGGCGCGGTCGTCGACTACCGGCAGCACCAGAACGACCGCTGGTTCCGGGCCCACCTCGAACCCGGCCCGGCGGAGGCCGAACGCTCCCGCTACGCCTCGTACCAGCAGCGCACCGCCGCCCGGCAGGCGCTCTTCCGGGTCCAGCTGATCTGCGACGACCCGCGGACCCGCGCGCTGGCGGACGACGCGTTCGCCTCGACGCACTGCCTGCACGAGGCGACGGACGACGACGACCGCACGCGCCGTTCGGAGGTGGCGAAGGCGGCGCTGGCCCGGTTCGTCGAGGCGGCCGCGCCCAGCGTGCGCTGAGGAGCGCGCCCCGGCGTACGCGGAGGGGCGCGGGCAGGGATGCACGCCGGGCGGCACGGGTAGGACACCGTCGTGGATCTCGTCGCGCCCGTCGTCGTCGAACCGCTCCGGCGGCGCCGCTGCGCGGAATGCCGCCGGGGCCCGCTGGAGCGGATGATCGTCGAGTTCAACCGGATCGTCTGTCTGGACTGCGCCGACCTCGGCCATCTCGTCTTCCTGCGCCGCGGCGACACCGCGCTCACCCGGCGGGCCCGCGAAGGCAGTGCGCTGTGGGCGGTGGTGGTGCGGCACAACCGGCGTCGCACGCGCTACGAGCGGCAGGGCCTGCTCGTCGAGGAGGCGGCGCTGGTCCGGGCGGAGGCGGCCTGTCTCGCGGACGCCGAGGCGCGGGCGCGGCGCCGGGCCCGGGACACGGCGCGGCGGGCCGAGCGGGACGTGGCGATCACGGCCGCGCTGGAGGCGGAGATCCTGCGGCTGTACCCGGGCTGCCCGGCGGAGCGGGCGAGCGCCATCGCCGCCCACGCGTCGGCGAAGGGCAGCGGGCGGGTGGGGCGGACGGCCGCCGGGCGGGCCCTGGACCGGGACGCGGTGCGCGCGGCGGTGCGGGCCGCTGTACGGCATGTGGACACCGACTACGACACGTTACTGATGACCGGGCTGCCCCGGCACCAGGCCCGGGCGAGCGTCGCGCCCGCCATCGAGACGGTGCTGCGGAGCTGGCGCGCGGGCTGAGCGGCCGCGTGGGGTGTGGGCGGCGTACGGCCGTACGGGATGGGTACGGTACGGCCGTCGTGCGGCGGGAGCCGTGCGCGCCCGTACGACCTCGGCCGTACGCCCGCGGGGCGGGTGTCAGCCCCGGTCGGCCGCCGTCCGGCGGGACCTGCGGATCATCAGCGCGCCGCCGAGGAGCAGCGCGGCGCTCGCCGGGGCGGCGTAGCCGACCGGGCCCGCGCCGGTGTGGGCGAGGGCCGGCGGTCCGGCCTCCGGCTCCGGGCCGGGCCCGGTGCCGGGGTGCGGGGCCGGCGGCTGGACGCCCGGCGGGGTGACGGGCGGCTTGGCCGGCGGGTGCGTGACCGGCGTCGTCGGGATCTCCGGCTCGTCGCACTCCTCCTCGGACTGGTTGACCGAGGTGTTGCCGAAGACGGGGTTGCCGATGCCGACGACGTTGACCGAGTTGCCGCTGACGTTCGCGGGGATGTCGATCGGCAACTGGATGCCGTTGCCGGACACGACGCCCGGGGAGTCCCCGGCGATCGCCTCGGCGGTGGCGCCACCGCCGTTCGACGAACCGGCCTTCGACGCGCCGGCCTCGGACGAGCCGCCGCGCGAGCCGTGGTCGGAGGAACCGGTGCGCGGGGTGCCCGGCAGATCCTTGTGGGTCCGGCCCGATCCCCCGGTCCCCCGGTCCGCGGTGCTGCGGTCGGCGGTGCCGTAGCCGCTGCCGCCGTGCGCGGCCGGGGCGGCGGAACCGTTGACGCACGTGTTGCCGGCCGCCGGGTTGAGCAGTCCGACGACGTTGACGGTGTTCCCGCAGATGTTCACGGGGACGTGCACCGGCAGCTGGATGGTGTTGCCGGAGGCGACCCCCGGCGAACCGACAGCGGCGCCCTGTGCGCCGGCGTCCGCGTACGCGGCGCCCGCCGAGAGCGCGAGCGCGCCACCGGTGACCAACAGAGTGGCCAGACCACTTCGGCGAATCTGCCTCATGGCTTCCTGCCTTCCGAATCTCTTCACGGGCACTCGCCCGCATCGGAAACAACGCCGATCGAGGGGTTCCTGGATCCGACGAACAGCCCGTTTCACCCCATTGAGGGAGTGTGAAGCGGCAGGCTTACGCGCAGGGGCGGCTCTAGGGCGTGTGTCGAAAGTCCCTCCTGGCCTGCGACGCCTGGCACGCACGCTCGCTGCGTTGTCGGAGTCATCCAAGTACGTCCAGTACGAGGATGATCCTCCGCCTTGCGATCGCATGCACCAGACGCCGCAGGCCCCGCCCTCCGGGCGGACGGAGCTACTTTCGACACACGCCCTAGAACTCGTCGTCCCGGGCCAGCTCCTCCCAGGGGATGCCGCGGAGCCCGAGGTCGGCGTCCTCGCCCGACGGAACGACCGGGGCGGCCTGGAACCAGGCCACGGCGAGGACGGACCAGTCGCATCCCTGAGCTATCGCGGCCGAGTGGAAGAAACCGACGCAGGTCACCGCGGGCATCACCTCGACCGGGCCGAAGCCGCCGCCGCTCTCGTCCGGGTACGCGCGCGTGGGCGGAATCAGGTGGACCGGCCAGGAGGGAAAGGCCCGCTCGGCCTCCTGCCGGAGCGCCTCGACCTTCCGGTCGTTGACCCGCTTGCACGGGTAACCCGCCGGCATCCCGCCGTAGGTGGAGGACATCCGCAGCTGGGCGAGTGTGATCGAACGACCGGACGACAGGACGACGCGGCTCAGTGACATGCCGTCACTGTGACGAGCTTGATCCACTTCCGCAACACGTTTCGGCGGGCGCCCCGTTCGGTGCGGGGATCAGGCGCGGGGGCCGCCGTGGTGGTGCACCGAGGTCTCGCCGACCGATCCGGCCTGGATGAACACGCCCTGGTTGGTTCCCCCGCTGATGGTGTTGTGCGTGTGGTGCACGACCGGGGCCGGCTGCGCTCCCGTGCCCTGCTCGCGCCTCAGCTCGTCGAGGATCGCCTGGAGTTCGGCGGCCGATTCGGGGGCGGCGCGCAGGCTGCGGCGCATCCGGGCACGCCATTCGGTCTCGGCCTCGGCCCTGGCCTCCTCCACCGCCTCCTCGCCACCGTCCTGTCCGGCGCGGACCAGGTCGTCGCGGGCGGCGTCCAGTTCGGCGCCGACCGTCTCCTCGTCGGCTCCGGAGCGGGCGGCGAAGAACCCCGCGATCCGGGTCCGGGCCCGCTCCCATCCCTCGCCGACCATCTGCTGGACGAGCGCCGTCGCCCCCGCCGTCGCCAGTGCCACCAACTCGGCTTCCACCAGGCCTCCTTCAGAGCATCGTGCGACCAGCCTAACGGTCACCTGCCCAGCAGCGCGGTGATCACTCCGACCGGGTCGGCGTCGGGGGTACCGCGCGGCCACCAGTCCTCGCGGCCGGCGTCCGACTCGTAGCCGTACCAGAGACCGTCACGGCCCAGGCGGAGCTGGAGGGAGGCGGTCGAGAGGCGGTTGCGCCAGGGGCGGAAGGCGGGCAGGTCGGCGGCGATCAGGGCGGGCCGGGCCCGGTCGAACGGGCCTGCGGGCGGATCCCACGGCTCTTCCAGTACGGCCAGTCCCGCCGCTCCGCCCTGGCGCCAGGCGGCGACGGCGCGGGCGAGGTCGGTGGGGGTGCGGTCCTGGGCGTGGGCGAGGTCCCGGTAGAGGGCGCGGGTGGAGGCGGTGAGGCCGGAGCCGGGGTGCGCGGCGGCCAGCCGTACCGCGTCCTGCCAGGGGGTGAGTCCGGCGACGGGGTCGCGGCCGGTGGTGAGGAGGAGGTGGGCGCGGGCGGCGGCCTCGGTGGCGAGGAGGTCGAGGGCGAGCGGGTCCGGCGCCTCGGGGTCGGCCGGGAAGACGGCGGGGCGGCCGGGGCCCCCGGGGGCGGGCAGCGGCGGCGGGAGGAGCGGCGCGGCGGGTCCGCCGGACGGGGCGAGGACGGTACGGGCGAGCACCGAGGGCAGGGTGGGGGCGCCGTCCGTACGTCCCTGAGGACCGGCCTCTCGGCTGCGCTCGGCCCGCTCGGTCTGTTCGACGGCGGAACGGGCCGCGTTGCGGCGGGCGAGGGAGGCGAGGAGTTCCTGCTCGCCGCGGCCGCGCATGAGGAAGAGGACGAAGGGGTCCTCGTCGAGAAGCCGGGCGGCCTGGTAGCAGAGGGCGGCGGCGTGCTTGCACGGGTAGCCGTCGTCGGGGCAGGAGCAGTCGGGCACGAGGTCGCCGGAGGCGGGCAGGAGTCCGGTGACCGCCTCCAGGGCGTGCGGGACGTCCTTGTCGAGGAGGGCGGCGATGTACTCGGGCCGGGCGGCGGCCTCGTCGAGGAAGCGTTCCCAGTCGTCGTCGCGGAGGGTCCGCAGCCGGATCTCGGCGCGGTACGGGCGGGGCGGCTGCCGTGGACGTAGGCGACGACCCGGCCGGGGGTGACCGTGATCGCGTCGACATGGCCGCCGCGGGCATACGCCTTGCCGCGGGCGAGCCGCGCCGGGTCGAGGGCGGTGTCCTCCAAGGCGTCCACCCAGGCGTTGCCCCACCAGGTGGCGGCGAAGCGCCCGTCGGGGTCCCCGTGCGGGGCGAGCTGCGGGAACGTACGGCGGCGGTCGTCATGGCGGGGCAGCGCGCCGGCCGGGATGGCACCGGCACGGGCGGCGGCGGGGCCGCGGCCGGGCGGGCGGGGGCTCACGCGGACCTCCTCAGGGACACCAGGTCGGCCAGCTCGCGGTCGGTGAGTTCGGTGAGGGCGGCCTCGCCGGAGCCGAGGACGGCGTCGGCGAGGGCCCGCTTGGCGCGCAGCATCTCGTCGATGCGCTCCTCGACCGTGCCCTCGGTGATCATCCGGTGGACCTGCACCGGCCGGGTCTGCCCGATCCGGTACGCGCGGTCGGTGGCCTGCTCCTCGACGGCCGGGTTCCACCAGCGGTCGTAGTGGACGACATGACCGGCCCGGGTCAGGTTGAGGCCGGTGCCCGCGGCCTTCAGCGACAGCAGGAAGACGGGCACCTCGCCGTCCTGGAAACGGTCGACCATCCGCTCGCGCTCGGCGACCGGCGTACCGCCGTGCAGCAGCTGGGCGGCGATGCCCCGGCGGGCCAGGTGGCCGGCGAGCAGCCGGGCCATGGACACGTACTGCGTGAAGACGAGGACCGCACCGTCCTCGGCCACGATCGTGTCGAGGAGTTCGTCGAGCAGGGCGAGCTTGCCGGAGCGACCGGACAGCCGCGCGCCGTCCGCGGCCGGTTCGCCGAGGTACTGGGCGGGGTGGTTGCAGATCTGCTTGAGCGAGGTCAGCAGCTTCATGATCAGTCCGCGCCGGGCCATGCCCTCGGCGGCCTCGATCCGCGCCATCGTCTCGCGCACCTGCGCCTCGTAGAGCGACGCCTGCTCGCGGGTGAGCGGGACGGGGTGGTCGGACTCGGTCTTGGGCGGCAGCTCGGGGACGATGCCCGGGTCGGACTTGCGGCGGCGCAGCAGGAACGGCCGGACGAGCCGGGCCAGCCGCTCGACCGCCTCCTCGTTCTCCACCTCCTCGCTGTTCTCGACGGCGCGGGCGTGCCGGGCGCGGAAGGCCTTGAGGGAGCCGAGCAGGCCGGGGGTGGTCCAGTCGAGGAGCGCCCACAGCTCGGAGAGGTTGTTCTCGACGGGGGTGCCGGTGAGGGCGACCCGGGCGGGCGCCCGCAGGGTGCGCAGCGCCTTGGCGGTCGCCGAGAAGGGGTTCTTGACGTGCTGCGCCTCGTCGGCGACGACCATGCCCCACCGCTGCTCGGCGAGATGGGGCGCGCTGGTGCGCAGGGTGCCGTAGGTGGTGAGGACGAAGCCGCCCTCGTCGAGCCCGTCGAGGCTGCGGCCGGTGCCGTGGAAGCGGCGCACGGGCACGCCGGGGGCGAACCGCCGGATCTCCCGCTGCCAGTTGCCGAGCAGCGAGGCCGGGCAGACGACAAGGGTCGGGGCCGGGTGGGCGCGGCGCAGATGCAGGGCGATGAGGGTGACGGTCTTGCCGAGGCCCATGTCGTCGGCGAGGCAGCCGCCGAGGCCGAGGGAGGTCATGAGGTCGAGCCAGGCAAGGCCGCGCAGCTGGTAGTCACGCAACGTGGCGTCGAGGCCCGGCGGCGCGGGGACGGCCTCCGGTCCGAGGAGCAGCCGGTCGCGCAGGGTGGCGAGGGCGCCGACGGGCACGGCGGGGACGGTCTCGCCGTCGACCTCGGCGGATCCGGTGAGCGCGGCGGCGAGCGCGTCGACCGGCTCCAGCAGGCCCAGTTCGCGCTTGCGGGCCTTGCGGACGAGATCGGGGTCGACGACCACCCACTGGTCGCGGAGCCGGACGACGGGGCGGTGGGCCTCGGCGAGGGCGTCCATCTCGCGCGCGGTGAGCGGGTCGCCGTCGAGGGCGAGCTGCCAGTCGAAGCGGAGCAGCTCGGCGCTGTCGAAGAAGGACGTGCCGTCGGTCGCGGAACCGGGCGCGCTCTGCGCGGGGCGTACGACGGCGGAGGCCGACAGGGAACGGGCCAGGTCACGGGGCCAGTGCAGGGCGACTCCGGCGTCGGCGAGCCGGGCGGCGGCCGGGCCGAGCAGCTCGTACAGCTCCTCCTCGCGCAGCGGCAGCACATCGGGCACGTCCCGTTCGAGGAGACCGCCGAGGGGCGGCCAGACGCGGGCGGCCCGGCGCAGCGCGAGGACGGCGTCGACGCGGGCGCGGGGGCCGAAACTCTCGTCGCCCTCCCCGGCCCACAGGGCGGCCGCGTCGACGACCAGGGTCGGGTCGGCGAGGCTGTGCACCTGGAGGAGCGCGGCGGCGACATGCCGCCCGCCGTCCTCCTCGGGATCCGTCCCTGCGGCGATCTCGGCCGGATCGGACGTGTCGAACAGCTCGAAGGCGGACAGGTCGAGCCGGAGCGAGACCCGTACGCCCGCGTCCATGCCGGCGGCGGCCTCGGCGGCCCAGGCACGCGCGCGGGGCAGCCGCTGCGGCTCCCGCGCGGCGAACGCCGGACCGACCGCGTGCGGGGCGGCGGGGGTACGGGGCAGGGTGTCGGCGACGGCGTCCAGGAAGGCCCGGACCAGCGCCTCGGGCTCGGGCAGCCGCAGCGGGCCCCGGCCGGACACGGGGGTGGCGTGGGCCTCGTACGGCATGACGGAGGCGATCGCCCGCAGGTGGGCGATGTCGTCGGCGTCGAGCGGTCCGGCCCGCCAGGCGTCGTGATCGTCCGCGGTGAGACCGGGCAGCAGCCGCCCCCGGGCGACCAGGTGCAGCGCGTGCAGGGCGGCGGCGCCCCAGCAGACGGTGGCGGGGTGCGCGGCCGGGTGGTGGCGGGCGGCGGTCAGCGCGGGCAGGGCGGCGGCGACGGGCAGCAGCAGGGCGGGCACGGTCCGGCTCCGCGCCCCGGTGCCGTGCCGACGTACGACGGTCAGCTCGGCGCGCTCGGCCCCGGCGGGCAGCGCTGGGGCGCCCTCCTCGGGCAGCGGTCCGCCGTCGGGGGACCACAGGGCGATCCGGCCCTCGCGGGGCAGGGCGGCGGGCAGGAAGACGGCCGCGAGGCCGCCGGGGACGGTCCAGGCACTCCCGGTGTGCGGCACGCGCTCTCACCTCCTGGTCCGCGACGTGTTCCGACTGCACTCCCGACCTTACGGGCGGGGTCCGACAACCGGGTCCCCCGGGCGGCCCAGCAGCGGGTGACACCCCGATCGGGGCGGGGGAGGGTGGCGGCAACGGGCGTCGGCCGGCACGCGCCCGCGCGGCCCGGGCCCGCGCCGGCCCCCGTTCCGCCCGGTCACGCCTTCCTGAACCGACCCGCCGCCCGACCCGCCGCCCGACCTGAACCGACCCGACCCGACAGACGAGGATTTCCGCCATGTCCGTTCACCGGCGTCTCACGATCGCCACCGGGGCCGTCCTGCTCACGCTCGCCGTCTCGGGCTGCTCGGGCCTCGGCCGCAGCATGGTCGGCACGGTCTCGTACGAGACCGCGCACGACATCGAGGTGACGGTGACCAGCCCCGGGGTGCGGGGCTGCCACAAGCTGTCGCCGGGCGGCGCGACGCGGGTCCGGAACGCGACGCTGGTCGACATGCGGCTGTTCCGGACCCGCGACTGCCGGGGCCCGAACACGTACGTGGCGACCCGGACCTCCGACCAGATCGCGCCGGGCACCCTGACCTGGCGCAGCTACAGCGTCGTGCACTGATCCCGGCGGAGGACCGGGCGGCCCGGCGGGATCAGCGGGGGCGGGCGGCCAGCCAGGTGCCGTCGTCGGTCAGATAGCCGTCGAAGGCCAGCCCGGCCTCGGCGAGGTACCCCTCCAGGGCCTCGGCGGTCAGCGGCCGGGACAGGAAGGTCTGGGTCCATCGGGCGTCCGGGAAGACGTACTCGGCGTGCACGGAGTTCACGCCCTCCCCCACCGGCTCCGCCGACACGATCCGTACCGTGTAGCCGGCCGGGTCGTGGCGCTCGCGCGGCAGATCGGTGTGCCAGTCGGCGCCCTCGCGCTGGATCAGGACCCGCCCGTCGTCCTTCACATGGCGCCGGCACGTCTCCAGCAGGGCCTGCCGTCCCCCGGCGTCGGCCGTGTGCACCAGGAACGAGCCGAGCACGACCGCGTCGAACGTCCGCGGCAGGTCCAGGTCCTCGATCGAACTGAGCACGGTCTCGGCCCCCGGCGCGCACTCGCCGACCGCCTCCAGCATCTCGGCGGACTCGTCCACGGCCGTCACGGCGAAGCCGCGCTCGACGAGCGGCCTGGTCACCCGGCCCGCGCCGCTGCCCAGTTCGAGGAGGGTCGCGCCGGCCGGCACGGCGGCCCCGATGACGTCCGGCTCGGTGCCGGCGCCCAGCCGCCGGTACAGCTCGACGGCGCAGCCGTCCGGGGTGATCGCGCCGGGTCCGGTGCCCTCGTGGCCCTCCCGGGTCCGCTGGAGGTTCCCGTCCTCGCTCATGCCCTCACGTCCTCTCGTCGTCGCCCCGCCGCCGCTCGGCGGGGGCTTTCGGATCGTGCGCCGCGGGTGGATCCTGGAAGAGCCTTCGGGGGTCGGCCCACCCGGGAGATGCGAAGTGATGATGCGTACGGGGAGTGAACCGGCGACCGCGCGCAGCACGCTGCGGCTGCGCTTCTGGCTGAGCCTGTGGGGAATGCTGTGGGCCGCCTTCGGTGCGACGGTGTTCGCGCTGTTCGGCGCGGTGGGGTGGTCGGCGGCGTGCGGGGTGCTGTTCCTGGTGGCCGCCGTGGACATGACCCTGGTGATCCGCCATCTCCGGCAGGGCCCGCACTGGCAGCCGGGACGGGACGTCCCGCCGTACGAACCGGATCGCGGCGGCCGGAAACGCTGACCGGAGACGCCGAGGACGGCATCACGCCGAGGACGACGCGCGGCCCGGCCCCGGTCGCGGGGCGGGCGCCCATCGCCCTACTCCCCCGTCGCTCCGCTCTCCCCCGCTTCTCTGCCCTCTCCCGCCTCGCGCTTCTCCCCGGCCTCGCGCTTCTCCCCGGCCCCGCTCTTCTCCCCGGCCCCGCCCATCGCCGGACCGAAGCGGGCCGCCTCCAGGTACTCGGGCTTGGGGTCGAGGGCGGCGGCCAGGCGGAAGTGACGGGTCGCCTGGTCGGGGCGGCCGGCGCGCTGGTACGTACGGGCGAGCGCGAAGTGGGCGAAGGCGTTGTCCGGCTCCCGCTCCAGGACCAGCTCGAATTCCAGCTCGGCCGGGCGGAGTTGCGCGGCGGCGAAGAAGGCGCGGGCGCGCAGCAGCCGGGCCGCGGTGTTCTCGGGATGGGCGGCGATCACCGAGTCGAGCAGTTTGACCGCGCCCCGCGGGTCACGGGCGGCGAGCAGCTGCTCGGCGGCGCGGTAGTCGATGACGTGGGTCTGCGGATCCCTCTCGGCCACGACGGCGGCTCCTTCCCTCGCTTCGGCGGTTCAACAGCCGGCACGGCGGCCGTATTCCGCGCGGGAACCCCGTCCCCCGGTGGGGTATTCCCTCGCGGACGTCATGCCTACCCCACCCATGGGGTGTTCACGGCCCGCGAGGCGTTCCGAACCTACGGGGCGGTCACGGCGTGCCGGGCCGCGAGGCGGCTTCGGCGGCCCGCCGCACCAGCTCCTGCCACACCTCGCGCACCTGGGGCTCCAGCTTCTCCAGGGGGCCGTCGTTGTCGACGAGGAGGTCGGCGACGGCGCGCCGCTGGGCGCGGGTGGCCTGGGCGGACATCCGGGCGCGGGCGTCGGCCTCGGTCATGCCGCGCAGCCGGACGAGCCGGTCCAGCTGGGTCTCGGGTGACGCGTCCACGACGACGACCAGGTCGTAGAGGGGGGCGAGGCCGTTCTCGGTGAGCAGCGGTACGTCGTGGACGACGACGTCGCCGGGTCCTGCCTGGCTCTCGAGCGCGGCGGAGCGGGCGCCGACGAGGGGGTGGACGATGGCGTTCAGCGCGGCGAGGCGCCCGGCGTCGTGGAAGACGATGGCGCCGAGCCCGGGCCGGTCCAGCGCGCCCTCGGGCGTGAGGATCTCCGGGCCGAACTCCGCGACGACCGCCGCGAGCCCGGGCGTGCCGGGCTCCACGACCTCTCGGGCGATCCGATCGGCGTCGATCAGGACTGCTCCGTACGAGACGAGCAGCCGGGAGACTTCGCTCTTGCCGGCGCCGATGCCGCCGGTCAAACCTACCTTCAGCATGAGCGGCAGCTTAGATCGCGCCGCCGGGTGGCTACGCGTCGCCCTCCCGTTCCGCGAGGAAACGCTCGAACTCGCGGCCCAGCTCGTCGGCGGAGGGAAGGTCGGCCGGTTCGGCGACGAGGCTGCCGCGGGTCTCGGCGCCCGCCGCCGCGTCGTACTGGTGCTCAAGACCCTGGACGAGGGCGGTCAGCTCCTCATCGCCCTCGCCGATCTGCCGCTCGATCTCGGTCTGGGTGCGCCGGGCCTCCGTGCGCAGGGCGTGCGCGACGCCGGGCAGGACCAGGCCGGTGGCGGCTGTGACGGCCTCCAGGGCGGTCAGGGCGGCGTCCGGGTACGGGGAGCGGGCCACGTAGTGCGGGACGTGGGCGGCGACGCCGAGGGTGTCGACGCCGGCCTCGGTGAGGCGGTACTCGATGAGGGACTCGGCGCTGCCGGGCACCTGGGCCTCGTCGAAGGGGCTGCGGTGGCCGGGCATGAGGTCGGTGCGGCTGCCGTGCGGGGTGAGGCCGACGGGACGGGTGTGCGGGACGCCCATCGGGATGCCGTGGAAGTTGACGGCGAGGCGGACGCCGAGGCGCTCGACGATCTGACGGACGGCCGCGGCGAAGCGCTCCCACTCGACGTCCGGCTCGGGGCCGGACAGCAGCAGGAACGGCGCGCCGGTGGCGTCCTGGACCAGCCGGACCTCCAGGACCGGGGTGTCGTACGCGGTCCAGCGGTCGCGGCGGAAGGTCAGCAGGGGGCGCCGGGCCCGGTAGTCCACGAGCCGGTCGTGGTCGAAGCGGGCCACGACCTGGTGGGGCAGGGTGTCGAGCAGCCGGTCGACGATCTGCTCGCCGGTCTCACCGGCGTCGATGTAGCCGTCGAAGTGGTAGAGCATGACCAGCCCGGCCGACTCCTGCGCCAGGGCCACGTCGACCACGGCGAGACCCTTCCGGTCCCATTCGTACAAATCCTGGGGATCAAGCACGATTTCCGCTCCTCCTCGCGTTCTACCACCACAACGCCTTCCGACACACCGTCATTCCCCGGGCCCGGGAATCACCCCGGATCCCCCGAGGCCCGGAGCCGCCGGACCCCGGGGAACGGGCGAGGCCCGCCTCCCCCGAAGGGGAGACGGGCCTCGTACTCGCTACAGGAGCGGGTCAGCGGGTGAGCTGGTTCAGCTCTGGCCGCCGGCCAGCTTCTCGCGCAGGGCGGCAAGCGCCTCGTCCGACGCCAGGGCGCCGGCGTTGTCGTCCGACTCCGAGGAGTAGGAGCCACCCGACACGCCCGCCGGGGCACCGGCCGGAGCGGCGGCGCCACCCTCGGCAGCGGCGGCCTCGTCGGCCTCGCGGGACTTGATGACCTGAGCCTGGTGCTGCTCGAAGCGCTGCTGCGCCTCGGCGTACTGGGTCTCCCAGGCCTCGCGCTGGGTCTCGTAGCCCTCGAGCCAGTCGTTGGTCTCGGGGTCGAAGCCCTCGGGGTAGATGTAGTTGCCCTGGTCGTCGTACGACGCGGCCATGCCGTACAGGGTCGGGTCGAACTCGACCGAGGCCGGGTCGGCACCGAAGGACTCGTTGGCCTGCTTCAGCGAGAGGCTGATGCGACGACGCTCGAGGTCGATGTCGATGACCTTGACGAAGATCTCGTCGTTGACCTGGACGACCTGCTCCGGGATCTCCACGTGGCGCTCGGCCAGCTCGGAGATGTGGACCAGACCCTCGATGCCCTCGTCCACGCGGACGAACGCACCGAACGGAACCAGCTTGGTGACCTTACCCGGAACGACCTGGCCGATCTGGTGGGTACGGGCGAACTGCTGCCACGGGTCCTCCTGGGTCGCCTTCAGCGACAGGGAGACGCGCTCGCGGTCCATGTCCACGTCGAGAACCTCGACGGTGACCTCCTGGCCGACCTCGACAACCTCGGACGGGTGGTCGATGTGCTTCCAGGACAGCTCGGAGACGTGAACCAGACCGTCGACGCCACCCAGGTCCACGAAGGCACCGAAGTTGACGATCGAGGACACGACGCCGGAGCGGACCTGACCCTTCTGGAGGGTCGTGAGGAACGTCTGGCGGACCTCGGACTGGGTCTGCTCGAGCCAGGCACGGCGGGACAGGACCACGTTGTTGCGGTTCTTGTCCAGCTCGATGATCTTCGCCTCGAGCTCCTTGCCCACGTAGGGCTGGAGGTCGCGGACACGGCGCATCTCGACCAGGGAGGCCGGAAGGAAGCCGCGGAGGCCGATGTCGAGGATGAGACCACCCTTGACGACCTCGATGACGGTACCGGTGACGATGCCGTCCTCTTCCTTGATCTTCTCGATGGTGCCCCAGGCGCGCTCGTACTGGGCACGCTTCTTCGAGAGGATCAGGCGGCCTTCCTTGTCCTCCTTCTGGAGAACCAGGGCCTCGATCTCGTCGCCGACCTTGACGACCTCGTTCGGGTCGACGTCGTGCTTGATCGAGAGCTCGCGGCTCGGGATGACACCTTCGGTCTTGTAACCGATGTCGAGCAGGACCTCGTCCCGGTCGACCTTCACGATGACGCCGTCGACGATGTCGCCGTCGTTGAAGTACTTGATCGTCTCGTCGATCGCGGCGAGGAAGGCTTCCTCGTTACCGATGTCGTTGACCGCAACCTGCGGGGTGGTGCTGGTGGCGGTGGTCTCGGTGCTGCTCGTCATGTGGGAAAGGGCTCCGGTACGGACATTGAAGTCGTAGGTACTGCTACGCCGAGAGCCCGTATCGCACTGAAGAAGCCGGACGACCAAGGAAGCGCCGTTCCCGAAGAACGGGAGCGCCTCGAAAACCGAGGGGACATACAACAGATGCGAGCGCGGCCTGCTCTGTCTGAGGCGCGCAGGCCCGCAGCGCAACCTTTAGCATACGGGGACGGCCGGACAGGGTCAATGCGCGAAGCGCACACCAGGGGCGGGTCGCCTCATATCCGGCGCAACTCACGTCACCCCAGGCCCTCCTGGCCCTGGAAAGCCGTGTCGCGCCACGCGCCATGGCTCTGAGCGCAAACTACATCGACGGGCGAGATGAACCAAGAGTACGGACGAGAAGACGGCCCCGAGGTCCCCGAGGACGAGGCGGAGGCGACCCGGCGCGACGCGGGGGACGCGGAGAGCAGCCGGGCCAGCCGGGGCTGGTGGGACCGCAACGCCGACGAGTACCAGACCGAGCACGGGGCGTTCCTCGGGGACGACCGGTTCGTGTGGGGTCCCGAGGGGCTCGACGAGGAGGACGCGGAGCTGCTCGGCCCGGCCGGGTCGCTGCGGGGGCTCGACGTGCTGGAGATCGGCGCGGGCGCGGCGCAGTGCGCGCGCTGGCTGGCCGCGCGGGGCGCCCGGCCGGTGGCGCTCGACCTCTCCCACCGCCAGCTCCAGCACGCGCTGCGGATCGGCGGGGGCCTGCCGCTGGTGGAGGCGGACGCCGGGGCGCTGCCGTTCCGGGACGGCTCCTTCGACCTCGCCTGCTCCGCGTACGGCGCGGTGCCGTTCGTCGCCGACCCGGTGCGGGTCTTCCGCGAGGTGCGCCGGGTGCTGCGGCCGGGCGGCCGGTGGGTGTTCTCGGTGACCCACCCGATCCGCTGGGCGTTCCCGGACGAGCCGGGGCCGGAGGGCCTGTCGGTGGCGGCCTCGTACTTCGACCGGACGCCGTACGTCGAGCAGGACGAGAAGGGGCGCGCGGTCTACGTCGAGCACCACCGGACGCTCGGGGACCGGGTGCGGGACGTGGTGGCCGGCGGTTTCCGGCTGGTCGACCTGGTGGAGCCGGAGTGGCCGGACTGGAACAGCCAGGAGTGGGGCGGCTGGTCCCCGCTGCGGGGGAATCTGATCCCGGGCACGGCGATCTTCGTCTGCGAGCGCCTCGACGACTGAGGCACGATCCGCCCGGCCCGCCGACGCGCCGTATAAGTCGTATGAATCGGTGGTGCCTGTGGACAACGGACGCCGGGCGGCGGGCGGGCGTACGAGACTGAACGCGTGATCCGATACGACGCGCTCGACCG
Organism: Streptomyces laurentii; assembly: GCA_002355495.1. Classification (GTDB taxonomy): domain Bacteria; phylum Actinomycetota; class Actinomycetes; order Streptomycetales; family Streptomycetaceae; genus Streptomyces; species Streptomyces laurentii. Next base: position 1,607,321 of record AP017424.1, read on the forward strand.
TCTTCCCGTCCGCCACGCCGTTCCCGAGCTGCTCGCCGCGCTCGAGGAGCGGGGTACGGCCGTGCTGCACGCCCCGCCCGGGACGGGCAAGACCACGCTGGTCCCGCTGGCCCTCGCGGGTCTTATAGGGGACGGGCCCCGGCGGCGCGTGCTGGTGGCGGAGCCGCGCCGGATGGCGGTGCGGGCCGCGGCCCGGCGGATGGCGTGGCTGCTGGGCGAGGAGGTCGGCGGGTCCGTCGGTTTCTCCGTACGCGGGGAGCGGCGGACCGGTCCCGCGACGCGGGTCGAGGTGGTGACGACGGGCGTGCTGCTCCAGCGGCTCCAGCGCGATCCGGAGCTGGCCGGGGTGGATGTGGTCCTCCTCGACGAATGTCACGAGCGGCATCTGGACGCGGACACGGCGCTGGCGTTCCTGGTGGACGTACGGGCGACGCTGCGGCCCGAGCTGACGCTGATCGCCGCGTCGGCGACCAGCGACGCGGAGGCCTGGTCCCGGCTGCTGACGGCCCTGGACGGGACCGGGTCCGCGCCGGTGGTGCGGGCGAAGGGCGAGGGGCACGGCTACCGGGTCCACTTCGCCGCGCCGCCCGCCGGGATCCGGCCGGCGCACGGCACCTGGGTGGACGCGGCGCTGCTGCGGCATGTGGCGGCGACGGTCCGGCGGGCGATGGAGCGGCACGACGGCGACGTGCTGTGCTTCCTGCCCGGCACCGGGGAGATCGCGCGGACGGCGGGGCTGCTCGCGGATCTGGACGCCGAGGTGCTGCAGCTGCACGGGCGGGCGCCGGCGGCCGTCCAGGACGCGGTGCTGCGCGGGTCGGGTCCGGACGGGCGGCGCCGGGTGATCCTCGCGACGTCGGTGGCCGAGTCGAGCCTGACGGTGCCGGGGGTCCGGATCGTCGTGGACTCGGGGCTCGCGCGGGAGCCGCGGATGGACCACGCGCGCGGTCTCGGTTCGCTGGCGACGGTGCCGGTGTCGGTCGCGGCGGCGACGCAGCGGGCCGGCCGCTCCGGGCGCGAGGCGTTCGGGGCGGTGTACCGCTGCTGGGCGGAGGCGGAGGACGGCAGCCGCGCGCGGTACCCCTCCCCCGAGATCAGGATCGCCGATCTGGCGGGCTTCGCGCTGCGGGCGGCCTGCTGGGGCGATCCGTCGGCGGCGGGGCTCGCGCTGCTGGACGCGCCGCCGGCCGGAGCCATGGCGGCCGCGCGCACGGTACTGGAGGCGGTCGGTGCCGTGGACGGGGACGGCCGGGCCACCGAGCGCGGTGTACGGATGGCCCGGCTGGGGCTGCATCCGCGGCTGGCGCGGGCGCTGCTCGACGGCGCGGCCGGCGTGGGTGCCCGTCGCGCTGCGGAGGTCGTGGCGCTGCTGAGCGAGGAGCCGCCCCGGGAGTACGGGGACGATCTGGCGGCGGCCTGGCGGCAGGCGCGCCGGGGCGGCGACGGGTACGCGGCGCGCTGGAAGGCGGAGGTGCGGCGGCTGGAGCGCGCGGCCGGCGCCGAGGCCGACGGCGCGGAGAACGGTGCGGGTGGGCCGGGGTCCCTGGGCGAGGACGCGGCGGCGGGTCTGGTGACGGCGCTCGCGTTCCCGGAGCGGGTCGCGCGGGCGCGGGAGCGGGACGGCTATCTGATGGTGTCGGGCACCGGGGCCCGGCTCGCGGAGGGGTCGCGGCTCGGCACGCCCGGGTGGCTGGCGGTCGCGGTGGCGGACCGGACGGCGCAGAGCGCGACGGCCCGGGTGCGGCTCGCGGCGGTGGTGGACGAGGCGGTGGCGCGGCGCGCGGCGGGGCATCTGCTGCGGGCGGGCGAGGAGGTCCACTGGGAGGACGGCGACGTGGTGGCCCGGGCGGTGGAGCGGCTGGGGGCGGTGGAGCTGGCGGTCCGCCCGTTGCGGGCGGAGGCGGACCCGGGGCTGGTGCGGGAGGCCCTGCTGGACGGGCTGCGCCGGGAGGGCACGGCGCTGCTGCGCTGGAGCCGGGACGCCGGGGAGCTGCGGCACCGGCTGGCCTTTCTGCACCGGGAGCTGGACGAGCCGTGGCCGGACGTGACGGAGGAGGCGCTGCTCGCCCGGGCCGGGGAGTGGCTGGAGCCGGAGCTGTCCCGGGCACGGCGGCGGGCGGATCTGGGCCGGATCGACGCCGGCGAGGGGCTGCGCCGGCTGCTGCCGTGGGCGACGGGCGAGGCGGGGCGCCTCGACGAGCTGGCGCCGGAGCGGATCGAGGTGCCGAGCGGGTCGCGGATACGGGTGGACTACGGCGGGGAGCGGCCGGTGCTCGCGGTGAAGCTCCAGGAGATGTTCGGGCTCGCCGAGACCCCGCGCGTGGCGGGGGTGCCGGTCCTGGTGCATCTGCTCTCCCCCGCCGGGCGGCCGGCGGCGGTGACCTCGGACCTGGCCTCGTTCTGGCGGGAGGGCTATCGCGCGGTGCGGGCCGAGCTGCGCGGCCGCTATCCGAAGCACCCGTGGCCGGAGGACCCCTCGGCGGCCGTACCGACCCGGCACACCAGCGCGCGGCTGAGCCGGGAGCGGTAAGCGGGGTGCGGTAAGCGGGGCGGCCTCTCCGCCGCCCCGGACCAGATGGCCTTCCGACCGTACAAGGAGCACTCGATGCAGTTACGTGATGTCACCCCGGACGATGTCGACGCGTACATCCGGATGCGCTGCGACCCGGTCATGATGGCCGACCTCGGCGGACCGCTGCCGCGTGAACGCCAGCCCGGCATCGTGCGCCGGGACGTCAGGGAGGCGGCGGCCGGCACCTCGTGGATCAAGATGATCGTGCCCGACGCGGATGCCCCCGGTGTGGTGGCCGGAACGGTGAATCTCTGGTCGCACGACACCGACGAGGGGCCCCTGTCGGAGATCGGCTGGATGATCCTGCCGCCGTTCCAGGGCCGCGGTCTGGCCAAGCGGGCGGCCCGGGCGCTGCTCGAACGGGCCCGGGACGAGGACCGCTGGGGCGTCGTGCACGCGTTCCCCGCGGTGGGCAACGGCGCTTCGAACGGCATCTGCCGGTCCCTCGGCTTCCGTCTGGTCGCGCAGCAGGACGTCACGTTCGCCGGCCGCGTCCTGCGGAGCAATCACTGGGCGATCGATCCGCGGACCGACCTCAGGCCGGAGTGATCCGGCGGCGGCCGGCGCGGGAGCGGGCTTCGAGGACGAGGGAGAGGGCGAGCAGGAGGAGGGCGAGGCCGGTGAAGCTCCAGGGCAGATAGGAGACGAGCAGCAGGACCTTCAGGCGGTTGGCGCTCACCAGGTCGACGACCTCGGCGATGCTGTCCTCGCGCATCTTCACGTCGCCGGCGAAGACGGTGACCGTGTCCTGGCCGAACAGGGCGCGGGCGTTGCGGAGTTCCTCCCGGTGGATCTCCTCGCCGTTGACCGGGGCGCCGGTGACGGGGTCGACCCAGAACATGCGCTTCGTGGTGTACCAGCGGGTCAGGCCGGTCTGGGCGAGGACCTCGGGGGTGATGCCCTTGACGGGCATGGCCTTGGGCATCGGGACCTTGGTCCAGGGAATGGTCTGCTCGAAGTAGTAGACCTCCATGCCGCGGAAGGTGCGGGTGCCCCCGTAGTGGATGGGGGCGGCGGTACGGGTCTGGGCGTCGAAGTACTGGTAGTCCCGTTTCTCGGTGAGGAACGGCCACTTGAACTCGATGCCCTCGCGCCGGACCGGATCGCCGTCGACCATCTCGCCGGCGGCGTGGACGGGGTCCTGGGTGTGGGCGTCGAAGACGTAGCGCTCGGGGATCTTGGAGACCATCTTGCCGTCGGGCCCGGCGACATAGGAGAGGGAGTCCCAGACGACGACGTCGCGGCCGGCGGTGCGCTCGACCCTCTTCGACTCCTCGACGTCGCCCTTGAGCGTCTGGATGATCGTGATCTTGTCGACCTTCCGCGCCTTGAGGGTCGTGTAGTCGAGCAGGGTGGCGGGCTTCGCCTCCAGGACCGTCACCTGGTACTGGTTCGGCGGGATCTTGGCGAGCCGCGGGAAGGCGTACCAGCGCAGCGTGGGGACCATGGCGGCGAAGAACACCGCGAAGGAGAGCAGGACCAGGGCGGCTCGGCGGCGCACGGGCGGTCCCCCTACTTCCGGCCGGGATCGGCGGTCAGCAGGGGCCGGGGCGAGGTGGACCCGTCGGGCGGCAGATCGACGAAGGAGACGAGCAGCAGGAACAGCAGGACGGGCGCGAGTCCGATGGCGGTGGCGGCGAGCGCGCGCATGGTCGGCCTCCCGGTACACGATCTGATACGTCGTCAGGTCGGGGCACCGTAGCAACGCGGCCGTGAGATGAGAACCCGTCGTACACGGGCACCCGGACACATACGGACGCCGCCCCCGGGTCCGGTGCGGACCCAGGGGCGGCGGGAGGTACTTCGGCCGGGCGTCAGGAGCCGGTCGTGGGCGTCGGCGTGCTCGTGGCGGACGGCTGCGCCGCGGACGGCGAGGCGGACGCCGTCTTCGACGGGGTGGCGGACGGCGTGGCCGTCGGCTTCGCGGACGCGGTCGCCGACGGCTTGGCCGAGGCGGTCGCCGACGGGGACGGCGCCGGGCTCGGCGTCGTGGGCGACGGCGTCGGAGTCGGCTCGGGGGCCATCGGGGCGGTGACCTTCAGCTCGACGGTCACCGTGCCGCCGCCGGGCGCGGTCAGCCGCAGCGTGAAGCCGCCGGTCTTGTCGCCGGCGAAGATCTCCGGCAGCGCCACGACACCGTCGGCGCCCGTCTTCAGGCCCGTGAGGGTACGGACGGCGGTGCCGTCGGCGGCCTTGAAGAAGGGGCCCTCGGTGGCGGGCTTCGCGTCGTCGGCCGAAGTGACGAAGGTGGCGGTGACGGTGACCTTGGCAGCGGCCTTGCCGCCCTCGGTGGCCTTGACCCGTACCTCGTCCGCGAACCGGCCGCCGGTCGCGGCGGAGAGCTCCTTGGCGTCGACGCGGGCGAGGGCGTCGGCCCGGCGCTCGGTGACGGTGCCCTGGAACGAGACGGCCTTCAGGCCGCTCGCGCCGACCACGGAGGCGCTGACGGCGAAGTCCCCGGTCTTCTCACCGGCCTTGAGCTCCGGCGTGGCGGCCGTGCCTTCCTTGCCGGTGGCGACGGTGAGCTCGCGCAGGCCGCCCAGGGCGAAGCGGGTGTCCGTGCCGTCGCCGATCACGAAGCGGATCCGGACGCCCTCGACGGGCTTGCCCGCCTTGTCGAGCACCCGGACCGCGGGACGGCCGGCGAAGGTCCGACCGGCGGTGGCGGTGAGGGCGCCGGGGGCGGTGCTCTCGAACCGTACGACCGCGGTCGCCGGGTCGCCGGCCGGCGGGGCGGGCGGGGTCGGCGGCTTCGGGGTGGGCGTGCCGGGCTTGTGCGGCGCCGGCGGGTTCTTGACCGGCGGCTTCGGTGCCACGGGCGGCTTGAGGCCCGGAGCCGTACCGGCGGGCGTACGGCCCCGGCCGTCGCTGCGGCCGACGGGAAGCACACCGGTGCCGTCGGGCACCTGGTGGGTGCCGCGCTTGTAGTACTCGACCCAGGAGAGCACCGTGTTCAGGTACTCGCGGGAGTGGTTGTAGCTGAGGACGGCCTTGTCCAGGTCGGCCTTGACCGCGAGGTTGCGGTCGTTGGCGCACAGGTAGAGGCCGGCGGCCTGGGCCGCGTCGTAGATGTTGTTCGGGTCCTTCTTGCCGTCGGCGTTGGCGTCCTGGCCCCAGGTCGCCCAGGTGGACGGGATGAACTGCATCGGACCGACCGCCCGGTCGTACCGGGAGTCGGTGTCGTAGGCACCGCCGTCGGTGTCGGGGATGTTGGCGAACGCGCCACCGGCCAGCACGGGGCCGAGGATCGGCGAGAACGTGGTGCCGTTGGCGTCGACCCGGCCGCCGCGCGCCTGTCCCGACTCGACCTTGCCTATGCCGGCGAGCAGCTGCCAGGGCAGGTTGCAGTTCGGATCGGTGGAGCGAATCGATTCCTCGGCGCGCTTGTAGGCGGCGAGGACCGTCGCCGGTATGCCCGCCTCGGCGGGGCCGGTGACGACCGGCGTGGTCGGCACGACGACGCCCGGCTTGTTCGGCGTGTCCAGCGGCGGAAGATCCGTGTGGTACGGCGAGTTGCCGGAGGCCGAACCGTCCGGCGGCGTCGCGGTGTCGCCCGCGCCGAGCGGCACGTCGCCGCCCGCGGTGTCCGTGGACGGAGGGATGACGTTCTCCGGAGCCTGCGAGGCGGCCAGCGCGGCGACGGCCGCGGCCACGATCGCGCCACTGGCGGCTCCCCTGCGCAGCCGACGGCCCAAGTGCCCTGCCATGCGTGTGGTCCCTCCCCGAATACCCCATCCGCGCCACGGGCGCGGCTCCGACCCGCCGACCTTATGTCAACTCCGGGCGGCGGAACACCGGGTCATGACCGTGTTTCACGGTTTCGTCACCACTCGGCCGTCCACGTGTTCGACCTCGGGGCGTCCTGAATACTGAAGGTCACACCGGACGAGGGGGATTCGCGTGCCGTTCACGCTCAGCCACGCCGCCGCGGTACTGCCGGGCATCCGCCGCGGCGGGACGGCGCGCGGGCCGCTGGTGGCCTCGGCGCTGGTCGCCGGATCTTTCGCACCCGACATGACGTACTTCGCCGACAGCGTCGTCCCCGGCGCCGCGGAGTTCGGGACCGTCACGCACTCGCTGCCCGGGATCGTGACCGTCGACGTGCTCGTCACGGCCGCGCTGGTGGCGCTGTGGCTGATGGTGCGTGAGCCGCTGGTGGCCCTGCTGCCGACGCGGTGGCGCGGCCGGGTGTACGGGGCGGTGCGCGGCCGGCCGTGGCGGGAGCGGCACCCGGCGGCCCTGGTGTGCATGCTCGCCGTGTCGGCGGCGATCGGCTCGGCCACCCATGTCGGCTGGGACGCGTTCACCCACCACGACCGGTGGGGCACCCGGGTGGTCCCGGTGCTCGGCGAGACCGTGGCGGCGGGCCTGCCCGGCTACTTCTACCTCCAGTACGGGAGTTCGGTGCTGGCCGCCGCGCTGCTGGTGTGGTGGGCGGTCCGGGAACTGCGCACGGCGTCGGCGAACACCCCGCGGCCGGCCGCGGCGGACGCCCTCGTCGGCCGGGGCCGGCTGCTCTCGGGCGCGCTGATCGCCGTGTGCGTGCTGGGCTTCGCGGCCCATCGGGTGCTGCGCTGGTACGCGTACTGGGGCCGGATCGCAACGCCGCTCGACATCGTCCCGACTCTCTGTTTCGGGGTGGGCGCGGGACTGGTCGTCGGCCTGGTGCTGTACGGCGCCGGGATGCGGCTGTGGCCGCTCGCCGCACCGCGTACGGCCGCGGCCTCCGAGGCCCCGCGGGTGCCGGAGCCGGCCCGCCCGGGACGCTGACCGCGCGCACCGGCGTACGGAAGAGGGGCGGGGCCCGGCCGGCTGGCCGGGCCCCGCCCTTCTCGTCTCACCCGCTCAGTGCGCGGCCGAGTCCCAGTCCCGGCCGACACCCACCGACACGTCCAGCGGGGCCCGCAGCTCCACGGCCGCGCCCATCCGGGTGCGGACCAGTTCCTCGACCCGCTCGCGCTCGCCGGGGGCGATCTCCAGCACGATTTCGTCGTGGACCTGGAGGAGCATGCGGGACGCGAGGCCCGCTTCCGTCAGGGCCTGGTCGACGTCGAGCATGGCGACCTTGACGATGTCGGCCGCGGTGCCCTGGATCGGGGCGTTGAGCGCCATGCGCTCGGCGGCCTCGCGGCGCTGGCGGTTGTCGCTGTTGAGGTCCGGGAGGTAGCGGCGGCGGCCGAGCATGGTCTCGGTGTAGCCGGTGGCGCGGGCCTCGTCGACGACCCGGCGCAGGTAGTCCCGCACCCCGCCGAACCGCTCGAAGTAGGTGTCCATCAGACCGCGCGCCTCGGCGGGTTCGATGCCCAGCTGCTGCGACAGACCGAAGGCCGACAGACCGTACGCCAGGCCGTACGACATGGCCTTGATCTTGCGGCGCATCTCCGGGTCGACGGCGGACCGCTCGACGCCGAAGACCTGCGAGGCGACCGTGGTGTGCAGGTCCTCGCCGGAGGTGAACGCCTCGATCAGGCCCTCGTCCTCGGACAGATGGGCCATCACGCGCAGTTCGATCTGGCTGTAGTCGGCGGTCATGAGGCTCTCGAAGCCCTCGCCGACGACGAAGCCGTGCCGGATCGCGCGGCCCTCGTCCGTCCGCACCGGCACGTTCTGCAGGTTGGGGTCGGTGGAGGACAGCCGGCCGGTCGCGGCGGTGGTCTGGCTGAACGTGGTGCGGATCCGGCCGTCGGCGGCGACCGTCTTGATCAGGCCCTCGACGGTGGACCGCAGCCGGGCCTGCTCACGGTGCCGGAGCATGATCACCGGGAGCTCGTGCTCGGTCTGGCCCGCGAGCCAGGCCAGCGCGTCGGCGTCCGTGGTGTAGCCGGTCTTGGTCTTCTTCGTCTTGGGCAGGTTCAGCTCGCCGAAGAAGACCTCCTGGAGCTGCTTGGGCGAGCCCAGGTTGAACTCGTGGCCGACGGAGGCGTGCGCCTCCTTCACGGCCTGCTGGACGGCGCCCGCGAACTGCTGCTCCAGGGCCTCCAGGTGGTCCCGGTCGGCGGCGATGCCGTGCCGCTCCAGACGGGCGAGGAGCGCGGAGGTCGGCAGCTCGACGTCGTGCAGCAGCTCCTTGGCGCCGACCTCGGCGAGCTTGTCGTCGAACGCGTCGGCCAGGTCGAGGACGGCGCGAGCCTGGGTCATCAGGGCCTCGGCCTCGGCGGTGTCCTCGGCGCCGAAGGCGAGCTGGCCGTCGGACGCGGCGGCCGGGGCGAGTTCGCGGCCCAGGTACTCCAGCGAGAGCGCGTCCAGGGCGAAGGTACGGCGGCCGGGCTTGACCAGGTACGCGGCGAGCGCGGTGTCCATGGTGACGCCGTCGACGCTCCAGCCATGCTCGGGGAAGACCCGCATGGCGCCCTTGGCGTTGTGCAGGACCTTGGGGCGCTCGGGGTCGGCGAGCCAGCCCGCCCACGCCTGCTCGTCGGCCTCGTCGAGCTCGGCCGGGTCGAACCAGGCGGCGGCCCCGTCGCCGGTGGCGAGGGCCACCTCGGCGACATTGCCGGTGCCGAGCGCCCAGCTGTCGACGGTGGCGACACCGAGCGGCTTGGCGCCGTGCTCGGCCAGCCACGGCGCCAGCTCGCCCGTGCCGAGGACCGTGAAGTCCAGCTCGACGCCGGGCTCCGGCTCGGCGGCGGTCTCCTCGGCGGTACCGGGGTCGACGGCGAAGAGCCGCTCGCGCAGCGAGGGGTTGCGGATCTCCAGGGTGTCCAGGAGCAGCGCGATCGCCTTGCGGTCGTACGGCTCGCGGGCCAGCTCCCCGACCGTCTTCGACAGCTCGACGTCGCGGACCATCTCGGTCAGCCGGCGGTTGAGCTTCACCGCCTCCAGGTGGTCACGGAGGTTCTGGCCGGCCACGCCCTTGACCTCGTCGGCACGCTCGACCAGCTCGGCGAACGACCCGAACTGGTTGATCCACTTCGCGGCGGTCTTCTCGCCGACCTTCGGGATGCCGGGCAGGTTGTCCGACGGGTCGCCGCGCAGCGCCGCGAAGTCCGGGTACTGCGAGGGCGACAGACCGTACTTCTCCTGCACCTTCTCCGGCGTGAACCGGGTCAGCTCGGAGACGCCCTTGGTCGGGTAGAGCACCGTGGTGTGCTCGGTGACCAGCTGGAAGGAGTCGCGGTCACCGGTGACGATGAGGACCTCGAAGCCCGCGGCCTCGGCCTGGGTCGCGAGGGTGGCGATGACGTCGTCCGCCTCGAACCCGTCGACGGCGAAGCGCGGCGCGTGCATCGCGTCCAGCAGCTCGCCGATCAGCTCGACCTGCCCCCGGAACTCGTCGGGGGTGCTGGAGCGGTTCGCCTTGTACTCGGGGAACTCCTGGGAACGCCACGTCTTGCGCGACACGTCGAACGCGACGGCGAAATGCGTGGGCGCCTCGTCGCGGAGCGTGTTCGCGAGCATGGAGGCGAATCCGTAGATCGCGTTCGTCGGCTGCCCCGTCGCGGTGGTGAAATTCTCCGCGGGCAGTGCGAAGAACGCCCGGTACGCCAGGGAGTGCCCGTCCATGAGGAGCAGGCGCGGGCGGTTCGCTTCGGTCACATCGGTCTTCTTCGCTGCTGTCTCGGCCACGGAACGATCCTGCCACGCGCCACGGACATTCCGGTCCACGCGAGCCGGGACGCGATGCCGCGCACGAGGCGGACGCGAGAGGGACACGAGACGCGCGCGAGGAGGGCCCGAGACCGGTACGAGGGTGCGCGGGGTCCGCGCCGGCGGCGGGCCCGGTCCGTACGGCCCGTACATCCGCCCGTACATCCGTCCGTACCTCCGCGGGTTCCGCGCATCCACCGCGTCACCGCGCGCGTACGGGACATATACGGACCGCGGACGGGCCGGATCCGGGCCACGGGCGGGACATATACGGACCGCGGACGGACCGTTTCCGGCCGGTGCGCGGACCGCACGTGGCCGGTTCCCGGTGGCCCGTGACAGGATCGGAGACAGAGACACAGAGGACGGCACCCGCGTCCTTCCGTATTCCGCCCAGGGCTCGAAGGAGAGCGCGATGGTCAGCAAGCCGCCCGCCGGCGACCCGGTCCAGGACGCGCCGCGGGTCGCGGCGCCGCAGCACGCGGCGGCCGGCCTGCCCGCCGTCGCGCACACCCTGCGGATCGCCCAGGCGCAGATGGGCGTGCGGCGCACCGCGCAGACGCTCCTCAAGGTCAACCAGAAGGACGGCTTCGACTGTCCCGGCTGCGCCTGGCCGGAGGGCGACAAGCGGCACGTGGCCGAGTTCTGCGAGAACGGGGCGAAGGCGGTCGCCGAGGAGGCGACGCTGCGCCGGGTGACCCCCGCGTTCTTCGCCGCGCACCCGGTCGCCGACCTGGCCACCCGCAGCGGCTACTGGCTCGGCCAGCAGGGCCGCATCACCCAGCCCGTGTACCTGCCCGAGGGCGGGGAGCGCTACGAGCCGGTGTCGTGGGAGCGGGCGTTCGCGATCCTCGCGGAGGAACTGACCGCGCTGTCCTCCCCCGACGAGGCGCTGTTCTACACCTCGGGCCGCACCAGCAACGAGGCCGCGTTCCTCCTCCAGCTCTTCGCCCGCGAGTTCGGCACCAACAACCTGCCGGACTGCTCCAACATGTGCCACGAGTCCTCCGGCTCCGCGCTCACCGAGACCATCGGCGTCGGCAAGGGCAGCGTGTCCCTGGAGGACCTCCACCAGGCGGACCTCATCGTGGTCGCCGGGCAGAACCCGGGCACGAACCATCCGCGGATGCTGTCGGCCCTGGAGAAGGCGAAGGCGGCCGGCGCGCGGATCATCTCGGTGAACCCGCTGCCCGAGGCCGGCCTGGAGCGGTTCAAGAACCCGCAGACGCCGCAGGGCCTGCTGCGGGGCGCCGCGCTCACCGACCTCTTCCTGCAGATCCGCATCGGCGGCGACCAGGCCCTGTTCCGGCTGCTCAACAAGCTGATCCTGGACACGCCGGGCGCCGTCGACGAGGAGTTCGTCACCGCGCACACGCACGGGTACGAGGAGTTCACGGCGGCCGCGACCGCCGCCGACTGGGACGAGACGCTCGCCGCGACCGGCCTCACCCGGGCCGAGATCGAGCGGGCCCTCGCGATGGTCCTCGCCTCGAAGCGGACGATCGTGTGCTGGGCGATGGGCCTGACCCAGCACAAGCACTCCGTGCCGACCATTCGCGAGATCGTCAACTTCCTTCTGCTGCGCGGGAACATCGGCCGGCCGGGCGCCGGCGTCTGCCCGGTGCGCGGCCACTCCAACGTGCAGGGCGACCGCACGATGGGCATCTTCGAACGGCCCTCGGCGGCCTTCCTGGACGCCCTGGACAAGGAGTTCGGGATCGTCTCGCCGCGCCACCACGGCCTCGACGTGGTCCGCTCCATCCAGGCGCTGCGCGACGGCGACGCCAAGGTGTTCTTCGCGATGGGCGGCAACTTCATCGCCGCGACCCCGGACACCGAGGTCACCGAGGCGGCGATGCGCAAGGCCCGGCTGACCGTGCACGTGTCGACGAAGCTGAACCGCTCGCACGCCGTCACGGGCCGCCGCGCGCTGATCCTGCCGACGCTGGGCCGCACGGACAAGGACATACAGAAGGGCGGCCGTCAGGTCGTCACGGTCGAGGACTCGATGGGTCTGGTGCACGCCTCGCGCGGCAACCTGCCGCCCGCGAGCCCGCACCTGCTGTCCGAGCCGGCGATCGTCGCCCGCCTCGCGCGCGCGGTGCTCGGCGCCGCGTCGGCCACCCCGTGGGAGGAGTTCGAAGCGGACTACGCCACGATTCGCGACCGCATCGCGCGCGTGATCCCCGGCTTCGAGAACTTCAACGCCAAGCTCGCCGCGGACCCGGCCGGCTTCCGGCTGCCCCACGCGCCGCGCGACGAACGCCGCTTCCCGACGGCCACCGGCAAGGCCAACTTCACGGCCGCGCCGGTCGAGTTCCCGCGCGTCCCCGAGGGCCGGCTGCTGCTCCAGACGCTGCGCTCGCACGACCAGTACAACACCACGATCTACGGCCTCGACGACCGCTACCGCGGCATCACGGGCGGCCGCCGGGTCGTCCTCGTCCACCCCGACGACGCGGCCGCGCTGGGCTTCGCCGACGGCGCGTACGCGGATCTGGTCAGCGAGTGGACCGACGGCGTCGAACGCCGGGCGCCCGGATTCCGGGTGGTGCACTACCCGACGGCCCGGGGCTGCGCGGCCGCGTACTACCCGGAGACGAACGTCCTGGTGCCGCTGGAGTCGACCGCCGACGTCAGCAACACCCCCGCGAGCAAGTCCGTGATCGTCCGTCTGGAAGAATCCGCTTCCGCCTGACCATTAAGCGTTTGCTCAGGCGGCCGGCCCCGGTGGGCCGGCCGCCTGAGCCGTACGAGGACGAACGGAGCCTGACCATGGGTGAGCAGCAGCACGTGAAGTTCCCGCAGGAGGTCATCGACGAGTACGCGGCGCTCGGCGTGGACCTGCCGGCGCTCTTCTCGGCCGGACACCTCGGCACCCGGATGGGCGTGCGAATCCTGGAGGCGTCCGCCGACCGCGTCGTCGGCAGCATGCCGGTCGAGGGCAACACCCAGCCGTACGGACTGCTGCACGGCGGCGCCTCCGCGGTCCTGGCCGAGACCCTCGGCTCGATCGGCGCGATGCTGCACGGCGGCCTCACCCGCATCGCGGTGGGCGTCGACCTGAACTGCACGCACCACCGCGGGGTCCGCGACGGCCAGGTGACCGGCGTCGCCACGCCCGTCCACCGGGGCCGCTCGACCGCCACGTACGAGATCGTCATCACCGACGAGCAGGGCAAGCGGGTCTGCTCGGCACGGCTCACCTGCATGCTCAAGGAGGTCGGCGCCAACGACGCGGCGGTGCTCCCGGACGCCGGCCGCGCCGACAACGCCTGACCCGGGCGCCCCGCCCCCTGTGGCCGTGCTCCTCTGACGGCCCCTGACGGCCCCCGCCGCCACGCCCCGTACCGGTGCGATCCGATCCAGCCATATACGCGGATACGGGTGGGGGTACGGACGACGGCACGGCGGCGCCGTCGAACCACCCGGGCCTCGCCCCTCCCTCGGCCCCGGACGGATCCCTTCCGTCCGGGGCCGAGCCGCGTTCCGGCCGCCGGGACACCGGGCCACCACAAGGGGTCCGTGACCGACCCCTTGCCCACGCCGCGCGGCAGCGCTTCACTGGCGTTCCGCCCATCTCGCGAGGGGCCGCCATGACCGCCGTACGCCCCCGTCCCCCGGCGCGCCGACGGGCCGCCGCCGCCCTGCTCGCCGCCGGCGCCCTGACCCTCCCGCTCACCGCCTGCACCGTCCCGACCGCACCCGCCGAACGCGCCGCACCGCAGGTCGGCACCCCTGTCACCCCCGTCGAGGTCTGCACCAGCCTGGTGGCGTACTGGGTGCGCGAAGCCCTCACGGACGGCCCGCAGGCCGGACTCGACTGGGAACAGAAAGGGATGAGCAACGAGCAGCTCGTCCTCCACGACGAGATCCTCGCCGCCGCGCGCACCGAGGAACGGCGGGCCGGCCGCGAGGCCGCCGCCGCCCTCGCCGACCGGGAGAGCCGACGACGCTGCGCGGCCGCGCACGGCGCCACCGGCAGCTCCGAGAACTGGCGCCCGCCCGGCGAACAGAGGACACCGACCGATCGATCCCGGCCATCCCCGACCCGGGCGTGGTGACTCTGCGTCACATTCACGCGAGGCCGGACCGGCACCCGGACAGAAGCCGCCGAACGGCCCCGGCCGTCCGCTGACACCACGCCGACTGTCCGATATCCGGATACCCTCGCGCACCCCCTGACAGGAGCGTGATCCACTCAAGCCCCTTAGCGGGCCTGGGTGTTCTCAGCATGCGGTCACCGGACAACCGACCGATGTGCCCGGCTTTGCCCCCGGCCCGCACACCGACTCCACCCGTCGGCATAACAAGACAGTCACATCCTGACCTCGGCGCTAACCGTCCCTCCCTACCTGCGCCTAGAGTCACGGCCAGTCACCGCGCCGCCGGGCGCCCCCTCTGCACGGCCGCTCCACCCCGTACGGCCCGGCAACGGAAAACGGCACCTCTCTTGCTCCACTGCTCCGGCACCGCCTCGGCTCGCGGGGGCCGCGCCAGGGAAAGGATTCTTCGTGCGACACCGTTCATTGATCCTCCTCACCAGCGTTCTCACCACGGGAGCGCTCACCCTCACCGCCTGCGGATCGCGCGACGAGGGCAAGAGCGGCGGCGGTGACACCAACGCCGGCGGCACCACCGTCGTCATCGGTGTCGACGCCCCGCTCACCGGTTCGCTCTCCGCCCTCGGCATGGGCATCAAGAACTCCGCGGACCTGGCGATCCAGATCGCCAACAAGAACAAGGAAGTCCCCGGCGTCACCTTCAAGATGGAGGCGCTCGACGACCAGGCCGTGCCCGCCACCGGCAAGGCCAACGCCACCAAGCTCGTCGGCATGAAGGACGTCCTCGGCGTCGTCGGCCCGCTCAACTCCGGCGTCTCCCAGTCGATGCAGGCCGACTTCGCGCGCGCCAACCTCACCCAGATCTCCCCCGCCAACACCAGCCCGTCGCTGTCCCAGGGCGACAACTGGGGCAAGGGCGAGAAGAAGCGTCCCTTCCCGACGTACTTCCGCACCGCCACCACCGACGTCATCCAGGGCAAGTTCGCCGCGAACTACCTCTTCAAGGACGCCGGCAAGAAGAAGGTCTTCGTCGTCAACGACAAGCAGACCTACGGCGCCGGTCTCGCCGCGATCTTCTCCGACGAGTTCAAGCGCCTCGGCGGCCAGGTCGTCGGCACCGACTCCGTCACCGTGAAGGAGACCGACTTCTCCTCCACCGCCACCAAGATCAAGGGCTCCGGCGCCGACTCCGTCTACTTCGGCGGCCAGTACCCCGAGGGCGGTCTGCTCTCCGACCAGATCAAGAAGGCCGGCGCCAAGATCCCCACCATGGGCGGCGACGCGCTGTACGACCCCGAGTTCATCAAGGCCTCCGGCGAGTCCAACGACGGTGACCTCGCCACCTCCGTCGGCTACCCGATCGAGAAGCTCCCGAACGCCAAGAAGTTCATCGAGGACTACAAGGCGGCCGGCTACAAGGAGGCCTACTCCGCGTACGGCGGCTACTCCTACGACGCCGTCTGGTCGATCATCCAGGCCGTCAAGGCCGTCGTCGCCGACAACGGCGGCAAGGTCCCGTCCGACGCCCGCGCCAAGGTCACCCAGGCCATGGCCAAGGTCAGCTTCGACGGTGTCACCGGCACCATCTCGTACGACGAGTTCGGCGACACCACCAACAAGCAGCTCACCGTCTACACGGTCAAGAACGGCGCCTGGACCGACCTGAAGTCCGAGACCTTCAAGGACTGACCCCGGCGCTCCGCCCGGCCCCGCCGGGAGCCGCCTGAACCACCCGCACCACCCGCACCACCCGCACCACCCGAACCGGACCGCGCGAGGGCGCAATCAGCGCCCTCGCGCGGTGTCATATCCGACAAAGCTCATCGGAGGCCCGCGGTGAACGAACTGCCGCAACAGCTGGCCGACGGCCTTGCCCTGGGGGCCCTCTACGGTCTCATCGCCATCGGCTACACGATGGTGTACGGCATCGTCCAGCTCATCAACTTCGCCCACGGCGAGATCTTCATGGTCGGAGGCTTCGGCGCTCTCACGGCGTACACGATCCTCCCCGACGGCACCGCCCTCGCCGTCGCCATTCCGGTGATGCTGATCGGAGGCGCGGTGGTCTCGGTGGCCGTCGCCACCGCCGCCGAACGCTTCGCCTACCGTCCCCTGCGCGGCGCGCCCCGCCTCGCCCCCCTGATCACCGCGATCGGTCTGTCGATCGTGCTCCAGCAGCTCATCTGGGGCTTCTACCCGGGCGCCGACAAGCCCGTGAAATTCCCGGAGTTCAAGGGCGAGAGCTTCCAGCTCCTCGACAACCTCGCCATCGCGCGCTCCGACCTCTTCGTCCTGATCGCCGCCCCCGTGTGCATGATCGGCCTCGGTCTCTTCGTCTCCAAGAGCCGCAGCGGCCGCGCCATGCAGGCCACCTCCCAGGACCCCGACACCGCCAAGCTCATGGGCATCAACACCGACCGCATCATCGTGATGGCCTTCGCCATCGGCGCCGCCTTCGCGGCCGTCGCCGCGGTCGCCGAGGGCCTCGACAAGGGCCAGATCCGCTTCGAGATGGGCTTCCTGCTCGGCCTCAAGGCGTTCACCGCCGCCGTCCTCGGCGGCATCGGCAACATCTACGGTGCCATGATCGGCGGACTCGTCCTCGGCCTCGCCGAGACGCTGTCCATCGCCTACGTCGAACACATACCCGGCATGGCGCAGTTCGGCGGCGGCGCGTGGAAGGACATCTGGGTCTTCTCCCTCCTCATCCTCGTGCTTCTGTTCCGGCCCCAGGGCCTGCTCGGACAGCGCACCGCGGACAGGGCGTGATGACGATGACCTCCAAGCCCGACAAGAACAACGAGAACGACAAGAGCAACGAGAACGACCAGGCAGCCGAGCAGGCCGCCGAGCAGGCCGCCGAGCAGGCCGCCGAGCAGGCCGCCGAGCAGGCCGCCGAGCAGGCCGCCGAGCAGGCCGCCGAGCAGGCCGCCACGGCCGAGAACGCCGCCGGCAAGGCCGAGGACACGGCAAAGGCCGAGAGCGCCGCGAAGGTCGAGAAGACCGAGAAGGCCGCGACCACCGAGGCCGCCACGGACGTCGAGACCACCACGGACACCCAGGCCACCGAGAAGGCCGAGACCGTCAACGACGCCAAGGCCGCCGAAACGGCCGAGCCCGCCACGGACTCCAAGGACTCCACGGAAGCCAAGGACCCCAAGGCCACCGCCGCAGCCGAGGCCACCAAGGCCGCGGCCGGCGCCACCGGCGCCAAGTCCTCCGGCCTCCTCCACTGGATCGTCGCCGCCGGCGGTGCCGCCACCTTCGCGTCCACCTTCCTCGCCTGGACCTACACCGCCGAATTCCCCGGCGACCTCACCGTCACCGGCTACCCCGGCGGCCTCCAGGTCCTCACCCTCGTCGCCGGCGCCCTCCTCGTCCTGTTCGCCCTCTCCGGCCTCGGCGTCAAGGGCCTGCGCTGGCTCACCCCCGCGGGCTCCACCAACGCCCTGCGCCTGCTCGCCCTCGGCGCGTTCGGCACCACCTGGTACACCGTCCTCGCCATCGCCATCGAACTCGGCGGCCTGATCAACCTGGAGCCCGGCGGCGTCGTCGCCGCCGTCGCCTCCGCCGTACCGCTCGCCGCGCTCGCCCTCCCGCAGGACGCCCGCACCCCGGCGAAGCCCAAGGAACTCCCCTCCTGGGCGCAGATCCTCGTGCTCGTCGCCGCCTTCGCGATCGGCCTGTACGCCGTCACCTACGGCATCTCCACCGAATACGGCGAGCTGTTCATCGGCTACCTGATCCTCGCCGGCTTCGTCGCCGCCGCCCTCAACAAGTCCGGCCTGGTGAGCCGCGTCTCCGCCATCGCCTCCGCGCACCGGCAGGTCGCCGCCGTCGCCGCCTTCGTCGCCGCGGCCGTCTTCCCCTTCACCCAGAACACCGACACCTTCACGGTCATCGCGGTCAACATCCTGATCTTCGCGACCGTCGCGCTCGGCCTCAACATCGTCGTCGGCCTCGCCGGCCTGCTCGACCTCGGCTACGTCGCCTTCCTCGGCGTCGGCGCCTACACCGCCGCCCTGGTCTCCGGCTCCACCGCCTCCGCCTTCGGCGTCCAGCTGCCCTTCTTCGCCTCCGTCGTCATCGGCGCCGTCGTCGCCCTGGTCTTCGGCGTCGTCATCGGCGCGCCGACCCTGCGACTGCACGGCGACTACCTCGCCATCGTCACCCTGGGCTTCGGAGAGATCTTCCGCATCACCGTCAGCAACCTGGACGGCAACAACGGCCCCCGCGTCACCAACGGCCCCAACGGCATCCCCAACATCCCCGCGCTCGACATCTTCGGCTACGACTTCAGCCAGCCCCACAGCATCCTGGGCCTGGAGGTGGGCCTGTACGCCAACTACTACCTGCTGATGCTGCTCGTCCTGGTCCTCGTCGTGGTGGTCTTCAGCCGCGCCCAGGACTCCCGCATCGGCCGCGCCTGGGTCGCCATCCGCGAGGACGAGACCGCCGCCACCGCCATGGGCATCAACGGCTTCCGCGTCAAGCTCATCGCCTTCGCCCTCGGCGCCACCCTCGCCGGCGTCGCCGGCACCGTCCAGGCCCACTTCCAGGGCACCGTCGTGCCCGAGATGTACGTCTTCGCCGGCCCCGTCGCCCCGAACTCCGCGTTCCTCCTCGCCGCCGTCATCCTCGGCGGCATGGGCACCATCCGCGGCCCCATCCTCGGCGCCGCACTGCTCTTCCTCATCCCCGAGAAGCTGGCCTTCCTCAAGGACTACCAGCTCCTCGCGTTCGGCCTCGCGCTCATCCTGCTCATGCGCTTCCGCCCGAGGGCCTCATCCCCAACCGGCGCGCCAAGCTCGAGTTCCACGAGCACGAGGAGAGCGCTGCCCAGCTCGACGTACCGGAACAGCGGCAGTCCGCCGAGTCCGGCGCCGGAACCGCGAAGGCGGGTGCGTGAACGCCATGACGACGACCCCGACCACCACCACCGGCACGGCCGCGGACACCGCCGCCACCGTCCTCGACGCCAGCGGCGTCACCATGCGCTTCGGCGGCCTCACCGCCGTCCAGGGCGTGGACCTCACCGTCCGCGAGGGCGAGATCGTCGGTCTCATCGGCCCCAACGGCGCCGGCAAGACCACCTTCTTCAACTGCCTGACCGGTTTGTACGTCCCGACCGAGGGCCAGGTCAGCTACAAGGGCACGGTGCTGCCGCCCAAGCCGCACCTCGTCACCCAGGCCGGCATCGCCCGTACCTTCCAGAACATCCGGCTCTTCTCCAACATGACCGTCCTGGAGAACGTCCTCGTCGGACGCCACACCCGGACCAAGGAAGGCCTCTGGTCCGCGCTCCTGCGCGGCCCCGGCTTCAAGCGCGCCGAGGCCGCCTCCCGCGAACGGGCCATGGAACTCCTGGAGTTCGTCGGCCTCGACGCCAAGGCCGACCACCTCGCCCGCAACCTCCCGTACGGCGAGCAGCGCAAACTGGAGATCGCCCGCGCCCTCGCCAGCGACCCCGGCCTGCTGCTGCTCGACGAACCGACGGCCGGCATGAACCAGAACGAGACCCGGACGACCGAGGAGCTGGTCTTCGCGATCCGCGACCTCGGCGTCGCGGTCCTGGTCATCGAGCACGACATGAAGTTCATCTTCAACCTGTGCGACCGGGTGGCCGTCCTCGTCCAGGGCCAGAAGCTCGTCGAGGGCACCGCCGAGGTCGTCCAGGGCGACGAGCGCGTCGTGGCCGCGTACCTCGGTACGCCCTTCGAGGGCGCCCCCGGCGCCGAGGAGGCCGCCGAGGTCGCGGCGGCGGAGGCCCACGCGGCCGAGGAGGCGGCACCCGCGAAGGCGGAAGCCAAGGCCAAGGCGGAACCGGCGGCGGACGCCGAGGGGCCGGAGGAGGCGGAGGCGGAGGCGGAAGCAGCGACCGAGGCCGCCCCCGACACCGAAGAGACCACCGGCGCTTCCGCCGGAGCGGCCGACCAGAGCACCGACACCGCCGACGCCGCGACTCCGGCCGCCGACGCGGACAGCACCACCGAAGGAGACTCCAAGTGACCGCACTCCTGGAGGTCGAGAACCTCAGGGTCGCCTACGGCAAGATCGAGGCCGTCAAGGGCATCTCCTTCTCCGTCGAGGCCGGCCAGGTCGTCAGCCTCATCGGCACCAACGGCGCCGGCAAGACCACCACCCTGCGCACCCTCTCCGGCCTCATCAAACCGGCCGGCGGAAAGATGACCTTCAACGGCGAGGTGCTCAACGGCATCCCCGCCCACAAGATGGTCGCGCGCGGCATGGCCCACTCCCCCGAGGGCCGGCACATCTTCCCCAAGCTGTCCATCACCGAGAACCTCCAGCTCGGCGCCTTCCTCCGCAAGGACAAGGACGGCATCGCCCACGACATCCAGCGCGCCTACGACCTCTTCCCCATCCTGGGCGAACGTCGCAAGCAGGCCGCGGGCACCCTGTCCGGCGGCGAGCAGCAGATGCTCGCCATGGGCCGCGCCCTGATGTCACGGCCCAAGCTGCTCATGCTCGACGAGCCCTCCATGGGCCTCTCCCCGATCATGATGCAGAAGATCATGGAGACCATCGCCACCCTCAAGGCGGAGGGCATGACGATCCTGCTCATCGAGCAGAACGCGCAGGCCGCGCTCTCCCTGGCGGACTACGGGTACGTGCTGGAGGTCGGCACGATCAAGCTGCACGGCACCGGCCAGGACCTGCTCGTCGACGACGAGGTGCGCAAGACGTACCTCGGCGAGGAGTAGCCCCGTACGGACGGAAACGGGAGGGCCCGCACCACGGCTTCGTGGTGCGGGCCCTCCCGTCGTACCGCCTACTGCTCCTTGGCCTTCGCGGCCTTCTTCTCCTCGGCGTCCTCGATGACGGCCTCGGCGACCTGCTGCATCGACATCCGCCGGTCCATCGAAGTCTTCTGGATCCAGCGGAACGCGGCGGGCTCCGTCAGCCCGTACTGCGTCTGCAGGACCGACTTGGCGCGGTCCACCAGCTTGCGGGTCTCCAGGCGCTGGCTGAGGTCGGCGACCTCCTTCTCCAGGGCCCGCAGCTCGGCGAACCGTGACACGGCCATCTCGATGGCCGGTACGACGTCGCTCTTGCTGAACGGCTTCACCAGGTACGCCATCGCGCCGGCGTCCCGGGCCCGCTCGACCAGCTCGCGCTGGGAGAAGGCGGTGAGCATGAGAACCGGGGCGATGGACTCGCCCGCGATCTTCTCGGCCGCGGAGATGCCGTCGAGGACGGGCATCTTCACGTCCAGGATCACCAGATCGGGCCGGTGCTCCCGCGCCAGCTCGACGGCCCTGGCCCCGTCACCGGCCTCGCCGACGACCGTGTAGCCCTCTTCCTCCAGCATCTCTTTGAGATCCAGCCGGATGAGGGCCTCGTCCTCGGCGATGACGACGCGGGTCGTCAGCGGAGGGACGTGGGACGCCTCGACGGCGTCGGCACCTTCGGCGTCTTCGGCGGCGGGCTGGGGCGACTCGGGGGCGGTCACGGGAGGCTCCTCGTTGCGGGGCAACTACTGCTGACACGAGCCTACCCACCTCCTGTAAGGTAGGACCACGGCGGGTGACCGCCAACCTTCGTTTCGAAGGATGCCCCGGTAGCCCAGCGGTAGAGGCCATGGTCTCAAACACCATCCAGCGTGGGTTCGAATCCCACCCGGGGTACTTTACCTTCAATTCCATGGTCAAAACCCCTTGAGCCTGTGTCACCCGCACGCGTGACATCCGGGCCGTTCCCCTCTCCCCTCGTGAGACGCCTCGTCACGCTCGGGCGCATGTACGACATCGGAACGCGGCGACAAGCCCTGTCCCTGGTCATCCAGGGGCGCAGCCTCAACTCCGTCAGCCGGCAGACCGGGATCTCCCGCGCCGCCCTCCGCGGCTGGCGGACCCACCTCGAACCGCGCCCGCGCATGTCCGCCCATCGCGCGCCCTGCGTCCGCTGCCGCCCCACCCCGGGCCTGCCCGACGCCGTGGAGGCGTATTCCTATCTGCTCGGGCTCTACCTCGGCGACGGCTGCGTCAGCCCGCACCGGCAGGGCAGCCAGCATCTGCGCATCGCCTGCGCGGACGCCTGGCCGGGGCTGATCGAGGCGTGCCGCGACGCGATCAGGGCCGTACAGCCCCACGGCTCCGTGATCGCCGTACGGAAGCAGGGCTGCGTCGCGGTCACCAGCTACGGCCGCCACTGGACGTGCCTGTTCCCGCAGCACGGCCCCGGCAAGAAGCACGAGCGGCGGATCGCCCTCGAAGCCTGGCAGCAGGACATCGTCGACGCCCATCCGTGGGAGTTCATCCGGGGGCTCATCCATTCCGACGGCTGCCGGATCATCAACTGGACGACGCGCCTCGTCGGTGGTGCACGCAAGCGGTACGAGTACCCCCGGTACTTCTTCACCAACAAGTCGGCCGACATCAGGGCACTGTTCTGCGACGCGCTCCGTGCCGTCGGTGTCGAGTGGACGACGACGTCCAAGCACGGCGAGCCGCTCAACGTGTCCGTCGCCCGCAAAGCCTCCGTCGCGCTCATGGACGCGCATGTCGGCCCCAAGTACTGAGCCGCCGGTGCCGAGTCCCCGTCAGTTCGTCACCGGGTCGCCGATGTGGTGGACGCGGACCATGTTCGTGGAGCCGGAGACGCCGGGCGGGGAGCCGGCGGTGATGACGACGATGTCTCCCTCGCGGCAGCGGCCGCGGCGCCGCAGTTCCGCGTCGACCTG
Organism: Streptomyces laurentii; assembly: GCA_002355495.1. Taxonomy (GTDB): domain Bacteria; phylum Actinomycetota; class Actinomycetes; order Streptomycetales; family Streptomycetaceae; genus Streptomyces; species Streptomyces laurentii. The sequence goes on from AP017424.1 coordinate 1,630,245, forward strand.
GGCGACCATCGCGTCGGTGGAGTCGGCGTGCGGGCCGAGGAAGGTCTCGACGCCCCAGGTGAGGTTGAGCTGGGAGTGGGTGTCGGGGTCGGGGGTGAAGGCGAGGAGGGGGATGGGCGAGCGGGAGCGGGAGAGGCGTTTGACGGTGTCGCCGGACTGGGTGCAGGCGACGAGGTAGCGGGCGCCGAGGAAGTCGCCGATCTCGGCGGCGGCGCGGGCGACGGCGCCGCCCTGGGTGCGGGGTTTGGTGTTCTCGGTGAGCGGCGGGAGGCCGGCGGCGAGGAGGTCTTCCTCGGCGGCTTCGACGATGCGGCTCATGGTGCGGACGGTCTCGACGGGGTATTTGCCGACGCTGGTCTCGCCGGAGAGCATGACGGCGTCGGTGCCGTCGATGACGGCGTTGGCGACGTCGCTGGCCTCGGCGCGGGTGGGGCGGGAGTTCTCGATCATCGAGTCGAGCATCTGGGTGGCGACGATGACGGGTTTGGCGTTGCGCTTGGCGAGGGTGACGGCGCGCTTCTGGACGATGGGGACTTGTTCGAGGGGCATTTCGACGCCGAGGTCGCCGCGGGCGACCATGATGCCGTCGAAGGCGGCGACGATGTCCTCGAGGTGGTCGACGGCCTGCGGCTTCTCGATCTTGGCGATGACGGGGACGCGGCGGCCTTCCTCGTCCATGACACGGTGGACGTCCTCGATGTCGCGGGCGTTGCGGACGAAGGAGAGGGCGATGACGTCGGCGCCGATGCGCAGGGCCCAGCGGAGGTCGTCGATGTCCTTGTCGGAGAGGGCGGGGACGGAGACGGCGATGCCGGGGATGTTGAGGCCCTTGTTGTCGGAGATCATTCCGCCTTCGACGACGCGGGTGTGGACGCGGGGTCCGTCGACGGCGGTGACTTCGAGGGTGACGCGGCCGTCGTCGACGAGGATGCGTTCGCCGGTGGTGACGTCGGTGGCGAGGCCGGTGTGGGTGGTGCCGCAGCAGTGGCGGTCGCCGTCCATGGGTTCGACGGTGATGGTGAAGTGGTCGCCGCGTTCAAGGAGTACGGGGCCTTCGCGGAAGCGTCCGAGGTGGATCTTCGGGCCTTGAAGGTCGGCGAGGACGGCGACGCCGCGGCCGGTTTCCTCGGCGGCTTTGCGGACGCTGTGGTAGCGCTCCTCGTGTTCGGCGTAGCTGCCGTGGCTGAGGTTGAGGCGGGCCACGTCCATTCCGGCTTCGAGCAGTGCCTTGATCTGGTCGTATGCCGCGGTGGCGGGCCCAAGGGTGCAGACGATTTTCGCTCGGCGCATGGGCACGACCCTAGGGCTTACTTACGGGTAGCGAAGGAGTCCGCCATGACGACTCAACAACCTTTGCGTGAAAGGTTGTTGACAAGTCTTGAATGTGTGCGCACGGTCGCTCCGATGAGCGGTTTCGGGGGCCTTGCGGGGTTTGTCTCAGCGGGTGGACGGGCGTGTCGGTGCCGTGTGGTGACGGACACTTTCCCACTCCGTAACCCGATAGGCCTGTTGCGCAAGTGCCCCGTGAGCCAGAATCTACGCGCGTCGTATGCGCTATGACGCCGTTGAACCACCAAGGAGAAGAACACATGCCGCTGAACCGCAGGACGTTCCTGGAGCGCTCGGCCGCCGCCGGAGCCGGTGTGGCCCTCACGGGCGCGGCCGTCGCCCCGGCCGAGGCCGCCGAGTCCACCGCCGCGGCCGCCGCCGGCGGTCGTCCGCACCCGCAGAAGCGGTACGCGTTCACGGTGATGGGCAGCACCGACCTGCACGGGAACGTCTTCAACTGGGACTACTTCACGGACCGGGAGTTCGATGACAAGGCCCGCAACGACGTCGGCCTGGCCAAGATCTCGACGCTGGTGAACCAGGTCCGCGCGGCGAAGGGCAAGGAGAACACCCTGCTCATCGACGCGGGTGACACCATCCAGGGCACCCAGCTGTCGTACTACTACGCGAAGGTCGACCCGATCACCCGGGCGGGCGGCCCGGTCCACCCGATGGCCGTGGCGATGAACAAGATCGGCTACGACGCCGTCGCGCTCGGCAACCACGAGTTCAACTACGGCATCCCGGTGCTGCGGGCGTTCCAGGAGCAGTGCGACTTCCCGCTGCTCGGCGCCAACGCGCTGGACGCGAAGACGCTGCGCCCGGCCTTCGCCCCGTACAGCATGCACAAGCTGCGGACCCCGCAGGGCCGCGACGTGAAGGTCGCGGTGCTCGGTCTGACCAACCCCGGCATCGCGATCTGGGACAAGGCCAACGTCTCCGGCAAGATGGTCTTCCCGGGCCTGGAGGAGCAGGCGGCGGTGTGGGTGCCGAAGCTGCGGTCCATGGGCGCGGACGTGGTGATCGTGTCGGCGCACTCGGGCACGAACGGCACGTCGTCGTGGGGTGACCAGCTGCCGTACGTGGAGAACGCGGCCGCGCTGGTGGCGGAGCAGGTGCCGGGTATCGACGCGATCCTGGTCGGTCACGCGCACCTGGAGATCCCGGAGTACCGGGTCGTCAACAAGCAGACGGGCAGGGAAGTGGTGCTGTCCGAGCCGCTGAAGTGGGGTCAGCGGCTGACGGTGTTCGACTTCGAGGTGGTGTGGGAGAAGGGCCGCTGGGTCGTCGAGAAGGTCGGCGCCCGGGTGCTGAACTCCAACACGGTGCCGGAGGACCCGGCGGTCACCGGTCTGCTGGTGGACGAGCACAAGAAGGTCGTCGCGTACGTCAACCAGGTGATCGGCCGTTCGGCCGCGGCCATGACCACGGCGGAAGCGCCGTGGAAGGACGAGCCGATCATCGATCTGATCAACGTCGTGCAGGCGGAGACGGTGCGCGAGGCGCTGGCCGGCGGCGCGTACGCGGATCTGCCGGTGCTTTCGCAGGCGTCGTGCTTCTCGCGGACCGCGCGGATCCCGGCGGGCGAGATCACCATCAAGGACGCGGCGGGTCTGTACCCGTTCGAGAACACCCTGGAGGCTCGTCTGCTGACGGGTGCCCAGCTGAAGGACTACCTGGAGTACTCGGCGAAGTACTACGTCCAGACGGCGGCGGGCGCGCCCGTCGACACGTCGAAGCTGACGAACGCGGGCGACACCCCGGACTACAACTACGACGCCGTGTCGGGTCTGACGTACGACATCGACATCGCGAAGCCGGTCGGGCAGCGGATCGTGAACCTGTCGTTCGAGGGCAAGCCGCTGGACCCGGCGGCGCGGTTCGTGTTCGCGGTCAACAACTACCGGGCGAGCGGCGGCGGCGCGTTCCCGCACGTGGCCGGCGCCCAGCAGCTGTGGGCGAACTCGGAGGAGATCCGTAACACGATCATCCAGTGGGTGCGGGCCAAGGGGTCGATCGACCCGGCGGCGTTCGCTTCGGTGGACTGGAAGCTGACCCGGGACGGCGTGCCGGTGTTCTGATCCGCGGTGTGACGCGTACGTCCGTACGGTCGGTCACACGGTTTCCGTGAGAGGCGTCAGCTTCCGGCTCTGGGCCGGCAGGCTCGGCGCCTCTCGCGCGTCCAGGCCGAAGGTGGTGAAGGCGGTGCGGCGGGGCAGCGGGTAGGGCTCCTTGCCGGTGACGGTGTTGAGGATGACGGCGCTGCGCCAGGCGGCGAGGCCGAGGTCGGGGGTGCCGACGCCGTGGGTGTGGCGTTCGGCGTTCTGGACGTAGACGGAGCCGGTGACGGTGTCGTCGAGGACGAGGCGGTAGTCGGCGCCGACGCGGGGGCGGCCGGCGGTGTCGCGGCGCAGGTGGGGGTCGAGGCCGGCGAGGAGGCCGTCGAGGGGGCGTTCGCGGTAGCCGGTGGCGAGGACGACGGCGTCGGTGGCGAGGCGGGAGCGGGTGCCCTGGCGGAGGTGTTCCAGGTGGAGTTCGAGGTGGGTGCCGGCGACGCGGCCGGCGGTGCGGACCTGGACGCCGGGGGTGAGGACGGCGTCGGGCCAGCCGCCGTGCAGGGTGCGGCGGTAGAGCTCGTCGTGGATGGCGGCGAGGGTGTCGGTGTCGATGCCCTTGTGGAGCTGCCATTGGTGGGGCAGGAGGGTGTCGCGGGCGGGTTCGGGCAGGGCGTGGAAGTACTGGGTGTAGTCGGGGGTGAAGTGTTCGAGGCCGAGCTTGGAGTACTCCATGGGGGCGAAGGCCTCGGTGCGGGCGAGCCAGTGGAGGCGTTCGGCGCCGGCGGGGCGGGCGCGGAGCAGGTCGAGGAAGATCTCGGCGCCGGACTGGCCCGAGCCGATGACGGTGACGTGGCCGGCGGCGAGCAGGGTGTCGCGGTGGGCGAGGTAGTCGGCGGAGTGGAGGACGGGGACGTCGGGGGCGTCGGCGAGGGGGCGCAGCGGTTCGGGGACGTGGGGGGCGGTGCCGACGCCGAGGACGACGTTGCGGGTGTGGGCGCGGCCGAGGGCGGCGGCTTCGCCGTCGGTGTCGAGCTGGGTGAAGTCGACATCGAAGAGGCGGCGCTGGGGGTTCCAGCGGATGGCGTCGACGTGGTGGCCGAAGTGGAGTCCGGGGAGGTGTTCGCTGACCCAGCGGCAGTAGGCGTCGTATTCGGCGCGGTGGATGTGGAACTTCTCGGCGAAGTAGAAGGGGAAGAGGCGGTCCTTGGCGCGGAGGTAGTTGAGGAAGGTCCAGGGGCTGGCGGGGTCGGCGAGGGTGACGAGGTCGGCGAGGAAGGGGACTTGGAGGGTGGCGCCGTCGATGAGCTGGCCGGGGTGCCAGTGGAAGGCGGGGCGCTGGTCGTAGAAGGCGGTGGCGAGGGGGCCGGGGGTGCCGTGGGCGAGGGCGGCGAGGGAGAGGTTGAACGGGCCGATGCCGATGCCGACGAGGTCGTGGGGGCGGTCGGGGCGGTGGCGGGGACGGCCGGGGAGGTGGGGGTGGTGGTGCGGGTGTTGCTTGCGTTGCTGGTGGAGCCGGTGGTGCGGGTCGTGCCTGCGTTGCTGGTGGAGCTGGTGGTGCGGGTCGTGCTGCCGGTGGTGCCGGTCATCGGGGGGTGCTGCCTTCCACGAGGGTGATGAGCTGGATGAGGTCGTCGAGGGTGGTGTGGGGGTTGAGGAGCGTCGCCTTGAGCCAGAGCCGGCCGTCGGCGGTGGCCCGGCCGAGGACGGCACGCCCTTCGGTGAGGAGGGTGCGGCGGATCGCGGCGACGGTGGGGGCGTCGGCGTCGTAGGGCCGGAACAGCACCGTGGTGAGGGTGGGGCGGGCGTGGAGCTCCAGGTGGGGGGATTTCTCGACCAGGTCGGCGAGGTCCTGGGCGAGGGTCATGCAGGTGTCGACGAGCGCGCCGAGGCCGGTGCGGCCGAGGGCGCGCAGGGTGACGGCGGTCTTGAGGACGTCGGGCCGCCGGGTGGTGCGCAGGGAGCGGCCGAGGAGGTCGGGGAGGCCGGCGTCGGTGTCGTCGTCCGCGTTCAGGTAGTCGGCGGTGTGGCCGAGGACGGCGAGGTCGGCGAGGTCGCGGACCGCGAGGAGTCCGGCGGCTGCCGGCTGCCAGCCGAGTTTGTGCAGGTCGAGGGTGACCGTACGGGCGCGGTCCAGGCCCGCGAGGAGGCCGCGGTGGGTGGCGCTGAACAGGAGCGGGCCGGCGTACGCGGCGTCGACGTGGAAGTCGACGGGGCCGGTGGGGGTGGTGTGGGCGGCGCAGCGGTCGGCGATCCCGGGGAGCGGGTCGACGAGGCCGGCGTCCGTGGTGCCGGCGGTGGCGGCGACGAGGACGGGTTGCCCGGCGAGGTCCGTGAGGGCGTGGTGGACGGCCGTCGGGTCGAGGGTGCCGCGGGGGTGGGGAGGACCACGGGGGCGGGGAGGCCGAGGAGCCAGGTGGCGCGCTGGAAGGAGTGGTGGGCGTTGGCGCCGACGAGGGTGCGGAGGGGGTGGGGTGGGAGTGGGGATGGCTCGGGTGGCCGGGGCGGGCCGCGGCTGCGGCGCGTTCACGGGCGAGGAGCAGCGCGAGCTGGTTCGACTCCGTACCGCCCGTGGTGACCAGCGCGTCCGGGTCGGGCGCGTCCGGGTGGACCTCCGCGGCCAGCGCGCGGGTGACGAGCGCTTCGAGGGTGGAGGCCGCCGGGGCCTGGTCCCAGGAGTCCAGGGACGGGTTGAGCGCCGACGCGGCGAGATCCGCCGCCGCGGCGAGGGCGAGCGGCGGGGTGTGCAAGTGGGCGGCGCACAAGGGGTGGGCGGGGTCGGCGGCGCCGGCCGCGAGGGTGTGGACGAGGGTACGGAGGGCTTCCTCGGCGCCCGTGCCGTGGTCGGGGAGGACGGGTCCGAGGGTCTCGGTGACATGGCGGGTGACGGCGGCGGGGCCGCCGGCGGGGAGGGGGCCGGGGCGGGCGGTGGCGCCGGTGCGGAGGGCGGCGAGGAGGTGAGGGAGGAGCGCGCGGAGGGCGTCTGCGCCGGAGGCGCCTCCGGCGAGGGGTGCGGCACACATGGACGACAGGGTGCCGGGGTTTTCGAGAGGTGTGCGGGGGTTTGGGGGAGCGTGACCCGAACGAGGTACCTGGTGGGGCGCGAGGGGTGCGGGGTGCTCGGGTGCGGGCCGGCTGAGGTGGGTGGTGGGTTGCGCGGGGGCCGGGGAGGGGGTCGCTGTCGTGGGCCGCTCTCCGCCGGTGGGGAAAGAGGAGACGGGTGGACGGGAGGGGCGGGATCCGCCCCCTCCCCCCCTCTCAGGCGCGGGCCTTGAGGGCGCGGTGGAGGTCGTCGAGTTGGTCGACGAGCTTGCGGCGGAGGGCCGGGGTCATGGTGTCTTCGGCGAGGTGGCGTTCGCCGAGGGCGAGGGACTCCGCGTCGATCGCGTAGGCCGGGAAGGCGTGGCGGCCGGCGGCTTCGGCCATGGCGGGGCCGCGGCGGTCGGCGAGGGCGAGGGCCGCGGGGTAGAAGCGGGTCGTGTACTCCCGTACGAGATCGGCCTGTTCGGGCTGCCAGAAGCCGAGGGCGGTGGCGGTGAACAGGTAGTTGGACAGGTCGTCCGTCTTGAACATGGCGGTCCAGGCCGCCGCCTTGGCCTCGGCGGTCGGGAGGGCGGCGCGGCAGCGGGCGGCGCCTTCCTGGCCGGTGGCGCTCGGGTCGCGTTCCAGTTCGGCGGCGATGGCCGTCTCGTCGGTGGCGCCGAGGACGGCGAGGCGGGCGAGGATGCGCCAGCGCAGTTCGGGGTCGAGTTCGGGGCCGCCGTGGACGGTGCCCTCGTCGAGCCAGGAGGCGATCTTGTCGGGGGTGGTGGCGCTGTCGACGAGGGTGCGGACGGCGGCCAGGCGCAGGCCGGGCGCGTCGCCGTCCTCGGTGCGGCGCAGCAGGTCGCGGGTGATCGCGGTGAGGGTGGCGAGGGCGGCGGGGCGGTCGGCCTCGGAGACGTACCGGTCGGCGATCTGGGTGCGGGCGAAGGCCAGGACGCCCTGGACGACGGCAAGTTCGGTCTCGTCGGCGAGGTGGGCGGCGGCGACGGCCAGGTATTCGGCCGGGGCGAGCTCGCCGTCGCGGACCATGTCGCGCAGCGCGTTCCAGACGAGGGCGCGGGTGAGCGCGTCGGGGATCTTGGAGAGGGAGCGGAGCGCGGTCTCCAGGGAGGCGTCGTCGAAGCGCATCTTGGCGTAGGTGAGGTCGCCGTCGTTGAGGACGACGAGGGCCGGGCGCGGGCCGGTGAGTTCGAGGGGGGCGCTCTGCGGGACGTCCACCTGGGGGCGGTCGCGCAGGACGAGGCCGCCGGCGGCGTCGCGGTCGTAGATGCCGACGGCGAGGCGGTGCGGGCGGCTGCCGTCGCGGTCGATGGTGAGCCGCCAGGTGCGGCCTTCGCCCTCGAGGCGGGGGGTGAGGGTGTCGACGCCGGTGGTGCGCAGCCACTGCTCGGCCCAGGCGTGGACGTCGCGTTCGGTGGCGGCGGCGAGGTTGTCGATGAAGTCGGCGAGGGTGGCGTTGCCGAACTTGTGACGCTTGAAGTGGATGTTGATGCCGGCGAGGAAGTCCCTCTCCCCCATCCAGGCGACGAGTTGACGCAGCGCGGAGGCGCCCTTGGCGTAGGAGATGCCGTCGAAGTTGAGGAGGGCGGAGGCGGTGTCGGGGACGGCGTCCGGGTCGGGGGCGACGGGGTGGGTGGAGGGCCGCTGGTCGGCCTCGTAGCCCCAGGCCTTGCGTGCGATGCCGAAGTCGATCCAGGTGTCGGAGAAGCGGTCGGAGCAGGCTTCGTTGACGGTCTGGTAGCCCATGTACTCGGCGAAGGACTCGTTCAGCCAGATGTCGTCCCACCAGCGGAGGGTGACGAGGTCGCCGAACCACATGTGGGCCATCTCGTGGGCGATGATCACGGCGCGGGTCATGCGTTCGGTGTCGGTGACGGCGGAGCGGAAGACGTACTCGTCGCGGAAGGTGACGAGGCCGGGGTTCTCCATGGCGCCGGCGTTGAACTCGGGGACGAAGGCCGTGTCGTACGAGTCGAAGGGGTACGGCTCGTCGAACTTCTCGTGGAAGCGGTCGAAGCAGGCACGGGTGACGTCGAGGATCTCGTCGGCGTCGGCGTCGAGGTAGGGCGCGAGCGAGCGGCGGCAGTGGATACCGAAGGGCAGGCCGGCGTGTTCGGTGCGGACGGAGTGCCAGGGGCCGGCGGCGACGCAGACGAAGTAGGTGGAGAGCGGCGGGGTGGGGGCGGCCTGCCAGCGGCCGTCGGACCCCTGTTCGGTGCGGGCGTTGGACAGGACGGTCCAGCCGGCGGGGGCGTTGGCGGAGACCTCGAAGACGGCCTTGAGGTCGGGCTGGTCGAAGGCGGCGAAGACGCGCTGGACGTCTTCCATGAACAGCTGGGTGAACGCGTACGACTCGCCGTCGGTGGGGTCGGTGAAGCGGTGCATGCCTTCGCCGGTGTGCGAGTAGCGCATGGTGGTGGCGATGCTCAGGGTGTGCTCGCCCTCGGTGAGGGTGAGGGGGAGCCGGTTGCCGTCGAGGGGGGTGACGTCGAGCGGCGTGCCGTCGAGGACGGCGCTGTGGAGCGTCTCGGGCTTGAGCTCGACGAAGGTGTCCCCGGCGGCGCGGGCGGTGAAGCGGATGGTACTGGTGGACTCGAAGGTCTCGTCGCCGGTGGTGAGGTCGAGGTCCACGGTGTAGTGGTGGACGTCGAGGAGCTGGGCACGGGTCTGCGCTTCGTCGCGCGTCAGTACGGACATGCGCCCATGCTGCCCGATGGCCTTCTCCGGGGGAGGGGCGTTCACCGACAGCTCAGGCGGGTGTGCGCGGTGGCGGCTCGCGGTGGGGGCCGGACGGGCGCACGGGGGCGCGCGGAAAGCGCGTCAGGGGGCGCGTAGGGCGGCCGTACGGGCGGCCAGTGCCCGGTTCATCGCCTCGAACTGCGGGAGGGTGGCGGTGTGCAGCATGCTCTGGAAGAACGGGACCGCCACGCCGGTGAATCGTTCGCTCTGGGTCAGTCTGACCCGGCCGTTCGCCAACGGCTCGATCAGGAAGCGGTGTTCGCCGTCGAAGATCCAGCCGGGGCCGACGCGTCCCAGCCAGCGCAGTTCCCGTCCCGGCTCGGCCGCCCGCACGGTGGGGTCGAACGCCATGTCCCCGGTCTTGTCACGCATCACCAGGTGCAGGACGGCGCCGGGTTCGGCGGTGCCCTCGGCGGAGACCATGAACGGATTCCAGTCGTCGTAGGCGGAGAAGTCGGTGAGGACGTGCCAGACCTCCTCGGGGGTGGCGTCGATGTCCACGGTGGCGCTCAGGGTGAGGGGGCGGGTGTTGGTCCAGGCCGTGTAGAGCGCCAGCAGGGCGACGAGGGCCGCGAGGGCCGTGGGCAGGCGCCGCCGGCGGCGTAAGCGGGGCCGGCGGGCGGGGGTGGTGACAGGGGTGGCGGTCATCGGTTCTCCTGAGGGGGAAGGGCGCCGTGGAGGGCGGAGTCGACGAGGCGTTCGATGTAGGGGCCGTCGACGGGCAGGCCGGTGATGAGGAGCCGGTAGTAGAGCGCGCCGGCCAGCTGGTCGAAGAGCACGACGGGGTCGGTGGCGGGGCGGAGGGCCCCGCGCAGGCGGGCGCGGTCGATCAGGTCGAGGACAAGGGTGTTGCGGCGGGCGAAGACGGCGCGTACGCGTACGCCGATGTCGGGGTGGCGGGCGGCCGCGGCGATCAGTTCGGCGACCACGCAGACCGAGTGCTCGTCCGCCGCGCCGTGGCCTCCGGCGCGCCGCATGTGGTGGAGGCCGTCGGCGATCCGCCCCGCGTAGGCGACGAGATCCGCGCGTACGTCGCCGGTGTCCGTGACGGGCACGTCGTCCTGCATGTGGGCGACGACCGCGACCGCGAGGTGGTCCTTGGTCGGCCAGCGCCGGTAGAGCGTGGTCTTGGCCACTCCGGCCTGTTCGGCGACCTTGTCGACGGCGAAGCCCGCGTAGCCGTGTTCCATGAGCTGGGCTTGTGCCGCCCGCAGGATCCGCTCGTCCGCCGCGGTGTCCCGCGGCCTTCCTCGTTCCGCCATGCCCACACCCCAGGTTTCGCTACGCTCGTTGCGTAAATGAACCGTAGGCCCTCCCGGGGTGGTTACGCAACGGCCGTAGCGGAAATGGCCCGGCGGCCGGCGGGGGAAGGACGCGCCTGGCGGAGGGTCAGGCGAGGCCCGCGCCGTCGAGGTGGGCGAAGCCCGCGGTGATGCGGGGCGGTCGTAGCCGGCGGGGCCGCGGGCGCCGCTGGAGAGCAGGGCGTGCAGCAGCAGGCGGGCCTTGGCGGGGGCGAGCGGGCCGGCCGGGATGAGGCCGCGGTGCAACAGGTCGGCTTCGGAGCCGGGGCCGCGGTAGGTGTGCGAGAGGGTCGTGCCGGCGCCCGTACGGGAGGCGAGGACGACGGGCATACGGGCCGTCAGCGCGGCGAGCGGTTCGACGAGCCGGGCGGGTACGTGGCCGGCGCCGAAGGCGGCGACGACCAGGCCGTCGTAACGCTCGGGGTGTTCGGCGACGGCGTCGAGGAGTTCGCCGGTGTCGCCGAGGGAGAGGGTGAGCAGGGCGATCCGGAGGGCGGGGTCGAGGTTCAGGCCGCACATGCGGGTGGGCACGGTGGGCCGGAGCAGGATCCGCGGGACGCCTTCGACGACGCCGCCGAGGGGGCCGGCGCCGGGTGAGGCGAAGGTGGCGACGGAGGTGGTGTGCGCCTTGGTGGCGTGCCGGGCGGCGTGGATCTCGTCGGCGAGGACGACGAGGACGCCGAGTCCCTGGCAGCCCGGGTCGGCGGCGACGGCGAGGGCGGCGGCGAGGTTGGCGGGGCCGTCGGCGCCGGGCAGGTCCGGGCGGCGCATGGCGCCGGTGACGGCGATGGGCCGTTCGGTGGTGCACAGCAGGTCGAGGAGGAAGGCGGTCTCCTCCAGGGTGTCGGTGCCCTGGACGACGACCACGCCGGATCCGGCGGCGACGGCCCGGCGGACCTCGTCGGCGAGGGCGGTCAGGTCCTCGAAGGTGAGGGAGGAGCTGGGCACGCGGCGGAAGTCGTGGAGGTCGACCTGGACGCCGGCCGGGGTGATGCCGGGGGTGTCGAGGACTTCCCGGCCGGTGAGGCGGGCGTCGGCGCCGCCGCCGCGGGCGGAGATGGTGCCGCCGAGGGTGAGGACGGTGACGCGGCGGGGAGTGCCGGCGGGGGTGCCGGCTTGCTGGGGTGCTGTGTCGTCGGCCATGTGCCTGCCCTGTTCCTGTTCCCGTGCCCGTTCGTCTGCCTGTGCGTGTCCCGCGTGCCCGTGGCCCCGTGTGCCCGTGGCCCCGTGGCCCCGTGTGTCAGCGGGTCTCGTGTGTCAGCGGGTCTCGTCGGCGATCGTCTCGTGGTGGCGGATGACCTCCGCGATGATGAAGTTCAGCAGCTTCTCCGCGAACGCCGGGTCCAGTCTGGCGTTCACGGCGAGTTCCCGCAGCCGGGCGATCTGGCGGGACTCGCGGGAGGGGTCGGCGGGCGGCAGGTTGTGTTCGGCCTTGAGGACGCCGACCTGCTGGGTGCACTTGAAGCGTTCGGCGAGCATGTGGACGACGGCCGCGTCGATGTTGTCGATGCTGGCGCGCAGCCGGTTCAGCTCGGCCTGGACGGCCGGGTCGATGCCGTGCGTACCGCCGGCCGTGCCGCCGGCGCCGGTCTCGCGGTGGTCGTTCGTGTCGTCGCGGGTGTCGCTCATGAGGGGGGAGCCTAGCCGGAGCAGGGGGAAACGGTCGGCTTGTGTTCGGGATCCGGGACGGTGGTGCTCCAGCCGCCCGGGAGGGTGACGCGCTGCCGGGCGCGGAAATGGACGGGCGCGGTGCCGACGCGGCGGGTGAAGAGGCGGGAGAAATAGGCGGGGTCGTCGTAGCCGACGCGGCGGGCGACGGCGGAGACGGGCAGTTCGGTGCCGGCGAGGAGTTCCTTGGCGCGGCCGAGACGGACGGTGAGCAGGTAGTCCTTGGGACTGCAGCCCGCGGTGCGGCGGACGGCGGTGCGCAGTTCGGCGGGGGTCATGCCGTGCCGGGCTGCGTGTTCGGCGACGGTCAGCGGGGTGAACGCGTCGCGGGCGAGGGCGGCGAGGACGGGCGCGCCGTCGGCGGTGGTGTCGGCGCGGGCCTGGCGCAGGGCGACGAGGAGTTCGTGGACGGCGGCGGCGGTCTCGACCTCGAGGAGGGGGTTGCCGGGGCGGGCGGCGCGGGCGATGCGGCCGATGACGGCGCGGGCGGGGGCGGCGTCGGCGAGGGGGACGACGGGCCGGTCGGGGTCGATGTAGCCGAGTTCGGTGTACGTGGCGGTGGCCGGTCCGGAGAAGTCGACGAAGGACTCGTCCCAGCCGGTGCCGGGGTCGGCGGAGTAGTGGTGGGGGACGCCGGGGGTGAGCCAGATCAGGGCGGGGGCGGTGACGGGGGCGCGCCGGCCGTCGGGGCCGAGGAACCAGCCGCTGCCGGAGGCGACGACGACGGCGACGTGATGGTCGAGGGTGCGCGGGCCGACGGCGGGCAGCGGGCCGTGCTGGAGTCCGACGCCGAGGCAGACGAGGCCGAGGCGGTGGTGGACGGGGCTGGGCGTGAAGAAGCGCATCCAGGTGTGGTACATCGCGCGACTGCCTTCCTGGCCTGGTTGGTGCGGTGGTGCGGGTGGTGCGGCTGGTGCGATGGGCACGAGGGGGTACCGGTGGTGCTCGCGGTCCGGTTGTCGCTGGTGAGGGTGCCGTGGGTGCTGTTGTCGACGTGTCGTGGCCTCGTGGCGAAACGTCCAAACCGCCCTGATCTTTGTCCATGGACCGGCCCGCCGTCCAAGCGCGAGGGTGAGGAGTATGAGCGAGTTCGTGGTGGGTGACGAGGATTTCCTGCTCGACGGACAGCCGGTGCGGCTGCTGTCGGGTGCGCTGCACTACTTCCGGGTGCACGAGGAGCAGTGGGAGCACCGGATCGGGATGCTCCGGGCGATGGGCCTGAACTGCGTCGAGACGTACGTGCCGTGGAATCTGTACGAGCGGGAGCCGGGCCGGTACGGGGACGTGGAGGCGCTCGGCCGGTTCCTGGACGCGGTGGGGCGGGCCGGGATGCGGGCGATCGTGCGCCCGGGCCCGTACATCTGTGCCGAGTGGGAGAACGGCGGGCTGCCGCACTGGCTGACGGGCCGTCTGGGGCGGCGGGCGCGCACGCACGACGCGGAGTACCTGGAGCATGTGGAGCGCTGGTTCCGGCGGCTGCTGCCGCAGGTGGTGGAGCGGCAGATCGGCCGCGGCGGCCCGGTGCTCATGGTCCAGGTGGAGAACGAGTACGGCAGCTTCGGCACGGACACGGCGTATCTGACGTGGCTGCGGGATCTGCTCCTGGCGTGCGGCGTGGAGGTGCCGCTGTTCACGTCGGACGGCCCGGAGGACCACATGCTGACGGGCGGTTCGGTGCCGGGCGTGCTGGCGACGGCGAACTTCGGTTCGGGCGCGCGCAAGGGCTTCGAGACGCTGCGGCGGCACCAGCCGGACGGGCCGCTGATGTGCATGGAGTTCTGGTGCGGCTGGTTCGACCACTGGGGGCAGAAGCACGTGGGCCGGGCGGCGGACGACGCCGCTGACGCGCTGCGCGAGATCCTGGAGTGCGGGGCGTCGGTCAACATCTACATGGCGCACGGCGGGACGAACTTCGGCGGCTGGGCCGGGGCGAACCGGGACGGGGAGCTGCACCGGGGCGTGCTGCGGCCGACGGTGACCTCGTACGACTACGACGCGCCGGTCGACGAGGCGGGGCTGCCGACGGAGAAGTTCTGGCTGTTCCGCGACATCCTCGCGGAGTACGTGGAGGGTCCGCTGCCCAAGGTGCCGGAGCCGCCGGCGCGGATCGGGGCGCCGGCGGCGGGCGCGGTGGACGGCTGGGCGCCGTTGGCGAAGGTGCTGGAGGTCCTCGGTGACGAGGAGCGGTCGACGCCGGTGCCGCCGACCTTCGAGGAACTGGGCGTGGACCGGGGCGTGGTCCGCTACCGCGTGGACGTGCCGGGTCCGCGGCAGCCGTATCCGCTGGGCGTGACGGGGCTCTCGGATCTGGCCACGGTGTACGTGGACGGGGTCCTGGCCGGCGTCCTGGACGCGACGGGCACGACGGGCGCCCCCGGCATGGAGGACGGGGCGGACGCGGTGCTGCCCGAGCCGGTGGCGGGGCCCGCGGCGGTGGAGCTGTGGGTGGAGTCGCTGGGCCGGGTCAACTACGGCCCGCGGCAGGCGGAGCCGAAGGGGCTCACCGGCGGGGTGCTGCACGAGCGGCAGTATCTGCACGGCGTACGGTCCCAGGGCCTGCGGCTCGACGCGTTCGCGCCGGCGGCGGTGGCGCGGGTGCCGTTCGGGGCGGTGCCGGCGGCGTCGGAGCCCGGCTTGTTCCGTGCGGTCGTGGGCGTCCCCTCCCCCGGTGACGCGGCGCTGCGGCTGTCGGGGTGGACCCGCGGGTTCGTCTGGGTGAACGGGTTCTGCCTGGGCCGCTACTGGAACGCGGGCCCGCAGGACTCCCTGTTCGTGCCGGGTCCGGTGCTGCGCGCGGGCGCGAACGAGGTGTGGGTGCTGGAGCTGGCGGGGCCCGCGGAGGCCGGGGCCGGGGTGGAGCTGGCCTAGGGCGAGCCGGGCCCTGGCCGTCCCCCCGTACCACCGCCCGTACGGGGAGACGACGGTGCCCGGGCCTGCGTGGCCCCGGGCACCGCTCGAAGACGTGCCGCCCGGGTGCGGGCGGTCGTGGTTACAGCGTGGCCGCGGCTGCCTTGATGTCGGCGGCGAAGGTGGACACCTCGCTGTAGACACCGGGGTAGTTGGGCCGGGCGCAGCCCTGGCCCCAGCTCACGATGCCGACCTGGATCCAGGCGCCGGCGTTGTCCTTGCGGAACATCGGGCCGCCGGAGTCGCCCTGGCAGGTGTCGGTGCCGCCCTGCGGGTAGCCGGCGCAGATCTCGTCACCGGGGATGAGGTCGCTGCCGTACGCGGCCTGGCAGCTGGCGTCGGAGACGAACGGGACGGTCGCCTTGAGCAGGTAGCGCTGCTGCGCGCCGCCCTCGGTGGCGGCGCCCCAGCCGGCGATGGTGAAGGTGCCGTTGTTGTACGCGGTGGTGTCGGCGATCTTCAGGTTGGCCAGGCCGGTGACGGGCGAGGCGAGCTTGATGAGGGCCCAGTCCTTGCCGGCGCCGTTGTAGCCGGGCGCGCGGTAGACCTTGGTGGAGCGGACCTTGACGGCGCTGGCCGAGTTGAGGTCCACGACGCCGGCGGTGGCGGTGATGCTGGTGTTGTTGCCGGTCGCGCCGACGCAGTGCGCGGCGGTGAGGACGACCTGAGGGCTGATCAGGGAGCCGCCGCAGCCCATGGAGAGCCGGACCATCCACGGGAACTCGCCCTGGGCGGCGCGGGTGCCGCCGACGACGGGGTTCGGCGCGGCGGACGCCTGGGTGGGCTGGAGGCTGACGGCGGCGAGGACGACGGCACCGGCCGCGGCAAGCTTCTGCAGCGCGCTGACCAGTCTGTTCTTCTTCTGCTGCATGCGACTGCCTTCTTTCGTGGGGGGAATGACCTTGATGACATGTGCCCGTCAAGGCGTGTCCCGGATTATGGACAACGCCCGACAGCAGTCACAAGGTGGCCTTTTCGGCCAGATTCGCGGCGCCGGGAAGGGACCGGAGAGCCGCGAGACCGGAGGGAACGGGGAGGCCGGGGAGGCCGGAATGGTCTGCGCGGCCGGGGAGATCAAGGGGTGCGGGAGCCACGGGAGCGGCTTCGCGCTGCGGGGGCCGAGGGAGCAGCGGGGGCGGCCGGCGGAGTCGGTCGACAGGGAGGCGAGGAAGTGGGGAAGCGAGGAAGTGGGGAAGTGGGGAAGCGAGAAGGCGAGGAGGCGGAGGGGCGCGGGCGGGAGATCGGGCGGGCGGTGACGCGGGCGGCGGCCGGCCGGCCGTACCCTGGACGGCAGGGGGTGGTCCGGCATGGCGAACGTGCCGCACAGCGATGCAGTCTCCCGCGTCGAGCACGGGTTCCCGCACCTCGACACGGTCCGATCCTCGATCACGGCCCTCTACCGGCGCCTCTCCCCCGACGGCGTACGCCGCTACGAGCGCAGTGTCCCGGTCACGGACGTCGCCGTCGGCCCCGCCGAGGACCCGCACACCGGCTCCGCCCGCGCCGCACGCGCCCTCGTCCGGCATCTGCGGCTGCCGGACGCCCCCACCCTGGTGACCTTCCGGACGATGGAGCACGCGGCGAGCGTCGACCCGGCCGCGGGCCCCGCGTACGCCGTCGAGCTGAACGAACGCTTCCGCACCCACCGCGGCGACATCGGCGCCGCGCTCGCCCACGAGATGACCCACGTCCTGCTGCACCGGCTCGGCCTGTCGTTCCCCACGACCGCCGGGAACGAGATCCTCACCGACGTCGTCACCACCTACCTCGGCGCGGGCTGGCTGCTGCTCGACGCGTTCCGGCAGGACGGCATGTCCAGCCAGAAGCTCGGCTATCTGACGCCGGAGGAGTTCGGCTACGTCCTCGCCAAGCGGGCCGAGGTGTTCGGCGAGGACCCGTCGCCGTGGTTCACCAGCGCGGTCGCGTACGACGCGTGGGTACGGGGCCGGGCGGAGGCCGCGCGCGACTGGCGGCGCGCGCCGCTGGCCGGCGCGAGCTGGGCCGCCCGGCGCCGCGCCCGGGCGGCCGGCGGGGACCGGGTCCTCGCCTGCCCGGTCTGCGCGCAGCGGCTGCGGATCCCGGACGGCGGCGGGGACGAGGGCCGGCACAGGGGGCTCGGCGGCGGACACGGCGGGCTCGGCGGCGGGCTCGGCGGCGGACGGGGCGTCAAGGCCCGGTGCGGAGTGTGCCGTACGGTCCTGGAGTGCGCCCTTTAGCGAGGTGCGGCGCCCTGCCCCGGCGGGCGAGAATCGGCCCATGAGCACGTTGTTCGACGCGATGTGGGCCGGAGACGACGCGGTGGTACGGGCCCTGCGGGACGGCGCCGACCCCGAGGGACGGTCCGGCGAAGGCGAGACCCCGCTGTACCAGGCGTCCGTCCAGAACCGCCCGGCCGCCGTCCGCCTCCTGCTCGCCGCCGGCGCCGATCCGGGGCGGGCGAGCGGGACGGACGCCGTGGACCTGCCGCTGTGCGGGGCGGCGTGCGGCGGGCACGCCGAGGTCGTCCGGGCGCTCCTCGCGGCGGGCGCGGCGCCGGACCAGGAGGAGGAGTTCGGATACACCGCGCTGGCCTGGGCCGTCCGGCTCGGGCATACGGAGGTGGCGCGGGAGCTGCTCGCGGCCGGTGCCGATCCCGGCCGGCCCGGCCCGGACGGGCTCGCTCCGCTGACCGCGGCCGCCCGGCGCGGCTCGCCCTCCCTGGTGCGGGCCCTGCTGGAGTACGGCGCGGGGCGCGACCGCCGGGCGGCGGCCGGGGCGCTGGACGAGGCCCGGCGGTGGATCGGCGTCGACATGGCGGCGGTGCTGCGGCGCGGGCTCCTCGACGGCGGGGACGGGGGCGGGGGCGCCGGGGACACCTACGAGGCGGTGGTGCGGCGGGTGCCCGAGGACGGCGGGATCACGGTGGTCGTCGAGCTGCTGCGGGCGGACGGCGCGCCGGGGCGGGGCGACGAGCGGCAGACCGGGCACGCCGCGATCGCGACCCTCCTTGAGGGCACGCTGGGGCTGCCCGTGATGCCGGAGGAGCTGGCCGGGCGGGCGCTGCGCTGCGGCGACCCGGAGCAGGAGGACTGGACGACGGCGGTCGCCGCGCTCACGGAACGCGCCGGCGCCGCCGACCCGGCCGGTTCCTCCGGCACGTCGGTGGTGTCGGCCGCCGCCACCGGCTGGTGCGCGGATCCGGAGCCGCTGCGCCGGGCGTTCGGCGCCCGGGTGCTGGGCGCGCTGCCGGGCGGCGGGGCGGATGCGGTGGAGGTGCTGCGCGGGCTGGCGGCGCGGTGCGCGGAGGCGTACCAATCGGCGGACGCGCGGGCTCTCGGCGCGCGGGAGCCCGCGCTGTCCGCGGTCGTCGCGCTGGGGCGGCTCGCGGACCCCGGCGCCGTACCGGAGCTGCTGGGTCTCGCCGGACATCCCGATCCGGAGGTGCGGCAGCAGGTAGGGGCGGCACTGGCCGGGCTCGTGCCCGGCGGGGACGCGGTGGCGACCGGTGTCCTCGTCCGGCTGAGCCGCGACCCCGTACCGCGGGTGCGCGACTGGGCCACGCTGGCGCTCGCCGAACTCCCCGACGACACGCCCGTGGTGCGGGACGCGCTCGCGGCGCGGCTCGCCGACCCGGATCCGGAGACGTCCGCAGAGGCGGCGCGCGGACTGGCCCTGCGTCAGGATCCGCGCGCGGTCGAGGCGTTGGCGGCGATTCTCGCGGACGGCGACACCGAGGGTCCGGCGCGGGAGACGGCACTGGCGGCGCTCGACCACCTCGCGGATCCCCGGGTCCGCACCCGCCTGGAGTGGACTCTGCCGCGCGGCCGCTGAACCGGGCCCCGGAGCGCTTCCGACCGCCCCGCCCCGGGCGCACCCGCCATCGAACTGCCGTATCGCGTCGTCGAGTTGATCCGTCGGATCATCGGCGTCCGACAGATCTTGTGCATATGACATGTGCACGCCATGATGATGCCCGCAGCAAGAATCTACTCGCATAGATCCCCTGCCGGACCCGGAATTCCGCATCTCTTTCCGGGTCTGTCTCGTGTCACCCCGTTCCGCCTCCGCCATCCGGCGGCCCGCACCCCCCACACACGCCCCCGACCGCTCCCAGCCAGGAGGATCGAGCCCGTGAGACCTCGTCACACCCGACGGCGCGGCACCCTCACCGCGACCGCGGCCACCCTGGTCGCGCTCTGCGCGGCCCAGACCCTGTCCGTCGCCTCCGCCGCCACCGCGGCGCCGGCCCCGGACCGGGCGGCCGCCGCCGCGGCCCACTCCCGCACCGCCACCCAGGCCGCCGTGACCTCCGCCCAGGAGCGGGCGGCCAAGGCCGTCGCGCGTTCGCTCGGCGACGCGTCCTGGAACAAGAGCCTGCGCGCGGCCGCCCTGAAGTCGGCCGAGGTGCCCGTCGCCGAGCGGGCGACCGGCAGCCTCAAGGCCCAGCTCGCCGCCGCCGACCAGGACATCGTCAAGGCCAAGGGCCTGGACGCGAAAACGGGTTCGCTGCTCCGGCTGCGCCTCGGCGACGCGTCCATGCGCGCCGCCCTCGAAGCCGGGACGGCCCCGTGGGTCGCCGCCGCCGTCTCCGACGACGACATGACCACCGTCACCGCGTACGACAGCCAGGGCGTCGCCCACCAGCTGTCCGCCGACAAGGCCCCCACGCGGCCGGTGTACGTCATCGACGTCGACGGCGACAAGGCCCTCGCCGCCGGACTCGACGTCATGCGCGAGGAGTTCAACAAGGCGGGCGTCCCCTCCGCCGGCCCCGGGGCCGTGAACACCACGCCCCAGAGCCAGGCCCAGGTCCCGGCCGCCAAGCAGCCGGCCGGCGTCGCCGCGGTCGCCACCGCGGGCTACTGGAGCACGAAGATCACGGCCGTCCACCTCAACAACGACGAGGAGCCCTGGATCAAGGGCGGCGCCGAGATCTACAGCCTCGTCAGCGGCTTCGGCCTGGACGGCAAGGTCCGCGTCGACCCGGTCACCATGCCGTACATCAAGGACGACGGCGTCGTCTACCGCCCGAACCAGCTGCTGGTCAACTGGTCGAGCTACAAGTACAACCTCGCCGACGTCGTGATGATGGAGGAGGACGGCAGCACCAACTACCGCGACCTCGCCAAGGCCGTCGCCGGCATCCTGCTGACCATCACCGACCAGGGCGCGTACATCCCGCTGGTGAACGCGATCCTGGACGCCATCCCGGACTCCTGGTGGACCGACGACCCGGACTACGTCGAGTCCTGGTACACCCTGGCCCAGCAGAGCAAGGGCACCCTCTACGGCGCTCGCGGCAACGGCTACATGACCGTCGAGCCGTACTTCGTCCAGCAGTTCTGACACCCGCGCGTACGCACGCACGCGCACACGGGCGGGCGCGGCGGCGCCCGAACGGGGCCCGCGGAAAGGGTAGTTCTCCGCGGGCCCCTTCGCGTCTCCCGACTCCCCGGCCGCTTGGGGTCGTTCGGCCGCTCGACCGATCGACCGATCGACCGCTCGGCCGTCGGGTCAGGCGCCGTAGACGGGACCGGGCGGGGTGGCGGAGGCGAGCAGCTTCAGGGCGGTCTCGCCCGCCTCCGCGGGGGTCCAGCGGGTGCCCTTGTCGGCGGTGGGGCCGGCCTGCCAGCCCTCCATGACGGTCAGCCGCCCGCCCTCGGCCTCGAAGATCCGGCCGGTGACCCCGGCCGAGGCCGCCGAGCCGAGCCAGACGACCAGCGGCGAGACGTCCTCGGGCAGCGCGGCCAGGTCCCCGTAGGCCCGCTCGGTCATCCGGGTCCGGGCGGCCGGGGCGATGGCGTTGACCTGGACGCCGTAGCGGGCCAGTTCGGCCGCCGCGACGAGGGTCAGGCCGACGATCCCGGCCTTGGCCGCGGCGTAGTTCGCCTGCCCGACGCTGCCCAACAGCCCTGCTCCTGACGTGGTGTTGACGACGCGTCCGACGACCTCGCGGCCCTCCTTCGTTTCCGTGCGCCAGTACGCGGCCGCGTGCCGCAGCGGCAGGAAGTGGCCCTTCACGTGGACCCGCAGCACCGCGTCGAAGTCGGTCTCGGTGAGGTTGACGAGCATCCGGTCCCGCAGGAAGCCCGCGTTGTTGACGAGGGTGTCGAGCCGCCCGTACGTCTCCAGGGCGATCCGCACGAGGGTCGCCGCGCCCTGCTCGCTCGCGATGTCGCCGCCGTGAGCGACGGCCTCGCCGCCCGCCGCCCGGATCTCGGCGACCACGTCGGCCGCCGCGCCGCCGCCCGAGACCCGGCCGTCGAGGCCGACGTCCAGGTCGTTGACGACGACCTTCGCGCCCTCGGCGGCGAAGGCCAGGGCATGGGCGCGGCCGAGTCCGCGTCCGCCGCCGGTCACGATCACCACGCGTTCGTCGCACAGACCCATCTCAGTTCTCCTTGTCCACTTGGGTGTCGGAAGTGCCGGAAGCGTCGGCGGTCGCCGCGGCCAGGAACGCGGGGCGTTCGCCGCCCCCGTGCAGCAGCAGCGAGGCGCCGGAGATGTAGGCCGCCCGGTCGGAGGCGAGGAAGACCGCGGCCTCGCCGGCGTCGGACGGTTCGGCGAGCCGGCCGAGCGGGACGGTGCGGCCGACGGCGGCCAGGCCGTCGGCGTCTCCGTAGTGCAGGTGGGACAGTTCGGTACGGACCATGCCCAGGACGAGGGTGTTCACGCGGACTTCGGGGGCCCATTCGACGGCCATCGAGCGGGCCAGGTTCTCCAGTCCGGCCTTGGCGGCGCCGTACGCGGCGGTGCCGGGCGAGGGGCGCGTACCGCTGACGCTGCCGATCATGACGACGCTGCCCCGGGCGGCCCGCAGCAGCGGGTACGCGGCGAGGGACGCGGCCATCGGGGCGAGCAGGTTCAACTCGACGATCCGGGCGTGCCGTTGGGCATCCGTTCCGTCGGCGCCGCCGCCGAGGGGGCGGTACGGGGTGCCGCCGGCGTTGTTGACGAGGGTGTCGAGCCGCCCGTACCGCTCGGTGACGCGGGCGAGGAGACCGGTCACCTCGTCCGGGCGGCGCAGGTCGACGGGGTGGTACGCGGCCGCGCGGCCGGCCTCCGCGACCGGGGCGTCCGGGGGCCTGCGGGCGCAGACGACGACCTCGGCCCCGGCCCGCAGGAAGGCCCGGGCGATGCCCGCGCCGACCCCGCGGGTGCCGCCGGTGACGACGGCGACCCTCCCCTCCAGCTCCATCGGCTGCTACCTTCCTCTCAGCGTTACCTAACAAACGTTTGGTGGAAAGGTAGCCGATCCGCTCATGAGTGTCTCCACCTCCCGCCCACGTCCGGGCGTCACTGTCGTCACCGTCGACTTCCCCCCCGTCAACGCCCTTCCCGTGCGCGGCTGGTACGCGCTCGCCGACGCCGTCCGGGCCGCCGGGCGCGATCCGGAGACGCGCTGCGTCGTGCTCGCCGCCGAGGGCCGCGGTTTCAACGCGGGGGTGGACATCAAGGAGTTGCAGCGCGATCCGGGTCACGACGCGCTCATCGGCGTCAACCACGGCTGCGCGGCGGCGTTCGCCGCCGTCTACGACTGCGAGGTGCCGGTGGTCGCGGCGGTCGGCGGCTTCTGCCTGGGCGGGGGCGTCGGGCTCGTCGGCAACGCGGACGCGATCGTGGCCGCCGACGACGCGGTCTTCGGGCTGCCGGAACTCGACCGGGGCGCGCTCGGCGCCGCCACCCATCTCGCCCGGCTGGTCCCCCAGCATCTGATGCGCGCGCTCTACTACACCTCGCGCACGGCGACCGCGCACGAGCTGCACGCCCACGGTTCGGTCTGGCGGGTGGTCCCGCGCGACGAACTACTCCTCTCGGCCCTGGAGTTGGCGGAGGAGATCGCGGCGAAGGACGGCACGCTGCTGCGGCTCGCCAAGGCCGCTCTCAACGGCATCGACCCGGTCGACGTCCGCCGCAGCTACCGCTTCGAGCAGGGATTCACCTTCGAGGCGAACCTGGGCGGGGTCGCCGACCGCGTCCGCGCCGGCTTCGGCACCTCCGAGGCGAAGGCGACGACGAAGGAGGCACAGGAATGACGGGGATGACGGGCGGGGCGGAGGCGACGGACGGGGCGAGTGTGCCGGGTGGGGCCGGCGGGGCGGAGGCGACGGACAGGACGGACGGGGCGGACGGGGCGGACGGGGCGGGCATGACCGGCAAGGTCCTGACGCCCGACGAGGTGGCGGGGCGACTGCGGTCCGGGATGACGGTCGGAATCGGCGGCTGGGGGTCCCGGCGCAAGCCGATGGCCCTGGTGAGAGCGGTGCTCCGGGCCGGGATCGGTGATCTCACGGTGGTGTCGTACGGCGGTCCCGATGTCGGCATGCTGGCCGCCGCCGGCCGGATCCGCCGGCTCGTCGCCCCCTTCGCCACCCTCGACTCGATCCCCCTCGAACCCCACTTCCGGGCCGCCCGCGAGCGCGGCACCCTCGAACTGACCGAGCTGGACGAGGCGATGTTCATGTGGGGCCTGCACGCGGCCGCCAACCGGCTGCCCTTCCTGCCGGTGCGGGCGGGCCTCGGTTCCGACGTCATGCGGGTCAACCCCGGGCTGCGGACGGTGCGTTCCCCGTACGAGGACGGCGAGGAGTTCGTCGCCGTGCCCGCGCTGCGGCTGGACGCCGCGCTCGTCCACCTCGACCGCGCCGACCGGTACGGCAACGGCAGGTATCTCGGGCCCGACCCGTACTTCGACGACCTGTTCTGCGAGGCCGCCGACACCGCGTACGTCTCCTGCGAGCGGCTGGTCGACGGCTTCGGCCCGGACACCGTCCCGCAGACCCTGCTGGTCTCCCGGCACAGCGTCACCGGTGTCGTCGAGGCCCCGAACGGGGCGCACTTCACGTCCGCGGCGCCCGATCACGCGCGCGACGAGGCGTTCCAGAAGCTGTACGCGACCACCCCCTGGCCCGCGTTCGCCGAGCGCTTCCTGTCCGGCAAGAGCGAGGACGACTACCAGGCCGCCGTCCGCGCCTGGCACGAGGAGCGGACCGCCGGCGAGGACACGGAGGAACGGGCATGACGACGCACACGCCGCACACCCCACCGGAGACCGCCACCCGGGCCGAGTACTGCGTGGTCGCCTGCGCCGAGGCGTGGCGCGGCGACGGCGAGGTACTGGCCAGCCCCATGGGCCTGGTCCCGGCCCTCGGCGCCCGGCTCGCGAAGCGGACCTTCGCCCCGGAGCTGCTGCTCACCGACGGCGAGGCGACCCTGGTCGGCCTCGACGGGCGGCCCGAGGGCTGGCTGCCGTACCGCAGGCATCTGACGATGGTGACCGGAGGCCGGCGGCACGTGATGATGGGCGCCAGCCAGATCGACCGGTACGGCAACCAGAACATCTCCTGCATCGGCGACTGGAACCGGCCCGTCCGGCAGCTCCTCGGGGTGCGCGGCGCTCCCGTGAACACCCTGAACAATCCGGTGAGTTACTGGATCCCCCGGCACTCGACCCGGGTGTTCGTGGAGCGTGTCGACATGATCTGCGGTGTCGGCTACGACCACGCCGTCGGCCCGTACCACCGGCTCCCCCGCGTCGTCACCGACCTCGCCGTGCTCGACTTCGCGACGCCCGACCACCGGATGCGGCTCGCCTCCGTGCATCCGGGCGTCACGGTGGCGGAGGTGCGGGCCGCGACCGGTTTCGCGCTCGCCGTCGACGGCCCGGACGAGGAGGTGCCGGTCACCCGTACGCCGAGCGCCGCCGAACTGCGGCTGATCCGCGAGGTCCTGGACCCCGCCGGGCTGCGCGAGCGCGAGGTGAAGCCCCGGTGAGGACGGCCCTGACCGAGCTGACCGGCGTGCGGCACCCGATCGTGCAGACCGGCATGGGCTGGGTCGCCGGCCCGCGTCTGGTGTCCGCCACCGCGAACGCCGGCGCCCTCGGCATCCTCGCCTCCGCCACCATGACCACCGGCCAACTCCGGTCGGCGGTACGGGAGGTGAGGTCCCGCACCGACCGGCCCTTCGGGGTCAACCTTCGGGCGGACGCGGGCGACGCGCGCGAACGGGTCCGGATCATCGTCGACGAGGGTGTCCGGGTGGCGTCCTTCGCCCTCGCGCCGTCGCGGGAGCTGATCGCCGAACTGAAGGACGCCGGAGTCGTCGTCATCCCGTCGGTCGGGGCGCGCCGGCACGCGGAGAAGGTCGCCGCCTGGGGCGCGGACGCGGTGGTCGTCCAGGGCGGCGAGGGCGGCGGGCACACCGGGGAGGTGGCGACGACCGTGCTGCTGCCGCAGGTGGTGGACGCCGTCGGCATCCCGGTGATCGCGGCGGGCGGCTTCCACGACGGCCGCGGTCTGGTCGCCGCCCTCTCCTACGGGGCGGCGGGCGTCGCGATGGGCACCCGTTTCCTGCTCACCTCGGACTCGACGGTCCCCGACGCCGTGAAGGCCCGCTATCTGGCGGCGGCACCCCGGGACGCGCTCGTCACCACCGCCGTCGACGGCCTGCCGCACCGGATGCTGCGCACCGAGATGGTCGACGCCCTCGAACACGCGGGCCGACTACGGGCGTTGGCGCAGGCGGTACGCCGGGCGGCCGGCTTCCGGAGGCTGTCCGGCCTGTCCTGGCCGGCGATGATCCGCGACGGCCGGGCCCTGCGGCACGGCAAGGACCTGTCCTGGAGCCAGGTCCTGCTCGCCGCGAACACCCCGATGCTCCTGAAGGCGGCTCTGGTCGAGGGCCGCACCGATCTGGGCGTGATGGCCTCGGGCCAGGTCGCCGGGATCATCGACGACCTGCCGAGCTGCCAGGAGCTGGTGGACCGCGTCATGACGGAGGCGGACCGGGTGCTCCGCACCCTGCCCGCACCTTAGGGACCGTCAGACACCGGATCGGCGGCTCGCGAGTTGCGAGGCCGCCGGTTCTGCATGAGACTGTTCTCAGGGTCCTCCCCAGATCACCTCAAAATCCCTCGTTCGTTCCTGACGAGGCGGGGTGGGACGATGTATATCGACTTGAATCATTTTCTCTGCGGGCGACGTTGGCTGTTACGCACGTTCCCGTTTCCTCACGTTCTTGCGGATGATGTTTTCACTCCTGCACTGCACAGACAATTAGCGGACGAGTTCCGTGACCTCCTCCGCGCTTCCGGCGGGCATGAGTTCGAGCGGAAGATGCGCGGCTTCGAGGCGACGGGGCATGGGTTCCGACCAGGGTATCGCGGGGCCTTCGACGTCTTCTTCTCCAATGAATTCCGGCAGTTGATCTCGACTGTCTTCGACACATCCCTCACCTTCGACGTGGACGCCGGGCTGCATCATCACGAACCGGATGCCCGAAGTGGGCATATCCACAACGACCTCAATCCGGGCTGGTTCCCGGCTCGGGCGGCCGACGCTTCGCCCGAGGAGGCGATGAATCTCTCGGATCCGTCGCGCTGCGACTACCGGAACGGAAAGATCAGGAAATCCGGCGTGGAGGGAGTGGAGCGGGTACGCGCCGTGGCGCTCCTCTATTACCTCAACAACGGGCCATGGATTCCTGGCAACGGGGGCGAGACCGGGCTTTATCTCGACAGGACATTACCTGTCCTTGAACCTACGCTACTGGTTCCCCGAAGGAGAACTCGCTCTTCGCCTTCGAGTGCACGCCTCGCTCCTTCCACACCTATCTGGAAAGTCGCGTACCGCGCAACTCCCTGATCATGTGGTGGCACCGCCCCAAGGAGGACGCGGTCGCCCGGTGGGGCGAGAAGGCGATCGTGGCCTGGCAGGGAGGGCAGCGGACATGACCGACCGGAAATCCGCGGCCACGGATGACGCGAGGGTGTGCCTGTTACTGGGCGCCGGAGGGCGGCTCGGGCGGAACTTCTGCCGCTACCTCGGTACGCGCTATCGCATCGCCGCCGTGTACCGCACCGCCGGCGACGCCGATGCCGTACGACGCCAGGAGCGAGTGATCGATCCGCTGGTCCCGGACCGCCCGCCCCCGGAGCCGCGTACGTACTTCTATCCGATCGTGGCCGACCTGGCCGATCCGTACAGCGCCAAGCGCGTCGCCGAACTCGCCCTCGCGGCCTTCGGTCACATCGATCTCGTCGTCAACGCCGCCGTGCACTACGACTTGGGCCCCGGCACCTCGACCGAGTTCCTCGAACGCCTCCCCTATCAGCTGGTCATCAATGTCGTACGGCCGCTCCAGGTGGCCGTGGAGGTCTACCGGCAGTCCTGGCAGGCGACTCCGGAGGAGAATCGACGCAACCGACGGAATGTCATCAATCTTTCCTCGGTCGCCGCGTTCAATCTGTACCCCGATTCCGGCCGGCTCGGCTACAGCGCATGCAAGGCCGCCCTCACGATGGCAAGCCGCCATCTGGCGTCGGAACTCGAACCGGCGGGAATCCGGGTCAACGCCCTCGCCCCCAATACTTTCCCTGGAATCGTCAGTGTCCAACAGGTACTTGCCGCACTGTGCGATCTGGACTCCGGATCCACCACCGGCGAGGTCCGCGTGGTCGATCGCGATCCGACCGACAGCATCCGAAGAGAAGAGACGAAAAAGAAGGGAGACTCCGCGCCATGTCGAACGGGACCGTAACACTGTTCCAAGCTCCCATTCCGGAAGGCCAGGCGCAAGCGATACAGAATCAACTGAGTCAGGCCGGTCAGCTCTCCAATCAGATCAAGACAGCTGTGCAAGGAGCCACCAATCCACAGGTCCTGGACATCGGGACGGCTTTCTCGAACGTACTGAGTTCGATTTCCCAAGGGAACTCGATCCAGGATGTGAAGGGTCACGTCCAGGATCTGCAGAGTTCACTCGCGAAGAGCGGGAATGTCCTCGCCGTCGCGGCATCCGGGGTACTTCAGCACGCGATCAACGCGGAAACCGCGGCCGAGCAGGCAGCCGACGCCTTTGGCAAGATCGACATCGGCAGCACGTCGACCATCACCGACGCGCTGAACGCCTTGGTGAACCTGTTCGTCGCGATTGCCCGCGTGGCCGCCGACGTGGGCGCCGCCCTGCTGGGCGGGCCTGCCGGAGTGGCGGTGGTAACAGCCATCAACAGCGTGGAATCCACCATGCAGCAGTCGGCCCAGACGGTGACCACTGTCGCGAACACCATCGAGGCTCAGAATCAGGATGAACCTGGGCCTGGTCCGGACGGACCGGACGGACCGGACGGACCGGACGGACCGGACGGACCGGACGGACCAGATGGACCGGACGGTCCAGACGGACCCGAACCCGGACCTGACCCAGGACCCGACCCAGGGCCCGACCCCGGACCTGACCCCGGCCCAGACCCGGGACCCGAACCCGGACTCGAACCCGGTGAACCCGGTGAACCCGGTGAACCCGGTGAACCCGGCGAGCCCGGTGAACCCGGCGAGCCCGGCGAACCCGGCGAGCCCGGCGAACCTGGCGAACCCGGCGAACCTGGCGAACCCGGTCCAGGCGATCCCGGCCCCGGCGAGCCGGGCTTCGAGATCAAGGCGCGGGAAGAGTAAGTCGCCCCTCTGGAAACGGAGATCGAATCCGATGGGGCGAAGAAAGGGGAAGCCATGAGTTTCGAGAGTGAGTTCACGTTCTGCATGCACGGCTCCGGCTTGCCGACTCCCGCCGAAGCGGTGACCTCTGCCGGCGAGGTCTTCCACTTCCTCGATGAACTCCACAACGCCGCCGAGCTCGCCGGAGGGACCGAGGTCACGCTCGGCGCGCTGGAAGCGGCGGGGTTCGCGGGGCTCGGCACCCTCGCCGCGGACGCGGCGGCCGTCACGGCAGCCGCCTACGCCGGCGCGGTGGCCGGGTGTGTGATCGGAGCGACCGGAAGCACCGTCTGGGATCTGCTGGCGCAGGCGGACACCAGCCAGGCCGTGGTCGGCGATGTCGTCGCGGCGGCCAATGACGCCGGAGTCGAGGTGCCATCCAAGTTCCAGGAGGAGGTCGCGTGACGACCGACGGACGAGGGCTGCCACCCATCGGCGGTGGCCCTCGTCGGTCATCAGGCCTCGCGCTCGACTCGCGGAGGGGCGCGTTCAGGTATGCCCCGAACGCGGCCGGACATTCAGCGGGAAGAGACAGCGGGAAGAGACGAGAGAGAAGGGCGGCTCCGCGACATGTCGAGCGGAAATGGCAGCGTGACGCTGTTCCGGATGCCCGTACCCGGGCTCCAGGGACAGCCCATCCAGGAGCGCCTGAAGCAGGCCGGCCAGCTCTCCGAGCAGATCGGATCGGCCGCCCAAGGCGTCACCGATCCACCAAGTTCCGCCATCGGGAAGGCTTTTTCGAACGTATTGAGTTCCATTGCCCAAGACCATTCGATGCAGGACGTGGAAGGGAGCGTCCAGGATCTGCAAGGCGCGCTCACGGCGAGCGGAGACATTCTCGCCGGCGGGGCCACCGAGATACTCCAGCATGCGAGAGACACGGAGACCGCGGCCGCGAACGCGGTCCACGCGTTCGACGACACCGCCCTCGGAGCGCCTGTCACCGACGCGCTGAACGCGTTGGAGGACCTGTTCGTCGAGATAGGCCGCGTGGCCGGAGAGGTGAGTGCCGCCTTGCCGGCCGTCCCCACCGGCGCGGCACTGATCACGGCCATCGACAGCGTGGGCACCGCCATGCGGCAATCGGCCCAGGTGGTGTACCAGGCCGTGGACATGATCGAGTCCGGGGGCGTTCCCGAGCCGGGTGAGGCTGACGAACCCGGTATCCCCGGCCCGGCCGGCCCGGCACCGTCCCAGGCGAACCGACCTGGACCCGGAGGAGCGTGAGGAGGAAGCAAGATCAGCGGTGGTGGGCCCCGGCCTCACAGCCGCTCGATGATCGTCACGTTCGCCTGGCCGCCGCCCTCGCACATCGTCTGGAGGCCGTAGCGGCCGCCCGTGCGTTCGAGTTCGTTCAGCAGGGTCGTCATCAGCCGGACGCCGGTCGCGCCGAGCGGGTGGCCGAGGGCGATGGCGCCGCCGTTGACGTTGACGCGTTCCGGGTCGGTGCCGGTCTCCTTGAGCCAGGCGAGGACGACCGGCGCGAACGCCTCGTTGATCTCGACCAGGTCGATGGCGTCCATCGTCAGCCCGGTCTTCTTCAGGGCGTGCGCGGTCGCCGGTATCGGCGCGGACAGCATCCGGATCGGGTCCTCGCCGCGTACGGAGAGGTGGTGGATCCGGGCCCGCGGGGTCAGCCCGTGGACGCGGACCGCCCGCTCGCTCGCGATGAGCATCGCGGCGGCGCCGTCGGACACCTGGGAGGAGCAGGCGGCGGTGATGGTGCCGCCTTCGACGACCGGCTTCAGCCCGGCCATCTTCTCCAGGCTGGTGTCGCGGCGCGGCCCCTCGTCCGCGGCGACGTCCCCGTACGGCTCGGTCTCGCGCGCGAACCGGCCCTCGTCGATCGCGCGGATCGCTCGCTGGTGCGAGCGCAGGGCGAACTCCTCCTGGTCGCGGCGGGTGATACCCCACTGGGCGGCGATCAGTTCGGCGCCGTGGAACTGGTTGACGGGCGCGTCCCCGTACCGGGCGCGCCAGCCCTCGGAGCCGGCGTACGGGCCCTGGGTGAGGCCCAGCGGTTCGGCGGCCTGCCGGGAGGCGAAGGCGATCGGGATCATCGTCATGTTCTGGGTGCCGCCCGCGACCACCAGGTCCTGGGTGCCGGAGAGCACGCCCTGGGCGGCGAAGTGCACGGCCTGCTGGGAGGAGCCGCACTGCCGGTCGATCGTGACGCCGGGGACTTCCTCGGGCAGCCCGGCGGCCAGCCAGCAGGTGCGGGCGATGTCGCCGGCCTGCGGGCCGACGGTGTCGAGGCAGCCGAAGACGACGTCCTCGACGGCGGCCGGGTCGATGCCGGTGCGCCGGACCAGGGCGGTCAGGACGTGGGCGCCAAGGTCGGCCGGGTGGACGGCGCCGAGGCCGCCCCTGCGGCGGCCCACCGGGGTGCGGACCGCGTCGACGATGTAGGCCTCGGCCATGACTGTTCCTCCTGGCTCCTGCGCGGGTGAGGGCTGTCGGGGCTGCTAGGTGATGCGTACGGCGATCCCGTCGAGCACCATCGACAGGTACTGGCGGGCGATCTCCTCCGGGCTGTGCTGTCCGCCCGGGCGGTACCAGCTCGCGGCGACCCACACGGTGTCGCGGACGAAGCGGTAGGTGAGTCGGATGTCGAGGTCGGCGCGGAAGACGCCGGCGGCGACACCGCGCTCCAGGGTGCCGAGCCAGGCCTGTTCGAATCTGACCTGGGATTCGGTGAGGTAGTGGAAGCGGGGCTGGTCGGTGAGGTGGCGGGCCTCCCGCTGGTAGATCGCGACGGCGGCGCGGTGCCGGTCGATCTCGCGGAAGGACTCGGTGACGAGGGCCTCGATGGTCTCCCGCGGGCCGAGGCCGGCGGCGAGGACGGCGTCGTAGCCGTCCCACAGCTCGGTGAGGAAGGTCGAGAGGATCTCGTCGAGCATCGATTCCTTGGAATCGAAGTGGTAGTAGAGGCTGCCGGCGAGCATGCCCGCCGCGTCGGCGATCTGGCGGACGGTGGTGGCGTTGTACCCCTGGGCGGCGAACACGTCGGCGGCGGTGCCGAGGAGTTCTCCGCGCCGCGCGGGCGGGGTGGGCGTCACCTGCGTCTTCTTCTTCGTGGCCGGCGTCTTGGCCGGGGTCGTGGATGGCACACGTCCATTCTCGCGCCATGCCTCGCTAGGGCCTTTCTTTTGGGTCAGGCTGGGTCAGGGAGCGGGGTCCGGTGCGTGTGATCGCAAGGCGGAGGAGGGAGACAACGCGGTGGGGGTACCTCCCGTGCCCGAAGGGCTACGGGGGAGTTGGCGACTGACGACAACGCGGCGTGGGGGCACCTCCCGTGCCCGGAGGGCTACGGGGGAGCGCGTGCCGGGGCACGCGAGCCCAGCAAGATCCAAAGGAAAGGCCCTAAGCCCGTTGACTGCTGACGGAGACCGTCTCGCCGGTCAGGTACGACGTGTAGTCGCTGGCGAGCAGGACGATGACGTTGGCGACCTCCCAGGGTTCGGCGTACCGGCCGAACGCCTCGCGCGCGGTCAGTTCCTCCAGGAGCGCGGCGGAGGTGACCTTGACCAGGTGGGGGTGCATGGCGAGGGAGGGGGCGACGGCGTTGACGCGGACGCCGTACGCGGCGGCCTCGACGGCGGCGCAGCGGGTCAGGGCCATCACGCCGGCCTTGGCGGCGGCGTAGTGGGCCTGGCCGGCCTGGGCGCGCCAGCCGACGACGGAGGCGTTGTTGACGATCACGCCGGGGTGGTCGGTGTCGCGGAAGTGGCGCAGGGCGGCGCGGGTGCAGCGGAAGGTGCCGGTGAGGGTGACGTCGAGGACGCGGTGCCACTGGTCGTCGGTCATGTCGGCGAGGTCGGCGGTGCCGCCGAGGCCGGCGTTGTGGACGAGGACGTCGAGGCGGCCGTGGAGCCGTACGGCCGTGTCGTACAGAGCCTGGACCTGGGTCTCGTCGGTGACGTCGCAGGGCTGGGCGGCGACCCGGTCGGCGCCGAACTCGGTGGCCAGCGCGGTCTCGGTCTCCTTCAGGCGGCGGGTGTGGGCGTCGCTGACGAGGACGCGGGCTCCTTCCTCCAGGAGGCGGCGGGCGGTGGCGCCGCCGATCCCGGCGCCGGCGGCGGCGGTGACGACGGCGGTGCGGCCGGCGAGCAGCCCGTGCCCGGGGACGTACGGCGGGGGCGGTACGGGGGTACGGGGCGGGGGCGGCGTACGGGAGGTCATGGGCGCGGCTCCTTCGGGAGGCCGAGTACCCGCTCGGCGAGGAGGGTGCGCTGGATCTCGCTGGATCCGGCGTAGATGGTGTCGGCGCGGGAGAAGAGGAACAGCCGCTGCCAGTCGTCGAGTTCGTACGCGCCGGGGTTCCCGTACAAGCCGGGGTCGGCGTACGCGCCGGAGCCTGGCGTGCCGGAGCCCGGCGTGGCGGTCAGGGTGGCGGCCGGTCCGCGGACGCGCAGGGCGAGTTCGCCGAGGTCGCGGTGCCAGTGGGACCAGGCGAGCTTGGTGAGGGAGGGGTCGGCACCGCACAGGGCGTGGGCGCGCAGGGTGCGCAGTCCGGCCCAGGCGCGGACGAGCCGGTCGTGGACGAGCGGGTCGGCGGCGGCGCCGTTGGCGCGGGCGAGGGCGGTGAGGGCGTCGAGTTCGCGGCGGAAGCCGACCTGCTGGCCGAGGGTGGAGACGCCGCGTTCGTAGCCGAGGGTGGCCAGGGCGATGCGCCAGCCGTCGCCGGGGGCGCCGACGACGTGGCCGGCCGGGGTGCGGGCGCCGTCGAAGAAGACCTCGTTGAACTCGCTGGTGCCGGTGAGCTGGGTGATGGGCCGGATGGTGACGCCGGGCTGGTCGAGCGGGACGAGGAGGTAGGACAGTCCGGTGTGCGGGCGGGTGCCGGGGGCGCGGGGGTGGTGCGGGCGAGGACGAAGCACCACTGGGCGTGGTGGGCGAGCGAGGTCCAGGTCTTCTGGCCGTCCACGATCCAGTCGCCGCGGTCGCCGTCGCGGACGGCGCGGGTGCGGACGGCGGCGAGGTCGGAGCCGGCGCCGGGTTCGCTGTAGCCCTGGCACCACAGTTCTTCGACTGCTCGGATCCGTGGGAGGAACCGGGCCTTCTGTTCCTCGGTGCCGTGGTCGATCAGGGTGGGGCCGAGGAGTTGCTCGCCGATGTGGTTGACGCGGGCGGGGGCGTCGGCGAGGGCGTACTCCTCGTGGAAGGCGAGCTGCTGCGCGAGGCTCGCGCCGCGTCCGCCGTACTCCTCGGGCCAGCCGACGCAGGTCCAGCCGTGGTCGGCCATGTGCCGTTCCCAGGCGAGGCGTTCGGCGAACGCCTCGTGTTCCCGGCCGGGGCCGCCGAGTCCCTTCAGAGCGGCGAACTCGCCGCTGAGCCGGGTCTGCAGCCAGTCGCGTATCGCGGCGCGGAACTCCTCGACGCTGCTCATGGCCATACGTTAACCTACCAAACACTTGTTAGGGAAGGATGTGCAGCCGCCATGCCCGACGTTCCCGGCTCTTCCCGACTCCCCCGCTCCTCAGGGGTGTTGGTGCGCTGATGGACCTCTCGTACACCGCCGAGGAGGAAGAGTTCCGCGCCGCGGCCCGCGCCTGGCTGCGGGCGCACGTACCACCCGAACCGCTGCCGTCGCTGGAGACCGCGGAGGGCTTCGCCGCGCACCGCGTGTGGGAGGGCCGACTGGCCGCCGGGGGCTGGTCGGCGGTGTCCTGGCCCGAGCGGTACGGGGGCCGGGACGCCGACCTGACGCGCTGGCTGCTCTTCGAGGAGGAGTACTACGCGGCGGGGGCGCCCGGCCGGGTCTCGCAGAACGGGGTCAGCCTGCTCGCCCCCACCCTCTTCGCGTACGGCACCGAGGAGCAGCGGGCCCGGGTGCTGCCGCCCATGGCGACCGGCGAGGTGATCTGGGCGCAGGCGTGGTCCGAGCCGGAGGCGGGTTCCGACCTGGCCTCGCTCACCTCACGCGCGGTGCGGACGGACGGCGGCTGGCTGCTGTCCGGGCAGAAGACCTGGTCGTCGCGGGCGGCCTTCGCCGACCGGGCCTTCGGGATCTTCCGCAGCGACCCCGGCCCGGCGGCGGAGGGCCGGCCGCACCGGGGTCTGACGTATCTGATGTTCGACCTGCGGGCGCCGGGCGTGACGGTGCGGCCCGTCGGGCGGCTCGACGGACGGCCGGCCTTCGCCGAACTCTTCCTGGACGACGTGTTCGTGCCGGACGAGGACGTCGTGGGCGAGCCCGGTCAGGGCTGGCGGATCGCGATGTCCGCGACCGGCAACGAGCGCGGGCTCACCCTGCGCTCCCCCGGCCGCTTCCTGGCCGCCGCCGACCGGCTCGTACGGCTGTGGCGGGAGCGGTCCGAGGCGTCGGCCGGGGTGACGGCGGACTCGGCGCTGCGCGACCGGGTGGCGGACGCGGTGATCGGCGCGCGCGCGTACCGGTTGTTCACGGCGGCGGGTGCGGCACGGCTCGCGGAGGGGGCGGACCTCGGGGCGGAGTCCAGCCTGAACAAGGTGTTCTGGTCCACGTTCGATCTCGCGCTGCACGAGACGGCGCTGGATCTGCTCGGCCCGGAAGGAGAGTCGGCGGATTCGGCGTGGGCCGAGGGGTACGTGTTCGCGCTCGCGGGTCCGATCTACGCGGGCACGAACGAGATCCAGCGCGACATCATCGCCGAGCGCCTGCTCGGCCTGCCGAAGGGCCGCCGCTGATGCGTTTCCTGCCGACCGACGAACAGCGTGCCTTCGCGCGTTCCCTGGACGCGATGCTGACCGCCGCCGGTACGCCGGGGATCGTACGGGCGTGGGCGGCGGGCGACCCCGGGCCGGGGCGGGCGCTGTGGGCGCGGCTCGGCGCGGCCGGGGTGTTCGCGCTCGCGGCGCCCGAGGCGTACGAGGGGGTGGGGCCGCTGCCGGCCGAACTCGCCCACGCCTTCGTGGAGTCGGGGCGCCACGCCGTCCCCGGCCCGCTGGTGGAGACGGTCGCGGCGACGGTGCTGCTCGCGGAACTGGGCGACCCGGCGAAGCGGTTGCCGGGCCTGGTCGCGGGCGAGACGGTCGCGACGCTCGCGCTCGACGTGTGCTCCCCATACGCGCTGGACGCCGACGCCGCCGATGTCGTTCTGGCCGTCACCGGGGACGAGGTGTGGCTGGCGCCGGGGCATGGGGAGGTGCGGGTGTCGGCCGATCCGGCCCGGCGGCCGGCCCCGCCGCTGCCCGGGGGCGAACTCCTCGCCGCCGGGCCGGCGGTGCGGGCGGCGGCGCGGCGGGCGCGCGACTGGGCACTGCTCGCGACGGCCGCGCAGTCGCTGGGTGTGGGGCTCGCGCTGCTGGACCGGACGGTGGCGTACGCGCGGCAGCGCACCCAGTTCGGTGCCCCGATCGGCTCGTTCCAGGCGGTCAAACACCGGCTCGCGGACACGCTGCTGGGCCTGGAGTTCGCCCGCCCGCTGCTCTTCGGAGCGGCGCTCACGTGCGAGAGCGGTGATCTGGCGGCGGCCAAGGTGGCGACCGGCGAGGCCGCGTACGCGGCGGCCCGAACCGCCCTCCAGATCCACGGCGCCGTCGGCTACACCGACGAACTCGACCTCTCCCTCTGGCTCCGCAAGGCCCGCCCCCTCCGTGACGCCTGGGGCACCCCGTCCTGGTGCCGCGCCCGCGTGCTGGCCGGCCCCACCCCGTAGAACGCCGAGGCACGGAGAACACCGAGGCAGGCGCGAGGGGGGTGTGTCAGTGGGCCGTGCCAGAGTCTGCGCATGCTCGAGATCGTGGTGAAGACGGAGAACTGGGAACGGCACGTCCGCGTGTCCGCCGAGGAGCTGGCCGGGCTGGTCCGGCGCATCGGGGGTGACGGCGACCGGTTCCTGGTGCTCCAGCGGATACCCGACCTGCCCGATGTCTTCGCCCAGATCTGGCACGAGACCGGCGGCGACTACACGGTGGAGCACCGCGACGGGGCCGCCGACCGGCACTTCGAGGCGCGGGCCGGGGAACCCGAGGCCGTGATCGCGGCGCTGACCGGCTGGGCCCGCCAGGACGCCGGCTGGGACGCCGGTGTGGCGTGGTCGCCGCTGGACATGGGTCCCGTCCCCGACGTACCGGCGCTCGAACTCCGCGACGACGACCGGGAGATGCTGGAGCAGCACGTCCGCGAGGTACTGGTCGGCGGTTACGCCTCCCGTGCCGAGCTGGCCGAACTCGCCGAGGAGTACCTGGTCACCGACGAGCACCGGCCGGTCTCGCGCGCGCAGGCGACGGCGCTCGCCGACCGCATGTGGCTGGAGCGGGTGGCGGAGCAGGCCGGCTGGCGGGGCGAGACCGACCCCGAACGGCTCACCCGCGCGTTCGCCGCGCTGAGCGAGGCCGGCATCACCGCCCGCGAGAACTTCGCCTGCTGCCGTACCTGCGCCGATGCCGAGATCGGCGCTCACGCCGGGCCCGAAGCCCGCGGCTTCGTCTACTTCCACTCCCAGTGCACGGACTCCGCCGCGACCGGACGCGGCCTGACGCTTCTCTACGGGGCCTTCGCCGACTCCCCCGAGGCCACCGCGGCCGTCGGCCACGAGGTGGTGGCCGCCCTCGAAGCGGTCGGCCTGCGCACCGCGTGGAACCACGACCCCAGTCGGGCCATCGAGGTTACTCCCCTGGACTGGCGCCGCCGCCTCGTCGGGTAGCAGGGGGACCGACGACCCGACCCTGAGGCTCAGCTTGCGGTCGGGACGCCGGCGACGCGGCGCTCGCCGCCGTTGCGCTCCTGCCAGAAGCGGTATACGTCAACGGCGTCGGCGCGCTCCTCGTGGCGCATCGGGAGCCGGCGCTCCTGCCAGGGCTTGGCGAACTCGTCGTAGAAGGTGTCGAGTTCGAAGTACTTGCGGTCGTCGACGTAGTGGGGCTCGTAGGCGTCTCGGGTGGTGAGGAAGACGACCTCGTCCGGCGAGCAGTAGTACAGCGAGCCCAGACACATCGGGCAGGGGTGGGCCAGCACGTAGATGGTGGTGCCGGTGAGGTGCTCGGTGCCGAGCGTGGTGCAGGCGTCGCGGATGGCGAGGATCTCCGCGTGCGCGGTGGGGTCGCCGGTCTGGGCGACCAGGTTGGGGCTCTCGGCGAGGATCTCGCCGTCCTTGACGATGACGGTCGCGAACGGACGGCCGCCCTCGGCGACGTTCCGACGGGCGAGGTCGATGGTGCGCTGGACGAAGTCCATGAGGGTCCTCCGAAGTGGGGGAAAGAAGAGAGGAGGGGCGGGGCGGGGCGGAGGGGAGGAGGGAGGGGCGGGGCGGAGGGGGTGTCCGGCCCGCCCCTGGTGGCGCCTGGCGCGCGTACCCGTACGGGCACCGGTGCGCCTACTACCCGTACAGGTCAGAAGGGCTTGGTGGGGAGGTACTTGCCGTCCAGGGTGATGACGGCGCGGTGACCGCCCTCGGGGTCCTCGACCTTCTTGACGTCGAGCCTGAAGTTGATCGCGGAGATGATGCCGTCGCCGAACTCCTCGTGCACCAGGGCCTTGAGGGTCGTGCCGTAGACCTGGAGCATCTCGTAGAAGCGGTACATCGTCGGGTCCGTCGGAATCCGGTTCGGCATCGAGCCGCGGACCGGGATGGCCTGCAGCAGCAGCGCGTCGCTCTCGTCGAGGCCCAGCAGCTCGGCCACGGCCTTGGCCGACTCCTCCGGCAGCGGGTGCTGGCCGAGAACGGCGGCGGTGGTGAAGGCCACCGACAGGCCGGACGCCTCGGCGATCTGCTTCCAGGACAGGTCCTTGCGCATCTTCGCGTCGACGGCCTTGTCCGCGAGGGCCTCACGAGCGGTCTGGTTGGACTGGGACTGCAGCATGATCGATACGTCCTTTCGGAGTGGGGGGATGAAGGGGTGAGGGGAGGGGTGGGGGGATCAGGCGGCGGCGAGGGTGCCGGCGGCGGGGCCGCCGGCCGGGGCGGTGAGGTCGTCGACGTCGCCGGTGGGGATGTCGTACACCCACCCGTGCAGGGCGACCGTCTTCTCCGCCAGCGCCCTGGCGACCGAGGGGTGGGTGGCCAGGTTCGCCAGCTGGGCGAGCACGTTCTCCCGGACCAGCGCGGCCACGTCGCCGTCGACGGTGGTACGGGCCACGGAGGCGTCCGCTAGCCGCAGCCAGTCGGCGACCGCCGGAGCGCCGGACAGGTCGTGGCCCTCGGCCAGGGCGGTCATCGCCCCGCAGGTGGAGTGACCACACACGACGATGTCCTTCACACCGAGCGCGGCCACCGCGTACTCGATGCTCGCCGCGACACCGTCGGCGCCGGGCGTGTAGGCGGGCACCAGATTGCCGGCGGTACGGATGACGAACAGGTCACCCGGCTCGGTACCGGTGATCAGTTCCGGGACGACGCGGGCATCGGAACAGCTGATGAACAGCGTCTCCGGCGTGTGGTGGGCGGCCAGATGCGCGAAGAGCTCCGCCTTGGCCGGAAAGACATCCCTCTGGAAGCGGGCGACGCCCTCGGTGAGGTCGGGCACGGGTCACTCCTCTCAAGACGCCCAGCCCCCGGTGGGCTGGTGACATCCACCCTGCATGACCCGTACCTATAGAGTCCAAGAGTTGTTGGGCATAGAACCTATCGACCGCATCTATAGTCGAGCTCATGGCCACTCTCGAACTGCGTCACCTGCGCTATCTGCTCGCGGTGGCCGAGCACGGCACGTTCACCCGCGCCGCCGAGGAGCTGCACATCTCCCAGCCCACGCTCTCCCAGCAGGTCAAGCAGCTGGAGCGGACCCTGGGCGTGCAGCTGCTCGACCGCACCGGCCGCACCGTGCGCCTCACCGACGCGGGCGCCGTCTACGCCGACCACGCCCGGCGCGCGCTGCGCGACCTGGCCGCCGCCGAGCGCGCCGTCCACGACGTCCAGGACCTCTCCCGCGGCCACCTGCGCCTGGGGCTCACCCCCACCTTCACGGCGTATCTGCTCGGCCCCCTCACCGCCGAGCTGCACACCCGCCACCCCGGCATCACACTGACCGTGCGGGAGACCAGCCAGGACCGCATCGAAGCCGCCCTGCTCGCCGGCGACCTCGATCTCGGCATCGCCTTCGGCGGGCCCCACCTGCCCGGCGTCGCCGCCACCACACTGTTCACCGAGACCCTCAGCCTCGTCACCGGCACCGCGCGCGCCCGGGAGCTGCCGGACCCCCTACCGGTCCACTCCCTCCAGGACGAACAACTCGCCCTGCTCAGCGCCGACTTCGCCACCCGCGGTCACATCGACGCCTACCTGGCCCGGCACCGGACCGCCCCGCGGACCACGATCGAGGCCAACTCCGTCCAGGCCCTCACCGAGATCGTCCGGCGCACCCCGCTCGCCACCGTCCTGCCCGACGCCGTCACCCATGACCACCCCCACCTCACCCCCGTCCCGCTCGACCCGCCCCTCCCCACCCGCACCGTCACCCTCCTGCACCGTGAGGGCGCCTACGCCAGTGCCGCGGCCCGCGCCTTCACCCGGCTCACCCACGACCTCGTCCGCGCCCGCGGATACGCTCCGCCCGAGTAGGCCGAGACCGCCGCCACCGCCGCCACCGCCACCGCCACCGATGAGGGAGAGAACCGTGGAGCACACCGAGCCGGGCCCCGCCGTCGTCCTGATCACCGGCGTCATGGCCGCCGGGAAGTCCACCGTGGCCGAGCTCCTCGCCCGCCGCCTGCCCCGGGCCGCGCACGTCCGCGGCGACCTGTTCCGGCGGATGATGGTCTCCGGCCGGGAGGAACCGCTGCCCGACGCGCCGCCTGAGGCCCGGGCGCAGATGGAGCTGCGTCACCGGCTGTCCGCCCTGGTCGCCGACGAGTACGCGCGCGACGGCTGGACCGCGGTCGTCCAGGACATCGTCCTGGGGGACGACCTGCCCGCGTACGCCGCGCGGATCCGCACCCGTCCGCTGTACGTGGTCGTGCTGGCGCCCTCCGCCGAGACCGTACGGAGCAGGGAGTCCGGGCGGGACAAGACCGGGTACGGGGAGTGGTCGGTGGAGGCGCTCGACCGCGTCCTGCGCGAGCGGACGCCGCGCGTCGGGCTCTGGCTGGACACTTCCGGCCAGGGACCGGACCAGACGGTCACCGCGATCCTGGAGGGGCTCCCCGCGGCGCGCGTGGACACGTACTGACGGGAGCCGTCCGGGCGTTCCGTTCCCGTGGGCCGTTCAGGCCGTGTGCCCCTCGACGTTGGCGATCATCCGGCGCAGCACCTTCAGCGCCGCCACGTACTCCTCGTCGCTGACGCCCTCGTGGACCACGGCGCGCAGTTCGGTCACCAGCTCGCGCAGCCGGACCCGGGCCGCCTCCCCCGCCTCGGTGAGGCGCAGACGCCGTTCGTCGTCGAACCGCAGCCAGCCGCGGTGGACCAGTTGGTCCACGACGCGGCTGATCTCGTGCGGCCCGTCGGCCGGCGGGGTCAGCTCGGCGACCGTCTCCTCGCGGCTCGGCGCCTCGGGCCGGTAGGTCACATGGTTGAGCACCCAGTACTGCGGCTGCGTCACGTCGACCCTGGCCATCGCGTCTCGCAGATGCCGGGTGACGGCCGTGTGCGCCAGGCCGCTCCAGTAGCCGACGGGCTGGGTGGCGAGCATGTCGTCCGCGGCGGCCGGATGCGCGGGCGCCTGGTCGGTGGCGGCGGTCACGGGCGTACTGGTGTCGGCCAGTTGATCCATTCAGCCGACGCTACCCGCGCCCGCCGGCGGCGGACACCCCGCGCCGGAGCACGACAGTCGCCACCAGGAGCGCGGGGCGGGGCACGCGGGGACCGACGAATTCACGCGACCGATACCGGCCACGCGTCCTCGACGTCCTCTCGGGCCGGGCCCGAGAGGTGACGCCGTCTCAGATGGTCGGGGTGTCGTCGACGACCGGCTTGTGGACCTCGATGACCGGCTTCCATCCCGAGGAGAACTCGATGAAGTCCGCACGGGTGGGGTAGGTGTCGACCGCGCGACGGTCACGCTTGGGGGTTTCGGTCGCCTTGCGCCCCCGGGGAACCTGCTCCTCGAAGATGTCGACCTTCACGTCGGGAACCTCCTTGAGGCCCTGGCGCCAGATCTGCACGACGTCGGCGCCGAACGCCTGCCGGGCCGCGGCGTAAAGGGCCGTGAGGGCCCCCTTGTCCCCACCGGGGACGAAGAGCGCCAGGTCCAGCACGACACCGGCGGACTGGAGGACCTCGATGGTCGACGAGCCGTTCTCGTCGGCGACGTAGACCCCGGCTTCATTCTCGTCGTCAGGAAGGCAGGTGACCTCTTCCTGGAATACGGTTCGCGCCGTGATCGAGCCGCCCTCGAATTCCTCACCGGGCTCGGTCAGAAAAGCGGGGACATAGCAGCCGGGAAGCTTGAGTTCTGCCGTGTCGGCGGAAATGAAGACCCTGTCCTTGACGCCGAGATTCGTCACCTCTTCCAGCGAGATGCGGCGAGCGGCAATCTTCTCCGTGTTCACGATTTCCCTTTCAGGTTGCACTGTCCCTCAGAACAAGGACGCTATCACGAAATCACGAGGTCAACTGCCCAGTAATCGCTGGGTAAATGACGTCCGATGAGCTGCGCGGGAGGGCGTCGAAGCGGGCGCCACTGGACCAGGAACGCGCATCCGCCCGGCAGTGTCTCTCGCCATGGCGTGAGGGATCAACTGGCGGTTGCATTTCGGTGCGTTGGGCAACACAGAGGAACCAATGGGGAGTTTACGGAAGATATCCCCTATACCACCTTCGGGACGATGGCGGCGAGATAAGGCGCCCCCTTCGCGCCGGGGCGCGTTCTCTGCCCACAGTAAGGAGAAACCTCGCGATCGGAGCTCCCCGCCCGACCGGTGCCCGCGACATCACCTCCAGCCCTCGACGGGCAACCCGGGACCGATCCCGACCTCTCACCCTTTTCGACCTCACACGACCAAAGCGGACGGCCTCGCGCTGCGCCGAAACCCCTTCGTCTGAGCCGGTTCGCACTTCCTATACTCGTGCCGGCTCATAGAGGGGGAGGTGGCGGCCATGAAGCTTGCCGAGGCACTGGCGGAACGCGCGGAGGCGACGCGCCGTGTAGAGCAGTTGCGCGCACGCGTCGTCGACAGTGCGCGGTATCAGGAAGGCGAGACGCCCGCCGAGGACGCGGCCCAGCTGTTGGCCGAGGTCGCCGGGACGCTGGACTCTCTGGAGAGCCTGATCCGGCGGATCAACCGGACCAATGCCACCGTGGAAACGGGTCCGGACGGCACCCTGACCGACGCGCTCGCGCGCCGGGATGTCCTGCGGCTGCGTCACTCCGTGGTCACCGCGGCGGCGGACGCGGCGGCCGGCAAGGGCGAGCGGGGATACGGCCGGCAGCTCCGGTCCGAGCTGGTGATGCTGTCCGCGCTTCCGGTCGCGGAACTGCGCGGTCAGGCGGATGTGCTCGCCCGGGAGATCCGGGAGATCGACGTGCGGATCCAGCGGACGAACTGGGAGGTCGATCTGCTGGACTGAGCAGTCCGGCCGACGGAAACGATGTGGAGCAGGTAGCCGCTTCGGAGGCGTGCACATACCGGG
Organism: Streptomyces laurentii; assembly: GCA_002355495.1. Lineage (GTDB taxonomy): Bacteria > Actinomycetota > Actinomycetes > Streptomycetales > Streptomycetaceae > Streptomyces > Streptomyces laurentii. The sequence goes on from AP017424.1 coordinate 1,673,252, forward strand.
GGCTGGCGGTTTTCCAGCCCACGCTGGCGCGTGAAGAGCAACGCGGGGTTCGACTCCCCATTCAACAGTGCAGCTCAGCACCGCGCACAGGTAACCGTGCACAGCACACAGCACATCACCACGTGCAGATCCGGGGCGGCGAGGGCGGGTTCGGGGCTTTCCACATCACAGCAGCAGCACCATGGGGAACGATGAGGAGAACGGCGGCCTCCGGCTCTGTCGGCGGCTCGGCCGTCCTCCCGTTTCCCCCGCCGACCGACATGTCACGGTGAGGGCCCTCGCTCGGGCACAACCCCGCATCGGCCGCCCGCGTGACGTGCGGCGCCGTCGTGCCGCCGGTCCCCTGCACCGGACCCCGCCGAAACTAGATTGCGCACGACCCGCCCCGTCGGGCCGGGCGCGAGGCGAGGGAGTGCAGCATGTCGGCCCAGCAGAGCCCACCGGCGACGCCACAGGTGGCGATGACCCTCGCGGCCATCGCGGCGACCGCCGCCACGCCCCGCCCGTCGGGCGAGTCGGCCGCCGAGCAGTACGCCCGGATGATCCTCGGCATCACGCAGCAGCTCACCGTCCCCCTCCTCGCCACCCAGGGCGGCTGGACCCTGGCGTGGGCGGCACTGAGCGAGGACAACGCCAACATGGCGTATCTGGCCAAGACCAACGACCGCTTCAACCAGTTCGCCGTGGTGCTCCGCGGCACCGTCTCCAGCAGCGTGACCGACCTGCTCGAAGACCTCGACGTCGGTACGGTCGTCCCGTTCACCGCCGTCAGTACGCCGCCGAACCCGCCGCCCTGCGTCTCCAAGGGCGCGATGGAGGCGTTCACCCAGATCATGTCCATGAGCGCGCAGGGCGTCACGCTGCCGCGGGCCCTCGCCGCCGCGCTCGCCGCGGCGCCGCCGAATCCGACGGTCCTGGTGATCGGCCACAGCCTCGGCGGCTGCCTGGCCACCATGGTCGCCGCGTACCTCCAGACGCTCTCCTGGCCCGGTGGCGCGACCCCCTCCTTCGGCCTCTTCACCTTCGCCGCCCCCACGGCGGGCGGCCCGGACTTCGCGCGGCACGTCACGAAGGACCTGTCGTGGGTCGTCAACGAGCGCTACGTCAACTGCTACGACCTGGTGCCCCTGGCCTGGACGAGCATCGACACGGCGAAGGGCTGGTATCCGCACGGCGGCCCGGTGGCGGACGTCGACACCAAGGCCGTCCTCTCGGCGGTCGCGGGGCTTCCCGGCCCGAACACGTACGCCCAGCCCGGACCCGCCGTCCCGCTGAACCCGGACTACCAGACCAGGAACACGGCCGTGATGCGGAAGTCCCTCCAGGACTTCATGGCCCAGGCGGCCTACCAGCACTCCAACGACGTCTATCTCCGCCTGCTCGCCGCCCCCTCCCTCCTGGCGGGCCCCGTGGTCACCGGCATCAGCCCCGAGACCGGGCAGGCCGGCACCCGGGTCACCCTCACCGGAACCGGATTCAGCGGGGGCGTCGCGGTCGACTTTGGACCGTTCGCGTGCACGGACGGCGTCATCATCGTCGAGGACGACAGCACGATCCACGTCAACGCTCCGCTGGGCATCGGCGTGACCGACGTACGCGTCACCACCTGCCTCGGCACGTCCCCCGCCGTGCCCACCGCCCAGTTCGCGTACGGCGGGCCCGAGCCGGTCCGGGTCACGGGCATCAGTCCGGACCACGGAAGGAGCGGTACCCGGGTCACCGTCACCGGCGTCAACTTCACCGCCGACGCGAAGGTCTTCTTCGCCGCGGTGGAGGCCCCCGGCCCCCAGGTCACCCCGCCGGGCACGATCACCGTGGCCTCGCCGTCCGGGGTCACCGGCACCGGCAAGCCGTCGACCGTCGATGTCACCGTCCTGTCGAACGGCTACTCCTCGCCGTCGGGCCCCGCCGACGAGTACACCTACCCCGACCCCGCCTGACCCGTACGGGCGCCCCTACGAAGGAGGGGGGTGGGGCGCCGGCGGACCGGCCGGCGTTCCCACCCCCCGAAGTCCGACGGCGCGCTCAGCAGGACAGGTTGCCGCCCGCGTCCGTGCCCAGGACGCCGACGAACTTCTTGTAGAGGTTGATCCGGGAGTCGCGCTGGTCCGGGTTCTTCCCGTCGCACTCCAGCGCGCCGTTGATGCTGCGGATGGTCTCGCCGAAGCCCCGGTTGCCGGCCATGGCGTCGTGCGGGGTCATCCGCCCGGCCCCGCTCTGGGTGTTCCAGAACCAGAGCCCGGTCTTCCAGGAGACCGCCGCGTCCTTCTCCACCTTGTACGGGTCGTGCAGCAAGTCGATGCCGAGGGCATCGCCCGCGGCCTTGTAGTTGTAGTTCCAGCTCAGCTGGAGCGGCCCGCGCCCGTAATACGCGGCCTGACCGGCCGGGCAGCCGTACGACTGCGAACTGTCGCAGTAGTGCGGGTAGTTGGCGGTGTTCTGCTCGACGACGTACTTCAGTCCGCCCGTCTCGTGGCTGACGTTGGCGAGGAAGGCAGCCGCCTCGCGCTTCCTGGTCGCGGTGTCGCCGCTGTTGGCGAACTTGGGGTACGCGTTCAGGGCGTTGAGCAGCCCCTGGTACGTGTAGAAGGAGTTCCGGCCCGGGAACATCTGGTTGAACTGCGCCTCGCTGACCACGAACGACGCGGCGGAGGCCGGCGCCGTCTGGCCGGCCACGGCGAGGGTGCTGAGCACGGCGGCCGAGGCCGCCATCGACAGGACGCGGGCAAGCTTCGTGGATCCTCGGATTCGCTTCGGCACGGGAGCGCCTCGGGAGTGCGACGCCGAGGGGATCCTGGTTGCCGATTCCGGGATTCATGTCGGATGAAGCGTCGAATCGTCCTTTCGGGCGGCATCTCCGTCAATGAACTGACGGTCATTCCGTAGTACGGGCTCCGCGCACGCCCTCTTTGAGCCCTACGAGCCGTCCGCGCTCCCCTCCACACCGTCCTCCCGCGGCGGGCTGTCGTCGTTACCGCGCCGCAGGACCCGGGTGCGGTGGCCAGGGGTCCAGACCTGGAAGACGATCTCCTCGCCCTCGACGCGGGTGCGCACCACCTCGGTCAGCTCGGCCCGGAAGAGGTGCAGCGGCACCGGCGCCCCGGACTCCCCCACGTACCAGACGACCTTCTCCGCGTCGACGATCTCGACCGCCCGCCCGGACACCCGGACGTCGCCGCCGCCCATGTCGGTCCCCTCCCCCGGGTTCGCGAGCAGCGAGAAACGCGGGTCGCGGCGGACGTCACGGGCCTTGAGCGAGTTCGCCATCATCCCGAGCCACAGTTCCCCGCCCCGGAAGTCGGCCTCGATGCCGCTGAGCCGGGGCGAACCGTCCGCCCGGAGGGTGGCGAGCGCGTGATGGACGTACGTGCCGAATCGCTCGCGCACGACGGCGGCGAGTCCGGGGTCGGCGGCCTCGAAGGCGGACCAGTTGGTTCCGGTGTCTCCCATGGGTCCAGGAGACACCGGAATCCCGACATCCTCCGTCGGGATTACGCAGCTCAGGTGACACCACCCCCGTGGGCGTCAGTGAGCTCCGGCCGACCGGACGCCGCTCGTGGCGCGGCCGCCGTGACGGTCGCGGCGCCCGGGACAGCCGCCGTCAGGGCCGTCCGGAGGGCGCGTTGAGTACGGCGATGCCCGTGGGGGTGGCGACGTGGGCGGTCGTACGGCGGTCCCGGTGGGTGTCGATCAGGCCGGCGTTGCGGAGGGTCGTGGCGTGCTCGCTGGCGCTGGCCTTGGCGATGCCGACGAGCACGGCGAGCTGCTGGGTCGAGCAGCCCGGGTGGCGGGCGATGGTGTGGAGCACGGCGGCCCGGGTGTGGCCCAGCATGGATCCGACGACGTCGACCGCGGGCGCTCCCGCCCGGCCGCCGTGGGCACGGTCGCCGGCCGGCGGGCGCGCGAACAGCGGTGTGGCCGCGCCTTCCTGGAGCCGGGCCACCGGGTAGGTGAGCACGGGTTGCGGCAGGGCGTCGAGGTCGACGACCGGGGCCTCGACGGCGAACACCGACGGCTGGAGCCGCATCCCCTGCCCCGCCAAGTGCACATCGGCGTCCAGGCCGGAGGCCATCAGGATCTCCAGGACGGGCGCCTGCCACCGGACCCGTCGCGGGTTGATGCGCGCGAGCAGGGTCTCGACGCCGCCGTTGAGCATCTGCCGGGACCGCACGGCGGCGTCGGCCGCCGCCATGGCCTGGACCTCCTGCCAGTGCGGGACGAGAGCGTGGCCGGCCACGGCCTCCAGGCTGTCGCACAACCGCCGCAGCAGAAGGGGGTCGTCGGGCAGGTGGTGGGCCCACGAGGGCAGGGGCTGGTGCCGGGCGGTCTCCTCCAGGCTGGCCCGGAGGCGGCCGCGGGGCGTGGAACGGATCTGTTCCAGCAGTTCGGCGGGCGTCGCGGCGTTCACGCCGCTCAGGAAGTCCGTGATCCGCCCCCGGCTGGGCATGAGCGCGAACACCAGGCGCGCGTCGGGCCGCAGCGCGGTCAGGGTGCGGTGGCGCCAGGCCCCGAGCCGTACCGCGTGCGTGCGTTCCTGCAAGTGCCGTGCGGCGGTGCTCAGTTCGATGCAGGGCGCGGGTCCGTCGGCGATGCGGGTCCGTGCGAGGTCCTCCACGGTGAAGTGAATGCGTAACGACATGACGTCACCGTCCCCCGAACCCCGACCGGCGGCCCGCGCCCGTGCCGGTACCGGTACCGCCGCGCTCCCGCGCTCTCCGTCCATCCTCGTCGAGAGCGGGCGGACGGGCCAGTAGATATCGGGCCCACGGCGGGAGGGACGCCGGCTCGGCGTGACGGGGGCCGGCGGGCGTGGTGAGTGCGGCGGGCGAGATGAGTGTGGCGGGCTGAGCGATTCGGAAGGCACGGTGTCGCTCTCGGCGCCCCCGGGGACCCCGGCCACTCGGCGGAGCAGCAGCCCAGGTGACGCCCTCCCTCGGGCCGACCGCACGGGTCGCTAGAACGGAGGCTCCAGCGCGTACCCGCTCTCGCCGGCCGGGACGGGCCGGGGTTCCGGCCGGGCGGCACGCCGTTCCGCCGCCGTGGGGTGGACGTCGACCGCCTCGCCCGCCCGCCCCTGCCGGACCAGGACTTCGAACAGCTCCCGGCGCGCCTCGACGGTGCCCAGCGCCCGGAGTTCGCCGGCGGCGTCGTCGAGACGGCCCGCCCGGGCCAGGAGGCCGGCCTTGACGATACGGGGGTCGGACCAGGGCTCCGGATCGGCCGCGGCCACGGCGATCGACTCGTCGACCCGTCCCAGGCCGGCGAGTGCCCAGGCCCGCCACCACTGCTGGAACTCCGCGTGATCCTGGTGGGCCACGACGCTGGGGTGATCCAGGAGGTAGAGCAGGTCCTCCGGGCGGTCGAAGAGCAAGAGCCGCACGACGAGCGGGTACAGAAGGTTGGAGCAGTCGTACCAGCTGAAGCCGGGTTCGGCCACGGCGATCGCGTCGTCCAGCCGGCCGTCGGTGAGCAGCGTCGAGGAAAGCCAGGCGCGGTATCCGACCCAGTCGTCGGCGGCGATCGCGTCACGCATCACGGCCTCGGCGTCTTCGGCCCGGCCGTGGGCGCGCAGGGCGCCGGCGTAGATGTCCAGGAGGTCGTGAGCGTTCTGCCCGGTGGCCAGTTGCCGCAACTGGTCGAGCCGCCCGTGACGTGCCAGGAGTCCGACGTAGTCGGTGAAGGCCTTCTGGGTGGAGCAGCGATGCGCGACTGTCTCCTCGCCGAGGATCCGGATCGCCTCGTCGGCTCGGCCGGCGCGCTCCAGCACTCGGGCCCGCAGCTCCCACACGTGCGAGAAGGGGTGGCCGCACTGTCCCTCGTCGCGGGCCTGGCGCACGCTGTCGGCGAGAGGGGCCATCAGCTCCAGCACCCGCTCGTCCCGGTCCTGCCCCTCGGTGATCTCCACCAGTACGGACAGGGTCCCCCCTCCTTCGAGGCCCGGAACGAGCGACTCGATCGCCTCGTCGACGCGTCCTGCCTTGACCAGCAGTCCGGCGAAGTCATCGCGGTCCTTCCAGGCGCTTCCGGCCTCGCCCGGGCGGACCAGGTCCAGGGCCTCCTCCGGCCGTCCCGCCTGGAGTAGGATCTCGGCCTTCGCCCACAGGGCGTCGCGCGAGCCGATCGCGACGAACGGCTCCATCACGTCCAGCGCCCGCCCGAACTCCCCCGCCCGGCACAGCTCCCGTACCGCGCCCTCGGCGCAGGGCCACTCACCGCGCTCCGCCGCCACCCGGACCACCAGGTCCAGGCGGCCGTGCTCCAGCAGCAAGTTCACGCTGCGCGTGGAGAGACCGTCGTCGTACTCGATAGCCTGCCAGCCGAGATCATCCACGTTCATGGACGCGAGCGTAGATGTCCGCACTGACACCGGCTCCTCCCGGGCGCGGGGCGGTCAGGAGCGGACGATGCCCTGGGAGCGGGCGGCGGCGAGCCAGGTGGGGAACTCGGCGACGAGCCGGTCGTACAGCTCCGCGTCCCCGACCCGGCGCGGGTCCTTCCCGGCGTGGAAGAAGCCGCAGTTGTCGACCGGCCGCTTCGCCGGCACCGCCAGCTCGTCCAGCTTGCGCAGGAACTCGAACTGCCGGCTGTCGGGGTCGCCGAAGCCCACGAACTGCCAGAACAGCGGCAACCGCGCCGCCTTGCAGACGTACCGTTCGGCGGCCGGCCTGCTGATCGGCCCGCCGTCGGTCTGGAAGACGACGAGCGCGGGCGCGTCCGTACCGCTGTCGAGGTAGTGGTCGATGACGGCGTCCATGGCCAGGTGGTAGCTGGTCTTGCCCATGTGGCCGAGCCCGGCCACGATGCGGTCGATGCGCCCCTCGTGGTCGTCGAGCGCGATCTCCGTCTCGGCGTCGATGTCGGTGGAGAAGAACACGACCGGCACCCGCCCGTCGTCGTCGAGATGCGCGGAGAGCCCGAGCACCCGGTCGGCGAAGGACTGCACGGTGCCGTCGGCGTAGTACGGGCGCATGGAACCGGAGTAGTCGAGGACGAGGTACACGGCGGCCCGCTGCCCCTCGATCCCGTGCCTGCGCAGCGAGTCCCCCGCCTTCTTGTACAGACTGACCAGCGCGGGCGCGCGCTCCTCGACCTTGCGCAGACTCAGGGCCACGACCGGGCCCTCCTCTCCCTCTCGCCTCCGGCTGCCGAGGGTACGGGACCGGCCACCGTGGCCGGATCTGCGGTACCTCCGCCGCTACGCGTGGCCGTCCTTGACGGACGTGACGAAGCGGGCGAACGCCGGGGCGGAGAAGTCGAGGTGGGGGCCGTCGGGACGCTTGGAGTCCCGGACGTGGGCGGTGGAGAGGTGGGAGGCGACTTCGACGCACTCACTGGTGGTACCGCTGTACGAGGATTTGAACCAACGCGGGGACTCGTTCATCGCGGATGTCCTTTCGGAGCATGTGCGGTACACGGATACACCCTGCGGCCGATGCTACCGACCCCTGGGCGTGCGCGATATGCCCAGGCAGCAGGCCCAACAGCCCTACAGAGCACCCCTGTTAATGTGATCGATATGACTAAACGGGGGTCCAGCCAGCAGGTATCCAACCATCCGGACGCCGGTGCGCAGCGCGCTCTGATCGCCGCCAATTTCATCAACAGGATCGGCAACGGCCTCTTTAATACCGCGTCCATCCTCTACTTCACGTTCGTGGTGCACCTGCCCGCCACGCAGGTCGGGCTGGGGCTGACGATCGCGGGCCTCATCGGGCTGGCGGCCGGCCTGCCGGCGGGGAATCTGGCGGACCGGATCGGGCCGCGCACGATCTGGCTGGTCGCCCTCGTCGTGCAGGCCGTCGCGATGACGGCGTTCATCTGGATCGACAGCTGGCTCGCGTTCACCCTGGTGGCCACCGTGGACCGGCTGGCCGCCACGGCGGGCGGCGCGGCGGGCGGCGGCCTCATCGCGCGTGCCAGTGGGGAGAGCCCGGCCGCCTTCCGGGCCAAGCTCCGTACGTACGTCAATCTCGGCGTCGTCATGGGCACCCTGGGCTCGGCCTTCGCCATCCAGATCGACACGCGCCCCGCCTACACCGCGCTGATCCTCGCCAACGCCGCCAGCTTCGCCCTCGCCGGGCTGATCGCGTTCATCGGCGTCCCGAACTACCGGCCGCTGCCCCGGCCCAAGGAACACCATCAGTGGGCCGTCCTCACCGACCGGCCGTACATGACCTTCGTCGCGCTCTGGAGCGTGATGAGTCTGCAGTACCAGACCGTCTCCCTGCTCCTGCCGCTCTGGCTCACCACCCAGACCGACGCGCCGCGTTGGATCGTGGTCGTGGTCTACGTGGTCAACAACGGGGTCTGTCTGCTCCTGCAGTACAAGCTCGGTTCCAGGGTGGAAACCACGCGGCAGGGCGGCAAGGCGCTCCGTCTCGCCGGGATCCTGTTCCTGGTCAGCTGCGTGTTGATGGCGCTGAGCGCCGAGGTTCCCATCTGGGCCGCGCTGGTTCTCACCGTCGTCGCCGTGACCATCCACAGCCTCGGAGAGGTGTGGGAGTCCTCGGGCGGCTACGCGCTCGGCTTCGGTCTCGCCCCCGACCATGCCCAGGGCCAGTACCAGGGCTTCCTCGGCATCGGCTTCAACGCCGGCCAGGCCCTCGCCCCGCTCGTCCTGACCGGTGCGGTCCTCACGCTTGGAATCCCTGGCTGGCTACTCCTCGGCGGTCTGTTCGCCGGCCTGGGCGCGGCGGGCCCGCCGGTGGCCGCGTGGGCCGAGCGCACCCGCCCCGGGAAGCCGGAGGAAGCACCTCTGCCGAAAGTCGGCGGCTGAGTCTCCTCGGCGCGGGTGCCCCGGGAGTGCGGACGGCCTCGGCCGCAGGCGTCAGCGGGTTCGGGTCGCCTCGGGGTCTGGCCCCCCACGGCCCGGCCCCGTCGCGGCCTCACTCCGGCCAGGGGTTGTTCCGGATGATCTCGACGAAGTCCTTCCGGCTGAACGACGGGGCGAAGTGGGCCAGAACATCGTCGTTCATGGTTCCGAAGGTGGTGTCGGGACGCTCGGCCATGCCCTCGTAGAAGGCCTTCAGGATGCGGTTCTTGAAGTCGGGGCGCGGGTGCGCGGCGACGACCTCGGCCCGCTGCTGTTCGGTGATCTCGGTGAGGTCGAGACCGAGGACGTCGGTCTCGACGCCGAGGGTCACCACGGCGACCTCCGGTGCCAGCCGGAGCGGGATCTCGGGGGTCGTGTGCAGTGCGATGGCCAGCCAGACGTCACGGGCCTCCTGCTCGCTGCGGCCGTGGTCGAGCAGGAAGCGGCGGGCCGCCTCGGCGCCGTCGACCTCGAAGCGCTGGTCCTTGGTGGCGTACGCCGGGGTGAGGCCGAGGTCGTGGAAGAGGCCGCCGACGTAGGCGAGCTCGGGGTCGACCTCGAGTCCGCGCGCGGCCCGGCCTGCCTTCAGCGAACCCCAGAGTTGACGTCCTCTCCGTCCTAGAGGGCGGAGATTCCCGCCTGCCTGCCGGTGGTCTCCGGCTGGGGCTTCGGGTGGGTTCCTGTTTCTTCGCGCTGTGCCGGGACGAGTCCCGGTCTTACCCGCGCTCCGCAGGCTGACACTGCCAGTCCGGCAGCCTTGGCGACGTTGACCGCCGCGTTGATATCCCGGTCCAGGACCGCCCCGCACGCGCCACACGCCCACACACGCACATGCAGGGGTTTGGGGCCGTCCTTCACGCCGCACTGGGAGCACACCTGGGACGTGGGCTCGAAGCGGCCGATGCGCAGGAAGGTACGCCCGTGCCGGGCGGCCTTGTACTCCAGCATCGCGAGGAACGCCGACCATCCGGCGTCGTGCACGGATTTCGCCATGCGAGTGCGGGCAAGTCCCCTGACCGCCAGGTCCTCCACTGCCACCGCTTGGTTCTCGCGGATGATCTTCGTGGAAAGCTGGTGGTGGAACTCGCGGCGCGCATCAGCGACGCGGGCGTGTGCCCGTGCGACACGGACCCTGGCCTTGTTCCTGTTCTTGCTGCCCTTTTCCTTGCGGGACAGGTCCCGCTGCGCCTTCTTCAGCTTCTTCTCGGCCCGCCGCAAAAAGCGGGGACTGTCGATCTTCGCGCCGTCCGACAGGACCGCGAAGTGCGTGAGGCCGAGGTCGATACCGACGACCGGCGTCACCTCAGGGAGCGTCTCGTCCGTGCTGGTCTCGACCACGAACGAGGCGAAGTACCGGCCCGCGGCATCCTTGACCACACTGACCGTGGACGGAACCGACGGCAGACAGCGCGACCACTTGACCCGCACATCACCGATCTTCGGAAGCCGCAGCTTCCCGCCGCCGGTGATCCGCCATCCGGCGTTGGCGGTGAACCGGATCGTGTGACGGTTGTCCTTCCGGGACTTGAACCGGGGTGCGCCCATTCGCGGGCGCTTGCCCTTCAAGGAGTCGAAGAAGTTCCTGTACGCGGCATCCAGGTCCCGAAGAGACTGCTGGAGGACCACCGACGACACCTCCGCGAGCCACGCCCGCTCAGGAGTCTTCTTCAAGGCCGTCAGATGTTTCGACAACTCCCCCGAGGTGACGAACGGCAACCCGGCGACACGAGCGGACTCGCGGACACGCAACGCGTCGTTGAAGACAACCCGAGCACACCCGAACGCCTTGGCCAGCGCCGAACGCTGACCAGCACTCGGATACAGGCGGAAGCTGTACCGAAGCTGCACACCGACCACCCTACCCTTTAGGCCCATACCACCACGATGGAAACCGAATCCCGACATACGCACCGGGCGCCACGTCGTCCACCATCTACACGCCCACTTGGCCTTCGTCACCAGGTACCGGCACAACGCCGTGACAAACGACATGCTGACCCGCCACGACAAACACGGAGCACACTCCAGCACCCCACTCCACCAAGCCAAGGAAGCGCTCCACCCCCGCCCGCGAGGACGGAACACCGCGCAAGATCAGAGGTAGATCCAGCCGACCGCGTAGCTGAATGAGGCGAGCAGGGCCATCGCGGTGCCGGTGACGTCGAGGCCGGAGAAGCCCTGCCAGGCGCCGAGCACGGTCAGTACGCCGATGAAGCCGATGCCCAGACCCGCCGCGCGTACCCGGGTCGGGCGGTCCTCGGACAGGGCGACGAGCGAGAGGAGCATGCCCCACAGCGGGGTGGTGGCGTTGCAGATACTCGCGAGCGTCGAGGGGATCGTCAGCTCCGCGTACGCGAAGAGGGAGAACGGCAGTGCGTTGAGCAGGATGGCCGCCACGGCCAGATGGCCCCAGACGCGCGCGCCGCGCGGCAGCCGGTCGCCCTTGACGGCCACGGCGACGGCCAGCACCGCCGTACCGAACACGAGCCGGGCGAAGGTCACCTGGAACGGGGCGAAGCCGTCCGTGGCGACTTTGATCAAGAGGAAGCTGAATCCCCAGATCAGGGCGAGGGCACCGAAGCGGATGCGCCAGTCGACGCGCGGGTGACGTGGGGGGGGGGGGGGGAGGGAGTGCGTGGGGGTGGAACTGCTCATTCCCTCAGCGTCACCGAATCAACCTTATAGAACAAGTGAGAACTTCTCCCTCATATGTCTTAGTATTGCTTATATGTTGAATCTGGAGCGTCTGCGGACCCTGGACGCGGTCGCGCGGCACGGTTCGGTGAGCGGCGCCGCCGACGGCCTGCACGTCACGACCTCGGCCGTGTCCCAGCAGCTCGCCAAGCTGGAGCGTGAGATCGGCCAGCAACTGCTCGCCAAGAACGGCCGAGGGGTCCGGCTCACCGATGCCGGGCTGCTGCTCGCCGAGCACGCCTCCCGCATCCTCTCCCAGGTGGAGCTCGCCCAGGCCGACATAGAGGCCCAGCGCGGCCAGGTGGTCGGCGAGGTACGGATCGCCGCCTTCCCGACGGCCATGCGCGGACTCTTCCCGTCCGCGATCCGCGCCCTGCGCGCCGCTCACCCCGACCTGCGCGTGCACACCACGGAGCTGGAACCCGAGCCCGGGATCCGCGAAGTACTGCGCGGCGACTGCGACCTGTCGGTCGTCCTCGACTGGAACAACAAGCGGGCGCCCGTCCCCGCCGGCCTCGAACGGGCCCATCTCCTCGACGACGCCGCCGACTTGGCCCTTCCCGCCGACCACCCGCTCGCCGGCCGCGAGGTCGTCGACCTGGAGGACTTCGCCGAGGATGAATGGGTCTCCTGGCCACGCGGCGAGTTCTGCCACGAATGGCTGATGTTCACCCTGCGCGCCAAGGGCATCGAGCCCCGCATCGCCCATGTCGCCGCCGACCACCACACCCAGCTCGCCCTGGTCGCCGCCGGACTCGGCGTCTGCGTCGCACCCCGCCTCGGCCGGCTGCCGATGGACGACGACGTCGCCTTCGTCCCCGTACGACAGCCGGTCAGCCGGCACATCTACGCCACCTGGCGCACCGACGCCGGACGCCGACCCTCCATCCGCGCCGTCGTCGACGCCCTGCGGGCGGCCGGCACACCACCGACCGACTGAATCGCGCGTACGAAAAGGCCCTGCTCCGCCCCGAACCAGGGGCGGAGCAGGGCTTCTTACGGTCACACGCCGAGCCGGCCGCCCTTGACACCGGCGACGAACGACGAGAACGCGGAGGCGGAGACGCTGAACGAGGGCCCGTCGGAGACCTTGGAGTCACGGACGGGGACGGTGCCGTGCGAGGCGACGAGGTTGATGGCGACCTCGACGCAGTTGCTGGTGGTGCCACTGTAGGAGGACTTGAACCATCGAGGGGATGCGGTCGTCACTGGGTGCCCTTTCGTACCTGCTCGATCATGGCCACGGAGCCGGCCTGCGAGAGGCATTCGGCCTGAAGCTGATGGTAGGCCGTCAGGACAGGCATGACAGAAGCGGTTTCGCGGTCGACGAAGCCTTGGGCGTGGGATTCCGTGTACGACACCATGGTCCGGTCCTTGAGCGTCAGATGGTTGACCGGAAGGTCGAACGACCGTCGCTCGCCCAGCTCGTAGGGCGCTATCTGCAGCATGCTGTTGGACAGCTCGGCGAACTCGATCAAACTGCGCAACTGCGCTTCCATGACCGCTGGGCCACCGACGGGGCGACGGATGCAGCTCTCGTCCATCACCACGAGCAGCATGGGCGGACGCTCCTGCTTCAGCCGCTCCTGCCTCTCGGCGAGGAACGCCAGGCCCTCCTCCGCCTGCTCCCGAGTGAGGGAGCCCCGCTGCACACGCCCCCTGGCCACTGCCTGTGCGTATTCCGGAGTCTGCAACAACCCCGGAATGACGCCGATCTCGAACAGCCGGATCTCGACCGCGCGCGCCTCGTAGGCCACGTACTCCGGGAAGCCCTCCAGCAGGATCCCGTGCCGTGTCTCGTGATACGCCCGCACGAACGAATCGACGGTGTTCGTGGTGCCGCAGACCTGATCCGCTTTCCGCGCGAAGGGCAGGGTCGGAGGCTTGCGAGCAGTTTCGACGGCGGAGATGTGCTGACTGGAGCACCCGATCCGGTCGGACAGATCCTCCTGCCGCCAGCCCAGGCCCTCCCGCACTCTGCGCAGTTGTGCACCGAAGGCGGCCCGGGGACTGCTCTCCGGCTGCAACTCCTTGAGATTGACCACAACTCACCCTTCGGCTGTCGCTAGTTGAAGGTCTCTCGACTGTAGGCCACTCTGGCGACGCCTCGTAGTGGATTCGCTACAGAAAGGAGCGGGTGATGTCCGAACGCATCGCTCCCTCACGCCCGCAGCCTGCGCCGATGCCCGCGATCGGGTCGTACATGGTCGACACGCGCGTGGCGACAACTCGCCCCGGCCGGGTGATGGCCCACGAAGACGACCTCGTCTACCTCCGCCCTGTGGGCGGCGGCAAGGAATGGACCGCGCGAGCCGAGGACCTCCGCCCGCCGACCGACAACGAGTGCGACAGCATCCGCACCCTCACCACCCCCGTCTACCCGCCGGGAAAACCGTGACCATCACGACCACCACCGACCTCGCCACCGACCACGGACTCCGCCACCACCCCGCCCGGCCCCCGGCTGCACGGTCTGCGCACTGCTCGTCGCCTGGTTCCGGCACTACACCGCCACCGGCCCGCGGCACGACGCGTCCGCCGCCGTGGACTGCGCGGTGGAGATCCGCAACCACCCCCACGATCCACCGAAGATGACGCTCAAGCGCCGCTCTCCCCCGCCGGCGACCGTCTGATGTGGCGCACGGCCGTCACCGTCATCGGCGCTTCCGCCTGGATCGCCACCCTCGCCGCCCTCGTCACGCGGCTCTAGTAGGGCTTGGTCAGGTTCGTGTTGGTGTTGCGTGTCCTGCGGGTTTGGTGTGTCGTTGGGGACGTGTGACGCCGGAGGAAATGTCAGCTGTGCGTGGCGAGTTGGAGGACTTCGCGGCAGAGGTCTTCGAGCCGTTCGCGCGTAATGATCAGCGTCGGTGGGGGCGGGTCTACCTGCGGGGCCTGCTCACGGACGGGCAGCGCAAGTCGGTCGAGCCGATGGCCACCCGGCTTGGCGAGGACGGGAACCGGCAGGCCCTGGCCCACTTCATCACCACCAGCCCATGGGACCCGGCGCATGTGAGGGCCCGGCTGGCCTGGAGGATGGAGAAGGCGATCCGGCCCACCGTGCTGATCTTCGATGACACCGGGTTCCTCAAGGACGGCAATGCCTCGGCGTGTGTGTCGCGGCAGTACACAGGCACGGCGGGCAAGGTCACCAACTGCCAGGTGGGCGTCTCGCTGCACCTGGCCTCGGATCATGCCTCGGCGGCAGTGGACTGGCGGCTGTTCCTGCCCGAGACCTGGGCGCCCGGGTCCGTGAAGGCGGATCCGGACAAGGTCGCCCGCCGCGCCGCATGCCGGATTCCCGATGACATCGGGCATGTGGAGAAATGGCAGCTCGCACTCGACATGCTCGACGAGACCCGCTCCTGGGGCATCGAGGTCCCGGTGGCCGTCGCGGACGCCGGATACGGCGACGCGGCCGCCTTCCGGCACGGCCTCCAGGCCCACGGCCTCAACTACGTGGTGGGAATCTCCACCACCCTCTCGGCACAGCCCGGCCACGCGGTGCCGGTCGCAGAGCCGTACTCCGGGACCGGACGCCGGCCGGTGGCGAAGTACCCGGACAAGCCGCAGTCGGTGAAACAGCTGGTCATCGGGGCGGGCCGGAAGGCGGCGAAGCCGGTGCAATGGCGTGAGGGCTCCCGGCCCGGCACCGGCCGCAGCGGCTTCAAGCGGATGTACTCGCGGTTCGTGACTCTGCGGATCCGGCCTGCCGGACGAGAGGTCCGCCAGGCGGCCGACGGCCCGGAACTGCCCGAGTGCTGGCTCCTGGCCGAGTGGCCGGCCGGCCAGGCCGAACCCGTCCAGTTCTGGCTCTCCGACCTGCCCGCCGACACCCCGCTGACCACCCTGGTCCGCCTGGCCAAGCTCCGCTGGCGCATCGAACACGACTACCGCGAGATGAAACAGGCCCTGGGCCTGGCCCACTTCGAGGGCCGCACCTGGAACGGGTGGCACCACCACGTCACCCTCGTCTCCGTCGCCCACGCCTTCTGCACCTTGCAACGACTGGCCAGAGCCCCAAAAGACACGGCGCCGGCCTGAGCCTCTACCGCATCGTCCGCGAGCTACAGACCCTCCTCGCGACATGGACCGGCGTCTGCCCCACCTGTCACCGCGGCATACCCACACCAACACCAACCTGACCAAGCCCTACTAGAGAGCTCCCGCTCCGCCCGGCTCTCCACCCCGGGCGGAGCGGGGCCGGCCGGCTTCGGAAGAGGCCCGCCCGTTCCCTGTCCTTGTCGGCCTGGTCGTCGTCCGCGCCGCCATTCTTCGAACGCGTGGGAGGCAGGCAGGGTGTGCCACGCTTCGCGCGGCACACCCACCGTGGGGTTACTCGGGCTGGGTGACCGTCAGAGACCAGCGGATGCCGTCGCTGGAGGCATCGACCCCCACGGCGAAGGACCCGGGCTTCACCACGCCCGGGTCCATCGTCACCGAACCCACTCCCGCATCGCCCACGGGACAGTCGACGGTGAACGCCGCAACCTGTGTCTGCTGCGCCATCGTCACGTCTATGCTGCCGCCCCCTTCGCAGGCAGCGGTCAGCACGGTCGGCAGCCCCTCCCAGGCCCCGCCCGACACGAGACCACCGTCCCCGGTCATCTCCTCCACCCACACCAGGCCGTCCGGCCCAGGGTGAGGGAGAAGCCCCCCGGTCGCCGCCGCGGCGGCGGGTACCACACTGACGGCAGTCATCGCGCAGGCCGCCAGCAGAGCCACGGCCATGGTCTTCCTCACGCGCATCATGTGCTCCTCGGTCAACTGGACATGGACCGGCAGTATCGCGAGGGGCGGGCATCGTGGTCATGAGTACGCGTACTCAGCGCACAGGAGTGGCCGGAAGAGCGCGTCCGGCACCGCGCACTACCGCGCCGCGTCGCGTTCGGCCTGGCTGCGCTCGACGCAGAACTCGTTGCCCTCGGGGTCCGCGAGGACGGCCCAGCCCGTGCCGTCCGGGCGGCGGCGGTCGTCGACGAGGGTGGCGCCGAGGGCGAGGACGCGGGCGACCTCCTCGTCGCGCGTACGGTCCTGGGGGCTGAGATCCAGGTGGACGCGGTTCTTCACCGACTTGCCCTCCGGGACCTGGATGAAGAGGAGGCCGGCCCCCGGCGAGTCGACCAGGGCCTCGGGGTCGCCCGGCTTGTCGTCGTCGGAGACCTGGGAGTCGAGGACCTCGGCCCAGAAGGAGGCCAGGGCGTAGGCGTCGGAACAGTCGATGGTCACGTGGCGCACGAGAGAAGACATGCGGCCACTATCGCCCGACCAGAAGGGGCCCGGCCAGGGATTATCGGCCGCCGCCAGACCTGCCGTCCGGCCTGCCGAAGGCCCGAGGTGTCGGGTCCGCCGCGCTCGCGACGGACCCGACGCCTCGACCGTCGCAGCCGTTACCACCGGCCCGCCGGCCCGGCGGACGTCACTTCACCACGACGTAGTCCCCGGCCGACGTCGACGGCCCGGTGGTGTCGTTGCCGCCGTACACCCAGCGCCACGTGCCCGACTTGGTCGCCCTCACGGTCGTCTTGAGATCACCCTTGCTGTTCGAGTACACCGTCTTCACCCACGTGTAGGAGGTGGCTCCGGCAGGCTTGAACTGCAGGCTCAGCTTGCGGCCTGCGTAGGAGTCGTACCTCCTGGTCTCCCAGTTGGCCCGCGTGACCTTTCCGGTCACGGTGAGGGTGCCGCCCTTGGCCACCGGCTCGGGTGAGGCGTTCACGGTCAGCCAGGAGTTGCGCTTGACGTAGACCGTCAGATCCTTGTTGTCGATGTCACGGCCGTCGCCGTTGAAGCGCACCTCGGCCGCGATCTTCCAGGCCCCGGCCTCGCTGTTGCGCATACTCCACACGCTCGGGTTGAAGTACATCGTCTCGTCGACGTCGCAGACGTTCGAGTTCACCCTGATGCAGTCGGTCGTCTCGATGGCGTGCGACAGCCGATCACCCTTGTACCGCTCCGCATCGCCGCGGTACAGGTACACCTCGGACCACCTCCACGTGCGCGTGGTCGTCAACCGGAAGGACGTGGGCACCGCGACCTCCTTCGTCGTCCCGATCACGATCGGCTTGCCGCCGTTCACCTTGATACTGGTGAACGCGGCCCCACCCTCGGGCGCCGTGGCCGCCCCGGCCGGCAGCGCGGCCACGCCCGTCAGCACCGCTGCCGCGGCACCGGCCATGACGACGCTCCAGACCTGCTTCCCCACCTGATCCCCAATCTCCGTACGGAAAGCCACCGAAGGCTCATGCCTCCGGCACTCTTCAGACAGGCGGCATCCACGCGGGGTTGTACGCCCGCGCATCACAAGGGGGCATCGGACAGTCCCGGCCTCCCGCGAGACGGAGAGGCCGGTGCGGTGCGGCAGGCTCGGCACGCACCGCCTAGTGACCCGACGTGTAGGGGTTGCCGGCGGGCGGGTACGAGGCGGCCTGCCGGCCCGCCGCGTACGGGTTGCCGGTGGGAGCGGAGGGCGGCGTCCGCGGCCCCGGCGCGTACGGATTGCCGGACGGAGGCTGCTGCCCCGCCGCCGCGTACGGGTTGCCGGACGGCGGGTACGAGGGCGGCGGAGGAACGGATCCCGGTACGGGCAGGGTCGCCGGGTGGTCGCCCAGGCGGATGCCGTGGTGGCGCCGGAGGCGGCGCATCTCCAGCAGGGCGATGGCGGTGACCGTCACCGGCGCGCCCAGGATGAAGACGATGCCCAGGGTGAGGCTGAGGCCGTGCAGGTCGCCGGTGACCAGGTCGGGGATCGCCACCAGCCATGTCGTCACCATGGCGAGCAGTGGCGGCAGGCATCGGTGGACGACGGCGGTGCCGAAGAAGTTGCCGGACACGTACACGGCCCCGGCGCCCACGAACACGGTGAGCCAGAGTCCCCCGAAGAAGGACAGCACCCCGACGAGGAAGCCGAACCCTTTCAGCATCTGCCAGTTCGTCACCGTCACGGCCACGGAGCCGATGAAGATGAGCAGCAGGACGAGCGAGTTCGTCAGCGGGGTACGCATCCGACGCAGGTGCCCGGCACGGCGCCGCCACACGAGGAGCATCACGCCGACCGTCAACGGGGTGATCACCAGCAGGACGAGACTGGCCGTCAGGACGTTCTCCAGCATCTCGTCGAAGGCGAATCCGCCCTGCACGAAGCTGTAGACGCCGACGGCCGTGACCGTTCCGCAGATGATCCGGGCGCGCTTGAGGGACTCGACCGTGGGGTCGACGCCCGGGGGAATCCAGGCGGGATGGAAGACCGCCTTCGCCACATTCTTGGGATTGAGGAACGCCTGCGCGTCCAGTCTGTCGCCAAGCCAACGTCCGCGTCCGCCGGTCAATTCGCCGTCCCCCACTGCTTCGGCCGATCAAGATCGTCGGCGAGTCTAACGGGAGGGCCACCGAGCCCGTATGGGACCCCTACATTGCCTCCATGCCGCCAAATGCCCCATAAAGGGTGGTACTTGACCGTCGGGCCTGGGCGACCGGTCCGCGCTGTCGGTGGTCACTGTCAGGATGACCACCGCCCATGCGAAGCGCTCGGCTGGAAAACCCGAGCCGAGCGTTTCGCAGGGACTGCTCACGGCCTGATCGACACGACCACGCGCGGCGGCGACCGCTGGAAACCGCCCTCGGGCCGCGGCCCTTCGGGGGCCCGATGCCGGAAGGCACCTATGAGGTGGATGCTCTCATCGCGGGCAGGAAAGCGGGGCAAGGCCCGCACTGGTGAACACGTAGCCGACCGATCGTTTGTCCGGTCCCGGATAGGAGACGACGACGGCGCTCCCGTGACTGTTGCTTCCGCCGTACTGCGGCGTGATCCGCGTGTACGCGCGTCCGCGCAGGTCGGCGGCCCACGTCGCGGTGGGATCGGTCCAGGTGATCACATCCCCGGCGACCCGGACCCAGTCGATGGCCTCTCCCTCGACCACCGTGACCGGCGCCGGCCATCCGGCCCTCCAGGCGTACAGGTTCTTGTTGCCCACTCCGGTCCACGCCCAGGTGGTTCCGTCGCTCGCCGAGGCCGGTGAGCCGTCGGCGGCGGCCAGCGCCGCGGGGAGGCTGCCCGGCTTGCCCCCCGCGGTGGCCGCGGTGAGCTTCGTGGGCGTGTCGATGGCGAAGGCCTCCGGCCAGACCAGTGTGTCTCCGGCGAAGAACGAGGGTGCCATGCGCCCGGTGCGCACGATCTTGTCGGTGCCCGAGGCGAGATCGTAGAGATGGACCTGCCGCTGGACGTCGGTGAGTTTCTGGTCCTTCTTCCCGTTGCCGACCCCCTGCACCCAGGTCGCCTTGCCGTTGTCGACCCAGGGGTACAGGAACGGCCCGGGCACCGGGTTCCCGTCGGCGCCGACGTGGGTCCTCGCGATGCTCTTGGGGGCTCCGCCGGCCCGGGAGTCCCAGGCGAACAGCTCCCACTTGGAGCCGACATCGTTCGAGGCGAGGACACCGAAGACCAGCCAGCGGCCGTCGAAGTCGGCCAGGCCGAGGCCACCCTGACCGGAGTCGGCGGCGGTGTAGATCGTGGTGCGCTCACGACCGTGGTCACGCACCCAGACCAGGGTCACACGACCATCGCGCCGACTGGCCGCGATCACCGAGGAGCCGTCGGGCGCCACGGCCATCGGGTCCAAGGACTCGTCCCGCGCCGCCTGGAGCATGCCGGCGGCCTGGGCCTGCTTCCAGGAGGCCGGGGTATCCACCCTGCAGAAGGTCTTGCCGGAAGCGGCCGGGGGCCGGGATACGGACGGCGGGGAGGGTACCACGCTGCTCGGATTCGGAGACACCGCTGTCGCCTCGGACGCGCGTGGCGTCGACGAACACCCGAAGGTGCCCGCCAGCGCCACGCCCACCGCCGCGAGCAGCAGTCTCCTACCAGTTGTAGCCACGGCCGCCCATGATCGTCACGAGGGTGCTGTTGGGCATTCCGCTCCGTGCGGGCACGCTGGACCACACGGTGGTCGCCGAGTCCAGGTAGGCCGCCCAGTCCCCGTCGTAACCCTGGAACGGGAACCAGTGATAGATCGTCGTGCTGCTGTTCGGGTGGCCGACGAGGTGCGGGCCGTTGTACACCTCCATCGCGTTGCCGACCAGGGAGGCGCCGGCGTCGGTGTCACCTATGAGGCGGTTCTTGAACGCGGCGACGTCCGCACTGGTCGGGGTGTAGGGCAGGTTGACCCTGACATAGGGGAACCCACCCGATTCGTCGTTCAGCTGCTTGTTCATCGCGTCCACGCCGGTACCACCGTTGTTTGGCGAGATGCCGATCCAGCTGGCGAAGGTCCCCTGGTCATAGTTCCAGATCCCGCGCATGCCCAGGGCCATCACCAGCGTGGCGGGCCCGCAGTAGTTGTTGTACCACTGGCCCTGGTGGGTGTTCGCGAGCATCTTGGAGGTCGCGGTCACCATGGACTTGGGCTTGTGAGCCGCCATGTACGCCTCCTTCGACTTGAGTTCGGCGGCAGTGGCGTTCCTGCCGCCCCAGCCGTCCTTGGATCTGTCGTTCCGGTCGTCGTGGGCGGCCTTGGCCGCCCCGACCTCCTGCGCGGACAAGGTGCCGCCCCCGATCGGGGACGGGGAGGAAGCCGAGGCGGCCTGCGGGGCGACGAATCCGGCGAGTACGAATGCGGCCAGCGCTCCTGCTGTGGTGGCCTTCGCTGCAATGGTCATGACGTCCTTCGGATGGTTGGAGGATTTGCGAGGATCAGCGCGCCGAGAGACGGCACCATGCCTGCGTCGCCGGTCAGGGCCGCGAGGCCGGGCCCCCGAGGTGCGGAAGGGCAAGGGAGTAACCCGCGCTGGAGCGCCGCGTGTTACGGATACGCGTTTCGGACGCGTGCCACGGATACGTGTGACGAATGCACGTCAAGGGCGCCGGCCCGAGCACCAATCTCCCCACCGGTTGCGGTGACGGAGAATTCGACGGCCGACAGAGCGCGGATACTCTTCCTCACGAGTCCCCCCTTGCAGGCGATTTCTTGTCGGTCGCACGCGCATTGAACATCCGCCCCAGCCGAATCCGTCTCACGCATTCGGCTTCGGCTGTCATCCACAGCACCCCGAGCGGATTCCCCTCGGCCCGTTGATCCACCACCGATTGTGCCGAATTCCAGCAGGCAGGGCGTTGGCCTGAAGTACACAGTGCCTTGACGGAGAGTCCACTCGGCCACTCTCGCCTGATGTGCCACGTCACCGGAGCAGATCCGTCCACAACCGGACCGCCACCCTCCACCACCCTTGGGTGAATGTTGAAGTACTGGTCGACCAGCGGAAATTTCCGCTTATGCCCCCTATGGCCTGCCTGAATCAGGCCAGGCCAAGGAATTCCTTGAACGGGCCGCGCCACCGGCTGTAGACATGCGCTCATGCTGCCCGAGATGACGTTTCGCAGTGCCGACTTGCCGCCCGCCGACCGATTCGAGTACTGGCAGGCCCTCATGTCGGAGACGCATGCGCCCATGGACCTGCGGAGTGAGCGCTCCGCGAATTTACGAGTGAACCAGCGCAACATCCCACTGGGCGACATGACCGTCTACCCACTGAAATGCGAATCCGATTCTCTCACTTTCCTCCGCACGCCGAAACTGATAGAGAAGTCGGATCCCGAGGCGTATCATCTTTCGCTCGTCAAACACGGGGCCGGGGTGGTCACTTTGGGCAGGGACACCATCGCGCACAGCGCATTCGAATACCACACCAGCGATACCTCGCGCCCGTTCGAAATCGACACCGGCCTGGGGTCATTCGAACTCATCGGAATCGAGGTGCCCAAGGCACTCCTTCCGCTGCCCTCACGCACCGCCGGCCAGGCCATCGGCAAGCGCATCTCGGCCCGAGCCGGAGTGGGAGCCCTGCTGGCGACGTTCCTCACCCACGTGACGGGGGAAAGTCACTCCTACCAACCGGCCGACGCCCCGCGCCTGAGCGCGGTGCTCGCCGACCTCGTCGCCTCGCTCTTCGCCGGTGTCCTCGATGCCGACCGGTCCTTGCCCCCGAGACCCACCGGCGCACCCTGACGCTCCGCATCATGGCCTTCATACGTGACAACGCCGACGCCCCCCAGCTGGACGTCCCCGCGATCGCCGCCGCGCACCACATCTCCGTCAGCTACCTCCACCGCTTGTTCCAACTGGAGGGAAACGGCGCGACGGTCGCCGGCTTCCTGCAGCGGCAGCGACTCGCCCGAGCGCGCCGGGACTTGGCAGACCCTCTGAACCAGAGGGTGCCGGTGCGGGTCATCGCCGC
Organism: Streptomyces laurentii; assembly: GCA_002355495.1. Taxonomy (GTDB): domain Bacteria; phylum Actinomycetota; class Actinomycetes; order Streptomycetales; family Streptomycetaceae; genus Streptomyces; species Streptomyces laurentii. The sequence continues at coordinate 1,695,984 of AP017424.1, forward strand.
CCAGCGGGGCTTCAGTCACGCGGCCGCGTTCAGCCGAGCGTTCCGCGACGCCTACGGCATGACCCCCACGGACTACCGCAGGAAGTCGTCGAGACCCTTCCAAGTCGGCGCCATCAACAGCGAGTTAGAACTTCCCGCGTAACGACGAGACTCCTGAGGCCATGCCCCGCCACGGACGGTACGCGCGTGACGGGTGGGGGCGGCCGGTCCGCGCTGTCAGTGGCCGCTGTCAGGATGGCTCTCATGACGATCAAGGAAGTAGCCCGCCACGAGGTCTCGGAACGACGGGTCAAGGAGGCCCTCGACGACATGCGGGGCCGGGCCTTCGGCTGGTGGCACAGCATGCGGTACGGCGATGTCCCGCTGCGGCGCGGGCTCCGGGAACTGGGCGTGGAACTGGCCGACCATCTCGCCGCGCGCACCCTGTCCGACCCCGGGCTCCGGGCGCCCGACGTGCGCCCCGCCCTGGAGACCGCCGCCGAGTGCGCCCTGGGCGTGCTGAGCCTGGCCTGCTTCCCCGACGGCGACTTCCTGGTTCCCCTCCCGCTCGCGGGTGAGGAGCTCGGCAGCGACGAGCAGGTGTACGACGAGACGTGGGAGCCGGCCCACCCGGCGACCGACGCCCGGATGTGGCTCGACGCGTTCGCGTGGTCCGTCGTCAGCGGGCTCATAGACGAGCGGGCCCGGGTGATCGGCCCGCTGCTGCACGAGGACTACGCGCCCGCCATTCGCGACGGGGTTCCGTACTCGAAGCGGGAGGCGCTGTCGACTCCGGCCGAGCTCGCCGAGATGGACGCTCTGGCCTGCTATCTGACCGTCGTCGAGGGGCGCTACCCCGGCGCCGTCCCCGGCCCGACACCGCTGGCCAAGCCGGACGCCGCCGAGCGGGAGCGCGCCGCCGAGGGGCTCGACGCGGTCGGCGAACTCTCGCCGGACCAGCGGCTGTTGCGCGTCCTGCTCGACGACGACCAGGCCGCTTTCGAGCAGGCTCTTGAGGAACGGCTCGTGGCACATCGCGAGAGCCTCACCGCCGACCCCGTCGTCCGGAGCCTGCTGCCCGTGGGGACCGTCGCACTGGCCGTCCTCGCCGGTCGCGCCCACGACTGGGACCTGGGCCTCCGGTCCGGCTACCTGCCCGACGCGCTGGTGCGGCCCGCGCGGTAGCGGGCCCGAAACCCGGAGGACGGTGCGCCGTCCGGCCCGTACGGTCGACGCCATGGCCCACCTCACCCCGTACCGGCCCCTCGACATCACCGTCCCCTTTCCCGAGCTGGCCTCCTGGGCCCGCACCGCCACCCGGCTCCACCCGCAGCCCGGCGCGCCGGCGGCTGGGGAGAGTTCGGTGGGCGGGCCGCTGCTGTGGCCGGCGGGTGAGGCGTGGCCGGTGTGCGAGGAGCACGGGCCGGGGCAGCGCGGGATCGCGCCGGAGCGGGTCCGGCGCCACCGCCGTCTCCTGGACGAGGTGCGGACGCGGCCGCGGGCGGCGGACGGCGGGTACGGCTACACCGCCGCCGAACGGGCCGAGATCGACGAGCTGACCCGCACCGGCCACCAGCCCGACCGTCACGACGGCGGGCCGCTGCCGCTGCTCGCGCTGGCCCAGTTGTACGTACGGGATGTCCCGGACCTGGCGCTGTTCGCCCCGCCCGGGACGGGTCTGCTCCAGGTGCTGTGGTGCCCGTTCTACGAGCACCGATACGACGGGACGTCCAGCCACTTCGGGCCGTCCACCCGGCTGGTGTGGCGGCGGGCGGGCGACGTGGCCGATCCCCTCCGCGTCCAGCCCGAGCCGGGCGTCGTCGAGCGTACGTACTACCTCCCGGAGCCGTGCGTCGTGCACCCGGAGCAGGTGACCGACTACCCGTACCTCGACTATCTGCCCACCGGGCTCGGCGCGCGTATCGACGCCTGGGAGGACGAACTCGTCGCGCGGATGGGCGACTTGGCGCCCGGGTACCAGTACGACCTGTCCCTCGCGCCCGGTTGGAAGGTCGGCGGCTGGGACTCCTGGCACAAGACCGATCTGGTACGGGTGTTCTGCGACGCGTGCGGGACGGAGATGAGGGTGCTGCTGACCATCGACTCGTACGAGTCGTGCGAGCCGAACGGCAGTTGGGAGCCGTACACGCTCCCGAAGGGGACGACCGGGATCCAGGTCGGCCGCGACGGCGAGTACCGCGCCTTCGTCTGCCCCGCCGATCCCGCCCACCCGCACCGGATGAGCATGCAGTAGTCCACGAGCGCCGGTTCACCCGCGCCGGTTCACCCACACGACAAAGCATCGGCGCCCACCCAGGTCGTCCTTGGTCGGGGACAGTTCGGGCGAGCGCCGCGCTCGGTTCCGTACGTCGTTGTACGGGACGTTCAGGGGGGGTCAGACCGTCAGCGACCGGTCCGTCGGGCGGATCGGGGCCGGCAGGGAGCTGGCTCCGGTCAGGTGGCGGTCGACCGCGCGGGCGGCGGAACGGCCCTCGGCGATGGCCCACACGATGAGCGACTGGCCGCGGCCGGCGTCGCCGGCGACGAAGACGCCATCGACGTTGGTGGCGAAGTCCGCGTCACGGGCGATGTTACCGCGCTCGTCCAGTTCCAGACCCAGCTGGGCGACGAGACCGTTGGCGGTGTCCGTGCCCGTGAAGCCCATGGCGAGGGTGACGAGCTGGGCGGGGATCTTCCGCTCGGTGCCCGGCTTCTGGACCAGCTTGCCGTCGGTGAACTCGACCTCGACGAGGTGCAGGAACTGCACGTTCCCGTCCTCGTCGCCTTCGAAGTGGGTGGTGGAGACCGAGTAGACCCGCTCGCCGCCCTCCTCGTGGGCCGAGGTGACCTTGTAGAGCATGGGGAAGGTCGGCCACGGCTGGTCGGCGTTCCGCTCCTCGCCCGGCCGGGGCATGATCTCCAGCTGGGTGACGGAGGCCGCGCCCTGGCGGTGGGCGGTGCCCACGCAGTCGGCGCCGGTGTCGCCGCCGCCGATGACGACGACATGCTTGCCCTCGGCGGACAGGGGGGTGGTGACGTAGTCGCCCTCCTGCACCTTGTTGGCGAGCGGCAGGTACTCCATCGCCTGGTACACACCGCGCAGTTCACGGCCCGGGACGGGCAGGTCGCGGGAGGTGGTGGCGCCCGCGGCGACGACGACGGCGTCGAAGCGCTTGCGCAGGTCGGTGGCGGTGAGATCGCGGCCGACCTCGATGCCGGTGCGGAACTTGGTGCCCTCCGCGCGCATCTGCTCGATACGGCGGTTGATGTGCCGCTTCTCCATCTTGAACTCGGGGATGCCGTAACGCAGCAGGCCGCCGATGCGGTCGGCCCGCTCGTACACGACGACCGTGTGGCCGGCCCGGGTGAGCTGCTGGGCGGCGGCGAGGCCGGCCGGGCCGGAGCCGATGACGGCGACCGTCCGGCCGGACAGGCGCTCGGGGGCCTGCGGCCGTACGCCGCCCGCGTCCCAGGCCCGGTCGATGATGGAGACCTCGACGTTCTTGATGGTGACGGGCGGCTGGTTGATGCCGAGGACGCAGGCCGCCTCGCAGGGCGCGGGGCACAGCCGGCCGGTGAACTCGGGGAAGTTGTTGGTGGCGTGCAGCCGCTCGGAGGCGGCGGCCCAGTCCTCGCGGTAGGCGTAGTCGTTCCACTCGGGGATGAGGTTCCCGAGCGGGCAGCCGTTGTGGCAGAACGGGATACCGCAGTCCATGCAGCGGCCGGCCTGCTTGCCGATGATCGGCAGCAGGGAGCCGGGGACGTAGACCTCGTTCCAGTCCTTGACGCGCGTCTCCACCGGCCGGGTCGGCGCGACCTCGCGCCCGGTGGTCAGGAAGCCCTTGGGGTCAGCCATGGGTCGCCGCCTCCATCATCTTCTCGGTGGTCTCGGCCTCGGAGAGACCGGCGAGCTCGGCGGCGTCCTTGGCGGCGAGCACGGCCTTGTACGTGGTGGGGATGATCTTGCTGAAGCGGGCCGCGGCCGCGCTCCAGTCGTCGAGCAGCTTCCGCGCGACGGTCGAGCCGGTCTCCTCGTGGTGGCGGCGTACGACGTCGTGCAGCCAGGCCGCGTCGGTGTCGGACAGGGTCTCGACGGCCGCGAGGTTGCCGGGGTTGACGCGGTCGCGGTCGAGGTCGACGACGTAGGCGACGCCGCCGGACATGCCGGCCGCGAAGTTGCGGCCGGTCTCGCCGAGGACGACGGCCGTCCCGCCGGTCATGTACTCGCAGCCGTGGTCGCCGACGCCCTCGGCCACCACCAGGGCACCGGAGTTGCGGACGCAGAAGCGTTCGCCGGTGCGGCCGCGCAGGAACATCTCGCCGCCGGTCGCACCGTACGCGAGGGTGTTGCCCGCGATGGTCGAGTACTCGGCGAGGTGCTCGGCGCCGCGGTCCGGGCGGACCACGATCCGGCCGCCGGACAGGCCCTTGCCGACGTAGTCGTTGGCGTCGCCCTCCAGGCGCAGGGTGACGCCGGCGGGCAGGAAGGCGCCGAAGGACTGGCCGGCGGAGCCGGTGAAGGTGATGTCGACGGTGTCGTCGGGCAGGCCCGCGCCGCCGAAGCGCTTGGTGACCTGGTGGCCGAGCATGGTGCCGACGGTGCGGTTGATGTTACGGATGGCGACCTGGGCGCGGACGGGCTGGGCGGCCGCGGCGGAGTCGGCGTTCAGGGCCTCGGCGGCGAGCTCGATCAGCTCGTTGTCGAGGGCCTTCTCCAGGCCGTGGTCCTGCGGGACGAGGGCGTGGCGGACCGCGCCGTCGGGCAGGTCGGGGACGTGGAACAGCGGTTCCAGGTCCAGCCCTTGGGCCTTCCAGTGGGTCACGGCCCGGCTGGTGTCGAGGAGTTCGGCGTGGCCGACGGCCTCCTCCAGGGTACGGAAGCCGAGTTCGGCGAGGAGCTCGCGTACCTCCTCGGCGATGAACTCGAAGAAGTTGACGACGAATTCGGGCTTGCCGGCGAAGCGGTCGCGCAGCACCGGGTTCTGGGTGGCGATGCCGACCGGACAGGTGTCGAGGTGGCAGACGCGCATCATGACGCAGCCGGAGACGACGAGCGGCGCGGTGGCGAAGCCGAACTCCTCGGCGCCGAGGAGGGCGGCGATGACGACGTCGCGGCCGGTCTTCAGCTGGCCGTCGGTCTGCACGACGATCCGGTCGCGCAGACCGTTGAGCAGCAGCGTCTGCTGGGTCTCGGCGAGGCCCAGCTCCCAGGGGCCGCCCGCGTGCTTGAGCGAGGTGAGCGGGGAGGCGCCCGTACCGCCGTCGTGTCCGGAGACGAGCACGACGTCCGCGTGGGCCTTGGACACGCCCGCGGCCACGGTGCCGACGCCGACCTCGGAGACCAGCTTCACGTGGATGCGGGCGTCCGGGTTGGCGTTCTTGAGGTCGTGGATGAGCTGGGCGAGGTCCTCGATGGAGTAGATGTCGTGGTGCGGCGGCGGGGAGATCAGGCCGACGCCCGGGGTGGAGTGCCGGGTCTTCGCGACCCACGGGTAGACCTTGTGGCCGGGCAGCTGGCCGCCCTCGCCGGGCTTGGCGCCCTGGGCCATCTTGATCTGGATGTCGTCGGCGTGGACGAGGTACTCGCTGGTGACGCCGAAGCGGCCGGAGGCCACCTGCTTGATCGCGGAGCGGCGCTCCGGGTCGTACAGACGGTCGGGGTCCTCGCCGCCCTCGCCGGTGTTCGACTTGCCGCCGAGCCGGTTCATCGCGACGGCGAGGGTCTCGTGGGCCTCGCGGGAGATGGAGCCGTACGACATGGCGCCGGTGGAGAAGCGGCGGACGATGTCGGCGACCGGCTCGACCTCGTCGAGCGGCACCGGCGTACGGCCTTCGGCGGCGAAGCCGAACAGGCCGCGGAGCGTCATGAGGCGCTCCGACTGCTCGTTCACCCGGCCCGTGTACTTCTTGAAGATGTCGTACCGCTTGGTGCGGGTGGCGTGCTGGAGCCGGAACACGGTCTCCGGGTCGAACAGGTGCGGCTCGCCCTCGCGACGCCACTGGTACTCGCCGCCGATCTCCAGCGCGCGGTGCGCCGGGGCGATGCCGGAGGCCGGGTACGCCTTGGCGTGGCGGGCGGCGACCTCCTGCGCGACGACGTCGAGGCCGGCGCCGCCGATCTTGGTGGCGGTGCCGTTGAAGTACGTGTCGACGAAGGCGGTGTCGAGGCCGACGGCCTCGAAGACCTGGGCGCCGCGGTAGGAGGCCACGGTGGAGATGCCCATCTTGGACATGACCTTCAGGACGCCCTTGCCGAGGGCGTGGATGAGGTTGCGGATGGCCTGCTCGGGCTCGACGTCCGCGGCGTCGATGAACGTGCCGGCCCGGGCCAGGTCCTCGACGGACTCCATGGCGAGGTACGGGTTGACGGCGGCGGCGCCGTACCCGATGAGCAGGGCCACGTGGTGGACCTCGCGGACGTCGCCGGCCTCGACCAGCAGGCCCACCTTGGTGCGCTGCTTGGTGCGGATGAGGTGGTGGTGGACGGCGGCCGTGAGCAGCAGCGACGGGATCGGCGCGTGCTCGGCGTCGGAGTGCCGGTCGGACAGGACGAGGAGCCGGGCGCCGCCGTCGATCGCCGTGTCGGCCTCGGCGCAGATGTCACGGATGCGGGCGGCGAGCACGTCGCCGCCGCCGGAGACCCGGTAGAGGCCCGAGAGCGTGACGGCCTTCATGCCGGGCATGTCGCCGTCGGCGTTGATGTGGATGAGCTTGGCCAGCTCGTCGTTGTCGATGACCGGGAACGGCAGGGTGACGCTGCGGCAGGACGCGGCGGTCGGGTCGAGCAGGTCGCTGCCCGGGCCGAGGGAGGACCGGAGGCTGGTGACCAGCTCTTCCCGGATGGCGTCCAGCGGCGGGTTCGTGACCTGCGCGAACAGCTGGGTGAAGTAGTCGAAGAGAAGCCGCGGGCGCTCGGAGAGAGCGGCGATCGGCGAGTCCGTACCCATGGAACCGATCGGCTCCGCGCCGGTGCGGGCCATCGGGGCGAGGATGACGCGCAGCTCTTCCTCGGTGTACCCGAAGGTCTGCTGGCGGCGGGTGACCGAGGCGTGGGTGTGCACGATGTGCTCGCGCTCGGGCAGGTCGGACAGCTCGATCTCGCCGGTCTCCAGCCACTGCGCGTACGGCTGACCGGCGGCGAGGCCCGCCTTGATCTCGTCGTCCTCGATGATGCGGTGCTCGGCGGTGTCGACGAGGAACATGCGGCCCGGCTGGAGGCGGCCCTTGCGGACGACCCGGGCGGGGTCGATGTCGAGGACGCCGACCTCGGAGGAGAGGACGACGAGACCGTCGTCGGTGACCCAGTAGCGGCCGGGGCGCAGACCGTTGCGGTCGAGGACCGCGCCGACCTGGGTGCCGTCGGTGAAGGTGACGCAGGCCGGGCCGTCCCAGGGCTCCATCAGGGTGGAGTGGTACTGGTAGAAGGCGCGCCGGTCCGGGTCCATGGAGGTGTGGTTCTCCCAGGCCTCGGGGACCATCATCAGGACGGCGTGGGGCAGCGAACGGCCGCCCAGGTGGAGCAGCTCCAGGACCTCGTCGAAGGAGGCGGAGTCGGAGGCGTCCGGGGTGCAGACCGGGAAGATCCGCTCGATGCCGCGGCCGTCGGCGCCGGTGCCGAAGGCGTCGCCGGCGAGCTGGGCCTCGCGGGCGGTCATCCAGTTGCGGTTGCCCTTGACCGTGTTGATCTCGCCGTTGTGGGCGACGAAGCGGTATGGGTGGGCGAGCGGCCAGCTCGGGAAGGTGTTGGTGGAGAACCGGGAGTGGACCAGCGCGATCGCGGTGGCGAAGCGGCGGTCGGACAGGTCCGGGAAGAACGGCTCCAGCTGGCCGGTGGTCAGCATGCCCTTGTAGACGAGGGTGCGGGCGGAGAGGGACGGGAAGTACGTCCCGGTCTCACGCTCGGCGCGCTTGCGCAGGACGAAGGCCTTGCGGTCGAGGGCGATGCCGGTGACGGGGGCCTCTCCGATGGCACTGTCGGCGACGAAGAGCTGGCGGAAGACGGGCATGGTGGCGCGGGCGGAGGCGCCGAGCAGCTCGGGGCTGACGGGGACGTCACGCCAGCCGAGTACGGTCAGGCCCTCTTCGGCGGCGATCGTCTCGATGCGGGCGGCGGCCGGGGCCGGGTCCGCGGCGGGGAGGAACGCGATGCCGACGGCGTACGCGCCGGCCTCGGGGAGAGCGAAGCCCGCGACCTCGCGGAGGAAGGCGTCCGGGATCTGGAGCAGGATGCCGGCGCCGTCACCGGAGTCGGGCTCGGAGCCGGTGGCACCGCGGTGTTCGAGATTGCGCAGGACGGTCAGCGCCTGCTCGACCAGCTCGTGGTCGGCCACACCGGTGAGGGTGGCCACGAACCCGACGCCGCAGGCGTCGTGCTCGTTACGGGGGTCGTACAGCCCCTGGGGGGCGGGGCGACCGTCCAGGGGTGACCAGGCGTCGGTACGCATCGGCTCTCCCGTCGTCGTCGTGGCATAGGCAGCAGCCGAGGGACGACGTTGGCCCTCCGCGAAATTTCATGCAGTTACATAATGACCGGAATCTCGCAAGGTGGAAAATGGATTCCACTATGCGGACACCGCAGGTGCCGTGCGGGCTGGGCGCGGGGCCGACGGAGGGTCGGCTTCGGCCCGGCTCCGCCCGACTTCAGCCCGCCTTCGGCCCGGTTTCGGGGGTACGGAAGTACAGCGTGGGCACCGGTGCGGGGACGCCACGGGGTTGCCGAGGGGTATCCACGGAATCCGCGATATCCACGGAGGCACGAGGAACCAGGGATCCGGAGATCCGAGGATCCGGAACATCCAGGGATGTTCCTCGGGGGTCGATCAGGGGTCTGCCGGGGCGCCCACGGGATGTCCGGGGCGTCTCGGGGTGTCGCTGACTCTCGTTCGGCTCTCGCGGGCTTCCGCTGGGGGTGCCCGTGGGGGACGGTTCGACGGTGGGGTCGCCATCGACCCGTCGCAGGGCGGGCGTCCTTGCCCGCGGCGCTTACGCCTCATGCCCGGTGGCCGAGCATTCGAAACCGCCGGGTAACCGGCTCGTTATGGAGCGCTGCGCATAGTCTCCCACCGGAACGGCGGATCCGCTCAGGGAGATAGATCACAGCCCGAAGCTATGGACCCACCTGCGGAAACACGAGGGGCACGGAACGTTGCGAAGGCCGGACCCGCCTCCAGCCGGCCTTCGCCGGGCTCGGCGCGCGGCACGCCGCCTCGGGCGCGTACGCCGACAACACGGCGTCGCTGACGGTGTCGCGCGAGCTGGGCTGCCAGGACGACGGCGTCGAGCATCACGCCGTACGCGCGCGTTCCGCCGTACCCCGCCGGCTCCGGCTCACCCCCGAGCGGTGGCGGGAGCACCGATCGGTGCCCGTGGAGATCGACGGCCTGCCCGCGTGTCCGCCGCGGTTCGGTCTGGGCTGAGCACACGCGCGGGCGGCCGGAGCGGACATCCCTGTCCGTTCCGGCCGCCCGGAGTATCCGACGCGATCCGAAGCGATCCGCGCGCTACAGCGCCGCTCCGAACAGCATGCCCAGTCCGTACGTGACGGCCGCCGCGGCGCCGCCGAGGACGAGCTGGCGCAGGCCGCTGAACAGCCAGCCGCGGGCGGTCACCCGGGCGACGAGGGCGCCGCAGGCGAAGAGGCCGATCAGGGCGAGCAGCAGGGCCGGCCAGAGCACGGTGGCGCCGAGCAGGTACGGCAGCAGCGGCAGCAGGGCGCCCAGCGCGAACGAGCCGAACGACGACACCGCGGCGACCATCGGCGACGGCAGGTCGTCGGGGTCGACACCCAGTTCCTCGCGGGCGTGGATCTCCAGCGCCTGCTCCGGGTCGCGGGACAGCTGGAGGGCGACCTCGCGGGCGAGCTTGGGCTCGACGCCTCGGGAGACGTAGAGCGCGGCCAGCTCCTCCATCTCGTCGATCGGATGCTTGCGCAACTGGCGGCGCTCGACGTCGAGTTCGGCCTGGACCAGATCGCGCTGCGAGGCGACCGAGGTGTACTCGCCGGCCGCCATCGAGAAGGCGCCGGCGGCGAGGCCGGCCAGGCCGGTGATGACGATGGTCTGCGAGGAGACGGCGCCACCGGCCACACCCGTCATGAGCGCGAGGTTGGAGACGAGTCCGTCCATCGCGCCGAAGACGGCGGGGCGCAGCCAGCCGCCGTTCACGTCGCGGTGGGTGTGGTTGTCGCGGTGGGCCTCGTGCAGTGGCGCGGCGGTTTCGATGATGGACATGCGGATCCCCTTGTCTCCCCTGGGGTTCGGCGTGCCCGCCCCCTCCGATGTCCTCGAACATACGCGGGATGTAAGGGGCGCGCCAGCAAGGCAGGCCGTACTTACTAAGGTCCGCCTTGCTCCCCCGGCGGCTCCCCGGCGGCCCCCCGGCCGCCCCTCTCCCGCCCCTCTCCCGGCCCTCGAAGCCACCACCCGCCGCGGGTGCGACGCCGCGTCACCCGGCCGAACGGCACGTCTCCGTGAGGGTTCGGTCCCCGCGTGGCACAGATGAGAGGACCACGAAAGGGGAGCGAGATGGCCGGCGAGACGAGGACGACGACCCGCGAGGTGCGCGACCGGGCGAGGGGGGCGCTGCTCGGTCTCGCGGTGGGCGACGCGCTCGGCGCGCCCGCCGAGAACCTGCGCCCCTCGGAGATCCGCCGCCGCTGGGGCCGGATCGAAGGCTTCGTGACGGACTGTCCGGCGGGCACGGACGACACCGAGTACGCGATCTTCTCCGGGCTGCTGCTCGCCCGGCACGGCTCCGCCCTGACCGTCGCCCATGTCGAACGGGCCTGGCACCACTGGATCGCCGACCTCGACGAGGGCCCGTTCCGGGGCGCCGGCTTCTCCGAGCGCGGCACCCTGGAGAACCTCCGCCGGGGCCTGACCGCGCCGATCTCCGCGCAGCACCGGCACGCCTGGAGCGACGGGCTGGCCATGCGCGCCGCGCCGTTCGGGGTCTTCGCGGCCGGCCGGCCCGCCGAGGCGGCACGGCTCGTCGCCGTCGACGGCAGCGTCAGCCACGAGGGCGAGGGCATCTACGGCGGGCAGGCGGTCGCGGCAGGCGTCGCGGCGGCGATGCGCGAACGTGGCGAGGGCCACGAGGGCGTCACCTCGGTGGTCGCGGCGGCGCTGTCGGTGATCCCGATGGACTCCTGGACCGCGCGCTCGATGCGCCGCGCGGTGGTCGCCGCCGAGCGGGCCGGCACCGACCCGCTGGAACGCGAACGCGCCGTCCGCTCCGCCGTCGTGATCGGCGGCTACCCCTGGACCGACCTCGCCCCCGAGGCCGTCGCCCTCGCCTTCGGCGCCTTCGCGGCGGCCCGCGGCGACTTCCGTACGGCGGTCCTCACCGCCGTCAACATGGGCCGCGACGCCGACACCACGGCCGCGGTCGCCGGGGCGCTCGCGGGCGCGCTGTGCGGCGCCGCCGCCATCCCCGGGGAGTGGGCCGGCGCGATCTCCCCGGTGGCGGGCAGCTGCCTCCCCTCCATGCGCGGCCACCACGTGCTGGACATCGCGGACCTGCTGACCCCCGAGGAGGACGCCCGATGAACGCGGACCCGACACCGGCGGCCGGAGCCACGGACCGGCGCGTGGGCGCGGCGGCGGCGCCCGTCCTGGGGGTCGTCTGTCCCGACGGCGTGGTCCCGGGCACGGCCGGCCGGCGCCTCGCCGGTACGGATCCGACGCGGCCCGGACCCGCCGCCGCGAGCGCGGCCGGGAAGCCGGGCGCGGCCGGCGGGCCGGCCCCGTTCGCCCGTACGGCCGGACACGGCTCCGGCGCGGGGGGCTCTCGTACGGCGGCGGGCATGGCTCCGCCCCCGGAACCGGCCCTGGAGCCCGGCGGCCCGACCCGAGGAAGCGTCATGAACCCGGACCCGGGCCCGAGGACGGCCGAGCCCAGCGCCGCGGGCGCGGAGGCGGGCGCGGCCGGGGCCCCGTCCCTGAGGGACATCCGCCTCGACGGGGGCGCCGCCGGAACCCCCGTCCGCCGCGACCGGATCGAGGGGCTGCTGCTCGGGATCGCGGCCGGGGACGCCGCCGGGTGGCCCGCGGTGCGGCACCGGGCGGCGCGGATGCCCGAGTGGACCCGGCGGCTCACCCGGGAACTCGACACGTTCGCCGAGGAGAACGCGACGACCACGCTGCCCGTCCCGCTCGCCCTCAACCAGCCGCCCGAGCCGCTCCGGCTCGGGCCGTCCGACGACGCCGAGTGGGCGGTGTTCACGGCCGGGGCGCTGCTGGCCCGGAACGAGCCGGCGTTCCGCGGTCTCACCCCCGGGCTCCGGCTGCGGGCCGCCGTCGACCTGGCCTGGCACTCCCTCGCGGGACAGGTGGCCGCGGCGGCGGACCGGGCGCCCGAGGTCGAGTCGGCCGTGCTCCCGCTGCGGGCCCGGATCTCGGTCCGGGCCGGGCTCGGCAATCTGGCCGCCGGGCTGCGCCCGCCCGCGACCGGGCACGACAACCCGCACTACTTCGACGACGCCGCCTGCGTACGCGCCGCCGTCCTGGCCCTCGCCCACCCCGGGGAGCCGGGCCCGGCGGCCGCGCTCGCCGAGTTCGACGCCCGGTACACGCAGGACGGCGACGGGGTCCACGGCGCCCGCGCGATGGCGGCGGCCGTCGCCGCCGCGCTCGGCGGGGCCGCGCCGGAGGAGGCGGTGGAGGCGGCCCTCGCCGAACTGCCGCCCGGTACGGAGATCGGCCGCAACGGCCGGTACGCGGTCGGGCTGGCCCGCACCGCCGGCACCGCTTTCGCCCTCGTCCCGCTCCTCGAACACCAGATCGTGGACCACGTCTACAGCTACGGCATCGCCGCCGCCGAGACCGTGCCGGTCGCCCTCGCCCTGACGGTGGCCGCGCGGGGCGAGGCCGCCGCCGCGCTGCCGGCCGCGGCCTGTCTGTCCCGGGTCGCGGACTCGGCACCGGCGCTGGCCGGCGCGCTCACCGGGGCGCTGGGCGGCGGGAGTTCGGTGCCGGCGACCTGGCGGGCGGCGTGCCGGACCCTCGCGGGCTGCGCGCTGCCGTGGCTCGCGGGCACCGATCTGGTGGAATTCGCCGGTCGGCTCGCGGCCGCAGCCACGGAACCGGCCACCCCAGGTGGACAATCCGGACATGACTCCCCTTCTGGATGACCGCATCAGCGGCAGTCTCCTCGGAGCCGCCGTGGGCGACGCCCTCGGCGGCCCGGTCGAGGGCTACTCCCCCGAACAGATCGCGGAACGCCACGGCGGTCGCGTCACCGGGATCGTCGGCCCCTGGAACGGCGACGCGTGGCGCACCGCCCGCCCCCTCGCGCCGTACCACAAGGGCGACGGGCACGTCACCGACGACACCTTGATGACGCACGCCCTGATCCGGGTGTACGAGACGGTCCGCGACCACCTCGACGCGTACGCGGTCGCCGAGCACCTGGTGCCCGAACTCATCGGCCGCACCGTGTGGATCCCGGAACTGGAGGCCGAGGCACTCCCCCTGCAGCGGGTCTTCCTCGCCGAGAAGTGGATCGTGACCCGGCTGCACTATGGGCACGCCGACCCGCGCGAGGCCGGCACCGGCAACATCGTCAACTGCGGGGCGGCGATGTACATGGCGCCGGTCGGCCTGGTCAACGCGGCCGATCCGGCGGGCGCCTACGCCGAGGCCCTCGACATCGCGGGCGCCCACCAGTCCTCGTACGGGCGGGAGGCCGCCGGCGTCTTCGCGGCGGCCGTCGCCGCGGCCTGCGCCCCGGACGCCACCGCCCGCTCCGTCGTCGACACCGCCCTCTCCCTCGCCAAGGACGGCACCCGCGCCGCCATCGAGGCGGTCACCGAAGTAGCCGACGGATACCGGGACTTCGAGTCGGCGCTTGGACCGCTGCGGCGGGCGGTCGAGCCCTTCGACTCGGTCGGCCCCGACTACCGCGCCCCCTCGCTCGACGCCCGCCGCCCCTCCCGTACGCACGCCGTCGAGGAACTGCCCGTCGCCCTCGGCATGCTGCTCGTCGGCGACGGCGACTACCGCCGTACGGTGCTCGGCGCCGTCAACTACGGGCGCGACTGCGACTCGATCGCCACCATGGCGGGCGCGCTCGCGGGCGCGCTGCACGGCGCGGCGGCCGTCCCGGACGACTGGGCGAAGCGTGTAGCGGAGGCGAGCCGGCTCGACCTGCACGCGCCGGCGAGCGCGCTGGCGGCCGTGGCGCACGAGGTGTTCGCCCGGGACACGGCCCGGCGCCGCGCGCACGAGGCGGCGTACGCGCGGCTCACGGGCGCGGCCCGGTGACCCTGTCCCCGCCGCCTCCGCCGTCGCCTCCGCCCCCTCTGTCCCCGCCGCCTCCGCCGTCTCCGCTGCGGGTCACCTGGGTCCAGCCGGAGGACCTGGTGGGCCACGAGCTGCGGCAGGCCGCCGAGGACGGCCGCGACGCCCGTGCCGTGGCCGCCCTGGCCGCCCGCTGGTACGCGGCGGGCGGCCACCCGGCACCGCCCGCGGCCGGTGCCTCTCCCCTCCCGCGCCCCGAACTGCGGCCGCCGGCCGAGGAACTCCTCGATGCCCTGGCGGCCCTGCCGTCCCCGCTCGCCGACCGGGAGCCTGCCTCGCTCGCCGCGATCGAGGCCGCCTGCCCGGACTGGCCGGACCCACTCCCCGAGGACCGCGACCCGGCGAATCCGGCGGACCCCGCGGAGGACCCCCTCCGCCACCGGCTGCACGCCGCCTGGCTCGGCCGGGCCGCCGGCTGTCTGCTCGGCAAGCCCGTGGAGAAGCTGCCGCTGGCCGCGATCCGGGCCCTCGCCCGCGCCACCGGCAACTGGCCGCTCGCCGACTGGTTCACGGCGCGCGGGGTCCCGGCGGACCTGCTCGCCGCGCACCCGTGGAACCGCCGGTCCGCCGCCACCTCCCTCGCCGAGAACATCGACGGGATGCCGCCGGACGACGACCTCGACCACCCCCTCCTCGCCCTGCTCCTCCTGCGCCGCCACGGCCGCGGCTTCGCCACCGCCGACCTGGCCCGGCTGTGGCTCGACGAACTGCCCGCCGGGCGCACGTTCACCGCCGAGCGGATCGCCTACCGCAATCTCCTCGACGGCGTCGAACCACCGCACACCGCCACCCGCCGCAATCCGTTCCGGGAGTGGATCGGCGCCCGGATCCGCGCCGACGCGCACGGCTGGACCCACCCCGGTGACCCGGCCTCGGCCGCCCGGCAGGCGTACCGGGACGCGGTCCTGACGCACACCGGCAACGGTGTGTACGCGGCGATGTTCACCGCCGCCGTCCTCGCGACCGCCGCCGACGGCACCGCCGACGTGCACCGGGCCCTGGCCGCCGGACTCCGCGTCGTCCCACCCGCGTCACGGCTGGCCGAAGCCGTCCGTACCGGGATCGCCGCCGCCCGCGCCGACCTCGACTTCGACACCGTCGTGGACCGGCTGCACACCGCGTACGGCCGCTACCACTGGGTCCACGCCGTCCCCAACACGGCGCTCCTCGCCGCCGCCCTCACCCATGCCGACGGCGACTTCGGCCGCTCGATCTGCGCGGCGGTGGCCGGCGGCTGGGACACCGACTCCAACGGCGCCGCCGCCGGTTCCGTCGCCGGACTCCTCGCCGGCCACCCCGACCGGCTGCCCGCCCGCTGGACCTCCCCTCTCAAGAACCGGCTGTCGACGACGGTGCCCCCCTTCGACGGCGCCGGCTTCGACACCCTGGCCGCACTGACGCACTCGGAGGCCGTACGCCCATGACCCATCCGCATCCACCGACCACTCCCACCACTCCCACCGCCCCCGGCCCCCGTCCGGCACCCGTTCGTCCCGCCCCCGTCCGCCCGGCCGGCATCGTCGTCCTCGGCAGCCTGAACATGGACCTGGTGGCCTACGTCGCCCAGGCCCCGGCCCGCGGCGAGACCGTCACCGGCCGCGCCTTTCGCACCCTGCCCGGCGGCAAGGGCGCCAACCAGGCCGTCGCCGCCGCCCGCGCGGGCGCCGAGGTGGCCATGATCGGGGCGGTCGGCACCGACGGCTTCGGCACCCGGCTGCGCACCGCGCTCGACCGAAGCGGCGTCGACACCGACCTCGTCCGTACGGCCGAGGGCCCGTCCGGCACCGCGCACATCGTCGTCGACGACGAGGGCGGCAACGCGATCGTCGTCGTCCCCGGCGCCAACAGCGCCGTCACCTCCCTCGATCACGGCGACGAGGCCCTGATCGCCACCGCCGACCTCCTTCTGCTCCAGCTCGAACTCCCCCTTCCCGCCGTCACCGCGGGCGCCCGCACCGCCCGCGCGCACGGGGTGCGCACCGTCCTCACCCCCGCGCCCGTCCCCGCCCGGCCGCTGCCGCCCGCGCTCCTCGCCGCCACCGACCTGCTGGTGCCCAACCAGCACGAGGCCGCCGCGCTGACCGGCCGCACCGACCCGTACGCCGCCGCCCGGGCGCTGCTCGCCGACGTGCCCGAGGTGGTCGTCACCCTCGGCGCGGCCGGCTGCCTCTACGCCGCGCGCGGCCGTGAACCGGTGACCGTGCCCGCGCCCCGGGTGACCGCCGTGGACACCACCGCCGCCGGCGACACCTTCGTGGGCGCCCTGGCCGTGGCGCTCGCCGAGGGCCGGCCCATGCCGGCGGCGCTCGCCTGGGCGTCGGCCGCCGCCGCGCTGTCCGTGCAGCGCGAGGGCGCGTCCCCGTCGATGCCGTACCGCGCCGAGATCGACGCCGTCCTCGCCCCGGCCCCCGGCGGCACCGAGGCCGAGCGGGACTCCGCGCCGGACTCCGGCCGGGAAGCGGACCGGGAGGCCGACCGCGTATGAGCACCCCCGCCCCCACCCCTCCTCTGTCCGGCCTGCGCGTCCTCGACCTCGCCACCCTCTTCGCGGGCCCGCTCGCCGCGACCCTGCTCGGTGACTTCGGCGCCGACGTCGTGAAGATCGAACACCCGCGCAAGCCCGACCCGTCCCGCGGCCACGGCCCCGCCAAGGACGGCGTCGGCCTGTGGTGGAAGGTCCTCGGCCGCAACAAGCGGACGATGACCCTCGACCTGTCCACCCCCGGCGGCCGGGACACCCTGCTGCGGCTCGCCGCCGGCGCCGACGTGATCGTGGAGAACTTCCGCCCCGGCACCCTGGAACGCTGGGGTCTCGGCTGGGAGGAGCTGTCGGCCGCCAACCCGCGGCTCGTGCTGGCCCGTGTCACCGGCTTCGGGCAGTTCGGCCCGTACTCCCACCGCCCCGGCTTCGGCACCCTCGCCGAGGCCATGAGCGGCTTCGCCGCCCTCACCGGCGAACCCGACGGACCGCCGACCCTGCCGCCCTTCGGCCTCGCCGACTCCGTGGCCGCGCTCGCCACCGCGTACGCCGTGACGACCGCGCTCGCCGCGAGGACCCGCACCGGCCGCGGCCAGATCGTCGACCTCGCCCTCATCGAACCGATGCTCTCCGTCATCGGCCCCCACCCCCTCTGGTACGACCAGCTCGGCTACGTCCAGCCCCGCACCGGCAACCGCTCCCGCAACAACGCCCCGCGCAACACCTACCGGACCGCCGACGGCTCCTGGGTCGCCGTGTCCACCTCCGCCCAGTCGATCGCCGAACGCGTCCTGCGGCTGGTCGGCCGGCCGGAGCTGACCGACGAGCCCTGGTTCGCCGACGGCACCGGCCGGGCCGCGCACGCCGACGTCCTCGACGAGGCCGTCGGTTCCTGGATCGCCCGGCGCACCCGCGACGAGGTCCTGGCCGCCTTCGAGAAGGCCGAGGCGGCCATCGCCCCCGTCTACGACGTCCGGGACGTCCTCGACGACCCCCAGTACCAGGCCCTCGGCACGGTCACCGAGGTCCCCGACCCCGAACTCGGGCCGATCCGGATGCAGAACGTCCTCTTCCGGCTCTCCGCCACCCCCGGCGCGATCCGCTGGGCCGGCCGCCCACACGGCGCCGACACCACCGACCTCCTCACCGAACTGGGCCTCGGCCCCGCCGAGATCGACACCCTGCGCGCCGAAGGAGCCGTATGAACCGCGACCACACCGCCCCGCCCGCCGGCCGCGGGACCACCCCGCCTCCGACCCGGCCCATCCCTCTGACCTGGCTGTACGCCCCCGGCGACCGCCCCGGCATCGTCCAGAAGGCCCTCACCTCCGGGGCCGACGTCGTCATCGTCGACCTGGAGGACGCGGTGGCCCCGGACCGCCGCGCGTACGCCCTCGACGCCACCGCCGACCTGCTCGCCGACCCCCAGCCCGTACCGGTCCATGTCCGTGTGCACGCCCCCCGCGACATCCCCACCCTGGTCTCCCTCCCCGGACTCGTCGCTCTCCGTGTTCCCAAGGTGACACACCCCACTGACATCGGCCGGATCGCCGAGCTGTCCCAGGGCCTCCCGCTCTACCCGCTGCTCGAGAACGCGCTGGCCGTGGAGCACGCGTACGCCATCGCCACCGCCCATCCCTCGGTGCACGGCATCGCCCTCGGCGAGGCCGACCTCTGTGCCGACCTGGGGGTACGGGACGACCGCGGCCTGGACTGGCCGCGCAGCCGGATCGTGGTCGCCGCCCGCGCCGCCGCGCTCCCGCCGCCGGTCCAGTCCGTCCACCCGCACGTCCGGGACCTCGACGCCCTCGCCGCGGACTGCGCCCGGGGCCGGGCCATGGGCTTCCTCGGCCGGGCCGCGATCCACCCCCGGCAGCTCCCCGTCATCGAGCGGGCCTATCTGCCGGCCCCGGACGAGATCGCCGCGGCCGAGAAGGTCGTGAAGGCGGCGGAGAGCTGCCACGACGGCGCGTTCGTCCTGCCCGACGGCCGCTTCGTGGACGCGGCGGTCGTCACCGGCGCACGGCGCGTCCTGGCCCTCGCCGCGCGCCGGTCCTGACACACGGGAGGGCCGCCGGAACCCGTGGTCCCGGCGGCCCTCCGCCCTGTCCATCCGCACGCGTACGCGTACGGGGTGAGGTCAGCGCTTGCCCGCGCCGTCCTTGACCTCGTCCTCGTCCTCGGCCTTGTCCTCGGTGCCGTCCTCAGCCTTGGCGGCGTCCTCGGCCTTGTCCCCGACCTCGTCCTTGGGCTCGGCCTTCGTCTCGGCCTTCGCGTCCTTGGCCTTCGCGTCCTCGGGCTTCGTGTCCTCGGGCTTGGCGTCCTCGGGCTTGGCGTCCTTGGACAGCGGATCCGCGGAGTCCTCGCCCGTGGGCTTCCCCGTGGGCTTCTTGCCGTCCTTCGGGTCGGCGTCCTTCGGCTCCGCGTCCGCGCCCTCGGCGTCGTCCTTCGCCGCCCCGGCGGCCGTGGCCTCGGCCGCCTTCCGCGGCTCCACGACCTCTTCCTGGCCCGGGCGGACCTTCGCCGAGATCACGATGTAGACGATGGCCAGCAGGCCGACGATGATCGCGGTCCACACGTTCAGCCGGACGCCGAAGATGTGGTGCGCCTCGTCGATGCGCAGGTACTCGGTCCAGGTGCGGCCGGCGCAGTAGGCGGCGACGTACAGCGCGAACGTACGGCCGTGGCCCATCTTGAAGCGGCGGCCGGCCCAGATCACGAAGAACGCGACGGCGATGTCCCACAGGAACTCGTACAGGAAGGTCGGGTGGTAGAGCCCGGCGTCACGGTTCGGTCCGGCGCTGATCTTCAGCGCCCACGGCAGGTCGGTGGGCTTGCCGTACAGCTCCTGGTTGAACCAGTTGCCCCAGCGGCCGATGCCCTGGGCGAGGGCGATGCCGGGCGCGATGGCGTCCGCGTACGCCGGGAGCGGGATCCCGCGCCGGCGACAGCCGATCCAGGCACCGACCGCGCCGAGCGCGATGGCGCCCCAGATACCCAGGCCGCCCTCCCAGATCTTGAAGGCGTCGACCCAGTTCTTACCCTCGCTGAAGTACAGCTGGTAGTCCGTGATCACGTGGTAGAGGCGACCGCCGACGAGGCCGAAGGGCACCGCCCAGACGGCGATGTCGGCCACGGTGCCGGCGGTGCCGCCCCGGGCGACCCAGCGCTTGTTGCCGAGCCAGACGGCGACGAAGACACCGAGAATGATGCAGAAGGCATAGCCGCGCAGCGGGATCGGTCCGAGATGGATCACGCCGGTCGACGGGCTGGGAATATAGGCAAGGTCCATGGCAAGACCGACGCTACCTTGCCGGACGGGCCCCAGGGCAAGCCCGCCCGGCAACTTCTCCGTAACTACCGGTACCCGACCGGCCTCCGGCCGGGGCCCTGCTCAGCGTCCGGGCGAGCCGGCGGCCGGGGAGGCGGTGCCCGGCTTCTTGCCCTTGTTGGCCTCGGCGACCCACTTCTTCAGATTCTCCGGGGAGATCTGCTCGCCACCCTTCTGCGGGAAGATCGACTGCCCGTTGAGCATGACGGTCGGCGTGCCGTTGAAGTCGCTCTTCTTGAACGCCTCCTGCGACTTCTTCACCCAGGCGTCGTGCGCGCCCTCCTCGACGCAGGAACGGAAGGCGGGCGTGTCGAGCCCGGGCACCTTCGCGGCCAGCTCGATCAGCTTCGCGTTCTTCGCGTAGGCGTCGTTCGTCTCCGGCGGCTGGTTGGTGTAGAGCACGTCGTGGTACGCCGTGAACTTCCCGGCGTCCTGGGCGCAGGCGGCGGCGTTGGCGGCGCGCAGGGAGCCGCTGCCGCCCAGGTTGGCGTCGATGAGGGTGGCGAGGTGGTACTCGGCCTTGAGCGCGCCGGACGCCACCAACTGGTGGACGCTCGCCCGCATCACGCTCTCGAACTGGGCGCACGCGGGGCAGCGGAAGTCCTCCCAGACCGCGAGGGTGGAGGGGGCGTCCGGCCGGCCCTGCGGGATGGCGGGCTTGTCGCCGCCCAGCGCGCCGGCCGGCGGCACGACCGGGCCCGCCTTGTCGGAACTCTCCTTGCCCCCGCCGGCCGCGGCGATCACGCCGACGACCGCGGCCAGGCCGAGGACGCCGACGACCGCGGCCGACACGACGAGGACGCGCCGCCGCTTCTCCCGTGTCCTGTCCTGCTCGCGCTGCTGCTTGAGGCGCTCGCGCGCGCTCCGCATTCCGTCTCGGTTCTTCTCGCTCACGCCCACAGCAACGAACCGGGGAGGCACGCCCGCGCCTCCCCGGTCCGAATTCCACCCGTACGTGTTACGAGGGGCGGCGCACGCCCGCGGCGAGTTCGGCCGCCAGTTCCTTTACGGCGCCGAGCGCGGCGGCCTCGTCCCCGTCGGCGTCCAGCATCCGCTTGACGAAGGCGGACCCGACGATGACGCCGTCGGCGAATCGGGCGACCTCGGCCGCCTGGGCGGCGTTGGAGACGCCGAGACCGACGCAGACCGGCAGGTCGCCGGCGGCGCGGGTGCGGCGCACCAGGTCGGCCGCCTGCTCGCCGACCGACTCGCGGGTGCCGGTGACCCCCATGAGGGAGGCGGCGTAGACGAAGCCGGAGCCGGCCGCGGTGATGGTGCCGAGCCGCTCGTCCTTGCTGCTGGGCGCGACGACGAAGACGGTCGCGAGACCGCGCTTGTCGGCGTGCGTCCGCCACAGGGCGGACTCCTGGACCGGGAGGTCCGGCAGGATGCAGCCGGCGCCGCCGGCCGCCGCGAGCTCCTCGGTGAAGCGCTCGACGCCATACCGGTCGATGGGGTTCCAGTAGGTCATCACGAGGACCGGCTTGCCGGTGGCCTCGTGCGCCTCCTTGACCGTGCGCATCACGTCGGCGATCTTCACGCCGCCGCGCAGCGCGATGTCGTCGGCGGTCTGGATCACCGGCCCGTCGAGGACCGGGTCACTGTGCGGCAGACCGACCTCGACGATGTCGGCGCCGCCGTCGAAGACGGCCTTGATGGCGGCGATGCCGCCGTCGACGGTGGGGAAGCCGGCCGGGAGGTACGCGATGAGCGCGGCCCGGTCGTCGGCCTTGGCGGCGGCGAGCGTGTCGCTCAGCAGCTGGATGTTCCCGCTCACTTGGCGTCCCCCACGATCTCGGCGGTGGCGGCGGCGTCGGCGGCCACCTCGGCGTCGGTGTCGTACAGCCCGAAGTAGCGGGCCGCGGTGTCCATGTCCTTGTCGCCGCGCCCGGAGAGGTTGACGACGAGCAGCCCGTCCTTGCCGAGCTCCTTGCCGATCTCCAGGGCGCCGGCGAGGGCGTGCGCCGACTCGATGGCCGGGATGATGCCCTCCGTACGCGACAGCAGGCGCAGCGCCTGCATGGCGGCGTCGTCGGTGACGGCCCGGTACTCGCCCCGGCCGCTGTCCTTGAGATAGGCGTGCTCGGGGCCGATGCCCGGGTAGTCGAGGCCGGCGGAGATCGAGTACGGCTCGGTGATCTGGCCCTCCTCGTCCTGGAGGACGTAGGAGCGCGAGCCGTGCAGGATGCCGGGCTCGCCGGCGGTGAGGGTGGCGGCGTGCTCGCCGGTGGCGAGGCCGTGGCCGGCCGGTTCGCAGCCGATCAGGCGGACGGAGGCGTCCGGGATGAAGGCGTGGAACAGGCCGATGGCGTTGGATCCGCCGCCGACGCAGGCGACGGCCGCGTCGGGGAGCCGGCCGGCCCGCTCCAGGAGCTGGCGGCGGGCCTCGACGCCGATGACCCGGTGGAAGTCGCGGACCATGGCCGGGAAGGGGTGCGGGCCGGCGACCGTGCCGAAGAGGTAGTGGGTGCGGTCGACGTTGGCGACCCAGTCGCGGAACGCCTCGTTGATGGCGTCCTTGAGGGTGCGGCTGCCGGACTTCACGGAGACGACCTCGGCGCCGAGCATGCGCATCCGGGCCACGTTGAGGGCCTGGCGCTGGGTGTCGACCTCGCCCATGTAGATGGTGCAGTCGAGGCCGAAGAGGGCGCAGGCGGTGGCGGTGGCCACGCCGTGCTGGCCGGCGCCGGTCTCGGCGATGACCCGGGTCTTGCCCATGCGCTTGGTGAGCAGGGCCTGGCCGAGCACGTTGTTGATCTTGTGCGAGCCGGTGTGGTTGAGGTCCTCGCGCTTGAGGAAGACACGGGCGCCGCCGGCGTGCTCGGCGAAGCGCGGGACCTCGGTGAGGGCGCTGGGACGGCCGGTGTAGTTGACCATCAGATCGCCGAGCTCGCGGGCGAACTCGGGGTCGTTCTTGGCCTTCTCGTACTCGGCGGCGACCTCGTCGACGGCGGCGACGAGGGCCTCGGGGATGAACTTGCCGCCGTAGGCGCCGAAGTAGCCCTCGGGGGTGGGAGTCGAACCCTCCGGGTCGGGGATGAAGAACTCGCTGGTCAGATCGGTGGACGACATGCTGGACATGCGGATGCGCTCCTCGCGGGGCGGGGCCCCGGTGACGTCTGGACGATGGTCACGTTATGCGCATGCCCTGACGCGTTCCGCTCTCTCGCGGGGGTGGCTCGCTCCGCCGGGGCGGGGACCGGTCGTCGCCGTGTCCCGTCACCTGGTTCCCCAGGGAAGCCCTGAGGGGTGGGACGGGTGGGTACGGCGGACGGCACCCTTGCCGGGTTCGGCTCCTCGTATCCGTCGTCGCCCCGGGGCGCGGCGCACGGGTGGTGCGGCCGGACCCGGTGGAGAAAGGTGCCCGTGAGAGCACCATTCCGTGGGACGACACGGAGAGGCGGAGGCTGAGGCACCACGCGGCGTGGAGGTGTCAGGACGTGCGCGCGGCGAGGAGACGCCATCGCATGCCGTTGACCTGGCCCGGCTCGTCGCCGATCACGTACCGCACCCGGCGGCCGTGGACCCGGCGCGCGGGGGCGCGGCAGCCGCGCGGGCGGCAGCCGCGGGCCAGCGGGGCGTGCCGCCGGTCGCCCTCGTCCGCGCGCGCACCGGCGGCACCCCGGGCCGCACGGCCCGGAATGCGCGTCGGCGCGTCGTGACGGAGAGAGCGGGTCATGCCGGGTCAGCCCCGTCCGTGCCGGAGGGCCGGGTGGGCGCCGGCGGCGACCAGGTCGGCGACGGCGACCTTGGGGTCGCGGCCGGTGACCAGGGACTCGCCGACCAGGACCGCGTCGGCGCCGGCGTTGGCGTAGGCGATCAGGTCGTGCGGGCCGCGGACGCCGGACTCGGCGACCTTGACGATGCCGGCCGGGATCTCGGGGGCGACCCGCTCGAAGGTGGAGCGGTCGACCTTGAGGGTCTTGAGGTTGCGGGCGTTGATCCCGACGATCCTGGCGCCGGCCGCGACGGCCCGCTCGGCCTCTTCCTCGTCGTGCGCCTCGACCAGCGGCGTCAGGCCGATGGACTCGGCGCGCTCGATCAGGGAGACCAGGGCCTCCTGGTCGAGGGCGGCGACGATCAGCAGCGCGAGGTCCGCGCCGTACGCCCGGGCCTCCCACAGCTGGTAGGCGCTGACGATGAAGTCCTTGCGCAGGATCGGGATGTCGACCCGGGCGCGGACGGCCTCCAGGTCGGCGAGCGAGCCGCCGAAGCGGCGCTGCTCGGTGAGGACGGAGATGACGGCGGCGCCACCCGCCTCGTAGTCGGCGGCGAGGCCGGCCGGGTCGGCGATCGCGGCGAGCGCGCCCTTCGACGGGCTGGAGCGCTTCACCTCGCAGATGACCTTGACTCCGTCGCCGCTGAGCGCGGCGACGCCGTCCTTGGCCTGCGGCGCCCTCGCGGCGCGCTCCTTGAGCTCGTCGAGGGTGACTCGCGCCTGCCGCTCCGCGAGGTCGGCGCGCACGCCTTCGATGATCTCGTCGAGCACACTCACGCGAGGAGCCCCCTTCCGGGACGGTGACGGTCTGGGTACAGCCAAGGTCGATGGTATCCGGAGGTGGGCCCCGGCCTCGCATCGGCGGCGGGGACGTCCCACCTACTGGGACTCCGGCGGGGCCGGTCCGGGCCGGTCAGGGGGCCAGCGCGGCGCCGAACGGCAGGTTGCGGACCAGCGTGAACAGGGCCAGGACGGCGCCGATCCCCCACCACCAGGCCGGGGAGAGGGTGACCCGCATCGGGATGCCGCGGATGGCGCGGACCAGCCACAGGACCATGACGACGGCGAAGACGCCGTAGCCGACGACGGCGAGGGCGTTGGAACCGAACGCGGCGGCGAGGTCGCCGTGGGCGAAGGCGTGGGCGCTGCGCAGCCCGCCGCAGCCGGGGCAGAACAGGCCGGTGAAGCGCAGGGTCGGACAGACCGGGTAGTGGCCGGGCTCGTTGGGGTCGACGGTGCCGACGTACGCGAAGGCGGCGGCGACGGCGGCGAGGGTGCCGACCGGGGTGAGCAGCCGTCGGACGAGCGACGGCGGGGGCGGCGGGGCATAGGCCGGAACCGGGGCGTACGGACCGGCATATGCCTGGGCGTACGGGTCGGGGGGCGTCCCCCCGGGAGTCTGGGGCTCGGTCACGGCCACCGCCGTCGGATTCGGGTCCACCCGGTGATTGTCGCCCCTGACGCACGAGGGCGCAGCACGGTTCTTCCGTACTGCGCCTTCGGGGTGAGCGGCCGCGGCGGCCGGGAGCGTCAGGCGCGGGCCCGGATGCTCGCGGTGGCGGTCTCGCGGGCGGCCTGGACGGCGGCGGTGGGCTTCGGCGTGCCCATGCCGACCATCTTCATCACGCCGCCGACGAGGGCACCGAGGAGCATCAGGCCGATACCGGCCCAGAAGCCGACCACGTTGGCGCCGACCATGAAGACTCCGCCGACGCAGAAGCCGATGAAGGAGATGATGACACCGGCCCAGGCGGCCGGGGTGTGTCCGTGGGCGCTGCCCGACATGAGTTGCTCCTCTTTGGTGGTGCTCGGTGGTGACGCCTCATTCTTCCGCACATGACCGCGCGGTGGTGACTCGGGGGGCTCTGGTCGATCACACGTCGCGGTGGTTACCGGATCTTTCCCCATCAATCCGGCAGAAGCGGGGCATGCGGCGAGCGGAGTGGCGGGCGTCCGGTGACGGAGCCGGTCAGCGGCAGAGTTCCATGAGCGTGTCGTCGAAGTCCGGGAACTCCCGGGCCGCCCGCGCGATCACCGCCTCGGCCGCCGACTCGCGGTCCGGGGCGAAGCGCCGTGCGACGGCGGTGCGGGCCTCGTCGGGCCGCGGGGTCCACTCGGGCTCACGGTCGGCCGCTTCCCGGGGGCCGAAGCCGCCCGCGAGCAGCCAGAGGAAGTCGCCGAGGGAGGAGGCCAGGACGCCCGTCTCGCCCTCGGAGCCGAGGAAGACGAGGGGCTGGTCGGCGAGCGGGGCCTTGGGGCGGACCAGCCAGAAGGCCGCGTAACCGCCGGTGCCGTCCTGGCCGAGGACGCGGAAGGCGTCGCCGTCCAGGTCCGGGTTGCCGGTCCAGGCGCGGAACCAGTCGGTGGTGTCCTCGGCGCTCAGGAACGCGGGGTAGGGCTCGAAGTCGACGCCGTGGTCCTCGCCGTAGTCGAACGGGAGCGCCAGGGCCGCCGCGAGGGCGGCCGGGAACGCGCGGTCGTCGAGGTCGTCAAGGCCGTCGGCGGCATCAGGAAGTGTCACGCCGGAAGGCTAGTGAGCACCTCTGACAACCGACGACCGGTTCTTGTAACCGACGACCGGTCTTGTCCGGCTCTGCTCAGTCGCCGTGCGTGGGGTCCTCGCCGCGGTCGAGGGCCTTCCAGAGGTCCTCGGGACGGTCGGGGTCGGTCGTGGCGGCAGCGGCCGCCTTGCGGCGGGCCGGGCGGGGGGCGCCGGAGCGCTCGTAGCGGCCGCCCATGGCGGGCCAGGACATGCCGAAGCGCAGCGCGAAGAGCCCGGCGACCAGGATGAGCAGGGCGCCGCCGGCGGTGACGTACGGCCAGACGGTGTGGCTGAGGCCCTCGACGGCGGCCGCCGTGTTGCCGCTGACGCGGGCGGCCTCCGCGTCGAGCGCGGAGCTGTCGCCGGCGCCGAGGACGGCGGCGGTCGCGGCGCCCGCGCCGCTCAGCGCGAGCAGCCCGGACACCAGCGCGCGGCCGGTGCGGCGGACCGCGAAGACGGCGACGAGCGCGGCGAGTCCGACGATCGCGAGGGCGGTCGGCACGCCGGTGACCGTGCCGCCGTCGGCCTCGACCGGAACGGTGCCGCCGCCGACCGACGCGGTGCCCTCGGCCCAGATCTGGCCGGCGGAGAGCAGTACGACGGTGGATCCGAGGGCACCGAGCAGCAGGGCGGCGGCCAGGCTGCGGCGGGCACCGGACGGGGCGGCGCCGGAGCGGGCGGCGCGGGGCTGGGGTACGGGTACGGCACTCACGTACCCCACTATCCCCTACCGTCTCAGGATCCGTTCATCCGGTTATCCGGTTGTGTCTGATCGTTTCGACGTGAGTCGGTGGATGCCGTGGACTCCGGGGGTCCCACGGCATCCAGCGGCGGTCGTCCGTCGGTCGGCAGTCGGTCATCCGTCGGCCGGCGGCCGTCCGGCGGTCATCCGGTTCGCGGTGTGGACGGCGCGGAGCACCGCCGCCGCCTTGTTGCGGCACTCGGTGTCCTCGGCGACCGGGTCGGAGTCGGCGACGACGCCCGCGCCGGCCTGGACGTACGCGGTGCCGTCGCGCAGCAGCGCCGTACGGATGGCGATCGCGGTGTCCGAGTCCCCGGCGAAGTCGAGGTAGCCGACGCAGCCGCCGTACAGACCGCGCCGGGACGGCTCCAGCTCCTCGATGATCTGCATCGCGCGCGGCTTGGGCGCGCCGGAGAGGGTGCCCGCCGGGAAGCAGGCGGTGAGGACGTCGAACGCGGTCCTGCCCTCGGCGACCCGGCCGGTGACCGTCGAGACG
Organism: Streptomyces laurentii; assembly: GCA_002355495.1. Classification (GTDB taxonomy): domain Bacteria; phylum Actinomycetota; class Actinomycetes; order Streptomycetales; family Streptomycetaceae; genus Streptomyces; species Streptomyces laurentii. The sequence continues at coordinate 1,723,568 of AP017424.1, forward strand.
ATGTGCATGACGTGCGAGTAGCGCTCGACCGACATGAAGTCGACGACCTCGACGGAGCCGGGCGCGCAGACCCGGCCGAGGTCGTTGCGGCCGAGGTCGACGAGCATGAGGTGCTCGGCGCGCTCCTTGGGGTCGGCGAGCAGCTCCTCGGCGAGGTCGTGGTCCTCCTGCGGGGTGGCGCCGCGGTGCCGGGTACCGGCGATGGGGTGGACCATCGCGTGGCCGTCCTCGACCTTGACCAGGGCCTCGGGCGAGGAGCCGACGACGTCGAAGCCGTTCTCGAAGCGGAACAGGTACATGTACGGGGACGGGTTGGTGGCCCGCAGCACCCGGTAGACGTCGAGCGCGGAGGCCGCGCACGGGGTCTCGAACCGCTGCGAGGGCACCACCTGGAACGCCTCGCCCGCCCGGATGCGCTCCTTGATGTCGTCGACGGCCTCCTGGTACGCGAGGCCGCCCCAGCGGGCCGAGAACGCGGGCAGGTCGGACTCCGGCAGCGCGACCGGGGTGGACGCGAGCGGGCGGGCCAGGTCCGCCTCCATCGCGTCGAGGCGGGCGACGGCGTCCGCGTACGCCTCGTCGACGCCGGTCACCAGGTCGTTGTGGTTGATCGCGTTGGCGATCAGCAGCACCGAGCCGTCCCAGTGGTCGAGGACGGCGAGATCGCTGGTGAGCAGCAGGGTCAGCTCGGGCAGCCGGAGGTCGTCGGTGCCGTGCTCGCCGATGCGCTCCAAGCGGCGGACGATGTCGTAGCCGAGGTAGCCGACCATGCCACCGGTGAACGGGGGCATACCCGCGGTGAGGTCCCGCGGCGTGTGCAGGGTCTCGATCGTGGCGCGCAGCGCGGCGAGCGGATCGCCGCTGGTGGGGACGCCGACGGGCGGGGTGCCGAGCCAGTGCGCCTGGCCGTCCTCGACCGTCAGGGTGGCGTCGCTGCGGACGCCGATGAAGGAGTAGCGCGACCAGCTGCGGCCGTTCTCCGCGGACTCCAGGAGGAAGGTGCCGGGGCGTTCGCCGGCGAGCTTGCGGTACAGCCCGACCGGGGTGTCGCCGTCCGCGAGGAGCCGGCGGCTGACGGGGATGACGCGGCGGTCCGCCGCCAGTTTGCGGAAGGTCTCGAGATTCACGGCGCCCGACCCTACTCGGCCGGCTCGGCCGGCAGGAGGGGAAGCAGCACATCGGTGTCGAAGCAGGTCCGGGTGCCGGTGTGGCAGGCGGCGCCGACCTGGTCGACCTTGACGAGGAGGGTGTCGGCGTCGCAGTCGAGGGCGACGGACTTGACGTGCTGGACGTGCCCGGAGGTGTCGCCCTTGACCCAGTACTCCTCGCGGCTGCGGGACCAGTAGGTGCAGCGGCCGGTGGTGAGGGTGAGATGCAGCGCCTGGTCGTCCATCCAGCCGAGCATGAGCACCTCGCCGGTGTCGTACTGCTGGGCGATGGCGGGGACCAGACCGTCGGCGCCGCGCTTGAGGCGGGCGGCGATGGCCGGGTCGAGGTCGCTGGGGGTCCGGGGCGTGCTGCTCATGGCGCCATTGTGCCGCCGCGCGGGCGGTGCACGCGGCGACGTCCACTGGGCGGACCGGTGGCGGCGGTCGTAGGCTGGCGGGCATGTCGACCCATGCCAAGCGTGAACGACTTCTGCTCGCCGACCTGTTGGAGGCCGCGGGCCCGGACGCCCCGACGCTCTGCGAGGGCTGGCTGACCCGCGACCTCGCGGCGCACGTGGTGGTGCGGGAGCGCCGCCCGGACGCCGCGGCGGGCGCGGTGGTGCCGATGCAGGCGCTGAAATCGCGGCTCGAACGGGTGCAGGCCGAGTTCACCGGGAAGCCGTACGACGAACTGATCCAGCTCATCCGAACGGGGCCCCCGCGGATGTCCCCGTTCACGATCAAGCAGGTGGACGAGGGCGCGAACGTCGTCGAGTTCTTCGTCCACGCCGAGGACGTACGGCGGGCGCAGCCGGACTGGTCGCCGCGCGAGCTGGACCCGGTGTTCGCGGACACCCTGTGGGCGCGCCTGGAGAAGTCGGCGCGGCTGCTCGGCCGGAAGGCGCCGGTGGGCCTGGTCCTGCGGCGGCCGAACGGCCAGACGGTGGTGGCCCACCGCGGCACCCCGGTGGTGACGGCGTCCGGGGAGCCGGGCGAGCTGATGATGTTCCTGTTCGGCCGGCAGGACGTGGCGAAGGTGGACCTGGAGGGGGAGCCGGAGGCGGTGGAGCGGCTGCACGCGACGAAGCAGCTGGGGATCTAGGGGCCCAGGGCGTCCGGGGATCCGGCACCCCGGGCGTCACTTCGGCAGTTCGGCGCGGCGCAGGGCCGGGACCAGGAGGGCCAGGGCGCCCGAGGCGACGCAGACAGAGGCGCTCACGACGAACACCGGGCCCGTGCCCCACAGGCCGATGGCCGTGCCCGTGAGGGGATAGCTGAGCGGGGCGAGGCCGAGGCTGCCGAGGCTGGAGACGGCGCTGACCCGGCCCAGGTAGGCGGGGTCCGCCTCGGTCTGGACGAGGGAGCCGCACAGGACTCCGTTGAGGCCGGCGAGCAGTCCGATCGCGACCGCGACGAGCACGGCGAAGGGCAGTACGGGGACGAAGGCCAGCGCGCCGATCGTGATCGCGCCCAGGGTCATGCTCCAGCCCATGACGGCGCCGGCGCGCGGGACCCGGCCGCGGACGGTGAGGAGCAGCGAGGCGGCGCCCGCGCCCGTACCGAAGCCGAAGAGCACCCAGCCGATGCCGGCGGCGCCCCAGCCGCGCTGGTCGGCCAAGACCGCGAGGCCGATGTTGAGCGGGCCGACGAAGCCCAGGTCGGCGAGCAGGATGACGATCATCAGCGGGCCGAGGACGCGGTGGCCGCGCAGATAGCGCAGGCCGTCGGCGAGGTCGCGCCAGGCGGTGCCGCCCCGTGGCGCGCCGGCGTCCTCGCCGGGCAGTGCGCGGAGCCTGAGCCCGCACAGCAGAGGCAAGGAGAGCGCGAAGAGTACGCCGGCGACGGTGAAGGCGGTCGCCGAGCCGCCGAGGGCGACGGCGAGGCCGCCGAGCGGGGAGCCGAGGACGGAGCCCATGCGGTACGCGATGCCGCGCATGCCCTGGACCCGGGCGAGCTGGTCGCGGTCGGCGATCCGGGGCGGCAGGGCGCCGACGGCCGGCAGGAACAGGGCGTCGACGGTGCCGAAGACCAGGCCGATCGCGGCGAGCACCCACAGGCCGGGCGAGGCGAGGAAGAGGACGGCGGCGAGGCCGAGGGTGGCCAGGCAGCGGACGGCGTCGGAGGCGAGGACGACGCGGAGCGGGCCGAGCCGGTCGGCGACCACTCCCCCGACGAGCATGAGCAGGGCGCGGGGGACGGCGGCGACGGTCATGACGAGCCCGGCCTGGGCGGGGCTGCCGCCGCTGACGGCGGCCCAGGACAGCGCGAGGTAGTAGACGCTGTCGCCGAGCGTGGAGGCGGTGTACGCGCCGAGCCAGCGCAGCACCTGGGGGTTGCGGTGGGCCGGGCGGGCGGTGGTGCCGGAGGCGGCGGCGATCTCGGTCGTGGTCATCGGCTCAGCCCCGGTAGGGGAAGCCGTGGAGGTGGAGGGCGACGTTCTCGCGGCCCTCGGTGTCGCCGGCCGCCTCGGCGGCGCGGGCCTTCTGGTCGTACTTCTCGACGACGGCGTCCAGTTCCTCGCCGAGTGCGGCGAGTTCGGCGGCGGTCAGCTTGGGGAGCCACTCGGAGCTGAGGGAGGCGGCGCGCCATTCCTCGGACCAGGTGAGGCGTTCGTCGACGAAGCGGCGGTGGAGGGCGGCCCGCTGATCGCCGAGGATACGGCTGAACGCGTCGTTCGCGGCGACCAGTTCGGGCGAGTCCCGGATGTCCTCGTCATGCACGCTGACGCCGCGCGAACTGGGCTGCCACCAGCGTTCGCGACCGTCCGCCGACTGCGGCTCGGCCTCCTCGATGAGGCCGTGGTCGGCGAGTTTGCGCAGGTGGTAGCTGACGAGCGAGACGGCCTCGTCGACCTGTTCGGCGAGCTGTGAGGCGGTCGCGACGCGGGCGACGAAGAGGGCGCGGTAGAGACGCATCCGCAGCGGGTGCGAGACGGCCTTGAGGGTGCCGAGGTCGGTGATCCGGCGATTCTCCTGCGAGGTCATGTCCCTGACTATAAATGCGAAAGAAAACTTGCACAAGATAAATTGCGCAACTGATCCTGTACTTCTCGGCCGACCCCGGACACGACGAAGGGCCCCCGGAGGGGCCCTTCCTGGCAACCTGTCAGGCGTGCGACGGGTCAGCGGACCGGGTGGCCCGCCTCCCGCAGCGTCTGCTTGACCTCGCCGATCCGCAGATCGCCGAAGTGGAAGACGGAGGCGGCGAGCACCGCGTCCGCGCCCGCCGCGATGGCCGGCGGGAAGTCGGACAGCTTGCCCGCGCCGCCCGAGGCGATCACCGGGACGGTCACGTGCTTGCGTACCGCCGTGATCATCTCGGTGTCGTAGCCGTCCTTCGTGCCGTCGGCGTCCATCGAGTTGAGCAGGATCTCCCCCGCGCCCAGCTCGGCGGCCCGGTGGGCCCACTCGACGGCGTCGATGCCGGTGCCCTGGCGGCCGCCGTGCGTCGTCACCTCGAAGGAGCCGGAGGCCGTACGGCGGGCGTCCACCGACAGGACGAGGACCTGGCGGCCGAAGCGCTCGGCGATCTCGCGGATCAGGTCGGGGCGGGCGATGGCGGCGGTGTTCACGCCCACCTTGTCGGCCCCGGCGCGCAGCAGCTTGTCCACGTCGTCGGCGGAACGGACGCCGCCGCCCACCGTCAGCGGGATGAAGACCTGCTCGGCGGTGCGGCGCACCACGTCGTAGGTGGTCTCCCGATTGCCGGAGGAGGCGGTGATGTCGAGGAAGGTCAGCTCGTCGGCGCCCTCGGCGTCGTACAGCTTGGCCATCTCGACCGGGTCGCCCGCGTCGCGCAGGTTCTGGAAATTGACGCCCTTGACGACGCGGCCGTTGTCCACGTCCAGGCAGGGAATCACGCGTACGGCGAGGCTCACGCCGCACCTCCCTCGATACTCGCGGGGCGGGTGTCCGGGCGGTAGGCCTCGACCTCGACCTCGACGACCAGACGCGGGTCGACGAAGCCGGAGACGATGACCATGGTCGCGACCGGGCGGACGGCGTCGAACAGCTCCTTGTGGGCGCGGCCGACCTCGTCCGTGTCGCGCGCGTGGGTGACGTACATCCGCGTCCGCACCACGTGCTCGGGACCGAGGCCCAGCCGCTTCAGAGCGGCGAAGGCCACGTTGAAGGAGTTGACGGCCTGCTCGTACGGGCCGCCGTCGGCGATGACACCGTCGACGACGGACGTGCAGCCTGCCACCAGGACGGTGCCGTTCGGCAGCTCCACGGCGCGGGAGTAACCGAACTGCTCCTCCCAGGGAGCGCCGGTCACCACCTTCCTGGGCTGGTCACTCATACCGCGGCCACCGCTTCCAGGGCCTCTTCCAGGGTGAACGCCTTCGCGTACAGCGCCTTGCCGACGATCGCGCCCTCCACGCCCGCGGGGACGAGCCCGGCCAGGGCGCGCAGGTCATCCAGCGAGGAGACGCCGCCGGAGGCGACGACCGGCTTGTCGGTGGCCGCGCAGACGTTGCGCAGCAGCTCCAGGTTGGGGCCCTGGAGCGTGCCGTCCTTGGCGATGTCGGTGACGACGTAGCGGGCGCAGCCCTCGGAGTCGAGGCGGGCCAGCGTCTCGTAGAGGTCGCCGCCGTCGCGGGTCCAGCCGCGGCCGCGCAGGGTGGTGCCGCGGACGTCCAGGCCGACGGCGATCTTGTCGCCGTGCTCGGCGATGACCTTGGCGACCCACTCGGGGGTCTCCAGGGCGGCGGTGCCCAGGTTGACGCGGGTGCAGCCGGTGGCGAGGGCCGCGGCGAGCGTGGCGTCGTCGCGGATGCCGCCGGACAGCTCGACCTTGATGTCCATGGCCTCGGTGACCTCGCGGACGAGGGCACGGTTGTCGCCGGTGCCGAAGGCGGCGTCCAGGTCGACCAGGTGGAGCCACTCGGCGCCGGCGCGCTGCCAGGCGAGGGCCGCCTGGAGCGGGGAGCCGTAGGAGGTCTCGCTGCCGGACTCGCCGTGCACGAGGCGGACCGCCTGGCCGTCGCGGACGTCGACGGCGGGGAGGAGTTCGAGCGTGCCGCTCGGCGGGACAGTCACAGGGTTCCGATCCAGTTGGTGAGGAGCTGGGCGCCGGCGTCGCCGGACTTCTCGGGGTGGAACTGGGTCGCCCACAGCGCCCCGTTCTCGACGGCGGCGACGAACGGCTCGCCGTGGGTGGCCCAGCTGACCTTGGGGGCGCGCATGTTCGGGTTGGCGGTCTCCAGGGTCCACTCGCGCACCGCGTAGGAGTGCACGAAGTAGTACCGGGCGTCGGCGTCCAGACCGGCGAAGAGCTCGCTGCCGGCGGGCGCGTCGACGGTGTTCCAGCCCATGTGGGGGACGACGGGCGCGTCGAGCGGTCCGACCGTGCCGGGCCACTCGTCGAGGCCTTCGGTCTCGACGCCGTGCTCGATGCCGCGGGCGAAGAGGATCTGCATGCCGACGCAGATGCCCATGACGGGCCGGCCGCCGGACAGCCGGCGCCCGACGACCCAGTCGCCGCGGGCGGCCTTGAGGCCCTCCATGCAGGCGGAGAAGGCACCGACGCCGGGGACGAGGAGTCCGTCGGCGTTCATGGCCTTGTCGAAGTCGCGGGTGATCTCGACGTCGGCGCCGACCCGGGCGAGGGCGCGCTCGGCGGAGCGGACGTTGCCGAAGCCGTAGTCGAAGACGACGACCTTCTTGGAGGTCTTGGCGGACGTACTCATGACCACAGGTCCAGTCGCAGCAGGCCGGCCGCCAGGCTCATCACGGCGCCGAACGCGAGCACGCCGATGACGCTCTTCGACTGCTTCTGCTTGACGAAGGAGTACACACCGCCGAGGAGGAAGAGCCCCACGACGATGAGGATGGTGGAGAGACCGTTCACGGTTACAGCGCGCCCTTCGTGGAGGGGAGGATTCCGGCCGCGCGCGGGTCGCGCTCGGAGGCGTAGCGCAGGGCTCGGGCCAGCGCCTTGAACTGGCACTCCACGATGTGGTGCGCGTTACGTCCGTACGGTACGTGGACGTGCAGCGCGACCTGCGCCTGGGCCACGAAGGACTCCAGGATGTGCCGGGTCATGGTGGTGTCGTACGCACCGATCATCGGCGCCATGTTCTCCGGCTCGGTGTGCACCAGGTAGGGGCGGCCGGAGAGGTCGACGGTGACCTGGGCGAGCGACTCGTCCAGCGGGACGGTGCAGTTGCCGAAGCGGTAGATGCCGACCTTGTCGCCGAGGGCCTGCCGGAAGGCGGCGCCGAGGGCGAGGGCGGTGTCCTCGATGGTGTGGTGCGTGTCGATGTGCAGGTCGCCGTCGGTCTTCACGGTCAGGTCGAACAGACCGTGCCGGCCGAGCTGGTCCAGCATGTGGTCGAAGAAGCCGACCCCGGTCGACACGTCGACCTTTCCGGTGCCGTCGAGGTCTATCTCGACGACGACGGACGTCTCCTTGGTGGTGCGTTCCACGCGGCCTACGCGGCTCATGCGCTCTGCTCCTTCTTCAACTGACGAACCGCGTCGAGGAACGCGTCGTTCTCCTGGGGGGTGCCGGCGGTGACCCGCAGCCGGCCCGGTACGCCGTTGTCCCGGACCAGGACGCCCCGGTCGAGGATCTTCCGCCAGGCCGCCTGGGCTCCCCCGGGCCCGTCGAAACGGCCGAACTGGACGAAGTTGGCGTCGGAGTCCGTCACCTCGTAGCCGAGCTCCCGCAGCTCGGCGACCAGGCGGTCGCGCTCGGCCTTGAGCTGCTCGACGTACCCGAGGAGGGTGTCGGTGTGCTCCAGGGCGGCGAGCGCGGTGGCCTGGGTGACGGCGGACAGGTGGTACGGGAGGCGGACCAGCTGGACGGCGTCGACCACGGCCGGGTGGGCGGCCAGGTAGCCGAGGCGCAGTCCGGCGGCGCCGAACGCCTTGGACATGGTCCGGGAGACGACCAGGTGCGGCCGGCCGTCGAGCAGGGGCAGCAGCGAGGGGCGGTGGCTGAACTCCACGTACGCCTCGTCCACGACCACGATCGAGGGCTTGACCTCCTGGGCCGCCTCGTACAGCGCGAGGACGGTCTCCGCCTCGACCGCCGTCCCCGTGGGGTTGTTCGGCGAGGTGATGAAGACGACGTCCGGCGCGTGCGTGGTGATCGCCCGGCGGGCCGCGTCGACGTCGATGGTGAAGTCGTCGTTGCGCGGGCCGGAGATCCAGCCGGTGCCGGTGCCGCGGGCGATCAGCGCGTGCATCGAGTACGAGGGCTCGAAGCCGATCGCGGTACGGCCGGGGCCGCCGAAGGTCTGGAGCAGCTGCTGGAGGACCTCGTTGGAGCCGTTGGCGGCCCAGACGTTGCCGAGGCCGACCTCGTATCCGCCCGTACGGGTCAGATAGCGGGCCAGCTCGGTGCGCAGCTCGACGGCGTCGCGGTCGGGGTAGCGGTTGAGGCCGCGGGCGGCCTCGGCGACCCGCTCCGCGATCCGGGCCACGAGCGGCTCGGGCAGCGGGTAGGGGTTCTCGTTGGTGTTCAGCTGGACGGGCACGTCGAGCTGGGGCGCGCCGTACGGGGTCTTGCCGCGCAGCTCGTCACGGATGGGGAGATCGTCGATGCCGATGCCGATGCCGAGGCCGGGCGTGTCGCTCGGCCGTCGTGCGGGGTTGTGCGCAGTCACTTGCTCTCCGGAACCTTCCAGCCGAACCGTGCCTTGATCGCCGCGCCGTGGGCCGGCAGGTCCTCCGCCTCGGCGAGGGTCACCACGTGGTGGGCGACGTCGGCGAGCGCGTCACGCGTGTAGTCCACGATGTGCACACCGCGCAGGAAGGACTGCACGGACAGGCCGGAGGAGTGACAGGCGCAGCCGCCGGTGGGCAGGACGTGGTTGGAGCCGGCGCAGTAGTCGCCGAGGGAGACCGGCGCCCAGGGGCCGACGAAGATCGCGCCCGCGTTGCGGACCCGGTCGGCGACGGCGGCGGCGTCGGCGGTCTGGATCTCCAGGTGCTCGGCACCGTAGGCGTCGACGACCTTGAGACCGTCGGCCAGGCCGTTGACGAGGACGATCGCGGACTGCCGGCCGGCCAAGGCCGGGACGATCCGGTCGTCGACGTGCTTGGAGGCGGCGACCTGGGTCTTCAGCTCGGCCTCGGTGGCCTCGGCCAGCTCCTCCGAGTCGGTGACGAGGACGGAGGCGGCCATCGGGTCGTGCTCGGCCTGGCTGATCAGGTCGGCGGCGACGTGCACCGGGTCGGCGGTGGAGTCCGCGAGGATCGCGATCTCGGTCGGGCCCGCCTCGGCGTCGATGCCGATCCGGCCCTTGAGGAGGCGCTTGGCGGCGGCGACGTAGATGTTGCCGGGGCCGGTGACCAGGTTGACCGGGGCGCAGCCGGGCTCGTCGCCGGCGGTGCTCCCGGCGTCTTCGGTGCCGTACGCGAACATGGCGACGGCCTGGGCGCCGCCGGCCGCGTACACCTCGTCGACGCCGAGCAGGGCGCAGGCGGCGAGGATCGTGGGGTGCGGCAGGCCGCCGAACTCCTTCTGCGGCGGGGAGGACACGGCGATGCCCTCGACGCCGGCCTCCTGCGCCGGGACGACGTTCATCACGACGGAGGACGGGTAGACGGAACGGCCGCCGGGCACGTAGAGGCCGACGCGCTCGACCGGGATCCACTTCTCGGTGACCGTGCCGCCGGGGACGACCTGGGTGGTGTGGGTGGTGCGGCGCTGGTCGCGGTGGACCATGCGGGCGCGCCGGATGGACTCCTCCAGGGCCGCGCGGACGGCCGGGTCCAGCTCGTCGAGGGCGCGCGTGAACTCCTCGGCGGGTACGCGCAGGCTCGCGACCCGCACGCCGTCGAATTTCTCCCCGTAGTCGATCACCGCGGCCGCGCCATGATGCCGTACGCCCTCGCAGATCGGCCGCACCTTCTCCAGGGCGGCTTCCACGTCGAATTCGGCACGGGGCAGCAGGTCGCGCAGGGCGGAACCCTCAGGGAGGGCCGCGCCACGCAGATCGATTCGAGAGATCACGGGTCAATTCTCTCAGACGCCCCAGGAAGCCCGCCGTTCGTATCACTGGCTGATACGAACCACTCTGGCGTCTTGTCGCCACTCCTGACCGTTAGCGTTCAGTCCGTCACACAGCGGGAAGAACGGCTGTACGAATCCGGGAACCGGAATCGTGGGAAGCGAGGGGGCGGCAGTGACCGAGCCGCGCGAGGACGACGAGATGCCGGAGGGCCTGACCGGCCCCGAGCGGGAGATGTGGACGGCGTTCCGGGTCGGCGACACCTGTGACCTGCGAGAAGGGGTCGCCGAGCGGGACGACCCGTTCGCGGTGCGCGAGGCGTGGGGCGCCGAGCGGAGCGTACGGGCGGAGATCGTGGCGCTGCTGCTGCTCCACGGCCCCCAGGCGCGGGCCGGGCGGGTCGCGGCGCTGCGGCTGCGCGGGGTGCGGATCACCGGCGCGCTGAATCTGGCGGGCGGTGAGATAGGGCCTTATGTGGAGATGAACGGCTGCCGCTTCGACGGGGAGGTGGTGCTGCCGGAGGCCCGGTTCGGGACGCTGCGGATGGTGGAATGCGCCATCCCGCGGCTGGAGGCGGCGCGCCTGCACACGGCGGGCGATCTGCATCTGCCGCGCTGCCGGGTGGAGCGGGGCATCCGGCTGACGGACGCGCAGATCGGGACGGATCTGCTGATCAACCAGATCCGGGTGTGGCCGGACCGGCGCGGCCGGGCCATCGCGGCCGACGGGCTGGTGGTGGCGCAGGACTTCCAGGCCGAGCTGATCGAGACGTTCGGGGAGGTGAGTCTGCGCGGGGCGCGGATCGGCGTGTCGCTCAGCCTGCGGGGCAGTGTGCTGCGCGGCGCCCAGCAGCGCCGCGCGCTGAACGCGCCGCAGCTGACCGTGGAGCGCACCCTCTACCTGGACTCGGCCTGGGTCTACGACAGCTCGGGCAGTTCGACGACCACCCCGCCGTACGGGGTGACGCCGGCCCAGGGGGCGCGGCGCAAGGCCGTGGAGTGCCACGGCGGGGTGCGGCTGGACGACGGGCGGTTCGGCGACGCGGTGGACCTGCGCGGGGCGCGGTTCCTGCTGGACGGCGCGCAGCGGGAGGAGCTGTCGCTGCGCAGGATCGTCACTCCGGAGCTGCGGTTCAGCGGGGAGCGCCCCGAGGAGGGCCGGGTGGTGCTCAACGGGGCGAAGGTGGTGACGCTGCTCGACCTGGCCGGCAGCTGGCCGGGCCCGGGCGGGCTCGCGATAAGCGGATTCGTCTACGAGACGCTCGTCCCCTACGGGCACTTCCCGCTGTCCCGGCGCCTCGAATGGGTCGCGGCCGCCACCCCGGAGTACGCGCCGGAGCCGTACGAGCGCCTCGCGACCGTGCTGCGCAACAGCGGCGAGGACGCGGACGCGCGCGAGGTGCTGCTCGCCAAGCAGCGGCGGCGCCGCGAGACGCTGCCGGTCGCCGGGAAGCTGTGGGGGTACGTGCAGGACCTGGCGGTGGCGTACGGCTACCGGCCCGGGCGGGCCGCGCTGTGGATGGCGGTGCTGTGGGCGGCGAGCGCGTACGCGTTCTCGCGGTACGAACCGGTGCCGCTGAAGCCGGGCGAGGCACCACACTGGGACGCCACGCTGTACGCGCTCGACCTGCTGCTGCCGGTCATCGACCTGGGCGAGGTCGGGTACTGGCGGATGCAGGGGCTGTGGCAGTGGCTGTCGACGGCGTTGATCCTGGTCGGCTGGGTGCTGGCGACGACGGTGGCGGCGGGGGCGTCGCGGCTGCTGCGGCGCGGGTGACGCGCGGGCGGTGAGGGCCGGCCGGTGGTGCGGCGGGGCGGCCCGGAGGACGCGCGCCTGCCGCCACGGGGCGGCGGCAGGCTGACCGGTGCGGCCGGCGGGTCGGGACGGCGCGTGAAGAGAGGGGGGTCGGATCGGCACCGGTTCGCCCCTTTCTTTACGCTGTCTTGACCCCCGTCGATACAACCTTCCGGCCGCTACCAAAGCTTCACAGGCCGCCTCTGGCGCCGCCCTCACCTGCGGTTTTCAATGATTCGCACGATGTCACTGCTCCGCGCCCTGATCGGCACCGCACGCCTGGTCCGGCACGCGCCCCGGCTCGCCGCCGGATGCCCGCCGGACGACGACGTGCTGCTCGACATACCGGACGCTCGGCTGGCTCCGGCCCTGGTCGCGGCCGCCCTCGGCGACCCGGAGCCCGCCGCCAAACTCCTCGCCACCACCCGGGACGCCGCCGAGTGGGAGGACCGGGACCGCCAGGTCACCCGCCTCGCCGCCTTCGCGTACCACCGCGACGGCTGGCTGGAACGCTGGCTGGCGAGCGCGCCCGACGACCCGGACGCCCTGCTCGTCGCCGCGCAGCTCGCGGTCCGCCGCGCCTGGGACTCCCCCGCGCGGGCCGAACGGCTGCACGAGGTCGGGCCGCTGGTCGAGGCGGCGGCCGGAGCGGATCCCCGCGATCCGGTGCCGTGGCGGATCGCCCTGGACCACGCGCGCGGCGTCCGCGCCGGGCACACGGCGTTCGAGGCCCTGTGGGAACAGGCCCTGCGCCGGGCCCCGCACCACTACGGCAGCCATGTGGCGGCCCTGAAGTACCTGTCGGCCCAGTGGTACGGCTCGCACCACGAGTGCTTCGACTTCGCCGAGCAGGCGGCTGAGGACGCGCTGCCCGGTTCGCTGGCGCAGGCACTGCCGGTACGGGCGGCCTTCGCGCAGCTCGCCGCCCGCCCCGGGCCGGAGCACGGGGTGCCGGGCGAGCGGATCGACGCGGCGGCCGACCGGGCGCTCGCGCTGTCGGCGGAGTACCCGGTGGCCGATCTGTGGCCGGCCGAGATACGGAATCTGCTCGTCCATGTCCTGGTGGAGCGGGGCCGCTGGCACGAGGCGCTCGCCGAGTTCGGGCGGATCGGCCCGCACGCGACCGCGTTCCCCTGGCGGCTGGTCGCCGACGATCCGCTGCGCGGCTTCCTGGACGCCCGGGCCACGGCCGTACGCGAGGTGGCGCGCCGCACCCCGCTGCGGGGCGGAACCGGGGACGGGGACGGGTTCGGAACAGGCCCCGGCACGGCCCTTCGCGCAGGCCCGGACACGGGCCGGGACACCGGCTCGGGGGCGGACCCCGCGGATCCGGACGGACGGCCCGGCCGAGGCGGGCCCGGCGGCCATTACGCTTGACCGCTGTGACCACCGCTCGTCTGCCACTCTTCCCGCTCAACGCGGTGCTGTTCCCGGGCCTCGTGCTGCCCCTGAACGTCTTCGAGGAGCGTTATCGCGCGCTGATGCGCGAGCTGCTCCGGACGGACGAGTCCGAGCCGCGCCGCTTCGTCGTCGTCGCGATCCGCGACGGCCGGGAGACCGCGCCCACGGCCCTCGGCCTGCCGGACCAGACGAAACTGTCGGAGAAGGGTCCGGGGGCCGGTTTCGGCCCCGACCCGTTCCGGTCCTTCCACGAGGTCGGCTGTGTGGCCGACGCGGTGTCCATCCGGGAGCGCCCGGACGGCGGCTTCGACGTGATGGCCACCGGCACCACCCGGGTGCGGCTGCTCTCCGTCGACGCGACCGGCCCGTTCCTGACCGCCGAGATCGAGGACATCCCGGAGGAGCAGGGCGACGAGGCGGGCCCGCTCGCCGAGGGCGTGCTGCGCGCGTTCCGTACGTACCAGAAACGGCTCGCGGGCGCCCGGGAGCGGTCGCTGACCACCAGCGAACTGCCCGACGACCCGTCGGTGGTCTCCTATCTGGTGGCCGCCGCGACGGTGCTGGACACCCCGGCGAAGCAGCGGCTGCTCCAGGCCCCGGACACCTCGTCCCGGCTGCGCGAGGAGCTGGCGCTGCTGCGGGCCGAGACGGCGATGCTGCGTCACCTGCCGTCGCTCCCGGCGGTGGATCTGACGCACGCGCCGACCAGTCCCAACTGAGGAGAGAAGCCCCGGTGGCGAAGAAGCAGAAGAAGAGCGGCGGCGGGACCCCGGCGACGGTCGCGCTGACCGCGGCCGGCACGGCGTACACCCTGCACTCCTACGACCACGACCCGGCGGCTCCCTCGTACGGCGGGGAGGCGGCCGAGGCGCTCGGGGTGTCGCCCGCGCGGGTGTTCAAGACGCTGGTCGCGGACGTGGACGGGGAGCTGACGGTCGCGGTCGTCCCGGTGGCCGGGCAGCTCGACCTGAAGGCCCTCGCGTCGGCGGTCGGCGGCAAGCGCGCCGCGATGGCGGACCCGGCGGCGGCCGAGCGCACCACCGGCTATGTGCGCGGCGGCATCTCCCCGCTGGGGCAGCGCAAGCGGCTGCGGACGGTCCTCGACGACTCGGCCTCGGACCACGAGACCATCTGCGTCTCGGCGGGACGGCGCGGCCTGGAGGTCGAGCTGACCCCGCAGGACCTGGCGGGCCTCACCGGCGCCGTCCTGGCCCCGATCGGCCGCGCCTGAGCGCCCCCCTGTCCGGGCCCTGATCCTGATACGCCTCGGCCCCGTTCTCCACGCGCGCGTGGAGAACGGGGCCGAATCGCCGGAGGGGGCCGGTGACGGCCGGACTCAGTGCGGCGGGGCCTGCGGCGTCGGCAGCGGCGGCCAGGCCGGGAAGTCCTCGGCCGGCCGCGGTTCACGGGGCCCGAAGAGGGCCGTGAGCACCAGGTGGACGAGCATGGCGCCGATCGGCCAGGCCAGCATCGCCGCCGCCGCCATGTTGAGTTCGAGCGGCGCGTCGAAGGGGACCTTGGGCCCGACCGCCTTGGCGTGGGCGACGACGTCCTGACCCGGTCCGAACCAGACGCCCACGCCCCATCCGAGCAGCGAGCCGAGCACCCCGCCCGCGGCGAGGCCGAACACCAGCGGGACGCCGCCGCGCCGGTGCACCAGGAAGGCCAGGGCCGCGGCCACGGCCCCGAAGCCGAGGGCGAGCAGAATGAACGTCCCGTCCCCGCCGACGGCCGCCTCCGCCTCGCTGTTGCGCAGGTAGACCGCCTTGCCGTCGGAGATCAGGCCGACCCGCGGCGCCAGCCACAGCCACAGCAGCCCGAGCAGCGCGCCGGCCACACCCGAGGCGAGGGCGACCACGACGGCCTGCCGGACCTCGGCCGCGACACCAGGCCCGCCGTCGGGCGGCTCCGGCGGGTTCGCGGACCAGGGGTCGGGCGGCGGCTGGTGCGGAGGCGTCAGGGGTGCGGTCACGACGCCATCGTGCCAGGTGTCCCTGTGGGCCGCCTCGGCGCATCGGACCGGATACGCCGCCCCGCCAAGATCATCTGGACGAGGAGCCGCCATGAGCCGGTACGACGTGACGGACGACCAGACCCGGTGGAACCCGTCCAACGGGGCTTCCCGCCTCTTCCCGCGCCAAGTGGAGGTCTTCGAGGCGGAGCTGGAGCCGCCCTCGGGCTTCCTGCCGCTCCCGCACCGGGACGAGTGCGCGGTCGGCAAGGCCGCGCTCGCGACCTTCGTCGACGCCCTGCGCGGATCAGCGCACCGCGGCCCGGCGGTAGGCCCAGGTCGCCACCGCGAGCGAGACGACGCCCACCGCCCCGCACACCGCGAGGTCGAGGCCGACCACCGGCCAGTCCGGGTGGGCGTCGAAGGTGCGTGCCAGGGCCTCCACCCCGTACGTGGAGGGCAGCAGGTCGCGGGCCCAGGTGATCGGGCCGGGCATCCGGTCGGCGGGCAGGACGCCGAGGAGCAGGGCCGCGGACATGCCGAGCTGGCCGAGCAGGGTGGCCAGTTCCGGCCGGGGGGCGAGCAGGCCGAGGGCGGCGCCGAGTCCGGCGAGCGCCGCCCCGGACAGCGGGACGACGGCCGCGAGGATCCACAGGTGGCCGAGTGGCAGCCCGAAGAGGACGGAGCCGGCGACGGCGGTGAGCACGGTGCCGGGCACGGTGAAGGAGGCGTACGCGCCGGCCGCGCCGAGGACCACGGCGGCGGGCGGCACCGGGAGGGTGGCGTAGTGGTCGAGTCCGCCGCCGGCCCGGAGCTGCCCGAAGTACTGGGCGAGCAGGTTGAGCGCGACGAAGGCGACGACGAGGACGGCGGAGCCGGCCACCACGGCCCGGGCCTCCGAGCCGCCGTCCACGACCCCGCGCATGAGGATCATGATGCCGACGGACTGGAAGGTGGCCACGAAGAGCAACGGGATACGGGAGACCCGGGCGCGCGAGAGCTGGGCGCGGTAGACGGCGCCGAGGGCGGGCAGCAGCCGGGCGCGGGGGGCGAGCGGCGCGGCGCCTGGTTCCTCGTCCCGGGCCGGACCGGCCACGGCGGCGGCCGGGGCCTCGGCGGGCAGGGTGCTCAACTCGTCCAGCTCCTGACAGTCCACTCGTACGTCTCGGGTGTCGCCTCGCGCGCCGGCTTCCCCGGCATGGCGCGCGGCACACCGTACGGCACCGCGCGGGACCTCGGGTCCGTCACGCCTTCACCAGTCCCCGGGCCTGCCCGCCGAGCGCCAGGTACACGTCCTCCAGGCTCGGCGTGGCCAGGGTGAAGTCGTCGAGCGAGGCGAAGGCCGCCCCGCCGGTCACCGCGGCGACCGCCGCGCGGGCCTCGTCCGGGGCGAGCCGCAGCACCCAGCGGCGGCCCGACTCCTGGGCGAGTTCGCGCAGCGCGGCCACCTCGGGGAGGTCGAGCGGGGCCCGCTCGCGCCACACCAGCTCGACGCGGACCTCGCCCGCGACGCGTTCCTTGAGTCCGGCGGGGGTGTCGCAGGCGATGACGCGGCCGCGGTCGATGACGGCGACCCGGTCGAGGACGGTCTCGGCCTCGATGACGTTGTGGGTGACGAGCAGGACGGTGGTGCCGCGGTCGGCGCGGCGCCGGTCGACGGCGGCCCACACGGCGCGACGGGCGACCGGGTCCATGCCGGTGGTGGGCTCGTCGAGGACGAGGACGGACCGTTCGCCGACGAGGGCGGCGGCGAAGCAGGCGAGCCGGCGCTGGCCGCCGGAGAGCTTCTTCAGCGGCCGGCCGGCGATCGGGGTCAGGCCCAGTTCGTCGAGGACGGCGTCGCGTTCGGCGCGGGCCTCAAGGAGGCCGAGCCCGCGCAGCCGGCCGGTGGTCTCGGCGGCGAGGGCGACGGTCAGTTCGTCGAGGGCGGTGGACTCCTGGCCGAGGTAGGCGAGGAGCCGGGCGGCGCGTTCGGGGTGGCGCACCACGTCGTGGCCGAGGAGGCGGACGGTGCCGGAGTCGGGGCGCATCAGTCCGGTGAGCTGGCGGACCAGGGTGGACTTGCCGGCGCCGTTGGGGCCGAGCAGGCCGAAGATCTCCCCGCCGCGCACATCGAGGCTGATGCCGTCGGTGGCCCGCACCTCGGGGGTCGCGGGGGTACCGCGCCTGCCGCGTGTGGCGGGGTACGTCTTGACCAGATCCCGCACCTCGCACACCGTACTCACGAGGGAGCAGCCTACGGGGTCCGCCCGTTCTCCTCGGGCGCGGGGGCGTGTCGGGTGGCCGCGTGCAGATCGATCTCGCGCCAGAATCCGGCCCTGATCGCATACCGGTCGTGCTCGTCGATCTGGTCGTCCTTGTGGGCGAGCAGGCCGAAGCGGGCGGCGTAGCGGAGGAGTTCGCCGTCGATGCGGTGCGGGATGCGCGGGTACATGGCGGCGAGCTTCGGTACGTGGGAGGGCTCGGGCAGCCGGTCGAGCCAGCGCCGGGCGAACACCTGGCCGACCTCGTAGGGGTCGCCGCCGACGGTGGTGATGTCCTCCTCGCGGTCGGCCCAGCGCTGTTCGGCGCTGGTGAGCTGGGCGAGGGTGGGCAGGGACGCGGTCTCGGCGGGTTCGCCGAGCGACGCGGGGCGGTCGATCCAGCCGCGGTCGGAGGACCAGCGCAGGGTGGCGGCGGACTGCGGGGCGGGCGCGAGGGCGGTGGCGGGGCCGCGGAGTCCGGCGAGGTCCTTGGGAGTGGGGACGGCCTTGCCGTTCGCGGGTGCGGGCACGGCCGAACCGTTCACCTGGATTCCGGCGGCCCCTTCCCCGTTCGTCTCCCGGTCGGTGTCGCCGCCGCGGACCCCCGCGTACTCCGGTTCCGGTTCGCGTGCGGGCTCCGGCTCGCCGCCTCGGCCCGGACCGGGGCCCGGGCCCGGCCCCTGGTCCCCGTTCCGGTCCGGCCCGGAGGCGGGGCCGGGGCGGCGTCGGCCGGCGCGGCGGCCCGTTCGGCGGAGGAGAGTCCGGACTCGGGCAGCGGCGCGGAGAGGATCGCGGCGATCTCGGGGCGGGGCACGGGCGGCGGGGCGCACGATCCGCCCAGCTCCTTGGCGCGGATGGCCCGGGTGATCCAGGCCCGGTCGAGCACCCGGCGTTCGTCGGCCTCGGCGACCAGGTCCTCGGACTGGTTGTAGTCGCCGTCGGCGGCCTGGACGGCCCACAGGTGGACGGCGACGCCGTGTTCCTTGGCGGACATCAGGCCGGGCAGCAGATCGCCGTCGCCGGTGACGAGGACGATGTCGGAGCAGGCGCGGTTGCGGGACAGCTCGGTCAGCTCGGTGTGCATGGCCGCGTCGACGCCCTTCTGCGCCCAGCGGCCGTCGCTGCGGGTCAGGGCGCCCAGCCGGACGGTGACCCGGGGCAGCACGCGCAGCCTGCGGTGCTCGGGCTGGGGCGAGCGGCCGGGCGCGCCGTCGAACCAGTAGATCCGCAGCAGGGGCAGCCGGGTGTCGGCCTCGGCGCACTCGCGCAGCTGCCGGACGAGCGCCGCGTGGTCGACGGTGATCCGCGCGCGGGCCGGCTCGCCCGCGAGGAGACTGGCAGCTGCGCCCAGCAGGTAGCCGGCGTCCACCAGGACGACGCATCGGTCCACGTGTTCCACCCTCTTTCGCCCAACTCTTCGGGGATCTCGGGATCGGATGTGCTCCAGGATCCTTCGAGTCTGCCCGACCGGGGTGGGGTTGAGGTCCGGAACTGGATCATCGGCGTGGCGAATCTCACTTCCGGGCGGTGCTTACGGTCCGTAATGATCCAAAATGCGACCCCTCGTACCGTATGTGAGTCTGACAGCGGCCCCGGCCTTTAGACCCCCTACGAGGAGGCATCACCCCCATGGCCAAGAACCGCAAGCAGGACCGCAGTCAGCAACAGCAGCAGCGCACCTCGCAGGCCGAACGCGGCACGCAGCAGGCGCAGCGGTCCTCGATCGAGGCCCAGTCGGAGCAGCGCACCAGCCAGGTCACCCCGGGCGACATGGCCCGCAAGGGCCGCCAGAAGCGCTTCGGGCACAACTGACCCCGCCCGCACACAGCACCGAGGGGCGCGCCCGTGACGACGGGCGCGCCTCTCGCGCGTGCTTCACCTGAGTGTGACTAGTGCCGCATCAGGCAACCTTCGCCTCTCGTGACGAGTCGCCCGGTCGCTGCGGTTGGCAGCTCCGGGCGATCAGAATGATCACGTGGCTGAACGTGTGCGAGTCCGTGAGATTGATGAAGATGAGGGGCGACGGCTGCTTCGGATCGTCCGCCGGGGAACCGGGTCGGTGGTGACCTGGCGGCGGGCCCAGATGGTGCTGCTGTCCGCCCAGCGCATGGACGTGGCGAAGATCGCGGAGGTGACGTTCACCAGCGCGGACCGGGTCCGGGATGTGATCCACAACTTCAACTCCGACGGCTTCGACTCTCTCTATCCGAAGTACAAGGGCGGCCGGCCCAGGACGTTCACGCTGCCCGAACGCCGGGAGATCAAGAAGATCGCGAAGTCCAAGCCGGCCGAGCACGGCCTGCCGTTCTCGACCTGGAGCCTGGCGAAACTGGCCGATTTCCTGGTCGCCGAGGGGGTGGTCGATGACATCAGCCACGAGGGCCTTCGGATCCTGCTCCGCGAGGAGGGCGTCTCCTTTCAACGCGTGAAGACCTGGAAGACCTCCCGCGACCCTGACTACGCGGCCAAGAAGGCCCGGGTCGAACATCTCTACGCGATAGCCGACGGCGAGGTGACACCCGAGGACGGCGAGCCCGAAGTCATCTTCTGCATGGACGAGTTCGGCCCGCTCAACCTCCAGCCCCACCCCGGACGGCAGTGGGCCGAACGCGGCGGCCGGCACAAGAACCCCGACCGCGAGCCCCGGCCCCGCAGGCGGGCGACCTACAGCCGTCCGCACGGGGTCCGGCACCTGTTCGCCGCCTACGACCTGGCCAAGGACCAGCTCTACGGTCACATCAAGAAGACGAAGAACCGCTCGAAGTTCCTGGAGTTCTGCCGCTACCTGCGCTCGCTGCACCCGACGGACGTACGCATCGCGATCGTCTGTGACAACTACTCGCCGCACCTGACGACGAAGCGGTGCCAGCGGGTCGGGACGTGGGCTGCGGCGAACAACGTCGAGATCGCCTACACCCCGACCAACAGCTCCTGGCTCAACCGGATCGAGGCCCAGTTCACCGCCCTGCGCTATTTCGCCCTAGACGGCACCGACCACCCCAGCCACAAGGCCCAGGGCAGCATGATCCGCCGCTACCTCATCTGGCGGAACAAGCACGCCACCGACCAACGCCTACGCGAAGTCGTCACCAGGGCAAACGTTGCCTGATGCGGCACTAGTGCTGCGACCGGAAAGGTTCACCGGCTCGCGACGCCCGGCAAACCTTCCCGGTCGCAGCACTAGCCGGCCAGGCAGGACGGGCCGAGCAGCACCTTCAGGTCACCGAAGAGCGCCGGGTCGGCCTGGACCCGGTGCCGGTCGAGCCGCAGCACCGTGGTGTTCCGCGGGCCCTGGAGCTTGATCCGGACCTCGGTGTTGCCCTTGTGACTCTGGAGGATCTCGCCGAGTCGGCTGATCATCGGCGGGGTCACCCGGACCGTGGGGATGGTCAGGATCACCGGCGCGTTGGTGCCCGCGTTGGACAGGTCGGGGACCATCAGCTCCATGGCGACCAGACGCGGGATGTCCTCGCGCTTGTCGAGCCGGCCCTTGACGAAGACGACGGCGTCCTCGACCAGCTGGGTGGAGACCAGCTGGTAGGTGGCCGGGAAGAACATGCACTCGATCGAGCCGGCCAGGTCCTCGACGGTGGCGATGGCCCAGGCGTTGCCCTGCTTGGTCATCTTCCGCTGGAGGCCGGAGATGATGCCGCCGATGGTGACGACCGCGCCGTCGGAGTGCTCGCCGCCGGTGAGCTGGGAGATGCCCGCGTCGGTCTTGTCCGACAGGACGTGTTCGAGACCGAAGAGCGGGTGGTCGGAGACGTACAGGCCGAGCATCTCGCGCTCCTGGGCGAGCAGGTAGGCCTTCTCCCACTCGACGTCGCCGAACTCGACGTCGAGACCGAAGCCGGGCTCGTCGCTGCTCTCCTCGCCCATCCCGCCGAAGAGGTCGAACTGTCCCTCGGCCTCCTTGCGCTTGACCGCGACGACGGTGTCGATCATGGGCTCGTGCTGGGCGACCAGGCCCTTGCGGGTGTGGCCCATGGTGTCGAAGGCGCCGGCCTTGATCAGCGACTCGATGGTGCGCTTGTTGCAGACGACCGCCTCGACCTTGTCGAGGAAGTCGGGGAAGGAGCTGTACTTCCCCTTGCTCTTGCGGGTGCGGATGATCGACTCGACGACGTTGGAGCCGACGTTGCGGACGGCGGTGAGGCCGAACAGGATGACGTCGTCACCCTGGGCGGCGAAGTTCGACTCCGACTCGTTGACGTTCGGGGGGAGCACCTTGATGCCCATGCGCCGGCACTCGTTCAGGTAGACGGCCGACTTGTCCTTGTCGTCCTTGACCGAGGTCAGCAGGCCCGCCATGTACTCGGCCGGGTAGTTCGCCTTGAGGTACGCGGTCCAGTAGGAGACGAGGCCGTACGCGGCGGAGTGCGCCTTGTTGAAGGCGTAGCCGGCGAACGGGACAAGGACGTCCCACAGGGCCTTGATGGCCGCGTCGCTGAAGCCCTTCTTCTTGGCGCCGGCCTCGAAGATGACGAAGTTCTTCGCCAGCTCGTCGGGCTTCTTCTTGCCCATGACGCGGCGGAGGATGTCGGCCTCGCCGAGCGAGTAGCCGGCGATGATCTGCGCGGCCTTCTGCACCTGCTCCTGGTACACGATGAGGCCGTAGGTGACCGCCAGGACCTCCTGGAGCGGCTCCTCCAGCTCCGGGTGGATCGGCGTGATCTCCTGCTGGCCGTTCTTGCGGAGCGCGTAGTTCGTGTGCGAGTTCATGCCCATCGGGCCCGGGCGGTAGAGCGCGGACACGGCGGAGATGTCTTCGAAGTTGTCGGGCTTCATCAGCCGCAGCAGGGACCGCATCGGGCCGCCGTCGAACTGGAAGACGCCGAGGGTGTCACCGCGCTGGAGCAGATCGAAGGTCTTCGGGTCGTCGAGCGGCAGCGCGAGCAGGTCCAGGTCGATGCCCTTGTTCGCCTTCACCATCTTGACGGCGTCGTCCATGATGGTGAGGTTGCGCAGGCCCAGGAAGTCCATCTTCAGCAGGCCGAGCGACTCGCACTGCGGGTAGTCCCACTGCGTGATGGTGACGCCGTCGGTGTGCCGCACCCAGATCGGGGCGTGGTCGACGATCGGCTCGCTGGACATGATCACGCCGGCGGCGTGCACGCCCATCTGGCGGACCAGGCCCTCGACGCCCTTGGCGGTGTCGATGACCTTCTTCACGTCGGGCTCGTTCTCGTACATCGCCCGGATCTCGCCCGCCTCGCCGTAGCGCGGGTGCGTCGGGTTGGTGATGCCGTCGAGGTCGATGCCCTTGCCGAGGACGTCGGCGGGCATGGCCTTGGTGAGCCGGTCGCCCATCGCGTACGGGTAGCCGAGGACGCGGGCGGAGTCCTTGATCGCGTTCTTGGCCTTGATCTTGCCGTACGTGCCGATCATGGCGACCTTGTCGGCGCCGTACTTCTCCGTCACGTACCGGATCACCTCGACGCGCCGGCGCTCGTCGAAGTCGATGTCGACATCGGGCATCGAGATGCGCTCGGGGTTGAGGAAGCGCTCGAAGATCAGACCGTGCGGGATCGGGTCGAGGTCGGTGATGCCCATGGCGTACGCGACGATCGAGCCGGCCGCGGAGCCTCGGCCCGGGCCCACCGCGATGCCCTGGCTCTTCGCCCACATGATGAAGTCGGCGACGACGAGGAAGTAGCCCGGGAAGCCCATCGAGATGATGGTGTCCATCTCGTACTCGACCTGCTTCATGCGGTCGTCCGGGATCCCGTTCGGGAAGCGCCGGGCCATGCCCCGCATGGTCTCCTCGCGGAACCAGGTGACCTCGGTGTAGCCCTCGGGGATGTCGAACTTCGGCATGAGGTCGCGCTTCTCGAACATGCCGGTGGTGTCGATCTGCTCGGCGACCAGGAGGGTGTTGCGGCAGCCCTCCTGCCAGGCGTCCGAGGAGTCGACGGCGTACATCTCGTCCGTCGACTTCAGGTAGTAGCCGGTGCCGTCGAACCGGAAGCGGTCCGGGTCGGAGAGGTTCTTGCCGGTCTGGATGCAGAGCAGGGCGTCGTGGGCGGTGGCCTCGTGCGCGTACGTGTAGTGCGAGTCGTTGGTGACCAGCGGCGGGATGCCGAGCTTCTTGCCGATCTCCAGCAGGCCGTCGCGAACCCGGCGCTCGATCTCGATGCCGTGGTCCATCAGCTCCAGGAAGTAGCGGCCCTTGCCGAAGATGTCCTGGTACTCGGAGGCGGCCTTCAGGGCCTCGTCGAACTGGCCGAGGCGCAGCCGGGTCTGGAGCTCGCCGGAGGGGCAGCCGGTGGAGGCGATCAGGCCCTCCGACCACTGGGCGATGGTCTCCTTGTCCATCCGGGGCCACTTCTGCAGCCAGCCCTCGGCGTAGGCGTCGGAGGACAGCTTGAAGAGGTTGTGCAGACCCGTCGCGTTCGCCGCCCAGATGGTCTTGTGGGTGTAACCACCGGAACCGGAGACGTCGTCCCGCTTCTGGTGCGGCTGGCCCCACTGGATCTTCCGCTTGTTACGGCGGGACTCCGGGGCGACATAGGCCTCGATGCCGATGATCGGGGTCACGCCGGCCTTCTTGGCCGAGTGGAAGAAGTCGTAGGCGCCGTGCAGGTTGCCGTGGTCGGACATCGCGATATGGGACATGCCCATCTCGTTGCACGCGTTGAACATGTCCTTCAGCCGCGCGGCACCGTCCAGCAGGGAGTACTGGGTGTGGACGTGGAGGTGCGTGAAGGGCGGCTTGGACACGGGGATTGCCTCCGGCTGCTTTTCTGGGGGGTCAGCCTGGAAGTCTACGTCTCCGAGCGACCTTCCGAGCGACCTGACAGCGACCTGGCGGCGGCCCGGCGGCGGCCGCTCGCCGGGTGCCGCGGCGTGACGGGGGCGGCAGGCGACTGTCCGCTTTGTCATATGCCAGGTTGATGCCCGACCGCGCCTCGTGTCCTGTCCGCGTTCTCCCCCGGGCGGCCCCTCCGGGGACCCGGCCGAAGCCGTGAAGACGGGGTCTCGGGGCCCGGGCGGCGTCCGGCGGGAGGGCCGAACGGCCCGGGGCGAAGGTCCCCGGCCGGGGCCACGGGGTCGTCTCACAGCACTCTTTTAGGGACCTCTTACGGCGTGTCGTGGCACACTTCCCGGCGATGGACATGGCAGGCATCCAGCTGAGAGCCCTCCGGGCGGCGTTCTTCACGGCAGTGGCCGTGGCGCTGTCCGTGGCCTCGCATGTCCTGCTGTCGGGGGTGCCGCTGCCGCTCGGGACGGTCGTCCCGGTCGCGGCGGGCGTCTTCGCCGCCGCGTACGCGCTGGCGGGCCGCGAGCGCGGCTTCGGGCCGATCGCGGGACTGCTCGTCCCGCTGGAGCTGGCCGCGGACACGCTGTTCACCAGCGGGCAGGTGGCCTGTTACGGCCCCGCCGGCGGCCCGGTCGCCGGGTCGCTGCGGTCGGTCGGCCTCTCCATGGACGCGCTGTGCGGCGGTGCCCTCGGCACGCCGCTGCCGGGGGTGGCGGCGCCCGGATCCGGGACCGCCGCGGCCCTGCTGACGTCCCCCGACCCGTCGGTGCCCTGGCTGCTGCTCGCCGCCCATGTGGCCCTCGGGCTGACGGCGGCCGGCTGGCTGCGGGGCGGCGAGCGGGCGCTGGGCCGGCTGCTGCGCGCGGCCGTGGCGCTGGCTTTCCGGCCGCTGCTGCTGGTGGCGGCGCTGCACCGGGCCGCCGGAACGGCCCCGCGCCGGGCCGGGCGGCCGGCCGGCCGGCCGCGCCGCTCGCGGACGTGGCTGCTCGTGCACTGTGTGGGACGGCGGGGACCGCCGAGCCGGCCGAGCCCGCGGCGTACGGCTCCGGCCGGTGCGCCCGTGCTCGCCTTCGGCTGAGACAGCACACCTTCCCCACCCGTGTCACGGAGTGATCCATCATGAGCAAGCGCAACAGCCAGGACAACAAGGCCGCCGCCCGCGAGCGGATGCGTGCCGAGCGCGAGAAGCAGGCCAAGAAGGACAAGGCCCGCCGCCAGGTGATCGTCGCCGGTGCGGCCGTCGCCGTGCTCGCCGTCGCCGGCGGCGTCGGCTACGCGGTCGTCCAGGCCAACAAGCCCTCCGCGTGGGAGACGGCCGCGGACGCCACGAACGTCACCGCCCCGAAGAACACCGAGGGCAAGGACGGCACCACGGTCGTCATCGGCAAGCCCGAGGCGAAGAAGACCCTGGAGATCTACGAGGACTCGCGCTGCCCGGTGTGCGCGACCTTCGAACAGGGCGTGGGCGCCAAGGTCGACAAGGACGTGGCCGACGGCACGTACAAGCTGAAGTACATCGGCGCCACCTTCCTCGACAACGCCCTCCAGGGCACCGGCTCGAAGAACGCCCTGTCGGCCCTGGGCGCGGCGCTCGACGTGAGCCCCGAGGCGTTCCTGAAGTACAAGAACGCGCTCTACTCGCCGAAGTTCCACCCGGAGGAGACCGACGACAAGTTCGCCAAGGACTCCTACCTCCTGGAGATAGCGGACACCGTCCCGGCGCTGAAGGGCAACGCGAAGTTCCGCGAGAACGTGGAGAACGGCACCTTCGACGCGTGGGCGATGAAGATGTCGAAGACCTTCGACGAGAGCGGGGTGCGGGGCACCCCGACGGTGAAGATGGACGGCAAGCCGGTGACCGTCGAGGGCAGTGACAACCCGCCGCTGACGGTGGAGCAGTTCGACGCGGCCCTCGCCACGGCGATGAAGGGCTGACCCGCCCGGCGTACCGCTTTCCCGGCCCGGCCCCGGCCCCGCTCTGTGCGCGGGGTGCGGGGCCGCGGTGTACGAGGGGACTTTGCCAGGGATTCCGGCGGGCTTCCGGCCGGGGTTCCGGTTGCTCCCAGGGCGCCGGTCCGGGCCTGGACGGCCCTGGTTCCCCTCCGGTTCCGGTCGGTTCTCTCGCTCCGGTTCCGGTACGGAGAACGCCCGCCGAAGAGTCGGCGAACTTCGCGCCGACCTCTGCCCCGGGAGCCTTACCTGTCGGTAATCTGACGCGCCGTGACCAGTCGTAACCACATATCCGCCCCCACCCGCCGCACGGTCGTGATGGCCGCCGCCGTCACCGCCGTCGCCACACCGGCGCTGGTCGGGGCCGCCTCGCCCGCGTTCGCGGAGACCGGGGCTCCCGCGTTCCGTCACGGCGTCGCCTCCGGCGACCCGCTGCCCGACGGCATCCTGCTCTGGACGCGCGTCACCCCCACCCCCGACGCCCTGCCCGGCTCCGGCAAGGGCCCCGACCTCACGGTCGGCTGGGAGCTGGCCGAGGACCAGGCCTTCACCCGGATCGTGGCCCGCGGCACCACCGTCGCGACCGCCGCCTCCGACCACACGGTGAAGGCCGATGTACGCGGTCTGCGGCCGGCCACCGCCTACTGGTACCGCTTCACCGCCGGTACGACCCTCTCCCCCGCCGGCCGCACCCGCACCGCGCCGGCCGCCGACGCGGCCTCCGGCATCCGCTTCGGCGTGGTGTCGTGCGCCAACTGGGAGGCCGGCTGGTTCTCCCCGTACCGCCACCTCGCCGCCCGGACCGACCTGGACGCGATCCTGCATCTCGGCGACTACATCTACGAGTACGCGACGGGTTCCTACCCGGCCGCGAAGTACACGGTGCGCCGGCACCAGCCCGAGCACGAGATCGTCTCGCTCGCCGACTACCGGCTGCGGCACGCCACGTACAAGACGGACACCGACCTCCAGGCGCTGCACGCGGCGCATCCGGTCGTGGCGATCTGGGACGACCACGAGTTCGCCAACGACGCCTGGTCGGGCGGGGCGGAGAACCACACGACGGGCACCGAGGGCGCCTGGGCGGACCGGGTGGCGGCGGCCAAGCGGGCGTACTTCGAGTGGATGCCCGTACGCACCTCCACCGAGGGCACGGTCTACCGGCGGCTGCGGTTCGGCAAGCTGGCCGATCTGCACCTGCTCGACCTGCGCTCGTTCCGTTCGCAGCAGGCGAAGGTGGGCGACGGGGCGGTCGACGACCCGAACCGTTCCATCACCGGGCGGGCGCAGCTGGACTGGCTGAAGTCGGGGCTCGCGTCCTCGGACGCGGCCTGGCAGCTGGTGGGCACCTCGGTGATGATCTCGCCGGTGGCCTTCGGCTCGCTGCCGGCCGAGCTGCTCGCCCCGATCGCGGAGCTGCTCGGGCTGCCCAAGGAGGGCATCGCCATCAACGTCGACCAGTGGGACGGCTACACCGACGACCGCAAGGAGCTGCTGCAGCACCTGACGGACCGGGCGATCCGCAACACCGTCTTCCTGACCGGCGACATCCACATGGCGTGGGCCAACGACGTGCCGGTGAAGGCGGCGACGTACCCGCTGTCGGCGTCGGCGGCCACGGAGTTCGTGGTGACCTCGGTGACGTCGGACAACCTGGACGACATCCTGCACGTGCCGGCGGGCACCGTCTCGGTCCTCGCGGCGGGCGCGCTCAAGGCCGCCAACCGCCATGTGGAGTGGGTGGATCTGGACCACCACGGCTACGGCGTCCTCGACGTGACGGCCGACCGCTCACAGATGGACTACTACGCGGTCTCCGACCGGGCCGACCGCGACGCGACGGCGTCCTGGGCGCGCTCGTATCGCACGCGCAACGGAACGCAGCGTGTCGAGCGGGTGTACCAGCCGGTACGCTGACCGACGCTTTTCGGCCATGATCCCTTCTGTTAACGGGAGATGACGTGGCTACGGCGGGTGGCGATTTCCGGGCATCGAATCCGGACACACCACCCGCCTTCGTCGTCCTTTCTGTGACGTGCTTGTTTCAAACTTCGGAGACCGCACGAGTTTTTCTCACCAATGAACTGATTTGCCCACCAAATGATTGGGCTTGATCACTCCTCAACCAGACATGACATGGACGCGTAATCTCCCGGCAGTCGGTGGCGAGGAACGACCTCCCACAACCCCCCGCTAGGAGTCACCCGTGCGCGCTCTTGCCCGTATATCGCCGCGTATGTCACGTCGTCTGCTCGGCACGGCCCTGATGGCCGGATCCCTGGCCCTGGCGCCGATGACGGCCCCGGCCGCCGCGCCGGCCGGCTCGTCCGGCACCACCCTCGCCTCGGCCGAGAAGTGCGCCGACGGCGGCGCCGCGCTCTCCGGCGCCCGCAAGGCCAAGGGCAGCACCACCAAGGCCGAGCCCAACGAGCTGACCGCCGCCCAGGTCAAGGCCATGGACGCCGACCTGGCGAAGAAGGTCTCCGCGGCCCGCGCCGCCGGCCGTACGTCGGCCGCCGCCGGTGCCACCGCGGTGAACATCCCGGTCTACTTCCACGTCATCCACAGCGGTACGACGGGCAAGCTCAGCGCCACCGCCATCAACAACCAGATGTCCGTCCTCAACGCCGCCTACGCGGGCCAGGGCACCGGCAACACCAACACGAACTTCCAGTTCACGCTGGCCGGCACCGACTACACGGACAACGCCACCTGGTACAACCTCAGCGACGGCACCACCGCCGAGAAGAACATGAAGAACGCCCTGCGCAAGGGCGGCGCCAACGCGCTGAACGTCTACACCGCCAACCTCAGCGGCGGTCTGCTCGGCTGGGCCACCTTCCCGTCCTCGTACAAGTCCAGCCCGAAGATGGACGGCGTCGTCATCCTCGACGCGTCGCTGCCCGGCGGCTCGGCCACCAACTACAACCAGGGCGACACCGCCACCCACGAGGTCGGCCACTGGATGGGCCTCTACCACACCTTCCAGGGCGGCTGCTCCGGCAGCGGTGACTCCGTGAGCGACACCCCGGCCGAGTCCAGCCCCGCGTACGAGTGCCCGACCGGCCGCGACACCTGCACCACGACCGGCGTGGACCCGATCCACAACTTCATGGACTACACGTACGACTCCTGCATGTACCAGTTCACGGCCGGCCAGGTCACCCGCATGAACAACTCCTGGGTCTCCTACCGAGGCTGACGCCCCCGCACGGCAGAGGGCCGTCGGTTCCGGGGAACTCCCCGGGGCCGCCGGCCCTGTCGCGTGGGTCCCGGGCGGGCGTGGCGCGGAATCCTCCGCCGGCCATGACGGCTCGGACACGACGGCCGGTCGGGGCACACGCCCCTGCCATGACCCGCTGGGACGCCATGGGTCAGGAAGTCAGGAACGCCCTGGTCGACGGCAACTGGACCATCGAGCGCGGAAGCTTCCTCCTTGATGGCGTACACGGCGGGCAACCCCGGGCGTACAACGCCACGTACCTGCGCTCCTCGCCATCATCAAGCGGAGATGACCGCTCGGTACACGGTCTCGGCGGCGTGCGGTCCTCGGCTCGGCGCGGGTGTCGCGCCGAGCCGAGAGGGCGTCCCGCCGACACGTCGGAAGGGAGCCTCGCCCGGGCGCGCTCCTAGAGGCTGTCGAGGAACGCCAGCGCGATCGTCCACGTCCGGTCGGCCGCCTCGGCGTCGTAGTCCGGCAGCTCCGGGTCGGTGTACAGGTGCCCGGCGCCCCGGTAGCGGTAGACCTCGACGTCGGCCCCGATCTGTCCCATCCGGAGGTACCAGGACGACAGCCAGTCGTCCGTCTCGAACGGGTCGGGCTCGGCCACGTGCAGCTGGACCGGCAGTTCGTCCACGGCGGCCGACTCGGCGATGTCCGAGGTGCCGTGGAACAGCAGCAGTCCGCGCGCCTTCTCGTCGCCCAGCGCCAGGGTCTGCGCGACCGAGGCACCGAAGGACAGGCCCATGTACACGAGCCCCTGCTCGGAGTACGGGGCCGCTGCGAGGACCGCCCGCTTCAGCAGCTCGTCCTTGCCGACGGCGTCGCGCAGCGCCATGCCCTCCTCCACCGTGGCGGCCGTCCGGCCGTCGAAGAGGTCCGGGGTCCAGACCCGGTGCCCGGCGGCCCGCAGCCGCTCGGCCGCGGCCGTCACGGAAGGCGTCAGCCCGTGGGCGGAGTGGAAGAGCATGATGTTCATACGCCCCATCCTGCCACCCGGTCCCGGCCGCCCCCGCCGTCACGGTGCGGCATATGCGCCCGCGCGCACCCCGCGGTACGGCATAGGCCCGGGCTCAGGTGCCGCCTTCAGCGCATGCTGCGGACGTCCAGATGCCGCAGCACCCGGTCCACCACCTCCGGATCGGCCCCCGGCTCGCTGCGCGCCGCCAGGACCTCGTGGCGGGCGGCCGACAGCATCTCCCGCTGGATCCGCTGGAGCGTGTGCGCCCGCTGCACGCGCTGGGTGAACGCGGCCCGCCGCTCGTCGTCCACCATGTCCGCGCTGATCCGCGCGCCGATGTCGAAGGCGGCGCGCTGCAGCCGCTCCGCCAGGTCCTCAGGCAGCTCCTCGACCTCCTCGACCTCCTTCAGCCGCAGCCGCGCCGCCTTCGCCGCCCGGATCGCCAGATCCCGCTCGTAGACCCGCTCGGCCTCCGCGTCCGCCTTCACCCCGAGCCGGCGCACCAGCCAGGGCAGGGTCAGCCCCTGGAGCACGAGGGTCGTGAGGATCACGCAGAAGGCGATGAAGACCAGCTCGTCACGGCCGGGGAAGGGCGAACCGTCGTTCTTCTTCAGCGGGATGGCGAGCGCCAGCGCGACCGAGGCCACCCCGCGCATCCCGGCCCACCACATGACGACGCTCTCCCGCCAGCTCATCGGGATCTCCTCGGCGTAGTCCCGCAGCGTGTGCAGCTTCTTCGCCAGCCAGGACGCCGGCAGGAGCCAGATCAGCCGGACCCCGACCACCACTGCGACGACGGCCGCGCCCCAGCCGATCATCCGCCAGCCGCGCCCCTCGGCGACGCCGAAGACGTGCACCAGCTCCAGGCCGATCAGACCGAACGCGATGCCGGTGACCAGGGTGTCGACGACCTCCCAGAAGGTCTGCCCGGCGAGCCGCCCCATCACGTCGTCGGCGTCGCTCGCGTGCTCCGCCAGGAACAGCGCGGTGACCAGCACGCCGAGCACGCCCGAGCCGTGCAGTTCCTCCGCGACGACGTAGGAGACGAAGGGCACGAGGAGGGTGAGGCCGGTCTGCAGGGTCGGGTCGCCGAGGATGACGATGAGCCGGTTGGTGACCCAGCCGAGGGCGATGCCGACCACGACCGCGACGACGGCCGACAGGACCAGCTCGCCGAGCGCGAGCGTCCAGGAGAAGTGCCCGCTGACGACGGCCGTGATCGCCACGTGGTAGAGCACGATCGCGGTGACGTCGTTGAACAGCCCCTCGCCCTCCAGGATCGACACCAGGCGCCGGGGCAGTCCCAGCGAGCCGGCCACGGCGGTGGCCGCGACCGGGTCGGGCGGCGCCACCAGGGCGCCGAGGGCGAGCGCGGCGGCCAGCGGGATGCCCGGCACCAGGGCGTTCGCGACCGCGCCGACGGCGGCCGTGGTGACGAAGACCAGGGCCACCGCGAGCAGGAAGATCGGCCGCCTGTTGGCCGCGAACTGCCGCCAGGAGGTGCGCTGGACCGACGCGTAGAGCAGGGGCGGCAGCACCAGCGGCAGGATGAACTCGGGCGGGATGTCGACGTTCGGCACGAAGGGCAGGAAGGCCAGCACGACCCCGATGAGGGTCATCAGGACGGGCGCGGGCAGCCCGAGCCGGCTTCCGAGCGGAACGGTGAGCACGGCGCCGAGCAGCAGCAGGAACAGCAGGGCCAATTGATCCACGGCCCCTACCCTGTCACGTACGCCCGATTTGGTGCCGATTGCCCCCGGTCATCCACCCGTGAGCCGGTACGCCCCCGTGGGAACGGCTCAGAGCGTGCGGCGCATCGCCCGGTGCGGGATGCCCGCGTCGGGGAACTCCGGTCCGTAGACCACGTAGCCGAGCCGCTCGTAGAAGCCGAGGGCGTGCGTCTGGGCGTGCAGGTCGACGGCGGCGAGGCCGCGGGCGGCGCGCGCCACGGCGAGCCGGCCGAGCGAGCCCACGGAGGCGTCGGCGCCGGTCTTGCCGAGGGCGTCCGCCCCGTACAGCAGCCGTCCGGTGCCGAGCGGCACGCCGTCGGCGCGGACCGCGAGCAGATGCACGGCGGTCTCGTCGTACGTGTCGTACTCCTCCTCCGCCGTGACGCCCTGCTCCTCGACGAAGACCTCGCGGCGCACCGCGAAGCAGGCGTCCCGGTCGGCGGTCCCGGCGACCTCCCGCACCTCGTACGCGAGGGTCGAGGTGACCGGGGCCGACTCGGCGGAGGCGGTCACCGGCTCTCGGCCGCGATCCGGTCGAGGGCGGTCTGCAGGTCGGCCGGGTAGGTGCTCGCGAACTCGACCCAGCGGCCGTCGGCGGGGTGCTCGAAGCCGAGCCGGACCGCGTGCAGCCACTGCCGGGTCAGGCCGAGGCGCTTGGCCATGGTCGGGTCGGCGCCGTAGGTGATGTCGCCGACGCAGGGGTGGCGGTGGGCGGACATGTGCACGCGGATCTGGTGGGTGCGGCCCGTCTCCAGCTTGATGTCGAGCAGCGAGGCCGCCCGGTACGCCTCGATGAGGTCGTAGTGGGTCACGGAGGGCTTGCCCTCGGCGGTCACGGCCCACTTGTAGTCGTGGTTCGGGTGCCGGCCGATGGGGGCGTCGATGGTGCCGCTCAGCGGGTCCGGGTGGCCCTGCACGAGGGCGTGGTAGCGCTTGTCGACCACGCGCTCCTTGAACTGGCGCTTCAGCGACGTGTACGCGTACTCCGACTTCGCCACCACCATCAGACCGGAGGTGCCGACGTCGAGGCGGTGCACGATGCCCTGGCGCTCGGCGGCGCCGGAGGTGGAGATGCGGTAGCCGGCGGCGGCCAGGCCGCCGATGACGGTGGTGCCGGTCCAGCCGGGGCTGGGGTGGGCGGCGACGCCGACCGGCTTCATGATCACGACGATGTCGTCGTCGTCGTGGACGATCTCCATGCCCTCGACGGGCTCGGCCACGATCTGCACGGGCGCGGGCGCGCCGGGCATCTCGACCTCGAGCCACGCGCCACCGCTGACCCGCTCGGACTTGCCGACGACGGACCCGTCGACGAGGACCTTCCCGGCGGCGGCCAGCTCGGCCGCCTTCGTACGGGAGAACCCGAACATGCGGGCGATGGCGGCGTCGACGCGCTCGCCCTCCAGGCCGTCGGGTACGGGCAGGGTGCGGATCTCGGGACTCGTGCTCACCCTGTCGAGTATGCCTTGTGCCGGGAGGCCCTCGGACCTCGCCGGCACCTCACGGCACTTCGCCACGCGATCCCGGACCGTGCGGAGTCAGTCCTTGTGGATGGTGCCGTCGGGGTCCAGGCCACGGAACGACAGCAGCACGATCAGGATGCCGCCGCAGACGATCGCCGAGTCGGCGAGATTGAAGACGGCGAAGTGCGCGGGCGCGATGAAGTCGACGACCGCGCCCCGGAAGACGCCCGGCGAGCGGAAGATCCGGTCGGTCAGGTTGCCGAGCGCGCCGCCGAGCAGCAGGCCGAGGGCGATGGCCCAGGGCAGGCTGTAGAGCTTGCGCGACAGCCGGATGATCACCGTGATCACGACGGAGGCGATCAGCGTGAAGATGACCGTGTACGCCTCGCCCATGCCGAAGGCGGCGCCCCGGTTGCGGATGGCGCTGAGCCGCAGCAGGTCGCCGATCAGGTCGATCGGCTCGTGCCCCTCCAGCTTCGCGACCACGAGCATCTTGCTGCCGAGGTCGATGAGGTACGCGAGCACGGCCACCACCAAGAGCGCCGCGAGCTTCCTCTTCCCCTGAGGACGCACCTCGGTCCCGGGACCTGCCGACTCGTCGGCACCTGCTGAATCGGGGGTACCGATGACGCTCTCCGCCTCTGCCATGTGCACGAGGGTACGACACACCCTCGCGCGCGTGTCAGCCGCGGCGTTCCTGTTTCTGCTTGTCCTCGACACACAGGGTGGCCCGCGGAAACGCCTGCATCCTGGCCTTGCCGATGGGCTTGCCGCAGACCTCGCACAGACCGTACGTCCCCGTGTCGAGCCGCTCCAGGGCGTGCTCGCTCTGCTCCAGCATCTCGCGGGCGTTCGCGGCCAGGGCCAGCTCGTGCTCGCGCGTGATGTTCTTGCTGCCGGTGTCGGCCTGGTCGTCGCCGGCGCCCTCGCCGCCGTCGCGCATGAGGCCGGTCAGCTCCTCCTTGGAGTGGATCAGCTCGCTGCGCAGCCGCAGCACCTCCGACTGCAGCTCGCTGCGGGCCTCCGCCACCTCCTCGGGGGTCCACGGGTCCTCCCCCGGGCGTACGGCGAGCTCACCGGCCCGTGCGGGGGGCACGGCGGCGTCGGCCCCGACCTTCGTGGCGACCCCCGCGGTCTTCTTCGCTGGCACCTTCCGTACTCCTGTCTGCTCGCTCGCGGCCTGGGGGGCCGGGGCCTTCTTCGACGCGGTCTTCCGCGCCGTGCTCTTCTTCGCGGGGGCCTCGGAGGCGGCGGTCTTCTTCGCGACGGCCTTCTTGGCGGCGGCTTTCTTCGCGGCGGTCTTCTTGGCCGCGACCTTCTTGGCCGCGGTCTTCTTCGCGGCGGCCTTCTTCGCGGTCTTGGCGGTCTTCGGCGCCGCTTTCGCGGGCGCCGCCTCGGCCGCCTCTCCGGCCGCTTTCCCGGCCGCCTCTCCGGCGTCCTCGGCAGCCGTTTCGGCCGTCGCCTTCCTCGCCGCCGCCTTCCCGGCCGGCGGCGCCGTCTTCTCCGCGGCGGTCTTCTTCGCCACCATGTCGCGGCCCCTTCACATTTTGTGATCTTGCGCGCGAATCGTGCTGGGACGATAAATCGGCCCAGGGCCCTCGGCAACGGGGCACGCCGCCCCTTTCCGCGCCCCGGCACCGCCCCCGGGCACCCCTTCCCGGCCGCACGCGCGCGTGGCCGGGCCCTCCGTGCCGGGAGTCCCCCACATGGCCCTCGCCGAAGTCCGCCCGGGGCCGTGTCGCCATTCGGGTCACGCCGGGCCGGGCACGGCCACCGCCCCCGCCCCGCCGGAAAACGGGTCGGCCGACCCGCGCCCGGCCCCGTACACTGGGCGGAGCGAGAGGCTTGGATGGGGACGAGTAGCGTCGCACGCAGCCATGAGCGACCCGGGGACGGTGCGAGCCCGGGGGTGTGCGCGAGGTGAAGCATCACCCCGGAGCTGCCGGAAGAAAGCCGCGGAGATCCGACCGCGGCGACTAGAACCGGTGTCGCGACCCCAATGAGGGGGCTTCGGGCGTGGACGCGCCCGTGGCCAAGGAGGGTGGTACCGCGGGAGCCGAGGCTCTCGTCCCTCCGGACGGAAACGTGGCACATCCGCCGGAGGAAGATCGATGTCTTCGCAGTACCGCCAGGTACCCGCCCAGGTAGACCTGCCCGCGCTCGAGCACGGTGTGCTCGACTTCTGGCGCGAGAACAAGGTCTTCGCCAAGAGTCTGGAGCAGTCCGAGGGACGCCCCGAATGGGTGTTCTACGAGGGCCCTCCGACCGCGAACGGCATGCCGGGCGCCCACCACATCGAGGCCCGCGTCTTCAAGGACGTCTTCCCCCGCTTCCGCACCATGCGCGGCTACCACGTCGCCCGCAAGGCCGGCTGGGACTGCCACGGCCTGCCGGTCGAGCTGGCCGTCGAGAAGGAGCTGGGCTTCACCGGCAAGAAGGACATCGAGGCGTACGGCATCGCCGAGTTCAACGCCAAGTGCCGCGAGTCCGTGACCCGGCACACCGACGCGTTCGCCGAGCTGACCGACCGCATGGGCTACTGGGTCGACATGGACGACGCGTACCGCACCATGGACCCCGCGTACATCGAGTCGGTCTGGTGGTCGCTGAAGACCATCTTCGACAAGGACCTGCTCGTCCAGGACCACCGGGTGGCCCCGTGGTGCCCGCGCTGCGGCACCGGCCTCTCGGACCACGAGCTGGCGCAGGGCTACGAGACGGTCGTCGACCCGTCCGTCTACGTCCGCTTCCCGCTGACCTCCGGCCCGCTCGCCGGCAAGGCCGCGCTCCTGGTGTGGACGACCACCCCGTGGACCCTGGTGTCCAACACGGCCGTCGCCGCCCACCCCGAGGTGACCTACGTGGTCGCCACGGACGGCGACGAGCGCCTGGTCGTCGCCGAGCCGCTGCTCGACAAGGCGCTCGGCGAGGGCTGGGTGACCACCGGCGAGTCGTTCACCGGCGCCGAGATGGAGCGCTGGACCTACCAGCGTCCCTTCGACTTCGTCGAGTTCACCGAGCCGGCCCATTACGTCGTCAACGCCGAGTACGTGACGACCGAGGACGGTACGGGTCTGGTCCACCAGTCCCCCGCCTTCGGTGAGGACGACCTCAAGGTCTGCAAGGCGTACGGACTGCCGGTCGTCAACCCGGTCCGCCCCGACGGCACCTTCGAGGAGGACGTGCCGCTGGTCGGCGGCGTCTTCTTCAAGAAGGCCGACGAGGCGCTCACCGCCGACCTGGACGCGCGCGGCGTGCTCTTCAAGCACATCGCGTACGAGCACAGCTACCCGCACTGCTGGCGCTGCCACACGGCGCTGCTCTACTACGCGCAGCCGTCCTGGTACATCCGCACGACCGCCGTGAAGGACCGCCTTCTCGAAGAGAACGAGAAGACGAACTGGTTCCCGGACTCGGTCAAGCACGGCCGCTTCGGCGACTGGCTGAACAACAACATCGACTGGGCGCTGTCCCGCAACCGCTACTGGGGCACCCCGCTGCCCATCTGGCGCTGCGCCGACGACCACCTCACGTGCGTGGGCTCGCGCGCCGAGCTGACCGAGCTGACCGGCACCGACCAGTCGGACCTCGACCCGCACCGCCCGTACATCGACGCCGTCACCTTCACCTGCCCGGCCGAGGGCTGCTCCCTCGAAGCGGTGCGCGTGCCCGAGGTCATCGACGCCTGGTACGACTCGGGTTCGATGCCGTTCGCGCAGCACGGCTACCCGTACCAGAACAAGGAGCTGTTCGAGGCCCGCTACCCGGCCCAGTTCATCTCCGAGGCGATCGACCAGACCCGCGGCTGGTTCTACACGCTGATGGCGGTCGGCACCCTCGTCTTCGACAAGTCCTCGTACGAGAACGTGGTCTGCCTCGGCCACATCCTCGCCGAGGACGGCCGCAAGATGTCCAAGCACCTGGGCAACATCCTGCAGCCGATCCCGCTGATGGACCAGCACGGCGCCGACGCGGTGCGCTGGTTCATGGCCGCCGGCGGCTCGCCGTGGGCGGCCCGCCGGGTGGGCCACGGCACGATCCAGGAGGTCGTCCGCAAGACCCTCCTGACGTACTGGAACACGGTCGCCTTCCAGGCGCTGTACGCCCGTACGTCCGGCTGGGCCCCGTCGGCGGCCGACCCGGCGCCGGCCGACCGCCCGGTCCTCGACCGCTGGCTGCTCGGCGAGCTGAACACGCTGGTGGCCGAGGCCACCGAGGCGATGGAGGCCTACGACACCCAGCGGACCGGCAAGCTGCTCTCGGCGTTCGTCGACGACCTGTCCAACTGGTACGTGCGCCGCTCGCGCCGCCGGTTCTGGCAGGGCGACAAGGCGGCGCTGCGCACCCTCCACGAGGTCGTGGAGACCGTGACGCGGCTGATGGCCCCGCTGACCCCGTTCATCACCGAGCGGGTGTGGCAGGACCTGATCGTCCCGGTCACCCCGGACGCCCCGGAGTCCGTCCACCTGGCCACCTGGCCGGAGCCGGACGCGGCGCTGGTGAACCCGGAGCTGTCCGTGCAGATGCTCCTGGTCCGCCGCCTGGTCGAGCTGGGCCGCGCGACGCGCGCCGAGTCGGGCGTGAAGACGCGTCAGCCGCTGTCGCGCGCCCTGGTGGCGGCGACGGGCTTCGCGGACCTCTCCCCGGAGCTCCAGGCGCAGATCACGGAGGAGCTGAACGTCTCCTCCCTCGCGTCCCTCTCCGAGGTCGGCGGCTCGCTCGTCGACACGACGGCGAAGGCCAACTTCCGCGCGCTCGGCAAGCGTTTCGGCAAGGGCGTGCAGGACGTCGCCAAGGCGGTCGCGGCGACCGACGCGGCGGCGCTGGCCCTGGCGCTGCGCGGCGGCGAGGCCCCGCTGGTGGTCGGCGGCGAGACGATCCTCCTCACCCCCGAGGAGGTCATCATCACCGAGACCCCGCGCGAGGGCTGGTCGGTCGCCTCCGACTCGGGCGCCACGGTCGCCCTGGACCTGGAGATCACCCCGGAGCTGCGCAAGGCGGGCCTGGCCCGTGACGCGATCCGGCTGATCCAGGAGGCCCGCAAGAACAGCGGCCTCGACGTCGCGGACCGCATCGCCCTGCGCTGGACCTCCGCCTCACCGGAGACCACGGAGGCCCTGACGGCCCACGCCGGCCTCATCGCCGACGAGGTCCTCGCGACGGACCACGCCGAGGGCGACGCCGACGACACCTACGGCACCCCCTTCGAGGACGAGGGCCTGTCCCTCACCTTCCGTCTGAAGAAGGCGTAACAACCCGACAGAGGCCCGGCTTCACCGCACGGTGGAGCCGGGCCTCTCGCGTATCTCCAGGGGGCAGGCGCGAGCAGCCCCCACCGGCGGAGAGGGCCCCACGACCACAAGCCCCCACCCACCTCGCATCCACCCAGCGCCCCGCACCCGGCCCGCACCCCCGAAACGCCCCCGGAAACGCCGAAGGGCCGGCCCCCGGGAGTGACCCCGGGAACCGGCCTTTCACGACTGCCGCCGACGGCTACGCGCTCACGCGCGGCTCCGCCGCCCTCAGTTGTCGTCCTCGTCGATCAGGAACCCGCGCATCGGCGCCGGCGCCTGCTGCATCGGCTGCGGCGCCTGCGGCCGCACCGGAGCCATCGGCTGCGTCATCGCCGGGGCCATCTGCTGCTGGCCGCCGTACGACGGGCCGCCGGCCATCGCGTTGTTGCCGCCGTAGGACGGGGCACCCGCGCCCGCCGAGGCCATCGAGGGCGACGGCGGCAGGGACGGGGCCGCGGGGGTCCGCGGCGGGGCCAGCGACTCGTCGGCCTGCGAGTCGAGCTGACGCAGCTGCGACTCCAGGTACGACTTCAGACGGGTGCGGTACTCACGCTCGAAGCCCCGCAGGTCCTCGACCTTGCGCTCGAGGGTGGCGCGGGCGGACTCCAGGGAGCCCATCGCGACGCGGTGCTTCTCCTGCGCGTCCCGCTCCAGGGCGTCGGCCTTGGCGCGGGCGTCCCGCTCCAGGCCCTCGGCGCGCGAACGGGCCTCGCCGACGATCTTGTTGGCCTCGGAACGGGCCTCCGCGATCGCCTGGTCGGCGGTCTGCTGAGCCAGCGACAGGACGCGCGCGGCGCTGTCGCCACCGGGGCCCTGCGGGGCCGGCGGCTGCATCTGCTGCTGCTGCTGCGGGTGACCCATGGGGCCGCCCTGCTGCATCTGGCCGGGACCCATGGGGCCGCCCTGCTGCATCTGGCCGGGACCCATGGGGCCGCCCTGCTGCATCTGGCCAGGTCCCATGGGACCGCCCTGCTGCATCTGGCCGGGACCCATCGGGCCGCCCTGCATCGGGCCCGCGGGAAGCTGAGGAGCACCGGACGGCAGCTGCGGCGGGCCCATCTGCGGCTGCTGCTGTACCGGCGGGCCCGATATGGCGGCGGGCACGGGAGCCCCGCCAGGGCCGCCGGGGCCGGGACGCTCCGGCTGCTCCGGGGGCTTGCGCATGTTCTGCTGCTGCTGATTCTGCGCGGCGGCACGCGTCGCCGCGGCCAGCTTGGCGCGCAGGTCCTCGTTCTCGCGGAGCAGTCGCGTCAGTTCGGCTTCGACCTCGTCGAGGAAGGCATCCACCTCGTCCTCGTCATAGCCTTCTCGAAGGCGGACGGTCGTGAACTGCTTGTTCCGCACGTCCTCGGGGGTCAGCGGCATCTCTTCTTCACCTCTACGTAGTCGTCGGCAGTCGGCAAGACCGTATCGTCCACATTCACCCCGTACTCACCGCGCGAAACCCTCTACGACGCGAATCAGGATGAAAACGATGATCATTAGAACGAAGAAGGACAGGTCGAGTGCCACGCCCCCGAGACGCAACGGCGGGATGAGCCGCCGAAGAAGCTTGAGCGGTGGATCGGTGACCGTGTAGGTGGCCTCCAGAACGACCACCATCACCTTCCCGGGCCGCCACGAACGGGCGAACTGGAAGACATAGTCCATGACCAGTCGGAGGATCAGAAGGACGAGGAAGCACATCAGCGCGATGTAGACCACCTGTAGTGCGACGCCCATCCCGCGGTTCCCTCTCCCCTGACTTTCGTGCTCTCACTTGTCCGGCCGCGCGTTCGCGGCCGGCCCCTCTCGGTCTCGTGCTCTCAGCTCTGGTTGAAGAATCCGCCCTCTGCGATACGGGCCTTGTCCTCCGCCGTGACATCGACGTTAGCAGGCGACAACAGGAACACCTTCTGCGTCACGCGCTCAATGCTGCCATGAAGACCGAAGACGAGTCCGGCGGCAAAGTCGACAAGTCGCTTCGCGTCCGTATCGTCCATCTCCGTGAGATTCATGATCACCGGAGTGCCCTCACGGAAGTGTTCCCCGATGGTACGGGCCTCGTTGTAGGTCCGCGGGTGCAGCGTGGTGATGCGGTACGGCTCCCGCTCGGACACGACCTTGGGCATGATCACCGGTGCGTTCTTCTCCAGGCTCGGGCGTTCGGGTGTGATGGATGCCACGGGGGCAATTCGGGCCGGACGTCCGCTCTCGGCGGCAACCGGGACAGAACGGGACACCGGCTCGCGGGGGCGGGCGGCGTCACCACCCGTACAGGTTCCTCCCGTTCCACCTGCCGCGGGGGCTGGTGGTGGCGCCGGTCGCGCTCGGGCTCCGGCTCCAACTCGGGTTCGAAGTCGTCGTCGGGGTCGAACCCCCGGCCGTCGTAACCGTCGTCCTCCACGAGGCCGAGGTAGACCGCCATCTTGCGCATCGCGCCGGCCATATCGCCGCTTCCT
This sequence comes from Streptomyces laurentii, assembly GCA_002355495.1. GTDB lineage: Bacteria > Actinomycetota > Actinomycetes > Streptomycetales > Streptomycetaceae > Streptomyces > Streptomyces laurentii. The sequence continues at coordinate 1,764,886 of AP017424.1, forward strand.
CCGCTCTGTGGTGGATCGCCCTTACCGAATGTCGCAGTGTCACCACGTGCCCGCGATCCACGAGTCCGCCCGCCCCTCGGCGGATTGACCATATTTTCTGCTGTGGTCCGACTCTTCGCGACGTTACCCGAGCTTGGGGCGGACTCCGAGCACCGCCGTACCGACGCGCACATGTGTCGCACCGGCCGCGACGGCCTCTTCGAGGTCCCCGCTCATCCCTGCTGACACCATGTTCGCAGTCGGGCGAGTCGCGCGCAGGGCAGTCGACAAATCCATCAGCCGCTCGAAGGCGGCGCGTTGCCGGCCCGCGTACGAACCGACCAGGGGTGCGACGGTCATCAGTCCACCGAGACGAAGCCCGGGCGCGGCGTCCACCGCCGCCGCCAACTCCTCGATCCCGTCGGGGCTCACCCCGCCCCGCTCGCCCCGCCCGCCGGCCTCGGCGTCGAGGGCGACCTGGATCAGACAGCCCAGTTCGCGGTCCGCCTTCACCGCGGCCGCGGACAAGGCGGAGACGAGCTTCAAACGGTCGACGGACTGCACCACATCGGCATAACCCACCACCGAGCGGACCTTATTGGTCTGCAACTGACCCACGAAGTGCCAGCTGAGGTCGAGATCCGCACACGCCGCGGCCTTCGGGGCCGCGTCCTGGTCACGGTTCTCGGCCACATGCCGCACACCGAGTTCGTGCAGAAACCTCACATCGCTCGCGGGGTAGGTCTTGGTGACCACGATGAGGGTCACCTCGTCCCGGGCGCGCCCGGCCGCCGCGCACGCCTCGGCGATGCGCTCCTCCACGCGCGCGAGGTTCGCGGCGAGTTCCGACTTGCGGTCCGTCATCAGTTCTTTCCCACACAGGATTCGGGGGTCGTGCCCCGGGACGTCTCGGGGTCCAGCCAGACATATCCCGCGAGTCGCCCCGTGGTGCGGTCGCGGCGGTACGAGTAGTGGTCGCGGGACTCCAGGGTGCACACCCCGGCGTCCGCGACGTCCCGTACCCCGAGCCGCTCCAGCTGGGCGCGGACTCCGGCGGCGACGTCGACGGCGGGAGTGCCCCAGGAGGTCTCCGCGTACGCGGCGGGCTCGACGGCGGCCACCTCGGCGCGCATCGAAGCCGGCACCTCGTAACAACGGCCGCAGACCGCGGGGCCGGTGCGGGCGACGATCCGGGCGGGGTCGGCGCCCCGCTTCCGCATCGCCTCGACGGCGGCGGGGACCACTCCGGCGACCATCCCGGGCCGTCCGGCGTGGGCCGCGGCCACCACTCCGGCGACCGGGTCGGCCAGCAGGACGGGGACGCAGTCGGCGGTGAGGACGGCGAGCGCGAGGCCCGGACGGGACGTCACGAGGGCGTCCACGCGGGGGATCTCACGGTCCGTCGCCCAGGGGCCGTCGACCTCGGCGACGTCGGCGCCGTGCACCTGGTTCATCCAGACCACGCGCGCCGGGTCCAGGCCCAGTCCCTCGGCGGCCCGCGCCCGGTTGGCCCGGACCGTGCCGGGGTCGTCGCCCACGGCGCCGCCGAGGTTGAGCTCCTCGTACGGAACGGCGCTCACCCCGCCCCACCGGTCGGTGAAGGCGAAGTGGGCGCCGCTCGTGTCGTAACGCTGCCCTATCACTTCAAGAAGTCCGGGACATCCAGCTCTTCGGCCGAGGTGTCCGGGTACGGGCGGGCCGGCGGGACCACCGGCGGGGCGACGGGCGGCAGCGAGCTCTCGCCGACCGCGCGCACCGGCTCGACGGGGGCCGGGGCGGGCTCCTCGCGCGGGGTCACCGTGCCGAGGCCGCCCAGCGGGCGGGCGGGCTCGGCGGCGCGGGGGGCCGGGGCCGGCTCCTCGCGCTTGGCGGAGGCCGAGCCGATGATGTTGTCCCGGCGGGCCGGCGGCTGGCCGCCGTCGAAGCCGGCCGCGATGACGGTGACCCGGACCTCGTCGCCGAGGGCGTCGTCGATGACGGCGCCGAAGATGATGTTCGCCTCGGGGTGGGCGGCCTCGCTCACCAGCTGGGCGGCCTCGTTGATCTCGAACAGACCGAGGTCGCTGCCGCCGGAGATGGAGAGCAGCACGCCGCGGGCGCCGTCGATGGACGCCTCCAGGAGCGGCGAGGAGATCGCCATCTCCGCGGCGGCCACCGCGCGGTCGTCGCCGCGGGCGGAGCCGATGCCCATCAGGGCCGAACCGGCCTCGGACATGACCGACTTGACGTCGGCGAAGTCGAGGTTGATCAGACCCGGGGTGGTGATGAGGTCGGTGATGCCCTGGACACCGCTGAGCAGCACCTGGTCGGCCGACTTGAAGGCGTCGAGCACCGAGACCTGACGGTCCGAGATGGACAGCAGCCGGTCGTTCGGGATGACGATGAGGGTGTCGACCTCTTCGCGGAGCTCGGCGATGCCGTCCTCCGCCTGGTTGGCGCGACGGCGGCCCTCGAAGGTGAACGGGCGGGTGACCACACCGATCGTCAGGGCGCCGAGCGAGCGCGCGATGTTGGCGACGACGGGCGCGCCGCCGGTGCCGGTGCCGCCGCCTTCGCCGGCGGTGACGAAGACCATGTCGGCCCCCTTGAGGACCTCCTCGATCTCCTCACGGTGGTCCTCTGCCGCCTTGCGGCCGACGGCCGGATTGGCCCCGGCCCCGAGGCCGCGGGTGAGTTCACGGCCGACGTCGAGCTTGACGTCGGCGTCGCTCATCAACAGCGCCTGAGCGTCGGTGTTGATGGCGATGAACTCGACGCCTTTGAGACCGACCTCGATCATTCGGTTGATGGCATTGACACCACCGCCGCCGACACCGATGACCTTGATGACTGCGAGGTAGTTCTGCGGTGCTGCCACGTCGAAGGCCTCTCGCCTCGAGTTACGTGTCGCCGCTTCGCGATGGTTGGCGCGACGCGGCGACGGATGCCGATTGGGACGGTCCGAAACGCCGACCCAAACCCTAACGTTGAAGTTTAGGGTTACCAGTGTCTCTGTTCGCTGGACTCTTCCGAACAGGACACTAAGTCGACAAGCGGCGCCCGTTCAACGAACACGCCGAACCTCCCGTTTTTCTTTTCACCCTATGTGATCACCCGTAGCGCTGGCCAACCAGGGTGCTGACCGGCGCCGATGAACGTCAACTCCTCGAAGAGGCGGGTGCGGTGGGGGCACTTACGTCGAAGTGTCCCGCTTTGGGAGTCGCCTTCATGAGTGCGGTGAGCACGCGCGCCTTGACCGGCCCGTGCTCGCCGCTGCCCCAGAAGACGCTGCGGCCCTTGCCGAGTTCCAGAGTGATGGAGTCGAAGGAGGTAATCCGGACGACACGGACGTCTTGGGCGATTTTCTCCGGGAGTTCGCCCGTCACGCCTACCGCGACCGTCAGCAGCCGGTCGGCGTCGAAACGGCGCAGACTGGGCGATCCGGCCACGTCGAGGACGAGGCGCGGGACACCGCGGAGCGGGGCCTTGACGGTGGCGAACCGGACACCGGACGAGTCCACTTCGATAAACTTTCCACCCTTTTCCAGCAGAAGAACCGGGTGACGTTCCGTCACTTTCAGACCGATTCCGTGCGGCCATGACCGCACGACCTCCACCTGGTCGATCCGCGGCAGCCGGTCGCGCAGCCGCGCCTCGATGCCGGACGTGTCGACCGACACGAGCGGCGCGCCGAGCGGGACCGCCGCGACACGCTCGACCTCCGCGGGGGTGAGCACCTCCGTGCCGGAGGTGCTCACCTGCTCCACCCGGAGCCAGGTCGAGCCGTACAGCGCCCAGAGGACGCCGGCCGTCAGGAGCAGGACACCGAAGGCGATCAGGAGCGCACGCGGGCCGGGGGTCCCGAAACGCCGAACACCCGGCCCGGACGGCCGCCGTGACGGCCTCCTGGACGCGCCGGCCCCGCTCTTCCTGCCGGTCGCCGTTCCCGCCACCACAGCATCTCCTCCGCTTGTCCTGGCTCACGCGCCGCCGGGCGCCCCGGCTGTCGACGATTCATTCGACAGCCACACGCCCGTCCGGCCCGCTCGCCGTTATCCCTGACGGCGGGCGGCGATCGCCTCGTACACCATGCCGACGAGCAGCTCGTCGGCGTCCCGGCGGCCGAACTCGGCGGCGGCGCGGGACATCTCGTACAGCCGGTGCGGATCGGCCAGTACGGGCAGGACGTTGCCCTGCACCCACTGCGGCGTCAGTTCCGCGTCGTCGACGAGGAGTCCACCGCCGGCCTTGACCACCGGCTGGGCGTTGAGCCGCTGTTCGCCGTTGCCGATGGGCAGCGGGACGTAGGCGGCCGGCAGTCCGACGGCGGAGAGCTCGGCGACGGTCATCGCGCCCGCGCGGCAGAGCATCATGTCGGCCGCGGCGTACGCGAGGTCCATCCGGTCCACGTACGGTACCGGTACGTACGGCGGCATTCCGGGCATGTTGTCGACACGCGGCACCTCGTTCTTCGGGCCGACCGCGTGCAGGATCTGGATGCCCGAGCGCTGGAGCACCGGGGCGACCTGCTGGACCACCTCGTTGAGGCGGCGGGCGCCCTGCGAGCCGCCGGAGACCAGCAGCGTCGGCAGGTTCGGGTCGAGACCGAACGCGGCGCGCGCCTCGGGGCGGACCCGGGCCCGGTCGAGGGTCGCGATCGTGTAGCGCAGCGGGATGCCGATGTAACGGGCGTCGCGCAGCTTGGAGTCCGGGGTGGCCACGGCGACCCCGGAGGCGAACCGCGAGCCGATCTTGTTGGCCAGGCCGGGCCGGGCGTTGGCCTCGTGGACCACGATCGGTACCCCGAGCCGCTTGGCGGCCAGATAGCCGGGCAGGGCCACGTACCCGCCGAAGCCGACCACGCAGTCCGCCTTGGTGCGCTCCAGGACCTGCTCGGCGGCCTTGATGGTGCCGCGCAGCCGCCCGGGGACGGTGAGCAGTTCGGGCGTCGGCTTGCGCGGCAGCGGCACGGCGGGGATGAGCGCCAGCTCGTAGCCGCGCTCCGGCACCAGCCGGGTCTCCAGACCGCGCTCCGTGCCCAGCGCCGTGATCCTCACGGTGGGATCCTGCCTGCGCAGGGCGTCCGCGAGGGCGAGCGCGGGCTCGATGTGGCCGGCAGTACCTCCACCGGCAAGGACGACATGCACCGAAATTCACCGCTCTCCGGACGGACGCTTCTTGACGCGCCGTCGCATCGACTTCCATCTCCCCCCGGCCCGCTCACCCCATCCGGGGCGCATGGCCAGGGCCGCTTTCGCGGCGGGCTCCTGACGCGCGAACGCGATCAGCAGCCCGACGGCGAACATGGTCGGCAGCAGGGCCGAGCCCCCGTAGGAGAACAGCGGGAGGGGGACTCCGGCGATCGGCAGCAGACCGAGCACCGCACCGACGTTGATCACGGCCTGGGCCGTGATCCAGGTGGTCACGCCTCCCGCGGCATACCTGACGAAGGGGTCCTCCGTGCCTCCGGCCACGCGGATACCCGCATAGCCTAGAGCCGCGAACAGGGCGAGTACCGACAGCGTCCCCGCCAGACCCAGTTCCTCCCCGGTGACGGCGAAGATGAAGTCGGTGTGCGCTTCCGGAAGTTGACCCCATTTTTCCACACTCGCACCCAGACCGGAACCGAACCATCCGCCGGAGGCCAGCGCGTAGATCCCGTGCGCGGCCTGCCAGCAGGGATCGCCGGCGCCGCCGGGGTCGCTGGCGCCCAGGCACTGGAAGCGTTCCATCCGGTGCGGGCTGGTCTTGATCAGCAGGACGCCGATCGCGCCGGCCACGGCGAGCACCCCGACGAACAGCCGGGTGGGCGCGCCGGCCGTCCACAGCAGACCGAACAGGATCGCCGTCAGGATGATGGCGGTGCCCATGTCGCCGCCCAGCATGATCAGGCCGAGCAGCAGGAACGTACCGGGCACCAGCGGCACCAGCATGTGTTTCCACTGGGTGAGCAGCTTCATGTCCTGTTTGCGGGCCAGCAGATCGGCGCCCCACAGGATCAGCGCCAGCTTGCCGAACTCGCTGGGCTGGAGCATGAACGGGCCGCCCAGCGAGATCCAGTTCTGGTTGCCGCCGACCGCGACGCCTATCCCCGGCACCTGGACCAGCACCATCAGGAAGATCGCGCCGACCAGTATCGGGTACGCGAGCGCCCGGTGCAGCTTCACCGGCATCCGGGAGGCGGCCAGGAGCAGGCCCGCGCCGAGGAGCGCCGCGAAGAACTGTTTGCGGAAGAAGTACGAGGGCACCAGGTCGTAGCGGAGCGCCGTGATCATCGAGGCGGAGTAGACCATCACCAGGCCGAGCGCGGTGATGAGCAGTCCCGCTCCGATGATCACGTAATACGCCGTCAGCGGCCGGTCCCAGGCCCGCATGACCCGCTCGCGGAGCCCGCGGACCCCTCCCCGGCCGGCGCGCGGCCGGCGGGGTGGCCGGGGCGCCGCGGGGGCGGGGCCGCCGCGTGCCGCGGCGGCCTTGCGCGTCCCGGCGGTTCTGCTCGGCATGTTCGCCGTCCCCTCCAGTCGTGCCCGGCGCGCGGCCGGGACCTTGTCACTGGTCAGGTCAGGCGCGCCCGGTCGCGGCGAGCGAGCGGACGGCGTCCGCGAACGCCTCGCCGCGCTTGTTGTAATTGGTGAACATGTCCATCGACGCGCAGGCCGGCGCCAGCAGGACCGTGTCCCCCGGCCGGGCGAGCGCCGCCGCCTCCTGGACGGCCGCGGACATCGCACCAGTGTCGGTCCGGTCGAGGTCCACCACCGGGACCTCGGGGGCGTGTCGCGCCAGGGCTTCGCGGATCAGGCCGCGGTCCCGGCCCATCAGGACGACCCCGCGCAGCCGCTTCGCCGACGCCTGGACCAGCTCGTCGAAGGACGCGCCCTTGGCGAGGCCGCCGGCGATCCAGACAATCGGATCGTAGGCCGCCAACGACGCCTCCGTGGCGTGGGTGTTGGTGGCCTTGGAATCGTCGACGTAGGCCACGCCCTCGATCTCCTCGACCAGTTCGATGCGGTGCGGGTCGGGCCGGAAGGCCCGCAGTCCGTCCCGTACGGCCTGCGGCGGCACGCCGTAGGCGCGGGCGAGGGCCGCAGCGGCGAGCGCGTTGGCGATGTTGTGCGGGGCCGGCGGCTGGACGTCGGAGACCTCGGCCAGCTCCTGGGCGTTCTTCTGCCGGTTCTCCACAAAGGCCCGGTCGACGAGGATGCCCTCGACGACGCCGAGCTGCGAGGGGCCGGGGGTGCCGAGGGTGAAGCCGATCGCCCGGCAGCCCTCCTCGACGTCGGCCTCGCGCACCAGCTCCTCGGTGACCGGGTCGGCCGTGTTGTAGACGCAGGCGACCGTGTTGCCCTCGTAGATCCGGCCCTTGTCGGCGGCGTACGCCTCCATCGAGCCGTGCCAGTCGAGGTGGTCGGGCGCCAGGTTGAGCACGGCGGCCGAGTGGGCGCGCAGCGAGGGCGCCCAGTGCAGCTGGTAGCTGGAGAGTTCGACGGCGAGCACGTCGTACGGCTCGTCACCGAGGACGGCGTCGAGCAGGGAGACGCCGATGTTCCCGACGGCGGCGGTCTTGAGACCGGCCGCCCGCAGGATCGAGGCGAGCATCCGTACGGTCGTGGTCTTGCCGTTGGTGCCGGTGACCGCGAGCCACGGGGCCGCGCCGGGACCACGCAGGCGCCAGGCCAGCTCGACGTCGCCCCAGATCTCCACGCCCGCCGCCTCGGCGGCCTGGAAGAGCGGCTTGTCGGGCTGCCAGCCCGGCGCCGTCACGATGAGCTCGGTGCCGGCCGGCAGGGTCGCTCCGTCGCCGAGTCGGACGGTGATGCCCGCCGCCTCCAACTCGGCGGCCTGCGCCCGGGAGCGCTCGTCGTCGCCGTCGTTGACGACCGTGACGACCGCACCCCGGGCGTGCAGGGCGCGGGCGGCGGGAACGCCGCTCACGCCCAGCCCCGCGACGGTGACGTGCTTGCCCTGCCAGACCGGCTGTTCGCTCACTTTTCGGATGCCCATCCCGCGTAGAAGATGCCCAGGCCGACGATGACGCACATGCCCTGGATGATCCAGAACCGGACGACGACCAGGACTTCGGTCCAGCCCTTGAGTTCGAAGTGGTGCTGGAGTGGCGCCATCCGGAAGACCCGCTTGCCGGTCATCTTGAAGGAGCCGACCTGGATGACCACGGACATGGTGATCATCACGAAGAGGCCGCCGAGGACGGCGATCAGGAGCTCGGTGCGCGAGCAGATCGCGAGACCCGCGAGCGCGCCGCCGAGGGCCAGCGAACCGGTGTCGCCCATGAAGATCTTGGCGGGCGAGGTGTTCCACCACAGGAAGCCGAAGCAGGCGCCCATGAGGGCGGAGGCGACGACCGCGAGGTCGAGCGGATCGCGTACCTCGAAGCAGGCGTTCGGGTTCGTCAGGGTCATGGCGTTGGCGCACGACTCCTGGAACTGCCACAGCCCGATGAAGGTGTACGCGCCGAAGACCATCACCGACGCGCCGGTGGCCAGGCCGTCCAGACCGTCCGTCAGGTTCACGCCGTTGGACATGGCCAGGATCATGAAGAGCGCCCAGACCACGAACAGGACCGGCCCGATGGACCAGCCGAAGTCGGTGATGAAGGACAGCCGCTCGGACGCCGGGGTGTTGCCGCGCAGGTCGGCGAACTGCAGCGAGAGCACGGCGAAGGCGATGCCGACGATCAGCTGGCCGGCCATCTTCGCCTTGGCCCGCAGACCCAGCGAACGCTGCTTGACGATCTTGATGTAGTCGTCGAGGAAACCGACCAGACCCATACCGGTCATCAGGAACAGCACCAGGACACCCGAGTAGGTGGGGTCCTCACCGGTGATGACCTTGGCCAGGGCGTACGCGATGAGCGTGGCCAGGATGAAGGAGATACCGCCCATGGTGGGCGTGCCCTTCTTCCCGGCGTGGCCGCGCGGGCCGTCGTCGCGGATGAACTGACCGTATCCCTTGCGGGCGAGCAGCTTGATGAGCAGCGGGGTGCCGATCAGGGTCAGGAAGAGCCCGATGGCCCCCGCGAAGAGGATCTGCCTCATCGGCCGGCGACCTCGCCCTCGCCGGTGTTCTCGAGCAGTGCCAGGGCGACCCGCTCCAGACCCACCGACCTGGATGCCTTCACCAGGACGATGTCCCCCGGCCGCAGCTCACTGCGCAGCAGGTCGATCGCCGCCTGCGCGTCGGACACGTGCACCGACTCCTCACCCCACGAACCCTCGTTATAGGCGCCCAGTTGCAGCCAGGACGCTTCCCTGCCCCCGACCGCGACGAGCTTGCTGACGTTGAGCCGGACGGCGAGCCGTCCGACCGCGTCGTGCTCGGCGAGCGCCTCGTCACCAAGCTCGGCCATCGGGCCGAGCACCGCCCACGTACGGGATCCCTCGGCCTGTCCAGACCTGCCCATGGCCGCGAGCGCGCGCAGGGCGGCTCGCATGGACTCGGGGTTCGCGTTGTAGGCGTCGTTGACGATCGTCACGCCGTCCGGACGCTCGGTGACCTCCATGCGCCAGCGCGACAGGGTGCCTGCCTCGGAAAGCGCGGTGGCGATCTCCGCGACGGGCATGCCGAGCTCATGGGCTACGGCGGCCGCGGCGAGCGCGTTCGACACGTGGTGCTCACCGTACAGGCGCAAGGTCACGTCGCTGCACCCGGTGGGTGTGTGAAGCCGGAAAGCGGGCTGTCCGGTGGCGGTGAGACGGACGTTCTCGGCCCGTACGGCCGCTTCGTCCGCTTCGCCGAACAGGACGACCTTCGCCCGGGTACGGGAGGCCATGGCCCGCACCAGCGGGTCGTCGGCGTTCAGGATCGCGACGCCGCCGTCCTCGGCCGCCGGCAGGACCTCGACCAGCTCGCCCTTGGCCTGGGCGATCTGCTCGCGGCCGCCGAACTCGCCGATGTGGGCGCTGCCCACGTTCAGGACGAGACCGATCCGCGGCGGGGTCAGACCCGTCAGGTAACGGATGTGACCGATTCCGCGCGCGCCCATCTCCAGGACGAGGTGACGGGTCTCGGCGGTGGCCGTGAGCGCGGTCAGCGGCAGACCGATCTCGTTGTTGAGGGAGCCCGGCGTCCACACGGTGGGCGCGTGCTTCTGGAGGACCTGGGCGATCAGGTCCTTGGTGGAGGTCTTGCCGGCCGAGCCGGTGAGGGCGACGACATCGGTGCCGAGGCGTCCGACGACGAACCGGGCGAGAGCCCCGAGCGCGGCCTGGACGTCCTCGACGACGAGCGCGGGCACGCCGACGGGGCGGGCGGCGAGAACCGCCACCGCACCCGCCTGGACGGCGCGCTCCGCGTAGTCGTGGCCGTCGACCCGCTCACCCGCGAAGGCGGCGAAGAGACTGCCGGGCTTCACCTCCCGGGAGTCGATGACGACCGGTCCGGTGACCCGGGCTGCCTGATCCGGTATGTCGTGCGGCTGCCCGCCGACGATTTCGGCGATCTCGGCGAGGGAGAGGGCGATCACTGCTTCATCCCTGACTGTTCTGGTGACGGGGTGCGTCCTGGGGGTCCGGGGCGTCGGGAGTCACGGAGGCGCCGGAGCCGACGGGGGGCTCGGGCCGGCTCAGCCGGCGTTCGATCGCCTCGCGCAGGACCAGCCGGTCGTCGAAGGGGCGTACGGCCCCGGCGACTTCCTGGCCCTGCTCGTGGCCCTTGCCCGCGACCAGGACGGTGTCGCCGGGCCGGGCCCGGTCGACTGCCGCGGCGATGGCGGCGGCGCGGTCGGCGTCGACGAGGACCTCGCCGCGCTCGGCGGCGGGGACGGCGGCGGCGCCGGTGAGCATCGCGGTGAGGATGGCGAGGGGGTCTTCGGAGCGCGGGTTGTCCGAGGTGAGGACGGCGGTGTCGGCGAGCCGGGCCGCCGCGGCGCCCATCGGGCCGCGCTTGGTGGTGTCGCGGTCGCCGCCGCAGCCGATGACGATGTGCAGCCGGCCGGGGGTGACCTCGCGCAGCGAACGCAGCACGGACTCGACGGCGTCGGTCTTGTGCGCGTAGTCGACGACCGCGAGGAACGGCTGGCCGGCGTCGACCTTCTCCAGCCGGCCCGGGACGCCGGGGACGGCGGCGACGCCGTCGGCGGCGGTCTTCGGGTCGATGCCCGCGGTGGCGAGGGTGGCGATCGCGGCGAGGGTGTTGGCCACGTTGAACGGGCCGGGCAGCGGCGCGGTGGCCGGAATCCGTACCCCGTCCGGACCGACGGCCGTGAAGGTGGAGTCGGCCATGCCGCTGACCACGTCCTCGGCGCGCCAGTCGGCGTCCGGACTGCCCGCGGCGGAGAAGGTGACGACCGGGATGGTCGCCTCCGCGGCGAGCCGGCGGCCGTACGCGTCGTCGAGGTTGACCACGCCGACCCGGCTGCGCTCCGGGGTGAACAGCCGCGCCTTGGCCTGGAAGTAGTCCTCCATGTCGGAGTGGAACTCCATGTGCTCCGGGCTCAGGTTGTTGAAGACGGCGACGTCGAAGACGCAGCCGTCGACCCGGCCGAGCACGAGGGCGTGGCTGGAGACCTCCATGGCGACGGCCTCGGTGCCGCGTTCGCGCATGACCGCGAACAGGGCCTGGAGGTCGGTGGCCTCGGGGGTGGTCCGCTCGGACTTGATGCGCTCGTCGCCGATGCGCATCTCGACGGTGCCGACCAGGCCGGTGGCCTTGCCCGCGCCGCGCAGTCCGCCCTCGACGAGGTAGGCGGTGGTGGTCTTGCCGGAGGTGCCGGTGATGCCGATCTGGAGGAGGTCCGCGCCGGGCCGTCCGTAGATCTCGGCGGCGAGGTCGCCCATCGTGCCGCGCGGGTCCTCGGTGACGAGGACCGGCAGACCGGTCGCGGCGGCGCGGTCGGCGCCCGCCGGGTCGGTCAGGACCGCGGCGGCGCCGAGGCCGGCGGCCTGGGCGACGAACTCGGCACCGTGCATGCGGGCCCCCGCGAGGGCCGCGTACAGGTCGCCGGGGCGGACGGCGCGCGAGTCGTGCGTGATGCCCGACACCTCGACGCCGCCACCGGCGGCGGGGGGCTCGATGCCCAGTCGCGCGGCGAGGTCGACCAGAGGGGTGGGACGCCGCCGCTCCGGGCGGGGCGGGGTGGTTCGGTACTGATCAGCGTGTGACACGGCGGTGAGCGTACCGGGCTGACCCGCCGCGGGGCTAAATCGGTCCGTGGCGTCGCCGGGGGTCCCTTCCTGGTTCCCGAAAGGGGGGGTGATCGTTGTCACTGGTGCTCCCGGAGTGTCACGGAGTGAAGGTGACCGGGAGCCGGGCGGGCCGGCTGCCGGTCGGCGGGACGTGGAGGGTCTTGAGCGAGAACTCCATGACCTTCTTGAAGATGGGGCCGCAGATCTGGCCGCCGAAGTAGCTGCCCTTGGTGGGGTTCTGGATGGCGCAGTAGACCGTCACACGGGGCTGGTCGGCGGGGGCGAAGCCGGCGAAGGACGCGGTGTAGCCCTTGTAGCGGCCGAGTTCGGGGTCCACCCGGTTGGCGGTGCCGGTCTTGCCGGCGACCCGGTAGCCGGGGACGGCGGCCTTGTTGCCGGTGCCCTCCTCGTCGTCGACGACGGACTCCAGCATCCGCGAGAGGGTGGTGGCGGTCTTCTCGCTGACGACCCGGGTCTCCTCGGGCGTGGCCGCCGGGGTGAAGCGGCCGTCGGGGCCCTTGGTGCCGCGGACCAGCGTCGGCTCGACCCGTACGCCCTTGTTGGCGATGGTCGAGTAGACGGACGCGGCCTGGACGGCGTTGAGGGACAGGCCCTGGCCGAACGGGATGGTGAACTGCTGCGAGGTCGACCAGTCCTGCGGCTTGGCGAGGATGCCGGGGGTCTCGCCCGGATAGCCGAGCCCGGTGGGCCGGCCGATGCCGAACTCGCGCAGGTAGTCGTAGAGCACCTTGTTGGACTCGGCCTGGGTCTTGCCGAGCCGTCCGGTGGCGAGGATGGTGCCGATGTTGCTGGACTTCGCCAGGACGCCGTTGAGGGTCAGCGACCAGGTGGGGTGGTCGATGTCGTCGTGGAACAGCCGGTCGCCGCGGTGCAGCGTGTTGGGCACGGTGACATGGGTGCCGGGAGTGGCCACGCCCTCCTCCAGGACGGCGGCCATCGACATGACCTTGCTGGTGGAGCCGGGCTCGTAGGCGTCCTGGAGGGCGGCGTTGCCCATGGCGGTGGAGTTGGCCGCGGACAGGTCGTTGGGGTCGAAGCCGGGAGAGTTGGCGAGGGCCAGGATCTCGCCGGTCCGGGTGTCCTGGACGACGACGTAGCCGCGGTCCGCCTTGGACGCCGCGACCTGCTCGGTGATGGCCTGCTGGGCGGCCCACTGGATGTCCCGGTCGATGGTCAGCTCGATGTCGGAGCCGGGCACGGCCGGGGTGCCCTGGGAGCCGACGGTGGGCACCCGGCGGCCGCCGGACTGGGCGTACCGGATCTTGCCGTCCTTGCCGGACAGCTCCTTGTCGAGCATGGTCTCCATGCCGCCGCCGCCGTGGCCGTCGGCCTTGACGTAACCCAGTATCCCGGCGGCGAGTTCGCGGTTCGGGTACACGCGCTTGGTGACCGGCTCGCTGAGGATGCCGCCGAGCAGGTTGACGCCGTTGCCGCCGTGGGCGGGCGCGGCCTTCTGCTCGTAGACCTTCCGCAGGTCCTTGATCTGGTTCCAGATCTGCGGGGTCTGCTTGCGGGCGAGGACGGTGTAGCGGGACTTGGGGGTACGGAGTTTGGCGGCGAGCTCGGCGGGCTCCTTGCCGAGGATCGGCGCGAGGAGCGCGGCCGCCTGCTCGGGGGCGTCCTTGATCTTGGCGTCCGCGGGCGTGAAGAGCTTGGGGTCGGCGGTGATGTCGTACGCGTCGACGCTGGCGGCCAGCGCGATCCCGGCCCGGTCGGTGATCTCGCCGCGGTCGGCGGGGAGCGCGTACTCCAGGTAGCGGTGCTTCTCGGCCTTGGCGGCGTACGCGCTCGCGTCCACGGCCTGGACCTGGAGCAGGCGGACGACGAAGGCCAGCATGACGAGGGTCAGGCCGAAGGAGACCAGACGCAGCCGGGGCTTGGGGCTGCCGAGCCGGAGCGGGCGCGCCTTGGCGGCGGGCCGGGCGGCGGGGCGGCGGGGCGGCGCCGGGCGGCCGGCGGGCCTGCCCGAAGCGGCCGGTCCGCCCGAGGACTTGGCGGACGGCCGGCCCCCGGCGGCTCCGCCGCCGGTCCTGCCGGAGGCCGCGGGGCGGCGCTGCGGGGCGGGGCGCGCGGGGCCGGGAACGCGGCGGCGCGGAGGCTCCTTGGAGGGCACGGGTCACCTGCCGGAAGTCGTCGGGGCGGTGGAGGCGGCCGGGGGCCGGGCCGGGGTGGTGGCTTCCGGCGCCGGCGTGGGCGAGGGGGTGGCCGTGGTGGGGACGCCGATGATCCGGCCGTCCTGGCCGAGGAAGGCGGGGCTGTCGCCGGGCACCATGCCGAGCTCGCGGGCCCGCCGCTCCAGGGCGTCGGGGGCGGCGCTGTCGTCCACGTCCCGCTGGAGGGCCTGTTCCTCGTCGGTGAGTTCGGTGGTCTTCTTCTTCAGCTCGCTGAGCTGGAAGGAGCCTTGGTTGAGCGCGGAGTTGAGCAGCAGGAGGCTGATCAGGCCGCCGCCGAGCAGGGTGACGACGAGCAGCACGAAGGGGGTGCGGGCGGCGGTGCTGGGCCCGGACGGCATGAGCTTGCCGAGCCGGGCGGCCCGCCCTTTGAGGGGGCTCCGCCCGCTCATCACCGCTCTCCCCCCGCGCCCTGTCCCGCCGCGCTCGTCACGTGCGCGCTCCGTGCCGCCGTACTTCTCGCGTGCGCGCTCGTCGCGTCCGCGGGGCGCGTGGCCGCGCGCGGGGTGCTCATGAGGCGTCCTCTCTGATCCTTTGCGCCCCCCGCAGCCGGGCGGGGGCGGCGCGCCGGTTCTCGGCGATCTCTTCCTCCGTGGGGAGTTCGGCGCCGCGGGTGAGCAGTCGCAGACGGGGCTGGTACTGCTCCGGTACGACCGGCAGGCCGGGCGGCGCGGTGGTGGCGGCGCCCGCCGCGAACACCTGCTTGACCAGCCGGTCCTCCAGCGAGTGGTACGAGAGGACGGCGATCCGGCCGCCCACGGCGAGCGCCCGCACGGCCGCCGGGATCGCCCGCTCCAGGACCGAGAGTTCCCCGTTGACCTCGATGCGCAGGGCCTGGAAGGTGCGCTTCGCCGGGTTGCCGCCGGTGCGCTTGGCGGCCTGCGGCAGCGCGTCGCGGATCAGCTGGACGAGCCGGGCGCTGTTGCTGAACGGCTCCTTCTCGCGCTCGCGCACGATCGCCGACACGATCCGCTTGGCCTGCTTCTCCTCGCCGTACGCCCGCAGGATGCGGACGAGTTCACCGGCCGGGTAGGTGTTGAGGACCTCGGCCGCGCTCATGCCGGTCGTCTGGTCCATGCGCATGTCGAGCGGGGCGTCCTGGGCGTAGGCGAAGCCGCGGTCGGCCTCGTCCAGCTGCATGGAGGAGACGCCCAGGTCGAACAGGACGCCGTCGACGCGCGGGATGCCGAGCCGGCCGAGGACCTCGGGCAGCTCGTCGTACACCGCGTGGACGAGGGTGGCGCGCTCTCCGTACGGGGCGAGCCGCTCGCCGGACAGGCGCAGGGCCTCCTTGTCCCGGTCGAGGGCGACGAGCCGGGCCTCGGGAAAGCGGCTCAGCAGCGCCTCGCTGTGTCCGCCGAGGCCGAGGGTGCAGTCGACGACGACCGCGCCGGGGCGCTCCAGGGCGGGTGCCAGCATGTCCAGGCACCGCTCAAGCATCACCGGGACATGTCGGTCGTTGCTCAAAGCGCCCTCTCAGATCCGGCGGAGACGGGTACCACCGGCGAGCGGACAGGGGGCCGAGCCGTAGGTACCGCCGCACGTACGGGGAGAAACGGCGGAAATCGCGCGATGTCTCCGTGAACTTCGCGCCACTTTAGTCCACCGGACCCCCCGGTCAACCAACCGGCTGGCGCGTCGCGCGGCCCGGCAAGCGTAGTCGGCCGGCCCGCGTGATTCACCCGTCCGGCCCCGCCCGGTCCCCTCTGTGGAGTCGCTCACAACAAGGTTCATTGACGCTCTTTGTCCGCTCTCACAGCAGGCTCGGACGGGTGTCGCCCACTAACGTCGGAGACATGTCGACCTCTGCCTCCGCGCATTCCTCCGCCGCGATAGACGCCACGAGCACCGAGGGCACGGTCATCGACCGCCTCGTCCGGGCGAACACGCACTACGCCGCCGACTTCGCCGACCCCGGAATGGACGCGCGGCCGGTCCGCCGCGTCGCCGTGGTCGCCTGCATGGACGCCCGCCTCGACCTGCACGCCGCGCTCGGTCTGGAGCTCGGCGACTGTCACACCATCCGCAACGCGGGCGGTGTCGTCACCGACGACGTCATCCGCTCCCTCACCATCAGCCAGCGGGCGCTCGGCACCCGCAGCGTGATGCTGGTGCACCACACCAACTGCGGCCTGGAGGACCTCACCGAGGACTTCCGGCACGAGATCGAGGACGAGGTCGGACAGCGTCCGGCGTGGGCGGTGGAGGCGTTCCGGGACGTCGACCAGGACGTACGCCAGTCGATGAAGCGGGTGCGGACCTCCCCGTTCCTGCTGTACGCCGACGACGTGCGGGGCTTTGTCTTCGACGTGACGACGGGCCGGCTGCGCGAGATCGACCCCGCCGGGGCCGACACTCCGGCCGACACCGCCGACCCGGCCGCGTAACATCTCAAACCCCGGCAATTCACTCGCAGTTGTCCCAGTCGTGTCACGGGCGAGTGACACGAACCGTTCCCGGTGACAACAATGCACGGTGACACCCCCCGGCCTTCGTGCCGGGGGCAGGTGTCTGTGCTGCGAAAGGGCCGAGGAGGGCCGGGTGACGACCTTTGACGATCGAGCGAGCCTCACGGATCTGACCACCACAGCGGAGCGGGTCCGCGGGTCGGTGGAAAGCGTGATCGAGGGCAAGCCCGAAGTCGTACGCCTCGCGCTGACGGTGCTGCTCGCCGAGGGACATCTCCTCATCGAGGACGTACCCGGCGTCGGCAAGACCATGCTGGCCAAGACCCTGGCGCGGTCCATCGACTGCTCGGTCCGCCGTATCCAGTTCACGCCGGACCTGCTGCCCTCGGACGTGACCGGGGTGTCGATCTACGACCAGCAGCGTCACGAGTTCGAGTTCAAGCCGGGCGCGATCTTCGCCCAGATCGTCATCGGCGACGAGATCAACCGGGCCTCCCCGAAGACCCAGTCCGCGCTCCTGGAGTCCATGGAGGAGCGCCAGGTCACGGTGGACGGCCAGACCTACGAGCTGCCCAGCCCCTTCATGGTGGTCGCCACCCAGAACCCGGTGGAGATGGAGGGCACCTATCCGCTGCCGGAGGCGCAGCGCGACCGTTTCATGGCGCGCGTCTCCATGGGCTACCCGAGCCCCGAGGCCGAGCTGAAGATGCTCGACACGCACGGCGCGGTCTCGCCGCTGGACGACCTCCAGCCGGTCGCCCACGCCCACGACGTGCTCAAGCTGGTCGAGGCGGTGCGCGCCGTGCACGTCGCCGAGTCCGTACGGCGCTACGCGGTGAACCTGGTCGCCGCCACCCGCAGCCACCCCGACCTGCGGCTCGGCGCCTCGCCGCGGGCCACCCTGCATCTGCTGCGGGCCGCGAAGGCGTCCGCCGCGCTGGCCGGCCGGGAGTACGTGCTGCCCGACGACGTCCAGGCGCTGGCCGCCCCGGTGCTCGTCCACCGGCTGCTGCCCACCGCGCAGGCCCAGCTGAACCGGCGTACCGCCGAACAGGTCGTCGACGAGATCCTCCAGGGCACCCCGGTCCCGGCCTCGGCCCCCGGACCGGCACCGCACCCCGGCCGGCCCGGGGCCCCCGCGCAGAACGCCGGGCCGCTCTACGGCCGCGGTCTGCCCGACTCCCGGCGGCCGTGATGAACGCCGCCGCCCCCCGGGACCACGCGGCGGACGGCGAGGACGGCGGACGGGGCGGCCTGCGGGCCGCCCTGGCCGGTCTCACCACCCGCGGCCGGTCCTTCCTGGCCGCCGGGATCGCCGCCGCCGGCTGCGCGTACGTCCTCGGCCAGGCCGACCTGCTGCGCGTCGGCTTACTGCTCGCCGTCCTGCCGCTGATCTGCGTCGTCGCCGCGCACCGCACCCGCTACCGGGTCGCGGGCAGCCGCCGGCTCGCCCCGCAGCGGGTCGAGACCGGCTCCGAGGCCCGGGTCCACCTGCGGGTCGACAACGTGTCGCGGGTGCCCACCGGCCTGCTCATGCTCCAGGACCACGTGCCGTACATGCTGGGCCCGCGCCCCCGCTTCGTCCTCGACCGGGTCGAGGCCGGCGGCCGCCGCGAGGTCTCCTACCGGGTCCGTTCCGACCTGCGCGGACGTTTCCCGCTCGGCCCGCTCCAGCTGCGCCTGGGCGACCCCTTCGGGATGTGCGAGCTGACCCGTTCCTTCAGCGCGTACGACACCCTCACCGTCATCCCGCGCACCGAACCGCTGCCGCCGGTCACGCTCGGCGGCGAGGCCGGCGGCTACGGCGAGGGCCGGCAGCGCTCCCTCGCGCTGGCCGGCGACGACGACATCATTCCGCGCGCCTACCGGCACGGCGACGACCTGCGCCGGGTCCACTGGCGCTCCACCGCCCGCTACGGCGAGCTGATGGTGCGCCGCGAGGAGCAGCCGCAGCGGGCCCGCTGCACGGTGCTGCTCGACACCCGGGAGCTCGCCTACGAGGGCGGCGGCCCCGACTCGGCCTTCGAGTGGGCGGTGTCCGGCGCCGCGTCCGTCCTCACGCACCTCCTGGAGCGCGGGTACGCGGTCCGGCTGCTCACCGACACCGGCAGCAGCGTGCCCGGCGAGGGCTCGGAGGGCTTCGCGGGCTCCGGCCAGGATCAAGCGGAGGCAGCGGGGCTGCTCATGGACACCCTCGCGGTCGTCGACCACTCCGACGGGGCCGGCCTGTCGCGCGCGTTCGACGTGCTGCGCGGCGGGCACGAGGGCCTGCTCGTGGCCTTCTTCGGCGACCTCGACGAGGAGCAGACGGCGCTGACCGCCCGGATGCGGCAGCGGCGCGGCGCCGCCGTCGCCTTCGTCCTGGACTCCGGCACCTGGCTGACCGGCGGCGCCGTCGCCGGGGCCGTGGAGGACCGGGTGCGCCGGCTGCGGGAAGCCGGCTGGCAGGCGTTCGCGGTGTCCCCCGGCGACCGGCTCGCCGAACTGTGGCAGCTCGCCGGCGGGACGCCCACCCAGGCCCCCGCGGCCGACACGTACGGAGGCTGGTCATGAGCGGGCGCGGACGGCTGACGCTCGCGGCGTACGGGGCCACGCTGGCCGCGTCCGCCGCGCTGCTGCCGCTGGTGAAGCCGGCGACCTGGATCTTCACGGCGGCCTTCGTGGTGGGCCTGCAGAGCCTGGTGGGCACCCTGACCCGGCGGGTGCCGCTGGCCCGGCCGCTGACCATCGGCGCGCAGGTCCTGGTGACCCTCCTGGCGCTGACGCCGGTCTTCGCCCGGTCGGAGGCCCTCCTCGGCCTCCTTCCCGGCCCGGACGCCTTCGCCGCCTTCGCGACGCTCTTCGAGGAGGGCGTGAACGACGTCGGGACGTACGCGCCGCCCGCGCCCAGCACCGCCGGCATCCGGCTGCTGCTGGTCACCGGCGTCGCGGTGATCGGCCTGCTGGTGGACACGCTGGCGGTGACGTTCCGTGGCGCGGCCCCGGCCGGGCTGCCGCTGCTCGCGCTGTACTCGGTGGCCGCCGGCCTGTCCGGCGGCGGCGCGGGCTGGCTGTTCTTCCTGCCGGCCGCGGCCGGCTATCTGGTGCTGCTCCTGACCGAGGGCCGGGACCGGCTCTCGCGCTGGGGCCGGGTCTTCGGCGGCGCTCACCGCTCCGGCCGGCCCGGCTCCGCGCCTGGCGACGGCGGCTCGGCGTCCGCCCCGGTCCGCACCGGGCGGCGGATCGGCGCGGTCGCGCTCGGGGTCGCGCTCGTCGTACCGCTGGCGCTGCCCAATCTGAGCGGCGGATTCCTCGGCGGCCCCGGGAACGGCCCGGGCGCCGGCAACGGCAAGGGCGGCACGATCTCGGCGGTGAACCCGCTGGTCTCGCTGCAGAACAACCTGCGTCAGCCGGAGGACCGCGAGGTGCTCCGCTACCGGACGAACGCCGTCGACACCAGCGGCCTCTACCTGCGGCTCGTCGCCCTCGACCAGTTCGACGGCACCTCCTGGAAGTCCTCCGTACGCCCCGTACAGGACCTGCCCGAGTCGCTGCCCCGGCCCGCCGGGCTCTCCCAGGGGGTCGACACCGGGGAGATCACCACCAACCTGGTGGCCTCCACGGCGTACGAGCAGAAGTGGCTGCCGATGCCGTTCCCGGCGTCCCGGGTGTCCATCGGCGGCAGCTGGCGGTACGAGCCGACCGGCCGGATGCTCGTCGGCGACAACGGGCAGACCACCCGGGGCGCCCGCTACATGGTCGGCAGCCTGGACGTGCGGCCCACCGCCGAACAGCTGGCGGCGGCCCCGCCCGCCCCGGAGGCGCTGCGCCGCGAGTACACGCGCGTACCGGCCTCGCTGCCCGCCGACGTGCGGGAGACCGCCCGTCAGGTCACCCGGGGGGCGGGCGACGACTACGAGCGGGCCGTGAAGCTCCAGGACTGGTTCACCCGGGACGGCGGCTTCCGGTACGACGTCACCGTCGAGTCCGGCACGGGCGTACAGGCGATCTCCCGCTTCCTGCAGGACAAGGAGGGCTTCTGCGTCCACTTCTCCTTCTCGATGGCGGCGATGGCCCGCACCCTGGGCATCCCGGCCCGGGTCGCCGTCGGCTTCATGCCGGGCACCCCGCAGCCGGACGGCGCGGTCTCGGTCGGCATCCGGGACGCGCACGCGTGGCCCGAGCTGTACTTCGAGGGGGTCGGCTGGACCCGCTTCGAGCCGACGCCGTCGCGCGGCTCCACGCCCTCGTACACCCGGGAGCAGACCCCGAGCGGCGGTGCGACCCCCTCGGCACAGCCCACGGCCGGCGCGTCGAACGAGCCCTCGGCGGCGCCGAGCGCCTCGGCGAGCTGCTCGGCGCAGGAGAAGCGCCTCGGCGGCTGCGGGCCGGACCAGGCGGCGGGCGCCGCGGCCTCGGACGACGACGGCCTGCCGACGTCCCGGATCGTGTGGCTGTCTTTGGTGCTCCTGCTGGTGCTCCTCCTGCCGCTGCTGCCGCTGCTGTGGCGGGCCCGGATCCGGGCCCGGCGGCTCGGCCCGGCGGGCGGGGTGCTCACGGTGTGGCGCGAGATCAACGACACGGCCTGGGACTACGGGGTCACGCAGGACGAGTCGCGGACGCCGCGCGCGACGGCCGAGCGGCTGGTGCGCCTGGGTGAGCTGGAGCTGGACGCGGCGGAGGCGGTGCACCGGGTGGCGGGGGCGGTCGAGGAGGCCCTCTACGCCCCGCGGCCCCGGCCCGCGGAGGGCCTGCCGGCCGAGGCGCGGATCATCCGGCACGGCTTCCACCGGGCGGCGTCCCGGCGGATCCGGCTGCGAGCGGTGCTGGCGCCGCGTTCGGCGGTCCGGGTGGTGTGGGCGGTCCAGGAGCGGCTCGCGGCCCTGCGGGCGGCCGTACCGCCGCTGCGGCTGCCGCTCCGCAAGGCGTCCTGACGGGGCCGTCCGGTCTCCGGGCGGCCCTGTCAGGACCGTCCGGTCTCCGGACGTGAGGAAGGCCCGCACCGGGGGTGCGGGCCTTCCTCAGGTCCTGGGTCGTGTCCGACGCTCGGGTCGTGTCCGGCGGGGCCGGGAAGACCGCGTCAGTGGTGACCGCCCTGCTGTTCGTCGCGGCGGCGCTGCCACCGGTCCTCGATCCGGGTCATCATCGTGCGGCGCTGCCGGGTCTGCCGGCCCGCGCCGACGCCGCCTCGCGGCGGCTGCTGCTCGCCCGGCTTCGGCGCCTTGCGCCAGCCGGTGACGGCCAGCACCGCGCAGCCCAGCATGACGAGGAAGCCCACCACGCTGATGATCCAGTAATCGGGGGCGATCATGCCGGCCATGAGGAGCGCGATACCCACCAGGAAGCCGGCGACTGCCTGGTACACCCGTCGCCGGGTGTACGTGCGCAGCCCGCTTCCCTCAAGCGCTGTCGCGAACTTGGGATCTTCGGCGTACAGCGCTCGCTCCATCTGCTCGAGCATGCGCTGCTCGTGCTCCGAGAGCGGCACGGGGTCCTCCTAGTCGTCGGTCGCGGGGGCGACCGGTTTGCGGCCCTTTCAGGATAGGCAGGGAATCGCCCCCGTGAAACCCGCCCTCAAAGCCAAATCGCTCATCCGGGCCGCCATGCGAACCGGGTGGTTGGGGGTAGATTCCCCGGCCCCCTGTCCGTCATGCCGGATGGTGCTCCCTCGATCATACGGGGACCGCTCCCCGTATGGACGGCCCGCGGCGTACTCCGTCCGCCGCCGCGCCGCTGCTCAGCGGGGACACCCGCGTCCGAGGGGCCGGACACGGGGCACCGCCGGGCGGGTGGCCCCGGATCCGCGGCCTCGGGGATCCGGCGCCGGGCGGGGCCGGGCCCGGCTTCAGGCCTGCCTCGGAACCGCCTCAAGCCCGCTTCAGGCCCGCCTCAAGCCCGCTTCAGGCCTGCTTCTCGCCGAGGACGTGCAGCTGCGAGGCGACCGCGTGGAAGGACGGCAGCTCGGCCGCCGCGGCCTCCAGGCGCATCAGGGCCTCGGCGGCGCCGGGCTCGGTGTCGACGAGGACGCCCGGCACCAGGTCGGCGAAGACCCGGACGCCGTGCACGGAGCCCACGTCGAGTCCGGCGCCGGCGGCGAGGCCGGAGAGCTGCTCGGCGGTGAACCGCCGGGGCACCGGGTCGCCCTCGCCCCAGCGGCCGGCCGGGTCGCCGAGCGCGTGCCGGGCCTCGGTGAAGTGACCGGCGAGGGCGCGGGCCAGCACGGCGCCGCCGAGCCCGGCGGCGAGCAGGCTGAGGCTGCCCCCGGGCCGCAGCGCGGCGGCGGCGTTCCGGACGCCCTCGGCCGGGTCGTCCACGTACTCCAGGACGCCATGGCACAGGACGATGTCGAAGCCCTCCCGGTCGACGACGTCGAACAGGCCTCGGATGTCCCCCTGGACTCCCCGCACCCGGTCGGCGACGCCGGCCTCGGCGGCGCGCCGGCCCAGCGCGAAGAGCGCGTTCGGGCTGGGGTCGACGACGGTCACCCGGTGGCCGAGGCGGGCCGCCGGAACCGCGAAGTTGCCCGAGCCGCCGCCCGTGTCGAGGACATCGAGGCTGTCCTTCCCGGTGGCCTTGACCCGGCGGTCGAGAGCGTCCTTCAGGACGTCCCAGACGACGGCGGTGCGCAGGGAGGCGCGCGACGGGCGCGCGGTCGTCTCTCGGCCGGAGACAGCGGAAGGGTCCGACACGACTGTTGGCTCCTCGGTGACGGGTACGAACGCCCCCACCCTATGGCCTCGGCCTGTCTCTCCAGGTCATCCCCCGTCCCCCTCCCCCAGCGCCGTCTGGCGGGGCAGGAGCGGCCGGAGGACGAGCAGCCGTTCGACGATCCGGAGAAAGAGGGCGGCGTCCCGGAGGAGGTCGTCGGCGTCCCGCCGGGTGGCCGCCCCGGGGATCCCGGCCTCGGCACGGGCCCGGCGGTCGGCGCCGGAGGCGAACAGGGCGCTCCATTCGGTCAGTTCGGGTGCTATCTCGGGCAGCACCGACCACGCGCTGCGGATCCGGGCCCGCCGGCGCGCGTCCCGCTCGGGCCGGCCGCGCGCGGCGAGCACGGCGGCGGCGGTGCGCAGGGCGGCGAGGTGGGCGGTGGCGTACCGCTCGTTGGGTACGTCGAGCGCGGCGGCCTCGTCCAGTCCGGCCCGGGCCTTGGCGAGCAGGTCCAGGGCGGCGGGCGGCGCCGAGGTGCGGCGCGGCACGGGGTGGATGTCGGACGCGGGTCCGGTACGGGCGGGGGCAGGGCGACTTCCGGTACGGCGCCGGGACGCGGCGGCGGCGAACTGGCCGGCCATGACGAGCCTCCTGTCGTCGAATGACGGCACAAGTGCCGTATGTCCCCATCCTGCCCGCCGCCACTGACAATCACGCTGACCTGCGCGTTCACATCCCGGGCGCGGAGGATTCGGGGGCCGTCCAGGTCATGGCGAGGGCGAAGCCGAGGTCGTCGAAGCGGGCGCCGGGGAAGACGGAGCCGTAGAGGGCGCGGAACGCGGCGCGGGACAGGTAGCGGTCGCTCAGCAGATGGTCCAGCCAGGGGCGGCTGCGCCAGAAGCGGAGCTGGAACCAGGCGTCGCGCGGACCGAGGCGGCACAGCTCGCGGGGAAGTTCCAGAGGGCGGGCCAGGTGTACGCGCGGCGGGGCGGGGTCGGGTAGCGATCGCAGACGTTGTCGACGAGGGCGATGGTGCCGCCGGGGCGGGCGAGACGCTTGAGGTGTTCCAGGCCCGCGCGGCAGTCGTCCAGGTGATGGAGCGTCGTGTGGCTGTAGACAAGGTCGAAGCCGTCGGCGTCCGCCAGGCCGAAGAGGTCCTGGGCAAGGTAGCGCACCCGGGGGTGGGCCCGGGTCGCTTCGGCGAGGGCGATCAGAGGGCGGCTCAGATCCACGCCGACGACCTCCTCGTAGCGGTCCGCCAGGGCGAGTGCCGCGTGTCCGGATCCGCAGCCGGCGTCCAGGGCGCGGCCGCCTCCCGGGTCGAGGCCGAGCAGCCAGGAGGTGTTGCGGCCGGGGAGCAGGGTCACGAAGCGGTCGTAGTCGCGGGCGAAGCGGTCGAAGGAGCGGGGATCGGCGGAATCGACGGAACCTGCGGAATCCACGGGGCCGGCTGACGGATGCATGTCTCGTTCCTAGCGGGCCAACTCGCGCTCCGGCAACGGGAGAAGGCGCTGCCGCCGGGTGGTTTTGCGCGGGGGTGATCTCCGGGGTAGTTTTTGCACTGACTGGTCAGTTCAAAAGAATTTCAGGGGGGATCGTGACAACGAACCCGGACAAGCCGGACGGTGCCGCCGCCGTCGTCGCGGACGGATACGGGCTGAAGGGCCCGCGCGGCTGGGTGTTCCGCGGCATCACCTTCGAGGCGGCGCCCGGCAGTCTCGTCGCGATCGAGGGCCCGTCCGGCTCCGGCCGCACCTGCCTGCTCCTCGCGCTCTCCGGCCGGATGAAGCCCACGGAGGGCCACGCCGAGGTCGCCGGGCTGCGACTGCCGCGCAAGATGGCGGCCGTCCGCCGGATCAGCGCGCTCGGCCCGGTGCCGGGCGTCAGCGACCTGGACCCGGCCCTCACCGTCGCCGAGCACCTGCGCGAACGGGCCCTGCTCCAGCGCCGGTTCGACGGCTCCCTGAAGATGCTGCTGCGTTCGCCCGCCGAGCGCCGCGCCGCCGCCCGGGCCCGGATCGACACCGCCCTGGCCGCCGCCGGGCTCGACCTGGGCACGCTGGAGAAGGGCGAACGCACGTCCGTGCGGGATCTGGAACGCCTGGAGGCGCTGCGGCTGTCCGTCGCCCTCGCCCTCATCGGCCGGCCCCGGCTGCTCGCGGTCGACGACACCGATCTCAAGCTCTCGGACGCCGACCGCGCCGAGGCCTGGGAACTGCTGCGGTCCGTGGCCGCGTCCGGCATCACCGTGCTCGCCGTGTGCAGCGAGGCCCCGAAGGACGCCCTGCGGATCTCCCCCACCGCCACGGCCACCGCCACCCCGGCCCCCGCCGCCCCCGTCTCGCGCGCCAAGCACGCCCGGCCCGAGCCGGCGGCCGGACCCGCCGCCGCCACCTCCGGAACGGCCAAGGCCGCCAAGGACATCAAGGCCGTCCCGGTCACTCCGGTCACTCCGGTCACTCCGGTCACCAAGCTCACCAAGACCACCAAGGTCGCCGAGGCCCCGCGCCCGCCGAGCCGGCCACGCCCCCCACCGCCGAGGGCGACGCCGCCGCCGAGACCACCACCACGACGACCGAGAAGAGGGACGCCGATGCGCTCGCCGAGGCTTGCCGCGCTTGAGCTGAAGCGGTTCGGCAGGGGAAAGCTTCCGCGGGCCGCGCTCGTCGCGATCCTGCTGCTGCCGCTGCTGTACGGCGCGCTGTACCTGTGGTCGTTCTGGGACCCGTACAGCAGGCTCGACAAACTCCCCGTCGCCCTCGTCAACGAGGACAAGGGCGCCACCGCCGCCGGCCAGAAGATCACCGCGGGCGCCGACATCACCGAGAACCTGCGCGACAGCGGCATCTTCGAGTGGCACGAGGTGAGCGACGAGGAGGCCCGCAAGGGCGTCGAGGACGGTACGTACTACCTGTCCCTCACCATGCCCGCCGACTTCAGCGAGCGGATCGCCTCCAGCTCCGGCGACTCCCCCGAGACCGGCGCGCTGCAGGTGCGGACGAACGACGCCAACAACTACATCGTCGGTTCGATCTCCCGCTCGGTCTTCGCCGAGGTGCGCAGCGCCGCCTCCACCAAGTCCTCGCGGACCTTCCTCGACAAGATCTTCATCTCCTTCTCAGACCTGCACGACGCCACCGCCGAGGCGGCCAAGGGCGCCGGTGACCTCAAGGAGGGCGTCGACAAGGCGAAGGCCGGGTCCAAGAACCTGGCCGACGGCCTGAAGAACGCCAAGAAGGGCAGCGGCGACCTGGCCGTCGGCATCACCAAGCTCGACAAGGGCGCCATGGACCTCAAGACCGGCTCCCGCCAGGTCGCGAACGGCACCCAGAAGCTCGCCGACAAGGTCAACACCGAGGCCGGCAAGGTCCGTCCGTACCTCGCCGACACCAAGGCGATCCGCGACTCGGCCAAGCTGGTCTCCGACTCGACGATCGCCGCCCGCAACAACCTGGCCGACCTGGTGCGTCGCGCCCCGACCACCCGCGCCGCCGCCCACCGGGCCGACACCGACCTGTCCGCGCTCTACCGCAAGCAGTGCCTCACCACGCCGCCCGCCGCCACCACGGCCACCGGCACGGACGAGGACCCGGTCAAGGCCGCCCCCGTCCTCGACGCCAA
This sequence comes from Streptomyces laurentii, assembly GCA_002355495.1. GTDB lineage: Bacteria > Actinomycetota > Actinomycetes > Streptomycetales > Streptomycetaceae > Streptomyces > Streptomyces laurentii. The sequence goes on from AP017424.1 coordinate 1,791,832, forward strand.
GGGGTGCGAGCTGCTCCGGAAGGCCACCGTCAGCTCCGGCGACGTCGTGATGATCGCCGACGACCTGAACGAGCTGACCAAGGACCGCACCGGCGACCTGAAGGCCCTCGACGCGCAGCTCGCCAAGATGAAGAAGGACGCCGACGAACTGGCCCGGCGCGCCCCGCAGCTGACCCAGGACGTCGACGGCGCCGTCAAGAAGATCAACGAGCTGAACACGGGCGCCCACAAGGTCGCCGCCGGCGCGGACCGGCTGGCCGCCGGCCTCACCGGCGCGCGCTCCGGCGCGACCAGCCTCGACACCGGCGTCGGCAAGCTCAACAAGGGCGCCGGCGACCTCGACGGCGGACTCTTCAAGCTGGCGGACGGCTCCGGCGAACTGGCCGCGGGTCTCGGCGACGGCGTGAAGAAGATCCCCGACTACGACAAGCAGCAGCGCGACCAGCGCACCGAGGTCATGGCCGACCCGGTCAAGCTCGCCTCCCAGTCGCTGCACAAGGCGCCCAACTACGGCACCGGCTTCGCCCCGTACTTCATCCCGCTCTCCCTCTGGGTCGGCGCGATGGTGGCGTACATGCTCATCCAGCCGCTCAACCGGCGCGCCCTCGCCGCGGGCGCCTCCGCCTGGCGGATCGCCCTCGCGGGCTGGCTGCCGGTGGCCACGCTCGGGGTGTTCCAGGTGGCCCTGCTGATGGGCGTCCTGCACTGGGGACTCGGCCTGGAGATGGCCAGGTCCGCCGGCACCGTCGGCTTCCTCTCCCTGGTGACCTGCTGCTTCGCCGCCCTCATCCAGTGGATGAACGCCCGCTTCGGCGCGGCGGGACGCATCCTGGTGCTCGCGGTGCTGATGCTCCAGCTCACCTCGGCGGGCGGCACCTACCCGGTGCAGACCAGCCCCGGCTTCTTCAACGCCCTCCACCCCTATCTGCCGATGACGTACGTCGTCGAGGCGCTGCGCCGGCTCATCAGCGGCGGCGGTCTCGGACCGGTCTGGCAGGCGTGCGCGGTGCTGACCGCGTTCACGGTGGGCGCGCTCGCGCTGACCGCCGTCTCGGCCCGCAAGAAGCAGGTCTGGACGCTGGACCGGCTGCACCCGGAGCTGTCGCTGTGACCTCTGACGCAGCGGCGAAAGCCCGCCCCGGCCACCGATCCGACAGACCTGTGAGAATGCGCGCCATGGACAGCAGCAGCACCCGTCGCCAGGCCACCCGGTCGAAGCTCTACGAAGCCGCCGTCACGCTCATAGCGGAGCAGGGCTTCTCGGCGACCACGGTCGACGAGATCGCCGAACGGGCGGGCGTCGCCAAGGGCACCGTCTACTACAACTTCAAGAGCAAGACCGAACTCTTCGAGGAGCTGCTGCGGCACGGCGTCTCCCTCCTCGCCGCCTCCCTGCGGACGGCGGCCGAGGAGACCGCCGGACGCGGCGGCACCCGGGTCGAGGCGCTGGACGCGATGATCCGGGCCGGCCTGGTCTTCATCGAGCGGTATCCGGCCTTCACCCAGCTGTACGTGGCGGAGCTCTGGCGCACCGGACGCGCCTGGAACTCGACGCTCCTGGTGGTACGTCAGGAGGCCGTCGCGGTCGTCGAGGACGTGCTGCGCGAGGGCGTGGCGGCCGACGAGCTGAACGAGGAGATCGACGTGCCGCTCACCGCGTCCGCCCTGGTGGGCATGGTGCTGGTGGCCGCGCTCGACTGGCAGGCGTTCCAGAGCGGGCGGTCCCTGGACGATGTCCACGCGGCGCTGTCGCGGCTGCTGCACGGGCGGGTCGGCGGCCGCTGAGCCCTCGCCCCCGTACCGCCTTACAGCCGCTGTACGGCCGGGCATATGACAAAAGAGAGCGCCGGTCCGGTGCGGCTCGTTCCCCGCGAGCCTCGCCGGACCGGCGCTCTTTGACGTACCCCCGTACCCCGTATCCCGTTCCCCGTTTTCCCTGCTTCCCCCGTTTTCCCCGTTTCCCCGTACCGGCAGGCGCGCGGCCCCGTTCCGCCGCCCCGTGCCGGCGGTACCGGAGCCGCGCCCCTTCCGTGCCCTCCACTCTTCCGTCCCCACAGGTCACGGCCCATCCGCGCAGCTACTCATCTCGTCACCTAGGTACCCCTACTCATACTGGTTACGATTCCGGGCGTGTCCGTACTTCCTCTGGTCTTCACAAGCGGCTGGGCGAGCGGGATCAACGCGTACGCGGTGGTCCTGCTCCTCGGCCTCCTCGGCGCCACCGGCCTCGCCGACGACGTGCCCGGCGCGCTGCAACGGCCCGATGTCCTGATCGTCGCCGGGGTGCTGTTCCTGTGCGAGGTCGTCGCGGACAAGATCCCGTACGTCGACTCCGTCTGGGACTCCGTCCACACCGTGATCCGGCCGGTCAGCGGCGCGGTCGTGGCCGCGCTGCTCGCCGGGCAGTCCGGTTCGCTGCCGGAGGTCGCGGCGGGCGCGGTCGGCGGCGGTACGGCGCTGCTCAGCCATCTCGTCAAGGCCGGCACCCGGATGGCGATCAACAGTTCGCCGGAGCCGTTCTCCAACATCGTGGTGTCCGTCCTGGAGGACCTGGGGGTGGCGGGTCTCGTCACCTTCGCGATCTTCCATCCGGTGGCGGCGTCCCTGATCGCGGGCACGTTCCTGGTCCTCGGCCTGGTGGTGCTCGCCTTCCTCGCCCACCGCATCCGCCGCTTCTGGCGGCGCCGGGCCCAGCGCCGCGAGGAGAAACGGCTCGCCAGGGCCGCCGCCGCGGCGCCCGGCGCCCCACCGCCGCCTCCCCCGACCCCGTACCTGGACTGAGACCGCGCCCGACGGACGCGCGGCGGCTGCCGATAAAGTCCCGGACATGGCACGGATTGTGGTGATCGGCGCGGGTCTCGGCGCCATGGCGGCAGCCGCCCGGCTGGCGGTGGCGGGCCACCGCGTGACGGTGTACGAGAGCGGTGCGACGTACGGCGGCGGGGTGCGCCGCCTCACGCGCGACGGGTTCGGTTTCGACACCGGCCCCGGGCTGCTGCATCTGCCCGCCGTCTACCGCGACCTGTTCGTCAAGACCGGCAAGCAGCCCCTGGAGGAGTGCGTCACGCTCACCCAGGTCGACCCGGCGAGCCGGCACGTCTTCGCCGACGGCACCCGCGCCGACCTGCCGAACGCCTCGCGCGCCGGTACGGCCGCCGCCCTGGACGCGGCGCTCGGCGCGGGCGCCGGCGCGCGCTGGGGCGACTTCCTGGTCCGGGCCCGCGAGGCCTGGGACCGCACCCGGCGCCCGCTCCTGGAGGAGCCGCAGGCCGCCGACGTCACCCCGTTGAACCGCGACCCCTATCCGGCGCTCAAGGCCGGTCTGCTGCGCCGCCCCACGACCACGCTCGCCCAGGTCGCCGACCGCGAGCTGCGCGATCCTCGGCTGGTCGCGCTGCTCGGCTCGTACGCCTGGGGGTACGGCTTCGACCCGGCCGACGCGCCCGCCTCGGCGGCCGTCCTGCCGTATCTGGAGCAGACCTTCGGCACCTGGTACGTGGACGGCGGCATCCGGGCGCTCGCGGACGCGGTGTACGAGCGGTGCGTGCAGCGGCGGGTGGAGTTCGTCTTCGACGCCGAGGTGACGGACGTCGTGGAGGAGGCCGGCCGGGCGACCGGGGTGCGCCTCGCGGACGGCCGGACCGTACCCGCGGACCACGTGGTCGCGGGCGCGCCCGTACCGGCGCTGTACCGGGAGGGGATCGTCGGCCCCGGACTCCCGGCGAGCCGGCCCGAGACCTGGCCGCGGCACCAGCCGGTGCGCACGGGCCGGGTGACGCTGTGTCTGGCGCTGCGCGGCGCCCGCGAGTCCGGGGCCGTCCACCGCACGGTGGTGCACGCCGCCGCGGCCCTGCCGACGGTGACGGTGCTGCGGCCCGGCGACCCGGCGCTGCGGCCGGACGACGCGCACGAGTCGGTGACGGTCACCGCGACGACGGAGATCCTGCCGTCCTGGACGGCGTTCGCCGAGCGGATGCTGACGCAGGCGGAGGCGGCTGTGCCGGACCTGCGCGACCGGCTGCTGTGGCAGGAGGTCCGCACCCCCGACGACACGCTGCTCGAAACGGGCGCGGCCGAGGTGCCCGGGCCCGCGCTCGCCGGGGACAAGGGCCGCTGGCTGCCCGCCGCGAACGTGTCGCCGCTGCCGGGGCTGTACTTCGCGGGCGGCTGGTCCCACCCGGGCGGCGGGCTCGCCCACGCCGGGATGTCGGGCGCCCTGGTCGCCGGTCTGATCGTGGAGGGCGCGGACTTCCGCGGCTCGCAGTGACGGTCCCCACCCTCACGGCTCCGTAGCAGGGTGGTGTCCGGGTGCGGGCGGCGGCCCGGTGCGCGATCGTGGCGGAGGAAAAGGCGGTTCCGCGACACGGGCGCGGGCCGTGAACCCGGACCGCAGGAGTGAACGACCATGGCCGGACTGCTCTTCGTCATGACCGGATCCCCCTACTGGACGCTGAAGGACGGCACCCGGTACCCCACCGGTTACTGGGCCGAGGAGTTCGCGGCGCCGTACCGGGCGCTCACCGAGGCCGGACACCGGGTCGTGGTGGCCACGCCCGGCGGGGTGGTCCCGAGCCTCGACCCGGCGAGCCTGCGCCCCGACATGGCGGGCGGTGCCGAGACCGCCCTGGAGCTGGAGGGCGTCATCCGGTCCGCCGAGGAACTCCGGCGGCCGATCCGGCTGTCCGAGGCCCGCCTGGAGGACTACGACGCCGTCTACTTCCCCGGCGGCCACGGTCCGATGGAGGACCTGTGGTGCGACGCCGACGCCGGCCGGCTGCTGACCGCGGCGCTCGCCTCCGGCAAGCCGCTCGCGGTGGTCTGCCACGCCCCCGCCGCGATGCTGGCCACCCGGGTGCGCGGGGTCTCCCCCTTCGCCGGCTACCGGGTCACCGCGTTCACCAACGACGAGGAGGACGCCGTCGGCCTGGCCGCCCGGGCCCGGTGGCTGCTGGAGGACGAACTGAAGGAACTGGGGGTGCTGTTCGAGCGCGGCGAGATGTGGCAGCCGTACACCGTCGTCGACCGCAACCTCTACACCGGGCAGAATCCGGCCTCCTCCGCCGCCCTGGCCCAGGAGCTGATCAAGGCCCTGGCGTAGCCGGCCGGGTCGGGTCTCGGGCCGCGCTCAGCGGTACTGCTGGTCGCCGCCGTTGACGTTGCCGTAGTGCCCGTAGCCGCCCTGCGGCTCCTGCGGCGGGTACGGGGGCTGCTGCGGCTCGGTGTCGCGCTGCTGCGGGACCCAGACGCCGCCGGGCGGGGTGTCGTAGCCGCCGTACGAGGCCGCGTACGGGTCGGCGTACGGCTGCTGGTAGCCGTCCTGCGGCTGGCCGCCGCCGATGTACGGGTCGGAGTAAGCCGCGTAGCTCTGCTGTTCGCCGCCAGTGCCGTAGTCGTACGCGGGCTGCTGCTGGCCGTATCCGGCGCCGATGTACGGGTCGGCGAAGGCCGCCGTCTGGTCGTGGGCCGGGGCCTGGGTGGTCGGGTGGCCGTACGAGCCGTCGTAGACGCCGTAGTTGCCGGTGTCCTCGGGCATCGGCTCCGTCGCGTACACCGCCGTCGCCGGTCCGGCGGCCGGGTCCGCACCGGCGTCGGCATGGGCGTGGGCGTCCTCGTAGGTGAGGTCGCTGACCTCCAGCGTCGGGTTCTGCCGGGCCTCGCCGCCCGCCTTGCGGCGGCGGCTGGCGCCCGGCCGGCCGCCGAGGGCCCAGCCGGTGGAGAAGCCGCTGCGGAAGGAGAGCGTCACCAGGATCTGGCCGGTGGCGAAGGCGAGGGCGCCGATGACGATCACGAACACGGAGGGCAGCAGCACGCCCAGGACCACGCCCAGGAAGCCGCCGAAGGCGAGCAGTCGCCAGCGCAGCCGCGCCTTGTACTGCAGCAGCACTTCACCGAGCAGCCAGAGCGCCACCACTCCGAACGCGATGTAGAGGACCGTCCACCCCATGCCCGCCCCTCTCCTTCGGCCTCCGCCGCGGGTCAGGGCGGGTACGGCCGGTCAGGACTGCTGGTGCAGTCCGAGATTTTCGTAGATCTCGAGCGTCGCCACGGAGTTGTTGAGCGTGATGAAGTGCAGTCCGGGGACACCCTCGGAGAGCAGCCGCGCGCAGAACCCGGTCGCGAACTCGATCCCCAAGGAGCGTACAGCGGCCGGATCGTCCTTCACCGCGAGGATGCGGTCTTTCACGTCCGCCGGGAAGGCCGCGTTGCTCAGAACGGGCAGCCGCTCCAGGGTCTTCACGCTGATCACGGGCATGACTTCGGGGATGATCGGCGTGTCGCAGCCGGCCTTCTCCACGCTGTCGCGCAGGCGCAGATACGCCTCCGGATCGAAGAACATCTGGGTGATGGCGTAGTCCGCGCCGGCCCGGCACTTGTCCACGAAGTGCCGGACGTCGGTGTCCCAGTCGGTGGAGCGCGGGTGCATCTCGGGGAAGGCGGCGACGCCGACGCAGAAGTCGCCCGACTCCTTGATCAGCCGGACCAGGTCGGCGGCGTAGTGGACGCCCTCGGGGTGGGCCACCCACTCGCCCAGCGGGTCGCCGGGCGGGTCGCCGCGGACGGCGAGCATGTTGCGGATGCCGACGTCGGCGTACCGGCCGAGGACGTTGCGCAGCTCGGCGACGGAATGGTCGACCGCGGTCAGATGGGCGACCGGGGTGAGCGTGGTGTCGGAGGCGATCTTCTGGGTGGCCTTGACGGTGCCGCCGCGCGTGGAGCCGCCGGCCCCGTACGTCACGGAGACGAAGCTCGGCGCGACCGCCTCGATGCGGCGCATGGCGTTCCAGAGGCTCTGCTCGCTCTTCTCGCTGCGCGGCGCGAAGAACTCGAACGAGTACGAGGTCCCGCCGGAGGCGAGGATGTCGCGGACCGTGCGTGCGCGGTCCGGACGGACGGAAGCGGTACCAAGGGCCATACGGGCAGGTTAGACGGGGCCCGGTGCGGAGCGGGACCGTGTCCGCTTTGTGGACACCCGCGGGACACCTGCCGGGCACGCGGCGAGGGGCGGGGTTCGGGTCCTGTTCGGGTCCCGTTCGGGCGCGCGCGGTTCAGGGTCGGGGCTTGGGAGGGACGCCCCGCGCACGCCGCCACGAGGCCGATCGGTGAGGCCGGGACCGCCGGGGAGGCGGTCGCTCTCGCCGTCGCCCCTCCGCCCGCGGGGATCGGGCCGGCCGTCGCCGGGCCCGACGAGCCCCCGCGCCGGTAGAGCTCAGGACGCTCAGGCCACCGGCGCGGGCTCCGCGTCGCGCTCGCGGACGCGTCGGGCGAGGGAGGCGGCGGCCGCGGCGGGGTCGGCGGCCTCGGTGAGCGCGCGGACGACCACGATCCGGCGGGCGCCCGCGTCGAGCACCTCGTCCAGGTTGGTCTCGTCGATGCCGCCGATGGCGAACCAGGGCCGGTCCTGGGCCAGGCTCGCCGCGTACCGCACGAGGCCGAGGCCCGGCGCGTACCGTCCGGGCTTGGTGGGGGTGGGCCAGCAGGGCCCGGTGCAGAAGTAGTCCACGCCCGGTTCGGCGGCGGCCGCGGCGACCTCCGGCTCGGCGTGGCAGGAGCGGCCGATCAGCACGTCGTCGCCGAGGATCGCGCGGGCGGCCGGCACCGGCAGGTCGCCCTGGCCGAGGTGCAGCACGTCGGAGCGGATGGCGTGGGAGACGTCGGCGCGGTCGTTGACGGCGAGGAGGGTGCCGTGGCGGCGGCAGGCGTCGGCGAGGACGGCCAGGTGGTCGAGTTCCTCGCCCGCCTCCATGCCCTTGTCGCGGAGCTGGACGACGTCCACGCCGGAGGAGAGCACGGCGTCGAGGAAGTCGGGCAGGTCGCCCTGGCGCTTGCGGGCGTCGGTGCACAGGTAGAGCCGGGCGTCGGCGAGCCGGGCGCGCGGTGCGGTGCGGGACGGCGTGGGCATGGTTCCCCCCATCGGGTGGCGCCGGGCGGGCCACCGCTCCCGAGGGGGCCGGCCGGCGTCCGCGGAGCCCGTCCGTCCGTACGCGGGTGAGGCGTACGGACGGACGGGCGCGGTCGTACGGGTGTGTGCGTGGGTCAGACGGCGAGCGCCTGGGCGCGGCGCTTCACCTCCGTGCCGCGATTCTCGCCGAGGGCCTGCGCGGGGGTGCCGGGCAGGCTCGGGTCCGGAGTGAACAGCCACTCCAGCATCTCTTCGTCGGTGAAGCCGTCGTCCTTGAGGAGGGTCAGGGTGCCGACGAGGCCCTTGACCACATGGCCGTCCTGAATGAAGGCGGCGGGTACCTGGAGCGCGTTGTTCTCCCCGCGGCGTACGGCGATGAGCTGGCCCTCCTTGACCATCTGCCGGACGCGCGTCACCTCGATGTCGAGGAGCTCCGCGATGTCGGGGAGGTAGAGCCAGGAGGGGACGAGAGCATCAATTCTTGCGTCAATCTCGGTCACGGGACAAGCGTGCCATCCCGGACTGACAGTCGGTAGTCGGGCCCTACCCGAGTGCCGCCTTCAGGGGGACGGCCGGGTCTGCGGCCTTCACCGGGTCGACTTCCGCGCCGCCCTCGATCAGCCGGCGGCCCTGGGCGAGATCGCGGGGGCGGCCGACGGCGAGCAGCGCCACGGCGACGCCGTCGCGCAGCCACAGCACGCTCCACGCCGGGTCGGCCGGGTCGCCGCGCCACAGCAGGGTGTCGGCGTCGGCGTGATGGCCGACGTACTGGACGAAGCGGCCGAACTGCTCGGACCAGAAGTAGGGCACCGGGTCGTACGGCGGCGCCCCACCTGTTTCCGCGTCCGAGGCCGTGCCCGTGCCCGAGGTCGTGGCGACGATGTCGGCGGCGACCGTACGGGGGCCCTGGAGGGCGTTGTCCCAGTGGTGGACGAGGAGCCGGGTGCCGTAGCGGGCGGAGGGGAAGGAGGCGCAGTCTCCGACCGCGTACACGTCGGGCAGCGAGGTGCGCAGCCGGTCGTCGGCGGTGACCGCGCCGTTCGGGTCGAGGGCGACGCCGGAGCCGGCCAGCCAGCCGGTGTCGGGACGGGCGCCGATGCCGACGACGACGGCGTCGGCGGGCAGGTCGGTGCGCTCGCCGGAGCGTTCGGCGCCCTCGGCGAGGACGACGCGGCCCGGTTCGACGCGGTCCACGCGCGCGTTGAGCCGCAGATCGGCGCCGCTCTCGGCGTACCAGCGGACCATCGGGGCGGTGACCTCGGCGGGCAGGGCACCGGCCAGCGGCCGGTCGGCGGCCTCGACGACGGTGACGGCGCAGCCGGCCTCGCGCGCGGCGGTGGCGAACTCGGCGCCGATCCAGCCGGCGCCGACCACGACGACGTCGTGCCGGGCCTTGAGGACGGCGCCGAGGCGGCCGGCGTCGTCGAGGGTGCGCAGCAGGTGGACGCCGGGGACGCCCTCGCCGCCGGGCAGGGTGAGCGGGTGGGCGCCGGTGGCGACGACGAGGGTGTCGTACGGGACGGGGCCGGACTCGGTGTCGATCTCGTGGTCGCCGGGGCGCAGTCCGGTGACCTCGACGCCCAGGCGGAGGGCGATGTCGAGGGAGTCGAAGTCGATGTCGAAGGCGGAGTCCTCGGCCTTGCCGAGGAGGACGGCCTTGGACAGCGGGGGCCGGTCGTAGGGCTGGTGCGGCTCGGCGCCGATGAGGGTGACGGGGCCGGTGAAGCCCTGTTCGCGCAGGGCGACGGCGGTCTGGACGCCCGCCATTCCGGCACCGGCGATCACGACATGGTGGGGTACCTGCTTCTGCTCGCTCACCCGGCCACCTTACGCACCTGACGCTCCGTCAGAAAACGGAGACGGAGAGAGGGGCCTGTGGCGCACGTCCGGGCGAGGGCTAGTCTGGCGGCCGTAGAGCACTCGCGGGAGCCCGGACGCACCGGGCTGAGAGGGAGGCTGGCCGGCCTCCGACCGTACGAACCTGATCCGGGTCATGCCGGCGAAGGGAGGGGCTGGACGCCCATGCCGCGTACATCCAGTACGTCACCTCAAGGCCGTTCCGGTGATTCCGGTGATTCCGGTGATTCCGGTGATTCCGGCACATCCGGCACGTCGTCGCACACCGCCGACGTCCTCGTCATCGGGGCGGGATCATCGGCCTGGTCACGGCCTGGCGGGCCGCGCAGCGCGGGCTGCGCACCACCGTGGCCGATCCCGAACCGGGCGGCGGGGCCGCCCGGGTGGCGGCCGGCATGCTCGCCGCCGTCACCGAACTCCACTACGGCGAGGAGACCCTCCTCGGCCTCAACCTCGCCTCGGCGCGCCGCTATCCCGCCTTCGTCGCCGAACTCGCCGAGGCCACCGGCGGCTTGGACGTCGGCTACCGCGCCTGCGGCACCCTCGCGGTCGCGCTCGACGCCGACGACCGGGCGCACCTGCGCGAACTGCACGCGCTGCAGCGCCGCTGCGGGCTCGCCGCCGAGTGGCTGAGCGGCCGCGAGTGCCGGCGTCTGGAGCCGATGCTCGCGCCGGGGGTACGCGGCGGGCTACGGGTGGACGGCGACCACCAGGTCGACCCGCGGCGGCTCGCGGACGCGCTGGTGGTGGCGTGCGAGCGGGCCGGGGTGGTGTTCCACCGCGCGCGGGCCGAGCGGCTCACGGTCGTACGGGACCGGGCCGCGGGCGCGGTCCTCGCGGACGGCACCGCGGTGGCGGCCGGCCAGGTGGTGCTCGCCGCGGGCAGTCTGAGCGGCCGGCTCGACGGGATACCGGCGCACGCGGTGCCGCCCGTCCGGCCGGTGAAGGGGCAGGTGCTGCGGCTGCGGGTGCCGCCCGCGTACGCGCCGTTCCTGTCCCGGACCGTGCGCGCGATGGTCCGCGGCAGCCACGTGTACCTGGTGCCGCGCGAGAACGGCGAGCTGGTCGTCGGCGCCACCACCGAGGAGCAGGGCTTCGACACGACGGTGACCGCGGGCGGGGTGTACGAGCTGCTGCGCGACGCGCACGAGCTGATGCCCGGCATCACCGAGCTGCCGCTCACCGAGACCCGCGCCGGGCTGCGGCCCGGCTCCCCCGACAACGCGCCGCTGCTCGGCCCGAGCACGCTGCCCGGACTGCACCTCGCGACCGGGCACCACCGCAACGGGGTGCTGCTCGCCCCCGTCACCGGCGACGCGATGGCGGAGGCACTGACCGCCGGCACGCTGCCGGACGTGGCCCGCCCGTTCACCGTCCGCCGTTTCGCGCCCACGCCCCTGGAGTACGTATGACCCCCGACGTCACCGCCACCGTGACCGTGACCGTCAACGGCCGGGCCCGGACGCTGACCGGCCCGGCCACCCTCGACGACCTGGTCGCCGAGCTCGCCCCGGCCCGTTCCGGGGTCGCCGCCGCCGTCAACGAGACCGTCGTCCCGCGCGGCGCGTGGGCGGCGACCCGGCTCGGCGAGGGCGACCGGGTGGAGATCCTCACCGCGGTGCAGGGAGGCTGAACGCGATGTCCGACGACACCTTCCTGCTCGGCGGTACGGAGTTCTCCTCCCGCCTGATCATGGGCACCGGCGGGGCGCCCAGCCTCGACGTGCTCGACCGCTCCCTCGCCGCCAGCGGCACGGAGCTGACCACGGTCGCCATGCGCCGCCTCGACCCGACGGTGCGCGGGTCCGTGCTGTCCGTCCTCACGCGGCGGAACATCCGGGTCCTGCCGAACACGGCCGGCTGCTTCACGGCGGGCGAGGCGGTGCTGACCGCGCGGCTCGCGCGGGAGGCGCTCGGCACCGACTGGATCAAGCTGGAGGTCATCGCCGACGAGCGGACCCTGCTGCCGGACCCGGTGGAGCTGCTCGACGCGGCGGAGACGCTGGTCGACGACGGCTTCACGGTGCTGCCGTACACCAACGACGACCCGGTGCTCGCCCGGAAGCTGGAGGACGTGGGCTGCGCGGCGGTCATGCCGCTCGGCTCGCCCATCGGCTCCGGGCTCGGCATCCGCAACCCGCACAACTTCGAGCTGATCACCGCGGGCGCGGGAGTGCCGGTCATCCTCGACGCGGGCGCGGGCACGGCGTCGGACGCGGCCCTCGCGATGGAGCTGGGGTGCGCGGCGGTGATGCTGGCCTCGGCCGTGACCCGGGCGCAGGATCCGGTGCTCATGGCCGGGGCGATGCGGCACGCGGTCGAGGCGGGGCGGCTCGCGCACCGGGCCGGGCGGATCCCGCGCCGGCACTTCGCGCAGGCCTCCTCGCCGCACGAGGGCCGGGCCCGGCTCGACCCGGAACGCCCGGCGTTCTGAGCGCCCGGGGGCCCGTCCGGCCGCCCTGGCGTGCCCGCTCTCCGGCGGGAAACGGGCACGTCACAGAAGCGCTGCAGAGCCGGGCCGGGCGGGCGGGGGACGGCCGGGCCCTCGTAGACTCGACGACGTGGACACGACCCTTCAGGACCCCCTCGTCGGGCGGCTGCTCGACGGCCGCTACCGCGTCGACGCGCGCATCGCCGTCGGCGGGATGGCCACGGTCTACCGGGCCGTGGACACCCGGCTCGACCGTGAGCTGGCGCTCAAGGTGATGCACCCGGACCTCGCCACGGACGCCGCGTTCGTGGAGCGCTTCATGCGGGAGGCGAAGTCCGTCGCCCGCCTCGCGCACCCCAACGTCGTCGGGGTCTTCGACCAGGGCGCGGAGGGCGCGTACGTCTATCTGGCCATGGAGTACGTGGCCGGCTGCACCCTGCGGGACGTGCTGCGCGAGCGCGGCGCGCTGCGGCCGCGGGCGGCGCTCGACGTCCTGGAGCCGGTCCTCGCCGCGCTCGGCGCCGCGCACCGGGCCGGGTTCGTGCACCGCGACATGAAGCCGGAGAACGTCCTGATCGGGGACGACGGCCGGGTCAAGGTCGCCGACTTCGGGCTGGTGCGGGCCGTGGGCACGACCACCGACAGCACCGGCGCGGTCCTCGGCACCGTGTCGTACCTCGCGCCGGAGCAGATCGAGGACGGCAGCGCCGACACCCGGACCGACGTGTACGCGTGCGGGGTCGTCCTGTACGAGATGCTGACCGGCGCCAAGCCGTACACCGGCGACACCCCCGCCCAGGTGCTCTACCGGCACCTGCGCGACGACATGCCCGCCCCGTCCGCCGCCGTCCCGGGGCTCGCCCCCGAGCTGGACGCGCTGGTGGCGGCCGCGACGGCCCGCGATCCCGAGGCCCGGCCCGCCGACGCGGTCGCGCTGCTCGCCCGGGTCCGCGAGGCGCGCGCCCGGCTCGACGACGCCCAGCTGGACGCCGTACCGCCGCAGGCCAAGGACCCCGAGCACACCCCGGGCACGGCGGCCGGCCAAGGCGAGACGGACGCGGACGCGCGGACCAGCGTGATCCCGCGGGTCCGGCCGCTGCCCGTGGAGCACACCAGCGTGCTGCCCACGCCCGTGCCCGCCGCCTCCCCCGCGTCCCGGCCCGGGTCCGGATCGGGCTCGGGATCGGGATCGAGGTCCGGCCCGGGGTCGGGTCGCCGGGTCCCGCGCGGGCCGTTCCTGATCGTCACCGCCGTCCTGCTCGCCCTCGGCATCGGGACCGGCGTCTGGTACATCAACTCCGGCCAGTTCACCCGGGTCCCGGCCGTCCTCGGCCAGACCGAGTCCGAGGCCACCCGGCGCCTCGGCGACGCGGGCCTGGAGGTCGGCGGGACCGAGCGCTCGTTCAGCGACGTGTACGAGCGCGGCACCGTCATGGCCGCCGACCCGGCGCCCGGCGAGCGGATCCGCGGCAACGGCCGGGTGGTGCTCACCCTGTCCCGCGGGCCGGAGATCGTGAAGGTCCCGAACCTCAAGGGCGTCCCGCTCGGCGTGGCGCGGAAGCGGCTGGCCGACGAGGGGCTCGCGCCCGGTGTGGTCACGTACGCCTTCAGCGAGTCCGTCGCGCAGGACGCGGTGATCGGCTCCGATCCGGAGCCCGGTACCGAGCGCGCTCCCGACTCGGCGATCGCGCTCCAGGTCAGCAAGGGCGTGCCCGTGCCGGTCCCGGACGTCACCGGGCAGTCGGTGCCGGAGGCCACGGCCACGCTCCAGAAGGCCGGCCTGAAGGTGACGGTCGCGCCGGAGCGGGTCGAGTCGCCCGTGGACGCGGGCGCGGTCGCCGCGCAGTCGCTGGCCGTGGGCAGCCGGGCCGCCAAGGGCGACACCCTCACGCTCACCGTCTCCAAGGGCCCTCGGATGGTCCCCGTACCGGACGTCGTCGGGCGCGGCACGGACGAGGCGAAGGGCGCGCTGGAGGCCGCGGGCTTCACGGTGAAGATCTCCAAGACCTTCCCGTTCCTCGGCGACGAGGTCACCGCCCAGTCCGTTCCCGGCGGGCAGCAGGCCCCGGAGGGCTCCGCCGTCACCCTCACGATCAAGGGACTCTGAACCATCATGCGCAACCCCGTCGGCGGCCATGTCCCCGTGGCCGGCGGCCTCGCCACCACCGGTCTCGGCTACGCGCGCGAGCTGGGCGCCGAGGCCGTGCAGGTCTTCGTCGCCAACCCGCGCGGCTGGGCCACCCCCACCGGCAACCCGGCCCAGGACGAGCTGTTCCGGGCCGGCTGCGCGGACCAGGGCCTGTCGGCCTGGGTGCACGCCCCGTATCTGATCAACTTCGGCTCGCACACCGAGGCCACCGTGGAGAAGTCGGTGGAGTCGATGCGGCACTCGCTGCGCCGCGGCCGGGCGATCGGCGCCGGGGGCGTCGTGGTGCACACCGGCTCGGCGACCGGAGGACGGCCGCGGGCCGAGGCGCTGGCACAGGTACGGGAGCGGGTGCTGCCGCTGCTGGACGAGCTGACGCACGACGACGACCCGTTCCTGCTCCTGGAGTCGACGGCCGGGCAGGGGTCCTCGCTGTGCTCGCGCGCGGAGGACTTCGGTCCGTACTTCGACGCGCTGGACCGGCACCCGAAGCTCGGCATCTGCCTGGACACCTGTCATATCTTCGCCGCGGGCCACGATCTGACCGGCCCGGACGGTGCCGCACGCACGCTCGACGAGCTGGTGGCGGTGGTCGGCGAGGGCCGGCTGAAGCTGATCCACGCCAACGACTCGAAGGACGTCGTGGGCGCGCACAAGGACCGGCACGCGAACATCGGCGCGGGACACATCGGCCAGGAGGCGTTCGGCAGCCTGCTGCGGCATCCGGCGACCGCCGGCGTCCCGCTGATCATCGAGACGCCGGGCGGGACGCAGGGCCACAAGGCCGATGTGGAGCTGCTGAAGAAGCTGCGCGGCTGACCCCGTTCGATGGCCTGAGCAGGCAGGATCAGGGAATTTTCGATTGAGGAATACCCCAGGGGGGTATAACGTTCCCGAGCCAGGCAGGAACGGTCATCGCACTTTGGGGGCTCCCATGCAGCACGAGCAGCACACCCCGCACGAGCACCACAACCACCACCAGGGACACGACGGCCACACGGCCCCGATGGACCACACCGACCACACCGCACACGCAGATCACACAGGCCACACGGACCACGCGAACCACGCGGGTCATGCCGCCCACACCGGCCACAGCGGTCACGGCCCGGCGTCCTGGGCCACGGCCGCGCAGGCCACGCTGCACTGCCTCACCGGCTGCGCCATCGGCGAGGTACTCGGCATGGTCATCGGCACCGCGCTCGGCTGGGGCAACCTGCCGACGATGGTGCTCGCGATCATCCTGGCGTTCGTCTTCGGCTACACGCTCACGATGCGCGGCGTCCTGAAGGCCGGCCTCGACTTCAAGAGCGCCCTGCCGATCGCGCTCGCCGCCGACACCGTCTCCATCGCGGTCATGGAGATCATCGACAACGGCTTCATCGTCCTGTGGCCGGGAGCCATGGACGCGACGCTGTCCGACGCGCTGTTCTGGATCTCACTGGCGGCCTCGCTGGCGCTCGCCTTCGTCATCACCACGCCGGTCAACAAGTGGATGATCGGCCGCGGCAAGGGTCACGCGGTCGTCCACCAGTTCCACTGACCCGTCGGCATCGTCACAGGGCCGTCGGAGTCGCCGGAGTCGCCGGAGTCGTCAGAGTTCGGGGCCGTCGCCCGGCTCCTCCTGGTACGAGTAGCGCTGCTCCCGCCACGGATCTCCGAGGTTGTGGTAGCCGCGCTCCTCCCAGAAGCCCCGCCGGTCGGCGGCCATGTACTCGATGCCCCGCACCCACTTCGGGCCCTTCCAGGCGTACAGGTGCGGCACCACGAGACGCAGCGGGAAACCGTGCTCGGCGGTGAGCAGCTCATCGTCTTTATGGGTGGCGAAAATGGTGCGCTCGGCGGTGAAGTCGGCGAGCCGCAGATTGGCGCTGTAGCCGTATTCGGCCCACACCATCACATGGGTGACCTGCGGCGCGGGCGGCGCCAGCTCCAGGATCGTCCGGGCGGGCACGCCGCCCCATTCGGACCCCAGCATGCTGAATTTGGTCACGCAGTGCAGATCCGCCACGACGGTGGCGAAGGGCAGCGCCGAGAACTCCTCGTGGTTCCAGACATGCTTGTCACCGTCGGCGGTCGCCCCGAAGACGCGGAAGTCCCAGCGGTCGGGCTTGAAGCGGGGAACGGGTCCGTAGTGAGTCACCGGCCAGCCGCGCTGGAGCCGCTGCCCCGGGGGGAGCTCCGACGCCGCCACTGCTGTTTCCCGGCGTGCTCCGCCCTCCTCCGGCTGACCCATGTCATCCATGGTGACAGACCGCGAGGGGTGGTCATGACCAGCCATGCTTCGACATCCCAGGAATATACCGACGATTCGGACAACTACTAGTAAGCCTGTACTTACTGGACGTCACTCAAGCCTGCTGCAAGGATGCGGCCATCCTGCCCAGTGGCGGCACCGACATGCGTGGAAGGGATCCCGAAGCGATGCAGGGCGACCCCGAGGTCCTCGAATTCCTCAACGAGCAGCTGACCGGCGAGCTGACCGCGATCAACCAGTACTGGCTGCACTACCGCATCCAGGACAACAAGGGCTGGACCAAACTCGCGAAGTACACGCGCGAGGAGTCCATGGACGAGATGAAGCACGCGGACAAGCTGACCGAGCGCATCCTGATGCTCGACGGCCTGCCCAACTACCAGCGGCTTTTCCACGTCCGGGTGGGACAGACGGTCGGCGAGATGTTCGAGGCGGACCGCCAGGTCGAGGTGGAGGCGATCGACCGCCTCAAGCGCGGGATCGAGGTCATGCGGGCCAAGGGCGACATCACCTCGGCCAACATCTTCGAGGAGATCCTGGCGGACGAGGAGCACCACATCGACTACCTCGACACCCAGCTGGAGCTGATCGAGTCCCTGGGCGAGGCGCTCTACGTCTCGACGCTCATCGAGCAGCCGAGCTGACGGAGCCCGCCGAGAGGGTCCTACGCGGCGTCGGGCAGGACCGCGAGCCGGACCGGCATCAGGGCCGGCACCTGGACGGGCGCCTGCGCGGGAATCCCGGGCGACTCCGTCACCTCGGGAGCCCCGGGAGTCTCCGGAGCCACCACCGCGTCCTCCGGCGCCTCCGCCGTCAGGACCGGGCGGCCGCTGTCGAGCAGTTCACGGCGCGGGCAGGCGCCCCGGCCGAGGAGGGCCTGGATCCGGCGGACGCACGAACCGCAGTCCGTGCCCGCCTTGCACGCCGAGGCGATCTGGCGGGGCGTGCAGGCGCCGGCCTCCGCATGCTGCTTCACCTGCCGCTCCGTGACGCCGAAGCACGAGCACACGTACACGCGGTCCACCTCCCGCCGAGATCGATAAGGTAAACCTCACCTTACCTGGGACGGCAGGGGGACAGAAGCCCTGGATACGGCAGTGGGGCACGGATCACAATGATCCGTGCCCCATCGCCGCAGGTCAGGACTTACTGGTCGCGGTACATCTCCGCCACCAGGAAGGCCAGGTCCAGCGACTGGCTGCGGTTGAGCCGCGGGTCGCAGGCCGTCTCGTAGCGCTGGTGCAGGTCGTCGACGAAGATCTCGTCGCCGCCGCCCACGCACTCGGTGACGTCGTCGCCGGTCAGCTCGACGTGGATGCCGCCCGGGTGGGTGCCGAGCGCCTTGTGGACCTCGAAGAAGCCCTTGACCTCGTCGAGCACGTCGTCGAAGCGGCGGGTCTTGTGGCCGGAGGCCGCCTCGAAGGTGTTGCCGTGCATCGGGTCGGTCACCCAGGCGACGGTCGCGCCGGAGGCGGTGACCTTCTCGACCAGCTCGGGCAGCTTGTCGCGGACCTTGTCGGCGCCCATGCGGACGATGAAGGTCAGCCGCCCGGGCTCGCGGTCCGGGTCCAGCCGGTCCACGTACGTCAGCGCCTCCTCGGCCGTCGTCGTCGGGCCGAGCTTGATGCCGATCGGGTTGCGGATCTTCGAGGCGAACTCGACGTGCGCGTGATCGAGCTGCCGGGTGCGCTCGCCGATCCAGACCATGTGGCCGGAGGTGTCGTACAGCTCCCCGGTGCGCGAGTCGGTACGCGTCAGCGCGCCCTCGTAGTCGAGGAGCAGCGCCTCGTGCGAGGCGAAGAACTCCACCGCGCGGAACTCGGCCGGGTCGGTGCCGCAGGCCTTCATGAAGTTCAGCGCGTTGTCGATCTCGCGCGCCAGCTGCTCGTAGCGCTGGCCCGACGGCGACGACCGCACGAAGTCCTGGTTCCAGGCGTGCACCTGGCGCAGGTCGGCGTAACCGCCGGTGGTGAAGGCGCGGACCAGGTTCAGCGTGGAGGCGGACGCGTGGTACATCCGCTTCAGGCGCTCGGGGTCCGGGATCCGGGCGGCCTCGGTGAAGTCGAAGCCGTTGACGGAGTCGCCCCGGTAGGTCGGGAGCGTCACCCCGTCGCGGGTCTCGGTGGACTTGGAGCGGGGCTTGGAGTACTGCCCGGCGATCCGGCCGACCTTCACCACCGGCACGGAAGCCGCGTAGGTGAGGACGGCGCTCATCTGGAGCAGCGTCTTCAGCTTGGCCCGGATGTGGTCGGCGGACACCCCGTCGAAGGCCTCGGCGCAGTCGCCGCCCTGGAGCAGGAACGCCTCGCCACGGGCGACGGCTCCCATCCGGGCGCGCAGCTGGTCGCACTCGCCGGCGAAGACGAGGGGGGGATAGCTCTGGAGCTCCGCGACGACATCGCGCAGCGCCTCGGCATCGGGGTACTCGGGCTGCTGCGCCGCGGGCAGGTCTCGCCAGGTCGCCGGAGCGGCGACGGCGTGGAAATCAGCGTTCACGGTCACGCCTCAACAGTACGGGTACGCGGCGTTCGTCCACTCCGGTGACCGAGGGATGAGACGAAGGTGACCGGTTGTGACCGGATCGTGCGCTACGATCGGCGCCATGTTCGCGCAAACAGTCCAGAACTGGTGGTGGACCGCTCATCCGGCGGCCCACTGACTGCGCGTACCCCAGTCCACGCGAAGGCCGCCCGAGAGGCGGCCTTTCTCGTATCCGGGCACCGCGCCCGCGAGGCCGTTCCTCTCCCGCAGGCCCTTCGAAGACCCCTCCCCGGTCCACCGAAGGAAGGAACCCCCGCCATGGCCCGTCCTCCCCGCCACCCCGTACTGTCCCGTCTCCTCGACGCCGGCTGCCGGCCGTTCGCGCTGCTGCGCCGGCGCACCCCCGGCCGGGACCACGACACCGTCGAGGTGCTGATCGGCCCGGTGCACGAGGCCGGCCGGCTGGCCGAGCTGCCGGTGGGCGAGCGGCCCGCGCTGGCGCTCGTCCCGTTCCGGCAGATCCGCGAGCGCGGCTTCGACGTCCGCGACGACGGCACCCCGCTGTCCGTGCTGGTCGCCGAGGAGGCGTACGAGCTGCCCCTCGCCGAGGTGCTCGCGGCGCTGCCGGAGCACGCCGTGCGGGTCGAGGGCGGCGGCTTCGACATCGACGACGAGGCGTACGCGCGGATCGTGCGGCAAGTGATCGACGAGGAGATCGGGCGCGGCGAGGGCGCCAACTTCGTCATCCGGCGCACCTTCACCGGGAGCGTCCCGGGCTTCGGCCGGGCCGACGCGCTGGCGCTGTTCCGGCGGCTGCTGGTGGGCGAGCGGGGCGCGTACTGGACCTTCGTCGTGCACACCGGCGAGCGCACCCTGGTCGGGGCCAGCCCCGAGGCGCACGTGCGGATGTCGGGCGGGACGGTCGTGATGAACCCGATCAGCGGCACCTTCCGCTACCCGGCGGGCACCGCACCGACCCCCGAGGGGCTGCTCTCCTTCCTCGCCGACCGCAAGGAGACCGAGGAGCTCTCGATGGTGGTCGACGAGGAACTGAAGATGATGTGCACGGTCGGCGACCAGGGCGGGGTGGTGATCGGGCCCCGGCTGAAGGAGATGGCGCACCTCGCCCATACGGAGTACGAGCTGCGCGGCCGGTCCACGCTCGACGTGCGCGAGGTGCTGCGCGAGACGATGTTCGCGGCGACCGTCACGGGCTCGCCGGTGCAGAACGCCTGCCGGGTCGTCGAGCGCCACGAGGCCGGCGGCCGCGGCTACTACGCGGGCGCGCTGGCGCTGCTCGGCACCGACGCGTCCGGGGCGCAGACGCTGGACTCCCCCATCCTCATCCGGACCGCCGACATCGCGGCCGACGGCACGCTGCGGCTGCCGGTCGGCGCGACGCTGGTGCGGCACTCCGACCCGGCGGGCGAGGTCGCCGAGACGCACGCCAAGGCGGCGGGGGTGCTCGCGGCGCTGGGCGTACGGGAGGGCCGGCCGGCGGCGGAGTCGGTGCCCGGCGGGGACGCGGGCCCGGACACAGGCGCGGGGCGGCCGCGGCTGGCCGACGATCCGCGGGTACGGGCGGCGCTGGACGCGCGGCGGGCCGACCTGGCGCCGTTCTGGCTGCGGATGCAGGCCCGGTCGGCGGAGCTGTCGGGGCACGCCCTGGTGATCGACGCGGAGGACACCTTCACCGCGATGCTGGCGCATCTGCTGCGCTCCTCCGGCCTGGAGGTGTCGGTGCTGCGTTACGACGAGCCGGGGCTGCGGGAGCCGGCGCTCGCGCACGAGGGGCCGGTGGTGCTCGGCCCGGGGCCGGGCGATCCGTCGGACGCGGCCGACCCGAAGATGCGGTTCCTGCGCGGTCTGACGGCGGACCTGCTGCGCGGCCGCGGACACGGAGGCGGGCACGGTCTGCTGGGCGTGTGCCTCGGGCACGAGCTGATCGCGGCGGAGCTGGGCCTGGAGATCGTACGGAAGCGGACCCCGTTCCAGGGCGCGCAGACCCGGATCGACCTGTTCGGGCAGGAGCGGACCGTCGGCTTCTACAACAGCTTCACCGCGCGCTGCGACGACGCGGCGGCGACGGAACTGGCGCTGCACCGGATCGAGGTGAGCCGGGACGCGGCGACCGGGGAGGTGCACGCGCTGCGCGGGCCCGGGTTCGCGGCGGTGCAGTTCCACCCGGAGTCGGTGCTGACCCGGGAGGGCGCGGCGATCACCGCGTCGCTGCTCGCGGGCGTCCTGGTGTGAACAACCTCAGGCGACGCGCGGGACGAGGACGTTCTCGCCGCGTCGCCCCGCCAGGTAGTCGAGGACGTTGCCGACCGTCGTCTCGATGATCTGCCGGACCGCGTCGGCGGTGTAGTACGCCTGGTGCGAGGTGACCAGTACGTTCGGGAAGGTCATCAGACGGGCCAGGGTGTCGTCGGCGATGCCCGCGAGGGACTTGTCGAGGAAGAAGAGTCCGGCCTCGGCCTCGTAGACGTCGAGGCCGACGCCGGTGAAGCGGCCCGCGCGCAGTTCGCCGACCAGGGCCGCGGCGTCGACGAGTCCGCCCCGGCTGGAGTTCACCAGGATGGCGTCGTCCTTCATCGCGCGCAGGGCGGCGGCGTCGACGAGGTGGTGGGTGGCGGGGAGCAGCGGGACGTGCAGGCTGATCAGATCGGCCTCGGCGAACAGCCGTTCCTTCTCCACGTACGTCATGCCGAGTTCCCGGCAGGCGGGGTTCTCGGCGATGTCCCAGCCGAGCAGGCGCATGCCGAAGCCGTGGGCGATCCGGGTGAACGCCTCGCCGATCTTCCCGGTGCCGACCACGCCGACGGTCCGGCCGTGCAGGTCACGGCCCATCAGCCCGTCGAGCCGGAAGTCGAAGTCGCGGGTCCGGATGGCGGCGCGGACGATCCGCCGGTTGACGGCCATGGCGAGGGTCCAGGCGAACTCGGCGACGGAGTACGGCGAGTAGGAGGACACCCGGGCGACGGTGAGGCCGAGGCGCTCGGCCACCTCCAGGTCGATGTTGTTGAAGCCGGTGGAGCGCTGGGCGACCATCTGGGTGCCGCCGGCCGCGAGGGTCTGCAGCACCCGGTGGTCGAGGCTGGCGTTGACGCTGGTCGAGATGACCTCGTAGCCGGCCGCGATGGGGGCGGTGTCCGCGGTGAGGAACACGTCGAGGCAGCGGACCTCGTGCCGGCTCGCGGCGAAGGCCTGCTCGATGAGCGGCTTCTCGTCCGCCTGGACACCGAACGCCAGGATTTCCACGGGCCCCTCCGGGTGGTGCGCCGGACTGCTCTGCCTGCGGGCGGATCTCCGCCCACGGGCGAATATAGGGGCCCGGCCGGGCGCGGGCCCGTCAGGCGCCGTCGAGGCCCCGCTCGATGGCGTACCGGACGAGCTCCACGCGGTTGTGCAGCTGGAGCTTGCCGAGGGTGTTCTGGACGTGGTTCTGCACCGTGCGGTGCGAGATGACGAGCCGTTCGGCGATCTGCTTGTAGCTCAGGCCCTTGGCGACCAGGCGCAGCACCTCGGTCTCCCGTTCGGTGAGCCGGGGCGCGTCGGGGGCGCCGGCGCCGGGCGCCGGGGCGGGCGTGGCGGCGAGCCGCCGGTACTCGCCGAGGACCAGGCCGGCCAGGCCGGGGGTGAAGACGGGGTCGCCGACGGCGGTGCGGCGGACCGCGTCGAGCAGTTCCTCCGTGCTGGCCGACTTCAGCAGATAGCCGGTGGCGCCGGACTTCACGGCCTCCAGGACGTCGGCGTGCTCGCCGCTGGCCGACAGGACGAGGACGCGCAGCCGCGGGTCGGCGGCGACGAGTTCCTTGCAGACCCGGACGCCGGGCTTGAGCGGCAGGTTCAGGTCGAGGACGAGGACGTCGGGGGCGGCCGCGGCGGCCCGGCGTACGGCCTGCTCGCCGTCGCCGGCGGTGGCGACCACGTCGAGGCCCGCCTCGCCGAGGTCACGGGCGACGGCGTCCCGCCACATCGGGTGGTCGTCGACGACCATGACGCGGATGGGCCGCTCGGCCCCTGCCCGCTCGGCCCCCGGCTGCCCGTCGTTCCGGCCGCTCCGGTGCTCGCTGACGTCGCTCATGCCTTCCCCCGTTGTTCTTGCCGCTCCCGCGCCGCGCGCGGGACCTTCAGTTCCACTTCGGTGCCCTGGCCGGGCACCGAGATCAGCTCGGCGGTGCCGCCGAGGTCCCGCAGTCTGCCCCGGATGGACAGCGCGACGCCCATCCGGCCCTCGCCCTCGGCCTGGGCGAGCCGGCCCTCGGGGATGCCGGGGCCGTCGTCCCGTACGGTCACGATCACCTCGTCGCCCCAGTCCTCGACCAGGATCCAGGCCCGGGCGCCGTCGCCCGCGTGCACCCGCACGTTGTCCAGGGCGGCGCCGACGGCGGCGGCCAGTTCGCGGGCGGCCGGGGCCGGCAGCGGGACGGGGGCGCCCGGGTCGGCGAGGGTGATCCGGGCGCCGGCGCGCGGGGCGAGCAGCGTCCGCAGGTCGATCTCGCCGGACTCCCCCGCCGCGTCGGCGGCCTCCGGCTCCTCCCCCACCTCGACGAGCCGGACGACCGCGCCGGCCGACTCGTCCTCGGAGACGTACGAGGGGCGGACGAGCCCGCCCGCGACCAGGGTGCGCAGCGCGACCTCCTGCTCGCCGGCCATCCGGCCCAGTTCGGCGGCCTCGCCGCCGAGCGCCGTACCGCGCCGCTGCACCATGGCGAGCACCTGGAGCACGCTGTCGTGGATGTCCCGGGCGAGCCGTTCGCGTTCGCGGGTGGCCGCCTCGATCTCCAGGGCGCGGGCCAGGGTGCGCTCGGAGGCGCGGGCGATCTCGACGACGTAGCCGATGCCGATGGAGGCGACCCACACGAGGAGCACGTTGTGCAGGGTGTCCCGGCTGGGGTAGCCGCGTTCGACCAGGTTGGCGACGGCGACGAGGGAGGAGGCCAGGCCGGCCCAGCGCCAGCCGCCCTTGATCGCGTACGCGAGGACGGCGCCCGCGGTCCATATCGACGGCAGGGTGGGCCCGTCGACGGACTGCGCCTGCTGGTCGGCGAGCGGGGTCAGCAGGATGCCGGAGAGGGCGACGGTGAGGTCGGCGGCGAGGAACCGCCGGGTGCAGCTCGCCGCGTTCGCCACCTTGGGGAGGGTGGCGAGGGTCCACACGGCCAGGACGGCGAGGTAGCCGGCCGCGACCGCGGGGTGCTCGTAGCGGTCCCGGCCGAAGAAGCCGAGCAGCAGGGCGTACACGAGGGTGATGACGCGGTACGCGGCGAGCGCGCGCCACAGCGGTTGTTCGACCGACATGCGCACGACCCGCTCGCGCCTGGCCATCGTCGCCCCCGTACCCCGTAAGCCGTTCCGCGTGTGTGCCCCCCTCGACGGGTCAGGCGCCGGATTCCTCGCGTGCCGCGATCTCTTCCTTCACGGCTTCCTTGGCGGCCTTCTCGGCCTCCGCCATCTGGCGCTTGGCGGCCGTGGCGTAGATGTCCACGTACTCCTGGCCGGACAGCTTCATGATCTCGTACATGACCTCGTCGGTCACCGAGCGCAGGATGAAGCGGTCGCCGTCCATGCCCTGGTAGCGGCTGAAGTCGAGCGGCTTGCCGATCCGGATGCCGGGGCGCATCAGCTTGGGCAGGACCTTGCCGGGCGGCTGGATCTTCTCGGTGTCGATCATGGCGACCGGGATGACCGGCGCGCCGGTCGCGAGCGCCACGCGCGCGAGGCCGCCGGGCTTGCCGCGGTAGAGCCGGCCGTCGGGCGAGCGGGTGCCCTCGGGGTAGATGCCGAACAGGCCGCCGCTCTCGATGACCTCGATACCGGCCTTGATCGCCGCCTCGCCCGCGCCGCGCGCGCCGGAGCGGTCCACCGGGAGCTGGCCGACGCCCTTGAAGAAGGCGGCGGTCAGCCGGCCCTTGACGCCGGGAGTGGTGAAGTACTCGGCCTTGGCGATGAAGGTCACCTTGCGGTCGAGTACGGCCGGCAGGAAGAAGGAGTCCGAGAAGGACAGGTGGTTACTCGCGAGGATGGCCGGTCCTTCGGCGGGTACGTTCTCCAGGCCCTCGACCCAGGGCCTGAAGGCGAGCTTCAGGGACCCGCCGAGGGAGAACTTCATTGCGCCGTAGATCAACTCTCCATGCCTTCCGTGTGCCGCCGCGCTCTTCCGGGCGGCGTCACGACGACTTTATCCCGAGGGGCGGGCCGCGGGAGAGTCACGGGAACGGGGCGCCCGAGACGCCTTGGTGCGAACGGCCCTGGTCGGTGTCGGTCCGGTCGCGTACGGTGAAAGCCCTTCTTCCATGCCGAACCCGAACAGGAGACCCCGTGCCGGTCCTTCCTGGAGCCGAACCGTACCGCCATGAGGGCGGAGAGGTCGGCGTACTCCTCTGTCACGGATTCACCGGTTCCCCCCAGTCGATGCGTCCCTGGGCCGAGTTCCTGGCCGCGCGGGGACTGACGGTGTCGCTGCCGCTGCTGCCGGGGCACGGCACCCGCTGGCAGGACATGAGCCTCACGACCTGGCACGACTGGTACGCGGAGGTGGACCGCGCGCTCCACGAGCTGACCGAGCGCTGCGCGCGGGTCTTCGTCATGGGCCTGTCGATGGGCGGCGCGCTGACGCTGCGGCTCGCGGCCCGGCACGGCGACGCGGTGAGCGGGATCGTGCTCGTCAACCCGGGGAACAAGGTGCACGGCCTGGCGGCGAAGGCGCTGCCGGTGATCCGGCATCTGGTGCCGTCCGTCCCGGGCATCACCAAGGACATCGCGAAGCCGGACGTGGACGAGGTGGGCTACACCCGGGTGCCGCTGCACGCGGCGCACTCGCTGCGGCGGTTCTTCCAGGTCGTGGACACGGAGCTGCCGCAGGTCACCAGTCCGGTGCTGCTGCTGCACAGCCGGGAGGACCATGTCGTGCCGCCGGCCGACTCGGCGCGGGTGCTCGGCCGGATCTCTTCGACGGACGTCGAGGAGATCGTGCTGGAACAGAGTTACCACGTCGCGACGTTGGACCATGACGCGGAGCGGATCTTCGAGGAGAGCTGGGCGTTCGTGACCAGGCTCGCTCCGGACCTGGTCGGTGAGAAGGGAATCGCGAGCGGTGGCTGAGCAGCAGGACGGGGAGCGGGAGCCGCAGCCCATCGACGAGGAGGCGGCCTGGGCGGCGATCGTCGCGGGTTACGGGGAGGAGCCGGCGGACCCGCCGGGGGCGCGGCCGTTCCGCCGGGTGGAGGATCTGGCGTTGCCGGAGCCCGGGGAGAACGGGGCCGGCGGGGCGGACGCGGCGGCTCCGGGTGAGCGCGCGGACGGTGGCGGCGGCAAGAGCGAGGCCGGTGACAAGGACGGGGGCACGGACGACGCGGGCGAGAAGCGGGCGGACGCCTCGGAGGCGCCGGAGAAGCCGGACAAGTTCCGCCGGCCGAAGGCCCCGGACGAGCCGGACAAGCCGGCGCTCGGGTCGTCGGTCGTGTTCGCGCCGGGCGTGGGCCCGGCGGGGCCGCGGGACTACTCGCCGGCCGATCCGGACGCGGGCCCGGACGGGCACGACGAGGGCCATTTCGTACCGCCGGAGCCGCCACCGCTGCCCGAGGCCGACGTGACGACCAAGTTCGCGTGGCTGGCGGCCGCCGGTGGCCCGGTCCTGCTGCTGCTCGCGGTGCTGCTGCAGTGGGACATGACCTGGTGGCTGACCACGCTGTGCGTGGGTGGCTTCCTGGGCGGTTTCGTGACCCTGGTGGCCCGGATGAAGAGCGACGACGAGGACGACGACGGCTTCGACGACCCGGGCCGGGGCGCGGTGGTCTGATCGTTCGACGCTCCCGCTCGCACCGCTCGGCGCCGGGGCGCCTCACGGGCTTCGGGGAGCTGTGGCGGCCTCCGGCCGCCGACGTCCGCGTACCGGCCGCCGCGCACCGCGGCTCACACCGGCCAGGCCCCCGACACCGCGGGGAGACGGACCACCGCCAGGACCGGCAGGTGGGCTGGGCCTTCCCGACGCTCCCGCTCGCACCGCTCGGCGCCGGGGCGCCTCACGGGCTTCGGGGAGCTGTGGCGGCCTCCGGCCGCCGACGTCCGCGTACCGGCCGCCGCGCACCGCGGCTCACACCGGCCAGGCCCCCGACACCGCGGGGAGACGGACCACCGCCAGGACCGGCAGGTGGGCTGGGCCTTCCCGACGCTCCCGCTCGCACCGCTCGGCGCCGGGGCGCCTCACGGGCTTCGGGGAGCTGTGGCGGCCTCCGGCCGCCGACGTCCGCGTACCGGCCGCCGCGCACCGCGGCTCACACCGGCCAGGCCCCCGACACCGCGGGGAGACGGACCACCGCCAGGACCGGCAGGTGGTCCGTCGCCGTTTCCAGGTCCTCGCGGTCGAGGTCCGTCGGGACGCCGCAGGCCAGGAACTCGACGCCCGGGGAGGCGAGGACGGCGTCGATCCGGCGGTCGGGCGCGGTGGCCGGGAAGGTGTCGCCGGTGCCCCAGGGGGCGGCCTCGTGACCGTCTCGGAGCTCCTTGACCAGCCGGTTCCAGGCCCGGCCGCCGGGGCGTTCGTTGAGGTCGCCGGCGACGATCGTGTACGGGGTGCCGAGCGCGGCGACCCGGTCGAGGAGCAGGCCCGCCTGGGTGTGGCGCTCGACCGTGTCCAGGCTGAGGTGACAGCTGACGAGCCCGACCCGCGCGCCGCCGAAGCGGACGACGGCGGTGGCGAGGCCGCGCCGGTGGCGGCCGGGGGTGAGCGGGAGGAGGACGTCCTCGGTGCGTTCCACGGTGGCCCGCAGCGAGCACAGCAGCAGCGGTCCGGCGGCGGTCGCGCCGCCCGACAGCACCACGAGTTCACTCTTCGCGGCGAGCCGGGCCGCGTGCTTGCGCCAGCGGAAGAAGCGCGGGGCCTCCTGGACGAAGACCAGGTCGGGGGCGCAGGCCCGGATCACCCGGGCGAGGGCGTCCTCGTCGTCGCGCATCGAGCGCACGTTGTACGACAGGATCCGGACGACGGCCGAACCGTCCGGCTCGGTACGGGAGTCGGGCAGGCCGGCCAGGCCGCTCCGCGCGCTGATCGCCATGCGGGCCACCCTAGACGGCGGATCCGCCGCGCCCCAGAGGGCACGGCGGGCACAACGGGCGCACGGAGGGTGGCGTGGGAGCGCGGGGCGGCTCAGCCCGGCTCAGCCCCGACGTGACCGCCGGGATCCGCCGGGATCCGCCGGGATCCACCAGGATCCGCCGGACGGGCTCAGCCCTGGCGGGCCAGGTCGGCGGCGCCGACGAGGCCGGCCTTGTTGCCGAGCTGGGCGGCGAGGACCTGGGCGTGCGGCCGGTGGCGGCCGCCGACCAGCCAGCGCCGGAAGGACTTGCGGATCGGGTCGAGGACCAGTTCGCCCTCGTCGGAGACGCCGCCGCCGACGATGAACGCGGACGGGTCGAACAGCGACGCCAGGTCGGCGAGGCCGGCCCCGGCCCAGCGGGCCAGCTCGCGGAAGGAGTCGACGGCGACCAGGTCGCCGGCCCGCGCGGCCTCGCTGATGTGCTTGCCCTCGATGCCCTCGGGGGTGCCGTCGCCGAGGCCGAGGAGCACCTCGGCGTTCTCGGGGGTGGCCTGGGCACGCTGGCGGGCGTAGCGGACGAGGGCGCGGCCGGAGGCGTACTGCTCCCAGCAGCCCTGGCTGCCGCAGCCGCACAGCAGGCCGTCGGGGACGACCCGGACGTGGCCGAACTCGGCGGCCACGCCGAAGCGGCCGCGGCGCAGCTTGTTGCCGATGATGATGCCGCCGCCGAGGCCGGTGCCGAGGGTGATGCAGATGACGTCCTCGTGGCCCTGGCCGGCGCCGAAGCGGTACTCGCCCCAGGCGGCGGCGTTGGCGTCGTTCTCGACGACGACGGGGAGGCCGACGCGCTGCTCGACCTTGTCCTTCAGCGGCTCGTGGCGCCAGTCGATGTTGGGCGCGAACAGGACGGTGGCGCGCTTGTCGTCGACGTAACCGGCGGCGCCGATGCCGACGGCCTCGATCCGGTGCCCCTTGCCCGCTTCGGAGACGGCGGCGCAGATGGCGTCGACGATGCCCTCGGGGGTGGACGGAGTGGGCACGGTGTGGGTGTCGAGGATCTTGCCCTCCTCGTCGACCACGCCGGCCGCGATCTTCGTGCCGCCGATGTCGACGCCGATGGTGAGTCCCATGTGTCCCTCAGTTTCGGTGGAGCCCCGCGGGGATCACCGTACCCGAGGCGGCGGGCCGCTCCGGCTGGGCCGACGGGCTCAGTCCAGGTCGATCTGCTGCCCGGTTCCGGGGCCGTCGTCGTCCGGTGTGCCGGGGCCGTCGGCCCGGCCTTCCGTCCCCTCGGTGCCCCCCTTGTCGCCCTCGGCGCCGCGCTTGTCGCCGTCGGCGTCACGCGTCGCCTCGGGGCCGTCGTTCCCGTCGGCGGGCTTGGTCCCGGGGGCCTGCCGGTCGGCTTCCCGGCCGGCCTCGCGGGTGTCGCCGCGGGTCCAGCGGGCCTCCTGGGTCTGGACGGCCGAGCGGTACGCGGCGAGCAGTTCACCGCCGGCCGCGGCGAGGTGGTCGAAGACCTGCGGGTTGCGTTCGATGACGGGTTCCACCAGGGCCTTCGCCTGGTGCACGACCTGCTGGACGGTGGCCGCGGCCTGACCCGCGGCGGCTCCGCCGAGCGCGCCGCCGAAGCTCCCGGAGAGCTTGTCGGCGACGGCGTCGAAGAGCTTGCGGAACTCCTCCGCCGGAGAGCCGGGCTCCTCGCCGCGCCGGGCACGGCGGCGGGCCTTCTCGGCCTCCAGGTCCTCGGCACACGCCTGGGCCCAGGCGTCCGGTTCGCTCTCGCTCATGGCGTACTCCTTCGGCTTCTACGATCGACGGTACACGCCTCGCGCGGGCCGCCAGGAGTCTCTCGCCGAACCGGCCGGATCGGGCCGGACCGGGCAAGATCGGCCCCCCGCCGCCGTCCCCTCAGTCCTTGCCCGCCGGCCAGAGCCCCGGGTCCGGGGCGAAGCGGATCCGCAGGTCGCCGTCGACGAGTCCGGCGCCCGTGACCGTGCACCGGCGCAATGCGGCGGGCAGCGGGACGGCGCGGCGGAACGGGCCGACCGACAACAGCAGTTCGTCGCCGCGCCGGACCAGGCCGAGCCCGTCCTTGACGGCGCCGGGCAGCGGGACGTGCCAGACCAGGATGCCGTCCTCGGCGCGCCGGTCCTCGACGGTCCGTCGTACGGGTGCGGCGGCTTCCGGTCCCGGGCCGGTGACGGCGAGCAGCGCGAGGTCGTCGGGGCCGCGCAGGCCACGCCCGAGGTGCGGCAGCTCGTGCAGGTCGGGGTGGTCCTCGCGCAGGGCGGCGAGGTGCCCGTGCTGTTCGGCGGCGAGCCCGGCGAACCACGGGTCGGGCGAGTCGGCGGGCAGCACCCGGTTGGCGACGACCGTGTCCAGGGCGAGGCCCTGCAGGGCGAGGCCGAGGCGGGCGGTGCGCAGGGCGCCGGTGGCGGCGGGGCCGGGTTCGAGGACGAGCCGGACGGCGGTGCGCGGGGAGTCGATCACGTCCTGGACGGCGGCGAGCTCCGCCTCCCAGCGGGCGGTGGTCTCGTACAGCCACTGCGCGGGCAGGGGTACGCCGGCCAGCTGGGCGAGCATGGGGCGCAGCGCGCGGGCGGCCTG
Organism: Streptomyces laurentii; assembly: GCA_002355495.1. Lineage (GTDB taxonomy): Bacteria > Actinomycetota > Actinomycetes > Streptomycetales > Streptomycetaceae > Streptomyces > Streptomyces laurentii. The sequence goes on from AP017424.1 coordinate 1,822,551, forward strand.
GCGTTCGGCGGGCAGCAGCCGGCGCAGATAGCGGCGGAGCTGTTCGGGCAGGGCGAGCAGGGCGAGCGCCTCGGGGACCGGCGGCAGCTCGACGACGGCGAGGTCCCAGTCCCCCGCGGCGGCGTCCCGTATCGCCCGGAGCAGCGCGACCTGTCCGCTGCCGGGCAGCTCGGTCAGCTCGGCTTCCTCGAAGGGGGTGGCGCCGAGCAGGTCGAACGCGGTCCGGGAACGGTCCTGGAAGGCGAGGAACTCGCGCCGGAAGTCGCCGGCGGGGTCGGGCACGAGGACGTGCAGGCTGCCGGGCCGTGCGCCGTGCGCCGGGGCGCCGCCTCCGGCGGGGTCCGGCGGTCCGGCGGGAGCGCCGGGGGCGTCGAGCGGGACCGGGCGCGGGCGGCCCGGCGGGGCCTCGGCGGCCCGGAGCCCGTCCGGCCCCTCGAACGCGCCCTCGAGCGCGCCGTCGGCCGCGGCGGAGACGAGCAGCACCCGGTGGCCCGCCCGGGCCTCGGCGAGCGCGGTGCCCGCGGCCACGGTGGTCCGCCCGGCGCCGCCCGTTCCGGTGACAAGAATGATCCGCATGCGCCGAACCGTACCGGCGTCCGCGGACCGTCCGTCGCCCCGGCCCGGGATCACTTCCCGGCTTCGACGCGCTTCTTCAGGCCCGCGAGGGCGCGGTCGATGATGACCTTCTCGGCCTTGCGCTTGATCATGCCGAGCATCGGGATCTTGACGTCGACGGTGAGCTGGTACGTCACCTCGGTGCGGGCGCCGCCGGCCACCGGGGCGAGCCGGTAGGAGCCGTCGAGGACGCGGAGCATCTGGGACTTGACCAGCGTCCAGCTGACCTCGTTGTCGCCGGTCCAGGTGTACGCGAGGGTGTGGTCGTCCTTGATGGCGCCGGCGTCCAGGAGCAGCCGGACCTGCTCGGCGCGGCCGGCGGCGTCGGTCTTCAGGACCTCGGCCTCCTTCACCTCGCCGGTCCACTCGGGGTAGCGGGCGAAGTCCGCGATGACGCCCATGACCTCGGCCGGGGCCGCCTCGATGGTGATGCTCGAGCTGGTGTGTTCCGCCATCGCGGGGGCTCCTCGTGTGGACGCGATCCGTGTCTGCCGAAAGGCTATCGCGCCCCTGTCCGGTGCCCTTCACCGCTCCGGCACAGGCGGCCGCGCGACGTCACCGGCGGACGTACGACGTCATCAGCGGACGCGCCCGGCGCCGCCGGCCGGTCCCGGCGCCGCCGTCACCACTCCAGGGTCCAGGGGCGGCCGGTCGCGGCGAAGTGCCCGACGTTCACGCACTCGGTCGCGCCGATCCGCATCCGGCGGGCGAGCGGCTGGTGGACGTGGCCGAAGAGGGCGTAGCGGGGGCGGATCCGGTGCACGGCGTCGAGCAGGGCGCGGCTGCCGCGCTCGAAGCGGCGGGCGACCGTGTCGTACGTCAGCTCGGGCACCTCCGGCGGGATGTGCGAGCAGAGCACGTCGACCTCGCCGAGGGCCTCGACCTTGGCGGCGTACTCCTCGTCGGGGATCTCGTACGGGGTGCGCATGGGCGTGCGCAGGCCGCCGCCGACGAAGCCGAAGACGAGGCCGCCGATCTCGACGCGCCCGCCGTCGAGGACGGTGGTGCCGGGCCGGGCGTACTCGGGCCACAGGCCCGGCATGTCGACATTGCCGTAGGTGGCGTACGTCGGCGTGGGGAAGGCGGCGAACATCTCGGCGTACTGGCGGCGGACGCCCGCCTCGATGGCCTCGGCGCGGTCGACGCCGAGCCCGTCCCAGAGCCGTCGGCCGAGGTCACGGGCCTCGTCGAAGCGGCGGGCGGTGCGCAGGGCGACGAGGGCGTCGGCGTTCTCGGTGCCGAAGAGGTCGGGGAAGATGCCGCGGCTGTGGTCGGCGTAGTCGAGGAAGAGCACGAGGTCGCCGAGGCACACCAGGGCGTCGGCGCCGTCCCCGGCACGGGCGAGGGCCGCCGTGTTGCCGTGCACATCGCTCACCACGTTGATCCGCATGGAGCCCAGGGTAGGACGCGTTCGGCGGAAGGTGACCTCCCCGCGGAGTGCCGCTTCCCCGGGGCGGTCCTCCCCCGGACGACCCCGCCGGCGTGCGGAATGAACCCTTCCGCTCGCCGCCCGGACCGGCCCGGACAGACACCTCCGGGGGCGCGACCTGCGGTTACTTGGGAGTCGGGAAAGCGGTCGACTACTCTGCGGCCAAGAGCGTCAGGACGGTGTGACGCATGGAACATCTGGCCGGGACCCCCTATCGGGAACCATGTACTGATGGGTAACGTCCGGGCAGTCCAGTCGTGCTCACCCCCCCCACCACCTGAGCACCCTGCCCGATCTTGGACCGCACCGGTGCATCACACAGAGCCGTGGCGCCGGCGCCCGATGAGGAGCAGCAGTCTTGCGCGAGTTCAGCCTTCCGGCTTTGTACGAGGTCCCCGCCGACGGGAATCTGACGGATCTCATCCGCCGGAACGCCGCCCAGCACCCAGATGTCGCCGTCATGGGACGCAAGGTGGCGGGCACCTGGACCGATGTGACCGCGAAGCAGTTCCTGGCCGAGGTCCGTGGGGTGGCCAAGGGCCTGATCGCCGCGGGCATCGAAGCGGGCGACCGGATCGCCCTGCTGTCCCGGACCCGCTACGAGTGGGTGCTGCTCGACTTCGCGATCTGGAGCGCGGGCGCGGTCACCGTGCCGGTGTACGAGACCAGCTCCCCGGAGCAGATCCAGTGGATCCTCAGCGACTCGGGCGCGTCCCTGGCGCTGGTGGAGACCGCGGCGCACGAGGCGTCCGTGGAGTCGGTCCGGGCGAACGTGCCGGCCCTGAAGAGCGTGCGGCAGATCGACGGCGACGCGATCGCCCGCCTCACCGAAGAGGGCGCGGACGTCTCCGACGCACTGCTCGACGAGCGGATGTCGACTGCCAAGGCCGACGACCCGGCGACCCTCGTCTACACCTCGGGCACCACCGGCCGCCCCAAGGGCTGCGTGCTCACCCACCGCGCCTTCTTCGCCGAGTGCGGCAACGTGGTCGAGCGCCTGAAGCCGCTGTTCCGTACCGGCGAGACCTCGGTACTGCTGTTCCTGCCCGCGGCGCACGTCTTCGGCCGGCTGATCGAGGTCGCCTCTGTGATGGCGCCGGTCAAGCTGGGCTGTCTGCCCGACATCAAGAACCTCACCGACGAGCTGGCGGCCTTCCAGCCGACGCTGATCCTCGGCGTGCCGCGGGTGTTCGAGAAGGTCTACAACGGGGCGCGCGCCAAGGCGCAGGGCGACGGCAAGGGCAAGATCTTCGACAAGGCCGCGCACACGGCCATCGCGTACAGCCGCGCGCTTGACACCCCGCGCGGGCCCGCGTTCGGGCTGCGCCTGAAGCACAAGATCTTCGACAAGCTCGTCTACACGAAGCTGCGGGCCGTGCTCGGCGGGCGCGGCGAGTACGCGATCTCCGGCGGCGCGCCGCTCGGCGAGCGGCTCGGCCACTTCTTCCGGGGCATCGGCTTCACCGTCCTGGAGGGCTACGGCCTCACCGAGTCGTGCGCGGCGACCGCGTTCAACCCGTGGGACCGCCCGAAGATCGGTACGGTCGGGCAGCCGCTGCCGGGCTCCGTGGTGCGGATCGCCGACGACGGCGAGGTGCTGCTGCACGGCGAGCACATCTTCTCCGGCTACTGGAACAACGAGGCGGCGACCGCCGAGGCGCTGGCCGACGGCTGGTTCCACTCCGGTGACATCGGCACCCTCGACGAGGACGGCTACCTCACGATCACCGGCCGCAAGAAGGAGATCCTGGTGACGGCGGGCGGCAAGAACGTCGCCCCGGCGGTCATCGAGGACCGGATCCGGGCGCACGCCCTGGTCGCCGAGTGCATGGTGGTCGGCGACGGCCGGCCGTTCGTGGCCGCGCTGGTCACCCTCGACGAGGATTTCCTGGGCCGCTGGGCCGCCGAGCACGGCAAGCCGGCCGGGTCGACGGCGACGTCGCTGCGCGAGGACCCGGAGCTGCTCGCGGAGGTCCAGCGGGCGGTGGACGACGGCAACTCGGCCGTCTCGAAGGCGGAGTCGGTGCGCAAGTTCCGTATTCTGTCCGCCCAGTTCACGGAGGAGGCGGGGCACATCACCCCGTCGCTGAAGCTGAAGCGCAACGTGGTGGCCAAGGACTTCGCGGACGAGATCGAGGCGCTCTACAACGCCCCGCGCACCACCGCCTGACGGACCGTACGCACCAGACGAGACGCCCCTGGCGGGCCCGGATTCCGGGTCTGTCAGGGGCGTCTCGCATGTACGGCATACGGCATACGGCGTCACAGCAGCTCGCGCAGGCGCTCCGCCAGCAGGTCCCAGCGCCAGCGGTCCTCGACCCACTCCCGGCCGCGCGTGCCCATCCGCTCGCGCAGCTCCGGGTCGAGCAGCAGCGTGGCCACCCGGTCGGCGGTCTCCTCGGCGCTGCCGCCGCGCACCACCCAGCCGGTCGTGCCGTCGAGGACGGCGTCCGGGGCGCCGCCCGAGTCGCCCGCGACGACCGGCAGACCGGTCGCGGACCCCTCCAGGTAGACGATGCCGAGGCCCTCGACGTCGAGCCCGCCGCGCCGGGTGCGGCAGGGCATCGCGAAGACGTCGCCCGCCCCGTAGTGCGCGGGCAGCTCCTCCCACGGCACGGCGCCGGTGAAGCGCACCGAGCCCGCCACACCGGTCCGCTCCGCGAGCCGGCGCAGGTCCTGCTCGTACGGGCCGCCGCCGACGATCAGCAGGACCGCGCCGGGCACCCGGCGCAGGATCTCCGGCATGGCGAGGATCAGGGTGTCCTGGCCCTTGCGCGGCACGAGCCGCGAGACGCACACGACCACCGGGCGGTCGGTGAGCCCGAGCCGCTCGCGCACCTCGGCACCGCCCGAGCCGGGGTGGAAGGTCTTCTCGTCGACGCCCGGCGGGAGCTGGACCATCCGCGCCGCGGCCTCCGGGGTGAGCGCCGAGGCGATCCGGGACCGGGTGTACTCGCCGAGGTAGGTGATCGTGTCGGTGCCCTCGCCGATCCGCCGCAGCAGCTGCCGGGCGGCCGGCAGCTGGGCCCAGCCGGCCTCGTGGCCGTGCGTGGTGGCGACGATCCGGCGGGCTCCCGCGCGCCGCAGCGCCGGGGCCATCAGGCCGAGCGGGGCGGCCGCGCCGAACCACACCGACGTACAACCGTGCTCGCGCAGCAGCGCCGTGGCCCGGGCGGTGACCCTGGGCGTCGGCAGCAGCATGGTGGTGCGATCGCGGACGACCATGAAAGGCTGCTCGCGGTCGAACGCGGCGGTCGCCTCCGTCCCCTCGTGGCCTCGCTTCCACGTGGAGGCGTAGACCACGACCCGCTCGGGGTCGAGGCGCAGCGCCATGTTGTGCAGGAATGCCTGGATTCCGCCGGGGCGTGGCGGAAAGTCGTTGGTTACGATCAGGGTCTTGTGCATCGTGGCCGACAGTACCGCGCGCACGCCCCGGGCCCGGCACCAGCACCTCAGCCCACTCCGCCCCGCCCCTCCGCCCCGGCGGACCGACAGGACAGGAACAGGACAGCGATGACGGCCGGCGCGATAGGCACGGGTGCGGACACACGTACGGGGATACGCGCGGCCGTGACCGCGCGCACCCGCGGACTCGGCAAACCCCTCGGACTGTGGGGCCTGACCCGACTGCTGCTCCTCTTGTGCGTCTTCAAGATCGTCGTCGTCCCGGGCCCCGATGTGACCACCGACATCGAGGAGATCTACCAGGGCTGGTACGAGGTCCTGAAGACCGGCACGTACCCCCTCGACGACGTCACCTGGCAGTACCCGCCCGCCGCGGCCCTCGCGATCGTCTCCCCCGCGCTGCTGCCCTTCCTCGGCTATTCCGCCGGCTTCTTCACGCTGTCGCTGCTGTGCGACGCCCTCGTCTTCGGGCTGCTGCTGTACACCGGCCGCCGCCCCGGCCGCTCCTCGCGCGGCGCCTGGCTGTGGCTGGCCGGCGTGCCGCTGCTCGGGCCGACCGCGTACAGCCGGTACGACCTGATGGTCACGGCGGTCGCGGTGGCGGCGCTGCTGGCGGCCCTGCGCAGCCCGGCCGTCCTCGGCGCGCTCGCCGGGTTCGGGGCGGCACTCAAGGTCTGGCCGGTGCTGCTGCTCGCGGGCTCCGCGCGCGGCCGGGCCACCTTCCGCTCGTGGGCGGCGGCGGCCGGCGCGGCGGCCGGAGTGATCGGCCTGTGCGCGCTCGCGGCGCCGGGATCGCTGTCCTTCCTGGGCTTCCAGCGGGACCGGGGCACCGAGGTCGAGTCGCTGGGCGCGCTGGTCTTCCATGTGGCCCGCAACTTCGGCTGGCCGGGCGAGGCCCGGATGAACTACGGCTCCATCGAGTTCCTCGGCCCGGGCGTGGCCGCCGTGTCCACGGCGGCGATGCTGCTGACGATCGCCGCGTTCGGCTGGCTGCTGCTGTGGCGGCTGCGGGCCCGGCACCGGACGGTGACGACGACGGCGGACGCGGCCTTCACGGCGGTGCTGCTGTTCGTCACGACGAGCCGGGTGATCAGCCCCCAGTACATGATCTGGCTGGTGGGGCTCGCTGCCGTGTGCCTGGTGTACCGGGCGAGCCGGATGCGCCGGCCCGCGTACCTGGTGCTGTGGGCGACGGCGGTGACGCAGTTCGAGTTCCCGGTGTGGTTCTCCCACGTCACGCACAGCGATCCGCTCGGCATCGCGCTGCTGTTGGTACGCAACGGTCTCCTGGTGGTGGCCACGGTGTCGGCCTGCCGGATCCTGTGGCGCCAGACGGTCACCGAGCCGCGCCTCGCGGAAGCGGCCGCGGCGCGGGTCCCGGCCCAGTCGGCCCGTACGGCGGAGCGCCGGCCGGAGGTCCCGGTCTCCGCGCGGTAGGCCGGGCGAGCCCCGCGGTCGTGCCTCGGGGGCGTCAGCCCAGCCGCTCCGTGAGGTACGTCCGCCAGCGGGCCGTGAAGTCCTCCGGGGTGATGCCGAGGACGTCGTTCAGCGCCTTCTCCACCGCGCCCGCGCGGCCCGGGTGGGCGCCCACCGCCCCGTAGAACGCGGTCAGCTCGGCCGCGCCCCACCGGTCGGCGATCATCGCGCAGGCCAGCCAGCCGCCCTCGTAGGCGCGGGCCAGCGCGTCCGCGTCGCCGCCGAAGGCGAAGTGCTTGTCGTCGGGCAGCGCGGCGGGCACCTTGCCGGCCCGGATCTCGCGTGCCAGTTCGGGGGCGGCGGCCGTGGGGGTGCGGCCGGTGCCGCGATAGGCGGCCCAGTCGGCGAAGCCCTCGGACAGCCAGAGCGGGGTGGCCGCGGTGGTGCGGGCGCGGGTGGCGACATGGGTGGTCTCGTGGGTGAGCACGAAGCGCCGGCCGAAGTCGCCGAGACCCGCGTACGCCTCCGGGTTGACGATGATCCGGTCCGCGGGCGCCTTCGGGCCGCCGCCGGCCTCGCCGGTGGTGACGGCCGCGATGCCCCGGTACGCGGACGCGGGCGCGCCGAGCAGCCTGCCCATGGCGTCGGTCGACGCGGGGACGAGCACCACGATCCGGCCCGCCCAGGGCGAGGGCCAGGCACCGGAGGCGGCGGGCACCGCGCGGTCGGCCGCGGCGGCGATCTCTTCGAGCCGCTCGGGGCTCTGGCCGACGCCGAGGACCAGGCTGTGCCCGCCGGTGACCGCGCGGACCGCGCCCTGCTGCCAGAGCTGCTGCGGGGCGCCGTCGGTGGGGCGGTCGGCGGTGACGTACCAGCGGCCGCCGCGGTCGGCGAGGTCCAGGATCCGGGTGCCGGTGACGGGACCGGAGTCGTAGCCCTTGATCCGGTAGCCGAGTTCGGCGCGGGCGGTGGCCCGGCCGGGGCCGGTGCGCTCGACGCCGGTGACCCGGTAGCTCCAGTCGGCCAGCGGGACGGGCGCGAGCCGTTCGAACTCGGTGCGCGCGGCGGGGACGAGGGCCGGGTCGAGCGCGGCGAGATAGCCGGGTTCGTCGCGGGCGAGGAGGGCGTGGGCGCGGGCGTCGAGCAGCCGCTGGATCCCGGCGCGGTCCGGGGCGGGTCGCCCGGGGTCGGCGCAGCCGGTGAGCGGGAGCAGCAGCGCGAACAGCGCGGCGGCCGCGCCGCGCGCCACCGCTGCGCTCCGCCGGCCCGTCACGCCCTCGATCGTACGGGGTCGGGATCGCAGGACGGCGGCCTCAGACCCGGGTGACGACGACCGGGGACATCATGGTCACCGGGTCGTAGCGGACGCGGGCGCCGGGGTGGGGCGCGTGGATGACCTGTCCGTTGCCGGCGTAGACCGCGACATGGCTGGCGTCGCCGCGGTACGTGACCAGGTCGCCGGGCTGCGCCTGGGAGAGCGGGATCCGCCGGCCGGCGGCGCGCTGGGCGGCGGCGGTGCGGGGCAGGGAGATGCCGGCCTGCCGGAACGACCAGACCATCAGGCCCGAGCAGTCGAAGGACGAGGGGCCGGTGGCGCCCCACACGTACGGCCGGCCGATGGCGCCGCGGGCGGCGACGACCGCGGCGGCGGCGCGCGAGGAGCCGAGATCGCCGAGCGGGGGCAGCAGGTCGCCGAAGGCGTCGCGGCCGGAACGGGAGGACCGGTCGTAGCCGGCCCGGTCGGCGGCGGACAGGGCGCCGAGCACCCGGCGGGCCTCGGCGAGCTTGTGTTCGACCAGGCGTTTGTGGCGGGCGGCCTCGGCGCGGCTGTGGACCAGTTCGTCCAGGGCTTGGCCGGCCTCGGCCCGTTCCTGGGCCATACGGCGCAGCCGGCCGCGCAGCTCGCCGAGGGCGGTGCGCTGGCGGGCGCCGACCCGGTCGAGGACGGAGGCCCGCTGGAGATAGCTGTCCGGATTGGCGGAGAGCAGCAGGGCGAGGGCGGGGTCGAGGCCGCCGGAGCGGTACTGGGCGCCGGCGACCGCGCCGAGCGCGCCGCGCATCAGGTTGACGCGCTCCTGGTCGCGGGCGAGCCGGTCCTGGGCCCGGGAGACCGTGCGGCGCAGCCGGTCGGCCCGCTCGCCGGCCCGGTTGTAATCCTCGGTGGCCTTCTCGGCCTCCTCGTAGAGCCGGTCGACGGTGGCCCGAGGGGAGCGGGTGGTGTGCGGGGCTGCGGCGTCCGGGTCGGCGTGCGCGGGAACGGCTCCGAAGGCGGCGGCCGCGGTGGCGGCGGCCGCTGTGAGGACGGTGACCCTGGCGGATCGTCGGTGGGACGCCACGGATCGCGCTCCGTTCGGCTCGGCAACTGGCGCGGCAGACAGTAGCCGTTGCTCACTCCCCGTCCAACGAGGGTGCCGGGCACGCACAGTGACGCCCCGCCGGAGACCACAGGTCACCGGCGGGGCGTCACGTCACTTCTGGTTTCGGCAATCCACCCGTTCGGAGGGCATGTCGCCGGGTCGGCGGGGGCAGCGCGCGGCGCCCCGGACGCGGAGCGTCAGATGCGCACGCCGAACTGGAAGGTGCCGAGGTAGTCCATCGACTCGTAGCGGACGAACGCGCCCGGCTTCGGGGCGTGCAGCACGGTGTTGTTGCCCGCGTACAGGCCGACGTGCTGCAGGCTGTTGAAGAAGACCAGGTCGCCGGGCTTGAGCTGGCTGCGGCCGATCTTCACGCCGTCGTTCTGCTGGGTGTAGGTCGTGCGGGTGAGCTGGACGTCGGCCTGGCGGTAGGCCCACTGGGTCAGGCCCGAGCAGTCGAAGGAGTTCGGACCCGTGCCGCCGCGGAAGTACGGCTTGCCGATCTGCGTGGCGGCGGCGTTGAGGGCGGCGGCGCCGCGCTGCGAGGCCGGCACCTCCTTGCCGAGGCTGACCCGCTGCTGGCTGGCGCCGCGGCTGGCGCGCTGCTCCTCTTCCTGCTTGATCTTGGTGCGCTCGGCGGCCGTCAGCGAGTTGAGCAGCTTCTGCGCCTCGGCGAGCTTGGCCGAGGACTTCGCCTTCTTCTCGTCGAGGGTCTTGCGGACGTCCTCGAGTTCGGCGAGCTTGCCCGCCGCCTCGGCGCGCTTCTGGGCGAGCGTGCGCTGCTTGGCCTGGATCGTCTGCAGGACGTCGGCCTGCTTGGCGCCGACCTGGTCGAGCGCGGTCGCCTGCTCCAGGTAGGTGTCCGGGTCCGCGGAGAGGAAGAGCTGGAGCGCCGGGTCGATGCCGCCGGAGCGGTACTGGGCGCTGGCGACCGCGCCGATGCTGTCGCGCAGGGTGTTCAGCTCGTCCTGGCCGCGGGCGACCTTGTCCTGGAGATTGCTGATCTCCTTCTGGAGCTTCCCGCGGCGCTCGCCGGCGAGACTCGACTGCTCCGTGGCCTCCTCGGCCTCGTGATACAGCTTGTCGACCTTCGACTTGACGTCGTCGATCTTCGGCTTCGGGGCCGCCTGGGCCGCGGTCTGGGCGGTGAGCGCGACCGCGGCTGCGGCGGTCACGGTGAGCACGGTCACGCGGGCGCGGCTCGGCTGCTTGGGACGACGGTGGGACGCCACGGAGGCGAGCTCCTTCTTCCTCGAGCCGCCCGACGGGTCAGCGGCAGGCGGTGACCGACGCTGTCCACTCCGGATGAGTGATCAACCGCGCGTAGGTTCGAAGCCTGACCCTAGTAACCATCTTGTGATCAGTTCAAATCCTGACGGACAAAATCTCGCGGTTCCGACAACTTATTTAGCGACATCACACAGGCTGTGAAGGCGGGTTGACCCTGCGCCGATCAGAAAAGGTCTATACCGGGCAGAAAGTGACACCACGTTACGAGAGGCGCGAAAGCCGCTTCAGGAGCAAGGCGGACGCGACCGGCCGCGCACCCACCACGGCCACCCCGTCGGCCACTTCGCGGTCCGTGGACACCACGACCACCGGACGCCCCGGCGGCTCCGCCCGTACCAGCTGACGGATCAGCTCGTCGGCCGTCACCCCCGGCTTGGAGAACAGCACCCGCACCCCGCGCGGCGGCGCGAGCAGCACCGGCGCGGCCAGCTCGGCCCCGTCGAAGACACAGGTGACCTCGGCACCGGAACGGGCCGCGAGCGCGGACAGGCCGCCGAGCAGCCGCAGCCGCTGCTTCTCCAGCGGCATCGTCGGATAGCCGGTCTTGGTGACGTTGTAGCCGTCCACCACCAGGTGCGCCTGCGGGAGTTCGAGCAGCTGGTCCAGGAGCGCCGGGTCGGTCTCGGACAGCGCGCGGGCGGCGATGTCCTTCGGCGACATCCGGCCCGGCTCCACCGCGTCCACGGTGTCCGCGGGCCGTACCGACACGGGCGGCAGGGCCAGTTCGCGGCGCAGCCCGCGGGCGGCGTCGAGCACCGTGTCCAGGAGCAGCCGCAGCCGCATGTCCTCCACCGAACGCCCCTCGCGGGTGGCCCGGCGGCTCGCCTCCAGGGCGGCCTCGGCCTCCCCGAGCCGGGCCTTGAGGCGCCGGGTCTCGCTCTCGGCGGCCGACACCTGGGCGGCGGCCTCGGCGCGCGCGGCGTCGGTCTCGGCCTGGACACGGCGCAGCGCGGCCTCGCCGCGCTTCACGTCGCTCTGCGCGCTGCGCAGCTTGCGGTGCAGCGACTCCGCTTCCTTGCGGGCGGCCTCCAGGTCGTGGCGCAGCTGCTCGGTCTCGGCCCTGGCCCGCTCCCTCGCGGCCACGACCTCCTCGCGCAGCCGCTCCAGCTCGCGCCGGCCGGCCTCGTCGGCACGCTCGGCGTCGGCCCGCTCGGCCTCCTCGCCGGCCGCGGCCACCAGCTTGCTCCAGCCGGCCGGGCGCAGCACATAGGCCGCCGCGGCGACGTCGACCGGGTCGGCGGCGGCGGGCGGGGCACCGGACTCCAGGGCGCCGGTCAGCTCGGGCTGCGCCTCCCGGATCCGCTCCCCGATCCGCTGCCGGAACACCGGGTCGCCGGCCAGCGCGGTGGCCATCGCGTTCCCGGCGAACTTGGCCCGCCGCGACGCGGTGAACCGGGCGTACTGACGCAGCGGGGCGGGCAGCTCGCCGAGCGTCAGACCGCCGAAGGCGTCGGCGACGAGCCCGATCACCTTGCGCCGTACGGATTCGGGCAGCGGTCGGTCGAGCGTCTCGGCGGCCTCGCCTGCCGATCCCGCCGGCGCATCACCGTGCGCGGGCTGCTCCACGATCCCGTCACCCACTCCCTGTCGTCGCCCTCGCCGGGGCGTCTCGCCCTCGCCGCGGCCGCTTCTCAGGAAGCGGCGCCCGGCCTGTCCACCAACTCGATCTGGTCCACCGCGTTGCACCAGCGGCAGCGGACCGACTCGATGGTCTCACTGACCACCTCGCGCTCCTCCACCTTGGGCTCTCCGGCGAGGTCCAGATGGACGTACTCGACGACCTTCGACGAGCGGGTCACGTCGAAGCGGGTCAGATTGCCGCACAGGGTGCAGCGCCAGCGGGTGTCGGCGGTCGGCAGGGGTACCGTCATGATGCCGTCCTCTTCTCGTGCGAGGCATTACGGGCCCGCGGTGCGCCGTCGGACTGCGGGGGTGCTGCCCGTAACCCTACGGCCTCACGGGTACCCAGGGGCACGGCGAGGCACTCTGTCCCGATGGGCCCCGTTACGCCATGATCTGCCCATGATCGACTGGCGCGGTGCGACCCTCGGCGCGTGGCGGACCCTGCGCGGCGGCCCGACCGTCACGTACGGCCTCATCGCCGGCTGCGTGCTGCTCTTCGCGCTGAGCCCGGTCGGCGGGATGAACCCGGCGTACGGCACCGGCGACACCCTGCTCGCCGCCCAGGGCGCGTACTTCCGGGACTGGGGTGTGATCCCGGACGACCTCACCCACCTCGCGACCCTGCGGCCCGAGGCCCTGCTCACCCCCCTCACCGCGCTGTTCGTGCACGGCAGCTGGCTGCACCTGCTCGGGAACATGCTGTTCCTGTACGTGTTCGGCGCGATGGCCGAGGAGCGGATGGGGGCGCTCGAGTTCGGCCTGTTCTACCTGGTCTGCGGCTATCTCGCGCTGTGCGGGTACGCGCTGGCGCACGCGGACAGCGGGCAGACCCTGGTGGGGGCGTCGGGGGCGATCTCGGGGGTGCTCGGGGCCTTCCTGCTGCTGTTCCCGCGGGCGCGGGTGACCAGCCTCTTCCCGTTCCTCTTCTTCCTGCCGCTGCGGTTCCCGGCGTGGGTGGTGCTGGTCTTCTGGTTCGCGCTCCAGTGGCTGGCGGCACGGTCGGCGGGGGCGGGGCCTGGCGTGGCCTATCTGGCGCACGTCATCGGCTTCGCGCTGGGGTTCGCCTACGCGTGGGTGCGCCATGGAAGGAAAGGAGGGGCTCGCGCAGCGCTTCCCTCCAAGGGTGGTGGTGGGTGACGGGCGGGCTAAAGTGAGGCCACCAGCCGCGGCCACCGAGGGAGAAAGCCAGCCGTGATCACCGCGATCGTGCTCATCAAGACCAGCGTGGACCGCATCCCGGAGATCGCCGAGGAGATCGCGTCGGTCGACTGCGTCACCGAGGTCTTCTCCGTCACCGGTACGTACGACCTGATCGCCATGGTCCGGGTGGGGCGGCACGACGATCTGGCCGATGTCATTCCCGGCCGGATCTCCAAGATCCAGGGTGTCGAGGGCACCGACACGCATGTCGCCTTCCGCGCCTACTCGCAGCACGATCTGGACGCGGCCTTCGCCATCGGTCTGGAGTCCTGACACGGTTCTCCGCGGTGCGAGGAAGCCGGCCTCTCCCCCATGGGAGGCCGGCTTCACTCGTACGGGGGATTCGACACGGGTCCGCGGTGACTGCGCTCTGAGCCATCGGCCCCGGTCAGGGCCCCCGGACCCGGTCGGTGAACGTCAACCGCGGTCCGGGCCGCGGCGGACCAGTTCGCGCACCGCGCCGATGAACCGCTCCACGTGCTCGTCCGGGGTTCCGGCGCCGAAGCTCACCCGGATCGCGGCGAGCGAGGACGCCGGGGCGCCGCACTCCCCCGGCGCGGCCGGGTCGCCGCCGAGCAGGGCGCGCACCAGCGGGTGGGCGCAGAACAGGCCGTCGCGCACCCCGATGCCGTATTCGGCGGAAAGCGCGGCGGCGAACCGGGAGCTGTTCCAGCCCTCGACGACGAAGGACAGCACGCCGACGCGCGGGTGGTCGTCGCCGAAGAGGGTGAGCACCCGCACCGCCGGCACCTCGGCGAGGCCCGCGCGGAGGGTGGCGATCAGCTGCCGCTCGCGGGCGACGAGCCGGTCGAAACCGGCCTCGGTGAGGGCCTTGCAGGCGGACGCGATGGCGTAGGCGCCGATGACGTTGGGCGAACCCGCCTCGTGCCGGGCGACGGTGGTGTGCCACTCCACGTCCACCCCGCCGTCGGCCCGGCGCGCCACCGTACGGGAGGCGCCGCCGCCGGCCAGGTAGGGCTCGGCGTCCTGGAGCCAGTCGGCCCGGCCGGCGAGCACGCCGGAGCCGAAGGGCGCGTACAGCTTGTGCCCGGAGAAAGCGACCCAGTCGACGCCCAAGTCCCGTACGGAGACCGGGTGGTGGGGCGCCAGCTGGGCGGCGTCGAGCACGATCCGGGCACCGTGCGCGTGCGCGGCGGCGGCCAGGTCGCGTACCGGCCACAGTTCGCCGGTGACGTTGGACGCGCCGGTCACGCAGACCAGTGCCGGGCCGTAGGGCTCCCGGTCGGCGAGCGCCCGCTCCAGGGTGGCGACGGCCTGGGCGGGATCACGGGGCGCGTCGAGGACGGTGACCCGGGCGTCGCTCCAGGGCAGCAGCGCGGCGTGGTGCTCGGTCTCGAAGACGAAGACCTCGCAGCCGGCGGGCAGCACGTGCGCCAGCAGGTTGAGCGAGTCGGTGGTGGAGCGGGTGAAGACGACCTGGTCGGCGGGCCGGCAGTCGAGGAAGCGGGCGATCTCGGCGCGGCTGTTCTCGAACAGGTCGGTGGACAGCTGGGACAGGTATCCGGCGCCGCGGTGGACGCTGCCGTAGTAGGGGGCGTACGCGGCGACGTCGTCCCAGACCCGCTGGAGCGCCGGGGCGCTGGCCGCGTAGTCGAGCGCGGCGTAGGTGATCTCGCCGCCGTCGGCGAGGGGCACGGTGACATCGCGGCCGAGGACCGGCAGCGGGACGTCGCAGAGGGCGTCGGAGTCGGTCACGGCGGTGTGCGGGTATGCGGACATGACGGTGTCTCCCGGGAGAAAAGGGGTGCGCGAAGGCCCGTGCGACGACAGTACGAACACGTGTACTGCGGACGGGTGTCGAATGAAAGGAAGGGGCCGAAAACAGCCCTAGCGCATTCGCTGGCTCACGAGACACCGCTCCCTGGAGGACCAAGGACCCCAGGGTGGTGCACAGGGGTCCGCGCTTGCCGTCGGCTTCTGCTCGTACGGCCTGGTCTTCACCCGGGGCACCCCGCCACGGACGGAGGGTTGCCGGACAGCCAGCCGGGGCTTTGTCGCTGTCACTCATGACCTGCCGAAGAACCTATGCCAGTCGATCGAAACGGCGCAACCCCGTCCCGGCATCCGGGACGGGGTCGCGCCGACCTGCGGCGAACGGCCGCTCAGGCGTACGGCGTGGACGGCCGACGGCCGCTCAGGCGTTGCTGGCGGCCACCCAGCGCTCCAGGGTCCGCCGGGCGGCCCCCGAGTCGATGGACTCGGCCGCCCGGTCCATGCCGGCCCGCAGCCGCTCCGCCAGCGTGCCCTCGCCCGGCTCCAGGGCGACCAGCGCCGCAGCCGAGTTGAGCAGCACCGCGTCGCGGACCGGACCGGTCTCGCCGGCCAGCACCCGGCGGGCGACGTCGGCGTTGAACGAGGCGTCGGCGCCGCGCAGCGCCTCCAGCGGCACCAGCTCGATGCCGACGTCGCGCGGGTCGAAGCGCTCCTCGGTGACGGCCCCGTCGCGGACCACCCACACCCGGGAGGTGGCGGTGGTGGTCAGCTCGTCCAGGCCGTCGTCGCCGCGGAAGACCAGCGCGGAGTTGCCGCGTTCGGCGAGCACCCCGGCCACGATCGGCGCCATCCGGGGGTCGGCGACGCCGACCGCCTGGGCGCGGACCTGCGCCGGGTTGGTCAGCGGGCCGAGCACGTTGAAGGTGGTGCGGATGCCGAGCTGGCCGCGGGCCGCCGCGACATGCCGCAGCGAGGGGTGGAACCGCACCGCGAAACAGATGGTGATGCCGGCTTCCTCGGCCACCTCGGCGACCCGGCGCGGTGTCAGGTTCAGATTGATGCCGAGCTTCTCCAGGACGTCGGAGGAGCCGGAGGCGGAGGACGCGGCCCGGTTGCCGTGCTTGACGACCTTGACCCCGGTGCCGGCGACCACGATCGACGACATCGTGGAGATGTTGACCGTCTTGGCGCCGTCGCCGCCGGTGCCGACGATGTCGACGGCCGGCCCGGGCACCTCGATGACGTTGGCGTGCGCGTACATGGTCCGGACGAGACCGCTGATCTCCTGGACCGTCTCGCCCTTGGCCCGCAGCGCCACCATGAAGCCGGCGATCTGCGCGTCGGTCGCCTCGCCGCGCATGATCAGGTCCATCGCCCAGGCCGTCTCGTCGGCGGACAGATCACGGCCGTCGAGCAGGCCGTTCAGCAGGACGGGCCAGGAGCGGCCCGCCGCGATGTCGCCTCCAGCGGGGTTCACAGCGCTCATGGTCGCTCCTGTGTACGTGCGTGCGTATGGGTTCGGACGGTCTCCACCCTATCGATCCGCGGGCATGGCAAAGAGCCCCGTCCATCGAATGGACGGGGCTCTCACCGTGGCGACCTTGCGTCCGGGGCTCAGGCCCCGGGGGTCGGGAGTCTTACGGGATCAGTGGTGGCCGTGGCCGCTCTCGATCTCCTTGAACTCCTCCGCCGTGGGCTTGGCGATCTGGCTGTCCGCGCCGTAGTAACCCCGGTTGAGCTTGACCCGGAGCTTCTCCATGCGGCCGACCTTGCGCTCCACGCCGTTCTCGTCGACGGCCGGCGGCAGCGCGGCGGCGTCGTACTGCTCGTGGGCGGTGAGCTTGTAGCGCTCGCCCTGGCTGAGCGGCTGGTGGACCTCGACGAACTCACCGTGCGGCAGGCGCTTGATGATGCCGGACTCGCGTCCGTGCAGCACCTTGTCCTTGTCCCGGCGCTGCAGGCCGAGGCAGATCCGCTTGGTGATGACGAAGGCGATGACCGGTCCGAGGAAGAAGAAGATCCGGACGAACCAGGTGATCGCGTTGATCGACAGGTGGAAGTGGGTGGCCCAGAGGTCGTTTCCACCACCGACCAGCATGATCATGTACGCGGTGATCCACGCGACGCCGAACGCGGTGCGCGTCGGCGCGTTGCGCGGGCGCTGCGAGATGTGGTGCTCGCGCTTGTCGCCGGTGATCCAGGACTCGATGAACGGGTAGACACCGATCACACCGAGGACGACCGGGAAGATCGCCAGCGGGATCATCACACCGAGGACCAGCGTGTGGCCCCACAGGTTGATCTCCCAGCCCGGCATGACACGGATCAGACCCTCGGCGAAGCCCATGTACCAGTCGGGCTGGGCGCCGGTGGACACCTGGTCCGGGCGGTACGGGCCGATGCCCCAGATCGGGTTGATCGAGGCGACGGCCGCGACGATCGCGATCACACCGAAGACCAGGAAGAAGAATCCTCCGGCCTTGGCCATGTAGACCGGCATCAGCGGCATGCCGACGACGTTCTTGTTGGTGCGGCCCGGGCCCTCGAAGTGCGTGTGCTTGTGGACGAACACCAGGATGAGGTGCGCGACCACCAGGCCGAGCATGATGCCCGGGAGCAGCAGCACGTGCGCCGAGTAGAACCGCGCGACGAAGTCGCCGCCCGGGAACTCGCCGCCGAACAGGAACATCGAGAGGTACGTACCGACGATCGGCACGGACAGGATCGCGCCCTGCATGAAGCGCACACCGGTGCCGGAGAGCAGGTCGTCCGGGAGCGAGTAGCCGGTGAAACCGGTGAACATGCCCAGGAAGAACAGCAGGAAGCCGAACAGCCAGTTGATCTCACGCGGCTTGCGGAACGCACCCGTGAAGAACACGCGCATCATGTGCACGAACATGCCGGCAAGGAAGATCAGCGCCGCCCAGTGGTGGATCTGCCGGATCAGCAGACCACCGCGCACCTCGAACGAGATGTGCATGGTCGAGTTGAACGCCTCGGACATCAGCTGTCCCTGAAGCGGGACGAAGGGTCCGGTGTACTCCACCTCGTTCATCGACGGGTGGAAGAACATCGTCAGATAGACGCCCGTCAGGATGATGATGAGGAAGCTGTAGAGGCAGACCTCGCCCAGCATGAAGGACCAGTGGTCCGGGAAGATCTTCCGCAGGTTGGCCTTGGCCAGCGAGTAGATCCCCAGGCGGCCGTCGGCCCAGTCGGCGACCCGCTCACCACGGGAGGCCGGCTTCTTCGTATCGGTCACGGTGCTCATCCGCGCTCCCAGAATGCAGGACCGACGGGCTCTTCGAAGTCGCCGAGCGCTTCGAGGTAACCCTTGTCGTTCACGCCGATCCGCAGCTGCGGCAGGGCGTGCCCGGCCGGGCCGAAGATGACGCGGGCGCCGTCGGACAGGTCGAAGGTGGACTGGTGACACGGGCAGAGCACGTGGTGCGTCTGCTGCTCGTACAGCGAGATCGGGCAGCCGACGTGGGTGCAGATCTTCGAGAACGCGACGATGCCGTCGTGCGACCACTCGAGCTCGTTCTTGTCCTTGATGTCGTCCGGCTGGATCCGGACGATCATCAGGGCGGCCTTGGCGATCTCGGTCTGGAAGTGCTCGTCGTGGACCGTGAGGCCCTCGGGCATCGCGAACGTCAGCGAACCGACGGCGACGTCCTCGGGACGCAGCGGCTCGTTGGTGTTCATGTTGATGAGCTGCTTGCCCTTGGCCCACAGCGTGCTGCGGAGCTTCTTCTCGGGCAGCGGACCCATGTCGCGCAGCAGGACGATGCCGGAGAGCGGCACCATCGCGAGCGCTCCGAAGAGCGTGTTGCGGATCAGCTTGCGGCGGCCGAAGCCGGACTCGGCGGCACCGGCCGCGAAGTCCGCCATGACCTTCGCCTTGACGTCCGGCGTCGCCTCGATCGGGTGACGCTCGTCGGCGACCTCGACGTCGGACATCAGGGTGCGGGCCCAGTGGACCGCGCCCGCGCCGATGAAGAAGAGCGCCGCGCCGAGGGTCAGACCCAGGGCGAAGTTGAGCGCGGACACCCGGCCGAACGGCCAGATGTAGACGATCTGGTCGACCGGGAAGATCACGTACGACGCGATGAAGCCGATGGTGGCCAGCATCGAGAGCGTGAACATGAAGGCGACCGCACGCTCGGACCGCTTGGCGGCCCGCTCGTCGATGTCCTGGATACGCGGCTTGTGGGGCGGAAGGCCCGGGTCGGCGAACGGGTCGTCGGCGACCTTCACCGCGCCGTGCGCGGTGTCCTGCGCGGACGGCAGGTTCTCTTCAGGATTCTCTTGGGTACTCATGACTTCTTGGCCTTAGCGGTGTGGGCCGCGACCCAGATGGCAACTGCGATCAGACCGCCCAGGCCGAAGATCCAAGCGAACAGACCCTCGCTGACGGGGCCGAGGCCACCGAGCTTGAGACCACCCGGGTTGTCGGCCTTGTCACTGTTGACAGCCTGGACGTAGGCGATGATGTCCCTCTTCTGCTGCTCCGGCATGGTGGTGTCGGGGAAGGAGGGCATGTTCTGCGGGCCGGTCTGCATGGCCTCGTAGAGGTGCTTCGGCTCCACGCCTTCGAGGGTGGGGGCGTACTTGCCGTAGGTCAGCGCGCCGCCTTCACCGGTGAAGTTGTGGCACTGGGCACAGTTGGTGCGGAACAGCTCGCCACCGCGGGCGGCGTCGGCACCCTCAGGGCTGTACTGGCCAGGCTTCGGCGTGATCGGGCCGGCACCGAGGGACGCCACGTACGCCGCGAGCTGATCGATCTCAGCCTGCGAGTAGATGACCTTCTTCCTCGGAACCTGGGCGCCCGGCTGCTGCGCGGGCATACGGCCGGTGCCGACCTGGAAGTCCACCGCCGCCGAGCCCACGCCGACGAGCTGCGGACCGTCACTGGTGCCCTGACCGCCGGTTCCGTGGCAGCTTGCACAGCCGACGGCGTAGAGCTTCTTGCCCTCCTCGATGGCGAGGGACTGGGCGGTTTCATCGGCCTTCGCCGTGCCCGCGGGCGCGAACGCGGCGTACAGCCCCCCAGTTGCCGCCAGCGCGAGAAGTAGGACGACGACCGCCGCCAGCGGATGGCGTCGTCGTGCGGAGAGCTTTTTCACGGATTACCCCGGTGTCAGGATCTTCTGCGTCGATCTTGCTGGATGTGTTCGGTCCGCCCGGAGGCGGACCCCGATTACTTGATCAAGTAGATCGTGGCGAAGAGGCCGATCCAGACGACATCGACGAAGTGCCAGTAGTAGGACACGACGATGGCGGCGGTTGCCTGCTCGTGAGTGAACCTCTTGGCGGCGTACGTCCGGCCGAGGACCAGCAGGAAGGCGATGAGACCGCCCGTCACGTGCAGGCCGTGGAAGCCGGTGGTCAGGTAGAACACCGTGCCGTACGGGTCGGAGGAGAGCGAGAGCCCTTCCTCCTTCACCAGCTCGGTGTACTCGAAGACCTGACCGCCAATGAAGATCGCGCCCATCACGAACGTGAGGGTGAACCACGCCCGGAGCTTCTTCACGTCACCGCGCTCGGCGGCGAAGACGCCGAGCTGACAGGTGAGAGAGGAGAGCACCAGGATCGCGGTGTTCGTCCCGGAGAACGGGAGGTTCAGCGCATCGGCCTTTTCCGCCCAGAAGTCGGGACCCATCACGGATCGCAGGGTGAAGTACATCGCGAAGAGGGCCGCGAAGAACATCAGCTCGGAACTCAACCAGATGATGGTTCCGACGCTGGTGAGGTTCGGTCGATTGACCGACGGGTGCGCGTGCCCGGTTTCTACTGTCGTTACTGTCGCCACGACCGACATTATGTCGGTCCCTTATCCCGCCCTCACTCCGGGGGGTGCCGTTCGGAGTGTCCGGGGCGTGTGTCCAGCCCGAACGGCCCATCGGAGCCGCCTCCCGGCACCCTTCGAACGGGTGTTGAACGGGTGTTGACGCGGTGTGGTCCGGAGTAGCATCCCGCGCAACGACCGACCACCTTCACGGAGGAACGATGCAGTCGAGCGCCACGGTTCTGGTCTACAGCGACGACGCGAACACCCGCGCCCGGGTGCGCCTCGCGGCCGGGCGCAGGCCCGCCGCCGATGTTCCCCCGGTCGAGTTCGTCGAGTGCGCGACGCTGCCCGCCGTCCTGGCGGCCCTGGACGCGGGCGGCATCGACGTATGCGTCCTGGACGGCGAGGCGGTGCCCGCGGGCGGCATGGGGGTCTGCCGGCAGATCAAGGACGAGGTCTTCCGGTGCCCGCCGGTGCTGCTCCTGATCGGCCGGCCGCAGGACGCCTGGCTGGCCACCTGGAGCCGCGCGGACGCCGCGGTCACCCACCCGGTGGAGCCGGTGGAGTTCGCGGAGTCCCTGGCGGCCCTGCTGCGCAAGCGCCTGCCCGTCAACGCGTAACCCCTGGGGCACCCGTACGTGTGGATTGCCCCTCGCATCACACCTTCCGGCGTGGTGCAAGGGGCAATCCGGGTCGCGAAAAATCACAGAGAAGGACGCAGGCGGGCCTTCGCGTCGATCGTCGCGTTCGGGTCCGTGCCGTCCTTCACGAGGGCGCTGCCCTTGCGCCACTCGTCCCACTCCATGTTCCAGTCCCCGTAGCCGTTGCCGAAGGCGTCCATGGTGTCGCCGTAGCTGTTGATGACGGTGACGAGGTCGCCCTCCGTGATGTTCTCGTAGAACCAGGCCGCGTTGCCCGTGGACATGCCCACACAGCCGTGGCTGACGTTCGCCGCGCCCTGGGAGCCGACGGACCAGGGGGCCGCGTGGACGTACTCGCCGCTCCAGGTCACCCGGGTGGCGTAGTAGACCGGCAGGTCGTACGAGTCGGAGGTGCCCTCGGAGATGCCGATGCTGGTGCCGCGCATCCGGACGAAGTACTCCTTGCCGAGGACCACTTTGATCCCGTTTCGGGTGGAGTAGCCCGGTTTCCCGGTGGTCACCGGAATGGTGTTGATCACTTCCCCGTTGCGCTTCACCGTCATGGTGTGGTCGCTCGCGTCGGTGATGGCCTCGACCCGGTCGCCGGTGGTGATCTTCAGCGGCTGCGAGGCGCCGCCGTACAGCTTGTCGCCGATCTTCACGCCGTCGAGGTTGCCGGTGACGGTGATGGTCGCGTCGTTCGGCCAGTACTCCTTGGGGCGGTAGTGCAGCTGCTGGTCGTCGACCCAGTACCAGGAACCGCCGTCGGCGGCCGGTACGGAGCGGACCTTGAGGGCCCGTTCGACGATCGAGCGGGCCGCCTTGTCCTTCACCGGGAGGCTCAGCTCGGCGATGATCGGCTGGCCGACGCCGTACTTGCCCTCCTCCGGCCCGAACGTGGCGGTGAGGGCCCGTTTGGCCGTCGCCGTCTCGTACGTGAGCGTACGGGCGCCTGGGGCGCCTTCCTCGTCCTCGGTGGACACCTTGACGGTGTACCGGGCGCCGGCCGACAGGGAGCCCGTGGAACGCCACTTGCGGCCGTCCGCGGTGAGATCGCCGGCCAGGTGGTGCCCGGTCTCGTCGATGGCGCTGACGTCGGTGATCCGCCCCTCGTCGCCCTTGGCGCTGACCTCCAGTGGCTTGTCCGGGTCGGCCTTCTTCCCGGCGGCGGGCGCGTTGAACGCGATCTGGGCGGCCGCGTCGTAGGGCCTCGCCCGCAGCGGGCGTTCCGCGGGACCCGCACACGCGGTGGCGGCCACGGTGACGGCGATGACCAGCAGGGTGCAGCTCCGGGCAGTCCGGGTGCGCGGCGTGTCGTTCATGTGCCCACGGTAAGAACAATCCCCGCCCGGGGCGCGCCGGGTGAAGCAAACGAGGGGCCCCCTCACTTCGTCGTACGAAGCGAGGGGGCCCCTCGGGTGTCACGGGTACTGCTGCGGGAATCCGCTACTGGTTCTGGTTCTCACCGCGGTAGAACTCGAAGACCCAGCCGAAGATGCCGACGAGGATGAACGGCGCCGAGAAGTACATCAGCCACCAGCCGATGGCGATCGCCAGGAAGGCGAGGGCGCCACCGAGCGCCAGCGAGAGCGGCTGCCAGCTGTGCGGGGCGAAGAAGCCCAGCTCGCCGGCCTCGTCCGCGACGTCGGCCTCCTTGTCGTCCTGCGCCAGGTCGTCGACCCGCCGGGCCGTGAAGGCCAGGTAGTAGCCGACCATGATGCACAGGCCGAACGCCAGGAAGAGCGTCGTGGTGCCGACCGCTTCCTTCGCCCAGACACCGTAGACGATGCCCACGGCGAGGATGAAGACGCTCAGCCAGATGAACATCTTGCCCTGGATCTTCACTTGCCGGCCTCCTTGCCACCGGTGAGGGCCGCCACCTCGAGATGGTTCTCGAGCTGGTCGACAGCCGCGATCTCCGGGTGGTGCAGGTCGAACGCCGGGGATTCGGAGCGGATACGGGGCAGGGTGAGGAAGTTGTGCCGCGGCGGCGGGCAGGAGGTCGCCCACTCGAGGGAGCGGCCGTAACCCCACGGGTCGTCGACCTCGATCTTCTTGCCGTACTTGGCGGTCTTCCACACGTTGTAGAAGAACGGCAGTACCGACAGACCGAGCAGGAACGACGCGATGGTCGAGACCGTGTTCAGCGCGGTGAAGCCGTCGGCGTCGAGGTAGTCCGCGTAACGACGCGGCATGCCCTCGGCACCCAGCCAGTGCTGCACCAGGAACGTGCCGTGGAAGCCGATGAACAGCGTCCAGAAGGTGATCTTGCCCAGGCGCTCGTCCAGCATCTTGCCGGTGAACTTCGGCCACCAGAAGTGGAAGCCGGCGAACATCGCGAAGACGACCGTACCGAAGATCACGTAGTGGAAGTGCGCGACCACGAAGTACGAGTCGGTGACGTGGAAGTCCAGCGGCGGGGCCGCCAGGATGACACCGGTCAGACCACCGAAGGTGAAGGTGACCAGGAAGCCGATGACCCAGAGCATCGGAGTCTCGAAGGACAGCGAGCCCTTCCACATCGTGCCGATCCAGTTGAAGAACTTCACACCGGTCGGAACCGCGATGAGGAACGTCATGAAGGAGAAGAACGGCAGGAGCACGCCACCGGTCGCGTACATGTGGTGGGCCCACACGGTCACGGAGAGACCGGCGATGGCGATCGTCGCGGCGACCAGACCGATGTAACCGAACATCGGCTTACGGCTGAAGACCGGGATGATCTCGGAGACGATGCCGAAGAACGGCAGGGCGATGATGTACACCTCTGGGTGTCCGAAGAACCAGAAGAGGTGCTGCCAGAGCAACGCTCCGCCGTTGGCCGCGTCGAAGACGTGGGCACCGAACTTGCGGTCCGCCTCGAGGGCGAAGAGCGCAGCCGCCAGGACCGGGAAGGCGAGCAGGACCAGAACACCGGTCAGCAGCACGTTCCAGGTGAAGATCGGCATACGGAACATCGTCATGCCCGGAGCGCGCATGCAGATGATCGTGGTGATGAAGTTGACGGCACCGAGGATGGTACCGAAGCCCGACATCGTCAGACCCATGATCCACATGTCGGCACCGATACCCGGCGAGCGGACGGCGTCCGACAGCGGGGAGTAGGCGAACCAGCCGAAGTCGGCGGCACCCTGCGGGGTGAGGAAGCCGGCCACGGCGATGATCGAGCCGAACAGGTAGAGCCAGTAGGCGAACATGTTCAGCCGCGGGAACGCCACGTCGGGCGCGCCGATCTGCAGCGGCATGATCCAGTTCGCGAAACCGGCGAACAGCGGCGTCGCGAACATCAGCAGCATGATCGTGCCGTGCATCGTGAACGCCTGGTTGAACTGCTCGTTCGACATGATCTGCGTACCCGGACGGGCCAGCTCGGCGCGCATGAAGAGCGCCATGACTCCGCCGATACAGAAGAAGACGAACGACGTGATCAGGTACATCGACCCGATCGTCTTGTGGTCGGTGGTGGTCAGCCACTTCACCACGATGTTGCCGGGCTGCTTGCGGCGAACCGGGATCTCGTTCTCGTACGAGTCCTCAGCCGCGGCCGCACCCTGGGGTTCGTTGAGGATGCTCACAGTACGTTCTTCTCCGCATTCCTGGCCGGGTCCGTCTGCTCAATGCCAGACGGGATGTAGCCGGTCTGCCCCTTCTCCGCAAGCTCCTTCAGGTGCGCCTGGTAGCGCTCCGGGGAGACCACCTTGACGTTGAAGAGCATCCGGGAGTGGTCGACACCGCACAGCTCGGCGCACTTGCCGAGGTAGGTGCCTTCCTTGTTCGGGGTGACCTCGAAGGCGTTGGTGTGACCCGGGATGACGTCCATCTTCATCAGGAACGGAACCGTCCAGAAGGAGTGGATGACGTCACGCGAAGTCAGGACGAAGCGGACCTTCTCGCCCTTGGGCAGCCACAGGGTCGGACCCGGGTTGCCGGTCTGCGGGTTCCGCGTGCCGGGGATACCGGCGTCGTAGACGCCGCCCGCGTTCGCCGGGAACTGGTTCTTGAGCTTGTCCGGGATCGCCGCGAGGTTCGCGTCCTTCTTGGCGTCGCCGGTCACACCGGGCACGTTCTCGACGTAGTTGAAGCCCCAGCTCCACTGATAGCCGACCACGTTGACCGTGTGGGCGGGCTTGTCAGAGAGCTCGAGAAGCTTCGACTGGTCACGCGCGGTGAAGTAGAAGAGCACCGACACGATGATCAGCGGAGTGATCGTGTACAGCGCCTCGATGGGCATGTTGTAACGGGTCTGCGGAGGAACCTCGACCTTGGTGCGGCTGCGCCGGTGGAAGATGATGGCCCAGATGATCAGGCCCCACACCAGCACACCGACGACGAGAGCGGCGGCCCAGGAACCCTGCCAGAGCGACAGGATCCGGGGGGCCTCTTCGGTCACCGGGGTGGGCATACCAAGTCGGGGGAAGTCTTCCCAGTTGTACGAGCAGCCAGTGGCTGTCGCCAGGACCAGGCCCGCAGTCAGCACCTGCGGCAGCTTCCGCCGCATCGGGCGCCGCGACGAGCGGTCGGAGCCGTTGGGACTCACGTAGCGCCTTCCCGAGAGTCTCGGCCCGCGCTGGTCGGCTACGGCCGCCCGTCTCGCTGGTCGGTCGCCGCCCCGGCCGCGGGCAGGGGTTTGGATGTTTATGCGGACCAAACCCTACTGGACGCTATTTGGGGTCGCGCGGGGAGGGTGCCCAACGCGCCGCCCGAGCCCCCGAAGGGGTGGCCCCGGGCGTGTCGCGGCCCGTTCGGCCTGGGCCGGACGGCCCCCTACCGGCGGATCGGGGGCGGCTTTTGACACGGTGTCGCCCGGTCGGGGCGGGGATGTGGAGGGATCGGTTCCGGCGGGGTGCCCGACCGGTGTCCGGCAGGGCGCGCGCACCCGTCCACGACCCGCGTCCGGGCAGCCGGACGAACCGGCCGGGACCGGGGTTAGCGTGGGCGGATGCCGTACTTCGACGCCGCATCGGCGGCTCCGCTGCACCCCGTCGCCCGCCAGGCGCTGCTGGCCTCCCTGGACGAGGGCTGGGCCGACCCGGCCCGGCTGTACCGCGAGGGGCGGCGGGCCCGGCTGCTGCTCGACGCCGCGCGCGAGGCCGCCGCGGAGGCGGTCGGCTGTCGCCCGGACGAGCTCGTTTTCACTCCTTCGGGGACACGCGCCGTCCACACGGGTGTCGCGGGGGCGCTGGCGGGCCGCAGGCGGGCCGGGGACCGGCTCGTGGTGTCGGCGGTCGAGCACTCCTCCGTGCTGTACGCGGGAGAGGCACACGCGGCCGCGGGCGGGACGGTGACGGAGGTGCCGGTGGGGCGCTCCGGCGCGGTGGACCCGGAGGCGTTCGGGGCGGCGCTCGACTCCCGTACCGCGCTGGCCTGCCTGCAGTCCGCCAACCACGAGGTGGGCACCGAGCAGCCGGTGGCCGAGGTGGCGGCGGCCTGCCGGGCGGCGGGGGTGCCGCTGTTCGTGGACGCGGCGCAGTCGCTGGGCTGGGGGCCGGTGCCCGAGGGCTGGTCGCTGCTCGCGGCGAGCGCGCACAAGTGGGGCGGTCCGGCGGGGGTCGGACTGCTCGCGGTGCGCAAGGGGGTCCGGTTCGCCCCGCAAGGCCCGTCGGACGAACGGGAGTCGGGCCGGGCACCCGGGTTCGAGAACCTGCCGGCGATCGTGGCGGCGGCGGCCTCGCTGCGCGCGGTGCGGGCGGAGGCGGCGGCCGAGGGGGCGCGGCTGCGGGCGCTCGTGGACCGGATCCGGGCGCGGGTGCCGGAGCTGGTGCCGGACGTGGAGGTGGTGGGCGATCCGGTGCGGCGGCTGCCGCATCTGGTCACGTTCTCGTGTCTGTACGTCGACGGGGAGACGCTGCTCGCCGAGCTGGACCGGGAGGGTTTCTCCGTTTCGTCGGGTTCGTCCTGTACGAGCGCCACGCTGACGCCCAGCCATGTGCTGCGCGCGATGGGGGTGCTGAGCGAGGGCAACGTCCGGGTGTCGCTGCCGGCCGGCACGGCGGAGGAGGACGTGGACCGCTTCCTGGCGGTGCTGCCGGGGGTCGTGGCGTCCGTACGCGACCGGCTGGGCGCGCCCGCCCCGGCGGCGGCCGCGGCGGCGGAGCCCGCCCGGTCGCTGGTGGTCGACGCGCTGGGACGGCGCTGCCCGATCCCGGTGATCGAGCTGGCCCGGGTGATCGGCGACGTGCCGGTGGGCGACACGGTCACGGTGCTGTCGGACGACGGGGCGGCACGCCTCGACATCCCCGCGTGGTGCGAGATGCGGGGGCAGGAGTACGTGGGCGAGGAGCCGTCCCCGAAGGGCGGCACGGCCTACGTGGTGCGCCGGGTGGCGTGAGACCGGACACACGGACGAACGAGCCCCTCACCCGGATCCGGGTGAGGGGCTCGTTCGTACGGAAGGGCGAGCGGGCCCGGCTCAGACGAGGTGGGCCTGGACCTCGGCGGCGGCCTCGTCGCCGTACGCCTTGGTGAAGCGCTCCATGAAGTTGGCGCGGCGCAGGGTGTACTCCTGGGTGCCCAGGGTCTCGATCACCAGCGTGGCGAGCATGCAGCCGACCTGCGCGGCGCGCTCCTCGCTGACGCCCCAGGACAGACCGGTGAGGAAGCCGGCCCGGAAGGCGTCGCCGACGCCGGTCGGGTCGACCTTGGCCTCCTCCTGCGGGCAGCCGACCTCGATCGGCTCCTCGCCGACCCGGTCGATGCGCACGCCGCGCGAGCCGAGGGTGGTGACGCGCCGGCCGACCCGCTCCAGGATCTCCTGCTCGCTCCAGCCGGTCTTCGACTCGATGAGGCCCTTCTCGTACTCGTTGGAGAAGAGGTAGGCGGCACCGTCCATCAGGGTGCGGATCTCGGTGCCGTCCATGCGCGCGATCTGCTGCGAGAAGTCGGCGGCGAACGGGATGCCGCGGGTCCGGCACTCCTCCGTGTGGCGCAGCATCGCCTCGGGGTCGTCGGCGCCGATGAGGACCAGGTCGAGGCCGCCCACGCGGTCGGCGACGGCCTTGAGCTCGATCAGCCGGGCCTCGCTCATGGCGCCGGTGTAGAAGGAGCCGATCTGGTTGTGGTCCTGGTCGGTGGTGCACACGAAGCGGGCGGTGTGCAGGACCTCGGAGATGCGGACGGAGCCGGTGTCCACGCCGTGCCGGTCGAGCCAGGCGCGGTACTCGTCGAAGTCGAAGCCGGCCGCGCCCACGAGGACCGGGCCGCCGCCGAGCTGCCCCATGCCGAAGCAGATGTTCGCGGCGACACCGCCCCGCCGGACGTCGAGGTTGTCGACCAGGAACGAGAGCGAGACCGTGTGAAGCTGGTCCGCCACGAGCTGGTCGGCGAACCGGCCCGGGAAGGTCATGAGGTGGTCGGTGGCGATGGAGCCGGTGACTGCGATACGCACGGCTGGGCGCTCCAGTGGGGGACGACGGTGATGACACTTCACGCTACCGGCTGTGGAGGGCGTTGCCGAACAGTGGAAACTACCCCAGAGTAGGTCTTTTCCCCGGCACGTGGACGTGCGTACGGTGCGGCCATGACCCAGTACCCCGCTCCTCGTGAGCCCCGCGAGCCCCGTGAGTCCGACTTCAGCCTCGCCGAGCTGCGCGGCGACGGCGCGCGGATGGCCCCGCACTGGGCGCCCGCCTCGGCGCCCGCGACCGCCCCGGTCTCCCCCGCGCTGATCCACGGCGTGACGGTGCCGGCCGCGTCGGCCCGGCTGATCGCGGCCACGCGGGAGTACGGCGTCTGACCCGGCCGCCGCGAGCGGAACCGTTCGCCCGCCCCGTCCGTCCCAGGGACGTCCTCGGGAAGGGAGAGTCGTGGTGAGCAGGACGGAAATGCGGCCGAACAGGCGCGGTGCGCTGCTCGTCGCCTCGGTGGCGGCGGGGGTGCTCCTCGTGGGCGGCGGGGGCGTGTACTACGCCGCCACGGCCTCCGGCGACGGCGGCGGCAGCAGCAGCAGTGCGAGCGATACGAGCAGCAGCGGTACGGCGGCGCCGGGGGCGCCGCAGGAGGGCGGCGGTCCCGGTATCGCCCCGGGCGAACCCGCCCCGGGCGGTGCCGGCGGCACCGTCTACCGGGCCGAGGGCTCCCTCCCCCAGGGGCCTTCGACGGCCGCCGTCCACCGGCCGGAGGGCCGGGTCTCCTCGGCGGAGGCGACCCGGCTCGCCCGGGCCCTGGGCCTCGGCGGCACGCCCCGGCTGGCGAGCGGGGTGTGGCTGGTCGGCCCGGACAGGGACGGCTCGGGGCCGCGGCTCAGCGTCGCGGAGAAGGCGCCGGGCAGCTGGACCTTCCACCGGTACGAGGGGGTGGCGGGCGGCGACAACTGCCTGAAGGGCAAGGCGTGTCCGCCGGCCGGCGACGCGCTGCCTCCGGCGGGCGGCGCCGCGGTGGGAGAGGCGGCGGCCCGGGCGGCCGTGGCACCGGTACTGAAGGCGGCCGGCCAGGACGCCCCGAAGCCGGCCGAGCGGCAGACCGCGAACGGCCCGGTGCGGACCGTCACGGTCGATCCGGTGGTGGGCGGGCTGCCGACGTACGGCTGGTCGACCACGCTCCAGGTGGGCCCGGACGGCACCCTGCTGAACGGCAGCGGGCGGCTGAAGGAGCCGGCGAAGGCCGAGAGCCTGCCGGTGCTGAGCGCGCAGGGGGCGCTGGACGAGCTGAACGGGATCACCCGGGGCACCTCGGGTTCCGGTACGGGCGGGCTCGCCGCCACGCCCGCGGCCCCCTCTCCCCGGGTGGCCCGGGTGACGGGCGCGATCCTCGGGCTGGCGCCGCGTGACGACGGCGGCGCGGAGACCTTGTCCCCGGCCTGGCTGTTCGAGGTGCGGGACACCCCCGGGGCGACCCCGCACACGCTGGTGCGTCCGGCGGTGGACGACCGGCGCACGGCGGCCGGTTCCGTACCGCCCGCGTCGGCCGCGTCGTCGGCGCCTCCGGCCTCTCCCGCCTCTCCCGCGGCGGACGCCACGCCCGGCCGGCAGTTCTCCGCGTACCGGACCGACTCGACGGGCCGGCGGCTCTCGGTGACCTTCTGGGGCGGGGTGTGCGGTACGTACACGGCCTCGGCGGACGAGGAGACGCCCGGGCGGGTGACCGTGACACTCACGGAGCAGGCACAGGAGCCCGGCCAGGTGTGCGTGTTGTCGGCGGTGGAGACCACGAGGACGGTCACCCTGCACCAGCCGCTGGGCGACCGGACGGTGGTGGACGGGGCGAGCGGCGAGACGGTGCCGCGCGGCTGACCCTCGGCCACCCGCGCGTACACGAAAGGGCGGCACCCCGGAGAACCGGAGTGCCGCCCTTCTCGTACGCGCTGTGCGCTACGCCGCTACGGCTTAGCTGAAGCTGTCGCCGCAGGCGCAGGAACCCGTGGCGTTCGGGTTGTCGATCGTGAAGCCCTGCTTCTCGATGGTGTCGACGAAGTCGATCGAGGCGCCGCCCAGGTACGGGGCGCTCATGCGGTCGGTGACGACCTTGACGCCGTCGAAGTCCTTGACGACGTCGCCGTCGAGCGAACGCTCGTCGAAGAACAGCTGGTAGCGCAGGCCGGAGCAGCCACCGGGCTGAACGGCGACGCGCAGGGCCAGGTCGTCACGGCCTTCCTGGTCGAGGAGGGCCTTGACCTTGGCCGCGGCGGCGTCGGACAGGAGGATGCCGTCGCTGACCGTGGTCTTCTCGTCCGATACGGACATCTGCTTAGCTCCCGGGTTGGTACGGAGACTGCTTGCCGACGGTGCAACCGACGGGGCCGCGGATTCATTCCGGGCCGAGGCGTGTCTTTCCCTTTCATGCTCGCACACCGCGCCCGGAGGCGGTCCGGGCTTACACGGACGGCGGAGCGGAGGACGGAGCGGAGGACGAACGGCGTGCGCGACCGCGCGCACGAGGACCGCCGGACCGAGGGGCGAATACGTCACATCGACACGATGGCCATCGTCAAAGTGACGCGAACCGGATATGATAGATAGCGTCATTTAGACGAAAAGTGTGACAGGCAACCTGTAGAAAGGGTGCGTGACGTGACCACCGCCCAGCCCCTGGACGTCCAGCCGACGCCGCTCGCCCTGCTCCTGCTCGGTCGTGAGGCCGATCCGAAGAGCGAGCGCGGCGTGGAGTGTCCCGGCGACCTGCCCGCGCCCTCCGATCCGGATCTGGTGGAGCGCGCCCGCGCGGCCAAGGAGAAGCTCGGAGACAAGGTCTTCGTTCTCGGCCACCACTACCAGCGCGACGAGGTCATCCAGTTCGCCGATGTCACCGGCGACTCCTTCAAGCTCGCGCGGGACGCCGCGGCCCGCCCGGAGGCCGAGTACATCGTCTTCTGCGGTGTGCACTTCATGGCCGAGTCGGCGGACATCCTGACCGGCGACGACCAGAAGGTCGTGCTGCCGGACCTGGCGGCCGGCTGCTCGATGGCCGACATGGCCACCGCCGAGCAGGTCGCCGAGTGCTGGGACGTGCTGACCGAGGCGGGTGTCGCCGACACGGTCGTGCCCGTCTCGTACATGAACTCCTCCGCCGACATCAAGGCCTTCACCGGCCGGCACGGCGGCACCATCTGTACCTCGTCGAACGCGAAGAAGGCCCTGGACTGGGCCTTCGAGCAGGGCGAGAAGGTGCTGTTCCTGCCGGACCAGCACCTGGGCCGCAACACCGCCGTGCGCGACCTGGGCATGTCCCTGGACGACTGCGTGGTCTACAACCCGCACAAGCCGAACGGCGGGCTGACCGCCGAGGAGCTGCGCGCCGCGAAGATGATCCTGTGGCGCGGCCACTGCTCGGTGCACGGCCGCTTCAGCCTGGACTCGGTGAACGACGTCCGCGAGCGGATACCGGGCGTCAACGTGCTGGTGCACCCCGAGTGCAAGCACGAGGTCGTCGCCGCGGCCGACTACGTGGGCTCGACGGAGTACATCATCAAGGCCCTGGAGGCGGCCCCGGCCGGCTCGAAGTGGGCCATCGGCACCGAGCTGAACCTGGTCCGGCGCCTGGCGAATCGATTCGCCCCCGAGGGCAAGGAGATCGTCTTCCTCGACAAGACGGTCTGCTTCTGCTCGACCATGAACCGCATCGACCTGCCCCACCTGGTGTGGACGCTGGAGTCGCTGGCCGAGGGCAACCTGGTCAACCGGATCCAGGTCGACCAGGAGACCGAGCACTTCGCCAAGCTCGCCCTGGAGCGGATGCTGGCGCTGCCGTAACGGTTCGCCCGATCCGGTCCCACCCGGATACGCCAGGAGCGCCCCGCGTGATCGCGGGGCGCTCCTTCGTTCGCGTACGGGCGGATCCGTACAGGGCTACGGGCCCGCGGATCAGACCGCGGCCGGCTCCTTGGCCTGCGGCGGCACCGGAGTGCCGTCACCGCCGTCGCCGCCCGCCTTCTTCGCCCGCTTGTCGGCCTTCTTCTTCGCGCGGCGCTCCTTGCGGAGCTCCACCATCGCGTAGAGCGTCGGCACGAGCAGCAGCGTGAGCAGCGTCGACGTCACCAGACCGCCGATCACGACCACGGCCAGCGGCTGGGCGATGAAGCCGCCCTCGCCGGTGATGCCGAGCGCCATCGGGATCAGCGCGAAGATCGTCGCGAGGGCCGTCATGAGGATCGGGCGCAGCCGGTGCCGGCCACCCTCGATCACGGCCTCGATGACGCCCATGCCCTGGGCCCGGTACTGGTTGATCAGGTCGATCAGGACGATCGCGTTGGTGACCACGATGCCGATCAGCATCAGCATGCCGATCATCGCCGGGACGCCCATCGCGGTGCCGGTGATCACCAGGAGGCCGATCGCGCCGGTCGCCGCGAACGGGATGGAGACCAGCAGGATCAGCGGCTGGATCAGCGACCGGAACGTCGCGACGAGCAGCATGAAGACGATCGCCACGGCCGCGAGCATCGCGAGGAGCATCTTGACCATCGCGTCGGACTGGTCCTCGGAGACACCGCCGATGGAGACGGTGGCGCCCTCGGGCAGGTCCAGCGCGTCGAGCTTCTTCTGCAGGTCGAGGCTGATCGCGCCGGTGTCGTCCGTGGTCGGCTTGGCGGTCACGGTCGCGGTGCGGGCGCCGTCGATCCGGGCCAGCGAGACCGGGCCGGGCACCAGCTTCACGTCCGCGATGTCGCCCAGCTTCACCGGGCCGAGCGGCAGCGCCTTCAGCTCGGCCAGGGTGGTGGCCGGGTGCGCCGAGGTGATCAGGACGTCCCGCTCGGTGTCGTCGAGAACGGCCTTGGCGGCCGGGGTGCCGTGCACCGCCTGGGCGACGATCATGCCGAGGCTGGTGTTGTCGAAGCCGGCGTCGGCGGCCTTGGCGGTGGCCTTCACCGAGACCCGCGGCACCGAGGTGGACAGGTCGCTGCGTACGTCGGTGACGTTCTTCAGGGTCCCGACCGCCTCCTTGACCTGCTCGGACGCCTTCTTGAGCAGCGCCGGGTCGGAGGCCTTGACGACGACGCTCAGGTCCTGGCTGCCGAAGCCGCCGCCCGCGGAGACGGTGGTCTCGCCGATGCCGTCGAGCGTGGCGAGCTCCTTGTGCAGGTCGTCGGCGATCTTCTCGGACGAGGCGGAGTCCTCCAGGGTCAGCTGGTACGACGCCTGGTTGGAGCCGGTGCCGCCGCCGAAGGCCGCCATGAAGCCGGAGGAACCGACGGTGACCTGGTAGTCCTTGACGCCCTTGGCGCCGGCGAGGACCTTCTCGACCTTCTTCGCGGCCTCGTCGGAGGCGGCGAGGCTGGTGCCCGGCGCGAGCTTCTGCTTGATGGACAGGACGTCCTGCTCGCCCTGGTCGAAGAAGTTGGTCTTCAGCAGACCGCCCATGCCGAAGGTGACGACGAGGACCACCAGGGCGATGCCGAGGCTGGTGAGCCGGCGCCGGGTGGCGAAGCCCAGCACCCGCACGTACGCGCGCTGCAGACGGCTCTTGGCCTCCTTCTCCTCGGCCTCGCGGCGGGCCCGCTCCGGGTCGTCCGAGGTGCCCTTGGGGGCGCGCAGGAACCAGAACGAGAGGACCGGCACGACCGTCAGCGACACCAGCAGCGAGGCGAGCAGCGCGACGGTGACGGTGAGGCTGAACGAGCCGAACAGCTCGCCGATCATGCCGCCGACCAGGCCGATCGGCAGGAAGACGGCGACGGTGGTGAGGGTCGAGGAGGTGACCGCGCCGGCGACCTCCTTGACCGCGGTGATGATCGCGGTCTGCCGCTCCTCGCCGTAGCCGAGGTGCCGCTTGATGTTCTCCAGGACCACGATCGAGTCGTCGACGACGCGGCCGATGGCGATGGTCAGGGCGCCCAGCGTGAGCATGTTGAGCGACAGGTCACGGGTCCACAGCACGATCAGGGCGAGGACGACCGACAGCGGGATGGAGACCGCGGTGACCAGGGTGGAGCGCAGCGAGGCGAGGAAGACCAGGATGACGAGGACGGCCATGACCAGGCCGAGCGCGCCCTCGGTGGTGAGGCCGGAGATCGACTTGGCGACGGCCGGGCCCTGGTCGGAGACGACCGTCAGCTCGGTGCCCTTGCCGAGGTCGCGGCGCAGGTCGGGGAGCTTGTCCTGGACGGCGTCGGAGATGGCGACGGCGCTGCCGTCCTTGTCCATGGTGGCCATGACGGCGAGGCTGGGCCGGCCGTTGGTACGGGTCAGGGAGACCCGGCTCGACTCCTCCTGCTTCACGGTGGCGACGTCGCCGAGGCGGACCGCCTTGCCCTTCTCGGGCTTGATCCGCAGGTCCTCGATCTGCCGCAGCGAGGTGTAGCCGCCGCCGACCTGGACGGTCCGGCTCTTGCCGTCCTCGGCGAAGGCGCCGGCGGGCATGGTGCCGCCGCCGTTGCGCAGCGCCTCGGCGAGCTTCACCGGCGTCAGGCCGGCGCCCGCGAGCTTGCGGTCGTCGGGCGTGACGGAGACCTGGAGGTCCTGGACGCCGTCGACGCTGACCTGGGCGACGCCGTCGATGTCCTCCAGGGCGGGGACGACGGTCTTCTCCAGCTGGTCGGCCAGCGCCTGCTGGTCCTTGTCGGAGGTGACCGCGAGCACGACCGTCGGGATGTCGTCGGTGGAACCGGCGATCACCTGCGGGTCGACCGTGTCCGGCAGCGTGTTCCGGGCCCGGTTGACGGCCTGCTGGACATCGGCGACGAGCTGCTGGGTCCCCACGTTCCCGTAGTCGAAGCCCGCCATGATGACGGCGCTGCCCTCGGAGGCGGTGGAGGTGACGCTGGAAATGCCCTCGACGGCCTTGAGGCTGTTCTCCAGCGGCTCGACGACCTGCTTCTCGACCACGTCCGGCGACGCGCCCTGGTAGGGGGCGATGATCGAGACCATCGGAAGCTCGATGGACGGGAGCAGCTGTTGCTTCAGCTGCGGGATCGCGATCGCTCCGAAGAGCAAGGCGATCAGGGACATCAGCCCTATCAGGGCCCGTTGCGCGAGGCTGAATCTGGACAGCCAGGACATGGGGACTCTCTTCTGGTGGCGTACTCGGCGTGCGGATCACCCGTCCGGGCCGCGGCGGGCCGACGAGTGCGCATCTATACCATCAGCCCTTCATACCGGTGGTTTCCTCGGCCCCCGGTCCCGGATTCGCCCGCCGCGTGTACCGCGTCTGGAGTACGCCCGGTCCGCGCCCTACTCCCTCCTCGGGCGGACGAGGCCCGACTCGTACGCGGTGACGACCAGTTGCGCCCGGTCGCGGGCGCCCAGTTTGCCCATGGTCCGGTTCACGTGCGTCTTCACGGTGAGCGGGCTGACGTCGAGCAGCCCGGCGATCTCGTCGTTGGAGCGGCCGCCCGCCACCAGGACCAGCACCTCCCGCTCGCGCGCGGTCAGCGCCCCGAGGCGTTCGGCGTAGCCGGGGCGCTCGCCGTCCGCCGGGTCGGCGCCGCCGCCCTGGGCGAGGAAACGGGTGATCAGGCCCTTGGTGGCGGCCGGGGAGAGGAGCGCCTCGCCGGCGTGCGCGATCCGGATGGCGTCGAGCAGCTCCTCCGGTTCGGCGCCCTTGCCGAGGAAGCCCGAGGCGCCGGCGCGCAGCGAGCGCACCACGTACTCGTCGACCTCGAAGGTGGTCAGCATGACGATCCGTACGGCACACAGCTCGGGGTCGTCGGTGATCAGACGGGTGGCGGTGAGACCGTCCGTACCCGGCATCCGGATGTCCATCAGCACGACGTCGGGGCGGATGGCGCGGGCCCGTGCCACGGCCTCGGCCCCGTCGGCGGCCTCGGCGACGACCTCCATGTCGGGCTCGGAGTCGACCAGGACGCGGAAGGCGCTGCGCAGCAGGGCCTGGTCGTCGGCGAGCAGCACCCGGATGGGACGCGCGGCCTCCGGTTCCGTGTCCGTCTCGCTTCCTGGCGGGATCTCGTGCCGGGTCTCGGTCATGCGCGTTCGTCCTCCCCCGTACGGCGGTCGCCGGACACGGGAAGTATCGCCTGCACCCGGAAGCCGCCCCCGTAGCGGGGGGCGGCGGTGAGCGCGCCGCCGAGGGCGGTCACCCGCTCCCGCATCCCGACCAGACCGTGCCCGCCGCCGTCCGCGACGGGGTCCACCGGGGCCGCCGAGGCCGCCGAGGCCGCCGAGGCCGCCGGATTCACCGGGTTCGCCGGGTCCGGCTGCGGGGCGGTGCCGTCGTCGAGGACGGTGATCTCGACCGTACGGCCGACCCTGAGCACGCTCACCTCGGCGCGGGCGCCCTGTCCGGCGTGCTTGCGGACGTTGGTCAGCGCCTCCTGGATGATCCGGTACGCGGCGAGGTCGACGGCCGACGGCAGCGGGGCGCCGCCGTCGGTGCGGGTGACGTCGACCGGCAGGCCGGCGTTGCGGAAGGTGGCCAGCAGGTCGTCGAGGACGGCGAGGCCGGACACCGGCTCGGTCGGCGCCTCCGGGTCGCCGGACTGGCGCAGCAGCCCGACCGTGGCGCGCAGCTCGTCGAGGGCCGAGCGGGAGGCGGCGCGGACGTGCGCGAGAGCCTCCTTGGCCTGGTCGGGACGCTTGTCCATGACGTGCGCGGCGACCCCGGCCTGCACGTTGACCAGCGCGATGTGGTGGGCGACCACGTCGTGCAGATCGCGGGCGATGCGCAGCCGCTCCTCGGCGACCCGGCGCCGGGCCTCCTCCTCGCGGGTGCGTTCGGCGCGCTCGGCCCGCTCCCGGATGGCGTCGACGAACGCCCGGCGGCTGCGGACCGCGTCGCCCGCCGCCGCGGCCATGCCGGTCCAGGCGAAGATGCCGAGGTTCTCCTGCGCGTACCAGGGGTTGGTGCCGAAGAACATCGCGCTCCCGGTCAGCGCGGTCATGGTGACCAGGCCGAGACGCCAGGTGGTGGGCCGGTCGGTGCGGGAGGCGACGGTGTACAGCGCGATGACGGCGCCCATGATGACCGGCGCCGGGCGGGTGTCGCCGATCAGGTCGACCAGCGAGACGGCGGTCGTGGCGCCCAGCACCTCGATGGGCCGGTTCCGCCGCAGCACCAGGGTGGCGGCCCCGGCCAGCATGAACACGATCCCGAACGTACTGGGCACCCGGTCACCGAAGGAGGCGCCGCCGTCGGGGCCGCCGTGCGGGTCGGTGAAGGACGCGGCGAGCATGCAGCAGAAGACGAGGACGGCGAGCCCCGTGTCGAAGGCGAGCGGATGCGCCCGCAGCCGCTGCCGGACCCGGGGGAACAAGGCGCCGTCGGTGCTCATCCGGCCACCGTACGGGTTCCGGCGGGAGCCTCGGGACCGTCCGTCGGATCGCGGGCCGGAGCCGTGACCGGGAGGACCGGGCCCGGAACGCACGCGTGCCCCGGCTCCGGGGCGGAGCGGGGCACGCGTGCGTGGAGTGGGGCGCGCGGGATCGCGTACGGGCACGGGCGGCGTCCGCCGGAGCCCCGGGTGACGGGGCGGCCGGGCGGACGGTCCGGGGTCAGCCCGGGATGAGCCCGCCGTCGGAGAGCATGGCGCGGACCTCGTCGAGGCTCGCGTCCGGTGACGGCAGGATCAGCTCGGAGGGCTCCAGGGCATCGTCCGGGAGCGGCTCGCCGAGCCTGCGGACCGCGTCGAGGAGGGCGCCGAGGGTCCGGCGGAAGCCAGGCTCGTCACCTGCCTCGGTCTCGGCCAGAAGCTCGTCGTCGAGCGCGTTGAGCTCGGCGAAATGACTGTCGGCCAGCTTCCACTGGCCCTCCCCCATGATCCGTACGATCACGACGACGTCCTACTTCTCGTAGCGCGGGTGGGACTGGTTCTGCGACGGGTTCTGCTGGTTCTGGCCGGTGGTGCCGGAACCGCCTTCGATGGCCTGCTGCTGCGCCGACGGACCGCCGGCCAGCTCGGCCTTCATCCGCTGGAGCTCCAGCTCCACGTCGTTGCCGCCGGACAGCCGGTCCAGCTCCGCCTGGAGGTCGTCCTTGGCGAGCCCCGACTGGTCGTCGAGCGCGCCGGAGGCGAGCAGCTCGTCGATCGCGCCGGCCCGCGCCTGGAGCTGCGCGGTCTTGTCCTCGGCCCGCTGGATCGCCAGGCCGACATCGCTCATCTCCTCCGAGATGCCGGAGAACGACTCGGCGATCCGGGTCTGCGCCTGGGCCGCCGTGTACGTGGCCTTGATCGTCTCCTTCTTCGTACGGAAGGCGTCGACCTTGGCCTGGAGGCGCTGCGCCGCGAGCGTCAGCTTCTCCTCCTCGCCCTGGAGGGTCTGGTGCTGCACCTCCAGGTCGCTGACCTGCTGCTGCAGGGCGGACCTGCGGGACAGCGCCTCGCGGGCCAGGTCCTCGCGGCCGAGCGCCAGCGCCTTGCGGCCCTGGTCCTCCAGCTTGGCGGACTGGCCCTGGAGCTGGTTCAGCTGCAGCTCCAGGCGCTTACGGGACGTCGCCACGTCGGCGACACCCCGGCGCACCTTCTGCAGCAGCTCCAGCTGCTTCTGATAGGAGTAATCGAGGGTCTCGCGCGGATCCTCGGCCCGGTCGAGGGCCTTGTTTGCCTTCGCGCGGAAGATCATCCCCATACGCTTCATGACACCGCTCATGGGCTTCGCGCGCCCCCTTCTGACGGACTGGGCTCCAGCACTCCAACATGAACCACACTACGGTTCATGTCTCCATTACCGCACTGTTCGGGACCCGATGTGCTCCTCCCCAAGGACGAGTGCGCGCCGTGCGGCCTCCCGCCCAGGGAGTAGTGGATCCCTGTTCTCAAGGGCAGGGACGCCGTCCGTTAGCGGATCGTTCCCGCCCGCGCTGGGTCGTACACCCCGCACCACGTACCCTTGGCGTTGTGTTCCGTAGCCGTTCGAAGGATGAGAAGGCCTCCGCCCAGCAGGTGACGGCGGACCTCTCCAAGAATCCCCGTGACCCCGAGGCCCCCAAGGGCCGCCCGACTCCCAAGCGGAGCGAGGCGCAGACCCAGCGGCGCCGCGCGCAGTCCGCGCCGATGGACCGCAAGGAGGCCGCCAAGCGCCAGCGCGAGGCCCGCCGCGCGGACCTCGTCCGTCAGCGCGAGGCGCTGAACAGCGGCGACGAGCGCTTCCTGCCGGCCCGTGACAAGGGTCCGGTGCGGCGCTTCGCCCGTGACTTCGTCGACTCGCGGTTCGCGGTCGCCGAGTTCTTCCTGCCGGTGGCCGTGGTCATCCTGGTGCTGTCGCTCTTCGGCAACCGCGTCCCGCGGCTCCAGGACATCGCGCTGCTCCTGTGGGGCGTGCTGATCGTGCTGATCGTGCTCGACTCGATCGGCACCTGGATCCGTCTGCGCAAGCAGCTGAACACGCGCTTCCCGAACGAGCCGAAGCGCGGCGCGATCCCGTACGCGCTGATGCGTTCGCTCCAGATGCGCCGACTGCGACTGCCGAAGCCGCAGGTCAAGCGCGGAGAGCGACCCTGAGCGCGGAGCTCACGGGGCCGGGTGAGGTGCTGCCCGTCGTCGGTCACGGACCTGCCGTGCCCGGCGGGCTGCGCGTCACCGTCCGCCAGGAGCTGGTGGCGCGGCAGCTCGACGAGCAGATAGCCGCCCGCTATCCCGTGGGGCAGCGGCTGCGGATCCTCGACGCGGGCATGGGCCAGGGCTCCCGGGCCCTGCGGCTCGCCCGGGCCGGGCACACCGTGACCGGCCTGGAGCCCGATCCCGCGCTGCTGCAGGCCGCCCGCGAGTCGCTGGCGACCGAACCGGCCGGCATCCGCGAGCGGGTCCGGCTGATCCACGGCGACGGCCGCGAGACCGGGGTCCACTTCCTGCCCGGCAGTTTCGACGTCGTGCTGTGCCACGGCGTGCTGATGTACGACGACGAGCCCGACGCCCTGCTCGCCGGCCTGGCCCGGATGCTGGCCCCCGGCGGGCTGCTCTCCCTGGTGGTGCGGAACGCGGAGGCGCTGGCCATGGGGCCGGGCCTCGCCGGGGAGTGGGCCGGGGCGCTCGCCGCCTTCGACTCGGACGAGTACACCGACCACGCCGGGGTCAAGGGACGGGCCGACCGGCTCGACACCCTCACCGCGACCCTGGCCGGGATCGCGGCCCCGCTGCACGCCTGGTACGGGGTACGGGTCTTCACCGACGGCCTCCCGGGCGATCTGGGCCTGCCGGCGGCGGACGAGCTGGAGCGGCTGCTCGCCGCCGAGGACCGGGCCGGCCGGATCGACCCGTACCGCCGGGTCGCGGGACTGCTGCACCTCTGCGGCGTCCGGGGCTGACCCGCCCCTTCCCCGCACCGTCCTCGCTTCGGCGGTGAGTGGCGCCCCGCCGGAACACGCACCCGATCGGGCGACTCCGCCGAGGCACGGCGGCACGGCGGCGACCAGACTCGGGGCATGAGACGTCTCCCGCGCTCCCTCGTCGCCGTGGCCGGTGCCGTCGCTCTGACCGGTGGCTGTACGGGCGGCCTCGTCCCCCGCGCCGCGCACTCCTCCCCGGCCGTCCCGCCCCGGGCGTCCTCGCCGCTGGCCGCCTCGCCGCTCGTCTCGAACCAGCTCCAGGACGACTACCAGCGGGTGATCCGGAACGTCCTGCCGTCCGTCGTCCAGATCGAGGCCTCGCAGAGCCTGGGCTCCGGGGTCGTCTACGACGTGCAGGGGCATGTCGTCACGAACGCGCACGTCATCGGCCAGGACAAGACGTTCAAGGTGTCGGCGGCGACGGGCGGCGAGACGGTGACGGCGCGGCTGGTCTCGTCGTATCCGGAGCAGGATCTCGCGGTGATCAGGCTGGACACCGTGCCGCCGGGGGTGCGGGCGGCGACGTTCGGCGACTCGTCGAAGGTCGACATGGGCCAGATCGTGCTGGCGATGGGCTCGCCGCTCGGGCTGTCCGGCAGCGTCACCCAGGGCATCGTCTCGGCGACCGGCCGCACGGTCAGCGAGGGCGGCGCGGGCGGCGGGACCGGGGCCACGATCGCCAACATGGTGCAGACCTCCGCCGCGATCAACCCGGGCAACAGCGGCGGCGCCCTGGTGAACCTGAACAGCGAGGTCATCGGCATCCCGACGCTCGCGGCGGTGGACCCGGCCCTCGGCGGCGGCTCGGCGCCGGGCATCGGGTTCGCGATCCCCGCGTCGATGGTGCGGACGGTGGCCGGCCAGATCATCCAGCACGGCCGGGTGACCGACTCGGGCCGGGCCGCGCTCAACATCACCGGCCGTACGGTGCTCGGCGACGACTACGAGCCCAACGGGGTCGCGATCGTCCAGGCCACCCCCGGCGGGGCCGCCGCGGACGCGGGGATGCGGGCCGGGGACGTGATCACCAAGGTCGGCACCACCCCGGTCACCACGATCACCTCGCTCGCCGAAGCGCTGGCGGCACACCAGCCGGGCGACAAGGTGACCGTGGCGTTCACCCGGGGGACGAAGCAGGAGCGGGTACAGGTCACGCTGGGCGAGATGTGACCCGCGGGCTTCCCGGCTCCACGGCCCCTGGGGGCCGGTCTCAGCCCTCGGCGTTCAGCGGCATCGGGCCGTAGACCGTCGTGCCGTCCTCCGCGAGGGTCGCCTGGTCCGCCCCGCCGTCGAGCAGATCGCGCCAGTACTCACCGAGCCAGGACTCCGCGTCGCCCTGGGTGGTGAACTCCTCGGGGTCACCGACGGGGCGACCTCGCTGCCGTCGGACTTCTCGAACCGCCACGTCCATGCCATGTCCGCCTCCTGGGGTTTGCCGGCGCTCACCGGATGATCGGTTTGCTGCCCGCAGCGTAGCCGGGCGCGCACGGCTCGCGGCAGCACGGGAAAATCCGATCGTGGAACTGACTCTGCTCGGCACCGGCGCGCCCCTCGGACTCCCCCGCCCCGACTGCCCCTGCGCCGTGTGCGCGCTGTCCCGGGGACCGGCGGCGCGGGCCTCGACCTCGCTCCTGGTGGACGGGGCGCTGCTGCTCGACCTGACCCCGGGGGCCGCGCTGGCCGCCGCCCGCGCGGGCCACTCGCTCGTGGGCGTACGGCAAGTGCTGTTGACGCGGCCGCACGACGGCCCGGCCGTGGAGATGCCGGCCGGACTGCCGACGGCCGGCCGGGTACCCGACGGGCGGGAGCTGACGCTGATCAGCGGCCACCGGGTGCGGGCGGTGCCGATGGACGCCCCGGGCACCGGGTACGAGGTGGTCTCCGCGGAGGGCGAGCGGCTGCTGTACCTGCCGCGCGGCGGGGCGCCCGCCGGCCTTCCGGACGACCACCGGGTGCCGTACGACATGGTGGTGGCGGACGTGACGGGCCGCCCGGACGCGCTGGCCCGGCTGCGGGCCACCGGCGCGGCGGCGGCGAGCACCGACGTGATCGCCGTGCACCTGGACCACGACGCGCCGGCCGGTCCCGAGCTGGACCGGCGGCTCGCGGCGGCGGGCGCGCGGGCGGTGCCGGACGGGACGACCCTGTACGTGGGCGAGTACCACGCCGTACCGGACGTCCCGCGCCGCACGCTGGTGACGGGCGGGGCCCGGTCGGGCAAGTCGGTGGAGGCGGAACGGCGCCTGGAGACCTTCCCCGAGGTCGTGTACGTGGCGACCGGCGGCACCCGCGCGGGCGACGCGGAGTGGGCGCAGCGGGTGGGCCTGCACCGGGAACGGCGGCCGGCGTCCTGGCGTACGGAGGAGACCACCGACCTGGTCCCGCTGCTGGCGGCGGACGGCCCGGCGCTGCTGATCGACTGCCTGTCGCTGTGGCTGACGGACGCCATGGACCGGGCCGGCGCCTGGGACGACGCGACCTGGGAGAACGGCGGACGGCAGGCGCTCGCCGAGCGGGTCGAGGAGCTGGTGGCGGCGGTCCGGGAGACCCGGCGCACGGTGGTGGCGGTGACGAACGAGGTGGGCTCGGGCGTGGTCCCGGCGACCGCGTCGGGGCGGCGGTTCCGGGACGAGCTGGGGCGGCTGAACGCGGCCTTCGCCGACGCGTGCGAGCAGGTGCTGCTCGTGGTGGCGGGGCAGGCGCTGGTGCTGCGCTGACGACGGGCGTCCGCGCCGCCCGGCGGGTGGCGCGACGCACGGCGGTGAGCGGCGGCCGGGCGGGGTGCCCGGGTAGGGTTCGGACGATCGATGTACGAGCCCACGACCGATTCACGACCGATTGACGTCCCTAGGCGGAACGAACCTTGAACCTCGACGACTTCTCCGATCTGATCCAGCGTCCCGACGGGGGAATCCGGCGTGACGCCGAGGAGCGCAGGGAGCGGCTGAGCGTCCGCCCCGGGGCGCTCGGGCGCCTCGACGAGCTGGGCGAGTGGCTGTCGGCGGCCCAGGGCCGGGTGCCGGTGCGACCGGTGGAGCAGCCGAAGGTCGTGCTGTTCGCGGCCGACCACGGGGTGGCCACCCTGGACGTGTCCGGGCGGGCCGCGGGCAGCGCGCACACGCTGGTGCGCGCCGTGCTCGACGGCGCGAGCCCGGTGGCGGTCCTCGCGCGGGCGCAGCGGGTGCCGGTACGGGTCGTGGACGCGGGCCTGGACTGCGACCCCGGGCTGCTGCCGG
Source organism: Streptomyces laurentii (assembly GCA_002355495.1). Lineage (GTDB taxonomy): Bacteria > Actinomycetota > Actinomycetes > Streptomycetales > Streptomycetaceae > Streptomyces > Streptomyces laurentii. The sequence continues at coordinate 1,866,935 of AP017424.1, forward strand.
CCGAGGTCACCCGGCACCGGGTACGCCGCGGCTCGGGCCGGATCGACATCGAGGACGCGCTGACGGCCGAGGAGGCGCTCGCCGCCCTCGAACTCGGCATCGCGATCGCCGACGAGGAGGCCGACTCCGGCACCGACCTGGTCGTCCTCGGCGATCTCAGCGTGGGTGGCACGACCCCCGCGTCGACGCTGATCGCGGCGCTGTGCGGGACGGACGCCTCGGTGGTGACCGGCCGCGGCGGCGCCGGGATCGACGACCTGGCCTGGATGCGCAAGTGCGCGGCGATCCGCGACGCGCTGCGCCGGGCCCGGCCGGTGCTCGGCGACCAGCTGGCGCTGCTCTCGACGGTCGGCGGGGCGGACCTGGCGGCGATGACGGGCTTCCTGCTCCAGGCGTCGGTGCGCCGGATGCCGGTCGTGCTCGACGGCGTGGTCGGCGCGGCGTGCGCGCTGGTGGCGCAGCGGTCGGCGTTCCGGGCGCCGGACTGGTGGCTGGCGGGTCAGGTCAGCGGCGAGCCGGCGCAGGCGAAGGCGCTGGACCGGATGGCCCTCGAACCGCTGCTCGACCACGGGGTCACGGTGGGCGAGGGAGCCGGGGCGCTGCTCGCGCTGCCGCTGGTCCGGGCCGCCGCCGCGCTGGCGGCGGAGCTGCCGGAGAAGACGGCGGACGCCGGCGGCACGGAGGACGGCGAGAGCGCCGGGAACACGGAGGCGAGCGAGGCTTCCGCCGACACCGGGGCTGCCACCGGCACCGGGGCTTCCGCCGACGCGCGCTGAGCGTCCTTCACGAGACCGGGCCCGGCCGGGCGGCCGGACGGCACGGGGGCACCGCCACGCGGGTGGATCGCGAACGGTGCCCGACCCGTCACACCATGCGATGCCCCATATGATCGCGTTTTATGGGAGAAGTCCGCCTGCCCGTCGCCGGAGCCGCCCGGAGCACGGTCCGCTCGCGGCGCGGAGCCGCGATCGCCGTCTGGTATCTGCGCGCCGTCGCCTTCGTCAACTTCCTGAGCGCCGTCTGGGTGTCGTTCGGCCAGGACCTGCGGCGGCACAACCAGCACGACTTCTTCACCCCGTACATGCTCACCGCCGGCTTCGCCTCCGGCTTCTTCACCCTCTTCCTGGCGATCACCATGCGGCGCCGCAAGCGGGCCGCGTGGATCCTGAACTTCGTCCTGTGCGGGCTGTTCCTGCTGCTCTTCGTGCTCGTCATGTTCTTCCCGGAGATCCGCGAGCACGCCCAGAACTGGGTGTCGCTCGCGCTGACGGCGGGCTTCTTCGGCGCGCTGCTCGCCGGCCGCCGGGAGTTCTACGCGAAGGGCGACCGCTCCAACCCGCTGCTGGCGGCGGTCGTGGCGGTGGGCGGGCTGCTGGTCACCTCGCTGCTCGCCGCGTTCCTGGTCACCGTCACCAACCACGCCACCGGCCCCTCGACCTTTGTGGAGCGCTGGCGGTACGGCGTGATGCACCTGATCACCCTCGCCACCGACGAGGACCGCTTCCCGGGCATCGCGCCCCCCGGCTGGGTGGACGTGGTCATCAACGTGATGTCCACGCTGCTGCTCATCGCGGTGCTGTTCGCCGCCTTCCGGTCCCGCCGCGCGGTCGACCCGCTCACCGAGGAGGACGAGAACCGGCTGCGGGCGCTGCTCGGACGGCACGGCGACCGGGACTCCCTCGGCTACTTCGCGACCCGCCGCGAGAAGAGCGTCGTCTGGTCCCCCAGCGCCAAGGCCGCCATCGCCTACCGGGTGGTCGGCGGGGTGTCGCTGGCCTCCGGCGACCCGATCGGCGACCCGGAGGCGTGGCCCGGCGCCATCGACCCGTGGCTCGCCGAGGCGCGCGAGCACGGCTGGATCCCGGCCGTGATGGGCGCGAGCGAGGAGGCGGGCACGATCTACGCCCGGCACGGCCTGGACGCGCTCGAACTGGGCGACGAGGCGATCGTGGAGACCGCGGAGTTCACCCTCGACGGGCGGGCCATGCGCACCGTGCGGCAGGCGTTCAACCGGGTCAAGCGGGCCGGCTACCAGGTCCGGATCCGCCGGCACGAGGAGATCCCGGCCGCCGAGATGGACGCGCTCGTGCGCAAGGCGGACGACTGGCGCGACGGCGCGACCGAGCGCGGCTTCTCGATGGCGCTCGGCCGGCTCGGCGATCCCCGGGACGGCCGCTGTGTGATGCTGGAGTGCACCGACGAGCGCGGCGAGCTGCGGGCGCTGCTGTCCTTCGTGCCGTGGGGACCGGAGGGACTGTCCCTCGATCTGATGCGCCGCGACCGGGACGCCGAGAACGGTCTGATGGAGTTCATGGTCATCGAACTCCTGCAGCGGGCACGGGAGATCGGAATCATTCAGGTATCGCTCAACTTCGCGATGTTCAGATCCGTCTTCGAACGTGGCTCGAAGCTCGGTGCGGGGCCGGTGCTGCGGCTGTGGCGTTCACTGCTGAGCTTCTTCTCCCGCTGGTGGCAGATCGAGTCGCTGTACCGCGCCAACGCCAAGTACCGACCGATCTGGGAGCCCCGCTTCATGCTCTTCGAGAAGAGTGCCGACCTGCTGCGCATCGGCCTCGCCGCCGGCCGCGCCGAAGGCTTCCTGGAAGCCCCGGGGCTGCCCAAGTGGCTGCACCGCAGACATCTGGAGGGCAGACGGTGAGCCGCTCGACCATGCGGGCGTCCGCGCGGGCGTTCGCGCGCCGCGAGTGGGGACCGCTCTACGCGACCGTACGGGAGGCGCTGGTCGTACGGCGCCGGCGGGCGATCCCCCTGACCCTGACCGCCGTCCTGCTCACCTCGGTCCTCCAGGTCGTCCAGAACCAGGACTGGGGCTACCAGCCGGTCCAGGACCTCGGCTCGGTGCGGGCCGCGGACCCACTGTGGCTCGCGCTGCTGCGTACCCCGCTGTCCCTCTTCGTACCGGCGCTCGATCTGCCGGTGTGGGGCGCGCTGGCGCAGATCCTGCTGGTGTTCGGGATCGCCGAGATCTGTCTGGGGCGGGGGCGGACGCTGTTCCTGGCGTACGCCGCGACACTGGCCGGCACGCTGTACGCGCGGGTCGCCCTGGTGCTCGGGCCGGACACCCCGCTGGGGCTGCCCGCCACCGAGGCGCAGGTGGTGGACACCGGCCCGTCGGCGGCGGTCGTCGGGCTCGCGGTGTACGTGTGCTGGCGCCGCCGGGCGCGCTGGACGGCGATCCTCGTGGTCGTGGCGATGGTGGTGGAGGTGCTGGTCAAGAACAACCTGGCCGGCAAGGAGCACATCGCCGCGCTCGCGGCGGTGGGCGCGGTCGTCGCGGTCCAGGAGTGGCGGGCCCGGCGGCGGAACGGGGGCGGGTCCGTGGACGGGGCCGCTGACGGATCCGCCGACAAATCCACGAGCCGATCCGCGGGCCGATCCGCGGGTGCGCCTTCGTCCGAGGCCGGATCGGGGGCCGGGCCCCGGTCCGGGTCGGCGCGCGGCTCCGGTTCCGGGTCCCGGTCCGCGTTCGTGTCCGAGGCCGCGTCCGGCCCGGTCCCGCACCCCCCGCTTCAGCCCGAGGCGGAGCCGCGGCCCGGCGTGCGTTCCTGAAAGCCGCCGATCAGGTCCTGCACCTTGCGGCGCACCCGGGTCCAGCGCTTGTCGTGCCGGTAGCCGCGGATCCGGGAGCGGGCCCGGGCCCGGGGGCGGCGGCCGTAGAGCCGGCGCGCCCACCAGGAGCCGGGCGGGCGAGGCGGAGGGCGCCGACGAGGGCGACGAAGGGGACGAGCGCGCCGATCACGGCCGTCCGGAACTTTCCCTTCATCAGGGTGACGAGGACGAAGAGGAAGTTGACGAGGAGGGTGAGGAGGAAGGCGGCCCGGTTCTGGCGCTCGTCGGCGGTCACGTCGTTCACCCCGAACGGCGCGAAGCCGACGAGCCCGAGCAGGACGAGCGCGGCGGTGAACACGACCACCTCGACGCTCTTGCGGCCGTCGTCCGTCCAGTAGACGTCGTCGAGGTGCAGGATCAGCGCGAACTCGTCGAGCACCAGGCCCGCGCCGGTCCCGAAGACCACCGCGAAGATCATCGCCCCCACCCCGTACCGGCCGCTCGCCACCGCCCCGAAGCCGCCGAGCACGGTGAGCACGACGCCCGGCACCACGTGGTGGATGTGCAGCCCGCCCGAGGAGATGTTCCCGAACGGGCCCTTGCCGGCCCGGATCAGCCGGGTGACGGTCCGGGTGATCAGGAAGGTCAGCACGAACGCGGTCAGGGCGAGGAGCATCGGGAGCTTGCCGGGTTCGACGATGTTGCGCGAGAACCAGTGACCCATGCCACCCTCTGCCGATTGATCAGATTTCGCACGGTTTCATGCCGTTATCGACGATTCGCCGACCCTACCGGGCCGGGGACGGGGCATTAACCTTCCGCGGATGGACGGCCTGCGTTTCGCCTTCGGCACCCTCACCGTGCTGCCCGCCCGCATCACCCGCTGGGACCGCGAGGCGGCGCGGTCCGGCATGCTCTGCGCCCCGCTCGCGGGGCTCGTCGTCGGCCTGTCCGCGGCCGCGGCCGGCGGGGTGGCACTGCTGCTCGGCGCGAGTCCGCTGGTCGCCGCCGTCCTCACCGCCCTGGTCCCCGCCCTGCTCACCCGCGGGCTGCACCTCGACGGCCTCGCCGACACCGCCGACGGCCTCGGCAGCGCCAAGCCCGCCGAGGAGGCGCTGCGGGTGATGAAGCGGTCCGACATCGGGCCGTTCGGCGTCCTCGCGCTCGTCTTCGCCCTGTTCGCCCAGGTCGCGGCGCTCGCCGAGCTGTACGGGGAGGGCTGGGCGCGCGGCACGGTCGCCGTCGCCGTCGCCTCGGCGACAGCCCGCCTCGCCCTCACCCTGGCGTCCCGTCACGGCGTCCCGGCCGCCCGGCCCGAGGGGCTCGGCGCGATCGTGGCCGGCACCGTCCCGCACCGCTCCGCAGCCCTCGCCACCGCCCTGGTCCTCGTCCTGGTCGCGGCGGCCGGCGCGGTCTTCTCCCCGTACGACGCCCTGCGTCACGTCCTCGCCGCGCTCGTCGCCCTCGGCACGGCCGAACTGCTCCTGCGCCGGTGCGTCCGCCGCTTCGGCGGGGTCACCGGCGACGTCTTCGGCGGCGTGGCGGAAGTCGCGGGCACGGTGACGCTGGTGGCCCTGACCCTGGGCTGACGCGGGGGTCCGACACGACCCGGAGGGTACGGCCCGGGCCGTACCCGGAGAGATGGCCGATAGCCGCTCCCGTGTGACCGGTTCGAGGCGCAACCCTCTCGGCCGCCGGCCGGTCATGTTGCCATGATCATGTTAAGAGGCTCCGTTCGCGCGGGCGCCGTGCTCGCCGCCGCCATGCTCCTGACCGCCTGCGCGGGCGGTGACGACAGCGCCCCGGCCGCCAAGGCCACGCCCGCCAAGCACCCCGTGTTCGACCAGAAGCTCGACCGGCAGCTCCTCCTGGCGGTGCGCCAGACGAAGCAGGCGGGCAGCGCGAGCTTCGTCCACCACCTGACCTTCGCCTCGGGCAAGGGCGACGCGGTCCAGACGATGAGCGGAAGCATGGACTTCGCCGGCGGCCGCGGACAGGCCGACACGACCTGGAAGGTTCCCGGGAAACTTCCCGAGGAGGCCCGGAACGTCCTGGTCGGCATGACGGCCGGCCGCACCTCCGGCGCCCTCTCCGGCCGGTATCTGATCGACAGCGACCGGATCCACTACCGGGCCGCCCGAACCTCGTACTGGATCCGCTACACCGCCGCGGACACCCAGCAATCGCAGGACAACGCCACCCTGGAGCACCTCCATGGCACCGAGGCACCGGTCGGCGGCACGCTCTTGGAGGGCCTATCCGGAGCGGAGGCGACCAAGCGGACCGACGGCCCCGACGGCCGCCGCGTCTACCGGGCCGAGATGCCGATGAACGCGCTGGAGGGCCTACTCCCCGACGACATCCGGAAGCACACCGACCGGGACGCCGCCGACGGGCTGCCGGTCACCGTCACCGTGGACCGGCAGGGCCGGATCCTGGACGCGCGCGCCGACCTGACCGCCGTCCTGCGCAAGGGAGACGCGCTCTCCGGCTTCACCAAGTTCACGATGGACCTCACCCTCGGCGGTCACGGGACGTCCGCGCCGAAGGACTCCCCCGCCGGCACCGTCCGCACCGGGGCCGAGGACGTCCTGCCCCTGCGGGACGTGAAGAAGAACGCCTGTGCCGACTTCGACACCGGTCAGCGCCTGGCCCGGAACGTCGTCGGCGTGCCCTGCTCGGGACCGCACGACGTCCGGGTCTTCGCCCAGGTCCCGTTGGGTCCGGGCAGCTCGGCCGAGGACACCCAGGGCCGTGCGGACACCGCGTGCTCCATCGCGCGGGACATGGCCCGGGCTTCCCGGCTGCCCAAGAGGGACGCGTACTGGGCCTGGTGGACACCCGAGCCCCAGGGCGGCGTCGGCAAGGGCCGGGTGACCTGTTACGTGACCACCGCGCGAGGCGACTCCTGATCAACCCACCTCTCGCGTACGGGACTTCCGCCCGTCGGGGCCGTCCTCGGCGCGACTCGGGCGAGGTCCTCCGACACGTACCCCGGCCGGGTCGAGCGGGCCGGACCCACGCCGCCGTGGGCGAATCCGGCGGGCGAGCGTAGGCTCCTGTCCGGCGCTCGTCGGGCCGAAATACGATACGGCGGGCACGGTCGGCCCATCCCACGACCGCCAGGAACTCAACGGAAGCGAGAAATCACCACCGTGACTGCTCTCACTCTCAGCACCGCCGGCGCGGCCACGCTGCGCGCCGACGCCGTCGTCGTCGGCGTCGCCAAGTCCGGCAAGACGCTGGTCGTGGCCCCGGGCGCCGAGGCCGTCGACCAGGCCTTCGACGGCGGACTCGCCGCCGTCCTGGAGACTCTGGGCGCCACCGGCGCCGAGGGTGAGGCCACCAAGCTGCCCGCCCCGGCCGCTCTGAAGGCCCCGGTCGTCCTCGCGGTCGGTCTCGGCTCCGTGGCCGAGGACGACAAGGACGCGTCGGGCTTCGGCACCGAGGCGCTCCGCCGCGCCGCCGGCACCGCCGCCCGGGTCCTGGCCGGGGCGAAGAAGGCCGCCTTCGCGCTCCCGATCGGCTCCCCCGAGGACGTCGTCGCGATCGGCGAGGGCGCGCTGCTCGGCGCGTACGCCTACACCGCGTACCAGGAGGACGGCGAAGGCCGCAAGAAGCCGCTCGGCGAGGTCGCCCTGCTCGGCGCCAAGCCCCGCGACAAGGCCTACAAGGCCGCCGCGGAGCGCGCGGTGGCGGTCGCGGAGGAGATGAACCGCGCCCGTGACCTGATCAACCAGCCGCCGAACGACCTGACCCCGGCCGCGTTCGCCGCCGCCGCCCAGGCCGCCGGCAAGGAGCACGGCCTCAAGGTCCAGGTGCTCGACGAGAAGGCGCTCGCCAAGGGCGGCTTCGGCGGCATCCTCGGCGTCGGCGCCGGTTCGGTGAACCCGCCGCGTCTGGTCAAGATCGCCTACACGCACCCGAAGGCGGAGCGCACCCTCGCCCTGGTCGGCAAGGGCATCACCTACGACTCGGGCGGCATCTCCCTGAAGCCGGCCGGCCACAACGAGACGATGAAGTGCGACATGAGCGGTGCCGCCGCCGTGTTCGCCGCCGTCGTGGCCGCCGCCCGCCTGGGCCTCGCCGTCAACGTCACCGGCTGGCTCGCGCTCGCCGAGAACATGCCGTCCGGCTCGGCCACCCGCCCGGGTGACGTGCTGCGCATGTACAGCGGCAAGACCGTCGAGGTCCTCAACACCGACGCCGAGGGCCGCCTGGTCCTGGCCGACGCGCTGACCCGCGCCTCGGAGGAGGAGCCCGACGCGATCGTCGACGTGGCGACCCTGACCGGTGCCATGGTCCTGGCGCTCGGCAACCGCACCTTCGGCATCATGTCCAACGACGACGCCTACCGCACCGCGATCCACGAGATCGCCGGCGAGGTCGGCGAGGCGTCCTGGCCGATGCCGCTCCCCGCGGACCTGCGCAAGGGCATGGACTCCACCACCGCCGACATGGCCAACATGGGCGAGCGGATGGGCGGCGGCCTGGTGGCCGGTCTGTTCCTGAAGGAGTTCGTGGGCGAGGGCATCACCTGGGCCCACCTGGACATCGCGGGCCCGGCCTTCCACGAGTCCGCCCCGTACGGCTACATCCCCAAGGGCGGCACCGGCTCCTCGGTCCGCACCCTGGTGCGTCTCGCCGAGCGCACCGCGGACGGCGAGATCTAAGATCCGCCGGATCCGACCCGGCCGGATCCGACTCGGTCGGACCCGACCGCGCCGGATCTGACGTACTCGGGACGCCGACGGGCCCGCCCCGTCCGCGCCCCGCGTCGGTTCCCCGCACCGGCCCCCAGGTCCTCGGCCTGGGGCCGGCGGCGTTCACGGAGTGTTCGCCCGCGACGAAATCCGCAGGTTCCCGGGCGTGTCCCGGCCCCCCGTCCGGCCGATCCGCCGTCTCGGAGCGCGGCCCCGCGTCCCGCCGCCCGCCAACAAGTGCGAAGATGGGTTCTCGGCAGGACAGGGCCCCCACCACAGGGCCGACGAAAAGCGGCCGGACACTGAGCCGCCGCCGGTCGGGACGACCGGCGACGAGCGCATATGCATGGAGGACGTGACGTGGCGAACGACGCCAGCACCGTTTTCGACCTAGTGATCCTCGGCGGCGGTAGCGGCGGTTACGCCGCGGCGCTGCGCGGAGCGCAGCTGGGCCTGGACGTCGCACTGATCGAGAAGAACAAGCTCGGCGGCACCTGCCTGCACAACGGCTGCATCCCGACGAAGGCCCTGCTCCACGCCGGCGAGGTCGCCGACCAGGCGCGCGAGGCGGAGCAGTTCGGTGTCAAGGCCTCCTTCGAGGGCATCGACATCAAGGCCGTCCACACGTACAAGGACGACGTGATCGCCGGCCTGTACAAGGGTCTGCAGGGTCTCGTCGCCTCCCGCAAGGTGACGTACATCGAGGGCACCGGCCACCTGTCCTCCCCCACCTCCGTCGACGTCGACGGCCGCCGGGTCGAGGGCCGTCACGTCCTGCTCGCCACCGGCTCCGTGCCGAAGTCGCTGCCCGGTCTCGAGATCGACGGCAACCGGATCATCACCTCGGACCACGCGCTGACCCTGGACCGGGTCCCGGAGTCCGCGATCATCCTCGGCGGCGGCGTCATCGGCGTCGAGTTCGCCTCGGCGTGGAAGTCCTTCGGCACCGACGTCACGGTCATCGAGGGCATGAAGCACCTCGTCCCGGTCGAGGACGAGAACAGCTCCAAGCTGCTGGAGCGCGCCTTCCGCAAGCGGGGCATCAAGTTCAACCTCGGCACCTTCTTCCAGTCGGCCGAGTACACCGAGAACGGTGTGAAGGTCACCCTGGCCGACGGCAAGACCTTCGAGGCCGAGGTGCTGCTCGTCGCCATCGGCCGCGGCCCGGTCTCGGCCGGTCTCGGTTACGAGGAGCAGGGCGTCGCGATGGACCGCGGCTACGTCCTGGTCGACGAGTACATGCGTACCAACGTGCCCACCATCTCCGCGGTCGGCGACCTGGTCCCGACCCTCCAGCTCGCGCACGTCGGCTTCGCCGAGGGCATCCTGGTGGCGGAGCGGCTCGCCGGTCTGAAGCCGGTGCCGGTCGACTACGACGGCGTGCCGCGGGTGACGTACTGCCACCCGGAGGTCGCCTCCGTCGGCATCACCGAGGCCAAGGCCAAGGAGATCTACGGCGCGGACAAGGTCGTGGCCCTGAAGTACAACCTCGCGGGCAACGGCAAGAGCAAGATCCTCAAGACCGCGGGCGAGATCAAGCTCGTCCAGGTCAAGGACGGTGCCGTGGTCGGCGTCCACATGGTCGGTGACCGCATGGGCGAGCAGGTCGGCGAGGCGCAGCTGATCTACAACTGGGAGGCGCTGCCGGCCGAGGTCGCGCAGCTCATCCACGCCCACCCGACGCAGAACGAGGCGCTCGGCGAGGCCCACCTGGCCCTGGCCGGCAAGCCTCTGCACTCCCACGACTGACGCTTACGTCATCACAGGGCGCGACGACCACTTTCCGCAATTCGTTAGGAGCAACTGAAACCATGTCGGTTTCCGTAACCCTGCCGGCGCTCGGCGAGAGCGTCACCGAGGGCACCGTCACCCGCTGGCTCAAGGCCGAGGGCGAGCGTGTCGAGGCTGACGAGCCGCTGCTCGAGGTCTCGACCGACAAGGTCGACACCGAGATCCCCGCCCCCGCCTCGGGCATCCTGGCCTCCATCAAGGTCGCCGAGGACGAGACGGTCGAGGTCGGCGCCGAGCTGGCCATCATCGACGACGGCTCCGGCGCCCCCGCCGCCGCCCCGGCCCCCGCGGCCGAGGCCGCTCCGGCCCCCGTCGCCGCCCCGGCGCCGGTCGCCGAGGCCCCCGTCGCCGCTCCGGCCCCGTGGCCGAGGCTCCGGCCGCCCCTGCCGCCGCCCCGGCGGGTGCCGCCGAGGGCACCGACGTCGTTCTGCCGGCGCTCGGCGAGTCCGTCACCGAGGGCACCGTCACCCGCTGGCTGAAGTCCGTCGGCGACACCGTCACGGCCGACGAGCCGCTGCTCGAGGTCTCCACGGACAAGGTCGACACCGAGATCCCGGCCCCGGCCTCCGGTGTCCTCCTGGAGATCACCGTCGCCGAGGACGAGACCGCCGAGGTCGGCTCCAAGCTGGCCGTCATCGGTGTCGCGGGTGCCGCCCCGGCCCCGGTCGCCGCCCCCGCTCCGGCTGCCGCCCCGGCCCCGGTCGCCGCCCCCGCTCCGGTCGCCGCCCCGGCCCCGGTCGCCGCCCCGGCCCCGTGGCCGCGGCTCCGGCTCCGGTCGCCACCCCGGCCCCCGCCCCGGTGGCCCCGGCCGCCCCGGCCGCCCCGGCCCCCGCGCCGGTCGCCACCCCCGCCCCGGTCACCCCGGCGCCGGCCCCGGCCGTCGTCGCGGAGCCGGCCGAGGACGGCGCGTACGTGACCCCGCTGGTCCGCAAGCTCGCCTCCGAGAACGGTGTCGACCTGTCGGCCGTCAAGGGTTCGGGCGTCGGCGGCCGTATCCGCAAGCAGGACGTCCTCGCGGCCGCCGAGGCCAAGAAGGCCGCCCCGGCCCCCGTCGCCGCCCCGGTCGCCGCCGCCACGCCCGCCGCCAAGGCTCCGGCCCTGGAGGTCTCCCCGCTGCGCGGCCAGACCGTCAAGATGACCCGCATGCGCAAGGTCATCGGCGACAACATGTTCAAGGCCCTGCACACCCAGGCGCAGCTGACGACGGCCGTCGAGGTCGACGTCACCAAGCTGATGAAGCTGCGCAACCAGGCCAAGGACGCCTTCGCCGCCCGTGAGGGCGTCAAGCTGTCCCCGATGCCGTTCTTCGTGAAGGCGGCGGCCCAGGCGCTCAAGGCGCACCCGGTGATCAACGCTCGTATCAACGAGGACGAGGGCACGATCACCTACTTCGGCACCGAGAACATCGCGATCGCGGTGGACTCCGAGAAGGGCCTGATGACCCCGGTCATCAAGGGTGCGGGCGACCTGAACATCGCCGGCATCTCCAAGGCCACGGCCGACCTCGCGGCCAAGGTCCGGGCCAGCAAGATCACCCCGGACGAGCTGTCCGGCGGCACCTTCACCATCAGCAACACCGGCTCGCGCGGTGCCCTGTGGGACACCGTCATCGTGCCGCCGAGCCAGGTCGCCATCCTGGGCATCGGCGCCACGGTGAAGCGCCCGGCGGTCATCGAGACGGCCGAGGGCACGGTCATCGGCGTCCGTGACATCGTCGTCCTGGCGCTGTCGTACGACCACCGCCTGGTCGACGGCGCCGACGCCGCCCGCTACCTGAACGCCGTCAAGGCGATCCTGGAGGCCGGCGAGTTCGAGGTCGACCTGGGCCTGTAAGGCGCGCCGTCGCCTCCGGGCAACGTAACGAGCCTCACCTGCGGCGCCCCCGTCCGGATGTGTTTCCGGGCGGGGGCGCCGCCGTATTGTCTAGGTGACCGTGTCTCCCGAGGAGCGAGCTCACATGACCATGCCCGTCGTCCATTCGCTGCGCGAGCAGATCCGCGAGCACATCGTGGAGGGCATCGTCAGCGGCCGCTGGAAGCCGGGCGAACGGATCGTGGAGCGGCGCATCGCCACCGAGCTGGAGGTCTCCCAGACGCCCGTCCGCGAGGCGCTGCGCGAGCTGGAGTCGCTGCGGCTGATCGAGTCGGCGCCGAACAAGGGCGTCCGGGTCCGCAATCTGACCGCCGCGGACCTGGAGGAGAGCTATCCCGTACGGGCGGGTCTGGAGCAGATCGCGGCGGAGCTGGCGGCCGGCCGGCTCGCCGCCGACTGCTCGACCCTGGAGCCGCACGTGGCGGCGCTGTACGAGGCGGACGCGGCCGGGGACGGCACGGCGCAGGTGCGGCACACGGTGGCGTTCCACCGGGAGCTGGTGAAGGCGGCCGGGAACAGCGTGCTGCTGCACACCTGGGAGGGCCTGGGCATCGAGGTGTTCACGGCGCTGTCGATCCGCTGGCTGGGCACGGTGCAGAAGTCGTACGCGGAGGAGCACCAGGAGCTGGTCGAGGCGTTCCGCCGGGGCGACCCGGACATCGGCGCGCTGGTGAAGGCGCACGTGCTGGGATGCGCGCCGCGCGCGTGACCCGTCGCCCGCCGGGGGCGTGAAGCGTCGCGTGCGGGCGTTCGCGGGGCGTGAAGCACCGCGCGTGCGGGCGTGCGCGGGGCGTGAATCCGGCCACGTATCGATCGAGCGGGTCCGTCGTGCACGGGCCCGCTCATTTGTGCGCGGGGCCCCTCAGGCACGCCCTCACCTGCGGAAATCCGACGCCGATCCTTCGAAAACAAGGCACCGGGTGCCCATTTAGGCGGCACCCTGTGCCTACTTTCTTGAAATCGAGAAGTTTTTCGCTTCAACGCTTTGATCGATCATCGATCGGAGGATTACAGTCTTCGGCGGGCCGTCACCCGGCCCGCCGCCCTGTCCTGCCAGACAAGGCCCCTTTATCTCCACCCCCCTCCTGTCCGGAAGGCGGCGATCATGACCGATCCCGTAGGCAAGATTCCGAGCGAGCTCGACCAGCTCCCGGACCGTGACACCGAGGAGACCGCCGAGTGGGCGGCCTCCCTCGACGCCGTCACCAAGGCCGCCGGCCCTCACCGGGCCGCCTACCTGATGCGCCGCACGCTCCAGCACGCCGAGGGCGCGGGCCTGGCCCTGCCCAAGCTGCTGGAGACGGACTACCTCAACACCATCCCCACCTCCGCCGAGCCCGTCATCGACGGTGACGAGGAGATGGAGCGCCGGATCACCGCCTGGAACCGCTGGAACGCGGCCGCGATGGTCACCCGCGGCGCCAAGCACGGCGTCGGCGGCCACATCGCCACCTTCGCCTCCGCGGCCTGGCTCTACGAGACCGGCTTCAACCACTTCTTCAAGGGCAAGGACGCCAAGGACGCTCCCGGGTCCGGCGACCAGCTCTACATCCAGGGCCACGCCTCCCCCGGCATCTACGCCCGCGCCTTCCTCGACGGCCGGCTGTCCGAGGACCACCTCGACAACTTCCGCCAGGAGGCCGGCGGCAACGGCCTGCCCTCCTACCCGCACCCGCGCCGGCTGCCCTGGCTGTGGGAGTTCCCCACCGTCTCCATGGGCCTCGGCCCGCTCTCCGCGATCTACCAGGCGCGCTTCAACCGCTACCTGACCAACCGCTCCATCAAGGACGTCTCCGCCTCCCACGTGTGGGCCTTCCTCGGCGACGGCGAGATGGACGAGCCCGAGGCCACGGCGGCGCTCGCGCTGGCGGCCCGCGAGGGTCTGGACAACCTGACCTTCGTCATCAACTGCAACCTGCAGCGCCTCGACGGTCCGGTCCGCGCCAACTTCAAGATCGTGCAGGAGCTGGAGGCCCAGTTCCGCGGCGCCGGCTGGAACGTCGTCAAGACCCTGTGGGGCAACGCCTGGGACGAGCTGTTCGCGCTCGACACCACCGGCGCCCTGGTCCGCCGCCTCCGCGAGGTGCCGGACGCCCAGGTCCAGACGTACCAGACCCGCGACGCCGCCTACATCCGCCAGGACTTCTTCGGCAAGGACCCGGCGCTCGTCGCGATGGCGCAGCTGCTGAGCGACGACAAGATCCTCGAGTGCTTCCACCTCTCCCGCGGTGGCCACGAGCCGCGCAAGGTGTACGCCGCGTACAAGGCCGCCCTGGAGTTCAAGGGCGCGCCGACCGTCATCCTGGCGCAGACCGTCAAGGGCTTCACCCTCGGTGAGGGCTTCGCGTCGAAGAACGCGAACCACCAGATGAAGAAGCTCTCGTCGGACGAGTTCAAGCAGATGCGTGACCTGCTCGACCTGCCGATCCCGGACGCGCGGTTCGACGACGGCCAGGTGCCCTACGGCCACCCGGGCGCCGACTCCGCCGAGGTCCGCTACCTCCAGGAGCGCCGCGCCGCCCTCGGCGGCCCCGCCCCGGCCCGCCGCGTCCACCCGCTCGCGCCGCTGCCGGCCCCGGCCGACAAGGCGTTCGCCGCCTTCGACAAGGGCTCCGGCACGCAGTCCATCGCCACCACGATGGCCTTCGTGCGCCTGGTCAAGGACCTCGTCCGGGACAAGGAGACCGGCAAGCGCTGGGTCCCGATCGTGCCCGACGAGGCCCGCACCTTCGGCATGGAGTCGCTGTTCCCGTCGCTCGGCATCTACTCGCCGAAGGGCCAGACGTACGAGCCGGTCGACCGCGACCAGCTGATGTACTACAAGGAGGCCGTCAACGGCCAGATCCTGAACGAGGGCATCACCGAGGCCGGCTCGATGGCCGACTTCATCGCCGCCTCGACGTCGTACGCGACGCACGGCGAGGCGATGATCCCGTTCTACATCTTCTACTCGATGTTCGGCTGGCAGCGGACCGCCGACCAGATGTGGCAGCTCGGCGACCAGCTCGGCCGCGGCTTCCTCGTCGGCGCGACCGCCGGCCGCACCACCCTGACCGGTGAGGGCCTGCAGCACGCCGACGGCCACTCCCCGGTGATCGCGGCCACCAACCCGGCGGCGCTCTCCTACGACCCGGCGTTCGCCTACGAGATCGCGGCCATCGTCAAGGAGGGCCTGCGCCGGATGTACGGCGAGGCGGCCGAGGGCGAGGACCAGAACGTCTTCTACTACCTCACCGTCTACAACGAGCCGATGCCGCAGCCGGCCAAGCCGGGCCACGCGGGCGTCGACGAGGGCATCCTCAAGGGCCTGTACCGCTTCAACACGGCCGAGTCGGCCGGCCTGGAGCTGCCCGCGAATGCCTCGCGCGTCCAGCTGCTCGCCTCCGGCACCGCGATCCACTGGGCCCTGGAGGCGCAGAAGCTGCTCGCCGCCGAGTGGGGCGTGGCCGCCGACGTGTGGTCCGCGACCTCCTGGACCGAGCTGCGCCGCGACGCGCTGGAGGCCGACGCGGCCCTGCTGCGCGGCGAGGAGCGCGTCCCGTACGTGCGCCAGGCCCTGGAAGGCGTGGACTCCCCGGTCCTGGCCGTCTCGGACTACATGCGCCAGGTCCCGGACCAGATCGCGCAGTGGGTCGAGCAGGACTACACCTCGCTGGGCGCCGACGGCTTCGGCATCTCGGACACCCGCGTCGCGTCCCGCCGCCACTTCGGCGTCGACGCCCAGTCGATCGTGGTCGCCGCCCTGGCCCAGCTCGCCCGCCGCGGCGAGGTCCAGGCCACCTCGGTGAAGGAGGCCCGCGAGCGCTACGGCCTGTAGGCCCCACGTTCCGGACCCGAGCGAAGGAGGCCGTACCCCGTGACAACGGGGTGCGGCCTCCTTCGCGTGTACTCCTTCGCGCGCACGGGGTGGCAGGCTGGGCGGATGCGTGCCGCCCGTCTGATCAAGTTGGTGCTTCTGCTGCAGTCCCGGCCGTCGATGACGGCCGCCGAACTCGCCGCCGAGCTGGAGGTGTCGGAGCGGACCGTCACCCGGGACGCGCAGGCGCTGTCGGAGGCCGGGGTGCCGGTGTACGCGGACCGGGGCCGGGTGGGCGGGTACCGGCTCGTCGGCGGGTACCGGACGCGGCTGACCGGGCTCGCGCGCGGGGAGGCGGAGGCACTGTTCCTGTCCGGGGTGCCGGGGGCGCTGCGGGACATGGGACTCGCGGACGCGGCGTCGGCGGCGCGGCTGAAGGTGTCGGCGGCGCTGCTGCCGTCGCTGCGGGACGCGCCGGAGGCGGTGGGGCGGCGGTTCCATCTGGACGCGCCCGCCTGGTACCGGGAGCCGGAGACGCCGGAGCTGCTCGCGCCGCTGGCGGAGGCGGTGTGGGGCGACCGGCCCGTGGCGGTCCGCTACCGGCGCGCGGACGGCGAGGTGGCGCGGGAGCTGGAGCCGTACGGGCTCGTGCTGAAGGCGGGGGTCTGGTACGTGTGCGCCAGGGCCCAGGGCGCGTACCGCACGTACCGGGTGGACCGGTTCACCGCGGTGGCGGTGGGCGAGGGGGAGTTCGCGCGGGATCCGGACTTCGATCTGGCGGGGTTCTGGACGGAGCGCTCCGCGGAGTTCGCGCGCTCGCTGCTGCGGACGGAGGTGGTGCTGCGGCTGACGGAGGCGGGAGCGCGGCGGCTGCCGTACGTGACGGACCGGGCGGCCGCCGAGGAGGCGCTGGCGGCGGGGGCGGCCGCCGAGCCGGGGGGCAGCGCCGGCGGCGGGGTACGGGTGACGCTGGCGGTGGAGAGCGAGGAGGTCGCTTTCGGTCAGTTGTTCGGGCTCGGACCGGAGGTGGAGGTGCTGGCGCCGGCGGGCCTCCGCGAACGGTTCGCGGAGGCGGCGCGCCGGACGGCCGGTCTCTACGCCTGACCGGTCACCGATAGTCCTCGACCCGGGTGTCCGGGTCGGCTTCCTTGGCGAGCATGAAGCCCCAGGAGTCGGGCCGGGAGCCGTCGGCGTCGGTGAAGCCGTACTCCCGGGCGAGCCCGCCGCTGTCGAGGGACCGGCCGTTCCAGCGGGCCCGGCCGGGGTCGGCGGCGAGGGCGGCGATGGCGCGGCCGACATAGACCGGGGACTCGGACACGGCGAAGTCGGGCAGCTTGGCGACGGCGTCGCGCCAGGTGTCCTCGGTGACGCCGAAGGTCTCCAGCATCTGTTCGGAGCGCAGCCAGCCGGGGCTGACACAGACGGCGGTGGCCTCGTACGGGGCGAGTTCGGTGGCGAGACCGAAGGCCATCCGGATCGGGGCGTTCTTGGCGAGGTCGTAGAAGACGTTCTCGCGGTAGTGGGTCTCGTTGTACGCGGTGGTGCCGTCGGTGACCTCGACGAGCAGTCCGCCCGGGTGGCGGGTCAGCAGCGGCAGGGCGGTGTGGACGGTGACGACATGGGTCCGCACGCCGAGTTCGAGCATCCGCAGGCCGCCGTCGAGGCCGATCTCCCAGGTCTTCTTGCCGAAGGAGGGGCCGAGCAGGTGCTCGCCGCCCCAGACGTCGTCGACGAGGATGTCGAGCCGGCCCTGTTCGCGGTCGATCCGGTCGACGAGGGCGCGGACCTGGTCGGCCTGGAGGTGGTCGGTGGGGACGGCGATGCCGTGGCCGCCGGCGGCGGTGACGAGTTCGGCGGTCTCCTCGATGGTCTCGGTGGTCCGGCCCACCTCGCTGGCCTGGGCGCGGGTGGTGCGTCCGGTGACGTAGACGGTGGCTCCGGCGGTGCCGAGCTGGACGGCGATGGCGCGTCCGGCGCCTCGGGTGGCGCCGGCGACGAGGGCGATACGGCCGGCGAGGGGGCGGGTGCGGTCGGTGCTTTCGGTCATGCGGGCAGCCTGGCAGGAAAGGACGACATCTCCTGTCCGGATTGTTTTCGGCCGTTTCCGAGTGCGCCGCCCGGCCGTACGCACGATGCTGGACCCGTGATGGACGAGACGGAGTTCTGGAAGATCATCGACTCCACCCGGGAACGCGCGGAGGGCGATCCGGAGGAGCACGCGGACCTGCTCGTCGAGCGGCTGACGGAGCTGGACCCGGACTCGGTGCTGGACTTCGCGCGCCATTTCGAGGCCCGGTACAACCGCGCGTACACCTGGGAGCTGTGGGGTGCGGCGGCGGTCCTGTTCGACGGCGCGGGCGACGAGGTCTTCGACTACTTCCGCTGCTGGCTGATCGGGCAGGGCCGGGAGGTCTTCGAAGGGGCGGTGCACGAGCCGGACGCGCTGGCCGAGCTGCTGGTCGACTTCGACGAGGAGATCGACGGGGACGGGGAGGAGCTGGGGTTCGCGGCGGACGAGGCGTACGAACGGCTGACCGGCACGGAGGCCCCGGACCTGGGCATCCCGCCACCGGGCGCGGAGCCGGCGGGCACCCCGTTCGACCTGGACGACGACGAGGTGCTCGCGGCCCGCTTCCCGCGGCTGTGGGCCCGGTTCGGCCCCGGATAGAACCGAGCGGCCGGGGCCGGTCCGGTCCGTCAGCCTCCGAGCTGGAGCTCGGGGTTCACCTGGCCGAGGATCATGTCGGTCCTCGGCTGGAGGGCGGGGAAGAGCTGCTCGGGCTGGGGTATCGCCCAGTACTTGCCCTCGGCGACCATCCGGAAGACCCGTTCGGCGTGCTCCTCGGGGGTGAGCCCGTGCGCGTCGGCGAGCTGCTGGAGCTGGTCGTTGAAGGCGGCGATCTCCGGGGGCTCGTGCTCGCCGGGGCGGGCGGCCTTGAAGATCTCGCTGTGGACCGAGCCGGGGGTCACGACGGACACCTGGATCGGCGCGCCCTTCATCCGCATCTCGTAGTGCAGCGACTCGGTGAGGGCGAGCACGCCGAACTTGGTGACGCTGTACGGGGCCATCAGCGGGCTCGGCAGCAGGCCGCCGATCGACGACACGTTGACCACCCAGGCCCGCTCGCCGCGCTCCAGCATGCGCGGGACGAAGGACCGGATGCCGTGCACGTATCCGCCGATGTTGACCCGGAGCATGGCGTCCCAGCGCTCGGCGGGGATCTCCCACGAGTAGCCCATGGCCATGATTCCGGCGTTGTTGACCAGCAGGTCGACGGTGCCGAAGCGGGCGTACGCGGCGTCGGCGAGGGCCTCGACGGAGGCGGCGTCGGCGACGTCGGTGACCACGCTCTCGACCTCGGCACCGCCGGCCCGCAGCTCGTCGGCGAACGCGGCGAGCCGCTCGGCGGCGATGTCGGCGAGCACGAGCTTCATGCCGAGGCGGGCCGCGTGCCGGGCGAGGCCGGAGCCGATGCCCGAGGAGGCGCCGGTGATGACGGCGACCTTGCCGCCGAAGACCTCTCCGGCCAGGTCCGTGTCCGTGGGTGCGGTGGTCATCAGAAGTGCGTCCCTCCGTCGACTCGGATCTCGGTGCCGGTGATGAATCGGCCGTCCTCGGAGGCGAGCATCGCGACGACACCGGCGACGGTCTCGGGGCCGGCGAAGCCCTGCCCGAGGGCGGGGGCCAGCTTGGCGAAGAGCGACCAGTCGGTGTCCTCGGGCAGGCCGGGGCCCATGGACTGCTTGCTGGCGCCGGAGCCGTCGGTCATGCCGGAGGAGATGGAGCCGGGCTGGACGGCGGTGAAGCGGATGCCCTCCTTCGCGTACTCGGCGGCGAGGGCGTGCGTCATGGACTGGATGCCGCCCTTGCTGGCCGCGTAGGCCGCCATGTAGGGGTGGGCGAACATCGCGGAGGTGGAGGAGAAGTTGACGACGGCCGGGGCCTCGCCCTCCCGCAGGGCCGGTATGGCCTCGCGGATCATCAGGAACGTACCGGTGAGGTTGATCCGCAGGACCTGCTCGAACGCGTCGAGGCTGGTCTCGTGGGTGTGCGAGGAGCGCAGCACGCCGGCCGCGTTCACCAGCACGTCCAGCCCGCCGAGGGCGGCGACGGCGGCCGCGACACCCTCGCGCACCGACGTCTCGTCCGCCACGTTCACCACGACCGTCGTGAGGCGCCCGGCGGCGTCGCCGGCCTTGGCGACGGTGTCCTTGAGGCCGTCCTCGCTGATGTCGGCGGCGACGACGGTGCCGCCCTCCGCCAGCATGCGCAGGACGGTGGCCTGGCCGATGCCGGAGCCACCGCCGGTGACGAGTGCGCGGCGCCCTTCGTAGCGGGTCAGCTGATTCATGACGACAACCTCTCGAGGTCGAGCTTCGCGGGGCCTTCCGGATCCCGTGGCTTACCACCGTACGCCCAAGTGGCACGTTTTGCCATACCTGCACACCATGCATTCCTGGCAGGCCCCGGCGTATTCTGAGGGAATGAGTGCGAAGCCCCGTCCTTCGACCCTGACCGAGCGCCGCAAGGCCGCCACACAGCACGACATCGCGCGGGCCGCGGCCGAGCTGTTCACCGAGCGGGGGCCCGACGACACCACCGCCGAGGAGATCGCCCTGCGGGCGGGTGTCGCGCTGCGCACCTTCTACCGCTACTTCCGCTCCAAGCAGGACGCGGTCGCCCCGCTGCTCGCGGGCGGCGCCGACCGCTGGCGCGCCGCGCTCGCGGCGACCGAGCCGGGCGTCGCGCTGCCGACCGCCCTGGAGCGGTCCATCGCCGACTCGCTCACGGCCCGGGACGCGGCCGAGGAGGAGGGCCTGCGCTGGACCCGCGGACTGCTGCGCGCGGCCGAGGACGATCCGGCGCTGCGGGCCGTCTGGTACCGCGTCAACCAGGAGTCCGAGGAGCGTCTGCGCCTCGTCCTCGGCGGCCTCGCGGGCCCGGACGCCGACCCCCTCGCCCTCCGTCTGGCCGCCGCCGCGGCCACCGACGCCATCCGCATCGCCCTGGAGACCTGGTCCGAATCGGACGCCCCGACCTCCGGCGAGGGCGCCCCGGCCGACCTCGCCGTGCGCTGCCTGCGCGAACTGATGGGCGTCACGAGACTGCTGACCCGGGAAAGCTAAAGCGCCCGCCCCATCAGGATGTCGTCCACGTACTCCCCGTCCAGCAGGAACTCCCCCGGCAGGACCCCTTCCACCGCGAAGCCCTCGGAGGCGTAGAGGGCCCGGGCGGGAGCGTTGTGCCCGAGCACCCTGAGCGTGAGCCGGGTGGCCCCCTCGCCGCGGGCGCGCTCCCCCGCGGCCCGCATCAGCGCCCGCGCCACCCCACGACCCCGCGCGGCGGGGTCGACCGCGAGCCCCTGGATCTGCCGCACATGCGCGTTGCAGGCCAGCGGCGTGGACGACCCGACCCGCACATACCCGACCACCCCCAGGTCCTCCGTCTCGGCGACCAGGTAATGCGCGGGCACATGCCGCTCGTCGAAGAACTCCTGCCCCGGCTCAGGCCGGGGCATCACGGCATGCGACGGCGACCAGGTCTCCCGATCAAGCCGGGCGAGCACCTGCTCGTCCCCGGCCACGGCTTCACGAATCTCTACCCCACTCAAGATCATGAGCCCACCCTCCCCCATCCCCTCCCGCCACTCCACCCCCACCCGCACCTTCCTCACCCACCCACCCCAGCCACCCACCAGCCCGCCCCGCGCCCGCGCCCCCACGACCACCACCAGCGCACCGCCCAACGCACCGCGCGCCCCACCCGCACACCCCCGCACCAGCGCGCTCCGCGCGCCCCCGCACGCGCGCTCCTCCCCACCCCTCCCCACCCCCTACTCTCTTGCGAACTCCGGCATTCCGGGGACGTGTTGGGGGCATAGGCCTCCCACATGAAGCGCGAACGACCTGGGGAGGGGCACGTGCGCGACTACTCGGACGTCGTCGTGGTGGGAGCCGGAATCGCCGGTCTCGCGGCGGCTCATCAGCTGACCACGGCGGGGCTCTCGGTCACGGTCCTGGAGGCCGCGCCGCACGTCGGCGGCCGGCTGGCGACCGACGTCGTCGACGGCTTCCGGCTGGACCGGCTCGGGCCGCTGTTCACGTCGCCGGAGGTGGCGGGCGTCCCGTTGCGGCCGTTCACGCCGGGTGTGCTGGTGCATCAGGACGGACGGTACGGACGGTGGGGCGCGCCGCACGCGCGCTGGAGCCCACGGGGCACGACGGGTGGCCGGGGCGCGGCGGTGCCGTGGGGCACGACGGGCGCACGGAGCACGACCGGCGTACGGGCCGCGGGCGGCGGCGCCCGCGGGGTGGCGCGCGCGCTGGCCGGCGCGCCCCGCAATCCGGCGGCGTCGCTGGACCAGGCGCGGCTCGGCGCCTCGCTGGTGCGGCTCGCCACGACGCCGGCGCAGCGGATCCTGACCCGCGCCGAGCGGACGGCCCGGGAGGCCCTGACGGTCCGGCTGCCCGGCCGTACGGTCCACGGGGTGCTGCGTCCGCTGCTCGGCGCGCTGCTGGGCGATCCGGACATGGCGACGTCCAGCCGGCGCGCGGATCTGGCGCTGCGGTCCTTCGCGCGGGGCCGGCTGGGAGTACCCGAGGGCGGTTCGGGCGCGCTGCTGGAGCGGCTGGTGGCGGCGCTGCCGCCGGGCACGGTGCGGACCGGGGTGCGGGTCACGGAGGCGTCGATCTCGCGGGTGACGACGGCGGAGCACGGGGTGTTCCGGTGCCGTTCGGTGGTGGTGGCGACGGGCGGCCGGTCGGCGGCGGAGCTGCTGCCGGGGCTGCGGGTGCCGGAGTACCGGGCGGCGACGGTGGTGCACCACGCGGCACCGCTGGCGCCGATGTCCGAGCCGGTGCTGCTCCTGGAATCGGATCCGGGCGGCCCGGTGGCGTACACGGCGGTGATGAGCGCGGTCGATCCGGCACGGGCCCCGGCGGGCCGGGCCCTGGTCACGTCGACGGTGCTGGGCGGGCCGCCGGACGGCGACGACACCGAGCGCCGGGTGCGCAAGCATCTGGCGACGCTGTACGGGGTGTCCACGGACGACTGGGAGCCGCTGGCGGTGCGGCACACCCGGGACGCGTTCCCGGTGATGCGCCCGCCGTTCGACCCCGAGCGCCCGGTACGGGTCCTGTCGGGCCTGTACGTGTGCGGTGACCACCGGGCGACGGGCACCCCGTTCGGCGCGCTCACGTCCGCCGGCCGCGCCGCCACCGCGCTCCTCGCGGACCTGGGCGCGCGTCCGGCCGAGCCGTCCCGGCCGGACGCGTCGGCGGCGTAGTCCCAAGCCGGGCCGCGAAGAGCCCAGGCCCCCGAGATCAGCCCAGCGCGGCCACCCGGTCGCGGTAGGTGCGGACCGCGGGGGCGTCGCGGTACGGCTCCAGGCGGCGTTCGAAGTCGCGTACGTACTCCACCGCCCGCGCCGACCGCATCTCCGCGGCCTGCTGCGCCGCCTCCGCGCCGAGGGCGCACGCCTGGTCCAGCTCGCCGAGCGCGAGCCGGGCCGAGGCGAGCACCACCCGGCAGAACAGCCGGCTGCGGGCGTGGCCGGGGCCGCGGAGCTGGAGCGCGCGTTCGGCGTGCTGGGCCGCGGCCCGGTACTGCTGGAGGTCGCGGTGGCAGTGCCCGAAGTCGTCGGCGAGCTGGGCCTCGTCGTAGAACTTGGCCCAGTACGGCACCTCGTCGCCCGGCCTGGCCGCGTCCAGCGCGCGTTCGGCGCGGGCGAGGGCCGCCCCGCAGGCGCGCGCCTCGCCGAGCACGCCGTGCCCGCGCGCCTCGACCGCGTGCAGCAGGGCCTGGACGACGGGCGGCGCGGCCGAGCCGACGCCCTGCTGGGCGACCCGGGCGAGCTGGACGGCCTCGCGGCCGTGCCCGAGGTAGACGGCCTGGTGACTCATGGTGATGAGGACGTACGAGCCGTACGCCCGGTCGCCGGCGGCCTGGGCGAGCCTCAGCGCCTGGACGAAGTACCGCTGGGCGAGCCCGTGCGCGGCGATGTCGTACGAGGTCCAGCCGGCCAGCCGGGTGAGGTCGGCGACCGCGCCGAACAGCCGGCGCCCGACGCTCTCGCCGTAGGTGCCGCGCAGCATCGGCTCGGCCTCGTGTTCGAGGTAGCGGACCAGGGCCTGGCGGGCGTGGCCGCCGCCGTAGGCCTGGTCGAGGGTGCGGAACAGTTCGCCGACGGAGCGCAGCGCGGCGATGTCGCCGCTGGAGACCCGCTGTCCGGGGCCCCGGTCGGTGCCGCGCTGGCGGGGCAGCCCGTACCGGCCCTGCGGCGGGACCCGCGGCTCGGCACCCGTACCGGATCCGGTGCCTCCGCCGGAAGCGCCCGGCGCCCCGCCGCCCGGATCACCGCGGGCCACGCGCTCGTCGGCGCGGCCGATCAGCCAGTCGCGGCTGGGCACGACGAGCCCGGCCGGGGTGAAGGCGATCTTGCGCAGTTCGGCGTGGCTGCCGGAGTCCTTGCGCCACAGGCCGCTGACGATGTCGACGGCCTCCTCGGGGGTCGCGGCGAACTCCAGGCCCGCGTAGACGGGCGCGCAGGCGTCGAGTCCCAGGTCCTGGGCGGACAGCCGGCGGCCGAGCCGGCGGGTGAAGACCTCGGCGATCAGGGCCGGGGTGGTGCCGCGTGGCTGCTGGCCGCGCAGCCATCGGGTCACCGAGGTCTTGTCGTACCGCAGGTCGAGTCCGTGCTCCAGGCCGAGCTGGTCCACCCGCCTGGCGAGACCCGCGTTCGAGAAGCCGGCTTCGGCGATGAGCGCGGCGAGCTGGCGGTTCGGCATGCGCTGCGAGGGTCGTTCCGTCATCAGCTGTGCGGTCTCCTGCCTTCCGGGCCCGGGGTGGCAGCCCGTATGGACCTATATGGCCCTCATGGAACGGCGCGAATTTAGCCCTCTTCACCGCGTTTACCGGCAGCTTTTCCGCACATTCATCCGATCGTGTGAGGATCGGCGACCCGCTGACGCGGCCTCCCGCGCGACCCCGGAACACCCTCCCGCCCCGCCGTGGCCCGGCTCCCGCCCCGCGCACCTGCCCGGGGGCGGCCGGTCATACCGCCGTACAGTTGCGTCGGCGTGATTGACGCATGGCGCCGAGCCGGCTCCCGCCCCGGGACGACCCCCGGAACCCGGCTCCGGCACCCAGGAGGAGGCATGGCCGTGAGTGAGCTGCGATTCGTCCGTGTGGGCTTCGGCGAGGACGCCGTCGACTACCAGGTGGCGTGGGACAAGCAGCGCGAGGTGCACGCCGCCCGGTTCGCGGACGAGATCGAGGACACCTGCCTGCTCCTCGAACACCCGCCCGTGTACACCGCCGGCCGGCGCACCGAGGACAGCGAACGACCGCTGGACGGGACGCCCGTGGTGGACGTGGACCGCGGCGGCAAGATCACCTGGCACGGCCCCGGCCAGCTGGTCGGCTACCCGATCATGAAGCTGCCCCGCCCGGTCGACGTGGTCGCGCACGTGCGCCGCCTGGAGGAGGCGCTGATCCGTACCGCCGCCGGCTTCGGCCTGGAGACCACCCGCATCGAGGGCCGCAGCGGCGTCTGGGTGCTCGGCGACCCCGTCGAGTCCCGCCCGGCGATCGGCGGCCTGTCTCTGGACCTCGCCCCCGGGATCGAGCCGGCGGCCGACCCCCGGCTCACGGACAGCGAGTTCGACCCGCGGCTCAACGGCCCCGAGTACGCCCCGTCCAACGCCGGCCAGCGCCGCGAGGACCGCAAGCTCGCGGCCATCGGCATCCGGGTCGCCAAGGGCGTGACGATGCACGGCTTCTCGTTCAACGTGAACCCGGACAACACCTGGTTCGACCGGATCATCCCGTGCGGCATCCGCGACGCCGGCGTCGCCTCGCTCGCGAACGAACTGGGCCGCGACATCACGATCGAGGAAGTCCTCCCGGTCGTCGAACGGCATCTGCGCGACGTGATGGCCGAGGCGACGCCGAAGCCGCGGGACGTCGAGGCGGAACAGCGGGCCGTACACGAGCACGAGCGGGCCTCGGCCTGAGGAATGCCAGGCTCGGGCCAGAGGTTGGCCAGAGCGTCAAGGCATAAGAAGCAACGGGCGTACCCTGGTGTGCGCCGAAGAATCGAAGCTACAGGAGCCGATGTGTCCGCAGTCGCACCCGACGGACGCAAGATGCTGCGCCTGGAGGTCCGGAACAGCCAGACCCCCATCGAGCGCAAGCCCGAGTGGATCAAGACCCGGGCGAAGATGGGGCCCGAGTACACGAAGATGCAGAGTCTCGTGAAGAGCGAGGGCCTGCACACGGTCTGCCAGGAGGCGGGCTGTCCCAACATCTTCGAGTGCTGGGAGGACCGCGAGGCGACCTTCCTCATCGGTGGCGACCAGTGCACCCGGCGCTGCGACTTCTGCCAGATCGACACCGGCAAGCCGCAGGCCCTGGACCGGGACGAGCCGCGCCGCGTGGGCGAGTCCGTCGTCACGATGGACCTGAACTACGCCACCATCACCGGCGTCGCGCGCGACGACCTGGAGGACGGCGGCGCCTGGCTGTACGCGGAGACCGTGCGCCAGATCCACCAGCAGACCGCGGAGCGCGCCGCCGGCCGCACCAAGGTCGAGCTGCTCGCCCCCG
Organism: Streptomyces laurentii; assembly: GCA_002355495.1. GTDB lineage: Bacteria > Actinomycetota > Actinomycetes > Streptomycetales > Streptomycetaceae > Streptomyces > Streptomyces laurentii. The sequence goes on from AP017424.1 coordinate 1,893,273, forward strand.
ACTTCAACGCGGTGCCGGAGCTGCTCCAGCAGGTCTTCGATTCCCGCCCCGAGGTCTTCGCGCACAACGTCGAGACGGTGCCGCGGATCTTCAAGCGGATCCGTCCGGGCTTCCGGTACGAGCGTTCCCTCGACGTCATCACCCAGGCGCGGGACTACGGTCTGGTCACGAAGTCCAACCTGATCCTCGGCATGGGCGAGACCCGCGAGGAGATCAGCGAGGCGCTGCAGCAGCTGCACGACGCGGGCTGCGAGCTCATCACCATCACGCAGTACCTGCGGCCGTCGGTCCGGCATCACCCCGTGGAGCGCTGGGTGAAGCCGCAGGAGTTCGTGGAGCTGAAGGAGGAGGCCGACGAGATCGGCTTCTCCGGTGTCATGTCGGGCCCGCTGGTCCGCTCCTCGTACCGCGCGGGCCGGCTGTACCAGCAGGCCATGGAGCGGCGCGGCGAGACCGCGGGCGCGGCCACGGCCGTCGCCAACGCGACGCAGGCCGTCTGACGACGCCTTTCCTCATGACGCCTTCCGCGCGCCCTGAGCCCTTTCCGGTGGCCGTCCGTACCTCGTACGGGCGGCCACCGGCCGTTGGGGCGGTGGGCGCGGCGGGGTCACGGGGCCGGGGCGTCCGGGCCGGGGGCATCCGGACCGGTGGGCGGCACGGTTTCACCTGTGTTTGACCGCCGGGTCACGTCCTGGTAACACCGATTTGTGAGTGTGTACGCACGCACCGCAACCGAGTGCCCACGGAGGTCCCCTCCCATGCAGGCCGCGCACGTCCGAACCCTGCCGTTCCCGTCCATCACCGGCGCCCTCCGGGCCGTCGAGGCCCTGCTGCTCGCACGCGGCCAGCGCACCGCCCGGCGCAACGCGTGGAACTCGGTCCTGGAGGACCGGCGCCGCGCGAAGGACCGGGTGGAGGCCCAGCGCGTGATGGAGGCCGTGGCGGGGCCCGCCTCGCGGGCCACGTAAACTTCAGGACATGGCGAGGAAGGCAAACACGGGCGGCGCTGACGCCGCGAACCCCGGGCGACTGAAGCAGATCGCCCTCACGTACAAGATGACCCGGAAGGCCGACCCGATGGTCGGTCTCGTCGTCGCGGGCGTGGGCATCGTCGTACTCGGTGTCCTCCTCGCGATCGGTTTCCTCATCGGACACCCGCTCTACCTGGGCATTCTCGGTTTCGTCCTGGCGTTCCTGGCGATGGCCATCGTCTTCGGCCGGCGTGCCGAGAAGGCGGCTTTCGGCCAGATGGAGGGCCAGCCGGGCGCCGCCGCGGCGGTGCTGCAGAACGTCGGGCGCGGCTGGACCGTGACCCCGGCGGTGGCGATGAACCGCAGCCAGGACGTGGTGCACCGGGCGGTCAGCCGCGCGGGCATCGTGCTGGTGGCGGAGGGCAACCCGAACCGGGTGAAGCCGCTGCTCGCGGCCGAGAAGAAGAAGATGGCCCGGATCGTCCTCGACGTGCCGGTGACCGACATCATCGTCGGTGACGACGAGGCCGCCGGTCAGGTGCCGCTGAAGAAGATCCGAACGAAGATGCTCAAGCTGCCGCGCGTGCTCGCCGGCCCCCAGGTGACGGCGGCCAACGACCGGCTGCGCGCGATGGGCGACCTGATGAGCAACATGCCGCTGCCCAAGGGTCCGATGCCGAAGGGCATGCGGATGCCGCGCGGCGGAAAGATGCGCTGAGGCTCACGCTCTCTGGCTACACGCTCAAGAGGGGCGTCCCGGACCTGTCGATGGTCCGGGGCGCCCCTTTTCTTGTACGCGTCGTGTGCGCAGATGACGGACTGATCAAGGGATCGGACCGAATCCGATCACGGTTTCACCGGTCCGAACCGGACGAGGCCGGGTCGGACGGGAGTTGACCGGAGACGACAGGAGACGACCGGATCAGGCAACATCGACCCCGGTCGGATCGGATCGGATCGGATCAGATCCTGACCTGGACGGCTCCGGAGAAGCGGTCGTGCAGGCCGCGCCCGTCGCGGTCCCAGATGAGGGCCGGGATGGCGAGGCAGACGAGGGCGCTGCGCAGGATCACGCGCAGGACGCCGAGCCGGCCGCCGCGCGCGGAGACGACGCGCAGGCCGAAGAGCCGCTTGCCGGGGGTGAAGCCGACGGTGCCGACCATGAGCACGCTCATGACGAAGAGGATGAGCACCGCCCAGTTCCCGGTGGCCTGGGTGTACCGGTGGGTGATCAGGCCGTACGAGATGAGCATGCACAGCGCCCAGTCGACGGTGAGGGCGCCGAGGCGGCGGCCGGGCCGGGCGATGGAGCCGGGACCCTCCTCGGGCAGGCCGAGCTGCTGCCCGCGGTAGCCGAAGTCGACGCCCGCTTCTTCGGCCGCGGCGCGGGGGCCGGACAGCCACGATCCAAGTGCTTGCCTGTTGTCCACCCGACCACGGTACTGTGCCCGATTTCGATCACTTCCGGCCGGGGGCGCCGGGAGCGCGCGACGCGTGGCCGGTTCCGCACGTGGCCTACCCCGGCCCTGCCACCGGCTCGGTTAACTTCGACGAAACAAATGGGTCATGCTGGAGAAATCCGGTCTGCCTATGGTCGGGTCCAGCGTGGGCCACCACCCTGGCCGACACACCGAGCCGCAGCCCCGCCCCTCCCCGGGCCGGGCGTAGGAGGAGTTGGATGTTCCAGAACGCCGACGAGGCCAAGAAGTACATTCAGGACAATGACGTCAAGATGGTCGACATCCGCTTCTGCGACCTTCCCGGCGTCATGCAGCACTTCACGATCCCGGCGACGGCGTTCGACCCGGCCGAGGAGCTCGCCTTCGACGGCTCGTCGATCCGCGGCTTCCAGGCCATCCACGAGTCGGACATGGCGCTGCGCGCCGACCTGTCGACGGCCCGCCTGGACCCGTTCCGCCGCGACAAGACGCTGAACATCAACTTCTTCATCCACGACCCGATCACGGGCGAGCAGTACAGCCGCGACCCGCGCAACATCGCGCGCAAGGCGGAGGCGTACCTGGCGTCCACGGGTATCGCCGACACCGCGTTCTTCGGCCCCGAGGCCGAGTTCTACGTGTTCGACTCGGTCCGCTTCGAGACGTCGGCGAACCAGGGCTTCTACCACATCGACTCCGAGGCCGGCGCCTGGAACACCGGCAAGGAGGAGGACAACCGGGGCTACAAGGTCCGCTACAAGGGCGGCTACTTCCCGGCCCCGCCGGTCGACCACTTCGCCGACCTGCGTGCGGAGATCTCCCTGGAGCTGGAGAAGGTCGGCCTCCAGGTCGAGCGCCAGCACCACGAGGTCGGCACCGCCGGCCAGGCGGAGATCAACTACAAGTTCAACACGCTGCTCGCCGCGGCCGACGACCTGATGCTCTTCAAGTACATCGTGAAGAACGTCGCCTGGCGCAACAACAAGACCGCGACCTTCATGCCGAAGCCGATCTTCGGCGACAACGGCTCGGGCATGCACGTCCACATGTCGCTGTGGGCGGCCGGCGCCCCCCTGTTCTACGACGAGGCCGGCTACGCGGGCCTGTCGGACATGGCCCGCCACTACATCGGCGGCATCCTGAAGCACGCCCCGTCGCTGCTGGCCTTCACCAACCCGACGGTGAACTCCTACCACCGCCTGGTCCCCGGCTTCGAGGCCCCGGTCAACCTGGTCTACTCGCAGCGCAACCGCTCCGCCGCCATGCGCATCCCGATCACGGGCTCGAACCCGAAGGCCAAGCGCGTCGAGTTCCGCGCGCCGGACCCGTCCTCGAACCCGTACCTCGCCTTCTCCGCCCTGCTCCTCGCGGGCCTCGACGGCGTGAAGAACAAGATCGAGCCGGCCGAGCCGATCGACAAGGACCTCTACGAGCTGGCGCCCGAGGAGCACGCGAACGTCGCCCAGGTCCCGACCGACCTCTCCTCCGTCCTGAAGGCGCTGGAGGACGACAACGAGTACCTCCAGGCCGGCGGTGTCTTCACCTCCGACCTGATCGAGACCTGGATCGACTACAAGCGCACCCAGGAAATCGCCCCGATCCAGCTCCGCCCGCACCCGCACGAGTTCGAGCTCTACTTCGACCTCTAAAGATCGCGCGCGCAAGAGCCCTGCCCCTCTCCCCGGAGAGCGGCAGGGCTCTTTGCCGTGGCGCCCGACGGCCCCCGGCGGGGCTTCGTCGCCTCCGGCTCGTCCTGCGCGTACGTCGGCAGTGCCATTCGAGAGGCTGGGTCGTTGCTCAGGGCACCACCGCGTTGTTCGCCGAGGAAGGACGACGCCGTGACCGTCGCCCCGAGCACCGGCCGCGACTTCCTCTGACCCAGCCCCAGGCCCCTGGCGCGTGGCTTCCAGGGAGCGTCACACCACCTCGATCGCGAGGGGTCAGGGGAGCTCCCCGGATGTCCGATCACCGCGGATACAGGATCCTCCCGCCCAGATGGAGGGCATTGTGAGTCCTACACCACCGCCGTACCGCCTTCGGATCGTCCCGGAGGTCCACGAGTGGTTACGAACACTGCGCGCGATCGACCGGCAGGCATCCCGGTGGGTCGCCGAAGCCCTCGGTGCACTGATCGAGCGAGGACCCGCACTCGGACGCCCGTTGGTGGACACTCTGAGTGAAGGGAAGAAACCCACATACCCGAACCTGAAGGAGCTGCGCCCGCACTCAGGGCACGAAAGCGCGCCGCGAATCTTGTTCATCTTCGATCCCGACCGTAACGCGGTCCTGCTGGTGGCTGGCGACAAGGCGGGGAACTGGGCACAGTGGTACAGGGAGATGATCCCCTTGGCGATCGAACGATACGAGGACTACCTGAAGAAGGCGGAGGCGGACGGTGAGTAAGGGATACGTGGAAATCGGCTCCACGGACGAGCTGCTGGACGCCTTCGTGGCCCCCGCAGACCACCGGGCCGTACGTGAGGGAACCGCCCGCCTCGTCGCCGAAGACCGTCGCAGGGAGTTCTCGGACACCCTTCTGAAGCTCCTTGAAGTCTCCTCGCCCAAGGGGGACGACCACGAGGTGATCGAGTGGCTCCTTGATCGTCTGGCGGCCCTGCGGGAAGAAGCGGAGGCATTGCACCACACCCTTCCGACCGCGACTCCACTCCGGCCATCCGCGCCGGTTCTCCCGTCGGATCCTCCGGCCGCGGATCTGCCGGTCCTCCGAGCCGAACAGGCGGCGCTCGTGGAGGAGTCCTTGAGCGAGGCTCGGGACGCCGCGGAGCATCAGGCCCCCGTGAGCATGTCACTCCTCATGCGGATGCTGACCGCGATCGGCGTGGACGACATCGAACTCACCGGCAAGGTGCAGGGCCGCAGGGTCCGCATCGTCTGAGTTTCCGCCGCCTCGAAGCCCGCCCCCGCCGATGCCGGCCGGCCGTGCCCTTCCCCTGGTGAGGAAGGGCACGGCCGGCGTGCGTCACCGACGCGTCAGCGGCTGTAGCGGATCAGGGCGCGGACCATGTGGCAGGTGGTGTCGGAGGGCGGGTGGATGCCGAGTTGGGCCGCGGTGGTGCGGATGCGCGCGTTGGTGGCCCGGGACGGGAGGTAGACACCCGCGTCCAGCAGGGCTATCGCGAGGCGCATGGCCTTCAGTCGGCGGTTGTGGGTGACGTACCACTCCCGCGGGCGGCCCGCGGGGAGCGGCTGCTTCTGGAGGGGCTTCCAAGGTTCGATGGACGGTGTCCGGATCGTGGCGACAGCCATGGGCGACCTCCTGGCGGACGGTGGGCGGGGGCCCTCCCCGGGACCCTCGCCTTCATCCATGATTTTAGTGGGGACCACTGACAATCGCCCCTGGCCAGCACGGTTTTGTGCGGGGAATCGGGGGTGGCTTCGGCGGTACGTTGGGGGCATGGAGATCTGGATCAATCCCGCCTGTTCCAAGTGCCGCAGCGCGCTGACCCTGCTGGACGCCGAGGGTGCCGACTACACCGTGCGCCGCTACCTGGAGGACGTGCCGTCGCCGGACGAGATCCGGGAGGTGCTGGAGCGGCTCGGCCTGGAGCCGTGGGACATCACGCGGACGCAGGAGGCCGAGGCCAAGGAGCTGGGGGTCAAGGACTGGCCCAAGGACGCGGCGAACCGGGACCGGTGGGTGGAGGCGCTGGCGGCGCGTCCGAAGCTGATCCAGCGGCCCCTCATCACCGCCGAGGACGGCACGGCCGTCGTGGGCCGGTCCGAGGAAGCCGTGCGGGACGCGCTGTCCCGCTGAGCCGGACCGGCGCCGGAGCGCCGTCCGCCTGGTGGGCGGGCGGCGCTCCCGCGAGCGAAAGCGAACGGTGTGTGCCGCTCTACGCTTCCGGCTGCCCGGCGGCCTCGGCCTGGCTTTCCGCTTCGGCGAGGATCTCGGTGAGCCGGGCGCCGAAGCGGATGTCGCAGGGGTGCGGGCGGCCCGTCCGTATCGATTCCAGGAGGGCGTCCACCGCGTTCCCGAACGCGTCGAGGGCGCCGTTCCAGTCCGGCATGGTCACCCGGCCCCCCTCGCCGTACAGGGACAGCGCGGCCTCGGAGGCGGCCGGCGGGGCGCTGAGGGTGAGGGTCATGGTGGTGCTCGCGCCCGAGGCGTGGCGCAGCACCAGATGGCGGGTGTCCGCCCGGCCGGCGGCGCAGGTGACGGAGGTGACGTCGCCGAGGATCGGCAGGTAGACGGAGAGGACGTGCGGGCCGACGTCCCACAGGCCGCCCTTCTCGCGCCGCCAGGGCGAGGCCGCGTACGGGCTGTCCGCCTCGGGGGAGAAGAGCGCGCCCAGCCAGTGCGCCTCGCCCAGGAACCAGCCGCCGGCCGCCGTCTGCTCCTCGATCCAGCGGGCGGTCGGCTCCGCGAAGCGCAGGGTGCAGAACACCACGGACGCGACCCCGGCCGCCGTCACCGCGTCCGCGGTCTTCCGGGCCGGCGCCGCGTCGGTTGCCACCGGCTTGTCGAGCAGCACATGGCAGCCCGCGGCCGCCGCGCGCGCCGCGAGCGGGGCCTGGACGTCCGGCGGCAGGGCGAACGCGACGGCGTCGCAGGCCGCGAAGAGGGCGTCCACGTCCTCGTACGCCGTGGTGCCGTGCGCCGCCGCCAGCGCCGCGGCGGCCTCGGGGCGCCTGCCCCACACCCCGGCGAACTCCACGCCCGGATGCGCGGCGAGCGCGGGCGCGTGGGTGCGCCCGGCCCAGGGGCCGGTGCCGAGGAGACCGATGCGGGGCTTGGGGCCCGGGAGGTTCGTCATGCCCTCCAGTCTGCCGGGCGCGTACGACAGGCGGAATGCGGGATTTCCCTGACGCACCCCTGGTCCGCCCCGGTGCCACCCCTGGAACCGGACCTGGGGAGACCCCGGACACCGGCCCGGGGATGCCCCGGAGCCCGGGGACGGGAGGCCCGTTAACACGGGGTTCACAATCGGGCAACGGGTGGGAAATCCCGTCTTGCGAAGCTTCGGGCAGACACCGCCCCGCCCGGGCCGCCCCCTCACGGCGAGCCACCGGGCACCGCACCACCCGCTAAGGATGACGTTCCCGTGACCTTCAAGGCCGAGTACATCTGGATCGACGGCACCGAGCCGACCGCGAAGCTCCGTTCCAAGACGAAGATCATCGCGGGCGCCGGTCTGCCGCTGGAGGAGCTCCCGCTGTGGGGCTTCGACGGGTCCAGCACGAACCAGGCCCGGGGGCACGCCTCGGACCTCGTCCTGAAGCCGGTCTACTCCTGCCCGGACCCGATCCGCGGCGGAAGCGACATCCTCGTGCTGTGCGAGGTCCTCAACACGGACATGACGCCGCACGACACCAACACCCGCGCCGCCCTCGCCGAGGTCTACGCGAAGTACGCCGGCCAGGAGCCGATCTTCGGCATCGAGCAGGAGTACACGTTCTTCGAGGGCACCCGCCCGCTCGGCTTCCCCGAGAACGGCTTCCCGGCCCCGCAGGGCGGCTACTACTGCGGTGTCGGCGCGGACGAGATCCACGGCCGTCCGATCGTCGAGGCGCACCTGGAGAACTGCCTGGCCGCGGGCCTCGGCATCTCCGGCATCAACGCCGAGGTCATGCCGGGCCAGTGGGAGTTCCAGGTCGGCCCGCTGGCGCCGCTGGAGGTCTCCGACCAGCTGTGGGTGGCCCGCTGGCTGCTCTACCGCACTGCCGAGGACTTCGAGGTCTCCGCGACCCTGGACCCGAAGCCGGTGAAGGGCGACTGGAACGGCGCGGGCGCGCACACCAACTTCTCCACCAAGGCGATGCGCGAGGGCTACGACGCGATCATCACCGCCTGCGAGTCGCTGGGCGAGGGCTCGAAGCCGCTCGACCACGTCAAGAACTACGGCGCGGGCATCGACGACCGCCTCACCGGTCTGCACGAGACCGCCCCGTGGGACGAGTACAAGTACGGCGTGTCCGACCGCGGCGCCTCGGTCCGCATCCCGTGGCAGGTCGCCCGGGACCAGAAGGGCTACATCGAGGACCGCCGCCCGAACGCCAACGTCGACCCGTACACGGTGACCCGTCTGATGGTCGACACCTGCTGCGAGGCGCTGGAGAAGGCCGGCCAGATCTGAGCCGCCCGACCCGGACCGGTTTGAAGGGGCGTTCGCCGTACCACGTGTACGGCGGGCGCCCCTTCGGCGTCCTCCCCACCGAACGGCCGTCCCCGACCCCGAACCGGCGGGCGGGGACGGCCGTTCGGGCGGTCCGCGGTCGAACACCAGGGCTGCCCACGGGACTTCCCTGCTGCTTTAATAGGGATATGGCCAGCATCGGGAACGACACCGCGTCGGGGCGTCACGACCTCGAGCCGTTCTGGCCGTCCCGTCAGCACCACGACTACGACCGGTGCTGTCGGCGCGTAGGGAACGCGTCGGCCCTCTAAAGCCCCGCCGGATCCGTGTCCGGCCCCTGGCCTTCGGCCGCCGCGCATCGCGTACGACTCCGTCCGCCCTCCCTCGCGCGAAAGAGCTGAGCTTCCCCATGGCCCACACCCGTGCCGTCGCCCCGCCCCACTCACTTCTCCGCCCCCGCCTGCGCGCCGTCGCCCCCGCTCAGAGCCCCCTTCAGGCCCCCGCCCCGATCCCGGTCCAGACCCCGGTCAGTACCCCGGCCGCCCCGCCCGCCGATCTCCGGGACCGGCTCGCGGAGGTCGCCGAGTACCTGCCGCCGGGCGCCACGCTGCTGCCCGCGCCGCAGCACACCCTGCCGGCGCTGCCCGGTCGCCCGCCGATGGTCGGGTACCTGGTGCTGCTGCCCGCCGGGCCTGAGACGGCGGCCGCCCCGCCCACCGCCGAGGAGGGCCCGGTGACCGTCGACGGCGAGCGGCGCGTCGCCCGTGTCGACGGGCGGCCGCTCGACCTCACGTATCTGGAGTTCGAACTGCTCGCCCACCTGGTCGCCCATCCGCACCGGGTGCACTCCCGGGACCAGCTGGTGCGGACGGTGTGGGGGTACGGGCACGTGGGCGACGGCCGGACCGTCGACGTGCACGTGGCGCGGCTGCGCCGCAAGCTCGGCGCCGAGCACCGGCACACGATCCAGACCGTGCGGCGGGTCGGCTACAAGTACCTGCCCTGACCTTCGGCTACGGTGCGGGAAAGGCACCGAAGCGCCGCAAAAGGGTCGAGGAGTCGACGTATGCCCGCCATTCCCGCAGCCACCGTCGCCAACCTCCGCGACCTCGGCGCCGTGCCCCTCGGCGGCGGGCGGAGTGTGCGCGCGGGTCTGGTGTTCCGTTCCGGGCAGCTCGACCGGCTCGATCCGGCCGAGCCGGTGGTGGCCGCGCTGGGCATCCGTACGGTCGTCGACTTCCGTACCGCGCGCGAACGGGCCGAGCGCCCCGACCACGTGCCGGTGGGCGCCCGGCCGCTGGTCGCGGACGTGCTCGCCGACCAGCTCGCGGCCAGCGGACTGCCGCCCGCCGCCCGGCTGAAGGCGCTGCTCGCCGATCCGGTGCTCGCCGAGCAGTCGCTGGGCGGGGGCCGGGCGCGGACGGCGTTCGCCCGGACGTACCGGGCCTTCGTGCACAGCGCGTCGGCCCGCGCCTCCTACCGGGCCTTCCTGACGGAGCTGGGCGATCCGTTCGCCGGGCCGCTGCTCTTCCACTGCTCGGCGGGCAAGGACCGGACCGGGTGGGCGGCGACGATCGTGCTCGCGCTGCTGGGCGCGGACGAGGAGACCACGATGGCCGAGTACCTGGCGGTCAATCCGGGGGTACGGACGGCGTTCGCGCCGCTCATCGAGGGGTTCACGGCCCAGGGCGGCGACCCGGAGCTGGCGCTCTCGCTGGTCGGGGTGCTGCCGGAGTACCTGGAGGCGGCGCTGGAGGAAGTGGCGACGCGGTACGGGACGATGGAGCGGTACGTACGGGACGGGCTCGGCGTCCCGGACGAGGCCGTCACCGTCCTGCGGGAACGGCTCACGGTGTACGCGGCCTGACTCCTCGGGAGCGCCCCGCCCGAGGCCCCCATCCGAAGCCCCTGTTCGAACCGACGAACCCGCCCTTCCCGGCGAGAAGTCCGTGCCCGACCCCTGGCACCCCGCCCTACCCCTCAGTACATTGACGCCATGTCTAATACGCAGCCTGCACCGGTGGCGTCCGAGCACATCGAGCTCAAGGCCCGCAAGGTCTCCTTCGACTGGGAGGAGACCCCGCTCCACTGGGTCCCCGGCGACCCGTTCACCACGCACACGATCAACGTGCTGCACCTGCTGCTTCCGGCCGGCGAGCGCTGGTTCGTGCACGTCTACAAGCAGGTGCTGCCGTACATCACCGACGAGCGGCTGCGCGCGGACGTCATCGGCTTCATCGGTCAGGAGGCCGTCCACTCCCAGGCCCACGACGACGTCCTGCCCCACCTCAAGCGGCTGGGGCTCGACCCCACCCCGTACACCGCGCAGGTCGACTGGTTCTTCGAGAAGCTGCTCGGCGACCGGACCCTGCCGCCCGGCCGGCCGCGCCGCTGGTGGCTGATGGAGCGGGTCGCGCTGATCGCCGCCATCGAGCACTACACCGCCTTCCTCGGCAACTGGGTGCTCAACGCCGACGAACTCGACCGGGTCGGCGCCGACCCCGTCATGCTCGACCTGCTGCGCTGGCACGGCGCCGAGGAGGTCGAGCACCGCTCGGTCGCCTACGAACTCTTCCTGCACCTCGACGGCGGCTACCGGCGGCGCGCCCGCACCTGGGCCGCGGCGTTCTCCGCGCTCGTCTTCATGTGGCAGCGCGGGGTGCGGTTCTTCATGGAGAACGACCCGACACTCCTCGACGCCAAGCCGAGCGTCGGGCAGTTCGTCCGCAAGGGCCGCGAGGGCGTGCTGCCGTCGACACCGGACATGCTGCGCTCCATCCCCCGCTATCTGAGCCGGAGTTACCACCCCTCCATGGAGGGGTCCACCGTCCAGGCCGCCGCCTACCTCGCCGCCTCCCCCGGCGCGAACGGAGGCCGGCACTGATGGCGCTCCCGCTCCCCCGCCTGCGTACCGTCGTCCTCGTCGCGGGTGCCGCGCTGCTCGCCAAGCGGGCGCTGCACCGACGGATCACCGACTCGCCGCTGTGGCCGCTGCCCGCGCTCGACGCACCCGTCTCGGGGTACGGGCGCCAGGCCACCGTCACCCGGCGGGTCCGGGTCGCCGCGCGCGCCGAGCCCGCCGAGGGCGTGGCCCAACTCCGCCTGGAGGGAGCCGGTCTGCCCGCCTGGCAGCCGGGCGCCCACATCGACCTGGTGCTGCCCTCGGGGCCGTACGGCAGTACTCGCTGTGCGGCGACCCGGCCGACCGCGCCGCGTACACGATCGCCACCCGGCTGATCGACGAGTCGGCGGGTGGCCGCGGCGGCTCGCGCGAGGTGCACGAACGGCTGTCCGTCGGCACGGAGATCGAGATCCGCGGGCCGCGCAACCGCTTCCCGCTGGCCCCCGCGCCCGCATACGTCTTCGTCGCCGGCGGCATCGGGATCACGCCCGTCCTGCCGATGGCACGCGCCGCCGAGGCGGCGGGCGCGGAGTGGCGGCTGCTGTACTGCGGGCGCAGCCGGGCCACCATGCCGTACGCCGAAGAGGCCGAGAAACTCGGGCAGTCGGGGCACTCGGGACAGAGCGGCGGCCGGACGACGGTCGTCGCCGAGGACTCGGACGGGCGGCCCGACCTGTCCTTCCTGGGCGACCTGCCCGCCGGGACGGAGGTCTACTGCTGCGGCCCCGAGGGGCTGATGGACGCCGTCGGCGCCGCGCTGCCCGCGGACCGTACGCCGCGCCTGGAGCGCTTCTCCGCCGCGCGCGCCGAGGACGGGACGGCCTTCGAGGTCGAACTGCGGCGTACGGGACGGACGGTGGAAGTGGCCGCCGGCCAGTCGGTGCTGTCCGCCGTACGCGAGGCGGTGCCGGGTCTGCTCTACTCCTGCCAACAGGGGTTCTGCGGCACCTGCCGACAGCGGGTCCTGGAAGGCGAGGTGGACCACCGGGACGAGCTGCTCACCGACGAGGAGCGGGCCGGTTCCATGCTGATCTGCGTCTCGCGCTGCACGAGCGAGCGGCTGGTGCTCGACCTCTGAGCGGGCCGCCCTCGCGCGGTCAGGGCAGCAGCCAGTCCATCGCGAGGGTCGCGGCCAGACCGCCGGCGAGGAGGTAAGTGGCCAGCCGGGTCCGGCCGTTGCGGGAGAGTTCGATGACGATCCCGCACAGGATCATCGCGAGCCCGTACACGCCGACGACCAGGACGGACGTATGGGCCGCGAGGCGGACCACCAGGACCACGGCCATCGCCACGAGCACGACCGAGCCGGCGGCTATCCGCGCCAGGCGGGCCTGGCGCGGGGTGAGACCGGTCCGCTCGTCCACGGCCTCCCCGTCGGTCACGGCCTCCCCATCGGTCACGACCTCCCCGGCGTCCGCCGGCTCCCCCACGTCTGCCGGCTCCCGGGCGTGCGCCGACTCCCCGACCTGCACCGGCTCCCGGGCGTCGACGGCCTCGGGCGTCCCGGCGGCCTTCGGCGTGTCCGCGGTCTCCGGCGTCTCCTCGGTGTCCGGCCTGCGGGTGTCCTGGGTGTCCTGCTCGGAAGCGCTCATATGCCGGGAGGGTAACGGACTCCCGATAGGCTGTTCGCATGACGACCGGAGTGCGCCGCAGGATGGGCGTCGAGGAGCGCAAGCAGCAACTGATCGGGGTGGCCCTGGAGCTGTTCAGCCACCGCTCCCCCGACGAGGTCTCCATCGACGAGATCGCCGCGGCCGCGGGCATCTCACGGCCGCTGGTCTACCACTACTTCCCCGGCAAGCAGTCCCTGTACGAGGCGGCCCTGCGACGCGCCGCCGACGAGCTGGCGGCACGCTTCGTCGAGCCGCCGCACGGCCCGCTCGGGGCGCGGCTGCTGCGGGTGATGGTCCGGTTCTTCGACTTCGTCGACGAGCACGGGCCGGGGTTCGCGGCGCTGATGCGCGGCGGCCCGGCGGCCGGCTCGTCGAACGCCAACGCGATGATCGACGAGGTCCGGCAGGCCGCGTACGAGCAGATACTCGCGCACCTGGACGTCGAACGACCCTCGGCGCGGCTCGAACTGGTCGTCCGTTCCTGGGTGTCGCTCGCCGAGTCGACGGCGCTGCTGTGGCTGGACGGGCGGCGGGTGCCGCGCGAGGAGCTGGAGCGGCAGCTCGTGCACGACTTCGCGGCGCTGGCGGCGGTGAGCGCCGCGTACGACACGGAGATGGCGGGCATCCTGGTCCGGATCCTCGCCGACGAGCCGGCCGACGGTCCGTTCGGCGAGCTGGTGGGCCGGCTCGCGGCGCTCGCGCCGGAACTGCCGGGCCCGGCACACGCACCCGAGGCTCCCGTCGAGCCCGGCCCGGCGGCGGGTCAGGCAGCCGGTCAGCGCTTGGCGTAGGACGGGTCGAGGTCGCGTACCTCGGCGCTCAGGGTGACGCCCTCGGTCTCCTTCAGATAGCCGGGCAGCAGGTCGAGCACGGCCGCCGACAGACGCGCCTTGGCCTCGGGGCTGCGGCCCGCGAACAGGGCGATGTCGACGTGGACGAGGGCGCCCGCGCCCGTACCGTCGCCACTCACGGTCTCCTCCACCTCGCGGAAACTGGTCACGCAGGCCGCGAGGCGCGCGCCGGCCGTCTCCACGACGATCGGGTGCAGGGCGAGGGCGAAGCCGCGCCGGTCGAGGGGCGCGGAGTAGTCGACGGTGATCTGGGGCATGGCGGGGGTCGCTCCTGGTGGTACGGATGTCCTGGCACACCTTTACGGTGATCGCCATGACGGTACAAGTGACCTTCCGGCAGGCGGACGCCCGCGACCTCGACGTATTGGTGCGGCTGCACGACGACGCCGCGCGCTGGATGCTCCGCCACGCGATCGACCAGTGGCGGCCGGGGACGCGCGGCCCCGGGCATTTCGCGGCACGGATCGCCGCGGGCGAGGTGTGGCTGGCGGAACGCGAGGGCCGGGTGGCCGGCGCGTACGAGCTGTGGTGGGAGGACGCGTCGGTGTGGGGGCCGCGGCCGCCGGAGGCCGGGTACGTGCACCGGCTGATGACCGACCGGACGGTGGCGCCCGCCGGGACCGGGCGGGTCCTGCTCGCGCACGCGGAGGAGCGGATGGCGGCGGCGGGCCGGCAGCTGGCCCGGCTGGACTGCGAGGCGGGCGATCCGCGGCTGCGGACGTACTACGAGGGCGCGGGGTACGCGGTCACCGGGCGTCTGGAGAAGGTGGCGGCGGACGGGCGGGAGTACGCCGTCACGCTCATGGAGAAGACGCTGGCCTGAGAAACGGCCGGCGCCGTCGCGCCGGTGGAGAAGCCCCTGGTCCGGGACACGGCCGTGCCCCCTCCCGCCGGAGCGGAAGGGGGCACGGGTCACGCGCGGGTCGCGCCTATCGGGCGGTGAACACCGCCACGGTCCGCGCCGGGACGGTGAAGGTGCCCGAACCGGTCGCGTACGCGGCGGACTTCACGACCGCGTCGGTGCCGCCCGCCTGCACCGGGTGCAGCCGGTAGCCGGTCCCGGCCAGGGCGGCGACGGTCTGCCGCTGCTCCTTCGGGGTGGCGTTGAAGACGACGACCAGGTCGCCGAGGCGCATGGTGATCACGCCGGGCGTCTCGCCCTGGCCGGACAGCGGGAAGGACAGGGCGTCCTGGATCTTCCGCGCGGTGTCGAGCGAGAAGGCGGGCTCGGTGGTACGGATGGTCAGCAGGTCACGGTAGGCGGCGGAGGCGCCGTCGATCTCCGGACATCCGGGTGAGACCGCCTTGTTCGCCAACAGCGGCTTGCCATACGCCCACTTGGACTGATTGTCGGCGGCCGGCGGCAGTCCGCGGCCGAAGCCGTTGCCGTCGCGGCAGTCCCAGTGGATCGCGTTGAACCAGTCGCCGCTGTCGTACGAGTTGCGGTCCAGGGACTTGGAGCGCAGCAGGTCGCTGCCGGCCTGGGAGAGCGACGGGCCCTGCGACAGGGCGGCGGTGGCCATGGCGAGGACCTGCGCGCGGGCCCGGCCGGCGGCCGGCGTCGCGGCCGGCAGCTTGAAGGCGAGGGCGTCGTACAGCGACTCGTTGTCGTGGGCGTCGACGTAGGCGAGGGCGTCGCCGGGGACGGCGGCGTAGCCGGCCGGGGCGCCGTTGTAGTCGACCTCGGAGCCCTTGACCGTACGCCCGGAGGTGTCGGTGAAGGTGTACCCGGCGAGGTTGCCGGTCAGGCCGACCTTGATCAGGTCCTGCTCGTGCAGGAGCCGGGCCTTCTGCTGCTCCGGACTGCCGTTGGCGGGCGAGGAGTTGGGGTCGGTGAACAGGCCGGAGGCGAAGCCCTGGACGCCGGGGTCCTCGTCGAAGGGGCCGCCGCCGCGCACGGCGTCGCGGGCCCGGTCGGAGAAGGTGGCGATGCCGGTGCCGGCCATGTTCTTCTGGGTGGCCTGGACGAAGCGGGCGTCGTCGGCGATCTCGCCGAAGTTCCAGCCCTCGCCGTACAGGATGATCGCCTTGCCGTCGACGCCGTCCTTCTCCAGGGTCAGGGCGTCGAGCGCCCGGCGCACCGCGAGGATGTTCTCCTTCGGGTGGTGGCCCATGAGGTCGAAGCGGAAGCCGTCGACCTTGTACTGCCTCGCCCAGGTGACGACGGAGTCCACGACGAGCTTGCCCATCATGGCGTTCTCGGGCGCGGTGTTGGCGCAGCAGGTGGAGGTGGTGACGGAGCCGTCCTCGGCGAGGCGCTGGTAGTAGCCGGGCACGATGCGGTCGAGGACCGACTTGTCGGACTGTCCGGCGGCCACGGTGTGGTTGTAGACGACGTCCATGACGGTGCGCAGCCCCTCGCCGTTGAGGGACTGGACCATGCGCCGGAACTCGGTGGTGCGGCGGGTGCCTTCTGGGTCGGTGGCGTACGAGCCCTCCGGCACGGTGTAGTGCAGCGGGTCGTAGCCCCAGTTGTAGGCGTCCTTGGCGGCCGCGGCGGTGACGCAGGCCTGCTGCTCCTCGGAGTCGGGGGCGTAGACCTTCAGGTCGCAGGCGGGCGCGGCCTGGTCGCTCCTCTTCTCGGGGATGGTGCCGATGTCGAAGGCCGGGAGCAGGTGGACGTACGACGTCCCGGCCTTCGCGAGGTCCTTCAGGTGGCGCGAGCCGGTGCTGCCGGTGTCGGTGAAGGCGAGGTAGGTGCCGCGGTGGCCGGCGGGGACGGTGGCGTCCGCGATGGAGAAGTCGCGGATGTGCAGTTCCTGGATCTGCGCGTCGCGCAGCGGCACGGCGGCCGGCTTCCTCAGTCCCTGCCAGCCCTTCGGCGCGAGCTTCGGGTCGGCGAGGTCGACGACGAGACCGCGGGCCGAGTCGGTGGTGAGGGCGGTCGCGTACGGGTCGGTGACCCGGTTCTCGACGGTCTTCTGGACACTCGGCGCCCAGACCTTCACCACGTAGCGGTACGGCTTGCCGGTCCATGCCTTCGTGCCGGTGACGGACCACACGCCGGAGGCGCCGTCGCGGCGCATCGGGACGCTCCGGCCGTCGAGTTCGAGGGCGACGGACCGGGCGGTCGGGGCCCAGACGGAGAGGGTCGGCTTCCCGCCCCGGAACACCGGGCCGAGGGCCGCCCCGCCGGCCTCCTTCGCGTACAGGTCGTCGAGGACTCCGGCGGTCTGGACGCCGGTGGCGGCGAGCAGGGCGCCGTTCGCGGCGCGCTGGGTGGCGAGGAGCTGGCCGCGCAGCGAGTCGCGGACCCGGCCGGTGTCGCGCGGGTCGACGCGGAAGGCGGGGTAGTCCTTCAGGTGCGGGAACTTCGCCTTCTGGGCGTCGGTGAGCGCGCCGGGGGCGAGCCGGAGCCAGCGGCCCTCGTCGCTGAGCGCGCCGTCGGTGACGGTGATGCCGCCGGCGGCCGTGCCCGGCGCGTACACCAGCTGCTGGCTGGTGGCGTCGGTGGCCTTCACCTTCCAGACGACGGTGTCCCGGTCGATCCACTGGGCCTCGGCCTTGCCGAGGTCGAGGTCGGGGGCGCCGCCGGTCTGCGGCAGCAGACAGCGGGGTTCGCCGCCGAGCAGCCAGACCTCGTTGCCGTAGGTGGCGAGGTCGAGGGACTGGTCGGTGGGCAGGTCCTTCTGGTCGCCGTTGTGGAGGATGTACGAGAGGTTCGTGGCGCCGTCGGCGAGCGGCACCTCGTACACGGCGCCGTAGGCGTCGAAGCGGGCCGGCATCAGCGGCTTGGACCAGTCGGTGGGCTGGGCGGCGCCGGTCCACAGGTGCAGGCCCCAGCCGTCGTACTTTCCGTCGGGGCGCTGGTAGTGCAGGACGGCCTTCGTCTTGTCCTGCGGCGCGGGCGCGGGGGCGGTGTCGGACTGGCCGGGGTCGCCCCGCGTGATCCAGACCTCGCCGGTGCGGGCGAGGGTGATGCTTCGCTGGGGGCCGTCGGCGGTGCCGTCCTTCTCGACGGTGTACGGGAGGGTGGTCTCGCCCTCGGGGACGCGGACCCAGGCGAAGGCCCCGTACGCGTCACGGCCGGTGAACGGGGTGCTCTGACCCGCCGACTTCAGGGTCCAGCCGTCGTAGGCCTTGTCGTCCTCGCCCTCCCGCTGGTAGTGGACGACGGCCCAGGTGCGTTCGACGGCGACGGGCTTCTCGGGCGCCGGGGCCTGGCCGGCGGTGCTGGTCGCCAGGGCGCTCGCGGTGCGGCCGGCGGCGTCGACGGCCACGGCCTTGTAGCGCAGCGCGGTGCCGGCGGGGGCGGTCACCTGCTGGGTGACCTTGTACGGGGCGTGGTCGGCGGTGCCGAGGGTGCGCCAGGGGCCGTCGTCGGCCTGGGCGGCGAACACGACCCGGTTCAGGCCGCCGCCGCTGACGTCGGCGGCGATCTCGACGGTGCCGGTGGCGCCGGCGGCCGGGGCCTTCAGGGAGACGGTGGGCGCGGCGGCCGGGGCGGGAAGCGGGGCGCCGGCCTTGAGGACGAGGGAGCCGAGGGCCGGGACGGTGACGGTGACCTTGCCGTCCTTCGCGGCGACGGCGCCCTGACCGCCGTACAGGGGAAGGAAGTTCCTTCCGTCGACGGGGACGGTGACCGTCTTCGCCGTGGTGGCGCTGTTGGTGGCGACCAGGTACGCGGTCCGTGTCCTCGGGTCCGTGCGCGTGAAGGCGTAGACGGAGCCATCGGCGAGGCGCTCCTGCTGGACGCCGTCGCGCAGCGCCGGGTGGTCGCGGGTCAGCTTCGACAGGGCGGCGATCGCCTTGTACAGCGGGTGGCCGGTGTCGTAGGCGTCGGACGCGTGGGTGCGGTCGGTGCCGAGCTGGTCGTCGTCGAGGTAGTCGGCGGTCTTCGAGGCGAAGAGGGTCTGGCGGGCGTCCTTGTCGCCGCCGGGGCCCGTGAAGCCCTGCTCGTCGCCGTAGTAGACCACCGGATTGCCGCGGCTGAGGAACATCAGCTCGTTCGCGAGACGGGCCCGCTGGACCAGCTCGGCGTCGGCGGCGTCCGGGTGGTCCTGCTTCAAGAAGGAGCCGATGCGGCCCATGTCGTGGTTGCCGAGGAAGGTGACCTGCTCGTAGGCGTTGGCCTTGTCGGTCGTGTAACGGAAGTCCTCGGCGAAGACCTTGGCGAGCTTGTCGGCACCGGCGCCCTGCGAGGCGTAGGCGCGGGCGGCGTCCTGGAAGGGGAAGTCGAGCGTGGCGTCGAGGCGGCCCCGCGTGACGTACGGGGAGGTGACGGCCGGGTCGGCGGAGTAGACCTCTCCGAACATGAAGAAGTCGTCCCGGCCCCGCTTCTTGGCGTACGCGTCGAGGGCGGTGGCCCACTGGGTCCAGAAGTCCAGGTCCACATGCTTGACGGTGTCGACGCGGAACCCGTCGATGTCGAAGTCCCGGACCCACTTCTCGTAGATCCTCTTCATGCCCTCGACGACTTCGGGACGCTCGGTCCACAGGTCGTCCAGGCCCACGAAGTCGCCGTACTCGGCGGACTCGCCGACCCATGTGGAGTCGCCCCGGTTGTGGTACATCGTCGGGTCGTTGAGCCAGGCCGGGACCTTGTCCCGGGTGGTGACGGCCGGAGTGTACGGGAAGGAGCGGGCGTCCACCGCCTTCGCCGGGACGCCCGCGCGGTCGTCGAAGGGGCGGCCGGTGCGATCGAGGTACGGGTAGGCGCCCTTGGGGCGGTAGCCGTACGTCTTCTCGGCGTAGTCGACGGTGTCGGCCGTGTGGTTGGTGATGACGTCGAAGAAGACCTTCATGCCCTTGGCGTGGGCCGCCTTGATCAGCTTCTTCAGGTCGTCGTTCGTGCCGAAGTGCGGGTCGACCTGGGTGAAGTCGGTGATCCAGTAGCCGTGGTAGCCGGCGCTGGCGTCCTTGCCCTCACCCTGCACGGGCCGGTTCTTGAAGATCGGCGCCATCCAGATGGCGGTCGTGCCGAGGCCCTTGATGTAGTCGAGCCGGTCGGTCAGGCCCTTGAGGTCGCCGCCCTGGTAGAAGCCCTTGTCGGCCGGGTCGAAGCCGGTCGCGGTACGGCTGCCGGTGAGTCCGCCGCGGTCGTTGGCGGGGTCGCCGTTGGCGAAGCGGTCGGGCAGCACGAAGTAGAACTGGTCGCGGGTGAGGTCGTGGCGGGGCGGGGCCGCGGCGAGCGCGGCGTCGGAGGGCGGTGCCGGGGGGCGGGGCGCCGCCGCGGTGGACGCGGTCGCGGGTAGGGCGGGCACGAGGGCCGCGCACAGGGCGGCGGCCAGGACGGTCGCCGTTCTCTTGCGTATCACGGGGGTTGGCTCCCAGGAGGTGCGGGTCTGGTGGTACGGGAGGGCGGGGCGGCGCGGGCTGCGGGTCGTGGGTCCCTGGGGGGTCAGCAGCCTCGGGCAGCCGTGTGGAGGGCCACTGCCGTGTTGGGGGCGAGGGTGGCGGTGAATTTGCCCGTCGCGTCGACCGTCACCCGGGTGTTGTCGCGCTGGACGTCGCAGTAGGCGCCGGCGGGCAGGGAGGTCTGGAAGGTGCGGGTGAGGGACGAGGGCTCGTGGTTGATCGCGACGTAGGCGGCGTTGCCGCGGCCGAAGGCGATGGCGTCGTTGCCGTTGTCCCACCAGTTGGTGACGCCCTGGCCGCGCGCGGTGTTGCGGAAGCCGACCATGGAGGAGATCTCGCGCCAGGCGTGCTGGCACTTCCAGCCGTTCTGGTAACAGGCGCTCACCTGGTGGTTGTTGGGGGCTCCGGCGTCCTTGCTGGTCCACTCGTAGCCGGAGTTGACGTCCGGGGAGCCGTACGGCCAGGCGAGCATGAAGACGTTGGCGAGGGTGTAGTCCGCGCCGTTCTTGTAGTTGAGGGTGTCGCCGCCGCGCTCGGTGTCGTGGTTGTCGACGAAGACGGCGGACTGGCCCGAGGGCATGTAGGCCCAGCCCTCGCCGTAGTTGTTCAGATAGGCGAGCTTCTCGTTCTGGAAGACGCGCTTGAGGTCGCGGGCGTAGCGGAACTCCTGGACGTCGCCGTTGCCGAGGTACTCGGTCGGGGACACGGCCTCGCCGGCGCCGTAGATGGCCTCCTGCTTCCAGTAGACGGAAGGCTTCGTCAGCCGGGACTTGATGTTCGCGAGGTCGGCGGCCGGCATGTGCTTGGCGGCGTCGATCCGGAAGCCGTCGGCGCCCAGTGACAGCAGGTCGTCGAGGTAGCCGGCGATCCGGCCGCGGACGTAGTCCTCGCCGGTGTCGAGGTCGGCCAGGCCGACGAGTTCGCAGTTCTGGACGTTGGCGCGGTCCTGGTAGTTGGTGATCTCCGCGCGGCAGTCGTCCATGTCCCAGCCGGAGTACAGGCCGGGGTAGTCGTACTTGGAGTACGTGCTGCCGCCGGTCCCGGTGCCGGAACCGGCGGACATGTGGTTGATCACGGAGTCCACGACGACCTTCACGCCGGCGGCGTGGCAGGTGGAGACCATGGACGAGAACGCGGCGCGGTCGCCGAGCGGGCCGGCGATCTTGTAGCTGACCGGCTGGTACGCGGTCCACCACTGCGTGCCCTGGATGCGCTCCTGGGGCGGCGAGACCTGCACGTAGCCGTAGCCGGCCGGGCCGAGCTGGTCGGTGCAGGCGCGGGCCACGGAGGCGAAGTTCCACTCGAACATCACGGCGGTGACGTCCTTGGTGCCGGGAGGCGCGGCCTGGGCGGCGGGCGCGGGCGCCGTCACGGCCAGGGCGGCTCCCGCCGCGAGGGCGAGCGTGGCGGACACGGTCTTTCGGGCCATGACTTCCTCCTGTGCGGCTCCCCGACCACTTGCCGACACCAGCGGTTCGCAAGATGTTGCCGCAAGCGACAGAAACGGATTTCAGCCGTGACCGTAGGGGCGTACAGGTGTGCGGTCAACCCTTTCCGCACGTCCGGGCGGAACCCGGGGGCCACCCACGGGAATACGACGGGACCCCGGCGAACATCCGCCGGGGTCCCGGGGGTTGGTCAGAGACCGGTGGGGCGCTGGGCCGTCGAGCCGCGGACCACCAGTTCCGGCTGGAAGACGAACTCCGTGCGCTGGACCGGGTTTCCCTCGATCTCCTCCAGGAGCGTGCCGACGGCCGCCGTCGCCATCGCCTGCACCGGCTGCCGGACCGTGGTCAGCGGCGGGTCGGTGAACGCGATGAGCGGGGAGTCGTCGAAGCCGACCACCGACACGTCCCGGGGCACGTCGAGCCCGCGGGCGCGGGCCGCCCGGACGGCGCCGAGCGCCATCAGGTCGGAGCCGCACACGATGCCCGTACAGCCCTCGTCGAGCAGCAGGTCGGCGGCGGCGTGCCCGCCCTCCACGCCGAACAGGGTGGGCCGGACGAAGCGTTCCGCCTCGTCCCGGGCGATGCCGAGCCGGGCGTGGAGTTCGGCGGCGAAGCCCTCGGCCTTGCGGCGCGAGGGGACGTACCGGACCGGTCCGATGGCCAGGCCGATCCGCTCGTGGCCGAGGTCGGCGAGATGGCGTACGGCCATCCGGGCCGCGGCCCGGTCGTCGGGCGAGACGAAGTTGGCGTCGACGCGCTCGTTGAAGCCGTTGACGAGGACGAACGGCACCCCGCGCGCGGCGAGCCGGGTGTAGCGGGCCGGGTCGGCGGAGGCGTCCGCGTGCAGCCCGGACAGGAAGACGATGCCGGCCACCCCACGCTCCACCAGCTGCTCGACCAGCTCGTCCTCGGTGGCGCCGCCGGGCATCTGGGTGCACAGCACCGGGGTGTAGCCGTGCCCGGCCAGCACCTGCTCGATGACCTGCGCGAACGCCGGGAAGATGGGGTTGGTCAGCTCGGGCACGACCAGGCCGATGAGGCCCGCGCTGCGCCGTTTCAGCCGTACGGGACGCTCGTAGCCGAGCACGTCGAGCGCGGCCAGCACCTTGTGCCGGGTCGCGCCGGCCACGCCCGCCTTGCCGTTGAGGACCCGGCTGACGGTGGCCTCGCTCACCCCCGACTGGGCCGCGATGTCCGCGAGCCGCGGAGCGCCCCCTCCGGCGCCCCGCGGCGGGGGAATCGTCACACCGCCCACCAGACTGTCGTGTCGGCGGGCAGCTCGACGAACTCCTCGCCGGCGAGGACGGCGGACGCGCCGACGGCCTCGCTGGCGAGCAGGAACCGGCCGGGCCGCGGGACGGTGATGACCCGGCCGGTGGTGTTGGCGGTGCAGACGAATCCGTCGCGGCGGAAGGCCAGGACGCCCTCGGGGGCGTCCAGCCACTCCACGGAATCGCCCGCGCCGAGCCCGGGTCGCGTCCGGCGCACGGCGAGCGCGGCGCGGTACAGCTCCAGGGTGGAGGCGGGGTCGCCGGTCTGCGCCTCGACGCTGAGGGCGCCCCAGGTGGCGGGCTGCGGCAGCCAGGAGCCGCCGGCGCCGAAGCCGTACGAGCCGCCCTCGACGGTCCACGGGATCGGCACCCGGCAGCCGTCGCGGAAGCCGTCCTGGCCGGTGGCGCGGAAGAAGGACGGGTCCTGACGGACCTCGTCGGGCAGGTCGGTGACGTCGGGCAGGCCGAGTTCCTCGCCCTGGTAGACGTACGCGGAGCCGGGCAGCGCGAGCATCAGCAGGGTCGCGGCGCGGGCCCGGCGCAGGCCGAGGGCGCGGTCGCCCGGGGTGCGCAGCTGGGTGCCGAGGCCGGCCGGGTTGGCGAAGCGGGTGGCGTGCCGGGTGACGTCGTGGTTGGACAGCACCCAGGTGGTGGGGGCGCCGACGGGGCGCATCGCGGCGAGCGAGGCGTCGATCACGAGCCGCAGCTCGGCCGCGTCCCACGAGGTGCCCAGGTACTGGAAGTTGAAGGCCTGGTGCATCTCGTCGGGGCGCACGTAGTGGGCGGTGCGCTCGACGGTCGGGGTCCAGGCCTCGGCGACCAGGACGCGGTCGTCGCCGTACTCGGCGAGGACGGTGCGCCAGGAGCGGTAGACCTCGTGCACGCCGTCCTGGTCGAAGAAGGGCATGACGTCGTTGCCGAGCAGCTTGAGCTGGTCGTGGCCGCCGATGTCGGGCAGGCCCTCGGCCTTGACCAGGCCGTGGGCGACGTCGACGCGGAAGCCGTCGACGCCCATGTCGAGCCAGAAGCGCAGGATGGAGCGGAACTCGTCGCGGACGGCCGGGTGTTCCCAGTTGAAGTCGGGCTGCTCGGGCGCGAAGAGGTGCAGATACCAGTCGCCTGGGGTGCCGTCCGGGTTCTCGGTGCGGGTCCAGGCGGGGCCGCCGAAGATGGACTCCCAGTCGTTGGGCGGGAGTTCGCCATCGACGCCCTGGCCGGGGCGGAAGTGGTAGCGCTCGCGCAGCGGGGAGCCGGGGCCCTCGGCGAGGGCGCGGCGGAACCACTCGTGCCGGTCGGAGGAGTGGTTGGGGACCAGGTCGACGATGATCCGCAGGCCCAGGGCGTGGGCCTCGCGGATGAGGGCGTCGGCGTCGTCCAGCGTGCCGAACATGGGGTCGATGGTCCGGTAGTCGGAGACGTCGTAGCCGGCGTCGGCCTGCGGGGAGGCGTAGAAGGGCGAGAGCCAGACGGCGTCGACACCGAGGTCCCGGAGGTACGGCAGCCGGCTGCGGACGCCCGCGAGGTCGCCCATGCCGTCGCCGTTCCCGTCGGCGAAGCTGCGCGGATAGACCTGGTAGATCACCGCGTCTCTCCACCAGTCCGACTGCGTGCCGGTGGCGGGGGCGGCGTCGGTGGCGGTGGTGAGGTGCTGGGTCATGTCTTCCTAGCGTCGAAAGGAGCGTGCGGACACGGGACGGCGGTGCGGGCGGGACGGCGGTACGGGCGGGACAGCGCGGTTCCGCGGGTGCGGCGGCGGTGCGGCAGGGGCGGCCGGGCAGGACGGCACGGCCGCACGGCCGCGTAGTGGCGGTGCGGGACACCGGCGTACATCCTGGGCGGGTGTACGCCGGTGCCCCGGCCGGGACTTCGCGAAGTGGGGGCTCAGCCCTTCACGGCACCGGCGGACATGCCGGTCACCAGGTGGCGCTGGGCGAAGAGGAACACCAGGGCGGCGGGGACGGCGATGAGCACGGAGGCCGCGGACATCGGGCCCCACTGCGCGCTGTACTGGTTGACGAACTTCTGCAGTCCGCCCGCGAGGGTGAGGTTGTCGTCGCCGACCATGAAGGCGGAGGCGTAGGCGACCTCGCCCCAGGCCGTGATGAAGGAGTAGAAGGCGGTCACGGCTATGCCCGGCTTGGCGAGCGGCAGGATCAGCCGCCAGAAGGTGCCGAACGGGTTGAGGCCGTCGACGTATCCGGACTCGTCGATCTCGCGCGGGATGCTGTCGAAGAAGCCCTTCATCATCCAGGCGCAGAACGGCACGGCGATCGTCATGTAGGTGACGACCAGGCCGGCCGCGTTGTTGAGCAGGCCCATCGACGCCAGGATGTTGTAGATCGGCACGATGAGGACGGCGACCGGGAACATCTGGGTGATGAGCAGGGTCCACATCAGTCCGCGCTTGCCGGGGAAGCGGAAGCGGCTGACCGCGTAGCCGGTGGTGCAGGAGATGAAGACGCCGAGCGCGGTGGTGAAGGCGGCGATCACCACCGAGTTGCCGAACCAGGTGAGGAACGGGGTGTCCCCCAGCAGGTTCGTGTAGTTGTCGAGCGTCGGCTCCTTGAAGAAGTCCGTGGTGGTCGCGTACGTCGCGGGCTTGAGCGAGGTCAGCAGGACCCACAGGGCCGGGAAGACCGCGATCACGGACGCGACGATCAGCGTGAGGTGCAGGGCGACCGACGCGAGCGGCGAACGCTCGCCGCGGCGGCGCGGCCTGCCCGCGCGGCGCGTGTCGGCGGAGGCGGGAGCGGTCGTGGGGGCCGTGGTGGGGGCGGGGGCGGTGGTCACCAGACTTCTCCCTGCTTGCGGAGGACCCGGCGGTAGACCGCGGCGAAGGCCATCAGGAGGATCAGGATCAGCACGCCCCACGTCGAGGACTGGGCGAAGTCGCGGGGGCTGATCTCGAAGGAGAACTTGAACGCCTGGGTCACCAGGATCTGGGTGGCCTCGCCCGGTCCGCCCCGGGTGAGCAGGAAGATCACCGGGAACTGGTTGAAGGTCCAGATGACGGAGAGCAGCGTCACCGTCGAGGACACCGACCGCAGGCCGGGCAGGGTGATGTGGCGGAAGCGCTGGAAGGCGTTCGCGCCGTCCATCTCGGCGGCCTCGTACAGCTCGCCGGGGATGGACTGGAGCCCGCCGAGGAGGGCGACCATCATGAACGGGACGCCGATCCAGACGTTGACCGCGATGACCGAGACCTTGGCCCAGGTGGGGTCGTTGAGCCACGGGATCGCGTCGATGCCGCCGCCCGCGAGGATCTTGTTGAGCAGGCCGTTGTCCTTGTTGTACAGGAAACGCCAGGAGAAGACGGAGACGAAGCCGGGCACCGCCCAGGGCAGGATCAGCAGCGTCCGGTAGACGGAGCGGCCGGCGATCCTGCGGTTGAGCAGGACCGCGAGGCCGAGTCCGAGGCTGAAGGTGACGGAGACACAGGCCACCGTCCACAGCAGCGTCCAGCCGAGCGTGCCGAGGAACTGGTCGCCGGTGATCGCCGCGGTGTAGTTGTCGAGCCCCACGAACTCGTACGTCGCGGGGATGTGGTTGACCCCGATGGAACGCTCGACGTTGCGTTCGTTGGCGTCGGTGAGCGACAGCCAGATACCGCGGACCAGCGGGTATCCGATGATCACGCCGATCACGAGTACGACCGGCGCGACCATCGCCCCGGCGTACCAGTGGGTGGCCAGGGAGCACTTGCCCTTCCCTCGCCGCTTGCCAGTTCCGCGGCTCCGGCCGCGGGCGACGTCGTCGCCCGCGGCCTTCGCCACCGACTGGCTGCTGGTTTCCACAGCCATCAGCCGGTCCGCCTTCCCTCTTCCCGCTTCACCGTGTCCCGCTTCACCGGGCCGCGCGGCTCGTGCCGCGCGGCCCGCCGCTTTCCGTTACTTCCAGCCCTTGAGGAGCTTGCGGTACGCGTCACCCGTCGACTTGACGCCCGCCTCGGGGCTGGTCTGGTTGGTGAGGACCTTCGTGTACTCGGTGACGAGCGGGGCGAAGAGGCTGCCGGTCTCCGGGATCCAGGGACGCTCGACGGCCTTGTCGACGACCGGCTTGAAGAACGTGATCAGCTCGTTGGAGGCCACGTCCGGCTCGCCGTAGACCGAGGTACGGGTCGGGAGCAGGCTCAGCTCCTTGGCCGTCTGGGCCTGGACCTCGGGCGAGCTCATGTACTCGACGAAGGCGTAGGAGGCGTCCAGGTTCTTGGAACCGGCGTAGACGGCGAGGTTGTGGCCGCCCTGCGGGGCGCCCTGGCCGGCCGAACCGGCCGGGACCGGGGCGATGCCCAGGTTGGCCTTGTCCGTGAACTCCTTGCCGGCGTAGGTGTCGGCGACGGCCCACGGGCCGTTGATCATCATGGCGACCTTGCCGTCCTTGAAGGCCGTCTGCATGTTGTTGAAGCCGTCGGTGGCGTCGGTCTTCGCGGCGCCGGAGTCGACGAGGTCCTTGACGACCTTCATCGCCTTCACGCCGGCGGCGTTGTCGACGGTGACCGTCTTGGTGTCGGCGTTGACCAGGTCGCCGCCCTCGCCGTAGAGGAAGGAGAGGAACCAGTAGGCGTCGTCACCGCGCAGGTAGAGACCGGTCTTGCCGGTCTTCTTCTTGATCTGGGCGGAGACGGACTTGAGGTCGTCGATGGTCTTGGGGACCTCGACACCGGCGTCCTTGAAGATCTTCTTGTTGTAGAAGATGCCCATGGAGTCGATGACCTGCGGCACGGCGTAGGTCTTGCCGTTGTACTTGGTGGACGCGGCGGCCTGCTTGAGGAAGTCGCCCTCGTCCTTCAGCGCGGCGGTGCCGTCGAGCGGCGCGAGGTAGCCGAGGTTCGCGAAGTCCGGGGTCCAGGCGACCTCGGAGCGGATCACGTCAGGAGCGCCGGAGCCGGACTGGGCGGCGTTCTTGAACTTGTTCTGCGCGTCGCCGAAGGGGACGTTGACGTACTCGACCTTCACCTTGGGGTGCTTCTTGGTGAAGTCCTCGGCGAGCTTCTTGAAGACCTTGTCCTCGGAACCGACCGTGGAGGTGTCCCACCAGGTGACCGTGCCGGAGAGCTCGCCCGAGCTCTTCGAACCGCCGCCGGACGAACCCTTGTCGTCGCTTCCGCACGCCGCCAGGGTCACGCCCAGGGCCGCGACCAGCGCGGTGGCCGCTATGCCACGCCGCATGTGAACTCCTTCAGATGGTCCCGGTTGGACGAGGGCCTTGACCTTCCTCATGCGACCGCTCCCTCGCGGCGCGCCGGGCTGGCAGGAACGTAACAGGCTTGAAAACCGGCCGAAAGACCTTGCGGGAATTTTCTGCAAGAAGGATCGATCGTTACATTCGCGTGTCCCGAAGGTTGCCGACGTGCCGCTTGACAGGGGCGGAACGGTGTCACCTTCTGCAAGAACTTGCGCAAGAACGATACGGGCCCGTGTACGGGGTGTACCGAGGGCGGGCGCCGGACCGGCTCAGAGGCGGGCGCTGCGCACGCACGATCCGTACCCGGTACAGTCCCGTTCCATGACCGCGCGGCTCGCCGACATCGCAGCCCAGGCGGGGGTCAGTGAAGCCACAGTCAGCCGCGTGCTCAACGGCAAGCCCGGTGTGGCCGCGGCCACCCGTGAATCCGTGCTGGCCGCACTCGACGTGCTCGGCTACGAGCGCCCGGTCCGGCTGACCCGGCGCAGCGCGGGCCTCGTCGGGCTGATCACCCCCGAACTGGACAACCCGATCTTTCCCGCGCTCGCGCAGGTCATCGGGCAGGCCCTGACCCGGCAGGGATACACCCCGGTGCTCGCCACCCAGACCCCCGGCGGGTCCACGGAGGACGAGCTGACCGACATGCTGGTGGAGCGCGGCGTCGCCGGCATCATCTTCGTCTCCGGTCTGCACGCCGACACCACCGCCGACACCTCGCGGTACGACCGACTGCGCGGCAAGGGCGTCCCGTTCGTCCTCATCAACGGCTTCTCGCCGCGCGTGCGGGCCCCGTTCGTCTCCCCCGACGACCGGGCCGCGATGGTGCTCGCGGTGACGCACCTGGCGGCGCTCGGCCACACCCGGATCGGCCTCGCGGTCGGCCCGGTGCGGTTCGTGCCCGTCCTGCGCAAGATCGAGGGCTTCACCAAGGGGATGCGGGAACGGTTCGGGCTCTCCCCCGAGGAGACCGAGGGGCTGATCCAGCACTCCCTCTACAGCCTGGAGGGCGGGCAGGCGGCGGCCGGCGCGCTGATCTCCAAGGGCTGCACCGCGGTGGTGTGCGCGAGCGACATGATGGCGCTCGGCGCGATCCGGGCGGCCCGGGAGCGGGGGCTGCGGGTGCCGCAGGACGTCTCGGTCGTCGGCTTCGACGACTCCCCTCTCATAGCGTTCACCGATCCGCCCCTGACCACCATCCGGCAGCCGGTCCAGGCGATGGGCCAGGCGGCGGTACGCGCTCTGCTGGAGGAGATCGGCGGGACGCCCGCCCCGCACACCGAGTTCGTCTTCATGCCGGAGCTGGTGGTCCGGGGGTCGACCGCGTCGGCGCCGCCCGCGTCCGCCTAGCTCCCGTACGGCGGTTCGGGGCGGAACCACCCCCTCGGGCCGCCCCGGCCCCGAGACCTGCGCGGAGCCCCCGGGAGCCCCCTACTCCGGAAGTCGGAGAGGGTGCGCCTCTCACCCGACCGAGGGATGATCGGTCGAGGGGATGCGATCTGGCAGACTCTCCTCTCATGGGTGAAACGACCGTGAAGACTTCGGAATGTCGGACGACCCCGTCGTCGTCACCCATCGTGGCCGACGACCGGTCCGATGCCGGGTCCTGGCGTGCCGCGTGGGCGGCCCGCGTACCGCGCCGGCCGCGTATCTGGTTCGAGATCCTGCTCATCGCGGTCAGCTACTGGACGTACTCGCTCATCCGCAACGCGGTGCCCGAGCAGAAGGCCCAGGCGCTGAAGAACGCCGACTGGATCTGGCAGACCGAGCACGCGCTCGGTCTCGCTTTCGAGCACGCCGTCAACCAGGCCGTGAACTCGGTGACCTGGCTGATCGTCGGCATGAACTACTACTACGCCACGCTGCACTTCATCGTGACGATCGGTGTGCTCGTGTGGCTGTACCGCTGGCAGCCGGGCCGTTACGCGGCGTTCCGCACGGCCCTGTTCGCCACCACCGGCGTCGCGCTGGTCGGTTACTACCTGTTCCCGCTCGCGCCGCCGCGGCTGATGAACGGCGGGCAGTTCGTCGACACCGTCCTGGTGCACCACACCTGGGGTTCGATGGCCTCGGGCAACCTCAAGCACATGTCGAACCAGTACGCGGCGATGCCGTCGATGCACATCGGCTGGTCGCTGTGGTGCGGGCTGACCATCTTCCTGCTGGCGAAGGCGCCGTGGGCGCGGATCCTCGGTCTGCTCTACCCGACGGCGACCCTGGTCGTCATCGTGGCCACCGCCAACCACTTCTGGATGGACGCGGTGGGCGGCACGCTCTGCCTGACGTTCGGCTTCGCGGTCTCGTACTTCTGGTACGGCGCGCATCCGCACCGGCTGCCGAAGCTGGTGGAGCCCGCGGCGTCGACGGCGCGCGGCGCCCGGCCGGTCCTGGTGGCGGCGGAGCGGGAGGCGGGGACGGCGCCGAGGACGCGGATCCGGCCGACACCGGTATACGGGACTCCCCGGAGCGGGTGGGTTCCGGGCGGTAGCGGGGGCCGGCAGCGGGACGTCCTCATCGGGCCCGTCACCTGAAGCGGTTCAGGACGACGGGCCTTCCTCACCCCCCACTATTCATGGTGTGTATACACCGTACGTATAGTCGCGTTCGTGATCCTCGTATCGCGGGCGCTGAAAACGCTCGCCGTCGCCTCGCTCGCCGTCGCCGCGGCGCATCTGATCCTGTCCGACACCCTGCGGCTCGGCTTCAGCGCGCAGGCCTCCGCCACCCTGGGGAGCCCCCAGGGCTACGGCGCGGACCAGGCGTTCACCACCGCCCTCGTCAACACCGCGCTCGTGCTGCCGCTGGTGCTGTGGGCGGGCCTGCGCATCGCGGGCGAGCGGCGGGTCGGGATCCCGGTCCTGGTGGGGACCGTCGCCTGGATCACGGCCGTCTGGCACGGCCTCGACGTGATCGACGACGTGCCCGGCGCGGTCCTCCCGCTGCCGTCGCTCGGCCTCGTCGTCCTCGTGGCCGCCCTCGGCTCGCTGGTCCCCCGCAAGGGCGTCACGCCCCGTAGAACAGCTCCTCCATCACCGCCCGCGCCCGGCGCGTGACCCGGCGGTAGTCGTCGACCATCTCGCCGACGTGCCCCGGCCCGTACCCGAGGTAGCGGCCCACCGCCGCCAGCTCGCGCGGCTCGGACGGGAAGGTGTCCCCGGCCCGGCCGCGGACCAGCATCACCGCGTTGCGCACCCGGGTGGCCAGCACCCACGCCTCGTCCAGGATCTGCGCCTCGTCCGTGCCGATCAGCCCCGCCGCGTGGGCGGCGGACAGCGCCTCGCGGGTCCGGGTGGTGCGCAGGCCCGGCTCGGCCCAGCCGTGCCGCATCTGGATCAGCTGCACCGTCCACTCGACGTCGCTCAACCCGCCCCGGCCCAGCTTGGCGTGGAGCGTCGGGTCGGCGCCGCGCGGCAGCCGCTCGGTCTCCATCCGGGCCTTCAGCCGGCGGATCTCGCGCGCGGCGTCCTCGCCGAGCCCCTCGGCCGGGTAGCGCAGCGGGTCGACGAGCCCGATGAAGCGCTCGCCCAGCTTCTCGTCGCCGGCCATCGGCGCGGCGCGCAGCAGGGCCTGGCTCTCCCAGACCAGCGACCAGCGCCGGTAGTACGCCTCGTACGACTTCAGGGTGCGCACCATCGGGCCGCTCTTGCCCTCGGGGCGCAGGTCGGCGTCGATGAGCAGCGGCGGGTCGGCGGTCGGCAGCTGGAGCAGCCGGCGCATCTCGGTGACGACCCGGTTCGCGGCCTGGGCGGCCTCCTGTTCGTCGACGCCCTCGCGTGGCTCGTGGACGAAGAGCACGTCGGCGTCGGAGCCGTAGCCGAGCTCGTGGCCGCCGAAGCGGCCCATGCCGATGACGGCGAACCGGGTCGGCAGCTCGTCGCCCCACTCGGCGCGGACGGCGGCGCGCAGCGCGCCGGCGATCGTGGCCGCGTTGAGGTCGGTGACGGCCTGACCGACCCGGTCGACCAGGGCGCCGGGGTCGGGCTCGCGGGGGTTCTCCTCGGTGCCGTACGAGCCGATGAGGTCGGCCGCGGCGGTACGGAACAGCTCCCGGCGCCGTACCCCGCGGGCCGCCGCCACCGCCTGCTCGGCGCCGTCGGCGCGGCCCACCGCGGCGAGCACCTCCTGCTCCAGGTGCGCGCGGCCGCGCGGGGTGAGGCCCTCGGGGTCGCCGAGGATGGCGACCGCCTCGGGGGCGCGCAGCAGCAGGTCGGGGGCGAGCCGGCCGGCGGACAGGACCCGGGCGAGGTTCTCGGCGGCGGCGCCCTCGTCGCGGAGCAGCCGCAGGTACCAGGGGTCTTGCCGAGCGCGTCGGACACCTTGCGGAAGCCGAGCAGGCCCGCGTCGGGGTCGGCGGAGTCGGCGAACCAGCCGAGCAGCACGGGCAGCAGGGTGCGCTGGATGGCGGCCTTGCGGCTGACGCCGGAGGACAGCGCCTCCAGGTGGCGCAGGGCGGCGGCCGGGTCGGCGTATCCGAGGGCTTCGAGGCGCTGGCCGGCGGCCTTCGGGCTGAGCCGGATCTCGCCGGGGCGAGCTGGGCGACCGCGTCGAGCAGCGGCCGGTAGAAGAGTTTCTCGTGCAGCCGGCGGACCACCGCCGCGTGCCGCTTCCACTCGCGGCCGAGCGCGGACACCGGGTCGGTGCGCAGGCCCAGCGAGCGGCCGAGGCGGCGCAGATCCTCCTCGCCCTCGGGGACGAGGTGGGTGCGGCGCAGCCGGAAGAGCTGGATGCGGTGCTCCATGGCACGCAGGAAGCGGTACGCCTCGTCGAGCTGGGCGGCGTCGGCGCGGCCCACATAGCCGCCGGCGGCGAGGGCGGCGAGCGCGTCGAGGGTGGTGGGGCTGTGCAGGGTGGCGTCGCTGCGGCCGTGCACCAGCTGGAGGAGCTGGACGGCGAACTCGACGTCGCGCAGACCGCCCGGGCCGAGCTTGAGTTCGCGTTCGACCTGGCCGGGCGGGATGTTGTCGACGACCCGGCGGCGCATCTTCTGGACGTCGGTGACGAAGTTCTCGCGCTCGGCGGCCTGCCAGACCATCGGGGAGACGGCGTCGAGGTACGCGGTGCCGAGCTCCGGGTCGCCGGCCACCGCGCGGGCCTTCAGGAGGGCCTGGAACTCCCAGGTCTTGGCCCAGCGCTGGTAGTAGGCGAGGTGGGAGGAGAGGGTGCGGACCAGCGGGCCGTTGCGGCCCTCGGGGCGGAGGTTGGCGTCGACCGGCCAGATGACGCCCTCGACCGTGGTCTCCGAGCAGATCCGCATCAGGTGGGAGGCCAGCCGGGTCGCCGCCTGGACGGCCTGAGCCTCGCCGCCGTCGCGTTCGCGGGCCTCGTCGGTGGGCTCGCCGACGAAGATGACGTCCACGTCGGAGACGTAGTTCAGCTCGCGGCCGCCGCACTTGCCCATGGCGATCACGGCGAGCCGGCACCGGGCGGCGTCCTCGGGCGCGGCGGCCTCGGCGAGCGCGAGCGCGGCGCGCAGGGTGGCGGTGGCGAGGTCGGCCAGTTCGGCGGCGGCCTGGGCGACGTCGGTGGTGCCGCACACGTCGCGGGCGGCGATCCCGAGCAGACAGCGGCGGTAGGCGACGCGCAGCGAGACCGGGTCGGTCACCTCGGCGAGCCCGCGCTCGAACTCGGTGAGACCCGGGTGCAGGTCGGCCGCCTCGTAGGTGACCAGGGCCTGCCAGTCGTGGGGGTGCCGTGCGAGGTGGTCGGCGAGCGCCTCGGAGGTGCCGAGGACGCCGAGCAGCCGGTCACGGAACGGCTTCGCGGAGAGGAGCGTGGTGGTGAGCGCGGGCCGGTCGGCGGGCAGCTGGGCCTCGACCAGGCGGACCAGGCCGCGCAGCGCGAGGTCCGGGTCGGCGGTGGCGCCGAGGGCGTCGAGGAGGACGGCGTCGCCGCGCAGGGCGGCGAGCTCGTCGAGGTCGAACAGCCGCTCGGCGGCGGACGGGTCGGTGAACCCGTGCCGCAGCAGCCGGGTGAACGTACTGCTCCTGCGTCCCGGCGCCGTCATCCCGCCGCTCCCTCCACCGCCCGATCGGTCCGCGAGCGAGCCTAGTACCGCGGACCCCTTCCGGGTGCGCGCGGAGGCCCGGTAGACGGGCGAGCCCGGGGCGGCGGGGGCTTTCCGGGTACGTGAGGGGGCCTGGCGCCGCGAAAGGTCTTCCGGGTGCGTCGGGGCGGCCGGTGCGCGAGGGTGGCAGGGAACCCGTACGCGACGAGGGGATGTGGCCGTGCACTGGACCCTGGAAGTCGTCCCGGTGCCCGTCGCCGACCTGGACCGGGCCAAGGAGTTCTACGAGACGAAGCTCGGCTTCGCGGTCGACCTGGACCAGGAGGTCGCCCCGGGCGTCCGGATCGTCCAGACCACCCCGCCGGGCTCGCGCTGCTCGCTCGCCCTGATCCAGGGCATGCCCCCGTTCCCGGGCACCCGCGAGATGCCCCCGGGCTCGCTGCAGGGCCTCCAGCTGTGCGTCACCGACATCGAGGCGGCGCGCGAGAAGCTGCTGGCGGCCGGGGTGGCGGTGTCGCCGGTGATGCACGTGGGCGCGGAGGGCTGGGCGCCGGGCCGGGGCGGAGTCTGGAACGCGTTCCTGACCTTCACGGACCCGGACGGCAACGGGTGGGCGGTGCAGGAGGCGCCGTCGGAGCTGACGGAACGCTGAGGGCCGGTCCGGCGGGGCGCGTCACGGCCGGGGCCGGGGCGGAGGTCGGGCCGGAACGGGAGCGGTCACCCGCGGTCGGTGAACACCACCCGGTAGTCGCGGACCCGCTCGTCCTCGCCCTCGTACGCCATGCCCGCGGCCTCCATCACGCGCTGGGAGGCCACGTTGTCGAGGTCGGCGTCGCCGCGGACGGCCGTGGCGCCCGCCTCGCGGGCGCGGGCGATCAGGGCGCGCAGCGACTCGGAGGCGTACCCCCGGCCGCGGACGGCGGGGACCAGGCCGTAGCCGATGGTGACCACGCCGTCGGCGTCCGGCGGGCCGTGGAAGCCGATGCCGCCGACGGCGAGGCCGTCGGCCGGCTGCCGGATCTCGTACGCGCGCCAGACCCCGGGGTCGCCGCGCTCGGCGACCCCGCGCAGGAAGTTGCCGGTGCCCGCGATGTCGCCGGGGGCCGGATATCCCTCGGCCCAGCGGTCGCCGGGCGCGGGGGCGCTCTCGGTGACGCGGCGGGCCTCGGCGGCGGTGAGCGGGTGCAGCAGCAGCCGGGCGGTCACGAGGGGCGGTACGGCGTCCGCGTCGTTCGGGTGGCCGGTGTCATGGGTGTCTGTCACGCGGGGAAGTGTCAGCGCCTCCGGGCGTACGGCGCAACGGATTTAAC
Source organism: Streptomyces laurentii (assembly GCA_002355495.1). Classification (GTDB taxonomy): domain Bacteria; phylum Actinomycetota; class Actinomycetes; order Streptomycetales; family Streptomycetaceae; genus Streptomyces; species Streptomyces laurentii. The sequence continues at coordinate 1,928,655 of AP017424.1, forward strand.
CGCTGGTCAGGCCGACTTCCCCGGGCCGTCCTGGAGTTCCTCGGCGGACTCGCGGTAGGCCTCGGCGGCGCGGGTGAAGTAGTCGAAGAGGACGGTGAGTTGCTCGGGCGTGTAGCCGCCGAGGAGGGCGGCGATCCGGCGCCGGGCGGGGTCGAGCGCCCGGTCGAGCCCGCCGGGCCGGCCGACGGGCTCGACGATGACCTTGCGCCGGTCGGCGGGATCGGCGGCGCGGCGGACGTAGCCGGCCTTCTCCAGGCGGTCGACGAGCCGGGTGGTGGGACCGGTGGTCAGCCCGGTGCGGGCGCCGAGTTCGCCGGGGGTCAACGGGCCGGTCAGATCGAGGATGTTGAGCGCGTAGAGGTCGGTGGCGCCGAGGTCGACGGCCCGGGCGCCGGCGTGGCCGTGCAGCATCACGGCGCTGAGGTAGCGCCGGTAGATCTCGCTCGCGTCGGTCGGCATCGAAGGCGTTGACACGGGATACCCCCCACTCTAACCCCTTCCCCAAGGAAGAGACTTCCTGGAAGAAGTGACTTCCTTCGAGAAGATACCACCGGTCACCGAAGGGAGCACCACCATGTCCGCCGCGTCCACCACCCCCGCCCGGGAGAACGACACCGCCGCGATCCGTGCCCTGCTGGAGTCCAGCGCCGCCGCCTGGGCCCGGGGCGACGGGGCCGGGTACGGCGCCCACTTCACCGAGGACGCCACCGACGTCACCTTCACCGGCACCGTCTACCACGGCCCCGCCGAGATCGGCGGCGCCCACCAGGCCCTCTTCGACAGCTTCCTGAAGGGCACGCACCTCACCGTCGACCTCCTCGACCTGCGCTTCCCCGGCCCGGACACCGCGATCGCGGTCACCCGGGGCGAGGTCCACAAGGGCGCCCGCCCGCGCCGGCTCGGCAAGCTCGCCACGTACACCCTGATCCGTACGGCCGGCGGCGACTGGCGCATCGCCGCCGTCCAGAAGACCAAGCACCGCCCCCTGACGGAGGCCTTGACCTTCCACACCCGGCCGAAGACCCGCCCGGCGCCCCGGCCCGCCGCGTAGACGTCTACGCTGCTCGAAGAGCACACCGGGGAGAGGGGGCCGCGCAGTGGAAGCCATCGGTTTCGAACTGGTACGGCGAGGCTACGACCGTGACGAGGTCGACGCGTACATCAGCACCCTGTTCGCCACCAAGTCGCCTGTCCCTCCACCCGAGTTCAAGATCGCACGGCGGGGCTACGACCGGGAGCAGGTCGACACGTCCCTCGCGGATCTCCGCCGCCGCTACGGGGCCTGACGGCCCCAGGACGGCCCGGGCACGGGAGACGGCTCAGGGCCGGCGGTTCACGACCGCCGGCCCTGTGCGCTCACTCGCCCCGGGCTTACAGCACCGGCAGGTTCTTGCGGCGTTCGAAGGCGGTGACCTCGGAGCGGTACTCCTCCCACTCCTGCTTCTTGTTGCGCAGGAAGAAGTCGAAGACGTGTTCGCCGAGCGTCTCCGCGACCAGTTCGCTGCGCTCCATCAGCGCGATCGACTCGCCCAGGTTCTGCGGCAGCGGCTCGATGCCCATCGCGCGGCGCTCGGCGTCGCTCAGCGCCCAGACGTCGTCGTCGGCGCCCGCCGGGAGTTCGTAGCCCTCCTCGATGCCCTTCAGACCGGCGGCGAGCAGGACCGCGTACGTCAGGTACGGGTTGGCGCCGGAGTCGATGGAGCGGACCTCGACCCGGGAGGAGCCCGTCTTGCCCGGCTTGTACATGGGCACGCGGATCAGCGCGGAGCGGTTGTTGTGGCCCCAGCAGATGTACGCCGGGGCCTCGCCGCCCGAGCCGGCGGTGCGGCCGGAGCCGCCCCAGATGCGCTTGTACGAGTTGACCCACTGGTTGGTGACCGCCGCCGTCTCCGCCGCGTGCCGCAGCAGGCCCGCGATGAAGGAACGCCCCACCTTGGACAGCTGGTACTCGGCGCCCGACTCGTAGAACGCGTTGCGGTCGCCCTCGAAGAGGGAGAGGTGGGTGTGCATGCCCGAGCCCGGGAACTCGGAGAACGGCTTCGGCATGAAGGTGGCCTGCACACCCTGTTCGAGCGCGACCTGCTTCATGATCAGCCGGAAGGTCATGATGTTGTCGGCCGTGGACAGCGCGTCCGCGTAGCGCAGGTCGATCTCCTGCTGGCCCGGCGCGCCCTCGTGGTGGCTGAACTCCACCGAGATGCCCATCGACTCCAGCATGGTGATCGCCTGCCGGCGGAAGTCCATGCCGACGTTCTGCGGGGTGTGGTCGAAGTAGCCGGAGTTGTCGGCCGGGGTCGGCCGGGAGCCGTCCAGCGGCTTGTCCTTCAGCAGGAAGAACTCGATCTCGGGGTGGGTGTAGAAGGTGAAGCCCAGGTCCGAGGTCTTGGCGAGGGCCCGCTTGAGGACGTAGCGCGGGTCCGCGAAGGACGGCGAGCCGTCCGGCATGAGGATGTCGCAGAACATCCGCGCGGTGCCCGGGGCCTCCGCGCGCCACGGCAGGATCTGGAACGTGCCGGGGTCCGGCTTGGCGATCATGTCGGACTCGTAGACCCGGGCGAAGCCCTCGATCGCCGAGCCGTCGAAGCCGATGCCCTCGTCGAAGGCCTGCTCCAGCTCGGCGGGTGCCACGGCGACCGACTTCAGGAAGCCCAGTACGTCCGTGAACCACAGCCGCACGAAACGGATGTCACGCTCCTCGAGCGTACGGAGCACAAACTCCTGCTGCTTGTCCATTCTCACACCCATCCTCGCTGGTCAGGCCACCTGCTCCCACCGCCTCGGACGCATCGGGGGGCACATGGACAATCCCACCACATGGTTTCGGGCGATCGCACCCTCGTGTTGCGCGCTCATGTCGGCTCGATGTCGCACCCCCATAGTGCCCGCTCCGGTGTGACGCGCGTAACGCGGGACGGGTCCGGGACCGGTCCGGTACGGGCCGCCGGCCGGGCTTCCCGGTCAGCCGTTGCTCACCCGTTCGGCCCACAGAGGCCCTTCTGCCACTACGATCGGCGCCCATGGGAGCCTTCCGGCTCGACGGCCCGCCCCGACACGCGCGTCCCCTGGCACTGGCGAGTGCCGTGGTGACGCTCCTCGGCGCGCTCGCGCTCTGCCTGGGGCTGCTCGGCGCCCCGGCCGCCGCCCGGGACCATCACGGGGCCCCGCACGACCGCTGGACGGCTGCCGCGCAGGCGGCCGTACGCGCGGAGATGGCGGCTGCCCCGGGCACGCCGGGGGCACTCGGTGCGCCAGGCGCACCGGGCGCGTTCGGGACACCGGGGCCGCTGGGCCGGACCGTACCGGCCTTCCGGGGCGAGCCGCGGTACAGCTGCCCGTACGAACCCGGCGGCTGCTCGCTCTTCCCCGCCCTCTCCCCCGTCGTGCTCGGCGCGCCGCCGCACGACGCGCCCCCGCACCTCGCGGGCCGGCTCCCCCAGCTCACCGCGCCGCACCTGACCGGCCGGGTGTCCCGGTCCGGCGCCCAGCCCCGTGCGCCGGACCTCCACGTCCTTCAAGTACTGCGGACGTAAGCCGCCGGGCGTGCGAAGGGCCGAGGGCCCCCGCACGCATCCGTTCGCCGTGTCTTTTTCCCGCTTCCGAAACTTTCCGAAGGACGACATTCACCATGGCCGCGAACCGCTCCACCAACGCCGACCGCCGCGCCCGAATAGAGGAGATGCGCCGCGCCGAGCAGGCCCGCGAGCGCCGCAACCGCATCCTGACGATCGGCGTGTCCGCCGTCGTCGTGCTCAGCCTCGTCGGCTTCGGCGGCTGGGCGATCAACAAGCAGAGCGAGAAGAAGGACCAGGAGGCGGCCGCCGCCAAGGCCCCCATCGAGGGCGAGAAGGACTGGGACGCCAAGGACCTGGGCCGCAACCACGTCGAGACCCCCGTCACGTACAAGATGAACCCGCCGGTCGGCGGCGACCACCACCCGATCTGGCAGAACTGCAACGGCGACGTCTACGACAAGCCGCTGGCCAAGAACCACGCCGTGCACTCCCTGGAGCACGGCGCCGTGTGGGTGACGTACAACAAGAAGGCCGACAAGGGCGACCTCGACAAGCTGAGCGCGAAGGTCAAGAAGACCCCGTACTCGCTGATGAGCCCGGTCGACGACCAGTCCGGCGCGATCATGCTGAGCGCCTGGGGCAAGCAGGTGACCGTGGACGGCGCGAGCGACCCGCGCGTCGACGCCTTCTTCACCAAGTACGTCAACGGCCCGCAGACGCCCGAGCCGGGCGCCGCCTGCACCGGTGGTGTCGACGCGAGCGGCCAGGGCGGCAAGGCGATGGGCCAGTGAAACTGAACCGGACACAGTGGGCGTCCGTCACCGCCGTGGTCCTCGCGCTGCTGTTCGCCGGCGGCGCGGTCACCTTCGCCTCCGCCGACCGCTCCCCCAGGACCCACACGCCGACGACGGAGTCGGCGGACGCGGGCTTCGCCCGTGACATGTCGGTCCATCACCAGCAGGCCGTCGAGATGTCGTTCATCGTCCGCGACCGGACGACGGACGAGGACGTGCGCCGCCTCGCGTACGACATCGCCAACACCCAGGCCAACCAGCGCGGCATGATGCTGGGCTGGCTCGACCTGTGGCGGCTGCCGAAGGTGCAGGCCGACCAGGCGCCGATGGCCTGGATGGGCATGGGCGACATGAGCGCCGCCGACCCGGCCGCCGAGGACGGCGCGCTGATGCCCGGCATGGCCACCCGCACCCAACTGGACCAGCTGCGCAAGGCGTCCGGCCGCGAGGCCGAGGTGCTCTACCTGAAGCTGATGACCGAGCACCACAAGGGCGGCATCCACATGGCCCAGGGCTGCGTGGACAAGTGCGAGCCCGGCGTCGAGCGGGACCTCGCGCAGGGCATGGTCGACGGCCAGGCCGCCGAGATCAAGCTGATGGCGGACATGCTGAAGGCGCGCGGCGCGTAGCCTCGCCCGCCGTACGGCCCGTACACACCTCGGACGCACGTGTACGGGCCGCCTGACGACGGCCCCCGTGACCCCGCTTTCCGCCGGGGTCGCGGGGGCCGCGTCACGCGCGGACAATGAAAGAGCCCGGGGGCGTGTGTACGACGGCGGTGCACGGATCGTCGCCTTCGCCGGAGTCCGCTGGAGGCGATGGCCGGTCGGCCGCGCACGGCGTACCACGACGTTCTGCAACGACGTTCGACAACGTTTCGACGACGTACCACGTGCGACGAAAGGGGCGCGAGTCCATGACCACGGCGAAGGACATCATGCATCCGGGGGCCCAGTGGATCCCGGCTCACGAGACACTCGACCGCGCCGCCCAGCTGATGCGCGATCTCGACGTGGGCGCCCTGCCCATCGCCGACAGCAACGAACGGCTCTGCGGGATCGTCACCGACCGCGACATCGTGGTCCGCTGCGTGGCCGAGGGCCACGACCCCGCGAAGATCACCTGCGGCGAACTGGCCCAGGGCACCCCACGCTGGATCGAGACCGGCGCGGACGTGACCGAGGTGCTCGACGAGATGCAGGGGCACCGGATCAAGCGGCTGCCGGTCATCGACGAGCAGAAGAAGCTCGTCGGCATGATCAGCGAGGCCGATCTGGCGCAGCATCTGACGGACGAGCAGCTGGCGAAGTTCGTCGAGAGCGTCTACACGACCCACTGACGCCCTCGCTCCCTCCTCCTGTGGGCTCCGGGCCCCCGGCACGGCCGGGGCCCGGAGCCTCGTCGGCTCCGACGGATCGTCAGTGATCGTCACGAGGCCGATGACCGGCGTGTCCGAAAGAGTGCTCCTGCCGAAGGGGGCTCGCCGGGCGCAATACGGGGTGGGGGTATGCTGCCCGGTATGTCGGAGACGAGGCGGGCCCGGGGCGTGGAGCGGCTGTTGCTGCTCGCGGCGCTGCTGCTCGGCCTGGTCACGATGCACACGATGGGGCACGGGCCGACGGGGCATGACGCCTCGGCGCTGCCGCGGCTGGCGGCGTCCGCCGCCCAGGGGACTCAGGGACAGCACGGGCACCACGGCCTGACGCAACGACAGACGGCCGAGGCGGACTCCGCCGCCCCCGCCCCGTCGCACCACTCGAACGCGCCCTCCCACGGCACCGGCGGCCCGCTGGCCGTCTGCCTCGCCGTGCTCGGCGGGCTTGTGGTGGTACTCGGCGGCGCGCTGCTGCTCTGGGCGCGCCGCCGCCGGGCCGGGCGGCTCGGGGCGGGCCCGGCGGGCGTGCGCTGGATCGCGTGGCCGCAGCCGCCGCCGGGGCTCGCGGTCCTCGACCGGGTGGCGGTCCTGCGCATTTAGGCGGAACGGGCTGGAGAAGCGTTCCCGTTTCCCTTCTCTCCTCGTACGAGAGGCGCGTTCCGCCATGTCTTCCACCCCGTTCACCCGCCGTTCCGTCCTCGGCGCCGGGCTCGCCGCCGCGGGCACCGGTCTGCTCGCCGCCTGTTCGAGCGACCCGGCCCCGTCCCCGGGCGCCGCGTACGTCTCCCCGCGGGGCCCCGAGGTCGCCGCCGCCGAGGCCAAGCGCACTCCGGGCAAGGGCGGCCCGGTCCGTACCGTCAAGCTCACCGCCACCCCCGCCACCGTGGACCTCGGCGCCGGCCGCACCGCCCGGACCTGGGCGTACGGGGACGTCCTGCCGGGCAAGGAGGTGCGGGTCACGGCGGGCGACACGCTGGCCCTCACCCTCGCCAACCACCTCCCCGACACGACTTCGCTGCACTGGCACGGCCTCGCCCTGCGCAACGACATGGACGGGGTGCCGAGCGTCACCCAGCCGGCGATCCGGCCGGGCGGGGAGTTCGCGTACCGCTTCACGGTCCCGCACCCCGGCACGTACTGGTTCCACCCGCACTCCGGCGTCCAGCAGGACCGGGGCCTGTACGCGCCGCTGATCGTCGAGGACCCGAAGGAGCCGCTCGGGTACGACAAGGAGTGGGTCGTCGTCCTCGACGACTGGGTCGACGGGATGGACGGCTCGACGCCGGAGGCCGTACTCGCCGAGCTGCGCAAGGGCATGGGCGGCATGGGCGGTGGCGAGGGACACGACATGGGGAGCATGCCGGGGATGGACCACGGCTCCATGTCGATGACCCGGTCCGGGGCGTCCAAGGCCTCGACTCCGCCCGCTCGGCCGACCGGCCCGTCCCGGATGATGATGGGCGCCACCAGCGAACTGCTCGGCGGCGACGCGGGCGATGTGAAGTATCCGTACTACCTGGTCAACGGCCGGGTCCCGGACGCCCCGAGCGAGTTCACGGCCAAGCCCGGCGACCGGGTGCGGATCCGCATCGTCAACGCGGGCGGCGACACCGCCTTCCGCGTCGCGCTCGGCGGCCACGAGATGACGGTGACCCACACCGACGGCTTCCCCGTCACCCACGCGACGACCGACGCGCTGCTGCTCGGCATGGGCGAGCGCTACGACGTCCTCGTCACCGTCAAGGACGGCGTCTTCCCGCTCACCGCGCTCGCCGAGGGCAAGCGGGCCACCGGCCTCGCCCTGCTCCGCACCGGCAAGGGCGACGCGCCGGCCCCCGGCATCCGCCCGAAGGAACTGGACGGCCGGGTGCTCACCGCCGAACGCCTGAAGCCCGCCCCGGACACGGCCCTCGCGGCCCGCACCCCGGACCGGACGATCAAGATCCGGCTGACCGGCGGGATGATGAAGTACGACTGGGGCTTCGACGGCAAGCCGTACGACCCGGCCCGGCGCTACGACGTCGAGGCGGGCGAGCGGGTCCGGATCGAGTTCACCAACGGCACGACCATGTGGCACCCGCTCCACCTGCACGGCCACACCTTCGCCCTGGCCAACGGCGTCCGCAAGGACACCTCGATCATCCTGCCGGGCCGCAAGCTGACGATGGACTTCGACACTGACAACCCGGGCCTGTGGATGATCCACTGCCACAACGTGTACCACTCGGAGTCGGGCATGATGACGACGCTCGGCTACCGCGCGAAGTAGCGGGTCCGGAGTTCACGGACCCCGACGCCGGCGGCCGGTCACCGCGGCGCTCATCGCCGCGGCGCGACCGGCCACCGGCTCACGGCACTCCGGAATCACTGCCGGCGACCGGCGGATCGCGGCTCGCGCTTTCGCGTCATCGGCCGCATCCGGACCCCATCCCGCGGAAACGGCGAGTCTAGAGAAGCAGCGAGCCGATCCTGGCGACGAAATTGGCGAACGCCACCACGGCCACCACACCGCCCAGGGCCCTGGCCATCCCTGCCGAGGTGAGACCGAGTGTTCCGAACCACGAGGGGGACATAAATCGATGGAATTCGTCGGCAACACCCCTGACATTCAGGAGCACCACAGCCCCAAAAGTCCCGACAAGGAAGAAAACAATCAGGGAAATAATGCCGACATCGCCCGAGGACGCCATCTCCGAAGCAATCACGTGCGCAAGCATATGATCCCCCGGATATCCGAGAGGGCATGCCGCCCGGCCGGATCCGTCAAGGCGCAGGCCGGTCAGGCTTGATGGACGGGTCGTCGTGGCCGTCGGCACAGCCGTTCATCCGAGCCGGAGGGACGTAACGCGTCGGAAACCCATAACGTCGGGTTGACGATTAGACTGGGGGCGTGTCTCAGCGACGACAGCTACGACTCGCGCTTCAGCAGATCGACTCGACCGTCGGGGATCTCCACGGGAACGCGGAGGCCGTCCTCCGCTGGACCCGGCGGGCCGCCGAGGGCGGTGCGCATCTGGTCGCGTTTCCCGAGATGGCGCTGACCGGGTATCCGGTCGAGGATCTGGCGCTGCGGCCCTCGTTCGTCGAGGCGTCCCGGGACGCCCTGTGGGCGCTCGCCGGGCGGCTGAACGGCGAAGGGCTCGGGGAGCTTCCGGTGGTGGTCGGGTATCTCGACCGGTCCGAGCGGGACGAGCCGCGGCTCGGGCGGCCCGCCGGGTCGCCGCTGAACGCGGCGGCGGTGCTGCACCGGGGCGAGGTGGTGCTGCGGTTCGCCAAGCATCATCTGCCCAACTACGGCGTCTTCGACGAGTACCGCTACTTCGTGCGCGGCGACACCCTGCCCGTGATCCGCGTGCGCGGCGTCGACGTCGCCCTCGCGATCTGCGAGGACCTGTGGCAGGACGGCGGCCGGGTGCCGGCGGCGCGGGCCGCGCGCGCCGGGCTGCTCCTGTCGGTCAACGCCTCGCCGTACGAGCGGAACAAGGACGACACCCGCCTCGCGCTGGTCCGCACCCGGGCGCGGGAGGCCGGCTGTGCCACGGCGTACGTGGCGATGACCGGCGGCCAGGACGAGCTGGTCTTCGACGGCGACTCGATCGTCGTCGACGCGGAGGGCGAAGTCCTGGCGCGCGCCCCGCAGTTCACCGAGACCTCCCTCCTCATCGACCTCGACCTGCCGGCCACCGACCCCGCGGCGCCCGAGCCCGGGAGCGTCGTGGACGACGGGCTGCGGATCGAGCGGGCGGTGCTGCCGGCCGAGCCGTCGCCCGCGTACGCGCCGGCCGAGACCGGCGGGGTGGCCGAGCCGCTCGACGATCTCGCGGAGGTGTACGCGGCGCTGGTGACGGGGCTGCGCGCGTACGTCACCAAGAACGGGTTCCGGTCCGTCCTCATCGGTCTGTCCGGCGGGATCGACTCGGCGCTGGTCGCCGCGATCGCCTGCGACGCCCTCGGAGCCGCGCAGGTGTACGGGGTGTCGATGCCGTCCGCGTACTCCTCGGGCCACTCCCGCGACGACGCCGCCGAGCTGGCCCACCGTACCGGGCTCCCCTTCCGTACCGTCTCGATCGAGCCGATGTTCGACGCGTACATGGGCGCGCTCGGCCTGACCGGGCTCGCCGAGGAGAACCTGCAGGCCCGGCTGCGCGGCACGCTGCTGATGGGGCTGTCCAACCAGGAGGGCCATCTCGTCCTCGCGCCCGGCAACAAGTCCGAGCTGGCGGTGGGGTATTCGACGCTGTACGGCGACGCGGTCGGCGCGTACGGGCCCATCAAGGACGTCTACAAATCCGACGTCTACCGCCTCGCCCGCTGGCGCAACGCCACGGCCGAGGCGCGCGGCGAGGCCCCGCCCATCCCGGAGCACACCCTCACCAAGCCCCCGAGCGCCGAACTCCGCCCCGGCCAGGTCGACACGGACTCGCTGCCCGACTACGACGTCCTCGACCGGGTCCTGGAGCTGTACGTCGACCGCGACCGGGGCCGCGACGAGATCGTCGCGGCGGGCTTCGACGAGGAACTGGTCACGCGCACGCTGCGGATGGTCGACACGGCCGAGTACAAGCGCCGCCAGTACCCGCCGGGCACCAAGATCTCCGCGAAGGGCTTCGGCAAGGACCGCCGGCTTCCGATCACCAACCAGTGGCGGGAGAGACGCGGTTGAGGGAGGACGGGGAGTGCGCCGTACGTCGGCACGCACCTGACCCTCCCCCCGTGAAGGCAGCCCCATGACCGCACCCATCCACCCCGTCGACCACGCACTCGTCGAGGCGGCCGCCCAGGTCGCGCGCACCCGTTGCCGGGGTGACCGGCACTCGATGGCGGCCGCCGGCCGGGACCGGGACGGCCGGATCGTCACCGCCGTGAACGCCTACCACTTCACGGGCGGCCCCTGCGCCGGACTCGTCCTCATCGGCGCGGCCGCCGCCGAGGGGGCGTACGACCTCGTCACGGTCGTCGCTGGGCGGACCACCGGCCCGACGAGGAGCAGGCGAGACGAGGAGGATTCTCCAACTCCCTGACGGGACAAGGGGATTCCGCACATGCCGACCGGGAAGCAATCGTCCGTCTTTCGCGTTGTCCACCACTCGGTGGCGATGGTGTTCCCTGCCGACGGCCGCCGCCACGGCCGGATCCCGGGCGCCCGCCCCGCGGCCGGCCTCTCGCGTACGAGCCGAGCGACCAGCGACCCGCAACCGGCAACCAGCGACACCCCGGAAAGGCTGAACCCCCATGAAGTACCGCGTCATCGGGAACTCCCCCGCCACCCGCCGAGAGGTCAGCGTGCTGAGCCTCGGGGCCATGAACTTCGGCACCCTCGTCGACGAGGACACCGCCTTCGCGCTCCTCGACCGGTTCGCCGAGGTCGGCGGCACGTTCGTCGACACCTCCAACAACTACGCGTTCTGGGTCAACGGCACCCAGGGCGGCGAGAGCGAGGAGCTGGTCGGCCGCTGGCTGAGGAGCCGTAACGTCGGGGACGAGTTCACCGTCGCCACCAAGCTGGGCGCCCGCCCCAACCAGCCCGCCTCCGGCTTCAGCCGGGACGTGGAGGGCCTGTCCGCCAAGGTCATCCGGGAGTCCTCGGAGCGCAGTCGCGAGCGGCTCGGCGTCGAGCGGATCCACCTGCTGTACGCGCACATCATGGACGAGCACACCCCGCTGGAGGAGACCGTCCAGGGCTTCGCCGACGTGGTCGCGGACGGGGTCGCCGGTCTGCTCGGCGCCAGCAACCACTGGGCCTGGCGCGTCGAACGCGCCCGCGCCCTCGCCGCGGCGGCCGGCCTGCCCGGCTACGAGGTCCTCCAGCACCACCACAGCTATCTGCGCCAGCGCACCGACATCCCGAGCCTGCGTTCGCCCGACGGGAACCAGGGCCTGGTGAGCGGCGATCTGCTCAGCTATCTGCGGGCCACCCCGGAGCTGACGCAGGTCGCGTACTCACCGCTGATCGCGGGCGCGTACGTACGGGACGACAAGCCGCTCGGCCCCGGCTTCGCGCACGCGGGCACCGAGCCGCGTCTCATGGCGGTCCGCGAGGTGGCTGCGGAGACCGGCGCCACCGTCAACCAGGTGGTGCTGTCCTGGCTGATGGGCGGGGACATCCCGGTCATCCCGCTCATCGGCGCCTCGTCGCTCGCCCAGCTGGAGGAGAACCTGGGCGCCGTCGACCTCGACCTCACGGCGGAGCAGCGGGCGAAGCTCGACGCGGTGAACTGACCGGCGAGGGCGGGCCGTTCCGTCCGCCCTAGAAACGCAGACGCGCGGCCACCGGAAGGTGGTCGCTGCGGGTCTCCGGGAGGGTCCACGAGGACAGCGGCTCGACGCCCCGGACCAGGATCTGGTCGATCCGGGCCATCGGGAACGAGGCCGGCCAGCTGAAGCCGAAGCCGTCGCCCGCCGCGCCCTGGGTGGACCGGAGCTGTGAGGTGACGGCGGTCAGGGCGCGGTCGTTCATGGTGCCGTTGAGGTCGCCGAGGAGCACGACGCGCGGGTTCGGGTCCCGGGAGATCGCCGCGCCCAGGGCGTCGGCGCTGGTGTCGCGCTGGGAGGCGGTGAAGCCGGCGTTCATCTTGACCCGTACGGAGGGCAGATGGGCGACGTAGACGGCGATGTCGCCGGACGGCGCGGCGACGGTGGCGCGCAGGGCGCGGGTCCAGCCGAGGCGGATGTCGACGGGCTTGGCGCCGCGCAGCGGGTGCTTGCTCCACAGGCCGACGGTGCCCTGGACGGAGTGGTACGGGTACGTGGCGGCCAGGCCCTTCTCGTACACCGGCACCATGTCGGTCTTGAGCTCCTCCAGGGCCACCACGTCGACGCCGGATCCGGCGATCTGACGGGCCGTCTCGCCGGGGTCGGGGTTGTCGGCGTTGACGTTGTGGCTCACGACGGTGAGGTCGCCGCCGTCGGCGGACTTGTCGACGACGAGTCCGCCGAAGAGGTTGAGCCAGACCACGGCCGGCAGGATCAGCGCGATCAGCGCCGTCGCGGAGCGGCGCAGCAGGGCGAGGACCAGGATCACCGGGACGAACACGCCGAACCAGGGCAGGAAGGTCTCGATGAGACTGCCGAGGTTGCCGACGCGGTTCGGGATGTCGGAGTGAAGAGCCATCACCAGCGCGACCAGGACCGCGCAGACGGCCAGGATCACGCCCCGGCGCCAGATGCCGCGGTCGTGGCGCAGCCGCGCGAGGCGGCTACCCGGTCCGGGAGTATCGGCGGGCGGGAGGGCGGAGTTGTGGTGGTCCGGCGTGCCGCCGCTTTCGGTCCCCGTCATGTCCACGCGCGTCATCGCCGCCGTCCTCACTGCCTTGCTGTCCGACCCGGTCCCGACCCTAGGCGATTCCGCGCCGGTCGTACTCATCGAGGGACGAACGAACGCGCGTGGCGGGTTCCTGCAGGTGGTGCGGTGCGTACGCCTGTGACAGAACGCGCACATTCGTCCGGGGTGTCGCCCCGGCGCCGCCGCCGGCACCTTCGGCGCGCCTCCCGGTCGGACGACCGGACGGACCGCCGGCCGGACGACCGGGCGGACCGCCGGACAGACCGCGGGTCAGACGGCCGGACGGACGGCTGGACGGACACCCTCCAGAACGGTGTCGACGATCTGTTCGGCGAGGCCGGGCTCCAGCGGCGAGCCGGGCCGGATGACCGAGCGGAGCAGCAGGGGGCCGGTGACGAGGTCGTTGACGAGTTCGACGTCGAGGTCGGGACGGATCTCGCCGTTCGCCATGCCGCGCCGGATGGCGTCGAGGGACATCCGGCGGCGCGGTTCGATGACGGTGCGCTGGTACGCGTCCCAGAGCTTCGGATACATCTGCATCTGCGAGAACACGTTGTGCAGCAGCGCGTTGGAGCGCTTGAACATGCCGCGTTGCCGCAGGCTCTCCAGGAGCGTGACGAGGTCGTCGCGGGCGGAGGTGCCGGGCAGGTCCGGTTCGGGGAGTTCCAGGGACCGGAGCAGGTCGATGAGCAGGGCTTCCTTGCCGGGCCAGCGGCGGTAGATGGTGGCCTTGCCGACCCCGGCGGTACGGGCGAGCTTCTCGATGGACAGGTCGGCGAGCGGGACGCCGTGCTCCAGCATCCCGACCGCCGCGTCGAAAATGGCCCGTTCCACCGCCTCGCTGCGCGGCCGGCCCCGGCGGCCGCCGCACGGGGCCGCGTCGCCGGGACACTCGGAGGGCGCGGGGACGGGGGCGGCCCCGGCGGCCGGGGTCATGGCCGCGGCCTCGCCCCGTACCGCCGTCCCGTCCGGTGCTGCCGCGAGCCGCGCCGTGACCGCCGCCGGGCCGGTCGTCCCCGCCCCCGTCGTCTCCTGCGACACGTCCGTTCCGCCTCCTCCGCCTGACCTGCCGTCTACCTCGGAACCGATTCTCCCGCTTCCGCGCGGGCGCCCGGGACGGCACCGGCCGGAACCGGCCCGGACGGGGTGCGGCCGGGCAGGAAGAGCGCGACGACGATCGCGCCCAGGACGGCGACACCGGCCGAGCCCATGGCCGTCACGTGCATGGCGTCGAGGAAGGCGTCGTACGCGGGCGTGACCAGGCCGCGGCCGGCCGGGCCGAGGTGCTGCGCGACGCCGAGCGTCGCCTCGATGGACTCGCCCGCCTTCTCGCGCAGGTCCGCCGGGAGCCCGGCGAGGTGGCTGTCGATCTCGCCGCGGTACGTGCTGGACAGGACGGAGCCGAGGACGGCCACCCCGAGCGCGCCGCCGACCTGGCGGAAGGTGTTGTTGATGGCGGAACCGGAGCCGGCCTTCTCGCGCGGCAGCGCCTGCATCACGGCGACGGTGACCGGCGGCATGATGTGCGCCATGCCGGCGCCCTGGAGGAAGAAGAAGATCTCCAGGACCCAGACCGGCGTGTCCGCGTCGAAGAAGGCGAACGCGGCCAGACCGACGGCGACGGCGAGCATGCCCGTCGTGCACACGGCCTTGGCGCCGAAGCGGTCGACGACGTGCCGGGCGCGCGGCGCGAAGATCATCTGGGCGATGGCGAGCGGCAGGATGAGCAGACCCGATTCCAGGGCGCTGTAGCCGCGCACGCTCTGCAGGTAGAACGCGGAGAAGAAGGTCACGCCCATGAGGGCGAAGAACACCAGCGCGATGGCGGCGACGGCGGCCGAGAAGGCGGGCTTGCGGAAGTACGAGACGTCGAGCGCGGGGTGCGCGGCGCGCTTCTCGTACAGCACGAAACCGGTGAGGACGGCGAGGCCCGCGAGCGCCGGGAGCAGCACGGTGACATCGGTGAAGCTGGCCAGCTCGCCGCCGCGGATGATGCCGTAGACCAGCAGGACGAGACCGAGGACGGACAGCAGTACGCCGGGCAGGTCGACGCGGCCGGGCTTCGGGTCCTTGGAGTCGGGCACCAGCCAGATCATCAGGACCAGGGCGAGGATCACCACGGGCACGTTGACCAGGAAGATCGAGCCCCACCAGAAGTGCTCCAGGAGGGCACCGCCGGTGATGGGGCCGATGGCGATGGCGAGGCCGACGCTGCCGGCCCAGATACCGATGGCCTTGGGCTGCTCCTCGCGCTCGAAGACGTTCATGAGGACGGCGAGGGTGGCGGGCATCACGAACGCGGCACCGAGGCCCATCAGGGCCCGGAAGGCGACCAGCTCGCCCGGGCTGCCGGACTGGGCGGCGAGCGCGGAGGCGATGCCGAAGACGGCTATGCCGAACAGCAGGACCTTCTTGCGGCCGAGCCGGTCGCCGAGCAGGCCGGAGGTGAAGAGCAGGCCCGCGAAGACGAGCGTGTACGAGTTGATGGCCCATTCCAGCTCGCTCTGCGTGGCACCGATGCCGGTGGGAGCGGGGCTGGCGATCGTCTTGACGGCGACGTTGAGGATCGAGTTGTCGAGAACGACGATCAGCAGGCTGAGCATGAGCACACCGAGAATCGCCCAGCGGCGGCGGTGCACGGCCTCCGGGACGCGGGGCGCTCCGGGAACGGCGGAGACAGAGGTCGGCTGAGACATGGCCCTCACCTTAGTACTATTTCGATACGAGACCGTCTCGTATCGAATTCTGCTGACGGAGTCTTTGCCCGCCGGGCCGAAGCCGCCGGCGGACCGAAGCCGCCGGACCCGTGTGAACAGCGCCACTCCACTCCGCCCGGCCGCCCCGCTTCCCCGGCCGCCCCGCCGAGTGCCACCATGGATGTGGTCCGGGGACGCCACAGGGCGCCTCGAGATGACAACAGAGGAGCCGTTCACCATGACGCTTCAGGCTGCCCAGAAACCGCCCGCCGACAGCAGCAAGGCGCTGTACGGAGGGAAAGGCACCCGCCGTATCACCGTCCACGACATCGCCGCCGCCAAGACGCGGGGCGAGAAGTGGCCCATGCTCACCGCCTACGACGCGATGACCGCCTCCGTCTTCGACGAGGCCGGCATCCCGGTGATCCTCGTCGGCGACTCCATGGGCAACTGTCATCTCGGCTACGACACCACCGTGCCCGTCACGATGGACGAGATGACCTTCCTGTCCGCCGCCGTCGTCCGCGGCACCCGGCGTGCCCTGGTCGTCGCCGACCTGACCTTCGGCTCGTACCAGGAAGGGCCCGTCCAGGCCCTGCGCAACGCCACCCGGCTGATCAAGGAGGCGGGCGTCGGCGCGATCAAGCTGGAGGGCGGCGAGCGCTCGCTGCCGCAGACCGAGCTGCTGGTCCGGTCCGGCATCCCGGTCATGTCCCACCTCGGCCTGACCCCGCAGTCCGTCAACACCATGGGCTACCGGGTACAGGGCCGCGGCGACGAGTCCGCGCACCAGCTGCTGCGCGACGCCAAGGCCGCCCAGGACGCGGGCGCCTTCGCCGTCGTCCTGGAGCTGGTCCCGGCCGAGCTGGCCGCCGAGGTCACCCGCTCGCTGCACATCCCGACCATCGGCATCGGCGCGGGCGCCGGCACGGACGCGCAGGTCCTCGTGTGGACCGACATGGCCGGGCTGACCGGCGGCAAGGTGCCGCGCTTCACCAAGCAGTACGCCAACCTGCGCGAGACCCTCGGCGACGCCGCCCGGGCCTTCGCGGAGGACGTGTCCGGCGGGGCGTTCCCCGCCGAGGAGCACACCTTCCACTAGTCCTACTGGTTCCACCCGCCGCTTCGGCGGCACCCGAGCCACTCCCGGCACCACGACAGCCCGCCGACCGTCCCCCGTCGGCGGGCTGTCCGCGTCGGTACGCACGGATGCGCGCGTCGCCTTGTCGGCGCTTGTCCGCGGCTGCCGGTGGCTGTCGGTGGCTGTCGGTGGCTGTCTGCGGTTGTCGGTGCCTGCCGGCAGGGGTGTCGGCCGGTTGTCGGCGGCCTGTCGGTGAGCCCCGGTTCCCTTGGGGACATGACGCGATCACACACCCACGCCATCGAGGTACGGGGCCTCGTGAAGCACTTCGGCGCGACGAAGGCCGTCGACGGGATCGACCTGGACGTCCGCGAGGGCACCGTCCTCGGGGTCCTCGGCCCCAACGGCGCCGGCAAGACGACCCTGGTCCGCTGCCTGTCCACGCTGATCGTCCCGGACGCCGGGACGGCCGTCGTCGCCGGGTACGACGTGGTGCGCCAGCCGCGCCAGCTGCGCCGCACCATCGGGCTGACCGGCCAGTACGCCTCGGTCGACGAGAAGCTGTCCGGCCGGGAGAACCTGTACATGATCGGGCGGCTGCTCGATCTCTCCCGCGCCGAGGCCCGCCGCCGCGCCGACGCGATGCTGGAGCGCTTCTCGCTCACCGAGGCCGCCAAGCGCCCGGCCATGACGTACTCCGGCGGCATGCGGCGCCGGCTGGACCTGGCCGCCTCGATGATCGGCCGGCCCGCCGTGCTCTACCTGGACGAGCCCACCACCGGCCTGGACCCGCGCACCCGCAACGAGGTCTGGGAGGAGGTGCAGCGCATGGTCGCCGACGGCGCGACCGTGCTGCTCACCACCCAGTACATGGAGGAGGCCGAGCAGCTGGCCTCCGAGCTGACCGTCATCGACCGCGGCCGGGTCGTCGCCAGCGGCGGGGTCGACGAGCTGAAGACCCGGGTCGCCGGCCGCACCCTGCGCATCCGTCCGGCCGACCCGGCCGACCTGCCCGCCATGGCGGCGGCGCTGCGCGAGACCGGGCTCGACGGCCCGGCCGGTGCCACCGTCGAGGACGGCACGGGCACGCTCGACGTACCAATCCTCACCGACGAGCAACTGACCGCCGTCGTGAGACTGTTCGGCGCCCGCGGCTTCGGCATCGCCGACATCGGCACCCAACTGCCCAGCCTCGACGAGGTGTTCCTCGCCATCACCGGCGAGAAGACGTCCGAGGCCGCCCCGTCCGTCCCGTCCGACACGATCACCGAGGAGATCGCCGCATGAGCGCCGGCACCCTGCCCCAGTCCCCCGCGGACGGCCGCGGCCCCGCGTCCGCCTCCACCTCCTCGCTCGCCAAGCGGCCCTCGTCCAGAGCCGGTTCCGACCCCGGTCCCGGCTCCGGCACCCGCGCCGACGACGGCCGGATCGGCCTGCGGGCCAACCTCCGCCACATCGGCGCCCTCGCCCGCCGCAACATGCTCCAGATCAAGCAGGACCCGGAGTCGATGTTCGACGCCGTCTTCATGCCGATCGTGTTCGTACTGCTCTTCGTGTACGTCTTCGGCGGCGCGATCGCCGGCAAGGGCAACAACGACGCGTACGTCAACTACGTCGTGCCCGGCCTGATGGCCATGATGGGCATGAACATCGCGATGGGCGTCGGCACCGGCATCAACGACGACTTCAAGAAGGGCGTCATGGACCGGTTCCGGACCATGCCCATCGCCCGCTCGTCCGTCCTCATCGCGAAGATCGTCGTCGAGATCGGCCGCATGCTGATCGCCACCGCGATCCTGCTCGGCATGGGCTTCCTGCTCGGGCTGCAGATCCACACCTCGGTCCTCGGACTGTTCGGCGCCATCGGCCTGTCGATGGTGTTCGGCGCCTCCCTGATGTGGATCTTCATCCTGCTCGGGCTGACGATGAAGACGGCGCAGGCCGTCCAGGGCATGGCGATGATCGTGCTGATGCCGCTCCAGTTCGGCTCGTCGATCTTCGCGCCGCCGACCACGATGCCCGGCTGGCTGCAGGCCTTCACCGACTACAACCCGCTGTCGGCCCTGGCCGACTCCTCCCGCGCCCTGATCAACGGCGGCCCGCTCGCCCACTCGGTGTGGATGACGCTGGGCTGGTCGGTCGCCATCACCGCGGTCATGGCCCCGCTCGCGGTCGCCAAGTTCCGTAAGAAGACCTGACCTGAACGGTCCAGGACGGGGGCACGACGACAGCGCGTACGCGGCCGGGGCCGGATCACTCCCGTATCGCGTCGACGGCTCGGGCGAGCAGAGCGGCGGCGTCCTCCAGGGTGAGGACGCCGCCTTCGGCGTGCGCGGCCTCGAACGCGGCGTCGTCGGCGAGCGCCGTCCGGGTGAGGGCGGTCGCCCGCTCCCGGTTCTCCCGTTCGACCGGGTGCGCCAGATGCTGGGGCGGCTGCAGCCGCTCGTACGCGCCGAGGAGCATCGCCGCGGCCCGGGCCCGCTCCCGCCCGCCGAGCCCGGCCAGCGCCCAGGCGGCGGTGAGGAGATGGGCCGCCGGCATCTCGGGGGCCACCGTCCGCGACAGGGCGCTCAGCGCGCTGTCGTACGCCTGCCGGGCCCGGACGAGACCGGCGGCGTAGTCGCCGTCGAGGTCGTCCACCCAGGCCAGGGTGCCGATGGTGAACCCTTCGAAGAGCGAGAAGGCCTCCGTGTTGAACTCCTCGAGGAGCTGCGTCAGATACCCCCGCGCCTCGCCGGTGCGGCCGGTACGGGCGAGCAGGATCGCCAGGAAGATCCGGGCGGCCAGCGTCGGCGGATGGCTGCGGCTGTACTCGCCCTCCACCACCTCGCGCAGGATGCGTTCGGCGTCCTCCCGGCGGCCGGTCTCGGCCAGCATGTCGGCGTAGCGGGCGCGCAGCAGCCCCATCTGGGACTGCGCCCCGATCCGCCGCGCGTACTCGATGGCGGCCTCGAAGTCCTCGGCGGCGCCCGCGAATTCGAGCCTCCGCTCGCGCGCCTCGCCCCGCGAGGACAGCGCTTCGGCCGCGCCCCAGGCGTCGTCGAGCCGGACGAAGATCTCCAGGGCCTCGTCGGCGTCGGCCGCCGCGCGGCCGGCCCACACGGCACGGTTGGCGAGCAGGTTGGCCCGCGTCTGGAGCGCGTTGGCGAGTTCCCATTCGTGGCCGAGGCGGCGGCAGGTGTCGACGTTGGCGTCGAGGGCCGCGTGCATATGGCCGGTCTCGCTGGTGAGGATCATGGCGAACACGGTGAGGGAGCCGGGCAGCCGGCAGATCTGCGGCAGGCCGGGCGGGTAGGCGCCGGTGATCAGCCGCAGCCGGGCGAGGCCGTCGGGGCTGACCCAGAACCCGGTCTCGTAGTCCATGTTGAGCAGTTCGATCAGCCGCACCCCGCGCCGGGCCTCCCACAGCTGGTCCTCGCCGAGCGGCGGCGGGGCGGCCGTGCACGGCTCGTACAGGGGGACGACGGGGGCGGCGGACGGCCCGAAGGGGTCGGGGCCGAGCGCGGCGACGGCCTCGGCCCAGTGCAGGGCGTCGGCGCGCAGGTCGCGCATGGTCCAGTACCAGAGCAGCGCGTGCACGAGGATCAGGCCCTCGTGCTCGTCGCGCAGCCGTACGGCGGTCCGCAGCGCGGTGCGCAGGTTGCCGTACTCGGCGGCGAACCGGGCCATCGCGGCGGCCTGCCGGCCGGTGCGCAGCTCGGGGTCGGTGCGGCGGGCGAACTCGCGGTAGTGGACGAGGTGACGGCGTTCGGCGGCCTCGCGCTCACCGGCCTCGTCGAGCCGTTCGGCCGCGTACTCGGCGACGGTCTCCAGGAGGCCGTAGCGCATGCCGGTGCCGTCCTCGGCGGCGACCACGAGCGACTTGTCGACGAGCGAGCCGAGCAGGTCGAGGACGTCGGAGGCAGCGACGGCACCGACGGCGCCGGGGCCGGCGCCTTCCCCCACGGCCGGGCCGGCGCACACGTCCTCGGCCGCCTCCAGGTCGCAGCCGCCGGTGAAGACCGCGAGGCGCCGCAGGACGGCGCGTTCGGGGGCGTCGAGGAGGTCCCAGGACCAGTCGACGACCGCGCGCAGGGTCTGCTGGCGCGGCAGGACCGTCCGGGCGCCGGAGGTCAGCAGCCGGAACCGGTCGTCGAGCCGGTCGGCGATCTGGCGCGGGGTGAGCAACCGCAGCCGGGCGGCGGCCAGTTCGATGGCGAGCGGCAGCCCGTCGAGGCGGCGGACGATCTCGTCCGCGGCGGCCTCGTCGTCGGTCACCCGGAAGCCGGGCCGCACGGCCGCGCCGCGCTCGCCGAAGAGCCGGACGGCGGTGTCGCGCGGCAGCGGCCCGACGGGGAGCGTCGACTCGCCGGGTACGCCGAGGGGTTCGCGGCTCGTCGCGAGCACTGTCACGCCCGGGCAGCGGGCGAGGACCCGCTCCACCAGTTCCGCGACCGCGCCCACCACGTGCTCGCAGTTGTCCAGGAGCAGCAACAGGCGGCGGCCCGCGCAGTGTTCGACGAGCCGGCCGGCCGCGTCCTCGGGGTGGCGGAGCTCCTCGGCACCGGCGCCGCGCAGCACGGTCTCGCGGGCGCCGAGCGCGTCGAGGACGGCTTCGGTGACGGCCTCCGGGTCGGTGACGGGGGCGAGTTCGACGAACCAGGCGCCGTCGGGCCACTGCCCGGCGGCCCGTTCGGCGGCCTCCTGGGAGAGGCGGGTCTTGCCGGCGCCGCCGGGTCCGAGGAGGGTGACGAGCCGGGTGCCGCCGAGGGCGTCGTGGAGGGCGGCGAGGTCGTCCTCGCGGCCGACGAAGCTGGTGAGGCGGGCGCGCAGATTGCCGCCGCCCCGGCCGCCGGGTCCGGGCCCGGCCGTGGTGGACCGTCCGGCGGCCCGCCCCTTCAGCAACGCGGCGTGCAGGCCGCGCAGTTCGGGCGACGGGTCGGCGCCGAGACGGTCCGCGAGCCCGCGCCGTACCGTCTCGTACACCGCCAGCGCCTCGGCCGGCCGCCCCGCCGCGGTCAGCGCGCGGATCCGCAGCGCCTGGAGCGGTTCGTCGAGCGGGTGCTCCGCGCCCAGCGCGTCCAGCTCCGGCAGGACGGCGTCGCCCTCGCCGAGCGCGAGCGCGGCGGCGAGCCTGGCCCGGCGGGCGCCGAGCCGGCGGGCCTCCCAGCGGGCGGCCTCGGCCGCGCGGTCGGGCAGGTCGGCGAGGGCCGGGCCGGTCCACAGCGCCAGGGCCTCGTCGAGGAGGGCGGCGGCGCGGCCGGGGCGGCCCGCGTCCAGTTCCCGTACGCCGTCGGCGGCGAGCCGGGTGAAGCGGTGGGCGTCGACGTCCTCGGGTGCGGCGGCCAGCCGGTAGCCGCCGTCGGCGGACACCACCCGCTCGTGGCCGAGGGCCCGGCGCAGCCTGCCGACCAGGGCCTGGAGCGCGGCGACGGCGTCGGCGGGCGGTTCGGCGCCCCACACCTCGTCGACGAGCACCCCGACCGGCACCGGCCGCCCGGCCCGCAGCGCGAGCACGGTGAGCAGCGCGCGCACCCGCGGGCCGCCGACGGCCACCGGCGCCCCGTCCCCGGCGGGCGGGGCGGACGCGTCGGCACCGGGCGCCGGGGCGCCCGACGGGGCCGTACGTCCCTGCGTTCCGTCTGACGTGTGGGCCCGGGTGGGGCCGAGGACCGAATAGCGCACGGGGCCATTCTCCGTGAGCGGCGGGTACGGAAAGGCCGTCCAGGGCAGGAACCCGCGGCACGACCCGGTACGTTTCCGGCACGTACGCGACGACCGACGCCCCACCGCACCCGGGAGACCCCTCATGTCCACGACCACCCCTCGCCACGACGAGCGGCGTGTCAGCCCCGTCTTCCTGGCGATCCTCGCGGTCATGGCCGTCACCGGCTGGGCCGTGTGGACGGACTTCGCGGCCTCCCCGGCCATCGCGGTGTTCCTCTTCGTCACCTCGGCGTGGATCGTCTCGCTCTGTCTCCACGAGTACGCGCACGCCCGCACCGCGCTGCACGGCGGGGACATCACGGTCGGCGCCCGCGGCTATCTGACCCTGAACCCGCTCGCGTACACCCACGCGTGGCTGAGCATCGTCATCCCGGTGCTGTTCCTGATGCTGGGCGGCATCGGTCTGCCGGGCGGCGCGGTGTTCATCGACCGGGGCCGGGTGCACGGCCGCTGGAAGCACAGTCTGATCTCGGCGGCCGGCCCGCTCACCAACGTCCTGTTCGCCGTCGTGTGCACCGCGCCGTTCTGGCTGCACGCGCTCGACGGGGTGCCGCGGCCGTTCCAGTACGCGCTCGCGTTCCTGGCGTTCCTGCAGGTCACGGCCTCGCTGCTGAATCTGCTGCCGGTGCCGGGCCTGGACGGCTACGGGGTGATCGAGCCCTGGCTGTCGTACGGGATCAAGCGGCGGGTCGAGCCGTACGCGCCCTACGGCTTCTTCATCATCGTCGCGCTGCTGTTCGTCCCGCCGCTCCACAGCGCGTTCTTCGGCACGATCAACACCCTGCTGCAGACGCTCGGCGTGCCGGAGCTGTCCCGCGTCTGCGGTTCGGCCCTCTACCGGTTCTGGGAGCCGGCCCCGGAGTTCTGCCGCGTCTGACCCGCCACCACGGCGGGTGTCAGGCCTGCTGCTCGGCGCCCGCGCCGGCCATGCGGGAGCGCTTGATGTAGAACCACGCCATGTTCGACGACAGGCCCGCGAGCAGCACCCAGACGATGCCGATCAGGTTGCCCTGGACGAAGGAGAGGACGGCCGCGGCCACGGCGAGCGCGCAGACGATCAGGGCGTAGAGGGCAAGGCGGGGCATGGGTCGGCTCCTGTCCGTCCGCATACGGGTGATGTGCCCGTCCAGTGTCCCCCATGCCCCTCGCGCGCCGCGCGCGGCCCTCCGGTCGGAGCGGACGCTCCGAAGCACCCGCTCCGGAGCGCGCTCCGGATCAGACGTCTGTGACGCGCAGGCCCGCGTGCGCCTTGTAGCGGCGGTTGACCGAGATCAGGTTGGCGACCAGCGATTCGACCTGGTGGGCGTTGCGCAGCCGGCCCGCGAAGATGCCGCGCATGCCGGGGATCCGGCCCGCCAGGGCCTGCACGATCTCCACGTCGGCGCGCTCCTCGCCGAGCACCATCACATCGGTGTCGATGGCGTCGACCGAGGCGTCCTGGAGCAGCACCGCCGACAGGTGGTGGAAGGCGGCCGTCACCCGCGAGCCGGGCAGCAGCGCGGCGGCCTGCTCGGCGGCGGAGCCCTCGGCGGGCTTGAGCGCGTAGGCGCCCTTCTTGTCGAAGCCGAGCGGGTTCACGCAGTCGACGACGAGCTTGCCGGCCAGTTCCTCGCGCAGCGCCTCCAGGGTCGCGGCGTGCCCGTCCCACGGCACGGCGACGATCACGATGTCGCTGCGGCGGGCGCACGCGGCGTTGTCCGCGCCCTCGACGCCGAGGCCCAGCTCGGCGGCGGCGGCCTCGGCGCGGTCGGCCGCGCGGGAGCCGATGACCACTCGCTGGCCGGCCTTGGCGAGGCGGTAGGCGAGGCCGCGGCCCTGGTCGCCGGTGCCGCCGAGGACGCCGACGACGAGCCCGGAGACGTCGGGGAGGTCCCAGGGGTCCTTCGGCGCGGGCTTGGCGCTCGCGGTCTCGGGGCTGGAGCCGGCAGGGACGGGGATGGGGCTGGTGGAGGAAGTCATGGCCCCGACATTACTGACCGGTCGCCGGGCGCGGACCCGTCCGGGTGAGTCCGCCCCGAACCGCCCGCGCGCGGACACCGGCCCGGGGCAGCATGCGGGGCCATGGACGCCGTACGTGTCGCGCTGCTGCGCGAAGTGCTCGCCGGTACGCAGTGGCCGGCGGCCGCCCGCCACTTCGCCGGTTCCCTCCGCTCCTCGGTCGTGTCGCACGGCGGCGGGCTGCTGCTCGTCGGCACGGAGGAGTACGAGCCGTGGCACCTGGCCGCGCACCTCGTCGACGAGTCCGTCTGGTCCGGCCGGCCGGAGCTGGCGCCCACGCTCGTACGCCACCGGGTCCGGCCCGGCGACCCGGCGCACCTGGCGGTCGGGCTCGGCCGGATCGCGTCGGCGGGGCGGGGCGCGACGCTGCTGATGGTGGCGCCGGCGCGGCCGGGCGAGGGGCTCCTGGAGCGGGTGCACGACGCGCGGCGGGCGGGGGCGACGGTGCTGTCCCTGGACCACGGCGACCCGGAGGTGGGCGGGCTCGCGCACGAGACGCTGACGGTGACGGCGGACGCGGGGGTCGATCTGGACACCGTGCAGCACCTGGTGAGCGCGGCGACCGGGGAGAACTGTCTGCCGCCCGCCCCTCGGAGCGGCCGGCTCCGCTTCCGCGACCGGCTGTCCCGGCTCGCCGACCATCTGACCGCCCGCCGCCGGACCGCTGGTGAGGACGGATCCCGCCCCATCAGGCGCCGGGACCTCGGGGCCTGGAAGCGGCGGGCGTTAATCGGTTGCCCCGCGCCCTGCGGGCCACCGAGCATGACCCACCGTGAGACGACTCGCCGCCCTGCTTCCCGACCTCGCGCCCTGGCGCGCCTCCGCCGACTTCCGCCTGCTGCTGGTGCAGGGCACCATCACCGTCTTCGCGTCCTTCATGGCGCTGATCGCACTGCCGCTCCAGATCAAGGAACTGACCGGCTCCCCCTTCGCCGTCGGCGCGATGGGCGCCGTGGAGCTGGTCCCGCTGGTGGTCTTCGGGCTGTACGGCGGGGCGCTCGCGGACGCCGTCGACCGGCGCAAGGTGATCGTGGCGACGGAGGCGGGCCTCGGGCTCCTCGCCCTGATCCTGCTGCTGAACGCGCTGCTCCCGCACCCCCTGCTGTGGCCGCTGTACGTGGTCGCGGCCGCCGTGTCGGCGCTCACCGGGCTCCAGCGGCCGGCGCTCGACTCGCTGCTCGCCCGGATCGTTCCGCACGAGCAGCAGACCGCGGCGGCCGCGCTCAACTCGCTGCGCTGGCAGGTCGGTTCGATCGCGGGCCCGGCGCTCGCGGGCCTGGTGGTGGCGTACGCGGGGCACGCCGCCGCGTACGGGGTGACCGTGGCCGGCTATCTGGTGTCGGTGCTGCTGTGCCGGGGGCTCTCGCCCGCGCCGGCCGCGCACGACGCCGACAAGCCGTCGCTGCGCGGGATCGCCGAGGGCGCGCGGTACGCGTGGTCGCGGCCGGTGCTGCTCGGCACGTACGCGATCGACCTGGCGGCGATGTTCTTCGCGTTCCCGAACACGATCTTCCCGTTCCTGGCGGACGAGCTGCACGCCGAGTGGTCGCTCGGCCTCATGTACGCGGCCGGCGCGGTGGGCTCGCTGGTGCTCGGGGTGACCAGCGGCTGGACCTCGCGGGTCCGGCGGCACGGGCTCCTGGTGGTGGCCGGGGCGACCGTCTGGGGCGCGGCCATCGCGGCGGCCGGCTGGTTCGGGAACGTGTGGCTGGTGCTGCTGTGCCTGGCGGTCGCGGGCGCCGGCGACATGCTGAGCGGGCTCGGCCGGGCCACGATCTGGAACCAGACCATCCCGGAGGAGCTGCGCGGCCGGCTCGCGGGCATCGAGCTCCTCTCGTACAGCGTCGGCCCGCAGCTGGGGCAGGTCCGGGCGGGCTCCCTGGCCGGCTGGACGGGCACCCGGGCGTCGATCTGGTCGGGCGGTCTGGCGTGCGTGGCGTCGGTGGGGCTGCTGTGCCTCACGCTGCCGAAGCTGCTCGCGTACGACGCGGAGACGGACGCGGACGCGCTGGCCCGCAAGGCGCAGCAGGAGGCGGCCGCGGCCACCGCGTGACCCGGCCTCCGGCCGCTCAACGGGGGCGGTGGCGCGCGGCCACCGCCAGGGCCGTCAGCACGGCGACGGCCGCCGCCTCGACGACGACGGCCGCGGTGACGAACTCGGCCCGCCAGGACTCGGTGAACCCGAACAGGCCGACGGTCAGGCTCAGGAACAGCGCGCCCAGCGTGCCCGCGACGAAGGCCGCGGTGAGGCCGGCGACCGGCCGGAGCAGCCGGGCCGGGGCGGCGAGCAGGGTGAGTGCGAGCAGACCGCCGAGGATCCCGTTCAGCAGGAAGAGCGGGCCGATGGCGGCGAGCTCCCGGTAGCCGTCGGCCCACAGGCGCAGATGGATGGCGGCCATGGCGCCCGTGAGGCACGCGCCGGCGAGACGCAGGACGAGCACGGTCACGGCCCGCGGGTCAGTAGCCATTGCTCGGCGCCGGGGTCTGGGCCGGGCTGTGCTCCGGGGCCTTGTTCACCGCGGCGTGCGCGGCGCCGACCGTGATGTCCGTCTTCATACCGAGCTCCTTGTGCCCGTCGATCGGGCAGTAGACCTCGTACGTGCCGGACTTCAGGTTCACGGTGAGGGTCGCCGAGTGCCCCGGCATGATCCCCGGGGTGCGGTGGTCGGCACCGTTGCCCTCGACCTCCAGGGCGTGCTCGGTCTTGCCGTCGTTCTTGGCGGTGAAGGTGTACGGGCCGGCCGTGAACCGGTGCGTCGAGAGCGTGATGTGGAAGTCGACGAGCTTCGCCGCGACCGGGGTCCCGGCGGCCGCGGACGGCGGCGGGGTGGTGGTCGTGGTGCCGCCGCTGCCGTTGTTCGCTCCGCAGGCGGCGAGCAGGGCGGTCATGCCCGCGGCGGTGAGGCCGAAGACCATGCGCCGCCGGGTGTTCGGGAGGAGGGTGTGGATGGTGTCCTTCATGATCGGTCCTCCGTGTCGTACCCCCTGAGGGGGATACGGCCCCGGCGCCCCACGGGATTGCCCCGGGTCCCGCGAACCGGCGGACAATGGCTCTGGCGGGAGGAAATCCCTTTGGCGCGATGAGACGTATCACCGGTATGCGGCACACCAGCCCACCGTTCGGTCCGCTGGGGCGGACCAGCGACGAAGCCCTGCTCTCCGGGCTGCCGACGGGCGACCCCGAGATCGCGGTGGCCTTCGTGCGCCGTTTCCAGCGGGCGGTCTTCGGTGTGGCGGTGGCCGTCGTGGGCGATCCGCAGCTCGCCGAGGACATCGCCCAGCAGACCTTCGAGCGGGCCTGGCGGCACGCCCAGATGTACGACCCGCGGCGCGGTTCGGTACGGACCTGGCTGACGGCCATCGCCCACCACCTGGCCGTCGACGCGATCCGTGCCCGGCGGGCCAGCCCGGTCGCCCCGGAGGACCTGGACGCGCTGCTCGGCGTCGTCACCGACACCCCCGAACGGCGCGCGCTCGCCGACGACAGCGCGGCGCGGGTCCGGCGGGCGGTGGCGGAGCTGCCCCGGGAACAGGCCCGGGCGCTGGTGATGGCCGGGATCTACGGGATGACCGCGCGGGAGGTCGCCGGTGCGGAGGACATCCCGCTCGGCACGGCCAAGACCCGCATCCGGACGGGAACGCTCAAGGTCCGGGCCCTCCTGGAGCCCGATGAGCAGCCCGAGGGGAGGTGGCGGACATGACCGGGAACGGGAACGGGAACGGGAGCGAGCGCGGTCGCGGCCCCGCGTGCGCGCGGCTGCGCGAGCTCGACGCGGAGCTGGCGCTCGGCGCCCTGCCGGCCCGGGAGCGGGCCGAGGCCGTCGCCCATCTGGACCGCTGCCCGGACTGCCGGGAGTACGTGGAGCGGCTGAACGCCGTCGGCGACGGGCTGCTCGCACTGCTGCCGGAGGCCGAGCCTCCGGTCGGGTTCGAGAGCCGGGTGGTACGGGCGCTGGGCGTGGCCCCGGAGGCGTCGGAGGCCCCCGGGGCCGAGGCCCCGGCCCGGGCCCCGGCTCACCCGTCCCGGACCCGGCTGCGGGCCCGGCGGCTGCGGCTCGCGGCGGCCGGCGCGGCCGCGGCGGTGGCCTGCGCGTTCGGCGGCTGGGCGGTCGGCACCGCGGTGGAGGGCCCGGCCGCGGTGGTGGCCCAGCGGGTGCCGGCGGCCCTGCACGAGGCGGCCCTGGTCGCCCCGGGCGGCGGCCACGAGGTGGGCCGGATCTACGCCCATCCGGCCGGCGCGGGCGCCACAGGCTGGGTCTACATGACGGTCGAGCTGCCCGGCGCGGGCGCGGGCCCGGTGCGCTGCGTGCTCGTCCGGGCCGACGGGTCCACGGTGCCGGTGGGCTCGTTCCGGCTCCACGACGGCTACGGCTACTGGGGCGCGCCGGCCGGGACCGACCCGGCGTCGGCGACCGGCGCCCGGCTGCTGGCCCCGGACGGCACGGTCCTGGCCACCGCGCGATTCCCCGGCGGCTAGGCCGCGCCCGGGAAGCCGCTGGGCCGGGCCCGGGAAGCCCACGGCCTCGTCAGTCGCCCGGCTCTTCGTCGCCCTTGCCCGCCTTGTCGTGCCAGCGGGGGTCCGTGTCCCATTCCAGGTTGCGTTCCTTCGCGCTCTCCATGGCGTGGGCGGCCTCCTCACGGCCGGCGTAGGGGCCGAAGCGGTTCTTGGCCGGGCACTCGGGCCCTTCCTCGACCTTCTTGTGCTCCAGGCAGTAGTACCACTCGCCCGGCTTGCCGACCGTGCGCTTCTTGAACAGGGCCATCTCGGCTCCTTCCTCCGTCACCATGCTGCCCCGTACACGGTAGTTAGACTCGCTGACATGTCTGGCCAGTCGCTTCTCGTACCGGGGGAGCTGTCCCCCCACCGTGCCGTTCCGGGGTCCATCCGCCGCCCCGAGTACGTCGGCAAGCCCGCGCCCGCTCCGTACACCGGACCCGAGGTGCAGGACGCCGACACCATCGAGCGGATGCGGATCGCCGGCCGCCTCGCCGCACAGGCGATGGAGGAGGCCGCGAAGATCATCGCCCCGGGTGTCACCACCGACGAGCTGGACCGGGTGGCGCACGAGTTCCTGTGCGACCACGGGGCCTATCCGTCGACGCTCGGCTACCGCGGCTTCCCGAAGTCGCTGTGCACCTCGGTCAACGAGGTCATCTGCCACGGCATCCCCGACTCGACCGTCCTGAAGGACGGCGACATCGTCAACCTCGACGTCACCGCGTACATCGGCGGGGTGCACGGCGACAACAACGCCACCTACCTGTGCGGCGACGTCGACGAGGAGTCGCGGCTGCTCGTCGAGCGGACCCGGGAATCGCTGAACCGGGCCATCAAGGCGGTCCGGCCGGGCCGCCAGATCAACATCATCGGCCGGGTCATCGAGTCGTACGCCAAGCGCTTCGGCTACGGCGTCGTGCGCGACTTCACCGGGCACGGCATCAGCACGGCGTTCCACTCGGGCCTGATCGTGCCGCACTACGACTCGCCGCACCACACCACGGTGATCAAGACGGGCATGACCTTCACCATCGAGCCGATGCTGACCCTCGGCAGCCACGACTACGACCTGTGGGACGACGGCTGGACCGTGGTGACCAAGGACCGGAAGCGGACCGCGCAGTTCGAGCACACCCTGGTGGTGACGGAGACCGGGGCGGAGATCCTCACCTTGCCGTGATCCGGCCGAGGGGTAGCGTTTTTACCGACAGGTTGTCGGGAACCGGTTGACCGGGGACGGCCCGAGTCGGCACGATCACGGTGGTTCTTCGACCCCTACGGTCCCGGAGGCACGTCTTGACCACGCCCTTCTCGACGCTCATCCGCACGGCCTCGCACGAGCAGCACACGGAGGCCGAGACGTCGGGGTTCATGACCGACCTCCTCGGCGGCCGCCTCGGTGTCGACGCGTACACGCGCTACACGGAGCAGCTCTGGTTCGTCTACCGGGCGCTGGAGGACGGCGCCGGGGCCCTGCGGCCCGATCCGGTCGCGGGCCCCTTCGTCCAGCCGGAGCTGTTCCGTACGGAGGCGCTGGAGCGGGATCTCGCGCATCTGCGCGGGGCCGACTGGCGGGCCGGGGTCTCGGCGCTGCCGGCCACCCGGGCGTACGCGGCGCGGATCGCCGAGTGCGCCCGCGACTGGCCGGGCGGGTACGTGGCCCATCACTACACCCGCTACCTGGGCGACCTGTCCGGCGGCCAGATCATCCGCGACCGGGCGGAGCGCGCCTGGGGCTTCGCGCGCAAGGGCGACGGGGTGCGGTTCTACGTCTTCGACGCGATCCCGAACCCGGCCGCCTTCAAGCGGGCCTACCGGGAACTGCTCGACGCCGTCGCCGCCGACGAGCTGGAGAAGCGGCGGATCGTCGACGAGTGCAAGCGGGCGTTCGACTTCAACGGGGCGATGTTCCGGGAGCTGTCGGGCGAGTTCTCGCTGAGCGCCTGACCCACCGGAACGGCGGAAGACCGCCCCGTATCGGATTCAGCGGGTCAGGGTGCCTTCGAGGCGGACCCGGCCGCCCAGTTCGACGACGCCGTCCGGGCCGGGAGCCGTGAGCATCTGCGAGCCCCGGCCCTGGACGATGTTGAGCGCCCGGCCCAGCTCGGCGGTGAGCAGCAGGGCCGCCGCGCCGGTGGCCTCGTCCTCGTCGACGCCGTCCCCGCGCCCCGGGAAGCCCCGGGCGCGGATCCGGCCGGCGGACTCGTCCTCCCAGGCCCAGGCGTAGATCCACTCCCCCGGCTCCGGGACGTCGAGGCCCTCGACCTCCTCGGCCGTCGCGTACCGCCGGAGCGTGCGCGGCGGCGCCCACTCCGCGCGCGCCTCGATCCAGGTGAACTCGCCGTCGCCGCGGACCCACACCTCTCCGGCGGGCGGGCGGACGACTTCCAGGTCGAGCAGCCAGGCGGCGCCGACGAGCGGATGGCCGGCGAAGGGCAGCCGGGTGCCCGGGGTGTAGATGTCGACGTTCCCGCGCTCCGGGTCGTCCACGAACACGGTCTCGCTGAAGCCCAGCTCCTTGGCGAGCGCCTGCCGGGACGCCTCGTCGGGGTACGCGCGCCCCTCGCGTACGACGCCGAGCCGGTTGCCGTTCCGGCCGTCGGCCGTGCAGAAGACCCGCAGGATGTCGATGTCGGTACCGGCAGCGGTGGCGGTACCGGCGGGGCGGCGGGCCCCGTGAGCGGTCGCGGTCGTGTCCATGCCCGGCATTGAACCATCCGGGAACCCTCCGGCCGGGCGCTCGCCCTCCCTGTCGACACCGCCGGCCCCAAAGGGGGTGAATCATCCCCAATCAGCCCCTTCCCCCCGCTCCTTGACTGTGCCTTGACCGGGCCGTGAGCCCGTCGTGACAAGGGCGGGCGGCCATTTCCCCTGCTGAGAGCTGAATCACGGACCCAGGGGGCTCAGCTCAGGTAAGCCTCGGTTAAGTTAGGTCTGCCTCACTATTCCGACTTATCCAGCAGAGCCGTCCCCGAGTGGAGCCCCGCATGCGAGCCGTCCGTCTCTCCGTCGTCACCGCCGCCGCGACCGCGGCGACCCTGGCCGCCGTCACCGGCTGCGCCCAGAAAAGCGACGCCAAGGGTGGCGAGGGCGCGATCCAGGTGATCGCCAAGGACGACTCCTGCGAGGTCGCGAAGAAGGACTTCCCGGCCGGTCACGTCACGCTGAACGTGGAGAACCGCGGCGGTAAGGTCACCGAGGTCTACGTCCTCTACCCGGACGACCGCATCGTGGCCGAGCGCGAGAACATCGGCCCCGGCACCAAGGCCACCATCACCGCCGAGATCAAGGCCGGCGACTACGAGATCGCCTGCAAGCCCGGCATGAAGGGCGACGGCATCCGCCAGAAGGTCACCGTCACCGGCGGCAAGGCCACGGCCAAGCGCTCCCCCGAGATGGACGCCGCCGTCGCCGGCTACCGCCAGTACGTGCAGGCGCAGGCCGACGAGACGCTGCCCAAGGTGAAGGTGTTCACCGACGCCGTCCGGGCCGGTGACGTCGAGGCCGCGAAGAAGGCGTACGCCGAGTCCCGCATCGGCTGGGAGCGCACCGAGCCGGTCGCCGAGTCCTTCGGCGACATCGACCCGAAGGTCGACGTCCGTGAGGACGGCCTGGAGGCCGGCCAGGACCCGGTGAAGGACTGGACCGGCTGGCACCGCCTGGAGAAGGCGCTGTGGCAGGACAAGAAGATCGGCGACCGCGAGAAGCAGCTCGCCGACCTCCTCGACAAGGACCTCGCCGACTGGGTGAAGCGGGTCGGCACGGCCGACATCACCCCGACCTCCATGGCCAACGGCGCCAAGGAGCTGCTCGACGAGGTCGCCACCGGCAAGGTCACCGGCGAGGAGGAGCGCTACTCGCACACCGACCTCGTCGACTTCAAGGGCAACGTCGAGGGCGCGCAGAAGTCCTTCGACCTGCTGAAGCCGGTCGCGCAGAAGAACGACCCCGCGCTGGTCACCGAGCTGGACAAGCAGTTCGGGGCCCTGAACGAGCTGCTCGACACCTACCGCGCGGACAAGACCGGCTACGCCTTCACCTCGTACGAGAAGGTCTCCAAGGAGCAGCGCAAGGAGCTGTCGGACGCCGTCAACGCGCTGGCGGAGCCGCTCTCCAAGCTCGCCGCGGCGGTCGTGAAGTAAACGGCGGCGGACGGTAGTCGGGAAGCGGAAGCGAGGAACCCAGGCATGAGCGAGCAGACCCCCACGGGCGCCGGACACGACGTCACCGAGAAGGCCACCGAGAAGGCCTCCGGACCGGCGGAGGGCGGCACGCCGTCCCGCCGCTCGGTCATAGGCTGGGGCGGGGCCGGGCTCGCGCTCGGCGCCGCCGCGGCGGGCGGGGCCGTCGCCCTGGCCCGCGGCCGGGGCGACGAGACCGCTCCCGTCGCCGACACCGGCGAGGCCGTCCCCTTCCACGGCGCCCACCAGGCCGGTATCGCCACCGCCGTCCAGGACCGGCTGCACTTCGCCGCCTTCGACGTGAAGACGAAGGACCGCGAGGAGCTCATACAGCTGCTCAAGGACTGGACCCGGGCCGCCGAGCGGATGACCGCGGGCCGTGAGGTCGGCGAGGGCGCGTACGGCGGTCTGCCGGAGGCCCCGCCGGACGACACCGGCGAGGCGCTCGGCCTCAAGCCGTCCCGGCTCACCCTCACCATCGGCTTCGGCCCCTCGCTCTTCGACGGCCGCTTCGGCCTCGCCGGCCACCGTCCGGCGGCTCTGGCGGACCTGCCCAAGTTCCCCGGCGACAACCTGGACCCGGCCCGCAGCGGCGGCGACCTGTGCGTCCAGGCCTGCGCGGACGACCCGCAGGTCGCCGTACACGCCATCCGCAACCTGGCCCGGATCGGCTTCGGCAAGGTCGCGGTGCGCTGGTCCCAGCTCGGCTTCGGCAAGACGTCGTCGACGACCCCGGACGCGCAGACCCCGCGCAACCTCTTCGGCTTCAAGGACGGCACCCGCAACATCGCGGGCACCGAGACCGACCGGCTCGCGCGGCACGTGTGGGTGGCCGACAAGGACGTACGGGACGCGGACGGCTGGATGACCGGCGGCTCGTACCTGGTCGCCCGCCGCATCCGGATGAACATCGAGACCTGGGACCGGGCCCCGCTGTCCGAGCAGGAGGACGTGTTCGGCCGCGACAAGAAGGAAGGCGCGGCGCCCGGCAAGGCCAAGGAGCACGACGAGCCGTTCCTGAAGGCCATGAAGCCGACCGCGCACGTCCGCCTCGCGCACCCCGACGCCAACGGCGGCGCGACGCTGCTGCGCCGCGGCTACTCCTTCACGGACGGGTCGGACGGCCTCGGCCGGCTCGACGCGGGCCTGTTCTTCCTGGCGTACCAGCGCGACGTGCGCACCGGCTTCGTGCCGGTGCAGACCCAGCTGGCCCGCCACGACGCGCTCAACCAGTACATCCAGCACGTGGGTTCGGCCGTGTTCGCGGTGCCCCCGGGCGTCCGCGACAAGGACGACTGGTGGGGCCGGGCGCTCTTCACCGCGAAGCCCGTACAGCCCGCGAAGCCTGCCGCGTCCGCGCGGCCCTCGACGCCCGCCACGGCGTAACCCCCCTCTCGTCACTCGGAAAGGACACCGACATGCTCGGTAACTATCTGATCGGTCTGCGGGAGGGTCTCGAGGCCAGCCTGGTGGTCTGCATCCTCATCGCCTACCTGGTCAAGACCGGCCGCCGCGACGCGCTCAAGCCCGTGTGGACCGGCATCGCGGTCGCGGTCACGGTCGCGCTCGCCTTCGGCGCCGGGCTCGAGTTCGGTTCGCAGGAACTGACCTTCGAGGCGCAGGAGCTGCTCGGCGGCTCGCTGTCGATCCTCGCCGTCGGACTCGTGACCTGGATGGTCTTCTGGATGCGGCGCACCGCGCGGCACCTCAAGACGGAGCTGCACGGCAAGCTGGACGCGGCGCTCCAGATGGGCACGGGCGCGCTCGTCGCGACCGCGTTCCTGGCCGTCGGCCGCGAGGGCCTGGAGACGGCGCTGTTCATGTGGACGTCCGTGCGGACCTCCACGGACGGCTCGTACGAGCCGCTGGCCGGCGCGCTCCTCGGGCTGCTCACGGCGGTGCTGCTCGGCTGGCTGTTCTACCGCGGCGCGCTGAAGATCAACCTGGCCAAGTTCTTCACCTGGACCGGCGGCATGCTGGTCGTGGTGGCGGCCGGCGTCCTCGCGTACGGCGTGCACGACCTCCAGGAGGGCCGCTTCCTCGGCGGTCTGCAGAACAAGGCGTTCGACATCTCCGAGACCATCCCGCCGGACAGCTGGTACGGCACGCTGCTGAAGGGCGTGTTCAACTTCCAGCCGGACCCGACGGTCCTTCAGGTCACGGTGTGGGCGCTGTATCTGGTCCCGACGCTCTTCTTCTTCCTGGCCCCGATAGGGTCGGGGACGTCCAAGCGGGTGGCGAAGCAGAAGGCGACCGAGACCGATGAGAAGGCTGAGGCGAACCGGGCGGCGGAAGCAGCCGGCTGACACGCCCCTACAGCTCGTCCCGCGCGCACGGCGCGTACGGCGCGTACGGCGGGGATCCACGCGGCGGCCGGGGAGCACCGTGCTCGCGGCGGCCGCGGCGGCCCTGCTCACACTGACCACGAGCGGCTGTGTGACGGTGCACGGCGAGAGCGCGCTGATCCCGGCGGCCACGCCCGCCGAGGCCGAGCAGGCGCTGAAGGACTTCGCCGTCGCCTTCAACGCGGCCGACAAGGCCTATGACCCGACCCGCGACGCGGGCCGGGTCACCGGTCCGTTCGGGGAGATCAACCAGGCGGGCCTGCGCTCGCGCAAGGTCACCAGCCCGAACGGCAACGCGAACCACCGGCCGCTCGAATTCACCGACACGAAGTTCGTCATCCCGCGCAAGGCCGGCTGGCCGCGCTTCTTCCTCGCGGACACCGACTCCAACCGCGACACCGACCAGGGCGCCGGCGACAACCGCTGGCTCCTCGTCTTCGTCCGCGACAGCGCCGCCCAGCAGTGGAAGGCCGCCTACCTGTCGATCATGACCGCCGACCGGGTACCCGCCTTCCGGCAGGACCAGGGGTACGCGGTGCCGGTCGCCGCCACCTCCACGGAGGCCGCCGTCGCGCCGGGTGTCCTGGGCGAGCGGTACGTGGCGTTCCTCAAGGACGGGCAGCCGGGGCCGTTCGCGCCCGGGACGCACACCACCCTGTGGCGGGACCAGCGGAAGAAGGCGGCCACCCGAACCGGGCTCGTCACCCAGTACGTCGACCAGGCCGAGAGCCGCGGCGACTTCGCCCCGCTGGCGCTGGCCACCGAGGACGGCGGCGCGCTGGTCTTCTTCGCCACCCGCTACTACGAGCGGCAGACGGCCGCGGCGGGCTACCGGCCCAAGGTCGGCCAGGACGTCAAGGCGCTGATGACCGGCGAGGTCAAGAACACGGTCACCAAGCGGTGGGTGTCCAGCCAGACGGCGCTGGTGAAGCCCGCGGGCGCGGAGCGCGGCGGGGTCACCGTGCTGACCCGGCTCCAGGGCGTGACGGCGGCCGAGGGCTCGTAACACCGCCCCCCCCCCCCTTGCCGTCCGGGGCTCAGCGGGTCAGCGGCCAGGCGACCTCGGGGGCCGCGCCCTGGGCCTCCTGCGCCGCCGCGTGCCGGGCACAGGCGTCGGTGAGGGCTTCCAGCAGGTTCAGCGGGTCGGGCAGGGCGTGCTCGGGGCCGCGCAGCCAGGTGAGCACCGGCTGACTGGCCTCGTCGCCGGGGAGCCGGGACGGCGGGACGAGCACGTACGAACCGCGGCAGTGCCAGCGCAGCCCCGGATGCTCGTCCATGGTCTCCGGATGGCAGTCCAGCTCGCACGGCCACCACTCGTCCTCGTCCTCGGGCGTGCCGCGGGTGGCGGTGAAGAAGAGCATGCGGCCCTCGTCCGGCCGGTCCTCGGCGGCGTCGGAGACGACGACCGGGCCGACCTCGACACCCTCGGCGAGCAGCCGCTCCAGGGCGGCGCGGCCGGCCGGGAGGGGCACGTCGAGCACGTCGTGGACCATGCCGGTGGCGGTGATGAAGTTCGCCTCGGGCATCCCCTGTACCCAGCGCTCGATCTGGGCGCGGTCGGTGGTCGACTGGGTCTGCCAGGCGAAGGAGACGGGGTGCCGGCCGGGGGTCGGGCAGCCGATCCGCTCGCAGGAGCAGCGGTAGCCCACGGGGTGCGCGGCGGGGGCGAGCGGCAGCCCTGCGGCGGCGGCGGCCAGGAGCATCGTCTCGCGGTCGTTCTCGCGGTCGTGCTCGGCTCCGGCCGCACTCCGCCGCGGGCGCTTGCGCAGCCATTGCGCGAGTCTGCTCTCCGTGCCGCGGTTGCGGCCGATGCCGTCGCCCATCTATCCCCTCACACCTCGTGCCGGCCATGCTCGCCCGTACGGATCCATGGTCCCACCATCCCGCGCTCCGGGTGACCGGAGTCGGGAACCGGGTGCGTGAGGGGGACATGACGAACGCGGGTCGGGTGGTACGGAAGCGGCTCAGGGGCGCGGGGCGAGGCCGCTCAGGGCGTGGTCGACGAGGGCGTCGGCGTAGTCGTGGGTGAGCGGCAGGGTGCGGTGCAGCCAGCGATGGTGCAGCGGGCCGACGAAGAGTTCGACGGCGATCCGGGGGTCGACGGCCGGGTCGACGGAGCCGGCGGCCTGGGCGGACTCGATCCGGCGGATGTACGCCTGGAGCTGGGGTTCGAGCAGCCGGGCGGTGAACTCGGCACCGAGGGCCGCGTCGACGATGCCCTCGGCGGCCAGGGCGCGGGTGGCCCGCTCGAAGGCGGAGTCGGTCAGCTCGTCGACCGTGGCGCGCAGCACCAGCTTGAGGTCGGCGGCCAGGTCGCCGGTGTCGGGGAGGTCGGCGCCCGCCCCGCCGCCCGCCTCCTCGGCCGCGTGGCTCGCGAGGTCGAGGAACGCCTCCAGGAGGACGGCGGCCTTGGTGCCGGAGGGCCACCAGCGGTAGATCGTCTGCTTGCCGACACCGGCGCGGGCGGCGATGCCCTCGACGGTGGTCCGGGCGTAGCCGTTCTCGGAGACGAGGGCGAGGGCGGCGTCGTAGATGGCGCGGCGGGAGCGCTCGCTGCGGCGGGAGGCGTCGGGGACCTTGACGTCAGGGGCCTTGGCGTCAGGGGCCTTGGCGTCGCGGGCGGCCGGCTCGGGAGACCGCTCGGGAGACCGCTCGGAGGACTGCTCGGAGGACTGCTCGGAGGCCTGGGTGTCGGGCATGCCGCCAACGTACCAAAGCACCGAGACGCGGCGTCTCGCCACGCCGTGGACATCTCGCCTACCCCGTGTTCGCCATCCGTCTGCCGGACCCTCATGCGAATCACCCGAACGGTCCACTGCGCTCGCCGCCCTGACAGCGGACCATGGGCTCCAACGATCAGCGCTCAGCGACGTAGAGGAGCCCTCATTGCGCCACACTCCGCGCGAGGCCTCGCCCCGCCGTTATCTGATGTGCCCACCCGCGCACTTCAAGGTGACGTACTCCATCAACCCCTGGATGGATCCCACGAAGCCGGTCGACGTCCCGCTGGCCGTCGCGCAGTGGGAGGACCTGCGCGACCGCTATCTCGCGCTCGGCCACACCGTCGAGATCCTGACGCCGTCCCGGGGCCTGCCGGACATGGTCTTCGCCGCGAACGGCGCGACCGTGGTGGACGGCCGGGTGCTCGGCGCCAAGTTCGCCTATCCGGAGCGTTCGGAGGAGGCGTCGGCGCATCTGGACTGGTTCCGCGCGCACGGTTACGCGGACCTCGACCTCCGGCTGCCCGAGCACGTCAACGAGGGCGAGGGCGACTTCGCCGTCACCGCCTCGTGGATCCTGGCCGGCCGGGGCTTCAGGTCCAGTCCGCTGGCGGCGGACGAGGCCCAGGAGTTCTTCGGCCGCCCCGTGATCGGCCTGGAGCTGGTCGACCCGCGCTACTACCACCTGGACACGGCGCTGTGCGTGCTCGACGACGCGCGCGACGAGATCATGTACTTCCCGGAGGCCTTCTCGCGCGGCAGCCGGGCGGTCCTGGAGCGGCTGCTCCCGGACGCCCTGAAGGTCACCGACGAGGACGCCGCCGTCCTCGGCCTGAACGCGGTCAGCGACGGACGGCACGTCCTCCTCCCCCAGGCGGCGGTGGGCCTGTACGCGCCGCTGCGGGCGCGCGGGTTCGAGCCGATCGGGATGGACCTGAGCGAGCTGCTCAAGGGCGGCGGCAGCGTCAAGTGCTGCACCCAGGAGCTGCGCGTCTAGCTCTTGGAACCGGTTCTAGTCCCGGTCCTCCGGCGGCCAGGCGTCGCCCCACTCCGCGTCACGGGCCTGCTTGTACAGGGGCCCGTGCCGCTTGGTGACGGTCTCGCGGCCGAGCCCGTCGGGGCCGCACAGGTCCAGCAGGACCTGGCCCTTGCGGATCTGCGGCCGGCGGGTGATCCGGGCGGGCGCCGGGGTCACCGGGAACCGGGTGGCGGCGACGTACGCGAACTTCTCGTCCTCGTACGGCAGCGAACCGCCCTTGACCTTCCGGTGCAGAGAGGAGCGGCTGACCCGGGCGGCGAAGTGGCACCAGTCGGTGCCCGGCACGATCGGGCAGGCGCCGCTGTGCGGGCAGGGCGCCGCGACGGAGAAACCGGCCTCGACGAGAAGAGTGCGGGCGGCGATGATCCGCTCGTAGCCGTCGGGGGTGCCGGGCTCGACGATGACGACGGCCCGCCCGACCCGGGCCGCCTCGGCGACGAGGGTGGCGCGGTCGGCCTCGGTGAGTTCGTTGAGGACGTACGAGACGGTCACCAGATCCGTGTCGTCCGCGAGCTTCAGCGCCGTGCCGATCCGCTCGCGCCGCCACTCCGCGTCGAACACGCCCCGGGCGAGTTCCGCGCCGAGCTTCAGCGCCGGCTCGGCCCAGTCGAGGACGGTGGTGCGGGCGGCGCCCTCCCAGA
Organism: Streptomyces laurentii; assembly: GCA_002355495.1. GTDB lineage: Bacteria > Actinomycetota > Actinomycetes > Streptomycetales > Streptomycetaceae > Streptomyces > Streptomyces laurentii. The sequence continues at coordinate 1,968,523 of AP017424.1, forward strand.
TCTCCGCGACGGCCCAGCTCGCCGCGCCGGTGCCGCCGCCGAGGTCGGTGTGGGTGCGCGGCGCCCAGTCGGGCGCGGCGTCCGCGAGGGCGCCGAGGGCACTCCGTACCGCCTCGAAGGTGGCCGGCATGCGGTACGCGGCGTAGGCGGCGACGTCGGACCGGTCGCGCAGCACGGGCGCGTCGGTCGGGGTGGTCCCCCGGTAGTTGGCGATCAGCCGGTCGACGGCCTGCGCGGCCTGCCGGGGCGGCAGCCCGTCGAGGACGGCGGCGAGCGCGGCGCGCAGGGAGTCGGCGGAGGGGGCGGAGACGTTCACCCGACCAGTCTAGGCGGGTCCAGACGGGCGCCGTCCGGCCGTTCCGCCACGTCAGGCGGTGGGGGCGGGGCCTTCGGAGCCGGGGCCGTCGGTGCCGGAGGCAGTGCCGCCTGGGTCGGAGGCGGTGCCGCCGGGGTCGGCGGCGTGGACGGCGCGCCAGGCGGCCATGGAGCGGTTCCACTGGTCGCCGGTGAGCTCGGTGAGGGAGGCGGGGAAGAGGCCGTCCTCCTCCTTGGCGATGTGCTCGTGGAGCTCGTTGACGGCGTGGACGAAGGCGGACCGCTGCTCGGCGGTGTCGAGGTCGAGGGAGGCGAGGAAGACGGCCAGTTCGCGGTGCTCGCGAACGAGGGCGCCGATGTAGGCGGCGTACTCCTCGTTCTCCCCCATCTCCGTGAACAGGCCCTGCTCCTCGCCCGCCCAGTGCGTGTACGGCCGGGCGGTCATCTCCGCCACCAGGGTCCGGGCGCGGTCGCGGTCGTCGGCCTCCAGCGCCCGGACGGCGTCGCCCGCGAGGTCGGTGACGGCCTCGTGCTCGGCGATGAACTCCTTGATCAGGGGGATGTCACGGCAGCCGCAGTAATGACACATGCCGACGATCGTCACATCGCCGGGTCAGCTCGTGGAAGCGGCGCGCCCGGGGCGGGACGCCCACGGACGGCACAGCAGCAGGAAGCAGGCGAGCGCGCCGAGGGCGCAGGCGACCTGGACGACGGCCATGGGGACGGCGGTGTCCTCGCCGGCGATGCCGACCAGCGGGGACGCGACCGCGCCGATGAGGAAGGAGGAGGTGCCGAGCAGCGCGGAGGCGGAGCCGGCGGCGTGCGGGGTGCGCATGAGGGCCAGGGCGTTGGTGTTGGGCGTCGCGAGGCCCATCGCGGACATCATCACGAACAGTCCGGCGGCGATCGGCACGAGCCCCGGGTCGCCGAACACGCCGCTGGTCAGGGCGAGCAGCGCGAGGGCCGCGCACAGGATGACGGCGAGGCCGACGCCGAGGACCTTGTCGAGGCTGACCCGGCCGACGAGCAGCTTGCCGTTGATCTGGCCGACGGCGACGAGCCCGACCGAGTTGAGTCCGAAGAGCAGGCTGAAGGTCTGCGGCGAGGCCCCGTAGATCTCCTGGACGACGAACGGCGAGGCGGAGATGTACGAGAAGAGCACGGCGAAGGCGAGCCCGCCGGCCAGGGTGTAGCCGGTGAAGACGCGGTCCGCGAGCAGCCCGCGCATGGTGCGCAGGGCATGGCCGATGCCGCCCGTGTGGCGGCGTGCGGGCGGCAGGGTCTCGCCGAGGAAGCGCCAGACGGCGAGGGTGAGCAGGAGACCGACGGCGGCGAGGACGTGGAAGACGCCCCGCCAGTCGGTAATCCGCAGGATCTGGCCGCCGATGAGGGGCGCGACGATCGGCGCGGCACCGGAGACCAGCATGAGGGTGGAGAAGAAGCGGGCCATCTCGACGCCGTCGTACAGGTCGCGGACGACGGCGCGTGCGATGACGATGCCGGCGGCGCCCGCGAGGCCCTGGAGCAACCGGAAGCCGATGAGCAGCTCGACGGTGGGGGCGAAGGCGCAGACGGCGGTGGCGAGGACGTACAGCACCATGCCGACGAGCAGCGGCCGGCGGCGGCCCCACTTGTCGCTCATGGGGCCGACGACGAGCTGGCCGGCGGCCATGCCGGCCAGGCAGGCGGTGAGGGTGAGCTGGACGGTGGCGGCGGGGGCCCGCAGCACCTCGGTGACCTCCGGCAGGGCCGGCAGGTACATGTCCATGGACAGCGGGGGAAGGGCGGTGAGACCGCCGAGCACGAGGACGAGGAGCAGCCCGGCCCGCCGCGCGGCGGGCGAGGCGACGACCGGTCCGGTGACGGACGAGGGCTCCGGGACCCGGGACTTCGGGACCGAGGGCTCCAGGACCGTGGGGTCCGGGGCCCCCTTCGCCGTGGACCGGCCGCCGCTTCCCGGTATGTGCTCCTCCATCGTTCCCCCGCCCGCTCGCTTGTCCGCTATCCGCTCGTTTTGTTGAAACCTTCCCTATCGTAGGTGGGCCCCGGAACGGTTCGAAGGGGGATACGGCCGGGCCCGCATCACACCGGATGCGAGCCCGGCCCGATCACGCCGGGTACGGGCCCGGCCCGATCACGCCGGGTACGGGCCCGGCCCGATCAGACCGCGTGCAGACCGGGCCGCCCCGCCTGAGTGACGAAGGACGCGGCGGTGGTGACGGGCGCGCCCGGGGTGGTCACCGAGGCGACGGTACGGAAGTCGGCGCGGGCCTCCCGCTCCCCCAGCGCGACCGTCACATAGCCGCGCCGCCCGTGGAAGAAGCGCATGTGCGGGTTGGCGGCGGTGAGGGAGTCGTAGTTGGAGGGCCGGTCGGCGCCGTTGAGGCCGCTGCTGATGGAGGTGGCGACGATCTCGGTGCCGACGGTCCGGGAGGCAGGGTCGCGGAAGTCCGCCTTGATGTCGAGCGCGTACGAGACGTGGACGTCGCCGGTGAGCACCATCAGGTTGTCGATGCCGGTCGCCAGCGCCCCGGCCAGGATCCGCTGCCGGGAGGCCGGGTAGCCGTCCCAGGAGTCCATGGAGAGCTTGAACGCGGGGTTCGGCACGCTGCGCCGCTCGGAGAAGAGGACCTGCTGGGGGACGACGTTCCAGCGGGCGCGGGAATTGCGCCAGCCTTCGATGAGCCAGCGCTCCTGGGTGCCGCCGGTCATGCTGCGCGCCGGGTTCTCGGACTCGGGCCCGGGCGTCTGCCAGCCGTCCCCGTACGCCTGGTCGGAGCGGTACTGGCGGGTGTCCAGGATGTCGAACTGCGCGAGCCGCCCGAACCGCAGCCGCCGGTACAGCTTCATGTCGGGGCCGGTGGGGCGCTGCGGCCGGCGCAGCGGCTGGTTCTCCCAGTACGCGCGGTAGGCGGCGGCGCGGCGGATCAGGAACGCGTCGGACGGCCCGTTGTCCTCGGGCGTGTCCCCCGCGTAGTTGTTCTCGGTCTCGTGGTCGTCCCAGGTGACGGCGAAGGGATGGGCCGCGTGCGCGGCCTTGAGGTCGGCGTCGGTCTTGTAGAGGGCGTAGCGCAGCCGGTAGTCCTCCAGGGAGACGGTCTCCCGGTTGAAGACGTCCGGCAGCGTGCGGTCGGTGTAGCCGCGGGCGCCGCCGGCGGCGGTGACGGCGTACTCGTAGAGGTAGTCGCCGAGGTGGAACACGACGTCGACGTCCTCGGCCGCGAGGTGGCGGTAGGCCGTGAAGTAGCCCTCGTGGTACGCCTGGCAGGACACGGCCGCCAGCCGGAGCGAGGTGGTCCGGGCACTGGCCGAGGGCGCGGTGCGGGTCCGGCCGACCGGGCTGGTCCAGGAACCGGCGCGGAACCGGTAGAAGTACGGGCGGCCGGACGCCAGGCCGTCGACCTCGACGTGGACGGTGTGGTCGAACTCCGGGTGCGCGAGCGCGGTCCCGCGCCGTACGCCCTTGGTGAAGCGCTCGTCCCGGGCGATCTCCCAGCGCACGGTGACCCGCGTGCCGGCGGGCAGGCCGTTCCCCGTCTCGTACGGGCGCGGGGCGAGCTTCGTCCACAACAGGACGGAGCCGGGCAGCGGGTCTCCGGAGGCCACCCCGAGGGTGAACGGGTCCTCCCGGATGCGGCGGGGGTCGAGTTCCGCCGCGGCGGCCGTACCGGCGGCCGGCAGGTTGACGGCGAAGGCGAGCGCGGCGGCGGCGCCGGTGGTGGTCAGGAAGCGACGGCGCCCGAGATTCCGGGCGGCGGCGCGGAACGCGTCGGCGTGGGTCTGATGGTCGGTCATGTTCCCCTCCCCAGACGGATGGTGTCCTTCCGATATTGCAGTCACGCGGAGCGACCTCGTGTCGTCGCGAGCGGGACATCCGCGTGTCGGACGAGTGAGAATGAAGTGCGCGCGGTGCCGTACGCTGCGCGGCCATGAGCATCGCGGTGGTGACGGGAGCAGGGTCGGGCATCGGCCGGAGCGTGGCGCGGGCCCTCGCGAAGGCGGGCTGGTCGGTGGCCCTCGCGGGCCGCCGGCGGGCGCCCCTGGAGGAGACGGCCGCGGCGCTGCCGCCCGGCCGGGGGCTGGTCGTCCCGACGGACGTGACGTCATCGGAGCAGGTCACAGCCCTGTTCGAGGCGGTACGGGGCCGGTTCGGCCGGGTGGACCTGCTGTTCAACAACGCGGGTACCTTCGCCGGCGGCGGCACCCCGGTCGAGGATCTGGACCCGGCGACCTGGCGGGCGATCGTGGACGTCAACCTGACGGGCGCGTTCCTGTGCGCGCAGGCGGCGTTCCGGACGATGAAGGAACAGTCCCCGCAGGGTGGCCGGATCATCAACAACGGATCGATCTCGGCGCACGTCCCACGCCCTCACTCGATCGGGTACACGGCGACAAAGCACGCGTTGACGGGCCTGACGAAATCCCTGTCCCTGGACGGCCGTCCGTACCGGATCGCGTGCGGGCAGATCGACATCGGCAACGCGGCCACGGACATGACGGCCCGGATGGCGGCCGGCGTCCTGCAGGCCAACGGCGAGACGGCGGCGGAGCCGCTGATGGACACGGCGGACGTGGCGGCGACGGTGGTGCACATGGCGGGGCTGCCGCTGGAGGCGAACGTGCAGTTCGCGACGGTGATGGCGACGACGATGCCGTACATCGGACGGGGGTGAGGGGCGGGGCATGGGCTGGGAAGCTTGCTCCCATGAGCGAGGACCCCACCAAGGCAATCGACGCAGTCGAGGCAGTTGAAGCAGCCGAAGGGACCGGCGCCCCGGACCGCCCGGAGACTCCGGTGATCCCCGACGCCCTGGACCCGTGGGACACCGTGACCCGCCTGCACGCCTGGCTCACGGCCCATCAGACCCTGCCGCCCGGCCAGGAGGTGCTGCTGCGGGTCCTCAAACTGTCCGAGGAGGTCGGCGAGACGGCCCAGGCGGTGATCGGCGCGACCGGCCAGAACCCGCGCAAGGGCCACAGCCACACCTGGCAGGACGTCGAGGCCGAACTCTGCGACGTCATCATCACGGCGATGGTCGCCCTCCGCACCCTCACCCCGGCCGCCCCCGAGGTCTTCGCCACCCACCTCCACCGCGTCGCGGAACGCTCCCTGGCGAAGCCCGAGTCGGGGGCGGACTAGCAATGCGCGACCCCGCCGGGCGGCACTCCAGGCACGGCTTCCGGCGTGACTCAGCCCGTAGCGCGAGACTCCCGCACCGGGCCCGAGGGGTGTCCGCTCCTGGTTCTCGTTGAAGCCCTGACGCCGGTCATCTCATTTCAGTAGATTCGCGTACAGAGTGCGAATCTACTGTGTACGTTGAGCGCTCAACTTCACGTCGCCCAGGAGCACACGATGTCGATGCCGCCGCCCGGCTACGGCTCTCCCCAGCAGCCCCCGCCATACGGTCATCCCCCGAATCCGTATTCCCCGGCACCGGCCAGGCGCTGGTGGCATCACCCGGCGCTCGTCATCGCGGCCCTGGTCGTCTTCCCGCCCGGCGGTATCGCGCTCGCGTGGACCAGCCGGTGGGGGAAGGGGCAGAAGATCGTCGCCACCGTCCTCGCCGGCCTGTGGTTCCTCGTTCCCTTACTCAGCGACCCGCCGGAGAAGGCCGAGGCGGACGCCAAGCCGAAGCCGGTCGACTCCCGGAGCGCCAGTGCGTCGCCGACGCCCACTCCGACCCCCAGCCCGTCCGAAGCACCGAACTACGTCGGCCAGAACCTCAAGCAGGCGAAGGCCGCCGCGTACAAGGTCGGGTACGCCGCCGTCTCGCACGACGCTTCCGACGCAGATGCCGGGCAGGGGGACGACGACAACTGGAAAGTCTGTTTCCAGACCCCCGCGGGCAAGAAGGCCGGCACGATGCCCACCCTCGACTTCGGAGTGGTCCGCACCGAGGACCCGTGCCCGACCAAGGACGGCGAGCCGATTCCGTACCCGAACATGCCGAAGGTCGCGGGCCAGACCTTCGCCACGGCGTCCGACACGCTCAAGCCGCTGCACCTCCGGCGCATCGAGACCCAGAGCGCGTACACCGACGTCTCCCTCCCCGCCTCCGTCGACGACTGGACCGTCTGCTTCCAGGAGCCCGAGGCAGGCGAGAGGGTCCAGCACCCGAAGACCACGACCGCATACCTCAAGGTCACCGCGCCCGGCACCAAGTGCCCGAGCACACCGGACACCGAGCTGCACCCCAAGCCCGCCCCGAGCCCGGACGAAGACGACTCGTACACCTCCGACGACTCCTCCTCGGGCGGCTCTTCCTCGGGTAGCTCCTCAAGCACGGGGGGAGGCGGAAGCGCAAGCGTCTACTACAAGAACTGCACCGCGGTCCGCGCTGCGGGAGCCGCCCCGATCCACCGAGGCGACCCCGGGTACGCACGCCATCTCGACCGCGACGGCGACGGCGTGGGCTGCGAGTAGGCAGCTGGAAGAACGTTCGTCTCCTGCCCCTCTCCGAAACGGCACCCCGCTCGCGCCCGGCGGGAGGGGCAGGCTGCGGAAGCCGCGGGAGAACAAGGATGAGAGCCGCCTCACGGCGACACAAGAAAGCCCCCTGGCCTCGCGGCCGGGGGGCTTCACCTATGAGGCCTGGCGCTACCTACTACGGCAAAAGGTTGGCTTGGCCGGCCTGCACGGACTGCGTGTAGAGCGCGTAGTCCTCACGGCTGATGACCAGGACGGAAGCGCCTTCCTTGCCGACGTCCTTGGAGTCGCGCAGCGCCACCACATCGCCGACGAAAGCCACTTCGAGGCAGTTGTCGCCACCGCTGGACAGGTCGCTCTTCGCCCACTGGGCGTTACTCAGGTCGACGTTGGTCATCATGTCTTGGCGTCCTTGATCAGTTGCTGAATGAGGTGACGAGATCCATGCAGGTCAAGCGCCTGCGCGCGGAGGTCGTCAAACGCGGACTGGTACCGCTCCACGTCTGCATCTTCTTCCAGGTACACGCTGGTTGTCCGAGTCTGGACCACAACAACCGGCGACCCCATCTGGAATCCTAGAAGCTGGAACGAGCCGTCGGGGGCCGCGTGGGCTCCGGCGCCGAAGGGGAGTACCTGTATGCCTACGTGCTCATGCTCCTCCGTCACCCTCAACAGCGATTCGAGCTGATCCCTCATGACCTCCGGGCCGCCTACCGCGCGATGCAACACAGCTTCATCCAGGATGCACCACAAGTTCAGCGGATTCTCCCGAGTCAGGACCGCTTGACGGCGCAGTCGGAGGTCGACGAAGCGGTCGACTTCCCGCTTTGAACTCCACGCTTTGCTTCGCTCAACAATCGAGGTTGCGTACGCGCGAGTCTGAAGCAGTCCCGGGATCACCTGAAGGAAGAGAGTCTCCGACCGTTCCGCGAGCCCCTCCAGGAGCAAGTAGTCCTCGAAGGGCTCCCGGATCGCATCCTGGTACTCGTCGAGCAGATTCGTCCGCTTTCCTGGAGCCGCCAAGGCGGCCATCGCCTTGACCTTGGCTCGAGTCTCCTCCGACTCCACCCCGTAGATCTCGAAGATCGCGGTCAGGCCAAGCCCAGAGACGCGCTGCTTCCCGTTCTCGATCTTGCTCAGAGCGGGTTTGCCGTGCAGACCGAGGCGTGTGGCTGCCTCTTCCATGCTGAATCCAGCCGCTCTGCGCAACGATCGCAACGCGGACCCGAATCGTCTCCTGTGCACGTTCGGCCGGGATTCGGCCATGCCCCACCTCCTCGGTGGCTCGCCAGGTTACAGCGCACCCCACTCCTGTCATATGCCAGTCAGCAAGGTAGCAACGTTTCTAACTTCGAGGGGTTGCCCGCAACGTTTCTCGTGCACCATCGTTGCTCATGGCGGGAGATTCGTTGAATCCGCCAACGGAGCGACGCCTGACGAACGCTGATGTGCCGTCATGCGAGATCAGGCTCGCGCCAGAGTTCGTCAACCAGAGCTTCACCCCCACTGACGTGCCACCCCCGAGGTGCGTCAGGGCACAGGAGACAGCCATGACGCACACCCGGATCAAGGGCCCGGAAGGACCCTCGCCCCAGGCCGCCCACGCCGTGGCCGCGATCGCCGCCAAGGCGTTCGCGTCCCAGCTCGGCACCATCACGCGTGCCGACCTCGACAGCCACTCGGCGGTGCTCACTCGGCACCTCCGGGCGTACCTCGACACCCCGGGCGAACACAGTTGTGAGGACGGCGAGTTCCGCCGACAGGCCGCAGCTCTGCTGGCGGCGACCCCCGGCCCGCGAGCGACCGCCTTCTCGCTGCACGCCCACATGCGCGACCTCGCCCACCTGCTGCGGCGCTTGAACGGCATGACGGCCGAGAGCGAAGGAGACGGCGGCATACGTTCCAGCCGGCCCTTCGCACGCTCCGGCCGAGCACGAAGGTTCGAAGGCGGAACCACGGCCTACGACGTGCGGCGCCAGTTCATTGGCAGCGCTCCGCAGGTGTGGGTTCCGCCAGCAGAGGCGAGCGGCAGTCTGAAGCGGCGCGGCCATGTTCTCCTCGCCAAGGAGGTCCGGTGACCCGGGGCGAGATGGCGTACGTCTGCTTCGTCGGCGGGTTGATCGCTCTCCTGGTCTACGCCATCGGGAGCGGCCGGTGAACCGCACGCCCCTCGGGTATTCGGTGGTCGGCGCTCACGCCAAGAGCGTCCGCGTCGGTGACTTGGTCCAGCAAGGGGACCACTGGCACCGAATCCGCGATCTGCGGCAAGTCGACCGGGACCGCAGGGCCGCCGTTCTGGACGGCCTGCCCGGCGTCTGGTTGCTGCCGGTCACGTTCGCCGTGATGCGCCCCGTCCGCCCGTAACAGACTCCGCTCCGGTGGGCGGCCGAACTCTCCCGCCCGCCCGAGCGGACGCTCGCCCCGGTACGCCTCTCAGTCCCCCGACACAGGGCGTACCGGGGCGGGCACCCCCGCGGAACACCCAAGCCCCCGCCCAGGCCGGCATCTCTTCCACACCCTGCCCGGTGTCCTTCCCACCCGGGCTGCCGGCCGGGGCGGGCCCATCTGGAGTGCACCATGCAGAGCCCCGCGAACCGAGGCTTCAATCACCGCCAGGCCATGACCGAGGAATGGTTCCGCACCCGCGTACTCCCCCGCGTCTCCTGTGTGCGATTCCTCCCCTACCAGGTGCGGCAGATACGGGACGAACACCTCCCCGCGATGCTGCGCGACGAGGACAAGAAGAGCATGGCCCGCATCGCCGGGGACCTGGTGACGGTCTCCGTGCGATGGCGCTGCCTGCCCTTCCACTACTTCCGCTACGGCGGATACCGGCGTGAGGTGTCCACCGAGCTGGCATGCTCGTACCTGCCGGAGACCGCCCTGTTCCACCGTCTCCTCCCCCGCGTGAACCGGGACACGATCGACCTGGACGACAAGACGTCCTGCAAGAAGATCCTCGCCTCCGCCGGCATCCCGCAGCCCGCAATGATCGCGAGCGGCGACCACCGGGCGGGCATGACCTCGGACGGCGAACCGGTGCCCCTGCCTGCGGTCCTGGACCGCGCCTCCGGGCACGGGCGCGTGGTGGTCAAGCCTTCCCGCTACTCCAGCGGTGGATCCGGCGTCACGATCACGCGCCCTGGCGAGAGCGCCTTCGATCTGCCGGCCTACGCACGGCGGTGGGGCACGTGGCTGGTGGAGCAACACGTCACGCAGCACTCCGACCTGGACGTACTGAACCCGTACGGCCTCAATACGTTCCGCGTGATCACCCTGCTGCGCGAAGGCGCCGCCGAGGTCTTGTACGTGATGCTGAAGCTCGGCGGTGCCGAGAGCACCACGGACAACTCGGCCGGCGGCGGCATGCAGATCCGCGTCCACTCCGACGGCAGACTCGACCGCCATGGCTACGACCGGTACCTGAACGCCCACACCCGCCACCCGGTCAGCTCGGTGCCGTTCGCCGAGCACCGGATCTCCCGCATGACGGAAGTCCGTGAGCTGGCCGAGCGGTGCGCCCGCCTCTTTCCGCAAGTGCCCTTCATCGGCTGGGACATCGCTCTCACGCCCGGCGGACCGGTGGTCGTCGAGGGCAACAGCAGCCCGTCCCTCGCGCACATCCAGCGCACCCACGGCGGCATCGCGCCGGGGCTTGTCCCGGCACTCCGCTCCGTAATGGATCGCCCGATCATCTGACCAGGAGTTCTCGTGAGAGACCTGAAAGCCCAGGCCCGCGCTGCGGCCAGGGGACTGCTCGACATGCTCAAGACAATGCCCGAGGTCCAGGCGCTCTACGTCCTGTCCTCCTCGGCCATCGCACCCCGCAACATCACCCGGTTCAGCACCGACTCCGACTTCGACCTGGCCGTCATCCTCGACGTCCCACTCAAGGTGGACGAGTGGAGGCCGCGACCGGCGGACACCTACACCCTGGTCCGCGACCGACTCCCCTCCTGGATCCCCGAGTTCAGCTTCCACCTGCCGGTCCCCTGGGGACGCATGGAAGTCAACGTCCACCAGCTCCTGTTCGCGTACGAGGCTGACCCGCGCACGACGTGGAACAGCGACAAGTGCGACGCCTACAGCAACAAGGGCGAGCCGCTGTTCGACCGCGAGAGCGCCTTCGGCGCGCTGATCGCCCGCAAGACACAAGAGCGGCTTGAGCGACTGGGGCACGAGGCCCACCGGCTGCACAACCGGATCACCTGGGACGTGCGAGAGATTCCCCTGCGCATGGCGCGGCGGGTCGGCGTGCCCACGGGCCACTTCGTTCTCTCCGGGGCGCTGGACGAAGTCGTGGACTGGATGTACGCCCGCTCGGGCCGACTGCTGCCGAACATGAAGTGGAAGCTGCACTCTCTTGGCGCCCTGGGCCTGATCAACAGCGAGCAGGAGACCCTGCTGATCGAGGCCCAGCAGTGCGACCCCCTGTCGATGGTCGACCTGGAGCGGCGGTGCGAGGCCCTGAGCGAGTTCTGCCACACGGTCGGGATGGACCTCAGCCCCGGGGCGATCGCGGCCGTGCGCAGGGCGTACCAGGAGGCCAACCGCCACCTCCTCGGCGGCGAGGCGGCGGTCTTCGCCAATGAGCCGGCCCCGCGATTCATCCCCTTCAGGGAACGCGCCGGTTCCGGTGAGCGCATGGGTCCGGGCGTCAGTACGCTGCGTGATCCGCTGACACAGGAGGCATGATGTCGATCAAGGTCCACAACACGCTGACCAACCGCACGGAAGAGTTCCGCCCCGACCGGGAGGCCGAGGTGCGGATGTTCGTGTGCGGACCCACCGTGTACGGCCCCAGCCACGTCGGGCACGCGAAGACGTACACGCAGTTCGACTTCATCGCCCGGTACCTGGTGGCGAGCGGGTACGAGGTCACGTACCTCCAGAACATCACCGACGTCGACGACAAGATCATCCGGCGGTCGGCCGAGGAGGGTGTCCCGCCGGAGGAGATCGCGGCCCACTTCGAAAACCAGTACCTGGAGGACATGGCCGCGCTGGGCAACACCCGCGTCGACATCCACGCGCGGGCCCACGACCACATCGACGCGATCGTGGACCAGATCAAGCGGCTGATCGAGCGCGGCCACGCCTATCAGCTCGATGACGGCTGGTACTTCGACCTGGCCTCGTTCCCCGCGTACGGCAAGCTCTCCGGCCGTACCGAACTCCGCCCCGAAGACTCGGTATCGCGGATCGACGACCACTCGAAGAAGCGCAACCCGGGCGACTTCGCCCTGTGGAAAGGCCGCAAGGACGGCGAGCCGTACTGGGAGACCGAACTGGGCCAGGGCCGGCCGGGCTGGCACATCGAGGACACCGCGATCACCGAGACCTTCTTCGGGCCTTCCTATGACCTGCACGGCGGCGCGGTGGACTTGATCTTCCCGCACCACGAAGCCGAAGTCGCCCAGATGGAAGCCGCTTCCGGCATCGAGCCCCTGGCCCGCTACTGGATGCACACCGGCCTGCTCCGGGTCGACGGCGACAAGATGTCCAAGAGCACCGGCAACTTCCTCACCATCCGCGACGCCCTCACCCGGGCGTCCGCCCGAACCCTGCGCTACGCCTTCCTCTCCCAGCACTACCGCTCCTCCATGGAACTGAACGACTCCACCCTGGAGCAGGCCCGAGGGGCGCGCCGCCGGATCGAGAACTTCGCCCGGACCATCGACCCCGCGCACACCGACAGCCCGGCGAACACCGCGCGCGCGGCCGAGGCATGGAAGGCGATGCGGGAATGCCTGGACGACGACTTCGACGCCCCCGGGGCCCTCGCCGTCCTGTTCCAGTACATCCGCGAGCAGAACCGCGCGGAAGAGCCGACCGGTCCGACCGCACTGCGGCTGATCGAGGACGTGAACAGTCTCTTCGGATGCTTCGACATCCCCGGCTCCGCCCAGAGCGACGCCGTCATCGATCACCTCGTCAGGGAACGCGACCGACTCCGCGCGGCACGGGAGTTCGCCGAGGCCGACGCGATCCGCGACCAGCTCACCCAGCAGGGCGTCGTCCTTGAGGACTCGCCCGAAGGCACCCGTTGGTGGAAGGAGACCACCTCATGACATGGAAAAGCCGCTTGCCGCTCGTCGCGGACAGCGCCATCCCGCTCAGCCTCTGCGAAGTGCTGACGGACCACGTGAAGAACCACACCGCCCGCCCGCGCACCTACCAGGGCGTCATCGACGAAACGCTGCGCAAGAGCGAGTACGTCGAGGTGCCGACGCACCTGGAGGAGGCGGTCATCTCCCACTGCGCCGCCCACGTCCGCGGCCACTTCGAGATCGCTCCGATGCGCATCCCCACCCAGTCGGCGGTCATCTACCGCTACGGCCCCGGCGTCGGCTTCGTCGCCCACCACGACGAGGTCACCGACATCGAGCGCCACCGCGCCCGGACCAACGGACAGCCCGTCGTCGGCGGCGACCTCACCCTCGTGATCAGCCTCAGCACCCCTGACTCCTACGGCGGGGGCGAGCTGTTCTTCGAGCACCCTCCCCAGGAGATCAAGCCTCCCCTCGGCACCCTGGTCGCCTTCCCCGCCACCCGCGACCACGTCCACGGCGTACGGCCGATCACGAGCGGCGAACGGATCACCCTCGTCGTACGCGTCAACGTCGAAAAACTCTGAGCAGGACAGCCCATGTTCGCCGCACCTCCTGGCCGCGACGCCCGAATGGTCTCCGCATAGCTGCCGGATCCCCACCCGGATCCGGCTTCGGCACAGTCGAACGTGGCGGATTCCAGAGGACGGTTCCTGAGCCTCATATACCCATGAGACCCACGGACACAGGTCCACCGAGAGGCTCCGACGGGGAGGAGAGACATCATGCCCGATGTGCTTCACCAGGAGTTGCTGGAAATTGAGGTGGCATTCCGGGGATTCGGGTTTCAGGAGTCCGACGACAGCGCGGTGCCCGTCCCGTTCGGGGACGAGTACGAGTGGGGAGTGTTTCTCCGGGAGCACGTGCGCCGGTTCGATCTGTTCAGCGCCGGCCACACCCACAAGGCCGCTGCGGACGTCAGGGTGTGGGCTTCCGAGCCTCCTGCCGCAGAGGGCGAGTGGGACGAACGCGGCGAGGTCGGCTTCGAGTCGACGACCGGGGATGTCGCGGTGTGGACGATGACCCTGGGGCGGTCGAACCATCTGATCCGGCTGGGCAAGCCAGGGTGGTGGCGCGTTCGTGTCCATTGCGCCGGCCGGGACGAGGTGGCGCGGGTGACGCGGCTGGAAGGCGTCGCATACGGCGTGGAGAGGTACTTGATCGACTTCTGGCCAAAAGTGTGACGCGTCTGGCCGTGCAGCAAAGCCAGGGGCACTCGACATACGCGAACGCGCCACACGAGCAGCCGCCGTACGGCCCGTTCGCCCTGCCGCTCACCGCCACACGATCGCCACACGGCACCCGGAGTCAGGTCGGAAATAGCGAGCTGACAGGCAGGAAGGGCAGAGTGTGGCCCCGGAAGCGACAAACCCCCTACGCGCCCGCAAAACAGCAGGTCAGAGGGGGTGACAATCCTCCACCCCCTTGCGGGGGTAGAGAGGCAGACGCGTCGGGCTGCACGCCGGGGACTGTCGGCGCAACGCTATGACCCGCGCAAACGTGCAGGGCTGGTGCTTCCGTGGCTACTTTGATGGCTATGTAGCCAGACGCCCCGCCTGGATCGGCCCGGACGGGGACGTCGTCGCTCCCGAGATCAGACGGTCCCTTCGATGCGTTCGAAGATGTCCGCGTCCGTCTCCCGCTGCCAGACCGGCAGGTCGGACCAGTCGGCAACATATCCGGGCTTCGGGTCTTCGAAGTGCCTGAACATCTGGGCGGTCCAGCAGATCGCGACGAACCGGCTCTTCTGCTCGCGGGTGAGCCGTGCCGCATGCCCGCCGCTGACCTCGATGAAGTCGCGCACCTGCCCGTACACGGCGGCGGCGGCTTCGCGCTCCCACGCGGGCGTCTCGTCCCACGGCGTGACGTAGCCGGGCTTCGGCTCGCCAGGATAGTGCTTGTTCACACCGTCGATCCACGCCTCGCGGAAGATCCGGCCGTCGTTCATGCACGTGCCCCCCTCATCATGCGGTGCGCGGAAGCGCCGCAATTCCGCGAATTCCTCCTGAGAGTAACCCCGGGCCGCGCGCCGTTCCGCAAGGTGCTTACGCCTCGACGTCATTGGTCTCCCCCTCACGAGAACCCTTTCACGCACTCGTGCCCGCCACGCGCCAACGCCTGGGAAACGCCCGGGTATTGCGCGAGGTCCGCTCTGGGAGAAGGTAACGGATCGTCGTTCACTGGTCACATGCCGCTCGGAGGCCGAAGGACCCTCCGGGCGGCTCCCCACGGAGAGGAGCGGCCGAGTGACAACCTCCGGACTGCCCCGCAGGAACGATGGCGCCAGTGGCCGTACGTACACGCCGCCGGAGCCCCGGCCGGGTGCACCGAGCCGGGCTCTGCGGGTACGGGCGGCCGGCGGCTGGGAGAGATTCATGCGCCGCATCGAGGCCCGGCAGGAGCCTGGGGAGTGAACCCGGTCGGTGCCGACGGCTACGAGCACCACCCGCTCCTGAACACGCATGTCCGTGACATCGCCTCGCATGGGGAGGGTGTGCTCGTCGCCGTCACACACGAGCTCCACAGCCACGGCACGGTCCGCATCGCGCACATCCGACCCGCGTCGGGAGTCGAGTGGACGACCGCGGCCGCCAACATCCAGGCCGCTCGCCCCTGAGCCGCCACGTCACCCACAGATCGCCGTCCGCGCCCTCTGGCGCAGACGGTTTCCCGCACCACACCCTTCACCCCAAGGAGTCTCATGACCGCCTCTGTCGTACCCTCCTCCCCCACGCGGCCGTGGGGTGCGGGCCGACTCGCGCCCTACCCGACGGTCATCCGCCGCCCCCACGCCACGGTCGCCATCGACCCCACGACGCAGCTCGGGGTGTTCCGCGACCGCGTCGGGCAGGTGGTCGAGATGGGCAAGCACGGCACCAGCTCCGGCACCGAGACCTCCACGACGACGAACTCGGACTCCCGGAACGACCAGGGTCACGACCAGGACAGCACTCAGGACTGATGACCATGACCGAGGAGAGGCCGGTTCTGGTGGCCACCGAGGCGGACGACATCACCGCCGACATGGTGATCACCGAGCTCAACCGGCGCGATGTGCCGGTGCTCCGGTTCAACCCCGCCGACATCGGCGAAAACCTCACGGTCTCGGCTCGGTTCGGCACCTGCCCGGCCCCGTTGGTCGGGCAGGTGCGCACCCCGTCGAGAACCGCTGATGTGACCCGGGTCCGGTCGGTGTACTGGCGTCGCCCGGAGTGGCCCACGTTTCCCCACCTGTCCGCTGACGACTCCCGGTTCGCGGCGGCGCAGGTCCGCTACGGACTCGGTGGCACGCTCTACGCTCTGGACGGCACGCTCTGGGTCAACCACCCCCTACACGTTGCCGCAGCCGACTACAAACCCGCTCAGCTCGTTCTCGCCCAGCAGCTCGGCTTCACCATCCCGCCCACCCTTGTCACCAACGACCCGGACGAGGCCCGCGAGTTCGTCCACGGTCAGGGGCAGGCGATCTTCAAGACACTGCGATGGACCCCCTACACGCGTGATGGCGTGCCAGTGACGGGATGGGCTGCCCCCGTCACCCCGGACGAAATCGACGACAGCGTTCGGGTCGCGCCTCATCTGTTCCAGGCCCGCGTGGACAAGGTCGCCGATGTTCGCGTACTGCTCGTAGGTCGGCATACGTTCGCCGTACGTATCGACTCCGATCTCCTGGACTGGCGCAAGGACTACAGCGCCCTGGCTTACACCATGGAGCATCTACCCGACCGGTTGGGTCAGGCACTGCGCGCCTACCTGAACCGACTGGATCTGGTATCGGGAAGCTTCGACCTCGCGGTCGATCGCGCGGGGGACTACTGGTGGCTGGAACTGAACCCCAACGGACAGTGGGGGTGGCTGGAGACCGAGACCGGCCTCCCGATGTCCTCCGCCTTCGCCGACCTACTCGCACAAGGAGACCGCCGATGACCGACCCGGCATCCGAGCGACGCCGCATGGCGACCGTGCTCATGAACGAAGGCGTCCTGAAGTCCCCCTGGCTGCGTGCGGCCGTCGAGACCGTCTCCCGCGAGCGGTTCCTCCGCCCGGGAGTCTTCCTGGACGAGGGGCGGACCTGGCGGCCCGTCACCGCCGCCGACACGGCCCCGGACGAGTGGCTGAGGATCGCATACGGTGTCGACACTCTCACCACCCAGCTCGACGGCCACCTCACCGCCGACCAGGCCGGCGAACCCGTCGTGGGCGTGCCCACGTCCTCGTCGACCGCCCCGGCCACCGTCGTCGGCATGATCGAGGCCTTGGACCTCGCTACGGGCCACCGAGTCCTGGAAATCGGCACAGGCACCGGCTACTCCACAGCCTTGATGTGCCACTACCTCGGCGAGGACAAGGTCGCCACGGTCGAGGTCGACGCACAGGTGGCCGCACGCGCCGATGCCGCTCTCGAAGCCGCCGGCTTCTCGACGTGGACGGTGACGGGCGACGGGCTCCTCGGCCACCCGTACCGGGCGCCGTACGACCGGGTCATCGCCACTTGCGCGGTCCGCCGCATCCCGTACGCGTGGATCAGGCAGACGAGACCCGGAGGCGTTGTCCTCGGCACAGTCGGCTCGTGGCCGTGGGGAACCGGCCTCGCGAAACTGACCGTCGGCGATGACGGCACCGCCGAGGGCTCGATCATCGGGCGCTCCTCCTTCATACAGGCACGGGCCCAGGCGGTGGCTCACGTGGCCGGCGATCTCTCCGCACGGACCGCGTACGCGGACAGTGAGCGGCGCACCCAGGTGTCCCCTCTGGTCCTGGAGGAGTGGATGCCCGCCTTCCTCGCGCAGTTGGCGGCGCCCGGCGCTCAGTTCGTCCGCGCGACGGGCGGTGACGGCTCGCCTTTGAGGTACCTGTTCGATCCGGAGAAGGAGTCGTTCGCCGAGTTCCTCGCCGACGGCGAAAGCTGGACCGTCCGCCAAGGCGGCCCGGTGGGCCTGTGGGACGACGTGGAACGTTCGCTCGTCGCCTGGCAGGACGCCGGGGCGCCGGAGACCGACTCCGTACGGCTCCATGTGACGCCCGCGTCCCACCGGTACTGGATCGACCAGGCCCCCTCCCTGCGCTGGGAGCACCGGATCGCCTGACCCACTACGCTCCGGACATGGACGACGAACCGCTCTCCCAATGGGCCGAGCGTCGCGACGCGCGGATCGGGCAGCTCCGCGCCGTCCCTCTCGTGACCGGCGACGGCCCGAGGGCATCGCATCTGAACCCCGATGCGCCCCGTGCGATCCAGCGGTGGAACGGCCATCTGTGGGAGCCGCACGGCTTCGCGGCGAACCTCGTGGAAGCACGGCGCGTCCTGTTTCCCCACACCGAGGCTGCCGCCACTGCTGAGGCGTCACCGAAGCTCGGCCCCGGGACCGGCAGACATCGGAAGCCTCCGACGCCCCGATGACTCGCCCGCGACACTCGCTACGCTCTGGCCGCCCTGACTGCCCTGACTGCCCTGAGCGACTCCTGACCAAGATCGAGGAGCTTGAGCCCTCAGTGGCCGTACTCCCCGCTGACATGGCGGCTCTGCCGGCCACCTCGTCCCCTGTTCCGATCATCCCGTTCGACGCGCCCGCGCAGAATCCTGGCGGTATTCAAGCCTGGCTTGACGAACAAAATTCCACCGCCCCCGGGACAGCAACGGAAGATACCGAGGCGTAGACACATAAAGCGGATCCCTCCCCTGCCCAGCCGACGCCCGCGCCAAGCTGCCCGGCGCGGCTACTTTCATGGCTACCTTCGTAGCCGCGAGGTCCGGTTTGAACCGGTACGGAACGGGGTGAGGCGACGCCCACGATTCCACGAGAAAAGGCCCCTGACCTGCGATATCGCAGATCAGGGGCCTGAGGGGCAGACGAGTCGGGCTGTACGCCGGGTTCTGTACCCCGGGACCTCGCGGTCGTCGGGGTGACGGCCATCCATCTAGGGCCGGCGTTGCCGCCGGCCTCGTGCGGTCTACCCGCGAACTCGGGCGGGCAGCCCTCGATCGTCCGCGCAGGGACACCGGAGTGTCCCCTTTTGACCTTGCTCCAGGTGGGGTTTACCTAGCCGCCTGAGTCACCTCAGGCGCTGGTGGTCTCTTACACCACCGTTTCACCCTTACCGAGGACCGAGGTCCCCGGCGGTCTGCTTTCTGTGGCACTGTCCCGCGGGTCACCCCGGGTGGCCGTTAGCCACCACCCTGCCCTGTGGAGCCCGGACGTTCCTCGGGAGGATCCGAGGATCCCCACGCGGCCGCCCGCCCGGCTCGTCTGCCGTGTCGACCATGCTACCTGGCGCCGCGGGCGCGCTTCACAGGAAGTCGGTGGTCTCGAGGTCGAGGCCGAAGGGAGCGGGGAGGGAGAGGGGCTTGCCGAAGGAGACCTTCCGATGCGCCTGGTAGTCGCGGCTCTCCGGCTCGGCGAACAGCGTGACCGTGGAGTCGCCCCGGTCAACCAGGAGGTAGAGAGGGATGCCTCCACGGGCGTAGCAGCGACGCTTGACGTCGCGGTCTCCGCGCGCTCGGGTGGAGGTGACCTCAAGGACCATGGCGACTCCGTCGCACGGCATCCACGAGTCGGCGCCACGGAAGAGGTCACGCTCCAGAGGGGCGAAAGTGACGTCGGGAATAACCCGGTCTCTTGGCGCGCCGGCCACTCCATTCAGCGTCAAACCCTTGTTGCCCGAGACGTCCATGACAATCTGCGTGTGTCGGATCACCTGATTCACGACACGGCTGATGTACAGCTCATGGTCCCCATCCGGCGGCGGCGTCACGACGATCTCCCCTTCGAGCAGCTCCGCCCGGAAGCCCTCTGGCGTCTGCAGCGCCAGAAAGCCCTCCAGCAGGACGTCTTCCTGCGTGAGTGGTTCGTGCGGCATGGCAGTCATGCCGTGATCGTCGGACATCGTTCTACCGCCGTCCCTGGACTCGCCCCTCTTTCCCTCGATCGTGGCACAGGGCGGGCGCGGAAGGTGCTTGACCTTGTCGCAGCGTCAGCGTTTCTACTGAGGGCATGCGGATCGGCGAGATCGCCGCGCTCGTCGGGGTGACCCCGCGGGCCGTGCGGCATTACCACCGGCTGGGGCTGCTGCCCGAGCCGGGACGGCGGGCGAACGGGTACCGGGAGTACGGGATACGGGACGCCGTGCTGCTCGCGCGGATACGGCGGCTGGCGGAGCTGGGGCTCGGGCTCGACGAGGTCGGGGACGTACTGGCGGGCGACGAGGGGCGGGAGCTGGTGGACGTGCTGGAGGAACTGGACGCGGACCTGGCGCGGCAGGAGCGGGTGGTCCGGGAGCGGCGGGCGCGGCTCGCGGAGCTGCTCGCACAGGCGCGGGCGGGGCGGCTGCCGGCGGACGGGCCGGTGTCGCCGGAGCTGGCCGAGTGGCTGACGGAGCTGGGCGAGCTGGGACATCCCGGAGTGGCGGCCGGGTCGCCGACGGCGGCCTGGGACCGGGAGATGCTGACCCTGCTCGACACCATGGTGCCGGAGGCGGAGCGGGCCCGGATGGTGGAGCTGCTGCGGGCCACCGCCGGCGACGCCGCCGCCGCGCTGTACGCCCGGCTCGACGCGCTCGCCGACGCCGCGCCCGACGACCCCCGGGTCGCCGAGACGGCCGAGGCCCTCGCCGGGATCATTCCGGCGGGGATGGCGGTGGAGGTGCCGGGCGACGGGTTCGCGGACGTGCTGTTCGCGGATCTCGCGCCCGCCCAGACCGCCGCCGTACGGCAGGCGCTGCGGCTCGCCGCGGAGCGTGCGGCGTGAAGCGGTACGGGGCGTACGTCGCCTGCGCCGTCCTGCCCGGCGAGCTGGCCCTGGTGGTCTGTCTGGTGGCCGGGGTACGGGTCCCGGTGCCCGTTCTCGTCGCCGCCGAGGCGGCCGTGGGCCTGGTCCTGGGCGAGCATCTGGTCGGGTTCCTGCGGCGGTGGCGGCGCGACGGGTCCGCGCGGGACGCCGTGCGCGCGACCGTGCCCGAGCCGGTGCTGCGGCTGGCCGGGCACGAGCTGCGGCTGCTCGCGAGCCTCGGCCGGTGGGTCGCGCGGCGGCCGCACGGGGTCGGGGGCGAGGGCGCGCGGGCGTTCCCGTACGCGCGGGATCAGGCGGCGATGATGTACGGCCTCGCCTTCGTCTGCGTGGTCGAGACCGCCGGCATGGCGTATCTGCTGGTGGGCCTGCCCGTCGTGCACGCCGTCTTCCTCGTCCTCGACGTGTACACGGTGGTGTTCGTGCTCGGTCTGCACGCGGCCTCCGTGACCCGTCCGCACGTACTGGACGGCGGGGCGCTGCGGGTGCGGCAGGCGGGCCACGTGGACGTACGGATTCCGCTGGAGCGGATCGCTTCCGTACGGCGTGAGTCGCTGTTCTCGCACGAGAAGGCCGACGGCGAGCTGAACCTGCCCGTCGGCTCGCGGACCTCGCTCACGCTGGAGCTGACCGGGCCGGTCGACGTGCCCCGGCTGTTCGGCGCGCCCCGTCCCGTACGGCTCGTGCGCCTGCACGCCGACGACTCCGCCGCGCTCCACCGCGCTCTCGGACAGGCACTCGGCCAGGCGCTCGCGGAGACGGTCACGCGGGCGCGAACAGCACCTTCGCCCGTCCCGGGTCCGCCTGCGTCAGCCTGACCCGCAGCCACTCCCCCAGCGGCAGCGGCCGGTCGCCGCCCTCGATGCGGGCGACGACGGCGGGCATGTCGAGGTGGACGGTGCCGACGGCGGGCCGGTTCTCCTTGACGTCGATCACGTACGCGTCGAAGAGTTCCCCGATCCGTCCGCTGAGCAGCGCGGCCTCGACGATGTCGACGCTCTCGCGTTCGACGGCGCCGGCGCGGCGTGCGCCGGACGCCATGCGGGCGGGCAGGCCGGGCAGCGCGGCGCGGACCCACTCGGGCGGTTCCTGCCCGGCGACGGCTGCCACGCACAGCTCGCCCGCGTACCGGTCGACGAGCCGGCGCAGTGGCGCGGTGCAGTGCGTGTACTCGTCGGCGACGGCCGCGTGCACGGCGGGCGTGGGCACGGCGCCGTCGGTGAAGACGGTGTAGCCGGCGCCGCGCAGCAGGGTGGTGCACTCCTGGAGGAAGGCGGCGTGGCGCGGGTCGGCGGGGTCGAGGGCGCGGACGACGTCCGCGTACGGGACGTGGTGCGGCCAGTCGACGCCGAGCGCGTGCGCGGAGCGGCGCAGCCGGGCGACGGCGCCGATCGGGGCGGTGGGCAGGGTGCGCAGGATGCCGGTGCCGGCGGCGGTCATGAGGTCGGCGGCGGCCATGCCGGTGAGGAGGGAGATCTGGGCGTTCCAGCCGTCGGCGGGCAGCGGGGCGCGGTAGGCGAGGGTGTACGTGTGGCCGTGCTCGACGATCTCCTGTTCAGGGACGTCGAGGGAGATCCCGCCGCGTTCGGTCTCCAGGAGCGCGCGCAGCGAGCCGATCTCGCGGAGCAGGGCCAGGGACTCGGGCGCGGTACCGGTGTCGATACGGCGCTGCGCCTCGGCGTAGTCGAGCCGGGCGGCGCTGCGGACGAGGGCGCGGCGGACGTCGGTGGCGACCCGGCGGCCGTCGGCGTCGAGGTCGATGCGCCAGAGCAGGGCGGGGCGGGGGTCGCCGGGGAGGAGGCTGGCGGCGCCCTCGGAGAGGACAGTGGGGTGGAGGGGCACCTTGCCGTCGGGGAAGTAGAGGGTGAGGACGCGCCGCTGGGCCTCGGCGTCGAGGGCGCCGCCGGGGGTGACGAAGGCGGCGATGTCGGCGATGGCGTAGTGGACGCGGTAGCCGCCGCCGGACCGGCGGGCCAGGTGCATGGCCTGGTCGAGGTCGGTGGAGCCGGGCGGGTCGATGGTGAGGAGCGGCAGGTCGGTGGCGTCCTCGCCGGGCAGCCGGGGTGCCTTGGCCGCCGCTTCCGCCTCCGCCTGGACGTCGGCGGGGAAGGCGTCGGGGACGCCCAGTTCGCCGCGGAGCGCGCGCAGCGCCGCCCGGAGCGGGGCGTCGGCCGCTCCGGTCACATGGATGTGGCGGCGGGGCATGAACCGAGAGTAGGGCGGGGGCGGAGGCGCGGCATGTCGGCGGGAGGGGGTGGAGGACGGGGCCGGGCCGCGACCGGGGCCGGGACGGCTGCCGTACGGCTCACCGCGTCCGGGCGCGGACCCGTACCCGACCCCGTACCCCCGGCCATGCCCCCGTCCCCGCCGCTCACAGCGTGCTGTGGGCCGGCGGCGGCGCGAGCGGGACGGTGCGGTCCGGCGGCGGGGCGGTGCTCTTGCGGACGACGAGGCTGGTCGCCAGTTCCATGCGGGTCACCGAGGGCTCGCCGGCCCGGAGCCGGAGCAGCATCTGCACCGCCTCCTCGCCCATCTCGCGCAGCGGCTGGTGGACGGTGGTGAGCCCCGGGCTCGACCAGCGGGCGATCATCACGTCGTCGTAGCCGACGACGGACAGGTCCTCGGGCACCCGCAGCCCGCAGACCCGGGCCGCCTCCATGACACCGAGCGCCTGGAGGTCGCTGCCGGCGAAGATCGCGGTGGGCCGGTCGGGCAGCCGGAGGAGTTCCACGGCCCGCTCGTAGCCGCCTTCGACGTGGAAGTCGCCGAACCGTACGAGGGAGGCGTCGTGGTCGAGCCCGGCCATGTTCATGGCGGAGCGGTAGCCGTCGAGCCGGGCGAGGGAGCAGAGCACGTCCTCGGGGCCGGTGACGATCCCGATGCGCCGGTGGCCGAGGTCGATGAGGTGACGGGTGGCGGCGACACCGCCGGACCAGTTCGCGGACCCGACGGACGGCACGTCCGGTTCCGGGTCCCCCGCCGGGTCGATGATCACGAAGGGGATGGACCGCGCGCCGAGCTGCCGTTTCACGGCGTCCGGGAGCGAGGAGAAGACCAGGATCACTCCGATCGGCCGGCGCTGCAGCACGCCTTCGATCCAGTCCGCCGCCGGGGCGTGCCGGGTCCCGCTCTCGGTCAGCACCACGCTCGCCTGATGGGCCTTGGCGAGGTTCTCGACGCCCCGGATGAGCTCCATCGACCAGACGCTGTCCAGCTCGTGGAAGACGAGTTCGATCAGCGGCGCCTCGCGGGCGGCCCGGGTGGTGCGCCGGTACGAGTGCGTCTCCAGGAGCCGCTCGACCTTGCCGCGCGTGGCCGGTGACACGTCCTGCCGGCCGTTCAGGACTTTCGAAACTGTCGAAAGCGACACCCCGGCCTGCTGCGCCACTTCCGCCAGCGTGATTCGCCGGTTCGCCTCGCCATCTCGCATGCCGAGCAGCATAAAGCACCACCCAACTCCCCTACATAGTCACGCTTTGATAACGCGTCACCGAAGGGTTGACCCGCTCACCGGCCCGACCATAGCGTCCGGCCACATGAAATTTCGCTACCTGAGGCGAAACACTTTCGAGAAGTGAGGCGGGCGATGCAGCGTCACACACGGCTCCTGAGAACCACGGTCGTCGGCGGGGCGGCCCTGGCCATGACCCTGTCCCTGGCGGCCTGCGGCGGTTCCGGAGCGTCGGCCGGGAAGGAGCAGGACAAAATCCACATCCTGGTCTACGGCGATGCCACCAACAAGGTCGAGAAGCAGCTGGTCGACACGTTCAACAAGACGTCCGACGTCAAGGCGGTCCTCGACACCATCCCCGGTGCCGACTACCAGACCAAGCTGCAGACCGTCATCAGCGGCAAGCAGGCGCCCGACCTGTTCTTCAACTGGGGCGGCGGCAGCATCAAGCCCTACGTCGACGCGGGGCTGCTGATGCCGCTCGACGGCCTCATCGAGAAGGACCCCCGCCTGAAGTCGGACTTCCTCCCGTCCGTCTTCAACACCGCGGTCGTCGACGGCAAGCCGTACGGCATCCCCATGCGCGGCACCCAGCCCGTCCTGATGTTCCACAACAAGAAGGTCCTCAAGGACGCCGGCGTCTCCGTGCCGCGCACCTGGGACGAGCTGCTGACCACCGTCAAGACGCTCAAGTCCAAGGGCGTCACCCCCATCGCCCTCGGCGGTGGCGACAAGTGGCCCACCCAGATGTGGTTCCAGTACCTCTACGACCGGGTGGCCGGGCCCGAACTCTTCGCGAAGGCCGCGGGCGGCGACAAGAACGCCTGGGCGAGCCCCGACAGCAAGAAGGCCCTCGGCATGCTCAGGGAGCTGGTCGACGCCGGCGCCTTCGGCACGAACTACGACTCGGTGAAGTTCACCGACGGCGGCTCCCCCGCCCTCCTCGCCACCGGCAAGGCCGCCTTCGAGCTCATGGGCTCCTGGGAGTACTCCACGCTCAAGGACGCCCACCCGGACTTCGTGAAGAGCGACCTCGGCTACGGCACCTTCCCGACCGTCACCGGCGGCAAGGGCGACCCGGCCAACCTCGCCGGCAACACGAACAACTACTACTCGGTTCTGAAGAGCACCAAGCACCCGGACGCCGTCGCCGCGTTCCTGAAGCTCATGTACTCGGACGGCTTCGTCAAGTCCCAGCTCGGCATCGGCAACCTGCCGACCACCACCAACACCGCGCTGTTCCTCGCCGACGCGGACAACCCCGAGTACTCGAAGTACCAGTACGACCTGGTGGCGAAGGCCCCCGCCTTCCAGCTCTCCTGGGACCAGGCGTACCCGCCCGCCGCGGCCACCACGATCTACACGGCCGTCCAGCAGTTCTTCAACGGCCAGTCGGACGCGGACGCCTTCATCGCCGCCATGCAGAGCCTGCCCGCGGCCTGACCTTCGAGGCGCCTGACATGACCTCCTCCTCCACGGTCGGCCGTCCGGGCTTCGCCTGGGCGGTCCCCGCGGCCGTCTTCTTCGGCCTGTTCGCCCTCGTCCCGCTGCTCCTGGTCGTCGTCCTGTCCTTCACCCGCTGGAACGGCATCGGCTCCCCGCGGTTCGCCGGCCTGGAGAACTGGGACAAGCTCCTCGACGACCCCGTGATGGTGAACAGCCTCTGGCTGAGTCTGCTGCTCACCGTCCTCGGCGTCGTCGTCCAGACCCCGATCAGCATCCTGCTCGGGGTCTGGGCCGCGGGGCACCAGCGCAACCGGGCCGTCCTGTCCGCGATCTACTTCGTCCCGCTCCTGCTGTCGATCACCGCGGTCTCGGTCCTGTGGCGCGCCGTGCTCGACCCCAACTTCGGCGTGCCGTCGCAGGCGACGTGGCTGTTCGGCGACGGCAATCTGCTGGGTGTGCGGGCGGGCGCCATCGGCGTCCTCGTCTTCGTGAGCACCTGGCAGTTCACCCCGCTGCACACGCTGATCTACCAGGGGGCCGCCCGCGCCGTCCCGCGGGTCCTCTACCAGGCCGCGCAGATCGACGGCGCGGGCACGGTCCGCCAGTTCTTCCACATCACCCTGCCGCAGCTGCGCAACAGCATCGTCACGTCGATGATCCTCATGGTGGTCGGCGGGCTGACCACCTTCGACACCGTGCTGATCCTCACCCAGGGCGGCCCCGGCACCGACACCACGAACAGCGCCTACTACATGTACCAAAAGGGCTTCAAGAGCTTCGACTTCGGAGCCGCGTCCGCCATCGCCCTGCTCCTCGTCCTCGTCGCCACTCTCGTCTCGCTCGTCATGGTCCGCCTGACCGGTTACGACAAGATGCGCAGCACCATGGAGGGCGTGTGATGCGGGCCCGCCCCAACTACCTCGCCGGCTTCGGCTCGTTGGTCTGGCTGTTCGTGGTCGGCCTGCCGCTGTACGTGATGCTGGTCGCCACCTTCCAGACCCGCGCCGACTACGCCGGGAACGGTCCGCTCTCGTTCCCCGAGCGCTTCACCCTCGACAATTACGTCAACGACCTGAGCGAGGGCTTCGGCCAGTACTTCCTCAACACCGTGATCGTCACGGTGTGCGTCGTCGGCATCGTCGTCGTGCTGGTGCCGCCGCTCGCCTACGCCATCGTCCGCAACGACGGCAAGGCCACCGGCCGGGTCTTCCGGATGTTCCTGCTCGGCCTCGCGGTCCCCTCCCAGGCCGTGATCGTGCCCGTCTTCTACCTGATCGACCAGGCCGGCCTGTACGACAGCCTCATCGGCATCGTGCTGCCGACGGCCGCGTTCTCCATGCCGGTCAGCGCCCTCATCCTGACCGGCGTCATGCGGGACGTCTCCCCCGAGCTCTACGAGGCGATGACCCTCGACGGAGCCTCCCCCTGGCGGATCTTCCACCAGCTGGTCCTGCCGCTGTCCAAGAGCGGCCTGTCCACCATCGTGGTGTTCTCCTCGCTCCAGGCGTGGAACGGCTTCCTGTTCCCGCTCGTCCTCACCCAGTCCGCGGAGAACAAGGTCGTCACCATGGGCCTGTACGACTTCCAGACGGAGCACGGCGTCGACATCCCCGCCCTCCTCGCCGCCGTCGTCCTGTCCATGCTCCCCGTCCTGCTCGTCTACCTGTTCGCCCGACGGGCCCTGGTCCAGGGTCTGATGGGAGTCGGAGGGAAATGACCGACGACCTGGCCGCCACCGGCCACCCCCAACCCCTGCCCCTGCCCCCGTCCCTTCCCAACCCCTGTCCCCGTCCTCTTCCCACCCGCTGCCCGCCTGGCGGGATCGCACGCTGAGCGCGGCGGACCGCGCCGAGGCACTGCTGCGCGCGATGACGCTGGAGGAGAAGACCGCCCAGCTGTACGGCGTGTGGGTCGGCGCCTCCGCCGAGGGCACCGAAGTCGCCCCGCACCAGCACGACATGGAGGCGGCCGTCGACCTCGCCGCGCTGCTGCCGGCCGGTCTCGGCCAGCTCACCCGGCCCTTCGGCACCGTGCCCGTCGACCCCGCGCTCGGCGCCCTGTCCCTGATGCGGACGCAGGCGCGGATCGCCGCCGCGAACCGGTTCGGCATCCCGGCCATCGCCCACGAGGAGTGCCTCGCGGGCTTCGCCGCCTGGGGCGCCACCGCGTATCCCGTCCCGCTGTCCTGGGGCGCCACCTTCGATCCCGCGCTGATCGGCGAGATGGCCGCGGCCATCGGCCGCGACCTGCGGGCGGTCGGCGTGCACCAGGGGCTCGCGCCCGTCCTCGACGTCGTCCGCGACGCGCGCTGGGGGCGGGTCGAGGAGACCATCGGCGAGGACCCGTACCTCGTCGGGACGATCGCCACCGCGTACGTACGGGGGCTGGAGTCCGCCGGGATCGTCGCCACCCTCAAGCACTTCGCCGGGTACTCCGCCTCCCGGGCGGGCCGCAACCTCGCCCCGGTCGGCATGGGCGCCCGGGAGCGGGCGGACGTGATCCTGCCGCCGTTCGAGATGGCGGTCCGGGAGAGCGGGGTACGGGCGGTCATGCACGCCTACACCGACACCGACGGCATCCCGTCGGCCGCCGACGAGCGGCTGCTCACCGGGCTGCTCCGGGACACCTGGGGCTTCGGCGGCACGGTGGTGGCCGACTACTTCGGCATCGCGTTCCTCAACACCCTGCACGGGGTGGCTGGTTCGGACGGCGAGGCGGCCGGGCTCGCGCTCGCCGCCGGGGTCGACGTGGAACTGCCCACCGTCAAGACCTTCGGCGCCCCGCTCCTCGACGCGGTCCGGGACGGGCGCGTGCCCGAGAAGCTGGTGGACCGCGCGGTCCGCCGGGTCCTCGCGCAGAAGGCCGAACTGGGGCTGCTCGACGCCGACTGGAGCCCCGTTCCGGCGGTGCTGCGCGACGCCGACACGACGGCCGGACCCGATGCCGTGCGAGGGACGGTGGACCTGGACCCGGCCGCCAACCGGGAGTTGGCCGGGCGGATCGCCGAACGGGCGATCGTGCTCCTGCGGAACGACGGCATCCTGCCTCTCGCTCCCGGGTCCCACACGGTGCGCCGGATCGCGCTGATCGGGCCCACCGCCGAGGCGCCCACCGCCGTCCTCGGCTGCTACTCCTTCCCCGTCCACGTCGGCGGACAGCACCCCGACATGCCGCTCGGCATCGAACTGCCCACGCTGGCCGAGGCGTTGAGGGCCGAGTTCCCGGACGTCGAGATCGTCGTCGCGCCCGGCACCGGGGTCGACGACCACGCCACCGAGGGCTTCGCCGAGGCCGTGGCGCTCGCCCGTGGGGCGGACGTCGTCGTGGCGGCCCTCGGCGACCGGGCCGGGCTCTTCGGACGCGGCACCAGCGGCGAGGGCTGCGACGCGGAGTCCCTTGAACTCCCTGGGGCTCAGGGGATGTTGCTGGACGCGCTGCTCGATGCCGGTACGCCGGTGGTGACGGTCCTGCTGGCCGGCCGGCCGTACGCGCTCGGGCGCGCCGCCGACGAGTCCGCGGCCGTCGTGCAGTCCTTCTTCCCGGGCGAGGCGGGGACCGCCGCGCTGGCCGCCGTCCTCAGCGGGCGGACCGCCCCGAGCGGCCGGCTGCCGGTGAGCGTGCCGCGCCGGGCGGGCGCCCAGCCGTCCACGTATCTCGCCGCCCGGCTCGGCCACGCGGGCGAGGTCTCCAACATCGACCCGACCCCGGCGTTCGGTTTCGGGCACGGCCTGACGTACACCACGTTCGCCTGGAGCGACCTCACGGTCGAGGACACCGAGGCGGCCACGGACGGCGCGTTCGCGCTCGCCCTCACCGTCGCCAACACCGGCGAGCGGGCCGGCACCGAGGTCGTCCAGCTGTATCTGCACGATCCCGTGGCCTCCGTGGTCCAGCCCGTCCAGCGGCTGATCGCCTACGCGCGGGTCGACGGTCTGGAGCCCGGGGAGAGCCGGCGGATCCGGGTGACCGTCCCGGCGGATCTCGCCTCGTTCACCGGCCGGGAGGGGACGCGGATCGTGGAGCCGGGCGAGCTGGAGCTGCGGTTCGGCGCGTCCAGCACCCGGCCGCTGCTCACCACCCGGGTGACCCTGACCGGTCCGGTGCGGGAGCTGGACCACCGGCGGCGGCTGCACGCGTCCGTCGAGGTCGACTGACGGCACCAGGAATGCGCGAACCGGCTCCGCCACCCGTACCGCCGTACGGGGGTGGAGCCGGCGTCCATGGGTACGGAGCGCGCTACGTGATCAGGACGCGCTGCACGAGACCGTGGGCCAGGTCTGGTTGCCGTTGTGCTGGATCGTCATGCCCCAGTTGTTGCCGTTGCCGTTGGGTTTCGCCACCAGGGTCTGGCTGCTCGGGTAGGAGGCGGTGACGTTCCAGGTGGCGAGGACCTTCGCCGGGGACGGCACGTTGGCCGTGACGGTCCAGGTGCTCGAACCGCTCACCGCGACGTTCAGGTTGTAGCGGTCGCTCCACGAGTCCCCGGCCGAGAGCGTCGCCGAACAGCTCGTACCGCCGCCGCCACCACCACCGCCGCCGTCGGTGCCGCCGACGGTGATGTTGGAGCTGCCGCTGCTCTGGTAGCCCTCGGTCGCCATGATCATGTAGTTCATGGTGCCGAGCTTCATCCCCGCGTTGGACCAGGCGTCGAAGTGGTTGCCGGTGGTGATGGTGCCGCCGGTCCGCTTCGACTGGCGCACGCTCCAGTACTGGTCGAAGGTCTTGACGCCCTCGATCGACGGGGCGTTGTAGCGGGTCGTCTTGTAGATGTCGTACGTCCCGCCGTCCGAGGTGACCGTGCCCTTGAACGTGCCGGTGGGCCGGTAGGAGCCCCAGTTGTCGACGATGTAGTACTCGACGAGCGGGTTGGTCGACCAGCCGTAGAGCGCCAGGTAGGCGTTGCCGGAGGTGTTGAAGGTGCCCGAGTAGGTCACCGCCTTGCGGCCGCCGGTGGGCCAGCCCTTGCCGGCCACGAAGTTGCCGGTGTTGCTCCACTGGGTGCTGTACTGGCCGCCGTTGCCCATGCTCATGGACACGGAGCCCTGGGTGTCGGTCCAGAACGAGTAGTAGTAGCCGTTGTTGGTGCCGGTCTGGTTGGTGTTGACGACGGTGTCCGCGTGGGCGGTCGCGGGCACCAGGAGCGCCGTCAGGAGCGCGAGGACGAGGGTGCAGACGCCCCGGGCGAGCGTGCCGGGTCCGTCGGATCTGGTGCGTTGCATGGCGGTGCTTCCTCCTCGTACACGGGGTGAAGGACATCCGGATGCGGTGGTGGGATCCGCCAGACGAGGAATATGCGACCCTCCCCACCCGATGTCAATACTTTCGGCAAGCGGCCCGAAACTTTCGACCACCTGAAAGAGGCGTGCTGCCGGAGTCGATCCAGCTCATGCGCCGCTTGGGTGATCCGTCGGCGCGGCCCGGGGCATCGAACTTCTCCCTCCGGCACCGGCTTCGGGCGAAACCTTTCGGATGGGGGTCGGCGCCGTACCTCGTAGGCTGGGCCCTCGGGGCCGGCCGCCCCACCCGTACGTACGAAGGAGAACCACCGTGCTCGTCCTGCTGCCGCCCTCCGAAGGCAAGGCCGCCTCGGGGCACGGGGCACCGCTGAAGCTGGAGTCGCTGGCGCTGCCGGGGCTCACCGAGGCGCGGGCCGCCGTCCTGGACGAGCTGGTGGAGCTCTGCCTCGCCAACGAGGAGAAGGCGCGCACGGTGCTGGGTCTGAGCGAGGGGCTGCGCGGCGAGGTCGCGAAGAACACCGAGCTGCGCACGGCCGGGGCGCGGCCCGCCGGGGAGATCTACACCGGGGTGCTGTACGACGCCCTCGGCCTGGCCACGCTCGACGCGGCGGCGCGGGAGCGCGCGGGCCGTTCGCTGCTCGTCTTCTCCGGACTGTGGGGCGCGGTCCGGGTCACCGACGCGATCCCGTCGTACCGCTGCTCCATGGGCGTGAAGCTGCCGGGGCTCGGGGCGCTGGGCGCGCACTGGCGCGGCGCGATGGCCGGCGTGCTGCCGGAGGCGGCGGGCGAGGGGCTGGTCCTGGACCTGCGGTCGTCGGCGTACGCGACGGCGTGGAAGCCGAAGGGCGAGGTCGCGGCGCGGACGGCGACGGCGCGGGTGCTGCACGCGCCGACGCGCAAGGTGGTCAGCCACTTCAACAAGGCGACGAAGGGCCGGATCGTACGGGCCCTGCTGGAGGCGGGCGCGGAGCCGGCGGGTCCGGCGGAGCTGACGGAGGCGCTGCGGGACCTCGGGTACGTGGTGGAGGACGGCGGCAAGGCCGGGGCCCTGGACGTCCTGGTGGACGAGATCCACTGACCGTTCCCCTCCCCCAGGGGGTGTTGCAGGATGTGCAACATTCGTTGCACAGCCCACTCGTCCTCGCCAGGATGGGCGCATGACGAGCGTGCTCGACCCTGCCCCCGCCGCCCCTGTCGTCCCCGTCGTGGTGATCGACGACGCCGACGACGCCGTACCGCTGGCCCGTGCCCTGGTCGCGGGCGGGCTGCCGCTGATCGAGGTGACCCTGCGGACCCCGGCCGCGCTCGACGCGATCCGGGCGATCACGGACGCCGTCCCGGAGGCCGTCGTCGGCGCGGGCACGGTCGTCTCGGCGGCGGCCGTCGCGAACGCGGCGGGCGCGGGCGCGCGGTTCCTCGTCAGCCCCGGCTGGACGGAGGGGCTGATCGACGCGATGCGCGCCTCGGGCGTGCCGTTCCTGCCGGGCGTGTCGACGGCGTCGGAGGTGCTGGCGCTGCTCGAACGCGGGGTGACCGACCTGAAGTTCTTCCCGGCCGAGGCGGCGGGCGGCGCCCCGTATCTGAAGTCGCTCGCGGGCCCGCTCCCGCAGGCCCGGTTCTGTCCGACCGGCGGGGTCTCGCTCGCCTCGGCGCCCGCGTATCTGGCGCTGCCGAACGTCGCCTGCGTCGGCGGTACGTGGATGCTGCCGGCCGACGCGCTCGCCGCCCGCGACTGGGCGCGAGTCGAGGCGCTGGCGCGCGAGGCGGCGGCCCTGGCCCGTCCCTGACACGGCAGCGCGTCCGTCAGCTGAACACGACGGCGGAGTGGTCGGTGACCGGGCGGTAGCCGAGCCGCTGGTAGAGGGCGTTGCTCGTCGGGTTGGCGAGGTCGGTGAAGAGCAGCACGTGCGCGGCGCCCGCGTCGAGGGCGGCCCGGCTCGCCGCGCTGGTGACGGCGCCGGCGTAGCCGTGGCCCCGGTGGGCGGGCGGGGTGTAGACGAGGGAGACCCGGGCCTGGCCGGACAGGACCGGTGAGACGCTCGCCATCGCGACGGGTTCGCCGGCCGCCTCCCACAGTCGGAGCCGGCCGCCCGTCACCCGGCTCCCGATCGCGGCCGTGTAGTCGGTGTCCGGGTCCTCGCCGACGGCGCGGGCGAACTCCCGCGTCCAGGCGAGCGCCAGCGGCAGGTCGGCCGGGCCCGCGAGGCGGGCGGCGCCGGGCGGAGCGGGGTGCGGCGGGACGAGGGTGCCGAGCCGGAAGAGCCGCATCCCGCGCTCGGGCGTCCACGACCGTCCGGTGGCCTCGGCGAGCGCCCCCGCGAACGCCTCGACGGTGCCGGACTCGCCGCGTACGGCCGTCACCTCGGCGGCCCCGGGCAGCACGGCGCCCAGCGCCCGCGCGGCCACGCCGGGCATCGCGGCGAGCAGTGGCACCCGGGCCGGGGAGACCAGCACGGCGCCCGTCACCCGTCCGTCGGCCGGGTCGGTCCACCAGCCGCGGGCGCCCGCGATCCGATCGGGCGTGTCGAGCAGGGTGAGCATCGCCGTGTTCCGTACGGGCTCGGCGGCGAGGTACGCGTGCACGGCGGCCCGGAAGGCCGCGTGGTCGTCGGTGAAGTGCCGGCTCATGCCCCGATGCTGGTACGGGCCCGGGGCCGGGGTCCAGCGGATTCCCGGCCGGGCCTGGTCCGGTCCGGCCCCCACCCGGCCCGGCCCGGCCCGGGTCCGCGTCAGCGCAGGTGCGAGGTGTCGTTCAGGAGGCGGACGGAGGCGTTGCCGTCGGCGTAGTAGGCGACGGCCGAGAACGAGGCCGCGGACAGCTCCATGCGGAACAGGGACTCGGGCGGGGCGCCGAGGGCGAGCCGGATCAGGGTCTTGACGGGGGTCACGTGGGTGACGAGCAGGACCGTGCGACCCGCGTACACGGCGGTCAGCCGGTCCCGGGCGGCCGCGACACGGCGGGCGACGGTCGCGAAGCTCTCGCCGCCGCCGGTGGGCTCGGCCTTCGAGGAGGCGAGCCAGGCGTCGAGGTCGTCCGGATAGCGCTCGCGGACCTCGGCGAAGGTCAGCCCCTCCCAGGCGCCGAAGTCGGTCTCGCGCAGCCCGTTGTCGACCCGTACCTCCAGGCCGAGGCGGGTGGCGACGGCCTGGGCGGTCTGGAGACAGCGGGTGAGCGGCGAGCTGACGATCTCCTGGACGGTGCCGCGCGCGGCGAGCGCGGCGGCCGCGGCCTCCGCCTGGCGCAGGCCGGCCGGCGACAGCTCGGGGTCGGCGCCGCCGCTGCCGGAGAACCGCTTCTCGGGCGTGAGCGCCGTCTCCCCGTGCCGCAGCAGCACGAAGGTGGCGGGCGCGCCCATGTCCGGCCCGGCCCAGCCCCGGGCGCCGGACGCCTCGGCGGCGGGTGCGGCCGCGGGGGTCTCGGGGTGGGCGGCCTCGGCCTCGAAGTCGCCCGTCGCCGTCGTGCGGTCCACCGTGGCGGCGGCCGCGAGCGAGGCGCGGGCCTGGGCCGCGAGGGCCTCGTCGGGGGTGAACAGACCGTCGTCGGCGGGGGCCGCGGCCGGCCGGCCGGCGGTCGTGGCCGCCGTCGCGCCGGACAGGGCCGCGCGGGCCCGGGCGGCGCCCGCCGTCGCGTCGCCCGCCGCCTTGCGGGCGGCGGCCAGATCGGCGGTGAGGTCGGCGGCGGGCCGGTCGAAGACGGCCGACGACGCGGCGGGGCTCCACTGCTCGCCGCGCCGCCCCGCGTCCATCGCCTCGTTGGCGAGCCGGTCCGCGTGCTTGTTGCGCTCGCGCGGGATCCACTCGTACCGCACCCGGCCGGGCGGGAAGATCCGTCCGGCCTCGGCGGCCAGCGGCTTCATGTCGGGGTGCTTGATCTTCCAGCGCCCGGACATCTGCTCGACGACCAGCTTGGAGTCCATGCGGACGTGCACGGCGGCGTCCGGGAACAGGTCGAGCGCCGCCCGGAGCCCGGCCACGAGTCCCTTGTACTCGGCCACGTTGTTGGTCGCGACGCCGATGAACTCGGCGCGCTCCGCGAGCGTCGCGCCCGTCGCCGGGTCCAGCACGACGGCGCCGTAACCGGCGGGCCCCGGGTTGCCCCGGGATCCGCCGTCCGCCTCCACGATCAGCTCACGCGGCATGGTCATCGCGGGCAGTCCCCGTTTTCCTTCCGGCCGGACTACAGGCCGGACTCGGACGTACGGACCAGGATCCGGCCGCAGTTCTCGCAGCGCACGACGGCGTCGGTCTTGGCGGCCCGGACCTCGTTGAGCTCGGCGATGTTGAACTCGATGTGGCAGCCCTCGCAGCGGCGCTGGTACAGGCGGGCCGCGCCGACGCCGCCCTGCTGGGCGCGCAGCCGCTCGTACAGCTTCATCAGGTCGGCCGGGACGGAGCCGGCCACCAGCTCGCGCTCCTTGGTGACGGAGGCGGTCTCGGTGTCCAGCTCGCCCTGGGCGGCGTCGCGGCGCGTGGTGGCGTCGTCGACCTTGGCCTGGACGGCGGAGACACGGCCGGTCAGCTCGGTGACCCGCTCCTGGGCGGACTCGCGGCGCTCCATGACCTCCAGGACGATCTCCTCCAGGTCGCCCTGGCGGCGGGCCAGCGAGGCGATCTCGCGCTGCAGGCTCTCCAGGTCCTTCGGGGAGGAGACGGCACCGGAGTCGAGGCGCTGCTGGTCGCGGGCGGCGCGCTGGCGCACCTGGTCGACGTCCTGCTCCGCCTTGGTCTGCTCGCGGGCGCAGTCGCTGTCCTCGGTCTGCGCGGCGACGAGCAGGTCGCGCAGCTGGGTGAGGTCCTTGTTCAGCGACTCGATCTCGGCGTGCTCGGGCAGCGACTTGCGCTTGTGCGCGAGCTGCTGGAGGCGCACGTCCAGGGCCTGGACGTCGAGGAGTCGGATCTGGTCGGCGGGCGCGGCGTTCAGTTGGGGGCTCCAGGAGAGGTGTGGTGGGAGGACCAGGGGTCGGTGACCGTCTTCGAGACGTGGACACGCAGGTCCCAGCCGTGACGGTCGGAGATCGTGTCGAGCTGGGCGGCGGCCTGCTCGCACCAGGGCCACTCGGTGGCCCAGTGGGCGGCGTCGACGAGCCCGAGGGGCGAGTGCTGGGTCGCCTCGGAGGCGGGGTGGTGGCGCAGGTCGGCGGTGAGGAACGCGTCCACCCCTGCGGCCCGCACGGCGTCGAAGAGGCTGTCGCCGGAGCCGCCGCTGACGGCGACGCGGCGCAGCGTCATGTCCGGGTCGCCGGCCACCCGGATGCCCTGCGCGGTGGCGGGCAGCCGCTTCGCGGCGCGGGCGGCGAACTCGGCGAGCGTCTCCGGCCGGTCCAGCTCGCAGATCCGGCCGAGGTTGTTCTCGGGGACGAGCGGGCCGGTGACGCGCAGGTCGAGCGCGCCGGCCAGGGCGTCGGAGACGCCGGGGTCGGCGGTGTCCGCGTTGGTGTGCGCCACGTGCAGGGCGATGTCGTGCTTGATCAGCGTGTGCACGACGCGGCCCTTGAAGTGGGAGGCCGCGACGGTCGTCGTCCCGCGCAGATAGAGCGGGTGGTGGGTGATCAGCAGGTCCGCGCCGAGCCGGATCGCCTCGTCGGCGATCTCCTGGACGGGGTCGACAGCGAAGAGGACACGCCGGACCTCGGCGTCGGGATCGCCGCAGACGGTGCCGACGGCGTCCCACTGCTCGGCCCGCTCGGGCGGCCAGAGGGCGTCGAGCTCGGCGATGACTTCAGACAGACGGGGCACGGAGGAAAGGCTACCTGCCCGCCGCGCCCCGCCGTCCTGGCCTGTGGACAACGGGGGCGGGGGACCCCCGTCCGGCTGTGGACAACGGGGGCGGGCGGGGGGCCGTTACGCCGTCCGCCCGCGCCCCGGCCCGTACCGCGCCCCGCCCGTACCCGCTCCCTACTTCTTGACCAGGTCCGCCCGCAGGTCGTCGAGGACGCTGTTCGCGGCGGTGACGCCCAGGCCCAGGTACCAGGTCTCGTCCGGGACGTCCTTGGCCTGGCCGGCCTTGACGGCCTTGAGGTTCTTCCAGAGCGGGTTGGCCTGGGCGGTGTCGCGCTTGGTCGCCTTGGCGTCGCCGTACACGCCGGTGAAGATCCAGTCGCCGTCGGCCTGGTCGATCTTCTCCGGGCTGACCTCGACGGCGAGGTCGTTCACCTGCTGGTTCGCGGGCCGCGGCAGGCCGGCGTCCTGAAGGATGGTGCCGATGAAGGAGTCCTTCGCGTAGAGGCGGATCTTGCCCGGGAGGTAGCGGACCATCGAGATGGTCGGCTTGTTCGGGCCGATGTCCGTGCCGAGCTGCTTCGCCTTCGTCTCGTAGGCCGTGAGCAGGGACTTCGCCTGGGCGGTCTTGTCCAGGGCGGCGGCGTTGAGCAGGTAGTTCTCCTTCCAGGTGAAGCCGGGGCGGATGGAGAACACGGTCGGCGCGATCTTCGACAGCTCGTCGTACTTGTCGGCGGCGCGCAGCTGGCTGCCGAGGATGAGGTCGGGCTGGAGGTTGGCGATGGCCTCCAGGTTGAGGTTGTTGATGGTGCCGACGGACTTCGGGTCGCCGGCGTCCTTCTTCAGGTAACCGGGGATGCCGTCGTCGCCCTCGGAGGGGGCGTAGCCGACGGGCTTGATGCCGAGGGAGACGACGTTGTCGAGCTCGCCGACGTCGAGGACCACGACACGCTTGGGCGCGGCCGGGATCTCGGTGCTGCCGAGGGCGTGGGTGAGGGTGCGCGGGAACTGGCCGGGCGCCGCCTTCGTCCCCATGGCGGCCGTCTTGGCGGCGGCGTCGCCGAAGTCCTTGCCGCCGACGGCGACGTCCTTCTTCTTGTCGCCCTCGGCGCCCTTCGCCGCGCCGCCGCCCGACGCGGTGTCATCGCCTCCGCCGCAGGCCGCGAGGGTGAGCGCGGCGGCGAGGCCGAGGGCGGCGGCAGCGGTGCCACGACGACGAAGGGACATGACGGGTCTCCTGACACGTACGGACGAAAGGGGTGAGATGGTACGGAAAGACACTGATGGACCACCCCCGCCATCTCGACTTAGGTTCGCCTTACCTTACTCACCCCTTCTCGCGTCAGCACAACACCCCCGCACTTCTCAGTCGAATCTCCCCACCGCCACCCTTTGGGGTGAAGTGGCCCGCCTCGTGTTGTTCGGCAGGAAGTGCGAAAACTAGCTTCGTGGGCCGGAGGTGACGCGTCGATGACAGCGATGACGACGGCTATGGCCACGGCGCCGGCGACGGCGACGAGCGCGACGGCGAACATGACGATGGCGGACTGCGCCGTCGACACACCCGCGCGGGGATTCACCATCACCGCGAACGGCGCCTACGCGGCGCGGCTCGGCGGCGCGGGGGACACGCGGTACGTGGAGCGGTGGACGCTGGACGGCCCCGAGCCGTACGCGGTCCCGCTCCCGCTCGGGCGGCCCGAGGAGCCCGGCACGCCGCTGCTGCCGCTCGCGGACGGGCGGGTGCTCGCGGACCGCACGGCCCCGCGAACCGACGGGCTCCGGCACACGTTCTCGCTGCTCTACCCGACCGGCCCGGCCACCGGCGAGCTCTCGCTCGGCGCGGTCGAGGCGCCCGCGCCGGGCGCGCTGACCCTGCTGCCACCATCGCCGGACGGCATCTGCGCGTACGCGATGTGCGTCGAAGCGGACACGGACACCACCACGCTGTGGCTGGTGGCGGGCGGGGCGTTCGGGCCCGAGCGGGTCGCCGCGATCAGAGGCCGCTGTACGGGCGGGGTGTGGCTGGACCGTACGGGCCGGATGCTGGCCCTCGACCGGCGCCTGGACGGCGGGCCGGTGAAGACGGTCACGGTCGACCTGGAGCGTGGCGGCGAGGTCACGCCCCTCCTGGAGATCACCCCGGACAGCAACGACCGGCTGCTGCTCGCGGACGCCGACAGCGGCCTGCTCGTGCTGCGTTCCGACGCGCCGTCGCCGGGCCACGACCGGCTGGCCTGGGGCGTGCTGGGCAGCGCGCTGCCGGTGCGCTTCCCGGAGTGCCTGCGGCTCGACGACGCGGCGGTGACGCCGTTCGCGGTGCAGCCGGGGCAGGTACTGCTGCCGGAGGACTGCGGGGTCGCGCTGCGGATCGACGCGGCGGCGGGCAGCTGGGTCGGCCTGTGGCGGCCGCGCGAGCGGCGGATGCTGCACGCGGCCGTCCCGCCGGGCTGGCTGGCCGGGGCGGGCCTGTGGACGGCCGGCGGGGTGCTGCGGCTGCCGTACGTGACGGACGACACGCCCTGTGGTGTCGCGGCTCTGGCGGAGCCCGCCGGTCCCGCCGTACCGGCACCGTCGCCCGAGGCCGACGCGTACCGGTACCCGGGCGCGGGGCGGCGGACGGTCCCGGTCCCGGAGCCGGGCGGGGCACGGGAGTCGGGCGCGGAGACGGTCTCGGGAACGGGCCCGGGAGGCGGTGCGCGGCGGGCGCCGGAGCCGGGGTCCGGGGGCGGCGAAACGAAGGCATGTCGTCCGGTTCCACTCCGCGATGCGCCGCTGACGGACCGCGAACCCGCTGGCTAGACTCACGGGCCGCACCAGCAAGAGCGACGCATACGGGGTGAGTTCCACCATGAGCAACACGGACGCGCAGGAGCCGAACGGCTCGGGCAAGCACCGCGGCCCGGCCGCACCGACCGAGGACTCCTCGTCCTCGGCGAACGGCCGTCACCGGCGCGAGCCCGAGACGCAGTAGACACCATCGGCGGCCCCCCGCGACCAGGGGGAGAGGGGCCCCGGGACCGGTCACACGACCGGTCCCGGGGCCCCTCTCGTCGTACGGTCGCCCGCGTACGGTCGCGGTCGGCCCTTCCAGACGCGGTCGGCCCTTCCGGACGTGGTCAGCCCTTCTTGAGGCCCAGCACCTCCGCCGCCGCGAAGGTCTCCCCCGCCGGCCGGTCCGCGTAGTGCGGGGTGAGCAGCCCGTCCAGCTCCTCGTAGCTGAAGACGTCCTTGGCCGTGTCGAACTTGGCCGCCACCCGGGGCCGGTCGACGATCGCGACCATCCCGCCGTGGACGACGAACAGCTGTCCGTTGACCCGGGCCGCGGCCGGCGCGGCGAGGTAGCCGACGAGCGGCGCCACGTGCTCCGGCGCCAGCGGGTCCAGCTCGTCCGCGGACGCCGGCTCGGCGAACCCGGCGAAGACGTCCTCGGTCATCCGGGTGCGGGCCCGCGGGCAGATGGCGTTGACGGTGACGCCGTACTTGGCGAGGGCGAGCGCCGAGGAGGTGGTGAGGCCGACGATGCCGCCCTTGGCCGCCGCGTAGTTGGGCTGCCCGGCCGAGCCGGCCAGGTACGCCTCCGAGGACGTGTTGACGATCCGGCCGAAGACCCCGCTCTCGCCCGCCTTGGCGCGCTCGCGCCAGTGCGCGGCGGCGAAACGGGTGGTGTTGAAGTGGCCCTTGAGGTGGACCCGGACGACCGAGTCCCACTCGTCCTCGCCCATCGAGAAGACCATCCGGTCGCGCAGGATGCCCGCGTTGTTGACCAGGACGTCCAGCTTGCCGAACTCGCTCACGGCCAGGCCGACCAGGGCGCGCGCGGTCTCGAAGTCGGCGACGTCGCCGAGGTGGGCGACGGCCCGGCCGCCCGCCGCGCGGATCTCGGCGACGACCTCCTCGGCGGGGGCGGCTGACGCCGCGCCGGAGCCGTCGCGGCCGGGCTGGCCGTAGTCGTTGACGACGACGGCCGCGCCGAGCCGGGCCAGTTCGAGCGCCTCGGCCCGGCCGAGGCCGCGGCCGGCGCCGGTGACGATCGCGCTCAGCCCCGCCAGCGGCTGAGCCGCCGGTGACGGGGACACACGGGGCAGTGACATGGTTCGCGTCCTCTCCGGTGAAGCCTCTGAAGCCTCGGATCCGCTGGGGATCCCGTGAGCGACAACGCGTGGGCCGTCGCTTCGGATACTGGTTCGGGCACTTCCGGCACCGGTTCACGCGCTGCTTCGGGCACTCCTCGGAGGCCTCCGGGGCGGGTCCTCCCGCCCCGGACGCCGTCGTGAGCGCTGTTCCGGGTGCCGGTCGCCTCAGAGCTCGATGCAGGTCCGCAGCGCCGCGCCCGTCCGCATCTGCTCCAGCGCCTCGTTGATGCCGCTCAGCGGCACCCGGTGGGTGATCAGCGACGCGAGGTCGATCCGGCCGGCCCGCCAGAGCGCGATGGCCCGTTCGTACGAGCGGAGCACGTCCCCGCCCCCGTACATCGACGGCAGGATCCGCTTCTCGTCGAAGAACAGCTCGAACATGTTGAGCTGGAGGAAGTCGTCGAGGGCGCCCGCGCCGACGACGCACAGGGTGCCGCCGCGCCGGGTGGTGTCGTAGGCGGTGCGCGCGGTGGCGGACTTGCCGACGACCTCGAAGACGTAGTCGAAGCCCTCGCCGCCGGTCACGCGCTGCTTGGCGTCGGCGAGCGCGTCCGGGGCGACGGCCTCGGTGGCGCCGAATCCGAGGGCGGCCTCGCGGCGCGACTCGACCGGGTCGACGGCCACGATCTGCGCGGCGCCCTGGAGCCGGGCGCCCTGGATGGCGGAGATGCCGACGCCGCCGCAGCCGATGACGGCGACCGACGAACCGGCCGCCACCTTCGCGGTGTTGATGGCCGCGCCGAGTCCGGTGGTCACGCCGCAGCCGATGAGCGCGGCGATGTCGTACGGCACGTCGTCGGGGATCGGCACGGCGCAGCGCGCGTCGACGACGACCTCCTCGGCGAACGTCCCGGTCCCGGCGAAGCCGAAGACTTCACCCGCACCGCCATCGGAACCGCCGCCCGCGCGACGGAAGTTGGGGGTGCCGGCGTTCATGAACCCGGCCAGGCAGAGCTGGGTCTGCCCGCGCCTGCAGGCGGGGCAGCTCCCGCACGCGGGCAGCCAGCACAGCAGCACCCGCTGCCCCACGGCGAGACCCGTGACGCCGTCGCCGACGTCGAGGATCTCCCCGGCGCCCTCGTGGCCGGGCACGAACGGCGCCGGCTGCGGCAGGACGCCGCTCATCGCGGAGACATCGGAGTGGCACAGGCCGGTGGCCCGGATCCGGATCCGCACCTTGCCGGGTCCGAACCCCACCGCCTCGACGTCGTCGAGGACTTCGAGTTTGTCCTGGCCGATCTCGTGCAGTACGGCTGCGCGCATGGTGCGGCTCCCATCAGCTGACTCGGGTCCGAGGCGGGGCGGGGCGGTTCGGGGTGCGGAGACGGCCGGCCCTCAGGAGGGGTCGGCGACGGTCACGACGGTGTCGGCGAGTACGGGGGCGTCGTCGCGTTCCACGGCGGTGACCGTGACCTGCACGCGGCCGCTGTCGCCGCCGTCCCCCTCCGTGAGACGCCACATCCGGATCCGGAGGGTCTCGCCGGGGAAGACGATTCCGGCGAAGCGGGTG
Source organism: Streptomyces laurentii (assembly GCA_002355495.1). Lineage (GTDB taxonomy): Bacteria > Actinomycetota > Actinomycetes > Streptomycetales > Streptomycetaceae > Streptomyces > Streptomyces laurentii. Next base: position 2,010,657 of record AP017424.1, read on the forward strand.
CGGTAGCCGCGCACGCGGGTGACATCGCCGCCGAGAAGGGTGTCGACGACCGCCTTGAGGGTCATGCCGTACGAGCACAGGCCGTGCAGGATCGGCCGGTCGAAGCCCGCGAGCTTGGCGAACTCGGGGTCGGCGTGCAGCGGGTTCCAGTCGCCGGACAGCCGGTAGAGCAGGGCCTGGTCCTCACGGACGGGCCGCTCGACGGTGGCGTCGGGCGCCCGGTCGGGCACGGCGAGGCGCTCGGAGGGACCGCGGTCGCCGCCCCAGCCGCCCTCGCCGCGGACGAAGATCTGGGCGTCGCTGGTCCACAGCGGCCCGTCGGCGTCGGCGGCCTCGGAGCGCAGCACCAGGACGGCGGCCTTGCCCTTGTCGTACACGGCGGCGACCCGGGAGGTGGAGACGGCCCGGCCGGCGACGGGCAGCGGCCGGTGCAGGGTGATCGACTGGCCGCCGTGCAGCACGGCGGCGAGGTCGATGTCGATGCCCGGGGCGCCCAGACCGCCGACGACGCCCATGCCGGCGCCCGCGACGGTGGCGAAGCTGGGCAGGACGTGCAGCCGGGACTCCAGGGTGTAGCGCAGCTCGTCGGGGTCGGTCGCGGGCGCGCCCGCGCCGAGGCCGAGGTGGTAGAGCTGGACGTCCTTGTGGTCCCAGGCGATCTCCGCGCTGCGGGGTTCGGCGGCGACGGCCTTGGCGGCGTCAATGGGCATCGGCTTGCTGCTCCTTGTGGCGGTTGGAGACCTCGGCGCGGCCGTCCGCACCGTCGACCACGCCGAGGCCGTGCGGGAGCCGGTCCGGACCGCGTTCGTCGGTTCGTTCGTGTTCTAGAACGCGTTCTAGAGCGGCGATCCCCATGTATAGCGGAGGGAGTTGACGAGGGGAACCCTCCTGACGGTACGTCAGATATCCGTATCCGTACGGGCGACGGCCCGATCCGAGCCCCGCGTCGGCGGCCTCGACCGGGCCGGCCGAGACCCAGGACATTTGTCACGGCCAGGTCCGTACACCAGAGCCTGCCCGGGTCCTCCCCCGCTCCGTAGCGTCATACCCATGACGAACGAACAAGCGTCCAGCACCCCCGCCGCCCAGGCCGCCACCCGCGCCGCCGACGCCGTCGACGGCACCGCGGTCGCCTTCGCCGCCGTCACCAAGACCTTCGGCCACGTCCGCGCCGTGGACGGCATCGACCTCCGCATCCGCCGCGGCGAGACCGTCGCCCTGCTCGGCCGCAACGGCGCCGGCAAGTCCACCACCATCAACCTGCTCCTCGGCCTCGACACACCCGACAGCGGCCGGGTCCGCCTCTTCGACGGCACCCCCGAGCGCGCGGTCGGCGCCGGCCGGGTGGGCGCCATGCTCCAGGACGGCCGTCCGGTCCCCCGGGTCACCATCCGCGAGCTGGTCGACTTTGTCGCCCGCACCTACCCGAGGCCGCTGCCCGTCGACGAGGCCCTGGCCCTGGCCGGTCTCACCGACCTGGCCGGCCGCCGCGCCGACCGGCTCTCCGGCGGCCAGGCCCAGCGCGTGCGCTTCGCCGTCGCGCTGGCCGGCAACCCGGAGCTGATCGTCCTCGACGAGCCGACCGCCGCCCTCGACGTCGAGGCCCGCGAGGCCTTCTGGGACTCGATGCGCGGCTACGCCCGGCGCGGCAACACGGTCCTCTTCTCCACCCACTACCTGGAGGAGGCCGACACCCACGCCGACCGCATCGTCGTGGTCGACTCCGGCCGGATCCTCGCCGACGGCACCGCGGACGAACTGAAGCGCGCCGCCGGCGGCACCACGGTCTCCTTCGACCTGGCCGGCGGCTCCTCCGAGGGCCTGGCGGCGCTGCCCGGCGTCACCTCCGTCGAGATCCGCGGCGACCGCGCCCACGTCCGCAGCGACGACTCCGACGCGACCGTCCGCGCCCTCGCCGAGCGTGACGCCGTACGCCGCCTCCAGGTCGCCCCGGTCTCCCTGAACGAGGCCTTCCTCACCCTCACCCGCGCGTCCGCGGCCCGCACCGCCCAGGACGCCCACTCCCTGGAGATGTCCCGATGATCACCGCGTATGTCCGCCTCGAAGTCCGCCGCACCCTGCGCGACGTCGGTTTCGTGATCTCCTCGATCGGCGTCCCCGTCATGATGTACCTCCTCTTCACCAACCTCGGCGGCCAGAACGACCCCGCCTTCAAGTCCGCCGCGATGATCGGCATGGCGGCGTACGGCGCGCTGGGCGCCGCCCTGTCGCTGGGCACCGGCGTCGCCGAGGACAAGTCCACCGGCTGGCTGCGCCAGCTGCGCGTCACCCCGATGAGCCCGCGCCAGGTGGTCGTCGGCCGGGCCCTGACCGGCAGCGTCATCGTCCTGCCGGCCATCACCGCCGTCCTGCTCGCGGGCGCCACGGTCAACGGCGTACGGCTCGACAGCTGGCAGTGGGCCGTCGTGGCCCTCACCCTGTGGGCGGGTTCGCTGCCCTTCACCCTCCTCGGGCTCGGCAACGGCTACCGGCTCTCCAGCCAGGCGGCCGGCGCCGTCAACGTGGCCTGCAACCTGGGCCTCGCGGTCGTCGGCGGCCTGTGGTTCCCGATCGACCTGTTCCCCGGCTGGCTGCGCTCCCTCTCCGACTACACGCCGACCAACCGCTTCGCCGAACTGGGCCGCGCGGTCACCGAGGGCACGGCGCCCGGCATCGCCACGATCACGATCCTGGTGGCGTGGGCCGCGCTGTTCGGCCTGTACGCGGCGGTCTCGTACCGTCGTTCCGCACGGACGGTCTGACGAGGACCAGCGGACGAGGGGCGAGGGATACCGATGGCGAAAGGTGAATTCCGACGACGCCGCGCCGAGAGCAGGCGCGGCGGCCGTCCGACCGGACTCAGCCTGATCCCCTGGCTGCTGCTCGGCCTGGGCGCGCTGTCCCACCTCATCTCGGGCAACGCCCCGAACCCCTGGATCGGCGGCCTCGGGCTGCTGACCTTCAACACCCTCTACATCGCGGTCGTCATCCGCGCCTTCCACCCGCGCACCCGCGAGACCCCGCTCACCTGGGGACTGCTCATCGCGCTCGGCGCCGTCACCTTCGGGCTGACCATCGGGTACGGGGAGTCCTGGCTGCTGCTCTTCCCGCTGCTCGGCCTCGCGGTCGGAGCGGTCACGCGGCGCGGCCGGATGCTGCGGCTGATCACCATCCCGCTGACCGCGGCCGTGGCAGCGGTGACGTTCATCAAGGCGAGCTGGGACTCGTTCGGGGTGGTGTACGGGACCTTCATCTCGATCATGGTGACGGCGACGATCCTCGCCCTGGACCAGACGGTGAACGAACTGCGCGAGACCCGCGAGGAACTCGCCCGCGCGGCCGTCGAGAAGGAACGCCTGCGCTTCTCCCGCGACCTGCACGACCTGCTGGGCCACACCCTGTCCGTGATCGTCGTGAAGTCGGAGGCGGCGCGGCGGCTCGCGCCCCGCGACCTGGACGCGGCGCTGGCGCAGATCACGGACATCGAGTCGGTCGGCCGGCAGGCGCTGACGGAGATCCGGGAGGCGGTCACCGGCTACCGCGAGGGCAGCCTGACCACCGAACTCGACCGCGCCCGCGACGCGTTGTCCTCGGCCGGCATCGAGCCGGTGGTCCGCCAGTCCGGCCCGCCGCTGGAGCCGCAGACGGAGGCGCTGCTGGGCTGGGTGGTCCGCGAGTCGGCCACCAACGCCGTACGCCACAGCGGCGCGACCCGCTGCGAGATCGAGATCGGTGGCGGCCCGGAACGGGTCCGCCTGACCGTCACCGACAACGGAACCGGTGCCGGATCCGCTGGTACCGCTGCGGGCACATCCGGCAGCGGCCTGAAGGGCCTCCACGAACGCCTCGCCGCCGCCGGCGGCACCTTCACCTCGGGCCCCCTCCCCCAGGGCGGCTTCCGCGTGACGGCGGAACTCCCGGTGGAACCGGCGGAGGCGGAACCCGAGGACGGCGGCGACCACCCGTAGACCGGTGACCGGCAACCGAGCGGCGGGCGGCTTGCCGGGCGCCGTGCCGCCCTCGCCCTACCCTGGTGCCCGTGAACGAGATGCCGCAGGACCAGCGCCCCGCCCGGTGTACGAGAGTCCTCCTCGCCGAGGACCAGGGCATGATGCGCGGCGCGCTCGCGCTGCTGCTCGGGATGGAGCCGGACATCGAGGTCGTCGCCCAGGTAGGACGAGGCGACCAGATCGTGGAGGCGGCGCTGACGGCGCGGCCGGACGTCGCCCTGCTGGACATCGAGCTGCCGGGCCGCTCCGGCCTCGACGCGGCGGCGGACCTGCGGGACGAGGTGCCCGACTGCCGGGTCCTCATCCTCACGACGTTCGGCCGGCCCGGCTATCTGCGCCGCGCGATGGAGGCGGGTGCGGTCGGCTTCCTGGTGAAGGACGGCCCGGTCGAGGACCTGGCCGAGGCGATCCGCAAGGCCCTGCGCGGCGAGACGGTCATCGACCCGGCCCTCGCCGCGGCCGCCCTCAGCGCGGGCCCCAACCCCCTGACCGCCCGCGAACGCGACGCCCTCGGCGCCTCCGTCGACGGCGCGACGATCGCGGACATCGCGACGAAGCTCCACCTCTCGGAGTCGACGGTCCGCAACTACCTCTCCTCCGCCATCGGCAAGACGGGCACCCGCAACCGCATGGAAGCGGTCCGCGCCGCCCGCCAGCAGGGCTGGCTCTGATTCACCAACGGGGACATCAGCCAGCCGATGGCATCTGAGGCAATCAAAACGCCCGCCGGCGGCGCATCCGCTGCACGAACGCTGGAGGGGTCAGTTCTGGCAACACATGCTGCTGCACATCTCCTCTTCCCACTGCTAATCCGCTGGAGCGTGGGCGATGTAGCCGGTCAGGCTTTACCCGTTCCAGCTCCGTCCGGACTGGTTCGCTAGGTAGGACCGACCGGTTCTCAGCTTCCAGCCTTTACGCTTCGCGGGCTCGTCCACCTCACTGGGTGATGCCGGAGTGACACCATGCCACTCCAGCCACAAGTATGCGAGATATGCCTTGCTCTGACTCGGGTCGACTGCGAACGTGAGCTTCGCCGCCGACCCGTGCATGCCCTTCCCCTGGCAGAGCAAGAAGCCTGACAGGCCGCAAAAGTCCGCCAGCAGGTTTCCAACTGCTGGCGGACCCTGGACGGACTCACCGACTTCGCCGTCAGTTGGTCACCTGTCCACCGCGCCAAGCACGGCCTCGACCATCTCGCCGCCCTCATCTAGCTCTTCACTTGGCTGTCTCTAGCTCCCCAGAGGGGCTTGACCACCCGCAGCAGCAGATCACTCGTAGCGGGCGAAGTTCGGCACGCCCTCGACCGATGCCGGATCGTCGATCGACCATGTCGGTGCACCTTCAGGTGCGCGAACCCGCGAGACAGAGATGCCGTGTAGACACTTGCCGCACCACAACAGTACGTACCCGATCCGGCTTTCGTGCTTGACGATGTACCTAACCTCAAGCTGGTCCTGGCCGCAATCCGGGCACGAGACCAGCCCCACCTCACTCTGCCGGTCGGCAACCCGACCCAGCACCCTCAGCCATGCCGCACGGTCAGCCATCAATCCTACCTCTCGTTGTAGAAGTTCCAGAATTGATCCTCCGAGCCGTAGGCGGCCCGTTCCCAAGCGCGCTCCTGCTCAAGCGAGGATGGGGGCCCGTACAGTCGGCTCTGCATGACATGCATCCGCTCGTGACCGAGCGTTCGGACAAGATTCTCTGTGGAGGAAAAGGCGTCAGGGTACAGCGTGATGAGCGTCCCATCCGGCAGCGTGTGGCCGTACAGATTACGCCCGACCAAGTCCGCGTCACGATTGATCTTAACCTTCACACCGCCAAGGTCTACTCCAGCGTCCCGGGCCACTTGGTTGACCACACGTTTCTGCATGGCAACTGGGAGGCCCGAGAAGGCTCCTACGTTCGAAGTTCGCCGTGCCAGTGGCGAAGCACTGAGTGCGGAGGCAGCGCTCCCGACCCGAGAGGCGCCGAGCGGGGGGACGACGGTCGAGGCAAGGACCCCAGCACTCGCAGCATCTGCGAACCGGGCGGAATTCACATCGATTCCATTCGATGCAAATTCCTCACGGATCGCATCACTTGCGCAATCCACCTCACCAAAGAGCTGGAACAGGCCGCATGCACCAGTCAGAACATCAACAGCTGCCGTAACAAGCCCCGCCCCAAAGTCACTCCAATCGCCCTTCGGCCCAGGGTGCAGGGGAATGGCGGTCGGCACCCCTGTCGGGTTGCTGCTACTTACGACCCCCGCCGTGCCGTTGGACCCACCGCCGCCACCGCCACCGCCACCGCCACCGCCACCGCCACCGCCACCGCCACCGCCAGGCTTGATTATGTTGCAGAGGTACGGGTGACAGCCGCCGTAGTCGCCCGACCTTGAGCCAGGCGTCTTGTTCTGGTTTCCGCCCAACGGGCCGCCCGGCTCGCTACGGCCCTCGCCGTCGTCGACGTACATACCCATGGAGTCACTGGAGGTCACGGGCGTGTTGTTGGCGTACGCATAGCCATTGAGCGACTGATGCTGGTCCAGGACGAGCGCCGGGTCGACGCTGATGAACTGGCCGATCTCCGTGTCGTATTCACGCGCCCCGATGTGAGTGAGGCCCGTGGTCTTGTCGGCTGTCTTGTTCAGGAAGCCCTTGTCCGTCGGCCACGTGCCGACCGAGCCGCCGCGCTCCGCCCCGAACGGGCTCATGAAGCGCTTGGTGATCGCCTGTGTGGCGTCGGAGGCGATGCTCAGGCTCTGTGTCCCGTGCTGGTCGCCCGCGAGGAACGAGATCTTGGTGCTCTTCGACTCGTTGGAGCGGACGGCCACCGTGATGCCGCCGGCCGTGTAGGTGCGCTGAGCCCAGACGGTCTTGTCGGAGCGGCGGTGCAGTTCCGTGGCGCCGGCGTAGAGGATCCTCTCCCCGTCCGCCGTGTTACGGATCAGTAGTTCGCCGTCCGCGTCGTACAAGTAGTCCGTCGTCTTGGTGCCCTCGGTGAGGGTGCCGAGCCGGTTCTCCGCGTTCCAGGCCAAGCTCTGCTGGCCCGTGGTGCCCGGACGTTGGGTCGTATTGCCGGTGGAGTCGTAGCCGTAGACCTTGTCCTTGGCGGGGTCGGCCGTGCCGCAGTCGCCTGCCCTCTTGGTCGTGTAGCGGAGGGTGTGCGGCTGCTGGGTGGAGGTGTAGCAGTAGGTCGTCGTGGTGTCGCCCGCGGCGGCGTGCTGGGTCTCCGTCTGACGCTGGCCGGCACCGGTGAACGTGTACGAAGTCCAGTACGGGGCGGGCCCGGACAGTTGCTTCGCGTCGCGCGGGTCGGCGCACTTCTGGGAGGCCGGGGTCCATGCCTCGGTCATCCGGCGGTAGCCGTCGTAGGCGAAGCACTGGGTCTCACCGGACGACGTGCCGCCGAGCGTGGCCGGGTCGGCGATCGACGTGACGTTGCCGGCCTGGTCGTAGGTGTAGGTCAGGCTTTGCGGGCTGTACGAGTGGGTGTCGGTGGTGACGTGGCTGTTGAGCAGCCGGCCGGTTCCCTCCTCGTACGTGTTGCCGACATAGACGTTCTTGTCGCCGGTGCCGCCCAGGCCCAGCTTGAGCTGACCGACCTGCCCGAGGGCGGAGTAGGCGATGTTCTGGACGTATCCGGTGAGTCCCTTCACCGAGGTGAGCTGACCCAGGTCACCGTAACCGAACTTGATGTCTTCGCCGGGCAGTCCACCGAGCGCCGGTTCGGAGACGGTGTCCGTCGTGCCATCGTTGCGGTACGTGGTGGAGTAGGTCAGCTTGCCACCCGTGAGGTGCTCGGTGAGAGCGTCGCCGACGGGCAGCGTGAGTTCCGTCGACAGGGGTCGGCTGAGCGTGTCGTACGCGGTGATGGTCTTGGTGTAGGGCGAGCCGGTCTCACCGCCGACGTAGCGTGTGGACGAGGTCGCGTATCCCTTCAGGAGCGAGTCGTACACCCGCTTGGTGAGCAGGTTCTCGGGCTTCTGCTCCCCCGCGTAGGTGGCCGTGGGGCGGCCGATGCTGTCGTAGGAGGTGCTGACGCTCTTGCCCCCGGCGGTTGTCTTCACCGGCCGGTCGAGCAGGTCGTATTCGGTGGTGCTCTTGCCCTTGTCCGGGTCGGTCACATCCTTCTGCCGGCCGAGCAGGTCGTAGGTGTACGCCCAAGCGGAGCTGTCCGGCCCCTTGATGGTGGCCTGCTTGCCGTCCGCGGTGTACGTGAACCGGGTCGACGTGTACGACGCGCCGAGCGTCGCCCCGTAGTCCTTGTCGGCCGTGCTGGCGCCCGCGTACTCCCGGCGCTCCGTGGTCAGTCCGCGGGCGTCGGTGATGACACGAGTGGCCGAGCCCCCGTCGAGTGCCGTGGTTGCGGCGGAGTCACCGGTGTAGGTGCTGGTCGTCTTCTGCTTCTCGACGCCGAAGACGAGGAGAGCGCTGGAGACGGACCGTTCGGCGCCGTCGAAGGTGATCACGTTCTGCGCCGGCGCCTGGCCACTCAGGGCACGCGTGTACACACCCTCCGGCGCCTTGGACTTGTCGTAGATGTCGGCGAACGTCTGGTAGGCGAGGCCGCGCGAGTCGTAGCGGGTGTCGGTGAGGAGCCTGCCTCCGAGCACGCTCGGCTGCTGGGTCTGCAGAGGACGCAGCTGTGAGTCGTAGATCGTGTAGCTGGTCTTGTACGTCTGACCGTCTGCCTTGAGCGTGGCACTGGCGACCCAGGACGGCGCGGTGTTGCTGAGGCTGTACGTGTAGTGGCTGTTCGGAACCTTTGCCGCGCTGTCGCGGTCGGGCAGCCAGACATCCGTCAGACGGCCGAGCGCGTCGTAACCGAGTTCCGTCTTCTTCAGGTTCGCGTCGTAGATGCGGAGGGGCATTCCTCGGCGCGGATCGACGAAGGTGACGTTCTGGTGCGACAGCGCGTTGGCCTGCACGGTCTTGGTCAGTGGACCGGCAGCGGCGGGACTGTACGCCGTGGTGGTCGACTTCGCGTCGGCGTTGGTGACCTTCGTCGACCGGCCGAGGGTGTCGTACTCGGTCGTCGTCCCCTTCTCCCAGGTGACAGCGCCGGCCGTGCCGTAGGCCGTGGCCCGTCCGGCCCAGGTCGCGAGGCCCTTGGTCGGCTGCATGGACGAGCTCCAGGCAAGACCGTCGTACGCGGTCGCGGTGTCGGACAGAACGTTGCCCCGAGTGCCGTCAGCCGCCTCCAGTTTCAGGTCCGTCTCCGCGAAGGAGCAGTCGAGGGCCACCGTGCGCTTACGGGCGACGAGGCCGCTGAGACCCAGCGCGTCGTTGTCGGCGTACCAGATCTCGGCGCAGGTCTCGTCACCCGACTTGGCGAGATCGCCGGAGTCGAGGACCTTGGTCTCGCGGCCCTTGCCGTCGAAGGTGATCGTCTCCACCGCGCTGGACCGCCAGGTCTTGGGCACGGTGAGGTAGGTGTACGAGGTGGCCTTCTTCGTACGGATGAAGCGGGCCACATGGTCGCCCGCGTCGGGCACGCCCGTCTGGCGGGCGGTCTCCTTCGACCAGGGGTCGTTGACCGTGGCCGAGATCGGGGTCGCACCGTCGTAGGTGACCTGCTCGCGCAGGCTGCCGTTGTACTGGTCGCTGTCCTTGATGGTCGCGGCGCCGAGCGCGGGCTGGGCCGCCGGGGCGACCGACACGGACTTGGTGGTGCCGTCCTTGTTGGGGTCGCCGTCCATGCCCTGCATGTACAGGGAGACCGACTTGGAGCGAGGTGAGACGTTGCGCGAGCCCTTGTAGACCGTGACCTCGCGGTAGCCTCGCCAGTCCGACCAGGTGCGCTCGGCCTTCGGGGTGAACGGGTCGTCGTTGTAGTGCCAGGCGGCGCCACTGTAGACGTACTCGTTCTCGACGTCGGGGTTCTGTCCGGCAGGGTCGGACGTGACGACGGCGTTCACACGGTACTTGTGGAACCAGTCGACCGAGGCGTCCGCGGCGCCGTTGATGTTCCAGAACACCGGGTAGCAGCTACGGGTGTTGCTGTCCTGGGGCGCGGTGAGGACCTGGGTCCGGACGCACTCGGGTGCGGACAGATCGACGCTGGTGAGCGCACCGGTCTCCGTGGTGATGGTGGAGATGCGCGGCCGGGTCAAAGGCAGGATGTCGTCCGTGCCGTCGACGCGGTTCGGGCGCATCTGGTAGGTGAACGACACGGGGTTCACCGCGATGGGCGTCGTCCCGGTCCTGCCCGTCCGCTTGATGGACTGCAGCGTCAGCACCTGGTCGGAAGAATCTCCGATGTCGCCGCCGTCCAGGAACCTCTGGGTGAACTCCCAGCTGTCGACCGGGTCGTACGCCTTGGTCGTGTCATTCCAGGAGAAGGTGTCGACGCTGGTCAGCCGCTTGCGGGTGAAGAACGACGGAGACGCGCTCAGGCATTCGGTGGAGTCCTTGGCACACAGGGCGTCGAACGGCACATCGGGCCAGTTGTCCGCGGTCGCCTTCGTCAACGACGAACAGTCGGCCGCCGTACACCGCTCCGCGTATCCGAAGGAGACCTTCGCGTCGGCCTTGTCCGTGAACAGCTCGCCCTTGCGCAGGCCGTACGTGATCTCTCTGAGCCGTCCACTGCGGACGTACTCGGTGTCGGCCTTCGCCGCCTTGTTCTTGTTGTAGTAGTTGGTGTCCTTGTCGTACCAATACGTCGAGGCGTTGCCTCGGGTGTCCACGACGTAGTCGAGGTTCCAGCGCCACGCCTGGTTGACCACGCGGCCGGCGAAGGTCGTGCCCGCCGAGTAGCCGGGTTCCCCCGCGTCGTCGCCGAAGACCGGCACCGTCCAGGTGGAGTTCGTGCGCTGGGTGGTGGCGCCGTCGAGCTTGTCCTGGCCGAAGACGTACGTGGTGCCGTCGCCGGTGACGACCTTCCAGTACTCGCCGTCGTCGTCCCCGTTGGTGGCGCCCGTGAGCCGGGTCACCTTCGACGCGTCGTCGTTCTCCAGCTTCCAGACGCCGGCTGTCGCCGTCTTCACGAGCCGGCCGGACTTGCCGTTGAGGACCAGCCGGGCGTTGTCGTACGTCCAGCAGCGGTCGGCGACGTCCTTCTGGCCGTCGTCGTCACAACTTCCGTACGTACGCTCGATGTACGAGTCGGTGAGGCTGAATCCCTCACCGACGGACGTCGGCTGGTTGTTGCTGGTGGACGTGCGGCCGTCGATGCTGCCGGAGTCGTACGAGAGGGACAGGGCCGGGGTGGGTCCCGCCGCGGCAGGTGGCACGGACAGGCCGTACGACCACGTGAACGATCCCGAGCTGCCGCCGGCGGCCCAGGAGGAGGAGTTGGCGAGCGGGGTGGCGCTGTAGTCACCGGTGCCCTTCGCCGACTGGCCGCTCCCCGAGGTCGTGAGGGCCAGCACCGTGGCGCCTCCGGTGGAGGTGCCCAGCTGGGTGGCAACGCCGTCGGGGCTTGTGTCGAGGGTGACGTCGGCCGAGACAGTGTGGTCCTGGACGTCGTTGCGGGAGCCGAGCGGCACCCGCGTCCGGCACTTCGCCTTCTCGGGTGTGACGAGGGCACATTCCGGGAGCCGTACAAGCTGGAGCCGACCGGACCAGCCGCCGCCGACGGCCGAGGCGAAGGCCCCGTAGTCGATGCCGACCCTGGCCTTGCCGGAGTCTTCGGTGTGGGCTTCGGCGGTGAACACGACGCCGGTGATGCCGAGCCGCTCGGCCGCCTTCTGGTCGAGGACGGTGACGGTGGCGTCGGTGCCCTTCGCGAGCGCGTCCTTGCCGGAGACCGTGGTGACGGTCACGGGCAGCCCGCCGGGGGAGGCGGTAGCGGTGGATTCGGTGGCGGCCTTGCCGAGCTTCAGACCGGCCCGCCCGGCCTTCGGCCAGTCACCGCCGTTCCGTGCCTCGGATCGGGCACGCTCGGCCTGAGCCGCGTTGGCACCGGCCTCCTTGGCCCGCCGCTCACGGGCCCGCTTCGCGCCCAGCCCGGTCACGGGCTTGACCTTGCTGACGCGTTGCGGAGCCAGGTCAGGACGCCCCAGACCGGTCTTCCCGGTGTCCGCCGCGGCGATCGGCGCCAGGCCCACGGGTATCGAGAGTGCGAGGGCGAGCGGCAGCACCACGAGGGCTCGGCTGCGTCTGCGGCGGGCCCTGCCTCGCCGTGTCTTCGGACTGCTCATGCCAAAGAACACAGACATCTCCCTTCCTTGATCGCGGATCGATGAAGTCGTATGAGGTCATGCGGGATCGAGCGCGTCCGCGCTCGTTTCAGAGTTCGCTTCAGAGTTCGCTTCAGAGTTCGAGCCGGGCACCACCACGCGTGCGGGTGGCGCCCGGCCCTGTCCTGTGGCTCGGTCAGGAGCCGATCTGCGCGTCGATCTGGTTCTCGTTGTTCATGGCGCCGACCCAGACGCGCACATCCGACACATCGGCCGGCAGATAGTTCCCGTACGCCGTACCCGCCGGGCCCTTGCCGACGGCGATCTCGCCGGTTCCGGCCTGGGCGACGTAGCTCGTCCAGTCACCGTTCTGCGCGGTTCCGACCCGAAGCGCGATCTTGTGGCGCCGGGCATCGTAGATACCGGTCAGCCGGACCGTGGCGCCGAGGACGGCCTCTTCGTCCGACTCGACGAAACTGGTGAGGGTGTCACCGTCGGGACCCAGGCGGCCGAAGCGCCAGTAGCCGACGACGACTTCCTTCTCCTCCAGAGTCTCCGGGTCGATCACACGCTGGCTCTTGGTCCGCTTGAACCACAGCCCCCACGAGGAGCCGTCGCTGGTCCGCTCGCCAACGACCTGACCGGTATAGCCGTCGGCCTTCTTGAGCATGTCGGCGGTCCTCACCTCGACCTGCGTCGAGACGGTGAACGAACCCGAGTCGTCCAGAACGGGGCCCTTCGCGAGCGCGCCTCCCTTCACACCGTCGAACGCCATCGCCTCACCAGAGACGGCCGCGCCGTCCTTGAGCTCCAGGGGCCGCTTGTATCCGGAGGTGTCGGGCACCGAGGTGGCACCGGCTGCGAGATCCTCGGCGGACCAGTCGGCGACCAGCTCGACTCCGGTCATGCCCCCAGGCAGGAGCACCTCCGCCTCCTCGGCGATCTCCCCGTCGACCAGGGCGCGCTGCCAGGCGGCGACTTCGTCGATGTCGCCCTTCCAGTAGTCGGTGTACGAGCCTCGCCACCACACACGGCCTATCTGCATGCGGCCGGACGACATCCACGACGGGGGGACCGTATAGCTGCCCTGGAACTCCCCGTTCACGTACAGCTTGATCAGCTTGGCGCTGCTGTCGTAGACCGCTGCCAGATGAGTCCACGCCCCCAGGACGGCCGGACGCTTGGACTGAACGAACTGATTGCTGATGTCCCCGTCCGAGGCGTCCTTCGGAGACGTTCGGAGTTCCCACTTCTTGGATTCGGCACGGTAGCCGAGATAGAACGCGCTGTACCAACCACCGCTCATGAGCGGGTCCTGGCCGAGCGCGGTCGCGTTCTTGCTGTCGTCCGTCAGGCGGACCCAGGCAGACACCGTGTACGACGATCCGGTACCCAGGACGGGTCCGCTGGTGGCCGCGTAGCCCGTGTCGCCGGGGAGGGCGAGGCCCTTGTCGGTCTCGGGGGAAGCCTTCGGTATTCCTTGGACATCGTGCGTGATGACACCCCGGCGGCCGAGGCCGCTGCGGACGGCGCCGCCCGCGGGAGTGGCGTCGGCGGATCCGCCCGTGGGAGCGCTGTCGAGAGCGGCGCCGGACGCCTCGTCGAAGCGCCAGCGGCCGACCGGGTCGGCTCCGGTGGCCACCCTGAAGTCGACGGACGCGGTCGCACCAGGCCGCCCCAGGGTGTCCGTCGCCTTCACCTCAAGGGTGTAGGTGCCGGAGGCAGGCGGCGTGACGGTCGTCTTGAGCACGCCCGCCGGCAGGCTGATCCACCCGGTGGCGGGGACGAGGCGGTAGTCGTACCGCTTGTTGTTGGTGTCCTTCGCGTCGCCGGGACCGAAGGTGAAGCCTCCGCTCACTCCTGGGGCACCGGCGGCCGGACACTCGGGCTTGTCGCGCGGGCACTCGACATACGGGCCGTCGAAGGTGATCTTCGGCGCCTTGGGAGCGGACGGGTCGACCTTGAAGTAGCACCAGTCCGCGTAGGCGGAGGACTGCGAGAGGACACCATCGTCCCGGTAGGCCCGCGTGAGCGAGCTGTAGCGGTACAACGGGCCCTCGGCAAGGGCACTGGACCAGGTGATCGTGGTCTTGGCGTTGTCGCCCTTGTAGCCGGTGGAAGGCCCGTCAACGCCTGAGCCCGACCAGGTCTTGTCGGCGGCCTGCTTCTCGACACGGAACCCGGCCCTCAGCTTGGCGCCGCTCTCGCCGCCCGCAGCGGTCTGCGGTGTCGAGTTCAGTGTCGGATTCACCTCGTCGATGGTCGTCGGTTCGGCAGCGTTCGTGCTACACACCAAAGCACTGCCGCTGACGATGCCGACGCCGGTCGGTTTGGCCGGATAGGCGACGTAGGCCACGCTGAGGACGGCGTCGTTCCTGAACCGCTTCCACGCCGAGGTGTCGGACTCGTTGTTGGCGCGTATCTCAAGGGTCAGCCTGGAGAACTTGCCGGCGGCGAAATCCTGAACCGTCGGGGTGAGGTTCTCGTTGGGTTCCGCCGAGTTGTCGTTGAACTCGATCGGGGCGTTCGGAGAGTCGGGGTCGCACAATGAACCGCGGCCGGCCGACACATCCCGGTCGACCATCCAGTCCAGTTCCGCGGGCCGGCTGGACCAGGTGGTGGACGACGAGATGTTGTTGGTACGGACGAGGTCGACCAGTCGGGAGTCGCACTGGAACGCCCACGGTTCCGTCACCACGAAGGTCGCGTCGAGAACCCGCTTGCCCTTGAGATCGTCGGGGGCGAACTCGAAATAGAGTCGCTGCACATAGCCCGGCCCGCAGTAATAGCCGTTCCACGTACCGCACTTACCGGCCCCCTGGCCGTTGTTGTCCGAGCCGTTGCCCCATCCGTAGGACTCATAGCCATCGGAGCGAAGGAGCGTGCGCTCCGACTCGTCCCACGTGACGACGGGGTCAATGAACAGGGGGTATGCGTCAGGCCCCGTGCCGGTCAACATGTCCCCGTCCGGGACGACGGAGAGCGTGTCCTCGGTGACCTTGACATCCATGCGGGAGACATTGTCGCCCTGGGCGGGCTCCAGCCCCTTGCCGGAGGCACCCTGTTCGAAAGGATCGCCAGGCTCGGGCTGCGCGGCATCGCCGGTGACGACGGTCCGCTCAGCCGTCCGAGGCGACGGGCTGTCGGACTTTGTACCGGACGGGACATCGGCAGTCTTGCCTGCCGAGTCCCACATGCGGGCGGGCGGCGAACGGAAAACGGCGTTTCCGTTGTCATCAACGGCGGAAAGGTTGCCGGCCGCGCCCCTACGGACGGTAAGGCCGTCTGTCTTCAGGTCGAAACTGAGTTCCTTGAGCGCCGGGTTCGTGGCAGCCTCAGGAGTCTTGACAACGAAGACCTGCCGGAAGCTCTCGACAGTCGCGGTCAGTCTCAGGTCGACGTTCGGCAGGACGTCGCGGTAGAGCGCGTCCGTTCCGTCGAGTTCAGGCTTCGGAAGGTTTCCCTTCCAGTCCAACTCCAGGGAATGCCCTCGGTCGGAGATCTTGACCAGAGGATCGTCTCCGGAGCCGTCAGCGAAGGACATCTCCGCGGACGCCGCCTTGGGGCCGATCGTTCCGTCGGCGCGGCGTTCCAGGGTGGCGTCCGGAGCCTGCCAGCCGCCTCCGGGCTTGGCTACGCGCACCGGAACCGAGTGCTGCTCCAGAGTGAAGGAGAATCCGTCGGGATTCGCGAACACACTGGTGCGTTCCTCGCGTTCTCCCTGGACCTCGACTCGCTGTCCGGATGCCTTCGCCTCATCGAGCGCTTGATGTGCTTCATCAGACGCGGGTGTGTCCACGGCCGGTGCGGCTGCCTGCCCCGTCGGAGCCGGGACCACCACACCCAACGCCATGACCGATAGAGCGACCACGGCGCTTCGGGCATGCCGAAGCGCCCACTGTCTCTTCACAAACCCCACCCCTGAAACACGTAAAGTTCACAGTCGGCGGTCACATAACCGCAGGGGGTGACACAGGGTCAAGCAATTCATTACCGCTTCCGGACGGACACCCTGTTCAGTCAAATCGGGCATACCCAGAGGTCCACGACAGACCGACAGTCACGCGTCGACCGAGATCGACTACGCAAGGTGACCACTCCGAGGTGACCGTCACCCTCGAGACGCAACTCTGGAACTTGCCCCTCCGGGCTCGCCCCGCAGGCGAGCGGCACCCGAGTGGCACCCCCTCGCAGGTGCGATACACAGGGTGACGACGAGCAAATGAGGCGCGGTGTGATGGACATCACCGCAACCCTGGCGTATTAGTGTCGCCCGGTTATGCCTTCTTGTCCGCCTTGGTCCACCAGGACTCCATGGCCGGCGCCGTCGTCAGCAGGACGCACACCGCTACTGGTAAGGGGGCGATGAGGCCGGCGTTGAAGCCCGACGGGATGGTGGGGAGCCCGCAAATGACCCAGGCGGCGAGCGTGGAGACGGCCGCCGCGGTCAGCATGCCGAGGAGGGCGACCCAGTGGGCGCCGAAGCGGGGCAGCAGGCACGGGGCCAGTCTGCAGCCCACGATGGTGCTGACGGAGCTGGGCGCGAAGGCGAGGCCCGCCATCACCGGCGGGTTGCCCGGGGCTTCCCGCGCATGGAACGCTTGAACCTTCACAACCCGCTTGCTCCCCTACAGGGGCCCGACTGGGCTGCTCGTGCTACTGCCCAGCAAACTGAGGCATGGGTGGCTACCTCCCTATGCGCAGTCCCTCACGTGCCAGGAAATCGAGGAAGCCGGTCGCCGCACATTGAACTTGCCCGTCCTCGTGATCCCAGAAGTCAACTTGATCGGCGCAGCGGCCTTCAACGACTGAGAACCCCCACCAGTCACCTGTTCCAACCGCGGCTATGGCGATAAAGTTACCGTTCCCGAACTCTGCCGCGTTCACCGTTGCCAAGTCATCCCTCTGATCAGCGCGAGCAACGACCGGCAGAAGGTCGACGAACAGGAACATTCCTCCACCGTAAGACTTCATGAACTCTTTGTATTCATCAGGAAGCCGCACGCGGAGCCCCTTCTCCACCTCCAAGATTTCGTCCTCGGAAGCCAGTCGGGATTCAAAGACGTCGAACACCTCCAGGCCGCCCGGGGCAGCCCGTTGTGCACGCGCCTCGGAGAAGTGGACCTCAAATTCTTCGAGCTTCACGATCTCGCCCACCCCATCCAGTCCAGTCGTCGAAGCAGCACTCTGACCTACGTGCCCCATCCTTGCTCTTGCGATCTGTACCACCAGTGCGATCGCGCATCCGGGGTGCGCATCGCCCCGGTCGCCCTTGATGCCCGGGTCAGGGCTTGTGGTCCGGCTTGGGCAGCCAGAGCGTCATCACCAGTGCCGTCGCGAGCAGGACGCACACCGCCACGCGGAAGGCGGTGGCGTAGCCGGCGGTGAGGGCTTCCGGGGTGGTGGAGCCCGCGGTGGCCCAGGCGGCGACGGTGGAGAGGGCCGCGAGGCCGAGGGCGCCGCCCATGGTGCGGGAGGTGTTGATGAGGCCCGAGGCGAGGCCGGCGTCGGCGGCGGGGACGTGGCCGGTGGCGAGGACGGCCAGCGGGGTGGTGCCGAGGCCCATGCCGAACATGATGAGGATGCCGGGCAGCAGGATCGCCGTGACGTACGTGCCGTCGACCGTCATCGTCGACTGCCACACGTAACCGGCCGCGGCGGTCAGCACGCCGAGGACGGCGACCCGGCGGGTGCCGAAGCGGGGCAGCAGGCGCGGGGCCAGTTTGGAGCCGACGACGATGCTGACGGAGCTGGGGGCGAAGGCGAGGCCGGCGATCATCGGCGGGTAGCCGAGGACATTCTGCGCGTAGAGCGTCATGAAGAACCACGTCCCGAAGGACAGCAGGCCGCAGAGCAGCATCGCGGTGTTGGCGGCGGACACCGCCCGCGTACGGAAGATCCGCAGCGGCATCAGCGGCTCGGCCGTCCGCGCCTCGACGGCGACGAAGGCCGCGAGCAGCAGCAGTCCGGCGGCCAGCGGGCCCAGGGTCGCGGGGGCGGTCCAGCCGGACTCCTCGGTCTGGACGCTGCCGTACGCGAGGGTCGCCAGGCCCGCCGTGACGAGCACCGCGCCCGGCAGGTCGAGCCGACGCCCGCCGCCTGCCCGGCTCTCGGTCAGCCACGCGTAGGCGCCGGCGAAGACGAGCACGCCGACGGGCACGTTGACGAGCAGCACCCAGCGCCACGAGAGCAGGTCCACGATGACTCCGCCCACGAAACCGCCCGCCGCGCCACCGGCCGCGCCGATCGCCGACCAGGTGCCGACGGCCCGGGTGCGGGCGGGTCCGGCCGGGACGGCGGAGGTGACGAGGGTGAGCGTGGCCGGGGACAGGACGGCCGCGCCGAGCCCCTGGAACGCGCGGGCCGCGAGCAACTGCCCGCCCTCCTGCGCCAGTCCGCCCGCCGCCGAGGCCACCGTGAACAGCGCGAGCCCCACCAGGAACATGCGCTTGCGGCCGAACAGGTCCGCCGCGCGCCCGCCGAGGAGCATGAAGCCCGCGAACGCGATCGAGTACACGTTCACGACCCACTGCAGTCCCGGCGCCGTCAGCCCCAGCGACTCCCGCATCGACGGGAGCGCCACGTTCACCACGGACACGTCGAGCACGACGAGGAACTGGCCCGCGCAGGTGACCAGGACCACCAGCCAGAGGCTGCGGGGAGCGGGGAGGGAGGACGCGGAGGCTCGGCCGGTGCCGACGTCGGCATCGGTGTCGGGGCCGGGGCCGGTACGGGGCGAAGGCGGCATGGCCGTCATGATCGCACCCGTGTCCGAACCCGCACAGCGCTTATCCACGCCTCTCTGAAGGGGAGTTGGCCCCGCATCCGCCCGGACTCTTCGTCACGCCTGACGCCGCAGAAGAGTCACCACCGCCGCCCCGCCGAGGCCGATGTTGTGCGCGAGCCCCACGGACGCCCCGGCGACCTGGCGGTCGTCCGCCTCGCCCCGGAGCTGCCAGACGAGTTCGGCCGCCTGCGCGAGGCCGGTGGCGCCCAGGGGGTGGCCCTTGGAAATGAGACCGCCCGAGGGGTTCACGACCCAGCGGCCGCCGTACGTCGTCGCGCCCGACTCCACGAGCTTGCCGGAGGCGCCCTCCTCGCACATGCCCAACGCCTCGTACGTCAGCAGCTCGTTGATGGAGAAGCAGTCGTGGAGTTCGACGACGTCGACGTCGTCGATGCCGAGCCCGGACGTCTCGTAGACCTGGAGGGCGGCCTCGCGGGACATGGGGCGGCCGACGACGTCGATGCAGGAGCCGGAGGCGAAGGACTCCTCCGTGTCGGTGGTCATCGCCTGGGCGACGATCTCCACCGCCCGCTCCCCCAGCCCGTGGGCGTCCACGAAGCGTTCGGAGACGACGAGCGCGGCGGCGGCGCCGTCGGAGGTCGGGGAGCACTGGAGGCGGGTGAGGGGCGCGTGGACGGTTTTGGCGGCCAGGATCTCCTCGACCGTGTAGACGTCCTGGAACTGCGCGCGGGGGTTGCGGGCGGAGTGCCGGTGGTTCTTGGCGGCGACGGCGGCGAGCTGGGCCTCGGTGGTCCCGTACCGCTCCATGTGCTCGCGGGCCGCGTTGCCGAAGATCTGGGCGGTGGGCGGGGTCGCCGCGAAGCCGTGGCGGGCGGCCATGACGCCGTAGTGCCGGGCCACGGGCGAGGACGCGAAGTCGCCGCCGTTCGCCCCGCCGCCCAGCGCGCCGCGCGTCATCTTCTCGAAGCCGAGGGCGAGGACGCAGTCCGACGCACCGCCCGCGACGAACTGCCGGGCCATCATCAGGGCGGTCGATCCGGTGGCGCAGTTGTTGCTGACGTTGTAGACGGGTACGCCGGTGAGCCCGAGTCCGTAGACCGCGCGCTGTCCGGCCGTCGAGGGCTGGAAGCAGTAGCCGGCGGCGACCTGCTGGACCCGTTCGTACGGGACGCCCGCGTCGGCCAGGGCGGCGCCGCCGGCCTCCTTCGCCATGTCCCCGTAACTCCAGTCCCGGGTCTCCGGCTTCTCGAACTTCGTCATGCCGACGCCCACGATGTACGTCTTCACAGCGGCTCCCTCGGGTTCGGAGTGGTCTCAGTCCCTGGGCAGGCCGAGCAGTCGCTCGGCGATGACGTTGAGCTGTACCTGGGTCGTGCCTCCGGCGATGGTCAGACAGCGCGACATCAGGAGCTGGTGCAGTGCCCTCTTTCCCGGTCCTTCCGCCAACGCGCCGTCGGGGCCCAGGAGTTCGAGGACGAGTTCGGCGACTTTCTGCTGGTGTCCGGTCTGGACGAGCTTACGGACGCTCGCGCCCGGGCCCGGTTCCAGGCCGGAGACCCGGTTCAGGGTGGTGCGCAGTCCGACGCAGGCGAGGGCGTGCGCCTCGGAGACGAGGGCGCCGATCCGGGCCCGTACCGCGCCGTCGGCCGCCGCGGAGGCGGTGATCAGCGCTTCCAGGCCGGTGTCGAAGACGGCCTGGTCGGCCATGTGGACGCGTTCGTTGCCGAGGGTGTTGCGGGCGACCCGCCAGCCGTCGTCGACCGCGCCGACGACGGCGTCGGCCGGCAGGATGGCACCGTCGAACCACACCTCGTTGAACAGCGCGTCCCCGGTGATCTCCGTCAGCGGCCGGATGTCGATACCGGGGGTGCCGCGCATGTCGACGAGGAAGTAGGTGAGTCCGCGATGCTTCGGCGCGTCGGGGTCGGTGCGGGCGAGCAGGATCCCGTAGTCGGCTTCCCGGGCGGTGCTCGTCCACACCTTCTGGCCGGTGATCCGCCAGGATCCGTCGTCGGTCCGTTCGGCGCGGGTGCGGAGGGACGCCAGGTCGGAGCCGGCCTCGGGCTCGGAGAAGAGCTGGCACCACTGCTGTTCGCCGCGCAGGGTGGGCCCGAGGTGGCGTTCCTGCTGGGCGGCCGTGCCGTACGCGAGGAGCGAGGGCACCACCCAGGTGGCGATGGACAGCGGACTGAGGGCGGTGCCGAGATCGGTCATCTCCCGCTGGACGGCGAGCTGGTGGACCGGTCCGGCACCGAGCCCGTACGGCGGGGGCAGGTGCGGTGCCGCGTAGCCGGTGCCGGCCAGCTCCCGCCGTGCCTCGCGCGGCGTCAATCCGACGGCGGTGGAGAGGACTTCGCGCGCCTGCTTCCGTAACGCCTCGGCCTCCTCGGGAAGTTCGAGGCGCAGTTCGCGCCGCACACCGGCGGCGGCGTGGCGGACGGCGGTGAGGCGGTGGGTGTCGCCGGCGCCGAGGAGCTGGCGGGCGACGAGAGCGCGCCGCAGGGCGAGGTGGGCGTCGTGTTCCCAGGTGAAGCCGATGCCGCCGAGTACCTGGATGCAGTCCTTGGCGCAGCCGTACGCGGTGTCGAGCGCGGCCCCGGCGGCGAGCGCGGCTGTGTACGCGCGGACGTCGGCGGCCTCGCCGCGCGCAGCCCGGGCCGCGTCCCACACCAGCGCGCGGGCCTGTTCGAGCCGGACGAGCATGTCGGCGCACAGGTGCTTGACCCCCTGGAACTGCCCGATGGGCCGCCCGAACTGCACGCGCGTACGGGCGTGTTCGGCCGCCGTCTCGACGGCGCGGGCGGCGGTGCCGCAGGCGTCGGCCGCCAGGAGGACGGCGGCGAGGTCGTGCACGAGTGCGGAGTCGACGGTCCCGAGCAGCCGCGCCCCGGGGACGAACACCCCGTCGGCGGCGACCTCGGCGGTCGGCCGGACCGGGTCGGCGCTGTCGTGCGGACGTACGGCGAGGGTGCCGGCGTCCACCGCGAGCCAGACCGTGCCGTGCGGCGAGCGCGCGGGCAGGATCACCAGGTCGGCGTGGGCGGCGCCGAGCACGGGCGGGGCGACGCCGTCGAGGATCAGGCCGTCGGCGGCGTGGGAGGGCGCGGCGGTCAGGCTTCCGGCGCCGAGGGCGACGGCCGCGATCCGTTCCCCGGCGGCCAGCGCGGCCGCCTCCTCGCCGCGCCCGGCGCGGTGCAGCAGTTCGGCGGCGAGCACGGTCCCCGGATACGGCCCCGGCAGCAGCGCCCGCCCGGCCTCCTCCAGGACCACGGCGAGGTCGACGAGGTCGCCGCCCCCTCCCCCGTACTCCTCGGGCAGATGGACCCCGAGCAGCCCCTGCGCGGCGACACCGGCCCAGTGGGCGGGGCGGGTCGCGGCGAGGGCGGGATCGTCGAGATGCCTGCGGACTTCCTCGCGGGGGACGGCGCGGGTGAGCCAGCCGCGGACGGATCGGGCGAGCTCCCGCTGTTCGTGCGTGATGGCGATGCCCATGGCACGGCAGATTAGAACACGTTTCAATCTGACGGAAGGTCAGATGGGGCAGGGATTCCGGGGATTACGGGGCCTCTCGGCCGACGCCGCACGGTCCCGGGCCGCGATGCCCTCGGCAGGGCCACGCGGGCGGGGGCCGGATTCAGTCGTCGGCGCCTTCGGCGGCCGTGTCCGCGACCGCGACCGTGGTCACGAACTCCGCGAACGCGCCCGAAGACGCGAGGAAGGCGGGGCCGGCCGGACACTTGGAGTCCCGTACGGCGACACGCGCGGCAGGATCGGCTAGGGCGGCGGGATCGGCAGGGCCGGCGGAGTCGGCAGGGCCGGCGGAGTCGGCAGGGCCCGCGGGACCGGCGGGGTCGGTGAGCTCGCCGAGAAGGGCGAGACCGGCTGGGTCCGCTGGATCGGGGGCTTCGGCGCACTGGCCGCCGGCTCCGGCACGGCGGGGCGGCGTACGCCAGGCGGCGGTCCCGAGCGGCGCGCACTCGACGCAGTCACCGCCACTGTCGCCGCTGTACGAGGACTTACGCCAGCACGCCCCCGCCAGGTCCCGATCGGTCGCCATAGCGCTCCTCCATTACCCGGGCGATCAGTTCGGCCGACTCTTTCAGGGAGAGGCTGGCGGCCCGCAGGTGATCGTAGCGACGGACACCCTCCCGGACGGCTGACGGATCGGCGGTCATGCGGCCTTGGACGAAGTCCTCCGTGTAGACGATGTCGGGGTCGTCCTCGAAGCGCAGGACGTTGAAGGAACCGGCGATACCCGCGTGGACCCCCGCCGAGAACGGAAGGATCTGGATCTTCACCCACTCCCGCCGCTGCATCTCCAGCAGATGGGCGAGCTGGTCCCGCATCACCTTGGCCCCGCCCACCTCCTGGCAGAGCACGGCCTCGCTCATGATCACCCAGACCATGGGCGGTGTGTCGCGGTCCATGATCCGCTGGCGCTCCAGACGGGCGGCGACCGTGTTCTCGAGGTCGTCGCCGTCCCGGCGCGCGCCCAGCACCTCGCGCGCGTACTCCGGCGTCTGGAGCAGGCCGTAGACCACGTCGGACTGGAAGGCGCAGATGTACGTCGCCCGCGCCTCCATGTCCGCGTACGGCTGGAACCAGTTCGGCAGCTGACTGCGCAGCACCAGACCGATGAGGCGGGTGAACTGGCCCCCTGTCATCAGGGCGTTGTCGAGCTGCTCGGAGAATCGGCGGGTGGGCACCTTCTTCGCCGTCTCGATCTGCCCGATCAGGGATGCCGTACAGAAGAGAATGTCCCCCAACTGCTGCTGGCTGAGCTTCGCCTCCTCCCTCAGGCGCCGGAGTTCGGAACCGTAGTAGTCCAGCGGCGACGCGCTGGGATCGAGGCTACGGATGTTGGCCATGCCGAGGCACCCCCAAGCTCACGCTTGCAAGCGGTAGTTCTGATTCGTAGCCGAGCGTAGTGGGGTCACTCCGCTCCGGTGGCGTGAATCACACAACGCCCCCCTTTCCAGCGGAAATCGACACAAGCCGGCGGATGGGCTTCACGGTGGGTGAGGACGGGCAGGCGGGGGTGCCCGAAGCGGGGCGAGGGAGGTGGCGGAGGCGGGCCGGCGGGGGCGACGGGACGGGTCGGGGGAGACGGTGTGGTTCGCGTGGGGCGCGTAAGGCACCATGGGCGCTCGTACCGCGTACTCGCCAGTAGGAGGACCCGCCCATGCCCGCCGCCGAGCCCACCCCCGAGATCCTCGCCGCCTTCGAGGCCGCGAAGGGCTTCATGCCGGCCAAGGAAGGGCTCGCCCTGTACGCCGCGGCCGCCGACGCCGCGAAGCTCGGGCTGCCGCTCCTCGAGGTCGGCACGTACTGCGGGCGGTCGACGATCCTGCTCGCGGACGTGGCGCGGGCGGCGGGGACGGTCGCGGTGACCGTGGACCACCACCGGGGCAGCGAGGAGCAGCAGCCGGGCTGGGAGTACCACGACCCGACCGTCGTCGACCCCGAGGTCGGCGTCATGGACACCCTGCCGACCTTCCGGCGCACCCTGCGCAAGGCCGGCCTGGAGGACCACGTCGTCGCGGTCGTGGGCCGGTCGCCGCAGGTCGCGGCGGTGTGGGCGGGGCAGCTGGGCTTCGTCTTCATCGACGGCGGCCACACGGACGAGCACGCCGGCGCCGACTACGAGGGCTGGGCCCCGAAGGTCGCCCCCGGCGGCCTCCTCGTCATCCACGACGTCTTCCCCGACCCGGCGGACGGCGGTCAGGCCCCGTACCGCGTCTACCTGCGGGCGCTGGAGTCGGGCGACTTCGAGGAGATCTCGGTGACGGACTCGCTGCGGGTGCTGCGGCGCCGGGGCTGAGGGGGCATCCCCGCTCGCGCGCGGAGCAGCCTTCGTGACCCGCGGTGCCGCTCGGCCCCGGCCTCCTTTTCGACACGTTTCACGGAGGCCGGGGCCGAACGCACCGGCGGCTAGTACAACGACGTCACGTACAGGCAGTTGGTGTAGCTGTAGCCCGACTCGATCTTGTCGCTGCTCGCCTTCTTCACCTCGGCCGACGTCGTCGTGCTGTTGCGCTTCTGCAGGAACTGGTAGGTGCCCGCGGGCAGGTACAGGGTGCGCTTGGGGTACTTGGAGGAGCTGCCGGAGCAGGGCTTGAGGCCCGACTTCGGGATGAGGATGCCCGGGTAGGCCTTGCAGGAGCCGCAGGCCGGGATGGTGATGCGGCCGGTGACCGGGCCGGTGAAGAGGACCTGGACCTCGCCGGGGCCGTCGTTACTGATGACCATCTGCTGGCCGGAGCCGCCCGCCGTCGCGCCGGACGGGACCTTCTTGCCGGCGGCGTCCGTCTCCTGGGCGATCTCGGCGGCGATGGAGACGTTGCGGGCCTGGTCGGCCTTCGAGCTGGACGGGTTGTTCTTCACGAAGGCGTCCATCGTCGTGACCGCCTCCTCGAACTTCTTGTCCTTGAACTGGCTGATGCCGCACCCGAATTCACCGCGCCACGCGGACCGCTCCGCGTCGCCGGCGAGCTTGCCGTACGTGGCACCGGGCATCCGGGTCAGGGTGGTGGTGAAGCGCTGCAGGTCCTCCGCCGTCTCGCAGGGCGAGGAGTCCATGCCCTGCTCGCGCGCCTTCAGCTTCGCGCGGAGGGTCGGTTCGATGCGCGCGGGGTAGGGCGAGTCCGGGAAGGTCTTCGTCACCTCGTTGAACTGGTCGGCCGCCGTCTGCTCGGTGCCCGCGGCCCCGATCGTGTTGACCCCGCACTCGAACAGCGACCGGGCCAGCGGGTCGTCGGCCTTGCCGACGAGGTCGCCGAGCAGCTTGCGGTCCACGACCTCCGGCAGGGAGCGCAGGTGCTTGAGGGGGGCGATGGCGCCGCAGAAGTTCTCGCGGTCGTACGGGGAGGAGACGGCCTTGTAGTACGCCTGGAGCCGGTCCGGGACCTTCCCCGCCGCCCGCGAGCCGGCGTGCCGGGTGCCGAGTTCCTGGTACGTGTCGAGGGCGTCGCGGTAGGTGGCCCGGGCCGTGTCGAAGCTCTGGTCGGCACTCTTCTTCACCTTGCCGTCGGCGACGGCCAGCCGGTCGAGGAGCGACTGTTCGACGGCTTCGTCGCGGGCCGCGCCGTACGCGAAGGTGCCGCCGCCCGGGATGGCGACCAGCAGCACGAGCGCGACCGGCAGGACGAACTTCCGGCGGTCCGGCAGGGCCAGGGTCTCCGGACGGGCGTGGAGGGCGCGCCGGGCGCCGTCGGCGGCCGCGAGGAGCTGGACGATGCCGAACGCGACGAGGACGCCCAGCGGGATGCCGTCGGGGTCGGCGGGCAGCGCCACGACGAGCAGCACGATCACGGCGGCCCAGCACACCGCGGCGAAGGCCCACTTCTTGAGCAGGACGTAGCCGAGGCCCAGACCGGAAAGGTTGAGGAGGGCGACGGCGACGGCCTGCGCGGGGTTCGCGGGTCCGGGCGGCGGGGGCGGCACGGAGGGGCCGGGAGCCAGGGGAGGCAGCGGGAACCCGCCGCCCGGCGGCATGCCGCCGCCCTGGCCCGGCGGGACCGCGCCGTACGCGGGAGGGGTCGCGCCGTAGCCGGACTGCGGCGCGCCGCCGTAACCGGGCTGAGGTGCCCCGTAACCCGGCGGGACCGCGCCCTGCCCCGGCGCGCCGAATCCCCCGGCCGCCGCCATCGGCGGCCCGAACCCGGGCACCGGCTCCGGAGCCGCACCCGGCTGCGGAACCGCCGGAGCTCCCGCCTGGGGCCCCGACTGCGCCCCCGGCGGGGTGGTCGGTGCCGGCGGCGGAGGCGTCACCGGCTGCGTGGGCGTGGGTGCGGGCGTGGGCACGGGCTGCGCGGGTATGGGCTGGGCGGGCGCGGGAGCAGCCCCGTCGGCCGGCGGCAGCGCACCGCTCGCGGGCCCGGCGGGTCCGGCGGGCTCGGCCGTCCCGGCGGGCCGTACCGGCTCGAAGCCCGGCGGCACGGCGTCGTTCACCTCCGGCACCGCGTCGCTCACGTCCTCCGCCGCGCCCGCTCCCGACGGCGGCGCCTGCCGCTCGTACCCGGGCGGAATCGCGTCGTATACGGGCGGCTGCGCGGGCGGCGGCGGTACGGGAGCTGACGCTCCGTCACCCGTGCGGTCGTCCCGCCCCGCCGTACCCTCGCCACCGCGGTCGTGCTGGTCCCCGGCCACCGGTCCCCCCTCTGTTCATCACACTGGCTCGCCACGCTAGTTCGTCACACTGGTGCGACCCGCACATCCTTCACCCTCCCTTTACACACCTTCCACCCACTTGATTCCGCAGCGGGCATTCCTGGCCGGAAACCGCTACGGTCGCGGGGTGCCGTACCACCACCGCAAGTTCCTCGCCCTCACCCTGCCGCTCGCACTCCCGTTCGCCTTGACGGCCTGCGGCGGCGCCTCCGACGCCTCCCCGGCGGAGCGGTCCTCCCGTACCGCCGACGCGAAGGCCACCGGCGGCTCCGGGGCCGCCGGCGCCGTCCCCGGAGCGAAGGATTCGGCCACTCCGGGCGGTCCCGCACCCACCCGCTCGGCCGGCCGTTCCACACCGACGGCCGACCGTCCGCTCGCCGGACGCACGGTCGTCGTCGACCCGGGCCACAATCCCGGAAACTTCCGGCATTCCACCGAAATCAATAAGAAGGTGGATATCGGAACGAAACGTAAGGAATGCGACACCACCGGCACCTCCACCAACGCCGGCTACACCGAGGCCGCCTTCACCCTCGACGTCTCACACCGCCTTCGCGCCCTTCTCGAGAAGCAGGGCGCCAAGGTCGCGCTCGTCCATGACGCCGACCGCCCCTACGGTCCGTGCGTCGACGAACGTGCCCGCATCGGCAACGACGCCAAGGCCGACGCCGTCGTCTCCGTCCACGCCGACGGCTCGGCGGCCGGGAACCGCGGGTTCCATGTGATTCTCCCCGCACGCGTGAAGGACGGGGCCGCCGACACCAGCGCGATCATGGCGCCGTCCCGTACCCTCGGTGAGAAGCTCGTCACGCACTTCTCCCGGGCCACCGGCAACAAGCCGGCCAACTACATCGGTTCCGGTACCGGGTTGGACGTGCGCGACGATCTCGGGGGGCTCAATCTCTCCACCGTGCCCAAGGTCTTCCTCGAATGCGGCAACATGCGCGACGGGAAGGACGCCGCCCTGTTGACGGACGCCTCGTGGCGCCAGAAAGCGGCGCAGGGGATCGCCGACGGCATCGGGGCCTACCTCAAGGGGTAGAACCGCCTGGCGGCCGGCCGGACGATAGATTCGCCCCCGACGACGGGGCCGCCCCCGTGCTTCGCGCCACCCCGACGAGACGACCCGACGAAGGACTCTTTACGTGAATATCCGCTCCCTCACTCGAGGCGATGGCGTGCTGATCGGTGCAGCGGTGGTGCTGTTCATCGCCTCGTTCCTCGGCATCTCCGGCTGCGACCTGCCGGGCAACGCGTGCGACGCGTTCGACTCGCCGTTCTCGTGGGAGGTGTCCCCGCTCGGCTGGGGCTCCTTCCTCCTCGGCATCGCCGGTGCCGCCCTCGTGGTCGTCTCGCGGGCGCTGCCCCAGCAGCAGCAGCGCAAGGTGGCCGGTCTGGAGCTCGGCCAGCTCGGCGTGGCGTTCACCGTCGCCGCCGCCTGGACCCTCCTCATGTGGGTCTTCGAGTCGAGCAGCGCCGGTGCCGGCCTGATCCTCGGCCTCATCGCCTCGCTCGCCCTCGCGGGCGCGGCCATCGCCGGCCCGCTCGTCCCGGCCCTCCAGGCCCCGCTGCTCAGCGCGCCCCGGCCGCAGACCCCGCAGCCGTACGGCATGCAGGCGGGCCAGGCCGGTCCGGCCGGGCAGTTCGGCCAGCAGGGCGCGCCCGGCGGCTACGGCTACCCCGGCGCCCAGCAGCAGCCGTACGGCGCCCAGCCCGACCCGTCGCTCGGCGGCGGCCAGCAGCCCTTCGGCGGTCAGGGCCCGGCCCAGGGTCAGGCGCCGGCGCAGGCCCAGCCGCAGGGCCAGGCCGCGCCGGCCCACGGGCAGGCTCCGGCGGCGGACTTCGCGCCGTTCTGGTTCGCGGTCCCCGTCGCCCGCCCGCTCTACGGTGAGGACGGCAGCCCGGCCCCCATCGCCGAACTGGCCCCCGGCACCTGGTACCTGGCCGTCGAGCAGCGCGGCCAGGCCCTCGTCGCCCAGACCCAGGACGGCCGGCGCGGTGTCCTGCAGGACACCACCGGCATCCAGCGCGGC
Source organism: Streptomyces laurentii (assembly GCA_002355495.1). Lineage (GTDB taxonomy): Bacteria > Actinomycetota > Actinomycetes > Streptomycetales > Streptomycetaceae > Streptomyces > Streptomyces laurentii. The sequence goes on from AP017424.1 coordinate 2,039,727, forward strand.
TGAGCACCGGGAACGACGTCCTTCCGGTCCGCCTCGTCGACGGCCCCTCGTCCGGATCCCTTCCGGGCGGGGGGCCGTTGCCGTACAGTCGCCGGACGCAAGCGATCTGACGCAACGTCAGCCATGCCGGATCGCGTCGCTTCACGTCACGCCGCACCACGCCACGTCACGCCACGTCGGAAGGTTGCCCGGCATGCGTCTCGGACTCTCCCTCGGCTACTGGGGACGCGGCCCCTCCCCCACCTCTCTCGACCTGGCCCGCGAGGCCGAACGCCTCGGCTACCACTCCGTCTGGACCGCCGAGGCCTGGGGTTCCGACGCGTTCACCGCGCTCACCTGGATCGCCGCGCACACCTCCCGGATCCGGCTCGGGACGGCCGTCGCCCAGATGGCCGCCCGCACGCCGACCGCGACGGCCATGCACGCGCTCACCCTCGACCACCTCTCCGGCGGGCGGATGTCGCTCGGACTCGGGCTGTCCGGGCCGCAGGTGGTGGAGGGCTGGTACGGGCGGCCGTTCCCGCGCTCGCCGCTGACCGCGACGCGCGAGTACGTGGACGTGGTGAAGCAGGTGCTGCGCCGCGAGGGGCCCGTCACGCTCGACGGGCGCTACCACCCGCACCCGTACAACGGCCCCGACGGCACCGGCCTCGGCAAGCCCCTCAAACCGATCACCCACCCCCTCCGGGCGGAACTTCCCGTGCTGCTCGGTGCCGAGGGTCCCAAGAACGTCGCGCAGACGCTGCGGATCGCCGACGGCTGGCTGCCGCTGTACTGGTCCCCCACCCGCTGGGCGGAGGTGTACGGCCTGACGGCCCCGCTCCGCGACGGTTTCCTCGTCGCGCCGATGGTGCGCGCCCAGGTGTGCGAGGACATCGCGGCCGGGCTGCTGCCGGTGAAGGCGATGCTCGGCTTCTACATCGGCGGCATGGGGCACACGGCCCGTAACTTCCACGCCGATCTGATGGGGCGGATGGGGTACGAGGCGGAGGCGCGGCGCGTCCAGGAGCTGTTCGCGGCGGGGCGGCGCGAAGAGGCGGTGCTCGCCGTACCGGACGCCTTCGCCGACGAGATCTCCCTGGTCGGACCGAGGGAGCGGATCGCCGAACGGCTGGCGGAATGGCGCAAGGGCCCGGTGACGGACCTGCTGGTCACGGCACCGGACCCGATGACACTCCGGACGCTGGCGGAGCTGAACTCCTAGGGGACGCCCCTGGAGGTCTCCCCTGGGGGTCTCCCCTGGGGGTCTCCCCTGGGGGTCTCCCCTGGGGGTCTCCCCTGGGGGTCTCCCCTGGGGGTCTCCCCTGGGGGTCTCCCCTGGGGGTCTCCCCTGGGAGTGCCTCAGCCGCCGCCGAGCTGGGAGGCGCTGGGGACCTTGTCGACGACCTCCGCGCCCGCGCTCTTCCCCGCGTCCTTCACCCCGTTGATGACGCTCTCGAAGGACCCGATGTCGCCCGCGCTCGCCTCGCCGTCGCGCAGCTTCGTGCCGAGCTGCTTGAGCGACTCGATGCCGGCGCTGAGCGGCGCGACCGCCTTCGAAAGCAGCGGGTCGCCTTTGGCGTTGTTCACGGCGGCCTTGAGCCGGTTGTACGTGAACGCGCCCGCGAGGCCGGCCTTGACGAGGGCGAAGGTGCGCCCGTCGGCGCCCTTGTTGAACGTGCCCGCGCGGTACGGCTTCACGATCCACTGATAGGTCGCGCCGGCCGCGAGACCCGCGTTCGCCACGAAACGGGTCTTGGCCAGCTTCTGCTGCTCGAAGCTCGCCGAGGCGGTCGGGGTCGCGGCGGTACCGGTCGTCATGGACTGCGAGCTGTCGCCGCCGCCGCAGGCCGCGGTCGTCGTGAGCAGCGCGCCGGACAGGAACAGCGCGGCGGCCGCGCGGCGCGCGCGCGTACGAAGCGGGGCACGGTGAGACCTCCCTGGGGCCCCGGGGCCTGCCCGGGGGTGTGGCGCCAGCGTCGCCCGGGGCACGGCGGGACGCCGGCGGGCGGACCCGTACGGGTCGGGGGCGGGCTCGTGGGTCCGTACGTGCGGGTGCGGGGCGGGACTCGTGGACCCGTACGGGTTCGGGCGGCGCCCGCGAGCGGGCCGGCCGAGGGCCCCGTACGGCGTACGGCATCCCTTCCTCTCTCGCCACCTTCCACATCTCCGCAGGTCAGAGCCGTGGGACGTCCCTCGGCGTCCCTGGGACGGCGGCGCCTCTGGCCCCCGCCCGGTGACCGCTCGGACAGTGGATCACCGGCCCGGGACGGTTCCGGGCGGGGGGAGGGTCGAGAGGTCGATGGTCAGACACCGGGTGTGTACGGGTGGCGGTCGGTGCGAGTGGTTCATCAAGGCGCCGGACGCACGGCTGCGCGCGGGCATCGGCCCGTACCGCGGCTTTCGCGCGCGGGCGGGCGTGCCGCAGGACCGGCTGGTCCTGCCGAGCGGGCGGGTGTCGCTCCTCATCGGTCTCGGCGGCGAGCTGCGGGTGGGCGGGGGCGGAACGACGGCAGGCGCCGGGGCCGGGGCGGGGACGGCGCGGCACACGTCCGTCGTGTCGGGGCTGCACACCCGCGCCCGGGTGCTCGGGCACGGCGGCGAACTCCACGGGGTGGAGCTGGCCCTGGCGCCGTGGGCGGCGTACCGGCTGTTCGGCGGCGCGTCCCTCGCGGAGCTCGGCGACGTCCTGACCGACCCGGAGGACGTCCTGGGCGCGCGCTGCCGGACGCTGGGCGAGCGCCTGGCGGACGCGCCGGGCTGGGCGGAACGGTTCGCGCTGCTCGACGAGACCCTGCTCGCGTGGACGGCGGACGCTGCGCCCGCGCACACGGTCGCGCCCGCGGTCCTGGAGGCGTGGCGGCTGCTCCACCAGGCCCAGGGCCATATGCGGATCGGCGAGGTCGCGGACCGCACCGGCTGGAGCCTGCGGCACCTGGAGAGCCGGTTCCGGGAACAGATCGGGCTCACGCCCAAGCGGCTCGCCCGGGTGCTGCGCCTGCGGCGCGCCGTCGGGGAACTGACGGCGGGGCACGGGCCGGCGCACACCGCGGCGGTGTGCGGCTTCTTCGACCAGTCGCATCTGGGCCGGGAGTTCAACGCCCTGACAGGGATGCCGCCGGGACGGTGGCTGGCCGCGGGCGGTACGGAGAACGCCGCCTGGATCACGGGCTGACCCCGCCGCCCCGCGTCCTGGGCGACCTCCCGAACCTCCCGGCCTCGCAAGCTCGCGTTTTCGTCCAATACCGGCGCGGGCGGGCGGTGCGAGCCTGTCTGCGCGCGCGGCCCGCCGGGTCGCTCACGACAAGAAGGTGGATCAGCGAATGAGCAGCATCTCCGGGCTCCGCAAGCGGGCCGGCGCCGTCCTCGGCACGACGGCGCTCCTCGTCGCGGGCGGCGTCGCCACGGCCCTCCCCGCGGCGGCCGGCCCCAACTGCCCGGCCGGCTACCACTGTGTGTTCTCCGCCTCGATCTACAACAGCACCAAGCACGCGTACTTCAACAGTGACGCCAACTTCACCGACGACTACTTCGAGATCTACACCAACATGGTGGTGAACGACGCCGTGCACGCCGCCAGCAACTCCAGCACCGGCGGCTACGAGAGCCACTACTACAAGGACATCAACTACGGCGGCGGGCTGCTCTTCTGCGTCAACCCCGGCAGCTCCGTCGACTCCTCGCAGCTGGAGCACTACGGCAACGACGGCGACGGCTGGGGCACGTCGGGCGAGGCCAGCTCCCTGCAGGTCCGCAGCACGACCTCGATCTCCTGCTTCTGACATGCCCCGGGGCCCGGCTGAACGGGGGTCTGCCGGGCCCCGTCCCCTTCCCGCTCCACGCACCCGAAAGGCACCTCGTTGATGTCCAGGACAAGCCGGAACACCGGCCTCGGCAAGCGGATCGCGTCCCTGGCGGGCGCGACCGCGCTCCTCCTCGCGGGCGGCGTCGCCACGGCGGGGCAGGCGGCCGCCGGTGCCTCCTGCCCGTCGGGCTACCACTGCGTCTTCCAGGGTTCCGTCGGCAGCATCGGGCACAAGTCGTTCTTCAACAGCGACACCGACTTCACCAACGACTACTGGGAGGACACCGGCGAACCGGTGAACGACCAGGTGATGGCGGCCAGCAACTCCAGCAACGGCGGCTACGAGAGCCACTACTACAAGGACATCAACTACGGCGGCGGGCTGATCTTCTGCGTCAACCCCGGCAGCCAGGTCAACTGGGACCAGCTGGACTGGACGCAGCGGAACCAGGCCAGCTCCCTGCGGCTCCGTCCCACGACCACCATCCCCTGCTTCTGATGTCCGACGAGCGACACGGGGCCGGCGACACCAGGTCGTCGGCCCCCCGCGTTCCCCGTGCTCCCCGTGCTCCCCGGCGTCTCGCGCTCACGCTCACGCTCACGCTCGGCCTGGCGGCCTCGGCGGCCCTCTCCGGGTGCGGCACGCCGCGGGAACAGGCACCGGACCACCGAACCTCCGCCCAGGCCACCCCGGTCGCCCGGGCCGACGCGGCCGAGCTGCGGCAGCGGCCCCCGATCACCGGACTCCTCTTCACCCCGAACACCCGCAGCCACGAGGCTCAGCGGCAGTTCGCCATCGCGTGCATGGCCGAGCAGGGGTTCCGTTACGCCCCCGTCGCCAAGACGCAGGAGGCGGAGAACGCCGACCAGTTGCCGCAGCCGTTCGGCCTGGAGTCCGCCACACCGCCTGCCGCCACCGCCGCGCCGCAGGCCGACACGCCGCCGAAGCCGGGCAGCCCGGAGAGCACCGAGGCGTACGGGCGGGCCCTCTTCGGCGATCAGGACAAGCGCGTCACCGCCAAGGGCGTCCGGATGGCCGTGTCCCGACCGGGCAACGGCTGTCTGGCCGAGGCCGAGACACGGCTCCTCGGCGACGGCCGGATGCGGTGGCTCCAGGTGCGGATCATGCTCTTCGAGGCACAGGAGCAGGCCCGCACGAGCGTGGAGAAGGACCCCGGGTTCCAGAGCGTGACCGGGCGCTGGCGGGACTGCATGAAGCGGTCCGGCTTCCCGCAGCAGGATCCGGCCCGGCTCCTCGCGTCCGTCCGCACAGCCGAGGAGCGCGCGACCAGCCCGGCCCTGAAGGCGGATCTGCGCTGCAAGGACGAGACCGGCTATCTGACGACGGCCTACGCCCGGCTCGCCGCCGTACAGCAGCGGTGGCTGGACGGGAATCCGGCGATCGCGAAGGACTGGCGGACGCTGACGGACCGCCAGAACAAGAACGCGAACGAGGTGCTGAGCCGCACCGGCGCGAAGGCTACGGCTGCCGCGCCCGCTCCTGGCTCGGAATGAACCGGCCCGTGCAGGTGGGGGCGGTGTCCTCGGCGCCCTTCTTCTTCGGGAGGGCCGCGCAGGCGAAGACCGAGCCGTGGTCCGGGGCCGCGATCAGCGGGGTGTAGACGTCACGGTCGTAGTGGACGACGTCCGCCTGGGCGGCGCCGTCGGAGTTGTTGACGAGGACGGTGGCGCCGACCTCGGCGAAGGAGATCCGGCCCCAGGCGGCCTTGCAGGCGCCGCTGTAGCGCAGCTCGATGACCAGGTCCGGGGGGATGGAGCCGGTGCGGACGGTGACCGCGTCGGCGCCGCAGTTCATCTTCTTCGGGTCGCGGCCCTCGCAGGCCGCCAGCGTGCAGCCGGCCGCCGGGCCCGCGACCTTCACCACCGGGGTCGGCTTCGGGGCCGGCGGCTTGTCCTCGCCGGAGAGGGCGGCGACGGTGTACGCGCCCGCGCCGGCCACCAGGAGGGCGGCCGCGGCGAGCGAGCCCCAGAGGGTACGGCGGTTGCGGCGCGCGGGGACGGGGGACTCTTCCGCGGCCGCGGACTCACCGGCCTCGGCAGGCGCGGTGGCCTCGGCGGGCTCACCGGCCTCCGGCTCGGCCTCGTCGGAGTCCGGCACCGGGGCCGGGGCGGTACGTCGGGCGTCCTCCGTGTCCCAGAGGGCGAGCAGGGGTCCGGGGTCGGTCCCGCAGAGCCGCGCGAGGCTCTCGACGGCGTCGCGGGGCGGGAACTGCTTGCCGTTGACCCACCGTTCCCACGACGACTTGGCGTAGTGGGTCTTCTGGCTGAGCCGGGCGAAGCTCGCCCCCGACTCCTTCTTCAGCGCGAGCAGTTCGCCCGCGAGGTCACGGTCGACGTCCCGGTCGGCGTCCCGGTCGACGTCACATTCAAGGTCAAGGTCTCTGTCCGACCCCGCACCGTCCATCGCGCCCGATTCTCCCTGTTGTGCGTGCTCATGAGTGCCATGGGCACGCACATCCTAGAGCCGCCCGAGATCCCGCATTTACGTGCGTCCCACACGAATCGAACGGGTGAACGATCGTACGGACGATCAGGCGCAGCAGTCCGGTTCCAGGCCCCGCGGCAGCCGCTCGCCGCCGAAGACCGCGACCGTCGCCTCCTCGCCGCCGAGCGCCGCCACCGCGAGCAGCAGCGAGCCCGCGGTCCAGGTCGTCTGCTCCTCCGGCCAGACGGCCTGGTCGCCCTCGAAGACGTACCCGGTCCAGTAGGCGCCGTTGTCGGCACGCAGGTGACCGATGGACTTCAGGATGTCGAGCGCGCGGTCGGACTCGCCCATCGCCCAGAGCGTGAGGGCGAGTTCGCAGCTCTCGCCGCCCGTGACCCACGGGTTGGGCAGGACGCAGCGCACGCCCAGCTCGGGTACGACGAAGTCGTCCCACTGCTCGTCGATCCGGGTCTTCGCCGCCGTGCCGTCGACCGCGCCGCCGAGGACCGGGTAGTACCAGTCCATGGAGTAGCGGGACTTGTCGAGGAAGCGTTCGGGGTGGCTGCGTATCGCATGGCCGAGCGCGCCGGCCGCCAACTCCCAGTCCGGCTGCGGCTCCTCGCGTTCGTCGGCCAGGGCGAGGGCGCAGCGCAGCGCCTGATGGATCGAGGAACTGCCGGTCAGCAGCGCGTCGTTCACCGCCGCGCCGTCCGCCTCCCGCTTCCAGCCGATCTGCCCGCCGGGCTGCTGCAGGCCGAGGACGAACTCGACGGCCGCGTAGACGACGGGCCACATGCGGTCGAGGAAGACGTCGTCGCCCGTCGACAGATAGTGGTGCCAGACGCCGACGGCGATGTACGCGACGAAGTTGGACTCGCGCCCGCGGTCGGTGACGTCGTCGGGGTCGCCGTCGTGATACGCCGCGTACCAGGAACCGTCGGGGTTCTGGTGCCGGGCCAGCCACGCGTAGGCGCGGGCGGCGGCCTCGTGCTCCCCGGCCGTGTCCAGGGCCATGGCGGCCTCGGTGTGGTCCCAGGGGTCGAGGTGGTGGCCGCGGAACCAGGGGATGGCGCCGTCCTCGCGCTGGACGGCGAGGATGCCGGCCACCGTCTCGGCGGCCTGCTCGGCGGTCAGGACGCCCGGCAGGACCAGGTGCTCCGCGATCCGCTCGGGTGAGGTCACTGCGCGTCGCCCTTGGGGAGGTGGGGCTTGGTGGCGTAGGCGACGAAGCTCTTGCCGACGACCGGGTTGAGCAGCTGCTCGGTGATCCGGGTCGCGGCGGGCTTCTTCATGATGTCCCAGACCAGGAGCTTGTGGTACGCGCGGACCGGCAGCGCCTTGTCGTTGTCGACGCCGAAGGCGCACTTGAGCCACCAGTACGGGGCGTGCAGCGCGTGCGCGTGGTGGGTGCCGTACGGCTTGAGGCCGGCCTGGCGCATCTTGGCGAGCAGTTCGTCGGCCTTGTAGATGCGGATGTGACCGCCCTCGACTTCGTGGTACGCGTCGGAGAGCGCCCAGCAGACCTTCTCGGGGCCGTAGCGGGGCACGGTGACCGCGATCCGGCCGCCCGGCTTGAGGACGCGGACCATCTCGGCGAGGACGGCCTTGTCGTCCGGGATGTGCTCCATGACCTCGGAGATGATGACGACGTCGAAGGACTCGTCGGGGAAGGGCAGGTTGAGCGCGTCGCCCTCCATCGCGGTGGCGGTGGCGCCGGCCGGGGCCTCGCCGCCCTCCTTGATGGCGGCGAACCACTTGGCGACCTCGCGGATCTCCTCCGCGTTCTGGTCGAGCGCGACGACCTGGGCGCCGCGCTTGTAGCACTCGAAGGCGTGCCGGCCCCCGCCGCAGCCCAGGTCGAGTACGCGGTCGCCGGGGGCGAGCGGGAAGCGGGTGAAGTCGACGGTCAGCACGGGGTCTGCCTTTCAGGTGCTTCGGGGGCTACGGGGTCTCGGGGCTCGGGGGCCCCGGACCTCGGGGGTGGGCCGCTCGCGGGTTCGGGGTGCGAGGGCCCCACACTCGGTGCCGGTGCCGGTGCCGGTGCCGCGGTTCAGCGGCGGGCGGCCGTGGCGCGGCCGCGGCGGCCGGCGCCTGGGCCCGCGCCCTGGGCGGCGATGGCGGAGCGGTAGAGCTCGGCGGTGCCCTGCGCCGCGCGGGCCCAGGTGAAACGTTCCAGGACGCGGGCGCGGCCGGCGGCGCCGAGCCGGGCCCGGAGTTCGGGGTCGCCAAGGAGCCGGCCGAGGGCGGCGGCGAGGGCGCCGGCGTCACCGGTCGGGACGGCGAGACAGGTCTCGCCGTCGGGTCCGGCGACCTCGGGGATGGCACCGCCGGTGGTGGCGACGAGCGGAGTGCCGGTGGCCATGGCCTCGGCGGCCGGCAGCGAGAAGCCCTCGTAGAGGGAGGGGACGCAGGCGGCCTCGGCCGAGCGCACGAGGTCGACCAGCTCGGCGTCGGTGACGCCCTTGACGAAGCGGACGGCGCCGTCGAGTCCGTACCGTTCGATGGCCTGGGCGACCGGCCCGTCCTCGGCGCGCTTGCCGACGACGACGAGATGGGCGTCGGGCCGCTCGGTGCGGAGCTTGGCGAGCGCCTCGATCAGATGGATCAGGCCCTTGAGGGGGACGTCGGCGCTGGAGGTGGTGACGATCCGGCCGGGGACCTCGGCGACGGACGGGTCCGGCGACCACAGGCCGGTGTCGGCGCCGATGTGGACGACGCTGATGCGGTCGGGGCGGACACCGAGGTGGTCGACGATCTCCTTGCGCGAGGTGCCGGAGACGGTGAGGACGGACGGCAGCCGGCGCGAGACGCGCTTCTGCATCCGGGTGAAGGCGTACCAGCGGCGGACGGAGGCGCGGCGCTTCCAGTCGGCGGCGGCGTCGAGTTCGAGCTGCCGGTCGACGGTGATGGGGTGGTGGATCGTGGTGACGAGCGGCGCGCCGAGGGCGCGGGGGCCGCCGAGGAGTCCGTACCCGAGGGTCTGGTTGTCGTGGACGACGTCGAACGCGCCCGCGCGGGCGGCGAGCATGCGCCGGGCCCGCAGGGAGAAGGTGAGCGGCTCAGGGAAGCCGCCGGTCCACATCGTGGCCACTTCGAGGCGGTCGATCCAGTCCCGGTACTCGTCGCGCTTCGGCGTACGGAACGGGTCGGGCTGGCGGTAGAGGTCGAGGCTCGCGATCTCGGTGAGCGGGACGCCCTCGTCGAGGGTGGGGTACGGCTGGGAGCCGATGACCTCCACGCTGTGGCCGAGGCGGGCGAGTTCGCGCGAGAGGTGGCGGACGTAGACGCCCTGGCCGCCGCAGAACGGATTCCCCTTGTACGTGAGGAGAGCGATCCGCAACGGACGGTCACCGTCCGCGCCGACGCCCTGCCGGGGGCTTGCCTCTATGGCCTCCGCGGTCAACTGGGACCCCCTTCGAGCGTGCTTTTCGCGGGAGCGTAACCGCCCGCGCTAATCTAGAACAAGTTGCAGACTTGATCCCTCTGGTCCACCGAGAGCATTGAATCTACCGGCAGGTAGCTCGGCGGAGAGAGGCGGATCGGGTGATTCACGCCACGGCCGCCGACCCGTCATACTGTCGCTCCCTCAGCGCTCCTCGCACCACCGCCACCCCCGCCCCGCGACCCCTCCGGCACCACCCGCGTACCGCCTTCGCACCACCCCGCACCGCCCTCCCAGCGCCCTCCCAGCGCCTCTCCACCGCCTCACCCACCGCACGGAACGGGACCCATGACCGCGGAAGACAGACCTGCGCCCTCGCCGCCCCTGACGGAACGCCAGGAGGCCCGCCGCCGGCGCATCCTGCACGCCAGCGCGGAGCTCGCCGGGCGGGGCGGGTTCGACGCCGTGCAGATGCGGGAGGTCGCGGAGGCGGCGGGGGTGGCCCTGGGCACGCTCTACCGCTACTTCCCGTCGAAGGTGCATCTGCTGGTCGCCACGATGCAGGACCAGCTCCAGCGCATGCACGGGACGCTGCGCCGGCGGCCGCCGGCGGGCGAGGACCCGGCGGGGCGGGTGGCGGCGACGCTGATGCGGGCGTTCCGGGCGCTGCAGCGCGAACCGCAGCTCGCGGACGCGATGGTACGGGCGCTGACGTTCGCCGACCGGAGCGTGAGCCCGGAGGTGGACACGGTCTCGCGGCTGACGACGGCGATCATCCTGGACGCGATGGGCACGGAGCAGCCGACGCCGGAACAGCTGTCGGCGGTGCGGGTGATCGAGCACACCTGGCACTCGGCGCTCATCACCTGGCTGTCGGGGCGGGCGTCGATCGCCCAGGTGAAGATCGACATCGAGATGGCGTGCCGGCTGATCGACCTGACGGCGCGGGGCGGCGCGGCGGGGACGAGTGCGGAGGCCGGGGCCCGAGCCGAGAGCAGGGCCGGGGCGGGGAGCGCGACCGAGGCTCCCCAGGGTGCCGGGCGGGGCTGAGAGCCCGGGCCGGACCGCGCCCGGCCCCCCGTCCGGGGGCGCGGGCGCGGACGGGGTCAGGACTTCTTGTTCTTCTCCAGGTCGGCCTTGAACAGCGCCTCGCACGCCGGCGTGTTGTTCGTGGCGACGAACATGACGAGCTTCAGCATGCCCGCGCTGTGGTCGCTGGCCTGCAGCTTCCAGGTGCCCTTGGAGAGCCCGGTGATCGTCGAGCCGGACTGCTCGGTGGTCTTCTCGGTCTTCCAGCCGCCCTTGCCGAGCGCCGCGACCGTGTCCGCGGCGGACTTCTTCGGGTCGGCGGCCTTCTGGGCGTCCGGGGTCCAGGAGACCATGCACGCCTTCAGGTTCTCCGGCACGTTCTCGCCCTTGGCCGCGTGCTCGAAGCCGGCACCGGTCGCCGCGGTCTCGATTTCCGTCCGCACCGCGTCGGCGGTCAGCTCCGTGCCGCCCGCCTCCGCGCCGCCGCCCGTCTCGGACGAGGACGAAGAGCCGCCCTTCCGGCCGCCCGAACCGCCCTGGTCCGAGCCGTCGTTGCTGCCACAACCCGCGACCAGCAGCACCACACCGGCGGCCGCGGCCACCCACTTCGTCTTGCGCACAACTCTCCCAAACGAGTGCGCACGAAAGCCTCTTGCCCCCGTGATCGAGGGAGTAGTTTTGCATACGGGAACCAACTCCCCGGCACGGCAAGGGGTACGGGAGCGCCGCACCGCGCGAATCGACGAGCGGGCCGGTGCCCTGGCGTGACACAGTCCTCCCGTGAACGAGCAGGAGTGGACGGACGGCCGGGCCCGCGCGCACGTCCTCGCGGACGGTCTGGGCCCCGCGGACGTGGCGCTGGTCCATCGCGAGGCGCTGCGCGTGCTGCGCCCCGTCATCGACACGGCCTTCGTCGACGCCTACAGCGACGCCCCCTGGCCGCCCGAGGTCCTGCCTTCCTACGCGACCGCGCTGCGGCTCGCCCGGGAGGAGAAGGCGAACGGCACCCGGCCCCGGCGGGCCGACCCCGGGATGGGGATCGGGATCGACGTCCGCGACGACGACGGGTTCGGCGTGCTGGCGGACCTGTCGCCGTACACGATCTGCGCCGAGGGATGGAGCGGTGACCGGCTCGTGTTCAGCGCCGACGACTCGGGCGCGTCCCTGTGGCTGTGGCTCACCCCGCGCCAGGAGGCCGATCTCCTGGCGCGCCTGGCGGTACGGGGGATCCCCCGTACCGCGCTCGCCGAGGCCCCGCCGGTCCGGCGCTGACCCACGCCCTCCGTACGCGCGAGGGATTCTTCTACTCCTCCGGCGGGAAGACCGGTTCGCCGCCGTCGGCGAGGGTGAGGAGGATGGCCTCGACCGGGCAGCCCTCGGCCGCCGCGAGGACGCGTTCGCCCGCGTCCGTCTCCGCGGCGACCGGGTGGGACTGGCGGGCGGTGTCGAGGCGGAAGGCGTCGGGCGCGTGGCCGACGCACATGCCGGAGCCGATGCAGACGCCGCGGTCGACCTCGACGTGCCAGCGGTCGCCCATCAGGCACCACTCCCCGGAGCCTCGTAACCGGCGGGCAGGTGGATCATCTTGTGCTCCAGGTAGGCGGCCAGTCCCTCGGGCCCGAACTCGCGGCCCAGGCCGGAGTTCTTGTACCCGCCGAAGGGGCCGAGCATGTCGAGGCTGAAGGTGTTGACGTTGAAGGTGCCGGTGCGGACCCCGCGCGCGAAGTCGACGCCGTGCTCGACGTCGCCGGTCCACACGCTGCCGCTGAGGCCGTAGTCGGAGTCGTTCGCGAGGCGCAGGGCCTCCGCCTCGTCGCCGTACGGGATGAGGCAGACGACCGGGCCGAAGATCTCCTCGCGGGCGATCCGCATGGAGTTGTCGACGTCGCCGAAGAGGGTCGGCTCGACGTACCAGCCGCGTTCCAGGGCCGCCGGACGGCCGCCGCCGGTGAGGACCTTGGCGCCTTCGGACTGACCGTGCGCGATGTAGTCGAGGGACCGCTCCCGCTGGCGGCGCGCGACGAGCGGGCCGACCTGGGTGGCCGGGTCGAGCGGGTCGCCGACCACGAGGGCCCCGGCCGCGGCCGCGAGGGCCTCGGCGATCTCCGCGTACCGGGAGCGCGGGGCGAGGACGCGGGTCTGGGCGACGCAGGCCTGGCCGTTGTTCATCCAGGCGGCGGGCACGATGCCGGCGACGGCCGTCGCCACGTCGGCGTCCGGCAGGACGACGGCGGCGGACTTGCCGCCCAGTTCGAGGGTGACGCGGGTGAGATGGCGGGCGGCGACCTCCATGACCCGCTTGCCGGCGGCGACCGAGCCGGTGAAGGAGACCTTGTCGACGCCGGGGTGCCCCACCAGGTACTCGCTGACCTCCCGGTCGGCGGGAAGAACCGACAGGACGCCCTCCGGCAGCCCGGCCTCGGCGGCGATCTCCGCGAGCAGATACGCGTCGAGCGGCGACTCCGGCGACGGCTTGAGGATCGCGGTGCAGCCGGCGAGCAACGCGGGCGCGAGCTTGGCGGCGGCGGTGAACTGCGGCACGTTCCACGGCACGACGGCCGCGACCACACCGACCGGTTCCCGCCGGACGAGCAGCGGCCCGAGGGCACCGGCGCGCCGCTCCTCGAACGCGTACTCCCGCGCGACCTTGATCGCCGAGTCCCAGACCATCATCGCGCCCAGCGCCTGGGCGAGGACCGACCAGGAGTACGGGGAGCCGTTCTGGGAGCTGACGACGCGGGCGATCTCCTCGTGCCGGAGCAGGAGTGCGTCCTTGATCCGGCCGATCACCTCGATCCGCTCCTCCAGGCCCAGCCGCGGCCACGGCCCCTCGTCGAAGGCCCGGCGGGCGGCGGCGACGGCGCGGTCGACGTCGGCCGGGGAGGCGTGCGGGACCCGGCCGATGACCTCCTCGGTGTGCGGGGAGATCACCTCGATGACGCCGTCGCCGAGCGGGGCGGTCCACGTACCGCCGATGAACAGTTCTCCGTGCTCCACAAGTCCGGTCATGACCGACTGCCTCCCGAGAACCCGCGGGCCCGCACCCGTCCGGCGGCCCTGGACGGGCAGCCCCGGACGCACGCCCTCTTATCGGACGAACCTCGAACCCCGCTCGAACAAATCTGACGATGCCTCAGAACTGATACCAGTTCTCGTTATGATGAGCAACGGCCCGACCGGCAACCGGAGATGAGGACCCCCATGACGCAGGCGGCGGCGAGCGGTCCGACCGGCGGCGCGGTGACCGCGCACGGGGGCGGCGTCTGGTCGCTGCGGGTCCCCATCCCGGACAATCCGCTCGGACACACCCTCGTCCACGTCCTCGACACCGACCGCGGGCCCGTGCTGATCGACACCGGCTGGGACGATCCCGACTCGTGGGCCGAACTCACGTCCGGGCTCGCAACGTTGGGGATCGGGATTGCCGACGTGCACGGTGTGGTCGTCACCCACCACCATCCCGACCACCACGGGCTGTCCGGCCGGGTACGGGAGGAGTCCGGCGCGTGGATCGCGATGCACGCCGCCGACATCGCCGTCGTACGCCGCAGCCGCGTGGCCCGGACCGGGAGTTGGCGCGGCTACCTCGACCGCAAGCTCACCGCCGCCGGCGCGCCCGAGGAACACCTCGCCCCGCTGCGCGCCGCCTACGCCGACCGGGCCGCCCGCGCGTCCCAGGCCACCGGAGAACGGACCCGGACCCTGCCCGGCGAGCGCGCCGCGCTGCCCGACCGCGAGATCGTCCCCGGCGAACTCCTCGACCTGTCGGGGCGGCGGCTGCGCGCCGTGTGGACCCCGGGCCACACCCCCGGCCATGTCTGCCTGCACCTGGAGGAGGAGCATCCCGCCGGGCTGCCCGGCCACGGCCGGCTGTTCTCCGGCGACCATCTGCTGCCCGGGATCAGCCCGCACATCGGCCTCTACGAGGACCCGGACGACCCGGCGGGCGAGGCGGCGAACGGCGACCCCCTCGGCGACTACCTCGACTCCCTCGAACGCGTCGGCCGGCTCGGCGTCGCCGAGGTACTCCCCGCGCACCAGCACGCCTTCACCGACGCCGCCGGCCGGGTCCGCGCCCTCCTCGCCCACCACGAGGAACGGCTGACCGGCCTGCTCGCCCTCCTCGCCACCCCGCTCACCCCCTGGCAGCTGGCCGAGCGCATGGAGTGGAACCGCCCCTGGGACCGCATCCCGCACGGTTCGCGCTCCATCGCGGTCAGCGAGGCCGAGGCCCACCTGCGCCGGCTGGTGAAACTCGGCCGCGCGGAGGCGGTGGCGGGCACGGAGCCGGTCGCATACGTCGCCGTCTGACGCACGCGACCGGCAGGCGGACGACCCGCGGCCGACGTGCGACCGCTCCACGGATGCCATGCGGCCGGTCCACGCGTGACGCGCGGCTCCGCCGGGGCACGCCGCCCCGCTTTCGGCCAGAGCGCGGCGGTGTGACGTACGGCGCCCCTGCGCCGCGGGCCCCGGCCGGTAGAATCGGCGGCTGTCGTCATGCCCGTGCAGGGGGAAGCCGGTGGGATTCCGGCACTGACCCGCAGCCGTGAGCCGCCCGCCCGGGCGGCGAGTCGGATTGCCCTGTACGGGACGTGAGCGCCGGCATCGTCGAGGAATACGGGCCGTGCGCCGGCCCTCCGTGTGCCGGTGTCCGGCACACAGGAGAGGGACTCATGATCAGCGTTCGCCGCGCCGCCGCCGCACTCGCGGCCGGTGCCGTGCTCAGCACCACCGCCGCCGGGGTGGCCGCGGCCGCGCCGTCGCCGACGCCCTCCCCCGTCACGGTCCCGGCCGGGCTGTACGGCAAGGGCGACCCGACCTACGACGGCGTCTGGCGCCAGTCGCTGGCCTTCCTCGCGCAGCGCACCTCCGGCATCCAGCCCGCCGACCAGCCGGTGGAGTGGCTGCTCGCCCAGCAGTGCGCGGACGGCGGCTTCGCCTCGTTCCGCCCCGACCCGGCGGGCGCGCCCTGCGACGCCAAGACGGTCATGGACACCAACGCCACGGCCGCCGCCGTGCAGGCGCTCATCGCCGTGGCCCCCCAGTCCGCCGACCCGGAGAAGACCAAGCAGGCCGCCCAGGCGGGCGCCGCCTGGCTGAAGGGCGCGCAGAACGCCGACGGTGGCTGGAGCTACAACCCCGCCGCCCCGGGCGGCCCGGCCACCCCCAGCGACGCCAACTCCACCTCCCTCGTCATCGGCGCCCTCGCCGCGGCCAAGGTCCGGCCCTCCGCCGTGAAGTCGGCCGACGGCAAGACCCCGTACGACGCCCTCGTCACCTTCGCCCTGCCGTGCGCGGGCAAGGAGGTCAAGGACGGCGGCGCGGGCGCCTTCGCGTACCAGCCGGACAAGACCGGCAAGCTCGTCGCCAACGACGACGCCACCGCCGCCGCCACCCTGGCCGGCCTAGGCAAGGGCCTCACCGCGCGCGGCGCCGAGCCCCAGCAGACCCCGGCCTGCGTGGACACGAACCCGCCGACGCCCGACGGGACCGCCGCCAACGGCGCCGCCTACCTGACCGGCCGGCTGGCGAAGACCGGGCACCTCGACGTCCCGCCGATGCCGGGCGCCGAGAACGCCACCGTGCTGCCGGACTACGGCAACACCGCGGACGCCGTCGTCGCGCTGGCCGCCGCCGGCGCGAAGAAGGAGGCCCGGGGCGCGCTGGCCTGGCTGGAGAAGAACGCCGGCGAGTGGGCGAAGACCAACGGCCCGGGCGCGTACGCGCAGCTCGTGTTCGCCGCGCACGCCATGGAAACCGACCCGCGCAGCTTCGGCACCCTCGACCTGATCGAGCAGCTCAACGCCACCGGCCCGGCCCCGAAGGCCCCCGACAACTCGGAGGCGTCCACCGGCGCCGACGACGAGGGCGGCTTCAACGTGTGGTGGATCATCGGCATCGGCACGGTCGTCGGCGTCGGCGTCGGCTTCCTCCTGAGCGGCCGCAAGAAGTGACCCGCCGCCTCTCGCCCGTACGCGACCGGGGCAACCGGAGCAACCGGAGCACCCGCGCCGCGACGCGGGTCCGCACCGCGCTCGCCGCCGGCCTTCTCGCCCTCCTCTCCGCCGTCACCGTCACGGTCGCCGTCGCCGCGCCCGCGCAGGCCGCCGGCTACCGCTACTGGTCCTACTGGGAGGCGGGCAAGACCGGCTGGGGCTTCGCCGCGCAGGGCCCGGCGACCGCCCGGCCCGCCGACGGCGACGTCATAGGCTTCCGCTTCGCGGTCAGCGCGGACTCCGCCGACGCCAAGAAGCCCTCCACCGCCCCGAACTTCCGGCAGCTCTGCGCGGACGTGCCGGAGAAGGCGGGCAGCAAGCGGGTCGCGGTCGTCATCGACTTCGGCACCGCCCAGGACGCCCCGTCCGGCGAGACCCCGCCGCAGCCGATGGTCCGCACCGGCTGCCCGCTGGTCCGCGAGGACGCCTCGGCGGCGGAGGCGCTGGCCGGGGTCGCGAAGCCGCTGCGGTACGACGCGAACGCGCTGCTGTGCGGCATCGCCGGGTACCCGGCCAAGGGCTGTGGCGAGCAGGTCGCGGTGACCGGCTCGGACGCGCAGGGCACCGAGGGCGTCCAGGACGGCCAGGGCAAGACCGAGCAGGCGGGGCCGGCGGAGAAGTCCGCCGGGTCCGCCGGGTCCGGCGGCTCCTCCGGCGGCCCGTCCGTCGGCCTGGTCGCGGGTGGGGCCGCCGTGCTCGCGCTCGGCGCGGCCGGTGTCTGGCAGGCGCGTCGGCGGCGCGGCTGACCGGACGGCCCGAGACGACTCCGCGATGACCCCGCTGCGCGCCCCCGAGGCGAACCGTTCCAACGCCGTGCACCCCGGAGCCTGGTGGCTCTGGGCGCTCGGCCTCGCCGTGGCCGCCTCCCGGACGACCAACCCGCTGCTGCTCGGGCTGCTCGTCGGCGTCGCGGGCTATGTCGTCGCGGCCCGCCGTACGGACGCGCCGTGGGCCCGTTCGTACGGCGCGTTCGTGAAGCTCGGCCTGTTCGTGGTCGGGCTGCGGGTGTTCTTCTCGCTGCTCCTCGGCACCCCGATCCCGGGGTCCGTGGAGCTGTTCACGCTGCCCGAGCTGCCGCTGCCCGACTGGGCGCAGGGCATCCGGATCGGCGGCCGGGTCACCGCCGAACAGCTGGTGTTCGCCCTGTACGACGGGCTGAAGCTGGCCACCCTGCTGATCTGCGTGGGCGCGGCGAACGCGCTCGCCAACCCGGCGCGGCTGCTGAAGTCGCTGCCGGGCGCGCTGTACGAGGTGGGCGTGGCGGTCGTCGTGGCCATGACGTTCGCGCCGAACCTGGTCGCAGACGTCTCCCGGCTGCGCACCGCCCGCCGGCTGCGCGGCCGTCCCGCCGGTGGCGTCCGGGCCCTCGTCCAGATCGGGCTGCCGGTCCTGGAGGGCGCCCTGGAGCGGTCGGTCGCGGTGGCGGCGTCGATGGACGCGCGCGGGTACGGCCGTACGGCGCACGTGCCGCGCGTGGTCCGGCGCACGACCGCCGTCCTCACCCTCGGCGGGCTGCTCGGGGTGTGCGCCGGCTCGTACGGGCTGCTCGCGGCGCAGGGCGCCGGATACGGGCTGCCGCTGCTCGTGGCCGGGCTCGCCGCGGCCGTCGCCGGGCTGAGGCTCGGCGGGCGGCGGACGACCCGGACCCGGTACCGGCCGGACCGGTGGGGCGTGCGGTCCTGCCTGGTGGCGGGGTCGGGGGTCGCCGTGGCGGCCGCGATGATCGCGGCGGCGTCGGCGCTTCCCGAGGCGCTGCGGCCCGGAGTCGTCCCCCTGGAGGCGCCCGGACTGCCGGTGTGGCCGGCCCTGGCCGTGCTGCTGGGTCTGGTGCCCGCGTTCGTGGCCCCGGTGCCGAGCGGGCCGGTGGGACCAGGGAGACCCGTGGTGCCAGAGGTGTCCATAGAACCCGAGAGCCAGGAGAAGCCCACGAGGTCGTTGAGGCCGTTGAGGCCGTCGAGGCCGCTCGGGCCCCAGGAGCCTAAGCGGTCGCAGTGGCCGGAGAAGCCGGAGAGGTCAGAGAACTCAGAGAAGTCAGAGAGGTCGTCGCGGTGATCTGTTTCGAGAACGTCTCGGTGACGTACGACGGCGAGGCCTCCCCCACCCTCAAGGACATCGACCTCACCGTCCCCGAGGGCGAGCTGGTGCTGCTCGTCGGCCCGTCCGGGGTCGGCAAGTCGACGCTGCTCGGCGCGGTGTCGGGACTCGTCCCGCACTTCACCGGCGGCACCCTGCACGGCCGCGTCACCGTCGGCGGACGCGACACCCGGACGCATCCGCCGCGCGAGCTCGCCGACCTGGCGGGCACGGTGGGCCAGGATCCGCTCGCGCACTTCGTCACCGACACGGTCGAGGACGAGCTGGCGTACGGCATGGAGTCCCTCGGCCTCGCACCCGCCGTGATGCGCCGGCGGGTCGAGGAGACGCTCGATCTGCTGGGCCTCGCCGAACTCCGGGACCGGCCGATCGCCACCCTCTCGGGCGGGCAGCAGCAGCGGGTCGCGATCGGCTCGGTGCTGACCCCGCACCCCAAGGTCCTCGTACTCGACGAGCCGACCTCGGCCCTCGACCCGTCGGCGGCGGAGGACGTCCTCGCCGTACTCCAGCGGCTCGTGCACGACCTCGGGACGACCGTGCTGATGGCGGAGCACCGGCTGGAACGGGTGGTGCAGTACGCGGACCAGGTGCTGCTGCTCCCGGAGGCGACCATGGGGCCGCCGGCCGACATCATGGCGCTGTCGCCGGTGCATCCGCCGGTGGTGGCACTCGGGCGGACCGCCGACTGGGACCCGCTGCCGCTCACGGTCCGCGACGCCCGCCGCCGCGCGGCGCCCCTGCGCGCCCGCCTGGCCGACCAGGCCCCGGCGCCCGCGCGGCAGGCGCCCGGCACCACGCCCGCGCTCACGCCCAGCCCTCTCCCGGATGTCCCTTCCTCTACAAGGGCCGGCGGATTCTCCCTCTTCGGCCGGCGCCGGGAGGCCGGTGCTCCCGGCGCCGCGACCGCCGCCGCCCCCGACCCCTCGGCCCCGCTCGTCTCGGTCGAACGCCTCGCCGTCCGCCGCGGCCGTGTCGAGGCGCTGCGCCGTGTCGACCTCCAGGTCCGCGCCGGGGAGACGGTCGCGCTCATGGGCCGCAACGGCGCCGGCAAGTCCACCCTGCTCGGCACCCTCGTCGGCACGATCACCCCGGCGTCCGGCACCGTCCGCGTCGCGGGCCTGGTCCCGCACGCGACGGACCCGCGCACGCTGATCCGGCAGGTCGGCCTCGTCCCCCAGGAGCCGCGGGATCTGCTGTACGCGGACACGGTCGCGGCCGAGTGCGCCGCGGCCGACGCCGACGCGGGCGCGCCGCCCGGCAGCTGCCGCGCCCTGGTGGCCGAGCTGCTGCCCGGGGTGGCGGACACGACCCACCCACGCGACCTCTCGGAGGGCCAGCGCCTGACGCTCGCGCTCTCCGTCGTCCTCACCGCCCGCCCGCCGCTGCTCCTGCTGGACGAGCCGACCCGCGGCCTGGACTACGCGGCCAAGGCCCGACTGGTGACCCACCTGCGGGCGCTGGCCGCCGAGGGCCACGCGATCGTCCTCGCGACGCACGACGTGGAGCTGGTGGCGGAGCTGGCCGACCGGGTGGCGATCATCGCGGGCGGCGAGGTGGTCGCGGACGGCCCGACGGCGGAGGTCGTGGTGTCGTCCCCGGCCTTCTCGCCGCAGGTCGCGAAGATCCTCGCGCCGGGCCCCTGGCTCACGGTCGAGCAGGTCGAGGAGGCGCTGCGATGACCAGCCCCACCGGGACGACCACCGGGGCGACCGCAGGGACGAAGGCCGGAACGACCGCCGGGGCGAAGGCCCGGACGCGGGCCGCGCGCCCGATCCGGCTGGGCCCGCGCTCCGTCGCCGCGCTCGTCCTCGTCTCCGTGGTCGGCCTGATCGCGGTCGGCTGGCCGCTCTTCGCGGACGCGGACTCGGCCCTCACCGACCACGCCGCCGACGCGCCCTGGTTCTTCGCCCTGCTCCTGCCGCTGCTCATCGCGGTCGTCGTCGCGACGATCGCCGACTGCGGCATGGACGCGAAGGCGGTGGCCATGCTGGGCGTGCTCGCCGCCGTGGGCGCGGCGCTGCGGCCGATCGGGGCGGGGACGGCCGGCCTGGAGCCGATGTTCTTCCTGATGGTGCTCAGCGGCCGGGTCCTCGGCCCGGGCTTCGGCTTCGTCCTCGGCGCGGTCACGATGTTCTCGTCCGCGCTGCTCACCGGCGGGGTGGGGCCGTGGCTGCCGACGCAAATGCTGTCGATGGGCTGGTTCTCGATGGGCGCGGGTCTGCTGCCGGGCCCGGAGCGGATCCGGGGCCGGGCGGAGCGGCTGATGCTGGCGGCGTACGGCTTCGCGGCGGCGTTCGCGTACGGCACGGTCACCAACCTCTACGGCTGGGTGACGGTCGGCGGCACCGGCGGCCAGGGCATGGGCGAGGGCATCTCCTTCGAGCCCGGGGGGCCGCTGGGCGAGAACCTGGTGCGCTTCCTGGCGTACGTGGCCGCCACCTCGCTCGGCTGGGACCTGGGCCGGGCGCTGCTCACCGTGGTGCTCACGCTCACCGCCGGCGGGGTGCTCCTGAGGGCGCTGCGGCGGGCCACGAGACGCGCGAACTTCGAGGCCCAGGTCACATTCGAGGGCCCTCGACAGGCCGCTGCGGGTGAGGCCGCTCATAGGGCCCAGATCACGTCCGAAGCGCAGTAGTAGACCCGAACACCTCACCCATATCCCCCATACGCGCACATGACCTGCGGAAACATCCGGTACGGGGACGGGGCGCCCGGCGGCCTTCTCCGATCCGGGCTCGTACCGGGGGGCGTTGCCAGCCCCCCGCCGGGTTTGCTTCTCTGGTGGACGTCGCCAGGCAGCCGGTGCTCGTCACCGGGGCAGGCAGACCGGTTCCCCCCGGATCCCGGATTCCCCGGGCTCTGGTTCCGGCTTGCCGAAATCGCCCGGCGCGCCTTTTGTCCCCGACGTTAGGTATGACGTTTTGATCCGCTCGATCACCACTCGTGTCTCTGCCCGCAAGAAGGCCTTCGCCGCCTCCGCGGCGATTCTGGTCGGCGCCTCCGGCGCGGTGCTCGGCACGACGGGTACGGCCTCGGCCGCCACCCCCCAGGAGATCGCCCGCCAGATCGTGCCGTCGAATCAGTACGCGTCCTTCAGCAAGATCGTCGAGCACGAGTCCGGCTGGAACCACCACGCCACCAACTCCTCCAGCGGCGCCTACGGCCTCGTCCAGGCCCTTCCGGCCTCGAAGATGGCCTCGGCCGGCTCCGACTGGAAGACGAACCCCGCCACCCAGATCAAGTGGGGTCTCAACTACATGAACGAGCGTTACGGCTCGCCGAACGGCGCCTGGAACTTCTGGCAGTCGCACGGCTGGTACTGAGCCGACAGCCTCACATCCTGACGTCGCAAGGCCCCGCCCCCTTATCGCCTAGGGGGAGCGGGGCCTGCGGCGTTTTCGCGTACCCGTCCCGTTGTATACGGGCTAGGAGAGCCGCTGGATGATGGTGCCGGTGGCCAATGCGCCGCCCGCGCACATCGTGATCAGCGCGAACTCCTTGTCCCGCCGCTCCAGCTCGTGCAGGGCCGTGGCGATCAGCCGGGCCCCGGTGGCGCCGACGGGGTGGCCGAGGGCGATGGCGCCGCCGTTGACGTTCACCTTCTCCAGGTCCTGCCCGAACACGTCCGCCCAGCTCAGCACCACCGCGGCGAACGCCTCGTTGATCTCGACGAGGTCGATGTCCTTCAGCGACATGCCCGCCTTGCCGAGCACCGCCCGGGTCGCGTCGACGGGCCCGTCCAGGTGGTAGTGCGGGTCGGCGCCGACGAGGGCCTGGGCGACGATACGCGCGCGGGGCCGCAGCTTGAGCGCGCGGGCCATCCGCTTGGACGCCCACATCAGGGCGGCGGCACCGTCGGAGATCTGCGAGGCGGTGCCGGCGGTGTGCACGGCGGTGGGCAGCACCGGCTTGAGCCCGGCCAGCGCCTCCATGCTGGTGTCCCGCAGCCCCTCGTCGCGGTCGACCAGCCGCCACATACCCTGTCCGGCGTGCTGCTCCTCCTCGGTGGTGGGGACCTGGACGGCGAAGGTCTCGCGCTTGAAGCGCTCCTCGGCCCAGGCGGCGGCCGCGCGCTCCTGGGAGAGCAGACCGAAGGCGTCGACGCGCTCGCGGGTGAGGCCGCGGCGGCGGGCGATGCGCTCGGCCGCCTCGAACTGGTTGGGCAGGTCGACGTTCCACTCGTCCGGGAACGGCTTGCCGGGCCCGTGCTTGGAGCCCGAGCCGAGCGGCACCCGCGACATGGCCTCGACGCCGCAGGAGATCCCGACGTCGATGACCCCGGCCGCCACCATGTTCGCCACCATGTGACTGGCCTGCTGTGACGAGCCGCACTGGCAGTCGACGGTGGTCGCGGCGGTCTCGTACGGCAGTCCCATGGCGAGCCAGGCGGTCCGGGCGGGGTTCATGGACTGTTCGCCGGCGTGGGTGACGGTGCCGCCGACGACCTGCTCGACGCAGTCGGCGGGGATGCCGGTGCGGCCGAGGAGTTCGCGGTAGGTCTCGCCGAGGAGGTAGGCGGGGTGGAGGTTGGCGAGCGCGCCGTGGCGCTTGCCGATGGGGGTGCGTACGGCTTCGACGATGACGGGTTCCGCGGCCATGAGCTGGTCCTCTCCTCGCCCGGTACGGGTGTTCCCGGCACCCCACCGGTCGACGGGTCACGTGGAACTGCACGAACAGGGCTGGTCAGGGTCGGTCAGGGCTGAACAGAACTGAGCGGGACCGGGCAGGAGCGCGCAGAGACATGCACAGCACGCGCAACTTCACGCAGAACTAGTACGCGTTCTAGTTATGAGTGCAGTCTTATGGGGGTTACCGCCGGTAGGCAAGGGTCCGGAACGCAATACTTCCCCCCGTATGCCTTGCCTCTTGCGGGGCCGCTCACTACCTTTCCCGGCAACTTCTGATGGACCATCAGATATCTGGAGTGTGTGCCGATGCGCTGTCCCGGTCTCCCCGAAGGGTTCGACGCCACCGACCCCGATCTGCTCCATGCCCGCGTCCCTCACCCGGAGTTCGCGCGACTGCGGCAGACCGCGCCCGTCTGGTGGTGCGCCCAGCCGCCCGGTGTCACCGGCTTCGCCGACGAGGGCTACTGGGCCGTCACCCGGCATGCCGACGTCAAGTACGTGTCCACCCACCCGGAGTTGTTCTCGTCGAACGCGAACACCGCCGTCATCCGCTTCAACGAGCACATCAGCCGGGACCAGATCGAGGTCCAGAAGCTGATCATGCTCAACATGGACCCGCCCGAGCACTCCCGGGTCCGCCAGATCGTGCAGCGCGGCTTCACCCCGCGCGCCATCCGCGGCCTGGAGTCCGCCCTGCGCTCCCGGGCCCGCGCCATCGTCACCGAGGCGAAGGCCGCCGCGGCGGCCGCGGGAGGCGCGGGAGGCGCGGGAGGCGGGACGAACGGGACACCTGGCGGAATCCCGGGCGGCACCTTCGACTTCGTGACCCGGGTCGCCGTCGAGCTGCCGCTTCAGGCCATCGCCGAACTCATCGGCGTACCCCAGGAGGACCGGGCCCGGATCTTCGACTGGTCGAACAAGATGGTGGCGTACGACGATCCCGAGTACGCGATCACCGAGGAGATCGGCGCCGAGGCCGCCATGGAACTCATCGGCTACGCGATGAACCTGGCCGCCGACCGCAAGAAGTGCCCGGCCGGTGACATCGTCAGCCAGCTCGTCGCCGCCGAGGGCCAAGGCAACCTGTCCTCCGACGAGTTCGGCTTCTTCGTGCTGCTGCTCGCCGTCGCGGGCAACGAGACCACACGCAACGCCATCAGCCACGGCATGCACGCCTTCCTCACCCATCCCGAGCAGTGGGAGCTGTACAAGCGGGAACGGCCGGCCACCGCCGCCGAGGAGATCGTCCGCTGGGCCACCCCGGTGACCGCCTTCCAGCGCACCGCCACCCAGGACACCGAACTCGGCGGACAGCTCATCCGGCAGGGCGACCGGGTCGGAATCTTCTACTCTTCCGCCAACAACGACCCCGAGGTCTTCGACCGCCCCGAACTCTTCGACATCACCCGGGACCCCAATCCCCACCTGGGATTCGGCGGCGGCGGACCGCACTTCTGCCTCGGCAAGTCACTCGCCGTCAAGGAGATCGACCTCATCTTCGAGGCCCTCGCCGACGAACTCCCCGGCCTCACCCTGGCCGGCGAGCCGCGCCGGCTGCGCGCGTCCTGGCTCAACGGCATCAAGGAGCTTCAGGTCAGGGCGGGTTGACCGGTCGGCCGAGCGGACGGCCAAGCGGCAGTCCGAACGGCCGGCCGGCCGGCGGCGCGCGATCGGAACCGAAAGATCCGTTCGCGCGTCCGATCCGGCATGCGGGGGACACGGATACACGGCATCAGCCACCGGACCATCGGAAGAATCCTGACGGCGCTCGGCCTGCTGCTCGCGCTCCAGCTCGGCACGCTCGTCGCACCGGCGTACGCCTGCGGCTGCGGCGCCATGGTCACCAACCGGATGGCGCGGCTCGGCGTCGACCGGGAGACCTCGGTGGTGCGCTGGGACGAGCACGGCGGGGCCGAGGGACGCGGCGGCACCGAGCAGATCGTCATGCGCTTCACCGTCCACGGCGACGCCGACCAGGCCGCCTGGATCATGCCCGTGCCGCACCGCGCCGACGTCGACCTGGCCGACCCGGCCCTCTTCGACGAACTCGACCGGCTCACCGCGCCCGAGCACCGCACCCGCGACCACTTCTGGCCGCGCGGTTCCGACTGGCCCTTCGCCCCCGGCGACATGGACGACGCGGTGGGCGCCGCGCCGCGCCCGGGCGGCCCCGGTGTCGGGGTCGTCGGCCGCGAACGGCTCGGCCCCTTCGATATCGCCCGGCTCACGGCCACCGACCCGGCCGCGCTCGGCGACTGGCTGCACGACAACGGCTTCGAACTGTCCGACCGGCTCTCCGAGGCCCTGCGCCCGTACGTGGACCAGGGCTGGGAGTACGTCGCCGTCCGCCTCGCCCCGGAGCGGGACGGGGCCAAGCTGTACGGCGCCCTCGACCCGATCCGTATCCGCTTCGCCAACGACCGCCCCGTCTACCCGATGCGGCTGTCCCGGCTCGCCGCCACCCCGCAGTCGCTCGGCCTGTACGTGCTCGCCGGCCACCGGATGGAACCGAAGGGCGCCATCGGCGGCAAGCGCCCCGAGGTGCTGTTCGCGGGCGCCGTCACCCCGCCGCCGGCCGGCGAACTCGCCCGTCTCGCCGGCTCCGGGAAGGTCTTCCTCACCGCCGTCGACCAGTCCTTCCCCGACCCGTCGCGCATCGACGGCGACCACGAACTCGTCCGGGCGTCCGCCGACACCCCGTACCGCCAGGTCGTCTGGAAGGACCGGCTATGGACGGTCGGCGCCGTCCCGGTCTGGCTGCTGACCGTGGGCGGGGCGCTGCTCGCGCTGTTCGCCGCGGGCGGCGGCTTCGCGGTCGTACGGGCCCGGCGCGCCCGGCCCGGTGTACGTTCGGCCGCATGAGCACCGATAACGATCAAGCCCGCTGGACCGCCGTCGACGCGTACGTCACCGACCTGCTCGCCCCGGCGGACGACGCCCTCACGGCCGCCCTCGCCGACTCCGAGGCCGCCGGACTGCCCCGGATCGCGGTGGCCCCCAACCAGGGCAAGCTGCTCCACCTCCTCGCGGTGACGCAGGGCGCCCGCCGCATCCTGGAGATCGGCACCCTCGGCGGCTACAGCACGATCTGGCTGGCCCGCGCCCTGCCCGCCGACGGCCGACTGATCACCCTGGAGTACTCCCCCGTCCACGCGGACGTGGCCCGCCGCAACCTCGCCCGGGCCGGACTGGACACGATCGTCGAGGTGCGCACCGGCGCGGCCCTGGACACCCTGTCGAAGCTGGAGGCGGAGGGCGCGGGCCCGTTCGACCTCGTCTTCATCGACGCCGACAAGGTGAACAACCCGCACTACGTCGCCTGGGCGCTCAAGCTCTCCCGCCCCGGCACCCTCGTGATCGTCGACAACGTCGTCCGCGGCGGCGCGGTCGCCACCCCGCACCCCGACGACCCGGCGATCACCGGCACCCGCGAGATGTTCGAACTCGTCGCCCGCGAACCGCGTCTGGACGCCACCGCCTTCCAGACGGTCGGCACGAAGGGCTACGACGGCCTGCTGATCGCCCGCGTGACCGCGTAGCCGCGTCAGCGAGCCCGTCACCCCGCCGCGCCGCCATCGGCCACCCGCCCGACCGGGCGGGCGGCCGATGGAGGAGACTGCACCCACGCGGTCACGGCCGGGCGCGGTGCCCGGCCCGCGCTTGCCGAGAGGTGTTCCGTGCCCAGCATCGTGAAGATCAACGTCCTGACCGTCCCCGCCGAGCAGCGCGCGGTACTGGAGCAGCGTTTCGCGTCGCGCGCCGGTGCCGTCGAGAGCTCGGACGGCTTCGAGTGGTTCGAGCTGCTGCGCCCGGTCGAGGGCACCGACGACTACCTGGTCTACACCCGGTGGCGCAGCGAGGAGGACTTCCAGAACTGGATGAACGGCCCCATGAAGTCCGCCCACCAGGGCGGCGGCGCGGGTGGCGGCGAGCGGCCGAAGCCGGCGGCGACCGGGTCGACGGTGTGGTCCTTCGAGGTCGTCCAGCAGACCGCCCCGAAGCAGGCCGGATGAGCGCCGCGGACCAGGTGAGGACCTGGACCTTCGCCCCCGAGGCGTACGACACGCCGGTCGCGTCCGCGCTGCGCCGTACGTACTACGACGACGTCGCGAGCAGCTACTGGGGACGTCCCGCGACCACGGCGGAGGTCGACTCGGGACTGACGAACGACGGGGTCGAGCTGCTGACGCCGCCGACCGGGCAGTTCCTGGTGGCCCGGTACGGGGGCGAGCCCGTCGGCTGCGGCGGAGTGCTCCTGCTGGACGAGGGGCGCGCCGAGCTGACCCGGGTGTTCCTGCTGCCCGAGTTCCGGGGCAAGGGCGGGGCGTCCGCGCTGCTCGGCAGCCTGGAGGACGCGGCGCGCGCCCTGGGCGCCACGCGGATGGTGCTGAACACCCGGCTCGACCTGGTGGAGGCGCGGGCGCTGTACACACGGCACGGGTACGCGGAGATACCGGCGTACTGCAGCGGCCCGTACATGGAGATCTGGTACGGCAAGGATCTCGTGGCGGCCGCTGCCGTCTAGGGCCCGCGAAGTCCCCGTGCGGGCGCCCCGGCCCCGGATGGACGCGTCCGGCGGGCCCGGGGCGCCCGGGGCGCATAGGTTGCGGATCTGGGGCCACCGGTCCGCGGCCGCTCCGGTTCCGGCCCGGGTCCCCGTTCCGGCTGAGGTCCTGGCCCGGGTTCCGGTCCCGGATCGGGTTCCGGATCCGGTTTCCGGTGCCGCCGTGGATCGAGCGCTTGGACGAGGTGCCCCATGCCGTCTGCCGACACCCTGGAGGACGCCCGGGCCGACGGCGGTGGCGGCGACGGGGGCGGTGGCGGTACGCCGAAGACCGCCAAACTCAGTCTCCTGACGCTCACCGCGCTGGTCGTGGGCTCCATGGTGGGCGCCGGCGTCTTCTCCCTGCCGCGCCGGTTCGCCCAGGAGACGGGAGTGACCGGGGCCCTGATCGCCTGGGCGGTGGCGGGCCTCGGGATGCTGATGCTCGCGTTCGTGTTCCAGACTCTGGCCGTCCGCCGGCCCGACCTCGACGCGGGCGTCTACGCGTACGCCAAGGCGGGCTTCGGGGAGTACCTCGGGTTCTTCTCGGCCTTCGGCTACTGGGCGAGCGTGTGCGTGGGCAACGTGACGTACTGGGTGCTCATCATGTCGACGCTCGGGGCGGTCGCACCCGCGCTCGGCGACGGCGACACGGCTCTCGCGATCGTCCTGTCCTCGGTCGGGCTGTGGGCCTTCTACCTGCTCATCCGCCGCGGGGTGAAGGAGGCGACGGCGATCAACCGGATCGTGACCGCCGCCAAGCTCGTGCCCATCCTCGTCTTCGTCGTCCTGGCCCTGGTCTTCTTCGAACCTTCCGTCTTCACGGACAACCTCCGCGGCGCGGACTACGCCGGTTCCCTCTTCGACCAGGTCCGCGGCACCACGCTGGCCACCGTGTTCGTCTTCCTCGGCGTGGAGGGCGCCAGCGTCTACTCGCGGCACGCCCAGCGCCGCCGGGACGTCGGGCGCGCGACGCTCCTCGGGTTCGTGGGCGTCTTCGCGGTCTTCGCCTCGGTCACCATCGTGTCGTACGGCATCCTGCCCATGGCCGAGATCGCCCGGCTGCGCCAGCCGTCCATGGCCG
Source organism: Streptomyces laurentii (assembly GCA_002355495.1). Lineage (GTDB taxonomy): Bacteria > Actinomycetota > Actinomycetes > Streptomycetales > Streptomycetaceae > Streptomyces > Streptomyces laurentii. The sequence continues at coordinate 2,068,716 of AP017424.1, forward strand.
GCGTCCTGGAGGCGGCGGTCGGCACCTGGGGCAAGACCTTCGTCAGCGCCGGGCTCATCGTGTCCGTCCTCGGCGCGTATCTCGCCTGGACCCTGATGGCCGCGGAGGTGCTGTTCGTCGCCGCCAAGGACAAGGACATGCCTCGTTTCCTGGCCCGGGTCAGCCTCTCCGACGTGCCGGTGCCCGCGCTGCTGCTGTCGAGCGCGCTCACCCAGGTCGTCCTGGTCGTCACGGCGTTCTCCGGCGACGCGTTCGACTTCGCCCTCGATCTGACCAGCGCCCTGACCCTCATCCCGTTCTTCCTGGCCGCCGCCTTCGCCCTGAAGCTCGCGCTGTGGCCGGTACGGGAGGGGGCCGCGAGCCCCGGCACCGGCGCCCGCCGCGAGGTCGTCGTCGCGGCCCTGGCCACCCTCTACACGGCGTTCCTGCTCTACGCCGCGGGGCTGAAGTTCGTCCTCGTCTCCCTCATCGTGTACGCCCCGGCCACGCTCCTCTTCGTCAAGGCGCGCCGGGAGCTGGGCCGGCGCCTGTTCTCGCCGCGGGAGGCGGTGATCCTCGCCGTCTCCGTCGCCGGGGCCGCCCTGGGGATCGTCGCCCTCGCCGTCGGCTGGATCGCCCTGTGACCCCCGCCCGGTCCCGTACGCCCGCGTGCACGCCCTCCGTACCTGCCCGTTCCCCCTCCCCCGCCCGACACCGGAAAGGCCGCCCATGACCACGCGTACTCCCGAGACCGGCGCCGCCCGCCCGGCGCTCGGCGTCCACTCCGAGGTCGGGCGGCTCCGGAAGGTGCTCGTCTGCTCCCCGGGGCTCGCCCACCGCAGGCTCACCCCGACGAACGCCGCCGAGCTGCTCTTCGACGACGTCATGTGGGTGGAGAACGCCCAGCGCGACCACGCCGCGTTCGTCGCCGAACTGACCCGGCGCGGCGTCGAGGTCGTCGAGCTGCACGATCTCCTCGCCGAGACCATGGCCCTCCCCGAGGCCCGTAGCTGGCTCCTCGACCGGAAGATCGTGCCCAACGAGGTGGGGCTCGGCCTGGTGGACGACACCCGCGCGTACCTCGACTCGCTCGCGCCCCGGCTGCTCGTCGAGTACCTGATCGGCGGCCTGTCGGTCACGGACCTGCCCGAGGACTCCCGGCCCGGGTACGTGGCGCTCGCCCGGGAAGGGCACGGCGCCCGGGAGTACCTGATGCCGCCGCTGCCCAACTCGCTCTACACCCGGGACACCACCTGCTGGCTGTACGGCGGCGTCACCCTCAACCCGCTGTACTGGCCCGCCCGCCACGGCGAGACCCTCCTCATGAAGGCGATCTACACCTTCCATCCCGACTACCGGGACGCGACCGTGTGGTGGGGCGATCCCGAGAAGGACTGGGGGCAGGCCACGTTCGAGGGCGGCGACATCATGCCCGTCGGCAACGGGGTCGTGCTCATGGGCATGAGCGAACGCACCTCGCGCCAGGCCGTCACCCAGGTCGCCCGCGCGCTCTTCGAGAACGGCGCCGCCGAACGCGTCGTCGTCGCCGGCCTGCCGAGACTCCGGTCCGCGATGCACCTCGACACCGTCTTCACCTTCGCGGACCGCGACGTCGTCACCCTCTACCCGAAGATCATGAGCGCCGTCCGCACCTTCACCCTGCGCCCGGGCGACGGCGCGTCGCCCGGCGTCGACATCACGGACGAGGGCGCCACCTCGTTCACGGACGTCGTGGCGAAGGCCCTCGGCCTGTCGCGGCTGCGGGTCATCGGGACCGGCGGGGACGAGTACTCCTCCGAACGGCAGCAGTGGGACAGCGCCAACAACGCCGTCGCCGTGGAGCCCGGGGTCGTCTTCACGTACGACCGCAACACCCAGACCAACGCGCTGCTGCGGCAGGCCGGCATCGAGGTCCTGCCCATCGTCGGCGCCGAGCTGGGGCGGGGGCGCGGGGGCGGGCACTGCATGACCTGTCCGCTGGTCCGGGACCCCGTCGACTTCTGACGCTCGACTTCTGAGGCTCGACTTCTGACGCGGTCGGTGCCCGGCGTATCCGACACACCTCGGGGTACGCCGACACGCGGGAAGCGCCGGGCGCCAGAGCTTCGTGTCCGGGGTGCCGCGTCCGCGATTCTGTTGAGCGCACCAGAGCGGTGCGGCTCGGGAAGGGGGCGGGATGAGTACGTGGTTCGGCTTGCTCGGCGGCGTGGAGGTACGGGTCGGCACGCGGCCGGTGGCCGTGGGGCACGCCCGGCAGCAGTGCGTGCTGGCCGCCCTGCTGACGGACACCGGCCGGCTGGTCACCCTGGGGCAGCTGGCGGACCGGGTGTGGGGCGAGCGGCAGCCGCAGCGGGCCCGGGCCGCCCTCCACAGCTACCTGTCGCGCCTGCGGCGGGTCGTGGCGCCGGCGGAGGACGTCACGGTGGAACGGCAGGGCCCTGGTTACCTGCTGCGCGTGGACCCGGACGCCGTGGATCTGCACCGGTTCCGCGGTCTGGTCGGCCGGGCCCGGTCGGCCGACGACCCCCGGGCCGTCGAGCTGTACGAGGAGGCGCTCGGCCTGTGGCGCGGCGAGCCGTTCGGCGTGGTGGAGAGCGCCTGGGCGGACGACATGCGCGCGGCCCTGCGGCAGGAACGATTAGTGGCGGAACTGGAGCGGAACGACGCCGCCTTACGACAGGGCGGACATGAACGGCTGCTGAGCCGGCTGTCCGCCCGGGCGACCGAATACCCGCTGGACGAGCGGCTGGCCGAACAGCTCATGCTCGCGCTCTACCGGTCGGGCCGCACGGCCGACGCCCTCGACACGTACACCCGGCTGCGCCGCCAGGTGGCCGAGGAGCTGGGCGTCGACCCCAGCGAGCCGATACGGCGTCTCCATCGGCGCATCCTCAGCCGGGACGCCACGCTCGACCCGGCCCGTTCCGGAACCTCCGTCGCCGCACCCCTCACCGGGCGGACCACCGCACCACCGCCGCCCCCATCGCCCCCGTCTCCCCGGCAACTGCCGCTGACCGTACGCTCCCTGATCGGCCGGGACCGTGAACTCACCGCCCTCGAAACCCAGTCGGCCGAGCTGAGCCTTGGGGCCGGGACGGCGGTCGTGATCACCGTCAGCGGGCTGGCGGGCGTCGGGAAGACGACGCTGGCCCTGTCCTGGGCCCGGCGGGTCATGGACCGTTTCCCGGACGGGCAGCTCTATCTGGACCTGCGCGGCTTCGGGCCGGCCGAGGCGCCGATGGCGCCCGCGGAGGCCGTGCACCGGCTGCTCGACGCGCTCGGCGTGGGCCCGGACCGCATGCCCGCCGACGCGGACGGCAAGGCGGCGCTGTTCCGGAGCCTGACCGCGGACCGGCGCCTGCTGCTCGTCCTGGACAACGCGCGCGACGCGGACCAGGTCGGGCCGCTCCTGCCCGGCGGCGCGGGCTGTCTGGTGCTGGTGACGAGCCGGCGCCTGCTCGCCGGTCTGGTGGCCCGCTTCCAGGCGCAGCCCCTCGCCCTGGGCACGCTCACGGCCCCCGAAGCGCGCGAACTCGCCGTCAGCCGGATGGGCGCGGCCCGCGCGGCCGCGGAGCCGGACGCCCTCGACGACCTGGTCGGGCACTGCGCCGGGCTGCCCCTCGCGCTCAGCGTCGCGGCCGCCCGCGCGCTGACGAACCCGGAGATGCCGCTGCGTTCGCTCGTCGACGAGTTGCGCGACCAGGACCACGGTCTGCGCGCGCTCGCCGTCCCCGACGGCCGGGACTCCGACGTGTCGGCGGTGTTCTCCTGGTCGTACCGCGCGCTGTCGCCGGGGGCCGCGCGGATCTTCCGGCTGCTGGCCCCGCACCCGGGGCCCGAGTTCGCACTGCCCGCCGCCGCCTCGCTGGCCGGGGCGTCCCCGGCCGCCACGCGGGTCCTGCTGGAGGAACTGACCGACGCCGGACTGCTGCAGCGCCGCGGCGCGGACCGTCACCTCCTGCACGACCTGCTGCACGCCTACGCGGGAACGCGGCTGGCCGCCGACGAGCCGGCGTCCGGGCGGCACGCCGCCGAACACCGGCTGCTCGACCACTACCTCCACACCGCCCAAGCCGCCGACCGGATCCTGGACGAACACCGCGACCCCGTCGCCATGGACCCGCCCCACCCCGGAAGCCAGGTGCGGGACTTCGCCGGCCACGAGGAGGCGTCGGGCTGGTTCACCGCCGAACACGCCACCCTCCTCGCGCTGGTGGACCGGGCCGCCGCCGCGGGATTCCCGGGCCACGCCTGGCGGCTGGCCTGGACGCTCAGCACCCACCTGCAGCGGCGCGGTTCCTGGGACGAGTGGCGGCACGTCCAGGACACGGCGCTGCGCGCGGCCCACCACGCGGACGACGCGTACGGCATCGCGCACAGCCGGCACGGTCTCGCCGTCGCCCTCTCCTGGTCCGGCCGCCACGACGAGGCCCGCACGCTGCTCGACGACGCCCTGGTCCGCTACGCGCGGCTGGCCGACGAGACCGGCCAGGCGCACACCCGGCGCACCCTGTCCTGGGTGAGCCAGAAGCAGGGACGCGACGCGGAGGCGCTCGCCCACGCGGTGGCGACCCTGCGCCACTACACCGCCGCCGGTTTCCCGCCCGGCCGGGCCAGCGCCCTGAACGTGATCGGCTGGTGCCAGTCGCTCCTCGGCCGCCACCGGCAGGCCCTGACGGCGTGCCGGCACGCGCTCGCCCTGTTCGAGCAGGTCGGCAACCGCACCGGCCAGGCGTACAGCTGGGACAGCCTCGCCTACGCCCACCGGGGGCTGGGCCAGCACGCCGACGCTGTCGTCTGCCTCCGCCACTCCCTGCGGCTCTTCACGGAGCTGGGCGACCGCTACTACCAGGCCGACACCCTCACCAGTCTCGGCGACGGCCTCGGCGCCGTCGGCGACCACGCCGGGGCCCGGGCCGCGTACCAGGACGCCCTGCGCGTCCTGGAGGCCCTCGGCCACCCGGACGCCGACCGGGTGCGCGAACGCCTCCGGGCCGCGTCCTGACGTACGTCCCGGCCTGCGGATTCCGACAGCGCGCAAGGTTCCCCGGACTCCGGCCGCCCAAGCTCGTCGTGTCGCCCCGGCCCAGGGGCGAGTGCCACAAGCGCAATCCCCAACGGGGGAAGGAATCGTATGAAGAAGATCAGTCGGGTCCTGGCCGGGATCCCGATCGCGGCCGTGACCGCCCTCTGCCTCCAGGCGGGGCCGGCGCAGGCCCTGCCGTCCCCGACGGCCCCGGACGCCCCGGTGGCTCCTGCCGCTCCGGCCGCCGGAAAGGCCTCCATCACGGCCACGTACTACAACTTCGAGGTGCACGTGAAGACGCGCTACTCGGACCGGAGGCACGATCCACCATGACGGCCCGGCTCGGGGGATCCCGGGCCGGGCCGTCACGGCGGTGGCGGTCCCTCGTAGCCCGGCCCCGCTGGTCTCGGCGGCCCCGGCGGCCTCCGCCCGCGCAGCTGCTCGCCGTTCGCGCCGCTCAGTTCGTCGGTGAGCAGCTCCACCAGGCGTACCAGGTCCGTCGGCCGGTCCGGCCCCCACCAGTCGCCGAGCAGTTCGGCCAGCGAGTCCTCGCGCGCCCGTCCGAGCCGTACCGCCGTCTCGGCTCCCTGCTCGGTGAGGATCAGCTGTACGCCCTCGCGCGCGACGAGATGGCGTTGCTCCAGCTGGCGGGCCGCCTGGGTGATCACTTGCGGCGGTACGGGGGTGGTCGCGGCGAGCCGGCCGGGTTCGACGGCGCCATGACGGCGTACCCGCAGCAGCAGCCAGCTGGCGGCGGGCAGCAGGTCGAGCCCGGCGCGGGCGGTGATCTTCTCGTACACCTGGCGGCGGCCCGCGCGGGAGCCGAGCAGGGACAGGGCGCGGGCGCACTCGTCGTACGAGGAACGTTCGACGGGGCCGGTGCCGAGGGTCTCGCCGGCGTCGGGCGCGGTGACCGAGCCGCGCAGCTTGTCCTCCTTCAGGAACCAGGAGACGACGAAGGCGACCAGGACGACCGGGGACGCGTACAGGAAGACGTCGGTGATGGACGTGGCGTACGCGTGCAGGACGGCGGGGCGCAGCGCGGGCGGCAGCGCGACGAGGGCGCGCGGGTCGGCGGCGAGGGTCGCGGGGCCGACGCCGGGCGGGAGCGGGACGCCGGCGAGGGCGTCGGCCAGGTTGCCGGTGAGGCGGTTGGTGAAGATGGTACCGAAGACGGCGACACCGAAGGCGGCGCCGACGGAGCGGAAGAAGGTGGCTCCGGAGGTGGCGACGCCGAGGTCCTCGTAGGAGACGGCGTTCTGCACGATGAGGACGAGCACCTGCATGACGAGGCCGAGTCCGGCGCCGAAGACGAAGAAGTAGAGGCTCATCTCCCAGGTCGGGGTGAACTCGGTCATCCGGTGGAGCAGCAGCAGGCCGACGGCGGTGAGCGCGGTGCCCGCGATCGGGAAGACCTTCCAGCGGCCGGTGCGGGAGACGATCTGCCCGGAGCCGGTGGAGGTGAGCAGCAGACCGGCGACCATCGGCAGCATGTGCACGCCGGACATGGTGGGGGTGACCCGGTGCACGACCTGGAGGAAGGTCGGCAGGTAGGTCATCGCACCGAACATCGCGAAGCCGATGACGAAGCTGATGACGGACGCGAGGGCGAAGGTCCGGATCCCGAAGAGCTTGAGCGGCAGGACGGGTTCGGCGGCGCGCCGCTCCACGAAGAGGAACCAGACGAGGAGGACGGCGCCGAGCACCGTCAGGCCGATGATCTGCGGCGAGGCCCAGGCCCACGTGCTGCCGCCGAGGGAGGCGACGAGGACCAGGCTGGTGGCGATCGAGGCGATGAGGAAGGTTCCGAGGTAGTCGATGGTGTGGCGGGTGGTGCCGACCCGGATGTGCAGGACGGTCGCGATGACGAAGAGGGCGACGATGCCGATGGGAAGGTTGATGTAGAACACCCAGCGCCAGGACAGGTGCTGGGTGAACAGTCCGCCGAGCAGCGGGCCGAGGACGCTGGTGGTGCCGAAGACGGCACCGAAGAGGCCCTGGTAGCGGCCGCGTTCGCGGGGGGTGACGAGGTCGCCGACGATCGCCTGCGACAGCACGATGAGCCCGCCGCCGCCCAGGCCCTGGAGCGCGCGGAAGCCGATCAGCTGGGGCATGTTCCGGGACAGGCCGCAGAGCGCCGAGCCGATGAGGAAGAGGACGATGGCGCCCTGGAAGAGCCGCTTGCGGCCGTACTGGTCGCCGAGTTTGCCCCACAGCGGGGTGGCGGCGGTGGAGGCGAGCAGATAGGCGGTGACGACCCAGGACAGGTGCTCCATGCCGCCGAGGTCGCTGACGATGGTCGGCAGGGCGGTGGACACGATGGTCTGGTCGAGGGCGGCCAGGAGCAGGCCCATGAGGAGGGCGCCGATGGCGAAGCCGAGGGTGCGGCGGTTCTGGCCCTGTCCGGGGCCGGGGGCGGATTCGGGGCCGGAGGCCGATCCGGGGCCGGGGGCGGATTCGGGGCCGGAGGCCGATCCGGGGCCGTTCCCGGGAGCGGGACCGTCGTCGCCGTCCGGCGCGGGTACGTCCTGGGCCATGGGCTCTCCGCTCTCCTCCGGTCCGGTCCGTGCCCTCCATCCTGATGCGTTTGTCCTCTTACGTCCTGCGGGAGACGTGCGCGGGTGTACGGGTGCTCCCTCCCGGCACAGGGGCGGGCTGCATAATCGCTCGCAGTTGACTGGGGAGGGGATCCAACGATGTCCGGACACGTCTGTCCCGACTGCGGGGCGCACAGACCCGGCTGCGCCTGCGATCGCGCGCGGGCGCAGGCCGCCGAGCGGGCCGCGGAGCAGGAGGCGGCACGGATCGCGGCGCAGGCCGCCGAGGACTTCGAGCCGCTGCGGATCCGGCCGTACGTGACGCTGGGCGCCACGGACGCGGAGACGGCGGCGATGCCGGCGGGACCGCTGCCGCCCGAGGTGCCGATGCCGGCGCCGGGGACCGCCGACGCGAGCACGGCGGGGTACGGGGAAGGAACGGGGTACGGGGCCGGGGCGGCGTACGCGTCGGGGGGCGCGTACGAGACCGGTACGGGCGCCGGAGCCGACCCGTACGCGCATCCGTACCCACCCTCGCCCTCTCCTGCGGACGAGCCCGCGCACACCCTCGGGTACGTCCCCGGGGCGGCGGGCGCGGGGCGGCGCGGCGGCCGGCGGCGGGGCAAGAGCCAGGGCCGGGGCCGGGGAGCCCTGACCGCGGGGGTCGTCGCGGCGGGCGTCGTCGGGTCCGCGCTCCTGGCCACCGCGCTGGTCGGCGGCTCCGACGGCGACGACCGGGCCGCCGAGCCCGTGACCACCACGAGCGCGTTCGGGAACGACGCCGTATCCGAGGCGCCGACCACCACCCCCTCCCCCACGGCGTCCGGTTCGGTCTCCGCGTCCCCGGACCGGGCCTCGGCGTCCGCGTCCCCGCGGACGGCCTCCCCCTCCGCTTCGGCGTCCCCGACCGCCTCCTCCGCCGGTTCGACGGCGCCGGCCGTACCGTCGGCCCCGGCCACGACCCCGGCGGAGCCGCACAGGACGGCCCCGACGGCGCCCCACACCACGGCGGCGACCACGCTGAGCTCGGGTTCGACGGGCCCGGAGGTCGCGGATCTGCAGGGGCGGCTGCGACAGCTCGGGCTCTACCTGGGGCCCGTGAACGGCTCGTACACGCGGCGGGTCGAGCGCGGGGTCGCGGCGTTCCAGGCGACCCGGGCCCTCAGCGGCGATCCCCGGGGCGTGTACGGGCCGAGCACGCGCGCGGCGCTGGAGGCGGAGTCGCGGCAGGATGGCGGCGACCACCCGTAGGCCGGGGGTGCCTCTCGCGGTCCGGTCCGGGATGTGGGCCGGGGCTGGCGGCTCCGGGGCGCCGTTTTGTATCGTGGACGAACAAAGTGGTTCCGCCCGCACACCCTGACCGGCGGGCGGGACCGCTTCGTACTGTTCCTCCCCATCTCCGAACCCACCTGGAGATCCCGCATGACCGCCCCCACCCCGGCGTCCCTCACCACCCGCGCCCTGCTCCTCGACATGGACGGCACGCTCGTCGACTCCGACGCCGTCGTCGAACGCTGCTGGCGGCGCTGGGCCGAACGCCAGGGGCTGGTCCCCGACGAGGTCATGAAGGTGGTCCACGGACGCCAGGGGTACGCCACCATGGCCGCGCTGCTGCCGGACCGCCCCATGGAGCAGAACCACGCCGACAACCGGGACATGCTCGCCCAGGAGACCGCCGACCTCGACGGGGTCGTGCCGGTGCCGGGCGCGCCCGCGTTCCTGGCGGCGCTCGCGCCGCTGCCGCACGCCCTCGTAACCTCGGCCGACCTCGCGCTCGCCACCGCCCGGATGGGCGCGGCGGGCCTGTCGCTGCCCGGGACGCGGGTCACCGCCGAGAGCGTGAGCGCGAGCAAGCCGCACCCGGAGGGCTTCCTGAAGGGCGCCGCCGAGCTGGGCTTCGCCCCGGAGGACTGCGTCGTCTTCGAGGACTCCGAGGCGGGCATCCAGGCGGGCCGCGCGGCCGGGATGCGGGTCGTGGGCGTGGGCCCGCGGGCCGCCGCCTTCGGCCCGGACGTCCATGTGGCGGACCTGGCGGGGATCCGGATCGAGCCGTCCGGGGACGGCTCGATCACTCTGCGGTTCGCCGCCGTGTGAGGTAAGCCCGCGTGAGGTAAGCCCGCGTGAGGTAAGCCCGCGTGAGGTAAGCCCGCGTGACGTAAGCCGCGCGCCTCGGCCCGCGAGACGTAGGCCCGCGGGCCGTCGGCCCGCGAGACCCCGCACACCCGCCGTACCCGCCCTGTCCTCCAGGGCGGGCCGTACCGCTTACAGACCCAGTTCCCGGGCGGCCAGCTCGGTGCCGCGCAGCCGGGCGTCGATCTTGGCGAAGGCCGTCTCGCGCGAGAGCGCGGTGTCGTCCGCGTACATCGCGAACCCGGCGTCGTCGCAGGTCCCGAGCCGGTCGGCCGGGATGTGGCGGGCCGCGGCCAGCACCCGGTCCCGTACCCGCTCGGCCGGCTCGACCGCCGAGTCGAGCGGGTCGGTCACGCCCACGAACACCCGGGAGTCGGGGCGCAGCGTGCCGGCCACCACGGCGAGCACCCGCTCGGGGTCGGGCTCGCTCGCCATCTGGAGGAAGAAGCTGCCCGCGGCCAGCTGGAAGAGGCGGGGCAGGAGAGCGGCGTAGTCGACGTCCAGGCTGTGGGTGGAGCCCTGGTCCGCGCCCGGGTGGGTGTGCACGCCGATCCGCGCCCGCTCCTCCTCGGTGAAGCGCTCCAGGACCCGGTTGTTGAGGGCGACGAACTCGTCGAGCACCCCGCCCGAGGGGTCCAGCCTCAGCGCCAGCCGCGCCTCGCCGAAGTCCAGCTGGACCCGGTGCGCGCCCCCGTCGAGGCAGGCCCGGATCTCGGCCTCGGACTCGGCGAGCAGGTCGTCCAGGAAGGTGTCGCGCGGGTAGCCGTCGATCCCGTCGGCGGGGTAGAGCAGGCTGAGGGCGGAGGGGGCGACGGCGGTCGCCTTGACGGGGAGTTCGGTGTGCTGCCGGGCGGTACGGAGGTACGCGTCGGCGCGCACCCCGTACCGGAAGGGTCCGGCGGTCAGCCGGGGCAGGGTCCGGACGTGGCCGTCGGCGTACGGGACGGCCACGCCGTCCGGGGCGAGGCCGGTGAAGCCGTCGAGGGGGTAGGTGACGGCGGACGGCTTGGCCTGGTCGCCGTCGACGAGGACGGGGCTGCCCAGTTTCTCGAGCCTGTCCAGGGTGTCGGCGACGGCCTGCGCCTGGACCTCGGCCAACTCCTCGTCGTTGATCCGGCCATTGGCGTGCTGGATGCGTGCGTGGTGCAGAGCGGCCGGGCGTGGAACGCTGCCGATCGGCTCGGTGGGAATGCTCATGGTCGGCACCCTAGGAACGCGTCCGGGCCGCCGGGGCGCGGACCGGACGACGTTCACCCGTTCGGCGCGCGGGCAAATAGGGATGCCGGGGCGGCACGAAATCGCGACCATGGGCCGTACACCCATCCGACCCGCGTCCGATCCGTACGCGGTCCAGGGCCGGTCCGCACGCGGTCCACGGCTGGTCCGCGGCCGGTTCGCCGACGATCCGCCGCCAGTCGGATGACGATCCCCCCACCAGTCCGCCGCCGACGAGGGAGCCCTCCGCATGCCGGTGCCCGCCGATCCGACCGTTCTCCACCCGATGCCCGGGCAGCCCCGGGTGGTGCTGCTGAAGCCGCTGGTGACGTCCCCGCTGATCGAGGTCGGGGAGTACTCCTACTACGACGACCCGGACGACCCCACCGCGTTCGAGACGCGCAACGTGCTCTACCACTACGGGCCGGAGAAGCTGGTCATCGGCCGGTTCTGCGCGCTGGGCACCGGCGTGCGGTTCCTCATGAACGGCGCGAACCACCGGATGGACGGCCCCTCGACCTTCCCCTTCCCCACCATGGGCGGCTCCTGGGCGGACCACTTCGACCTGCTGACCGGGCTGCCGAACCGGGGCGACACCGTCGTCGGCAACGACGTCTGGTTCGGCCACGGGACGACGATCCTGCCGGGAGTACGGATCGGGCACGGCGCGATCATCGGCTCGGGCTCGGTGGTCACCCGCGACGTGCCCGACTACGGCATCGTCGGCGGCAACCCGGCCCGGCTGCTCCGGACCCGCTACGACGAGAAGGACGTCGCCCGGCTGCTCGCGGTGGCGTGGTGGGACTGGCCGGCCGAGCACATCACCGCGCACGTACGGACGATCATGTCGGGCAGCGTCGACGAGTTGGAGGCCGCGGCCCCGGGCGCCTGACACCTGACACCTGCCGACCGACACCTGCCGACCGAGACCCGATCCGTCTCCACCGAAGACGCCTTCGAACCGGAAGAGTTGATGCCGCATGTCCCGTCGCCGCGCCCATATCGCCATGGTCGGCGTCCCACTCGTCAGCCACATGCTGCCGAGCCTGGCCGTCCTCCGCGAACTGGTGGCCCGCGGCCACCGGGTGACCTACGCCAACGACCCGGCGGTGGCCCACCTCATCGAGCCCATGGGCGCCGAACTGGTGCCCTTCTCCTCGACGTTGCCGTTCATCGACAACGTCTGGCCCGACGATCCGATCGCCGCGAGCGAACTCTTCCTCGACGACGCCATCCAGGCGCTGCCCCAACTGCGCGCCGTCTACGACGACGATCCGGCGGACCTGTACCTGTACGACATCGGCGCCTACGAGGCGCGCGCCCTCGCCGAGGCGCAGGGGCGGCCCGCGCTCCAGCTGTCCCCGACGTTCGTGGCGTGGGAGGGGTACGCCGAGGAGGTCGCGGCGCAGCTGTGGAAGCTGCCCGGCGCCGACGCGTACCGGGCGAAGTTCGCGCGGTGGCTGGCCGGTTGCGGGGCGACCACGCTGGACACCGACGCCTTCCCCGGCCCTCCGGGGCGGGCGGTGGCGCTGATCACCCGGGCGATGCAGCCGCAGGCCGACCGGGTGGACACCAGCGTGGTGACCTTCGTCGGCCCGTGCTTCGACCCGCCGGAGAAGGACGAGTGGGCCCGGCCGGCGGACGCGGAGAACGCGCTCCTGGTCTCGCTCGGCTCGGCGTTCACGCAGCAGCCGGACTTCTACCGCCGGTGCCTGGCGGCCTTCGGCGACCTGCCCGGCTGGCATGTCGTCCTCCAGATCGGCAAGCACACCGACCCGGCGGAACTCGGGACCATCCCGGGCAACGTCGAGGTGCACGCGTGGGTCCCACAACGGGCGATCCTGGAGCAGGCGGACGCCTTCGTCACGCACGCCGGGATGGGCGGCTGCGGCGAGGCGCTGCTGGCCGGCGTGCCGATGATCGCGGTGCCGCAGGCGGCCGACCAGTTCATGAACGCCGACCGGCTCGTGGAGCTGGGCGTGGCCCGCCGGATCGACACCGCCGACGCCACCGCCGAGAACCTGCGGGCGGCGCTGCGCGCGCTGACCGGCGACCCGGAGGTGGCCCGTCGCTCGGCGCGACTGCGGGACGAGGCGCGGGCCGAGGGCGGCACGGCGCGGGCGGCCGACCTCATCGAGGACATGCTGGGCTGAGACCGGGCACGGACACCGGAGGCGTACCCGTACACCGGGTGCGCACGCCGGACTTACACCGGGTGCGCACGCCGGGCTTACGCCGGAACGGGCGCCGAGGGTGCGCCCGGCGGACGTCGTACACCCCCCATAACCAGGGGCGGTGGCGCGGCACTTGACCGCGGCGCCGCCCCGCCCCGCTTCGCCCCCTCTCGTCGGCATATGCCCGGCACGCGTGCCGTGGCGTCGTCTCGCCAACCGCCCGCCACCCCTTGATGTGACGTGCACATGTCGCCACTCTGTAACCTGGCGCACCCTCCACGGAAACCGTGCGCCGACACGATGGCCGGGCCACACCGGCTCACCGGCCCCCACATCAAGGGAGTTCGCATGTCCGCCGCCGCCCCCACCGTCTACGCGCGTCGAATAGCCGTCCTCGCCGCGTCGGCCGCCCTGACCGTGACCGGCCTCCTGGCCACCGCTCCCGCCGCGCAGGCGTCCCCGCCCACCCCGGTCAGCGCCGCCACCGCCCGCACCTACCTCGCCGCCCTGACGGTGAAGACCGACGGCTCCTCCACCGGTTACAGCCGCGACCTCTTCCCGCACTGGATCACCCAGTCCGGCACCTGCAACACCCGCGAGACGGTGCTCAAGCGGGACGGCGTGAACGTCACCACCGACGCCAACTGCGCGGCCACCGGCGGCAGCTGGTACTCCGAGTACGACGGCGCCACCTGGACCGCCGCCTCCGACCTCGACATCGACCACGTCGTCCCCCTCGCCGAGGCGTGGCGCTCGGGCGCCAGCTCCTGGACCACCCCGCAGCGCCAGGCCTTCGCCAACGACCTGACCCGCCCCCAGCTCATCGCCGTCACCGACAACGTCAACCAGGCCAAGGGCGACAAGGACCCCGCCCAGTGGATGCCCTCGCGCACGGCGTACCGCTGCACGTACGTCCGCATGTGGGTCCAGGTGAAGTACTACTACAACCTCAGCATCGACTCGGCGGAGAAGAGCGCGCTCCAGTCGACCCTGAACGGCTGCTGAGCCGCCCCGGGACACCGGCTCCAGGGGTAATCACCCCAGCCCGTACCGGGCTTCGAGCATGAGTGAGGCCGCTCTCCCTAAGGTCCATCGGACTGCCGCCTCCCCCACGGCCCGCTCGCCCTGTCCGGGCCGGGACCGAAGGAGCCCCCTCATGCGCACGCTCACGAGTTCCCTGAACCGGGCCCACCCTTACGCGCTCGGTCTGTTCCGGATCGTCATCGGCCTGCTCTTCGCCTGCCACGGCGCCGCCCAGCTCTTCGGAGTACTGGGCGGCGCCCACGGCGGCGGCACCCTGGCCGCCTGGGCCTGGCCGGGCTGGTACGCGGCCGTCATCCAGCTCGTCGGCGGCGCCCTCGTGCTGCTCGGACTCGGCACGCGCACCGCCGCGTTCGTCGCCTCCGGCTCGATGGCGTACGCGTACCTCAGCGTCCACCAGACCGGGGCCCTGTTCCCGCTGCAGAACGGCGGCGAGGACGCGGCCCTGTTCTGCTGGGCCTTCCTGCTGCTCGTCTTCTCCGGACCGGGCGCGCTCGCGCTCGACGGGCTGCGCGGGGCGCGGGGCGGCGACCCGGCGCGCCTCGGGAGCGCGGGCGCCGCGTAGGCTCCGCAGCGTGAACGTGCTCGACGGCACGGGGTGGTCACTGGCGTCGCTGACCGCGAGCCCGTGGATCTACGCGGTGGTGTCGACGTCCATCCTGCTCGACGTGTTCCTGCCGGTGCTGCCCAGCGGCATCCTCGTCGTCACCGCCGCCACCGCGTCCGCCTCGGCCGTCGTCGCGGGCGGGGCGAGCGGGGCCGCCGCGGCGCAGGGCCCGTACGCCCCCGGCCTGCTCCCGCTGCTGCTCTGCGCGGCCGCGGCCTCGTTCCTCGGCGATCTCGCCGCGTACCGGCTGGCCCGGCGCGGCGAGGGCCGGATCGCCCGTGCCGCCGCGCGCTCGCGCCGGCTGGCCACGGCGCGGACCCGGCTCGGCGACGCGCTCGCCCGGGGCGGCGGCCCGCTCGTCGTCCTCGCCCGCTTCGCGCCCGCCGGACGCTCGGTGGTCGCCTTCGGCGCGGGCGCGACCGGGCGCCCCGCGCGCGACTTCCTGCCCTGGTCGGCCCTGGCGGCCACGGTGTGGGCGGGGTACGGCGTGGGGCTCGGCAGGCTCGGCGGCCACTGGCTGGGCGCGACCTGGCTGGGCGCCTGCGTCCCGGTCCTGGCCCTGTTCCTGGCGGGCTCGCTCGCGGCCCTCACCCTCCGGCGCACGGCCAAGGCGCGCTCGGCCCGGTCTCGCCCCGCGGGCCCTGGCGTGGGCGTGGGTGCGGGTGCGCCTACTCCTGCTCCTGCGGCTCCGGCTGCCTGACGGGGTGCGCTCCGCGTACCTCCAGATCGGCGAGGAGCCGGGCGGTGGCCGCCGCGACCTCCTCGACGGCGCGGTCGAACACCTCTTGGTTGTGCGCGGCGGGGGCGCGGAAGCCGGAGACCTTGCGGACGTACTGGAGCGCGGCCGCGTGAATGTCGTCCCCGGTGGCCTCGTGGGGCAGCGCGGGCGGGCGGAGGGTCTTGATGCTTCGGCACATGCTTCCAGTGTGACGCGCACCACTGACAGCGCCAGGTCCCCGGTGCCGCCGGGTCCCCCTCCGGGTCCCCACGGTCCTGTCAGGCACCTCGGTCGCGTCAGGCAGCCCGGTCCCGTCAGGTGCCCCAGCCCCGTCTGCTGCGGGCGTTGATCTCGGCGGCGCGGGCCCGGAGCTCCCGCAGGGGCGTCGCGAGCTGGACGTCGGCGGGTTCGGCGTGCCATTCCAGGCCGCCGCGCACCGGCCGGATGACGAAACGGCCGCCGACCCTGTCGACGTAGAAACCGACCCTTCCGGTGGCCGTGTCCCGCACGAGATCACCGGCCTCGGGCTGTGCCTGCACCTATCCCTCCCGTCCCAGTCGGAGATCAGATGGATACCACTCAGACAAGCTCTGGCGCAGCTCCCTGTCAACGCGTCTCTAGAGAAGTCCCCCGATGGACGGACTCCGGGCCCGGGACGGCGCACCGGCGGCCCCGAGCCCCCGGAACCGGGCCTTAGGGTGTGCGGCAGACGGAAGGGAGTGGTCCACCCATGCCTGACCACGGCGGCGACCGGAGGCCCAAGTACCAGCGCATCGCGGACGAGTTGAGAACCGCGATGGATGCGGGCGCCTTCGCGCCCGGCGACCGGCTCCCGGGCGAGAACGATCTGATGGCCGCGCACGGCGTGGCCCGGATGACCGCCCGCCAGGCCCTGTCCGTGCTGCGCGCCGAAGGCCTGGCCGAGGCCCGCAAGGGTGTCGGGGTCTTCGTCCGCTCGTTCCGCCCGCTGCGCCGCCGGGGCGTCACCCGGCTGTCGCGCGAACGGTGGGGCAACGGCCGTTCGGTCTGGTCGGCCGACCTCGGCGACCGCACCCTCGTGGTGGACCGGGTCGAGGTGTCCGCGGCCGCCCCGGCGGGCCCGCGGGTGGCCCGGGCGCTCGGCCTGGACTCCCCCGAGGCGCCGGTCTGCGTCCGCCGGCGGCGCTTCGTCCTGGACGGCAAGCCGGTGCTGCTCGCGGTCTCGTACCTGCCGGCCCCGTTCACCGAGGGCACCGCGATCACCGAACCGGACACCGGGCCGGGCGGCACCTACGCCCGGCTGGCGGAGCACGGCCACCGGCCGGTCCGCTTCCGCGAGGAGATCCGCTGCCGGATGCCGACCCCGGCCGAGACCACCGGGCTCGCCCTCGAACCGGGCACGCCGGTGATCCTGATCTGCCGAACGGCCGTGACGGAGACGGGAGTCGCGGTCGAGTTCAACGAGATGACGCTGGACGCGTCCACGTACGTGCTGGAGTACGACTTCGAGGCCTGACGCCCCTCACGCGCCGGCGACGGTTCCGGTCGCGGGAGCGGGGGCCGGGACCGCGGCTTCCGGCGTGGGTGCGGTGTCCGGCACGGGCGCGGGTACGGACGGGGCCACGCTCGCGTCACGCTGCGCGGGCAGCCCGTACTGCTGCAACTCGGCGTTGACCTGCCCGCCCAGGGTCATCACGTTGAGCGTCGCCGAGTTCTCGCTGGCGATCGCCTTCTCCACGCGCGCGACGAGCGTCGTGAACGCCTCCCGCCCGGAGAGCTTGTGATACGGACCGACCCGCGCGGCGAAGTAGACCCTCTCGTGGCCGAGGAGTTGCTCGGTGGAGCGGTAGTTCTTCCACTGCTCGCGATAGCGGTAGACGCTCTCCAGCGACACCGACGCGACCACGACCACACTGAGCACGGTGGCCGTGACCCGCGCGAACCCCAGGTCCAGATTCACGAGTACGGGCACGAGCGCCGCCCCGACCACCGACACGGTCCGCATCCGCAGATGCATCGCCTTCATCTTGGTGGCCTTGCGGTCGTACCACGCCTGATACTGCCCGAGCCGCTCGTCGACGTACGCCTTCGGCGTCATCTCCCCGTTGTGCGGCGGCACTTCCGGCCCGTCCCCCATGTCGTCCATGCCGGGGAGTATGCCACCCTGCTCTGCCGGCGCCGCCGCGGCACCGACGCACAGGGACGTCACCTCACGGGGGAACCATGGAACCGACCCGACCGACACCGCGCGAGACCTTCGCCGACCGCCTGCCCCTGGGCGAGCGCCTGCCGCTGCCCGAGGACTCGCTGGCGAACTGGAACACCTTCCCCTTCGAGGGCGGCCTGCGGGTCAAACCGCTCCAGCCCCCGGTCCTCCCGGAACCGGACCGGGCGGGCGAGTCCGGCCCCGCCGACTGCCCGACCTGCCGCCGGCCCGTCACCGACGCGCTGTGGGCCGACGACCACTGGCGCCTGGACGCCCCCGGCACCGAGTCCCGACTCCCCGCCACGGTGCTGCTCCAGCCCCGCGCCCACCACGACCTGACGGACCTGCCCCCGGCCCGCGCGGCCGAACTCGGCCCGCTCCTCCAGCGCGTGGAACGGGCCATGCTCACCCTCGACGACGTCGCCCGGGTCCACGTCAACCGCTGGGGCGACGGCGCGGCCCACCTCCACTTCTGGCTCCTCGCCCGCCCCGCGGGACTGCTCCAGCTCCGCGGCACCTTCCTCCCGGCCTGGGAAGAACTCCTCCCCCCACTCCCCGAAGCCACCCGCGCCCACAACCACCACCACCTCGCCACCACCCTCGCCCGTGCCGGCGGCACCGCCTACACCTCCCCGAACGCACGGCCATGAGAAGGCACCTCGTGAACTGGCGGGCCACGCTGGGCACACCGACAACACTCGTCCGCTACCGCACCCCGGCCGAGGCTGAGACGGCCGCCCTCGCCACAGCGGAGCAGTTCGCCGAAACCTCACTGGTGGACAGGCACGATCACTCCCTGATCACTGTCACTTGGCCAAGTCCGGGTAGGGGAAGACCTCCAACGGCTCGTCCGACCGATCGGCCCAGTGCCACCAGACGTGCCGGGCCGGACACCGCCACATGGCACGGCAGGTCCGCTTGGCGTCCTCCTCACGCCCCATGAGAAGAAGCCCGCGCGGTTCCAGAGGCTGATCGCACTCAGGACAGATCGGAGAGTCACTGGTCATGCCGCGCAACCTACCCCGCCCCCGCACGGTCAGCTCGGCAGGCGAACAACCCTGGTCATCGTTTCCTACGAAGCTTCCGCATCTTGGCCTCGGCTTCCTTCTTCTTCCGCTGCTGCACCCCATAAGCCGACCACGGCCCCTGATGCTTCGCACACCGCGAACTACCCATGATCGCCTTGCTCTTACAACGACCACCACTCTGCGTCGGCGCATTGCACGTGGGCTGAACCATCCCGCACCTCCCCCTCGGAAGCCGCCATGCTCCCAACCCCACCCCCACCGGGGGAGGCGCAATCGCAGTCGGACGGCAGCACGGATACGGCACAAGGTTCGGCAACGCGCGGTCAGACGAGGTCACCGTTCCAGCCGCGTCGAAGCCTGGCCACCACGCGAGCGATCTGCTCGGCGGCCACGAAGTTGTCGAGCTTGACGCATTTCGCCTGCCCGAGAACGACGAGACTGGTGCCGGCCAATCCGTTGCCGATGTCGAGTCTCCCGACGAAGCCCGCCCCGCCGTCGCCGGATCGTCGGGTGAGCCACCCTCGACGTAGCTGTTGCCAGCGCCGCGCAGAACACGCGATGCGACCGCGGAGGCGACAGCTTCGACATCGTGCTCGCGTCCGTCGAAGTACTCGTAGATCAGTTCCAGATCCTTGGCCTCGGTGCTGCCCGAAGCGGGCCGCCGCTCCGGGCGTTCAAGTGCCCTGCACCGCCCACAGCTGCCGCTGTGCGCCTCTGCGGGCATTTCGGTCGGTGCCCGGCCGGGCCCAAGCAGATCCATAGCGCCCTGATCCTCTCCAGAGGGAGGATGCGTAAGAGCGCCAACCAACGAACGCACCGCGGGGTGGGGATGAGTCAGAGGGAATCCGAGCGTGGGGCCGGCAAGCCGACAACCCAGGAGGCACGAGAAGCCTGGGGTGCCGAGGCGTACTCGATCCTCATCGGTGTAGCGCAGACGTACCACGCAGTGATCACCTACAAGGACTTGGCAGAGGAGATTCAGAGCAGGAGTGGCATTCGGACCAAGGCTCTCCTGCACAACTGGATCGGTCCGGTCTTGGGCCGGGTAGTCCGTGAAGCGCAACATCGCGGCGACCCACCGCTGACGGCCCTGGTGGTCCACACGGACGACGGGAAGGTGGGCGGCGGCTACAAGGAAGTTCTGGCAGTCGCTGGAGAACCGCCAGTTGAGGACGAGCTTGAGCGTGAACATCACGCTGCCGAGGCGCGCCTTGCGTGCTATCGCCGCTTTGGGGCGGCCTTGCCGCCTGGCGGTGGTGTGCCGGCCCTCGCTCCCAGACTGCAAGCCAGTGTCAAGCGCCGCCGCGAGCGTGCCGAGGAGCCACCGAGGGTCTGTGGACATTGTTTCGTCCAACTGCCTTCGACTGGCATCTGCGACTCGTGCGATTAGCGTCGCTGCGCCCCTAGCACCGTTCCCCTCTGATCATCTGATCGTTGGTTGATGTGTGTCCTTGACTGATGCCCAGTGGGCGAGGATCGAGCCGTTACTGCCTGACCGGGCTCCGAAGCGGGGTGGGCGGTGGCGGATCACCGGCAGGTGATCGACGCGATCGCGTCCAGGCCCGGATGCATCAAGATCCGGAAGACACGGCCCAGCCCCGGGATAGACCCGCAGGGCTTCAGGATGCAAGGTGCCGGGTCCATGCGTGTGGCCGGCCGTCTGCCGGGCAGAGGCGTCTTCCACCCCCCTACCTCGCGCGAGATGCCCGGCCTGCCGAGCCTGGCCACGCATCTGGCACGACGCGCCCTCCGCTGCCTACCCGATTGAGGGACGAACAAGGCCCAGATTCCCGGTTTGGTACCGGTGACCTGGGCCTTCGTCGTACTACCTGCTGGTGGGCGCGGACGGTTTCGAACCGCCGACATCTGCTTTGTAAGAGCAGCGCTCTACCCCTGAGCTACGCACCCGTGGAGTGAAGCAACAGCGTACATGGCCGTCGGGTGGGTGCCGCAAACCGGTGGGGGGTGTGGGGTGGGGGGTGAACCGAGGGGGCCGTGGGCGCGTCCCTGGCAGGTGGGAGAATGAAGCGGATCCGGGCTGCCGGGCAGCCGGGCGGGTGACGGAGCGAGCACGGGAGACGGAACGTGGCGGCGAGCGGGCGCAGGGGCAGGGCCAGGTCCGGGATGTCCACGCTGCGGCTCTCCCTCGCCATGCCGTTGCTCGCGGCCGCACTGCTGCCGCACGCCTTCGCCGGGAGCGGGAGCGGTGGGGGCCGGCGGTGGTTCGGCGGGGGCCGGGACGAGAGCCGGCGGGCGGCGGCGCAGGCGGCGAAGGATGCCGCGGCGGCCGCGTTCTACGAGCTGGACACCGCGCAGCGGGGGCTGCGGATCTCCATCGAGACGATCACCGCCATGGACGACTCGGCCGACGCGCGGCGCGCCATGGAGGGGTTCGCGGCGCTCGGGCGGCGGATCGACGAGGTGAGCGGCGGCTACATCACCGCCGTCGACGCCCATGACCTCGACCGCGTCGAGCTGGACGCGGCGACCGCCGGGCGGGCGCGGACCGAGCTGGAGCGGGCCAGGGACGAGCTCGTACGGGTCAAGGGGGAGCTGGACCGGTTCGAGCAGGGGCTTGGGCCGCTGCTGGCACGGGCCGAGAGCCAGCTGGCGCGGCTCGCCCCGGCCGTCGAGCGGGCGAGAGCGGCGCTCCGGGATGCGAGCGGCGCTCTCGACGCCACTCGGGAGGCCGGATTCCGGGCCGATCATCTGGCGGCGCGGCTCGCCGCGCTCGGGCCGGAGCTCACCAAGCTGAACGAGGGCGCCGGCCGGCACGGTGCCACCGAGACCCTGCGCCGCGCCGACCAGGTGCTGCGCGAGGCGGAAGCGGTACGGGCCGAGGCCGCGCAGGTGCCCGAGCGGGCCGCCGAGATCGACAAGCGCCTGGTGTCCCTCCGTACCCGCGCCGAGGCGCTCACCACCCGCGCCGCCGGCGTCGAGCCCGTCCTGTCCGAGCTGCGCCGCCGCTTCGCCGCCGCCTGCTGGCGCGACCTCCAGGACGTGCCCGAGCAGGCCCAGGCCGCCGCCCGCCAGGCCGGCGAACGGCTCGCCGAGGCCGCCACCGCCCGCGCCGAACAGCGCTGGCCCGACGCCACCTCCCAGCTCGCGACCGCCCGCGCCCTGCTCAACACCGCCGATGAGGGCGTCTCCGCCGCCGGGGATCGGCTGCGGCGCCTGGAGGCCGTCGCGAAGGACCCGCAGGACGAGATCGAGCGGACCCGGTTCGCCGTCCGGGACGCGCAGCGCCTCGCCATGGCCGGCCGCAGCACGCCCGACCCGCGCGACGCCGGCCCGCTGGACGCCGCGGTGGCGCGTATCGAGCGCGCGGTCGGCATCCTCGACACCGGCCGGCACCCGGACTACTGGGCCTTCCTCACCGAACTGGAGGCGATCCGCGCGGACGTCGGCCGGGTCGTGGAGCGGATCCGCGAGGAACGCGGCAGGTCCTGAATCGAAACAGGGGCCGTACGCTGGGCCCATGCCTCGTTACGAGTACCGCTGCCGCACCTGCGGCGACACGTTCGAACTCAGCCGCCCCATGGCGGAGTCCGCCGCCCCCGCCGCCTGCCCGGCCGGGCATGACGACACCGTGAAGCTGCTGTCCGCCGTCGCGGTGGGCGGCACCGCCGCGTCCGCCCCCAACGCCGGTGGCGGCGGGGGCGGCTGCTGTGGTGGCGGCTGCTGCGGATAGCGGCCGCCACGACCGTTTCTACGCCTGGGCGGCCGCCGACCGGAACCGGCGCAGGATCTCCTCGCCCGCCGCGACGCCCCGCTCGGCCAGGGTCTCGACATGCGGGGCGGTCCAGCCGGTGTCGGCGAGTTCGCCGTGCCCCGGACGCCAGGCACGGTCGGCGGCGAGCAGCAGGTCCGCGTCGAGGAGCGAGTCGCCGGCGGCCAGCGTGAGCCGGGCGCCGGTGCGGCGGGCGACCTCGCGCATGGCCGCGCTCTTGGTGAGCGGCTTCGGCACGGCGTACACCTTGCGGCCCTGGAGCGAGACGGTCCAGCCGCGGGCGTCGGCCCACGCCGTGAAGTCGGGCAGCCAGTCGCCGGGCATCCGGTCGCGCTCGATGACGAGGTACGCGAACAGGTCCTCGGCGACCCGGTGTTTGCGCACCCAGGACGGGTCACCGGTGGCGTCCAGGCGGGCGCGGACCTCGGCGAGCGGGGCGCACGCGTCGGCGATCCCGCGCAGCACCCGGGTGTGCCAGTCGGGGTCGGAGACGCCGTCGACCAGCAGATGACCGCCGTTGGCGCAGATCGCGTACGCGGGACCCGCGCCCGAACTCGCCGCGCTCGCCGGGAGGTTGAGGCGCTGGTACTGCTTGCGGGTGCGCGTGGTGGTCGGCACGAAGACCGTCTCGGCGGCGAGGGCGCCCAGCTCTTGCGCGGCGTCCTCGGTGACGTACGAGAGCGGCTTGGACTCGTGGACCTCGACGCACAGCAGGCGCGGGGCCTTGGCGTCGGGCATGGTGAGGCCGAGGGCCGCGGTGGAGTAGATGAGGGTGCGGTCGAGGTCGCTGGCGACCAGGACCGGCCCCCGCGTACCGGCGGTGGCGGTCATCGGGACACCACCGTCCGGCCGTCGGCGCCGGTCGCCCCGCGCGTGTACTGAGGGTGGATCAACCCGACGCAGCTGTACGGCAGTTCGTCGACCTCCTCGACTGGTACGCCGCGCTGCTCGGCGAGCAGCCGGACGTGCGCGAGGTCGGCGCCCGCGCCCCGCTTGGCGAGGATCTTCCAGGGGACGCGGCGCAGCAGGACCCGGGTGGTCTCGCCGACGCCGGGCTTGACGAGGTTGACGTCGTGGATGCCGTACTCCTCGCTGATCCGCTCGACGGCCGCCCAGCCGGCCCAGGTGGGGGTGCGGTCGGCGGCGAGGAGTTCCCGTACGTCGGCGTCGACGGCGTCGGTGACCGCGTCGAAGTGGGCGGCGACGCGGTCGAGGAAGAGGCCGGAGACGTCGGCGTCGGCGAGTTCGCGGTAGAACTTGGCGCCGTGGAAGTCGTGTGGGCCGACCAGGTCGGAACGCAGGACGGTACGCGATATCAGGCCGGACACCGTGGAGTTGAGGCACGCGGAGGGGATGAGGAAGTCCTCGCGGGTGCCGTAGGTGTGCGCGCACGAGCCGGGGTCGGCGAGGACCGCGATCTCGTGGCTGAAGCCGGGGAAGTCCGCGAGGGCGTCGGCGAGTTCGCGGGTGATGGCGCCCTTGCCGGTCCAGCCGTCGACGAACAGGATGTCGGCCGGGTCGTGGTGGGCGGCGAGCCAGCGCAGCGCGTTGGCGTCGATGCCGCGGCCGCGCACGATGGAGACGGCGTAGTGCGGCAGGTCCAGGCCGTGCCGGGCCCGCGCCCAGCGGCGCATGAGGACGCCGACGGGGGTGCCGGCGCGGGCCAGCGAGACGAGGACGGGCCGGCCGCGGCCCGGGCGCGCGGCACGCTCGGCGAGCACGGTCTCGGTGACGGCGCCGACGGCCCGGGCGATCCGGGCGGCGGACTCCTCCAGGGCGGTGTGGAACAGCTCCTGGTAGCGCGCGCTGGGCTGGTACTCGACGGGCAGCGACTCGGCGTAGTGCGCCCCGCCGCTCTGGATCGCCTCCTCGCGCTCCTCTGTCGGCGCCTCCAGCTCCACACCGGACAGGTCCTGGAGCAGCCAGCCGACCTCGTCGGGGGCGTAGGAGGAGAAGGCGGGTCCGCGCAGCGGCTCGGCGAGCGGGCCGGAGGTCGGGGTCTCGGGCGGCATGGGGTTCCTTCCGGGAGCGCCGGCGGTCCGGGCCTGGTCCCCCGCGGCGTCCGAAGCGGCGGACGCGGGGACGTACGAGGGGACGTACGAGGGGACGACGGCGAGGACGACCCGCGGCGCGGCGCCGCCGAGCTGGGCCAGCAGTCCGTCGGGGGCGTGCAGGGCGGGGGTGTCGGCGGCGGAGTCGACGACGGCGACGACCGCGTCGAAGCCGCCGCCCCGGACGTTGTACGCGTACCGCTCGCCGGGCCCGTCGGCCGGCGCGTCGTGCGCGGGGAAGGCGAGGCGGGTGCGGATGGCGTAGCCGGGGTCGTCGACGGCGAGGACGGGCGAACGGGTGGTGGTGGAGTAGCGGACCTCGGTACCGGCCGGGGCCAGGGTCCGCTCCAGCTCGGTGGCGAGCCGCAGCGGCGCGTACATCAGCTCCTCGAAGCCGAGGACGAGGACACGGCGCACGCCACCGTCACGGTCACCGGCCTCGGCGTCGCCGTCGCCGTCCTCGCCGAGGGCCTCGGCCAGGCGCGCGGCCATGGCGGGCAGGGCGTCGTCGAGAGCGGCGGCGTGCCCGGCGTGGAAGCCGTGCCGGCCGCCGTCGGGTATGTGCCCGGGCCAGCCGAGGTCGACCCGTACGGGGGTACGCGGGCGTGCCGGGGGCGGCGGGGCCGACGGGTCCTCGTGGGCGGCGACGAGGGCCTGGCCCTTCTCCAGGACCCCGTCGGGCAGCCGTACGGTGCCGCTCGCGCCGGCCACCAGGTCGACGCGGGCGCCGAGGTCGGCGGCGAAGTCCTCGAAGCGGGCGCGGTCGGCGGGGCCGCGCATGTCGACGAGGGCGACGATCACGTACCGCTTGCGGGGGTGCCGCGCGTGCAGCGCCCGGACGGTGTTGAGGACCGTGTTGCCGGTGGAGAACTCGTCGTCGACGAGGACGAGCGGGCCGTCGCCGCTCAGCAGCTCCGGATCCTCGGGCAGCAGCAGGTGCGAGGTGGCGTGCGAGTGGGACTCCTCGAAGCCGCCGGCGGGGGTCATGCCCGCGACGGGACGGCGGGTGGAGTGCAGGTACGGCGCGTGGCCCAGGCCGTCGGCGACGCAGTGGCCGAGGGCGGTGGCGGTCTCCGCGTAGCCGAGGACGACGGCGTCGGCGGCCTCCTCCGGGCCGAGCAGGTCGTGGACGCGCCGGCCGAGGGTGACACCGGCGTCGTGGATGACGCCGGGGCTCTGCGGCACGTGTTTGCCGAGCACGTTGGAGACGAGCAGGTGTGCCCGCTTGGGGTTGCGGCGCAGGGCGAGGCCCAGCAGGTCGGGCAGCCGCTCGTCCCCGCCGAGTTCGACCCCCAGTCGCTCCGCGACCCAGGTTCCGGTCCACACCACGTCGTCGTCTTCCTCTCGTCGGTCTCCGGCCGGATCGCGGCCGTACGGGTTCCGGGGCAGGATCGCGGCCGGGGGCGTTCCCGGCCGCGGTCGGTCCGGCCGGTGTCAGCCGGCCAGGCCCGCGGTGAGCAGCTCCACGAAGCCGATGTCCTCGCGCGCGACGCCGAAGACCTCGGCGCGCCGCAGGGTCCGCTCGGCCCAGGCGCGGTGCGGCTTCACCTCGTTCATCTTGTTCGTGTAAGCGGAGCGGAGTACGCCGCCGCCGTCGCGGTCCGGGCGCAGGATGTCCTCGGCGTCGCTGAACTCCTCGTGGGTGACCACGGACAGCGCGTGCACCGGTACCACGTGGCTGGGGTGGATGCAGGTCTTGCCGAGCAGGCCGTTGGCGCGGTCGAGCTCGATCTCGCGCAGCAGGCCGTCGAGGTCGTGCTCGATGAGCGTGGTGCGCAGCTCCTCGGCGCGGCCCTCCAGGAAGGGGCTGCGGCGCAGCTGGGGCTTGAACATGCGCTCGCCGGAGCGGAAGTACTCCCAGACGGGGCCGGTGACGGTGAAGCCGGTGCCGTCGGCGCGGCCGAGGACGTTGACGACGTCGCCGATGACGTCGGCCACGATCCGGATGTCGTAGGCGGTCATGTGGGGCGAGCGGCGCAGCCCGTAGGCGGAGCAGAAGTCGGTGACGCCGAGGCGGAGGGCGAGGATCCGCTCGCGGTGCTCGGCGGTGAGGGCGGCGATGCCGGCCAGGGTCTCGGTGCGGGTCTCGCGGTGGAGCAGGTCGGGGGACTCCAGGACGGGCATGGCGAAGAGCCGGTGGCCGTGGGTCCGCTCGGCGGCGCGGAGCGCGTCGAGGAAGGGGCGGCCACGAGGGCCGGTGAACTTGGGGAGTACGAATCCGGACAACAGGCGAACCGTTTCGCCAAGCCGGTCCGTGAGGTCCGTGATCTGCCGGGGCTCGCGGACCCGGACGAAGAGCAGGGGCAGGCCGGAGCCCTCCCCCTCGGCGGCCCGCGCGAGGTCGGCCCCCGCGAGGTCGGCGAACTGCCGGACCAGGTTGGCCTCGCCCGCCTCCACCTCGTCGTCGCTGATCGAGTCCTCCAGGCACAGCACCATGGAGACGACTCCGCGCGCCGCCTGCTTGCGTATGTCCTCGGCGAGCCGGGGCCGGGTGGCGGGGCTGTAGAGGGTGGCCCCGAGGGCCGTCGCGAGGGTGGCCGCGGGCGCGGCCGCCGTGAACTCCGCGGGCTCCCGGTGGAAGAGATCCGCTCGCACCGCGGCCGGGACATGCCCGAAATGACGCATTGATCTCCCCGACTGGATGGGCGGCCCTGACGATATGTGGCCGGTAATAGTACGTAGGGAGGGGTGTCCGTAGTTCCCCGCGTGCGTGAAGATCTGGTAACTCGTCCGTATCCGGACCCTCCGAAACGGCCCCCCGCGTTGTCCGGCGGGCGGGCGGGCAGGGAAGATGACGGGCATGACGCACGCGATGCTGAAGGGCTCCAACGTCCCTCTCGACACCGCGGCCGTATGGGCCGTGCTCCGCTGGACCCCGGGACCCGGGGTGCCCGACGTGGACGCGTCGGCCCTGCTGCTCGGCGCGGACGGGCGGGTGCGCTCCGACGAGGACTTCGTCTTCTACAACCAGCCCCGGCACCCGTCGGGCCTGGTACGGCGGCTCGCCAAGAAGCGGGAGCCGGAGGGGCTGACGGACACCGTCGAGGCCGATCTGGGCACCCTGGACCCCTCGGTCGACCAGGTGGTGATCGCGGCGTCCTCGGACGGCGGCACCTTCGGGCACGTCACCGACCTGCGGATCCAGGTGTACGACGCGGCCGCGGGCGCGGCGGGCGGCGAGCCGCTCGCGGTGTTCGACGTGGCGGCGGAGACCGGCGAGGAGACCGCGATCATCTGCGGCGAGCTGTACCGGCGCGGGGACGGCTGGAAGTTCCGGGCGGTCGGGCAGGGCTATCCGACGGGCCTCGTCGGGCTCGCCACGGCCTTCGGGGTGTCGGTCGACGACGGTGCGGACGGCGCCGGCGGCCCGGCGGACGCCGACCTCGCCGGATCCGCGGAGCAGGCCGTACCGGCACAGGCCGCCGCCCCGGCGCACGACCCGGACGCGACGATGGTCCAGGCCCCGGCCGTACCGCCGCAGCCGACCGCTCCCCCGGCGCCCGCACAGCCGCCGGTCCCCGCTCACGCCCCCGCCCCCGCCCCCGCGTACGGGTACCCGCAGCCGGCCGGCGCTCCGGCGCACGCCCCCGCGTACGGCTATCCGCAGCCGGCCGCGGCGCACGCCGGGGACGCCGCGTACGGCTATCCGCACGCGGCCCCGGGGTTCCGGATGCCGCCGATGGGTCCGCAGTTCATCGGCCGCTGATCAGCGGGACCACCACGCGACCGAGGGGTCCGGCCACGGCCGGACCCCTCGCGTTCCACGGCGTGGCGGCCCGGCGGCTCGACGGACCAACGGCTCGACGGACCGGCCGGCGCGCTCGCCGCTCAGGTGCGGCTCTTGAAGCCGCGGCCCCACTGCATGCCCCAGCCGTACAACCGGTCCAGCTCGGACTGGAAGCCGTACACGAACCGCACCTCGCGGCGGACCGTCAGCTCGCCCTTGACGTTCTCGACCTTGAAGACGGCGCAGGACCGGGCCTGCGGCGCATCCTCGTCGAGTTCGATCTCGATCCGCGGGCCGTTGCTCGGGTAGAGCGTGACCTTGGCGTCGGTGCGGTCGAAGGCCGGCGTCTCGTCGTAGATGTAGACGAAGAACAGCAGCCGCTTGATCTCGTCGCGGTGGTCGAGGTTGACGTGGATCGTCTCGCCGGAGCCCGAGCCGAGCCGGTCGTCGCCGCTGAGCTTCACGTATGGCGGCTCGTTGATCTCGCCGAGGAGGTCGCCGAGCGGCTGGACCACGCCCTTGCTGCCGTCGGTCAGCTCGTAGAGGCAGCCGAGGTCGAGGTCGACGTTGGCCACGCCCTGGGTGTGGGCCTGGAACTCGTCCGGCTTGAAGAGCTTCATGGGGTGGCGCAGCAGGGTGCCGGCCGACCGCGAGCGGTACTCCAGATCGGGGCTGCGCATCCGCCACGAGAGGTTGACCCGGAGGTTGCCGGTGGCGGCGCCCTGCTTGGTGAGGGAGACGGTGGGGCGGCGGCGGGTCAGATCGATGGAGCCCGACGCCGAGTCGCCCGCGCCGAACGGATCCCCCCGGCCCGGAAAGAGATTGTCGAAGAAGCCCATGGGCCGCACCCCCCACTGTCGTCACATCTCGTCGGACACGCCGCGGGGCGGCCGGGTGCACCGGCCGCCCCGCAGTGAAGCGTTCCTCATTGTCGGGGGTGTCACACCCCGGACGGAACCCCGGTCTTGTCATCGGGGCTGCCGGCGCCGCCCTCGGCCGCCGCGAGCGCCTTGTTACGGCGCACGGAGGACCAGAAGGACAGGGCGATGAGCAGCACGCCGATGGAGCCGGTGATGATCTCGGGGATCTCGTACTGGATGGTGACCAGCAGCAGCACGGCGAGGGCGCCGATGGCGTAGTGGGCGCCGTGCTCCAGGTAGACGTAGTCGTCGAGGGTGCCCTGGCGGACCAGGTAGACGGTCAGCGAACGGACGTACATCGCACCGACGCCGAGGCCGAGCGCCATCAGGACGATGTCGTTGGTGATGGCGAAGGCGCCGATGACACCGTCGAAGGAGAACGACGCGTCGAGGACCTCGAGGTAGAGGAACATGAAGAACGCGGCCTTGCCCGCGAGGGCGATGGTGGAGACCTTCTTGCCGCTGCGCGCGGCCTCCTCCTCGGCCTCGTGCTCGCGCTCCTCGTCCTCCTCCAGCTTGTTCTCGAAGTAGCTGGACAGGCCACCGACGACGAGATACGTGATGAGGCCGGCGATGCCGGAGATGAGCACCGTCTGCGCCTTGTCGACGTGGGTGCCGCCGTGCTGGTGCGCGTGGACCGCGAAGGTCATCGAGGAGACGAGCAGGACGATCAGCGCGATGCAGACCGACAGCATGTCGACCTTGCCGAGCTTGGCCAGCGGACGCTCGATCCAGCGCAGCCACTGGATGTCACGCTCCTCGAAGATGAAGTCGAGGAAGATCATCAGCAGGAACATGCCACCGAACGCGGCGATCGACGGGTGGGCGTCGGTGACCAGTTCCTGGTAGCGGTCGGCGTCGTTGAGCGCCAGGTTCACGGCCTCGATCGGGCCGATCTTGGCGCTGACCGCGACGATCACGACGGGGAAGACGAGCCGCATGCCGAAGACGGCGATGAGCACGCCGATCGTGAGGAAGATCTTCTGCCAGAAGGCATTCATCTTCTTCAGGATTCCGGCGTTGACCACCGCGTTGTCGAACGAGAGCGAGATCTCGAGGATGCAGAGGATCGCGACGACTCCGAACGCCTCCCACCCCCCGTACAGCACGGCGGCCGCCAGGCCGAGCGCTGTGATCGCGAACGACCAGCCGAAGGTTTTCAGAATCACTGTCTTCCCCATCGTGAGGTATACGAGGCTTTACGAAACATTGACCCCGAAGTCTAGAGCGATCCCCCGAAGTCCGGAGGCGTACCCCTGACCCACCGCCCGGAACTTCCATTCGTCCTGGTAGCGGTAGAGCTCGCCGAAGATCATCGCGGTCTCGGACGAGGCGTCCTCGGAGAGGTCGTAGCGGGCGAGTTCCTGCCCGTCCGCCTGATTGACGACGCGGATGAACGCGTTGGACACCTGACCGAAGGTCTGACCGCGGTTGTCGGCCTCGTGGATCGACACCGGAAAGACGATCTTGTCGCACTGGGCCGGCACCCGGCTGAGGTCCACGATCAGCGACTCGTCGTCGCCGTCGCCCTCACCGGTCAGGTTGTCGCCGGTGTGCTCGACGGAGCCCTCGGGGCTCGTGAGGTTGTTGTAAAAGACGAAGTACTCGTCCGCGAGGACCCTTCCCGAACGGCACAGCAGAGCGCTGGCGTCGAGGTCGAAGGGGGCTCCGGTGGTGGAGCGCGCGTCCCAGCCGAGGCCCACGAGCACCTGGGTGAGGTTGGGAGCGGCCTTGGAGAGGGAGACATTGCCTCCCTTGGCGAGTGTGACGCCCATGACGATGATTCCTCCCCTGGGTGTACCGCTGTGGTGTCGCCAGTGCCGCGCGCACCGCTCACGCCGCCCGCGCCGCCTGTGTCACTGCTGTGGTGCTACTGCCGCCCGCGCCGCGCGTACGCGACGAGGCGCCTCCGGCGCCGCACCCGGGGTGCGGCGCCGGAGCCTGCCTGCTGGTGCCTGTCCGGCCGATCCCGGCGGACAGACGCCCGTCCGTCCGATCAGACGTTGACGCCGAAGTCCTGCGCGATGCCGCGCAGGCCCGAGGCGTAGCCCTGGCCGACGGCGCGGAACTTCCACTCCGCGCCGTGGCGGTACAGCTCGCCGAAGACCATGGCGGTCTCGGTCGAGGCGTCCTCGGAGAGGTCGTACCGCGCGATCTCGGCGCCGCCGGCCTGGTTCACGACGCGGATGAACGCGTTGCGGACCTGGCCGAAGGACTGCTGCCGGTTCTCGGCGTCGTAGATCGACACCGGGAAGACGATCTTGGCCACGTCGGCCGGGACACCGGCCAGGTCGACCTTGACCTGCTCGTCGTCACCCTCGCCCTCGCCGGTGAGGTTGTCACCGGTGTGCTCGACCGAGCCGTCGGCGCTCTTCAGGTTGTTGAAGAAGACGAAGTCCTGGTCGTTGCGGACCTTGCCCGCCTCGCTCACCAGGATGGCGCTGGCGTCGAGGTCGAAGTCCGTACCGGTGGTGGTGCGGACGTCCCAGCCCAGACCGACCGTGACGGCGGTCAGGCCAGGGGCCTCCTTGGTCAGCGAGACGTTGCCGCCCTTGCTGAGGCTGACTCCCACGAGTCCCTCCATTGGTTTCCGGGGGCGTCGGCCCCCGGGTCGTGCGTTGGCATTGGGATCAACGTCTGGATCCTAGTGACGGGTTCCCCGCAGAAACAGACGTTTCGCCCGAGCGTCGTCAGAGAGTCGCGAGCGCCTTGACGTAATCGTCGAGGTCGCGGGCGTCCGGCAGGGCGTTGACGACCGACCAGCGGACCGTGCCGGCCTTGTCGATGACGAAGGTGCCGCGCACCGCGCAGCCCTTGTCCTCGTCGAGGACGCCGTAGGCGCGGGACGCGACGCCGTGCGGCCAGAAGTCGGAGAGCAGCGGGAACTCCAGGCCCTCCTGCTCCCCGTAGACGCGCAGGCTGTGCATGGAGTCGTTGGAGACGGCGAGCAGCTGGGTGTCGTCGTTGACGAAGGTGTCCAGGTGGTCGCGCAGCTCGCGCAGCTCACCCGTGCAGACACTCGTGAAGGCGAAGGGGTAGAAGAAGAGCACCACGTTGCGCTCGCCCCGGAAGTCGGAGAGCCGCACGGTGCGACCGTGGTTGTCCTTCAGCTCGAAGTCCGGAGCCTCGGCACCGATCTCGATGGCCATCGCGTACGCATCCCTTCCGCCGTCGGCCCGGCCGTTTGGGCCGAACCGGTGAAACCCACCCTAAGACCCCGCCTCCGACGCGCGCAGAGCCCCCACCGGGTGATCCCGGCGGGGGCTCGTGCAGCGTATGGGTATCAGCGCTTCGGGGTGCCGAGTCGAGTGCCGACCCAGTCCTTGGCGACGCTGATGCTCTTGGTCTGGGAGAGACCAGCGGTCTGCGCGGCATCGTTGATGTCGCTCGGCTCGATGTAGCCGTCGCGGCCCGTCTTCGGCGTCAGCAGCCAGATCTGGCCGCCATCCTCCAGAAGACCGATGGAGTCCACCAGGCCGTCGGTGAGATCGCCGTCCTCGTCGCGGAACCACAGCAGCACGACGTCGGCGACGTCGTCGTAGTCCTCGTCCACGAGGTCCTGGCCGATGATGGACTCGATGCCTTCACGGAGATCGTGGTCGACGTCGTTGTCGTCGTAGCCGATCTCCTGGACCACCTGTCCGGGCTCGAACCCCAGCCTCGCTGCCGGGTTGGTCCGCTCCTCCGCGTGGTCCGCGGTCGCGCTCACGGCTTGCCTCCTGATCATGTAACGGATAAATGCTTTGACCGCGCGCGTACGCACGGTGCTGGCCGTAGTCCACACGTGCCGGGGCGGATCGCGCAAGTACCCGGCCGATGAGACCGCCGAAACGGTGACGTTTGGGGCCGTCTCGCCGCAACTTCCGGCCGGATCCCGTCGCGCTCCGTGACGAATCATGCACGCTTCGCCCCTTAATGGGGGACTACGCGGCTTCAGTCTGCCGAACGGTCGGACGAAACGCATGCGCGGGTTGGGCGTAAGGTTGCGATTTGACCGGACAAGGCGCCCCCGAGAGGGTTACCGCTCGGTAAAGATGACGTTTACCGTCGGCGGGGTACACGATGAGCATCCCGGCCCCAGCGGGGTTTCCCTCCCCCGCGGGCTCCACCGACCAGCGAAGGAATAGCGTGGCTTCCGCATCCGATCGCAACCCGATCATCATTGGCGGCCTTCCCAGCCAGGTTCCCGACTTCGACCCGGAAGAGACCCGGGAATGGCTCGACTCCCTGGACGCCGCCGTCGACGAGCGAGGCCGGGAGCGGGCCCGTTATCTCATGCTGCGGCTGATCGAGCGGGCCCGCGAGAAGCGCGTCGCCGTGCCGGAGATGCGCAGCACGGACTACGTCAACACCATCGCGACCAAGGACGAGCCGTACTTCCCCGGCAACGAGGAAATCGAGCGCAAGGTCCTCAACGCCACCCGCTGGAACGCCGCCGTCATGGTCTCGCGCGCCCAGCGCCCGGGCATCGGCGTCGGCGGCCACATCGCGACCTTCGCCTCCTCCGCGTCGCTCTACGACGTCGGTTTCAACCACTTCTTCCGCGGCAAGGACGAGGGCGACGGCGGCGACCAGATCTTCTTCCAGGGCCACGCCTCCCCCGGCATCTACGCCCGCGCCTTCCTCCTCGACCGGCTGACCGAGACCCAGCTCGACGGCTTCCGGCAGGAGAAGTCGCGGTTCCCGAACGGCCTGTCGTCGTACCCGCACCCGCGGCTGATGCCGGACTTCTGGGAGTTCCCGACCGTGTCGATGGGCCTCGGCCCGCTCGGCGCGATCTACCAGGCCCGGATGAACCGCTACATGGAGGCGCGCGGCATCGCCGACACCTCCCGCTCGCACGTGTGGGCGTTCCTCGGCGACGGCGAGATGGACGAGCCGGAGTCGCTCGGCCAGCTGACCCTCGCGGCCCGGGAGAACCTCGACAACCTCACCTTCGTCGTCAACTGCAACCTCCAGCGGCTCGACGGCCCGGTACGCGGCAACGGCAAGATCATCCAGGAGCTGGAGTCGGTCTTCCGCGGCGCCGGATGGAACGTCATCAAGCTCATCTGGGACCGCTCCTGGGACCCGCTGCTCGCCCAGGACCGCGACGGCACCCTCGTCAACCGGATGAACACCACCCCGGACGGCCAGTACCAGACGTACGCCACGGAGACCGGCGCGTACATCCGCGACCACTTCTTCGGCGACGACCAGCGGCTGCGGACCATGGTCGAGAACATGACCGACGACCAGATCCTGCACCTGGGGCGCGGCGGTCACGACCACCGGAAAATCTTCGCGGCGTTCTCGGCGGCCAAGGCGCACAAGGGCCAGCCGACGGTGATCCTCGCCAAGACCGTCAAGGGCTGGACGCTGGGCCCCAACTTCGAGGGCCGCAACGCCACCCACCAGATGAAGAAGCTCACGGTCGACGACCTCAAGGGCTTCCGCGACCGGCTGCACATCCCCATCACGGACCAGCAGTTGGAGGAGGGCCTGCCGCCGTACTACCACCCGGGCCGGAACTCCGAGGAGATCCAGTACATGCACGACCGCCGCAAGGCGCTCGGCGGGTACGTGCCCTCCCGCGTGGTCCGCGCCAAGCCGCTGGAACTGCCCGACGACAAGACGTACGCGGCGGTCAAGAAGGGCTCCGGGCAGCAGTCCATCGCCACCACGATGGCCTTCGTCCGGCTGCTCAAGGACCTGATGCGGGACAAGGAACTCGGCCGGCGCTTCGTGCTGATCGCGCCGGACGAGTACCGCACCTTCGGCATGGACTCGTTCTTCCCGAGCGCCAAGATCTACAACCCGCTCGGCCAGCAGTACGAGGCCGTGGACCGCGAACTGCTCCTGTCGTACAAGGAGTCCCCGACCGGCCAGATGCTGCACGACGGCATCTCGGAGGCGGGCTGCACCGCCTCGCTGATCGCGGCCGGCTCGGCGTACGCCACGCACGGCGAACCGCTCATCCCGGTCTACGTCTTCTACTCGATGTTCGGCTTCCAGCGCACCGGCGACCAGTTCTGGCAGATGGCCGACCAGCTGGCGCGCGGCTTCGTGCTCGGCGCGACCGCCGGCCGGACCACGCTGACCGGTGAGGGCCTGCAGCACGCCGACGGCCACTCCCATCTGCTCGCCTCGACCAACCCGGCCTGTGTCGCCTACGACCCGGCCTTCGGCTTCGAGATCGCGCACATCGTCCAGGACGGTCTGCGCCGCATGTACGGGCCGGACTCGGAGGACGTCTTCTACTACCTGACGGTCTACAACGAGCCGATCCAGCACCCGGCGGAGCCGGCGGACGTGGATGTCGAGGGCATCCTCAAGGGCATCCACCTCTACCGGCGCGGCGAGGCCGGGGCGATCCCCGCGCAGATCATGGCGTCGGGTGTCGGCGTGCCGTGGGCGCTGGAGGCGCAGCGGATCCTCGCCGAGGAGTGGAACGTCCGCGCCGACGTGTGGTCCGCGACCTCCTGGAACGAGCTGCGCCGCGAGGCCGTGGCCGTCGAGGAGCACAACCTGCTGCACCCGGAGGAGGAGCAGCGCGTCCCGTACGTGACGCGCAAGCTCCAGGCCGCGCAGGGGCCGTTCGTCGCGGTCTCCGACTGGATGCGTTCGGTGCCGGACCAGATCGCGCGCTGGGTGCCGGGCACCTACAACTCGCTGGGCGCGGACGGCTTCGGCTTCGCGGACACGCGAGGCGCGGCCCGCCGCTTCTTCCACATCGACGCCCAGTCGATCGTGCTCGCGGTGCTCACCGAACTGGCCCGCGAGGGCAAGGTCGACCGCTCGGCCCTGAAGCAGGCCATCGACCGGTACCAGCTGCTGGACGCGTCGGCGGCGGACCCGGGGACGGCGGGCGGCGACGCGTAACCGGGAGGGGGCTCCCCCCTCCCCCACCCCCTCCCTCCCCTCCCCCCTTGGTGCTTGCGCCCGGGCCGCGAGCGGGCGGGGGCGACGGCCGCCTCCTCGGCGGCCGTCGGCCGTTGCCCAGCCGTCACCCGGGCCACCGCCCGGGCCCGTTCGTCCGCGTCGGCACCGCCCGTGCCGGCCCGCGGCAGCGGCAGCGGCAGCGGCAGCGGCAGCGGCAGCGGCAGCGGCAGCGGCAGCGGCGCATCGTGGCTGGTGAGGGTGGTGGGACAGGGTCCCGCCGCCCTTCGGCGTTTCCCGCGCTCCTTACGATGCCGCTCATGACGACGTACGCGGGAAAGGACTGCTGGGAAGAGCGCACCCAGGTGCCGCTGCTGGTACTGGCCGTGGTCTTCGGCGTCGCCTACGCCGTGCCGATCGTGACGCCGGGCGCCGATGCGTGGGTGCACCGGCTGTGCTCCTACGCCGAGTGGACGGTGTGGGCGGCGTTCGCCCTCGACTACCTCGTACGGCTCGCGCTCGCCCCGGCCCGGTGGGCCTTCGTGCGCGGCCATCCGCTGGACCTGCTCGCGGTGGTCCTCCCGATGGTGCAGCCGCTGCGACTGCTCCGGGTCGTCTCCACTCTCCTCCTGGTGGGCCGGCGGGCCCGCATGGCCCCTCAGATCACCCTCACCACCTATGTGGCGGGCGCGGTGGTCGGACTGATGATGTTCGGCTCGCTGGCCGTGCTCCACGTGGAGCGGAACGCGCCGAACGGCAACATCAAGACGCTCGGCGACGCGGTCTGGTGGTCCTTCACCACGATGACCACCGTCGGCTACGGTGACCACGCCCCGACGACCGGTCTCGGGCGCTTCCTCGCGGTCGGGCTGATGCTGTCCGGGATCGCCCTGCTCGGTGTCGTGACGGCCAACATCGCCACCTGGTTCATCTCCCGCTTCGAGCGGGACGACGAGGTCGAACGCCGGCAGACCGAACTCCTCGAGGATCTGACCCTCGAGGTCCGCGCACTCCGGGCCGAGGTCGCGCGTCTCTCGGCCCCGGCGGAGGACACCCCCGGCGGCCCCGCCGCGCCCGCCATCCCCGATGTGACGGACGCGACGGAGACGGCCGGCCTGACGGACCCGACAGGACCGCCGCCCGGGGCCCCGGGCGCCGAGGGCGGCGCCGGCGCCCCGGCCGTACCCTCCGTCATCTCTCCCAGATCTTGAACGCCCGCACCTGGTACGGCGTCTGGGGCGCCCAGACGCCCTTCCCCGGATACGTCTCAAACTCGCCGGTCTCGGCGCACTCCGCCGACTGGTAGAAGGTCACCGGCCGGCCGGTCCGGTTGGCCAGGGACTGGGCGCTCGTGCCGCCCGGCAGGGCCGTACAGCTGTCGATGTCGACCGCCGACAGCTCGTACGTCTGGGCGCGGCCCTTGAAGTCCGCCTTGGGCCAGAGGCAGAGCTGGCCGGGTCCGCAGGCACCGAGCACGCCGCCCGCCCGCACTCCCGCCGCCGGGCCCGAGGCCGCACCCGAGGCCGAGGCCGAACTCGCGGCCGGCGCCGCCGCCGAGGGAGCCGCCGAGGGAGCGGCCGAGGCTCCGGTCGACGGGATCGTGAGCAGACAGCACGCGGCCAGTGCGCCGGCGGCGGCCTGGATCGTCTTCTTCTTGTGCGCATACATGCAGGTGAACCCCCGTATCGTTACTCTCTGTAATCAGAGAATGCCGGATGGATCCCGGCAGGGGAAGAGGGGCCGCCCCCGTTCACGCGAACGGGTGACGACCCCTCAAGAAGGACCCTGCGGGCCGGGAGTGCTAGATGTGGGCCGCGCCCGCGCCCGCCTCCGCGTTCTCGCCGCGCTTGGTGAGCGTGGCGACCAGCGCCGCGACGACGGCCACGCCGCCCGCGACGGTGAAGGCGAGCCCCATGCCGTCCATGAAGGTCTCGTGGATGACCTTGCCGATGGCGCCGAACAGGTCGGGCGTCATGCCGGGCGCCTTGGCGAGCTCCGGCGGCACCATGCCGAACTCGGCGGCCTGCTCCAGGCGCGGGTCCGGCGGCACCGGGATGCCGGCGGCCTTCCAGTTCGTGGCGAAGGAGTCGGCCACCT
This sequence comes from Streptomyces laurentii, assembly GCA_002355495.1. Taxonomy (GTDB): domain Bacteria; phylum Actinomycetota; class Actinomycetes; order Streptomycetales; family Streptomycetaceae; genus Streptomyces; species Streptomyces laurentii. The sequence goes on from AP017424.1 coordinate 2,106,739, forward strand.
TGGACGACATGACCGCGCCGAGGACGGCGGTGCCGAGCGCGCCGCCGACCTGCATCGCGGCCTGCTGCAGACCGCCGGCCACGCCGGACAGCTCCAGCGGCGCGTTGCCGACGATGACCTCGGTGGCGCCGACCATGACCGGGGCGAGGCCCAGGCCGAGCAGGCCGAACCAGAGGGACATCGGCAGCGTCTCGGTGCCGGGGGTGAGCGACAGCATGCCGAACATCGCGGCGGCCGTGCACACCATGCCGCCGACCAGCGGCACCCGCGGGCCGAACTTGGTGATCAGCGCGCCCGCCAGCGGCGAGGAGACGATCATCATGCCGGTCAGCGGCAGCAGGCGCAGACCGGCGTCGACCGGGCCGAGCCCCTTCACGCCCTGGAGGTAGAAGGTCACGAAGAACAGGCCGCCCATGAAGGCGAAGGCCATGAGGAGCATCAGCACGACACCGGCCGACAGCGGCACGGAGCGGAACATCTGCAGGGGGATGAGCGGTTCCTTGACCTTGGTCTCCCAGACCGCGAAGACCACGAAGAGCAGGATCGCGCCGACGAGGCAGATCCAGGTCTTGCCACCGCCCCAGCCCCACGAGTCGCCGGCCTTGATGAGGCTCCAGACGAGCAGGCCCATCGCGGCGGAGAGCAGCAGGATGCCGGGGATGTCGAAGGAGCGCGGGGCGTTCTCGGCGCGGTGGTCCTTGAGGATCAGCAGGCCGAGGACGAGCGCGACGACGCCGACCGGCACGTTGATGAAGAAGACCGACTGCCAGCTGACGTTCTCGACGAGCAGGCCGCCGACGATCGGGCCGCCGGCGGTGGAGGCGCCGATGACCATGCCCCAGATGCCGATGGCCATGTTCAGCTTCTCGGCGGGGAAGGTGGCGCGCAGCAGGCCGAGCGCGGCCGGCATGAGCAGGGCGCCGAAGATGCCCTGGAGGACACGGAAGGCGACCACGAGCCCGATCGAGCTGGAGAAGCCGATGGCGGCGGAGGCGGCGGCGAAGCCCGCGATGCCTATGAGGAACGTCTGGCGGTGGCCGAAGCGGTCGCCGAGCTTGCCGGCGGTGACGAGGGCGACGGCGAGGGCCAGCAGGTAGCCGTTGGTGATCCACTGGACGTCGGAGAGCGTGGCTCCGAGGTCCTTCTGGATGGCGGGGTTGGCGATGGCCACGATGGTGCCGTCGAGGGCGACCATCATCACGCCGACGGCGACGGAGAACAGGGTCAGCCACGGGTGGCCGCGCAGTCCCTTCCCCGGCGCCGAGGCGGCCGCCGGGTCACCCCCCTGGCCCTGCGGGACCTTGTCCATGGTGATCTGACTAGTCATACGATGAGGCTAGTGTCAGCCGCTGACAATTGACAAAGCATTTCATGCGCCGGTAACTGTCATGTAGCTCACAGCGGTCCCGGCCTGGAACGGCGCGACGAGTCCGTACCGTGGAGATCTTGTCGGCGACCGCACCGGCGACCGGCGGCACTTCACGGACGATTCACCGACGATTCGTCAGCGCCGCCACCGACGGTCTCCCCGCCGACCCCCTCGAAGACCTGACGGATGAAGGGCCCCCGTACGTGACACTCCCGGTTCCCGGCCTGCGCGAGCGCAAGAAGCAACGCACCCGCGACGCGCTGGTGCGCGTGGCACTGGAACTGTTCGCCACCCAGGGGTACGAGCGGACCACGGTCGACGAGATCGCCGACGCCGTCGACGTCTCCCAGCGGACCTTCTTCCGCTACTTCGCCACCAAGGAGGACGTCGCCTTCGCCGTCCAGCAGATGGTCGAGGACTGCTTCGTCCGCGCCCTGGCCGAACGCCCCGCCGAGGAAGGCCCGTTCGACGCCATGCGGCATGCCGCCCTCGAAGTCTGGCAGACGGTCGGCGAGGCCATCCAGGAGATCGTGCCCGTCGACCTCTACCTGCGCAACTTCCAGCTCGTCGAGTCGACTCCGTCCCTCCTCGCCGCCCATCTGCGCCGCTCCACGGAGATGGAGGAGAGCGTCGCCCGGCTGATCGCCGAGCGCGAGGGCCTGGACGTGGACGCGGACCCGCGCCCCCGGATCGCCGTCGCCGCGTTCAGCTCGGTGCTGCGGGTGACCACCCGGCTCTGGGGCCGCGAGGGGGACCCCTCGTTCCAGTCGATCTGCGGGATCACCGAGCGGTATCTGGACCATCTCGGACCGGCGCTCGCCCCGCGCTGGCGTACGTGACCGACGCCACACCGGCACCGGGGTCCGCCCCCTCCTCCCCGCCCCCTCCGCACCCGGCCGATCCGCCCCGCCGCGCGCGACACCTCCGCGACACCCCCGTGCCGGCGCCCGTGACCGGCCGGTCACGGCCCGCACGCGACGCCGTCCGAAAACGGCCGGACACCCCCGTCCGCGCGTACGTGATCTCACCCACCGTCACCCTCGCCTCCCCCGCCCGGTGATACGGGTCACCTGGCGCACGGGCACTTAGGGAAGCCCCCTAGGGTGACCCCCAATGCCTTCCTTCGACTCCTCGCCCACCCTCTCCGTCTGGCGGATGCTGCTCGCGCTCGCCGTGGTGTTCGTCCTCCTCGCGACCACCGGGTGGACCACGATCCGGCCCCAGCCGACGGCCAAGGACGCCCGCTCCCAGGACCTCGTCGCCTGGGCGCACGACCGGATCGGGCGGCGCGTGCTGCCCGACCCGTCGGCCCCGGCCCGTACGGTGGCGGCGTTCTTCGCCTCCCTGCGGCCCGCCCAGCGCCTCCGGCTCGCCGAAGCCCACCCCCTCGTCGTGGGCAACCTCGACGGCGTCCCCGTCTCCCTGCGGTACCGCGCCAACCGGATCTCCCTGGCCCGCGCGCTCGCCGCCGAACGCCCGCGCCTCGACGATCCGCGGCTCACCCCGGACGGCCATCAGGAGGCCCGGCGGCGGGTCGACCGCTTCGCGTCCCTGCTGCGCCCCGGCCGCCAGATCCTCGCCTTCGACCCGGGCGGCGCGGGGCGTACGGCGGAGGTGCTGGGCGACCTGGAGCGGGCCCGGCGGGTGTCGGTGATCGTGCCCGGCGTCGACACCAATCTGCTCACCTTCCAGAAGACCGCGCGCCGTTACTCGGCTCCCGCCGGGATGGCGGACTCGCTGTACGCCGCCGAGCGTGCCGCCGACCCCCGGTCCCGTACCGCCGTCATCGCCTGGGCCGACTACACGGCGCCGGTCGGGGTCGGCATCGACGCGGCCATGGGGCGGCTCGCCGAGAACGGCGCGGTGCGGCTCGTCGGCCTCACCACCGCGCTGCCCGGGGACGCGCGCGTGGTGCTCTTCTGCCACAGTTACGGCTCCGTGCTGTGCGGGGTCGCCGCGCCGCGGCTGCCCGATCGGGTCACCGATGTCGTGGTGGCCGGCAGTCCGGGGATGCGGGCCGACCGGGCCGCCGATCTGGACACCCGGGCCCGGGTGTGGGCGATGCGGGACGCCGACGACTGGATCGCGGACGTGCCGCACCTGGAGCTGGGCGGGGTCGGGCACGGCACCGATCCGGTGGCGCCGGAGTTCGGGGCGCGGCTGCTGTCGGCGGCGGGCGCGAACGGGCACGCCGGGTACTTCGAGCCGGGGACCCGGAGCCTCGCGAACTTCGCGGCGCTCGGAGTCGGCTCGTTTCGTTCGTTGAGCTGCGCGAGCGCCGACAGCGCTTGTCTCCGCGGAATCTTCGGCGCGACAGCGGGCTGACGCGCGTAGATCACGCCATTTTTACGGTACTTACGGAGGGGCGACGTCCGGGCATACGCCGCATACGATGAGGCGCATGGGTGATGAGCTGGCCGGAATTCATGCCACCTGGGAGTTCGAGAGCGACGCCGTCGTCATCCGCTTCGAACGGGGGATTCGTATACCGAAGCTCTTCCAGGCACTGCGCGAGCGGCGCATCCCGCACGAGGCACTGGCGTCGGTGACGCTCGCGCCGGGCGCGCGGGGGACCGTCGTGCTGCACGCCGTGCCGAGAGCGGGGGCCGATCCGCTGATCGAGGCGGCGGCGGGGCAGCTGAAGTGCGGGAACGACCCGTACCGCCTCGTGCTGCCCGCCGACCGGGAGACGCTCGCCGAGTACTACCGCGACGAACTGCTCGCCGCGCTCGCGCCGCTGGACACCGAACGGCCCGCGGACGGCTTCCTGGTGGAGGCGCCGCGCGGGCCGCAGTCCTTCAAGGCGTACGACGGGAAGGCCTACTTCGACGGGGTGTCCGAGGTGGCGTTCCGCTGGTCGTGGTCGGGGGCGTCCTCGGAGAAGTGGAAGGCGGGCGACCAGACCTTCCAGGCGCGTGAGCTGAGCGGCGTCGAGTGGCGTTCGCCGGAGCTGTTCGAGGGCTATCTGCGGCTGCTGCCCCGGGACCGGGAGGCCGTGCCGGACGGTGGGCAGGGGGGGCGGCCGGCGATGCCGCCGGACCACGACCCGGCCGCGCTCGTGTTCGGCGGCGGGCGGGGGCCGGTGCACCAGTCGCTGCCGTTCGCGGCGGCCGTCCTCGCGGCGGTACGGGGCGGTGGCGCGGGCGCGCGGGTGCCGGTCGCGGTGCCGGCGGCGACGCGGCCGAGGGATCCCGCGGGAGTTGCTGAAAGGATTCGGCACTTGAGCGAACTGCATCAGGCGGGGCTCGTCACGGACGAGGAGTTCAGCGTGAAGAAGGCGGAACTGCTCGCCGAGCTGTAGCGCCCGGTATCAGGGGTGCCCCGCGCGGACCGCGGGCCGGCGGCCGGGTCTCGTACCCGGGTATGACCTCGCGGTCCGTCCCCGGGTATGACGTCCCGCTCTCCGGCCGCTGCCTACCCTGGGCGGGCCATGAAGGATGACACGGAAGTCCCCGAAGCCCCCAGCGCCGTCCGGGAAGACCCCGATCCCCCGGGCATACGGTCCGCCGGACGCGCGGCGCGCGCCCGGGCCGCCGCCGTACGCGGGGCCGCGGCCGTACGCACCGGTGCCCGCGCGACCGCCCGCGGCGCCTCGGCCGTGAACGCCCTCGCCGGCCGGGCCGGCACCGCGCTCGCGTCCCCGTCCTGGCGCGAGGAGGCGCTGCTCGCCCGCGCCGCGTCGCCGTGGGTGCGCGGGCTGCCGTACGCGGTCGCCTTCGTGCTCGTCGTCGTGCTGCTGCCCGTCACCATCACGCTCCTGATCAACGAGTACGGGGTGAACGGCGCCCTCGCCGGTCTCGTCGGCACCGCCCAGACCGCCCCGCTGCTGCTCGCGGTGACCCGGCCGCGCCAGGCCTGGTGGGTGATCTTCGTGGCGGACCTGGCCGGCGCCGTCTTCATGCGCCTGGCCGGCCCGCCGCTCGACCTGCCCTGGCCGTGGACGCCGACCGTGGTGATCGGCTACCTGGCGCTGATGGTGGCGCTCGGGGCGCGCGAGACGCGGCGCACGCTGCTCGGGGTGTGGCTGATGACCGGGGCGGCCGGGGCGCTGTTCGCGCTCGTCTCGCCCAGCCGGGTGGACGGCATCCCGATCGTCCTGTTCGTGCTCAGCGGTGTGCTGCTGCTGCTCACCATGACCCTGCGCTGGCGCGGCGAGGCGGAGCGGCGGCTGATGGAGCAGGAGACCATCAGCGAGGCGGAGCGGGCCCGTCGCACGCTCCTCGAGGAACGCGCCCGGATCGCCCGCGAGTTGCACGACGTGGTCGCCCACCACATGTCGGTGATCACGGTGCAGGCGGACTCCGCGCCGTACCGCATCCCCGATCTTCCGGAGCAGGCCCGTGAGGAGTTCGCGTCGATCGCGGCCGGGGCGCGCGAGTCGCTGGCGGAGATGCGGCGGCTGCTGGCGCTGCTGCGCAGCGAGGGCGCGGAGGGCGAACGGGCCCCGCAGCCGGGCCTGGACCGGGTGCCGCAGCTGGTGGAGGCGACGGTACGGGCCGGGGTGCCGGCCGCGTTGTCGCTCGCGGCGGCCGGGCTCGACGGGCTGCCGCAGGCGGTGGAGCTGTCGGCGTACCGGATCGTGCAGGAGGCGCTGGCCAATGTGGTCCGGCACGCGCCGGGCGCCACCACGCGGGTGTCGGTACGGGTCGACGACGAGGGGCTGCTGAACGTCCTGGTCGTCAACGGGCCGCCGACCCACACCGGTTCGCCGGTCGAGGGCGGCGACGGGACCGGGCACGGGCTCGTCGGGATGCGGGAGCGCGTACGGTTGACGGGTGGCTCGCTCGACACCGGGCCGCTGCCGGACGGCGGTTTCCGGGTCGCCGCCCGGCTGCCGACCGGTGCCGCCGGGCCGGCCCCTGGACCGGACCCCGCCGATGCGGCCGGGGCGGCCCGTACGGCCGGTGCGCGCCGTACGACCGACACGGCCCGGACAGCCGGCACCGCGACCGCGGACGGCGGCCCGGCCGACGACAGCTGAGGATGCCCGTGCCCGAGACCATTCGCGTGATCATCGTCGACGACCAGGCCATGGTGCGGGCCGGGTTCGCCGCCCTGCTCGCCGCGCAGCCCGACATCGACGTGGTGGGCGAGGCGCCGGACGGCCGGCAGGGCGTGGAGGTGGCGCGCGCCGCGCACCCGGACGTCGTGCTCATGGACGTACGGATGCCGGAGCTCGACGGCCTTTCGGCGGCGCGCGAGATCCTGAACCCGCCCCCCGGGGTGACGCACCGCCCCAAGGTGCTCATGCTGACCACCTTCGACGTGGACGACTACGTGTACGAGGCGCTGCGCGCCGGGGCGTCCGGCTTCCTCCTCAAGGACGCGCCGCCGGCCGATCTCATCGCGGCCGTACGGATCGTGGCGGCCGGCGAGGCGCTGCTGGCGCCGTCCGTGACCCGGCGGCTGATCGCCGATTTCGCCGCGTCCCGGCCCGCGCCGCGCTCCGACCGGGTGGCGCTGCGGCTCAACGGGCTCACGCCGCGCGAGACCGAGGTCCTCGAACTGATCGCGCGGGGCCTGTCGAACCAGGAGATCGCCGGAAAGCTCGTGCTGGCCGAGCAGACGGTGAAGACGCACATCGGACGGGTACTGGCCAAGCTGGACCTGCGCGACCGGGCGCAGGCGGTGATCTTCGCGTACGAGTCGGGGCTCGTGACGCCCGGCACCAGGTAGGCGGGCCGGGGCGGGGTGTTCCCCCGGGGATATCCCCACCCCCGGTCTGCGGGCCGCCGCTCCTCCACCCCCACCCCCGGTATCGCTTCGCGGTTGGCGCCCCGGTGTGACGTGCCGCCACCCCTCCGCTTCCTACCTTCCTCTCGCCACACCGAGGACGTCAGGAACGGAAAGGGGAGGCCCCCATGCGCCGCTTCACCAGGACTTTGGCCGCCGCCGTGCTCACCGCCACCATGGTGGCCGGGACCGCGGGCTGGGCGTCGGGGAACCCCCAGCGGCCGGTGACCGGTTCACCGGCCGGGACGGCGGCCTGGGTCGCCGACGGGATGCCCGATCCGGGCTCCCTGACGCCTGATCAGGTCGCCGCGTACTTCCAGGGGTTGGGCGAGGCCGGGCGCCAACGCCTGCTGCGCGAGCACCCCGACGTCGTCGGCAACCTCGACGGCGCCCCGCTCGCGCTGCGGTACGCCGCCAACGCCCGTACGTCGCGGGGGCGGTTCGCGGGGCAGCAGGTGCTGGCGTACGACCCGCGGGGGCGCGGGCAGGCCGTGCTCGTCCTGGGCGACCTGGCGACGGCCGCGCACGTGGCGGTGATCGTGCCCGGGTCCGACACCGACGCGGACCATCTGACGAAGCTGCGGGACAAGGCCATCGCGCTGTACGAGGCGGCCGGCGGCCGGACGGCCGTCGTCGCCTGGGCCGGTTACACGACCCCGGTCGGCGTCGGCCTGGACGCGGCCACCGGGACACTGGCGGAGGCGGGCGCGGCGCGGCTCGTCCGCTTCACGCGGGGGCTGCGGGCCGTGGGCGCCGCCGAACCGGCGCTGTTCTGCCACAGTTACGGGTCGGTGGTGTGCGGGCTCGCCGCGGGCGGGGTCCGGGCCACGGACCTGGTCGCGATCGCCTCCCCCGGCATGCGCGCCGACGACGTGGCCGGGCTCGGCACCGGTGCGCGGGTGTGGGCGGCGAAGGATCCGGACGACTGGATCGACCGGGTGCCGAACGTCGAGTTCGCGGGGCTCGGGCACGGCACCGACCCGACCGACCCCGCGTTCGGGGCCCGCCGCGTGCCGGCCGCCGACGCCCACGGCCACGACGGCTACTTCACGCCCGGTACGTCCTCGCTGCGCGCGTTCGCCGCGATCGCCGAGGGGGCGGCCCGATGAAGACGCCGCGCGTGCTGACGACGCTCTCCCGCACCGCCTCCACGATCGAGGCCCGCACCCCCGTCCACCGCGACCGGGCGATCGACGGCCTGCGCGCGCTCGCGCTGCTCGCCGTCCCCACCGGGCACTGGCTGCTCGGCGGCTTCACCCTGTCCCCCGCCGACGGCGCGATCCACAACGCGAGCCCGCTGAGCACGTTCGGGGGTCTCGCGCCGGTCAGCTGGGTGCTGCAGATGCTGGGGATCTTCTTCCTGGTCGGCGGCTACGCCTCGGCCCTCTCCTACCGCCGCCACCGGGACCGCCAGGGCACCACCCGCGCCTGGCTGACGGGCCGGATCGCCCGCCTGGGCCGGCCGGTGCTCGGCGTGACCGCCGTGTGGGCGGCGCTCCTCCCGGCGCTGCGATACGGCTTCGACGTGCCCGTCGCCACCCTGCGTACCGCGTCGACGCTCGTCATCCAGCCCCTGTGGTTCGTGGGCGTGTACGTGGTGGTCACCGCGCTCACCCCGTACTGCGTCCGCGCCGCCCGCCGGCTCGGGGCGTGGGCGGCGGCGCCGCTGCTCGGCTCGGTCGCCGTCGTCGACTTCCTGCGTTACGGGCCGTACGCGGACGCCATGCCGTCCTGGCTCGGCGCGCTCACCATCCTGCCGGGCTGGCTGTTCGCCTATCAGCTGGGCGTGTCCTGGGGCGAGGGGCGGCTGACCCGCCGGCACGCGTGGGGGCTGCTCGCGGGCGGGGCCGTGCTGTTCGCCGCGCTGCTGCTGTGGTGCGGCTACCCGGCCTCGATGGTGGGTGTGCCGGGCGCGGACCGCACCAACTCGCATCCGCCGTCGCTGCTCGTCCTCGCCCTCGCGGCCACGCAGAGCGGTGCGGCGATCCTGCTGCGCGGACGGCTGGCGGCGCTGCTGCGGCGGCCGGCGCTGTGGGCGCCGGTCGTCGTGATCAACCTGTCGGCGATGACGATCCTGTGCTGGCACCAGACGGCGATGCTGGCGGCCGCGATCCCGGCCTCGTACGGGGGCGAGCTCACCGGGCTGGTCGGCGCGCCCGACTCGGCGGGCTGGATCCTGGCGCGGCTGGCGTGGATGCCGGTGTTCGCGCTGCTGCTCGTCCTGATCGGCCGGTACGCCCGGACCTTCGAGTCCCCGTGGACCCGGACCGGGCCGGCGCGGCGGGCTCTCGCGGGCGCGCTGGCGGCGGGGTTCGCGGTGTTCGCGCTGGGTCTGGCGTGAGGACGCGGCCGGGCGCGGCGGGCCTTCGCGGCCCTTCGCGGCTCAGCCGTCGGTGGCGGCGGGCCGCTGCCGGCCGGCCCCGTTCAGTACGGAGTCGAGCAGGCCGGGGAACAGGGTGTCCAGGTCGTCGCGGCGCAGCCGGATCAGCCGGGAGCGGCCCTGGACGGTCGTCCAGGTGATCCCCGCTTCGCGCAGGACCCGGTAGTGGTGGGACAGCGTCGTCTGGTGGACGTCGAGGTCGCCGCCGATGGCGGTGCAGTTCTCCTCGCCGGTGACGGCGAGCCGCTGGATGATCTCCAGGCGTACGGGGTCGCCGAGCGCGCGCAGCACCTCCACCATCCGGATCGCCTCGGTCGCCGGCTGGGACACCTCGCGCATCGCTCCCTCTCCCTCCCGCTCTCCTCCGTCGGCAGGTGCCGGGGCCCACGAGCCTAGCCACACATTTATACATGGACAAGCATCCATGTATTTGCCTACAGTGCCGCCCGTCCGCTTCCGCCACGCGCCGGAAGACCGGAAGCCGGAAAGCCGGAGGACCGGAAGACCGGAAGACCGGAAGAACGGCAGTCCACCCGACCGAAAGGGCGGCACGACCGATGCTGAAACGACTCCTCCCCTTAGCCCTGGCGACCTTCGCCGTCGGCACCGACGGCTTCGTCATCGCGGGCCTGCTCCCCTCCATCGGCGCCGACCTGGGCGTCTCCACCCCGGCGGCCGGGCAGCTGGTGACCGTCTTCGCGCTGACCATGGCCGTGTCCGCACCGGTGGTCGGGGCCCTCACCAGCGGCCTGGACCGGCGGTCCGCGCTGCTGATCGCCCTCGGTGTGTTCGTGCTCGGCAACGCCGGCACCGCGCTGGGCACCACCTACGAAACCGTCATGGCCGCCCGGATCGTCACCGCCGTGGGAGCGGGCGTCATCACCTCCGCCGCCTCCGGCACCGCGGCGGCCCTCGCGCCCCCGGAACGCCGGGGCCGGGCTCTGGCCTTCGTCATGGGCGGACTGACCTCGGCGACCGCGCTGGGACTGCCGCTCGGCACCCTGATCGGCCGCGCCGACTGGCACGTCACCCTGTGGGCCGTCGCCGGAATCGGGCTGCTCGCGGCCGCCGGCATCGCCGTCGGCCTCCCCCGGGTGACGCTGCCCGCCGCGTCCCTGTCCGACCGGCTGCGCCCCCTCGCGCAGGGCCGCGTCCTGGCGCTGCTGGCCGTGACGACGCTCGCGTTCCTCGGCACGTACACGCTCTACACGTACATCGCGCCGGCCCTGCGGAACGCGACCGGCGGCGCCGCGACCCCGCTGACGCTCGCCTTGCTGGCCTGGGGCGTCGGCACGCTGGCGGGGAACATCGCCGCCGGCCGGCTGGTCGACCGGTTCGCCGCCGGCCACGTCCTCACCGGCGCCCTCGGCCTCGCGACCCTCACCCTGGCCGTGACCCCGCTCGCGACCCGTACCCTCGCCTCCGCCCTGGTCTGGGCGGTGTTCTGGGGCGTCAGCACCGGGGTCGTCGTCCCGCAGCAGCACCGGCTCGTCGCGTTCAGCCCCGCCGCCGCGCCCGTCCTGCTCGGCCTCAACTCCTCGGCGCTGTACGTCGGTGTCGCGCTCGGCGGCGGCCTCGGCGGGCTGGCGCAGCAGTGGTTCGCGGTGACGCCGGCCGGGCTGGGGCCGGTGGCCGCCGGCGTCACCGCGCTCGCGCTCCTCTGACACCTGGGAACCGCGCGCCGCACCGGTGCCACCGTACGGGCGGACGCGGCGGACGCGGTGGAGAGGGCCGACGCGCCGGCGACGGCGGTCCCGGCGGTTCCTGCGGCCGGACCGGAGAAGTCCCGCACGTGATCGGGCCCGGCGGCGCCCCCTCAGGCCTCGTGCCCGTCAGCCCTCGCGGGCCACGGACGTGAAGCTCATGTCCGGGTAGCGGTCGCCCGCCACCTGGCCGGCGATCGGCTCCAGGGCGGCCAGCTCGTCGGCCGTGAGCGTGATGCGGGTGGCCGCCGCGTTCTCCAGGAGGCGGGCGCGCTTGCGGGTGCCCGGGATCGGGACGACGGTCAGGCCGTGGACGGCGGACCGCTGCTGGACCCAGGCGAGGGCGATCTGCGCGGGGGTCACGCCGTGCGCGGCGGCGATCTTCCGGACGGGCTCCAGGAGGGCCGCGTTCCGCTCCGCGTTCTCGCCGCTGAAGCGCGGCTGGTGGCGCCGGAAGTCGCTCGTCGACAGGTCCTTCGTCGCGTCGGCGAAGGCGCCGGTGAGGAAGCCGCGGCCGAGCGGCGAGTACGGCACGAAGGTCACGCCCAGGTCGGCCGCGGCACCGACCGCGCTGCGCTCCACGTCCCGGGAGAACAGCGACCACTCCGACTGCAGGGCGGTGATCGGGTGCACGGCGTACGCCTCGCGCAGCTCGGCGCCGGTCACCTCGCTCAGTCCGAGGTGGCGGACCTTGCCCGCCCGCACCAGCTCCGCCATCGCGCCGACGGAGTCCGCCAGCGGGATGTCCGGGTCGCGGCGGTGCATGTAGTAGAGGTCGATGGTCTCGACGCCGAGTCGGCGCAGGCTGTTCTCGACGGCCTCGCGGATGTACGCGGGGTCGTTGCGGATGCCCCGGTGGTGCGGGGCGTCGGCGCGCCGCTCGATGGCGAACTTGGTGGCGAGGACGATCTCGTCGCGGTGCGCCGCGACGAACGGGGCGAGGAACTCCTCGTTGGCGCCCGAACCGTAGATGTCCGCGGTGTCGATGAGGGTGACACCGGCCTCCACGGTCGCTTCGAGGGTGTCGCGGGCGGCGGCCTCGTCGGTGTCGCCGTAGAACTCGCTGATGCCCATCGCGCCGAAGCCCTGGGCGCCCACCTCGGGTCCGTCGGGGCCGCCGAGGCGCACGGTGTCGATCCTGCCGGTGAAGTCGGTCGTGCTCATGAAGCCGTGCCTCCGAAGATGCTCTGGTAGTGATCGATCTTGAGGTCGAGCATGGAGAGGGCGTCCTGGAGCTCGGCGATCCGTTCCACGACGTGGTTCCGGGTGCCCTCCAGGAGCGCCCGGCGCTCCGCGTGGGTGTGGTCGCCCTCCCGGATCAGTTCCGCGTAACGCACCATGTCGGACACCGCCATTCCGGTCGTCCGCAGCTTGCCCACGAAGGTGAGCCAGTCCAGGTCGCGCGGGGTGAACCGGCGCTGGCCGGTGTGCGAGCGGTCCACGTGCGGCATCAGGCCGATCCGCTCGTACCAGCGCAGGGTGTGCGCGGACAGCCCGGTGAGGGCCGCCACCTCGCTGATGGTGTACCGCGCCGACGGATCGGTGCGCTGCGGCACCGGCTTCGCCGCCGGTGCCGGTGCCGCCGCCGGCACTGTCGCCGTCCGGCGCGTGCCGGTGCCCGTCAGGGTGTCCACGCTCGTGCTCTCGACCACGCTCATGTCCTCCACGCTAGATACTTAGAGCCCACTCCAAGCAAGTAGGCTCGGCCGCATGCAGAGCCTGGCGCAGATCGAGAACTGGCCCGTCCCCACCGCGGCCACCGCCGTCGTCCGCGCGGACGGCACCCTCGCCGGATCCCACGGCCCCACCGGACAGCGGTTCCCGCTCGCCTCGGTGACGAAGCCGCTGGCGGCGTACGCGGTGCTCGTCGCGTACGAGGAGGGGGCGATCGACCTGGACGAGCCGGCCGGGCCCGAGGGCGCGACCGTACGGCATCTGCTGGCCCACTCCTCGGGGCTCGCCTTCGACGAGAACCGTGTCATGGCCGCGCCCGGCACCCGCCGGATCTACTCGAACGCCGGTTTCGAGGTGCTCGGCGACCATGTCGCCAAGGCCACCGACATCCCCTTCGCCGAGTACCTGCGCCAGGCGGTCCTGGAACCGCTCGGCATGACGGCCACCACCCTGGAGGGCTCGCCCGCGAAGGACGGCGTCTCGACCGTCGACGACCTGGTGCGCTTCGCCGCCGAGGTGCAGGCGCCGCGACTGCTGGACGCGCGGACCGTGCTGGACGCGATGACCGTCGCGTTCCCCGGCCTCACCGGCATCCTGCCCGGGTACGGTCACCAGCGGCCCAACGACTGGGGCCTCGGCTTCGAGATCCGCGGCGCCAAGACGCCGCACTGGACCGGCGCCGGGTCCTCGCCCCGTACCTTCGGGCACTTCGGCCAGTCGGGCACCTTCCTGTGGATCGACCCGGACGCGCGGGCCGCGTGCGTGGCGCTGGCCGACCGGGCCTTCGGGCCGTGGGCGATCGAGGCCTGGCCGCCGTTCACGGACGCGGTCCTGGCCGAACTGCGCGCGTAGGCCGGTCCGGCGGCGCCCACGAGCAGCACGGGCCACCGGAGCGGCCATCCGCCGCGTACGGCCGGACGAGCCGTCCGGTTCCCGCGCGCCCGCGCTTTCCTTCTCTCCTACCGCGTCATTTCTTGCTCTTGCCGCGGGATGCGACGACCTGTTGGGCATCCACCCGTCCGCCGCCGCTCACCAATTTCTGAATTCTGCCTTCCTTGATCTTCGTCTTGAGAACCGTCTGTCCCTCCCCGGCCATCTTCACGGCCTTCGCGCCCTTGGACACTCTCCCTATGGAAGTGATCCGGCCCGTCGTCACGTCATGAACGACGTGTGCGCGCACCTTCGCCATCTCGTCTCACATCCTCACCGCATGGCTCGCGGCCTCATGATGACGGCCTGACGGCCGCTCACAAGGACTCGACTATCGCGAGCACATGAACGTCACAGGAATTGAAGGGGGCATTGTTCTGGATGTAGATCTTGTAGGCTTGCGTGCCATCCACGTGCTGGAACGACTCACCCTGAGTGAGGGTCGCGTGCGCCTCGGGATACGGCACGCCTTCGCCCGTTCCAGGGAATACCACGATGCTGAAAACCACGGCTTCGGTGTCCGAGTAACCGTGGATGAACCAGTCGGACGAAGAATTCGCCGCAATGGTGTCCCACACAACGTCTTGAACCGGCATTGCTCCTCCAGCCCTTCGGGAGCAGCCCTCGGCCGGCCTCGGGTCCTTCTCGTCCGGAGCGAGGCCGCGGCGTTTCTCCCGCCGGTGATCGTCCGTGTCCGGAGCGCGATCTCGACAGCGCCGGTGACTGAAGCGGACCGCCGCTGGAGCGTCGCGTATCTCTTCCTCATCATCGCCCCGTTCGGCGCGACCGGCAACGCGGCGCCCAAGTAGCCAATTCACACCGTGAGTTCGGTCACACCTCCCCCCACCCCTAGTCCGGCTCGCAGCGGGTCGCGGGCAGGAGGCCGTCGGTGCCGACGAGGGTGACCGAGACGGCGGCGCCCGGATCCACGCTGTACGCCATGGTGCAGACCACCTGCCGTACCGCCAGGGGGTCGAGGTCGCGGACCGTGGAGTCGAACCGGATGCTGACGACCGGGGAACCGTCCGGCCCCGGCAAGGGCCCGGCGAAGAAGAGGGGCTTGGCGCCCATATCGAGGCGTGTGGTGAGTCCGGCGGCACGCTCCTGCTCGTTCGGGCCCGACATCAGGACGGAGAGCAGTTTGTCGAGGGCGATCGGGAAGCCCCCGGAGGTGCCCGCGGGCGGGGAGGTGTGGGGCGTGGCCATGCCCGTGGTGGCGCCGGGGCCGGTGCCGTCGACGGCCTCCCCGGGCAGGCCGCGGGCCACCGGCAGGAGTCGGCCGTCGCGGCCGACGAAGAACAACAGCAGCCGGGTACCGGCCGCCGGCTGGACGGTAACGGTCGCCGCGCCGCCCGCCTCCACGACGTCGCTCTGCTGGATGCCGCAGGCGGCGGCGAGCGGGACGAGGGCCAGGGTCAGCGCGGCGGCGCGCGCCCGCCGCGCGAGGGAAGGGGACCGGGTCACAGCGGGATCCTGATGGTGAAGACGGCGCCGCCGTCGGGCCGGTTGGCGGCGACGGCGGTGCCGCCGTGCAGCCGGACGTTCTCCAGGGTGATCGCGAGGCCGAGGCCGCTGCCCGCCGACCGGGTGCGGGCCGGGTCGCCCTTGTAGAAGCGGTCGAAGACGTGCGGCAGGACGTCGTCCGGGATGCCCGGGCCCCGGTCGGCGACCTCGGTGACGAGCGCGCCGGCCTCCTCGTACACGCGGACCGTGACCGGTGCGGCGCCGTGCCGCAGGGCGTTGCCGACGAGGTTGGCGACGACGACATCGAAGCGGCGCGGGTCGAGCCGGGCGCGGATGCCGTCGGTGAGCTCGGTGACGACGGCCCCGCTCGCGGCGACGGGCCCCGTCCCGAGCCCGGCGCCGGCCCCGGGGCCCACCCAGTGGCGGTTCTGGAGGGTCTTGCGGACGAGTTCGGCGGCGTCGACCTCGTCGGCATGGAGTTCGGCGGCCCGGGCGTCGAAGCGGGAGATCTCCATCAAGTCCTCGACGAGTACGGCGAGTTTGCCGGTCTCGGCGCTGACCAGGCGGACGGCGCGGGCGGTGTCGGAGTCGAGGGTGTCGGCGTCCTCGTCGAGGACCTCGGTGACGGCGAGCATGCCGGCGAGCGGGGTGCGCAGTTCGTGTGAGACGTCGGAGGCGAAGCGGCGGGCCCGCGCCTCGGCGTTGCGCAACTCGGCGACGGACCGTTCGAGTTCGGCGGCGGACTGGTTGAAGGTCCGGGCGAGTTCGGCGAGTTCGTCGCTGCCCTTGGCGTGGATACGGGCGTCTAGGCGGCCCCGCCCCATGTCGTGGGCGGCGCGTCGCAGTTCCCGTACGGGGCGCAGGACGCCGCGGGCCGCGATGAGCGCGGGCACGAGGGCGATGAGCAGCGCGGGCAGGGCGCCGTCGCGGGCCGCGGTGACCATGGCCTCGATGTTGGCGTCCTCGACGTTCAGGTCCATCACCGCGTACAGGACGAGCCCGGTGGGGCGGCCGCTCGGATAGCGCTGGCCGGCGGGGAAGACGGCGGGGACGGCGATGGTCAGGTACGGGGTGCTGCCCGGACGACGCGCTGGAAGCTGCCGTGCCGGGCACCCAACGCGCGGGCACGGGTACGCAGTTCGCTGGTGAGGACGCTGGACTCGGGACGGTCGGTGGAGGAGACGCGCAGGACGCCGTCGTACTCCGCGTACACCCGCCAGGGGTGCGGCCGGCCCTCGGCGGCGATCCGCAGCAGCTCCTCGCGCATGACGCCCTCGTCGACGGGGAGCGAGGTGGACAGCGAGGCGACCTGGCGGCGGAAGGAGCCCACGGCGGTGTCCTGGGTCTGTTCCAGGATGGCGTTGCGGGCGGCGCGGTAGGTGAGGGCGGCGGTGGTGCCGCAGCCGACGGCGGCGACGAGGAGGAAGGCGAGGACGAGCCGGGTGCGCAGGCCGAAGGGGCGCGGGCGGCGCCGGCGGGCGCGCGGCTTGTCGGCGGCGGCCGCGTGGATCCGTGCCGTCCGGCGCCGGCCGCCCGGCACGGCACGCTCCGAGCGGCGGCGGGAGCGGGGTCCGAGTCTCACTGGAGGGGTCCGAAGCGGTAGCCGAAGCCGCGCAGGGTCTGGATGTAACGGGGGTCGCCGGGCACGTCCTCGATCTTGTTGCGGAGCCGGCGGACGCAGGCGTCGACGAGGCGCGCGTCGCCGTGGAAGCTGTGCTCCCAGACGTGTTCGAGGAGCTGCTGGCGGCTGAAGACCTGCTCGGGCGCGGCGGTGAGGTGGAGCAGCAGTTTGAGTTCGGAGGGGGCGAGGGCGACGCGTTCGCCGTTCTTGGCGACGGTGAGTCCGGCGCGGTCGACGGCCAGCTCGCCGTGGAACTCGATGCCGGGGCGCCCTCCGCCCGGTTCCTCGATGCGGCGCAGGACGGCGCGGATGCGGGCCTCGATGACCTGGGTGCGCGCGGGCTTGACGATGTAGTCGTCGGCGCCCGCCTCCAGCCCGACGACCACGTCGAAGTCGTCGCCGCGGGCGGTGAGCATGATGATGGGGAGCTGGCTGGTCTCGCGGACCTTGCGGCAGACCTGGACGCCGTTCATGCCGGGCAACATGAGGTCGAGCAGCAGCAGGTCGGGCCGGAACTCGCCGAGCGCGGCGAGGCCGGCCTCGCCGGTCGCGGCGGTGCGCACCTCGTGGCCGCGGCGACGCAGCCCCAGTTCGACGCCCTCGCGGACGGAGGGGTCGTCTTCGATCAGCAGCACGCGTGGCATCGGTGGCGGTTCCCAGGTGGTCGGAGGTACGACGTCGACGGTACGGGCCGCCTGCCCGGCCGTACCGGGGAGGGTCCGGTACGGGCGGGCAGGCGGCCGGTGGAGCGGGGCCGGGGTCGACTCCGGTGGGGCCGGGGCCGGTTCCGGCGGGGCCGGAGTCAGTTCCGGTGGGCCCGGCGGCGTTTGCGCCCCGGCCCGGGTACGCGGGCGGTGAGGCCCGTCATGAGCCGCCGTACCTCCGTGAGTCCCAGCGGCCGGGCCAGGAGCGCGAAGACGGCGACGATGACCGCCATGCCCGCGAGGCCCGCGACGACCCGGCCCGCCGGGGCGGTCAGCTCGGCGGTGACCAGGGCGAGTCCGCCGGCGGGCAGCGCGGCGACCAGCATCCGGACGAGCGCGGCGAACGCGCCCGTGCCCTCGGCCGCGCCGTCCGTGCCGCGCAGCCGGCGGGCGAGGACGTACGCGGTCAGCCCCCACCCGGCCCACAGGGCGAGGGTGTAGCCGGCGGCCATGCCCGCGACCGTCCACCGGGCGGGCAAGCAGGCGTGGGCGGCGACGGCGAGGGCCGCGTTGAGGCCGGCGATGACCAGGTTGAGGAGGAAGGGCGTGCGGGTGTCGCGCAGGGCGTAGAAGGCGCGGGTGCACACGTACTGTCCGGACAGCGCGACGAGTCCGGGCGCGAGCGCCATCAGGATCCAGGCCATGGAGCGGACCGCGTCGGCGTCCGTGCGGCCGTACTGGTAGACGACGCCCATGATCGGCACGGCGAGTCCGAACAGGGCACAGGCGGCCGGGACGACGGCGGCGGCGCTGGTGCGCTGCGCGCCCGCGACGTCGCCGCGTACGGCGGCGAGGTCGCCGTCGGCCGCCGCGCCGCTCATCCGGGGCATCAGGGCGGTGACGAGGGCGACGGTGATGATGCCGTGCGGGACCATCCACAGCTGGTAGGCGTTGTTGTACGCGCTGAGGCCGGCGCCCTCGGCGCGCTGGCCGGCCGCCGTGGCGACCTTGGTCGTCACCCAGTAGGCGCCCTGGTTGGTGAGGACGAGCAGGACGAGCCAGCCGGCCGCGCGCAGGGGCGCGGTCAGGCCGCTGCCGCGCCAGTCGAAGCGGGGCCGCCAGCGGAAGCGGGCGGCGCGCAGGGACGGGGCGAGGGCGACGGCCTGGAGGGCGATGCCGGCGGTGGTGCCCCAGCCGAGCAGCGCGGTCTGTCCGGCGGTGAGGGTGCCGTCGCCGGACACCCGGGCGGTCCCGTAGAGGCCGAGGAACAGGCCGAAGACGGCGACCACGACGACGTTGTTGAGGACCGGGGTCCACATCATGGCGCCGAACCGGCCGCGCGCGTTGAGGACTTGGCCGAGCAGCGTGAACATGCCGAGGAAGAAGATCTGCGGCAGGCAGGAGCGGGTGAACGCGATCGTCATGTCCCGCTGCGCGCCCGTGTAGTCGGTGTACGCGTCGACGATCGCGGGCGCGGCGAGCACGGCGGCGGCCGTGAGGGCGGCGAGCGCGATCAGGCAGACGGTGAGCAGCCGGTCGGTGTAGGCGACGCCGCCGTCCTCGTGTTCCTTGGCGGCCTTCACGAGTTCGGGGACGAAGACCGCGTTGAGGGCGCCGCCGAGGAGCAGCATGTAGACGATGGTGGGGACGGAGTTGCCGACGGCGTATCCGTCGGCGACGAAGCCGGTGCCGATGGCGGCGGCGACGATCGCGGAGCGGATGAATCCGGTGGCGCGCGAGACGAGCGAGCCGGCCGCCATGAGCGCGCCGCTGCGCAGCACGGACGGCGCCCGGCCCGCGGTCTCGTCCGACGCCGTGCCCCCGTGCGGCGTCGGAGTCCGGTCCGGCGCCGGAGTCCGTTCCGGTGCCGGGGTCGTGTCCGGAGCCGGGCCGGCCGCACCGGTACGGCCCGCCTCCGGGTGTTCCGTGACAGCCCCCGTCATCGGCGGGCCATATACGCCTGAAAGGCGCGGAACAGCGTGTGATTGGTCGTACCGGACAACGGAATCTCCCACTCCCCCAGGGTTTCGACGACCTGCCCGCCCGTGCCGAGCTTCCAGCGCAGCAAGCCGTGGGCACGGTCGTTCGGGTCGAGGGTGGAGGGTACCCCGCGCAGGTCGTAGACGTCCGCGCCGAGGGCGTGCGCGTCGAGGAGCATGCGCCATTGCAGGGCGTTGGAGGGACGGACCTCACGGCGGTGGTCGGCGGACGCGCCGGTCTGGTACCAGACCCGCCGGCCGACGGTGATCATGGTGTGGGCGGCCAGGATCTCGCCCTCGTGGCGGGCGATGTAGAGCTTCATCCGGCCGGGGCACTCGGCGTTGAGGACCGCGTACTGGCGCTCGTAGTACGCGAGGGAGCGGCCGAGCCGGAAGCCGTCGCGCTCCTCGGTGACGCACAGCAGGCGGTGGAACGCGGGCAGGTCGGCGGCCGAGCCCACGACGACCTCGACGCCGCTCTTGCGGGCCTTGCGGATGTTGCGCCGCCACTCCTGGTTGAGCCCGGACCACAGGTCGTCGGTGCTGCGGCCGGTGAGCGGGACCTGGAAGACGAGCCGGGGCTGGGCGTCGGCGCCGTCCTCGGTGCGGTCGGTGTCGCCGCCGCAGCGGCGCCAGCCGCGGGCCCGCAGCCGGTCGGCGACGGCCGTGCCGAGCGGGTCGACCTCGCTGGCGAGGACGTCGGCGAGGCGCCGCCCGGGGCCGGTGTGCGCCTTGACCGTGGCGGCGTCCCAGCGCCGGTACGCGGGCCCGGGGCCCATCCGTACGGCGAAGGCGCCGGCCGCGCGCAGGTGCGCGAGCAACGGGTCGAGCCAGCCGTCGAGTTCGGGGTCGGCCCAGTCGGCGACGGGACCTTCGGGGAGGTACGCGAAGGACTTGCGGGTCCCGGGCAGCGTCCGCAGCAGCACCAGCGCGACGCCGTCGATCCGGGCCGACTCACGGCCCCAGCCGATCAGTTGGTGGCGCCAGCCGTCCTTGACGGCGGCCCAGGCGGGCAGTTGGAGAAAGCTCGGCCCGTCGGGGCCGGTGGAGCGGGCGTCGAGGAAGGCGCGGTACGTCTCGGGGGTGACGGGCCCAAGCCACCGCCCGGCGGGGGCGGGCGCGGAGCCGGAGACCGGGGCGGCCCCGGGCCCGGGGGATCCGAACGCGGAGAACGCGGCCCCGGAGGGCGTACCCCCGGAAGACGAGGCCTCGGGGGCCCCGGACGCGGAGGGGCCAAGGGACGCGGGCGTCACAAGCAGCGCGGACACGACGGGGGGCCTCCTTCTTCCGCCCCGTCCGACGGCCGTCGGTGGCCGTCCGGGGGTGGGGCACTCCGGCAGGTTCACAGCCGGTCGTGACTGCTCCGGGCGGGGAATGTGACCGGACGATGACCGTTCCTCCGCAGTCGCCGTCACATGGGGCGAGGGCCGGGCGGCGGGCCGCCCGGGCGGCCTACAATCCGAGACATACCGACTTTTCCACCCTTCTCGCGGAGGTCTGTCCCGTGCTGCCGACTCGCACGCGTCGCATACGCGTCCACCTTCCCCTGCTGGCCCTCACGGCGGCGGCGCTCACCGCCTGTTCGGCCGCGACGGCGACCGATACACCGGGCAAGGGCGGGGCCGCCGCGTCCGCCGCGCAGGGCGCCCCGGCGAAGGTGACCGTGGCGCCCCCGACGGCCGGCCGTCCGGTGACCGTCACGGCGAGCGGCGGCACGCTCGCCCAGGTCAAGGTCGTCGACACGAAGGGCGGTGTCCTCGCGGGCCGTTCGAGCGCGGACGCCGTCTCGTGGGCGTCGGACCGGAAGGCCGCGCCGGGCACCTCGTACACGATCGAGGTCGTCGCCCGGGGCAGCGGCGGCAAGGAGTCGACGTCCCGTTCGTCCTTCACCACGCCGAAGGCGAACCTGGTCAACAAGCTGACGCTGGCGCCCGGCAAGAACACCACCGTGGGTGTCGGCCAGCCGCTGTCGATCGTCTTCGACCGGCCGGTCGGCGACAAGGCGGCCGTGGAGCGGCAGTTGAAGGTCACCACGTCCAACGGCACGGAGGGGTCGTGGGGCTGGATGACCGACTATTCCGGCAAGGACCGGGTGGACTGGCGCCCCCGTGCGTACTGGAAGCCGGGCACCAAGGTCACCCTGGACGCGACCCTGAACGGGACGGACTCGGGCCGTGACGGCGGGTGGTTCGTGCGCGACTACAAGACCGGCTTCACCGTCGACTCCACGGCCCGCGTCGTCCGGGTCGACCTCGACCGGAAGCAGCTGCGGCTGGAGCAGGACGGCCGTACGGTCCGGACGGTCCCGGTCTCCGGCGGCACCCCCGGCGGCGACAAGCGGTCCTGGCGGGGCACGGCGGTCCTGATGGCGAAGGAGGGCACGATCCGGATGAACTCCGAGACGGTCGGCCTCGGCAACGCCTACGACAAGATGGTCAAGTCGTCGATGCGGCTGACCTGGTCGGGGATGTACGCGCACGCGGCGCCGTGGAACGCGCAGTACTTCGGGAACGCGAACAAGAGCTCCGGCTGCATCGGCATGAGCTCCGAGCAGGCCGCCGACCTCTTCTCCACGCTCCGCCCCGGCGACCCCTTCGAGATCAAGGGCGCGGACACCAAGGGCGTGGTCGCGGAGGGCAACGGCTACGGGGAGTGGAACCTCTCCTGGGAGCAGTGGCGGGCGAAGAGCGCCCTGCGCTGAAGGGCGGAGCACCGGTCGGTCGGGCGGCCCGGCCATCCC
The DNA here is from genome assembly GCA_002355495.1 of Streptomyces laurentii. Lineage (GTDB taxonomy): Bacteria > Actinomycetota > Actinomycetes > Streptomycetales > Streptomycetaceae > Streptomyces > Streptomyces laurentii. The sequence goes on from AP017424.1 coordinate 2,128,976, forward strand.
GACCGGCCGCCTCGCACCAAGGCACACCCGCCGTCGGCACCCCGCTAGATCGCGGCGGCGAGGTCGTCGGGCAGCCGCGGCGGGGTGCCTTGGGTCCACACCACCCGCAGGGCCGTGGCGGCGATCCGCCAGCCGTCCGGCGTCCTGACCAGGTCGGCCTCGGTGTGACCGGCGGAGACGAAGACGTTCTCCGAGCCGTCGGCCAGGACGTGGGTGCTGAGCTGGGCGCCGCGGGCGGTGGCCCGGTCGCCGTCGACCTCGATGATCGCGTTGGTGCCCAGGTGCACGGTCCGGTCGAACAGGGCCATGCCGCGCCGGACATGGGCCAGCACGGCGTCACGGCCATGGACCGTGCCGATGGGCATCTCGGCGGTGACGTCCTCGGTGTGGAAGGCGCGGGCCCACTCCTCGTCGAGGACCCCGTCGTCCAGGGACCGCAGATAGCGGTCCATCAGGTCGGTGATCTCGGCACGGTCGGTCAGAATCCGCAGCCGGCGTCGCATCGCTTCGTCGTCCATGCCCAAACCCTCTTCCCTCAAGCGGACTTGAGGTCAAGGGATCCTCGCCACGGCTTTCCCGCGGGCCCGCCGCCCTACGGAGCGAGGGTGTGTCCGCCCTACGGAGCGAGGACGTCCCGCATCGCCCACACCAGCACCTCGGCGTCGGCCACCGCCCGCAGACCGAGGTCCCGTTCCGCCGTCACCCGGGCCGCGTCGCCCGGCGCCAGGTCGTGCGCGTTGAGGCGGACCGCGCCCCGCACCACGTGGACGTAGACGCTGTCCGCGTCCGGCAGGACGGCCCGGTCACCCGCCGCGAGCCGGTGGACGCGGAGAGTCGACGCGGCGGCCGGGACGGCGTACGGGGTGTCCGGGGACAGCGCGCGGACGACCTCGTACGACGGCTCGCCGCCCGGCTCCACCGGCGCCAGCCACATCTGCACGAAGGTGAGCGGGACGGCGCCGTCGTTGCGTTCGGCGTGCCGGACACCGGAGGCCGCGCTCAGGCACTGGAGGTCGCCGGGCCCGAGGACCGTCGCGTGGCCGGCCGAGTCGCGGTGGGTGAGCTCGCCCTCGACGACCCAGGTCACGATCTCGGTGTGACGGTGCGGATGCTCGTCGAACCCGGCACCCGGCGCGAGGCGTTCCTCGTTGCAGGCGAGCAGCGCGCCGAAGCGGAGATTGCCCGGATCGTAGAACCGGCCGAAGGAGAAGGCGTGCCGGGTGTCGATCCCCTCACCGGGTTCGCCGCCGGGGTACCGCTCGTCTGCGCGCTGGATGCGTATCACAGGACCTACGGTAGTCACAGGGCCTCCCCCGCCGCCCCGCCACCGCACGCGGCCCTTCCGATAAGGCAGTCTTGTCCCCGTGTCTGATCCCGTGAACGCCCCTCACCCGCATGCCGCGACCCTGAAGCGCCTCGAACAGTCCTCCGGGCGGCTCGCCGCCAGTGCCATCGCCCGCATGGACGAGACGCTGCCGTGGTACCGGGCGATGCCGCCGGAGAACCGGTCGTGGATCGGTCTGGTCGCCCAGGCCGGCATCGCCGCGTTCACCGAGTGGTTCCGGCACCCGGAGACCCCGCAGGCGATCCCGACGGACGTGTTCGGCACCGCGCCGCGCGAACTGACCCGGGCGATCACGCTGCGCCAGACCGTGGAGATGGTGCGCACCACCATCGAGGTCATGGAGTCGGCGATCGACGACGTGGCGGCGCCCGGCGAGGCGCCGGTGCTGCGCGAGGCGCTGCTGGTCTACGCCCGGGAGATCGCGTTCGCGACCGCCCAGGTGTACGCGCAGGCCGCCGAGGCCCGCGGCGCCTGGGACGCCCGCCTCGAATCGCTCGTGGTGAACGCGGTGCTGTCGGGCGAGGCCGACGAGGGCGCCGTCTCGCGGGCCGCCGCGCTCGGCTGGAACTCGCCGGACAACGTGTGCGTGGTCCTCGGCACCGCCCCGGACGGCGACAGCGAACTGACCGTGGAGGCCATCCGGCGCGCCGCCCGGCACGCCAAGCTGCAGGTGCTCACCGGCGTGCTCGGCAACCGGCTCGTGGTGATCGCCGGCGGCAACGACAACCCGCTCGCGGTGGCGAAGGCCCTGATCGGCCCGTACGCGCAGGGGCCGGTCGTGGCCGGCCCGGTGGTCCCGGACCTGCTGGCCGCGACCCGGTCCGCGCAGGCCGCGGCGGCCGGTCTCAAGGCGTGCACGGCCTGGCAGGACGCCCCGCGCCCGGTGCTCGCGGACGATCTGCTTCCGGAGCGGGCGATCGCCTCCGACCCCGCCGCGCGGGACCAGCTGGTGGAGGAGATCTACAGACCGCTGGAGGAAGCGGGCTCGGCGCTCCTGGAGACGCTGAGTGTCTATCTGGAGCAGGCGAGCAGCCTGGAGGGCGCCGCGCGGATGCTGTTCGTTCACCCCAACACCGTGCGCTACCGGCTCCGACGTGTGACCGACGTCACCGGGTGGTCACCCTCCGATGTCCGGTCGGCCTTCACTCTGCGGATCGCGCTGATCCTGGGACGGTTGGCCGACACGGAGACACAGCCCTAGGCGGAGCCCTAGACTTTTGTGGGATATCGACAATTCCCCCGACGGTTCTTCGTCCTTGTCCCCACCGGCGTCGAGGACCGTCTCCAAGAGAGAGTGTGAAGGTGTTCGTACTCGTCGCTCCCGGCCAAGGCGCTCAGACGCCCGGCTTCCTGAACCCCTGGCTCGAGCTCCCCGGAGCCGCCGACCGCGTCGCCGCCTGGTCCGAGGCCATCGGACTCGATCTCGCGCACTACGGCACGAAGGCCGACGCGGACGAGATCCGCGACACGGCGGTGGCCCAGCCGCTGCTGGTCGCGGCCGCCCTGCTGTCCGCCGCCGCCCTCGGTGACGCGACCGCCGACGGCCCGGTCCTCGGTGGCCTCGCGCCCGGCGCGGTCGCCGGTCACAGCGTCGGCGAGTTCGCGGCCGCCGCGTTCGCGGGCGTCCTCGACGACACCACGGCGCTGCGTCTGGTCCGTACCCGCGGCCTGGCCATGGCCGAGGCCGCGGCGATCACCGAGACCGGCATGTCGGCGCTGCTCGGCGGCGACCCCGAGGTGACCGTCCCGCACCTGGAGAAGCTGGGCCTGACCCCGGCGAACGTGAACGGCGCCGGCCAGATCGTGGCCGCGGGCACCCTGGAGCAGCTGGCCGCGCTGAACGAGGACAAGCCCGAGGGCGTCCGCCGCGTGGTGCCGCTCAAGGTCGCGGGCGCGTTCCACACCCACCACATGGCCCCGGCCGTGGCGAAGCTGGACGAGGCGGCGAAGGCGCTGTCCCCGGCCGACGCGGTCACCCGCTACGTCTCCAACAAGGACGGCGAGGTCGTGACCGCGGGCGCGGACGTCATCGCCCGTCTGGTCGGCCAGGTCGCCAACCCCGTCCGCTGGGACCTGTGCATGGAGACCTTCAAGGAGCTCGGCGTCACCGGCCTCGTCGAGGTGTGCCCCGGCGGCACCCTGACCGGCCTCGCCAAGCGCGCCCTGCCCGGTGTCCCCACCGTGGCCCTGAAGACCCCCGACGATCTCGACGCGGCCCGTGCGCTCATCGCCGAGACCACGGCCACAGCCTGAAGCCTGACAAGGAGTGTCGAGAAGCATGGCGAAGATCAAGGCCAGTAAGGGTGCCCCGTACGCGCGCATCCTCGGCGTCGGCGGCTACCGCCCCACCCGGGTCGTGCCCAACGAGGTGATCCTGGAGAAGATCGACTCGTCCGACGAGTGGATCCGCTCGCGCTCCGGCATCGCGACCCGGCACTGGGCTTCCCCGGAGGAGACCGTCACCGCGATGTCGGTGGAGGCGGCCGGCAAGGCGATCGCCGACGCCGGGATCGACCCGGAGCAGATCGGCGCGGTCGTCGTCTCCACGGTGTCGCACTTCAAGCAGACCCCGGCCGTGGCCACCGAGATCGCCGACAAGGTCGGCGCCGGCAAGCCCGCCGCGTTCGACATCTCCGCCGGCTGCGCGGGCTTCGGCTACGGCCTCACTCTCGCCAAGGGCATGATCGTCGAGGGTTCGGCGGAGTACGTCCTGGTGATCGGCGTGGAGCGGCTGAGCGACCTGACCGACCTGGAGGACCGCGCGACGGCCTTCCTGTTCGGCGACGGCGCCGGTGCCGTGATCGTCGGCCCCTCGGACGAGCCGCGCATCGGCCCCACCGTGTGGGGTTCGGAGGGCGACAAGTCCGAGACCATCAAGCAGACGGTCCCGTGGAACGACTACCACGTCGGCGACGTGTCGCGGCTTCCGCTGGACAGCGAAGGCAAGATCAAGTTCCCGGCCATCACGCAGGAGGGCCAGGCGGTCTTCCGCTGGGCCGTCTTCGAGATGGCGAAGGTCGCCCAGCGCGCGCTGGACGCCGCCGGCATCAGCGCCGAGGACCTGGACGTCTTCATCCCGCACCAGGCCAACATGCGGATCATCGACTCGATGGTGAAGACGCTGAAGCTGCCGGAGCACGTCACGGTCGCCCGTGACATCGAGACCACCGGCAACACCTCGGCCGCCTCGATCCCGCTCGCGATGGAGCGGCTCCTGGCGACCGGACAGGCGAAGAGCGGCGATACGGCGCTCATCATCGGCTTCGGGGCGGGTCTCGTGTTCGCCGCGACGGTCGTTACTCTCCCCTAGGCACCGGATCCCGGGATGCTCGCGTCCCGGACCTTCCGGACGTCTTCCGTACCGCACCACCGCACCCGTCCACCCACGTCGTCTCGCAACAGCAACGTCGTACAACAACAAGGAGCGCCACCCATGGCCCACACCCAGGAGCAGATCGTCGAGGGTCTCGCCGAGATCGTCAACGAGATCGCGGGCATCCCGGTCGAGGACGTCCAGCTGGACAAGTCCTTCACCGACGACCTGGACGTCGACTCGCTGTCCATGGTCGAGGTCGTCGTGGCCGCCGAAGAGCGCTTCGACGTCAAGATCCCCGACGAGGACGTCAAGAACCTCAAGACGGTCGGCGACGCGACCTCCTACATCCTGAAGCACCAGGCCTGATCCGGCCTCTGGTGACCCGGTCCGCCACCCAGCGGTGGCGCCGTCTTCCGACCATCACACACATGGAGAAAGATTTCCTGTGAGCTCGACCAATCGCACCGTGGTCGTCACCGGTATCGGCGCAACCACTCCGCTGGGTGGCGATTCCGCCTCCACCTGGGAGGGGCTGCTCGCCGGACGTTCCGGCATCTCGCCCTTGACGGACGAGCGCTTCGCGGAGCTGCCCGTCCGGATCGCGGCCCAGGCCGCGGTGGACCCCTCCGAGGTACTGCCCCGCCCGCTGGCCCGCAAGCTCGACCGCTCGGCGCAGTTCGCGCTGATCGCGGCCCGCGAGGCCTGGGCCGACGCCGGCTACACCGGCCCGGCCGGTGACGACGAGAAGATCCAGCCCGAGCGGCTCGGCTCCGTCATCGCCTCCGGCATCGGCGGCGTCACCACCCTGCTCGACCAGTACGACGTACTGAAGGAGTCCGGCGCGCGCCGGGTCTCCCCGCACACCGTGCCGATGCTGATGCCCAACAGCCCCTCCGCGAACGTGGGCCTGGAGGTGAACGCCCGGGCGGGCGTCCACACCCCGGTCTCGGCGTGCGCGTCGGGTGCCGAGGCGATCGGCTACGCCATCGAGATGATCCGCACCGGCCGGGCCGACGTGGTCGTGGCCGGCGGCACCGAGGCCGCGATCCACCCGCTGCCCGTGGTGGCCTTCGCCAACATGATGGCGATGTCCAAGAAGAACGACGAGCCCCTCAAGGCCTCGCGTCCCTACGACAAGGGCCGGGACGGCTTCGTCCTCGGCGAGGGCGCGGGCGTCATCGTGCTCGAGTCCGAGGAGCACGCGAAGGCGCGCGGCGCGAAGATCTACTGCGAGGCGCTGGGGCAGGGCCTGTCGGCCGACAGCCACCACATCGCGCAGCCCGAGCCGACCGGCCGGGGCATCGCCGCCGCGCTGCGCAACCTGCTCGACTCGACGGACCTGAAGCCGTCCGAGGTCGTCCACCTCAACGCGCACGCCACGTCGACGCCGCTGGGCGACGTCGCCGAGATCAAGGCGCTGCGCCAGGTCCTGGGCGACGACCTGGACCACGTCGCGGTCTCCGCGACCAAGTCGATGACCGGCCACCTGCTGGGTGGCGCGGGCGGTGTCGAGACGGTCGCGACCGTGCTCGCGCTGACGAACCGGATGGCCCCGCCGACGGTCAACGTCGACGACCTGGACCCGGAGGTCGACGCCGACATCGTGCGCGACGAGCCGCGCGCGCTGCCCGAGGGCACGATCGCCGCGATCAACAACTCGTTCGGCTTCGGCGGCCACAACGTGGTCCTCGCCTTCCGTTCGGTCTGATCACCCGCCTCGCGCGACGCTCGGCCGAAGGCCCCGCCGGATCTTTCCGGCGGGGCCTTCGGCCGTGTACGGGGCGGGGACGGGCCTGTACGGGGCGGGGGCGGGCGGTGCCGGGGCGCTCGGGTGCCGGTCGGTCCCCCCGGGCGGGCCCGGCCCGCGGGCGGTCCGGATGATCCGGGCGATCCCGCCGGTGGCCCGAACGGCCCTCGGAGCGGGCACCCCGGTCGCGTAGGGTCCGGGACATGACCGTGTTACGTGGTGCTCTCGTGACCCTGCGCCCCACCGTCCCCGCCGACGTGCCCGCCCTGGCCGCGATCCGGGCGACTCCCGAGGTACGCGCGCGCTGGCAGGGCGGCGACAATCTCGCGGCGGAGGTCGCGGCCGATCTCGACGACCCGGGGACCCACTGCCTGACCGTCGAGTACGAGGACCGGACCATCGGCATGATCCAGTGGCACGCCGAGGAGTCGCCGGAGTACCGGCACGCCGGGATGGACCTCTTCCTCGACCCGGCGGTGCACGGCAAGGGCCTGGGCACCGACACCGTACGGACCCTGGCCCGCCATCTCGTCGACGACCACGGCCATCACCGGCTGACCATCGACCCGGCGGCCGACAACGCGGCGGCGATCCGCTGCTACACGAAGGCCGGTTTCCGGCCGGTCGGCGTCATGCGGCAGTACGAGCGCGGCGCGGACGGCACCTGGCACGACGGGCTGCTGATGGACCTGCTGGCCGACGAGCTGACGGCGTGACGCGCTGACGCCCTGTCGACGGAGCGGCGGGGCGGCGAGCCGGTGAACCTTTCCGGTCGCAGCACTAGACCACCTGGTGCAGCCAGCGGACGGGGGCGCCTTCGCCGGCGTAGCGGAAGGGCTCCAGTTCGTCGTCCCAGGGCTTGCCGAGCAGCAGGGCGATCTCGGTCTCCAGGACCGTTTCGCCTTGGGCGGCGCGGCCGAGGGCGGCGCGCAGCCGGTCCTCGGGGATCAGGATGTCGCCGTGGGGGCCGGTGACGGCGTGGAAGATGCCGAGTTCGGGGGTGGCGCTGTAGCGCTCGCCCTCGGCGGCGGCGCAGGGTTCCGCGGTGACCTCGAAGCGGAGCATCTGCCAGCCGCGCAGGGCGGACGCGAGCCGGGAGGCGGTGCCGGTCTCGCCCTGCCAGGAGAATTCGGCTCTCCACATCCCGGGCGACGCCGGCTGGCGGATCCAGTCCAGCTGGACCCTCGCACCGAGGACGCCCGCGACCGCCCATTCGACGTGCGGGCAGAGCGCGCGCGGTGCGGAGTGAACGTACAGGACTCCACGTGTCGTCACCGGGACCTCCATGTGGGGACATAGGGCGGCCGTTCCCGAGCGGCCTCCGTACACATCAACACATCATCACGAGAACGGGCATCCGCAAACCCCCAAAAAGGGGACAGCATGTGACGTGATGTAATTTACCGGAACCGATCGGTGGGGTCTCCCCTGGTTCGACGGGGCCAAGCTACCGTGCCGGGCCCGTCCCGGGAGGGCGTACGGTCGGGCGAGGACGGGTGGACACGAAGCTTTCACTCGCCGGGACGCGGCCGGACCGCGAAGGAGGGGATCGCGGATGCCCATGCGAAAACGTTTCCGCATGGCTGTCGCCGGAACGGCGGCGGTCCTGCTGTGCACCGGGGCCGTGGCCGGCTGCTCGGCCGACGGGTCCGGCACCGGGTCCCGGTCCGGCTCCGGGGCGGGCCGGCCCGCCGTACCGGCGAAGCCCGTCTGGGACACCTCCCCCGGCTCGGTCGCCGCCGTCGGCGACTCCGTCACCCGCGCCTTCGACGCCTGTACGGTCCTGGCGGACTGCCCCGAGGTGTCGTGGGCGACCGGCACCGACACGGACGTGAACTCGCTCGCGCTGCGACTGCTCGGCCCCGGGAAGGTCGCCACGCACAGCTGGAACCTGGCCCGCACCGGGGCGCGGATGGCCGAGCTGCCGGAGCAGATGACCGCGGCGGCGGCCGAACGGCCCGAGCTGGTGACGGTCATGATGGGCGCGAACGACGCCTGCCGGGACCGGCCGGACGAGATGACCCCGGTCGACGACTTCCGCACCTCCTTCACCACCTCCCTCGCCGCGCTGCGGAAGGGGGCGCCGAAGGCACAGGTGTACGTGTCGAGCCTGCCGGACCTCAAGCGGCTGTGGTCGACCGGACGGGTGAGCCCGATGGGCCGTCAGGTGTGGCAGCTGGGCATCTGCGGCGCGATGCTGAAGGACCCGCAGGACCTGAGCGCGGCCGCCGAGCAGCGCCGGGCGGCGGTACGGGAGCGCGTGGTGGCGTACAACCGGGTACTGAAGGAGGTGTGCGCGAAGGACGACCGCTGCCGGTACGACGACGGAGCGGTCTTCGGCTTCGCCTTCGAGCAGCCCCAGCTGAGCCCGTGGGACTTCTTCCACCCGAGCCGGGACGGCCAGGCACGGCTCGCCGGCCTCGCGTACCAGCGGATCACCAAGCCGTGAACCGTCCCCGACTCCTTGAGACCGGCGGTCAGAGGTCGAGGGTCACGCCGAGGCGGGTGTCGTCGAGGGAGTGGGCGGCCACCACCCGGTACGTACCGTCGACGCGGGTCCAGCCGCCCGCCTTCTCGTCCCACACCTCGAACGCGCGGCGCGGCAGCTCGACGGTGACCTCGACGGTCTCGCCCGGGCCGGCCGCCACGCTCGCGAAACCGGCGAGCCAGCGTGCCGGGCGCTCGACGGGGTCGTGGGCGGGCACGAGGTAGATCTGGACGACCTCGCGGCCGGGGCGGGTGCCGGTGTTGGTGAGGCGGACGACGGCCGAGTCCGGGGTGGCGACGAGGGAGTCGTACGACCAGGTGGTGTAGCCGAGGCCGTGGCCGAAGGGGTACGCGGGGACGGCGCCGGCCCGGTCCCAGGCGCGGTATCCGATGAACACGCCCTCCCTGTAGTCGAGCACGCCGTCCACCGGGGTGACCTCGGTGACGGGGGCGTCGGCGAGGGCGGCGGGCCAGGTGGTGGGGAGGCGGCCGCCGGGTTCGGCGGCGCCGGTGAGGACGTCGGCGAGGGCCGCGCCGCCCTCCTGGCCGGGGAACCAGGCGAGGAGGATCGCGGCGACCTCGTCGCGCCAGGGCATCTCGACCGGGGAGCCGGCGTTGACGACGACCACGGTGCGCGGGTTGGCGGCGGCGACGGCGCGGACGAGGTCGTCCTGGCGGCCGGGCAGGGCCAGGCCGGTGCGGTCGAAGCCCTCGGACTCGACGCGCTCGGTGGTGGCGACGACCACGACGGCGGTGTCCGCGCGGCGGGCGGCCTCGGCGGCCTCGGCGATCAGTTCGTCGGGGTCGCGGCGCGGCGGGAGATGGACGAGGGAGAAGGCGACGGCGGGCAGCGGGGTCGCGAGCTCCGGATCGAGGGTGTGGCGGAGTGAGACGCCGACGGTCCGTCCGGCGGTCAGCTCGGCCGTGCCGCGGGCGGTGGGCGCGCCGAAGAACGCCTCGAAGGGGTCGGTCTCGGGGCCGAGACCCTGGGCGCCGTCGAAGAGGATGTGACCGTCGACGGTGAGGACGAAGCCGCCGAGGCCGCGGGTGCCGAAGGAGTGGGCGCCGCTCTCGCGCGGGGTGAAGGTGCCGGTGATCTCGACGGAGGCGAGGGTGTCGTGGGTGACGCCGGCGGGGAGGTCGTCGCCGATCCACTGGACCTGGCCGGTGGGCAGGCCGGCCTCGCCGAGGACGGCGCCGGAGGCGTCGCGGCAGACGGTACGGAGGGTGAACCCCCGGTCGGCGGCGGCGAGTTCGTCGTTGGGGTCGGCGCCGAGGGAGAAGGTGAGCGCGCCGTCGGGGAGGGCGGCGGCGAGGCCGTCGAGCGGGGAGACGACGTGGTCGGGGAAGACCTGGGCGGAGCCGCCGCCGAGGACGCGGGCGTCACGGGCGGCGGCGCCGGAGAGCGCGACGGTGGCGGGGGTGGCGGGGGCGGGGGCGGGAGTGCCGCCGGGGCGGTCCGGGGCCAGGGGCAGCAGGCCGCCCTCGTTGCGGACGAGGACGACGCCGCGGTGAGCGATCTCGCGGGCGAGCGCGGCGCCGTCGACGGGGGCGGGCGGGGTGGTGACGACGGGCGGGGCGCCGTCGAGGGCGCCGACGCGGGCGGCGAGCCGCAGGACGTTGCGTACGGCGGTGTCGACGGCGGCCTCGTCGACCTCACCGGCCCGGACGGCGGCGGCGAGCGCCGGCCCGTACACGGTCTGGGGGCCGGGCATGGCGAGGTCGAGGCCGGCGTCGATGGCGGCCCGGGTGGAGCGGGCGGCCATCCAGTCGGAGACGTTGACGCCGTCGAAGCCCCACTCGCCGCGCAGGACGTCGTGGACGAGGTGGCGGTGCTCGGTCATCGTGGTGCCGTTGACCTGGTTGTAGGCCGTCATGATGCCCCAGGGGTGGGCGTTCGCGACGACGGCCTCGAAGGGGGCGAGGTAGAGCTCGCGGAGCGGGCGGTCGGCGACGCGGTTGTCGACGGTGAAGCGGTCGGTCTCGGCGTCGTTGGCGACGAAGTGCTTGACGGTGGTACCGACGCCGCCGTCCTGGACGCCCTGTACGTAGCCGGTGGCGAGGGCGCCGGTGAGGTACGGGTCCTCGCTGTAGGCCTCGAAGTGGCGGCCGCCGAGCGGGGAGCGGTGGAGGTTGACGGTGGGGGCGAGGAGGACGTGGACGCCCTTGCGGCGGGCTTCCTGAGCGAGCAGCCGGCCGGCCCGGCGGGCGAGGCCGGGGTCCCAGGAGGCGGCGAGGGCGGTGGGGGACGGCAGGGCGACGGAGGGATCGTCGGCGCTCCAGCGGACGCCGCGGACGCCGACGGGGCCATCGGACAGGACGAGCGAGGCGAGGCCGATCGCGGGCAGGGCGGGCAGCGACCACATGTCGCGGCCGGCGAGCAGCCGGGCCTTGGTGTCCAGGTCGAGGGCGGCGAGGGCGGCCTCGACGACGCGCTCGCGTGTCGTGTCGGGGTCGGCCGCCGTTTCCACCGTGCCCGCAGCGTCCGCCGTGCCCGCCGTGTCCCGCATGCCGTACCTCCGCGTCGAAGTGCTGGTGCGGCCCATCGTGGACCATCTCCCTGTAAGCCGGTAGGTGACGTTACTTCTTCGTGACTTTGCGGATGACGTACGGTCCTGTCCGACAGGGCGCGAGACGGGAGGCGGGACGATGGCCCGAGCCAGGAACGAGGAGCGGCGGACGGAGATCGTCCGGGCGGCTCTCGAAGTGATCGCCGAACGCGGCTACCGGGGCGCGTCGCTGAGCGCGGTGGCCGAACGGGTCGGCCTCACCCAACAGGGCCTGCTGCACTACTTCCCGACCAAGGAGGCGCTGCTCGTCGCGGTCCTGGAGGAGCGCGACCGCTGGGACACGGGCGGGGGGCGGGGGAGGGAACACTGGCGGCTCGATCTCCTGGAGTCGCTGGTCGAGTACAACGCGATGCGCCCGGGGATCGTGCAGACGTTCTCGGCGCTGCTCGGCGAGAGCGTCACGGAGGACCACCCGGCCCGCGCCTTCTTCACGGAGCGCTACGCGCAGACGCGCGCGCACCTGGCGGCGGTGCTGCGCGCCGAGTTCGGCGACGAACTGCCGGGCGGCCTCACGCCGGAGCGGGCGGCGCCGCTGCTGACGGCGGTGATGGACGGCCTGCAGTACCAGTGGCTGCTCGACCCGGAGGCGGTGGACATGCCGGCGGCGTTCCGGGACTTCCTGGCGCTGTTGAGGGAGGGGCGGGTGGGGGTGGCGTAGGGCGGCTGTCTCGGTGGGGGTGCTGGTGGTGCGGGTGCGGAGGCACCGACGGCCGAGGTTTTCGCGGGCTTCTGGTGTGGCCGCCCTCTTTCCGGGAGTCGCGCCTTCCCCCGCCGGTGCGAGGATGGCCGTCATGATCGTCGCCGCCACTCAATTCACCCCGGTCGCCGGGGACATCGCCGCCAACGTCCGCGCCGTCTCCGACCTGATCCGCTCCGCGGGCGCCGACGGCGCCCGCGTCGTCGTCTTCGCCGAACTCTGCCTCACCGGCTACGAGCCCCGCCTCATCCGGGACACCCCCGCCCTCGCCCTCACCGAGGACGACCCGCGGCTCGACCCCGTACGCGAGGCCTGCCGCGCCGTGTCCGCCACCGCCCTCGTCGGCGGGCCGGTCCTGACCGACGACGGCCGCCTCGCCGTCACCACCCTGGTCATCGGGCCGGACGGCGGGCTCCTCACCCGCTACGACAAGCAGCATCTGTACGGGATCGAAGCCGAGGTCTTCACCCCGGGCACCGCCGACGGACGGTTCGAGCTCGACGGCATCCGGTACGCCACCGCCACCTGCTACGACAACCGCTTCCCCGGCCTCGCCGAACGCGCCGCCGCCGACGGCTGCCACGCCTACCTGTCGAGCGCCGTGCTGGAGATCGGCAACGACCAGTTCGAGACGGTCTACCCCGCTCGCTCCCGTGACTTCGGCCTCCACGTCGTCCTCGGCAACGCCCTCGGCTCCAGCGAGGCCGGCCAGGGCGCCGGCCGCGCCGGCGGCTGGGGCCCGGACGGCGTACGGCTCGCGGACGCGGGGCCCGACGCCCCCGGCTACGTCCTCGTCGACGTTCCGGCGGACCGGAAGGCCCCGGCCGGCCGGTAGCGGGCCGCCCGCCGCCACTCCCCCGTACCCCTCCGGGATGTGGACCGCCCGCCCCCGGCGCACCCTGATACCGGGGGACGGACGGAGTCAGGCGACCGGCGGCGGGCGGAGCAGGGACGGATGACCGACAGGCCGATCGACTACGCGGGCGTCTTCCGGGCGCTGCCCGGCATGGTCGCCGTGCTCACCCCGGACCTGGTGTTCGTCGACGCCAACGAGGAATTCCTGCGGATGTCCGGCCGCGACCGCGAGCGGACCATCGGCCGGAGTCTGTACGACACCTTCCCCGTCAGCCCGAACGATCCCCAGCAGAACGGTGTACGGACCCTCGCCGCCTCGCTCCGCCGGGTCCTGGAGACCGGCGAGCGGGACACCATGGCCCCACAGCGCTACGACGTCGAGTCGGCCGAGCGGTCCGGCGAGTGGGAGGAGCACTACTGGAGCCCTGTCAACGCCCCGGTGTTCGGCCCCGACGGCACCGTCGAGCTCCTCGTGCTGCGCGCGGAGGAGATCACCGAGCTGATCCGGGCCCGCGGCGGGCCGGTCCGCGGCCGCACCCGCGTCCTGGAGGCCGAGCTGTACGCCAGGGCGCGCGAGCTCCAGCAGGTCAACGAGCAGCTGCGCGCGGCGCACGCCCGCGAGCGGGAGGTGGCGCTGGCCCTCCAGGAGGCGATGCTGCCGGCCCCCGGGCCGATCGGGCCGCACCGCTCGGCGGTGCGCTACCGGCCGGCGATCGGCGCGCTGAACGTGTGCGGCGACTGGTACGACCTGGTCACCCTGGACGGCGACGGATACGGCGGGGTGACCGGCGCGGCCGCCGACCGGATCGGGGTCGCGGTCGGCGACGTCGTCGGGCACGGGCTCGCGGCGGCCGGGGTGATGGGCCAGCTGCGCAGCGCCCTCAGCGCCGCCTCCCGGGTGGCGGACGGCCCCGCGCAGGCCCTCGACGTGCTCGATCTGTACGCCCGGTCCGTCGAGGGCGCCGAGAACTCCACCGCCGTCGAGACCTGGATCGACTTCGGGCGCGGGGTCATCACGTACAGCAGCGCCGGGCATCCGCCGCCGGTCCTGGTGCACACGGACGGGACGGTGGAGTTCCTGGACCGGGCCACCGACCCGCCGCTCGGCACGTATCTGGCGCACGGCACCCGGCCGCAGGCGGAGGCCGCGTTCACGCCGGGCGGGACCCTGGTGCTCTACACGGACGGGCTGATCGAGCGGCGCCACGAGGACATCGACGCGGGCCTCGACCGGCTCGCCGAGGCCGTCCGCCGGAACCACACCTCCCCGCCCGAGACGCTGGCGGACGCGCTGCTGCTCGACATGCTGCCGGTGGGCGGGGCGACCGACGACACCGCGCTGATCGTCCTCGGCCTGTAGGGACGGGACGGAGCGGAGCGGGATCAGGAGGAGTACGGGCCGGGCTGCCGGTACGGCTGCTGTTGCTGGTACGGGTTCGCCTGCTGGTACGGGTTGGGCTGCGGCTGTACGGGGTGGCCTCCGGCACCCGTGCCGGGCCGGGACTCACCCGAGCCCCCGTTCCCGTCCTCGTCCTCGTCCTCGTCCGCCGAGGTCTCGCCGACGAGGTCCCGGGCCATCAGCGTCGCCCCCGCCACCGCGCCCGGCATCAGCAGGACGGCGATGAAGGGGACGAGGAAGAACAGCGTGAGGGGGACGCCGAAACCGAGGGCGAGCGTCCGGCGGCCGCGCAGCAGGCCGAGGCGTTCCTTGAAGTCGACGTCCCGGCGCTGGAGCGCCACCGCCGTCAGCTCCTCGGTGAGGAAGAAGCCGGAGACGCAGAAGCCGAGCGCGGGCACCACGGTCTGCCCGACGACCGGGATGAATCCGGCGGCGAAGAGCAGGACGCCGTAGAGCGCGACACGGACGAGGACGCGCAGGCTGTCCCGGGCCGAGACCCACAGCTCCTGCCACAGCGGCCGGCCGGACTCGGGCGCCTCGCCGCCCTCGGCGCGGTCGACCGCCTCGGACAGCGACTCGTAGAAGGGCTGCCCGATCAGCAGCGTCACGGCGGTGAAGGTGATCACGGCGAGGAACAGGCCGAGTCCGAACACCAGGAAGGTGAGCGTGCCGCGCAGCAGCCCCTGCCAGGGCGAGCCCCAGTCGTCGGCGAACGGGGTGGCCCAGGCCGTCAGATCGTCCGCGCCGTAGAAGAGGCCCACGAACGCGCCCGCGTACAGGACGAAGGTGACGAGCCCGGGCAGCAGCCCGAAGCCGAACCACCGTCCGTGGCCGAAGACCCATTTCTGGCCCTGAAGGAGATAACCGAAACCCGCCCCGATGTCACGCATGCCGCTCACCCTAGGGGGTCTCGCGGGTGCTGCCGGGCGGAGGGGACCTGTGGAAAGAGGAGGTCCGGGGGAACGCGAAGAGAGGCCGCACCCTGGTCGGTCAGAGTGCGGCCCTCCCCCAGTGTGCGGGCTACCGGCCCAGATAGCGAACTCGGCCCCCTCCTCACCGTCGGTCACGGCCTCCCGAACCTCTGCCCTGAGCCTGACGAAACGTCAGCGGCAACGCACCCCCGGGCGGCCCAGCCCGGCGCGCGCGGGGCCCGGGGCGGCAGGACGATGCCAGGAGAGGGCGCGCCTCGCAGGCCCGCAATCCCCGCCCCGTACCCACCCTCACCCACCCTCCGGAGGACCGCCGTGACCGTCAGCCTCGAGCAACTGCGCCGCTGCCATGTCGCGGTCGATCTGGGCGCCGCCCGGACCCGGGTCTTCGTGAAGGGCGCCGGGCTCGTCGTCGACGAACCGTCGGTGGCCGCCGTGAACACCCGCTCCGGCGCGCTGATCGCGGTCGGCGCGCTGGCCGAGAAGATGACCGGCCGCACCCCGGACTACATCCGGGTGGTCCGTCCGGTCTCCGGCGGCACGGTCGTCGACATCGAGATGGCCCAGCGGATGCTCCGGCACCTCCTCGGCGACAAGCTGCGCCGCCAGCTGCGCCGCAAGCCCCGGCTGCGGGCGGCCGCGTGCACCCCGCACGACAGCGACCCGCTCGCCCAGCGCGCGGCCGTGGAGACCCTGGTCGGCCTGGGCGCCCGCCGGGTGGAACTGGTCGACACGCTGATCGCGGCGGCCGTGGGCTGCGGCCTCCCGGTCGAGCAGCCGACGGCGACCATGATCCTGGTGTGCGGGGCGGCCACCACGCAGGTCGCGGTGCTCTCGCTGGGTTCGATCGTGACCGCCGAGCGGATGCCGGTCGGCGGCGACGCCATCGACCACGCCGTCATCCAGCACCTGCGCCACCAGCACGAGCTGATGCTGCCGAGCCAGTCGGTCCGCCCGCTGCAGGTGGCCCTGCACGGCAACGGCCTGACCGTCCAGGGCCCGACGTACACCGAGATCCACGGCCGGGACGTGGCGACCGGCCTGGCCCGTTCGGTGACCATCGACACCGCCGCCGTACGCCAGGCCATCCAGACCCCGCTCACGGCCGTCCTCGACGGCATCGGCAAGGTGCTGCGCGACTGCCCGCCCGATCTGGTCGCCGACCTCGCCGACCGGGGCATCATGATGGTCGGCGGCAGCGCCCTGCTGCCGGGCCTCGACCAGATGCTGCGCGAGGCGACCGGGATGCCCGTGCAGATCGCGGAGCGGCCCGACGTGTGCGCCGTGCTCGGGCTCGGCGCGATGCTGGAGGGGCGGGTCCAGCCGCTGGCCCTCGGCCCGATCTCGGTGGACGGCCGCATCTCCGTGGACGGCCCGGTGGACGACCGTCCGCTGAGCGAGCGTCCGCTGAGCGCCCGGTCCGCGGCGGACGACCTGGCGGCCGACCTCGCGGGCGACGACCCGCCGGCGGGCGAGCGGCCCACCGCGGCGGAGTGATCCGCCTGACGCGCGTCCCCTGCCCAGCTGTCCGTATTTTGTACGACAATGACACCATGTCGATCACGGACGAGGGCGAGGAAGCGGGCGACGGCGGCGGCTCCGCCGGAGACACCGAGGCCGGTACCGACACCGACACCGACACCGAGGCCGGTACCGACACCGGTACCGGCGGCGACACCCGTACCGGCGCCGAGGTCCCCCGACTGCCGATGCCGCTCGAAGCCGTCCTCGGCGTCGGCGGCGACCTCGGACCGCCCGCCACCCTCCAGTACCTCGTGGACACCGCGGCCAGGCTGACCGGCGCCCGCTACGGGGCCCTGGGCGTCCTCGGGGACGGGGACGGGGACGCGGACGCGCGCGAACACCGGGGCATCACCGGCCTGTTCACCTGTGGTCTCACCGAGGAGCAGCGCCGGCGCGCCGGCCGGCTCCCCGCCGGCCGCACCGGGCTGCTCGGCGTGCTTCTCGGCGCCCCGGGCCCGATCCTCGATATTCCCGTCCGCGTTCCCGTCCGCGGCGGCACCGAGGTGGTCGGCACCCTGTGCCTCGCCGGCAAGCGCACCGGCCCGTTCACCGGGCAGGACCGGGCCCTGCTGCGGGTCCTCGCCGCCCAGGCCGGCACCGCCGTCGCGCACGCCCGCCGCCACGAGACCGCCCGGCGGCGCGAGCGCTGGATCGAGGGCACCGCGGCCGTGACGAACGCGCTGCTCTCCGGCCGGCCCGCCGGGGACGCCCTGGGCGCCGTCGCCGAACAGGCCCGGCTGCTCGCCGACGCCTCCGCCGGCGTGGTGCTCCAGCCCACCGCGGCGGGCGGCATGGAGATCGTCGCCGCCTCCACCGCCGGCGACCCCGCCGACCTGGTCGGTGTCACGATCGCGCCCGGCTCCCCCGTACTCGTCCAACTCCTCGGCGGTGAGCCGGTGTTCATCGAGGACTCGGCCACCGATCCGCGGATGACGACCGTCGTACGGAGCCGGTTCGGGCCGTCGATGATGCTGCCGCTGCGCAGCGGCGGGCGGCTCATCGGCACCCTCGCGCTGCCTCGGCGGCGCGGCGGCCTCCCGTACACCGCGGTGGACCGGCTGCTCGCCACGCAGTTCGCCTCGCAGGCCGCGCTCGCCCTGGTGCTCGCCGACGCGGCCGCCGACCGCGAACGGCTCGCCGTCTACGAGGACCGCGACCGGATCGCCCGCGATCTGCACGACCTGGTCGTCCAGCGGCTGTTCGCCACCGAGATGATGCTGGAGTCCACCCGGCGGCGGTCGGCCCCGGCCTCCGGCGAGCACGCGTTGATCGGGCGGGCCGTCGACGAGCTGGACTCGACGATCCAGGAGGTCCGCACCACGATCTTCGCGCTCCAGCAGCCGCCGGCGGATGTCCCGGCCTCGTTCCGCGGCCGGGTGCTGCGCGAGACGGGCGGCGCGGCGGCGCTGCTCGGTTTCCAGCCGTCCGTGCACTTCTCCGGCGCCGTCGACACCCTCACCGACACCATGGATGACACCACCGGCACCGCCACCGCCGCCACCCACGCCGCTGCGCGCACCGCCACCGCCGCCGACCGGCTGCTCGCCACGCTCCGGGGCGCGCTCGCCGCGGCGCACCGGCGGCCGGGCGTCGGGGCGGTGTCGGTCGAGGTGAGCGCGGGCCCGGACGGCCTGCGGCTGCGGGTGGCGGACGACGGGGCGCCGCCGGCCGTGGTGACGTGGCCGCCGGAGGCGTGACGGGACGCCCGCGTTTCCTCCGTGCATACGGACAGGCCCCGTACGGAGCAGTCCCGCGCGCCGCGGCCGGACGTCCCGCCTTGACTGGTGACGTGGACACCGCAGCGAAGTCCGGCGCCGCGCCGCACATCCCGGCGGCCGCCTACCGCAACCTCGCCATGGCCACGGTCGGCTTCGGGCTCACCTTCTGGGCCTGGTCACTGATCGCCCCGCTCGGACCCCACTTCGGCGAGACGCTGTCGCTCAGCTCCTTCCAGCAGTCGCTGCTCGTCGCGATCCCGGTCCTGGTCGGCTCGCTCGGCCGGATCCCGGTCGGGGCGCTCACCGACCGGTACGGCGCGAAGCTGATGTTCCCGCTGGTGTCGGCGCTGACGATCGTGCCCGTACTGCTGCTGATCGTGGTCAAGGACAGCTACGGCCTGATGCTGGTCGTGGCGTTCCTGCTGGGCCTCGGCGGCACCACGTTCGCCATCGGCATCCCGCTCGTCAACTCCTGGTTCCCGCCCGCGAAACGCGGTCTCGCGCTCGGCGTCTTCGGCATGGGCATGGGCGGCGTGGCGCTGTCCGGGTACTTCACGCCGCGGATGGCCGAGCACCACGAGAACCTGCCGTTCATCGTGGTGGCCTGCGCGCTCGCCGCGTACGCGCTGCTCGCCGTCCTGCTCGTCAGCGACCGCCCCGACCGGCCGGTCCCGGCCGCGTCCCTGGGCACACGGCTCGGGCGGGCCGGGCGGCTGCGGGTGACCTGGGAGCTGTCGGCGCTGTACGCGATCGGGTTCGGCGGCATCGTCGCGTTCGGTGTGTACCTGCCGACGTATCTGAAGACCTGGTACGACCTGGACCAGACCGACGCGGGCACCAAGGCCGCCGGGTTCGCCCTGGTCACGGTGATCTTCCGGCCGCTGGGCGGCTGGTTCTCGGACCGGGTCCACCCGGCGGTGGTGACGGCCGTCGCGCTCGGCACGGTCGCCCTCCTCGCCATCGTCCAGGCCTTCGACCCGCCGCTGAACCCGGGCGGCACGATCGCCCTGCTCATCATGGCCGCCGGCCTCGGCACCACCAGCGGCTCGGTCTTCGCGCTGGTCTCCCAGGTCACCCCACAGGCCCAGGTCGGCAGCGTGACCGGCATCGTCGGCGCGATGGGCGGCCTCGGCGGCTTCGTGCCCCCGCTGGTGATGGGCGCGATCTACAGCGCGAAGGGCTCGTACTCGATCGGCTTCATGCTCCTGTCCGACCTGACGCTCGCCGGCTGTGTGTACGCGTACGGGCGGATGCGCACGCTGCGGCCGGAGGGTGAACCGGCCGGCTCCTGAGGGTTGCCCCGGGGTCCCCGGAGGGGGTCTGCCGTGGGCCTCGCCGACCAGGCAGAATGCGGCCATGAGCGCCCTCTTCCCGGCCCTGGCGGCCGCGGCCGACCGGCCCGCCCTGCGTTTCGGCGCGGGCCCGACGACGACGTACGCGGAACTGGCCCGGGCGGCCGGCGCCCTGACGGCCCGGCTGGCGGGCACCGGACGGGTCGCCGTCTGGGCCACGCCGACCACGGAGACGGCGGTCGCGGTGGTGGCCGCGCTGCTCGCCGGGGTGCCGGTGGTGCCGCTCAACCCGCGCACCGGCGCGCGGGAGCTGGCCCACATCGTCGGCGACAGCGCGCCGGGCGCGGTGCTCGCGGGGCCGGGGGACGCGCTGCCGGACGGGCTCGCGGAGGTGCCGCGCATCGATGTCGAGTCATCCGTGGCGGAGACGGACGGGCCGCGGGTCGAGGAGCCGACGGAGCCTTCGGACCCCGAGGCCCCCGCCCTGATCGTCTACACCTCCGGCACCACCGGCCCGCCCAAGGGCGTCGTCCTCTCCCGCCGGGCCGTCGCCGCCTCCCTCGACGCGCTCGCCGAGGCGTGGGCGTGGACCGGCGACGACGTCCTGGTGCACGGGCTGCCGCTGTTCCATGTGCACGGTCTGGTCCTCGGCGTCATCGGCCCGCTGCGGCGCGGCGGCGAGCTGCGGCATCTGGGCGGCTTCTCCGTCGAGGGCGTCGCGAAGGAGCTGGGCGACGGCGGCGGGACGATGCTGTTCGGCGTGCCGACCATGTACCACCGGATCGCCGAGGCCCTCCCCCACGACCCGGCGCTGGTCCGGGCGCTGGCCGGGGCGCGGCTGCTGGTGTCCGGCTCGGCCGCGCTGCCCGTACCCGACCACGAGCGGATCACGGCGGCGACGGGGCGGACGGTGATCGAGCGGTACGGCATGAGCGAGACCCTCATGAACACCTCCGTCCCCGTCGGCTCGGGCCCGCGCCCCGGGTCCGTCGGGCTGCCGCTGCGCGGCGTGGAACTGCGACTGGTGTACGAAGACGACGAGGACGGCGGCGGGGTCGTGGACGCGCGCGACGGGGAGACGATCGGCGAGGTGCAGGTCCGGGGGCCGAACCTGTTCAGCGCGTATCTGAACCGGCCGGAGGCGACGGCGGCGGCGTTCACCGGCGACGGCTGGTTCCGCACCGGGGACATGGCGGTACGGGAGGCCGACGGGTTCGTGCGCCTGGTGGGCCGCCGGGCCACCGACCTCATCAAGAGCGGCGGCTACAAGATCGGCGCGGGCGAGATCGAGAACGCGCTGCTCGACCACCCGGAGGTCCGCGAGGCCGCCGTGACCGGCGCGCCGGACCCGGACCTGGGCGAGCGGATCGTGGCGTGGGTGGTGCCGGCCGACCCCGACCGGCCGCCGGCCCCGGACGCGCTCGCCGCGCACGTCGCCGGGCTGCTCGCCCCGCACAAGCGACCGCGCGAGGTCCGCTTCCTGGCGGCGCTGCCGCGCAACGACATGGGCAAGATCCTGAAGAAGGCCCTCGCTGAGAACGCCGAGGACTCGGAGGCACGTCGTGGCTGAACGGATGACGGCCCGCGAGGTCATCGCCCTGGTCGCGGACGGTTTCACGCCCCTTCCGCCGCCCTCGGACGCGTCCAGGACGGACGGCACAGCGGTCGACGGGGACGGCACAGCGGTCGACGGGCCGCTCGGCTGGACCGGATACGACGACTCCCGCGCCCGCGCGTCCGCGCGGACCGGCGAGGACGAGTCGATCCTGTGCGGGACGGCGGAGGTCGGCGGCCGGGCCTGTGTCCTGGCGGTCTTCGAGTTCGGTTTCCTCGGCGGCTCGCTCGGCCGCGCGACGGGCGACCGGATCGTGGCCGCGTACGCCGCCGCGGCCGAACTCCGGGTCCCGCTGGTGTCGTTGGTCGCCACCGGCGGCAGCCGGATGCAGGAGGGCATGATCGCGCTCGGCCAGCTGCAGCGGGTCGCCGCCGCGTCCGTACGGCTGCGCGCCGCCGGCGTCCCGCAGATCGCCGTGCTGCGCGACCCGACCACCGGCGGCGGCTGGGCCACCGTCGGCGCGGGCGCGGACGTCACCCTGGCGCTGCCCGGCGCGCAGGTCGCGTTCGCCGGGTCCCGGGTCCGCCCGCCGGACGCCGACCCCGCCGCGTACACGGCCGAGGACCAGTACGCGCACGGGCACGTGGACGCGCTCGTCGCCCCGGCCCGGCTGCGGGACACCCTGGCGTCGTGGCTGCGCCTGCTGGCCCCGGACACCGGTGTGGCCGGCCACGACGGGACGCCCGCTCCCCCGCCGGACGCGCTGCGCGACCTCCCGCTGCCCGCCACCGGCTGGGAGGCCGTGCTGCGGGCGCGGGCGGCGGACCGGCCGCGGGCCGGGGCGTACCTCGACGCCTACTTCGAGGTGCGGGCGGCGATCCGCGGGGACCGGGCGGGCGGCGCCGACGACCGGGTGGAGTGCGGTCTCGGGCTGCGCGAGGGCCGGGTGGTGGCGTACGCGGCACAGGACGGCGGCGCGACCAGGCCCGCCGGATTCCGCACGGTGGTACGGCTGTTGGGGCTCGCGGAACGGCTCGGGATCCCGGTCCTCACCCTGATCGACACGCCCGGCGCGGCCAATGACGCCGCGGCCGAACGGGCGGGCGCGGGCCCGGCCATCGCGCAGGCGTTCGCGGCGATCGCGGGGGCCCGGGTGCCGGTCACGTCGCTGGTGATCGGGGAGGGCGGTTCGGGCGGGGCGCTCGCGCTGGCCGCGCCCGGCGCCACGTGGGTGACGCCGGACGGCTACTTCTCCGTCATCGCACCGGAGTTGGCGGCGCGGATCCTCAAACGGGCGGACGACCAGGTCCCGGAGACGGCCGGACAGCTCCGGCTGTGCCCCCAGGACCTGGTCGAACTCGGCGCGGCACGCGGGGTGGTGGGGGTGGCCGGGCCGTCCGGCCACCCCGCCGAGCCCGCTTAGCGGCCGGCGGCTAGCGGCGGACGCCGACCGCGCGGATCAGCTCCTGCTTCACGGAGCCGCCCCGGTCGTCGTTCGCGCCCGCCCGCAGCGAGACGGAGGCGGCGTCACGGGGGACGGCCAGTTCGCCGCGGCCGTCCGCGTTCAGCGCGACCTTCGTCCAGGTCGCGCCCTCGTCGTAGGAGGCCTCCAGCCACCGGCCGCCGAGCGTGCCGGTGCCGGCCGCGTCCTTCACGTACTCGGCGTAGACACGGACCGGCAGCCGCTTCCCGGCCGGGACGTCGCCGACGAGGTCGGTGTCCAGGTCGAAGCCGAGATTGATCATCGGCAGGTAGGTGATCCGGTCGGCCGGGGTGTGGGCGGAGCGCACGGTCCACTCGGCGTGCCCCTTGGTGCCGAGGCGCCAGCGGTCCCGGTCCAGGGTGGTGTCCGTGACGACCCTGAGCTCGGCCTCCTCGGCCGGTGCGTCCCAGACGTAGGCGCCGGAGCTGGTCTTGCGGTCGACGCGCGTGCCGTTGACGTACGCCTCGGTGACCTGGGTCATCGTCGGGTCGCCCCACACGTCGCCGAAGCCGGTGTGGTCGGGGCCGGAGTCGCCCCAGCCGGGGGTGTTGAAGCGGACGGTGTCGCCGCTGCGCTCCTGGCCCCAGCCGAGACCGGTGCCGAGCCACGGGTGCCAGACCGGCTTGAACCAGTCCTTGCGGACCTCGGTGCCGCCCCGGTAGACGGACTGGCCGCCGCGCTGTTCGAGCGAGGTGCCGGTCTCGCCGAGGTCGACGGACTCGTGCCAGCGCTGGCCGGTGCCGGTGGAGACGTACTCGGTGCGCTCGACCGGGAAGCCGATCCACTCCTTGAAGCCGATACCGATTCTGAAGGTGTCGGTGATCGAGTAGCGGAACTCGCCGCCGAGCTCCTTCTTGCCGGTCGGCATGTGGTACGCGGCGCGGAGCGTGGCGAGTTCGCCGCGGCCGGGCCGGTAGACGAGGTCGGTGCCGACGGCGCCGGGGTGCCCCTGGGAGAGGTCGTAGGTGTACGGGGTGAAGCGGGTGCCGGTCAGGTCGACGCGCTGCCCGCGGGCCGCGAGCGCGGCGAGCCGGGCGGCGTCGGCCTGGTTCACGGTGGCGACGGCGAGCGGCCGGTCCTGGTAGTCGGCGGTGCCGAACCAGGACATCAGACGGCCCGGACGGTCGTCGGTGACGAACAGGGCCTTGGCGCCCGCGTCCTGGGCCCGCTGGGCGGTCTCGACCGGGTCGGCGCCGTCGGCGAGGCGGACCAGGACGGCCTTGCCGGTGACGTCCTTGCCGGCGTATTCGGCGGCGGTGCCGGTGCCCGCGTCGACGACCGCGAGGCGCTGCCGGCCTTCGAGGAGCGCGCCGCCGGGCTGCACCGTGAGGTCGGTGAGCGCGGCACTGGCGGCGGTGCCCTCCAGGAGCGGCTTGCCGAGCCGCCAGACGGTGCGGTACTCGAAGGTGCCGGTGGCGGGCTTGGCGGTGGGCGCGGTGAAGATCGAGTCGTACATCAGGGGCACCTGGACGGCGCCGCTGTGCGAGGCCCCGCCGCCCTTGCGGTCGAACTCCATGAGGAGCTGCCGGGTCTCGGTGCGCCGGTCGACCTCGGCGCGGACCTCCCTCAGCTTGGTGCCGTCGAGGGTGATCTCGCGGTCGCGGTCGAGCACGATCTCCGGGTCGATGAGGAGACCGAGGCCGAGGGAGTCCTTGCCGTGCGAGCCGCGGACGTCGAGGACGCCGTCGACGCTGTACGTGCCGGGCTTGAGGCGCAGCCGAAGCGTGCCGGATTCGCCGACGGTGACGGGGAACGGGTCCACTCCGGCGACCAGTTGGCGTACGGCGAGGGAGGCTTCGGAGGGGGCGCCGTCGCGGTCCTTGACGTGGACGGTGAGGGTGTAGCGCTCCTCCTCCTTCACCAGGCCGAGCGCGGTGTGTGCGACGACGGTGCCGCCGCTCGTCGCGGTGACGCGGCCGGAGCTGGTGCCGACCGGGGCCTTGGCGCCGTCGCCGGTGACGGTGGTGCTCGCGGTGCCGTGCGCCGGGACGGTGAGGTTGCTGTCGGCGAGGGCGGCGGTGCCGGCCGGCAGGCCCTCGACGGCGAGGTTCAGCTCGACGGGCTCGTCGGAGGAGTTGGTGTACGTGACGGTCTTGGCGACCGGCTTGTTGTCCTCGTACGGCCAGGCGTAGAAGCCGAGGTCGGCCGAACCGGTCGCGGACACGGTCGAGTTGACGGCGGCGGCCACGTCGACGCGGCCCGCGCCGAGGTCGTAGGCGGACGCGTCCAGCGTCTTGGAGCTGGACATGAGGGCGTCCTTGAGCCGGGCGCCGGTCCAGTCGGGGTGCCGCTGGGCGAGCAGCGCGGCGACGCCGGCGACGTGCGGGGTCGCCATCGACGTCCCGCTCATGGAGGTGTACAGGCCGCCGCCGGGCAGGAGTTGGGAGCGGGCGGCGAGGATGTCGACGCCGGGCGCGGACAAGTCGGGCTTGAGGGCCTGGTCGAGGTAGCGGGGGCCCTTGGAGGTGAAGTACGCGGCCTGGTCGGCGGAGTCGACGGCGCCGATGGTGAGCGCGGAGTCGGCGGCGCCGGGCGAGCCGATGGAGCCGGGGGCGCCGGTGTTGCCGGCGGCGATGACGAACAGCGCGCCGGTCTCGGCGGAGAGGCTGTTCACGGCCTGGGCCATCGGGTCGGTGCCGTCGCTGGGCTCCTGGGAGCCGAGGCTCATCGACACGATCCTCGCGTCGATGTCGCGGGCGGCCCACTCCATGCCGGCGATGATCTCGGACTCGGTGCCGTAGCCCTCGTCGCTGAGGACCTTGCCGACGGCGAGGGTGGCGCCGGGGGCGACGCCCTTCTCCTTGCCGTCGGAGCCCGCGCCGCTGCCGCCGACGGTGGAGGTGACGTGGGTGCCGTGGCCGTTGCGGTCGGCGACCTGCTGACCGGCGATGAAGGACTTGGACTCGGCGACGCGGCCGGCCAGGTCGGGGTGGGTGGCGTCCACGCCGGTGTCGAGGACGGCGACCTTGACGCCCTTGCCGGTGAGTCCGGCCTCCCAGGCCTTCGGGGTGCCGATCTGGGCGTTGGAGTCGGCCATGGCGGCCTTCACACGGGCGTCGAGCCAGACCTTGGCCGTCCCCGCGCCCGCCGCCCGCTTGGCCGGGGTGGCGGTGAACTCACGCCAGAACGCGGCGGGTTCGGTGACGGTGACGGCGCTGCCGCCGACGCTGGGCAGCGCGCGGACCCGCTTGGTACCGCGCGGCGCGGGGGCGGCCTTCCGGGCGCCGGCGCCGCCGCCGTGGGTGACGATCAGCGGCAGGTCGCCGGTGAGGCCCTGCTCGACGAGGCCGGTGACGTCGAAGAGCCGGCGGTCGAGGGCGCCGGACTCCAGATAGGGCCGGGCCTCGTCGGGTATGACGCTGACCCTGCCGTTCACGGTCTCGGTGCGGACGATCCCGGTGGCGCCCTTGGCCCGCTCGACGGTGACCGTCTGCGCGCCGCCGGCCAGGCCGGTGAGGGTGACCCGGTCGCCGGTCACCAGGGTGACGGTGGCGGACGCGGGGGCGGCGGCGCCGTTCCGGAACGTGTCCGGCACGGCGGGCGCCGCCGCTCCAGCGGGCACCTGCCCCGCCGTGAGCAGCGCCAGGGAAAGCCCGGCGGCGAGCAGACCGGCCCTTCCCGCTGCGGAAGGTCTGATCACGACTGACTCCTCGGCGCCCGGGGGACGGGGGTGTCCGGGCGTCGCGATGAGTCTCGGCTGTGGGGCGGGAGTTGACTCGTGTCACGGCTGGCGGCAATGTGCCGTGGCGGCCAACCGCCAGATCGGACACGGGGGTTGCGGGGAGCGGGGTACGGAGGGCAGGCGCGGGCGGGCCGGGGGGGCTCGGGTCGGGAGGCGCGCGGCCGGGCGCCCGGGTCCGCGTGAGCGTGAGCGCCCGGAACCACATGGGCCCGGGCGCCCGGAACCGCGTCGCGGGTTCAGGCGACCGGGGCGCGCCCGTCGTAGCGCCGGAACCCCTTCCCGTACAGGCCGAGCAGCCCGATGGCGAGGACACAGGCGAGACCGCCGCCCGTGATGGCCACGGCCGGACTGGCGAGGTCGGCCACGGATCCGGCGAGGAAGTCGCCGAGCCGGGGCCCGCCCGCGACGACCACGATGAACACGCCCTGGAGCCGTCCCCGCATCTCGTCCGGGGCCGCGACCTGCAGCATCGTGTTCCGGAAGATCATCGAGACGGTGTCGGAGTAGCCCGCGACGACGAGCAGGCACAGCCCGAGCCACAGGTTCCGGGTGAGGCCGAAGGCGGCGATCGCGGTGCCCCAGGCGGCGACGGACAGCAGGATCGCCTGCCCGTGGTGGTGGATCCGGCCCTGCCAGCCGGACAGCACGCCGCCGAGGAGCGCGCCGAACGCCGGTGCGGCGACGAGGAGTCCGGTGGTCCGGGCGTCCCCGCCGTACCAGAGCACGGCGATCGCCGGGAACAGCGCGCGGGGGTGGGCGAGGATCATCGCGCAGAAGTCCGAGAAGAACGTCATGCGCAGATTGGGGCGGGTGCCGAGGAAACGCAGCCCGTCGAGGACGGAGGCGCGCTTGTCGCCGTCGGCGCCGGCGGCGCGCTCGGGCGGCATCGCGGGCAGCCGCCACATCGCGTAGAGGGAGGCGGAGAAGGCGATGGCGTCGATGAGGTACGCGCTCTGGTAGCCGGACAGACCGACGACGAGGCCGCCGAGGCTGGGCCCGACGAGGGTGCCGAAGGTCGTGGTCATCGAGTTGAGCGCGTTGGCGGCGCGCAGCTGCTCGGCGGGCATCAGCCGGGGGATCATCGAGCTGCGGGCGGGCGAGCTGAGCGCCACGCACACGGCCTGCAGGGCCACGATCGCGTAGAGGAACCAGACCTGGTCGAAGCCGGCGAACGCGGCGACGGCCAGGACCGCGGAGAGCACGGCGAGGCCGGTGGAGCTGACGAGGCCGAGCTTGCGGCGGTCGACGGTGTCGGCGATCGCGCCGCCGTACAGGCCGAAGACGACGAGCGGGACGAGCGAGCAGAGTCCGACGAGGCCGACGGAGAACGACGACCGGGTGATGTCGTACACCTGGAGCGAGATGGCCAGGGCGGTCATGCCCTGGCCGACCCAGGTGACGCTGGTGCCGAACCAGAGCCGGCGGAAGTCGGGCGAGGTGCGCAGCGGGGTGAGGTCGGCGAACAGCCGCCGCTCCCCGCTCGCGGGCTTGCCCGCCGGCTTGCCCGCCGGTTCGTCCCCGGCCTTCTCCCCCGTCTCCTGCCGGGTGGCGCTCACGCGGCGTCGGCCGTGAGGTCGAAGCGGAGCTCGGGGCGGGCCCAGTGGGTGTGCCCGGCGGGCGGGACGGTGCCGGTGCGGCGGGCGCCGGTGCGCAGGTAGAACTCCTCGGCGGGCGGATGGGCCACGACCCGTATGGAATCGAGCCCGGCGGCCCGCCCCTCCCCGGTCATGTGCTCCATGAGCAGCCGCCCGATGCCGCGGCCCTGCGCCTCGTCGGCGACGAAGGCCAGGTCGAGCTCGGCCTCGTCGAGGAGCAGGGCGTAGAAGCCGAGGACACGGCCGGCCGCGTCGACGGCGACGTACACGGGGTGGTGCTCGATGTAGGCGCCGCCGACCTGGTAGCCGTCGACCATCGAGGCGTACTCCCCGGCATAGGCGCCGGAGGTGCGGACGAGCCGGGTGAGCCGTCGGGAGTCGTCGGCGGTGGCGCGCCGGAGAGTGATGTCGGACATGGCTTCGAGTATAGGACCGAACCCAAGGGAAGATCCTTACATTTTGGTCCCGGTCCGTCGGCGGGCGGAGCCCCCCTAAAGTGATCGACATGACGGAGTGGCAGATATCCGACGAGGAGGGCGGGCGGCTCGCCGCCCGCTGGTGGCAGTGGGCGCAGTCGGCGCCGGAGGACCGCGGTCCGGTCGCGGACACGACCGGGGAGTACGCGGGCTGGCAGCAGCCGGACGACGTGTGGTTCCTGGCCGGCACGTACGGCGGCCGGGTGGTGCGCCGCTGCGAGATCCCGGCGGGCCGTCCGCTGTTCCTCCCGGTTCTCAACCGCTGCCACACCAAGGCGCATTCGCGGACGCCGCTGGGCCTGGAGATCGCCCGCGCGAGGGCGTACCTGAACGGCGGCCCGATCCCCTTCCGCCGCTTCACCACCCAGCCGTTCCGCATGGGCGACCGCATGTACCTGTCGTGGGGCATCTGGGCCGCGGTCACTCCGCTGCTCCCGGGCCAGTACGTCCTGGAGATCGACGCGGCCTCGACCGGCGGCTTCCACGTCGACACGACGTACCACCTGACGGCGGTCCAGGCGTAGACCCGGGGGCCTCGGGGGCCTGGGGCCACGCATCGGCCCGGGGTGAGGGGAAGGGTCCGGACACGCCTCGGGCGGTGGCGCCGGGAAGACGGCCACCGCCCGTGAGAGAGGGAGAAACGATTACACGGCGCCGGGGGTCTTGCGGGTGGTCGTGTTCATGCGGTTCCAGGCGTTGACCGTGAAGATCAGCGCGATGAGCTGGGCCAGTTCGGACTCGTCGAAGTGCCGCGCGGCCGTGTCGTAGACCTCGTCCGAGACCCCTCCGGGCAGCAGGGTGACGGCCTCGGTGAGGGCGAGCGCCGCCCGCTCCTTCTCGGTGTAGAGGCTCGACTCCTCCCAGGCGGTGAGCTGGTAGATCCGGGCCTCGGCCTCACCGGCCTTGCGGGCGTCGGTGGTGTGGTAATCGATGCAGTACGCGCACCGGTTGAGCTGCGAGGCACGGATCTGCACCAGCTCCACGAGGACCGGGTCGAGACCCGCGCGGGCGGCGGCGTCGAGGGCGAGGACGGCCTTGAAAACCTTGGGGGCGACGGTCGGGAAGTTCATGCGCTGCGGTACCTGGTGAGTGGTCATGCAAGAACAGTAGGCGCGGAATCGACCCACGCTAGGGTGCATTGCCATGGCAGAAACTTGGGTCAATTCCGCGGACTCCGGGGCCGGTCACGGCGACAGTGGCAGTGCCGGTGACGGTGACGGTGACCGTGAAGCGGATCCGGCGAGCGGAGTCGGCACCGACCTCCATCTGGAGCTGTCGGGCCGGGGCAGCCTCCGCTCGCAGCTCACGCACGCGCTGCGGAACGCCGTCCGCTCCGGCCGGCTCGCGCCCGGCACCCGGCTCCCCCCGTACCGCGGACTCGCCCGCGACCTGGGCATGTCCCGCAACACCGTCGCCGACGCGTACGCCGAACTCGTCGAGGAGGGCTGGCTGTCCGCCCGCCAGGGCTCCGGCACCCGGGTCGCGCCGCGCGCCGTCCCCCACCCCGACCAGGAGCGCGGCCCCCAGCGGCGGACGCGGCAGCAGGTCCCGCACGACCTCATGCCCAGTTCGCCGGACGCCGCCGCGTTCCCCCGCACGGCCTGGCTGACCTCGGCCCGGCGGGCCATGACCGCCGCGCCCCACAGCGCCTTCGGGGTGGCCGATCCGCGCGGCCGGCCCGAGCTGCGGGCGGCGCTCGCCGAGTACCTGGCGCGCGCCCGCGGGGTGCGCGCCGAGCCCGAACGGATCCTGATCTGCGCGGGGTTCGCCCACGGCCTTCGCCTCCTCGCCGCCGTGCGCGGCGGCACCCTCGCCGTCGAGTCGTACGGCCTGGACTTCCACCGCGCCGCCGCCGAGCAGTCCGGGATGCGTACGGTGCCGCTGACCGTCGACGCGTACGGCGCGCGGGTCGGCGAACTCCCGGACACCGGCGCGCACACCGTCCTGCTCACCCCCGCCCACCAGTTCCCCACCGGCGGCCCGCTGCACGCGGAGCGGCGGGCGGCGGTCGTCGACTGGGCGCGGGCGGGCGGCGGGCTGATCGTGGAGGACGACTACGACGGCGAGTTCCGCTACGACCGGCGGGCGGTCGGCGCCGTACAGGGCGTCGCCCCGGACCGGGTCGTCTACATCGGTTCGGCCAGCAAGAGCCTGTCCCCGGCGCTGCGGCTGGGCTGGATGGTGCTGCCGGGCTGGCTCGTGGACGACGTCGTCGCCGCGAAGGGCGTCCGGGAGATGTGGTCGGGCGTCGTCGACCAGCTCACGCTGGCCGACTTCATCGCCTGCGGCGCGTACGACCGCCATCTGCGGCGGATGCGACGGCACTACCGGCACCGCCGTGACCTGCTCGTACGGACCCTCGCCGAACGCGCCCCGCACATCCGTGTCAGCGGCATCGCGGCCGGCCTGCACGCCGTACTCGAACTCCCCGAAGGCACCGAGGAGGCGGCGCTGCGGGCGGCCCGCCGGCAGGGCCTCGCCATGGACGGACTGCGCCCCTACCTGCACCCGGACAGTGCGATGACGCCCCGGGACGGGCTCGTCATCGGGTACGGGACGCCGATGGACCACGCGTTCGGCGCGGCCCTCGACACCCTCTGCCTCTCCCTCCCGGACCCGGAGCCTGCTTCGGACCAGGATCCGGACCCTGCTTCGGACCCTGCTTCGGACGCTGCCTCGGACCCGGACACAAGCCCCGGCCCGGGTCTGGAGGAGGCCGGGCCCGTGCCTACAGGCTGAGCGCGAGCGCCGCGCCGACGCCGCCCAGGACGAGGGCGACCGCCGCCTCCGTCCAGCCGCCCTCGCCCCAGCGGAAGAGACGGTCGACGGCCAGCCGCCCCGGGCCGACGGCGGCGACGGTCAGGGCCACCATGGCGATGACGATGTTGTACTCCACACCGTTGTCCGACACCCACACGCCGTTGGCGGCGGTGACCATGACCATCGCGTTGATCATGACGCCGACCAGGGCGGCGGCCGCCAGCGGCGTCAGCAGGCCGAGGGCCGGCCCGAGGCCGCCGGACAGCTCGGACACCCCCCGATCACGGCGTACACCTTCCCCGGCCGGTATCCCATGGCCGCGAGCTGCTTGCCGGTCTCCGTCAGGCCCGGCCCGCCGAAGAGCCCGAAGAGCTTCTGCGACCCGTGTCCGGCCATCAGCAGGCCGACGGTCAGCCGCAGCAGGAGCAGTCCGACGTCGGCGGCGGCCGACCGGGGCGGGGACGCGAGCGGGGACCGCTCCCCCGGCCCCCAGGCGGAGAGCAGCGGGTTCAGGGCGCTTGGGGACCGCATAGGGATGCTCCGATGGGAAGGCCGGAAGGTCTCCCCGCTCGGCCGGACGCCGAGCACCAAGGCCGGACTGCCCGTATCGCCCCACGCGTAGTCCCGTCCCCGCCGCGAGCCACCGTGGGGCACCACCGCGTCGCCCGGACGGATGAACGACGGCCGAACCGCGCGCCCGGCGGTGGGCGGACGGGGGTGCGGGGGTGCGGGGGCCTGGCGGAGTGGCGGGGCCGGGGTACAGCATCGGGGTGGCACTCACAACGGGAGGAGACAGCACATGCTGATGCGCGTGGGCCGACCGGCCAGGTGGGGAGCGGCGGTGGCGGTGGCCGCGGGGTTCTGTGCGGCGAGCGTGGGCCCTGCGGCGGCCGAGGCGGGCGGGCAGGACGGGGGACCGAGCGCGTGGCAGCCCTTCCACGCGGCGCCGTTCGAGCAGAAGGCCGGTGACGTCTGCTCGTTCGCGCTCAAGGGCGACATCGTCGAGGACGGGGAGCGCATCCGCACCCTGGCCTGGGACGCGGCGGGCCGGCCCGCCGTACAGCAGGTCACCGGCCCGCTGACGATCCGTTTCACCAACCTGTCCACCGGCGCCTGGGTCGTCCGCGCCGTCCCGGGCATCGCCACGATGACCTACCACCCGGACGGCAGCCAGACCTGGTCCGGCACCGGCCACATGGCCGTCGCCATCCACACCGGAAACCCGTACGACCCGCCCGGTGAGTACATCCTGAACGGCCGTATCGAGCTGGAGCTCCACCCGGGCGTCGGGGCCGAACCGGTGGCCCTCCAGGGCACCAGCGAGAACCTCCGCGACACCCTGGCCGGCTAGCGGACCACCAGGGGACCGCTAGAGAACCATGCAGGTGGTGGTGGCGTGGGCGATCAGCTTGCCCTGGTCGTCCCGCACCTTGCCCTCGGCCGTGGCGGTGCGGCGGCCGGCGTGGATGACGGTGCCCTCGGCGATGAGCGTCTGCCCGTCGGTGTGGGCGGCCGGGTGTCGAGGGAGACGACGACACGGCCGTGCTCGACCTCGTCGAAGCGCATGCCGATCAGGCGGCCGATGGAGGGGATGTCGGTGGGCCGTTCGGTCTGTACCCAGCGCATCAGTTCCAGGCCGGTCATGGCGTTGAGGTCGGGGGTGGCCACGGGCTGTTCTCCCTGGACGTACGGGGTCGGTGCGGGGTGTCGTACCGGGGTCGGCGCCGCTACTGGTGCCGGCTCCGGTCAGCCGAGCGGCTGGGTGGTGTCGCGCAGGGTGGCCAGGACCGGGGCGTACATCCGGGCCTTGATGGTGCCGAGGGTGGCGCCGGCCTTGTTCAGCTGCCCCTGGGCGAGCTCGACGGCGGTAGAGCGTACGGCGTCCTCGTCGACCGCCCGGTCGACGATGCCGGCGGCCGCGGCGTCGCCGCCACCGTAGCGGCGGGCGGTGAGCATGGCCTCGTGCGCCGCCTGCGGCGCGAGCCGGGACTGGACGAGGGCGGCCATGCCGGGGGTGAAGGGGATGTCGATGTCGGCCTCGGGCAGGCACCAGTAGCCGCGGTCGGCGCGCATGACGCGGAAGTCGTGGGCGAGGGAGAGCATCGCCCCGGCGGCGAAGGTGTGGCCCTGCAGCGCGGCCACGGTGACGACCGGCAGCGCCAGCATCCGCGCGAACAGCGCGTGGACGGAGTCGACGTACTCCCGGTGCCGGTCGGTGTGGGCGAACAGCCAGTCCAGGTCGAGTCCGTTCGAGTAGAACTTGCCGGTGGCGGCGGTCACCAGGGCGCGGGGCCCCTCCGTCTTCTCCACCTCGTCGAGCGCGGCACCGACGGCGGCGATCCAGTCGGGGTGGAAACGGTTCTCCCCGTCTCCGAGATCGAGGACGAAGACACTGTCCTGACGGTCCAGCGAGGGCATGGCGACTCCTTCGAACTGAGCTGACGGAACGGATGGGCGAGCGGGCGGACGCTTGAAGCTGACGAACGGTGCGGGCGGGCCGGGCCGGTCAGGCGGGGCGGTCGCGGAGGGCGTGCCGGACCAGGTCGTGTACGGCGACGGTCAGGAGACCCTGCACCGCAAGCTCACCAACACCGCCCGGGCGACGGCGACCGACCCGCGGGGCGGCCACGTCAGCGGCGACCAGGCCACCGCCACCATCGTCGTGGAGGTGAAGCAGGAGCACGGCGGCTACGGCCGCCGTACGGCCACGCGGGCATGAGGACAGCCCTCACCGGCCGCTGAAGCCGCGCCCCCGCCCCGGACACTCCGGAGCGGGGGCGCGCCGCGTCGCGCGCGACGCCGGGCCCTTCTCGTAGCGCCTCAGAAGCGCGGCGATGTCCTCGGCGTCCAGCACGAGCCCGAACTCCTCGCTCAGCAGGCGGGGCAGCTCCTTCGCCGACACCTCATGTCTCTCGTCCGGGCGGTCCGGCAGGAGTCCGACGAGTTCCGTGTCACGCAGGACGAGCCGGCGGCCGGCCGCCGGCTTCTGCACCAGCAGCCGGTCGTGGAAGGGCGAGAGGGGATGAGTGGAGGTGAAGTGGCTGGTCACGGTGAAGTCGACCGGGAAGCGCGGATCGGCCCCGATCGCGTACAGAGCGAACCAGCCGTCGTGCCTCCGCAGCCGGAGCACCAGCGGACCGGCCGTGCCCGGCGTCGGGCCTGCCTCCCGGACCAGCCCGTACGTCCAGCCGGCCTGCCGCGCGACCTCGCCGTCGCGCAGCCGGATCGGCTCCAGGAGGCCCTCGGCGCCGAAGCCGACGTCGGTGAACCACGCCTCGCCGCCGAGTTCCACCCGCAGCGCGTAGTGGGTGGCCGGACGGATCCGGTCCTCGCCCAGGCGTACGCGTGACGCCACCGCGGTGAAGGTGAATCCGATCGCTTCCAGGGCCGCGGCGTAGAGAAGGGTCTGCTCGCAGCAGGTGCCCCCGCGTCGCCGCCGGACCATCTTCGCCTGCAGGGACTCCAGGTCGAGCCGGACGGGCCGGCCCAGGGTCACCTCCAGGTTCTCGAAGGTGAGCGCCGCGATGTGGGCGGCGTGCAGCGCGCGCAGGACCTTCAGCGTCGGCTCGCGTTCCCCCGCGTACCCGATCCGGGCCAGATAGGCGTCGAGGTCCAACCGGTCCCCGCCCCACACGGAGCGGACCGACCTGTCCATGTGTCCCTCCTCGATACGCACCGCCCCGCAGCGCCCCGCAGAGCCGCGCCCCGCGCACGCAGCCGCCCATTCGGGTGCTCCGCGACCGCTCCCGGCCGTACAGCCGAACCGGCCGGTGCCGCTGTGCCAGAGTGCGGTCACGGCCCGGCGCGTCGGCGCACCGACACGCTCGCGATCGCCCATCGGTCCCCGCCGGGACCCGGGATCCCCCATCGCCTCGCCGGAGACCGTCCTTGCCTCACCGAGGGAGCACGCACCCATGCCGGAGCTGTTCGAGGCCATGCGGCCGCTGCCCGCCACCGCCGCCCGCTACCGCGAGCAGGGCTGGTGGCGCGACACGACCGTCCTGGACGACCTGCGCGACGCCGCCGCGCAGGCACCCGGCCAGCGGGCGGTCATCAACTGGCGCGCGGAGGAAGGCCGGGCCGTCACCCTGACCTTCGGCGAACTCGCCGCCCAGGTCGCCCGGTTCGCCGCCGCGCTGGACGAACTGGGTGTGCGGCCCGGTGAGGTGGTGGCCTTTCAACTGCCCGACTGGTGGGAGGCGGCCGTCCTCACGCTGGCCTGCTGGCGGGCCGGTGCGGTGACGATGCCACTCTCGTCGCGGTTCGGCCGGCGCGAGGCGGAACGGATGCTGGCCTCGACCGGAGCCGTCCTCCTGGTCACCACCGACCGTCACCCCGGCCCGGACCACGTCGAGGCCCTCGCCGAGATCGCCGGCGGGCTGCCGGCCCTGCGCCACCGCGCGGTCATCGGCGACGCCTCCGCCACCGGCGCGCTCGACTTCGGCGCCTGCCTGCGCGACACCCCCGCCCGGGCCACGCCGCGGGGCACCGGCCTCGGGCCCGACGAGGCCGCGACGGTGCTGTTCACCTCCGGCACCACCGGCGGCGCCACCGCCGTCGTCCACAGCCTGAACACCCTGTACGCGGGGGGTCCGGCGGCCCCTGCCGATCCCGCCGCCCCTCCCCGGGCAGCCTTTCCCGGTGCTCACCCCGCTCAGCCACGGCGTCGGCCTGCGCAACGGCGTGCTGCGGCCGCTCGTCCACCGCGAGACCGCCCTGTACTGCGACGCGTGGGACGCCGGCCGCTGGCTCGACCTGTTCGGCACGTACCGCACCGGCTCCCCGCTCGCCCCGCCGGCCATGCTGGAGGCCCTCGCCACCGAGCAGAGCCGCCGGCCGCGGAACCCGCCCGCCTGGGAAGCCGTCGCCACGATGGCCGCGAGCCCCTCGCCCGAACTGGTCGGCCTCCTGTGCCGCACCCTGAGCGGGCACGTCGTCAACGCCCTGGGCTCCACGGAGTCCGGCGGGAGCATCGCCACCCGCCTCACCGACCCGCCCGAACGGGCCGCCCGCAGCGTCGGCCACCCGATGCCGGGCATCGAACTGCGCCGGAAACCCGCCACCGGACCCGACCAGGCCTCGCCGGTCGAGCTGCGCAGCGCGTCCACCTGCCTGGGCACCTTCGACCGCGACTCCGGGCGCCTGCTGTGGCGCGCCGCCGACACCGACGGCTGGTTCCCCACGGGTGATCTGATGCGCCCGGACGGCGAGGGCGGCCTGGCGTACGCGGGCCGGGCCGCCGACCGGATCTCGGGGACCACCCAGTTGATGATCCCCGTCCTGGACGTCGAGGCGGAGCTGCGCGCGCACCCGGCCGTCGCCGACGCCGTCCTGGTCGGCTACCCCGCCGAACACGGCGACCTGCCCTGCGCGGTCGTCGTCCCCGCCGGCGAGCGCGCCCCTGGTCTGGCCGAGCTGCGCACCTGGCTGGCGGGGCGCGGCATGACCGACTGGTACTGGCCCACCCGCGTCGAGACCGTGCCGCGCTTCCCCCGCAACGAGCTCGGCAAGGTCCGCAAGAACGTCCTGCGGGCCTGGCTGACCGGCGCCCGGCCGCTGCCCGCCACCGACGACGACCCGACCCGGGCGTGAACCCGCCGGAGGCCCCTGACCCGTTCGACGGGCGCGGACGCGACCCCGTCGCCCGTCCGGGCCATGCCGTACGCCTCCGCTGTTCGACCCGGGGCCTGTACAACCGGCCGGGGCGGCCGGGCCGTCCGGGGGCGGCTCCGGCGCGCCGGGCGAGCGCGGGCCGGGCCCACGAGCGCGAGAGCACGAAAAAAGCTCCCTCCACGGAGGGGGACTTTCTGTCGGCGCAGGTCAAACGGGTGAACCTGCGGCGTGTCGCGGTGGGGCGGGTGGGACTCGAACCCATTTCAGTGACGCGTCTCACCTGCGACGATGCCGAAGGGCCGGACATTTCTATCCGTTTCCATCCGGCTGATTCTCCCTCGATCCGGCTCTGTCGGGAGCCGTTAGGCGTTCGCCACACCGCTTCATCTGCGCCCCGCGCTCCCACCGCACCGGCGAAGCCTCGGAAGACTCTGTCCGCCAGCATCGCCGAATCACTGCACGGGTTGCTATGGGTCACCACGTCCCGGCCGCCTGTTCGCCTACTGATCACGGTTACGCTGCGTAGTGTCGTGCCTCTGAGCATCGCGCCCTCGGGCCCGAGCACATACAGCTAACAGCAGCGGCGCATCCGGCCCTCACCAAGCTCGGCCGTCCGGAGGGAGCTCGTCTGTCTCCTGCTGTATACGGTGCAGGGCGGAGTCCGCGAGATCACGGTAGAAATGTTCCTCGACACTGCCCCTGGCGCATCCGTCGGCCAGCTCATTGGCCTTCGCGTGCTGCTCGACATCCTCGGGGTAGGGCTGTCCGGGCGTCCCGGAGCGCATTCCGCTGATGCTGGAGGCGTACAGAGCACCCCTCACCCTGTTCAGACTGGTGTCACCGTGGCGGTCCGCGCCACGCAGGCAGCGGCGTACGAAACCAACGTCCCAGACGAGCGTCCGGGGGGCTTTGGACAGAATCGCCGCAGCGACCCTGATCTTCTCTGGGCCGCTGTCGTCGAAATACTCGTCGATCACGTCAGTGACCGGGGAGTCGTAGGGTCCGGCGACGAGCTCAAAGAGGTGGGCTCCCAGCTCGAGCCTGCGAGCGGATTCCGGGTCGGCGGCGATCCAGTCGCGGATCTGTCGCAGCAGGGCCGGGAAGTCGTCGTGATCGTGGAACGGTGGTGTCACATCCCACTGGAAAGGCAGAGGGGAGTACATGCCTGTCGCCTGGCGTGGTGGGGACTCCACCCTGGCTTCAAGTAGTTCGATGACGGCCAGGGGTTCGGTGCGGGTCAATTCCGCGAGGAACAGACCGATCCTGTAGCCGTCGATGGCCGGCGCCGCAACCAGGGCAGCAGCGAATGTCCTCTGCTCGTCCTTGGAGAGATCCGACCAAGACAGCGTGCTGTACGGGGGGCCTGTTACGGCCGCGGCGAATACGACGAGGTCCGCCGTCTCCACGACAGGCGATACGGTGAGCAGTTCAACAGCCAGGCTCTTATCTTGCCGAGCGATGGCATGCACAGCGCCGAGCGCGGCTCTGCGCACGACGGGGTCCCCATGCGTGGCGAGCTCCCTCAGCAGCTCCCCCTCCCCGTCCAGCAGATCGCGGCCACCACGCTGGCTACCAAAGGCGTCCGCCACTGCCCGCGTGAGCTCGATGTTCTCCGAATCCATGAGTGTTCGGCCCCAGTGGACTGCCCGGTCACCAGCGACATGCCCCATCACAGTGAGAGCGACCGACACCAGCGACGCCAACGAGTTCTCGGGCGTGGCCATGGTCTGTTCACAGATGGCTTCGCCGACGCCCGGACGGTGGGTGACCAGCGTCCAGATAAACGGCCGGCTCCGTCCCGTGTCCGGGCCGAAGACCCTGTCGTTCTCACTCAGCAAAACATCGACGCGGGCGGCGATCTCATCGTCCGCCCAGTCAGACAGAGCGGCCATCACATCGCTGAACAGGGCGTTGTGCACCGCGTCCCAATCCGTGACGCCCGAGTACACAGACGGGTCGGCCGGTCCACCGTGCAATGCTCGGGCAAGTTCGTTGTCTGGTGAGGTGGGGATCGCGGTCAAGAGTTCCTCGGCCGGGCGGCGAAGGCCGTCGGGGCCATACCGTGCGAGTCCGTGCAACTCGGTGCGCACGGCGACCAGGATTGCCGGTGACAGTTCGTACTGGACGATGTACCGATGCAGCCGGTCAACTGTGTTGACGAGGTGCGGGATCCACGGCTCGCGCATGGCGTCCGTCACCGTCAGCCCGAAACGGCCAAGTGGCAGGCGGAGGGCTTTGCCAATCAGGGAGCAGGCCGCCGAGGCACGTTCCGGCTGCGGGTGTCCCAGCTCCTCGAACGCCAGGTCCAGCACCGCGCCGCGCATGTCCAGGACCTCCCTGGTGGGGGCCAGCACGTAGGGGCGGAAGCTTAGGGTCCAGGTACTGGGTGTCCACAGCTCGTCGTCGCCCTCCGTGGCCAGCACAGGGGTGAGCACACTCAGCGGCTGGTGGACAGACGGAGTGACGGGTTCGCGGGCCAGCCAGCGTTCGGTCTGGCTGACGAGGATCTGCTGGTACTTGGTGGGACCCCAGCGGGTGTAGCCAGCCAGTTCCTCTAGAACCCGCAAGGGGTGCGAGGGGTGCCGGTGAAGTGGGCGCTGGTCGTCGCGGCCCAGGCACCAGAGAAGGGTGGCCGCCTGTGGCAGGAACTCCAGGGAATGGGCGGCCGCTTGGAGGACAGGGACCAGAGCATGGCGCACGCTTGTGTCCGTCCAGGTATGGGTCAACCCGAAACTGACTTCCAGGGTGGCGGGGTCGCAGGGGTTGTCCACCGCCCACGAGGCCAGGTCGATAGACCGCCGTGGTTGGAAGAAGGCGACCTTCGCCACGACCTCCAGCAGGCTCACACGATCCCGTGCGTCCGCGGCGCGGAACGCTGCCGTGATCTGCTCCCACAGGGGCTCGATCAGTCCGCCAGCCTCGGTGCCCTGTTGCTGTTGCCACTCCACACGGCCGGTGTTCACCACAAGGTTGGCCAGCGCGCTGCCCTGGCCGGCTTCCATGGCTCTGTCGAGGTAACCCGTGGGCAGCCCTGTGCTGCGGTGACGCGCCTCCTTGGCAAGCAGGGCGTCACCCAGCAGGTCCGGCACGAGACGCACGGTGGTGCCGTGGCGCAGCACCACCCCGGCGTCCTCCAGGGTCTCCAAATGCCGGGCGGAGACGTCAAACGGCAACCCGGTCAGGGTCTCCAGCGACGTAAGGACCTCTGGTTCCGCAAGCCGTACGGGCTGGAACGCGGCGAGGGCGGCGAGCAGTTCCCGGGGCACCTGGCCGGATGCCGGATCTGCGGTCAGCGCCTCGGCGAGCCGGTCCGTAAGTTCCAGGTGCAGCTTCTCGTCGCCTTCGAATCCCTGGGGATCCAGCTTTCCGCGGTTGATCAGCGCGGCGCCGGTGACAATCAACAGCGGGCAATCCCGTGCCGCTGTGGCGAGCCTCGGTGCGTGGAGCTGTACTGCTTCGTCCAGAATCTCGCCAGCCAGGGAGAGGGCGTCGTCGAACTCCAGGTC
The DNA here is from genome assembly GCA_002355495.1 of Streptomyces laurentii. GTDB lineage: Bacteria > Actinomycetota > Actinomycetes > Streptomycetales > Streptomycetaceae > Streptomyces > Streptomyces laurentii. The sequence goes on from AP017424.1 coordinate 2,169,525, forward strand.
CTCGATGTCGACCACGGTGGCCTCGGTCGCGTGCGTGCCGGCCAGAGTCATTGCGCGGCGGGCATGGGCCTTACCGTAGGGTCGGAGTGAGAGCAGTACGTTGGCCGAGCCGTTGGCGCTCCGGACCCCAGAGATGATCTTTTCCAGGGGGAGGGTGTCGTCGTGTGCGTCGTCGACAATTACCAGCAGGCTGCCTGTGCTCGGCAGTTGCTTGAACGCGCCGGGGCCGATGGCGAAGTCGGGGCCGAGCACTCGCACTTCGACGGCGGGCTCTGCGTCGCGCAGCGCTTCACATAGGGCCGTCACGATCTTCGTCTTCCCTGCTCCGCCCCTGCCGACGAGGAGCGCGACGCCTCCTTGCTCCTTCCTGGCAAAGGAGACGAGGCATGCCATCTGCTGTGCCCGTCCGACGAGCCGCCAGCGGTGCGTGTAGACCCGGCCCTTGTTCACCTGGCGAAGGTAATCGTCGGGTTTCACCCAAGGATCCGGCTCCGCCGGCCCGTTCTGCGGGAACTCGAGCCGAAAGCCGACCGCATCGCCTTGGATGAATGCGCCCCGGAAGTCGATGTGGTCCCCGAGATGCGAGGTCTCCGTACTGTCCGGCGCATGCCGCTCCATGGCCTCCGCAACGGCTTGCGCGACGTACGGATCGGGGGCGAGCAGGTCCGCCGCCACCTGGACGATCCAGGATCGCACCGTCTCCTGCTGGGCGGGCTGGACAGCCGCTTCCGTAAGCACTTGAACGGAGGCACACAGGTCCTGGTTCAGCGTCCGCGCCAGATCCTCCACCCGCCGACGCCCGGCCTCCCCGCCGGCGCCTTCGGCCAAGGCCGTCAAAAACGCCTCCAGAAACGGCACCGGTAGCGCGTCTTTCATCTACCTCTTCCCTCCCCGCTCCACACAGACAGGCCGCTCGAAGCCGTAGCCAACGTAGGGGTTCAGGCCGCTCCGTGAGTTGCCCTGGCGTACAACACGATCTGAATGCCAAGGACGACCGCCGCCAGCGCCTCCAGCACCGACAGGACGACCAGCAGCCCGCCGCCCGGTCCGCCGGCCCAGAACACCAGCAGCCCGGCCAGGGGGAGCGCGCAGAACGCCGTCAGGTCCACCAGGCACTGGAAAGTCTTGCGGGAGCGGCGGCGCGCGTCGCCGCGATGGGCTTGCTCCCACCCGAATGCCGCAAAATCACCTTGCGCACCCGCCAGTTGTGTCAAGCGAGGGCCCAGCTCGTCTCGGACGTACCGTCCGATCGCGGAAATCTTCTCGTCGTTCACCAGGTACGTCCACCCCAGCACGATGCACACCGGCGGCAAGGCGAGCAGCATCAAAGGCTGTTTGGACTGCGCCGCAGCCGCGATGATCGCGGCGGTGACCGCGAGCGTCACGTACAGAAGGTTGTCGCGGAACCCGATACGTGACTTCTGTTCGTCCTTCACGCTTTGGTACTCCGCAAGCAACAACTTCCCGACACTGACGCCCTCTTCCGGCTCCGCCACAGGTCCGATCCTCCCTGCCCAACGCACGCGTATGGCGATGATGTGGCGATATCATAGGTCTGTGCCTATGACCCAGCCCACTGCAGTGATCCTCACCGCGCTTCCGGTGGAGTATGACGCCGTACGGGATCACCTGACGGATACCGAAGACCTCGTCCACGAGAACGGGACCCGGGTGGAACAGGGCCGGCTAGGGAACACGCCCTGGCGCGTGGCGATCGCCGAGCTGGGCGTGGGAGCCGTCAACTGCGCCGCGCTCACCACACAGATCGTCGGCTGGCTTCGCCCGCAGGTGCTGCTGTTCGTCGGGGTCGCGGGCGGCCTCAAGGATGACATCGCGATCGGTGATGTCGTGGTCGGGACGAAGGTGTACGCAGTCCACGGCGGCAAGCACACCCCGCAAGGATTCCACGCCCGGCCCGAAGTGTGGAACGGTGCCCACCGCCTGGTGCAGACGGCCCGCGCGGTGCTGCGCGACATGAAGGACGACGTACGCGGCCACTGCAAACCAATCGCGTGTGGTGACGTCGTTCTGGCTGACGACAAGTCCGCATTCGCCGAGTTCATCCGACGAAACTACAACGACGCCTGCGCCATCGAGATGGAAGGCTCCGGCGCCGCCCACGCCGCTCATCTCAACGGCCAGGAGGCCCTTGTGATCCGGGGCATCAGCGACCGCGCCAACCCCGACAAACACGAGGCGGACGCATCCGGATCCCAGCAACGCGCCGCCAACCAGGCGGCTGCAGTGGCGGTGGCCATCCTCCGCAAACAGCAGCCACACGGTGACTCCTCCGACCCTAATGAGGGACCCTCTCACGGCCGCACATCCGAAGTCACCTACGGCGGCGACCACATCGACTTCCGGGGCAGCACCTTCCACGGGACCGTCACTGGCAAGACAGCCGGGCCACACCCCGAGAACGAACGTCGCTAGATCTGTACGAACTGGGAGGGCAGCCCGACCACAAGCGCGCAGTCGGGTCATGCCACTCGCCCAGCGGCACGTGATACGGATGCAGGACTCGTAGCGGCCAATCTGGAGGAGAGGCCGCTACGTCCGCCGCTGTGCCTTCAGGCCAGCCCTCTAGCGATCAGGACGGCGCCCCCTACTACACACGCAAAGAAGAGTAGAAGCGCGAAGAACAGGACCACTCCGCAAGTGAAGCTCGAGTCTTCGGTCTCGTAGCCGAACTTCGCGACCGCATCAGTCCAGTGTTCGGCTTGCTCCGGGCAGCCCACTTCGCGGAACAGCAAGCTGAGTCGGTGCGCCGCCTCGTTGTGGCCTCCCAGAAAGGCGCGAACGTACCAGAAGAGGGCTTCCTCGTGCTCTCCTCTCGCGTGGAGCCACTTACCGATTTCCAGCGCAGCTTTCGCTAGATGACTCTCGCTAGCGTCATGGTGAAGAGATTCAAAGCTGGCGTGAGGGTCGTCTGCCACAAATTTGGCGAACCACTCACCGGATTGCCTGTCCACCTCCACCTTCTGCCTCATCCGGGAGGTGCTCCCAGGTCGGGCCACAGGCGAATAGATGTCCGGATGCTGCCTGATGTGCAACCCCATGGCAGCTGCAGCCGCGATACAGCCGTTTCGGTACGCATCTGCGAAGAATTCGCCGGCCTCCTTGCACCGGTTGGCCTCGCGCAACAGGTAGCCCAGGTAAAGTCCAGCGTGGGCGTGACCACCCTGGAAGGCCTTACTCAGCCAAAGTTCAGATTCACGTCGACGGACCGCACTCTGGGGTTCGCTGTGCTGCTGGGACTTCCGCATCAGCAGCTGTCCGAGCTCGTACATGGCCATGATGTCCCCTTTCATGGCTGCACGGTGTAGCTCGGCTTCCGATTGAGCATGACCTTGCTTCTGCCCCGCGCCTGAATGGTCGGTGATTCGCCGCAGTTGAGAAAGAACCGTTTGGGCCCCTTCCTCGTATCTTCTGATCTCGTCCGCAGTTGGCGAGCGTTCGGCGCTTGCGGCGCGCACGCGCATCAGCTCGACCAGGTTTGCGCGAAGTAGCCACCAACGCGGCTCGACAGGCCAGCGCACCGGCCTCAATAGCGAATCGTTGGTGAGTCCGGGAACGCCAAGCCCTTTGGCGATGGCTCGGGAGACCTCCATGAAGATATCGTCGAGCTGTCGGTCAGGCGTCGCGGGCAGAAAACCGGGGGCAACTGCAAGAGGCTGAGACGTGTCATCGATTGTCGGCCCGATTGGGCTCCGGGAGGCGGTAGGCCAGTCGAGCCGGAGCAATCCCCAAAAGCCGATGCCGGCGTCTACTAGAGCCGGACAGCCCGCCGTGGTGTCCAGCCCTGCAGCGTCATCCACTCTGGCAGAAGAGCCATCTATCGATGCCGCTACGGGCGAAGAGCTGGACACGCCAGGATCTTCTGTGGCGTCGTAATTCCCGAGTTCGGCGAGCGTGGCGACCGCGGCAGCAGCGGCGTTCGCAGCGGCGCGACGCTGCGAACCAGAGGCGTCGGCAATAGACTTCTTCCCGTCAGCCTTGTCGCTGATCCCACGAATGGTGAGTGCACGGAGTTCGGCCAGATGGGCCGCCCGGGCGACGCCAGCACTTTCCATTTCAATGGCAATTGCGTCATTATAATGATGCCTGATTTGGTCAGCAAGAGAACAGTCGGGGTCGTTAAGGACTACCTCTCCGGCGGCAATTGCCTCAAAATGAATTCCCTGTTTCCTGCGTAGCGCCGCACGGGCCGCCTGCACCAATGAATGAGCAGGGAACCAGGCTTCCGGTCGGGCATCGAACCGACCATGGCTCTGCTTTCCGCCGTGGTAGCTGTACACCTTCGTGGCAACGACGACATCCCCCAGGGCAATGTCTGGGCGCAGCCCTCCCGCCACACCGACGAACAGCAATACCTCCGGGTGTAACCACTCCCGTGCCTGTTGAGTGATCAGCCCGGCCATGCCGTTGCCGACACCAACCTCTGCCAGAGCGACCTGCCACCGAGTGCCAGGGAGCCGGCCCTGATCGAAGCGCGTCCCTGAGGGGTGCACGAGCCTTCGCGTCTCGGTGAGATGCTCCAGTACGGCGTTGTACTCCAGGGGCAAGGCCGTCAGGATCACTGCAGTGCTGTTCGCCTCTGTCACACCCCGTAAGGTATGGCATCGCCCCAACCGGGAAGATGGGAAGCATGCGCCGAGGTGCGGGCGTTCCTTGCGGATGATCAGCCGCACGCCCCGGCCAGCCATCCAGCGTCGCCACGAACCTGGGCCTCCCCTTCACGTCGGCCTATCGAGGCCGAGGGCGGCATCGGCGTCCTCGGTTGCGACGACAAGGGCCTCATCCAGGTGCTCCGGACTGCGCCTGCCGGCGCCGGCGATCATGCCGGTGCCGCCTCCACCGCCGACCGCCTTCGCCTCCCGGGCGATCTCTCGCACGACCGGGCCGGCGCCGCCAACCGTTCAAGCATGTTCCACAGGTCGTGCTGGTTGGGCAGCTCAATCATGCGAGAGATCGCACTGGTGAGTTCGCTGCTCCTGTGACCAGTCGGCGCCCCCTGATGCCCCCACAGCTGCCGGAGCCCAGATGACTCGGCCATGGCAGCGCGCCCCGAGCACGACACAGGTTGCCACGGGTTGCCACTGACTTGGGCCGCGGTCATCCCTGGCCGAAGTACGCTGCGTAACTCCGGCCAGGGTTCAGGAAACGCCCCCCGCACGTCGGCAGGGACATCATGGCCCCGCTTCGGGCCGCGGCCCCGGAGGGTCCGCGTGGCTGCCGCGGTTCTGCCTCGCCCGCCGCCATGCGAGCGCGGGGCCCCAGCAGGGCCCCCTCACCGGAACAGATAGTTGATGCCTGCCGTGATCAGTGTGGTCACGGCAGCTCCGCCTGCAAGTCGGAGAAGCCGCCGGAGAAGATCCTGCGCACGTACAGCGCGTCGGGTAGACGACCGCTTCCGGCAGATCGGGTAACGCGTACGGTGATACATGGGTACCTCCAAAGGTGCCAGGCCCTCGTGCCGCCGACTTTGCGAGAGGGAGCGGCGCGAGGGCGTTTCGTCTCCCCATCACTCTGGGCCAGCAGGGCCCGACAAGTCCTGCTCGATCGCCTCGATCTCGGTGTAAGTTCCACACCATGACGGACCAGCCGACGGAGTGGCCGGCCGGAACGGCTGACGACCTGGTCGACGACGCCCGAGCCCTTGGGATCAAGGTCATTCCGCGGACGGTCACCGACTACGTCGAGGTGGGGCTCCTCGCTCCTCCGCTCTACCGGAAGACGACTCAGCGAGGCAGCGACCGCCGGATCTACCCGCCGCAGCAACGTCGGCTGTTCTACGAGCTGAACGCTGCGAAGCTGAGGTCACCGCTCTCACGGATCCCGCACCGGACCATGGTCCCGGTGGTGCTGTACATCTGGTGCATGAACGACACGGTCGTACCCGATGTCCAAGCGCGTAGGGCCCTTCGAACCTGGGCCCAGAGCGTGGGCATCGGCTCCGGGCCACGCCGTAAGAACACCGCGAGCAAGGTCGTCGCCCAGTTCGCAGATCCGGCGGCAACCAGAGGCCAGCGTCGGGTCGCGGAGCAGTGGATTCGCGACGGAGAGGAGAGTCGGAGGCCGGACTTCGACAACATCGCCGACGCCCTCAGTACCGTCGCCAGCCCATGGCAAGCGCGGGGACTCCCGGAGATCGTCCGCGGCTTTGGGCCCGCGGCCGCTCCGATCACCACGGATCAGGCCGTGGCGATGTGGGAGCTCCAGCTCCAAGTCAACGAGATGCTCTCCTTCGAGGGCGTATCCGAGGACCTTCTCCGCCGCGCCCGCGAGGAGCATCGTGAGAACTGGCAGGAGTATCAGAGCATTCGCGCGGACTGGGCGTCTCAGGCCGGCGGCATGGCCGATATCTTTGGGCTGCCGACAGACCAGGAGCAGGCGGCTCGGCAGCAGGTGAACGGCTTCGTGACCGTTCTCGGGAACACCCTCGATCTTGCACGGCCAACCTTCGCCCGCGCCCAGGCGCGGGCCAGAGCCCGTACCCGCTAAGGCGTTGGGCTCCTGATCGGGTCATCGCGAGCCGGCCCACGCCGCAGCCAGACCGACTCATTGGCTCAGCACTGCGGTCGACGGGCTCGCCTGTCGCGTCGGGCCGAAGAGGCCACCTCGGCCGGATCTCGGCTGCCCCGTCCCCAAGGCAGGAACAGAGCCAGCGCCTCCATCACCTGGCCCAGGGCAGGAAGGACGTGCGGAAGGTCCTCAGGTCGGGCCTTCGCAAGCACCATGCGGGCGATGATCGCGACCACCGTGAACAGCACGATGATGACCGCCAGAGCGGCCAGCAGGACGTAGGAAGGCACAGAAAGAGCAAGATCCATTTGCTGGATGAACGCCATCACTGTCGCGGTCTCCAAGTTTGGGGTCCCGGTGATCGGAACGTGCGAGTAGGTGGCACCCATGAGACTCGCTGGCAACGGCCTTCTGTGAGCGAGACGACCGGACCCGGAAGAACCCGGACAGCGCCGACAGAAGCCCTCGCTCGAACGTACGGCGCAGGACCACACCGAACAAGCCATCGTTCGGCGGAATTCGACAATGGTCGGCAACGTTCGACGACACGCTCCTAGGCTGGCCCGAAGCCGAAGGAGGGGACGATTGGTCGACCGGATCGAGGACCAGCGCCAAGCCGCCGACGCGTATGCCCGTGAACTGGCTTCGTTCGCTGATGATCTCCACGTCCTGCACGTTGACTGCGGCTCACCGTCGTACCGAGAGGTCGCCGCAGCAGCCCGCACCGAAGGCCGTGTCTCTTTGTCCTCGTCAGCCATCTCGGAGGCCATCAACGGAAAGCGTCTGCCATCGCTGGACTTCACGCTTGAGTTGGTTCGACAGCTGGCCGGACCTGATCAGCAGACGATGGACCAGTGGCGCGAGCGATGGAAGCGTGTGAAGCTCTACCAGCGACAGGCCGCCGCCCTCAAACGCGGGTCACCCATCCAAAACAAGATCGGCGACAATTCCAATCAGCCGATCCTCGGAAGTGATAAAGAAGATCTCTCGGCAGCCCACCTCGAAGCGGAACGCATCATCAAGCAGGCACAGGCTCAGGCCGAGGCAATAGTCGAGAAGGCGCGAATTCAAGCGGATGAGATGACTGCGTCAGCAACACAGATGCTTCTCGACGCCACCGAGCGCGGCACAATCCACGTAGCCGCACAGTTGAAGCTTCGGGAGCATTGCCGGATTGCCCTCGTCGGCCCACCCGGGAGCGGAAAGGGAACGCAATCGCCATTCCTGAGCAAACTGCTTGACATCCCCGTTCTTCATATCGGAGAGCTATTCCGAAGCAACATCAGAGACAGCACACGGCTAGGGCGTGTCGCACGTCGACACATGGAACGCGGGGAGCTGATTCCCGACGAAGTCACCGTGGGGATGCTGAAAGCGCGACTCCAAGATTCCGACACCGAGCACGGCTTCATCCTGGATGGCGTCCCAAGAACTCTCGGCCAAGCAGAAGCCCTGGATGAGCTGCTAGCAAGTAGACCAGCAAGGATCGACGCAGCACTGAACTTCGAAGTCGGACGTGACGAGTCTTTCAGACGCCTTGTCGGTCGACGAATTTGCAAGAACGACAGCTCGCACGTTGCACACATCCTGTACGCGGCTCCCCAGAAATACGGAAGCTGTGACGTCTGCGGCGGCCCCCTCTACTTGCGGGAGGACGACAGTCGCAACGTCATCGCAAGGCGGTGGGACGTCTGGAGGTCGCAGTCAGAACACGTCGTGCAGAAATACGGCTCCGAACGACGCTTGGTTACCATTTCTGGCGTTGGAACCGTCTCCACTGTCACAGAGCGCGCAATTTCTGCCCTGAATGCATATTTCGGCTACTGACAGCAATCTACCTCGCTGTCGGCAGCCCGTTCCTTGGCGCAGAGGCTGGGCAGGGCGGAGATACAGACGTTCTTCTGAGGACCCGGCCAGTGTCTGAGCAGGCCGGGTCCTCCCCACGTATGTTTACCGGGAGTTGAGGAGCCCCTCAGCGTCTCCAGCCGCAACAAGGAGAGCCTCGTCCAGGTACTCGGGGTGGCGTCCGCCGGCGCTGGCGATGGTGCCGGTGCCGCCGCCTCCGCCGCCGACCGTCTTCGCGGCCCGGGCGATGAGCCTCGCGGCGGGGCCTCGGTCGAGCAGGTCGGGCGTGATGGCCGCGACGAGGACGGCCTTTCCGGCGTGCTCGTGAGCGAGGACCACAACCGCGGGTCCGGGGGTGAGGTGGTCGAGGGTCTGGGAGGTCAGCTGCCGGAGTTCGTCCGGGGTGGCGTCTGTGACCTTCTGGACGACGAGCTTCCCGTTCCCGACGGGGCGGGCCGTGCTGGCGAGCCCCTGGGCATGAGTCCGCAGCTCGGCGGCGCGTAGTCGCTCCAGTGTGGTCTGGGCGTTGGCGAGGGCAGGAGCTCACCCGCCGCCGCCGAGGTGTCGATCACCACGCTCTCCTAGTCGGCCACAGCGAGCGCGGCGGCCAGGTCGGGGGTCGCGTGGGCGTCTCGAACAGCCACTTCTCCCGCCGGAGGAAGGCCAGCAGTCCGAGTTGGCGGAGCTCCACGATCCGGGCCTCTGCCAGCCTGAGCAGCCATCGGGTCAGCACGAGCTCATCAGGTGGGGACTCGGGCGCGAACCCGTATCGCCGCACCGTCACCCGTCGGCGTTCTGATCCCCGTGCCTCGATCTGGCCTGGCGGATGCGGCGCTGTCGTCTGGCCCTGCCGAGGGGCACGAGGTAGTAGAGGGCGATCGCCAGATATCCCACGACCGCTGCGATCGGTACGAAGAGACCGAGGACGATCAGAACGCCGTATCCGATGAGTCCGGGTGTGAGGCGCCTGGTCAGAACCTGTACATCCGATTCGTCCGCGTCGTCGCGCACCAGCCCTGCGCGGATCGCGTACCGCCAGAACAGGTACAGCAGGGCGGAGGTCATCAGGAGGGAGAGGCCGTAGAGGGTGGTGGCGACGCGCTCCGAGTCGCCCTCGCGGACGTATTCGGCGAGCAGTTTGGTCGGGAACGGCAGAAAGGCGACAGCCAGCATGAGGATCAGATTCAGGCGCATCAGCCACAGGCTCGCGTGGTCGAGGTACTCGGTGATGACGGAGTGGGCGAGCCAGATCGCCCCGATGGTGGCGAAGCTGACCAGGTAGCCCAGGTAGGAGGGCCACTGTTCGACCACCGCGTGCCACAGGTTCTTCGAGCCAGGGGGTACGGCGATCTCGATGACGAGCAGCGTGCCGGCGATCGTGAAGATCCCGTCGCTGAACGCCTCCATCCGAGCGGTGCGAAGCTGACGGCGGGTCCGGTCATGCTCCGTCGCTTCTTCCGCCATGGCTGCAGTGTGACAGCCGTTCCGCAGGCCGGACCGCAGGCGAAAAGTCACCGCGACGACGTGTCGCGCCCCGCCGACTGTGTCGTGCTGTGTCGCAGTGGCGGGAGATGGCCGGCAGCTGTCGGTGCGCGAGTGAACTTCGGACCACGTGCGACGGGGCGGTGATCACCTCAGCAGGCCGGTGCCGCAGCCGGGTACTCCCCTGACGTCTGAAGTACGGTGTCGGGCGACTTTCATCCGGACGGTGGCCTCCCACCGACGTCGATACTGCCCATCTTGGTTGCACCGGATGACGTAGTGGTGGAACACGGGGGTTCATTGCCAAGCGGCTCGGATTCCTGTCGTCGCGCGGGGGCCAGGCGGGGCAGATCCGGGGCCTCCTGCCGGGCAGCTCTTGGCAGGTCGCCTCGATCGAGATCGCTTTGCAGTGGGCCACGTCGCCGTGGTTCACGCGTTCCCAGGGTGCCGGGCTGGCTGGCGAAGCTCATCCTGGGACTGCTCGAGAAGACCGCATGCCCGAGGGCTGCAGCACTTTCTTGCTGGCTAGCTGGCTACGGGCTTCGTGTTGCGGTTGCGGTTGCGGACCCCGATCGCCGTAATCCTCGGGACACGGCGAGGACAGACAGGACGGACAAATGGCGAAGCCCGACGCAGTGTTCATCTACATCGGCACCTATCCCAGTGAGGCCGTGGCCAGGGCTGACTACGACATCGTCAAGGACCTCCATGCGGTCGGTGCGGTGGGCACCTACGACGCCTCCGTGGTCACGAAGGACGATGGCGGCAAGGTGCACGTGAACAAGGACGAGATGGCCACCCGGCACGGGGCGTGGGGCGGCGCCGCCGTCGGTGCTCTCATCGGCCTGCTGTTCCCGCCCGCGATCATCGGTACCGCTGCCGTCGGCGCGGCGGCGGGCGGGGTGAGCGGTCACCTGTGGCGCGGCATGTCCCGGGCGGACGTCAAGGAGTTCGGTGAGCTCATCGACGCTGGTCAGGCTGCTCTCGTCATCGTCGGCGAGAGCACCCTCGCGCAGGCCGTCGAGAAGGCCGGACTGAAGGCTGAGAAGGAGGTTGCCAAGCAGCTCGACGTCAGCACCAAGGACATCGACAAGGCTGTCCGCGAAGCCGCGACCGAACTCGGCTGACCAGCTGTTCCGGGGCCGGGTCGCACGGGGCGGCCGCAATCCGCTGATCGACGGAGCAGGCACAAGATCGGACAGGACAACCCGTGTCGCCCGGGCCATGGTCCCTGCTCAGCTACTTCCAGACAGATTGCCCGCTTACGCCGGCAGCCCCCATGTGTCTTGGTTCAGTGGTCGAGCAGGCCAGGAACGACGACCTCGTCTGCGGTTCGCCGCCGGAACGAAGCTGATACCGCTTTCGCTCTTTCAGCTCTTTCGGCGCCTGCTGTTGCTACATGGTCCCCCGGCGTCCTGCCGTCTGCTGCCGGATCTCGCCCCTGCCGCCGGGCGGCACTATAGGCACTGCGCGTCACGCCGGACCCATCGACCGTGCGCCCAACGACACGCCGCGCGGAGTGCAGACGGGCCACAGGTGCCGCCCGTCACGGGCATGGTTGCGCGACCGGATAGCTGCGTGGGTGTCCAGCACGACGATGGCTGTGTGGGGTCCCCGGTGAAGCGGGTTGCCGCAGGCATAATGCGGCCGGTGCGTGCGTGCGGCGGCTGAGGGAATCGCCCTGCGGAAGCGAGCCGAGGATGGAGTCGCCTCACGCGAGCGGTGTCGTAGCCACAGAGCAGGAGGACGAACATGGGTGGACGAGTGCTTGACGATGTTCCTGGCAGCAAACCTGACTCACGCGTGGTCCTCCTCTCTGTCCTGGGCACGCTCGCGCGGATCATCGTGGTCCTGGCCATCTACTTCCTGATTCCTATGGACCACGCCATGAGTACTGCGACGGCGATCGGACTGACACTCGGCGTCCTGGGACTAGGCGTCGTCGTGGCCTGGCAGCTCCGCGAAATCAGCCACGCCGACTATCCCGTCCTCCGCGCCGTCCAAGCCCTCGCCTTCACACTCCCGCTCTTCATCCTTCTCTTTGCGACCGCCTACTTCGTCATGGAGCACGCCCAAGCTGCATCGTTCAACCAGCCGCTCAGCCGTCTTGATGCCATGTACTTCGCCGTCACCACCTTCACGACCGTCGGATACGGCGACATCGTGCCGGCGAGTTCACCCGCTCGAATCGTGGCCGTCGGCCAGATGGTGCTGGACCTCGTTGTCCTGGGCTTCTTGATTCGCATGGTCGCCCACGCGATCAAGAGTGCATTGGACCGTCGACCCCATGAAACCCCACCGTCAGGACCCCGACCATAGCGGTGCCGACAGCGTCGCTGACCGGCCGCACTTGCCACCGCGTTCGTGGACAGGCCAGCCGAACGCCGTGCCGCGCTGCGCGATGCCGCCTGCACCAGCAGTGGCATCAGCACGCCCTCGCGGCGTGGACATCGAGTGTGCGCAATCGCTGGGTGCCTTCAGTTCCTGACCCTCTCCGTTCCCCTGATCAACTATGCCGTGTGCGTAGTCGCCGCAGGCAACAGCTTCATCGGTCCCAGAGCCGCCAGGCTGGCCTTCGGGCGCCGACTGCATGGCGCCGCGCCGCCAGGCCGAAGGCGCCCTCTCCAGGGCCTCCAATCCCATGGAGTTCAGCAAACAGCTCGGGCTGCCGCTTACTTCGGCGAGCTTCTTGGCCTGCGGTTCGGTCATCCGAGGGTCCGCCCTTCAGCGCCGACAATGCCCCCGGGATGCGAGGCCCGCACCATCCGTGACGAACACGGCGGCCTGGTCGGCCCAAGTCGCTGGGAACACTGCCCGCAGATACGTTGTGAAGGGAGGACCACATCAGGGCACGAGGCAGGCGTGGTCCGCTTCGGACGGGACCTCGGCGGCTCCACCCTCGATGTCGCCGGTATGAGCCGCCTTCCGGGCAACGATGTCGTCAGTTCTTTGCTGACCGCAAACATCAGCTCCTTGCGCATCGGCGACCAATTCGTGGAGCGTCCGCAATGACCTCGAATCATCTTTCCGGCGACGAGACACAGCACCGCACCTCGCAAGAACGGGTTGCGCGTGGCAAGGCTGCCCGCTCGGACGCGCCCCGTTCCAGCCACGCCGAGTTCGAGCCCTCGTCGAAACGCCGGGACCCGGTGGAGATCATCGAGAAGCAGTCCGCGAAGCGGGTGCCGGAGCTGGTACCGATCCGCTACGGCAGGATGAGCGAGGCACCGTTCCGCTTCTACCGCGGGGCCGCCGCCATCATGGCTGCGGACCTCGCGCAGACCCCACGCAGCGGGATCAGAGTGCAGTGTTGCGGCGACGCGCACATGCTGAACTTCCGACTGCTGGCCTCGCCCGAACGCCGCCTGATGTTCGACATCAACGACTTCGACGAGACACTGCCCGGACCGTGGGAATGGGACGTCAAGCGGCTGTCGGCCAGCCTCGCCATCGCGGGCCGGGCCAATGGCTTCAGCTCCAAGGAGCGGGCGTCGGTGGTGCGGGCGGCCGTAGGGTCCTACCGCGAGCGCATGCGGAGCTTCGCCGGAATGGGCAATCTCGACGTCTGGTACACCAGCTACGACGCGGACGAGATTCTTGAGCAGCAGGGCCCGATCGTGGGTGCGGGACAGCGTGAACGCTGGGGTCGTGCCGCGCAGCGGGCCCGTGCGCATGACACGCTGCAGGTCTTCGACAAACTCACGCACGTCCTCGACGGAAAGCGCCTGATCGCTCCCGATCCGCCGTTGCTGGTGCCACTCCATGATCTGCTGCCGACCGTTGAGCGCAGCAAGCTGGAGAAGGAGCTCAGCCGGTTGATCGAGCACTATGGCCAGACTCTGCAGACGGACCGCCGATTCCTGCTGCAGGGTTACCGCATCGCCGACATGGCCCGCAAGGTCGTCGGCGTGGGCAGCGTCGGCACCCGCTGCTGGATCCTGCTGCTGCTCGGCAAGGACGACGGGGATCCCTTGTTCCTCCAGGCCAAGGAGGCCGACGAGTCGGTTCTGGCGCCTTACGTCGGCGGCAGCAGCTTTCGCACGCAGGGCGAGCGGGTCGTCGCCGGCCAGCGGCTCATGCAGGCCACTAGCGACATCTTCCTGGGATGGGAGCGCGTCGAGGGCATCGACGGCCAACAGCGGGACTTCTACGTCCGTCAGCTGAGGGACTGGAAGGGCATCGCAGTAACAGAGGAGATGTCACCAAAGCGAATGGCCAATTTTGGCCGACTGTGCGGCGCCACGCTGGCCCGTGCCCACGCCAGATCCGGAGACCGCATCGCCATCGCCGCGTACCTGGGCGGCAGCGATGTCTTCGACCGCGCGCTGGCGACCTTCGCCGAGCTGTACGCGGACCAGAACGAGAAGGACCACCAAGCCCTCGTCGAGGCCATCCGGACAGGACGGGTCGCGGCCGAAGCGGCCTGAACGCCGTCTCTGACGTCGGCAACCTGTGGAAGTGACAGGGTCTTCGCCGTTGGCATCCTGCCAGTCTTCTAGCACGGATGGTCCTAGGACAGCGGACTCAACGGCACCGGAAGGCAGGGTGCTGGTGGGCACGGCACCGGCCGCGCCCACCAGTCGATGTCTGGTCAGGGGGTGGTCGTCGGTCGGGTCATTCTTGCGGAGGCACGGTTGCGCGGGCGGCGCTTCGCGGCCGGGCGGGGGCGTCGATGGCAACGGCGCTGTCAGTGGTGGTCTCTTCGGCCCAGGGTTCTTGGGGCTCGTCGGCCGGGTCCGTCTCGGGGGACGGCTGCGGGTCAGACGCCGTGAGGGTGGGGTCGTCGCCCGGTGCGGTCGAGGTCTCGGAGGTGTCGACCACATCGACGGCGACCTCCGGGGCGGGGGCGGGCGTCGGCTCGTCGTCGGTCTCGTCGTTGGCCTCGTTGAGGACCTCGTCGAAGAGGTCGTCCCAGGGGCGGTGGCCCACGTAGAGGGGCTTGAGGGTGAAGGCGGGGAGGAGGTCGATCTCGACGGTGGACAGGATGAGGTCGGCGGGGTCGTTGTCGTCGTCTTCGGTGAGGAGAGTGCGCGTACTGCGGCGTCGGTGATGAGCATGGGGTCACAGAGGGACAAGGAGCGAGGACCCCAGAGCCATGGAGAAGTTCAACCCCTCCTACACGCGCTACTGCGTCTGCAAGGAACCGGTGATCGGCAAGGACGGCGCCCCGGTCCTGGATGACACCGGGACGCCGAAGCAGCGCAACATCGGCGCCGGCTGCCCCAAGCTCAAGGAGAAGAAGCACGGAAAGTGGAGCCTCTACTTCGAACTGGAGGCCGGCGAGAACGGTGACTGGCGCCGTGTCCGCAGATTCGGGTTCGCCACCAAAGACGCTGCGATGAAGAAGGCGGCCGAGCTCTACCGGGAGGCCGTCAAGGGCACCGACATCTTGAGCGACGCCACCGTGGCCGAGGACCTGGACGCGTGGATCGCTCGCAAGAAGCGCCTCGCCCGCACGACGACTCACGGGTACGAGGATCACATCCGGCTGTACCTCAGGCCTCACCTCGGGCACATCAAGCGGCGCGACCTCAAGCTCCGGCACATTGAGCCGATGTTCACGGCGATCGAGCGGGAGAACGCCGAGAGGCTTCTGCACCACGCGCGCATAGTCGAGCTGACGGAGGCGCGCGACGCGGCACACACGGCGTGGGTCCGAGCCTCCGGGAAGACAGAGGAGCGTCGCGTCAGGCGCCGCGCGTACCTGGATGCGAACGCAGCACTCCGCGAGGGCAGCAAGGGACGGCGGAGAATCACCTCCGCCAACACGATGCACCGCATCCTCGCGACCTTGAAGTCCTTCATGTCGGACGTCATCAAGCGCGGCGACTACACCAAAAACTGGGCCAAGATGGTTGAGCTTCCGCCGGTGAAGAAGCCCACGGCGCTGGTCTGGACGCCGGAACGCGTCGAGGAGTGGGAGCGGACGGGCCAGAAGCCGTCCCCGGTGATGGTGTGGACTCCGGAGCAGACGGCCGACTTCCTCGCCTCCATCGCGGCCGACCGGTTCGCCGGGCTGTGGAACGGGCTCATCTTCAGGGGGCCGCGCCGCGGGGAGATGTGCGCGCTGCCCCCGTCGGAGGTCAGCCTGTACTCGCTGGTGCAGTACTTCCGGATCTCGGCACAGGTCGTCGAGGTCGCCTACCGGGTGTACGACGAGGCGCCGAAGCAGGACAGCGTCCGCTCCGTCACCCTCGACGCCAATACCGCTGACCTGTGGGTGGAGTTCGACACGACGCGTGCGAAGGAGCGCGAGGCATGGGGTGACGCCTACGTCGAGAGCGACCGCTTCTGGGTACACGAGGACGGCAAGCCCCTCCACCCGGACTGGATGAGCAGGAGGTTCAACCGGCTCGTCGAGCTCTCCGGGCTGCCCCCGATCCGACTGCACGACACCCGGCACCTGTCAGCGGCACTGGCCCTGCTCGGCGGGGCAAAGATGAAGGTCGTCCAGGCGCGACTGGGCCACAAGTCGTTCCAGATCACGTCCGACACCTACACGGCGGTCCTCCCGCGGCTCCTGGACAACGAGGCCGAGACCACCAGCTCAGTCGTCCCCCGGCCGCAGCCCGGCTCGCCGCCGGCCTCCGCGAACGGCAGCTCACGCGATCCGGGGAAGTGTGCCGCTGATCACGCGCCTCTGGACCCTGCCAAGGGGCCGCAGGTGACGCTGGACGAGGCCACCGATGCGCCGAACGAGGGATTCGAGCGCGTCGCGTGACCAGCGTCCAACCTCTGTCCAATCAGGTGTGATTTCCTGACTAGGACGGGCCGCCAAGACCCTTCGCGCTCACGTCTGACCCGTGAAGTGCCTGGTCAGAACGATTTTTCCTTGTGGGGCGGGTGGGACTCGAACCCACGGCCGACGGATTATGAGTCCGCTGCTCTAACCGGCTGAGCTACCGCCCCGATCATCACGGCGCGTACAAGTGTGCGCGCCGTCTGCCGCAGCATAGCCGCTCATACGATCTCCTGCTCCGGATGGTCGGCCATGCCCGCTCCTGAGGACACCCGGCGGCGGCGGGCGGTTCCCCCGGAACGGAAAAAGGACCCCGAAGGGTCCTCTCTCACTCGCTCCCCCGGCTGGACTCGAACCAGCAACCCTCCGGTTAACAGCCGAATGCTCTGCCAATTGAGCTACAGGGGATCGCGCTCCCCCGACTGGACTCGAACCAGTAACCTGCCGGTTAACAGCCGGCTGCTCTGCCAATTGAGCTACAGGGGATTGCTGCGTTGCTTCGAACGGAGCCACTCCGGGCCTTCCCGGGCGGCGCTCGCTCGCTGCGACACATACATTAGCGCAAGCAGGGGGGTGCTCCGCCAATCGGTATCCCCAGGACGCTCCAGGGAAGGATCACAGGTGCGGTACAAGCTGATCTTCGTCGCCGGTCTGGCCCTCGGTTTCGTCGTCGGGACGCGGGCGGGACGGGAGCAGTACGAGCGGATGAAGAAGTCCGCCCGGCGCGTCGCGCAGAACCCCGCCGTGCGGAACGTGGCCGAGTCCGCGGCCCAGTCCGGCAAGCAGGCGGCCGGGAAGGCCGCGCGGGCCGTCGGCGAGCAGGCGCGGCGGCTCACGGCCCTGCGCGGGCCGGACGACCAGTACGGGGCCCAGGGGGCGTACGACGACGACTGGGGCGCCAGCAACACCTGACCCCCGGCCCAGCCCCGCCCCGGCCCCTCTCCGCGCGGGCAGCGGTGGCGGCGTACCTCACCTCGCCTCGTATCGCGGCGTAAAGCGGGGTATCCCGGCGTATCCATGTCCCGGCGTACGGCAGAATCTGTCGTCATGGGGATAGTCGCCGGTCTGGACAGCTCTTCCGACTCCACTCGCATCGTCGTCTGTGACGCGGACACGGGTGCCGTGCTGCGGCAGGGCCATGCCCCGCACGCGCTCGAACCCAAGGCCAAGGACGTCGATCCACAGGCCTGGCTGCTGTCCCTCGGGGAGGCCGCCGGCGGCGGGCTGCTCGAAGGGGTGCAGGCGATCGGGGTCTCCGCGCAGGCGAACGCGCTCGTCCCGCTCGACCCGCAGGGCAATCCGGTCCGCCCCGCGCTGGCCGGCAACGACAAGCGGGCGCAGGTCGCCGCGGCCGATCTCGTCGAGGCGTTCGGCGGGCGGCAGGCGTGGGCCGACGCGGTCGGCGCCGTGCCGCAGGCCCAGATGCCCGTCGCCAAGCTGCGCTGGCTCGCCCGTACCGAGCCCGAGCACGCCCAGCGCGTCGGGATGGTCCTCCAGCCGCACGACTGGCTGGTCTGGCAGCTGCTCGGCCGCCCCGCGCGCCGCACCACCGACCGCGGCGCCGCCTCCGCGACCGGCTACTGGTCGGCCCGCACCGGTTCCTACCGCCCCGACCTCGTCGAACTCGCCCTCGGCCACCAGGCCATGCTGCCCGAGGTACTCGGCCCCGGCGAGGCCGCCGGCACCACCCCCGAGGGTCTGCTGATCTCCGCCGGCACCGGCGAGACGATGGCCGCCGCGCTCGGCCTCGGTCTCGGCACCGGCGACGCGGTGGTCTCCCTCGGCGCCAGCGGCTCGGTCATGGCCGTCCACCACGAGGCCCTCGCCGACCCGCACGGCATGATCACCGGCTACGCCGACGCCGCCGGCATGCACCTGCCGGTCGTGCACACCTCCAACGCCGTACGGGCGCTGCGCGGCACCGCCGAGATGCTGGGCGTGGACTCCCTGGAGGAGCTGTCCGCGCTCGCGCTCGCCTCGACGCCCGGCTCCTCCGGTCTCGTCCTGCTGCCCTACCTGGAGGGCGAGCGGACCCCGCATCTGCCGCACACCGCCGGCACCCTCAGCGGTCTGCGCCGCGAGTCGATGAAGCCCGAGCACCTGGCCCGGGCCGCCTTCGAGGGCATGCTCTGCTCGCTCGCCGACGCGATGGACGTGCTGCGCGGGCGGGGTGTGGAGGTACGGCGGGTGTTCCTGCTCGGCGCGACGGCCTGGCTGCCCGCGGTGCAGGCGCTGGCGCCGGCGCTGTTCGGCGCGCAGGTCGTCGTCCCGCAGCCGGCCGAGTACGCGGCGCTCGGCGCCGCGCGCCAGGCCGCCTGGGCGCTCGGGGTGTCCCAGGGGACGCTCTCACCGGCCGCTCCCCCGGCCTGGCAGGGCGCCGCCGCGCAGGTCTTCGAGGCGGGCGAGGAACTGGCCGTCGGTCAGGCCGTACGGCAGCAGTACACGGCCACCCGGGAGCAGATCCACCCCGGGGCCTTCGCCATCTGACGGCCCCGCCCCGCTCCCGCGGCCCGGACAGTCATCGGGGTCCTCACCGGGCCCCGTCCGGCCTCACCCGGCCCGGGCGGCGCCCGCACACCACTCCCCGGAATGTCTTGGCCAGGGCTTTACCCGACGCGCGATATCCGTTCGTAACGACCCGGCGGCGCGGGCGATAGTAGAACCCGTGCTCATAAGACTTCTCCGAACCCACCTTCGGCCGTACCGGAAACCCATCGGCCTCCTGGTGTTGCTGCAGCTGCTGCAGACCAGTGCGAGCCTCTACCTCCCGACCCTGAACGCCGACATCATCGACCAGGGTGTCGTGCGCGGGGACACCGGCTACATCCTGCGCTTCGGCGGGCTGATGATCGGCGTGTCCGTGTTCCAGGTGCTGTGCAACATCGGGGCCGTGTTCTACGGCGCGCGCACCGCGTCCGCGCTCGGGCGGGACGTCCGGGCGGCGGTGTTCGAGCGGGTGCAGTCGTTCTCGTCCCGTGAGCTCGGCCAGTTCGGCGCCCCGTCGCTGATCACCCGGACCACGAACGACGTGCAGCAGGTCCAGATGCTGGTCCTGATGGCGTTCACGCTGATGGTCTCCGCGCCGATCATGTGCGTCGGCGGCATCATCATGGCCCTCGGCCAGGACGTGCCGCTGTCGGGTGTGCTCGTCGCGGTGGTGCCGGTGCTCGGGATCGCGGTGTCGCTGATCGTACGGAAGATGCGGCCGCTGTTCCGGACCATGCAGACGCGGCTGGACACGGTGAACCGGGTGCTGCGCGAGCAGATCACCGGCAACCGGGTCATCCGCGCCTTCGTCAGGGACGACTACGAGCGCGGCCGGTTCGACGTGTCGAACACCGAGCTGACCGACGTGTCGATGGCGACCGGCCGGCTGATGGCGCTGATGTTCCCGACCGTGATGACGGTCGTGAACGTGTCGTCGATCGCCGTCGTGTGGTTCGGCGCGCACCGGATCGACAGCGGCGCGATGCAGATCGGCGCGCTGACGGCGTTCCTCGCGTATCTGATGCAGATCGTGATGGCCGTCATGATGGCCACCTTCATGTTCATGATGGTGCCGCGCGCCGAGGTGTGCGCCGAGCGCGTCGAGGAGGTCCTGGCGACCGAGTCCAGCGTGGTGCCGCCGGCCGAGCCGGTGCGGGAGCTGAAGCGGCGCGGGTATCTGGAGGTCAAGAGCGCGGACTTCCGGTACCCGGGCGCAGAGGAGTCGGTCCTGCGGGACGTCGAGCTGGTCGCCCGGCCGGGCGAGACGACCGCGATCATCGGTTCGACGGGCAGCGGCAAGTCGACGCTGCTCGGCCTGGTGCCGCGGCTGTTCGACGTGACGGGCGGCGAGGTGCTCGTCGACGGGGTGGACGTACGGTCGCTCGAACCCGCGCTGATGGCGCGGACGGTCGGGATGGTGCCGCAGAAGCCGTACCTGTTCTCCGGGACGGTGGCGACGAATCTGCGGTACGGCAATCCGGACGCGACCGACGAGGACCTGTGGCACGCCCTTGAGGTGGCGCAGGCCAAGGACTTCGTGTCCAAGCTGGACGGCGGGCTGGACGCGCCGATCGCGCAGGGCGGCACGAACCTCTCCGGCGGTCAGCGGCAGCGGCTGGCGATCGCCCGCACGCTCGTGCAGAAGCCGGAGATCTATCTCTTCGACGACTCCTTCTCGGCTCTCGACTACGAGACGGACGCGCTGCTGCGCGCCGCGCTGTCCGAGGAGACGGCCGACTCGACGGTGGTCATCGTCGCCCAGCGGGTGGCGACCATCCGGGACGCCGACCGGATCCTGGTGCTCGACGAGGGCCGGGTCGTCGGCACCGGACGGCACCACGAGCTGATGGCGGACAACGCGACGTACCGGGAGATCGTGCTCTCCCAGCTGACCGAGGCGGAGGCAGCCTGATGGCCGGTCCTGGCGGACGAATGATGGCCGGCGGCGGCCCGGACTCGAGGTCGATGGACTTCAAGGGGTCCGGCAAGCGGCTGCTGAAGCAGCTGGCGCCGGAGCGCCGCACGCTGTGGGTGATGGTGATCGCCGGTGTCCTGTCGGTGGCGGCCTCCGTGGTCGGCCCGAAGGTCCTCGGCAAGGCCACCGACCTCGTCTTCGCGGGCGTCGTCGGGCGGCAGATGCCCGCGGGCGCCACGAAGGAGCAGGCCCTCGCGGGGCTGCGCGCCAAGGGCGACTCGGGGATGGCGGACATGCTGTCCGGGGTGTCCTTCACGCCCGGCAAGGGCATCGACTTCGGCGCGGTCGGCGAAATCCTGGGCGTCGCCCTGCTCGTGTACGTCCTGGCGGGCCTGCTGATGCTGGTCTCCACCCGGATGTCGATCAAGGTGATCAACCGCACGGTCTACCGGATGCGCGAGGACGTCCAGGCGAAGCTGGCGCGGCTGCCGCTGTCGTACTTCGACAAGGCCAAGCGCGGCGAGGTGCTGTCGCGGGCGACCAACGACATCGACAACATCTCGCAGACCCTCCAGCAGTCGATGGGCCAGCTGATCAACTCGCTGCTCACCATCATCGGCGTGCTGGTGATGATGTTCTGGATCTCGTGGCTGCTCGCCCTGGTGGCGCTGATCACGGTGCCGCTGTCGGTGATCGTGGCGGCGAAGATCGGCAAGCGGTCGCAGCCGCATTTCGTGGCGCAGTGGAAGACGACGGGCGCGCTCAACGCGCACATCGAGGAGATGTACACCGGCCACACGCTGGTGAAGGTCTTCGGCCGGCAGGAGGAGTCCGCGAAGGACTTCCGCGAGCAGAACGAGGCGCTGTACGAGGCCGGGTTCAAGGCCCAGTTCAACAGCGGCGTGATGCAGCCGGTCATGATGTTCGTGTCGAACCTGAACTACGTCCTCGTGGCGGTGGTCGGCGGTCTGCGGGTCGCGAGCGGCAGCCTGTCCATCGGTGACGTGCAGGCGTTCATCCAGTACTCGCGGCAGTTCTCGATGCCGCTGACGCAGGTCGCGTCGATGGCGAACCTGGTGCAGTCGGGCGTGGCCTCGGCCGAGCGGATCTTCGAGCTGCTCGACGCCGAGGAGCAGGAGCCGGACGCGCCGGCGAGCGAGCGGCCGGTGGACCTCAAGGGCAAGGTGGCCCTGGAGGGGGTCTCCTTCCGTTACGAGGCCGACAAGCCGCTCATCGAGGACCTGTCGCTGACGGTGGAGCCGGGGCAGACGGTCGCGATCGTCGGCCCGACCGGCGCCGGCAAGACGACGCTCGTGAACCTGCTCATGCGGTTCTACGAGGTCACGGGCGGCCGGATCACCCTGGACGGGGTGGACGTGGCGAAGATGCGGCGCGAGGACCTGCGCGCGGGCATCGGCATGGTGCTCCAGGACACCTGGCTGTTCGGCGGCACGATCGCCGAGAACATCGCGTACGGCGCGACGCGCGAGGTGAGCCGGGCGGAGATCGAGGAGGCGGCGAAGGCGGCCCACGCGGACCGCTTCATCCGCACCCTGCCCGAGGGCTACGACACGGTCATCGACGACGAGGGCACCGGCGTCAGCGCCGGTGAGAAGCAGCTCATCACCATCGCGCGGGCGTTCCTGTCCGACCCGGTGATCCTGGTCCTCGACGAGGCGACCAGCTCGGTGGACACCCGTACCGAGGTGCTGATCCAGAAGGCGATGGCGCGGCTCGCGCACGGCCGGACGTCGTTCGTGATCGCGCACCGGCTCTCCACGATCCGGGACGCCGACGTGATCCTGGTGATGGAGAACGGCTCGATCGTCGAGCAGGGCACGCACGAGGAGCTGCTGACGTCCGGTGGGGCATATGCCCGGCTGTACGCGGCGCAGTTCGCGCAGGCGGTCGCCGAGGTGGACTGACCCCGGCGGGGGTGAACGAAAGAGCGGGACCGGATCGGCCGTGTGGCGGCTCGATCCGGTCCCGCTCCGTGTGTCACGTGGGGGCCGGTCCCGGGTCGGGACCCGCCGTCAGCTCACCTTCCCCTTCTCGGCCTTCCGGTCGGCCTTCCGGTCGCCCTTCTTGCCGTAGCCGTCGCCGTAGTCGTGGCCGTGACCGTGGTCCGGGCACATCTCCATGCCGCCGCCCTTGCCGTAGCCGTCGCCGTAGCCCTTGGGCGGGCAGGCGGCCGGAATGGTGTGCTGGACGGACGGGCTCTCGACCGGGTTGCCCCGGGGGTCGGTGGCGGTGGCGTGGGCGTGGTTGGTGACGTGGCCGGCGACCGCGTCCGCCTCGGTCACCACATAGGTGCCCGTGCACGTGGTGTGCTCGCCGGGCGCCAGGGTGGTCGCCTCACAGGTGATGTCGGTGACCTTGTCGTCCACGACGGCGACGTCGGTCAGTTCCGTGTCGCCGTTGTTGGTCACCGTGTAGGTGTAGGTGACCTGGTCACCGACGTGGACCGGGCCGGCCGTGTCGGCCTTCTTGGTCACGGTCAGCTCCGCGCGCTGCGGGTTCACCGGCACGGTGACCTCGTCGTCGGGGCTCGTCACCGTGTCGCCGCCCGGGTTGGTGCCCGTGGCGTGCGCCCGGTTGGTGACGCTTCCGGCTGTGCCGTCGGCGGCCGTCACCACGTACGTTCCGCTGCACGTGGTGCTCGCGCCCGCCGCCAGCGTGGTCGCCTGGCAGGTGATGCCGGTGACCTTGTCGTCCACGACGGTGACGTTGTTCAGCGTCGTCTGACCGGTGTTCCGGACCGTGTAGGTGTACGTGATGGTGTCACCCACGTTCACCGGACCCGCCGGGCTCGCCGACTTCTCGACCGTCAGCGACGAGGCGCCGATGACGGGCACGGTGACCGCGTCGTCGGGGCTCGTCACGGTCTCGCCGCCGGGGTTGATCCCGGTCGCGTGGGCCGTGTTGGTGACGCTTCCGGCGGCGCCGTCGGCGGCCGTCACCACGTATGTGCCCGTACAGGTGGCGCTCTCCTGGGGGGCGAGGGTGGTCCGGTCGCAGTTGACGGTGGTGACGTGGTCGTCGACCACGGTGACGTTGTGCAGGGTCACGTTGCCCGTGTTGGTCACGGTGTAGGCGTAGGTGACGGTGTCACCGACGTTCACCGGGCCGGTGGCGGCGGTCGTCTTGTCGATGGTCATCGACGAGACCGCGACCACGTCCAGGGTCACCTCGCCCGGCGGGCTGTCCACCGGGTGGCCCTCCGGGTCGGTGCCGGTGGCCTGGGCGATGTTGTGCAGGGTGCCCGCGACGGCGTCGGCCTCGGTCACCGTGTACGTGCCCGTGCACGTGGTGCTCGCGCCCGCCGCCAGCGAGGTCGCCTGGCAGGTGACGGGGGCGACCCGGTCGTCCTGGACGGCGACGTTGGTCAGTGCCGTCTGGCCGGTGTTGGTCACGGTGTAGGTGTAGGTGACGGTCTGGCCGACCTGGACCGGACCGGGCGTGTTCGCCGTCTTCTCGATCGCCAGGCCCGAGGCGCCGATGACGGGCACGGTGACCTCGTCGTCCGGGCTCAGGACGGCCCCGCCCTGCGGGTTGGTGCCCGTGGCCTGGGCGCGGTTGTGGACGTGCCCGAGCGCCCCGTCGGCCTCGGTCACCGTGTACGTGCCCGTACAGGTGGTGCTCGCGCCCGGCGCCAGTGTCGTCACCGGGCAGTTGACGGGGTTCACGTGGTCGTCGAAGACGGCCAGTTCGGTCAGGTTCGTCTGCCCGGTGTTGGTCACCTCGTAGCTGTAGGTGATCGTGTCCCCGATGTGGACCGGGCCCGCCGTGCTCGCCGTCTTGGAGAGGCCGAGCGAGGACGTGCCGACGACGTCGATCGTCGCGTCGGTCGGCGGCGACTCGATCGGGGTCCCGTTCGAGGTGCCGGCGGCGTGGGCGTGGTTGGTGACCTGACCGGCGACGCCGTCGGCCGCCGTCACCACGTACGTACCGGTACAGGTGGTGCTGTCACCGGGCTGTCCGGCCGGGGCCAGTGCGGTCGCGGCGCAGGTGATGCCGGTGACCTTGTCGTCCACGATGGAGAGATTGGTGATGTCCGTGCCGCCGGTGTTGGTGACGATGTATTCGTACGTCACGGTGTCGCCGACGTTGAACGGGCCGGTGCCCTGGACCTGCTTCTCGATGACGATGCCGGGCGGGGCGTCGATCGGCACCGTGACCGTGGAGTCCGGTGAGGTGACCGGATCACCGTCGGAGGTGCCGGTGGCCCGCGCCGTGTTGGTGACATGGCCGGCCGCGACATCCGCCGCGGTGATCACATAGGTGCCCGTACAGGTGGCGGTCTCCCCAGGTTGGAGCACGCTGACCGGGCAGGTGACCGGATTCACCGTCGGGTCGGCCACGGCGAGGTCGTTGATCGGCGTGTTGCCGGAGTTGGTGACGACGAAGTCGTAGTCGACCGGGGTGCCGACCGTCAGCTCGCCGGGCCGCGGCTCGTGGACCTGCTTGACCAGGTTGAGTTCGGGCAGCGGCTGGTCGGTGGTGACGACGACGTTGCGGATCAGGTGGACGTCGGTCCACAGGCCGGTCGAGCCCGCGAAGCCGAACTTGTAGGTGGAGGGGACCGGCATCGGGGCCGGTGTCGACAGCACCTGGTGGAAGCCGGTGCCGTCGTTGAAGTCCACGTCGATGGTCAGGACCGGGGCCGGGGCCGGGGTCAGGTGGACGTGCACCCGGCGGCGGGACGGCTCCAGGAGGGTCTCCGCCTGCTGCGGGGTCACCCCGGGAGGCATCACGGTGAGCGGGCCCTGGAGCCGGCCGGGGAGGGTGGACGGCCAGGGCGGGGTGGTGGTGAAGTTGCTGGTCGTCGCGGTCAGGAAGCAGTAGCCCTCGGTGCCGTCACCGGGGCCGCGAACGGTGACCATGTTGGCCCCGGGCGCGGGCACCCGGATGCCGGTGCCCGCCGGCGAGCGGGTCGCGCAGCCGTTGCCGCGGTGCTCCCAGTCACCGAAGTAGTTGCCGAGGACGTCGAGGCCGACGCCGAGGTAGCCGCGGTCGACTCCGGGCAGCATCTCCAGGCCCGGGTTGTCGTCGGGGAGCTTCTGCGCGTAGCCGAGGCTGCCGCCGAAGGCTCCGGGGTGGGCGAGCGCGGTGTCGCCGTTCACCAGGAAGAAGGAGATGCCGTCGGCCGGGGTGTTCGGCGTGGTGCTGCCGTACTGCCACTGGTCGAAGGTGACGTCCAGACCGTTGCCGGCCGGCAGGGCCTGGTCGAAGAGGACGGCGCCGCTCTCGTCGTTCCCGGCGTCGGTGAGCCGGAGGTAGCCGTGCGGGGCCGCGTCGAGCGGCGGCATCGGGCCGATCTCGGTGGACGGGCAGCCGGTGAGCGGATGGCTGCCGGACTGCGCCGCCGCCGAGGGCGCGCCGCTCAGACAGGCGGAGCCGACGGCGGTGAAGCGGTCGTCGGCGGTGGCGCCGGTGAAGGTCTCGGTGAGCAGCGGGGTGCCCGCGCGGGGCGCCGGCACGGCGGGCGTCGGGACCGCCGGTGCGGGCTTCGCGGCCGGTGCGGGCTTCGCGGCGGGCGTCGTCGCCTTCGCGGTCGCCTTCGGCTGGGTCTTCGGGTCAGGGGTGTCGGCCTGGGCGAAGCCGGCCGCCAGACCCGTGGTCAGCAGGCCGAGCGTGGCCGCCGTCGATACGAAGCGGGCCACTCGGGCACGAAGCCGAGGGGGCCCGCAGTCTCTTCTCGTCATGAGACGTCTATGCGCACCGACCGTCACTAATTATCTCAAAATAGTATTAACGGGCGTGAAGTTCCCTCCTATGAGCGACGGTGCGTCAGGCGTGTCCTGCGGCGCCGGAACGTCAGTCGAGGTATCCCCGCAGCTGGTCGGCATAGGCGTGGGAGCGCAGCTTGCCCAGCGTCTTGGACTCGATCTGGCGGATACGCTCGCGGGTCACCCCGAACAGTCGTCCGATCTCCTCCAGGGTGCGGGGCCGTCCGTCGTCGAGGCCGTAGCGCAGCGCGACGACCTGGCGTTCGCGCTCGCCGAGGGTGGAGAGCACCGCTTCCAGATGCTCGCGCAGCAGCAGGAAGGCCGCCGACTCGACGGGCGACGCCGCGTCCCCGTCCTCGATGAGGTCGCCGAGCGCGACGTCGTCCTCCTCGCCCACCGGCGCGTGCAGCGACACCGGCTCCTGGGCGAGCCGCAGCACCTCGCCGATCCGCTCGGGCGGCAGGTCCAGGCGGGCGGCGACCTCCTCGGCGGTGGGCTCGTGGCCGTACTCCTGGAGGATGCTGCGCTGGACCCGGACGACCCGGTTGATCAGCTCGACCACGTGCACGGGGACCCGGATCGTGCGGGCCTGGTCGGCCAGCGCCCGGGACATCGCCTGCCGGATCCACCAGGTGGCGTACGTCGAGAACTTGTAGCCGCGCGCGTAGTCGAACTTCTCGACCGCCCGGATGAGGCCCAGGTTCCCCTCCTGGACCAGGTCGAGCATGGTCAGACCGCGGCCGACGTACCGCTTCGCGACGGAGACGACGAGCCGCAGATTGGCCTCGATCAGCCGGCGCTTGGCGATCCGGCCGAGGACCACGAGACGGTCGAGGTCGTGCGCGAGGCGGCCGTCCAGGCCGGGGCCGCGGGCCAGCTTCTCCTCGGCGAACAGCCCGGCCTCGATCCGGCGGGCCAGCTCGACCTCCTCCTCCGCGCTGAGCAGCGGGACCCGGCCTATCTCGCGCAGGTAGAGGCGGAACAGATCGGCCGACGAGCCGCCGCCACCGCCGCCCGCGGACACCCGGGGAGCGCGGGGAGCCGGGCGGGGGGCCGGGACGTACGGAGCTGATTCCTGGGACGCGGTGACGGTCCGGGTCTGCACGGGGCGACCTCCAGGGCGGGTGATCGCTGCCGGTGCGGGAGGGGGACGGGCGTGCGTACGGGCAGCGGGGCGGCACCGTCACCCAGTGTGGGGTACGGCGCGTCGCCGCCACGAGGGGCGTGCGGTGACTTTTTGAGTCCGGAATGTGACCGACCGTACGCCGGGCCACCGCGCCGCACGCCGGACCGCGCGCCGGGCCGGCTGAAGCGGACGTCAGAGCGCGGCGGCGCCGTGCGTGCGCAGCGACTGTCCGTACTGGGTGAGCACCCACAGCTCGTTCTGTACGGCGGAGACCTGCCCCGGGTCGCCGTGCGGCCCGAGCCGGGCCAGGGTGCTCTGGACGTCGCGGATCCGCCGGTCGACGGCCCGGAGCCGTACGGTCACCAGCTGGTCGCCCGCGTACGCCTCGTCGACGGCCTTGGCGAAGATCGTCTCGACGGCCAGCTCGGTGACGAGCGAGCGCACCGTGTCGTCGGGCGCGGCCTCGCGCACGGCGTCGAGGTAGTCGGAGGGCGCGTCGGTGGCGCCGCCCGCGTCCTGGACGCACTGGCGGACGGCGGCGTAGGGCGCGGCGGTGAACTCGTCGATCCCGTACGCGTCGAAGGCCGGCGAGACCAGCTCCGGGTACTGGAGGGCGAGCTTGAGCAGCTCGCGCTCGGTGCGGTGGGCGGGGCTGCGCAGGTTGAGCGCGGGCCCGGCGGGGGCGACGGGCGCCGGGATGTCGTACATCCGCCGCTGCCGGCCCCGGTCGCCGCCCCGCTGCTGCTCCGGACCGCCCTGGCCGCCCTGGCCGCCCTGGCGCTGCCAGCGGGCGATCTGGGCGACGCGGCGCACCACGAACTGGGTGTCGAGGATGCCGAGCATGCCCGCGAGCTGGACGGCGACCTCGTGCTGCGAGGCGATGTTCTTGATCCGGGCGACGATGGGCGCGGCCTCGTCGAGCGCGGCGGCGCGGCCGGAGGGGATCTCCAGGTCGTAGCGGCCGGTGATCTGGCGCAGCGCGAACTCGAACAGCGGGACGCGCGGTTCGACCAGGTCGGCGACGGCCTCGTCGCCCTTGGCCAGGCGCAGTTCGCAGGGGTCCATGCCGTCGGGCGCGATGGCGATGTACGTCTCGGCGGCGAACTTCTGGTCGTCCTCGAAGGCGCGCAGGGCGGCCTTCTGGCCGGCGGCGTCACCGTCGAAGGTGAAGATGACGCGGGCGGTGCCGTTGTCCATGAGGAGCCGGCGCAGGATCTTGATGTGGTCGCCGCCGAAGGACGTGCCGCAGGTGGCGATGGCGGTGGGCACGCCGGCCAGGTGGCAGGCCATGACGTCGGTGTAGCCCTCGACGACGACGGCCCGGCTGACCTTGGCGATGTCCTTCTTGGCCAGGTCGATGCCGTAGAGGACCTGGGACTTCTTGTAGATCGGCGTCTCGGGGGTGTTGAGGTACTTGGGCCCGTTGTCGTCCTCGCGCAGCCGGCGCGCGCCGAAGCCGACGACGTCGCCGCCGACGTCCTTGATCGGCCACATGAGGCGGCCGCGGAAGCGGTCGATGGGGCCGCGGCGGCCGTCCTGGGAGAGGCCGGAGACGATCAGCTCGCGGTCGGTGAAGCCCTTGCCGCGCAGGAAGCGGGTGAGGTGGTCCCAGCCGGCCGGGGAGTAGCCGACGCCGAAGTGCTCGGCGGCGGCCTGGTCGAAGCCGCGCTCGGCGAGGAACTTCCGGCCGATCTCGGCCTCGGCGGAGCCGAGTTGGTCCGCGTAGTACTGGGCGGCGACCTTGTGGGCCTCGACCAGGCGGGTGCGTTCGCCGCGCTGGTGGCCGGGGTTGTAGCCGCCCTCCTCGTACCGCAGCGTGATGCCCGCCCGGGCGGCGAGGCGCTCGACCGTCTCGGAGAAGGTGAGATGGTCGATCTTCATCACGAAGGCGATCGTGTCGCCGCCTTCCTGGCAGCCGAAGCAGTGGAAGAGTCCCTTGCTCGGGCTGACCTGGAAGGAGGGCGACTTCTCGTCGTGGAAGGGGCACAGCCCCTTGAGGTTCCCGCCGCCGGCGTTGCGGAGCTGGAGGTACTCGGATACGACGGCGTCGATCGGGACGGCGTCCCGTACCGCCTTCACGTCCTCATCGTTGATCCTGCCTGCCACGCATAGATTCTACGGGGAGCGGGAAGGCGCCCGGGCTGCACCGGCTACGCGGCGAGGGTCTCCAGGGGCACGGAGGGGTCCGCGAGCCGCTCGGGGTCCACCTGGGCACGGGAGCGGATGAGCTTCTGGATGGGTTCTGTGACGTCCCACACATTCACGTTCATGCCCGCGAGGACCCGGCCGTCCTTCAGCCAGAAGGCGACGAACTCGCGCTTTCCGACGTCCCCGCGCGTCACGATCTGGTCGTACGAGCCGGGCGGGGCCCAGCCCGAGTACTCCATGCCGAGGTCGTACTGATCGGAGAAGAAGTAGGGGACGCGGTCGTACGAGACGCTCTGGCCGAGCATCGCGCGGGCGGCGGCCGGGCCGCCGTTGAGGGCGTTGGCCCAGTGCTCGACCCGCAGCCGGGTGTGCAGCGCGGGGTGGTGCGCGGCGGCGACGTCGCCGGCGGCGAAGACGTCCGGGTCGGAGGTGCGCAGCGTCTCGTCGACGGCGACACCGCCGCCGTCGGCGCGGTCGACGAGGGCGAGGCCGGCGTTCTCGGCGAGGGTGGTGCGCGGGGCGGCGCCGATGGCGACGAGGACGGCGTGCGCGGGGTGCTCCTCGCCGTCGTCGGTACGGGCGGCGAGGACCATGCCGTCCTGGCCGGTGATCTCGGTGAGCCGGGCGCCGAAGTGGAAGCGGACGCCGTGCGCGGCGTGCAGGTCGGCGAAGACCTGGCCCAGCTCGGGGCCGAGGACCCGGTGCAGCGGGGTCGGGTCCGCCTCGACGATGGTGACCTCGGCGCCGTACGTACGGGCCGCGGCGGCGACCTCCAGGCCGATCCAGCCGGCGCCCGCGATGACCAGGTGGCCGTTGTCACGGCCGAGCGCCTTCAGCTCGTCGCGCAGCCGCTCGCAGTGGGCGAGGCGGCGCAGGTGGTGCACGCCGGCCAGACCGGTGCCGGGGATGTCGAGGCGGCGCGGCTCGGCGCCGGTGGCGAGGAGCAGCTTGTCGTAGCGGATCACGGTGCCGTCGCCGAGCCGGACGGTGTGGGCGTCGCGGTCGATGGCGGTGACGGTCTGGCCGAGGTGGAGTTCGACGTCGTTGCTCGCGTACCAGGAGGGTTCGTGGACGAAGACGGAGTCGCGGTCGGCCTTGCCGAGGAGGAAGCCCTTGGAGAGCGGTGGACGCTCGTAGGGGCGTTCGTGTTCGTCGCAGACGAGGATGACCCGCCCGTTGAATCCTTCGGAGCGCAGGGTCTCCGCCGCCTTGGCGCCGGCCAGGCCCCCGCCGACGATGACAAAGGTCTGATCTGCGTCGACCACGTTGATTCCTCCTCGTTGCGACCGGTTCCCTACGCTACGCCCCTGGACCCGGCCCGGACCGTACCGCCTCGGGACGTGCTTGCGCAGGGTCCCGCACCGGCCATGGGGTGGGAAGGGGGCGAACGGCCCCGGAACCGGCCCCCGAAAGGGGACCTTGGTCATCCGCGCGGACGCGGAGGCCGGTGGACGGGTCAGCGGTGGGCGGGTCAGCGGTGGTGCGGTGCGCGCAGGCGGGCGTGCAGGGCGCGGGCCGACGCGTCGGTGAGGGAGGCGATCTGATCGACGATCACCCGCTTGCGGGAGCGGTCGTCGGGGGCGGCGGCGAACAGGGCGCGGAACTGCGGGTCGAGCCCCTCGGGGGCGCGGGCGGTGAGCGCCTCGGCCAGTTCGGTGACGACGACGCGCTGGTCGGCGCGGAGCGCCTCCTGTTCGGCGCGCTGCATCACGTACCGGTCGGCGATGGCCTTGAGGACGGCGCACTCCAGGCGGGCCGCGCGGGGGACGACGAGGGTGGCGCCGTAGCGGGTGAGGCGGCCGGAGCCGTAGGCGTGCCGGGTGGCGGTCTCGGCGGCGAGGCAGAAACGGCCGATGAGCTGGCTGGTGGCGTCCTTGAGGCGGGCCTGGGCGACGGCCGAGCCGTCGTAGCCGTGCGGCCACCAGTCCTCGTCCATGAGCCGGTCGAGGGCGGCGGCGAGTTCGGCGGGGTCGGTGTCCTCGGGGACGTAGCGGCCGCGGGCGACGGCCCAGATGTCGGCGCGCTCGGGTTCGGCGAGGAGCAGGTTGGGGTCGATGTGCCCGGCGTGCAGGCCGTCCTCGAAGTCGTGGACGGAGTAGGCGACGTCGTCGGACCAGTCCATGACCTGGGCCTCGAAGCAGGTGCGGTCGGCGGGGGCGTCCTGCCGGGCCCAGGTGAAGACGGGCAGGTCGTCCTCGTACACGCCGAACTTGGGCGAGCCGGGGTCGGTGGGGTGGCCGCCGCGGGGCCAGGGGTACTTGGTGGCGGCGTCGAGGGCGGCGCGGGTGAGGTTGAGGCCGACGCTGAGCGGGGCGCCGGTGGCGGGGTCGGCGATGAACCGTTTCGGCTCGATCCGGGTGAGCAGCCGCAGCGACTGGGCGTTGCCCTCGAAGCCGCCGCAGTCCTTGGCGACGTCGTTGAGGGCCTGTTCGCCGTTGTGCCCGAAGGGCGGGTGGCCGAGGTCGTGGGCGAGACAGGCGGCCTCGACGAGGTCGGGGTCGCAGCCGAGGGCGGCGCCGAGCTCGCGGCCGACCTGGGCGCACTCCAGGGAGTGGGTGAGCCGGGTGCGCGGGCTGGTGTCCCAGGCGTGGCTGTACGAGCCGGGGGTGACGACCTGGGTCTTGCCGGCGAGCCGGCGCAGCGCGGCGGAGTGCAGCACGCGGGCGCGGTCGCGCTGGAAGGCCGTGCGGCCGGGCCGCTTGTCGGGCTCGGCGGCCCAGCGTTCGGTGTCGGCCGCGTCGTAGCCGGGGGTGCCGGGGGCGTCGGGAGTGCCGGGGGTGTGCGGGATGCCGGGGGTGCCGCCGGTCCGGTCGGGGTTCTCGGGGAAGCCTGCCATGCCCCCGACCGTAACCGGCAGGACGGACAGAAGGGGGCAGATGGCGGCGTCGGGTGGGGCAGGACCTCCGGGATCCGGGGCCATGGCCGGGCGTTTGCGGCCGGGCCTTGTGGCGGGGCCTTTATGGCTGGGCCGCTGTGGCGGGGCCTTTGTGGCTCAGGCGTCGAGCCAGACCCGCAGCGGGCCGATCGCCTCGAAGCCCGCCGCCAGCGCCGCGTCGAGGTCGTCGCCCGACTCGTACCCGACGAGCGGAAGCGCGGGGTCGGCGACCGCGAGGACGCCGGACCAGGCGGCGGAGGCCGGGACGCCGTCGGCGGTGAAGAGGTTGGAGACGCCGGTGACGCGTGGGCTCGCGGTGAGGACGGCGCCGCCGAGGATCCGGCCGTCGGGGGCGTGGCCCGCGACGATCGTGGTGGCGGGGTCGTCGAGGAGCTCCGGCCGGAAGAGGGCGGCCTCGTCGGCGTCGCCGCCGCTCCAGGCCAGCGCCCAGGCGGCGAGTTCGCCGGGGGTGCGGACGGGCCGGTACGCGGCGGCGCCGGCGTCCGCGGCGCTGCCCGGCAGGCCGGCGGGGCGGTGGATCCACTGGGCCTCGAAGAGCAGCCGGAAGCCCTCGGGCGCGAGGTCGAGGCGGGCGAGGCTGTCCTTGACGGAGGCGCCGGGGGTGGTGCGGTCGATGCCGTCCAGGACGTCCCGCGCTTCGGCGTCCGCGGTGAGGGTGACCGCGTCGGGGTAGTAGAGCGGGGTGCGGCGCGGGCTGGTCCAGGCGCGCGGGCCCAGGGCGGCCTCGGACAGGCCGTGCGCGCGGCACATCGTCGCGCACCACTGGACGTTGTTCTGGAGGGCGTCGGCGAGGACGGCTTCGATGATCACCCGCGGATGGTACGGGCCCGGTCTCTTCGCCTCCTCCTATTTTCCACACGGGGCCTCCCGGAACCTCCGCGCGGCCGGAGGGAGTTGCGGGCGCGGCGGCTCGGGGCGGGTGGGCCGGGAGGGAACGGATCGCGCCGGCGAGCGAACCGGAACCGGCCGTATCGCGTCGAACGGTGTGACATCCGTTCGACTTTCCGCTCTTCCGCTCTTCGGCAATTCGACTCTTCGACTCTTCGGCCTTCCCGGGCTCTTCCGCTCCTCTCCCCGCTCCGACATCCGACGACCACTCCGGAGGTCCCCCGCATGCGCGGCGTCCGACTGCCCCGACCGCTCCGACTCCCCCGCACCGTCCGGGGCCGCCGCCGCGCCGTCCAGGCCGTCATGATCGGGGCCTGTCTCGCGCTCGCGCCGGTCACCTGGATGCACACCGCCGCCGACGGCCGGCTGCGGACGACGGCCGACGTGCCCGCCGAGGACGTCGCGGTCGTGTTCGGCGCCGGACTGTGGAAGGGCCGCCCCACCCCGTATCTCGCGCACCGCCTCGACGCCGCCGCCGAGCTGTACCGCTCCGGCAAGGTCAAGGTCCTCCTCGTCACCGGCGACAACAGCCGCACCGAGTACGACGAGCCGAGCGCGATGCGCACCTACCTGGCGGCGCGCGGGGTGCCGGACGACAAGGTCGTCAGCGACTACGCGGGCTTCGACACCTGGGACTCGTGCGTCCGCGCCAAGAAGATCTTCGGCGTGGACCGGGCCGTCCTCGTCACCCAGGACTTCCACGTCAAGCGGGCCCTCGCGCTGTGC
Source organism: Streptomyces laurentii (assembly GCA_002355495.1). Taxonomy (GTDB): domain Bacteria; phylum Actinomycetota; class Actinomycetes; order Streptomycetales; family Streptomycetaceae; genus Streptomyces; species Streptomyces laurentii. The sequence continues at coordinate 2,204,031 of AP017424.1, forward strand.
GCGGCGGCGGGCGTGGAGTCGTACGGCGTCGGGGTCGGCGAACCGCACGACGCCACCTGGTACTACGGCACCACCCGGGAGATCGCCGCCGCCGGGAAGGCCGCCGCCGAGGCGGCCCTGCGGCCGGACCCGCACTTCCTCGGCGACCGGGAGGACGGCGTCACCAAGGCCCTGGCGGCCACCCCGCACCCGGCCCGGTGACCGGTCGGGCGTCCGCTCCCTCTTCCGTCCCCGCTTCCGGTCACACGTCCGCGCGGCCGAACCAGTCGCCGCCCGGGATCGGCGGGCCGAGCGCCGTGCCCGGCGCGGCCAGGTACACCCAGGCGGACACCCGGGCCCCGTCCCGGAGCCGTACGGTCGCGCGGGCCGCGCGCTCGTAGCCGGCGGGAAGCTCCAGCAGGTCGAGGGCGTCGAGGAGTGCGGGGTACGTGCCGGGCGCGGCCGTCAGCAGGGTGCCGGTGACCGGCCCGGCGCCCGGGGCGGCGACGGCGTACGGGTAGCCGGGGCCGTCGTGCAGCACCGCGTCGGGCAGAAGGGCGTCCTCCTCGGCGGCGGTCCGGCCGCGCAGGAGCCGGTCGTGGTGCCGCCCGCCGGGACGCAGCGTGCCGTACACGAAGAAGGGCCGCTCGGTCCCGGGCCGGTGCGCGCCGCTCGCGTTCTCGTTCGCGTTCGCGTTCGCGTTCTCGTTCACGCCGCCACGGTAGGGGCCGGGGCGCGGCGGGCGGCGGGGCGGGTGCGCTCCACCCCGTACCACCGGCGTCCGCCCCCCCGTACCGCCGCGTCCTCACCCCGCGTACGGGCGGACGGCCTTGGCCTCCCTGAGGGCGTGGGCCCACCAGGCGAGCTGGTCGAGCAGGCGGGTGGCGGCGGCGTCCGGGATCTCCGGGTCCTTGAGCGTGCCGTCCTCGGTGAAGCTGCCGTGCACTCCGGCGAAGGAGACGGTCTCGCGGATGGTGGCGGTGTGCATCTCGGCGAAGACCTGGCGCAGCTGCTCGACGGCGCGCAGGCCGCCGGAGATGCCGCCGTAGGAGACGAAGGCGACGGGCTTGGCCTGCCACTCGGTGAAGTGCCAGTCGATCAGGGCCTTCAGGGAGGCGGGGAAGGAGTGGTTGTACTCGGGGGTGACGACGACGAAGGCGTCGGCCTCGGCCAGCACCGGGCCGACCTTGGCCAATTCGGCCCTGACGGCGGCGCCGGGGTCGCGGGAGAGGGCGGTGGGCAGGTCGACGTCGGCGAGGTCGACGACGCGGGTGGCGAAGTCCTGGTGCGCCTCGGCGTGTCCGGCGAACCAGTCGGTGACGATGTGGCCGAAGCGGCCCTCGCGGTTGCTGGCGGCGATGACGGCGAGTCGGAGCGGGCGCGTGGTGGTGTCGGTGTCCATGTCGACGAGGGTGGTACCTCAAGCAAGGTCGAGGTCAAGCGCGGATTCTCCGCGGCCGTGCTCACCCATTCGGAGCGGGCCGCCTCCCGCCTCCCGGAATCGCCCCCTACCTGCGCGAACACCAGGGAGGGCGGCCGCACGCCGTATCGGACGGAGCAGTTCTGACGCTTCCTCACCAGGCGCGGAACCCGGGCATCGCCTTGTCTCGGACCTACGGAAGACCGCTTCCGCAAGCCGTTCGCGCGCCCCGGAGGACCCCCCATGCGCCGCACCCCCGCCCGACTGTTCACCGGTACCGCGCTGACGTTCGTCGCCCTCACCACCCTCACCGCCGCGCCCCTCGCCTTCACCACCTTCGCCGCTCCCCCCGCCGTCGCGAACGACGGCGGCGGCGAGGGAGGCCGCGACGGGGGTCGTGACGAAGGCCGCGAAGGTGGCGGCGAGAGCGGCCGCGACTGGGGCGACCGGCGGCTGGAGATCTTCCCCTCCCCCGCCGACCCCGGCACCACCGTCACCGTGAACACCGCCGCCTGCGGCGAGCACGGCCACGGCAAGGGCGACGCGACCTCGGTCGGCGCGGGCGATTTCCATCTCAACCCGAGCACCCACAAGAAGGTCGTGGTCGGGCAGTTCGCGGTGCCGCACCACGCCCGGGCCGGCTCGTACGAGATCCGGGTCGAGTGCGACAACGGCAAGTCCACCCGCGGCGAACTGATCGTCGAACGCCGGGAAGGCCCCAGCGGCCATGTGCGGACCGGTGTCGGCGGCAGCGTCGGCCCGGACACCTCCCAGATCGCGGCGGGCGTGGCGGTGCTGGCCGCGGCCGCCGCCGGCGGTACGTGGCTCCTGCGCCGCCGGGCGAGCGGCGCGCAGGACGGCTGACCCGTACCGCCCCACGTCCTGCCTCCGCCGCGCGCCCGCTGACGGCCCGGCGGGGGCAGGGCCATCCCCGAGAGGCACGGAAGGAGCCGGTGAGCGGCCGGCGAGGACGGGCGGGCGAGAGGTGAGCGACACGAGCGGCAGGCGAGCGACGGATGGGCGGCCGGTGAGCGACAGGTGAGTACGCGGAGCAAGGGCTGGGGCGTCGCCGCGGCCGCCTGCCTGGGCCTGTGGATGATCCACAACGGTTCGGCGCAGGTCACCCCGCCGGTGCCGTCGGCGGCCCAGGCGTTCGCCGCCGGGCCGAGCGTCCACACGGACGCCGCCGCCGACCCGCTCCCGCCGTCCGATCCGGTCCGGCTGCGCATCCCCGAGATCGACGTGGACGCGCCCGTGACGGGCCTCGGGATCGGCCGGGACGGCGCGCTCGACGTCCCGACGGCCGCCGACCGCAATCTGGCGGGCTGGTACGAGGACGGCACCCGGCCCGGCGCCAAGGGCACCGCGATCGTGGCCGGCCATGTCGACAACGCGGACGGGCCGGCGGTCTTCTACGCGCTCGGCGCGCTGAAGAAGGGCGACCGGGTCGAGGTGGACCGGCGGGACGGCCGGACGGCGGTGTTCACGATCGACGCGGTCGAGGTCTACGAGAACGACGCCTTCCCCGACGCCAAGGTGTACGGGCAGGCGGACCGGGCCGAGATCCGGGTGATCACCTGCGGCGGCGGCTTCTCCAAGAAGTCCGGCGGCTACCTGGGCAACGTGGTCGCGTTCGGGCACCTCATCGGCGTACGGCCGGAGGCGTCGCTCCCGGCCGGCTCCCGTACCGCCTGATCCGCCCGCGGGCCGGTCCCGTACGGCGGGCTCACGCCCACTGGTCGAAGGCGAGCTTGGCGACCAGCGAGAGGACCACCACGAGCAGCACCCCGCGGACGAACTCCGTGCCCTTGCTCAGCGCCATCCGCGCGCCGGTCGTGCCGCCCGCGAGGTTGAAGACGGCCAGGACGGCGGCCAGCTGCCAGATGACGTTCCCCTGCGAGGCGAAGGTGACGAGCGCGCCCGCGTTGGTGCAGACGTTGACGATCTTCGCGGTGGCGGAGGCCGTCACCAGGTCGAGGTGGAGCACGGCGGTCAGGGCGAGGACCAGGAAGGTGCCGGTGCCGGGCCCGAACAGGCCGTCGTAGAAACCGATGCCGCCGCCGACCACGACGATCGCGGTGACGATCCGGGCCCTGGTGAGCTCCGGCCGCTCCGCGCCCTCGGGCCGCGCGCCGAACGTCGGCCGGAGCAGCACGAACACGGCCACGGCCAGCAGCACCACCATGATCACCGGGCGCAGCACCGCGCTGCTGATCCCGGCCGCGAAGAAGGCGCCGGCCATCGACCCGGCGAGCGCGGCGAACCCGATCCGCAGTGCCATGCCCAGTTTCATCGGGGCCTTGCGCAGATACGTGACGGCCGCGCCGGACGTGCCGACGATGGACATGGCCTTGTTCGTGCCGAGGATCTGCGCGGCCGGCAGGTGCGGCAGCCCGAGCAGCAGGGTGGGCAGCATGAGCAGACCGCCGCCCCCGACCACGGCGTCGATCCAGCCGGCCGCGAAGGCGGCGAGGCAGAGCAGGGCAAGAGTGGTCAGGGATATGTCAGGCATGGCGCGAGCCTAGAAACGGGATAGGTGTGCCGTCCATCGATCCCGGCCGGTCTTGAGCAAGCCCAGAGCTTGGCCGGACGGAGTCATAGAGGATCTTGACCGATCGTTCTCGATAGCCGTACGGTCGACACGTGGCCAGGACCAAGGAATTCGATCCCGACGCCGCGCTCCAGTCCGCCCTTGAGCTGTTCTGGGCGCGCGGCTACGAGGCGACCACCATGGCGGACCTCGTGGAGCGCCTCGGCATCGGCCGGGCCAGCGTCTACGCGACCTTCGGCAGCAAGCACGAGCTGTATCTGAAGGCCCTGGAGCGCTACGCGGAGAACACGGATCCGCGGATCCTCGACGAGCTGTCCGCGCCGGGGCCCGCACTGCCGGGCGTACGGGCGCTGGTACGCCGGTTCGCGGCCGAGGCGGCGGCCGACGAGCTGCGGCTGACCGGCTGTCTCCTCACCAACTCGGCGGCGGAACTGGCCCCGCGCGACCCGGCGGTGGGCCGGCGGGTCGAACGGAGCTGGGAGCAGCTGGAGACCCTGCTGCACAGTGCGCTCAACCGGGCCCGGACCCAGGGCGAACTGCCACCCGGCCGCGATCCGCGCGCGCTGGCCCGGATGCTGCTCGTCCTGCTCCAGGGCCTGCGGGTGGTCGGCAAGGCGTCGAGCGACCCGGCCCGGGTGCGCGACGCCGCGGAGCAGGCGCTGACCCTGCTCGACTGACCCGCCCCGGCTCGCCTTCCCGGCCCTTCACGGCTCTGCCCCTGGGCGCCTGCGGGCGCCCATCTTTCGCGCCTCATTCAAGAACGTACGGTCAAAAATCCATCCGCTCGCCCACCTCGCACAGGAGTGACCATGTCGTCGTCCCGATTCACCGGCCGCACCGTCCTCGTCACCGGCGCCGGAGGCGGTCTCGGCCGCTCCATCGCGCTCGCCTTCGCCGCCGAGGGCGCGCAGGTGGCCGTGTCCGGCCGCCGGGCCGCCGCCCTCGACGAGACGGTGGCGCTCATCGAGGCCGCGGGCGGCACCGCCCGCGCGGTCACCGCCGACGTCTCGGTCGCCGAGGACATGCGCCGGGCCGTCCGGGAGACCGTCGCCGCCTTCGGCTCGCTGGACGTGGCGGTGAACAACGCGGGGGTGTTCCGGGGCGGCCACAGCGCGGCCGACTTCCCGCTCGACGACTGGCAGGCGCTGCTCGACGTCAACGTCTCCGGCGTCCTGCACTCGCTCCAGGCCGAGATAGCCCACATGCGCGCCCACGGCGGCGGGGCCATCGTGAACATCTCGTCCAACCTGGGCGCCCACACCCGGCGGCCGGGCCTCTTCGGCTACCAGGTGTCCAAGGCCGCCGTCTCCGCGCTCACCCGGGCCGCCGCCCTCGACCACGTCGGCGACGGGATCCGGATCAACGCGGTGAGCCCCGGGGCCGCCGAGTCCGCGATGTCGCTGCGCCCGGGCGAGACCGAGGCCGAGCGGGCGGTGCGGATGAAGGAGCAGTCGCCGCTCGGCCGGATCACCTCGGCCCGGGAGGTGGCGGCGGCGGTGCTCTACCTGGCCTCCGACGAGGCCGGCTCCGCCGTCGGCACGGACCTGGTGATCGACGGCGGCGTCTCGGCCTGACCGGCAAGGGGCCGCGCGGGACGCTGATCAGCCCTGCGCACCGCCCTGGAGGGCGGCCGGGTCCATCCAGGACACCTCCCAGTGGTGCCCGTCCAGGTCGGCGAAGGAGCGGCCGTACATGAAGCCCAGCTCCAGCGGCTCCTTCGCCGGGCTGCCGCCCGCGGCCAGGGCCGCCTCCGCCAGGGCGTCGGCCTTCTCCCGGCTCTCCGCGCTCAGCGAGACCATCGTCTCGGTCACCTTCGTGGCGTCGGCGATCTCCTTGCCGGGCGCGGTGAAGGCCCTGAACTTCTCCTCGGTCAGCAGCATCACGAAGATCGCGTCGCTGATGACGACGCACGCGGCGGTCTCGTCCGTGAACTGCGGGTTGACGGAGAAGCCGAGCTTCTCGTAGAACGCCTTGCTCGCGTCCAGGTCCTTCACCGGCAGGTTCACGAAGATCATCTGGGGGGCCATGGTGGTCACTCTCTCTTCCGTCGCGGTGCTTTCGAGAGGTAAGACGGCCGGCCTCACCGGAACTCATCGCTCTCTCGCGCTTTTCTTCGAAGAGATTCCAACCCGTCAGCCGGCCGCCCGCAGTGTGAGCGCCGCCAGCGGTACGAACCCGCCGCCCTCGCCCCGGGGCGCGTCGGTGGACACGTCGCGGCCGGCGAGCCGGCGGAGCAGGGCGAGCGCGATCCGTTCGCCCTGCGCCTTGGCCCGGTCGGCCAGCGGACCCTCGTGCAGCCCGTCGATCGTGGCGTGCCACAGCTGCACCCAGCGGCCGAAGTGGGCGGCGGTCAGCGGCTGTACGGAGTGCACGGCGGAGTGCGGGGCGAAGGCGTCGTGCCGGTACGCGGCGGTCCGGAACAGCGCCCGCTCCCAGAAGTCGCCGATCCGCGGCAGATGGACCTCCAGGTCCGTGCCGGCGATCTCGGTGAAGAAGGGCCCGATGAGCGGGTCGGCGAAGGCGGCCGTGTAGAAGCGCCGCAGCAGCACGTCGAGGTCGGCGCGGCCGCGGATGTCGGGGACGTCTCGGGTGACACGCATGGGTCCAGGGTCGCGCGCCCGCCGCCGGCCCGCACAGAGCCGAAGGTCCCTGTCCGGTGCCCTGGGCCGGTCACGGGAGCCGGGACCGACACCCCCGGGCCGCCTTGGCCGCCGGGCGGCCGCACCACCCGTACGTATCAGCGGGCGGTCGCACCACCCGTACGCATCATCCGGCGGCCCCACCGTCCCGTACGCGTCACCGGACCGGAGCCGGGGCCCGCTCCGGGGCCCGCTCCGGGATCCGCCCGCCGGCCCGGCCCGCCCTCCCCGCTTCTCCCGCCCCGTCGTCCCCGCCGCCGGGACCGCCCGCACCGGCCGGGCCGCCCGCGCCACCCCCCGTACCGTCCTCCCGCCGGCCCCCGCCCGCCCGGCGGCCGTTCTCGTCGCGCGTCCCGCCACCACCACCGAGGAGGGCGGCGCCGAGCGGGGTGAGCGTGTGCAGGACCGCGTTGCCGTTGCGCAGGGTGGCGATCAGCCCGGCCTCGCGCAGCACCCCGGCGTGCTGGCTGGCGGAGGCCAGGGACACCCCGGCCCGGCGGGCCAGCTCGCTCGTCGTACCGCCGTCGCCGATGGCGTGCAGGACCGCCGAGCGGGTGTGGCCGACCAGCTTGGCGAGCGACGGCAGGCCGGGCGGCCGGACCGTCGGGGACTCGCCGTGGGTGAGCGGGTAGACGAGGACCGGCGGCAGCGTGGGGTCGCGCAGGACGACCGGGGTGCCGCGGCAGAAGTACGAGGGCTGGAGCAGCAGCCCGCGCCCGTCGAGCCGGACGTCCCGGTCGACGGGGTAGTCCGCCTCCAGGACGGGGCTGTGCCAGCGGAGCATCGGCGGCAGGGAGGCGAGCAGCTCGTCCGCTCCCCCGTCGAGCAGCGCCCGGCCGCGCCGCACCCGGTCGGCCTCGACGCGGGCCTGGATGTGCGTCCAGTACGGCTCGACGGCGGCCCGGTGGTAGTCGCGCAGCGCCCCGGACAGCCGGCCGAGCGCCCCGCCGCAGCCGTCGGCGAGGGAGCGCAGCGCGGCCGGTACGGCGGGCCGCCCGGTGGCCGCGGCGCCGATCTGGGCCAGTTCGGCGTGGAGCCGGGCGGCCGGGGTCGCGCGGATCGCGTCAAGCGCCTCGTCGAGACCGAGGATGCCCTCCGGGGGGTTGAGGAAGTCGGGGAAATAGCCGCGTCCCGGGACCAGTGCGGCGAGCAGCCGCGTCTCCGTGCCGAGCCGTACCCGTGCTTCCGACCGCCATTCCCGGAACACGACCGGGCCGCGCCGGTCCCGTATCCGGTGAAAGCTGAGAATCGTTTCCCACAACACGTCCGGCTGGGCTGCCATCCTCACCCCGGCCAGATCGGCCCCGGTGAAATGAATCCGCAGCATCGAACCCCCACCTGTGCACTCGCAACCACCCCCGACGACGAGTATGCACAGCATCACAGCACGTTACCAGGGTGTTTCAGCCAGACTTGAAAAGCCTCGCGGTGAACGGCCGGAAACCGAAAAGCTGTGATCGGCCGGACGGGGAACCTTCGAGGACCGAGGTGACGCGACGAAGACCGTGGGGGGCTTCGGCGCGTCCGGCGGCGGTCGGCGAGGTTGCGGCTCATCCGCCCGGCTAACGGAATGGGCGCGGCCTCCGGGTGGGGATCCGGAGGCCGCGCCCATGTCTTTGTTTGCGAAAGTTCAAAGGCGAAATTCCTGTGCCGTCGCGATGTGAACACGACGCGAACAGGAGCTCACCTTTCCGCACACCCGAACCCATCGAAATCCTCGATACCCCCGCAACCCCTTCCACCCCTCCGGGCACTTCCCGCGCACCACCGCCCCCAGGTTTCCCAGGGAAAACCGAATACCTTTCCGGGAATGCGTATGGGAACACAGCCTGGAAGGCATTCCGGGGCGAAGGGAAGAAATAGCCGGATAAGCCGGGAACAGCCGAAGAGGCCATGGAAACGCGACGGGGCGGACACCTCCGCACAAAAGGTGTCCGCCCTGTCTCTTCACGGAAACCGGGGCCGCCGCCCATCGGTTCTGAGGGTCGGGGACGAACGGCGGCTCCGGTGGTGCGCGGCCCCCGCTTCACCGGTCCGGGGACCCGGACCGGCGGGGGCGCGGCGGGTCAGCGGCTGTCGCTGCCCTTCGACTCGGCCGCCGCGCGGCCGGCCTCCAGGCGCGCCACCGGGATCCGGAACGGCGAGCAGGAGACGTAGTCGAGACCGACCTCGTGGAAGAAGTGCACCGACTCCGGGTCGCCGCCGTGCTCGCCGCAGACGCCGAGCTTGATGTCGGGGCGGGTGGCCCGGCCGGACTCCACGGCCTGGCGGACCAGGGCGCCGACGCCGTCCTTGTCGATGGTCTCGAAGGGGCTGACGCCGAAGATGCCCTTCTCCAGGTACGCGGTGAAGAAGCTGGCCTCCACGTCGTCGCGGGAGAAGCCCCAGACCGTCTGCGTGAGGTCGTTGGTGCCGAAGGAGAAGAACTCGGCGGCCTCGGCGATCTGGCCGGCGGTCACGGCGGCGCGCGGCAGCTCGATCATGGTACCGAGGGCCAGCTTCAGGTCGACGCCGGTGCGGGCGACGACCTCGGCGATGACCGCCTCGGCCTCCTCGCGGACCAGCTCCAGCTCCTGGACGGTGCCGACGAGCGGGATCATGATCTCGGCACGCGGGTCGCCCTTCGCGTCGATGCGCTCGGCGGCGGCCTCGGCGATGGCGCGGACCTGCATGGTGAACAGGCCGGGGATGACCAGGCCGAGGCGGACGCCGCGCAGGCCGAGCATCGGGTTCTGCTCGTGCAGCCGGTGGACGGCCTGGAGCAGGCGCAGTTCGTTCTCGTGCGGCTCCTTGCGGGCCTCGGCGAGGGCGACGCGGACCGACAGCTCGGTGATGTCGGGCAGGAACTCGTGCAGCGGCGGGTCGAGCAGCCGGACGGTGACGGGCAGGCCGTCCATCGCCTCGAACAGCTCGACGAAGTCGCCCTTCTGCAGCGGCAGCAGGGCCTTCAGCGAGGCCTCGCGCTCCTCGTCGGTGTCGGCGAGGATGAGGCGCTCGACGTACTGGCGGCGCTCGCCGAGGAACATGTGCTCGGTACGGCACAGGCCGACGCCCTGGGCGCCGAAGCGGCGGGCACGGGCGGCGTCCTCGGCGTTGTCGGCGTTGGCGCGGACGCGCAGCCGGCGGACGCGGTCGGCGTAGGCCATGATCCGGTGCACGGCCTGGACCAGCTCGTCGGCGTCGTCGGCGCCGGCGTGCGTCCGGCCCTCGAAGTACTCGACGACCGGCGACGGTACGACGGGTACCTCGCCGAGGTAGACCTTGCCGGTGGAGCCGTCGATGGAGACGACGTCGCCCTCCTCGACGACCACGCCGGCGGCGGTGGTCATGCGGCGGCGCTTGGTGTCGACCTCGAGCTCCTCGGCGCCGCAGACACAGGTCTTGCCCATGCCGCGGGCGACGACGGCGGCGTGCGAGGTCTTGCCGCCGCGGGAGGTGAGGATGCCCTCGGCGGCGATCATGCCGTCCAGGTCGTCCGGGTTGGTCTCGCGGCGGATCAGGATGACCTTCTCGCCCGAGCGGGACCACTTGACGGCCGTGTACGAGTCGAAGACGGCCTTGCCGACGGCGGCACCCGGGGAGGCGGCGATGCCGCGCCCGACCTGCTCCACCTTGGCGTTGTCATCGAACTTCGGGAACATCAGCTGCGCGAGCTGGGCGCCGTTGACACGCTGGAGCGCCTCGGCCTCGTCGATGAGGCCCTGGTCCACGAGCTGCGTGGCGATGCGGAAGGCGGCACCGGCGGTGCGCTTGCCGACGCGGGTCTGCAGCATCCAGAGCTGGCCGCGCTCGATGGTGAACTCGATGTCGCACAGGTCCTTGTAGTGCGTCTCGAGGGTTTCCATGATCTGCATGAGCTGGTCGTACGACTTCTTGTCGATCGACTCGAGCTCGGCGAGCGGCACGGTGTTGCGGATGCCGGCGACGACGTCCTCGCCCTGGGCGTTGGTGAGGTAGTCGCCGTAGACGCCCTGGTGGCCGGAGGCGGGGTCGCGGGTGAAGGCGACGCCGGTGCCGGAGTCGGGGCCGAGGTTGCCGAAGACCATCGAGCAGACGTTGACGGCGGTGCCGAGGTCGTGCGGGATGCGCTCCTGGCGGCGGTACAGCTTGGCCCGGTCGGTGTTCCAGGAGTTGAAGACCGCCTCGATGGCCAGGTCCATCTGCTCGCGGGCGTCCTGCGGGAAGTCGCGGCCGGTCGCGGTCTTCACGATGCCCTTGAAGCGCTCGACGAGCCGCTTCAGGTCGGCGGCGTCCAGGTCGGTGTCGCTGGCGGCGCCCTTGGCGGCCTTGGCCTCGTCGAGGGCGTCCTCGAAGAGCTCGCCGTCCACGTCGAGGACGGTCTTGCCGAACATCTGGATGAGACGGCGGTACGAGTCCCAGGCGAAGCGCGCGTTGTCGGCCTGGGTGGCGAGGCCCTCGACGGAGGCGTCGGAGAGGCCGATGTTGAGGACCGTGTCCATCATGCCGGGCATCGAGAACTTGGCGCCGGAGCGGACGGAGACGAGCAGCGGGTCGTCGGCCTGGCCGAGCTTCTTGCCCATGGTGCGCTCGAGGGCGTCGAGGTGCGCGCTGACCTCGTCGCGGAGGGCGGCCGGCTCGGCGCCGCTCTCCAGGTAGACCTTGCAGGCCTCGGTCGTGATCGTGAAGCCGGGGGGAACCGGGAGACCGAGGTTGGTCATCTCGGCGAGGTTCGCTCCCTTGCCACCGAGAAGGTCCTTGAGGTCCTTGTTGCCCTCGGTGAAGTCGTACACGAACTTCTGATCATTGAATTCCGACACGGGCCACGACTCCTCGACGACTCGGTTGGCTGCCCTGACGGCGAGGAACATACCCAGATCGAAGGCTTCTGGGGAGGTACGCCTACCGGTCATCCGGTCTTAACCACCCGTCCGCCAGCGCATCGAAAGTTACCGGCGGGTAGCCTGCGCTTTCAGTCCCCGAAGCTCTTTTGACTCAAATCAGGACCCAGGCGCTCACATGAGCGCACAATCCGGCACTTGCGTTCAAGGCTTGAACGAAAGAAGGGTGGCACGCAGTGCCACCCTTCAAACGGGAGAGGGTCTACAAGACCGCTCATCTGAGCGCTACCCCTATCAAGGGTGGCGAGAATCACTCGCTGAAAACGCTCTTTTGAGACCCCGAAGGGCCCTTGGTCTCACCCTCCGGACGTGTCCAGCTCGGCGTCTTCGCTCACTCCGGAGCAGTCGTACGGGTCCTTCAGCCAGCCATCCGGAAGGACAACCCGCCCATTTCCGGACGTACGACCCCGGGGGCCGTCCGCGCCGACCGGCCACGGCTGGTCCAGGTCCAGCTCGCTCAACTGAGCGCTCAGTTCGTCCAGGGACGACGTAATGGCCAGCTTCTTGCGCATCTCCGAACCCACGGAGAAGCCCTTGAGGTACCAGGCCACGTGCTTGCGGAAGTCGATGACACCCCGTGCCTCGTCGCCCAGCCACTCCCCGAGCAGCCGCGCGTGCCGCACCATCGTGTCCGCGACCTCGCGCAGCCCCGGCCGCGCGTAGTCCTCGGTCCCCTCGAAGGCCGCCACCAGGTCCCCGAACAGCCACGGCCGCCCGAGGCAGCCGCGCCCGACGACCACGCCGTCGCAGCCGGTCTCGCGCATCATCCGCAGCGCGTCGTCCGCCGACCAGATGTCGCCGTTGCCGAGCACCGGGATCTCCGGCACGTGCTCCTTCAGGCGGGCGATGGCCTCCCAGTCGGCCGTGCCGCCGTAGTGCTGGGCGGTGGTGCGGCCGTGCAGGGCGATCGCGGTCACGCCCTCCTCGACGGCGATCCGGCCCGCGTCCAGATACGTGAGGTGGTCGTCGTCGATGCCCTTGCGCATCTTCATGGTCACGGGCAGCGCGCCCGCGTTGCCCACGGCCTCGCGCAGGATCGCCCGCAGCAGCGGCCGCTTGTACGGCAGCGCCGAGCCGCCGCCCTTGCGGGTCACCTTCGGCACCGGGCAGCCGAAGTTCAGGTCGATGTGATCGGCCAGGTCCTCGTCGACGATCATCCGGACCGCCTTGCCGACGGTCTCCGGGTCCACCCCGTACAGCTGGATCGAGCGCGGCTTCTCGCTCGCGTCGAAGCGGATCAGCTGCATCGTCTTCTCGTTGCGCTCGACCAGCGCCCGCGTCGTGATCATCTCGCTCACGTACAGGCCCTTGCCGCCGCTGAAATCGCGGCAGAGGGTGCGGAAGGGGGCGTTGGTGATGCCGGCCATGGGCGCGAGCACCACCGGCGGCTGCACGATGTGCGGGCCGATGGCGAGGGGGGAGAACACGGTCATCCGCCCATTGTCCCGCACCGCGCCCGCACCGCGGGAGTCGTACGATCCGCCCCGGCCAGGCCGTCGCCGGAGCCCGCCCGCCTACGATGGGCCGATGACCTCACGCACGCAGGGCGCGGACGCGCACCCGCAGCGGCATGAAGAGGCCGGGGACGACGCGGAGCGGCTCACGGTCGCCGTCTCGATCCTGGCCCTGCTCGCGGACCGCACCCGGCTGGCCCTGATGCGGCGGCTCGGCGAGGGCGAGGCGGATGTGACCACCCTCACCGAGGCGTGCGGCGCCCCCCGCCCCTCGGTCAGCCAGCATCTGGCCAAGCTCCGCCTCGCCGGCCTGGTCACCGCCCGCAAGGACGGCCGCCGGGTCGTGTACGCACTGCGGCACGGCCATCTGCGCCGCCTCGTCGACGAGGCCCTGAACGTCGCCGACCACCAGATCGGCGCGCTCCCGCCGCACGACTGATCACGCGCGGGTGTGCTTCGGCCGGGTCAGAAGCAGGAGATGGTCGTCGAAGGACGCATCAGCAAGGAGCTGGCCTCGTCACGCTGACCGACGTGGTTGCCGTCCACGAAGTCGTCGCTCAGCTGGTCGGGGTAGACCACGCTGCCCGGGTTCACGCAGAAGACGAGACCGCCACCGTAGTTGACGTCGTAGTAGTAGTGGCTCTCGTAACCACCGCTGCTGGAGTTGCTGGCCGCCCACGAGTTGTCGTTCACCCCGCGCCCACTGGTGAACACGTCGTTGGTGAAGTCGGGGTCGCTGTTGTAGTAGTTGTGCACGGACACTCCGATGTTGCCCTCGAAGAGGCAGTGGTAGCCCGAGGGGCAGACAGGGCCGGCCGAGGCGGTCGACGCCGTCGCGATGCCACCGCCCACGAGGAGCGCGGTCGCCCCGGCGACAGCGGCGAACTTCCGGCGGAATCTGGACTTCGTACCGATCGTGCTCATGAAGTGTTCTGCCTTTCGGTGGTCGGCGGTGCTGAGAGAGGCACGGCCCGCGAGGGCGCGCGGAGGAGGGAAAGCTCCTCCGCGCGCCGTCCATGTCGGGTCAGAAGCAGGAGACGGTCGTCGAGGGACGCATCAACAGGGAGCTCGCCTCGTCACGCTTGCCGATGTGGTTGCCGTCGACGTTGTCGTCGCTCAGCTGGTCGTAGTCGACCGAGCTGCCCGGGTTGACGCAGAAGACGAGACCGCCGCCGTAGTTGACGTCGTAGTAGTAGTGGCTCTCGTAACCGCCGCTGCTGGAGTTGCTGGCCGCCCACGAGTTGTCGTTCACGCCGTGCCCGCTGCTGAACGTGTCATTGGTGAAGTCGGGGTCGCTGTTGTAGTAGTTGTGCACGGAGCTTCCGAGGTTGCCCTCGAAGAGACAGTGGTAGCCCGAGGGGCAGCTGGGGCCGGCCGAGGCGGTCGAAGCGGTGGCGATGCCGCCGCCCACGAGGAGCGCGGTCGCTCCGGCGATGGTGGCGAGCGTCCGGCGGAATCCGGCGTTCTTGCCGATCGTGCTCATGGTGTGTTCTACCTTTCGGTTGTCGGATGTGCTGTGAGTGAGAGGCACGGTCCGTGAGGGCGCACGGAGGAGGGGAGCTCCTCCGTGCGCCGCCCGCGGTCCGGTCAGAAGCAGGAGACGGTCGTCGACGGGCGCATCAGCAGGGAGCTGGCCTCGTCACGCTGACCGACGTGGTTGCCGTTCACGCCGTCGTCGCTCAGTCGGTCGTAGTTGACCGCGCTGCCCGGGTTCACGCAGAAGACGAGACCGCCGCCGTAGTTGACGTCGTAGTAGTAGTGGCTCTCGTAACCACCGTTGCTGGAGTTACTGGCCGCCCACACGTTGTCGTTGATGTTGATCGACATACCGTCGAAGGTGTTGTCGGTGAAGTCGGGGTCGCTGTTGTAGAACGCGTGCCCGCCGGGCTCGCCGAGCCCGTTGTAGAAGACGCAGTGGTAGCCCGACGCGCAGTTGGGGCCGGCCGAGGCGGTCGCCGCGGTGGCGACGCCGGCGCCCACGAGGAGCGCGGTCGCGCCGGCGACGGCGGCGACCTTCCTGCGGAGGCCGGACTTCGGGCGGGTCTGGTTCGAGAACATGAGTGGTTCCCTTTCGTATGAGGACGTACGAGAACATGGGGAGGACATCCGCTCCCGGGGCCGGGAGCGGAAGACTGTGGATCCCCGCGTGCGGGAGAACTCAGCCGGCCGTCGCGCCGAGGACCTTGTCGGCCTCTTTGTTCTGGCGGTCCGACAGCTTCTTCCAGTCGGCGCCGACGGTCGGGTGCCCGTCGAGCCAGTGCTGTTGGGCGACGGCGAGCCGCTGGTACGCGGTGGTCAGGTACCCCGTCTCGGCCTTGCAGCGCAGATCCGCCGCGGCGACCGGGCTGGTCCGCCGGTCCTCGGCCGAGCGCAGCGAGTTCAGGACCGCGACAGGATCCTGGGCCTTGACCTTGGCCCGGTCCATGCACGCCCGCCAGCGCGTGGTCGCCGCCCGGAACTCGGGGTCCTTCTCCACGTCGCCGCGTGCCTGCTCCTGCGCCTCGAAGAGCATGATCCGCACCTGGAGCCAGCGCATCCGGCCGTCGCCGAGCAGTCGCTTCTCCGCCTCGGCGAGGCAGCCCTCGCCCGGCCGGGACACGCCCAGCCGCAGCCCCTTCGTACTGACCCGGGCGCTCTCCCGGCCGAACAGGGCCCGGGCGTAGGCATCGGTGCTCTCCGGGCTGCCCGGCCGGGGCGGCTTCTCGGGAGACGGCGTGGCGGCGGTACGCGGCGGGGCCGAGGACTCCAGGCCGAACGGCTGCGGGCGCTCCTCGGCCGGAGCCCCGTCCGCCCCGGTGTCCGAAGCCGGGGCCGCGGGGGCGTAGCGGTAGCCGTGCTCGGCCATGCAGGCGATCGCGACTTTCTGCTGAGCCCGGGCGCCGCGCAGCTGCGGTGTGAACAACAGACCGGTAACGGGGAGGAGTTCGTGCAGCCCGGTGAGCGCGGCCGGTTCCATCGTGCGCTTCGCCGCCGGGGCCGGGGCCGCGGACGACGCCCCGGCGGACCCGGAGCAGCCGGCCGTCGCGACGAGGGCCACTCCGGCGACCGCTCCGGTGGCCAGCGCGCGTACGAGCCCCCGCGCGGCGACACGCGCGCCGCAAACGTTCTTCGTCCGGGTCCCGGCCATTTTACGATCCACCGTCCTGTCGATGAGTGCGTTGATCCGGTGCTGGTCGGACAGATTCTGTGAGGTCAGGGGGAGTTCGGTGAACGTTGTTGCGCTGGAACGCAATTACCGTGGTGGGAGGGGTTGAGAGGATGCTGCGCATCCACTTCACGGGGGAGGACCTCGCCCGGGTGCGGATCGCGCCCGGACCCGATCCAATGTGGGAGCTGCTGCTCAGCCTCCACCGGCTGCGAAGACGGGACGCGGGGGTGCTCTTCAGGCCCTGGCTGCGGGAGGCGCTGCCCCGAGTCCCGCCCGTCACCCGCCTGTTGACCGCCCTCGCGCCGCCCGTCGGGTACACGGTGGACTTCCTGACGCCTGCGGTCGGCGGCGGCCTGACCGAGCGGATCGAGGCCCTGCGTGCCACGCCGCTGCGTCAAGTGCACCGTGATCTGGGCGAGTTCACGCGCCAGAACGGGGCGAGGCGCATGCCGTCCTGGAGCCGGGACCTGGCGGAGGGGGACGCCGGGGGCATCGGCCGGATCGCCGACGCGGCGGACGCGTACTTCGCCACGGTGCTCGCCCCGTTCTGGGAGCGCATCCGGGCCCAGGTGAGCCGGGACAGATCGCGGCGCTCGACCGTGCTCGCGGAGGGCGGCTGGGACGCGGTTCTCAGCACGATCCATCCGTCCGCGCGCTGGGACTTCCCGGTGCTCCGGCTCGACTTCCCGGTCGACCAGGACCTGCACCTCGACGGCCGCGGCCTGCTGCTCCAGCCGTCGTTCTTCTCCCGGTACGCCCCGACGACACTCGCCGACCCGACGCTGCCGCCGGTCCTCGTCCACCCGATCGAGCACGACGCCGCCTGGGCGGCTCCGGAGTCCGGGCCGGCCGACGGGCGCGCGCTCGCGGCGTTGATCGGGCCGACCCGGGCGATGCTGCTGTCGGCCCTCGCGGACGGCATCGCGACGACGGGCGAGCTCGCGCGCGCCGCGGGCACCTCGGCGCCCAACGCCAGCCGCCACCTCACGGCGCTGCGGGAGGCGGCCCTGGCCACCAGCCTGCGCCACCGCAACGCGACCCTGCACACGGTCACCGAACTGGGCCTCGCGCTCCTGGAGGGAGGCAGCACCCGCATCCGTACGTGACGGGGACACGGGCGCGGAGCCGGACACGGACACGCACACCGCGGCGAGCTGTCCGGCGGGCACGCCGGACAGCCACCCCCTAACGCGTGCGCATGTACGCACATGTTGATTACGATGGAATCGTCCCGCACGCTCCCGCACGCTGCCCACGTCTCACCCGCCCGACCCGGGACGGAGCCGGCCATGCTGTCCGTACTGCGTGATCGCACCTACCGCCACCTGTTCACCGCCCAGGTCGTGGCCCTGACCGGCACCGGTCTGGCGACGGTGGCGCTGAGCCTGCTCGCGTACGACCTCGCGAAGGCCGACGCGTCCGCGGTGCTCGGCACCGCGCTGGCGATCAAGATGATCGCCTTCGTCGCCATCGCCCCGCTGGCGGGCGCGCTCGCCGACCGGATCCCGCGCCGGACGCTGATGGTGGCGATGGACCTCACCCGCGCGACGGCCGCGCTCGCGCTGCCGTTCGTCACCCAGGTCTGGCAGATCTACGTCCTGATCTTCGTCCTCCAGGCCGCGTCCGCCGCCTTCACCCCGACCTTCCAGGCCACCATCCCCGAGGTCCTGCCCGCCGAGCGCGACTACACGCGGGCCCTGTCGCTGTCCCGGCTGGCGTACGACCTGGAGAGCCTGTTCAGTCCGGCGCTCGCCGCCGGGCTGCTGACCCTGGTCTCCTCCGGCTGGCTGTTCGCCGGCACGGCGGCCGGGTTCCTGGCCTCCGCCGCGCTCGTGGTCTCGGCGGTCCTGCCGAAGCCGGCGCCGGCGGAACGTTCCGGCGGGGTGTACGCGAAGGCCGTCTTCGGCATCCGCCTGTTCCGGGCCACCCCGCGGCTGCGGGCCCTGCTCGCGCTGGACCTCGCGGTCGCCGCCGCCGGCTCGATCGTCTTCGTGAACACAGTCGTCCTGGTCCGCGACCACTTCCACCGGCCCGCCGGGGCCCTCTCGCTCGCCCTCGGCGCGTACGGCGCGGGCTCGATGCTCGCCGCCCTGGCCCTGCCCCGTCTGCTGCGCCGGACCGGCGACCGGGCGGTGATGCTCCCGGCCGCCTTCGCGCTGCCCGTGATCCTCGCCGCCGTCGCCGTGCCGGCCGCCGTCGCGCCGAGCACCTGGTCCTGGTGGGCGGTCCTGGGCGCCTGGGCGCTGATCGGCGCCGCCTGCTCGGCCGTCCTCACCCCGGGCGGGCGGGTGGTCCGCCGCTCGGCCGCCGACCCGGACCTGCCCGCCGCGTTCGCCGCCCAGTTCTCCCTGTCCCACGGCTGCTGGCTGCTGACCTACCCGCTGGCCGGCTGGCTCGCCGCGGGCGCGGGCCTGCCGGTCACCGCCGCGGTCCTCGGCGCCGTCGCGCTCGCCGCCACCTTGGCGGCCACCGCGCTGTGGCCCGCGCACGACCCGACGTACCTCGAACACACCCACTCCGACCTGCCGCCCGGCCACCCCCACCTCGCCGGCTCCCGCCCCTCCCCCGCCGGCCTGCGCCATGCCCACCCCTACGTCATCGACCAGCACCACCCGACCTGGCCCCGTCTCTCCCCCACCGCCCGCTGACCGCCGGCGGGCCCGCCCGATATTCGGGCACACGTGCGGGTGGGCGTCGGCAGTCGTAGGATCCGCCTATGCCCGAGCTCACGCGCGGTCGGAAGCTGGTCGTCCTCGCGATCTGCTGTATGAGTCTGCTGATCGTCAGCCTCGACAACACCGCGCTCAATGTGGCGCTGCCGTCGATGCGGCGCGAGTTCGGGGCCTCGGTCGCCGGGATGCAGTGGACCGTCGACGCCTACGCGCTGGTACTGGCCTCGCTGTTGATGCTCTCCGGCTCCACCGCCGACCGGATCGGCCGCCGCCGCGTCTTCACCGTCGGCCTGGTCGTCTTCGTGCTCGGGTCGCTGCTCTGCTCGCTCGCGCCCAGCCTGCCCGCGCTGGTCGCGTTCCGGATGGTGCAGGCCGTCGGCGGGTCGATGCTCAACCCGGTCGCCATGTCCATCATCACCAACACCTTCACCGATCCGGCCGAACGCGCCCGCGCCATCGGCCTGTGGGGCGGGGTCGTCGGCATCTCGATGGCGATGGGCCCGCTGGTCGGCGGGCTGCTCGTCGAGACGATCAGCTGGCGGGCGATCTTCTGGGTCAACCTGCCCATCGGTCTCGCCGCCCTGCTGCTCACCCTGCGCTTCGTCCCCGAGTCCCGCGCGCCCCACCCCCGGCGCCCCGACCCGGTGGGCCAGATCCTGGTGACGGCGCTGCTGGCCTCCCTCACGTACGCGATCATCGAGTCCAGCCTGCCGGTCGCCGGGGTCTCGGTGCTCGCCCTCGCCGGGCTCCTCTATTACGAGCCGCGGCGCCGCGAACCCCTCATCGACCTGCGGTTCTTCCACAGCGCGCCGTTCACCGGAGCGACCGTGATCGCGGTCTGCGCCTTCTCCGCGCTCGGCGGCTTCCTCTTCCTCAACACCCTCTATCTGCAGGTCGTCCGCGGTCTGTCGGCGCTGCACGCGGGGCTGTTCATGCTGCCGATGGCGGCGATGAGCCTGATCTTCGCGCCGCTGTCCGGCCGTCTGGTCGGGGCGCGCGGCCCGCGCCCGTCGCTGCTGCTCGCGGGCACCGCGATGACGGCGGGGGCGCTGATGTTCGCCGCCTTCCACGCGGAACGCAGCACTCCGCTGCTGTTCACGGGGTACGTGGTGTTCGGCATCGGCTTCGGCCTGGTGAACGCCCCGATCACCAACACCGCCGTCTCCGGCATGCCCCGCTCCCAGGCCGGGGTCGCGGCGGCGGTCGCCTCGACCAGCCGGCAGACCGGGCAGACACTCGGGGTCGCGGTGGCGGGCGCGGTGCTCGCGGCGGGGCTCGGGGCGGTCCGGCACGCGCCCGGCGGCTGGAGCCTGGACGCGTTCCTGGCGGCGAGCGAACCGGCGTACTGGATCATCACCGGCTGGGGCCTGTGCGTCCTGGTCGCCGGCGCGGTGAGCAGCGGCGCCTGGGCCCGGCGTACGGCGCGGCACACCGCCGAACTGCTGCAGACGGCGGACGGGGCTCACCCCACGCCGGCGAACGCTCCCCCGCGCTGACCGGCGCTCAAATCGCCCTGCGCGGCCGCCGCCTCTTCCGCGAGCAGCAGATCCCGGAGCCGTTCGAGGCCCGCCCGGGACTCCGCGTCGAGATCGCGGTAGAGCGCCCCGAAGGTGCGGTTGCCCGGGTCACGAGGTGACCCGGGCCGTCGTGCCGTACGTGCCAGTCCTACTCGGCGGCCTCCTGGCCGCCGGTCTCCTGCCGCGTACGCTCGCGCATCTTCTTCAGCAGCTCCTGCTTCCGCTCGTCGGCCTGGCGGCCTGCGGCGGCCCGGCTCTGCGCGTTTCCGTGCTGTTCGGCGCGGGACAGCTTCTTGCGCTGTCCGCCGACGCCGAGGAGGTTGTTGCGGCTCTTGGCCATGGGTGTCTCCCCTCCGGTGAGGTGGGCGTTCGGTCGATCGTCGGTCGCGGCGTGCGCGACGCGCTCACTCGTAGATCGGGAGATAGGAGTACATGCCGTCGACGCTATCCCCTGCCCCGAGCCCTCGGCACCCGATTTTCCCGCCCCCCGCTCCCTCCCCCGGTCAACCGACTGACAGATATTGAAATCTGTCATCCCCCATGTCATTCTCGAAGAGTGACAGCCGTCACGGACCGGATTCCGACTCCCAGGAGACCGTCATGCTCCCCACCCGCACCCTCGGCACCACCGGCCCCCGCGTCTCCGCCCTCGGTCTCGGCTGCATGGGCATGTCCGCGCTGTACGGCGCGGCCGACCGCGCCGAGTCGATCGCGACCGTCCACGCCGCCCTGGACGCCGGGGTCACCCTCCTCGACACCGGCGACTTCTACGGGATGGGCCACAACGAGCTGCTGATCAACGAGGCGCTGCGCACCGCCCCGGCCGCCGCCCGCGAACGGGCGCTGACCAGCGTGAAGTTCGGCGCCCTGCGCACGGTCGAGGGCGGCTTCGGCGGGGTCGACGGGCGCCCGGCGGCCATCCGTAACTTCCTCGCGTACTCGCTCCAGCGCCTGGGCACCGACCACGTCGACATCTACCGACTGGCCCGGCTCGACCCGGACGTCCCCGTCGAGGAGACCGTCGGCGCCCTCGCCGAGCTGGTCGAGGCCGGCCACATCCGGCACATCGGACTGTCCGAGGTCGGCGCCGACACCCTGCGCCGGGCGGCGGCGGTCGCCCCGATCGCCGACCTCCAGATCGAGTACTCGCTGATCTCCCGGGGCATCGAGGAGAAGATCCTGCCCACCGCCCGCGAACTGGGCATCGGCATCACGGCGTACGGGGTGCTCTCGCGCGGTCTGATCAGCGGCCACTTCGCCCGCGACCGCGAGCTGGCGCCCGGCGACTTCCGGGGCGCGAGCCCGCGCTTCCAGGGCGCGAACCTGGACCGGAACCTCGACCTCGTGGACCGGCTGCGCGCGGTCGCCGAGGCCAAGGGCGTCACGGTGGCGCAGACCGCCATCGCCTGGGTGCTCGCCCAGGGACCCCGGCACGGCGCGGACATCGTGCCGCTGGTCGGCGCGCGCACCCGCGAGCGGCTGACGGAGGCGCTGGGCGCCGTGGACGTCCCGCTCGACGCGGCCGATCTGGCGGCGATCGAGGCGGCCGTCCCGGCGGGCGCGGCGGCCGGCGCGCGCTACGCGGAGGGCCAGATGGCCCTCCTGGACAGCGAGCGCTGACCGGGCCGGACTCCCCGGTACTGTCGTGACCATGGCCGTCACCGAGACCCTGACCGCAGAGCGCATCCTCGCCGCCACCGAGGAGGTGCTGCGCCGCTACGGCCCCGCGAAGGCGACCGTGGTGGACGTGGCCCGGGCGCTCGGCGTCAGCCACGGCAGCGTCTACCGGCACTTCCGTACGAAGGCGGCGCTGCGCGAGGCCGTCACGGAGCGGTGGCTGGAGCGGACCTTCGTCCCGCTCGCACCGTTCGTCGAGGGCTCCGGGCCGGCCGACGAGCGGCTGACCGGCTGGCTGACCGCGCTGTTCGACCTCAAGCGGACGAAGGCGGGCGGCGACCCGGAACTGATGGCCACGTTCAAGGTGCTGATCGGCGAGAACAGCGCGGTGGTCGACCGGCACGAGGAGCGGCTGGTCGAGCAGATCGCCCGGATCCTGGCGGACGGTCACCGCGCGGGCGTGTTCGCCGCCCCCGAGACGGACTTCCGCACCACGGCCCGCGCGGTCTTCGACGCCACCGACCGTTTCCACAACCCGGCGCACGCGGCCGAGTGGGCCGGCCCGGACGCCGACGCGGCGTTCGCGGCGGTGGTGGCGCTGGTGCGGCGCGCGCTGCGGGCGTGACCCGGGCACGTCGCCTCGTCCGGATGCGTACGGGAAAGCCCCCGGTTCCGCTGGTCGGAACCGGGGGCTTTCCCGTACGGGATGCGGCTGATCAGCAGCCGATGAGGCGGGAGGCCAGGTAGCCCTGGATCTGGTCCAGGGAGACGCGCTCCTGCTTCATGGTGTCGCGCTCGCGCACGGTCACCGCGTTGTCCTCGAGGGTGTCGAAGTCGACGGTGATGCAGTACGGGGTGCCGATCTCGTCCTGACGGCGGTAGCGGCGGCCGATGGCGCCGGCGTCGTCGAACTCGATGTTCCAGTTCTGCCGCAGGTCGGCCGCGAGGCCCTTGGCCTTCGGCGAGAGCTGCGCGTTGCGGGACAGCGGCAGGACGGCGGCCTTGACCGGGGCCAGGCGGTGGTCGAGGCGCATCACGACGCGCTTCTCCATGACGCCCTTGGCGTTGGGGGCCTCGTCCTCGGTGTACGCGTCGAGCAGGAAGGCGAGCATGGCACGGCCGACACCGGCGGCGGGCTCGATGACGTACGGCGTGTAGCGCTCGCCGGACTCCTGGTCCAGGTACGTGAGGTTGGCACCCGACGCCTTGGAGTGGGCGTTCAGGTCGTAGTCGGTGCGGTTGGCGACGCCCTCGAGCTCGCCCCACTCGCTGCCGCCGAACTGGAAGCGGTACTCGATGTCGGCGGTGCGCTTGGAGTAGTGGGAGAGCTTCTCCTGCGGGTGCTCGTACCAGCGCATGTTCTCCTCGCGCATGCCGAGGCCGGTGTACCAGTTCCAGCGCTGCTGCATCCAGTACTCCTGCGCCTCCTCGTCCTCACCCGGCTTGACGAAGTACTCCATCTCCATCTGCTCGAACTCGCGGGTCCGGAAGATGAAGTTGCCCGGAGTGATCTCGTTCCGGAAGGACTTGCCCATCTGGGCGATGCCGAACGGGGGCTTCTTGCGCGAGGTCGTCTGGACCTGGAGGAAGTTGGTGAAGATGCCCTGGGCCGTCTCGGGACGCAGGTACGCGACGGAGCCGGAGTCCTGGGTCGGGCCGAGGTGGGTGGCGAGCAGACCCGAGAAGTTCTTGGGCTCGGTGAAGGTGCCCTTGTTGCCGCAGTTGGGGCAGTTGAGGTCGGTGAGGCCGTTCTCGGGGAGACGGCCGTGCTTCTCCTCGTACGCCTCCTCCAGGTGGTCCGCGCGGAAGCGCTTGTGGCAGGAGGTGCACTCGGTCAGCGGGTCGGTGAAGGTGGCGACGTGACCCGACGCCTCCCAGACCTCGGTCGCCAGGATGACCGACGAGTCGAGACCGACGACGTCCTCGCGCGAGGTGACCATGTAACGCCACCACTGGCGCTTGAGATTCTCCTTGAGCTCGACACCCAGCGGTCCGTAGTCCCAGGCGGCACGCTGACCGCCGTAGATCTCGCTGCACGGGTAGACGAAGCCACGGCGCTTGCTCAGGCTGACGATGGTGTCGATCTTGTCGGCGGCCACGGTGCTCTCTTCATTACGACGACGAAGTGCGAATGCCCCAGGGTACCGGCGCCCGTACCTCCTCTTTCAAATCGGTTGTGCGTCGTCGAGCGGAAAGCGGGGGAAGGCGGCGCCGGGGCACCGGGCCGCCTCCCGACTTGTACGTGTCTGCCTGGATAAGAGCTCTGGCGTGACCTCGCCGGTCGGACCGCGGGGCCGAGGTTCCCCTCGACGAGGGTGCGGACGAGCGTCCGCCGGATGCCCTCCACGGCGGCGCGGGCCGCCGGCGGCATGGAGCCCCGGTGGGCGAGGCTCCGGCCGGCCGGCGAGGACAGCGGGGGCGTGGATCAGCCATGCGCGGACCGTACGGGGAGCCTCGGACGGTGAGACTCCCGACAGTGGGGCTCCGAAGGGAATCAGCGCAGGTCCGGACAGGTTTTCGGGTGAAGGACCGCACGTCTGTACGCCTGGACACACGTTCGGTAATTGACAATCGTTTCCACTCTTGTTGAAAATGGCTTTCATGAACGTTCCCGGGCCGATACGACTGACCGCCGCCGCCGGAGCCCTCGCGCTCGGCCTCGCCACCCTGACCGCCTGCGGCGGGACCTCGGACGCGGCCGACCGTAAGAACGACGGCAAGCTCCATGTGGTCGCGTCGTTCTACCCCGTGCAGTTCCTGGCCGAGCGGATCGGCGGCGGGCACGTCTCCGTCGAGTCCCTCACCAAGCCGGGCGTCGAGCCGCACGACCTGGAGCTCAAGCCCCGGCAGATCGGCCGGCTCACCGACGCCGACGTCGTCCTCTATCTGAAGGGCGTCCAGCCGGCCGTCGACGACGCCATCGAGCTGGCGGGCGTCGAGCACACCGTCGACGCCACCACGCTCACCACGCTCGAAGAGCACGGCACCGAGGTCGGCCACGCGCACGGCGCGGAAGGGGCGGAGGGGGCGGCGGGCGAGGGAGCGGGCCACGAGGGACACGACCACGCGGCCGAGACCGGCGCCGGCGACCCGCACGTCTGGCTCGACCCGGTGAAGTACGCCGAGGTCGCCCGGGGCGTCGGCAAGGTCTTCGTCCAGGCCGACCCGGCCCACGCCGCCGACTACCGCAAGAACACCGACACCCTGGTGAAGCAGCTCGGCGCACTGGACACCGAGTTCAAGGACGGCCTGAAGAACACCGCCACCCGGACCTTCATCACCACCCACTCCGCCTTCGGCTACCTCGCCGAGCGCTACGGACTGGAGCAGGAGGGCGTCGCCGGCGTCGACCCCGAGGCCGACCCGTCCCCCGCCCGCGTCAAGCAGCTCCAGGACATCGCGCGCGCGGACAAGGTCTCCACGGTGTTCTTCGAGACCCTCGCCAGCGACCGGACCGCCAAGACCCTGGCGCGCGACACCGGTCTGCGCACCGACGTGCTCGACCCGCTGGAAGGCATCACCGACCAGTCCAAGGGCGACGACTACTTCCAGGTCATGCGCGCCAACCTGGCCGCGCTGCAGACCGCGCTCGGCGCCCGGTGACCGCGCGACGCGGCGCGACGTCCCCGACCGCGACGCCCCGCACCCGAGCGCCCCACGACATCGAAGCTGTGAAGAAGAAGCAGAGGAGGCACGCATGAGCACGCCCGTGACCGGCGAGGCCGTCATCACCATCAGCGGCGCCACCGCCACCCTCGGCGCGCGTCCCGTGCTGCGCGGCGTCGACCTCACCGTCCGGCGCGGCGAGGTCGTCGCCCTGCTCGGCGCCAACGGCTCCGGCAAGTCCACGACCATCCGCGCGCTCATCGGCCAGGTGACGCTGACCGGTGGTTCCATCGACCTGTTCGGCACTCCGAAGAAGCGTTTCCGCGACTGGGCCCGGATCGGTTACGTCCCGCAGCGCACCACCGCCTCCAGCGGCGTGCCCGCCACCATCCGCGAGGTCGTCACCTCCGGTCGGCTGTCCCGCCGCCGGTTCGGCTGGCCGAACAAGGCCGACAAGGCCGCCGTCGAGCGGGCCATCGACCTGGTCGGCCTCGCCGACCGCGCCGGGGACTCCGTCTCCGCGCTCTCCGGCGGCCAGCACCAGCGGGTGCTGATCGCCCGCGCGCTCGCCTCCGAGCCCGAGCTGCTGATCATGGACGAGCCGATGGCCGGCGTCGACCTCGCCAGCCAGGAGATCCTCGCCGCCACCCTGCGCGAGCAGGTCGCCGGCGGCACCTCCGTCCTGCTCGTGCTGCACGAGCTGGGCCCGCTGGAGCCGCTGATCGACCGCGCCGTCGTCCTGCGCGACGGCTGCGTCGTGCACGACGGCCCGCCGCCCGAGGCCGTCGGCCAGCACGCGCTGCCCGGCCACGACCACGTCCACCCGCACGCGGCCGACGAGCCGCTCCGTACAGGTCTGCTGACCTGACGGCCGACGAGAAGAAGCAGACCCATGGAAATGCTCCAGGACGCGTTCATGCAGCGCTCCCTCCTCGCCGCGCTGCTCATCGGCATCACCGCCCCCGCCGTCGGCGTCTACCTCGTGCAGCGCCGCCAGGCGCTGATGGGTGACGGCATCGGCCACGTCGCCATGACCGGTGTCGGTCTCGGCTTCCTGCTCAACACCAGCCCCATCTGGATGGCCACGCTCGTCGCCGTCGTCGGCTCGGTGATCATGGAACTGATCCGGGCGTACGGGAAGACGCGCGGCGACCTCGCCCTCGCGCTGCTCTTCTACGGCGGCATGGCGGGCGGCGTGCTGCTCATCAACCTCACCCCGACCGGCTCCAACGCCAAGCTCAGCTCGTTCCTCTTCGGCTCGCTGTCCCTGGTGTCACCCGAGGACGTCGTGACGATCGCCGTGCTCGCCGCGCTCGTCATGCTCGTCACCGTCGGTCTGCGCCGCCAGCTGTTCGCCGTCAGCCAGGACGAGGGCTTCGCCCGCGTCACCGGCCTGCCGGTGCGGCTGCTGAACCTGCTGATCGCGGTCACCGCCGCCGTCACCGTCACCGTCGCCATGCGCGTCGTCGGCCTGCTGCTCGTCAGCGCGCTGATGGTGGTCCCGGTCGCCGCCGCCCAGCAGCTGGCGCGGTCCTTCCGTACGACCTTCGCGCTGGCCGTCGTCATCGGCACCGGCGTCACCCTGACCGGTACGACCGCCTCGTACTACCAGGACCTGCCGCCCGGCGCGACGATCGTGCTCCTCGCGATCGGTGTGTTCATCGCCCTCACGGCGCTCGCCGCGCCGCTCGCCAGGCGCCGCGCCCGGGCCGCCGAGACCGCGACACGGGTCTGCGACGCGGCGGTCCCGGCCGTCCGCCGCCCGGCGGACGACGTGCGGGTCTGAGACACCCGCGGGGCGGATGTCCGGGGCGCGCCACGGGCTCGCCCCCGGGACAGGGGAGGCTGGCAGAATGGCGGGGGCAGACCAGGATTTAGGAGGCCCCCGTGGCAACGGCAGGACCCCCCGTACGAGGCCGCTCGACCCGACAGCGGGCGGCCGTGTCGGCCGCGCTGAGCGAGGTGGACGAGTTCCGCAGCGCCCAGGAGCTGCACGACATGCTCAAGCATCGTGGCGACTCCGTCGGCCTCACCACCGTCTACCGCACGCTCCAGTCCCTCGCCGACGCCGGCGAGGTCGACGCGCTGCGCACCAGCGACGGCGAGACCGTCTACCGGCGCTGTTCCACCGGTGACCATCACCACCATCTGGTGTGCCGCATGTGCGGCACGGCCGTCGAGGTCGAGGGCCCGGCGGTGGAACAGTGGGCGGAGACCATCGCGGCGGAGCACGGCTTCGTGAACGTCGCGCACACGGTCGAGATCTTCGGCACCTGCGCGGAGTGCGCCGCGGCCAGGTAGTCCGTACGCCTCGTACGAGGTGACACACGACGGCGGGCCCGCACCGGACATCACGTCCCGGTGCGGGCCCGCCCTCGTTCTACCGGCCTTCGTCTGCCGGCTGCCGGAGCCCTGACGCGGACGCGGACGCGGGCCGGAACCGGCGTCCGCGTCCGGGCCCCGTCGGGCAGTGCCGTCAGAGCCGGGTGGCGTGCCGGTCCAGGAGCGTGCGGAGCCGTTCGACGTCCGCCGGGTCGGCGAAACCGCGCTTGGGCAGGGCCGCGACGCCCACCCGCGCCTTGTCGGCGGTCAGCAGGACGAACTGCGTGGCCGTCTCCTGATAGCGGGTCATCATCCGCCAGCGCTGGGCGGTCTCGCTCTCGCGGGTGCTCCAGCGGACCCCGCTCTCGTCCACCCGCGCCCGGAACTCGCCCTGCCGGCCGACCAGCCCGTACATCTGCCGGGCGGAGAGCCGGGCGAGCAGCGGGCCGAGGACCAGGGTGAGCAGTCCGAGCGCCACCAGGAAGACCACCCGGACCGGATCCGGCTCGTCGGAACCGAAGAACTCCATGAGCGTCCCGAACACCGCCATGACGGTGGAGAACGGGATCAGCCAGCGCACCCGCCGGAACGACCCGTACCGCATCTGCACCCGTACGGCGTCGAGCACGTCGGCCCGCGTCGGCAGGTATGTCAGCTCGAGCGCCGCCCCCGCCGCCCCGGGCTCCGGCTCGGCGTCGGGCCGTGTCCCCGGCGCACCGAGCCGGCCCCCCTCGGACACGCTCACCTCTTGTCGAGAATGGCCATGTCCGCCGGGTCCACGCCACCGAAGCGACGGTCCCGCGAGGCGTACTCGACGCACGCGCGCCACAGGTCGCGGCGGTCGAAGTCCGGCCACAGCACGTCCTGGAAGATCATCTCGGCGTAACTGCTCTGCCAGATGAGGTAGTTGGAGGTGCGCTGCTCGCCGCTGGGGCGCAGGAAGACGTCCACGTCCGGCATGTCCGGGTAGTAGAGGTACTTCTGGATGGTCTTCTCGCTGACCTTCGACGGGTCGAGCTTCCCGGCCGCGACGTCCTCGGCGATCTTCTTCGCCGCGTCGGCGATCTCCGCGCGCCCGCCGTAGTTGACGCAGAAGTAGAGCGTCATGGCGTCGTTGTCGACGGTCTGCTCCTGGGCGACCTGGAGCTCCTGGACGACCGACTTCCACATCTTCGGCATACGGCCGACCCAGCGGATCCGGATGCCCAGCTCGTTCATCTCGTCGCGGCGGCGGCGGATGACATCGCGGTTGAAGTTCATGAGGAAGCGGACCTCTTCGGGCGAGCGCTTCCAGTTCTCGGTGGAGAAGGCGTAGAGGGAGAGGTTCTTGACGCCCATCTCCAGGCAGCCCTTGAGCACGTCGAGCACGACGCCCTCGCCGACCTTGTGCCCCTCGGTGCGCGGCAGGCCGCGTTCCTTGGCCCAGCGGCCGTTGCCGTCCATCACGACGGCGACGTGGTTCGGCACCAGCTCGGACGGGAGCTTCGGCGGAGTCGCGCCGGACGGGTGGGGCTCGGGAATCTTGTACTCCCGGCGCTGACGTCCGAGGATTCCGCGTCGTGCGATGGCCATGCGATGGATCTCCTAGCTCTTCTCTACATAGCGCAGCGAGCGCAGCCCTCGCTCCAGGTGCCAGTGGAGGTAGGCGGACACCAGCCCGCTCGCTTCCCTGACGTGGCGCGGCTCGGCCGCGTCCGCGGTCTCCCAGTCGCCGGTGAGCAGCGCACTGAGCAGCCCTACGGCCTCCGCAGAGGGTACGACGCTTCCGGGCACCCGGCAGTCACCGCAGATCACTCCGCCCGCGGCGACCGAGAAGAAACGGTTCGGGCCGGGCAGTCCGCAGCGCGCGCAGTCGTCGAAGCTGGGCGCGTAGCCGTTGACGGCGAGCGAGCGGAGCAGGAAGGCGTCGAGGATGAGGTGCGGGGCGTGCTCCCCCGGGCGAGGGTGCGCAGTCCGCCGACGAGCAGCAGGTACTGCTGGACGGCCGGCTCGCCCTCGTGGTCGGTGAACCGTTCCGCCGTCTCCAGCATGGCGGTGCCGGCGGTGTAGCGGGCGTAGTCGGTGACGATCCCGCTGCCGTAGGCCGCGATCGTCTCGCTCTGGGTGCAGAGCGGCAGTCCGCGTCCGATCAGCTCGCTGCCCCGCGCGAAGAACTGCACGTCCACATGGGAGAAGGGTTCGAGCCGGGCCCCGAACTTCGACTTCGTGCGCCGCACTCCCCGCGCCACGGCGCGTACGCGCCCGTGACCGCGGGTGAGGAGGGTGATGATGCGGTCCGCTTCTCCCAGTTTCTGGGTGCGCAGCACGATGCCGTCGTCGCGGAACAGACTCATGCGCCCATTCTCGCGCATGCGCCCGGCGCTCCCGGCCGGGGCCGGGGGGCAGCGCGGGAGCCCCGGACGGGCGGGGCAGGACCGGGGCCGCGGATACGAGCCCCGTACCCCTCAGACGGGGGAGACGGCGGCCGGGGCTATGGCGGAGCCCCCGAAGACCACCGCGTTGCGCGCATAGGTCTGGGCGCGCGCCCAGCGGGGGAAGGCGGACTCGGCGGCCTGGAGGAAGGGAGCGACCCGGACGCGGGCGAGTTCCGGGTCGCCCTTGCGGCGGAAGGCGGCCTCCACGGACTTCACCGCGGTGAGGTCGCTGTACACGATCACCCCGTTCATCAGCAGGACCGCAGAGGAGAAGACCCAGGTCAGCGCCTGGGCCAGGTCGGCGCCGGCGAAGTTCAGCGCGGCGGTGACGGCCATCACCGCGGCGACGGCCACCGGAGCGGCGGTCTCGTGGCCCCCGGCGTCGAACCGGAGCCGGTTCTCCTCCAGGACCTCCAGGCGGACGTCCTGCCCGCGCAGCTCGGCGACGGCGGCGGCCTTCGCGGCGGGACCGAAGCGGTGGCGGACCACCGGGATGCTGACGAAGGCGGCGGCGACGAGCAGCTGACCGGCCGCGGTGAGGGCACTCATGGGACTCCCCTTCGATCGACTTGCACTAAGTTCAAGCGGCTGATGAAGAAGACGGTAGACCACGACTTGAACACCGTGCAAGCCCTTTCTTGAACTTTGTGCAAGCCGCCGCGACTGCGTACGGTGAGGCCATGCCGCGCGACACGCTCACCCGCCACCAGATCGTCAGCACCGCCGTCGAACTCCTGGACGCCGACGGCCTCGAAGGTCTCAACATGCGCGCCCTCGGCAAACGGCTCGACTCCGCCGCCACCGCCGTCTACTGGCACGTGAAGAACAAGGACAACCTCGTCCTCCTCGCCACCGACCAGGTGTGGGGCGAGCTGAAGCTCCCCGACCCGGACACCGCCGGCTGGCGCGCCGCGGCCTCCGCCATGGCCACGGACCTGTACGAGATGTTCGTCCGGCACCCCTGGCTGGTGCAGGTCCTCGCCGCGCACCTCGTCTACGGCGAGGGCAAGGCCCGCCACGACGACCACAGCCTGGCCGTCTACGAGGCCGCCGGCTTCACCGGCACCCAGGCCGACCGGGCGGCGGCCACCGTCTTCACGTACGTCCTCGGCAACGCGGCCGGCGTCGCCGCGACCGCCTCGCTCACCCGCCGGCACGGCGAGGACCGCACCGCCGTCGAGGAGCAGCTCGAAGAGACCCTGGCCAAGGCCCGCGAGATCGCCCTGCGCTACCCGCGCCTGCGCACCCGCCTGGAGAACCAGGCCGCGGCCGAGTACGCCGCCGCCCCCGACCGGACCTTCGAGTTCGGCCTCCGCGCCCTGCTCGACGGCCTGGAGCAGGAACTCGTATAGGGACAGGCCCCGTCGGGCCCGGAGCGGATCCACAGCCCCGCGTCACCACGTCACCGCCGGACGGCTCCCGGTCCGCCCCTCCCTAACCCCCTCGACAGCAACACGAAAGGCCCGACTCCCGCCATGGTGTATCGGCGTACGGAACGCACGGAGCGGCACGCCCGGACGAAGGAGGAGGCCTTCGTGCGCGCCGCGCACGAGCTGGTGGCCCACGAGGGTTTCGCCGGGGCGAAGGTGGCCGCGGTGGCCGGGGCCTGCGGGGTCAGCGCGGGCTCGCTCTACTCGTACTTCGGAAGCAGGGACGAGCTCCTCGCGCGGGTCTTCCGGCGTGCCGCCGGACGTGAACTGGCCGCCGTACGCGCGGCGGTGGACGCCGCACCCGCCCGCCCCGAGGCCCGGCTCGAAGCGTTCGCCGACACCTTCACGGTGCGCGCCCTGCGCGGCCGGAGGCTGGCGTGGGCCCTGCTCTTCGAGCCGGTCTCACCGGTGGTGGAACGGGAACGGCTGCTGTACCGGCGGGAGTACGCGCAGGTGTGCGAGGGTGTCATCCGTGACGGCGTCGCGGTCGGACGGTTCGCCCGGCAGAATCCGGCGGTCGCGGCCGGTGCCGTCATCGGCGCCATCTCCGAGGCGCTGGTCGGCCGGCTCTCGCCGGAGGTCGCACGGCGGGCGGAGGTGCCGGACGAGCAACTGGTCGACGAGATCCGCGACTTCTGCCTGCGCGCCCTCGGCCGCGTACCCGCCTGAGCCCCGCCCCTCTCCCCCACCCCCTCGCCCCGCCTTCCCGGCCTCCCCACCGCGCACTCCCGCCGATTCATTGCCTCGCCCCCGCCCCCTCCGTACCATGAATTGAACGTGGATTCAGAGCTTGACCTGCGACGGGGGCACCATGCGTCAGAGTGAACAAGTAGCCATGATCAAGCGCCTTCTCGCGCTGCGCGAGACGCGCCGCGACGAGAAGATGCTCGACGAGGTCGTCACGATTCCGGTCACCAAGTACACGGACGAGACCCTCCTCCAGCGGGAGATCGACTCGGCCTTCTCCCACTACCCGCTGATCGCCGGCCACTCCTCGGCGCTCGGCGAGCCCGGGGCGTATCTCACCAGCGACTGGGACCGGTTTCCGTACATCGTCGTCCGGGGCGAGGACGGCCGGGTCCGCGCCTTCTACAACCAGTGCCGCCACCGCGGCGCCCGCCTCGCCGACCAGCCGTCGGGGACCGTGCAGAACTTCATCTGCCCTTTCCACGGCTGGGTCTACGGCCTCGACG
This sequence comes from Streptomyces laurentii, assembly GCA_002355495.1. GTDB lineage: Bacteria > Actinomycetota > Actinomycetes > Streptomycetales > Streptomycetaceae > Streptomyces > Streptomyces laurentii. Next base: position 2,236,852 of record AP017424.1, read on the forward strand.
GCGCCCTGAAGGGCATCACCCGGTCGCATGACTTCCCCGGCGTCAAGACCTGCGACTACGGCCTGGTGGAGCTGCCCGCCACGGAGTCCGGCGGCCTCATATGGGTCGGCCGCACACCCGGCGAGGAGCTCGACATCCCCGGCTTCCTCGGGACGTTCCACGACGACCTGGTGAACTTCGACGTGGCCTCCCTCGTCCGGTACAAGAAGACCAAGGTGGTCAAGGAAGCCAACTGGAAGCTGCTGATCAAGACGTACCTGGAGGGCTACCACGTCCCGTATCTGCACCGGGACACCCTCGCCTTCGCCTTCAAGAAGGGCGTGATCGCGCACGACGAGGACGGGCCGCACATCCGGCTGTCCGCGGCACGCACCAACATCGGCGAGATCACCCTCAAGGCGGAGGAGGAGTGGCGCATCCTGGACTACGCCTCGGTGTACTACACGCTCTTCCCCAACACCTTCTTCATCCTGCATCCCGACTACGTGTCCATCAACACGTTCTGGCCGCTGGCACCGGATCGCACGGTCTGGACCCACGAAATGCTCTACCGTGACGGCGACTTCCCCGGATCCAAGGGGCAGAGCGCGCTCGCCAAGCGCTTCGAGTTCACCAACGACACGGTCTTCGACCAGGAGGACTTCGCCATCGCCGAGAACGTGCAGCGGAGCCTCCTCCACGGCGGCAGCGACCACCACGTCCTGGGGCTGGCGGAGGGACTGCTCGCGATGTTCCAGAACACCATCGACGAGCGCCTCACCGACCCGGACGCGGACACCCCCACGGCCCCCACGACCCCGTCACCCCCACGGCCCCGTGACTCCCCCATCACCGGAACCCGCGCCCCCACCACCCCCACCACGAACGACAGGACGGCACTCATGACCACGGACCTCACCGGTTTCGCCCACGGCATCTTCAAGGCCCAGCCGTTCAGCGTGTTCCTGGGCGCCGAACTCACCTCCGTGGGGCCCGACTCGGCCGAGATCCGCATCGCCAACCGGCCCGAGATCCAGCAGCAGCACGGCTTCGTCCACGGCGGCGTGCTCAGCTACCTGGCCGACAACGCGCTGACCTTCGCCGGCGGCCTCGCCCTCGGCGGCGACGCGCTCACCGCCGAGTACAAGATCAATTACGTACGTCCCGCGGTGGGCGAGGTCGTCATCGCCCGCGCCAAGGCGACCGCCACGACCCGCCGCCAGGCCGTCTGCCAGTGCGAGATCCACGTCGTCTCGGAGCAGGGCGAGGAGCGCCTGGTCGCCGTCGCGCAGGGCACGATCGTCAGCGCGGGCAAGCAGCAGGACTGAGCGCGGGACCAGCCGACGGAACGGCCCGTGGCGCGCCGACAACGCATCACGGGCCAGCCGTCAGCACCCGCTCGCGCAGGACGTGCTTCTGCACCTTCCCGGAGGGCGTACGCGGCAGCGCCGCGACCGTCACCAGGTCCCGGGGGATCTTGTACTTCGCCAGCCGGCCGGCCAGGAAGTCGCGCAACTCCTCGACCGTCACCGCCGATTCGGCCTCCACCACGGCGACGACGGTCTCGCCCCAGTCCCGGTGCGGCCGCCCGACGACGGCGGCGTCCCGGATCGCCGGGTGCTGCAGGATCGCCTCCTCGACCTCGGGCGCGTAGACATTCTCCCCGCCGGTGATGACGACGTCCTTGCTCCGGCCGACGATGAACAGATAGCCGTCCTCGTCCACCCGCGCGAGATCCCCGGACTTGTACCAGTCGCCCTCGAAGGCGCGCTCCGTCGCCTCCGGATCGTCGAGGTAGCCCAGCATGCGGGTGCCCGACCGCAGCCACAGCTCGCCGATCTCGCCGGCCCCGGCGTCCCGGCCGTCGTCCCCGACCACGCGGATGTCCACGCCCGGCATGCCGCCCGCCCCGATCGACCCGGCCTTGACGAGCTGCTCGTGGGGGTGCAGGACGGAGCCCACCGGCCCCATCTCGCTCATCCCGTACACCTGGCAGAAGCGGTCCTCGCCGTACACCGCCTCCAGTGCCCGTACGGTCTCGGCGCCCAGCGGCGCGCCGCCGTACGCCCACAGCCGCACGTCCGACAAGCCGAATCCGGACAGGTCCACACCTGCCGTGGGCAGGGTCTTCAGCGGGGCGAGGTACGCGATGGGGGCGCCGAAGAAGGCCGTGACGCGGTGCGCGCGCACGGCTTCGAGGAAGCGGAGGGGGTGGTACTCCTTCAGCAGGACGACGGTGCCGCCCAGGAAGATCATCGACAGGAACCAGTTGTTCAGGGGCGAGGCGTGCCAGATCGGCATGGCCATCAGGAACCGGTCCTCGCGCCGCAGTCCGGCGGCGGCCGTGGTGTAGGCGGGCACGGCGGACAGTCCGCGGTGCGAGTGCAGACAGCCCTTGGGCGCGCCGGTCGTACCGGAGGTGTAGAGCACCTGCGCGACGGCGTCGGGGCCGACCTCCACCCCGTCCCATTCGGGTGCCTCGGCGACCAGCCGGTCGAACTCCCCGCCGCCGGTGTCGTCCGTGGTGAGCACGTCGACCTCGGGGGCGCCTTCCCGCATCCGGCCGGCCAGGTCGTCCGCGACGACGGCGACCCGCAGCTTCGCGTGGCCCGCGAGGTACGCCAGTTCGGGCGCGGTCAGTTTGTGGTTGACCGGTACGAGCGCCGCCCCGGCCCGCCAGATCCCAAACGCCGCCACGGCGAAGGCGGGGGTGTTGTACGTCATCACGCCCACCCGGTCCCCCGGCCGCACCCCGCGCTCGCGCAGCACGGCGGCGGCCCGCTTCGAGGCGGCGAGCAGCTCGGCGTACGTCATCGACCCCAGGTCGGACACGAGGGCCGGCTTGTCGCCGCAACCGCGGGCCGAGGCCTCCAGCATCCACGTCAGGTTCACCGCAGGGTCCTCCGCATCATCGTGGGGGCTGCCACCACGCCGAGGATTCCTCGGCGTGGCGAGAATTGAATCATCGTTCAATACCCTGCGGAAGCTTCAACTGCCGTTGCGACGAGGGGAAATACGGCTGGTGCGGCTGGTGCGGCAAATCCTCGTCCCGCCACCGCGACGGCCGCGTCAGGGCCGGTACACGCACTCCGCGATCGTCGCGTGCTTCTTCCAGCCCAGCGTCTCGTACAGCGCGCGGCCGGGGTCCGTCGCACCGAGTACGCCCGTGCCCGCGCCCCGGGCCACGGCCTCGTCGGCGAGCGTACGCATCACGAGACCGCCCAGACCGCGCCGTCGGTGGGCCTCGTCGGTCACCACCCGGTCCATCACCGCGGTCTCACCGAGGAGCGCCGCCTGCCCCTGGGCCGCGGGCCGGCCGGCGGCGTCCGACACCCGAGCGTGGATGACACCTTCGAGGTACTCGACGGTCACGCCGTATCCCTCGGGCGGGCGGAGTGCCGTGACCGTCAGGTCGGCGGCCATCAGATGGCCGGTCTCCTCCCAGGCCACCACCCATCCCGGAGACAGCCAGGGCTCGACGCCCCCGGGTTCGGCGGGCATCTTCATCCAGGTCCGCGGGACCGTCACGGCGGCGGCCGCGTCGCGGACCAGCGATTCCCCGGTCACCGGGAGGACATGGCGGCCGACCTCGGCGGGGTTGCCGGCCACCTCGATGTAATAGCCCCACGGCTGCGCGACCGGCGGCGGCGTCCGCCGCGACACCGCCCAGCCCGCCACCCACGTCTCCATCATGTCCGCCGGCATCGCGCCCTCCCGTCGCCGGGGCCGCGCACGCGACCCGCGTCATACCCACAATGCGGCCGCACACGTTACGTGCCGCGCACGCGTAAGGCACCCAGATATTGGGAGGGTCTTACAGGAAGGCCGAATCTCGCCGTCGGGCGGCCGAGGACCCGGGTCGAGGGCTCAGACCGAAAACTCAAGCCGAGGACTCAGGCCGAGAACTCAGGCAGCGCCCTTGCGGCCGGCGCCGAGCGCGACGGACGCCTTGTGGTTGACCTTGAGCAGGGCCGGGACGAGGAAGTAGACGACGGCCGGGACGACGACCGCCGTCATGACCAGCGTGCGCAGGGCCAGCGGCAGGTCGGCGGTGTACGGCCCCAGGATCAGGAAGGCGACCGTGATGGCGGGGTAGACGGCCATCCAGGTCAGCAGGGCCCGGCGGTGCACGGACGGCACGACCTGCGGGGCAGTCTCGGCTGCCGCCGGGGCGACCGGAACGGTGGAGGCGCTGGTCGCGGCGGGCGTGGTCATGGGGACGGTCCTTCCGACTCGAGACGTACGGCCGGAGACCCACTCCCCAACCGGATGGTTGGAGTTTGCCACGGCCGCCCGCCAATGTCCAACCAACCGGTTGGATTCGAGGTATCGTGACGCCATGGCCTGGGACACCGCACGCACCAAGCAGCTCCTCCTCGACGCCGCCGTCGAGGAGTTCGCCGAGCACGGCCCCCAGGGCGCCCGCGTCGCCCGGGTCGCGACCCGGGCGGGGGTGAACAAGGAGCGGATCTACCAGTACTTCGGCAACAAGGAGCAGCTCTTCGGCGCGGTCCTCGCCTGCGAGATGGCCAGGCTCGCCGCGGCCGTGCCGCTCTCGGCGGAGCAGGCCGAAGACCTCGGCGACTACGCGGGCCGCGTCTACGACTACCACCGCGCGCACCCGCACCTCCCCCGGCTGCTGGCCTGGGAGGGTCTCCAGTGCGGCGTCGAGGACCCGGCCGTCCCCCTGGTCGCGGAGGCCGAACGGACCGCCCACTACGCCGAGAAGATCCAAGCCGTCACCCTCGCCCAGGACGCGGGCGCCCTGAGCCGGGACACCGACCCCGCCCGCCTGATGTACGCGGTGATCACCCTGGTCACCGGCTGGTTCATGCTGCCCCAGATCACCCGCCTGCTCATGACCTCCACCCCGGATCCGCGTCCGGTGGCGGACCGTGACGCCCTGATCCTGCTGGTCCAGCGGCTGACCACGCGCGAAGTCGGCCCGTGACCACGCGCGAGGCAGGCCCGGCCACGTGCGAAGCCGGCCCCGCGGACCCGGACCGCACCGGCTGAGCCGACCTTCCGGAGCCCTCACACCTCCGGGACGTCGCCCCTCAGGACCGGCAGCACCCGGCCCGGGGCGACCTCCCGTTCACCGACGCGCTCGGCGCCCATCCGCAGGTAGAACCCCCCGCTCCGCGACGACCACGCGCCCGTGTGGCGTGCCGGTGAGGCGGAAGCGCTCACGGCGCCGACGCGACGCTCGAAGGGGCACTGGGGATATCCGCCGGAAGTGCTGGACCGGCTGGAGAGCACGGGTCCACTGACGGTCGACCCCGCCGTCATCCGGTCTCGTTCAGGAGGCGGAGTATCGCCCGCGCCGCCTCTCCCAGGCGAAAGGTTTCGGCCGCCGCCACGCCCTCGCCGCCTCGGCGGGCGACGATGAACAGCCACCGGAGCGCATGAATCGCGCCAACTCCCCTACTGGATCGTCAAGTTCGTCCGCGCGTGCCGTGAAAACCTTGTGCCCATGACATGCCCTCGTCATTATGGCGCCTGGGAAGTCATCTACCCGCATAGATCCCTTGCGCGGGCTGCTTCCGGGTTCGTCTCCAGGTATCTCCGCCCCATCCTCCGCCGGCTTCCGGCATCCCCGCACCAGCCACTCCCCATGCAGGAGGAACGATCCCCGTGAGACCTCGTCACACCAGACGACGCGGCACCCTCACCGCCACCGCCGCCACCCTGGTCGCGTTCTGCGCGGTGCAGACCCTGAGCGCCGCCGCCACCGCCTCCGCGGCACCCGACCGGACGGCCGCACCCGCCGCCCGCGCCCACTCCGTCACCAAGGCCGCCGTCACCTCCGCCCAGGACCGGGCGGCCCGGGACATCGCGCGCTCGCTCGGCGACACGTCCTGGAAGGCGCGACTCCGTACGGCGGCCCTGAAGTCCGCCGAGGTGTCCGTCACCGACCAGGCGAGCGGCGCCCTGAAGACCCGCCTCGCCGCCGCCGACCGCGACATCGCCGAGGCCAAGGGCCTCAACGCCGCCAAGACCGGCTCGCTCCTCCAACTCCGCCTCGGCGACGCGTCGATGCGCACCTCCCTCTCGGCCGGCGAGGAGCCGTGGGTGGCCGCCGCCGTCTCCGACGACGAGCTCACCACCGTCACCGCGTACGACAGCGAGGGCCGGGCCCACGTCCTGGACGCCAAGACGCCGCCGTCGCACCCCGTGTACGTCGTCGACGTCGACGGCACCAAGGCGCTCGCCGCCGGCCTGGACGTCATGCGCCAGGAACTGGTGAAGGCCGGCGTCGAGTCCGCCGCGCCCCAGACGGTGACCGGCACCCCGGCGGCAGCCGCCGCCGGCTTCTGGACCACGAAGATCACGGCCGTCCACCTCAACGACGACGAGGAGCCCTGGATCAAGGGCAAGGCCGAGATCTACACCCTCGTCAGCGGCTTCGGCCAGGACGGCAAGGTCCGCGTCGACCCGGTCGACATGCCGTACCTCGACTACGACGGCACGGTCTACCGGCCGAACCAGATCCTCGTCAACTGGTCGTCCTACAAGTACAACCTGGCCGACGCCGTGATGATGGAGGAGGACGGCAGCACCAACTACCGCGACCTCGCCAAGGCCATCGCCGGCATCCTGCTCACCATCGTCGACGGCGGCGCGTACATCCCGCTCGTCAACGCCATCCTGGACGCCATCCCGGACGACTGGTGGACGGACGACCCGGACTACGTCGACAGCTGGTACACCCTCGCCCAGGCCAACAAGGGCACCTACTACGGCGCGCGGGGCAACGGCTACATGACCGTCGAGCCGTACTTCGTCTCGCAGCTCTGACCCTCGGGGCGGACAACGGGACCTGGACCGAACGGGGCCTGCGGGGAGGGACATTCCCCGCAGGCCCTCCCGTTCGTTCATCCGCGGTGATCCGCGCCCGTCAGGGCACCTCGCCCCGGCTCCGGGCGTTCACGTACGCGGTCGACGCCCGCAGGCGCTCGGACGGCGTGGCGATCCGCAGCCGGTCCGGTTCGCAGTCCCACTCCCGGCCGCCGCCGATGGGCCGTACCTGGAGGTAGGGGCCCTCGTGTCCCATGACGGTTCCGACCTTGCCGGTACGCGTGTCGATCACGTACGCGCCGATGGGCGGTTTCATCCCCGTCCCCCTTCGTTCCCGTGCTTCGCGTCGACCGGACCGGCCGCGGGGTCCGCGCGGTCCGCCCGGGCCCTCAGGAGCGCTTCCGTCAGCTGCCGGGCGATGCCGGCCGAGCAGCGTCCCAGATCCACCAGCGGCGCGCGCGGCGGCCCCGAGGTCAGCGTGACCGCGTCGAGCCCGAGCGACGGCAGGACGATTCCGGCCCGTTCGAGCGCGTCACCCAATTCCCTCACCACTGCCTCACACGCCTCGTCCGTCGATCGCATGTTGTCGTTTTCCATCAACGCCTTCCTTTCCGGTTCAATTCCCGTGGACGACAACCAGCGTGGAGCACCCTCCGTAGAATCGGGATACGCGCTGGGACAACAACAGCGCTGTGCCGTTTGGGAGTTAATCCATGGCCAAAGGCAAGAGCAAAGAAGCCTGGGAGTTCTTCGGCGAACTCCTCAGGGAGCGACGGGAAGCGGCGAACCTCACCCGGAACGAGCTGGGTGTACAGGTGTTCGTCTCGGGGACCTACATCGGTCTGTTCGAGCAGGGAGTACGAAAGCCACAGCTGGATGTCGCCCAGCGAATCGACGTGGTTCTTCAAACCGGCGGTATTTTCGAGCGGACGTGCCGGAAGCTCGTCGACGGATCGCCTTACGCGGTCTATTTCAACGATGTGGCCGAGCTGGAGGCGCAGGCGACGAAGCTCTGCGAGTTCGCGCCGACGGTCGTCCCGGGTCTGCTGCAGACCGCCGAGTACGCGCGAGCGGTGACGACCGCGACGAATCCGTTCGCGACGGAGGAGTACATCGAGGAGAAGGTCAGCTCGCGTGTCGACCGGCAGGTGATACTCAAAGACGCCGCACGCCCCGAGTACTGGGTGATCGTGCACGAGAACACCCTGCTCACTCCGGTCGGCGGACCGCAGGTCATGGCACGGCAGCTGGAGCACATCGCGGAGCTGGTCCGGAAGCGCTTGGTCCTGGTCACCGTGCTCCCGCGTACGACCGGAGCACACGCCTCGATGGGCGGCATGCTGCAACTCATGGAGTTCTCCGACCAGCCGCCAACTGCCTATACAGAGACGGAATTTTCGGGCACGCTCCTCGACGATCCGGCGGTGGTGAAGCAGGCACAGCGCGCCTACGATCTGCTCAGGGTCGCCGCGCTGTCGCCGGAGGCGTCCCTGGCCCTGATCGAATCGGCGGCGGAGGAATTCAGACGATGCGCCAGTACGACCTGAGCAACGCCCACTGGTTCAAAAGCTCGTACAGCAACGGTGAAGGCGGCGACTGCGTCGAGGTCGCGTACGACTTCACCGGCGCCGCCTGGCGCAAGAGCTCGTACAGCAATGGGTCGGGTGGCTCCTGCGTGGAGGTCCTGGACGGGGTCCCCGGCGTGGTCCCCGTCCGTGACAGCAAGGTCCCCGACGGTCCCGCCCTCGTCGTCCCGACGGCCGCCTGGGCGGCCTTCGTGGACGGGGTCAAGGCGTGACGGCCCCCTCCCCCCGAATACGCCTGGACGACGAGCTCGTCCTGCGCCGTTTCGAAGACCCGGCGGATCTGCCGGAACTCCACCGGGTCATCGGCGAATCACTCGACCACCTGGAACCGTGGATCTCCTGGTCCGAGGTGTACAGCCCGGACTGGACGGCGTCGTTCCTGTCGCGGCGCGCCGAGCGGTGGGGGCACGACGAGTACACGTACGCGATCCTCCTGGACGGATCGATCGCCGGCGCCTGCCAGTTGCACCGGCACGAGCAGATCCCGGGCGACGCGTACGAGATCGGCTACTGGCTCCACCCCGCCGCCACCGGCCTCGGGGTGGCCACCCGGGCGACGCGGGCGCTGGTGGAGCAGGCGTTCCGGATGCCGGGCGTCGAGCGGGTCATCGTGTCCCACGACGTCGACAACCACGCCAGCGCGTCCGTCCCCACGCGCCTCGGCTTCGCCGAACTGCCGTCCATGATGGTCGACGGCGTGGAGAACCGCGTCTGGTCTCTCGGTCGCGAGGCTCTCGCCTGATCGCGACCGGCCCCGAGCCGCGAGCCACCCCGGAGGCCGGCGCCGCCCCGAGTCCGTCCCACGGAGCCACCGCCGTCACGGGAGCACTACAGGCGGTCCGTGCCGAACGCGCTCCGGGCGGCCGATACCAACTCCCGGCGTGCCGAGATGTGATGGTCCTTCCGGGTCTCCCTCTCCAGGGCGGCGGTCTCGCGCCGCTGTCGCGTCCCGTTCAGCAGGAGCACCATCTGTTCGTCGGCGAATCCGGGAAGGTCTTCGAGAGCGCTCCTCGCACCGGCGTACTCCGGAGAGGATTCCCGTTCCGAGGGGGCACCTGATCGGCGTTCTCCCAGAGCCGCTCGACCGCCTCCCGCGCGCGGACCGCCGCCGTCTCCCCCTCCTTCGCCCGTCTGACCAGCTCCTTCCAAGCGCGCTCGGCGGGGGCGAACCGCTGTGCCGTCCAGTACATCCGGCCGACCACCTTGCGGAGTTCGTCGACAGGAGCGAGGAGGACCGTCGGGGCCGCCAGTTCGGCCTCGGCGTGCGCGAGCGTCAACGCGTGCCAGTGCCGTCGGGCGTCGGGAAGCGAGTCCGTGGTGTAGAGCCGGTCCGCGGCTTCCATGCACTCGCTGGCGGCGCGGAGATAGGCGGCCAGCACGGTCCAGCGCCGTTCGTACACGGCCTGATGGTGCGCGGAGTCCGCCGCTATACGCGCCGCTTCCTGGGCGGCTCGCGCCTGAGCCTGGCCGCCCCGCGCCTGCACCCATCCGCCGAGGACCGTTCCGAGAGCGGTGCCGCCCACGGCGACGGCCCCAATCACGGCCGATGCGACACTCGCGTCCATGTGATGCCCCCTGATCCGGCTCAAGTGGAGTCGGCGGCTCCCCACCGCCGGACTCACGACGACACGACGTTAAGCGACGGCGACCCGTCCTCACCCTCGCCGTGCACGGAAGGTCGCGAACCGCCCCTCCTCCAGCCGCGCCGTGACCGTGAGGCCCGCCGCCTCCAGGAGGGCGGCGATCCGAGTCGCGGGCAGACGGTGAGACGCGAACGAGACGGGCAGACCGCCGTACGCCTCGGTGGGCCTGCGGCACTCGCCCGTACCGACGTGCCCCGCGAGCATCAGCAGCCCGCCGGGCGCCAGCGCGCGCCGGAACTCCGCGAAGACGTCCGGCAGGAGCGCGGGCGGGGTGTGGTGGGTGGAGTAGTACGCCAGGAGGCCGGCGAGCGCGCCGTCGCGGACCGGGAGCGTGGTCATCGAGGCGACGGCGAACGGGACGTGGGGGTACGCCTGTCGGGCCAGTTCGGTCATCCGGCTCGACAGGTCGAGGCCGACGGCGCGTACGCCGCGCTCCGCCAGGTACGCGGTGATCCGCCCCGGCCCGCACCCCACGTCCGCGACCGGTCCCGCGCCCGCCGTCTCCTCGGCGAAGGCGTGCAGCATGGCCCGGGACAGCGGGTCCAACGCGGCGGGCGGCGGGACGACTTCGGCGTACGCGGCGGCGACGGTGTCGTACGACTCCCGTACCGCCGCGAGGTGGGAGGGCTCGGCCATGAGGCCGCACCCTACGCCCCGGCCCACGGCCTTCACATCGCTTCGACGTAGGCGGCCCGCCACTCCGGGCGCGGATCGCCGCCCAGGGTCGTCCAGTACTCCGTTCCGCGGACGATCCGCCCGTCGCGGACGGACCAGAACGACACGGCACGGAAGACGCCGAGGCCCTTGTGCGGAACCTCGACCTCCGAGACGGCCTCGTCGCCGTCGGCCACGATCCGGAGGACGCGAATCGACCAGCCCTCCGGGTACTCGCGGTTCACCGCGATGAAGTTCTCCCTGCCCACGATGCGTTCGCGGCTGACCGGCCACTCGACGACGGCGTCCTCCGCGACCAGCGCGGCGGCGCCGTCCCAGTCCCGCGCCTCGATCCGGTCCCACAGGGCCTCGACCACTTTCGACGTCTCCATGGCGCGCACTGTGTCAGACGCCTCCGACAATCGCCCCCGCCGTACTCCTCAGCCCTTGGCGAGGGTGCGGCCGAGGAGCGCGAGCAGCCGCTGCCAGTGGCGCTCCATCCCGGAGGGGCTGAACACGTCGGTGTCGGACATCGTGAAGCCGTGCTCCGTGCCCGGGTAGATCTCGCAGGTGTCGCGGGCGCCGGCCGCGTCGAGGGACGCGTAGAGCGTCTCGACGATCTCGGGCGTCACGTCGGACTCGGCGATGCCGAAATGCACCTGCGCGGCCAGCCGGGGGATGACGACGTGCGGGCTGTCGGGCTCGTCGTTGACCACGGCCGCCGGGTGGAATCCGGCGATCGCGGCCACCCGGTCGGGGTGGGCCGCGGCGGTGCGCAGCGCCAGGAGGGCACCGATGCAGTAGCCGGTCACGGCGACGGGGCCGGGGGCGGCCCCGGGCTGCTCGGCGAGGAAGGCCAGGTAGGCGTCGGCGTCGCGCAGGACGAGTTCGGGGGCGACGCTCTCCTTGAGCAGGGGCATCAGCCGGCCGATGACCTCGGAGCGGTTCTCGGTGGTGATGTGCGCGGGAAGCTCGAACACCGGCGCCGGGCCGTGGCGGTAGTAGAAGTTGGGGACGAGCACGTAGTAGCCGTGTCCGGCCAGCTCACGGGCCATCTTCTCCAGCACGGGCCGCAGCCCGAAGGCGTCCGGGTACATCAGCACCGCCGGGTGATCCCCGCCGTCCTGGGGGAAGGCGGCGAGGGCGTCGGCGTGGCCGTCGGGCGTGGGAACGCGCAGCGTCGTGGTGGTGGTCGTGGCGGGCATGGTCGTTCTCCTGTTCCTGTCGTGGTCGATGTACGGAGCCTGTCATCGACGCGCCGGAAGTGAAGCACGCGGACCTGTGCGCGGCGGTGAACACCGGCCGTCGTCCTCGCGCCGGGTATCCGGTGTTCCCGGAGACCTCCGGCGAGGCGAACGCGCGGTTCTGCGAGCGTCTCGGTTTCACGGTCACGGCCGAGGTCCCGCTCCCCGACGGCGGCCCGCGCACCTGGTGCAGGCGCGGGGATCCGCGCCCGACCGGGTCCGGAACTTCCGCACAGTTTCCGGTGGTTGGCAGGTCACGGCGAATACCCGGACATAATTCGCGGGCGCCGGCGGCCATCACCGCCTAGCCTGCCGTCATGATCAATTGGAAGAACGTCGAGGCCGCCGACTACGCCGTGCCCGCCGGCCGGCCCATGGACGACCTCGTACGCGAGCTGTCCCGCGCCCTGGCGGATCCCGATCCGCTGGTCCGGGACGGCGAACCCTACGGCGTCCTCGCGACCTGGATAGCCCGCGGGACGATCGAGCCGTCCCGGCGGCTGGAGCTGGGCGACGAGATGGCCGCGCGGCTCACCGACCCGCGGACCGAGGCCCGTACCTTCGCGCCCCTCGTCCTCGGGATGCTGGTGGCGGCGGGGGACTTCAAGACCGGCTGGGTGGACGCGTTCGCGCGCTGGTACCCGGCGGAGCGGGATCTGCGCGGCCACGACGACACCCTCGGCTGGCTGCACGCGGTGGCGCACGGCGCGGATCTGCTCGCCGGCTTCGGCCTCCACCCCGAGGTGGCGCCGACGCGGATGCTGGACCTCGCCGCCGCCCGGCTGACCGAGCCCACCGACCACGTCTACGACCAGCTGGAGGACGACCGCCTCGCCCGGGCGATCGCCCGCGTCCTGACCCGCGCCGACCTGAGCGAGCGCGACGCCGTCGGCTGGCTCGACGCGATCGCCGACCGCTTCGGGTCCGACCGCATCAGCACCCCGGTGCCCGCCCACCTCAGCAACTGCCTGCGCACCCTGCGCCTGCTGTACATCCTCGCGGACCGCGGCGTACGCCCCACCAGCGAGCACGAGGCGGAACCCCTCCCGCACCGCGAGGCGGTCAAGTCCGCCCTCGCCGCCACCCTCGACCGGATCGTCAAACGCTGACGAATCACCCGACGATGCGACTCGGCCCGGTTCGACGGCGAGCGGGCTTGAAGTCCGTTTAAGGGAAGCAGTTTCGAGCTCTCCCGGAATGTCTCACTCCGGACCTACGCTCCCGTCATGTCGATCTTGAATCCGATACCCCTCCTCCAGGGCCGGGGCGCCACCATGCTGTCCGCCGAGCCCGACTGCCTGGTCCTCGAACGGCCCGGCGAGGAGCTGACGATCCGCCTGGAGGCCGTCGCGCGGGTGCGGGCCGAGGGGCGGGCGGTGGCCGTCGAGCTGCGGGCGCCGGCCGGGGCGGAGCCGCTGGTGTACCGGGTCGAGGACGTGAGCGAGGCCGCGGCGACCCTCTTCGCCAAGGGCGTGACCTCGCTCCTGCCCGCACCGGAGGACGGCGAGGAGATCGACGGCGCCACACTCGTCGTGCTGCGCACCCGGCGGCCGGCGCACCGCCGGCGGTTCCTGCGGCGCATCAAGTGGCTCGTGCTCGGCTGCCAGGGCTCGATGGCCGTCCTGAGCACGGCCGCCGCCCTCGCGGACGACATGGGCACGGCCATCGCCATGGTGCCGGTCGGCCTCCTCGCGACGGCCGGGTTCGGCGTCGGCGGATACCTTCTCGGGACGTGGTGGCACGAACGGCGGCTGGTCAGGCACGGGGTGACGGTCGCCGCGGTGGAGGCCCGGCCCGGCGTGTATCTCTACCAGGACGGCACCGGTATGCAGCGGGTGCTCGCGCACGGGGTCGACGCGGTCGCCCTGACCGTCGCCTACGACGCAGAGGATCCGACGGACGCGGTCGCGCTCCAGATTCCGTTCACGCGGCGGCTGAACGCGGGGCTCGGCGTCTTCCTCGTCTTCTGCGCGCTCAACGCCGCCGCCATGGCGGTGCTCTTCCTGGTGGAGTCCTTCAAGGACGGGGTGCCGTGAGCACGACCCGCGCCGACGACCGGGCCGCCGCACCACCCCTGCCCCGCGCATCCGCACCGGAACACCGAGGGCCCCGAGAGGACTAAGAGATTCCCTTTGAGAACCCATAAGCCAGCCTTATGAGGCCATAGGCCGGGGGCGAGTACCGATCACCCGTCCGTGTTATTTAGGCTGGCCTAAGTGGCGGCTGCACCGCCACGTCGTTTGTGTGAAGGGAATCCAGACATGCCCCGCCCCCTCCGCGTCGCGATCGTCGGCGCCGGCCCCGCCGGGATCTACGCCGCTGACGCGCTGCTGAAGTCCGAGGCCGCCGCCGAGCCGGGTGTGTCCATCGACATCTTCGAACGGATGCCCGCACCCTTCGGTCTGATCCGCTACGGCGTCGCACCCGACCACCCGCGCATCAAGGGCATCATCACCGCCCTCCACCAGGTGCTCGACAAGCCGCAGGTCCGCCTCTTCGGCAACGTCGACTACGGCACCGACGTGCACCTCGACGACCTGCGCGCGTTCTACGACGCGGTCGTCTTCTCCACCGGGGCGATGGCCGACCGCGAGCTGCGGATCCCGGGCGTCGAGCTGGACGGCTCGTACGGCGCGGCCGACTTCGCGTCCTGGTACGACGGCCACCCGGACGTGCCGCGCACCTGGCCGCTGGAGGCCGAGAAGGTCGCCGTCCTCGGCGTCGGCAACGTCGCCCTCGACGTCTCCCGCATCCTCGCGAAGACCGCCGACGAGCTGCTGCCGACCGAGATCCCGGCCAACGTCTTCGACGGGCTCAAGGCCAACAAGGCCGTCGAGATCCACGTCTTCGGCCGCCGCGGCCCGGCCCAGGCCAAGTTCAGCCCCATGGAGCTGCGCGAGCTGGACCACTCCCCGAACATCGAGGTCATCGTCAACCCCGAGGACATCGACTACGACGAGGGCTCGATCGCCGAGCGGCGCAAGAACAAGCAGACCGACATGGTCGCCAAGACCCTGGAGAACTGGGCGATCCGCGACATCGGCGACCGCCCGCACAAGCTCTACCTGCACTTCTTCGAGTCCCCGGTCGAGATCCTCGGCGAGGACGGCAAGGTCGTCGGCCTGCGCACCGAGCGCACCGAGCTGGACGGCACCGGCAACGTCAAGGGCACCGGCCGGACCACCGACTGGGACGTCCAGTCCGTCTACCGGGCCGTCGGCTACCTCTCCGACGAGCTGCCGAAGCTGCCTTGGGACACCACCAGCGGCACCGTCCCGGACGAGGGCGGCCGGGTCATGGAGGCCGACGCGCCCATGCCCTCCACGTACGTCACCGGCTGGATCCGGCGCGGCCCCGTCGGCCTCATCGGCCACACCAAGGGCGACGCCAACGAGACCGTGGCCAACCTGCTCGACGACCACGCCCACGGGCGCCTGCTCACCCCCGAGTCCCCGGAGGAGGCCGCGGTCGTGGCCTTCCTGGAGGGCAAGGGCCTCACGTACACGACGTGGGAGGGCTGGTACAAGCTCGACGCCGCCGAGAAGGCGCTGGGCGAGGAGCAGGGCCGCGCGCGCGTGAAGATCGTCGAGCGCGAGGACATGCTGCGCGCGAGCGAGGCCGTCACCCCGCAGCGGTAGCGGCACGGGGAGCGGGAGTACGGGAATCGGCGGGGCCGCCGGAACGCCGGCGGCCCCGCCGCTTCCCGTACGGCTCCCGAGTCCGTACCGGGGCGACCGGCCCCGACCCGTTCGCGGCGGCACCCCGCCGGGCCCGCTCGCGTGTCCGCGCCCGCCCCGGCGCCGTCAGCCGACCGTGCGGGCCGTCGCGAGCAGCCGGGCGGTGTCGTCGGCGCACAGGGCGAGCGCGGTGCCCACGGTGCCCAGGACCTCGACCTCGGCCGGCGTGTACGGGCCGTCGGCGAGCGCGATGCGGGCGCCGTCGAGCAGGATCGACTCGCGGCCGGCGGCGGCGAGGTGCGGGGAGAGCGGTTCGAGGGCCTCGTGGAGCTCGATGGCGAGGGCCGCTCCCCCGCCGGTGGCGTCCGGCAGGTAGCGGCCCGTGTCGGCGGCGAGTCCCTCGACCATGTCGACGAGTTGCAGCGCCGTACAGTCCGCGTATCCGGCGGCCCGTACCGCCGTGACGGCGGAGTCGAGGGCGGCGCGGGAGGAGGTGCCCCCGGCCGCGAGGACGGCGAGCGCGACGGTGTGCACCGCGTCCCGGAGCAGCCCGGAGAACCGGCTGGTGGTCGGGTGGGCCAGCACCTCCGTGCCGAAGTGCGTGTGGCAGGCGGCGCATTCGACGACCGGCCCGGCCTGGCCGCGGGGCAGCAGCGGCACGCCGAGGACGGCGAACCGCCGACGGCCCGTACGGCGGCGGTAGTTGCGGTCGCCGCCGCACTGCTCGCAGAAGAACTCGCCGTCGCCGACCGTGTTCCAGGAGGTGCGGATTCCGCAGAGAACCCTGTTCCGGTCCCGTGTTTTCCGCGCTGACCGCACGTCGCACCTCCCTCGCCGTGCCGGCGACCCTGCCGGCGTTGGCGTGATGTTAGCCACATCGGCGAAGCCGCGTCAGTACCTCGTCGGCAGAAGAACGGGGAGTTGGCCGAGACCCGCCGGACCCCGCCCGGCCCGTACGGGCTCTTACAAGATCGAGTGACAAGCCGTACGGGTGTGCCCATAAGCACCGCACGCAGCCCCGACGTGCGAAGCCCGTCTGTCGTACGCGGACGGCGTACAACGGACGGGCTTCGTGGGGCGGACGCGTCAGCGCGCGGAGCGGTTGACCGCCGAGACGACCGCCTTCAGCGAGGCGCGGGTGGTGTTGGCGTCGATGCCGATGCCCCACAGCACACGGCCGTCGATGGCGCACTCGATGTACGAGGCGGCCTGCGCGGACGCGCCCTCGCTCATCGTGTGCTCCTGGTAGTCCAGCAGCCGGGCGTCGACGCCGACGGCCTGCAGCGCGGCGAAGAACGCGGAGATCGGACCGTTGCCGGAGCCGGTCAGGGTGGTCGCGGCACCGTCGACGACCGCCTCGACGGTCAGGGTGTCGGTGCCGTCCGTGTCGGAGGTCGACTGGCCCGAGCGCAGCTGGATCCGGCCCCAGGCGTTGTCCGGGTTGGGCAGGTACTCGTCCTGGAACACCGACCAGATCTCGCCCGGCGTGACCTCGCCGCCCTCGGCGTCGGTCTTGGCCTGGATGATCCGGGAGAACTCGATCTGCATCCGGCGCGGCAGGTCCAGCTTGTGGTCGTTCTTCAGGACGTACGCGATACCGCCCTTGCCGGACTGCGAGTTGACGCGGATGACGGCCTCGTAGGAGCGCCCGACGTCCTTGGGGTCGATCGGCAGGTACGGGACCGCCCACTCGATGTCGTCGACGGTCTTGCCGGCGGCGGCCGCGTCCTTCTCCATCGCGTCGAAGCCCTTCTTGATGGCGTCCTGGTGGGAGCCGGAGAAGGCCGTGTAGACGAGGTCGCCCGCGTACGGGTGGCGGGGGTGGACCTCCATCTGGTTGCAGTACTCGCTGGTCCGGCGGATCTCGTCGATCTGCGAGAAGTCGATCTGCGGGTCGACGCCCTGGGAGAACAGGTTCATGCCCAGCGTGACCAGGTCGACGTTGCCCGTGCGCTCGCCCTGCCCGAACAGACAGCCCTCGATCCGGTCCGCGCCCGCCATCAGGGCCAGCTCGGCCGCCGCGACGGCCGTACCGCGGTCGTTGTGCGGGTGGACGGACAGACAGACGTACTCACGGCGGGTCAGGTGGCGGGACATCCACTCGAAGCGGTCCGCGTGCGTGGACGGGGTCGAACGCTCCACGGTGGCCGGCAGGTTGAGGATGATCTCGCGGCCCGGGCCGGGCTGCCACACGTCGCAGACCGCCTCGCAGACGTCCAGGGCGAAGTCCAGCTCGGTGTCGGTGAAGATCTCCGGGCTGTACTGGTAGCCGAAGGCCGTCTCCGGGCCCAGCAGCTTCTCCGCGTACTCCATCACCAGACGCGTGCCGTCGACGGCGATCTGCTTGATGTCGTCCTTCGAGCCGCGGAAGACGACCCGGCGGAAGGTGGGCGCGGTGGCGTTGTACAGGTGCACGGTCGCGCGCTTCGCGCCGACCAGGGACTCGACGGTCCGCTCGATCAGGTCCTCGCGGGCCTGGGTCAGGACGGAGATCGTGACGTCGTCCGGGATCGCGCCCTCTTCGATGATGGAGCGGACGAAGGCGAAGTCGGTCTCGCCGGAGGACGGGAAGCCGACCTCGATCTCCTTGTAGCCCAGGCGTACCAGCAGGTCGAACATCTCGCGCTTGCGGGCCGGGCTCATCGGGTCGATCAGCGCCTGGTTGCCGTCGCGCAGGTCGGTGGACAGCCAGCGCGGGGCCTGGGTGACGCGGCGGCCGGGCCAGGTGCGGTCCGGGATGTCGACGGCCTCGTACTGCCCGTACTTGTGCACGGGCATGCCGGAGGGGATCTGGGTGTGCGTCGCGTTGGTGATCGGCGTCGGGCGGCCGGCGAAGGCGGACTGGCTCATTGCGTGGGGCTCCTCGGATCCAGCGGGGTTCCCCTCCGTCCCGCTCGCGAGGGCGGAACACGGGGGAGGCCGACTGTCGAACGCAACACCGAAACCCGCGGGGAGGGGGTCGGCCTACGACTACAGGCCCTCGCCGCGGCAGCTAAGGAGAAGCAGCCCGAAACGCATGATGCGCGTCACTGTAGCCGAGGCGGTCATGGACCCGGACGACCGTTCCAGTATGCGGACGGCGGCCGCCGTCAAGGGGAAAAGGTGACCCATCACTCCATTTCGCCAATCGTCGTCGCAGGTCGTGACAGAAGCACCACGCGGTGCCACATTGCTGACATGACTCACCACCTGACGCCCCGGCCGGCTCCGCGCCCGCGCGTCTTCTGCGCGATCGTCCCGCCGCACATCCTGACGCGGCTGTCCGAGTCCTCGAATCCGGCCCACGCCGAGGCCGCCCGGCGCACCCTCGCGGCCGACGCCGCGCACCGCTCCGCCCGGATCGCCGTCGCCACCCGCACCGCCACCGCCGACTCGCACGCCGGCGCCGCCGCCGACGCCGCCGCCGACACCTCCGCGGACAGCCCGCAGCGGACCATCTACGACGCCCAGCACCGCACCGTCCTACCCGGCAAGAAGGTGCGCGGCGAGGGCGACGCGGCGAGCAAGGACGCCTCCGTCAACCGCGCGTACGCGGGCCTCGGCGCCACCTACGACCTCTACCACAAGGTCTTCGGCCGCCGTTCCATCGACGGCGCGGGCATGCCGCTCCCGGCGAGCGTCCACTACGACCGCAAGTACGACAACGCCTTCTGGGACGGCGAGCGGATGGTCTTCGGCGACGGGGACGGCGACCTCTTCCTCGACTTCACCATCCCGGTCGACGTCATCGGCCACGAGCTGTCCCACGGCTTCACCCAGCACACCGCCAACCTCGCCTACTACGGCCAGTCCGGTGCGCTCAACGAGTCCGTCTCCGACGTCTTCGGCTCCCTGGTCAAGCAGTACGCGCTCGGCCAGACCGCGGCCGACGCGGACTGGCTCATCGGCGAGGGGCTGCTCGGACCCGCCGTGGACAAGGGGGTGGCGCTGCGCTCCATGAAGGCCCCGGGCACGGCGTACGACGACGACGTCCTCGGCAAGGACCCGCAGCCCGCGACCATGGACCACTACGTCCGTACCGGCTCCGACAACGGCGGCGTGCACGTCAACTCGGGCATCCCCAACCACGCCTTCTACCTGCTCGCCACCGAGCTGGGCGGCTCGGCCTGGGAGCGGGCCGGGCGGATCTGGTACGACGTGATGACGGGCGGGACGCTCAGCGAGGACGCCACGTTCGCCGAGTTCGCGCGGGCCACGGTCGCGTCGGCGCGCTCGCTCTTCGGGGACGGCGGCGCCGAGAACGAAGCCGTCCTCAAGGCCTGGTCCACCGTCGGGGTGCCGACCGGCTGAGGGAGCGGCGGGCACGGCGGCGGGCTGTCGCGGCCGGGCCCGCGAGCCCCGCGATCCTGGTAGACAGGGCCCATGCGGATTCGAGTGCGGCGCACAGGCGGTTTCGCGGGCATCGAGCGGTCGGCGGAGGTGGACACCGCCGGCCGCGCGGACGCGGCCGAACTCCACGACCTGGCCGAGACCGTCGTCGGCCAGGGGGACGCCACCGAACGCGGGGTGCCGGACGGCTTCTCGTACGAGATCACGGTCGACGGCAAGCACACCGTGCGCTGCCGTGACCCGCACCTCACGGACGCGCAACGCGCCCTGGTGAGCACGATCCTCGCCGAGGGCGCGTAAGCGAACGGGGTCCGGGACCGGGTCTCGGTCCCGGTCGGTCCGGGTCCGGGTCCGGGTCGGTCCGGACCCGCGTGCTCAGAAGCCGAGCTTGCGCAGCTGCTTCGGGTCCCGCTGCCAGTCCTTGGCGACCTTCACGTGCAGGTCGAGGAAGACCGGCGTGCCGAGCAGCGCCTCGATGTGCTTGCGCGACTTCATGCCGACCTCCTTCAGGCGCTTGCCCTTGGGGCCGATGATGATGCCCTTCTGGCTGGGGCGCTCGATGTAGACGTTGGCGTGGATGTCGAGCAGCGGCCGGTCCGCCGGGCGGTTCTCGCGCGGAATCATCTCTTCCACGACGACGGCGATGGAGTGCGGCAGCTCGTCGCGTACGCCTTCCAGCGCGGCCTCGCGGATCAGCTCGGCCACCATCACCATCTCGGGCTCGTCGGTGAGGTCGCCCTCCGGGTACAGCGGCGGGGACTCCGGGAGGAGCGGGACCAGCAGGTCCGCGATGAGCTGGACCTGCTTGTCGCCGACGGCCGAGACGGGCACGATCTGGGCCCACTCGATGCCCAGCTCCCGGCCGAGCTGGTCGACGGCGATCAGCTGCTCGGCGAGGGTCTTGGAGTCGACCAGGTCGGTCTTGGTGATGATCGCGACCTTGGGGGTCTTCCGGATCTCGGCCAGTTCCTTGGCGATGAACCGGTCGCCCGGGCCGAGCTTCTGGTCGGCGGGCAGGCAGAAGCCGATCACGTCGACCTCGGCCCAGGTGGTGCGCACGACGTCGTTCAGGCGCTCGCCGAGCAGGGTGCGCGGCTTGTGCAGGCCAGGGGTGTCCACGAGGATCAGCTGGGCGTCCGGCCGGTGCACGATGCCCCGGACGGTGTGCCGGGTCGTCTGTGGCCGGTTCGAGGTGATCGCCACCTTCTGGCCGACGAGCGCGTTCGTCAAGGTGGACTTGCCCGCATTCGGGCGCCCGACGAAGCAGGCGAAGCCCGCCCGGTGGGGGCGGTGTTCTCATCGGTCTCGGCAGTGCGCACGCTCATGGACGCCATTGTCCCCGATGAGCGGCCCGGTCACGTACTCAGTCCGGGTTCGGGTTCCGAAGACGGGGTCCGCGCCGCCGGTGAAGCGGGGCTCGGGGCCGGGATCGGGGCCGGAAACGAGTCCTCGGCCGGGGCCGGATTCGAGGGGTCGTTCCGGCGGCGGGCGCGGCGCCGGAGGCCGAGGGCGGTCAGGCCGGCCGCGAGGGCGGCGGCGAGCACGGCGAGCGGCAGCCACGGCAGGGCGACGAACGACACACCCGCCGACTCGCGGACACCCTTGGCGGAGGCCGTCACGGTCACCTCGCCCCGGTCGAACTGCGGCGACCCCTCCCACCGGGCGGTGAGCCGGATCCTCTGCCGGGGCAGCAGCTCGGCCGGCAGCCGGTCCAGGTCGCGGGAGAGCAGGGTGCGGCCGAAGAGCCCCTGGGCCTTGAGCGCGACCCGGGGGCTGAGGGTGACGTTGCCGCGGTTGTGCAGGGTGTACGAGACGACGGCGGTGCTCGTCCCCGTACCCGGGACCAGCGGCCGGTCCTGGTCGAGCGTGACGTCCTCGACGGCGAGGGCGGGCACGGTCGGGCCGCCGACCCGCAGATAGACCCGGGCGCCGACGGCCCGCTGCACCCCGAGCGCCACGTTCCCCTGGTCACCGGTGCCGGAAGCGGCCCGCGCGACCCGTTCGTCGAGCGCGACGACGGCGCCCGGATGGTCGCCGGGGTCGGCGTCGGCGGGGACGGTGAGGGTGTACGGGACGGTGACCGCCGACCGCGGCGGCACGGTGACCCGGTCCCGGGCCGGCTTGATCCAGGCCCCGGTCCCGGTCTGCTTCTCCCGGCGGGTGCGGACGGCGAAACCGCCGTCGCGCGCGGTGTTGTAGGCGTCGGCCCCGTAGAGAAGGAAGGTCAGCGGGCCCGCGGTCTTGTTGGCGACGGTGACCTTGTCGGTGAGGGTGGTCCCGGGGTCGGCGGTCAGATAGAAGTACGGGCGGCTGCCGAGCCGCGAGGCCGCCGGGTAGACGGCCCACTCGGCGTTCTCGGCGGCGGAGGCCCGCGGCGCGGCCGGGCCGATGACGGCGATGGGCAGGACGAGCGCGAGGACGTTCAGGAGGACGGCGTTCAGGAGGAGGACGTACGGCTTGCGACGCACGGTGCGGAACCCCCGGGGTCGGGAGCGGGCCGACCGGGTGCGCGCCCGGCCCGCTCGGCGGTCGATCGGACAGATCAGACAGATCAGACAGAAGGGAGCGGTCAGGACAGCGTGAGGGTGAGGACACCCGCGTAACTGCCCGGAGCGGTGAACGCCGGGACGTCGAGGCTGAGCCCGGCGTCGACGGTGAACTCGCCGCCGGTGAGCGCGCCGTTCGGCGTCGAGGCGAGGGTGGCCCCGTCGCCGCCGACCGGCCCCGCGCTGCCGGGCACACAGGTGCTGGGGCTGCCCTCCTTGGTCGCGCAGGCCGGGGTCCAGCCGAACCGGTCCGCGCCCACGGACGCGCCGCCGGGCCCGGTGAACGCGGTCACCTTCCCCGTCAGGGACCAGCCCGCGGGCCCGCCCCGGAAGTCCTTCACCGTCACCGTGCGCAGCGCGCCGGTCGCCGCGCCGCCCTGACCGAAGTCGACGGCGGACAGCTCGACGGTGTCGCCGGCCTGGGTCATGGACAGCTCGCCCGACTTGACCGTGGCCGTGACCTTCTGGCTGTTCGGCGGGGCCGGGGTGTCGTCGACGACCGTGTACGCGACGGGGCCCGCGCCCTTGTCGGCGTCCCAGGCCGTCCCCTCGTACGCGACGATCCCGCTGGTCGCCTTGTCGTTGACCTTCAGCCGTGCGGTGAAACCGCCCTGGTCGTCGGTGGTGACCGTCATCCGGTCGGCCGTCTCGGCCGCGCCGGCCCGGCCGGCGACGGTGACCTCGGCGAGCGGCGTGAACCCGCTGCCGGAGACCGTCACCCGCGCCCCGGGCGCGCCGGACGCGCTCCCGAGTTCGAGCGCGCGGTCGTTGGCACCGGGCTGGGCGGTCGCCGTGACGGTCTCGGAGACCGGCGCGGGCGGACTGCTGACGGTGCAGGGCGTGTCCAGCTCCATGATGTAGCTGGTGTGGATGTTGTAGTCGCCGGGCGAGAGCGTGATCGCGCCGGGCGCGGTCACGGTGAAGGTGCCCTTCATGGAGAAGGACGGGAACGCGCCCTTGCCGGGGACGGGCGGGTTCTTCTTCTCCCCGGTGACGGTGACCGCGCCGGACTGGGCGCCGCCGAGGGCGACCTTGCCGGTCGGCGTCATGATGTCGGCCGGGAGCGCGAGGTCCACCGGGTTGGAGGCGGCGGGCTTGGTCACCGTGTAGGTGACGGTGACCGTGTCGCCGACCTTGGGCGTGGTGGTGTCGACGGCGATCCGCGCGCTCGTGGTGCCGTCGATGGGCGGGATGCCGGCGATCGGCGGCGGTACGCAGTGGGTGGCGAAGTCCACGGCCTGCGAGGCCGTGCCGACCGCGCCGGCCGGAACGGCGAGCGCCCCGCCCGCGGCGGCCGCGAGCGCGGTGACGCCGAGGACGGCGGTCCAGCGACGCCGTCTTCGAGCCGCCGCGCGACGTGTGTCGAGTGCCATATGGGCCCCTCCTGAGGGATGAGTGGGCGCCATTGACGGGCCCGGGACAAGAGAAGTCAAGGGACACGGGGCGGAGCATTTGACGAACCGTCAGATTCATGCGGACGAACGGCCGGCGCCGCCGACGGCGGCACCGGCCGGGATGCGGATGACTGGATCGACGGGTCAGCGAGTCAGCGGACCGACGGCTCGGCCGGCCCGCACCCGCGCCCGTGGGCGACTCAGCTGAAGACGAAGGGACCGGGCGACTGCGAGGTGGTCGCGTCACAGGTCACCGTGACGCCGAAGATCACCATCTTGAGCGCGGTGCCCGCGAAGTAGGAGTTCAGGCTGTCACCGGGGGCGACCGTCCCGGTGAGGGGCCCCATGGTCACGGACTGGTTCGCGGCGAGGGCGGGGTTCTTCGTGCCGCTGAAGACCCGGGTGCCGCCGCCGGCCTTGGCCAGGGTCAGGGTGGAGTTGATCGTGTCGGCGCCGACGGCGACCGGCGTCTTCACGGCGGACGTGATGGTGATGGTGGCGCTGGTGCCGGACTGCGTGGCGGCGAGGTTGGCGGTCCCCGTCCCCCATATCCCGCAGTCGTACGTGGCCGTGGCCGTCCCGGGCGAGACGGCGGCGGCACCCGGCGCGAACGTAAGCCCGGCGGCGAGCACCCCGGACAGCACGGCGACGATCCCGAGGGAACTCCGGCTTCTGATTCTCATGGCGAGGTCGTACCCCTTCCGATGACGAACGCAGGGGTGCGGACGCTGCGTGAAGTGCGTCAAGCGCGTTGCTGACGGTCCGTCATGTGGACCGCTGCCATTGACCCGCATTCTTCACAAGAGCACAAGTGCCGTGCATCGGCTCTCGGGGGCTTCAGCCCGCCGAGAGCCCCTGTACGGGCTTGGGGTCGACCACAGGCGGCGGGGACGGCTGGGGCGGGGCGGGGGCGGAGAGGTCGGTACGGGCCTGAGCGCGGCCCGCACGGAAAGGCACCAGCCGGTACGGGGCCCGCAGGGGATGGGCACCGGCTCGGGCGTACCCCCGCGCCTCGCACACGGACGGGCGCGGTCACCCCCTCAGCCCGCGGTAACCGCCACGCGCAGGCGGCCGTCGAGGCCCGCGAGGAGGACCGGGGTGTCGGCGCCGCCGAGGTCGCGGACCGCCGCGCGGTCGTCGTCGGATGCCGTCTCGGCGGCGGAGACGACCGCCGCGGCCTCCAGGGACCGGGCGCCGCTGGCCACCGCCATGGCGACCGCCGTCCGGAGCGCGCTGAGCTTCAGCGACTCCAGGTCGACGGTGCCCGCGACGTAGGTGCGGCCGGTCTCGTCGCGTACCGCCGCACCCTCCGGCACCCCGTTGCGGGCGCGGGCGCTGCGCGCCAGCGTGATGATCTTGAGGTCTTCGGCACCGAGGTCGTCGTGCTCGCGGTTGAGAGTCATGATCCGAGGATAGGCCGCCCGGCGGCCCGGACACGGGGCACCTCGGCGCCCCGGCCACGGGGTCCGTCACCGGGGCCGTCACAGGGCCCGGCGGCGGGTCCGTCACCGGCCCCGGAAACCGCGAGCGCCGATGCGTGCCCAGCCCGTACGATCATCCGCGGGATGGGGCTCGTAGCGCAGTGGTCGTCGCGCCTTCACCGCATGTGGGAAGACGCCGGTTCGAATCCGGCCGGCCCCGTCCCCCGACGTCACCACCGGCCCGGCATCCACCCGAAGCAGGCCGGATGCCGGGCCGGACGCCGGATCAGCCCTGCGCGGCCTTCACGAACTTGTCCGTCGCCGTCTTCGTCAGCGCCTCGAAGTCCTTCTTGCCCGCCGCCGTGTCCGCGAGGTACATGAGGCGGAAGAGGCCCGTGCCCTGACGGGCGACGACCACGTTCGGCTCGACCTTCATGCCGGGCGCGACCTCCAGCGCGAACGCGAAGGCGACGGCCTCCTCGGCGCCCGCCGGAGCGGTGAGCTTCTTCGCCCCGGCCTTCATCTTCTCGCCGCCCGCGTCGACGGTGAAGTCCGCGCACGCGTCCACCGCGGCGGCGAGCTTCTTCGTGAAGTCGGCCGCACCGGTGCCGGAGAAGTTCACGACCTCCTGGCTGAGCTCGGACTCGTTCTTGCCGAGGGCGAAGTCGACGCTCGCGCCCTTCGTGGCACCCGCGATCTTGTCGTCCATCACGGCGGCGATCGGCTCGCACTCCGCCTTGTCCGTCTTGTAGACGGTCGGGTCCGCTTCCGGCTTCGTGGCCTTCCAGCCGGACGGCAGGTCCTTCAGCTCCAGGGCGGCGGCCTTCATCTGGGCGTCCGTCAGCGGCTTGGCCGGCGCGGGGGCCGCGGGAGTGGCCGAGGCGGAGGCCGCCGGCTTGTCGGCGCCGTCCTTCTTGGCGTCGTCCTTCGTGTCGTCGCCACCGCACGCGGCGGCGGACAGGGCGAGGGAGGAGACGACGAGGGCGGCGGAAAGACCGCGGGAGAAACGCGTACGCATGAGTATGTGAGACCTCGGAGAGAGAAAACGATGAGAGAGCACGTCAGTTTGTGGGCGATACGGTGGCGTGCGCGAGGAGGATATCCCCGCCCACTGACGCTCCGGCTCCCGGATTCCCCGTGTAACGCCAGGTCAGAAGCCCTCAGCCCGCGACCGGGTACATCGCCCCGCGCCGTCCCTCCGGCGACACCAGCCACTCCAGCTTCGCCGCCGTGTCGGCCTCCGGCAGCGGGGTGTGCAGCACGATGACCAGGTCCGGGCGGGCCGGGACGCGCAGCTGGGTCGACTCGACGGCGAGCGGGCCCGCCAGCGGGTGGTCCAGTTCCTTGCGGTTCTGGCCGCCCGGCAGGATGTCCCGCCGCCCCCACAGTTCGGCGAACACCGGGCTCGCCGCCGTCACCTCCTCGACCACCGCCCGGAAACCCTCGTCGCCCTGGTTGTCCGAGCAGGCCGCCCGGAACTGGGCCACGACCCGCGGCGCCAGCACCTCCCAGCTGCTCAGCCGCGACTGGTACAGCGGGTCCGTGAAGAAGGAGACGAGACAGTTCTGCGGCGCCTCCGGGCGCAGGCCGAAGACGATGGCCGCCGCCTCGTTGTAGAGGACCGAATTCCAGTAGACGTCCATGATGACCGCGGGGAACGGCATCCACGTGTCGATCAGCCGGCGCAGCCCGGCGCACATGTCCCAGTCCCCCGGGGCGGTCTCCGGCACGGGCGGGTTGAGCCCCGCGAGGACGTACAGATGACGCCGTTCCGCCGGGCTGAGCCGCAGCACCCGCGCCACCGCGTCGATCACCTGCGGCGAGACGCTGATGTCGCGCCCCTGCTCCAGCGAAGTGCACACCCGTTGGGATACGCAGTTCTGACGAGCAGCATAGATGACGGAAGCCCCGCCCGGCACTTGGTCGAACGGGGCGTCTTGCTGTCTGCGGTCAGTCTTCGTACGCCGCGCCCGACAGTGCATCGCGTGCCATTTCGGCGATGAGGTCCCGGCGCACATGCTCCCCGTTCGTACTGTCCGGGTAGCCCTCGGGTAGCCCATCCTCGACCCGTTGCACGATGTCGCTGATCTTGAACGTGATTCCGGTGTCCACGCTGAGAGCGGCGATCATGTCGATTGCCTTTTCCGTCCTACCGAACAGATCGCGGGCGAGGGCTTCGTAGTTGGGGGTGGCCATGGGGGCAAGGTAGCCGGACGAGTGCCTACCACGGCCGGGAATACAGGAGCCCCACCCGGATGAGTGTCCGAGTGGGGCTCCTGTGCTGTCTGCGGGGTGCGTCTACGCGGGCGCGTCCATGTCCGCACGGTCCGCTTCCCACGCGGCCTCATAACGCTTTCGGTCCCGCTTCAGACGTTCCTCGGGCTTCATGTCCTCGGTCACGTAGTCCGCGTGCTTGAGCGCGATGAGTGCGGCCCGCTCCATTCCTGCGGCGGTCTGCTTCACAGTCTTCTGACGGGCGGGGGTGCTGTTCCGCTGCGAGTTCAGAACCATGCCCCACGCCTCACACACGATGCTCGCGTACGTGACATTCACTTCGTCCGTGAGTTCCTGGTGGAGGTACTGACGCTCTCGTGATGCTAGGGCCATGTCCGCCCGTCCCTTCTTGTGATCTCTGATGGTGTCAGTGCGAGGGCCCTACGTGTGCCGCTGGTGCTTTCCGGGCATCGGGCCGGGGGTCATGGCCACGGCGTGGCTGGGGCAGGCGTAGAGGGTCACTCCGGGGCCGCTCGGCCGCTCGTGGTAGCCGACTTCCACGGGCGCGTACGTCCACTGCTTGCAGCGGCAGCACATCGCGCCGGACGGGGCGGGGGCTCCGGGGGTGGATTCGTGAGTCATGCGGTCACCTCGGGCCATTCCTGCATCCATGCGTTTCGGTGGTTCCCGTCGTGGTCGGCGTCGCGGACGCAGGGGATGCGGTGGATGCCGATCGGGGGGCCGCTTTCCCATCCGGGGCGGCGGGCTCCGCACTGCTCGATGACGGGGGCGGTGGTCATGCGGTCACCCCCGCAGAGGTGCGCGCGGCGAGGGATTCGAACTGGCTGCCCGCGTACTCGTATGCGTAGTCCACGCCGAGCGTGGCGAGAACGGCTGCTGTGCGCCGTTCGCGGATCACGCCGAGGGGCACAGTGTCGGCGGCGAGGACGTACGGGCGGATGAGCGCTGTGTCCTCGCCCCGGAGGGGAACGCGTCGGGCGTGGACGTGGGCGGGGGTCGGGGTGGACCACGGCGTCATGCGGGGGCCGGTGAGGGTGGGCAGGGCCTCGGGTGCGCGGTAGGCGGCGGAGTGGCGTCCGGGCCGGCTCGGGGCCCATCCGAGGGCGCACCACAGGATGAGCAGCAGTCCCATTCCGAGGATCGCGAGGGCGATAAGATCGCGCATGTTCGTTCAGCTCCCTAAAGCTGATCGGCGGTGCCCCGGCGGACCGGTCCTAAGCGGTCTTCCGGGGCTTTCTTGTGTTCCGCGCAGCACGGTACGCGTACTTGTCTAACTCGTCTACTTGTCTAAGTCGCTCGTGGGTGGCGGGGTGTCTACGCTGCTGTCATGCCCCACGCCCCGAGCCCTCGCCGTGCCCCCTACATGGACGTCCTGGACGCGTTGGAGGCGGAGATCGAGGGCAAGAGCCCGGGGGATGCGATCTCGTCCGAGAACGAGTTGTGCGAACGGCATGGTGTGGCCCGGATGACCGCCCGCCGTGCCATCGGGATTCTGCGTGAGCGCGGGCTCATTGAGACCCGATGGGGCAAGGGTTCATTTGTGG
The DNA here is from genome assembly GCA_002355495.1 of Streptomyces laurentii. Taxonomy (GTDB): domain Bacteria; phylum Actinomycetota; class Actinomycetes; order Streptomycetales; family Streptomycetaceae; genus Streptomyces; species Streptomyces laurentii. The sequence goes on from AP017424.1 coordinate 2,265,902, forward strand.
CTCACCCCGCCGGCTCGGACAGCGGGGACGAGCGTCAAGACGGGTTGAAGTAGTCCGGGGGCAGACCGAACCGTTCGGGGTGTGCCATCAGGTCTGCTCTCAAGGCTTCGCGGGTCGGGTCGGTCACGGCCCATGAGTGGTCCGACGGGTGGTCGGCGTAGAGGCCGCACCCGTCGCCAGTTGTGGTCAGTGCGGTGCAGCACGGCAGCGTGACAATCGTGTGGGTGTCGGCGTCGCTCCAGCGGAGCCACGTTGCTGCGAAGGATTTTTCGGTGAACCACAGGAATTCGGCGTGGTCGCCGTCATGGGTCTCGCCGAGTTCGCATGTTGCATGTCCGGTGGCGAACTCTTCCGGGTGTGGGGGCGGATCGTCGGCGTCTTTCATTGCTGCGAGGGTTTCTTGAGTGGGTAGGCGCCGTAGGGCTGTGCACTGCAACACGGGGGTCCTCGGGGTGGTAAATGACGTCGGCTCGGCGGCAAGGAGCAGCGCCAGGACGACGACCAGGCAGACGCGTAACGCTGCTCCCAGACGACAGGGAGCCCCGCCCGTGCGTGATGGGGGACCGCGCACGGACGGGGCGTTGGAGGGGGCGTCAGGGTCAGTGGGGGATGCCGTCGATGATGTCGCGGGCGCCTTGGCGCAGCAGCTCTGCGGCAACCCGGGTGCCCAACACGCCGGGATCGTTCAAGCGTTCACCCCAGATGTGGGCGTGCACGAACTTGCTTCCGTCGCGTGAGAACACCATTCCGCGCAAGCTGAGTTGGCCGTCCGGCTCGGTGACGCAGTGTCCGGCGATCGGGCTGTTGCAGTGCCCTCGCAGACCGTGGAGCATCACCCGCTCTGCCGTGACTTCGGTCATGGTCCGTTCGTGGTTGAGCTGTTGGAGGAGATACGCGGTCGCATCGTCGTCCTTGCGGCATTCGAGACCGAGGACTCCGGCGCCTACGGCGGGCAGCATCTCGCTCGGCTCGAACACCTGACGGGCCCGTTCCGCGATGTCGAGACGTTCAAGGCCGGCCAGGGCCAGGACCATGGCGTCAAGCTTGTGGTCCATCGGCTTACGGCCGTCGAGCTTTTCGATGCGGGTGCCGACCAGACCGCGCACTCTGATCACGTTCAGGTCAGGGCGTGTCTGGAGGATCTGGGACTTGCGGCGTACGGCGGAGGTAGCGACCGACGCGCCGGACGGAAGGTCGGCGAGCGACTGGACGTCGGACCCCTCGGGGACGAGCAGCACGTCACGGACGTCGTCGCGGGGGAGGTACGCGGCGAAGATCAAACCGCGAGGCATGGGCACGTCGCCCGGGACATCCTTCATGCAGTGCACGGCCATGTCGATCTGTCCGCGCTGCAACATCTGGTCGATCTCGCGGACGAACAGACCCTTCCCGCCGAGCTGGGCCAGATCTCCTTGCCACTTGTCGGCTTCGGTCGTGACCGGAACAACCTTGATTTCGATGTCCGGGACGAGTTTGCGCAGCAGGTTCGACACGGTGTCGACCTGAGCGAGCGCGAGCGGTGAGGACCGGGTGCCGATGTGGAGTTTTCGCGCGGGGAAGACGCTCGTCATAACGTCTCTTCCTTTCTGGTTTCGCGGTACAGAGCGTTGCCGGGGTGGAGGGGGCCCACGATCCGTGCGGCTACAGCGGGGTGAAGCAGCGATGCCGCCTCGGTGCGGGTTGCCCACCGCCACGCGGCGAGTTCGTCACGCTGCAAGACGATCTGGTCAGTGTCGTGCGGGTGAAGAACGGGGCCGGCGAACAGGAACGCGAGCCGGTCACGCCGTTCCGGCCGAGTCGCCTGCAACCATTCGACGGCGAACAGATCATGTTCCTTAACGTCGAGGTCAAGCCCCAGTTCTTCGCGACCCTCCCGGCGGGCTGCGTCTAGGGGGGACTCGCACTGTTCAACGATGCCGCCGGGCAGATGCCACGCAGCACCATCCTTGGCGGGCCGAACGATTAGCAGTTGGTCACGAGGGTTGGTGATAAGGACGGCGGCGGTCACGGGGTGACCAGGGGCTGTGGGACGCATGCCATGCAACCTCCAGACGAATGAACAGCGGCGCCTATGGGGCGCGCCACCCGCCACGGGACAGGCCGCTCCCCGGCACGGGGCTTCCGGGCACATGCCGGGGAGCGGAGTTCGTGTGCGGGTCCGACAGCACTGCCCCAAGGAAAAACAACAGTGCTGTCGGACCCACTGTGCAGTCCCCCACCGCCGGTATAAGGGAGGGCCGGCGGCGCCGCTGTAGAGAGCCCGAGGGCGCCCAATAAGGTCCCTCCGCGCGGGGGAGTTTGTTCCGTCCGGTCCGGACCGGACGGGTAGTCGCTCGCAAGACTGCACACCCCCGCCCGCAAAGGCGGGGAACTTTGGGTTAAGGACCGACGTAGACCGGCAGCCGACTATCAGGGGGGATCGTGGGGGAGGGATCCTGAAGGATCCGCACCAGCCCCGAGCCGTGGTACACCGTGCGGGACTCCGTCTGGCCGCACCACTCCACGAGAACGATGCAATCCGCTTGACCGGGCCAGATCTCGACCCTTGCCGCTGCGCGCCATCGGTTGGCCACCCAGACCGTGTCCCCGGGACGAATCTCAAACGCTACTCGGCGGGATGCGAACCCGTCCGGGACCGGGAGCCCCAGAGGGTTTCCCACCCAGACCATGCGGTTCGGACGGCGCCGCATCACCACGAGGACGCTCGCTTTCGGTTGGGCCGCTCTCCCCGCCCGGACGACGGGCACAGACGGGGAGAGCGGGGTTCGGGTTGGCTAAACGGGCTCCACGATCGCGACGTCCGTAAACGATCTCGCGAACGTGTCGTGGTCCGGGTGACGCCCCGTGTGCGCCATGCACGCGATGTCCACGGCGCCCACGTCGGCACTCGGCGGGGCTCCCCACTGGCACTCGCCGTGCAGGCACCGCGCCGACGCTACGGCCTCGGATTCGGGGTGACGGCGGATGCGGTGTGCGACGTACCGCAGCACGGTCCGGGTCACGATGTCGCCTCCGGCCGATAGAGCGGCTGCGTGTACACCTTGATCGTCATCTTCGGGGGCCGGTGCGGGTGGTTACGGGTCTCGATCACACAGTCAACGGCCGCAGACTCGTCCCGCTGCGGACCGGTCGTGTAGTAGGCGTGCCACCGCACGAGCATCACGCAGACCATGCACCCGGGGGCCGGCTCGGGGCGGGCGTCGAAAAAGTCGGCGGGGCGTGCTATTCGGTTCACCGGGGCACCACCGGAGCGGGGAGGGCGCGGAAGTGTTCGTGCTCGCCCGGCGGGCGCAGGTCCTCGGCTCGCGCGGTCCACTCGCACCCCCCGCCCACCGGACGCAGAAAGTACAGGTCGCCCTCGCGGGCCATCACTCGTCCGGGTCGTATCACCAACGTGTCGACCATGTACGTCCCGATGATGGGTGCAGGTTCCGGGTTCGGACAGGCGTTGTGATCGGGCACAGCTCTGCTCCTCTCCGTCGCGACTTCGCTACCGAGGGCCGCCAGCGTGGCCTACTCTGCGAGGGTCTTCAACGTAAGAACCACGGAGAAAGAATCGTGAGCAACGTCAAGGCGCTTACCCCGGACGCCTCCCCGCAGGCGGCGTACGGGGCACGTTTACGCAGGCTGCGCGAGGAACGGGGGTGGCGGCAAGACGACTTGGCTACCCGCACGGGATATTCCAACAAGCATATTTCGGCGGTTGAAACTGGTCGGAGCTCTTCAACTCTAGTTTTCTCTAGGGCTCTTGATCGAGCCTTCGGCGTCGCGAACACGGAAGATTCGTTCGAGCGGGAGTGGCGAACGCTGAGTCACGGGATCCTGTTGGAGGGCTTCCCGGAGTACGTGGCCTACGAGGCGCGCGCGGTCGAGATCCGATTGTTCGACATTGGGGTTGTCCCTGGACTGTTGCAGACGCCGGGGTACGCGCAGGCGATGGCCAACGGCTATGTCGAGCGGGGTCACTTCACCCAGAAGCAAGCGGACGAGGGTGTCGGTTTCCTCGCGCAGCGGCAAAAAGGGCTGACGAGAGACCGTCCGCCCATGCTGCTCGTGGTGATGGACGAAAGCTGCATCCGCCGACGCGTCGGCGGCCCTGAGGTCATGAACGCACAGCTTCGGAGCCTGGTCGAGTTCGCCAGGAAGCCGAACAGCATGCTTCAGATAGCGCCCTTCGAGCTGGGCGAGCGGCGGCCTTTCAACCTTCCCGTCAACCTGCTGACGCTGCCGGACCGGTCGATGGTGTCGTACACGGAGTCGCACGCCCAGGGGCATGTGGACCGTGAAACCTCATCCGTAATACCTGTTCTGACGGGCTACCATCAGCTTCAGGCCGAATGCCTCTCGCAGGCCGGCTCCGTGGCCATGATCGAGCAGGTACGAAAGGGCATCTCGTGACGACTGCATCCCCCCGCTGGTTCAAGTCCTCTTACAGCAGCACCAACAGCAACTGCGTTGAGGTCGCCACGAACCTCGTTGCAGCGCGCGACGTCGTCCCCGTCCGTGACTCGAAGGTCTCCGACGGGCCGTCGCTCAGCGTCTCCGCCTCCGCGTTCTCGTCGTTCGTCGCCGGCGTCAAGGGCAACGGCTTCAACGCCTGAAACGCCAAAGGCCCCGCCCCGTCCCCGAGTTGGGGATAGGGCGGGGCCTTGTCATGCCGCCGTGAGACGGTGGGCAGGCTCGGCGGCCGGTAGGCCGTGCACGCCTACGGGCGGAGCCTGGTCGGGCGTACGGTCGGTGAGGTATACGCCCCAGCCGACTTTGGCGGCGCGGTGCACGCTCACTCCGTACCGCTTGGTCAGACCGGCTCGCACCAGGACTTGAGCCATCCGCACCGCGTGGTCGTACGCGTCCGGCTTGAAGTCGTAGCCGTCGAGGAAAGTTCGGGTCGGGGCAACAGTCACGCGGCATCCCCGTTCTGCGCGGCCCGCGCGTTCGCCCGCTCCAGGGCGGCGATCCTGAGCGAGTCGTCCCACACACACCAGAGGTCCCCAGCCGGAATCCACCGGCCCGTTTCCTCGCTCCGCGCCCACGTCCACTCGCCCACCACGGCGCCCGTGGACAGACAGTGCGCTGTGATCCTCCACGTGTCCTCCGAGGACGCTTCCAGAAGTCCCGCGACCCTCGGACCGTGGCCGGCGAACGCCGTAGCAAGTGCAGATTCCGTGTAGACCGTGACCCGCACCGGGGCCACGTCGAACGCAGGTACCCACTCGCGGAAAACCCCCCCGGGCCCGCTCTGGAAGATCTCTACGCGCAGCTCGGCCGTGGGCCCCCCACCAGCGCGGCTACCAGTCGTCGTGTTCCTCTCGAAAGACATAACCCACCCCTTGAATCGAACAGGCTTTCGCCATGTGCCATCGAGATTAGGTCACGGAGGGGATACGTTCAAGAGCATTCCGTGAAGATACGTGCAGGTCAGGTGCCCAATACCGACCGGTCGGCCCGTCAAGCGGAACGACTTGTTCTCAACTCCTGTGCACCATGCACAAGTTGACGACCCAACATTTTCAGCGGTGCGGGCTGCTTCCGCGTGGGTTCACGGGGAACAACCCCGCAGCAGCATCGGCGCGGCGTGCGACGGTCGCGACGGTCCGCCCCTCGGCATCCCGAACGTGAATGTCCACCAGGGCGCCACAACGGGTCACGGTCACGGTTCCGGCATCGCGGGTCCGCAGCATCACCATGCGCGTGCACCAGCTCGGTACAGCTCGCCGAACCGCCGACTCCCCTTCGTCCGGGCTTGCTGCACCTGATAGCGGGTGCACCCCATGTCCGCCGCCAACTCGTCGTCGTCGGCTCCGGGGCGGTACTGCGGGACGGGGCTCACTCCGAACCCCGCTTTGAGTACGTGCCGCTGCCGCTCGGAGAGCAGCCCGAGCACGCGGTGCACCTGTGTGCGGATCATGGTTCGGCGGTGCGATGCGATATCCGCCGGCGTGATCAGTTCGGCGGGAACACCGGACTCGCGCTCGATCTTGTCTGCGAGCGTGAGCGGTTCGCCACCCTCGTTCGCCGCAGATCGGTCAAGGTAGTCCAGCCCGAGCCACGAGAGCCGAGCGGCGTAGGCGTGCTCGGGGCTCATCTTGCGGTCGCCCATGGCATCGCTAGCGGCTATGCGTTCGGCGTCGTACGGGTCCCCGCTTGCGCGGGTCAACGCTTCCTCAAAGTCCTTCGCTGCGCGCGCCGATACCCCCGGGCTCGTCTCGCGGCGTCGACATTCCGACATGGCAGTGTGCAATGCCTTGCGAATGAACAGCATGAACGCCCCGGGGGCCGCACCCTCGAACTTAGAAAGTGATTCCCAGACGGTGACTCGCCCCACTTGCGCCAGATCTTCGACGAGTTCGTTTCCGTACTTGTCGGAACTCCCCGCATAGAACACTGCCAGGTTTCGGACCAGTGATTCGGTCTCTCTGATAACAGCCTCAACCGCACCGAGATCATTGGACTTGGCGGCGGAAATTTGGGCATGCGTAAGGTACGTCACGGCTCGTGGCTCCATTGATCGAGTTCCTTACCTCCTTGTGGAGGCCAGGGAATTCCAGGAACGGAGCCGAAAGGGCAGAGTTCTCCCCCAGCTCGAATGCAATGCGCCTTGCAGAAGGGCATAAAAATGCCCCGTCCCGGATTGGCAGGACGGGGCTTGCGCATTGCCTTGTCGCTGCGTGGCACCGAAATTAGGTCGGCATCACGGAGCGGACAACGCCATAGATTCGTACGTTATCTTCGCTTACATGGACAAAGGCTTCAGATTGGGCACGTGACCGTTACCTGACGTGCTGTCATTGCTCGATTCGTGACCAACCGGGGGGCAACCCTCCCTCTTGCTCAGGTGTCCGCGCGGACGCGGAATCGCGAGTCTCCGCAGCTCAGAGGGGCAATCAGTAGTCAGCGCCGTACAGCGAGCCCCACGATCGACCGCCGATCTCGGCATCGGCAGTGATGGGTACGCCGTACAGGTCCATGGACATGCAGCGCTGGAACTCGCGCGCGATCTCGTCGGCGTCACGCTGCGGGACGGATGCCAGTAGCTCGTCATGGATAGGCAGGCGACAGAATTCGAGGAGCCCGGCCGATTCGACATTGAGCATGGCTTGTCCGAGCAGATCGCGCGCCGCACTTTGACAGGCATAGTTGACGACGCTGTACGAACGGTCCCGGTCGAGTGGAAGCCGGCGGCCGGTCGCGGAGATGAAAACCATGCGGTTCTGGAAAGCTTGCCGCTGCCATCGTGAGGACGCGCGCTTAATCTCAGGGAACGCCCTGTCGTAGGCGGCGACCGCTTGCGCGATCTCGGATTCCTCGGCCCCGGTCTGCCGGGCAATTGTCGTAATGCCGCCGCCGTAGACTTTTCCGAATCCAGCTCCCTTGAAAATCTTGCGATGACGCGGAGTGGCGTTCCTACCCTTAATGAGCTTGGCTGTGAACATGTGGATATCGAAATCGGACCCGCCGTTTACGAACCCGTCTTTCATGCGGCGAACGTTGGCGAGGGCGGCGAGGACCCGCATTTCCACGGCCTGAAAGTCGGTGCTGACCATCACGTGTCCGGGCTCGGCGAGAATCGCGCGGCGGATGACGTGATCGGACGATGGGAGTTGGTGCAGGCCGTCCGTGACCGACATGCGGCCCGTGCGCGCCGCGAGGGGCGAAATCGCCGCATGCAGCCGGCCCGCCGTGGACAGCTTGGTCATGAACCGCTCGGCGTACGTGACACCCCACTTACTTGCCCTCTTGCCCCGAAGTACCGCGTCAGCGAGGGGATTTGCCGTGCGGGCACCGATGCGCTGCCAGTCCCGGTCAAGGTCTGCGAGGGGCAACAGCACGGCCTTATCCGTCGCGAGTGCCCCGCCCTTCGTCCGTTCGGTCAGCCGCTCGCCCATACCCAACAGCGCTTCCGCTACTTGCCCGGGGCTACCGACCGAGGCGACGCCGTACCGAGCTGCCACCGCGCCGTGCCGCTCGGCTTCCTCGGCGAGCCGGCCCGCAAGGGCTGCCGCGTACTCCTGGTCCACGAGCAGCCCCGCCCGCTGCATCACTGCGCACATGCGGGCTATCTCGTGTTCGTACGTGACGAGCTGGTCCCGCACGCCGAGCCGTTCCAGCTCCCGGCGGAGCATTGGGGCGAGTCGGGCCGTGAGAATGACGTCAAGTCCCGCGTAGAGCAAAAAAGTTGGGTGCGTGAGCGGGATTCCAGCCCACCCGGTCTCTTTGGTGAACCCGAGCGAATTGAAAACCTTTGTAAGCCCGCCTTGAGTGTCCGGGGCTGCCGGATCAATCCACTTCGCTGAAAGCGGCTTGAGTGCGGTCCCTACCCCACCCTCGGAGGGCTGCCGAGGGTCGATAAGAGCCGCGAGTATGCGGGTGTCTGTTGTCCATGGCGCGAGATCTTCGAGCCGTATTCCGGCATGCTCATCCAGGACGAGCCAGTCAAAGGCTGCATTGTGAATGAGAACTTCCCGGCATCGCTGTATTGCCTCACGGGCGTATTGCGCATGCCATCCGCCCCGCTCGTACAGCAATACCCAGGCTTCGTGCGCGTCGCCGAATTGAACGGTTCGGAGCCGGTAGCCGGCGGAGTAGATGTTGAGTCCGGTTGTCTCAGTGTCCAGTGCAATCGGTCCTCGCTCGCGGGCCCGATAGAGCCATTCCCAAAAGAGTTTGAGATCGGCCGCATCCTCGGGCACGTTCACGGTGACCGACTCGCTGGCTATCGTGTGCCGGAAGGTCAGCATGGGTCCCCCTAAACGAAAAGCGGGCCGCCCACCTTGAATTGGTGGACGACCCGCGTATGTGGTCTGCGTCAGTTGGCGAAGATTCCCGGCCCCGGTGTGTCTGGGGTCGCGTCGGCTTCTCGGAGGCCCACGAGCGCGATACCGCGCATGGTCTTCCGGCGGTAGATTCCCCGTTCCTCCATAGCGTCATAGAAGGCGCGTCGGGTCCATCGCTCCCGTGCGGGAAGGTTCTCGGCTTCACACCATTCGAGGTAGGAATTGAAGGCTTCATTGCCGTTCATTACCTGGTCGTCGGAGGCGTGCTCCAGGACCCCGGGGAAGAAGCCGGCGAGCTGGTCCGACGTCTCGCGGTATTCCTGCGACGCCCCCTCGATCACCTGTGGGTCTCGTAGCCCGCCCCGGTACCAGTCGACCGCCCCGCGTACCGCCCACGCGGCGATCCCCTCGGCTTCCTCCAGTAGCTTCGCGTCCAACTCGGTATCTCGTTCGTGGGGTGCGAAGTAGCGCAGGAAGGGAAGCAACTTCACACGGCGCCAAAGCCCCTCATCCTGACTCTTGAACTTGGGCTTATGGTTCGTGGCCAGCATCAGCAGAAAGGACGGCTTGAATTCGAAGAACTCTCGTCGAAGGTAGCGGGCCGAGATCATGTCCTTACCGGTGACCCGCTTTAGAATCGCTTCGGACATGGGGGCCCCGCTCTCACCCTCGGATGCCATGACGAGCCGCGCCCCGCGCAGCGCGGCAATGTCGTTGGGGATGCCGCCGCTTGATTTTGCTTCGAATGTCGCAAACGGTGTGGTCTTAGAGATAGCACGGAATACGGCGGTGAGGGTGTCGACAAGCACGCTCTTACCGTTGGCTCCCTTCCCCCACAAAACGGCAAAGCTCTGTTCCGTAACGTGCCCGGTAATGCCGTAACCCACGAGGCGCTGTATGTAAGCGGGCATGTCTGGCATCCCGGGAAAGATCTCGGCGAGAAACCGTTCCCAACGTGGGCACGTGGCCTCAGCCCGGTAATCGAGGTCGAGCCCGTACGTGAGCATGTCGCGCATGTCGTGTGGGCGCAGCCGGCCCGTGCGAAGATCCACAACTCCGTTCTTGAATGCGAGCAGATCAGGGCGGTTGTCGAAATCGACGGCTTCCACCAGAACGGACGGGACCGACTTGAGTTCGGTCATCAGCGAGTCAATGCGGGTGGTCATCGTGAATCCGCGTGCGGCTTGGGTCTGTCCGGCGAGGACAAGTGCGGCGCCCATGCGGTGCACTTCCTGGCGTACTCGGGTATCGCTGCGGACCCAAACCCGTCCGTCCCAGGAATAGAACCCGAGGCCGGGCGCATACCGGATCCGGCCTCCGACCCAACCGACCAGCGCATGGGCGTTCATGGCGTCCGATTCGCCGAGCTGCCCGACGAGTCGGGCCAGAATCTCGGCAGCCTCGGCGCCCTGGTCCCGGGTGACCGTGTCGGCTCCGGTGCGCGCGGCCAGTTCCGCCGACCGGGCGTCGTCCTCGATGTCCGCAGAGTCCCGTACGGGACGGGCCGCCTTGACCGCGCGGTGCAGCTCGGCCGCGAACTGCCCGGGGTTGTCCTCGCGCCAGTCGGTCAAGTCCCAGCCCGGACGCGGGAGTTCGAGTGCGTGAGTCGTTACGCCGTGCTCCGCGAGACCAGCAGCGAGCCGAGCAGTGAACCCGCTGCCCGCTCGGTCGGCGTCGCCGCACAGAATGACCAGCGACCCGCGTAGTCCCTCGGCCAGTTCGGCTACCAGCTCGGGTGAGCCGGCGAGGGACGCCCCACGGATCACCACCGCGTCGTAGCCGCACGCGACCGCAGTAAGGCCGTCGCCCGGTCCCTCGGTGATCAGGACCGTGCCGTAGCCGCCCCCGCCTCGGAGCACGCCCCACGGGATCCAGCGGTGCCCTTTTGGGTTGGTCAGGGAGACCCACCGCGCGGAGCACTTCCCGCTGATGTCGCGTCCCTGTAGCCCTCGGGCCACCCCGTCCCACCCGGCGAGCGGGACCGTGATCCGGGGGTGGGAGCGGTACTGCCGGGACAGGTAGGGGAATCCGTCGCCCCGGTCGCCCTGGTCGACTCCGATGCGGAGATCCGCTGCGGTCTCGACATCGAGCCCGAACCGATCGGCGAGATACGTCCGGGCTCGTTCGGCCCACTCGGAAGACCAGTCACCGAGGGCCGACGACGTCCGGTCGACGTACGCGGCGAGACCGGCGACCAGCCGCGTGGACACCAGCTCGGGCCGCTCGGCGGACACGGTCGCCCCGGGGCCGGAGACGTCGAACAGATCAGACCAGCCGAGCCGTACCGCGCCGATCACGTCGGCCGTGGCACAGCCGGCCCGGCACGTGATCCTGACCTTTCCGTCCTCGCCCCTCCAGAGGCGCAGACTCGGGCGTCCGTCATCGTGGGCGGGGCAGCGTGCGACGTACCCGCCGTCCTGGTGCTCGTTGACGCCGTCGAACCGGCCGAGCAGATCAGCGAACAGCACGAGGCACCCCCGCATGCCGCGTGCGGTAGTCCCCGAGCAGCGCCGCGAAGTCGAGGAGGGACATGGACACGTACCAGCGGCCGGTGTCGAGCCCGCGCACGGTCGCCGTGCAGCCGTACAGCTCGGCCATGGTCCGGCTCGTGTGTCCAAGGGCGAGCCGGACGCGTGTCCACGTAGCGACGGAGAAATGGACGCGTCCCGAACTCACGGGAGCGCGACGGGTCTTGTGCACGACCACGCCGTAGGGGAAGCCCGCGTGTCCGGCTTCAACGGTGGCTTGGCGGAGCCATGTCGGAACGGCAGGATTCTTGACGTCCTTGCATTCGAGGATGAACGGCGCCGCGTGGATGTCGCCGACATCGCGGGCCCCTTCCTGCGCTGCACGGCGGACGTTCAATCCGTCGTACGGGTCCCAGAAAGACCCGTGCTCGTCGACCAGCCCGAGGAATCGGTTCAGGAAGTCGCGCACGGAGCTTTCCCATGCCGTCCCGCGTGCCTTGTTGGGGTTAGCCAAGATCGGCCCCCTGACGGATAACGCAGCCCCGGCCCATGGCATGTGCCGCTGCGGCCAGATATCGAATCCAGTCCGGGCGGCGCTTCCAGCCGTCGTAAAGGTGCAGCTCGTCGCCGGCCGAGAGTTCGCGCACGTCCCCTATCGGGGGTGCCTGGTCGGCGGAAATTTCGTAGATCATTCGTCCCCCCACACAGCAGAGGGCCGGACAACCTGTTGTGGTCGCCCGGCCCTCTGCCTGGTCGTCGTTCTTACTGCCGCTCGCCCGTAACAGCGGGGATGATGAGCCGCGCGTGTTCGGCGCTTATCCACTCCTTGCGGAGGGACCGGCGCTTGGTAAATCCGGACTCGACCCCGGTCGGCTGCACGCGGAGCATTGCGCGGAGTCGCCCGTCTACAAGTCGCGTGGTCACCTTGTCCACAAGCGCGTCCACCATGCGCACGCGGTTTCCCTGCCGAGCGCCGTACGTAATGAGGTCCCCTCGGTACAGCTCTTCGCCGCTGTAGTCCGTGACCACTCCACGCTTACCCATGAGTCTGTTCCTCCTTGTGGTTCAGTAGATGCAGATAGGCTGCGAAAGCCTGTTGTGGCACAACACCATTTCCGGCTGCCTTGAGTTGTCGGGCCCGGTTGAGTCCCGGAATGTGCGTGACCCAACCTCGGGGCACTCCCATAAGCCATTCCGCGAAGACTGCGGCGAGACGTCGGCCACCGCGCGGCCCGAATTCGACCGGGATTGGTGCCGGTGTGCCCATGAGGACTTCCCAACGGTGCACAGCCGGCGCGTAGTCCGCCCACCACTCGCGAGGACTGTGAAAGGCTCCTGGGGTTTCCTCGGCCACTTCCGGATCCACGGGCAGCAGATATGAAACCTCGTCATCGAGGGTCGGCCCGTGCCCGCCCGCCCGCCGTTTATCCGGATGCTGCGGGGCCCCGTTCGTTCCCAAATTCGCGGTCGGCGTTTTGAACAGCTTATGGGCGCGCTCCTTATCGAATAGCCGCGCCACTGCGGTAACGAGATCCTGCCCGCCGCTACCGTCCCGCTCATGCCTCGCGAAATCCGGCCCCTTCGTCGCGTCGGACGCCAGTGGAGTCGGCAGTAGGGGAAGCGACGAGAAACCATCTATCGCGGTGGTGGGCGGCTCCAACTGCGGACGCCCGATGGCAACACCACCGCGTGTCATACCGTGCCTCGGCCAGTCCCGCGAGTACGTGCGCAAGGCCCCGGTTTCGGATGGCGGATACGTTCTCCAGGAAAATGAGCCGTGGTCGAAGAATGCGAATGGCCCCGAGTACGCTTTCCCAGATACCCGACCTCTCACCGTGAATCCCCGCCCGTCGCCCCGCATTAGAAATGTCCTGACAGGGAAAACCTGCCGTAACAATGTCCACCTCACCCTGAATGGTGGACCAGTCGAATTTTGTAATGTCTCCGATGTTGCGTGCGTGCGGATAACGGGTGGCCAGGATCAAAGACGCGTACGGATCGATCTCCGCGACGATCTTGATCCTTTCCCCGGTCAGGGCCTCAACGGCCCTCCCGATCCCGCCGTATCCGGCGCACAGCTCAAGAATTGGGATGTGTTTCCCCTGTGAAAGAGGGGCCCCGAGGAATCTCCCCGAGGCCCCGGGCCGGCTAGAACTTAGGATCGGCGATAGCGTCCGACCACGACTTGAGTACGCGGATTACCGGCTTGCGGTAAGACACGTCGCGGCCCTTCTTCGTGGTGTACTCGACCAGCTCCAGTTCAAGGGAGCAAAAGGCCTCGGTGCCGATCTTGTCGAGCGCGTTCTCTACTTCGTGCAGAACCTCGGCGAGCTTCCAAGAGCCGGTCTGGAGTCGGAAAATGCCAAGGTCGTAATCCTCGGCGAGGCGGAACATGACGGAAATGGACGGAGCCGGGCCCCGCTTGGACTTAGCGGCTGCCTTTCGGTCCTCCATCAGGGCGGGGCAGCGGCACGGCTTGCCCTTGTCCTCATCCGGCGAAAGGAACTCGACACCGTCGCAGTGATGAATAAGGGACGGGCCGTTCCACAGCTTAAGGTCCGAGGAAATCGCGTCGGTGCCGGAGAGAACGACCTTGACCTTTTCCTGATTGGTCAGAACCTCAATGAAGTTCTCGGAGGTCGAATCGGTTTCGACCGGAGTCCCGCCCATGAGCTGAGCAATAGCCTCGGCCACGTCCGGGTCACCGGTCGTCACGCGCCACTCGGGAAGGGCAACGGGAATGCCGTTCTCTTGCTTGCCACCGTGGAAGCGACCCACGGTGTCGTCCGAGAAATTCGCCTTGGGCTTGGCGTCCGGGTCGGTCTCGAAGATACGAATAGCCATATCGGTAATCCCCCTGGTTTTGGGCATGAAAAAGGCGGACCGTCGATTACGGCTCGCCTGGTCTGTGCGTGGTGTGGGTGGGTCAGCTTGCGCGGCGCTGCGTTCCGGTCACGAGCCGGCGGACGCTCTCGGCAATCGGGACACCGAACACGGTCTTTGAAAGGTCCCGGTCCCAGTGAAAGACGTGCCGCAGCGTCAGAAAGACATTGAAGATCTCTTCATCGATGCGGACCGGCTTGAATACCCAGCCTTCGGGCGTGATGTGGAGAACGGCGGCGCCGTCGATCTTCGGCATGGGCTCGGACGTGCCATCCGGGGAAATCAGGCGGTCGGCGTGCGCATACGCGGCGAGCTGTAGCGCGACGTCCGGATAGGCGCTCTTGGAAGTCTTCCAGTCGACAACGAGCGTGTGCCACTCGCCGTTTTCGTGGTCGGGCTTGCCGTCCTCGCCGAGTCGCACGCGCACAATGGCGTCAAAAGAGCCCGCGTACTGGTGTTCGTCCGACCATGCCACATCTTCCGCGCGGACGAGCTGAGGACGCACAGCGGTAAGGAACTCGGCGAACCCGATTCGGTACGGCTCTAGATCGGGGTGCACTCGGCCGATTTCCTCCAGCCGAACCATGCGTTCAAACATGTCGTGTGCGTCCGACCCCACCTTTGCGCGCAGCTTCGTATAGCGAAGGTGCGCATTGCGCAGGAAGTCCACGGCGCCCGCCGGATCACGCTCCGCGATAGCCCGCACTGCGGCAAGGTTATCCACTGCGGTTTCCGCAGTCATCCGAGCAGCCCAGAAAGTCAGGTAAGGCTTTGGGAGCATCGAGACGATAGACGTCACACCCGGTACCTTTTCGGCGGTGCTCGGGTTGACGTAGAAGCGGCTTCCACCGCGCTTGATAGTCCGGATGGCTCCGGGCATGGGTCCCCCTCGTTGGTTGGTGTAGTGCCGAGGGGATGACGGCATGACGGTTCATACTCTTTTTTGGTATGCGTCTAAGAAAATAGAGAGAAAACCAAAACGGCATCTTGCTTGTCATGCCGCCATCCCGTGCGCTGATCAGCGCGGGACGGCGATCCGGTCCGTGAACGCGTGCAGCTCGTCCACGGACCCGCCATTGGTGAGCACGGCGTCCGCCGGGAAGCCGTCTAGCTCGGTCTCGCTGCGGTGCTGTCGCTCGTCCTCGCCGGCCGGACCGTGCGTGCCGGGTCGCTCGATGCGGACCAGGAGAAAGCCCCGGGCACGCAGCGCTTTCGCCTCGTTGCGGTACCGGCAGTCGGTGACGACCACGGGCAGATTCCACCGGTCGGCGACGTCGACTTTCGAGAGAGCGGCACGGATCCAGAACTCTTCGTCCTGGTCCCGGACGGACTGCCCGAGCCGCTGCAACGTCCTGCGGATCTCCGGGCGTTGCTTGGCCCGGTCCCACCCCTCACGGCGCAGAACGTCGGAGAGGCGGAGCGGGAGCGGCCCGGCCCCGGTCGTCTCGTGTCCCACGATGGGGTCCAGGTCGCGGGCGAGGGCTCGCAGCGGGTCCGCGAACGCCACACGGGCGAACGCGAACCGTGAGACGAGCCGGGCCCCCACGGTGTCCTTCCCGGAGCCCGCGCGACCCATCAGGGCAACGTGGCGGTAGGTCACGAGGACTGCTCGTCCGCGTCGTCCTGGTGCTCGTCCTCGGCCGGCTCGGTGGCCCCGGCGGTCTTGCGGTCCTCGGTGCGCTGGACTGCCTCACCGACACCGAGCACGGCGGCGACGAGACCGAGGACAAGCGCGCTCGGCAGCTCGGGACGGTAGTGCGCGACCAGGGCGAGAGCGGCGACGGCGACGGCGTAGATACGGGCCGGGTGAGCCTTGATGAACTGCATGGGAGTCCCCCTACTTTGCTATGTGTGACCGGTCCGGCGGTTGCGTGGCCGAGCTGGTCCCCGCCGGGCGAACCAGTCGTCACCGGGCGTCGCTACGGCTTGGGCACCCGCAGCGCGTCCCACGTGCTCTTGCCGGGCCACCCGTCCGCGTCGGCCCCGGAGAACCCGCGCTTTCGCTGCCACGCGGCGTACGACTTGCGGTCGCTCTCGGTCCACTGCGGACCCGGGCCCGAGGCGTATCGGTCGCACCCCTCGGCGACCAGCCGGCGACCCATGGCGGTTACGAGCGGGGAGCGCGGGTTTCGCTTGAACCAGCTGGTTCCGGGGAACGGGGCGAGAGCCGGCTTGACCGCAGTGGGGCCGAGCAGCCGCGCGAGACTGTCTGGTCCGGGCACGCCGTCCGCGTCGGCCCCGGTGTAGCCCAACGACCGCTGGAAGTCTCGGTAGTTGAGCGTGTCGGCGTCCGTCCAGCGCGGGCCCGGTCCCTCCGTGTAGTGCTTGCCGAACCCCTTGGCGACCAGCGCGCGACCGACGCGGGTCACATGCGGGCCCTCGGCACCGTGGCCGTACACGAGCACGCCGACCATGGCGCGAGCCCGTGAGACCGCCGGGCCGGTGCCGGTCGAGCTGCCCGCGTAGGCGGGACGGCCGAACCCGAGGACGTACGTTCGGGGCCGCGTACGGCGATAGCAGCCGTCCCCGTTGCCCTGAGACCCGCTGGTGCCCGAGGACGTGTTGCCCTCGATGGTGTGGATGCTCGCACCCGCCGGAGAGTCCTCGGTAACGATGCCGACGTGATCGGCGAGCGGCCCCCCGTCCCACGAATAGAACACGATGTCCCCGCGCCGAGCCGCTGCGTCCTTCCCCAGCCAACGGCCCTGCTCACGGAACCAATTCACGTGCGACGGGCAGTAGGCGGATCGGCCGACTGCCGCAGCGTTCCCGCTCTGCTGTGCCCAGTAGCTAATGGCCATGTCACACCACGGGTTGAAATCCAGGCCGTACCAAGCACCATGCTTGGTACGGTTATTGGGGCCCTCCTTGTAGCCGACATCCGCCGCTGCGGCGGACAGTATGGCGTCGATTCCTGACAAGGTTCCTCCTGTGTCTGGGCATGAAAAAGCCCCGCCCGGCGAGCCCGGAACGGGGCATGGTCTGTGGTCGTGCTGTGGCTTATCCGGAGAGTTTGGCGACCGTGAGTCCAGCGGCAACTACTGTCGCGACTGCGGTAATCAGCGCCACGGGGAGTACGTATTTCGCGCGCTCCGATTCGAGTCCGCGAATGCGCGTCTCGTGATCCTCAAGAGTTTCCGTCACGGTCTCCCCCTCCTGTCCCAGCCGCTGAACGTCCCCGCGCAGTCCAACTACTTCGTCGTAGATTTCGCGGGCTCCGATTACGACGCCCAACGGATCTTCGTTCTCTCCCATGTCCCCCCTTTCTAGGCCGGCGGTGGTGCTCCTGGTCGGACAGGCGGGTCGGGGGTAAGTTCGTAGTCCATCGGCGAATCCGGGCTTTGTGCTCCGCGCAGTATGAGCGTTTGCCGCACGTTGGTCCCGCTGCCTTCGGTGCGAATCCCAACCACCCAGGCAAGCGTGTCCAGTTCCGCCCCGGAAGTATCGACTACGCGCACAACGTCGCCGAGTTCTATTCGAGGATCAGCCAGGATTTCGAGATTCTGCAATCCCGGGGCGGGGTCCGCCGCCGCTGCCACCAGCGCGGAAGCGATCTTCGCCGCCGAGGGCTGATGCTGGATCCACGGCGTCCCGTCGTGCTCGTATGACTGAACTCCGTAGTCAAGCTGGCTTGCGCGGTCGCGCGCCGTCGTCAAAGCTGCCACGGGTGCCTTTGTGTCCGGTGACGCGCGTACGGCGGCGGCATTGAACCCGTGGTAGAAAATCGGGTTTGCCGATCGATTTCGAATCATCAGATAGACGGTGCCGCCGTCGCGCTGCAAACTGTGTTCCGCTGCCCCAAACACAAGCGAACTCGGCGAAAAAAAGCTGGTACTGACGATGAGATTTCCGTAGCCCGTCGCGTCGCTGCCCACCCATGGAACCTGGGGGTCGTATTGGTCATCACCGATCGGCATTTTCCGTGTGAGCGTGCCGCCAGCTGCGATACTGATAGCGTTTGCCGGGGTGTCGGATATGCGCATCAGTTCATAGTCGAAACCTGCCCATTCCTCCCACCGTACGGCTATTTCGTTACGGCAGGCGTCAATCTCATCCGTCACGGTAAGGCTGCCGATTTCTCGCGTAGACGACACGGTCACATCTGCCTTTTTCGGCACAGTGGACCAGCGGGTGTGGCTACGCCAGCGGAAATACCCGTCCCGGTCGAACTCAGCAGTGGCCAGGGTTGATTTAGCCATCGCCTGAATTACCGACCACGCATCGCCGGACACCTTCGGGAATGCGAGCATCGGGAATTCCGGAGCGCCGAGATGTGCCCCCTTAACCCAAGTACCCGCCAGAGTCCGTTCCGCATCGGTAGCTGGCTTGACTGTAAGCTGCGAAATCTGTAGCGCCTCGGCGCGGATATTTGACAGCCGAAGATAGATCCTTGACAACTGCCCTGGTGGAGATGTTGACGTGGAAAGAGCTTGGTCCGCGCCTGACCAGAATTCCGTGCCATTACGTGTGACCGTGGGGGTTATAGTCGGCACCCCTGTCGAACTCCAGCGCAGCCACCAGCCGAAATGGTAGGTGCCCTCACCCGACACAGCGCCCCAATACACGCGCTGATTATCTAGCGGGTCGATGCTCGCGCCATGAGATGCCGTGAACACACCGCTTTGAAAATCGGCATGCAGAGTAATGTAGCGGTAGCTGCTTTCGGTGCGGTACGCGAGGGTGTAGCGGACGCTTTTCTCTTTGTTAGGGTCCCCGCCACTATTGCCTGCCCACCCCTCGATCCACAGCCCATCGGTCGTCCGGTTGACAGTTGCAGTCGCCGGCCAATATTTAGCTTCCGCCGTGAGGAATGTCCCTTCCATCGCTATTTCGAAAGGTGCACCCGTGCGGCTCCAGTAATTCCACAGGCCGCTGGTCTCTTCGAGGTAGCCGATGTCTGGAACTACTCCGCCGTGAAGCGATGCATAGAACACTGCTGAGCTACGCGGCGGCGGGCACGTGTGGATCCCTGCCCTTCTCAACAGGTAGTCCGTTATCCATGTGCACGAGGTAAGCCATGTGTATTCGACGCTCCACGGCTGCACATTGGCGATGCCAAGATTCGGGCGGGGAAGAAGGGCCGGCTGCCGCAGCCGGTCGGCTCCGTCCAGCGCAGACAGGCTGACGGTGTCGGAGCCCGACTCGGCCGAGCGTGACCGCACCGTTCCTCGGAACGTGTCCAGGGCTTCCCCGTTGACACCCCACCCGTGCACGACGGACTGTCCGGGCCTCGCGACGTCCCCTGTAATACGACTGGCCCACGGGCCGTACAGGGCGGGGGCCGACTCGTTGCCCGTCCCCGTAATCGTGACGTCGAGCTGAGCGCTCGCGGGGCCCGCGAACGCGCGCACGGCCTCGGGGAGATCCGTGGAGTACGCCCGGTCAAGGGACCAGCTTTCCACTTGCTCGGACATGTCCCGGCCACCAAGCCGCAGCGTGTGCGCGGCTGAACGCTCACCGGCTCCGAGAGCGGCATTGAGCGACGTACTACCCTGCCGCACCGCTAACCACCTCCACCAGTTCCAATCCGATATCCCGGTACCGCCCATCGCCCGCCGTCGCGGTGTGGCTGTACCCGGTGACCGCGTAGGCGGGACTTCCCTCTCCTGCGGGCGGTTCGCCTGCCAACAGCTCTGCGGATATATCTCCGGGCGCCAGGACAGACGCGCCCAACGTCCACGTGCCGACGCCGGAGAACCTGACGCCGGGCCGCACATAAGCGGCACCGGCCGGTGCTGTCGCTACAAGGGGCACGCCAGGGGTGTTGTGGTTCGTGGTGGACAACAAATTCTTTGCTGCGCCGTACCAGTAGAGCCGGAGTGCGCTGAGGGCCGCCCATTGCAGCCCTGGTGCCCACCAGGTAAAGACCTTCCCCGGGGCTACGGGGTAACCGTGGAATTGACCGTGCAGCCACAGCAAATCCACGGAGTCCCCCGCAGCGGTTACTTCGACAACCACGGGAATATCGTCGCCGACGATCCCGAGACCCAGTTTGATTTCCGCGTCTGGGGCCCACTGTGAGAGCTTGCCTCGGCCGGCAGCCTGCGCGGGTGCGAGAAGATTCCGGGAAAGCGGATCCAGTACGGCCACGGGGCCGCGAGAATCCGTCCGCCGGGCTAGTCGGTCAAGATAATCCACATCCGGTG
Source organism: Streptomyces laurentii (assembly GCA_002355495.1). Lineage (GTDB taxonomy): Bacteria > Actinomycetota > Actinomycetes > Streptomycetales > Streptomycetaceae > Streptomyces > Streptomyces laurentii. The sequence continues at coordinate 2,286,173 of AP017424.1, forward strand.
TTTGCATGGCCTCCCATTGCATTTTGAGCCGGCGGGGTGCTGAGCGCGGAGCCCACACAGTGACTCCGCCGCTCAGCGAACGAAACTCGGTTATTCCGAGATCAGGCGATCGATCGAACGAGCGGGCGCCGTCCCGGATTTCCCGAAGGCTGCCGGGTACCCCTATCCACACGGTTACCTCCTTGCAAGTTTCCGGTTTCCGGCGGCGACCGCTCGGGCAATCTCTTGGTCGCCGATCCTGAGGACGATTTCGCGGTCCGTACGCTCGGCAAGGAATCTTCGGAGTTCCTGCACCAGGGCTTCAGGGCCGCCCGAGCGTGATACGCCGACTGGTCGTGCTGCCCTTGCCGCATCGATACGCGGCACGGTCACCATCGAGCGCAAACGAGCATCGAGCACGTGCTGTGTTTTGTCGATTCCGTCGGCCACACCGGGCGGGAGCCATTGGCCGATCTCATCACGCATGAGTCGCGACGGGGAATTGATCCCGAGCGCGGACGCGATAGGCCCGGGAATGGCGTCCTTGGCCCATCCGACAAGTTTGTCTTTGAGCCACCCAGTCATGTTCTGGATGCCGACCCAAAGCCCGTGGATAAGGTCCCCGCCCATCTTCCCGAGCAGCTTCCCGAAATCCCCGAGCGCGTTCTTGATGCGGCCTGGAAGCTCTTTCATCCAGTCGACAAATTCGCCGATCTTGCCCTTCGCTTTGGACCCGAAGTCGGCTACCCACTTGACGGCATCGACGAACGCTGTACCCAGCTTCCCCACGAACCCGATGATGTCGCCGATCCAGCCGATAGCCGTACCAATCGCCGTGAACAGTGCCGAAAAGATCGGGCCGGCCAGATCGACAATAACTGGGATTACAGCACCGAGAATCTTCGCGGCAAGCTGCGCGAGCCACGTAACGACAGTCGTTACTACGGAGATAATCGGTTGTGCTTTCTGTACCAGCTCGGACAGCTTCCCGCCGATCATCTGCACAGCGGGAGCAACGCGCGTCGAAATGAACTCGGAGAGAGACGAAAAGACCGGCTGTAGATTCTCCAGGATCGCCGTATAGATCCGCATCGCTGCGGGCAAAATCGTTTCGGTGAAGATCTGCGCAAGGCTCGTCAGAATCGGAGCCACTGCGCTGTATATCGACGTGTACAACGACATGAAAGCCGGAAGCACCTGTGTGGACACGACGGTCCACAGACCTTGCAGCGCGGGAAGCATGGTCGTTGTGAAAAGCTGTCCGAGAGCCGAGACGCCTGGAGCGAGAGTATCCCGCATTGTCGTACCGAGCCCGAGCAGCGTTTGCCCGAGACCGGCTATCGACTGCCCGCCGGCCCCCGAGGCAAACGCCCCGAAGAACCCCCGACCACCGTGCGCGCGGTCGAGAGCGCAGGACCGAGAACACTGCCTACCGTGGACGCAAGCGATATCAGCGGCGGAAGAACACTGTTCCCGATGAAATTCGTGACGCCGGTTTCTAGCGTCCGCTTGAATTGCTCGATCTTCGACGCCGCATTGTTGTGCAGCGCGTCACCCATATTGGTCGCTGCCCCCGCAGTGTCCCCGAGAGCCTTTACGGCGGTGCTCGGATCTATTGCGAAGAGTGCTTGACCCAAATCCTCGGCCTTGGTGCCGAAAAGCCCCACCGCGGCGGCATTCTGTTCGGCAGGTTCCTTAATGGCCTTGATGCCGTCTAGGACTTGCTGCAATCCCGCCTTGGCTCCGGGGCCGCCCGCCGCAATCTTGCGGGTCATTTCCTCGGCATTGAGACCGATAGCCTTGTAGGCTTCCGCGCTCGCCGTGCTGCCATCCGTCGCCCTGATCTGAAATTCTTTCAGAGCGTCGGCGACAGTATCCGTATCCCGGGCACCTGCCTGTAGACCCTGAGACATAAGCCCCATGGCATCTGCGGCAGACAACCCCAGGTCACGAAACTTGGTCGAGTACTCGTTGAAAGTGTCGGCCATGTCGTCAGCCCTCGGCCCCATCCGCTGCATTCCAGCGGTGAGAATGTCGAGAGCTTCCGACCCGTCTTTCGCGAGCCCGTTCTTAAGGATCTGACCAACAGCGTTGCTCGTCTGGCCTAGATCGAGTTCAAAGACGTCGGAAAGGTTGGCAACCTTGCCGGTTATCTCTTCGATCTGCGCATTGGTCGCGTCCGGAGGGAGAATGCCCGAGCGCATGACGCCCGAGATTGCGGACGCGGCTTCTTCCACGGACTCCGTGATGCCGTGCGCGTAAAGCTGTCCCGCAGCCTCGCCGTAGCGTTTCGCTTCCGCCGGGGTGCTGCCTAGGGATGCCTGTATTCGCCCGTCGATACGTGTTTGGTCTAGGGCATCCATAAATCCCTTGGTCAGGAGCGCAGCCGCCGCAATTCCGACCGCCGCGAGCCCGCCCTTGAGGACCCCGCCCATTTTCCCGGTGAAGCCCTCGCCGGCTGCCCCGCCCGCATCCTGCCCGGCATTCTCGGCGGGGCCTGTCACCTGCCGCTGTAGCTCGGCCGCGAACCCCTCGACCTCGGGCACGATGCTGACGTACCCCATGCCGACTTCCACGGCCATTAGCCCTCACCCCCCGAAACGGGCTGCCACCGTGCGAGATAGGCGGCGACTTCACGCGGATCTCGCTGTGTCCCGCCGATCCGATCGGGACGAACACCCGGACGTGGGAGGGGGGTTGGTCGACGGGACGGGCTCTTGGTTCCCTCGTTCGCGCGCTGCCAATTCGCTTCGGCAAGCCGGTCATGCAGAGCGGCGAGTAGCTGCGTCTCCAGTGACCAGCCCGCGTCCTCGCCGGCCAGGGCCCGCCCGAGCGTCGACTCAGCAGGAAGCGCGGTCACCAGCGCACGCAGACGGCGCCACGTGAGCCCCGAGCCGGGCCGGAAGATGTCCCGGACGTCTACGTGGTAGTAGCGCGCTAGGTCCGCTTCAACGGCCTCTCCGTGCTCACTCAGGAGTCGGCAGAGGCCCGCGATTCCCCCAGGGGAACCCCCTCATGGCGCTGCCACTGACGGAAAAGTTCACCGAGGGCAGCAAGCGGAATCGGAATGGCGTCAAACTCCGGCCACGCGTCACCGAGACCCGCCCTGAGCAGCGTCTCAATATCCCGCGCGGACGGGGCGTCGATGTTCACGGACGTAAGAACAGACTTGTCCAGTTCACCCGCAGCCGGCATCTCGAAAAGACGACCCGCCACAGTGAACTTGAAAGGTTCCTGACGGGATTCCTTGACCCACACGTCAAGGTCAAAAGCAGTGGTACTCATAGTTTCCCCCAAGGAGTCTGCGGGTGTGGATTAGGCGGCGGGAGTCGAGCCCCAAGCCGGGTCATTGCTGTACTTGAAAGCCACGGTCCCGTCCGGACCCGGATAGGCCGTAATCGTCAGCTCGTACGCAATGGCCTCGTCACCCTTGTAAGTGATGTCTCCGGTTTCGGTGACCTCACCGTCCGGAATCACGATGCGGATATGCGCGTCACCGTCGATGACGTCGAATCCGAAGGTTCGGCGATCTGGACCCGGCGCCTTTACGGCAAGCACGGACTTACCGGAAGTCGTAATGACCTTGCTGCCCTTGTGGTACAGCTCAAGTACGGTCTTGCTGGTCTCGATGGCCGTAAAGGAAAACGTCATCTCTGACGAGCTGATGACCTTGCGGACGGTCTGTCCGCCCTGCCATCCCTTGATCTCGGACGAGTCGGACGAGTTCGACTCGGTAATGCCGTCGTCGGAGATCCATCCAATATCAGTGAAAGCCACGTTCCATGTGGACTCGGAATCGGTCGGAACTGTGGTCTTGGGCGGTGCCACGTACGCGGCACCGGTTACTGCAACCCGTACGGCATTGGCGGAAAGAGGCATGGGTGTCCCTCCTGGGTAGATCTTGGAAAGTTGCCACCGTAGGCAGCCGGCGCCTGTACGCTGTGCGTTCATGGACGCAGGATTGGCCGCGATTGGCGGAGCAGTGGCAGGTGGGGCAGCGACGTTTATAGCCTCGTTACTCTCCACCTGGGGTGCACGGAACACGGTACGTACGACAGTGCGCGCCGAACACCAAAAGGAATTACGGACGCCAAGGAGAGACGCTTATAAAGCGCTTACGTCCGTCTGTATCGATTTCGACTGGAAGGCGGATCGAATTACGGAAAGCCTGGCGCAGTCCATTATGAGGAGGCAGCGTTGGGACCAAATCGAACTGGTCCAAGAACTTGCCTCTCTTGGAGATAGGATGCTGGAGGCGTCTTTGGAAGTAGCTTTCCTTGGGCCCTCTACTTTGAGTGATGCCGTGAACACTTTGCGCAAGGAAGCGAGTTTGGTTAACGGCATCACGGGGGGCATTCTTTCACTATTACCCGTCGAGCAACTCCCGGAAGAGTTCCGCGAAGGCGCCGAAAATGAGACGCACAGCGACTATCTGGAGCGCGCTCAAATACTCTCCGAACGGCTCTCCTTCGCCCATCGATGCTTCAATAGGTGCTACGCACATTTCATGGCAGAGGCGCAGCGAGCATTAGAAGTCACTGGGATCGAGCGTACCTAGTGAACTTCCTCGCATGTGGATTTCCACCGCGAACGCGTATCGGGGCTGCCCGGACTCGGAATCGGGTAGCCACATCGGTCCCCCGACTTCCCGCACGGTGTAGACCGTGACCCCGTCACGGACGCCGGGCATCGCGTGGACCAGGGCGCGGACCAGCTCGGCGAGATCAGCGGAAGCGGCCTCGGTCTCGGCCCACGCGTGGATGTCGAGCCGGGGCCGGTCGGACACGACCGTCTGACGCATGCCCCCCACCCGCTCCGCCCGGACGAACCGAGCAGGGCGGGGCGAGGGGACACGGGACACGACCGGCACGGGTTCGCCGGCTGCCGCGAGAGCGGCCCGGAGGTACCCGGTGACCACGGCGACGGCGTCCGGCATGACGACCACGGGACGGGTGCTCACGCGGCACCGTCCAGCCCGCCGAGCAGAGCCCGCCGCGTACCCTCGGCGTCCCCGTGCTTCGTGTAGTTGCCGATCACAGCGGCACGCCACCGGTGCGTCCCGAGGGCGGAATCTACGCGGAAGTCGCCGCCCGTGGTCGATGTGGCTGCGGACGCGATGCGCTCGGCGATCCGACGAACCTCGGCCCCCGAACTCGGCGTCTTCATCAGGGAGTTGATGCCAGATCTGTTCGGACGGAACTTCACCCGGTCACCTCCTTCAACCGTGCCTCGGTGTGATGGTGGCGCCCCGAGACCGTCCACCGCGCAACGTCGCCGTCTACGTCGAGCAGCCGGCCGAGCGCCACCACGCGATCTCCGGGCTGTAGGTCGACGTCGACACCGCGACGGGTGGCCAGTCGCCACCCGGTGACGACCACGGGCCGATCCCCGGTGTCCTCGGTCGACGCGTCCGGCTGGACGGATACCCGATGGACGGTCGTCCTGGTGGCGTTCGTCCAGTCCCGAACGGTGGTCGCGTTGCCGTACCGGTCGACCACGAACGGCGCCCGGATGATCACGACGGTCTGTGTGTAGTGGACGCTCACCGGAGCCGTACCACCGCGACGCGTCGCCGGTACCGGGCGAGTAGGTCCCGGTCCGCCGGAGCGAGGGAAGCCCCGATGGTCTCGGCCGAGTAGGTCACCGAGACCGAACCAACGGACTCTTGCCGAAGATCGGACGGGTTGGTGAGCACTCGGCCGGCGAGGGTGAGGACCACGGCCAGGACGTCACCGGGCACCGTCGCGTACCCGTGGGTGTAGGTGACGGTCACGGCCTGGTCGTCGACCACGGCGAGCCGGTCCCGGACGAGCTGCCACCGTTCCGGCGGGACGAGCTGCCCGCCCTGGTGGACCGACTGCACGGAGATCACGGGACGCTGCGACAGCGCTACCCACCCCGCATCGGGGTAGAGGGTCGCCGAGCTGGTGCCCCTGGTGAAGTTCTGCCGGGCTTCCCTGCGGACCACTGCGGACGCCACATCGAGGACCAGGGCGGCGCCCTCGGGCAGCTCGTCCGGCTCGCGCTGCGTCCATGCGGCGAGCTGGTCCACGGTGGCCAGTGCGGGGAGTTCCATTCGGTCCGCCCCTCTTACTTAACTGTCTGTGCGCCGCACGCCAGACACCGCGTCACGGTCCGATCCGCCCCGTCCGAGTCGAGCACCGGAAAGCGCTCGATTCTGGACGGGTCGGCGCACGAATCCGCGTGCGGAATCCGGGGCACGGACGCTGCGGCTCGCTTACGCGGCGGCATCCCCTACCCCCTCCGATTACTTGGCGAGAACGCCATTGAGGCGAGCGGCAGCCTTACCGCCGAATACGGCGAGACCACAGTAGAACTCGATTCGGGTGCGGTAAGCCGGCTTCGATTCGAGCTGCCCGAGGTCGTCCACCATGACGCCACCATTGGTGAGACCGGTCACAGCCTGGTCGCCCTCGGTCTGGCCGAATCGAACCGCATAGACGCTGGACGCGTCAGTGGCAGTGCCCTGAGTTTCCGTCTGCGGAAGAATGTCGGCACCCGCAGCGGTCTGGCCCGGGTCGAGCAGCGGAATTCCGTTGTACGTCGCGACCAGCTTTCCAGTCAGAGCCTCGCGGACCATCTCGTATCCGCCGAGCCGGCGAGCCGCAGACTTGATCTTCGCGATCACCTGACGGTTGGCGTAGATCGCGCCGTTGGTGCTGTTCAGGCCCGGGACGGAGCCCACGAGACCGTCCAGCAGATCAAAGAACGCATGCGCGTCCGTACCGCCGTTACCTACGATCGGAGCGCCGTTCGTGCCCGCAGAAATTACCTGTGTGCCGGTGAGCCGCTTACGCAGACCGTCAAAGGACTTGGGGTCGGTAGCGGTGTCACCGTTGAAAAACGTGTCCTGGTACTTGAACGCGGCGGCCTTGACCTTCATGCGGGTCTGAATTGCTCGCTGATCATTCAGGTTGCCGCGAGTCTGGACGATGAACCGATCCACATCAGCGTCACCGCCGAGAATCACGAGGGATTCCGACTTCTGGTTTACCGTGCCGGTGGACTCGGTGTAGCCCTCGTTCACGCCACGAAAAGCAACTCCCGGGAGGGTGGCTTCCTCGTTGTAGCTGTACGAGTTGCCCTCGATGGGCATAAGCGGAATGCGGTCCAGGATGGAAGACTCCTGGACGAACGTTTCAATGACCCCGCGCTGAAGATTGGTCGTGCTGAGCTTCGCGGACTCGGCAAGCGAAAGCGCCATGTGCTATCTCCCTGAGTTTGGGCATGAAAATAGGGACGCACGGGTTCGTGTGTCCCTCGGAAAGGTGGGTCGGGTGTACTACTCGGCGTCGCTGTACGCATCCCTCAGCCGATGGAAGGGAGATTCGGCGGGCTCGTCCTTCGGGTCCGTGCTACCCCGCTGCCCCGAGCCCACGTCACCCCACGGGGCCGGGCTCGTCGCGGTCTCGGCAGCGAGATACGGCTTGTCCTTGACGAGCTGGTCCACGGCAGCCGCGATAGCCGCCGCATCGACGTCGCCGGCCGTGCCGGTGAACGCCTCCAGGTCGACCAGGGCGAGCGCGTCCGCCGGGTCACGGAGCCGACCCGTCGCCGCTGCGCGCAGCTCGGCACGAACGAGCTGTCCCATGAAGTCGGCCCGCACTTCCTCGCGCAGCGCGTCAAGGTCGGTGCCCCGGGTCGCAGCGTTCGACCGGCGGAGCCGGGCCGCTTCCCGCTCGGCTTCCTCGGCGCGGGTCTCTGCGGCAGCTCGGGCAGTACGCTCGGCCGACAGCTCGGCCGCCGAGTCGGCACCGCTCGCGCCCGGCGTCGTGCCCTCGGACGGGTTACCGGGCGGCTTCTGGTCACCCTCGCCCGGCTTCTGTTCCGGGCCGGACGGGTTGGGGTTCGCGTTGGGCTCGTTGGACATGGGTCCCCCTCTATGTGATGTAGCCGTGCTTCCGGAGCATCGCTATTTGGTGCTCCCGGTCATCGCCAGCAAGTTTGAAAATGCTCTCGGGCATGAGGCGGGCTTCCTTCGCGCGCTCGTATCTCTTGCCCGCGTCCTTCGTGTATCCGGAGTTCAGGGCGCGCCCGCCGATGCCCCGACGGGTCACTCCCTCGGTGGTCACTCGCATAGGGCCCCGGCCCGTGGCAGCCGTCGACAGCCCTCGGCGCGCATTCACGAGCTGCCCGAGATCGGCCCCCGCCTCCAACGCCTTGACCCCCGCAGCACCGAGCCGCTTCCGCTGTTCGGCGGGGCTCATCCGGCGGAACACGTCCTCCGGGGTATCGGTGCCACGCCACTCGGATTCCGACATGGGTTCCATGCCGCAGTCACAGCGCGGGTGCCGCTGAAAGCCGGTGCTGTGGCTGTACTGCCTGCCGGCAAGGACGACGCACCGGGCACACGCGGGCAGCCGCACGACACGGGCGTAGGACACGCAGCGGGGCTCGGCAGCCATGGCTACCGACGTCGCCGCACGGGCCGTGTCGGCAACCGTCGTTGAGACGAGCATGGACATTTGATTCAGCCCCGCGAGGGCAGCCGCTTCCGGAGATGCCCCCAACGCGAGGGTCTGCGCCGTGGTGACCGCCGGGACGTACAGCAGCGTGGCAAGCGGTCGAGCATCGGCGGCGACCCCGACCAGCGCCGACGGGTTCAACAGACCGACCGGGCCGGCTGCAACTCCTTGGGCGAGCATCGACGCCGTGACGAACGCTTGCGCTCCCGCTGCTGCGGTCATCTGTCCCGTGGTCACGGCGGCGAGGATCGCGCGGCCGGTCTCGCCAGACATGGCCGACAAGATCCGGTCCGGGGTCACGTCTCGCCACAACGCTTGCACAGCGTCGACAACGCCCCGCGTGATGCTCTGGACTTCTGTGTACCGGGTCTGCGCGAGCGTCGCTGAATCCGCCACTACGCGGCGTCCAACAGCCCGGGAGCGGGCTCGTCGCCCTGGTCGTCCTCGGCAGGCTTCGGGCCGTACAGTGCGGACAGGTTCCCGCCGAGGATCACGCCGGCTTGGTCATCGCGCATGCGCTTCCACCGCGCGATCTCGTCCGGAGTGACCCCGGGAATCCGCTCCCAAAGGGCTTCATCCGGAACCCCGATGCTCTTCAACTTCACGAGCGCGTCCGAGTATTGGGAATCCGATCGGAACTGCGGGTCTCTCCAGATCACCGAGCCGAGGGCAAGGGACTCGGCGCGTCCCCGTTCGCCGGCCGCGAGGGCTTCCAGGCGCATCACTTCACGGAGTCCCGCGCCGAACTGCCGTTGCCGTTCGGTCACTTTGGCGACTAGACCAGCTTCCGAGGCGGCGAGGGCATCCGCCGAAACATTGATGAGCTTCCCCGTCAGATACGTGGCCGGCGTGCGGGTCTGTGCCGCGATGTGCTCAACTGCCTGAGTGATGACCCGCAAGTAGTTATCGAGATCGGCGGCGGAGAACTCGGCGATTGCCGCGCCCTCTTTCTCCAGCCAGAGCAGACGGTCCGACCGGAACTTGTCGATCGGAGCATCTTCCTCGCCCACCACTTCCCCGGTCTTGGGGTCGATGATCTCCCGAACAGGACGGTCCATTCCGAGGATTGCCCGAGCGGGCAGCGCGAGACCATCCGACGCGGTGAGCAGATGGGCCCACAGCGTGTTCACCGAGTCCTGTAGCGGGAGCACAGTCACCAGCTCGGAACGGGGCTTACCGTGCAGCCGACCCCGATTGGGCAGCTCCACCAGCGGGACGACACCGAGCGGGTTCGACATGTGCGAGGGCTCGCCACGAGAAAGTCCCGCCGTGCGTCCGGTCCACACGCCGCTTTCATTCCGGCGCTGATACCGATACACCATGCCCGGAGTGAAGAGAGTAGCGAACTCGTAATCACCATCCCGCCATGCTTTCAATCCCGCAGCACGGATCCGACGGCGACCAGGAACATACTCAACAATGGCGTTGGCTGCATGCTCAAAAGTGATCTCGGTGTCCACCCCGTTGGGCTTCCACACCAGCGCGTAAGAGCGGCCCGTAATGAGCGCTTCGAGCAGTGCTAGACCGATCTCTACATCGCACTCCGACTCCCGCCACGCCTTAGCGGCAGCCTGGTCCACCGTCCCGTCTTCGAGTCGGAAGCCGAGTGGCATAAGCCGTTCCACCGTCGCGTCCGGGACCGTGGCACACCAGTTATCGGAAAAGTCCTGGAACAACCCGCCAGTCTGCGCGCTGAACTCCGGACTCGCAAACAACAGCGGACGCTTGCCCTCGTACGCGTCGGACCACTTGCGGGTCTCGTCCTTCCGTCGCTCGATCTTCGCGCGGAGCCGGACCGTCATTTGTAGCGGAGTCTCCGCCATGCTCTCCCCCTTCAGGCATGAATAGGCCCCGGCCGGCTGAACCTGAACGGGGCGGTTAAGCACTCACAGCGCGAGGACGCTTGAGCGGGCGGCGCACGTAGCCGTCAAGTGCCATGACCGCAGCGGCAATGCCGTCGATGCGGGCGGAAGACTTGCCACGATCCGGCTTTACCGGGCGCATGTTGTCGTTGCCGTCGCGGTAGACTTCCACGACGCTCGCATTCCACCGGAGCACGGGATTACCGCCGTGCCGTATTCGCCCCTCGCGCAAGAGACGTTCAAGTTCCTTGCATCCGGGGGACATCCCTAGGTACGTCTGCGCGACCGGTACGACGTCGACACCACGCGTCTTTGCCTCGATGCGCTGGACAAGCTGCCCGGCGAACATGCGGTCATAGCTGATGCGCTGAACGTCCAGCCGGCGGCAATCCGCAACTATTTGTTTCTCGATGGCGCCGTAGTCGATCGCGTCGCCCTCGGTAAGCGTGATCAGCCCCTCGCGGGCCCATTGCCGGATCGGCACCTGTAGCTGTTGCTCTAGCTCGTCGGCCCGTTCCTCGGGCAGCCAGAAGCGAGCAACCAGCTCCAACTCGACTCCGGGCACGCGGGATTCAACCGCAAGCACCCACGCCGACAGATCGGAGACCGCAGACAGGTCGACCCCGCCCCACGCTCGCCGGTACCGGAACGCCTTGTCGTTCACCGTTCCGTCGTTCTCGTCCCACAACGAGAGCGGCAGCCACCGTGAAGCGGCCCGCATTCTCCTGTTGAGCGACAGCCGGCAGAACGTCGCGAAGTAACTCGGCGTCGACCGAGCCTTGTTCGCCTCACGCCGCATATACGCGAGCGACGGGGACGCACCCAACCCGGGGTTGGCCTTACGCCACGTACTCTCCGCGAAGGGATCGTCCGACTCCTCGGCCGCCCAAATGACCCCGTAGTGACCAGGGTCCGAAACCACGTTGTCCGCACAGCGGCGCGTGTACGTGTGTTTCTCGTCGTAGATGCTGCCCTCGGTACCCTCATCAGCCGTCGTAATGTAGATGACCAACGGTTGGTCTCGGGCACCCGTGCCAGTCTCGATAGCGTCGATAAGGTCACGGCGCTTGTGCACATGCACCTCATCGACAATCGCGCCGCTCACGTTCAATCCGTGGGCGGTTTCGGCGATCTTCGACAGCGCGCGGAAGACACCGCCGGTACGTGGGACTCGAATAAGACCTTGCAGAACCTCCACGCGGCCCCGTACGGCCCTACTGGTGAGCGCCATACGCTTAGCGTCGTCAAAGACCCGTTCGGCCTGTGGAAGCGAACCGGCAGCCGCGTACACCTCTGCACCGATCTCGCGGTCCGCGAGCAGCAGCACTAGCCCGATGCCGGACGAGAGCGTGGACTTACCGTTCTTACGCGGGACTTCAATCCACGCCGAGCGAATGACACGCACTGAGCGTCCTAGCTCGGGGTCATGGGCGAGCCATCCGAAGATCGGAGCGATTACCCAAACGATCTGCCACGGCGAGAGCTTGAGCCGCGAATTGCCCCAACGCCCCTTTGTATGCTTGAACGTCTGGATAGCGTCCACGGCCCGACGAGCGGCGGACACATCGAAATAGGCGCCCGGAGCTTCCGAGGCTTGCGCTGCGATCACGAGGGGGCGAGACCGGCACGCGTCGGCTATCGCGTCCTCGGTGAGCCCGAGTTCCCGCAATGCGTCCAGCGGGACGGGCAGACCGTCAGTCGAATACGTCTCCATCGTCGTCCCCCATGTTGTCCGGCGGGGTCAGCCGACCCCGAGCAGAGGGAGACAAGCCGAGTTCGCCGATATACCGGGCAAGCTGTGTGCGGTACTGCCCGACAATCGTGGTCGCACCGTTCTTCTGCCACCCGCGCTCACCCTGCATGAGAATCCCGTTCACGGAAATCTCGCGCTCACACTGATCAATCCGAGCGACGCAGATGCAGTAGTCCGTGAGCGTGGCCGTGTCCACGCTGCCGAGCCCGGCCGTGAACTCCAGCACGGGAACCACGCGTTGCCACTCGCGGGACGCGACTTCCCGGCAGCGGGCATTCACCGCGCCCTGGTCCCCGGACACGTCCGCGAACGTGTCCATCCAGTCCGGCTCGACCAGCTCAGCCGGCGGAACGCTCACCCCCTCGGCAACAGGACGCTTCCCGGGGTTGCCCTCCCGGACCACCTGCAACGGCGGCTTCCTACGTGTCGGATCTGCCATTCCCTCACTCCTCCCGGGTCGCGAGTCGGTCATTCGAGCAGCACGGAAACCCGCGCAAACGGCCCCAGTTGCGGCGCAAGTCTTTTCCCTCCCTGCCGCTCGGCCTCGGGAGGGGTCGGGGGTACCCCCCTGGTCAGAACGGCGGACGCTCGCTCGCCTCACGCCTTGACCGAGCCTCGGCAGCCCACCCGCCCGGCTGACGCTGCGCGGTCTCGCGGTTGTGGCACGACGTGCACAGCGGACGCAGATGCTTCGGCGCGTCAGGGTTCGACTCGCCCCGAGCGATCAACTCCCGCCGGGACAAAGGGAAGTGATCAGCCACGTTCGCCTCACGTCCGCACAGCACGCACCACGGGTTCGCGTACAGGTACGCCTTTCGGATCCGCTGCCACCGTGTCGTGTACACCGCGCCACCACGTGAGGCACGGTCCTTGTCCGCTTCCCTCTGGTGAGCGGCACAGCGGCCCCCACGGGCGGTCAGTTCGGGGCACCCGGGGATGCTGCACGGGGGGCGGGGTCGTCTGGGCATGGGTCTATACCTCCTTATGGCCACTCAAGGCAAGAGTCTGATGCGGATAAGTAGGGAATCCGCATGAAGTCGGCTTCCGAGCCCAATGGCACTTCGCCCCGTTCATTGCCGCGTCCCTATTTCCGCTGGTCAAATGGTTCGAGGGACGAGGCGGGGCGTGCGAGGCTCGGCGTTGTTGCGGATTTTTTTGCGCTGATGCGGACAAAACCCCGGAGCCCATTGATCGCGACCAAGATGCGGGGCACCGTCTAGGCATGACGCAAACCGAGGTCCGTCCCGATGTCGAACTCCGAATCAAGGGACTGCACTTGACCATTCAGCGCATCCCTGGATGGCTCGTAGCCATCGTCACGACCGGCGGCGGGGCAGCCCTCACGTGGTGGACACAGCGCTAGAGCGCACTCCGGCCGAACTCGGTGCTCGTCTTGAGCTGATGGCACCCGTGGCACAAGACCTGAACGTTCCCGTCCGTGTCGGTCCCTCCCATCGAGAGGGGCCGCACGTGATCGATGTCCACGTCTGCCACCGCGAAGTTGCCTAGGCACCAGTCACACCACGCCTTGGTCTTGCGCTCGATGATCCGCCGGAGCCGTGCAGCAGCGTCGTGCCGCTCAGCCCGTCGCCGAGCCCGTGCACGACGAACCTGAACAGCGGGCCGCCTCTCGTACTCCCTGTGGTGCCGCTCGCAGCGTCGGCGATGAGTCGCCGGCTCCGTGCAGTCGATACAGCGCATGGTCACCCCTTGATGTCGTCGGCCTGGTCGTCGTTGTCGTGCCCGCCCCCGGACTCGAACCGGGGAACTCTGCGGAGTGCCTCCGGATCTCCCCGAAGGGGCCGGTACCGCGCACCTCTGCCGTTGGGTCAGCGGGCTCAACCCCCCGTCGCCGCCCGCGTAAGGCCGGTCCAGGGGCACGTGTGGACGGAATGGCGCCGTCTCCTCCCGCCGTTTCACCGACCCCCGCCGGGGCCGACTACTCGGGCCGGTGTGCATCCTCCACACCACACACGCGAGTCTGAGACGTCCTCGCCGGCTCAGGGGCCGGGTCCGGACACGAAGGGGACTGCACAGCCGTCCAGCGACCCGTAGTCGGGCCGGTCACGAACAAGGCGGCGCAGTCCCCGCGCCCTGCCACACGTCGACACCAGGCCACCCCGGTGACGCGGGGTGCGGTGTAGCACGGGCAGAGCCGGTGTAAGGGCGGACACTCGGGCCGCCGAACTCCCCCTCGGGGTGGGTGCGCGGTAGTCCCGCCCTCACTGTGTTGTGGAGGCCAGCAGATTCCCGGCACCCGCCGTGCGGCGTGCTCGGTGCCCCGTGCGGCCCCTCACTGTGTTGTGGAGACCAGCAGATTCCCGAGCCGGCCGGAGCATGGCGGGATGACGTTCCGGCTGACGTTTTGGTTTTCTCCTTATTTTTTCTTGTGCATACAAAAAACACTCTCTAACCGTCATACCGTCATCGCTCCGCCCGCTGGTCGGCCCGCTGCGGGCACAGCAAAGCCCCGGCAGTCCGCGAGGGGCTACCGGGGCTCGGCTTGGGTCGGCACGGGTGTACTGCATTCTCGGAACGAGTCCTGGAAGCGCCGTGCCTGCCCCGCGCTCTCCATACCGGCACGGGGTACAGCGACCCTAACCCGCACACGGGGCGCATGCCGAAGCCCCGGCCAATCCGTGAGGGTCGACCGGGGCTCTCGGGGCAGGTGGCTACGCGGCGGTGTCTGCCGCTGCGGCAAGCATCCGGCGTTCTGCGACTGTGGTCGGCCGGGTGGGCTTCTTCTTCTCCCTCGGAGGCATCCCCCACTCGATCTTCGCGCGTCCCGCAGAGGGCAGACCCTTCCGAGCGGGGCTGATCGTCACCCGTAGTCCTCGCTCGGCAAGCAAGGATCGGCGGGCTTCCTTTGTGGCCCCGTCCCAAACCTCGAACAGGCGCGTCCTGGTCGGTTCATAGGTCACGGTCACTTCGGGGTTGTGCTCGGCGGTCAGCCTCTCAATAGTCGCTTTGGTGTCGGTGAGCTTGGCGGCGAGATCTTCCAGCGCGGGGCCGTCCACCAGGGCGATGGCCTTGACGATGCGCTGCCGGGACGCTTCCAAGTCGCTCAGGGCTGCCGAGTTGTCGATACCGCCCGTGTGTACCGCGCGCATGACGTGCTCAAGCCCGAACCGCTCGCGGAACTCGGCGAACACAAGCGGCTCCACCACGTTCGCCATGATCGCCCCACACCCACTCGCGCACTTGTAGAGCTGCTTCTTTCGGTCGGACGACCCGCCGTTGAAGCTTCCCGAGCACTTGACGCAGACCACGAACCCGCCGAGGAACGGTGTGTCCGCGCGGGGCACGTTTGTTTCGGGGCGGGCAAGCTCCTTGAGCTTGGCTTGTACGCGGGCGTACGTCACAGTGTCGAGAACTTCCGGAGCGAACTGGACCGGGGTGACACCATCGTCCTGGACGACGAGTGCCCCCTTGTGCTTGCGCCACCCGCGCAGCGTCACGCCCATGAGTAGCTTCCGCCATTGCTGACGGCCGATAGGCAGGTTCTCCGACGAGTTCGACAGGTTCCCGCCTTCGGCAAGCAGTACCCCCACCGCCTTGATGACGAGCGGGACCATGGCACTGTCAGCATCGAGGTAGGCAGGGGCTTTGGGGTGCTCCCGAACGGTCTTGTAGGGGAAGGGAGCAAATCCGGAGATCCAACGTCCTTGCTCGCGGCGTTCCTTGTGCGCGGCCAGGATGCGTTCCGTCATCATCTGCCGTTCCCACTCGGCGAGGGCAACGAGGATGAGCGCGATGAGGCGTCCGCCCGGGGTGCCGGTGTTCAGCGATCCGTCCGCCGTGGCGAGGATTACCCGCTTGCCGGGGGTCTCGGCCCATTCGACAAGGTGCAGGAACTCGCGGACGCTGCGGCTGTACCGGTCAAGCTTCCATGCCCAGACGTGGGTGGGCTGGTACTCCATGAGGCCGGACATGCCCTCGCGATCGGCGAGGGGCGTAGCTCCGGACACGCCGTTGTCTACGAACACTTCGGCGGTCTCGGGGTCAAAGCCCGCAGCACGGATCGAGTCGTGGCAGGCCCGTAGCTGGACGTCCAGCGACGTGGACGCGTCATCCGAGCGTGACAGCCGCAGACTGATTGCGATGCGGGGCGTGGGCTGGAACGTGGCAGGGGTACGGGTGGAAGCGGTGGCAGTCGTCATGGTGGCTGTGGAGGCCATGAGATTCCCCGGGAGGTTCGGGGGTGTGCCGCTCGCGCTATCTAGAGGGGCCCGGGACTCATGTATCCCGAGGGGTATCTACTTAGAGCCACTGGTACCAGGAAGCCCCCACCCCGGCGAGGACGGCGACCTCCTCACGGCGCAGACCGGGCGTACGGCGCCGGGCACCGCCGTCCGGCAGGCCCGCCTCGGCCGGGCTGACCCGGGCACGGCGGCTCATCAGGAACTCGCGGAGCTCCGCCAGCCGACGCGCCTTGCCGTCCGTGCTCTCCAGCACCGTGGCCACGTGTGTTCCTCCCCTGGGCCCGAGGCCGCTCCGGCTGTCCGGCTGGTCCGGTGTCTGGATGTCTGGATGTCTGGATGTCTGGATGTCTGGATGTCTGGATGTCTGGTGGTACGGCCACCAGGATAAGTACCCGCTCCCCACGGTTGTTCCCGTACGCCGAGGGTGGACGCATGCCCACCGACACCCTGGCCTCCCCCTCCGCCGTACAGAGAACCGCGTCCCCCACCCCCACCCCGTCCTCCGACGCGCTCACCGGCCGCGCGCGGCTCATCCTTCTCGTCCTGTGCGCCGCCCAGTTCATGGTGGCGCTGGACTTCTCCGTCCTGAACGTCGCCCTGCCCGTGCTCGGCGCGGACCTCGGTCTCAGCCCCGCCGCCCTGCAGTGGGCGGTCACCGCCTTCGCCCTGCCGTCCGGCGGCTTCCTGCTGCTCTCCGGCCGGATCGGCGACCTGTACGGGCGGCGGAAGCTGTTCCTCGCGGGCCTCGCGCTCTTCGGCGCGGCCTCGCTGCTCGCCACCCTCGCCTGGAACCCGGCCGTCTTCCTCACCGGCCGCGCCCTCCAGGGCATCGGCGCGGCGGCCATCGTGCCCACCGGCATGTCGCTGCTGACCACGACCTTCCCCGAGGGCCCGCAGCGCGCCCGCGCGCTCGGTATCTCCGGCACCCTGCTGTCGCTCGGCTTCACCATCGGCATGGTGCTCGGCGGCATCCTCACCGACACCCTCGGCTGGCGTTCCACGATGGGCCTGCTCGCCCTGTTCAGCGCGCTCGTGCTGCCGCTCGCGCCGCGGCTGCTGCCCGAGTCCCGCACCCCCGAGCGGCCCCGGCTCGACGTGCCCGGCGCGGTGACCGTCACCGGCGGTCTGCTGGCGCTGATCTACGCCCTGTCGACGGCCGCCGAGCGCGGCTTCGGCGACGCGGACGTCCTGGTCACCCTGGTCCTGGGGGTCGTGCTCCTGGTGGTGTTCGGGATCGTCGAGTCCCGGCATCCGGCCCCGCTGGTGTCGCTGCCGATGCTGCGCCGCCGTACGGTCGCCTTCGGCAACCTGGGCGGGCTCGTCACCTTCTCGATGATGTCGGTCGTCGTCTTCTCGCTGACGCTCTATCTCCAGGAGACGCTGGGCCTGTCCAGCTTCCGCACCGGCCTGGTCTTCGGCGTCCAGGGCATCCTGTCGGTGCTCGCCGGGTCCCTCGCCTCGCGGGTCATCGCACGCCTCGGCGCCCGCCGCACCCTGGTCCTCGGCCTGGCCGGCCAGGGGCTGCTCACCGCCGCGCTGCTCGGCATCGGCACCGGCTCGGGCGCGGTCCTCGCGACGGTGGCCGTGTCGCTGGCCTCGATGTGCCACCTGGCCGTGATCATCTCGTACGGCGTGACCGTGACGTCCGGCGTCCCGCACGAGGAGCAGGGCCTGGCCACCGGTCTGGTGACCACCACGCAGCAGGTCGGCATGACCATCGGCATCCCGCTGCTCGGGGTGCTCGCCACCACCGGAGACACGTTGTACGGGGGTGTGCGGACGGTCCTCGCCATCGCCGCGGTGATCGTGCTCGCGGCGGCCGCCCTGGTCGCGGCAGGCTTGCCCCGTACGGCCACCGCTGAGTGAGCCCGCACCGCCGCCGCTCGGTGAGCCCGCACCGCCGCCGCCGAGTGAGCCCGCGACGGCGGAACGAGCGCTACGGGCGGTCGAGCCGGAGCCGTACCGCCTTCGGCAGACCCGCGACGACCAGGTCGTACGAGTCCTCGACGAGCTCCCGGACCATGCGGTCCGGGAGCTCTCCCACGGTCACCGTGTTCCAGTGCCGCTTGTTCATGTGATAGCCGGGAACGATCGCCGGGTACTCCTCGCGGAGCCGTACGGCGTCGTCCGGATCGCATTTGAGGTTGATCCGCAGCGGCTCGGCGTCCAGCGACGCGAGGGCGAACATCTTCCCGGCGACCTTGAAGACCGAGGCCTCCGGGCCGAACGGGAACTCCTCGGTCGCGTCGTTGAAGTCCAGGCAGAAGGCCCGCAGCCGCTCCGGTGTCATCGCTCCGCTTTCTCCTCGCCGGTGCCGTCCGCACCGTCCCGGCCATCGCGGCCATCGCGGCCATCAGGGCGGTCCGCACTGCCCGGGAATCCCGCGCCGTCCGGGCCGATCGGTTCGGCGAGCACGGTGACGATCTTGTTGCGGCGGCCGGCCGGGGCCTCGGCGGTCAGCCGCAGCGTCCGCCGGTCCGGGAGTTCCACGACGGCGTTCGCCCCGGCGATCGGCACCCGGCCGAGCGCCTTGGCGAGCAGGCCGCCGACGGTCTCCACATCCTCGTCGTCGTACTCGTCCGGGCCGAAACCGTACAGCTCGCCGAGGTCACCGATGTCGAGACGCGCGGTGACCCGGTAGCGGTCGTGGCCCAGCTCCTCGACGGGCGGCAGCTCCCGGTCGTACTCGTCGGTGATCTCGCCGACGATCTCCTCCAGGATGTCCTCGATGGTGACGATGCCGGCCGTGCCGCCGTACTCGTCAATGACGACGGCGACGTGCGTACGGTCCTGCTGCATCTCGCGCAGCAGGTCGCCGGCGTTCTTCGTGTCGGGCACGAAGGCCGCCGGCCGCATCGCCGTGGACACCAGGTCGGCCTCGGCCTCGCGGCTGATGTGCGTCTTGCGGACCAGGTCCTTCAGATACACGACGCCGACGATGTCGTCCTCGTTCTCGCCGGTCACCGGGATCCGGGAGAAGCCGGAGCGCAGCGCGAGGGTGAGGGCCTGGCGGACGGTCTTGTGGCGCTCGATGCAGACGAGGTCGGTGCGCGGCACCATCACCTCGCGGACGAGGGTGTCGCCGAGTTCGAAGACGGAGTGCACCATGCGGCGCTCCTCGTCCTCGATGAGCGACTCCTGCTCGGCGAGGTCGACCATGGCCCGCAGTTCGGCCTCGGAGGCGAACGGGCCCTTGCGGAAGCCCTTGCCGGGGGTGACCGCGTTGCCGATGAGGATCAGCAGCTGCGGGATCGGGCCCATCACGCGGGCCAGCGGCACCAGGACGTACGCGGCGGCGGTCGCCGTGTTCAGCGGGTGCTGGCGGCCGATGGTGCGCGGCGAGACGCCGACGGCGACGTACGACACGAGCACCATCACGGCGATGGCGACGAGCAGCGCCTCCCAGGTCTCCGGGAGGGCTGTCAGACAGGCGTAGGTGACGAGGACCCCGGCCGCCGTCTCGCAGGCGACGCGGACGAGCAGCGCCACGTTGAGATAGCGGGTGGGGTCGGCGGCGACCTGGGTGAGTTTCTCGGCGCCGCGCCGCCCCGACCGTACGGCCTCGGCGGCGCGGAAGCTGGAGACGCGGGCTATGCCGGCCTCGGCGCAGGCCGCGAGCCAGGCGACCACGACCAGGGCGACCGCGCCGAGGATCAGTTGTGCGTTCATGACGGAGGACCGGTCCGGTCCGGCGTCAGGAGACGGTCGGCGCCGGGGACGGGCCGGTCAGGCCCTTCTCCGCGCGCCAGCCGTCCACGATGGCGGCCTGGAGGCCGAACATCTCGGCCTTCTCGTCCGGCTCCTCGTGGTCGTAGCCGAGCAGGTGGAGCACTCCGTGGACGGTGAGCAGCTGGAGCTCCTCGTCCATGGAGTGCCCGGTCGGGGCGTCCTCGCCCTGCTTCTTGGCGACCTCGGGGCAGAGCACGATGTCGCCGAGCAGGCCCTGCGGGGGCTCGGCGGCCTCGTCGTCCTTCGACGGCGGGCGCAGCTCGTCCATCGGGAAGGACATGACATCCGTCGGGCCCGGCAGGTCCATCCACTGGATGTGGAGCTGTTCCATGGCCTCGGCGTCCACCACGATCACCGAGAGTTCGGAGAGCGGGTGGATGCGCATGCGCGCGAGCGCGTAGCGGGCGATGTCGAGGATCGCCTGCTCGTCGACCTCGGTGCCGGACTCGTTGTTGACGTCGATCGACATGTGCTGCTGTGTCTACTTCCCGTTGCGGCGTTCGCGACGGCCGCCGTCGTGGTCGCGGTGGTCGCGACCGCTGTCGTTGCGGCTGTCGTACTTCTCGTACGCGTCGACGATACGGCCGACGAGCTTGTGCCGTACGACATCCTGCGACGTGAGCGTGGAGAAGTGCACGTCCGGCACCCCGTCCAGGATGTCCCGGACCTGGCGCAGACCGCTCTTCGTGCCGCCCGGGAGGTCGACCTGGGTGATGTCGCCGGTGATGACGATCTTCGAATCGAAGCCGAGGCGGGTGAGGAACATCTTCATCTGCTCGGGGTTCGTGTTCTGCGCCTCGTCCAGAATGATGAACGCGTCGTTCAGAGTGTTGTGCGTCAACAGATAGTCCTGCGTGACGTACAGCGAGTCCTCGGCCGCGACCTGGATGCAGACCGTCTCCTCACGCCCCGCCGGCTCGATGGAATCAATGAAGCGCATCGGACGGCCGCCACCGCCGGCCGCGTGGTAGGTATCCCGCTTCCGAGCGAGTCGGAACGGTTCCAGGCCCTCCGGCAGACGGATGTCGACGACGTGGGCGTCATACCGGTGCTTACCCAGAGCGTTCCCCTGCGGGCGGCCGTCAGCCTCCCGGCGCCGGGTGTAGGCGACGCCTCCCAGCGACTGGACCAGAGCGATCACATCGTCGCGAAGGATGATCGATGTGGTCGAGTACTGAATCCGGCACGTGCGGTCCCGCTGCGTCACCGGCCCTCCGTCGGAGTCGAGGAGCCCCTGAAGGACGGCAAGGCGGACATCGGCGGAGTTGAGGAGATAGTCGTCCGGCACGAACTTGGAGTGCGAGCGCGTTCCCAGCAGATCGAACTGCCGGAGCACACGGGTGACGGGGTTCTCCGTCGTCACCCTGTAGCCAGGGGACGCCACTCGGTTGAGGACGTAATCCGGCCCCTTCTTCCACTGGACCGAAACCCCGGGCAACGCCGCTTCCAACGCCTCGGCGAGCTCCGGGTCCCCACTGGAGAACGAGGGCGTCGTCGAACCCGTCAGACACCCGTCACCCAGCAGCAACCCCAGCGCGTACGGATCCATGGGCACCACACGCTCGGGCAGGGCCACGGGCGCGGTCAACAGCGGCAGCTCGTAGCGGGGGGCATGGGCCGCCCGAAGGTTGCCGATCATTTCCCGGGTCTCCAGGACCCGCCACGGCTTGTTCCTGCGCTTGTCTGCGGCCGTACGCACCGTCCAGAGGTGCTCGCCGCAGCACAGGGTCCAGGAGCCGTCCTGGGCCGACAGCCGGTAGATGTCCTTCTCCCCTTGCGGGTAGACGCCGAGAACCGGGGTGGGCTCACCGTTGGAACCGATGACGAGGTCCCCGACCTGGAGGTCGCCGATGGGCCGCCAGCCGTCCGGCGTCAGCACATTGGTGAAGACGGGCTGGGCGCGGCCCCTCATGTAGGCCAGGGGCGCGACCTCGATGGTCCCGCTCGCCATCAGCTTGGGGATGGAGTCGGGGTCGAGCATGTCGTGCAGCGCGTCGTACAGCGGGCGCAGGTACGGGTCGATCTTCTCGTACAGGGTGCCGGGCAGGAAGCCGAGCCGCTCGCCGGCCTCGACGGCCGGGCGGGTCAGGATGATGCGGGTGACCTGCTTGGACTGGAGGGCCTGCACGGCCTTGGCCATGGCCAGGTAGGTCTTGCCGGTGCCGGCGGGGCCGATGCCGAAGACGATGGTGTGCTTGTCGATGGCGTCGACGTAGCGCTTCTGGTTGAGGGTCTTGGGGCGGATGGTGCGGCCGCGGCTGGACAGGATGTTCTGGGTGAGGACCTCGGAGGGCGTCTCGTCCGCCGTCTCCCCGTCCTCCTTGCGCAGCATCGCGATCGAGCGTTCCACGGCGTCCTCCGTCATCGGCTGACCGGTGCGGAGCACCAGCATCATCTCGTCGAACAGGCGCTGGACCACCGCGACCTCCGTCGCGTCGCCGACCGCGCTGATCTCGTTTCCCCGTACGTGGATGTCCGTGGCCGGGAACGCCTTCTCGATCACGCGCAGCAGTGCGTCACCGGATCCGAGCATCATCACCATGGGGTGCTTCGCGGGGACGGTGAACTGGGCGCGCGCCTGCCCCGGCGCGAGGGTCTGGGCTGTGGGTGTGCGATTCATGGGCCGGCACTGTGGCCTGCGCAAACCTCCCGAAACAGGGCTCTCGCCGTTCGAGACCCCTCGGCTCCAAGCGTACGACTGCTCGGTTGCGAGCCTGAAGTCTTTTACGGGGTACCCGTGATGGGCCGGGAGGGGGCGGGGCACAGGGCCGCCGTGGCGAGCCCCACGAGGCGGGGGTGGACCTACGAGGCGCGGGCGGGGCGGAAGCCGATGGTGGGGACCGCCCGGCGCAGGGCCCAGGGGCGGGCCGGGACCGGGAGCAGCCGCTCCAGGAAGGCGTACCGGGCGCGCAGGGCGGCCGGGTCCTGGCCGTCGCACCGCTGCGCCTGCTGCCACCAGGCGGCGATCTCGCCCCAGGTGGGCGCGGACAGCGAGCCGCCGAACTCCTGTACGGACAGGGCGGCGGTGAGTCCGGCGAAGGCGAGCCGGTCGGCGAGCGGCCAGCCGGCCAGGGTGCCGGTGACGAAGCCGGCCACGAAGACGTCGCCGGCGCCGGTCGGGTCGAGGGCGGCGACCTGGATGGCGGGTACCTCGGCGATCTCGCCGGTGGCGCCGTCGACCGCGTAGGCGCCTTCGGAGCCGAGGGTGACGACGGCGTAGCGGACCTTGTCGGCCAGGGCGCGGGCGGCGGCGCGGGGGCAGTCGGTGCGGGTGTAGCGCATGGCCTCGGCGGCGTTCGGGAGGAAGGCCTCGCAGTGCTCCAGGTCGGGGAGGGCGGCGAGGTCCCAGCGGCCGGTGTCGTCCCAGCCGACGTCGGCGAAGACCCGGGCCCCGGAGCGTGCGGCGCGGGCCACCCAGTCCTCCGGCTGACCGGGGACGAGGGAGGCGACGGCGGCGCGGGAGTGCGGCGGGCAGGCGAGCGGGGCGCCGACGGGCGGGTCGATGCCGAGCCCCCCGTCGGCGCCGGGGTCCACGTCGGCGCCGGGGTCCACGTCGGCGGGCGGGGCGGCGTGACCGTGGGAGATCATGGTCCGCTCGCCCTCGTAGGCCATGGAGACGGTGACCGGGGAGTGCCAGCCGGCGATGGTGCGGGAGAGCGAGAGGTCGATGCCCTCGCCCTGTTCGAGGGCGTCCCAGCAGTACTCGCCGTAGTGGTCGTCGCCGAACGCGGCGGCGAGCGAGGTGCGCAGGCCGAGCCGGGCGAGCGCGGTGGCCATGTTGGCGACGCCGCCGGGGCTGGAGCCCATGCCGCGGGCCCAGGACTCGGTGCCGCGGACGGGCGCGCTGTCGAGGCCGGTGAAAATGATGTCGAGGAAGACCGTGCCGGTGAGGAAGACGTCGCACGCCGGGTCGGTGGGCGCGCGCAGCCGGCCCAGCGGGTCGACGACGTCGTTGTCGCGTTCGGTCACGGCAGGCTCCCCGGTCGTAATGCGGCGGCGGACCGGCACCATTGGCACGGTTTGTGCTGATGGTGCTGATCCGGACAGTGTGCCCGAAGGGGCAGAGGGGAGGCAGGGCGAACTTGCCGAAATCGTGTTCCCCTACCCAGCCATTCGAGTCCCAAAACGGGCCATGACGCGTATCGCGGCCTGAATCGGGGGATATCACCTTCTCCGCCCACTCGGATGCTCGATACACATGGTCTCGCGACCCGTGAATCCGCCGGGCGCCATCTCATTTCCCTGTTCAGTTCCTGGAACGCCCATGTCGTCGCGCCGCCCGCGTGCCCTGGGGGCGCTCGTCGCTCTCGTCGCCCTGTTCACGGCCGGTTACCTCGCCTCGTACCTGCTGCCGACCGTCGTCGGCCGACTGTCGGCGAGCCTCGGTCTGCGCCCCGCCCAAGCCGGAATGGTCGGCTCGATCCTGCTGCTCGGCTCGGCGTCGGCCGGCTTCACGCTCGCCGCCCGGGTGGAGCGGGTCGGCCCGCGCCGGGTGGCGCGGCTGGGGCTCGCGGCGATGGTCGTGGGATACGGGACGGCGTCCGCGACGGAGCTGTTGCCGCTGGTCGTGGCGGGTGCGGTGGTCGGGGGCTTCGGTTCCGGCACGGCGACGGCGGTCGCGGCCTCGGGCATCGCGGGCCGGCCGGACCCACAGCGGGGATCCACGCTGGGCCTGCTGTCGGTGTCGGTGACGGCGGGCGCGCTGTATCTGACGCTGCCCCGCCTCGGCGGCGGCCACGCGCTGCCGTTCCTGGCGATCGCGGGCGTCGCGGTGCTGGTGGCCCCGGCGACGCGGTGGCTGCCGGGGCCGCGCCGGGGCGCCCTGGACGCGGCCCCGCAGGGGGTGAGCGCCGGGCCGGACGCGCGTCCGCTGCCGGCCCGGCCGGCCGGTCTGGCGCTGGCGGGCTCGATCGTCTTCTGGTCGATGGCGCAGAACGCGCTGTGGGGCGTGAGCGGCCGGATCGGCGTCACCCGCGCGGGTCTGTCCGAGGTGGCCCTCGGACTGGTGTTCGCGGTGGCACTCGGGGCCGGGCTCGCCGGAGTCCTCGCCGCGGGGGCCCTCGGTTCACGCCTCGGACGGGCGGTGCCGATCGGCGGCGGCACGGCGCTGATCGCGGCCTGCGTGCTGCTGAGTTCGGCCGCGGCGGGACCGGTGTCCTTCGCGGCCGGCGAGATCCTGTGGAACGCGGTGTACCCGGTCGTCCTCTCGTACCTCCTCGGCCTCGCCGCCTCCCTCGACGCGCGCGGCCGGTGGGCGGTCCTGGTCGGCTCGGCCTCCTCGCTCGGCGTGGCCTGCGGGCCGGCCACCGGCAGCCTGCTGTCGGAGGCGGCGGGCTACCCGGGCATGGGCCTCACGCTGTGCGTCGTGCTGCTCGCGGCCGGACTGCCGATGACGGCGGTCGCCCGGCACGTCTCCGGCCGCCCACTGGTGCCCGGCTCCATCCGCCGCCGCGGCGGCGCCCCGGCGGCCTTCCTGGCCGCGACGACCTCCGCGCCGCCGTCCCTGCTCCCCCAGATCGGCGCCCCGGAACAGCCGGTCACCCCGATCCGCGTCCCCTCCCGGGGCCGCCGCCTGGCCCAGTCGGCCTTCCGCCTGGCCCGGCCGAACTCGCGGAGCTGAGGAGAGCGGGAGGGGGCATAGGCGGTACGTACTACGCCCTACGCGAGGTGGAAGTCGTACGCCTCGACCTCCGCCAGGTACCGCTCCCGGCGGGGCTCGTCGTCGTCCAGGAAGGACGCCAGGAAGGAGTTGCGGGCCAGGGTCCGCAGCTGGTCCGGCGTGAGGGAGAGCGTGTCGCGCACCGCGTCGAAGTTGTCCCCGACGTAGCCGCCGAAGTACGACGGGTCGTCGGAGTTGACGGTCGCCATCAGGCCCGCCGCCAGCATCTCGCGCAGCGGGTGGTCCTTGAGGGTGTCGATCGTCCGCAGCCGTACGTTCGACAGCGGGCACAGCGTCAGCGGCACCCGCTCCCGCG
Organism: Streptomyces laurentii; assembly: GCA_002355495.1. GTDB lineage: Bacteria > Actinomycetota > Actinomycetes > Streptomycetales > Streptomycetaceae > Streptomyces > Streptomyces laurentii. The sequence goes on from AP017424.1 coordinate 2,312,159, forward strand.
CCAGCCGCTCGACCAGCTCCGGGTCCTCCACGCAGCGCAGCCCGTGGTCGATGCGCTCCACGCCGAGGACGTCGAGGGCCTCACGGATGTACTCCGCCGGGCCCTCCTCGCCCGCGTGCGCGACCCGCCGCAGACCGAGCCGGGCGGCCTCCTCGTACACCTCGCGGAACTTCGCCGGCGGGTGCCCGACCTCGGCCGAGTCGAGCCCGACCCCGGTGATCCGGTCCAGGTACGGCCCGGCGGCCCGCAGCGTGTCGAGCGCCGACTCGGCCGACTCGTCGCGCAGGAAGCACATGATGAGCCGGGTGGAGATGCCGTACCGCTCCTCGGCGCGGTCCAGCGCCGCGCCCAGACCCTCGACGACGGTGCCGATCGGCACACCGCGCACGGTGTGCGCCTGCGGGTCGAAGAAGATCTCGGCGTGCCGTACGCCCTGCGCGGCGGCCCGCGCCAGGTAGGCGTCGGCCAGCTCGGTGAAGTCGTCGGCGGTGCGCAGCACGGCCATCAGGGCGTAGTAGAGGTCCAGGAAGGACTGGAGGTCGTCGAAGCGGTACGCCTCGCGCAGGGCCTCGGTGTCGGCGTACGGCAGGGTGACGCCGTTGCGCGCGGCGAGCGCGAAGGCCAGCTCGGGTTCGAGGGTGCCTTCGATGTGGAGGTGCAGTTCAGCCTTGGGGAAAGCCATGGGGTGTCGTTCTATCTCTTCGGTACGGGGACCCTCATCAGGTCCTGGGCAATGCTCAGCTCCCCCGTGAACCCGGCCGCCCTCGCCTGCCGCTCGAACTCCGCCGGATCGGCGTACCGCTGCGAGAAGTGGGTGAGCACGAGGTGCCGCACGCCCGCGTCCCGGGCGACCGCGGCGGCCTGGCCGGCCGTCAGATGGCCGTGGTCGGTGGCGAGCCGGACGTCCTCGTCGAGGAAGGTCGACTCGATGACGAGCAGATCGGCGCCGTCGGCGAGCGCGTGCACGCCGTCGCACAGCCGGGTGTCCATGACGAACGCGACCCGCTGCCCGCGCCGGACCTCGCTGACCTCCTCCAGCGTGACGCCGTCCAGGACGCCCTCGCGCTGGAGCCGGCCCACGTCGGGGCCCGCGATGCCGTGCGCGGCGAGCCGCTCGGGCAGGATGCGGCGCCCGTCCGGTTCGACGAGGCGGTAGCCGTACGACTCCACGGGGTGGGAGAGCAGGGCGGCTTCGAGCGTGTACGAGTCGGTGACCGCGAGCGGCCCGTCGGCCGCGACGGGGACCTCGGTCAGCGAGACGGTCTCGTGGTACGCCGTGGCGTACCGCAGCCGCTCGAAGTACCGCTGTCCGCTCGCCGGGTAGTGCGCGGTGACGGGGTGCGGGACCCGGTCGAGGTTGATCCGCTGGATCACCCCGGCCAGGCCCAGCGAGTGGTCGCCGTGGAAGTGCGTGACGCAGATCCGGTTCAGGTCGTGCGCCGCGACCCCGGCCCGCAGCATCTGGCGCTGCGTCCCCTCGCCGGGGTCGAAGAGGATGCCCTGCCCGTCCCAGCGCAGCAGATAGCCGTTGTGGTTGCGGTGCCGGGTCGGGACCTGGCTGGCCGTCCCGAGGACGACCAGTTCACGTGCGGACAAGGAGACGCTCCGGACCTATCCGGGCGGCCAGTTGAGGCCGCGGCCGCCCAGCACGTGGGCGTGCGCGTGGAAGACGGTCTGGCCCGCGCCGGAGCCGGTGTTGAGGACGATGCGGTAGCCGCTCTCGTCCACCTTCTCCTGCTCGGCGACCTGACCGGCCTCGCGCAGCACGTCGGCGGCGATGTCCGGCGCGCCGGCCGCCAGCGAGGCGGCGTCGGGGTAGTGCGCGCGCGGGATCACGAGCACGTGGGTGGGCGCCTGCGGGTTGATGTCGCGGAACGCGACGGTCGTCTCCGTCTCGCGCACGATGGTCGCCGGGACCTCCCCCGCCACGATCTTGCAGAACAGGCAGTCGCTCTGCGGCTCTCCGGCCATGGCCCGGGCCTCCTCGTCTCGGTCGAACTCGATCACACGTACACCCGCATGCTATCCGGGACCGCCGACGGCCCGGCCGGTTATCCCCATACCTTCCGGCCCCTTCGGCACCCGCGAACCCCAGGGCCTCCGGCCCTTACGACCAGCGGCCGGTGCGGCCGAGGACGAGCGCGGCGGCCGCCGTACCCGCCGTGGAGGTGCGCAGGACGCTCGGCCCGAGCCGGTACGGCCGGGCGCCCGCCGCCTCGAACAGCGCCAGTTCCTCCGGCGACACGCCCCCTTCGGGCCCGACGACCAGCACGATCGTTCCCTCGCGCGGCAGTTCGGCGGTCGCGAGCGCGCCGCTCGGGTGGTCGCGGTCCTCGTGCAGCACGGCGGCGAAGTCGGCGGTCGCGAGCAGCGCGGCGACCTGCTTGGACGTCATCAGATCGGCGACCTCGGGGAACCGGGTGCGGCGCGACTGCTTGCCGGCCTCGCGGGCGGTGGTGCGCCACTTGCCGAGGGCCTTCTGCCCGCGGTCGCCCTTCCACTGGGTGATGCAGCGGGACGCGGCCCACGGCACGATCGCGTCCACGCCGGTCTCGGTCATGGTCTCGACGGCCAGTTCGCCGCGGTCGCCCTTGGGCAGGGCCTGGACGACGGTGATCGAGGGCGCGGGCGTGGGGTTCTCGTGCGGCGCGGAGGTCTCCACGGTCAGCCGGTCCTTGCCCTCCACGGCCCGCACCACGCCGTCGAGCCAGCGGCCCCGGCCGTCGGTCAGGACGACGTCCTCGCCCGGCTGGAGCCGCTTCACGGACACGGCGTGCCGGCCCTCGGGCCCGTCCAGGACGTACAGCCGGGTGTCGGGAAGGGTGTCGACGACGAAGACGGGTGCGGTCACGAGGTGCTCCTGGGACTGACGGGGCTGGTGGTGCCGTAGAGGGCGGTGTGGAGTTCTTCGGCGAGGACCTCGACCAGTCGCCCGGCCGGCAGCTCCCGGGCCAGCCGGTGGCCCTGCCCGGCCCACAGCGCCATGCCCTGCGGGTCCCCGGCGGTCGCGGCGGCCCGGCGCAGCGGGGCGGTGAGGTGGTGGACCTCGGGGTACGCGGCGGGGGCGTACGGTCCGTGCTCGCGCATGAACCGGTTCACCAGGCCGCGGGCCGGACGCCCGGAGAAGGCCCGGGTCAGCTCGGTACGGGTGAACAGGCCGGTGAGGTCCGGATCGGTCAGGGCCCGCTTGTGCAGCGGGTGCGCGCCGGACTCGGGGCAGACGAGGAACGCGGTGCCGAGCTGCGCCGCGTCGGCGCCCGCCGCGAGGACGGCGGCGATCTGCCGGCCGCGCATGATCCCGCCGGCGGCGACGATCGGCAGCCGGACCTGCTCCCGTACCTCGGTGACCAGCGGCAGCAGTCCGCTGCCGCTGCCCGCGGACGGGCCGTCGGCGGGGTCGTCGCGGTGGGTGCCCTGGTGCCCGCCCGCCTCGGTGCCCTGCACGCAGACGGCGGCGGCCCCGGCCCGTTCGGCCGTCCGGGCCTCCTCGGCGGAGGTGACGGTGACGATCGTGTACGTGCCGGCCCGGGCGAACGCGTCGAGCACGTCACGGTCGGGGCAGCCGAAGGTGAAGGAGACGACCGGCACCGGGTCGTCGAGGAGGATCGCCAGCTTGGCGTCGTACGCGTCGTCCCGGCCCTGCTCGGGATCGCCCAGCTCCGTCCCGTACCAGCCGGCCTCGCCCGCCAGCTGGTGCCGGTAGACCTCGACGGCGGCCGGGTCGGCCGGCTGGTCGACGGGCGGCATGAACAGGTTGACCCCGAAGGGCCGCGCGGTCTGCCCGCGGACCTGCTTGATCTCCTGGTAGAGCCCGCCGGCGGTCTTGTACCCGCCGGCCAGGAACCCGAGCGCGCCCGCCCCGCACACGGCGCCGACGAGATCGGGGCAGGAGCCGCCACCGGCCATGGGGGCCTGCACGATCGGATACCGGGAGAGATCGTTCAGAGCGGTGGACATGCGGGCATCGTTTCATGCCGCCGCGAGGCCGCCGAATCAACGGGCGAGACCGGGCGGATACGCCGGAGGGGCGGCCCGCACCCTGTGCGGACCGCCCCTCGGACGTGGAACCACGGACTCGGCGCCCCGTGAAGGGCATCCGGCCTACCGCCCGTTGAAGGCATCCTTCAGGCGCGAGAAGAGGCCCTGCTGCCCGGGCTGGAACTGCCCCGTGGGCCGCTCCTCGCCGCGCAGCTTGGACAGTTCGCGCAGCAGTCGCTCCTGCTCGGCGTCGAGCTTCGTCGGGGTCTGGACCTCGACGTGCACGATCAGGTCGCCGCGGCCGTTGCCGCGCAGGTGCGTGACACCGCGGCCGTGCAGCGGGATCGACTGGCCGGACTGGGTGCCCGGCCGGATGTCGATGTCCTCGACTCCGTCGAGCGTCGTCAGTGGCACCTTGGTGCCGAGCGCGCCCGCCGTCATCGGGATGGTCACCGTGCAGTGCAGGTCGTCGCCGCGCCGCTGGAAGACCTCGTGCGGAAGCTCGTGGATCTCGACGTACAGGTCGCCGGCGGGGCCGCCGCCGGGGCCGACCTCGCCCTCGCCCGCGAGCTGGATGCGGGTGCCGTTGTCGACACCGGCGGGGATCTTGACCGTGAGGGTACGGCGCGAGCGGACCCGGCCGTCGCCCGCGCACTCGGGGCACGGGGTCGGGACGACGGTGCCGAAGCCCTGGCACTGCGGGCACGGGCGCGAGGTCATGACCTGGCCCAGGAAGGACCGGGTGACCTGGGAGACCTCGCCGCGGCCGCGGCACATGTCACAGGTCTGCGCCGAGGTGCCGGGCGCGGCACCCTCGCCGGAGCACGTGGTGCAGACGACGGCCGTGTCGACCTGGATGTCCTTCGTGGTGCCGAAGGTCGCCTCGTCGAGGGTGATCTCCAGGCGGATCATCGCGTCCTGGCCGCGCCGGGTGCGCGAGCGCGGGCCGCGCTGGGACGCCGTACCGAAGAAGGCGTCCATGATGTCCGAGAAGTTCCCGAAGCCGCCCGCGCCGAAGCCGCCGGCCCCGCCACCGCCGCCGGAGGCGGACAGGGGGTCGCCGCCGAGGTCGTAGACCTGCTTCTTCTGCGGGTCGGAGAGCACCTCGTAAGCGGCGTTGATCTCCTTGAACCGCTCCTGGGTCTTCGGGTCCGGGTTCACGTCCGGGTGGAGCTCACGGGCAAGACGGCGGAAAGCCTTCTTGATCTCGTCCTGTGAAGCGTCGCGGCGCACGCCGAGTACGGCGTAGTAGTCCGTGGCCACTTACGACTCCGCCAGGATCTGTCCGACGTAACGTGCCACTGCGCGTACCGCTCCCATCGTTCCGGGGTAGTCCATGCGGGTCGGTCCGACCACGCCGAGTTTGGCGACTGCCTCGCCGCCCGAACCGTAGCCGACCGAGACGACGGATGTGGACGTGAGGCCCTCATGGACGTTCTCATGCCCGATCCGTACGGTCATGCCCGATTCCTTGGCCTCGCCGAGCAGCTTGAGGAGCACGACCTGCTCCTCGAGAGCTTCCAGGACGGGCCTGATCGTCAGGGGGAAGTCGTGCCCGAAGCGGGTCAGATTGGCGGTACCGCCGATCATGAGCCGTTCCTCGCGCTGTTCGACGAGGGTTTCGAGCAGGGTGGCGAGCACGGTGGAGACCGTGCCGCGGTCCTCCACGTCCTCGAAGGACTCCGGGAGATCCTGCACCAGCTGCGGCACGTCCGCGAAACGGCGGCCGACGACCTGGCTGTTGAGCCGGGCCCGCAGATCGGCGAGAGGCGTCTCGCCGAACGGCGCCGGAAGGTCGACGACGCGCTGCTCGACCCGGCCGGTGTCGGTGATGAGTACGAGCATCAGCCGGGCGGGCGCCAGCGAGAGCAGCTCCACATGCCGCACCGTCGAACGGGTCAGCGAGGGGTACTGCACGACGGCGACCTGCCGGGTCAGCTGCGCGAGCAGCCGGACCGTGCGGGCGACGACGTCGTCGAGGTCGACGGCGCTGTCGAGGAAGCTGTGGATCGCCCGCCGCTCGGGGGTCGAGAGCGGCTTGACGCCGGCCAGACGGTCGACGAAGAGGCGATAGCCCTTGTCCGTGGGGATGCGGCCGGCACTGGTGTGAGGCTGGGCGATGTAGCCCTCGTCCTCCAGGACCGCCATGTCGTTGCGCACGGTGGCGGGCGACACGCCGAGCTTGTGGCGCTCGGTCAGCGCCTTGGAGCCGACCGGCTCCTCCGTGCCGACGTAGTCCTGGACGATCGCGCGCAGCACTTCGAGTCTGCGTTCGCTGAGCATCGCGCGCACCTCCAGCTGTCGTTCCGGTTCCGCTTGCTCCGCTTTTGGCACTCGCCCTGTTCGAGTGCCAGGAATCCACCCGCAAGTGTAAGGCGGCGGACATCGCTCCTGGCAAGGAGGCGGGCTGGGCGCCCTTCGAACGGTTAGCGTCCCGCCATGGACATGGACTGGGAATCGTGCGGCTGGGAACGGCTCGGCGAGGGGGTCGGACGGCGCCGGCTGCCGGGCTGGGACGCCACGGTGGGCCTGGTGACGGGACGAAACGGGGTACTGCTCTACGACACGGGCTCGACCCTCGCCGAGGGGGCCGAACTGCGGGCGCGGGTGACCTCGCTCACGGGCGGGCGGAGCGTGACGCATGTCGCACTCGGCCACCCACACTTCGACCACGTGTTCGGCACCGCGGCGTTCCCGGAAGCCGAGGTCCACGGAGCCGCGGGCCTCGCCGAACTGCTCCGGCGGGAAGCGGACGATCTACGGTCGGACGCCGTACGCCACGGGGTGGACCCGGAGGCCGCGACCGCCGCGGCGACGTCGCTGATCGCCCCCGGACACGAGGTCTCCGGCGAACTCACCCTCGACCTGGGCGGCCGGCCCGTCGTACTGGCGAACGTGGGGCCCGGCCACACCCGCCACGACCTGGCCGTCCTCGTGCCCGGCACTCCGCCTGTGCTCTTCTGCGGCGACCTGGTCGAGGAGTCCGGCGAACCGCAGGCGGGCCCGGACGCGGTCCCCACCGAGTGGCCGGCCGCCATGGACCGGCTGCTGGCGCTGGGCGGCGAGGACGCGCTGTACGTGCCGGGGCACGGGGCGGTGGTGGACGCCGGGTTCGTACGACGCCAGCGCGAGGAACTGGCACGGCGCGCCTCGGTGTCGTAGCGTCGCCGAAATGCGCAGCTACAACCCCGATCTGACGCCCCCTTGGAAGCGTTCGGCACCCGTGCCGGAGGTCCCGGCGGACCGTGATCTGGTCGTCGAGGAGGTCGGAACGGGTTTCTGCGGGGCGGTGATCCGCTGCGAGGCGGGCACGGTGACCCTGGAGGACCGTTTCGGCAAGCACCGGGTCTTCCCGATGGAGCCGCGCGGCTTCCTCATCGACGGCCGTCCGGTCACCCTGGTCCGCCCCGCCGGGCCCGCGCCGGCCCGCCCCACCCGCACGGCGTCCGGCTCGGTCGCGGTCCCGGGCGCGCGGGCCCGGGTCGCGCGGGCGGGCCGCATCTACGTCGAGGGCCGCCACGACGCCGAACTGGTCGAACGGGTGTGGGGCGACGACCTGCGGATCGAGGGCGTCGTCGTGGAGTACCTGGAGGGCGTCGACGACCTCCCGAGCATCGTCGCCGACTTCGCCCCGGCCCCGGACGCCCGCCTCGGCGTCCTGGTCGACCACCTGGTCCCGGGCTCGAAGGAGTCCCGCATCGCGGCCCAGGTCTCCTCCCTGGACGTCCTGGTCGTCGGCCACCCGTACATCGACGTCTGGGAGGCCGTGAAGCCGTCCTCGGTGGGCATCCCCGCCTGGCCCACGGTCCCTCGTGGCCAGGACTGGAAGACGGGCGTCTGCCACGCCCTGAACTGGCCCCCGAACACGGGCGCGGCCTGGCAGCACATCCTCTCCCGGGTCCACTCCTACAAGGACCTGGAACCGGCGTTGCTGGGCCGCGTGGAGGAACTGATCGACTTCGTCACGGCCCCCTAGCCCCCACTTTCTCTGCCCCGCCCTCCCCCTCCCCGGCCCTCGCGCCACCCACCACAAACCAGCGCACCGCCCCGGACCCGCGCCCCACTCCCCGGCGCGCCCGCACCACCGCACCCCGCACCGCAGCGCGCAGCGCCCCGCGCCCCCCGTCAGTCCACCAGGTCCCGCACCACCGCGTCCGCCAGCAACCGCCCCCGCAGCGTCAGCACCGCCCGCCCCGCCTCGTACGCCTCCCGCTCCAGCAGCCCGTCCCCGAGCGCCCGCTCGGCGGCTCCGCGCCCGGCCGGCTTGAGCAGGTCCAGTTCGACGCCTTCGCGCAGCCGCAGTTCCAGGAGCACCCGCTCGACCCGCCGGTCCTCGTCGGTGAGGATTTCCCGCCCGGCACCGGGCGACCGTCCTTCTCCGAGGGCCGCCGCGTACGCGCCGGGGTGTTTCACGTTCCACCAGCGGACGCCGCCGACGTGGCTGTGGGCGCCGGGCCCGGCGCCCCACCAGTCGGCGCCGCGCCAGTACAGCTCGTTGTGGAGGCAGCGGCCGGCGTCGGTGGTGGCCCAGTTGGACACCTCGTACCACTGGTAGCCGGCCTGTGCGAGGACGTCGTCGGCGATGAGGTACCGGTCGGCGTGGACGTCGTCGTCGGTCATGGGTATCTCGCCGCGCCGGATGCGCCGGGCGAGCTGGGTGCCTTCTTCGACGATGAGGGCGTAGGCGCTGATGTGGTCGGGTCCGGCGCCGATGGCCGCGTCGAGGGAGGCCCGCCAGTCGTCGTCGGTTTCGCCGGGGGTGCCGTAGATGAGGTCGAGGTTGACGTGGTCGAAGCCGGCGGCGCGGGCTTCGGCGACGCAGGCTTCGGGGCGGCCGGGGGTGTGGCTGCGGTCGAGGATCTTGAGGACGTGCTGCCGGGCGCTCTGCATGCCGAAGGAGATGCGGTTGAAGCCGCCGGCCCGCAGTTCGGCGAGGTAGGCCGGGTCGACGGATTCCGGGTTGGCCTCGGTGGTGACTTCGGCGTCGTCGGCGAGTCCGAATTCATCGCGGATCGCGGCGAGCATCCGGACGAGGTCGGCGGCGGGCAGCAGGGTGGGCGTGCCGCCGCCGACGAAGACGGTCCGGACGGGGCGCGGGTCGTCGCCGAGGGTCTTGCGGGCGAGCCGTATCTCCTCGGTGACCTGGCCCGCGTAGTTCTCGCGGGAGGCGAGCACGCCGCCCGCACCGCGCAGTTCGCTCGCGGTGTAGGTGTTGAAGTCGCAGTAGCCGCAGCGGGTGGCGCAGTACGGCACGTGCAGATAGAAGCCGAGCGGTCGCTCCCCCGCACCGTCCAGGGCGTGCGCGGGAAGCGCTCCGTCCTCGGGCATGGGGTCACCATCGGGCAGTACGGAAGGCATGCCGCCATTGTCCCGTACTGCCCGTGGCGCGCTCCAGCCCTGTGGATAACTTCACGTCGGAGCCGAAGCCCGCAGGTCACACCGCGGGCCGTACCTCAGGTCACGCCTCCCGCGCGCCCGCGTACATGTCCTCGATCAGGTGCTGGTAGGTCCGCTCGACGACCGGCCGCTTCATCTTGAGGCTCGGGGTCAGCTCGCCGTGCTCGACGTCGAGGTCGCGCGGCAGCAGCCGGAACTTCTTGATCGTCTGCCAGCGCTGCAGGCCCTCGTTGAGGCGGGTGACGTAGCCCTCGATGAGCTTCTCGGTCTGCGGGGCGGCGACGACCTCCGCGTATGTCTTGCCGCCGAGGCCGTGCTCGGCGGCCCAGCCGAGGAGGGAGGGCTCGTCGAGGGCGATGAGCGCGGTGCAGTAGTTCCGGTCCGCGCCGAGGACGACCATGTTGGAGACGAACGGGCAGACGGCCTTGAACTGGCCCTCGACCTCGGTGGGCGCGATGTACTTGCCGCCGGAGGTCTTGAACAGGTCCTTCTTGCGGTCGGTGATCCGCAGGTAGCCGTCGTTGGACAGTTCGCCGATGTCGCCGGTGTGGAACCAGCCGTCCGGCTCCAGGACCTCGGCGGTCTTGTCCGGCAGGCCGTGGTAGCCCTCCATGATGCCGGGGCTGCGCAGCAGGATCTCGCCGTCGTCGGCGATGCGGACCTCGGTGCCGGGCAGCGGCTTGCCGACGGTGCCGGTGCGGTAGGCCTCGCCGGGGTTGACGAAGGACGCGGCGGAGGACTCGGTGAGGCCGTAGCCCTCCAGGATGTGGATGCCGGCGCCGGAGAAGAAGTAGCCGATCTCGGGGGCGAGGGCGACGGAGCCGGAGACGGCGGCGCGCAGCCGGCCGCCGAAGGCCTCGCGCAGCTTCGAGTAGACGAGCGCGTCGGCGACCTTGTGCTTGGCGGTGAGGCCGAAGGGCGCGGTGGCGGAACCGGTGCGGCGGAAGTTGTCCTGGGTGACCTTGGCGTATTCGCGGGCGACGCCGGCCGCCCACTGGAAGATCTTGTACTTGGCCCCGCCGCCTTCGCGGGCCTTGGCGGCGACGCCGTTGTAGACCTTCTCGAAGATGCGCGGGACGGCGGCCATGTAGGTGGGCTGTACGACCGGCAGGTTGACGATGATCTTGTCGATACGGCCGTCGACGGCGGTGACGTGCCCGATCTCGATCTGCCCGGAGGTCAGGACCTTGCCGAAGACGTGGGCCAGCGGCAGCCACAGGTACTGGATGTCCTCGCTGGTCAGCAGGCCGGTGGCGGCGATGGCCTTGGCCATGTACGACCAGCTGTCGTGGCGCAGGCGGACGCCCTTGGGGCGGCCGGTGGTGCCCGAGGTGTAGATGAGGGTGGCGAGCTGGTCGGAGGTGAGGGCGGCGACCCGCTCCTTGACGATCTCCGGGTGACGCTCCAGATAGGCCGTGCCGCGCGCCTCCAGGTCGGCGAGGGTCAGCACCCAGTCGTCGGAGGTGTCGGCGCCCTCGGGGTCGATGACGACGACGTGGTGGAGCTGGGGCAGATCGGCGCGGCGTTCGACGGCCTTGGCGAGCTGCTCGGCGTTCTCCGCGATGAGGACGCGGGAGTCGGAGTCGGAGAGGATGAACGCCGACTCCTCGGCGTTGGTCTGCGGGTAGACGGTGGTGACGGCGGCACCGGCGCACATGACGCCGAGGTCGGCGAGGATCCACTCGACCCGGGTGGCGGAGGCGAGGGCGACCCGCTCCTCGGGCGCGACCCCGAGGTCGATGAGACCGGCGGCGATGGCGTGGACACGGGTGGCGGCCTCGGCCCAGCTGAGCGACTTCCAGTCGTCGGGGCCCTGGCCGGAGGCGGCGGGGACCGGGTAGCGGTAGGCCTCCGCATCCGGGGTCCGCTCGACGCGCTCCAGGAAGAGCGCCGCCACGGACGGCGGCCGGTTCTCGATCAGGGTCTGTGTGTCGCTCACGACGTCCTCCGGGCGGCGGCGGTGCGGTCAGGCGGGGCGCTGCGGGCAGGGGGACGCGCGCAGCGCGGGCGGCAGCGCGGGCAGGCGCTGCGTAACTAACTCACGAGTAACCTTCGAGCGGCTTCAGGGTAGAGGCCCGGGGACGGGTGCGTAAGGGCTTGCTTATAACGAACGGGTCTGCGCACCGGCGGTGCGCAGACCCGTTCGTGGCGGAGCGAGGGTTACTTCTTCGGCTTGGCGGCCGAGGAGTCGTCGCTCGACAGGACGGCGATGAAGGCCTCCTGCGGGACCTCCACGGAGCCGACCATCTTCATCCGCTTCTTGCCTTCCTTCTGCTTCTCCAGCAGCTTCCGCTTACGGGAGATGTCGCCGCCGTAGCACTTGGCGAGGACGTCCTTGCGGATGGCGCGGATGGTCTCGCGGGCGATGACCCGGGCGCCGATCGCGGCCTGGACGGGCACCTCGAAGCTCTGCCGCGGGATGAGCTCCTTGAGCTTGGCGACGAGCCGGACGCCGTACGCGTACGCCTGGTCCTTGTGCGTGATCGCCGAGAAGGCGTCCACCTTGTCGCCGTGCAGCAGGATGTCGACCTTGACCAGGGAGCTGCTCTGCTCGCCGGTGGGCTCGTAGTCGAGCGAGGCGTAGCCGCGGGTCTTGGACTTCAGCTGGTCGAAGAAGTCGAAGACGATCTCGGCCAGCGGCAGGGTGTAGCGGATCTCGACCCGGTCCTCGGAGAGGTAGTCCATGCCGAGCATGGTGCCGCGCCGGGTCTGGCACAGCTCCATGATCGAGCCGATGAACTCGGAGGGGGCGAGGATCGTGGCGCGCACGACCGGCTCGTACACCTCGTCGATCTTGCCCTCGGGGAACTCGCTCGGGTTGGTGACCGTGTGCTCGCCGCCGTCCTCCATGACCACGCGGTAGACCACGTTGGGGGCGGTGGCGATGAGGTCCAGGCCGAACTCGCGCTCCAGCCGCTCGCGGATCACGTCGAGGTGGAGCAGGCCGAGGAAGCCGACGCGGAAGCCGAAGCCGAGCGCGGCGGAGGTCTCCGGCTCGTACACCAGGGCGGCGTCGTTGAGCTGGAGCTTGTCGAGGGCCTCGCGCAGCTCGGGGTAGTCCGAGCCGTCCAGCGGATACAGACCGGAGAAGACCATCGGCTTCGGGTCCTTGTAACCGCCCAGGGCCTCTTCGGCGCCCTTGCTCTGGGAGGTGATCGTGTCACCGACCTTGGACTGGCGGACGTCCTTCACACCGGTGATCAGGTAGCCCACCTCGCCGACGCCGAGGCCGTCGGCCGGCAGCATCTCGGGCGAGTTGGTGCCGATCTCGAGGAGCTCGTGGGTGGCGCCGGTCGACATCATCCTGATGCGCTCGCGCTTGTTGAGCTGGCCGTCGACGACACGGACGTACGTGACGACACCGCGGTACGAGTCGTACACCGAGTCGAAGATCATCGCGCGGGCCGGGGCGTCGGCGACGCCGACGGGGGCCGGGACGTCGCGGACGACGCGGTCGAGCAGCGCGTCGACGCCCATGCCGGTCTTCGCGGAGACCTTGAGGACGTCCTCCGGCTGGCAGCCGATGAGGTTGGCCAGCTCCTCGGCGAACTTCTCCGGCTGGGCGGCCGGCAGGTCGATCTTGTTGAGGACCGGAACGATGGTGAGGTCGTTCTCCATGGCCAGGTAGAGGTTGGCCAGGGTCTGCGCCTCGATGCCCTGGGCGGCGTCCACCAGCAGGACCGTGCCCTCGCAGGCGGCGAGCGAACGCGACACCTCGTAGGTGAAGTCGACGTGCCCGGGGGTGTCGATCATGTTCAGGATGTGCGTCCGACCCTCGCCCGGCCCCTCGGTGGGGGCCCAGGGCAGCCGGACCGCCTGGGACTTGATCGTGATGCCGCGCTCACGCTCGATGTCCATCCGGTCGAGATACTGGGCACGCATCTGCCGCTGGTCGACCACACCGGTCAGCTGGAGCATCCGGTCGGCGAGCGTGGACTTGCCGTGGTCGATGTGCGCGATGATGCAGAAGTTGCGGATCAGAGCCGGGTCGGTACGGCTCGGCTCGGGCACGTTGGTAGGAGTCGCGGGCACGCAGGGTTCTCGTCTCGGGCGGTGTTCGGAACGGGTACGTAGGCTCCATCGTCCCATGGCCGCGGGGCTGCGGCCGGTTTGGGCGGTGTGGGGGGCGGCTGATACCGTGGACAGCTGTGTCTCGTGTGCCCTCTCAGCTCCGAGGCGCATCCTCAAGAAACATCGAACCTGTAAAGGCTCTTTCGTGGCGAACATCAAGTCCCAGATCAAGCGGAACAAGACCAACGAGAAGGCGCGCCTGCGCAACAAGGCCGTCAAGTCGTCGCTCAAGACCGCGATCCGCAAGGCCCGTGAGGCTGTCGCCGCCGGCGACCTCGAGAAGGCCACCGTTGCCGCTCGTGCCGCTTCGCGTCAGCTCGACAAGGCTGTCTCGAAGGGTGTCATCCACAAGAACTCCGCCGCCAACAAGAAGTCGGCGCTGGCCTCCAAGGTTGCCACCCTCCAGGGCTGAGCTCTGATGTGACCGGCCGCACGGGACCCAGCGGACCCTCTCTCCCGCTCCCGGACGGCCACCCCGGCCGCGTACGCGAGACGCGTTCGCCACGCGTGTACGGGCCACCCCAAGCGTGACACCACAGGCCCCGTCCCCCTCCTTCCCCAGGAGGGTGACGGGGCCTGTGGTGTATCCGCGGATGTCCGTACGGGCCCGGGGCCCTGGCCAGACCCCGCGAGCCGGGGTCTGGAGGTGCCGGGGCCCGGAGGTCAGGAGCGGCGCATACGGGCGGCGCGGGCGATGGCGACCACGGCCTTCTCCAGGGCGTACTCGGGATCGTCGCCGCCGCCCTTCACCCCCGCGTCGGCCTCCGCGACCGCGCGCAGGGCGACGGAGACGCCGTCCGGGGTCCAGCCGCGCATCTGCTGGCGGACCCGGTCGATCTTCCACGGGGGCATGCCCAGCTCGCGCGCGAGGTCGGCGGGACGGCCGCCGCGCGCCGAGGACAGCTTGCCGATGGCGCGGACGCCCTGGGCGAGCGCGCTGGTGATCAGGACGGGGGCGACGCCGGTCGACAGCGACCAGCGCAGGGCTTCCAGGGCCTCGGCGGCGCGGCCCTCGACGGCCCGGTCGGCGACCGTGAACGACGACGCCTCGGCGCGGCCGGTGTAGTAGCGCGCGACGACCGCCTCGTCGATGGTGCCGTCGACATCGGAGGTCAGCTGCGCCGCGGCGGAGGCCAGCTCCCGCAGGTCGCTGCCGATCGCGTCGACGAGCGCCTGGCACGCCTCGGGCGTGGCCGAGCGGCCGAGGGACCGGAACTCCTGCCGGACGAACGCCAGCCGCTCCGCCGGCTTCGTCGTCTTCGGGCAGGCCACCTCGCGGGCACCCGCCTTGCGGGCCGCCTCCAGGAGCGCCTTGCCCTTGACGCCGCCGGGGTGCAGCACCACGAGGGTGATCTCCTCGGCCGGCGCGTCGAGATACGCCTTGATCTCCTTGATCGTGTCGGCCGGCAGGTCCTGCGCGTTCCGCATGATCAGAACCTTGCGCTCGGCGAACAGCGAGGGGCTGGTCAGCTCCGCGAGCGCGCCGGGCTGGAGCTGCTCGGGGGCGAGGTCGCGCACGTCGGTGTCGGCGTCGGCGGCCCGGGCCGCCGCCACCACCTCGCGGACCGCGCGGTCGAGCAGCAGGTCCTCCTGGCCCACGGCGAGCGTGACGGGGGCGAGGAGATCGTCGGAGGAAGACTTCTTGGTGGCCATCGCGTTCCAGCATCCCACGCGCCACCGACAGCCCCGTGCCGTCCCGGTCGGGCGATCGCCGAGAATGAGCGGGTGAGCGATGTGAGACACGTACTGGTGCTGCCCGACCGCGACGCGGCCGAGGAGGTCGCCGGCGAACTGGCCGACCGGTTCGGCGTCCCCGAGGAGCCGCAGCTCGTCCGCGACGCCCTGGCCGGCGAGGACGACGCCGAGGACGCCCAGTGGCTGGTGGTGGTCGAGGACCCGGACGGGCGCCTCGACCCGAAGGACCTGGACGCCCTGGCCGGTGAGTACGAGGGCTGGCTGGAAGCGCCCTAGGGGCCGCTCACCCCTCCGCCGCGGCCGGCGCCGGGCCAGGCTGGGCCGCCCCGGACTGGGGCTTCGGCAGCTCGCGCAGCCGTGCCAGCGGCGAGGGCAGCACCCACACAACGGCGAGCACGGTGCCGATCGTCGCGATCCACAGGGTGGGCCGCAGGTCGAGGGTGCTGCCGAGCAGACCGCCAGCGAGTGCGCCGAGCGGGCGGAAACCGTGGTTGAGGGTCCGGAACGCGCCCATCACCCGGGACCGTATCGCGTCGGGCACCAGCGCCATCTGCAGGGACCCGGAGGCGATGTCGACCAGCATCACGCCGACGCAGGACAGGAATTCGGCGGCGAACAGCAGACCGATGACCAGCGGCTTCGGTCCATGGGCGGCGGGCACCAGAAGCAGGGGCACGCCGAAGCCCAGGAATCCGGCCACCAGCGAGGGGCCGACGCCGATCCGCCGGACCACCGCGCTCGCGGTCGCCGCGCCGATCAGCCCGCCGATCGCCCCGGCGCTGAGTATCGCGCCCAGGACGCCCGCGCTCAGCCCCAGCCGGGTCGTCGCGTAGAGCACGAAGAGGGTGGCGAACATGAAGTTGAAGAACTGCACCGTGCCGGCGGCCGCGAACAGCGTCCGCATCGACCGGTTCTTCAGCACCCAGCGCAGGCCCTCGCTGAAGTGCCCCTTCCGCACGGGCGCGGGGGCGGGCTCGGCGGGGGCGATCCGCGCGAGGTAGGCCGCCGAGATCAGATACGTGAAAGCGTCGGCGACCAGCGCGAACGGCGCCGTCAGCACCTGCACGAGCAGTCCGCCGGCGCCGGGCCCGGCCAGCCAGGCCATCGAACGGCTGCCGTTGACCAGCGAGTTCGCCTGTACATAGCGCTCGACGGGCACCAGCGCCACGAACAGCGTCGCGTTGCACACGTCGAAGAGCACGCCGAGCGCGCCCACCGCGAAGGCCACCACGTACAACTGGCCGAGCGTCAGCATGTCCAGCAGATACGCGACGGGCAGGCTCAGCACGAGTGCCGCGCGGCCCAGGTCGGTGGCGATCATGACGCGCCGCCGCCGGGCCTGCCGGTCGGCCCAGGCGCCGAACGGCAGGTTGAGCAACAGCGCGGGCAGCAGTTCGGCGGTCTTCAGCCAGCCCATCTCGGCGGCGTCGGCCCCGAGGACGAGGACGGCGGCGAGCGGCAGCGCCATGAGCGTGATCTGGTCGCCGGCGAGCGAGACGGTCTGCCCCGTCCAGTACCGCCGGAATCCCCGCTCCCGCATCAGCGGGGGTATGCGTTCGGTCAGCGCCATCGGTCACTCCTCTCCACTGTCGGTGGGGTCGATGGGGTCGACGGATTCGGTGCCGTACGGCCCCCGCTCGACGAAGGCGATCTGCAGGACGGACACGGGCCGGGATCCCTCCGGCCGCCGCGCGAGGTCCTGCTCGCGTTCCTCGTAGGGGCGCAGCAACTCCTCGATTCCCTGGCCCAGTCCGGTCAGTTCCTCGGGGGTGAGGTGGAGCAGCGTGTCGCCGAGCCGCTCCGCCTCCTGCCATTCCCTGGGCAGGGTGTGCCGCTGCTCCAGGGCGCGGAGCGCGCGGGTCAGGTAGTGCTCCACGACGGCCGTGCTGAGGGCGGCCGCCGCCTGCGCGACCGCGGGGTTCTCGTCGGCGTCCGACCACTCGGTGAACCGGGCCGTCGCCCGCCAGGGCTTCTCCCGCCCCTTGCCGCCCGGCGCCTGCTCGACCAGCCCGTACTTGGCGAGTATCCGCAGGTGGTACGAGCAACTGGCGACCGACTCCCCGGTCAGCTCGGCGGCCCGGGTGGCGGTGAACGGCCCCTCGCTCCGCAGCAGTCCCACGAGCGTCATCCGGGTCGGATGGGCGTAGGCGCGCAGGGCGCGGGGGTCGGCGAGATGGACACTGCGAGGCTGCTCGCTGGGATGCTCCGACATGATGTAAAGCTATCTTTAGAAAGACTCCTTTACAAGGGATTCGCGCCGACGAACGTGTGCGCGGCGAGCCCAGGCCCGGTGCCGGTGACCGCGATCGCCCCGTCCCGGTCCGTGCTCAGCACCCGCGCCCCGCGGTCCCGCAGGGCCCGGACCGTGCGCGGTGACGGATGCCCGTACGGGTTGTCCCGGCCTGCCGACACCAGCGCCAACCGGGGCCGCACCGCCCGTATCAGCCCCGGGTCCTGGTGGGACGAGCCGTGATGGGCCACCTTCAGCACGTCGACGGGCGGCAGCCTCGGATACACGCGCGCCAGGCCCCGCTGGGCCGCAGGTTCGAGGTCGCCGAGCAGCAACAGGCTCAGTCCGCCCGCGGCCTTGACGAACAGCACGACACTCGCGTCGTTCGCCGCCGACTCCCCCGATTCCGTGATCCCGCCCGGCGCACCGGCCCCCGGCCACAGCACCCGCCACTCCAGCGGGCCGATCGCGCGCCGCTCCCCCGCTATCGCCCGCACCACCGGCACCCCGGCGGCCCTCGCGGTACGCCGCACGAACTCCGCCTGCTCCGGCGGCTCGTCGAACCCCGTCGTCTGGATGGCACCCACCGTCCGACCGCGCAGCACCCCCGGCAGACCGGCCACATGGTCCGCGTGGAAGTGGCTGAGCACCACCAGCGGAACGCGGTGCACACCCAGCTCGCTCAGACAGCGGTCGACCGGTGCCGGGTCGGGCCCCGCGTCCACGACGACCGCGCTGTCCCCACCGGCCGCGAGCACGGTCGCGTCGCCCTGGCCGACCTGGCACAGGGCGAACACCCAGCCCGGCGGCGGCCAGCCGGTGACCAGCCGGACCAGTGGCGGCGGCCGGACCACCGCCAGGAGGAGCAGCACGGCACAGCCCGCCCCGATCCACCGCCGGTACGGCATCCGCCACGCGGCGAGGACCAGGAGCCCGGTCAGCGCGGCGAGCAGCAGCCCGCCCCACCAGCCGTCCGGCCAGGCCACCCGGGCGCCGGGCAGCTCCGCCCCGGTGCGGGCCACCCGGGCGATCCACCCGGCCGGCAGGGACGCGACCCACGCCACCTGCCCGGCGGCCCAGGGCCACACCGGCGCGAGGCCGAGCGCGGCGAAGCCGAGCACCGTGGCCGGGGCCACCGCCACTTCCGCGAGCAGGTTGGCGGGCACGCCCACCAGACTCACCCGGGCCGCGAACACCGCCACGACGGGCGCGCACAGCGCCTGGGCCGCGAGCGTCGCGGCCAGCGCCTCCGCGAGCCGGCCCGGCACCCGCCGCCGGCGCAGGGCGTCGCTCCAGCGCGGGGCGATCGTGAGCAGCGCGCCGGTGGCGAGGACGGAGAGCAGGAAACCGTAACTCCGCGCCAGCCACGGGTCGTAGAGCACCAGGGCGAGCACCGCCGCGGCGAGGGCCGGCAGCAGCGAGCGGCGCCGGCCGGTCGCGAGGGCGAGCAGGGTGACGAGCCCGCACGCCGCCGCACGCAGCACGCTCGGATCGGGCCGGCACACCACGACGAACGCGAGCGTCAGCCCTCCCCCAGCACACGCCGTCGCCCGCAGCGGGATGCCCAGCCGGGGCGCGAGCCCGCCCCGCTCGGCCCGCTGGGCAGTGCCGGGCCGGCCGATGAGGAGCAACAACACAACCGTGAGGTTCGAGCCCGAGACGGCGAGCAAGTGGGTGAGGTCGGTGGCTTCGAAGGCCTCCTTCAGGTCGGGCTCGATCCGGGACGTGTCCCCGACCACCAGGCCCGGCAGCAGCGCCCGGGCATCCGTCGGCAGCGGGTCGGTCGCCCGCCGCAGCCCGGCGCGCAGCGCGCCGGCGGTGCGCTGGAGGCCGCTGGGCGGTCCGGTGATCCTGGGCGGCCCGCCGTCGGCCCGCAGCACGGCGGCGATGGTGTCCCCGGGCCGGGCCGGCGCGAGCCGCCCCGTCACGGCGAGGCCGGTCGACGGCAGCAGGGCCAGCCACTCCCGGCGGCTCTCTCCCGGCCCGTCCCGCGCCGGTACGAGCACCAGGACCGGCGCCCTCGTACGATGTGCCACCCCGTCACGATCCTCGATCCGGGTCACCTCGCCCGCGACGGCCACGAGCGGTGGTGCCGCCCGGGCGCCGCCCACAGGCGAGCGGATGAGCCGGGGGTCGGCGGTGACCGCCACCTCGGCCGTCACCCGGCCGCCGGAACGGGCGAGTTCGGGCACCGGCCCCCGGCGCAGGTCGGCCGCGTGCAGGGCGCCGGACGCGGCTCCGGCGGCGGCGCACACCAGAACTCCGGCACCGGCGATCGCCCGTGGTCCGTGCCGGGCGCCGGGCCGCAGCAGGGGCGTCGCGGCACCCAGGCAGAGCAGTACTCCGGCGACCGTCCACCAGCCGGCGACGCCCACCGCGAGCGCCGCCCCGCCCCATACGGCGAGGGCCGGCGGGACGAGCCGCAGATCGGCCGGGCCTTCGTCCCACACGACCGGCCGGCGCGGGTCCGTGCTCATGGCCGGACCAGCGGTGCCAGATCCGCGAACCGCCGCTCGCCGATCCCGCTCACGTCCCGCAGCTCGGCCACCGAGCGGAATCCTCCGTGTTCCGCCCGGTGTTCGACGATGTGCCGGGCGAGGACCGGGCCGACCCCGGGCAGGGCGTCGAGCTGTTCGGCGGTCGCCGTGCTGAGGCTCAACGGCACGGCCTGACCGGTCGGCGGCGAGGCCGCTCCGGCCGGAGTCCCACCCGCTCCCGCACCACCGGCCGCAGCGGCCGGGAGGCCCACGACGACCTGTTCGCCGTCCTGGAGCACCCGGGCCCGGTTGAGTCCCGTCAGGTCCGTACCCGGGCGGCTTCCGCCCGCCGCGCGCAGGGCGTCGGTGACGCGCGACCCGGCGGGCAGCGTGAACACCCCGGGCCGGCGCACCTTGCCGCCGACGTCCACCACGACCACGGCCCCCGCACTCGCACCCCCGACAGGGAGGTCGGCGCCGACTCCGGCGGAGGCGGTGTCGAAGGCCCGGGCTCGGGTTCGGGCAGCGGCCGGGCCGCGGCCACCACCGCGGGCGCCGTGATCTGTTGCGGTCGCCCGTTCCAGAAGTAGGCCCCGGCTCCCCCGGCGGCCACGACCAGCACCACGGCGAGCGCGCCCAGCGAGCGCCGTTCGAGCCCGCAGCGGGACTGCACCCACAACGGCAGCCGCTCGCGCAGCGCGAGCCTCCACCGCTCGCGAGCCGGCACCGGCTCGTCTCCTGGACCCGGTGGGCTCGCGGGCTCGGCCGGCTCGTGGCGCGGAGGCGGCGGGAGCGGCAGGGCCGGCGGGACCGTCGCCGGGAACAGGGCCTCGCCCCGACGCCGTACCGCCTCCGAACCGGCACCGGCCGCGTGCCGGCCCGTGCGCGCCGGCCGGGTGCCGCGCCGGGTACGAACGTCCGATCCCGAGGCCCGGCCGGGTCCACTGCCGGCCCCGCCACGACGTGCTCCCAGGTGTGTACGAAGAGTCATGGGACCGACGGTAGGCATCCGCACCGGCCTGTGCCGAAACTCTCTGCGTTCCGTGGATAACCGGCCGGTTGTGGATAACTCACTCACCCGTACGTGGGAGGGAATCCCCGCCCGCCGACCCGCCCGCCGACCCGGCCCGCGCCCCTCAGCGCGGTGAGACGACGACCGCGAGCAGTCCCGGCCCGGTGTGCGCGCCGATTACCGCGCCAACCTCGGTGACCTGGAGGTCTCCCACGCCCGGCAGCCGCTCGCGCAGCCGCTCGGCCAGGGCGGCGGCCCGTTCGGGGGCGGAGAGGTGGTGGACGGCCACGTCGACGGGTCCGCTCCCGGCGCGTTCGACGGCGATCTCCTCCAGGCGCGCGATGGCCTTGGAGGCCGTGCGCACCTTCTCCCGCAGTTCGATCCGCCCGCCTTCGAGTTCGAGCAGCGGTTTCACGGCCAGCGCCGAACCGAGCAGGGCCTGGGCGGCGCCGATGCGCCCGCCTCGGCGCAGATAGTCGAGGGTGTCGACATAGAAGTACGCGGACGTGCCCGCGGCCCGCTTCTCGGCCGCCGCCACGGCCTCGTCGAGCGAGCCGCCCGTCTCGACGACCTCGGCCGCCGCCAGCGCGCAGAAGCCGAGGGCCATCCCCACCATCCGGGTGTCGACGACCCGCACGGGCACAGGTGCCTCGGCCGCAGCGAGCACGGCCGCGTCGTACGTACCGGAGAACTCGCCGGACAGATGCAGCGAGACGATGCCCTGGGCCCCCGCCTCGGCGGCGGCACGGTAGGCGGCGGCGAAGACTTCGGGGGCGGGGCGGGAGGTGGTCACCGCGCGCCGCTTCTGCAGCGCTTCCGCGAGCGAGCGGGCCGAGATCTCGGTGCCCTCTTCCAGCGCGCGGTCCCCGATGACGACGGTGAGCGGGACGACGGTGACGGCGTGCCGCTCCAGCGCCTGGGCAGGCAGGTAGGCCGTGGAATCGGTGACGATCGCGACATGCCGGGACATGAGCGGGAGGTTACCCGCCGCCCTCGACGGACGGCAGCCCGGCCCCACCCGCGCGCCGTCGGCCCTGTCTACAGGGCCTTCTCGCGGTCGCTCAGGCCGTGGTCTCGGGCCGCGCGGTCTTCTCCCACGGGTAGGAGGTGACGCGCGGGTCCGCCCCGGTGATCGCCTGCGGCTGCCCGGCCGTCCCGGCCTGTTCGCCGGTCCGGGGCTCCGCGGGCGCGGCCGCCGGAGCCTGGGGCCGCTCGGCGGCGGGCTGTGCCACCGGGCTCTCGGTGTCCGCGTCCGTCCAGTGCCGCAGGGCGCCCGCCTCCATGTCGATCTGGGCGCTGAGCGAGGTCAGCTCGTCGTCGGCGAACCGGCGAGCCCGGTCCCGGGCGGCGAAGCGCAGCGCGTCCGCGGAGTGGGTGACCTGCTGGGTGCGCCGGCGCAACTCCGGAAGGCGCGCCACGACGTGCCCCCGGTCCGGCTCGCGCTCCAGCCGCCGCAGGTCGTCGTCCAGCTCCCGCGCATGGCCGCTGAGCCGGTGGAAGAGGTCCAGCGACTCCTTGAGCGAGGCGTCCTCGGCCACGCCCGCGTGGAGGGCCTCCTGGGTGGCGCGCATCGAGGTGCGCAGCGCGAGCCGCAGCTGGGCCAGTTCGGCCGAAGCGCCGGTCTGGCCGAGGCTCTTGGCCCGCAGGGTGGTGTCCTCGACCGTGCGCCGGGCCTGGTCGATGGTGCGGTCGACACCTCGCTTGGCCGCCTTCGCGACCTTCACTGTGGCGTAGACCCCCAGCACCATGAAGGCGACGAAGAGCAATGCCATGATCGTGATCGCGGCTCCCATATGCCTCGCCTCGCCCCTCCGGCCTCGGTTGTGGTTCTTCCACCGTAAACGCTGAGGGCAGGTCGGTGGTTCCGGAGAAACCCCCAACCTGCCCCTACCCGCCCCTTAGGGGACGGGACGACCAGCGGTGCCGTCAGGCCGTCGGCGTCAGCCGGCGACGATGTTGACCAGCTTCGGCGCGCGGACGATCACCTTGCGGATCTGCGCGCCGCCCAGCGCGGCGACGACGTGCTCGTCGCCCAGCGCCAGCGCCTCCAGCTCCGCGTCGGTGATCGACGGGGAGACCTCCAGGCGGGCCTTGACCTTGCCCTTGATCTGCACGACGCAGGTCACGGTCTCGTCCACGACGTACGCCGGGTCGGCGACCGGGAAGTCCTGGTGGACGACCGAGTCGGGGTGGCCCAGGCGGTGCCACAGCTCCTCGGCGATGTGCGGGGCCAGCGGGGCGACCAGCAGCACCAGCTGCTCGGCGACCGGGCGGGCGATCGCGCCACCGGACTTCGTCAGGTGGTTGTTCAGCTCGGTGATCTTGGCGATGGCGGTGTTGAAGCGCATCGCGGCCATGTCCTGCGAGACGCCGTCGATGGCCTTGTGCAGCGCGCGCAGGGTGTCCTCGTCGGCCGGCTCGTCGGTGACGGTGACCTCGCCGGTGGTCTCGTCGACGATGTTGCGCCACAGCCGCTGCAGCAGCCGGTACTGGCCGACGACGGCGCGGGTGTCCCACGGACGCGAGACGTCCAGCGGGCCCATGGCCATCTCGTACAGGCGCAGGGTGTCGGCACCGTACTCGGCGCACATCTCGTCCGGCGTGACGGCGTTCTTCAGGGACTTGCCCATCTTGCCCAGCAGCCGGCTGACCTTCTCACCCTCGTAGTAGAAGGCGCCGTCGCGCTCCTCCACCTCGGCGGCCGGGACGGCGATGCCACGGCTGTCGCGGTAGACGAAGGCCTGGATCATTCCCTGGTTGAACAGCTTGTGGAACGGCTCGGCCGAGGAGACGTAGCCCAGATCGAACAGCATCTTGGACCAGAAGCGCGCGTACAGCAGGTGCAGCACGGCGTGCTCGGCGCCGCCGACGTACAGGTCGACACCGCCGGTGGGCATGCCCTCGCGCGGGCCCATCCAGTACTGCTCGACGGCCGGGTCGACCAGCCGCTCGTCGTTGTGCGGGTCCAGGTAGCGCAGCTCGTACCAGCAGGAACCGGCCCAGTTGGGCATGGTGTTGGTCTCGCGGCGGTACTTCTTCGGGCCGTCGCCCAGGTCCAGCGTGACGTTGACCCAGTCCTCGTTGCGGGACAGCGGCGGCTCGGGCTGGGTGTCGGCGTCGTCCGGGTCGAAGGTGCGAGGCGAGTAGTCCTCGACCTCCGGCAGCTCCAGCGGCAGCATCGACTCGGGCAGCGAGTGGGCGACACCGTCCTCGTCGTAGACGATCGGGAAGGGCTCGCCCCAGTAGCGCTGGCGGCTGAACAGCCAGTCGCGCAGGCGGAAGTTGACGGTGCCCTCGCCGATGCCGCGGTCGGTCAGCCAGGTGGTGATCTTCTCCTTGGCGTCGACGACGCCCAGGCCGTCCAGCGTCACGTCGTCGTTCGCGGAGTTGATCAGCTTCGCCTCGTACGAGGAGAAGGCGTCGTCCCACGTCGACGGGTCGGTGCCGCGGTCGTCGTCGGGCTCGACGACGCAGCGCATCGGCAGCTCGAAGGCGCGCGCGAAGGCGAAGTCGCGGGTGTCGTGCGCCGGGACGGCCATGATCGCGCCGGTGCCGTAGCCCATCAGGACGTAGTCGGCGATGAAGACCGGGACCTGCTCGCCACTGACCGGGTTGATCGCGTACGCGCCCGTGAAGACGCCGGTCTTCTCCTTGGCGTCGGCCTGCCGCTCGACGTCGGACTTGGCGGCGGCCTGCTTGCGGTAGGCGGCAACGGCGTCGGCGGGGGTGGCGTGGCCGCCGGTCCAGACGTCGTGGGTGCCCTCGGGCCAGGCGGCCGGGACCAGCGCGTCGACCAGGTCGTGCTCGGGGGCCAGCACCATGTAGGTGGCGCCGAACAGGGTGTCCTGGCGGGTGGTGAAGACGGTGATGGCACCGGCGTCGCCGACCCGGAAGTCGACCCGGGCGCCCTCGGAGCGGCCGATCCAGTTGCGCTGCTGCAGCTTGATGGCCTCGGGCCAGTCCAGCGCGTCCAGGTCGTCCAGCAGGCGGTCCGCGTAGGCCGTGATGCGCATGTTCCACTGGCGCAGCTTGGACTTGAAGACCGGGAAGTTGCCGCGCTCGGAGCGGCCCTCGGCGGTGACCTCCTCATTGGCCAGGACGGTGCCCAGACCGGGGCACCAGTTGACCGGCGAGTCCGAGGCATAGGCCAGGCGGTACTCGCTCAGGATGTCGGCGCGCTCGACGGAGCTCAGCGCGTTCCAGTCCCGGCCACCGGGAACCTCACGGGTGCCGTTCGCGAACCGCTCGACCAGCTCGGCGATCGGGCGGGCCTTGCCGGCCTCGGTGTCGTACCAGGAGTTGTAGATCTGGACGAAAATCCACTGCGTCCACTTGTAGTACTCCGGGTCGATCGTGGCGAACGACCGGCGCTTGTCGTGGCCCAGACCCAGCCGGCGCAGCTGGGCCTTCATGTTCTCCATGTTGGCCTCGGTGGAGACCCGCGGGTGCGTGCCGGTCTGCACGGCGTACTGCTCGGCCGGCAGGCCGAAGGCGTCGAAGCCCAGGGTGTGCAGGACGTTGTGTCCGGTCATCCGCGCGTGGCGCGCGGAGACGTCGGTCGCGATGTAGCCCAGGGGGTGGCCGACGTGCAGACCCGCGCCCGAGGGGTACGGGAACATGTCCATGATGAACTTCTTGGGGCGCGCCACCACGGCCGGATCCCCGGCCAGGTCACCGGAGGGGTTCGGGGCCGCGTAGGTGCCCTCGGCGTCCCAGACGTCCTGCCAGCGTGCCTCGATGTCGGCGGCCATGGCCGCCGTGTAGCGATGCTGGGCCGCCGTCTCGGCAGCCGTGTTGATCTCGGTCATGATCCTTGAAGCTCCATCGATCGTCTCTGCCCACTGCCGGCATCCCCGGCACCGCCACGAAATGAAAAATCCCCTCGCACAGGAGGGGACGCCGCGCTGATGCCGACCGGAATGCTCATCCGTCGGGACTGATCAGCGCGGCCCGCTAAGCAGAAGGCGTACGGCACGCATGTGCGTCAGGGTACCGCAGGGCCCGATCCAGCCGCATCGGCGTTCCGCGTGCCGGGCCGCGGAACGCCCCGCGCGCGTACGACCCGCGATCGACATCCGCACGGCATATGCCAGGCCGACGGGGTACGCGCGGGCATACGAAAAAGCGGGCCATCCTGTCCGGATGACCCGCTTCCGATCTGTGGAGCTAAGGAGAATTGAACTCCTGACCTCTTGCATGCCATGCAAGCGCTCTACCAACTGAGCTATAGCCCCGCGTGCGGGAGTAAGACTACCGCAGAAGAGTCGCGAGCCATCCTGTCCGGATGACTCGCTACCGATCTGTGGAGCTAAGGAGAATTGAACTCCTGACCTCTTGCATGCCATGCAAGCGCTCTACCAACTGAGCTATAGCCCCTTGTTTCACCGCCCCGCCCGATCTCCCGTGCGGCGGCGACGGAAAGAACATTAACCGGCCGCCCGGCCGTTCGCCAAATCCGTTTCCCAGGCCCTTCCCGGGGGCCGGGTAGGGTCGCAGGCTGTGTCCGTCTCCGTGCCCCCCTCCCCCGTCCGCTCCCGCCCGTGGCCCCTGGTCACCGCGGCGGCCGTCTGCCTGCTCTCGTTCACGGCCTTCTGGGTGGCGCAGCGCCTCGCCCACGTGAACATGCTCGACGTGATGGTCTACCGGGCCGAGGCCGAGACCCTGCGGTCCGGCGGCGACCTGTACGCGATGCGCGCCACGTCGGCGAACCTCGCCATGACGTACCCGCCGCTCGCCGCCGTCCTGTTCCTGCCGCTGACCTTGGTCGGCGTCCCGCTCATGAGGACGCTGAACACGGCGGGGAACCTGCTCCTGGTGCTGGCGCTGGTACGGCTCTCGCTCCAGCTCGTCCACCCCCGGATATCCCTGCCCGCGGCCCGCGCCGAACTGTGGCGGCGGAGCCTGTGGGTCGCCGCGATCGTCGTGTGGTGCGAGCCGGTGTGGACGACGCTGCGGTACGGGCAGATCAACCTGCTCGTCGCGGTGGCGGTGCTGTGGGACCTGACCCGCCGCCCCGGCGGTCCGGGCGCGCGCTGGGCCGGAGTGGGCATCGGGCTCGCGACGGCCGTGAAGCTGACGCCGGGCCTGTTCGTGGTGCTGCTGTTCGCGGCGGGTCTGCTGCTGTGTCGCCGCGAGCGGGGCGCCGGCGCGGGACGGGGCATGAACCCGTGGCTGCGGACCGGGCTGACCGCGACGGGCGTCTTCCTGGTGACGACGCTGGCGATGGTCGTGGCCCTGCCGGACGCCTCGAAGACCTTCTGGACCCGCACCCTGTTCGAGACGGGCCGGGTCGGACACGCGGAGGAGACCGCCAACCAGTCGGTCAGCGGCGTGCTGGCCCGACTGCTGCACACCGACGCGCCGGGTCTGTGGTGGGTCGCGGCGGCGGGGCTGCTCGGCGGCGCGGCCATGATCCTCGCGATACGGGCCGCGCTGCGCGGCGACCGCGCGGTGGCCGTGGTGATCACCGCGTTCACGGCGCTGATGATCAGCCCGATCTCCTGGTCGCACCACTGGGTGTGGTGCGTGCCCCTGTTGATCCTGCTGTACGACCGCGCCACGCGCGCGTGGCCGGTGACGGGCGCGGTGGCGCTCGCCTTCGCCTCGTTCGCGCTGTGGTGGGTACCGCACGACCCGGGCCGCCCCGAACTGCACCAGAACGCCGGTCAGATGGTGCTCTCGGCGATCTATCCGCTGACGGCGCTCGCGGTCTTCGCCGGATACGCGCTGTCGCAGTGGCGAGGCCGGAGCCGGGGCCGGGACGCCACGCTCGTGGAGCGGGTCCCGCACCCCCGGGAGGACGACCTGCGCGAGGCGGAGACCGACGACGCGCGGGTCGCGGTCCGCGCGCCTCAGGCCGTCGCGAAGGAGTAGAAGCGCTTCAGGGTGCAGTGCTCGTCCAGGAGCCGGCCGTAGATCGGCTCCCCTTCGAGCTCGCGGTAGGTCTCGATGGGATCGCCTTTTATGATCAGCGCCCGGGCGCATTCCTCGCACCAGTACTGGAACGAGGGGTTGACCGGGTCCATGTCGCGAACGATGGGCGTACCGCTGCCGCACCAGTCGCACTTCCGCCTGTGCGCCCCCATCACGCTGCTCCGGTCAGGGCGGCGCGGCCCGCGTACGGTCCCCGCGAGGCGGATCCCGGTCCAGGGCCGAAGGCCACGACGGAGCAGGTATCGGCTTCGGTGTCGGAATCGGTTTCGACCCCCTCGGCACCGGCCACGGCCATACGCGCTCCCTCCCTACCGGACCCGCATTCCCCTCCGGCTGTCCGATTCTGCCATGGCCCCGCAAGGGGGTCGGCGCCGTCGGAGGGGCGCCCGGCGCAGGCGCCCACGAGCGCCGTCAGCGCCAGCGCGAAGGCGCATACCCACAGCACGCGAGCCGACACATCCGCCCCCGGGCCGGTGATCCGCCCCAGGAAGAGCGGGCCGACGGTCGCCACGCCGATCAGCTGGCCGAGCTGGGTCACCGTGGCGAGCGGTCCGCTGGCGTCGGCCGCGTCGGCGGGCCGTACGGTCGCGAGTGCGCTGGTCAGCGCCGGATTGAAGGCCAAGGCGAGGCCGGCGCCCATGCCGCAGAAGGCCGGATAGAGCAGCCAGCCGCCCGTCCCGCCGCCCTTCGGGACGGCGCCCGCGGCGAGCGCGGAGACGGCCGCAAGGAGAAAGCCGCCGGGTACCAGGAACGGGTGCAGCCGGGCCGGCCAGCGCCGCCAGGTGAGGCCGACGAGCCCGAAGACGACGGCAGTGGGCCCGAAGGTGAGCCCGGTCCGCAGGGCGCTCTGCCCGAGTCCGCCCTGCGGGTGCAGGGTGAGGGTGAACAGGAATCCCGCGTTGACGGTCATCGCCGCCGCGATCCGGACGACGGCCTGGCCGACGCCGGGAGCGCGCAGCACGCGGGGCGCGAGGAGCGGGGCGCCGCCGCGCCGAGTCGTGCGTCCGGCTGCTGTCCGACGCGAGCCCGTACTTCGCCGAGCTGTGGCGCAACGGGGACGTGGTGCCGCCGGGTACGCGCGTGAAGACGTTCCGGCACGAGCGGACCGGCGTGCTGCGGATGACCTCGGTGTCGCTGCCGATCAACGGGATGCCGGAGTGCCGGGTCGTCACCTACACGCCGAGCGACGAGGAGAGCCGCCGGGGCCTCGACCTCCTGCTCGCCGAGGAGGGGTGACGGCGGACGGCCGGGAAGCGGGATCACGTGAACGTGGACGGGGACGGGGACGGCCGGAAACGACGAATCCCGCCCCCTGCCGGGGACGGGATCCTTGACTGTGGAGCTAAGGAGAATTGAACTCCTGACCTCTTGCATGCCATGCAAGCGCTCTACCAACTGAGCTATAGCCCCGCGTGTTCTTCGCGCTCCGCGCTGCGAACAAGAAGAACTTTAGCCGGTGACCTGCCGGAAAGCGAAATCGGCTCCGGCAGGCCACGCGCGCGGGGTGCGCGCGCCGCCCCGGGTCCGCACACGGGGTACGGGCCCGGGACGCGGCTCAGGTGTCGTCGCCGAGCACGGGCTCGGGCAGCGACCCCGCGTTGTGCTCGAGCAGCCGCCAGCCGTGCGCGCCCTTGCCGAGGACGGACCAGCAGCAGTTCGACAGCCCGCCCAGGGACTCCCAGTGGGCCGCCTCCAGGCCGAGCAGCCGGCCGATGGTGGTGCGGATGGTGCCGCCGTGGCTGACCACGACCAGGGTGCCGCCCTCGGGCAGCCTGTCGACGTGCTCCAGGACCACCGGGGCGGCCCGGTCGGCCACCTCGGTCTCCAGCTCGCCGCCCCCGCGGCGCACCGGCTCGCCCCGCTTCCAGGCGGCGTACTGCTCGCCGAACCGCGCGGTGATCTCGTCGTGGGTCAGGCCCTGCCACTCCCCCGCGTACGTCTCGCGCAGCGCGGCGTCGGAGACGACGGTGTGCCCGGTGAGCGCGGCCAGCTCGGCGGCCGTGGCCACCGCCCGCCGCAGATCCGAGGAGACGATGGCGCTCGGCTTCAGGCCGGCGAGCAGCCGGGCGGACCGGCGCGCCTGGGCGACGCCGGTCTCGGTCAGCTCGATGTCCGTGGAGCCCTGGAAGCGGCGCTCCAGGTTCCAGGAGGTCTGACCGTGGCGCCACAGCACGATGCGGCGCCCGGCGCCGCCCCTGCCGCCGGTCAGCTCAGCTCACCGTCCGCCCCGTCGGCGCCCATCAGCCGGGCGTGCTCCTCGCCCTTGCCGCGGGTCTTCTGGGCGTCCTCGGGCAGCGTGAGCTCGGGGCAGTCCTTCCAGAGCCGCTCCAGGGCGTAGTAGACACGCTCCTCGCTGTGCTGGACGTGGATGACGATGTCGACGTAGTCGAGGAGGATCCAGCGGGCGTCGCGGTCGCCCTCGCGGCGCACCGGCTTGGCGCCGAGGTCCTTGAGCAGCCGCTCCTCGATCTCGTCGACGATCGACTTGACCTGGCGGTCGTTGGGCGCGGAGGCGAGCAGGAAGGCGTCGGTGATCGACAGCACATCGCTGACGTCGTACGCGATGATGTCGTGAGCGAGCCGGTCGGCCGCCGCCTGGGCGGCGGCGTTGACGAGCTCGATGGAGCGGTCCGTGGCGGTCACATGCAGGCTTTCGTCGGCGGTCTGAGACACCTCAAGGGTCTCATGTACCGCCGACGGGCCCGAATAGCATTATCGAACGGTCAGTCCTTGGCTCCCGGGATCTTGTAGTCCTGGCCGAGCACCACGGTGACATCGGCGTTTCCGGTGGCCTTGCCCTTGGTGACGGATCCGGCCGGCAGCCCGAGGGTCTTGGCGACCTCGCCCGCGGCGGCCTTCTGCGCGTCGTCGGCGTACACGACCTGGGACGTGGCCCGGACATCGGTCTTGGTGCCGCCGACCACCGCGTAACCGCCGTTGATCAGGACCACACGGGCCGGCTCGGTGGCGCCCTTGCCGCTGGCGTCGCGGACCGCGACCCGGGTGGCCGCGCCCTGCTCGGGCGCGCTGACCTTGCCGCCGAGGACCTTCTCGACCATGGACGCGCCGGTGTCCCCGGCGAGCGAGCCGTCGCTCTCGACGGGCAGCAGCTCCGTCTTGTACGCGCCGGTCTTGGCATGCTCGGCGAGCTTGGCGAGCGAGGCCCCGAGGTCCTTCTCCGGCAGGGACGGGTCGAGGATCTGGGCCAGCGTCTCGACGGTGATCGTGGCGGCCTTGGGGTCGTCGGAGATCTTCCGCAGCACCCCGTACATGACCTGGCCGAAGCGCTCCAGCTGCTTGGCCTCGGGCTCGCCGGACGCCCGGTAGGTGGCGTAGGCGACGGCGGCGCGGCCGTTGAGGGTCTGGTTCTCGCCCTTCTTGACCAGCGGCTCGGCGCCCTTGGCGCCGGGCACGTCGGTGTCGGTGGTGATGTCGATGTTGCTCACCAGCTCGACGAGGTTCTCCAGGTACGGCGTGTCGAGCCGCCAGGTGCCGGTGATCTTCGCGCCGAGGAGGTTGCCGACGGACTCGCGGGTGCTGCTGGAGCCGTCGTCCTCGACGGACTTGGCGAGGGTGGTGGTGGTGCCTTCGTCGGTGGCGACGGCGAGCGAGTTCGGGAGCAGGACGGTGGTGCCCTGACGGGTGGTCGTGTTGTCCACGAGGAGGGCGGTGGAGGTGCCGCCGCCCTTGGTGTCGTGCAGGTGGACCACGATCGTGTCGCGCTTCTGCGGGCCCGTGGCGGTGTTCTGCTGCTGCGCGTCGCCGTCCGACGTGCCGGGGAGCATGCCGGCCGACCAGAGCCAGCCGACGCCGCCGACGACGGCGAGCGCGAGGACGACGGCGAGGGCGACGACGCGGTGCCGGCCGCGGCGGCGGGCCTCCTCGCGCCGCTCGGACCGGCTCTCGGTGAACTTGAGCCAGTCGATGACGTCCTCGGAGTCCTCGTCGGGCTCCTCGATGAACGCGAACTGCGCGGTCTGGTACGCGCGGGGCTCGTCGTCCTCGGGCGACGGACGCTGCCCGGGCACGGCCGCGGACAGCGGCGGTTCGGGCTCGGGGTCGGGCGCCTGCGACGGTGGGGCGTGCGCGGGCGCCTGGGGTGGGACCGCCGGCGCGGGGGCCGTCTCGGTCTGCACGGCCCACTGGTTGCCCGTGTCGTACGCCTGGTGTTGCTGGGACTGCTGGTGTTGCTGGTAGTCGTACGCGGGCTGCTGCCCGTACGCGTCGTACTGCGGCTGCGCCGGTGCCTGCTGCTCCGGGTACGACGGGGTCTGCGGCTGCTGCCCGTAGGCGCCGTAGCCGTAGTCCTGGGCGTATCCCTGGCCCTGGGACGGGTCCTGGGCGTACTGCTGCTGCGGGGCGGCCGGGGGCTGCTGTGCGGCGTACGGGTCGTCATACTGCTGCGCGACCTGCTCGTAGACCGGCTGTCCGTACGCGTCGTAGCCGATGATGCGCGGCTGCTGTGGGTAGTACGGGTCGTACGGGTTCTGCTGATCGTTCAACGGTGCCCCTCCCCGAGGCTCGCTCGGAGGCTTACTCGCCGCGGTACAACTGGCGCTTGTCGATGTAGCGCACCACACCGTCCGGCACCAAGTACCAGACCGGGTCGCCTTGTGCCACCCTGGCCCGGCAGTCGGTGGAGGAGATGGCGAGTGCGGGGACCTCCACCAGCGACACCCCGCCCTTGGGCAGTCCGTCGTCGGTGAGGTCGTGACCCGGTCGGGTGACGCCGATGAAGTGCGCCAGGCTGAACAGTTCCTCGGCGTCGCGCCAGGTCAGGATCTGGGACAGCGCGTCGGCGCCGGTGATGAAGAAGAGGTCCGCGTCGCTGTTGAGGGAGCGCAGGTCCCGCAGGGTGTCGATGGTGTACGTCGGCCCGCCGCGGTCGATGTCGATGCGGCTGACGGAGAACTGCGGGTTGGAGGCGGTGGCGATGACCGTCATCAGGTAGCGGTCCTCGGCCGGCGAGACCGCCTTGTGGCTCTTCTGCCACGGCTGCCCGGTCGGCACGAACATCACCTCGTCGAGGTGGAACAGGGCGGCCACCTCGCTGGCGGCCACCAGGTGTCCGTGATGGATCGGATCGAACGTCCCGCCCATCACACCGAGTCGGCGCTTGCCGCGACGGCCAGTAGGCACTTCCTGCTCTCCCATGCGTGCAGAGCCTACTGGCACGGCGCCGGGTGCCGGATCAGCGGCCTCGCGGCTCAGCGGTCGCGGTTGAAGCGGGTCGTGATCCAGAGCAGCAGAAGGAGCGCGAGCAGGGCGCCGCCACCCGTGACGAACGGGCTGAGGCTTTCGTGGTTGCCGCCGTGCTCGGCACCCTCGTTCGCAAGCGTGACCAGATTGGCGGCGGTGGCGTGGAGGCTCATCTTCTGAATGACCTTCGATCGGGGATGGGAGCGGAGACTTCGCGCACATCGTATGCGGGACGTCGCGGCGTGCTCACGCCGACTCAGGCGTTGGCGTCGGTGGGGCCGTTTCCGGTGCGGGTCGCGGGGGCCTCGGCGGGGGTGCCGGAGGTGTCGGAGGATGCCGGCGCGGCCGTCCGGGCGGCCGTGGTGGCAGGGGTGGCCGTGGTGGCAGGGGTGGCAGGGGTGTCGGCCTCGGCGTCGTCACCGCCCTGGCGGTAGCCGCGCAGCAGGAACCAGGCGAGCAGCGCGCCGCCGACCATCGAGACCAGCAGGACGATCCGGAGGGTGTTGCCCGGTCCCTGCGTCGAGGCGGCGGCGAGCAGGGCGGGGACGGCGGTGGTGACGGGGTCCGTCATGGCGGTCGTGCTCCTCGATTGTCCACTGTGCCCGAGTTATCCACAGGCTCCGGCACACGGTAGCTCTCTCGCCTAGGCTGGGGCGCGTCAGGGGGACGAGCATGACGACTCGTACGAACAGGGGGCATCCATGACCGAGACCAATGGAGAGAAGCTGCCGGGGCGGCGGCGCACGCGCTTCCCGGACATCTCCTCGCGGGCCTACGAGCACCCGGCGGACCGCTCGGCGCTGGTCGCGCTGCGCAAGCTGAGCGGTTTCGACACCGTGTTCAAGGCGCTGAGCGGGCTGCTGCCGGAGCGCAGTCTGAGACTGCTGTTCCTGTCGGACTCCGTGCGGGTGAGCGACGCCCAGTTCTCCCACCTCAACGACATGCTGCGGGACGCCTGTTACATCCTGGACCTGGAGAAGGTCCCGCCGATGTACGTGACGCAGGACCCGAAGCCGAACGCGATGTGCATCGGCCTCGACGAGCCGATCATCGTGGTCACCACCGGGCTGGTGGAGCTGCTCGACGAGGAGGAGATGCGCGCGGTCGTCGGCCACGAGGTGGGTCACGCGCTCTCCGGCCACGCCGTGTACCGGACGGTCCTGCTCTTCCTCACCAACCTGGCGCTGAAGGTCGCCTGGATCCCGCTGGGGACGGTGGCGATCACGGCGATCGTCACCGCACTGCGCGAGTGGTTCCGCAAGTCGGAGCTGTCCGCCGACCGGGCGGGGCTGCTGGTGGGACAGGACCTCCAGGCGTCGATGCGCGGCCTGATGAAGATCGCGGGTGGCAACCACCTGCACGAGATGAACGTGGACGCGTTCCTCGCCCAGGCCGACGAGTACGAGAAGGGCGGCGATCTGCGGGACTCCGTCCTGAAGATCCTCAACGTGCTGCCGCGCTCGCACCCGTTCACCACGGTCCGGGCGTCCGAGCTGAAGAAGTGGTCCGAGACCCGCGACTTCCAGCGGCTCATGGACGGGCACTACCCGAAGCGCACGGAGGACAAGGACACGTCGGTGACCGACTCGTTCCGCGAGTCGGGGCGGCACTACGCGGAGTCGGTGCGCACCAGCAAGGATCCGCTGATGAAGCTGGTCTCCGACATAGCCGGCGGCGCCGGGGACCTCGCGGGCGACCTGGGCGGGAAGCTGTTCGGCCGGTTCGGCGGCGGCGCGGGAGCCGGATCCGGTACGGAGGCCAAGACGGGCGACCCGAGCGCCCCACAGGCTCCGGACGGCAACGCCGGTGACGCCGGTGACGCCGGCGACAAGGCCGGAGAGGGCAAGGACCGGGCGCCGGGTCAGGGCGAGGGCTGAGCCTTCGGGGCGAGCACCCCGCAGAGCGCGGAGGGAGCGGGCTGACCGGTGGTGTACGGGTCGGTCACGGCCGGATGCGTACGGTCGGCCCGCTCCCCCGCGAGCAGCGGACGCAGGGCGCCGCTGGTGTCGGTGTCGCAGGACTGCGGGCCGGCCTCGACGGTGCTGATCAGCAGTTCGGTCCGGTGCGTCTGGAGGTCCTGGCGGTCGAAGCGGAAGCGCAGTTCACGGTGGACCGTGTACAGCGAGGCCCGGTCGGCCGGGGCCTTGCCGGAGGCGGCGGGGCGGACCGCGTAGGTGAAGGTGTGGTCCGAGGTGACCTCCAGCTGGTCGCCCGCGACCTCCGCGTAGTGGACGGCGCCCTGGACCCGGACGGCGGGGTCGGCGAGGACGGCCTGGTGGGGGTCGAAGCGGACCAGCCAACCGGAGACGGCGTGCCGTCCGTCGTCGCGGGACGTGCCGCCGACGCTCCGGTCGAACTGCGGCTGCTGGTCGGGGTCGAGCAGCGTCCTGGCCGGGCCGACGGTCCGCCCGGCCAGGACGCCGGGGTCGAGGGAGGAGGCGACCAGGTAGTCCTTGGCGATGCCGAGGGCCGCCCTGACCTGGCCTTCCGAGAAGCTGGTGGTCGCGGCGGCGGGCGGCAGGACGATGCCGGCCGCGCCGGTGCGGTAGGCGGCGGCGGGGCTGTGCGCGAAGAGCCCGGCGGCCGGGCCGCCGGGGACCGGTCCCTCGGGGACGAGCCGGACGACCG
This sequence comes from Streptomyces laurentii, assembly GCA_002355495.1. Lineage (GTDB taxonomy): Bacteria > Actinomycetota > Actinomycetes > Streptomycetales > Streptomycetaceae > Streptomyces > Streptomyces laurentii. Next base: position 2,347,779 of record AP017424.1, read on the forward strand.
TGCTGCGCAGCGGTTCGGTGGGCTGGACCTGCGGGATCTGGTACGGGTTGCGGACGCCGAGGTAGACGGCGGTGCCGAAGGCGAGGAGGACGAGGAGGACGAGCAGCAGGGCCTGCCGGGCCCCGGTGCGGCGGCCACCCCGGCCGGGGCGGGGGCGGACGGCCTGGGCGTGTTCGCCCATGCGTTCCTGGGCGGAGAACTCCTGGAGGCGGGCAGCGCGGATGAACGCCTCGTCGAAGACGACGGATCGGTACTCGTCCTCACCACCGCCGGGCGGCTCCGGGGGCGGGACCTCCGGCGGTTGTCCACGGCCTGTCACAGCACCTCCGCTTTCGCGTTCACCTCACGTCGACGACGTCGGACAGGTCCTGTCCGTCACGGGTCCGCTCGCGCGGACGGGTGAGAAGCCCTCGCATGAGGGAGGGGTCACCACTTCAGGGTAGGCCGGTCGCGCGACCGGCGACACGGCTGGGAGGTGAGCGCCCGGACAGGCGGGGACTTCGAGGTGTTCGTACCCACCGGGGCGGCCGTGTATCAGGGGGTGACGGAAGCGGCCGGGACCTGGGCCGGCGCCGGCGGCGCGGCGGGGGCGGTGCCCATGGTGGGGACGACGCGCGGTTTGTCGACGCCGGTGGTGGCCGGCGGCCGGATGCGGTCCTGCCGGTTCTGGGAGGCGCCCCGGTAGACGGCGCTGAAGGCGAGGGCGACCATGCCGACGCCCATCACGAGGGCGAGCACCCAGGCGACCGGGCGGTGCCAGCGGGCGCTGCCGCGGTAGGGGCGCAGGGCGCCGCCGTCCGGGCCGTAGGGATCGGGGCCCTCGGCGGCGGTGTCCGGGTCGTGGCCGGGGCGAAGCCGCGGGTCGTAGCCGTCCTCGTAGGGATCGTCGGGGCCGGCGCGGGCCCGGGCGCGGGCGGCCTCGGACTCCGCCTCGGCGCGGGCCTGCGCGGCGGCGAGCAGCCGTTCGACGGCGGTGGGCTCGTGGAAGGCGGCGGCCCGTACGAAGTCCTCGTCGAAGACCACGGTGGCGAATTCCTCGTCGGCGCCGCCGCGGTCGACAGAGTCATCGGGGTCCCCGCCGTCCGAAAACGGCCTTCCCCCCACGTCGTCCGGCACGGATTCAGAGTAGCCCCGGGAGGGCGATTTGGGCAGGGAGTGCGCAAACCGTCCCTGCCCTCGTCCGGGGCCGCCCGGGGAGCCTCAGCGGATTCCGGTCACCGGATGTGACCGTCGCCGGTGACGATGTACTTGGTGGAGGTGAGTTCCGGAAGGCCCATGGGGCCCCGGGCGTGCAGCTTCTGGGTGGAGATGCCGATCTCGGCGCCGAAGCCGAACTGTCCGCCGTCCGTGAAGCGGGTGGAGGCGTTCACGGCGACCGTGGTCGAGTCGACCAGCTGGGTGAAGCGGCGGGCGGCGGCCTGGGAGGTGGTGACGATGGCCTCGGTGTGGCCGGAGCTCCAGAACCGGATGTGCTCGACGGCCTTGTCGAGGGAGTCGACGACGGCCGCGGCGATGTCGTAGGAGAGGTACTCGGTCTCCCAGTCCTCGGGGGTGGCCGGGACGACGGTGGCCTTGGTGCCCTCGGCGCGGGCGAGGACCCGCTCGTCGGCGTGGACGGTGACCCCGGCCTCGGCCAGGGCGTCCAGCGCGCGCGGCAGGAAGGCGTCGGCGATGTCCTGGTGGACGAGGAGGGTCTCGGCGGCGTTGCAGACGCTGACCCGGTGGGCCTTGGAGTTGACCAGGATGGCGACGGCCATGTCGAGGTCGGCCTCGGCGTCCACGTAGACGTGGCAGTTGCCGGTGCCGGTCTCGATGACCGGGACGGTGGACTCCTCGACGACGGTGCGGATCAGGGAGGCGCCGCCGCGCGGGATGAGCACGTCGACGAGACCGCGGGCGCGCATCAGTTCGCGGACGGAGTCGCGGGACTCGCCGGGGACGAGCTGGACGGAGTCGGCGGGCAGTCCGGCGCCGCCGACGGCGTCGCGCAGCACCCGGACGAGGGCGCTGTTGGAGGCGTACGCGGAGGACGAGCCGCGCAGCAGGACGGCGTTGCCGGACTTGAGGCAGAGGGCGGCGGCGTCGACGGTGACGTTGGGCCGGGCCTCGTAGATGATGCCGATGACGCCGAGGGGGACGCGGACCTGGCGCAGGTCGATGCCGTTGGGGAGGGTGGAGCCGCGCACGACCTCGCCGACCGGGTCGGGCAGGGCGGCCACGTGCCGGACGTCGGCGGCGATGGCCCGGACCCGCTCGGGGGTGAGGGTGAGCCGGTCGATGACCGACTCGCTGGTCCCGGCCTCGCGGGCGCGGGCGATGTCCTCGGCGTTGGCCTCGACGATCTCGGCTGTACGGACCTCCAGGGCGTCCGCCATGGCGAGCAGGGCGTCGTCCTTCGCCGCGCGCGGAAGTGGCGCGATTTCGGCGGCCGCGGCACGGGCCCGGTAGGCGGCCTGGGCGACCGGGGACATCTTGTCGAGGGGCGTGAGGGAGGTCATGCCCGCAGGGTACTGGCAGCCCCGCGGACATCCCTCACGTCTCGCCTCGCCGTCCCGCAGGACGAGACGGCCCCGAAAATCCGTGCGGACGGCGGCTCGCGTACGGCCGGCCCGGCGGGGCCGGTACGCGTCGCTCAGTACGGGTGGACACCGACCGGGGCGGCCGGCGGCGGGCCGTAGCCCTCGGCGATCCGCTGGTGGTAGGTCTCGCGGTCGATGACCTCCAGGCCGACGATCTCCCACGGCGGCAGCTGCGCGCTCTGCCGGTGCTCGCCCCACAGCCGCAGGGCGACGGCCGCGGCGTCGTGCAGATCGCGGGCCTCCTCCCAGTAGCGGATCTCGGCGTGGTCGGTGGCATAGCGGCTGGTCAGCAGGAAGGGGTGGTCGTGGGCCAGCTGTTCGAGGGCCCGGCGCACCTCCGTCAGCGGGGCCTCCCGGCCGGAGACGCTCAGGGTGACGTGCCAGAGCCGGGACACCTCCCGGTCCGGTTCGCGGGTCTGCTCGGGTCTCCTGCCGGACGACTCCCCCGGCCGGGCGCCGGCGGAGTCCCCGCGGTCGAAGTCGGCTCCGGCCCCGACACTCGTCAGGGCGCGTTCGGCCGTCCCGCGGGGCTGAGCCCCTGGGCGCGCTCGTCTCACGGCGGCCTCCTGTGTGATGCCTGTGCTGCGTGCTTGTCGCCTGCTGCCTTGGTGCCTGGTGCCTGCTGCGTGGTGCCGCGCGTGCGCGCGGGTCCGTGCTGCCCGCCCCCTCGGTACTCCCCTGTCCCCGACACAAAGTGGACCAGCCCGGGGCGGCGGATGGGGCGGTTTTGGTAAAGGTGCCTGCCGGATGACCGGACTTTCAGCCGTTTCGGTTCACATACCACCCGTCGTACGAGACCGGATCGTACGGACCGGACGGGCCGTGGACCCCGTACTCACATCACGACGAGGTCGTCACGGTGCACGACCTCACGCTCGTACTCCGGGCCCAGTTCCCGGGCCAGGTCGCGGGTGGAGCGGCCGAGCAGCCGCGGCAGTTCACGGGCGTCGAAGTTGACGAGCCCGCGGGCGACGGCGTGCCCCACGGTGTCCCGCAGCTCCACCGGGTCGCCGGCCGCGAACTCGCCCTCGACGGCGGCGATCCCGGCCGCGAGCAGCGACTTCTTGCCCTCCACCACGGCCCGTACCGCCCCGTCGTCGAGGACCAGCGCGCCGCGCGGCGTGGAGGCGTGGGCGAGCCAGAGCAGCCGGTCGGCGGAGCGGCGGCCGGTGCGGTGGAAGTACGTGCCGGTGTCCCGGCCCGTGAGGGCGTCGGCGGCCCGGCTGGCCGAGGTGAGGACGACGGGGACGCCCGCGGCGGCGGCGATCCGGGCGGCCTCGACCTTGGTGACCATGCCGCCGGTGCCGACGCCCGCCTTGCCCGCCGCGCCGATCTCGACGTGGGCGATGTCGGCGGGGCCGCGCACCTCCGCGATGCGCGCGGTGTCCGGCCGGGCCGGGTCGCCGTCGTAGAGGCCGTCCACGTCGGACAGGAGGACCAGCAGGTCGGCGCGGACGAGGTGGGCGACGAGGGCGGCGAGGCGGTCGTTGTCGCCGAAGCGGATCTCGTCCGTGGCGACGGTGTCGTTCTCGTTGACGACCGGCAGCGCGCCCATGGCGAGCAGCTGGTCGAGGGTCCGGTAGGCGTTGCGGTAGTGGGCGCGGCGGCTGGTGTCGTCGCTGGTGAGGAGCACCTGGCCGACGCGGACCCCGTAACGGGCGAAGGAGGCGGTGTAGCGGGCCACGAGCAGGCCCTGGCCGACGCTGGCGGCGGCCTGCTGGCGGGCGAGGTCCCTGGGGCGGCGGGTGAGGCCGAGCGGGGCGAGACCGGCGGCGATCGCGCCGGAGGAGACCAGCACGATCTCCTTCTCGCCGCCGCTGCGGACCTTGGCGAGGACGTCGACGAGGGCGTCCACGCGGTCGGCGTCGAGGCCCCCGGACGCGGTGGTCAGCGAGGACGAGCCGACCTTCACGACGATCCTGCGGGCTTCCGTCACGTCCTGCCTAGCCACTGTCACCTGCGGGTCCTCGCCGTCGTGCTCGCCGTCGTGCCCGGCGCGCGCCGATCCGCGGGCCGTGCTGTCGCTCGGCACGCAATCTACGCGAGACGGACCGGCCGCCGCCCGGCTATTCCGCGGGCTGGACGGACCGCCCGGTGTGCGCGTCCCAGGCCGAGCCGATCATGGCGCGGACGTCGTGGCGGGCGGTCCAGCCGAGTTCGGCGGAGATCCGTCCGGCCGAGGCGACCACCCGGGCCGGGTCGCCGGGGCGGCGCGCGACGACGGTGGGCTCGCCGGTGTGCCCGGTGATCTCGCGGACCAGGTCGATCATCTCCCGTACGGAGACGCCCTCGCCGCTGCCGATGTTGAGGGTGAGGTCGCGCGGGGTGCCGGCGGCCGCGTCCGCGGCGAGCCGGCGGGCGGTGGCGAGGTGGGCGTCGGCGAGGTCGGCGACGTGGATGTAGTCGCGGACGCAGGTGCCGTCGGGGGTCGGGTAGTCGTCGCCGAAGATCAGCGGCGGCTCACCGGCGTCGAGCCGCTGGAAGACCATGGGGACGAGGTTGGAGACCCCGGTGTCGGCCAGTTCGGGGGCGGCGGTGCCGGCCACGTTGAAGTAGCGCAGGCAGGCGGTGGCCAGGCCGTGGGCGCGGCCCACCGAGCGGACCATCCACTCGCCGGCGACCTTCGTCTCGCCGTACGGGCTGAGCGGGGCGCACGGGGTGTCCTCGGTGACCAGCTCGGTGTCGGGCGTCCCGTACACGGAGGCGGAGGAGGAGAAGAGGAAGGCGGCCACCCCGGCCTCGGCGGCCGCCTCCAGGAGGACCTGGAGGCCGGTGACGTTCTCGCGGTAGTAGAAGAGGGGACGCTCGACGGACTCGCCGACGGCCTTCTTCGCGGCGAGGTGGACGATGCCGCGGACGCCGTGGTCGCGCAGCACGCGGTCGAGGAAGGGCCGGTCGAGGACGGTCCCCCGCTCCAGCGGTACGCCCGCCGGGACGCGGGCCGGGTCGCCGCTGGAGAGGTCGTCCAGGACGACCACCCGCTCCCCGGCCTCGGTCATGGACTTGACGACATGCGAGCCGATGTAACCGGCGCCGCCGGTGATGAGCCACGTCATCCGGGCAGCCTAGCGCGTATGTACGGGGCGGCCTGAAACTGTCGGAACTCTTTGCACCGGCCCCTCGGCCGCCTGTCAGCCCTCGCCGCGCGCGAGCGAGGCGCGGAAGGCCCGGCACTCCTCGTACACCGGCAGGATCCCGGCCGCGCGCGCCTCGGCGAGGGTCGGCGCCTCGGCGTCCTTGGCGGACAGCTCGGGCGAGCTCCCGGCCGGCCAGACCACGCCGATCTCCGGGTCGAGCGGATGGACGCCGTGCTCGCGCTGCGGGGCGTACCCCTCCGAGCAGAGGTACATGACGGTCGCGTCGTCGGTGAGCGCGCAGAAGCCGTGGCCGAGGCCCTCGGAGAGGTAGACGGCGCGACGCTCCTTGTCGTCGAGGCGGACGCCCTCCCAGCGGCCGAAGGTCGGCGAGCCGACCCGGACGTCGACGATGACGTCGAGCACGGCGCCGCGGACGCAGGTCACGTACTTCGCCTGGCTGGGCGGGACGTCGGCGAAGTGGACGCCGCGGACGACCCCGGCGGCGGAGACGGACATGTTCGCCTGCCGCAGGTCCAGCGGGTGGCCGACGGCCTCGGTCAGCGCCTCCGCCTTGTACCACTCCAGGAACAGGCCGCGGGCGTCCCCGTGCTGCCGCGGGACGAACTCCCAGGCTCCCTCGATGCCGAGCGGGTCGACCTTCATGGATAGTGCCGCTCCCTTTTCTCTCTGCTGCTGCGACTACGTGGACTGCCGCGACTGCTTCCGTGGTGCCCGGTCGTGCCGGGCCGCGCCTCAGGTCTCGTACGCGAGCAGGTCGAGCAGATAGTCGCCGTATCCGCTCTTGGTCAGCGGCCCGGCGAGCTCGCGCAGCCGCGTGTCGTCGATGAACCCGGCCCGCCAGACGGCCTCTTCGAGGCAGCCGATCTTCATGCCCTGCCGTTCCTCGACCACGCGCACGTACTCGGACGCCTGGACGAGGGAGTGGAAGGTGCCGGTGTCCAGCCAGACCGTGCCGCGGTCGAGGACCGAGACCTGGAGCTCGCCGCGCTCCAGGTAGTACCGGTTGATGTCGGTGATCTCCAGCTCGCCGCGCTCGCTGGGCTTGAGGCCCCGGGCGATGCCGGTGACCCGGCTGTCGTAGAAGTAGAGGCCGGGCACCGCGTAGCGGGACTTCGGCGCGGCCGGCTTCTCCTCGATGGAGCGGGCGCGGCCGTGCTCGTCGAAGTCGACGACCCCGTAGGCGCTGGGGTCCGAGACGGCGTGCGCGAACACCACGCCGCCCTCGGGGCGCCGGAAGCGGGCGAGCTGCCGGCCGAGGCCGACGCCGTGGAAGATGTTGTCGCCGAGGATGAGGGCGACCGGCCCGTCCCCGATGAACTCCTCGCCGATGACGAACGCCTCGGCGATGCCGTTGGGGTGGTCCTGGGTGGCGAACCGGATGTCGAGCCCGAACGCCGATCCGTCGCCGAGGAGGCGTTCGAACTGCGGGCGTTCCTCGGGTCCGGTGATGACGAGGATCTCGCGCAGGCCCGCCATCACGAGGGTGGTCAGGGGGTAGTAGATCATCGGCTTGTCGAAGACCGGCATGAGCTGCTTGGAGACCGCGCGGGTGATCGGCCACAACCGCGATCCCGTCCCGCCGGCCAGCAAAATTCCGCGCATGGCCGGCAGCCTACGGCAGCGCCGGGGCCGCGGCCGAGTCCCGCGCGAGCCGGACCGAAGCCATTTTCCGGACAGTTCGCACAGTCGTTCGCAGGGGCGCCCGCAGGACCGCCTCGCGACCGTTTCCCCGCCGTCTCCCCCCCGCCCGTCTCCCGACCCGTTCCGGTACGCCGCCGGTACGCCGCCGCGGCCCCGTGCCGTACGCGCGGCTCCCCCTCCCCACCGGCGGGACACCCCTAGGATGGGGCTCCTTATGAGGATTCTGGTCACCGGCGGCGCCGGATTCATCGGATCACAGTTCGTACGAGCGCTGCTCTCCGAAGAGCTGCCCTCGGGCCGGGACGCCCGGGTCACCGTCCTGGACAACCTCACCTACTCGGGCAACGAGGCGAACCTCGCCCCGGTCGCGGACCTGCCCGGCTACACCTTCGTCCGGGGCGACATCCGCGACCCCGGCACCGTCGACGAGGCCGTGCGCGGCCAGGACGCGGTGGTGCACTTCGCCGCCGAGTCGCATGTGGACCGCTCGATCCTGGACTCCGCGCCCTTCGTGACGACGAACGTCCTCGGCACCCAGACCCTGCTCGACGCGGCCCGCCGGCACGGCGTCGGCCGCTTCGTGCACGTCTCCACCGACGAGGTGTACGGCTCGATCGCCGAGGGCTCGTGGACCGAGGACTGGCCGCTCGCGCCGAACTCCCCGTACTCCGCCTCGAAGGCCGGCTCGGACCTGCTGGCCCTGTCGTACCACCGCACACACGGCATGGACGTCGTCGTGACCCGCTGCTCCAACAACTACGGGCAGTACCACTTCCCCGAGAAGATGATCCCGCTGTTCACCACGAACCTGCTGGACGGCAAGAAGGTGCCGCTGTACGGCGAGGGGCTGAACGTGCGCGACTGGCTGCACGTCTCCGACCACTGCCGGGGCATCGAACTGGTGCTGCGCGACGGCCGGGCCGGCGAGATCTACCACATCGGCGGCGGCACCGAGGTCACCAACAAGGAGCTGACCGGGCTGCTGCTCGACGCCTGCGGCGCCGGCTGGGACATGGTCGAGCACGTCGAGGACCGCAAGGGCCACGACCTGCGCTACTCGCTGTCCATCGGCAAGATCCAGGAGGAGCTGGGCTACGCGCCGCGCGTCTCCTTCGCGGCGGGCCTCGCCGACACGGTCCAGTGGTACCGCGACAACCGCGCCTGGTGGGAGCCGCTCAAGGCGAAGGCGGCGCTGGCATGACGGCCCGCTGGCTGGTCACCGGCGGCGCCGGGATGCTGGGCCGCGACCTCGCCGGGGTACTGGGCGAGGCCGGGGCCGACGTCCTCGCGCCGGGCCGCCGGGAGCTGGACGTCACCGACGCCGACGCGGTGCGCGCCGCGGTCGCGGGCCGGGACGTGGTCGTCAACACCGCCGCCTGGACCGACGTGGACGGCGCCGAGTCCGAGGAGGCCGCGGCCACCCGGGTCAACGGCGACGGCCCGCGCACGCTCGCGGCGGCCTGCGCCGCGTCCGGCGCGGTCCTGCTCCAGCTCTCCACCGACTACGTCTTCCCGGGCGACGCCACCGCGCCGTACCCGCACGACGCCCCCACCTCCCCGGTCAACGCCTACGGCCGCGGCAAGCTGGCCGGCGAGCGGGCGGTCCTGGATCTGCTGCCGGAGCGCGGGTACGTGGTGCGCACGGCGTGGCTGTACGGCGCCCACGGCCGCAACTTCGTGTCGACCATGCTGGGCCTGGCCGAGCGGCACGCGACCGTCGACGTGGTCGACGACCAGCGCGGGCAGCCCACCTGGACCCGGGCGCTGGCCCGCCAGCTGTACGAGCTGGGCGAGGCCGCGGTCGCCGGGCGGGCCCCGGCGGGCGTCTACCACGGCACCGCGTCGGCCACCGCGACCTGGTTCGACCTGGCCCGGGCGGCCTTCGAGCTGACCGGCCTGGACCCGGAGCGGGTGCGTCCGACCACGTCGGAGGCGTTCGTACGGCCCGCGCGCCGGCCCGCGTACAGCGTGCTCGCGCACGAGCGCTGGGCCGAGGCGGGCGTGGCGCCGCAGCCGCACTGGCGCGACCAGCTGGCCGAGGCGCTGCCCACCATGACGACCGGCACGGCGGCCCCCGGCGGACGGCCCGGCGCGTGACCCTGCTCGACCGCCTCACCCGTATCACCACGGTCCTGCCGCGCGGCACCGCCTTCGTCGGCGTCGGCACGGCGCTGCTCGGCGGGGCCAACTACGTCCATCTCGCGGCGGCGGGCCACTCGCTCTCCGTCGACGACCTGGCGAGCTTCTCCGTCCTGTGGACGATCGTCGCCTCCCTCGGGCTCGGCCTGTTCTTCCCCATCGAACAGGAGGTCACCCGGGTGGTGGCCGCCCGGGTGGTGGCCGGCGACGGCGCCCTGCCCGTGCTGCGGCGCGGCGCGGCGCTGGCCGGCGGGCTGCTCGCGGCCGTCCTGCTGCCGCTCGTGCTGTTCGCGGACCCGATCGCCGGCCTCTTCTTCCACTCCGACCGCTCGCTGCTCATCGCTCTCGGCGGTGCCTTCGCGGCCCTCGCCTGCGCCCATCTGACCCGCGGGATGCTGGCCGGGCTCGGCCGCTTCGAGGCGTACGGGCTCCAGCTGGGCCTCGACGGACTGCTGCGCATCGTGCTGTCGGTGGGCCTGGCGCTGGCCGGGGTCACGTCGGTGTTCGCGTTCGCCGCCGTGATGACGGTGGCACCGCTGGTGTCGGTCCTGGCCACGCTGGCGCCGGTGCGGCGCGGGGCGGCGCCCGGGCCGCCGGCGGGCTGGGGGGAGCTCATCGAGCATCTGGGGCTGCTGGTCGGCTCGACGCTCCTCGCCCAGGTGCTCGTCAATGTGGCGGTCATCAGTACGAAGCTGATCGCGTCACAGGACAGCGCGCTCGTGGCCGCGCTGCTGTCGGCACTGGTCGTGGCCCGTGTCCCGGTGTTCGTGTTCGGCGCCTTCCAGGCGGCGTTGCTCGCCGGGCTCTCGACGGCGCGGGCCGAGGGCGACACGCCCGGCTACCGGCGGCTGCTGCTGCGGGCCTGCTCGGTCACGGCCGGTCTGGGCCTGTCGTTCGGGCTGGTGACGGCCACGCTGGGACCGATGCTGCTGCCGGTGCTGTTCGGCGCGCCGGACGTGCTCGGGCCGGTGGACTTCGGGTGGCTGGGGCTCGGCACGACGCTGTTCCTGCTGGCGACGGTGCTCGGTCAGGCGCTGCTGACGAGCGGCGCCGCGCGGCAGCAGCTGCTGGCCTGGATCACCGGAACGGGGGTCCTTCTCGTCGTCACTCTGAGTCCCCTTCCGCTGCGTCCGAGGGTCGAGATCGCCTATGCGCTGGGGGCCTTGACGGTCGTCGTGGTCATGCTGCTGGTGATACGTGCTCGTGTAGGCTACGGCGCGGTGCACTCATCGGAATGATCTTCATTCCTTCACTCTCCGTGACCATCTTCAGAGTGGTCACAGGTCAGTCGTGTAGCCTGCGGCGCCCTTCACCCCCACCGTGGAAGAGTAGACAGGCCCCCTTCACCATGAGTCGACCGAAAGACCGGAGCCCGGCGTGAAGTTGTGGATGCTGACTTCGATCACCGGAGTGTTCCTCGTCGCGTGCATCGTGGAGCTGCTGCGCCGCCGCAAGCTCAAGGAGAAGTACGCGTTCCTCTGGGTGTTCACCGGTCTGGTGATCATCCCGCTCGGTTTCTTCCCGAGCCTGCTGGACTCGGCCGCCCACCACGTGGGCGTGGTCTCCGGCGTCAATCTGCTGTTCTTCGTGAGCGTCGCCTTCCTCTTCGTCGTCTGCCTCCAGCTGAGCTGGGAGGTGGGCCGTCTGGAGGAGGGGGGCCGCACCCTTTCGGAGGAAGTCGCCCTGCTCCGTCTCGAGACCCAGGAACTCCGCAGCCGGCTCGGCGAGTCGACGGCCCTCGCGCCCCGCGCCTCCGGGCACTCCGGCGGGCGCCCCGCCGGACGGAGGAGCCGCAAGTGATCGACGGCAAGCGTGTACTGATCATCATGCCGGCGTGGAACGAGGCCGAGGGCGTCGCCGACGTCGTCAAGGAGGTCCACACCACGCTGCCCGGCGCCGATGTCCTCGTCGTCGACGACGGCTCGCGGGACGGTACGTCCGCCGCGGCCGGCTCGGCCGGCGCGACGGTGCTGCGGCTTCCGTACAACCTGGGCGTGGGCGGCGCGATGCGGACCGGCTACCGCTACGCGCGCGAACGCGGCTACGACGTCGCCGTCCAGGTCGACGCCGACGGCCAGCACGACCCGCGCCACGTCCCCGAGCTGATCGGCCGGCTCGGCCAGGGGGCGGACCTGGTGATGGGCGCGCGGTTCGCCGGCACCGGCGACTACGAGACCCGCGGCCCGCGCCGCTGGGCGATGCTGGTCCTGGCGTTCTGGCTGTCGCGGATGGCCCGAACCCGGCTGACCGACGTCACCTCCGGCTTCCGCGCCGCCAACCGTGATCTCATCGACGTCTTCGCCCGCTGGTACCCGGTGGAGTACCTCGGGGACACGGTCGAGTCGACGATAGCGGTGGTCCGGGCCGGCTACCGGGTCGAGCAGGTGCCCGTGGCCATGCGCGCGCGGGCCACCGGCACCCCCAGCCAGTCTCCCTGGCGGGCCACGCTCTACCTGGGCCGGATCGGCATGATCATGCTGCTGGCACTCAGCCGCCGCTCGCCCCTCGGCGCCCGGCTGAAGACGGGCCGGTGACCGCGGTGCAGCAGGCTTCCGACCCGTCCGGCGCGACCGGCCCGTCCGGCGCGCCCGCCACGACCGGCACCCCCGCCGCGCTCGGCACCCTCGGCACCCTTGACATCATGCTGCCGCACTACGGCGACACCGCCCTGATGCAGGACGCCGTCCGCAGCGTCCTCGCCCAGACGGACCCGGACTGGCGGCTGACCGTCGTCGACGACGGCACGGAGCCCGGCGTCCCCGAGTGGTTCGCCGCCCTCGGCGACCCGCGGGTGCGCTATCAGCGCAATGCCCGCAACCTCGGCATCACCGGCAATTTCCGTAAATGCGTCGACCTCGTCGAATCCGCCCACTTCACCATGCTGGGCAGCGACGACCTGCTGCTGCCGACCTACGTCGCCACGATGCGCGCCGCCGTCGCGGCCGTGCCCGGCGCGGTGCTCTACCAGCCGGGCGTCGAGGTCATCGACGAGCACGGCCGGCCCGCCACCACCCTCGGCGACGAGGTCAAGCGGCGGCTGTACGCGCCCCGGCACACCGGCCGCCGCCGGGTGCTCTCCGGCGAGCCGCTGGCCGCGAACCTGCTCGGCGGCAACTGGCTGTACTTCCCCTCGATCGTCTGGCGCGCCGACGCCGTCAAGGAGGTCAACTTCCGCGAGGACCTGTCCGTCATCCAGGACCTCGCGCTGATCATCGAGCTGATCCGGCGCGGCGGACGGCTCGTCGTCGAGCCGGCGACCGCCTTCCGCTACCGCCGCCACTCCGGAAGTCTGTCCTCGACCGAGGCCCTCTCCGGCGCCCGCTTCGGCGAGGCCGTACGGTTCTTCCATGAAGTGGCCGGCGATCTCGACCGGCACGGCTGGCCCCGGGCCGCCCGTGCCGCCCGGCGCCATCTGTCGATGCGACTGCACGCGCTGACGATGGTGCCCGGGGCCCTGCGCCTGCGCCGGCCCGACGCCGTGCGCAGCCTGTTGAGGTACGCCCTGACGCCCGCCCGCTGACCGGCCCGGCACCACCCGATCGGCTCCCGCCGTCCCCCCGGGTTCCCCCGGTGCCCGCCTTCGCCCCCTCTGGTTCACCCCTGGTCCCCCGTCCGTCCCTCCGGAAGCCACTCCTTCATGATTTCCACGCAAGAAGCAGAACGGTCCGACGCCCCGCGATTCAGCATCATCGTCCCGGCCTACGGGGTCGAGGCGTATCTGCGGGACTGCCTCGACACCGTCCTCAACCAGTCGTTCACCGACTTCGAGGTCATCGCGGTCAACGACGCCTCGCCCGACGCCTGCGGCGAGATCATGGACGAGTACGCCGCGGCGGACCCGCGGGTCGTGGCGCTCCAGCTCCAGGAGAACGTGGGCCTGGGCCGCGCCCGCAACGCCGGCATGGCCCGCGCCCGGGGCACGTACCTGCTCTTCCTGGACAGCGACGACACGCTGCTGCCGGGCGCGCTGGCCGCGATAGCCCAGCGTCTGGCCGACACCGGCGATCCGGAACTGCTCGTCTACGACTACGCCCGCACCCACTGGGACGGCCGGATCACCCCGAACGCCAAGCGCAAGGTGCTCGCGGACAGCCCCGAGGGCGCCGTCGGCCTCGCCGCGAACCCGGGCCTGCTCGAACTCCTCCAGGTCGCCTGGAACAAGGCCTACCGCCGCGACTTCGTGGAGCGCTGGGGCTTCGAGTACCCGCACGGCTACTACGAGGACACCCCCTGGACGTACCCCGTGCTGGTCGCCGCCGAGTCGATCGCGGTGCTCCCCCGGGTCTGCGTGCACTATCGCCAGCGCCGCCAGGGCAGCATCCTGCACAGCACCAGCCGCAAGCACTTCGACGTGTTCGAGCAGTACGAGCGGGTCTTCACGTTCCTCGACGCGCACCCCGAGTTCGACCAGTGGCGCGGCCCCCTCTTCGACCGCATGATCACCCACTTCCGGGTGGTGCAGAACTCCCCCGGCCGGCTTCCCGAGGAAGCCCGCGCCGAGTTCCAGGCGACGCTCCAGAGCTACGCGGACCGCTACCGGCCCGCCGGGCACACCGCCCCGGCCCGGCGCTCCGCCTCCGGCGCCCGCAAGGCCGTCGCCAAGCTGCCCGCCCCGCTGCGCGGCGCCGCCCGGCGCGCGGTCCGCACCGCCCGCCAGGTCAAGGCCGCCCCGCGCCGGCTGAAGAAGCCGGTGCGCTCCGTCGTGCTGAAGGGCTACTACCGGGCGCAGCGGATGCTGCCGGTGCAGAACGACACGGCCGTCTTCGCCGCGTACTGGAACACCGACTACTCCTGCAACCCGGCCGCCATCCACGAGAAGCTGCGGGAGCTGGCGCCGAAGGTGAAGACGACCTGGGTGCTCAAGCCCGGCTCACGCAACACCCCGCCGCCCGGCACGAACGTCGTCCACCCCGGCTCGTTCGCCTTCTGGCGGGCGATGGCCCGCGGCAAGTACTTCGTCAACAACGTGAACTTCCCCACCCGAGTGGTCAAGCGCCCCGGCCAGATCCACGTGCAGACGCACCACGGCACCCCGCTCAAGCGGATGGGCGTCGACCTGACCGAATTCCCCATAGCTCAGGGCGATCTCGACATGAAGACCCTGGTGCGCCGGGTGGACCGCTGGGACTACAGCGTCTCCTCCAACAGCTTCACCACCGCCATCTGGGACCGCGCCTACCCGGCCGAGTACCGCTCGCTCGACTACGGCTACCCGCGCAACGACGTCCTCGTCCGGGCGACCGCGGAGGACCGCCGCGCGGCCCGCGCGAAGCTCGGCCTCGCCGAGGACGCGACGGTCGTGCTGTACGCGCCGACGCACCGCGACTACCAGGGCGTACCGGCCCCGCTGCTCGATCTGGAGCACCTGGCGGCCCGGCTCGGCAAGGGCTACACGGTGCTGTCCCGGGCCCACTACTTCAACCTGGACGCCCCGGCCGGCAGCGCCGCCGGCGAGGCCCGCGGCATCGTCGACGTCAGCAAGCACCCCTCGCTGGAGGAGCTGTTCCTCGCGGCCGACTGCCTGCTCACCGACTACTCTTCGCTGATGTTCGACTACGCGCTGCTCGACCGGCCGATGGTGATCTTCGCCAACGACTGGGAGGTCTACCGCGCGACCCGCGGCACCTACTTCGACATCCACGTCGAGTCACCCGGTCATGTGGTGGAAACCGAAACCGACCTTCTGGACGTCTTCCTCTCGGGCCGCTGGTCCGACAGCGAGTCCACGAAGCTCCGGACGGAGTTCCGTCGGCGCTTCTGTGAGTTCGACGACGGCTTCGCGTCGGAGCGCGTGGTGCGGAAGGTCTTCCTCAACGAGGAGAATGTACCGCCGATCGCGCTCCCGCCGGAGCGCCCGACACCTCGCACCCGCGGCTAGAGCTACCGTGTCCGGCGAACCGTACGTCGCCGTTCCACGCACGAACACCTTGAAGAAAGGCGCAGTACCCATGCCTCCCCGCCTGTCAGTAGTCGTCCCCGTCTACAACGTGGAGCTCTTCCTCGACGAGTGCCTCCAGTCCATCGCCGACCAGACGTTCACCGACTGGGAGACGATCGTCGTCGACGACGGCTCGACCGATGGCAGCCTCGCCATCGCACGTGGCTGGGAGAAGAAGGACAAGCGTTTCCGGGTCGTCGCCCAGGAGAACAAGGGCCTCGGCCCGGCCCGTAACGTCGGTGTGGAGCACCTCACCGAGGGCACCGAGTTCCTCACCTTCGTCGACAGTGACGACATCGTGCTGCCGGACGCGTACGAGCGCTGCATCGCCAGCCTCGACAAGACCGGCTCGGACTTCGTCAGCGGCAACGTGAACCTGCTCAAGGCGGGCGAGGTGTCCATCTCCCCGCTGCACGAGAAGCGACTGCGCGACAGCCGCGAGCGCACCCACATCACGCGGGACAACGCGCTCGTCCACGACCGTACGGCCTGGAACAAGGTCTACCGCCGGTCCTTCTGGGAGCAGCACAAGTTCCAGTTCCCGGGCATCTTCTACGAGGACATCCCGGTCACCCTGCCGTCGCACTTCCTCGCCACGGCCGTCGACGTCCTCGGCGCCCCGATCTACCTGTGGCGCCAGCGCACCGGCGGCGCGCCGTCCATCACGCAGCGCCGTACCGAGCCGAAGAACGTCCACGACCGCATCAAGTCCTGCGACTCGGTGAGCCGCTTCCTCGCGTCGATGCCGCGCGCCGACCGCGACGAACACAAGCGCTGGTACGACCGGATCGTCATCAGCAGCGAGCTCACCATGTTCATGGCCGTGCTCGAGGACGGCAACGACGAGTTCCGCACGCTGTTCATGGAGGGCGCGCGCGACTACCTGAGCCGGGTCGACCCCGCCGTGTTCAAGGAGCTCGGCGTCGCGCTGCGGATCAAGTGCCACCTGATCACCGAAGGCCGCCTGGAGGAGCTGCGCGAGCTGCTGACCTTCGAACGGGAGAACGGCCGCGCCATCCCGGTCACCCGGCAGGGCCTGCGCCACTTCGCCGACTACCCGGTCCTCGACAAGGACAAGGGCGACCTCCCGCGCGACGTCCTGCGGGTCGACACCGAGCTGTCGGCCCGTGCCCGCGCCGAGCAGGTGCTGTGGCAGAACGGCCGGATGCACGTCGAGGGCCACGCCTACATCCGCAACCTGGCGGCCCCCGCGCCGACGCCCTCGATGCGCGTGCTGATGCTGCGCGAGACCGGCAGCCGGCGCACCGTCCTGGTCCGCCCGAGCCGCACCCGCGCGCTGAAGGCCACCCAGGGCTCCGGCCAGGCGCTGCACAGCTACGACTGGTCGGGCTTCACGCTCGATGTCAACCCGGCCAAGCTGAAGGGCCGGACCGGCTGGCGCGACGGCGTGTGGCGGATGACCGTCGCCACCGTCCAGGACGGCGTGGTGCGCCGCAGCCGGCTGAAGGCCGGCGAGAGCGGCAACGCCGAGAGCCCGGCCCAGCACTGGATCGAGAAGGACGTCCGGATCGTCCCGTTCGTCGCCGACGCCCACCTCTACCTGCGGGTCGACAAGGTCCGCGCCAAGCTGACCGGCCACCGTCTGATCGACGGCAGCGCGATCGAGCTCTCCGGCGTGCTCGGCCACGAGGCCGCCGCGGCCGGTGCCCAGCTCGCGATACGGCTGACGCACCCCACCTCCGAGACGGCCCTGGAGCTCCCGGTCAACCGGGTCACCCGGCCGGGTGTCGCCGAGTTCTCCGTCCGGGTCCCGCTCGCCGCGCTCGACATCGAGGGCCGCGACACGGAGGACCTGGACGTCGCCGACAAGTGGACCGCCGAGCTGGTCGTCGGCGGGCGGGCGTTCGCCGTCGCCGTCCACGACCGCCAGGGCGACCTGGGCCACCAGTACCCGGTCGACGGCGCCGAGACGGCCGCTTGGGGCACCCGTACGATCACCATCGCCAACGACGGCGCCGGCCGTCTGGTGCTGCGCACCCAGCCCGTCCAGCCCATGATCGCGGAGGCGACCGTCTCCACCGACGGCCGGATCAGCCTCACCGGCGCGCTGCCCATTACGGGCGACGGCGCCGACGAGGAGCTGGAGCTGGTGCTGCGGCACAGCCGGCACGCCGAGGAGCACCGTCACCCGGTCACCGTCGAGAACGGCACCTTCCACGCCGACTTCCTGCCGGTGCCGATCGGGTTCGCCGAGGTGCCGCTGCGCTCGGGCCGCTGGTACCTGTTCGTGCGGACGGTCGACAGCCGCGTCGAGGTCCCGGTCCGCGTCGTCCCGTCGGCGCTCGCCACCCTGCCGGTCTCCTTCCACCTGCGGGGTCGCGACTACACGCTGACCCACCGCTTCTACGACCGGCTGCTCGTGGACTCCGCGAGCAACCTGAACCCGGAGGAGCTGGGCTGGTACCGCCAGCGCGAGATGCGCTCCACCGTCTACGAGCAGGCCCGAAAGGCCCCGCTCAAGGACGTGGTGCTGTACGCGTCGTTCTCCGGCCGCCAGTACTCCGACTCGCCGCGCGCGGTCTACGAGGAGCTGAAGCGCCAGGGCTCGCAGCTGGAGCACGTGTGGGTGGTCGAGGACCTGCGGGCCGAGATCCCCGAGGGCGTCCGGATGGTGCGCCGCTGGAGCCGCGAGTGGTACAAGGCGCTCGGCACCAGCCGCTACATCGTGTCCAACACGCACCTGCCGTTCTGGATCAACCGCCGCGAGGGCCAGGTGATCGTGCAGACCTGGCACGGCACCCCGCTCAAGCGGATCGGCCACGACATCGACAGCGTGCAGTTCGCCGACCGCAAGTACCTGGAGAAGGTCGCCCAGGAGACTCCGAGCTGGAGCTTCATGATCTCTCCGAACCGCTTCTCGACCCCGATCATGAAGCGCGCCTTCCTCTACGACGGCGAGGTGCTGGAGTCCGGCTACCCGCGCAACGACGTGCTGCTCTCCGCCAAGACGGAGGACCTGGCGCGTACGGTGCGCGAGCGGATCGGGCTGCCGGAGGGCAAGAAGGTCGTGCTGTACGCGCCGACCTGGCGTGACGACCAGTTCTACAAGGCCGGCAACTACAAGTTCGACCTGCGGGTCGACGTCAAGAAGGCGAAGGAGCAGCTGGGCGACGACCACGTCCTGCTGGTGCGCAAGCACTCCAACATCGTGGACGCCGTGCCCGGCGCCGGCGACGGCTTCGTCTACGACGTGTCCAGCTACCCGGACATCGCGGAGCTGTTCCTCATCACCGACGTCCTGGTCACGGACTACTCGTCGCTGATGTTCGACTTCGCGAACACCGGCCGTCCGATGCTGTTCTTCACGTACGACCTGGAGTACTACCGCGACCAGCTGCGCGGTTTCTACTTCGACTTCGAGAAGCGCGCGCCCGGCCCGCTGCTCCAGACCTCCGACGAACTCCTCGACTCGCTGCGGGACATCGACGCGATCAGCGCCCGCTACACCGACGCGTACCGCGAGTTCAAGGAAGTCTTCTGCGACCTCGACGACGGCCACGCCGCCAAGCGGGTCATCACGCGGATGCTGGAGCTGGCGGGACAAGACAAGGACACTCCTTCGGAGGACCGTTGAAGTTCCCCTCCCTCCCCTCTCCGAGCCGGGTCCTCGAACGGGTCCCGGCCCGGCGGCGGCTGCCACTGGCCGTGTACGCCGCCACCCAGGTGATCTTCCTGCTCTGGTGGGCGGCGTTCTACCCGGGCGCGATGAGCTACGACTCGGTCTCGTACGTGTGGCACGTGACCACCGGTCACTGGATGTCGAATCACTCGGTGGTGTACGACGGCCTGCTGTGGCTGTCGCTGCAGACCACCGGTGACGTCGCGCTGCTGACGTTCCTGCAGACCGTGGCCATGGCCTCGGCGCTGGCGTACGTGGCGATGACGCTCCGGCAGTTCGGAGTCAAGGGGAAGTGGAGTTTCTCGGCGGCGGTGGCCTGCGCGCTGCTGCCGCCGATCGGGAGCTTCGTGATCTTCGTCTGGAAGGACGTGCCGTTCGCGATCGGCGCGGTCCTGGCCTTCGGCGCGGCGGGGCGACTCGCCGCGCGTCGGCTGCGTGGCGCGCTGGAGGTCCGGGACCGGGTCTTCCAGCGCGAGATCGCGATGCTGTTCCTGGGCTTCCTGTGCATGGGCCTGTTCCGGAACAACGGTCTGCTCGTCGCCGTGCTCGCGCTGCCCGTCCTGCTGCTGACGCTGCCGCTGATCCGCCGCTGGGTGCTGTTCGCCACGGTCGTCCCGGTGGCGATCGCGGCGCTGCTCAACACCGTGGTCTATCCGGCGATCGGCGTGCAGACGCCGACGAAGGACATGGTGTACGCGATGAACTACGCGGACATCGCGGTGGTGTACGGGCGGGAGCCGAAGAGCTTCTCGAAGGCCGAGACGGACCTGATGCGGAAGGTCGCGCCGCTCAGCCACTGGCGCGGCCGGGCGGCCAACTGCTACGACGCCGACTGGGCCATGCAGAAACCGATGGACCGGCGGGCCGCGGAGAAGTACAACGACCAGCTGCTCGACCTGTGGTTCCGGGTCCTGGGGCGGAGCCCCGACCAGATGATCTCGGCCCGGCTGTGCCGCTCGCACATCGCCTGGTCGCTGTTCCCGGGCCCGGCGGACCTGGCCGGCAACACGATGATCAGCCGCCCCCGTATCTCGGAGAACCTGTACGGCTGGGCCGACTGGAACAGCGCCATGAAGCACAGCAAGTACCGCCCGGTGCTGGTGATGCGCCCGCTGTCGGACCCGCTGAACACCGCGGCCACCTTCGTCTGGGAGGCGTCGACCACCCCGCAGCTCCAGTGGCTGCTGGTCCGCGGCGCGTTCTGGTGCTACGCGGCGTACACCGTCCTGCTGCTCCTCGCGCGACGGCTGCGCAACTGGGCTCCGGTGGCGATGCTGGCGATCCCGCTGGGGCTCCAGCTGACGGTCATCGCGGCGAACCCTGCCCCGCTGGCCCGCTACATGTACGCCCCGGTCTTCCTGGGCATCCTCGCGCTGCCGCTGCTCGGCGCCCACCCGCGGCTCGCCCGCCGCACGGGCGGCAAGGCCCGTCTGGAGCTGTCCCTGACGGAGCCGAAGTACCCGGCGAAGGACGATCCGCACTGGAAGGCCCCGGCGACGGCGCGCTGAGCGGCAATGCCGGAAAAACGGAAAAGGGGTGCGGGCCCGTGGGCCCGCACCCCTTTTCCCGTGGGATCAGATCCAGTCGTCGCCCGGGGCGATGGCGAAGTACGTGCCGCTGTTGAGGCGGGCCGCGATCTTGCCGTCGGTCGTGTGGACGAGCAGGTCGGCCTTGTTGTCGGCGTTCACGTCACCGAAGTAGAGGTGCCCCTTGCCGGGCTGGCCGAGGAAGTTGCCCCAGCCGGTGCTCCAGTCCGTACCGCCGTCGAAGTACGTGCCCATGTTGGTGCGCACGGCGACCTTGCCGTCCGTACCGTGCACGATCAGGTCCGCCTTCGCGTCGCCCGTGATGTCCGCGAAGTAGAGCCGGCCCTGACCTTCCTGGCCGAGGAAGTTGCCCCAGCCCTGGCTCCAGTCCGTACCGCCGTCGAAGTACGTGCCCTTGTTGATCCGCACGGCGACCTTGCCGTCCGTACCGTGCACGATCAGGTCCGCCTTCGCGTCACCATTGATGTCCGCGAAGTAGAGCCGGCCCTGACCTTCCTGGCCGAGGAAGTTGCCCCAGCCCTGGCTCCAGTCCGTACCGCCGTCGAAGTACGTGCCCTTGTTGATCCGCACGGCGACCTTGCCGTCCGTACCGTGCACGATCAGGTCCGCCTTCGCGTCACCATTGATGTCCGCGAAGTAGAGCCGGCCCTGACCCGGCTGGCCCAGGAAGTTGCCCCAGCCCTGGCTCCACAGGACGGGGTTGCCGAAGCGGTAGACGGGCTGTCCGGGCGTCGTGGCGACGCTCTTCAGGGCGTTGCGCACCATGACCTTGCCATCGGTGCCCAGGACGATCAGGTCCTCGGCGCCGTCGCCGGTGACGTCGGCCGTGTACACGACCTCGCGCAGCCGGTCCTTGACCTGCTTCACCCAGGTCGCCACCGCCGCGTCGTCGACCCGGCTCGCCACGGCTCCCGTACGCGTCTCGGCCGGGTCCTGGCCGAAGCAACCGCCCTGCCACGAGCGGCTGTTGACCGCGACGAGCTCGGTCTTGCCGGCCACCTCCCGGACCAGCGGGCCACCGGCGTCGCCTGCGCAGGCGGCCGCGCCGTCCTGGCCGGTGACGGACAGCTCCCCGGCTGCGGGCACGTTGGAGGCGTCCACGGCGAACGAGCCGGTGTGCACGGCGAGCGGGGACCACTCGGTCTTGGTACGGCCGAAGCCTGCGGCCTTCAGCGTCTCACCGGCGGCCGGCGCGGTCGTGGCGAAGGCGACCGGGGTGATCCCGGCGATGCCCGTGGTCGGCTTCGCCAGGCGTGCCATCACGAGGTCGCGGCCCTGGTAGGGCGCGAGCTCGGTCACCTCGGTCACCAGACCCGTGGTGGTGGTCAGGTCGCCCCGCCCGATGGTGGCCACGGTCTTCAGCGCCGGCGCGCCGGCGGCCGGCACGGCACCGGAGGCCGGGTTGTCGACGAAGCAGGAGGCCGCGGTGATCACCCAGCGCGGGTCCACGAGGGTTCCGGAGCAGGCCCGGGTGCCGTCGCCTATGTCGAGGCGCACGGTGTAGCTGCCGGCGGCGGCAGCTGCGGTGCCGGAGACGGCCTGCGCCGAGGTCGCCCCCAGCATCAGCGGACCGGCAACCAGCGGGGTGGCAAGGGCAGTGAAACGTGCACGTCTGGCGGAGTGCATCAGCTCTTCCTTGTCTGTCGTGAGACTGACATCGCACTCTAGTGATCTTGACGGTAAGGCGGAATGGCCACCCGAACGGCCCCTGCCGGATTGCACCGACAAGGGCCGAAGGTCACTTCAGGAAGAACGTGGGAAGGTCACGAACGCGCCAGGGAGCGTCACGAATGCGCCGCACACGGGCGGTGGTGTGGCGGGACCGCCTGACCACCGCCGCCCCGCTCCGTACTAGATCGCCTGGAAGTCGTCGAACTCGCGCTGCGCCTCGTCCCGCTCCGCGTCGCGGTCGCGACGGCGCTGGGCCGCCGGACGCGGGGCCTCCAGGCGGTGGTCCTCGCCGCGGCGGCCGAGCATCTCGGCACCGGCCATCATCGAGGGCTCCCAGTCGAAGACGACCGCGTTGTCCTCGGAGCCGATCGCCACGCCGTCGCCGGCGCGGGCGCCGGCCTTCATCAGCTGGTCCTCGACGCCGAGGCGGTTGAGCCGGTCGGCGAGGTAGCCGACGGCCTCGTCGTTGTTGAAGTCGGTCTGGCGGACCCAGCGCTCCGGCTTCTCGCCGCGCACGCGGTAGACGTCTTCCTGCTCGTCGTAGGTGACGGTGAAGCCGGCGTCGTCGACCGCCTTCGGGCGGAGGACGATCCGGGTCGCCTCCTCCTTGGGCTTCGCGGCGCGGGCCTTCCCGACGATGTCGGCGAGGGCGAAGGACAGCTCCTTCAGGCCCGTACGGGCGACCGCGGAGACCTCGAAGACGCGGTAGCCGCGCTCCAGGAGGTCGGGGCGGATGAGGTCCGCGAGGTCCTGGCCGTCCGGGATGTCGATCTTGTTGAGGACGACGACGCGCGGCCGGTCCTCGAGGCCGCCGTACTGCTTCAGCTCCTCCTCGATGGCGTCGAGGTCGCTGACCGGGTCGCGGTCGGACTCCAGCGTCGCCGTGTCGAGGATGTGCACGAGCACCGAGCAGCGCTCGACGTGGCGGAGGAACTCCAGGCCGAGGCCGCGGCCCTGGCTGGCGCCGGGGATGAGGCCGGGGACGTCGGCGATGGTGTAGACGGTCGAGCCGGCCGTGACCACGCCGAGGTTCGGGACGAGCGTCGTGAACGGGTAGTCCGCGATCTTCGGCTTGGCGGCCGACAGGACGGAGATCAGCGAGGACTTGCCGGCGCTCGGGTAGCCGACGAGCGCCACGTCGGCGACCGTCTTCAGTTCGAGGACGATGTCCTGGAGGTCGCCGGGCTCGCCGAGCAGCGCGAAGCCGGGGGCCTTGCGGCGGGCGGAGGACAGCGCCGCGTTGCCGAGGCCGCCGCGGCCGCCCTCGGCGGCGACGTAGGTGGTGCCCTGGCCGATCAGGTCCGCGAGGACGTTGCCCCGCTTGTCGAGCACGACGGTGCCGTCGGGCACGGTCAGGACCAGGTCCTGGCCGTCCTTGCCGGCCCGGTGGTCGCCCGCGCCGGGCTTGCCGTTGGTGGCCTTGCGGTGCGGCGAGTGGTGGTATTCGAGAAGTGTGGTGACCGACTGGTCGACGACCAGGATCACATCGCCGCCGCGGCCGCCGTTGCCGCCGTCGGGGCCGCCGAGCGGCTTGAACTTCTCCCGCATCACGGAGGCGCAGCCGTGGCCCCCGTTACCCGCGGCGACGTGCAGCTCGACGCGGTCCACGAAGGTGGTCATGGTTCTGTGCCTCCAGAAAAGCTATGGGTGGGACTGTCTATCTAGTAACACGCGAAAGGCGGACCCGCTTCCCTTACGGGAAGTGAGGTCCGCCTCCGCAAAACGTCCGATCAGGCGACCGGAACGATGTTCACGACCTTGCGGCCACGGAAGGTGCCGAACTGCACCGAACCGGCCTGCAGGGCGAACAGCGTGTCGTCGCCGCCACGGCCGACGCCCGCGCCCGGGTGGAAGTGGGTGCCGCGCTGGCGGACCAGGATCTCACCCGCGTTGACGACCTGACCGCCGAAGCGCTTCACGCCGAGCCGCTGGGCATTGGAATCGCGACCGTTCCGGGTGGACGATGCGCCCTTCTTGTGTGCCATTGCTCAGTCCCTCTTTACTTCGCGGCCGACGGGATGGACGTGACCTTGATCGCCGTGTACTGCTGACGGTGACCCTGGCGACGGCGGTAGCCGGTCTTGTTCTTGTACCGCAGGATGTCGATCTTGGCGCCCTTGGTGTGGTCCACGACCTCGGCCTGCACCTTGATGCCCGCCAGGACCCACGGGTCGCTGGTCACGGCCTCGCCGTCGACCACGAGCAGGGTCGAGAGCTCGACCGTGTCGCCGATCTTGGCGGTGGAAATCTTGTCAACCTCAACGATGTCGCCGACAGCAACCTTGTGCTGGCGACCACCGCTGCGCACGATGGCGTACACGCGGATCTCTCTCTCACTCGGTAACGGGGGCCCCTGACGCCAGCCGCCCACGCGCGGGCCTGGGGCCCACAGCGATTTCCGGGATCGGACGAGCGGCCTCTCCCGGCGGACCGGGAGGGAGGTGCTCAGAGGGTGCGGCATATCAAAAAGACACGCCGACGGTCTAGATTACGGGCGGGTCCCGTAAGGGGTCAAATCCCGGCCTCGTCGGTGGTCTCGGCCACGAAGCCCTTCAGCCAGGCACGGAAGTCCGGGCCGAGGTCCTCGCGCTCGCAGGCCAGCCGCACGATGGCGCGCAGGTAGTCGCCGCGGTCGCCGGTGTCGTAGCGGCGGCCCTTGAAGACCACGCCGAACACGGGGCCGCCCAGCTCCTCGTCGAGCGCCATCTTCTGCAGCGCGTCGGTGAGCTGGATCTCGCCGCCGCGGCCCGGCTCGGTCTCGCGCAGGACGTCGAAGACGGCCGGGTCGAGGACGTAGCGGCCGATGATGGCGAGGTTGCTGGGCGCCTCGTCCGTGGCCGGCTTCTCGACGAGACCGGTGATCCGGACGACATCGGCGTCGTCGGTCGGCTCGACGGCGGCGCAGCCGTACAGGTGGATCTGCGACGGCTCGACCTCCATCAGCGCGACGACGCTGCCGCGCTGCCCGCCGAGGACCTCCAGCATGCGGGCGAGCAGCGGGTCGCGCGGGTCGATGAGGTCGTCGCCGAGCAGGACCGCGAACGGCTCGTCGCCGACGTGCGGCGCGGCGCACAGCACGGCGTGGCCGAGACCCCGCGGGTCGCCCTGGCGCACGTAGTGCATGGTGGCGAGCTCGCTGGACTCCTGGACGCGGGCGAGCCGGTCGGCGTCACCCTTGCGGGTCAGCGCCTCCTCCAGCTCGTAGTTGCGGTCGAAGTGGTCCTCGAGCGGACGCTTGTTGCGGCCGGTGACCATGAGGACGTCGGACAGACCCGCCGAGACCGCCTCCTCCACGACGTACTGGATCGCCGGCTTGTCGACGACCGGCAGCATCTCCTTCGGCGTCGCCTTGGTGGCGGGCAGGAAGCGCGTTCCGAGACCGGCAGCGGGAATGACGGCCTTGCGCACGCGGGGGGCGGGAGTGTTGTTCATCGGGTGGGTTCCTGATTTCCGATCGGGGTCAAGCCGTGTGGACCGTCCTCGGTGGAGGACGGTCCACACGGTTCACGACGGGGACGAGACCAGTCAGTCCTGGGCGGGGGCTGCGGTCTTCTTCGTGGTCGCGGCCTTCTTGGCGGTCGCCGTCTTCTTCGCCGCGGTCTTCTTGGCCGCCGTCTTCTTGGTGGCGGCCTTCTTCGCGGTGGCCTTCTTGGCGGTCTTGCGGGCCGCCTTCTTCGCCGGGGCGGGCTCCTCGGCGACGGCGTCGGCCTGGACCTGGGCGGCCGGGGCGGCCTCCTCGGCCGGGGCGGAGGACGCCACCACGACCACGGCGGCCTCCTCGGCACCCGCCGGCGAACCGGCCGCGGCGGTGGCCTTGCGGACCACCCGGCGGCGCGCCCGCGGCGGGGCACCCACGGGAGCCTCCGGGGCCTGCTCGGCCTCGGCGGCGGGCGCGGCCTCCGGCTCGACGGCCGGCGCGGCGGCGGCCTCGGCCGCGGGGGCCTCGGCGGCCGGGGCCGACATCTTGCGGGTGGCACGACGACGGGTCCGCGGCGCGGGCGCCTCGGCGGGCGTCTCGGCCGGCGCCTCGACGGTCTCCGGGGCCTGCTCGGCCTCGGCCGGGGCCTCGGCGGCGACCGGCTGGGCCTTCGCCCGGGACCGCGTACGCGCCTTCGGCTCGGCCTTCGGCTCCTGCTTCGCCTCGGCCTTCTCGGGCTTCGACTCGACGACGACCTCGTAGGTCTCCGTCTCGGTCACGGCCGGCGAGGACACCGGCGCCGACACCCGGCGAGTCGCCCGGCGACGGCCGCGGGACCCGCGCGTGGCGGCGGCCTCGGCCTCCGCGATGCTCCCGTACAGCTCCTCGTCGGGGGCGATCGGCGACTCCACGGCCTGCGGCGCGGCGAGCTCCGCCGCCACCTCGGCCTCGGTCTCCCGCTCCGACTCGAACGGCACCGGGGCGGGCGCGGCCTCATGGGCGTGCGCCTCGTGGCCGTGCTCGTGCTCGCCACCGCGGCCGCGCTTCTTCGAGCGCTTGCCGCCACCGCCGCCGCCCTGCGACGTCGGCTGCTCCATGTGGACGATGACACCGCGGCCGTTGCAGTGGACGCAGGTCTCCGAGAAGGACTCCAGGAGGCCCTGGCCGACCCGCTTGCGGGTCATCTGCACCAGGCCGAGCGAGGTGACCTCGGCCACCTGGTGCTTGGTCCGGTCGCGGCCCAGGCACTCCAGGAGACGGCGCAGCACCAGGTCGCGGTTGGACTCCAGGACCATGTCGATGAAGTCGATGACGACGATGCCGCCGAGGTCGCGCAGCCGCAGCTGGCGGACGATCTCCTCGGCCGCCTCCAGGTTGTTGCGGGTGACGGTCTCCTCGAGGTTGCCGCCCTGACCGGTGAACTTGCCGGTGTTGACGTCGACGACGACCATCGCCTCGGTCTTGTCGATCACCAGCGAACCGCCGGACGGCAGCCAGACCTTGCGGTCCAGCGCCTTCATCAGCTGCTCGTCGATCCGGTACGTGGCGAAGACGTCGACCTCGCTCGTCCACTTGGACAGGCGGTCGGCCAGGTCGGGCGCCACGTGCGAGACGTACCCGTGGATGGTCTCCCACGCGTCGTCGCCGCTGACGATGACCTTGGAGAAGTCCTCGTTGAAGATGTCGCGGACGACCCGGACGGTCATGTCCGGCTCGCCGTAGAGCAGCGTCGGCGCGTTGCCGCTCTTCGCCTTCTTCTGGATGTCCTCCCACTGCGCCTGCAGACGCTCGACGTCGCGGCGCAGCTCGTCCTCGCTCGCGCCCTCGGCGGCGGTGCGCACGATGACGCCCGCGTCCTCGGGGACGATCCTCTTGAGGATGGACTTCAGACGGGCGCGCTCGGTGTCCGGGAGCTTGCGGCTGATGCCGGTCATCGAGCCCTCGGGCACGTAGACCAGGTAGCGGCCGGGCAGCGAGACCTGGCTGGTCAGGCGGGCGCCCTTGTGGCCGATCGGGTCCTTGGTGACCTGCACCAGGACCGACTGGCCGGACTTGAGGGCGGACTCGATGCGGCGCGGGCCGTGGCCCATGCCGAGCGCCTCGAAGTTGACCTCGCCCGCGTACAGGACGGCGTTGCGGCCCTTGCCGATGTCGACGAAGGCGGCCTCCATGGACGGCAGCACGTTCTGGACCTTGCCCAGGTAGACGTTGCCGACGTACGAGGTGGCCTGCTCCTTGTTGACGTAGTGCTCGACGAGCACGTTGTCCTCGAGGACGCCGATCTGGGTGCGCTCGCCGTTCTGGCGGACGACCATCACGCGCTCGACGGCCTCACGGCGGGCCAGGAACTCGGCCTCGGTGATGATCGGGACGCGGCGGCGGCCCTGCTCGCGGCCCTCGCGGCGGCGCTGCTTCTTGGCCTCCAGACGGGTCGAGCCCTTGATGGACTGGACCTCGTCGGACGGCTCGGCCTTCTCCCGGGCCGGGCGCGGCTCGCGGACCTTGACGACCGTACGGACGCCGTCCTCGTCGGAGCCCTCGGCCTCGCCGGCGCCCTCGCCGCTGCGACGGCGACGACGGCGGCGACGGCGGGAGCTGCTGCTGCCCGCGGCGTCACGGTCGTCGGCGTCCTCGGCCTCGTCGGCTTCGTCCGCCTCGGTCTCGGCGTGCGGCTCCTCGGCGCCTTCCTCGGCCTCCTCGGACTCGTACGCGTCCTCGGCGCCCTCCGCCTCGGCGAGCTCGCCCCGGCGGCGGCGACGGCCGCCCCGGCGACGGCGGCGCGACGGACGCTCCTCGTAGCCCTCCGTCTCGTCGACCGCGTCCTCGACGTCGGTCTCCGCCTCGGGGGTGGACTCGATCTCGGGCTCGTCGGCGGTCGTCGCCGGAACCGACTCGACGGCGACGGGCTCGCCCCGGCGACGACGGCGGCGACGCGACGGGGCCTCGGCGGCCTCCGCCGGCTCGGCGGCGACGGTGCGGGCCTGCGGCGGCGCCTGCTCCTCGACCTCTTCCTCGATCTGGTCTTCGATCTCGTGCTCGGCGGCCTCGCGGGCCACGGCGGCGGCCGCGGTCTCCGGGGTCTGGAACATGGGCTCGGTGAAGACCGGGGCCTGGAAGACGGCGACGGCCGGACGCTCGGCGCGGCGGGCGCGCGGCTTCTCCTCGGCCTCGGCGGTGAACTGCGGCGAGGTGACGCGGCGGCGGCCACGGCCCCGGGCGGGCGCGGCGGCCTGCTCGGCGGCGGCGGCCTCGGCGGCGTGCGAGGCGGTCTCCTCGACGGTGTCCTCGACCTGCGCCCCGCCGGTGTCGGCGGCGATCTCCGCGACGGCGTCCTGGCTCACGGCCGGGGCGCCGGCGGGCGCGGTGGCCTTACGGGTGGCACGGCGGCGGGTCCGCGGGGCCGGAGCGGCCTCCTCGGCGGCCTCGGCCACCGGCTCGGCGACGGGCGCGGCCTCGACCGGAGCGGTCTCGACGACCTCGGCGGCCGGGGCCTTCTCGGACTCGGGGGCCGCGACGGCGCGGGTCGCGCGGCGGCGGGTACGGCGCGCCGGGGCGGCCTCCGCGACGGGCTCGGCCTCGGCGGCCGGAGCCGTCTCGGGCTCGGGCTCGGCGACGGCGGCCGTCTCGACCGTCTCGGCGGCCGGAGCCTTCTCGGCCTCCGGGGCCGCGACGGCGCGGGTCGCGCGGCGGCGGGTACGGCGCGCCGGGGCGGCCTCCTCGGCCGGCGCCGCTTCGGGCTCGGGCTCGGCCTCGGCCTCGGCGGCCGGGGCCGCGACCGGCTCCGGTGCGCTGACCTTGCGGGTGGCGCGGCGGCGCGGACGCGCGGGCGCCGACTCTTCGGCGGCGGCCGGAGCGGCGGCGACCTCGGCGGTCTGCGCGGCGGCGGCCGTGTTCTCGGTGCTCTCAGGGGTCTCGGGCGTCTCGGACGCGGCGGCCTGGGCCGTCACCGGCGGACCGGCGGGCCGGGACGCGGCGCGGCGCCGGCGGCGGGCCGGCAGCTTGTCCCCGAGCGCGTTGCTCTCGTTCTCTTCGTGCTGTTCGAGCATGCGGGCGGTTCTCCCGTCACGCCCCCGGGCGCCGCGTCCGGTTCCGGTCCGGCGGCACGAACGCGCTTCGAGCGCGGTGCCGCCGTCCGGGGCGCGGTCGCCACACGGGAGCTGTATGTCTGGCTCGCCGGTTCCGTACGCCCTCTGCGTACGGCCTGGCGAAAGTCTCCTGGTCAGTGCGCGGCCCGACCCAGGTGGCTCCCGAGTACCAGGGCTGCGCTACGACGACCGCTCCCTACGCGGCACCGGCACCCGGCGCCGTCGCCGAGGTGGTCGCGGCGGCCGTGGGTGAAGCGGCCGAGACAGCCTCGCGGTCGGCCGCGAGCGGGTCGGTCACCGTGCCGGACTCCTCGTCGAAGAGCCCCTGCGCCAGCCTGGTCACCGCTGCGGGGACCGGCGGCGCCAGGTCGGCCACAGCTCGGAGACCGGACAGGACGTCGTCGGGTCGTACGGCAGGTGTCACGTGCCGAACAACCAGCCGCAGTATCGCACAGGCGCTGTCCAGCGGCCCATTACCCGGGACGTCGCCCCGGGCGGGGGTCGCGGTCAGCTCCACGACGGCACCGCGGGTGTCGAAGGTACGGATTCCGTTCTTGGTCTTGCGCTGGACTTCCACGGTCTCGGCCGCGAGGAACGTCCCGACGGCCGTCGAAGCGTCCGCCGGCTCGACCCCGTCGAGCCGCAGCTCCCACACGGAGGCGGTGAGCCGGTCGGCGAGGCCGGAGGTACGGGCCTCGACGGCGTCGACGATGTCGAGGCCTGTCGGCATCGACTCGTCGAGCAGCCCGCGCAGGGTCTCCGGGTCACGCGCCTCGGTGAGGGCGATCTCCAGGTACTCGGCTTCGGAGCCGGTACCCGTCGGGGCGGCGTTCGCGTACGACACCTTGGGGTGCGGGGTGAACCCGGCGGAGTACGCCATGGGCACCTCGGCACGGCGCAGGGCGCGCTCGAAGGCGCGCTGGAAGTCACGGTGGCTGGTGAACCGGAGGCGGCCTCGCTTGGTGTAGCGCAGTCGGATGCGCTGCACCGCAGGTGCGGGCGGCGGGCCTTCGGGCTGTCGCTTGCCCAGTGGTTCTTCTCCTCGGTGCGGAGCGGGCGCGGGAGGCGCGCCGCCCTCGAAATGCGGGTGGGGTGTCCCGGGGGTCCCGCCCGGCTCACCCCCGCTGTCGCGGGGAGAACTCGGGGGCGGGCGCCGCGCCGGGGACGCTTCTTCTACTACCCAGAGTACGCGCAGGGGCCACCTCGGGTTCCCGGGGCCGCTCGTCGCGTGTTCCGCCGACCAGGGCCCGCCACGCGTCGTGCCGTGCGCCGCGCACGGTGTCCCGGGCGGAGGCGAGCGCGACGCGCACGGTCTTCCGGGTCTCGGCGAGCACGGTCCGGGCCGGGGACCAGACGGCGTCGCGGAGCCAGTGGCCGACCGGGGTGCAGACCTCCTCGTAGACCCAGGCGGCGGGACGGCGGACCAGATTGCGGGCCAGCCAGGACAGGGGCCGCACGATCAGATGGCGGGCGACCCAGGCGAGGGCGCGGCCCACGGCGTGCGAGAGGAAACCGGCGGCACGCCAGCAGAGGGCGAACGCGTCGCCGATCTCGTCGGCGAGGGGAACGAGCACCCGCCGCCACAGCCAGCCGAGCGGGACGGCGACGCCGTACCGGGCCACCGGCACGACCACGTACCGCCACGCCATGACGAACGGCCAGGCCACCGCGACGCCGACCCAGCGGGCGGCGACCGCGAGACCGTGGCCGATCCCCCGGCCGAGCCACGCGAGACCGTGTCCCGCCCCGGTCAGCAGCCACAGCAGGCCCCGGCCGACCGGAGCCAGTACGCGCGCGTAGAGCCAGACCACCGGAACGGCGACCCCGTACCGGGCCACCGGCACGACCACGTACCGCCACGCCATGACGAACGGCCAGGCCACCGCGACGCCGGCCCAGCGGCCCAGCCACACCAGTCCCTGGCCCGCCCCGGTCAGCAGCCACAGCAGCCCCCGGCCGACCGGAGCGAGCACGCGCGCGTAGAGCCAGACCACCGGAACGGCGACCCCGTACCGCGCCACCGGCACGACCACGTACCGCCAGACCATGACGAACGGCCAGGCCACCGCGACGCCGGTCCAGCGGGCGGCGACCGCGAGCGCGTGCCCGATGGCCGAACCGGCCCAGGCCAGCGCGCGCCCCACCGGGACGAAGACCCAGGCCAGGGCCCGGCCCACCGCGTCCACCAGCCAGGCGAGGGCCCGGCCCACCGGCCGCAGCACGCTCCGGTCGAGCAGCCGCCCGCCGGCCTTGAGCGCGTCCCAGGCCATGCGGACCGGCAGGACGAGGACCAGCACGACGATCCGGACCGGGATCCGGATCAGCGGGTGCGGGGCGGGTGCCGCGTACGGTGCGGGCGCCGGGTTCTGCGTGCTCATGCCCACCAAGACGCCGACGACCCGGCGGAGGGTTCACCTCCACCGGGTCGTCGGTCGCGTCATCCGGGCGTGTCGCGCGCCCGGTTCCCGCCTACTTCTTGACGGACAGCGGCAGCAGCTTCTTGCCCGTCGGGCCGACCTGGATCTCGGTCTGCATCGCGGGGCAGACACCGCAGTCGAAGCACGGCGTCCAGCGGCAGTCGTCGACCTCGGTCTCGTCGAGGGCGTCCTGCCAGTCCTCCCACAGCCAGTCCTTGTCGAGACCGGAGTCCAGGTGGTCCCAGGGCAGGACCTCCTCGTAGCCGCGCTCGCGGGTCGTGTACCAGTCGACGTCGACACCGAACTCGGGCAGCGTCTTGTCGGCGCAGCTCATCCAGCGGTCGTACGAGAAGTGCTCGCGCCAGCCGTCGAAGCGGCCGCCGTCCTCGTAGACGGCGCGGATGACCGCGCCGATGCGCCGGTCGCCACGCGAGAGCAGGCCCTCGACGATGCCGGGCTTGCCGTCGTGGTAGCGGAAGCCGATGGAGCGGCCGTACTTCTTGTCGCCGCGGATCTTGTCGCGGAGCTTCTGGAGGCGGGCGTCCGTCTCCTCGGCCGACAGCTGCGGCGCCCACTGGAACGGGGTGTGCGGCTTGGGCACGAACCCGCCGATGGACACCGTGCAGCGGATGTCGTTCTGGCCGGAGACCTCACGGCCCTTGGCGATGACGTTGATCGCCATGTCGGCGATCTGCAGCACGTCCTCGTCGGTCTCGGTCGGCAGGCCGCACATGAAGTACAGCTTCACCTGACGCCAGCCGTTGCCGTACGCGGTGGCGACGGTGCGGATCAGGTCCTCTTCCGAGACCATCTTGTTGATGACCTTGCGCATGCGCTCGGAGCCGCCCTCGGGGGCGAAGGTCAGTCCGGAGCGACGGCCGTTGCGGGTCAGCTCGTTGGCCAGGTCGACGTTGAACGCGTCGACGCGGGTCGACGGCAGCGACAGGCCGATCTTGTCGTCCGTGTAGCGGTCGGCGAGGCCCTTGGCGATGTCGCCGATCTCCGTGTGGTCCGCGGAGGACAGCGACAGCAGGCCGACCTCCTCGAAGCCGGTCGCCTTCAGACCGCGCTCCACCATCTCGCCGATGCCGGTGATGCTTCGCTCCCGCACGGGGCGCGTGATCATGCCGGCCTGGCAGAAACGGCAGCCGCGGGTGCAGCCGCGGAAGATCTCGACGGACATGCGCTCGTGGACGGTCTCCGCGAGCGGGACGAGCGGCTGCTTGGGGTACGGCCACTCGTCGAGGTCCATGACGGTGTGCTTGGAGACCCGCCACGGCACACCGGACTTGTTGGGGACGACACGGCCGATGCGGCCGTCCGGCAGGTACTCGACGTCGTAGAACGACGGGATGTAGACGCTGCCGGTCTTCGCGAGGCGGAAGAGGACCTCCTCGCGGCCGCCGGGCCGGCCCTCGGCCTTCCACTGACGGATGATCTCCGTCATGTCGAGCACGGCCTGCTCGCCGTCGCCGATGATCGCCGCGTCGATGAAGTCCGCGATCGGCTCGGGGTTGAACGCGGCGTGGCCGCCGGCGAGCACGATCGGGTGGTCGACGGTGCGGTCCTTCGACTCCAGCGGGATGCCGGCCAGGTCGAGGGCGGTGAGCATGTTCGTGTAGCCCAGCTCCGTGGAGAAGGACAGACCGAACACGTCGAACGCGGAGACCGGACGGTGCGAGTCGACGGTGAACTGCGGGACCCCGTGCTCGCGCATCAGGGCTTCCAGGTCCGGCCACACGCTGTAGGTGCGCTCGGCGAGGACGCCCTCCCGCTCGTTCAGTACCTCGTAGAGGATCATGACGCCCTGGTTGGGCAGGCCGACCTCGTACGCGTCCGGGTACATCAGCGCCCAGCGGACATCGGCGGATTCCCACGGCTTGACCGTGGAGTTCAGCTCTCCGCCGACGTACTGGATCGGCTTCTGCACGTGCGGGAGCAGAGCTTCGAGCTGCGGAAAGACAGACTCGGCAGCAGACATCTCGAACCTTCGTGAGCTGGCAGGGGGGCGACTATCCAGCGTACCCCGGCGCTCAGTGGCCTCGTGCCGCCCGGAAGCGGGGGGCGAAGGAGCGGGACCAGAGGTCCGGGAGCTCGCGTTCGCGGTCCGCGGCGGCCGCTTCCTCGCGGCCGTACAGAACGCCCCAGGTGAAGGCGGGCTCGCCCGCCGTGGCGGCCTGCTCGGCCAGGTCGGCGAGGGCGGCGCGGGCGACGACGGAGTCCTGGTGGTCGCCGAGGCAGTCCTGGAGGCGCTTCATCCGCCGGACGAGACGGCGGGCGGGCTTGCCGAGGACGGGGGCGGCGGCCTCGGCGGCGTAGCGGGCGCGTTTGGCGGCTTTACGGGCGTCGTGCAGGGCGTGGTCGCGCTCGGGTCCCGGGGCGAGGGCGAGGGCGTGCTCGACGCGGTGGGCGAGGCGGCGGTGGTCGCGCAGGACGGCCTTGCGGAGGACCTCGCGCGCGTCCCGGTGGGCGGCGGGCAGCAGGGGCGGGTCGGTGAGCAGGGCGTCGACGCGGGTGAGCAGGGCGAGGTGGCGCGGGGAGTCCAGGACGTCGAGGGCGCGGCGGCGGGAGCCGGCGCCGTGGGTGGTGGCCCAGGTCTTGAGGCGCCGGTGGGCGGGGCCGGCGACGAGGTCGCGGGGCAGCGCGTCGAGGGCGGTGAGGAGGCGTTCGTCGAGGACTTCGAGGTCGCGGGCGGCGCCGAGTTCGCCGGCGAGCCAGCGCAGCTCGGCGCCGAGGGGGTCGGTGACGGTGCGGTCGAGGACTTTCCCGTACGTCCGCAGGGTGCTGCGCAGCCGGCGGCAGGCGACGCGCATGCGGTGGACGGCGTCGGGCAGGTCGCGGCGGACGGCGGGGTCGAGCCGGACGAGGGCGTCGGCCTGGCGGCGTACGTAGGCGAGGACGGCGGTGCCGGCGGTGCGGAGGTCGTCGGGCGGGGGCGGCGCGGGGGCGGGGGTGCCGGTCTCGGCGAGGGCGCGGGCGAGTTTCGAGGGGGCTGAGGAGGGGACGATGCCGGCCTTGGTGAGGCGTTTCTCCACCGCGTCGAGGACCGCGGGGTCGGCGTCGTCGGCGAGTTCGACCTCGATCTCGGTCCACTCGGCGGTGCGGCCGGGGCAGCCGGCGAGGCGTTCGGCGTGGACGGTGTCGACGGAGACCTCGGCGAGGAGCGTGCCGTCGGCGGCGTGGAGGTGGTGGACGTCGCGGCGGGAGCGGAGGCGGACGACGGGGTGCACGGGGGTGGTGCGGACGCGGGAGCGCAGGAGCCCCGCCAGGGAACGCGGGAGCGTGTCCGAGAGCGGGGCTCTGATCTCGTCGCGGACTCCGGTGGCGACGGGGAACTTCAGGTGCCAGCCGGCGTCGGCGCCGCCGGTGCGGCGGCGCAGGGTGAGGGAGTCGGCGGCGAGGCGGAGGTCGGCGGTGTCGTAGTAGACGGCGTCGAGTGCGGTGACGCCGCGGGGGCGGGCGGTGGCCACGCCTTTGGCGCGGGTGAGGTCGGGGAGCCGGGTCTCCCCCGTGGCCTCGTATTTGCGTTCGATCTCGCGCTTCGTCCGAGCGGACCGCACCGACGTTTCCCCTGCCGCCTCCGCCGCCCGTTTCCGTCCCATACATCGAACGTAGACCCGAAACGGGCGGGGAGGCAGGGGGAGCTAGGCCGTTATGGGCCGCTGGACCCGGATGGACTGGAGCAGGCCGATGGCCACCCAGACCGCGAACATCGACGAGCCGCCGTACGAGACGAACGGCAGCGGCAGGCCGGCCACCGGCATGATGCCGAGGGTCATGCCGATGTTCTCGAAGGCCTGGAAGGCGAACCAGGCGATGATGCCGGCGGCCACGATCGTGCCGTACAGCTCGGTCGTCTCCCGCGCTATCCGGCAGGCGCGCCACAGGATCACGCCGAGCAGCACCAGGATGAGGCCGGCGCCGACGAAGCCCAGTTCCTCGCCCGCGACGGTGAAGACGAAGTCGGTCTGCTGCTCGGGGACGAACTGGCCGGTGGTCTGGGAGCCCTTGAAGAGTCCCGAGCCGAGCAGTCCGCCCGAACCGATCGCGATGCGCGCCTGGTTGGTGTTGTAGCCGACGCCGGCCGGGTCGAGGTCCGGGTTGGCGAAGGCGGCGAACCGGTTGATCTGGTACTCGTCGAGCATGCCGAGCGTGGTGACGAGCACCGCGCCGAGGACGCCCGCGCCGATCAGGCCGAGGACCCAGCGGTTGGAGGCGCCGGAGGCGAGCAGCACGCCGAGCACGATGACGGCCATGACCATCACGGAGCCGAGGTCGGGCATCAGCATGACGATGCCCATGGGCAGGGCGGCCAGGCCGAGCGCCTTGGCGACGGTGCGGTGGTCGGGGTGCAGCTGGTCGCCCGCGTCGACCTTCGCGGCCAGCAGCATCGCCATCACCAGGATGATGGTGATCTTGACGAACTCGCTGGGCTGGAGCGAGAAGCCGCCGCCGATGACGATCCAGGCGTGCGCGCCGTTGATGGTCGCGCCGAGCGGGGTGAGCACGGCGAGGATCAGCAGGATCGAGATGCCGTACAGGAACGGGACCGCGCCGCGCAGGGTGCGGTGCCCGAGCCAGACGGTGCCGATCATCAGGGCGAGCCCGATCCCGGTGTTCAGGGCGTGCCGGAACAGGAAGTAGTACGGGTCGCCCTGGTTGAGCGAGGTGCGGCCGCGGGTGGCGGACCACACGAGCAGCGAGCCCATGAAGGACAGCGCGAGCGCCGACAGCAGGATGGGCCAGTCGAGCCGGCGCAGCACCGAGTCGCGGGCGGCGAGCCGCGCGATCGTGCCGCGCTTGGGCGCGTAGCGGGAGACGGAGAAGCCGGGGGGCGTGGTCATCGGTCAGTCCCTCCCGCGCTGAGCGGTCCCGGGCGGGCCGGCCAGCGGGTCGGTGGGTGAGCGCGGCGGGTCGGCGGGGCCGGTGGTCGGCTGCTCCGGGCCCATGACGGGGGTGTCGGCCGTCTTCCCGGCGTTCGGGTCGTACGGCTTGATGCCGGGCACGTCGATGGAGCCGTCGGCCTCGATCCTCGGCAGTGCCTTCTGCGGCTGCGGCAGCAGTGCCCGCTTCAGGTCCTGCTTGCCGGAGTCGTCGAGTCCGTACAGCGCGTCGTAGATGTTGCGCACGGCGGGGCCGGAGGCGCCGGAGCCCGTACCACCCTGGGAGATCGTCATGACGATCGAGTAGTCCTTGGTGTACGTGGCGAACCACGAGGTGGTCTGCTTGCCGTAGACCTCCGCGGTACCCGTCTTGGCGTGCATCGGGATCTTGTCCTGCGGCCAGCCGCCGAAGCGCCAGGCGGCCGTACCGCGGGTGGCGACTCCCGCGAGGGCTTCGTCTATCAGGTCGCGGGTCTCCTTGGTGAACGGCAGCTTGCCGTGCGACTTGGGCGCGAGCTCGTCGACGGTCTTGCCGTCGGCGCTGACGACGGCCTTGCCGACGGTGGGGTTCCACAGGGTGCCGCCGTTGGAGATGGCGGCGTAGATGGTGGCCATCTGGATGGGGGTGACGAGGGTGTCGCCCTGGCCGATGGAGTAGTTGACGGAGTCACCGGCGCGCATCAGGTTGCCTTCGAGGCAGTTCTCGTAGGAGAGCTGCTGGACGTAGGTGCCGCCCTTCTTGCCGTTCTTGCACCACCAGTCCTTGTTGGCGGACCAGAACTTCTGCTTCCACTGGCGGTCGGGGACGCGGCCGGTGACCTCGTTGGGGAGGTCGACGCCGGTCTCGGCGCCGAGGCCGAACTGATGGGCCGTCTTGTAGAACCAGTCGCCCGGGTTCTTCTTCGGCTTCATCCCGCCGTCCTTCTGCCACTGCTGGTGGGCGAGGGCGTAGAAGACGGTGTCGCAGGAGACCTCGAGGGCGCGGCCGAGCGAGATCGGGCCGTGGTTCTGCGACTCGAAGTTCTTGAAGACCTGGTTGCCGATGGAGTACGAGCTGGTGCAGGGGTAGCGGCCGTCGAAGTCGTAGCCGGCGTTGACGGCGGCGGCGGTGGAGACGACCTTGAAGATGGAGCCGGGGGCCGCCTGGCCCTGGATGGCCCGGTTGAGCAGCGGGAAGTTGGAGTTCTTGCCGGTGAGGGCGGCGTAGTCCTTGGCGGAGATGCCGCCGACCCAGGCGTTGGGGTCGTAGTCGGGCATCGAGGCCATGGCGACGATGCGGCCGGTCTTGGCCTCCATGACGACGACGGCGCCCGCGTCGGCCTTGTAGTTCTCGTTGGTGTTCTTGTCGAAGGTCTTGCGGGCTTCCTTCATGGCGTTGGCCAGTTCCCATTCGGCGACCGCCTGGACGCGGGCGTCGATGGAGGTGACGACGTTGGCGCCGGGCACGGCGGGGTCGCTCTGGGCCTGGCCGATGACGCGGCCGAGGTTGTCGACCTCGTAGCGGGTGACGCCGGCCTTGCCGCGCAGCTGCCTGTCGTACGTCCGCTCCAGGCCGGAGCGGCCGACCATGTCGGAGCGCAGGTAGGGCGAGTCGCTGTCCTTGGCCTTCTCGATCTCGTTGTCGGTGACGGGCGAGAGGTAGCCGAGGACCTGGGAGGTGCGGGACTTGCCGGGGGCCGGGTAGCGGCGCACGGCGGCGGGTTCGGCGGTGATGCCGGGGAAGTCCTCGGCGCGCTCGCGGATCTGGAGGGCCTGCTGGGTGGTGGCCTCGTCGGTGACGGGGATGGGCTGGTAGGGCGAACCGTTCCAGCACGGCTTGGGCGTCTTGGAGTCGCACAGCCGGATCTTGTTGACGACGTCCTCGGGCTTCATGCGCAGGACGCCGGCGAGCCGGGTGAGGACGGCCTTGCCGTCGTCCTTCATCTTCATCAGCTCGGTGCGCGAGGCGGAGACCACGAGCCGGGTCTCGTTGTCGGCGAGCGGGACGCCGCGGGCGTCGAGGACGGAGCCGCGGACGGCGGGCTGGACGACCTGCTGGACGTGGTTGTTCTTGGCCTCGTCGCCGTACTCCTTGCCGTTGCGGATCTGGAGGTACCAGAGACGGCCGCCGAGGGTGGCGAGCAGGGAGAAGACGAGAACCTGGATGACGACGAGCCGGATCTGGACGCGGGGGGTCCGCCCGGTCTCGGGGATGTTGCTCATGCTGCCGCTGCCCCCTGGGTCACAGTCGCTTGACTCCCTTGATCCGCCCGGCGCGCGAGGCGCGGCTCCGGGCGGCCTTGATACGCAGTCCGCCACGCTGGCCGCCGATCCTCAGGCCGGTGCCGGAGGAGAGCCAGCCGGAGGCGACGTCGGCCCCGTTCGCGCCCGTGGCGTCGGCGAGCGGATCGTTGTCGGCGCGCCGGGCCAGGGCCATGATCAGCGGCACCGTGAAGGGGGCCAGGAGCAGGTCGTACAGGACCGCCGTGAACAGCAGGAAGCCGAGGCCGACATGGCGGGCGGCGGTGTCGCCGACGAGGGCGCCGACGCCCGCGTACAGCAGGGTGGAGCCGATCGCGGCGGCGGCGACCACGGTCATCGGGCCGGTGGCGGACTTGAGCCGGCCGTTGTCGGGGCGGGCCAGGCCGCACAGGTAGCCGACGAGGCAGAGCACGAGGGCGTAGCGGCCGGCGGCGTGGTCGGCGGGCGGCGCGAGGTCGGCGAGCAGGCCGGCGGCGAAGCCCGCGAGGGCGCCGGTGACGTGCCCGTACACCAGGGCGAGGGCGACGACCGTGAGCAGGACGAGGTCCGGGACGGCGCCGGGAAGCTGGAGGCGGGCGAGGACGGAGACCTGGACGACGAGGGCGACGACGATCAGCGCGGCCGAGAGAAGGATGCGGTTGATCTTCACGGTGTCGCCCCCTGGTCCTGCGGCTGCTGGTTCTGGTCCGGCTGGTCGGCGTCCGGCTGACCGGCCTGCTGGTCGGCGGGC
The DNA here is from genome assembly GCA_002355495.1 of Streptomyces laurentii. GTDB lineage: Bacteria > Actinomycetota > Actinomycetes > Streptomycetales > Streptomycetaceae > Streptomyces > Streptomyces laurentii. Next base: position 2,387,806 of record AP017424.1, read on the forward strand.
GGGGCGGCGGGCCGCTGGGCCGGCTGCCCCGGCTTGCGCTCCACGCGGCCGGTGGCCGGTCCGACCGGCGCCTGGCCGCCCATCTGCTGCCCGGGCTGCCCGCCGTCCGGTGCGGGCGGCGTGGCCGTGACGGTGACGGTCGGCGCGGGCTTGGGCTTCTGCGGCAGGACCATGTCGCGCGGGTCCGTGCGCGGGGCCTGGACGACGACGCCGACGATGTCGAGCTTGGTGAAGCCGACGTACGGGCGGACGTAGACGTTGCGGGTCAGCCCGCCGCCCGCGGGGTCGACGCGGACGACCTCGCCGACCGGCACGCCGGGCACGAACGGCTTGTCGGCCTGCGAGCCGAAGGTGACGAGCCGGTCGCCCTTCTTCACCTTGGCCTTGCCGTTGAGGAGCTGGACGAGCAGCGGGCGGTCGCCCTGGCCGGTGGCGAAGCCGAGTTCGTCGCTCTCCTCCATGCGGGTGCCGACGGTGAAGTCGGGGTCGTTGGCGAGCAGCACGGTCGACGTGGAGGGGCCGACGGTGGTGACGCGGCCGACCAGGCCGGAGCCGTTGAGCACGGTCATGTCGCGCTGGACGCCGTCGCGGGCGCCGATGTCGATGGTGACGGTCCAGGAGAAGCCCTGGGCGGCGCCGATGGCGATGACCTCGGCGCCCTTGATGCCGTACTGGCCGGCCCCGGCGGTCTTCAGCATGGAGTCGAGTTCGCGCACCCGGTTGCGGTTGCGGTCGTCGCTGCCGAGCTTCGCCTTGAGGGCGGCGTTCTCCTTCTCCAGGGCGGCGATACGGGTGTGCCGCTCCCCGGAGTCCCGGACGGCCCCTATGGCGTTGCCGACCGGGTCGACCGCGGCGGCGACGCCGTTCTCGACCGGGCCGAAGACCGCGGCCGCGGCCTGCCGGGCGCCGTCGACCGGTGACTCCTGGCCTCCTCTGATGTCCACCGTGATCAGTGCGAACGCGGTGGCGATCAGCAGCACCAGGAGCAGCCGGCTCTCTCGTGTGTCCCTCACGTGCGGCGGCCGTGCCCTTCCTCGAGTCGACGGATGATGGAGTTGTACGTGCGCGGGTACGGCTTCGCGAGGACGCGGGTGCGGGTACGCGCGCGGGGTGCCCGAGGAGCACCGCCGGGGGCGCCGGGTCCGGGGTCGCCGGGCCCGGCGGGCCGTCAGCGGCGTGGCTGGGCGTCGAGGACCTGCTGGAGGGCCTCGAACTCCTCGACGCACTTGCCGGAACCGAGCGCCACCGAGTCCAGCGGGTCCTCGGCGATGTGGATCGGCATGCCGGTCTCGCTGCGCAGCCGCTCGTCGAGGCCGCGCAGCAGGGCGCCGCCGCCGGTGAGGACGATGCCGCGGTCCATGACGTCGCCGGAGAGCTCCGGCGGGCACTTGTCGAGGGTGGTCTTCACCGCGTCGACGATGGCGTTGACCGGCTCCTCGATGGCCTTGCGGACCTCGGCGGCGGAGATGACCACGGTCTTCGGCAGGCCGGAGACCAGGTCGCGGCCGCGGATCTCGGTGTGCTCGTCCTGGTCGAGGTCGTACGCCGAACCGATGGTGATCTTGATCTGTTCGGCGGTGCGCTCGCCGAGAAGGAGCGAGTACTCCTTCTTGACGTGCTGGATGATCGCGTTGTCCAGCTCGTCGCCGGCCACCCGGATGGACTGTGCCGTGACGATTCCGCCGAGGGAGATGACAGCCACCTCGGTGGTGCCGCCGCCGATGTCGACGACCATGTTGCCGGTGGCCTCGTGGACCGGCAGGCCCGAGCCGATCGCGGCGGCCATCGGCTCCTCGATGATGTGTACCTGGCGGGCGCCGGCCTGGGTGGACGCCTCGATGACGGCGCGGCGCTCGACTCCGGTGATGCCGGAGGGCACGCAGACGACGACCCGGGGGCGGGCCAGGTAACGGCGCTTGTGGATCTTGAGGATGAAGTAACGGAGCATCCGCTCCGTGATCTCGAAGTCGGCGATCACACCGTCCTTCAGCGGCCGGACGGCGACGATGTTGCCGGGGGTCCGGCCGATCATCTTCTTCGCCTCGGCACCGACCGCGAGGATCCCGCCGGTGTTGGTGTTGATCGCGACGACGGACGGCTCGTTCAGAACGATGCCTCGACCCCTGACGTACACCAGCGTGTTGGCGGTCCCGAGGTCGACAGCCATGTCACGGCCGATGAACGACATTGAGTTCCCCTTGATTCCCATGAGGATCGTCGGGCCTTCCCTAACGGAGCGTTGACGGCTTCTCAGGTCGGCGAGGTGGTGGCTGAGGGTGAAACGGCGTGGAGTTTTCCATCGTAGTGCCGCCCGCGCGGGGGCCGCGCGGCGGACCGCCTCAGTCCACCTCTGTATAGGTGACGGAATGACGCGGCGATCCGTTCCCGGGATCGGTGATCATATGCCAGAGGGCGACCGAATTCCTTCGGTCGCCCTCTGGCATGGCTCTGTTCGGCGGAGGCCGCCCGCCGCCGGACGGGTCGGGCCTCGTTCGCCGGCCCTCGGTCAGACGAGACCGGGGAAGAAGATCTTCATCTCGCGCTGGGCGGACTCCTCGGAGTCCGAGGCGTGGATCAGGTTCTCGCGGACGATGGTGCCGAAGTCACCGCGGATGGAACCCGGGGCGGCGGCGATCGGGTCGGTCGGGCCGGCCAGGGTGCGCAGGCCCTCGATGACCCGCTCGCCCTCGACGACCAGGGCGACGACCGGGCCGGAGGCCATGAAGCCCATCAGCGGCTCGTAGAACGGCTTGCCCTTGTGCTCGCCGTAGTGCTGCTCCAGGGTGTCCTGGTCCAGCTCGCGCATCTCCAGGGCCGCGATGGTCCAGCCGGCCTTGCGCTCGATACGGCCGATGATCTCGCCGATCAGGCCACGGCGGACGGCATCGGGCTTGAGCAGGACGAGCGTGCGCTGGCTCACGGGGAAACTCCTTCAGACACTTCGGACAGACAGGGGTGTGACAGACAAGGCTGTGCGGGCCACTGAATCTACAGGGCCCGCACCGGGGGTCGTCACGCAGCGTCAGGCTCTGCGGAGCCTTCGGCGGCGGCCGCGTTCGCGGCCCAGCGGGCCTTGATCTCGTCGATCCTCCGCCCGTAGTGCACCGAGGCCCACCACAACACGGCGAAGACCGCGCCCAGGAAGAACATCACCGGGACGAAGAAACCGCTCGCGATCAGCGCGATCTGGAGCGCCCAGCCGAGCTGCACACCGCCCGGACGGGTGATCATCCCGCACAGCAGCACCGACAGGACCATGGCGATGCCGCACACCGTCCAGACCGTCGACATGGCCAGCGAGTCGTCCTTCATGGCGACCAGACCGGCGAAGCCGATCACGAAGAACTCGCCGATCAGGGTCGAGGCGCAGAGCATACGCACAGGATTCAGCCCCTCTTGAGCAGCAGCCGGGCGTCGCCGACCGTGAAGATCGAACCGGTGACGAGGACGCCGCCGCCCGCGTACTCGCCCTCTTCCTCGGCGAGCGTGATCGCGGCCTCGATGGCGTCGTCCAGGCGCGGCTCGACCACCACCCGGTCCTCGCCGAAGATCTCGACCGCGAGCGCGGCGAGCGCGTCCGGGTCGGTGGCGCGCGGGTTGGAGTTCGAGGTGATCACGATCTCCGCGAAGATCGGCTCGAAGGCCTCCAGGAGACCGCGGGCGTCCTTGTCGGCGCTCGTGGAGACCACGCCGATGAGCCGGGAGAAGCCGAAGGACTCGGTGACGGCCTCGGCCGTCGCGCGGGCGCCGTGCGGGTTGTGCGCCGCGTCCAGGACGACCGTCGGCGACGAGCGGACGACCTCCAGCCGGCCCGGCGACGCCACCTGGGCGAACGCGCGGCGGACCGTGTCGATGTCCAGGGCGCGGGCGTGCTGCGCGCCGATGCCGAAGAACGCCTCGACGGCCGCCAGCGCCACCGCCGCGTTGTGCGCCTGGTGCGCGCCGTACAGCGGCAGGAAGACACCCTCGTACTCGCCGCCCAGACCCCGCAGGGTCAGCTGCTGGCCGCCGACCGCGACCTCGCGCGCGGTGACGCCGAACTCCATGCCCTCGCGGGCCACGGTGGCGTCCGCCTCGACGGCCTTCTTCAGGAGCACCTGCGCGGCGTCGACCGGCTGCTGGGCGAGGATCACCGTGGCGTCCTGCTTGATGACACCGGACTTCTCGCCCGCGATCTCGCCCGTCGTCGAACCGAGCCGGTCCGTGTGGTCCAGGTCGATGGGGGTGACCACGGCGACCGACGCGTCGATCACGTTCGTCGCGTCCCAGGTGCCGCCCATGCCGACCTCGACGACGGCCACGTCCACCGGGGCGTCCGCGAACGCCGCGTACGCCATGCCGGTGAGGACCTCGAAGAACGACAGCCGGTACTCCTCGCGGGCGTCGACCATCTCCACGTACGGCTTGACGTCCTGGTACGTCTCGATGAACCGCTCCGGGTCGATCGGGGCGCCGTCCAGGCTGATCCGCTCCGTGATGGTCTGCACGTGCGGCGACGTGTAGCGGCCGGTGCGCAGGTCGAAGGCGCCGAGGAGCGACTCGATCATGCGGGCCGTGGACGTCTTGCCGTTGGTGCCCGTGATGTGGATCGACGGGTACGCGCGCTGCGGCTCGCCCAGCACGTCCATCAGGGCCGCGATCCGCTTGACCGACGGCTCCAGCTTCGTCTCGCCCCAGCGGGTCGCCAGCTCGTTCTCGACCTCCCGCAATGCCCGGTCGACCTCGGGGTCCTCGGGCCGGGACGGCACCGGGTCGCCCTGCGGCGGGCCGGTCATCGCGCGCAGCGTGCGGCTGCCGGCCTCGATCACCGCCAGGTCGGGGTCACGGTCGGTCGCTTCGTCGACGATGCCGTCGAACTGGTCGTCGTCGCCCTGGTCGCGCGGGTCGCTCGAGTCACTCACGCGTCCAGTCTACGGAGCGCCGGTGACAGGACCATGGACCCACCCCTTTCGGGACCTTCGCCCGACGGTCCGCCGCGGCCGGGCGGCAAAATTGGTGATCATGGACATAGGCATCGATCTCGGCACCGCCAACACCCTCCTCTACGCCCGCGGCCGCGGCATCGTCCTCAACGAACCGTCCGTCGTGGCCGTCGACATGGGCACCGGGGCGGCGCTCGCGGTCGGCACCGAGGCCAAGCGGACCATCGGCCGCACCCCCGGCTCCATCAGCGCGATCCGGCCCCTCAAGGACGGCGTCATCAGCGACTACGAAGCCGCGGAACAGATGATCCGGCACTTCGTCCGCAAGGCCGTCCCCGGACGCCGGATGCCGCGCATCCGCATGGTCGTCTGCGTCCCCAGCGGCGTCACCCCCGTCGAACGGCGCGCCATCGTCCACGCCTCGCGCGCCGCCGGCGCCCGGGCCGTCCACCTCATCGAGGAACCCATGGCCGCCGCCATCGGAGCCGGGCTGCCCGTGGCCGACCCGCGCGGCTCCATGGTCGTCGACATCGGCGGCGGCACCACCGAAGTCGCCGTCATCTCCCTCGGCGGCATCGTCACCGCCCAGTCCCTGCGCGTCGGCGGCGACCGCCTCGACGCCGCCATCGGCGACTGGGTCCGCAAGGAACACGCCCTGTACATCGGCGAACGCTCCGCCGAGGACGTCAAGATCGCGATCGGCTCGGCGTGGCCCCTGCCCGGTGAGGAGGAGTTCGAGGCGCGGACCGTGCCCGTACGGGGCCGGGAGAAGATCAGCGGGCTGCCGAAGACCGTCGACCTGACCGTGCCCGAGATCCGCCGGGCCCTCGACGAGCCGGTGGAGGCGATCATCGCGGCCGTACGGGCCACCCTTGAGGACTGCCCGCCCGAACTGTCCGGGGACGTCATGGAACACGGGATCGTGCTCACCGGAGGCGGGGCGCTGCTGCCGGGCCTCGACCTGCGGCTGGCGTCGGCGACGGGGATTCCGGTGTTCGTGGCGGAGGCGCCGCTGGACTGCGTGGGGCTGGGGGCGGGGGCGTGCGTCGAGGACTTCGACGCGCTGGAGCGGGTGCTGGGGAAGGCGGAGGTGGTCCGGTGAGGGGTGCCGGGCGGGTCGGCTAGCGGATGCCTGCCGGGAGCGTGGCCGTCACCACGTAGGCGCCGCGGGCGCGGGTGGCTTCGAGGGTGCCGCCCATGGTGGTGACGCGTTCCGCCATGGAGACCAGGCCCGTGCCCGTGGAGACCGGGGCGTGGGCCGGCGGGGTCGTCGCGAGGGGGTTGCGGACCTCGATGCGGAGGTCCGCGTCGTCGACCGTGATGGTGACCGTGACCGGCAGGCCCGGGGCGTGCTTCGTCGCGTTCGTGAGGCATTCGCGGACCACCCGGTGGACCGCCGTCTGGCGGAGCGGCGAGACGGCCTTCGCCTCCTGGGCGACGTCCAGGTGGACCGGGCTGCCCATCCGCTCGCTCTCCTCGGCGAGCGCCGCGAGGCCGTCGAGGCCGGGGGCGCCGTCGGTGCGGCGGACGATGGTCTCGTTGAGCATCCGGTGGGCCCGGCGCGCGGTGTCGGCCAGTTCCTCGAAGTCCTGCTGGTGCGCCTCTCCCCTGGCCCGTACGGACAGCACCTCGGCGCGTACGGCCAGCAGCGTCAGCTCGCGGCCCACCAGGTCGTGGACATCGCGGCCGACCTGGATGCGTTCCTCCTGGACGGCCTGCCGGACGGCGGCCTCGCGGTGCTGGACCTCCAGGGCGGCGACCAGGTCGTGACGGTAGGCGGCGATGCCGACGCCCGCCGCGAGGACGCCGATGGGGACGACCAGGCTGAGGAAGTCGCTGAGGGTGTCGCCGTGCCGGTCCGGCCAGCCGGGCAGGTTGAAGTACGCGTACGCGGTCGCCGTGTACAGGGCGGTGGCCAGCGCGGCGGCCCGGCGGCCCCGGAAGCGGCCGAGGGAGTAGAGCGCGAACTGGATCATCGTCAGCTCGTGCAGCCAGCCCATCATGCCCAGCGCCACCACGAACGGCACCCACGGCGCCCTGCGGCGCAGCAGCAGCGTCGCCGCGCCGCCCGCGAGCGCCAGGGCCGCGGTGGGACCGGAGAGCGAGTTGTCCTCGCGGGCGAGGCCCGGGACGTCCAGGACCATCAGGCCGAAGGCGAAGAGCGCGGCGACGGCGTCCATGGCGGGCGGCGACACGGCCCACCGGTCCACACAGCGGCGCAGCGTGACAGGGGCGGGCGAGGGGAGCATGTCCCCCATCATCCCGGGTCGAAGGTCCCGAAACCGTGGCCCTGAAGTCCCGATCGGTGTGAGATCGGGCACTTCGCCCGGATCGCTACGAAAGCTTCTCAATGAGAAAGGGCCCCACCGCGTGCGGTGGGGCCCTTTCCTTACGGGTTACGCCTGCGGCAGCCGCTCCAGCTGCGTCTGGATGCGGGCGATGTCCTCCTCCGCCTTGGCGAGGCGGGTGCGGATCTTGTCCACGACGTTGTCCGGGGCCTTGCCGAGGAACGCCTCGTTGCCCAGCTTGCCCTCGGCCTGCGCCTTCTCCTTCTCGGCGGCGGCGAGGTCCTTCGCGAGGCGCTTGCGCTCGGCGGCCACGTCGATGGTGCCGGACAGGTCGAGCGCGACCGTCGCGCCGGCGACCGGCAGGGAGGCGGTGGCGGCGAAGCCCTCGCCCTCCGGCTGGAGGCGCAGCAGCTGGCGGATGGCGGCCTCGTGCGGGGCGAGCGCGGTGCCGGTCAGCTCCAGGCGGGCCGGGACCTTCTGGCCGTCCTGGAGGCCCTGCTCCTTGCGGAACCGGCGGACCTCGGTGACGAGCCGCTGGACCAGCTCGATCTCCTCCTCGGCGGCCTTGTCGCGGAAGCCCGAGTCCTTCGGCCAGTCGGCGATGACCAGCGACTCGCCGCCCGTGAGGGTGGTCCACAGCGTCTCGGTGACGAACGGGACGATCGGGTGCAGCAGGCGCAGCATGACGTCCAGGACCTCGCCGAGGACGCGGCCGGAGACCTTGGCCTGCTCACCGCCCGCGAAGAACGTGGTCTTCGACAGCTCGACGTACCAGGCGAAGACCTCGTCCCACGCGAAGTGGTAGAGCGCCTCGCTGAGCTTGGCGAACTGGTAGTCCTCGTAGTACGCGTCGACCTGCGCGACCGTCTCGCCCAGCCGGGACAGGATCCAGCGGTCCGTGGCGGACATCTCGGAGGCGTCCGGCAGCGGGCCCTCGATCGTGGCGCCGTTCATCATCGCGAAGCGGGTCGCGTTCCAGATCTTGTTCGCGAAGTTACGGGACGCCTGGACCCAGTCCTCGCCGATCGGGACGTCCGCGCCCGGGTTCGCGCCCTTGGCCAGGGTGAAGCGGACGGCGTCGGAGCCGTACGCGTCCATCCAGTCCAGCGGGTCGACCGCGTTCGGGTTGGACTTCGACATCTTCTTGCCGAACTCGTCGCGGACCAGGCCGGTCAGGGCGACGGTCTTGAACGGCACCTCGCCGTCCATCGCGTACAGGCCGAACATCATCATCCGGGCGACCCAGAAGAAGATGATGTCGTGGCCGGTCAGCAGGACGTCGGTGGAGTAGAACTTCGCGAGGTCCGGGGTCTTCTCCGGCCAGCCGAGCGTGGAGAACGGCCACAGGCCGGAGGAGAACCAGGTGTCCAGGACGTCGGGGTCCTGCGTCCAGCCCTCGCCCGTCGGGATCTCGTCGTCGGGTCCGACGCAGACGACCTCGCCGTCGGGGCCGTACCAGATCGGGATCCGGTGACCCCACCACAGCTGGCGCGAGATGCACCAGTCGTGCATGTTGTCGACCCAGTCGAAGTAGCGCTTGGAGAGCTCCTTCGGGTGGATCTCGACGGAGCCGTCGCGGACGGCGTCGCCGGCGGCCTGCGCCAGCGGGCCGACCTTGACCCACCACTGCATCGACAGGCGCGGCTCGACCGTGGTCTTGCAACGCGAGCAGTGGCCGACGGAGTGCATGTACGGGCGCTTCTCGGCGACGATCCGGCCCTGCTCCTTGAGCGCGCCGACGATCGCCGAGCGGGCCTCGAAGCGGTCCAGGCCGAGGAAGGGACCGTGGACCGTGATGATGCCGTGCTCGTCCATGACGGTGAGCGAGGGCAGGTCGTGACGCTGGCCGATGGCGAAGTCGTTCGGGTCGTGCGCCGGGGTCACCTTGACGGCGCCGGTGCCGAACTCCGGGTCGACGTGGGTGTCCGCGACGACCGGGATGGTGCGGTCGGTCAGCGGCAGCTTGATCTGCTTGCCGACCAGGTGGCGGTAGCGCTCGTCGTCCGGGTGGACCGCGACGGCGGTGTCGCCGAGCATCGTCTCGGCCCTGGTCGTCGCGACGACCAGGGAGTCGTCGCCCTCGCCGTAGCGGATGGAGACCAGCTCACCGGCGTCGTCCTGGTACTCGACCTCGATGTCGGAGATCGCGGTGAGGCAGCGCGGGCACCAGTTGATGATGCGCTCGGCGCGGTAGATCAGACCGTCCTCGTACAGGTCCTTGAAGATCTTCTGAACGGCCTTGGAGAGGCCCTCGTCCATGGTGAAGCGCTCGCGCGACCAGTCGAGACCGGCACCCAGGCGGCGCAGCTGGCCGAGGATCCGGCCGCCGTACTCCTCCTTCCACTGCCAGACGCGCTCGACGAACTCCTCGCGGCCCAGGTCGTGGCGGGACTTGCCCTCCTCGGCGAGCTGCTGCTCGACCTTGTTCTGGGTGGCGATGCCGGCGTGGTCCATGCCCGGCAGCCAGAGGGTCTCGAAGCCCTGCATGCGCTTGCGGCGGGTGAGGGCGTCCATCAGCGTCACCTGGAAGGCGTGGCCCAGGTGCAGGGCACCGGTGACGTTCGGCGGCGGGATGACGATGGTGAAGGGCGGCTTGTCACTCTTCGCGTCGGCCGTGAAGTAGCCGCGGTCTACCCAGCGCTCGTACAGCGCCCCCTCTACCTCGGCCGGCGCGTACGTGGTCGGGAGTTCGGGGGTGGCTGCGGTGTGCTGCTGAGTGTTATCGGTCACCGGGCCAGTTTAAAGGTGTCACCGGCCAGGGTCTGTCCGGCGGATCAGGGTCGGATAGGCCGGGGCGTCTGGTGCGGTGCATGGCAAGGCGCCGGAGTGCCTTAATAGCGGAGCTATTCGGGCATTTCGGCAACGCAGCCAGGTGCCGTGCCAGACGCCCCGGCCCCGGCCATGGTCCGCCGGACAGACCCTGGTGCTGAAACGCGATTCTTCGGTAACGGTGTGGCCCCCACTTCCCCTGTCCCCGCCGACTTCCGAGAGGATGTTCGGCAGCCATAAGCATTCTGTGAGGGGAACCCGTCCATGAGCAACAACCAGCCAGGCCCGTACGGCGGCCAGCCGAACCCGTACGGGCAGCAGCCCGGGCCTTACGGGGCCAGCCGAACCCGTACGGGCAGCCGCAGCAGGCCCCGCAGCCGGGTTACGGCTACCCCCCGCAGGCGCCCCAGGCCCCCCAGGGCGTTCCGCCGCAGCAGCCCGGCCCCTACGGCCAGCCGGCCCAGCCCGGTCCGTACGGCCAGCCGCAGCAGCCGAACCCGTACGGGCAGCCCGCGCCGCCGCAGCAGCCCAACCCCTACGGGGCGCCGCAGCAGCCCCCGTACGGCGCCCCGCAGGGCCCCGGCGGCTACGACGGCATGCCGCCGGCCGCCCCGAAGAAGAGCAAGGCGGGCGTGGTCATCGCCGTGGCGGCCGGCGTGGTGGCGCTCGCCGTGGGCGCGTACTTCCTGATCGGCGGCGGGGGCGGCTCCAATGTCGCGGACGACGGCGCGCACAAGCTGATCACCCCGGCCACCGTGCTCGGCGAGTACAAGAAGTCCACCAAGAGCAACTCGTCGCCGGAGGACAAGGAGTCGCTGAAGGCCGCGGAGAAGGAGGGCGTCCGCAACGCCAAGGAGGTCCAGGCCGACTACGAGGTGAAGAACGAGGCCAACCCGCTGGCCGGGAAGATGCTCAGCTTCAACGGCCTCTACGGCGAGATCGACGACCCGGAGAAGGTCGTCGACTCCATCTTCGCCTTCGTCAAGACGAAGTCGAAGGAGGGCAAGAGCGAGGACGGCACGGGCGAGCTCCAGGGCGAGCCGACCGCGTACAACCCGCCCGAGCTCGGCGACGCCGTCCTCAAGTGCCAGCAGTCGAAGTCGAAGGCCGACCCCGCCGCGGGCACCCCGGCGTTCACCATCAACTTCTGCGTGTGGGCCGACCACAGCACCCTGGGCATCGTCGTCCCGCTCGACATGGGCTCCGTGCTCACGGGCAAGGGTGGCTCCCCCGAGGACGCGGCCTCCCTCACCGCCAAGCTGCGCAAGGAAGTCCGCGTCAAGGCCTGAGGCGTGAGCCGGTCCTGACCTGACGACGAGGAAGGGGCGCCCCGGCGGGGGCGCCCCTTCCTCGTGTCGTACCGCGGGAGTCACACGGGAATCACGCGCTCTTCTCGTGCCGTCCGTCGTTCTTGACGATCCGCGGGACCAGCGTCGGGTTGACGTTGTCGCGGACCACGTCGGCCGTGATGACCACGCGGGCCACGTCCTTGCGGGACGGGACCTCGTACATCACCGACTGGAGGACTTCCTCCATGATGGCGCGCAGGCCGCGCGCGCCGGTGCCGCGCAGGATCGCCTGGTCGGCGATGGCCTCCAGGGCGGGGCGGTCGAAGTCCAGCTCGACACCGTCGAGTTCGAAGAGCCGCTGGTACTGCTTCACCAGCGCGTTGCGCGGCTCGACGAGGATCTTCAGCAGGGCCTCGCGGTCCAGGTTGTGCACCGAGGTGATGACGGGCAGACGGCCGATGAACTCGGGGATCATCCCGAACTTCACCAGGTCCTCCGGCATGACCTCCTGGAACACCTCGCTGGACTCGATCTCGCGCTTGGAGCGGATGGTCGCGCCGAAGCCGATGCCCTTGGCGCCGGCCCGCGACTCGATGATCTTGTCCAGGCCCGCGAAGGCGCCGCCCACGATGAACAGCACGTTCGTCGTGTCGATCTGGATGAACTCCTGGTGCGGGTGCTTCCGTCCGCCCTGCGGCGGCACGGAGGCGGTGGTGCCCTCCAGGATCTTGAGCAGGGCCTGCTGCACGCCCTCGCCGGAGACGTCACGCGTGATCGACGGGTTTTCGCTCTTCCGGGCGACCTTGTCGATCTCGTCGATGTAGATGATGCCGGTCTCGGCCTTCTTGACGTCGTAGTCGGCGGCCTGGATCAGCTTCAGCAGGATGTTCTCGACGTCCTCGCCGACATAGCCCGCCTCCGTCAGCG